>CP172318.1:0-2298340 GCA_044336205.1 Aerococcaceae bacterium WGS1372 | reverse complement strand
TTTTAGTGCATTTATAAAGTGGATGACTGCCCTTCGAGACTTCTTTCATGAAATTTCAATGAATTTTCATAAGTTAGTTGGCGATTGTGATAAGATTGGATAGCCGCTTCGATATCAGGGTAGATAGATTCAACAATGGTCTTTGTCAAGTCAACATTTTCGCTTTCTAACTCGGCCTGCTGGTAAAGTTCTAATACCAACTTGGGATCGGCTTGATTCATTCGGCTGTATGTTAAATCTGAATGGTTAATAATATTTTGGCTAAGTTCTTGATATACCTGATAGTCAGTAATTTTTAAAAGGCCTAAGTCTTCATACTCTCTGGCTATGTCCCAATATACATTTTCTAATAATGGGACATTTCCAGCTTCTTGATGCTTGTCATAGCTTTCTAAAAGGAAGTTTAAATCAACCTTCTGTAATAGTTCTCGATTAATCGGTTGATTAGACACTAATTCATCTTGAATAATATAAGCAACTTCTGTCTGACGATCACGGCTTAAATAATTGCCTGATTGAGTGATTAATTCTTCTGTATCTGAGTCTTGAACAAGGTAGAAAGTTTCACCAGCTAAGCTTGCTGCTTCTTCCTCACCATATCGCATCTTATAATCTGCTAAGTCAATCGTTAAGACATATAATTGGCGTGATGCATTATCTTCTATCGTGGCTGTTTCAAAATTTCTTTCAATTTGAGTTGAATGAATCGTGTAATAGACTGTTCCATGTTCTTCATCCGATTGAATCATTTGGTTTCCCCTTAGGATAAAGTTTTTCTTAGAAGAATCATCTATCCACACTCCTTGAATTTCCTCAGGGATTCCTTGGATATTTTTAGTTTGGTTTCCAATCATCTCTGAACGATTCTCCAAAGCCAAAGGAACTTCATTCATCGTAATCCCTACAATCAACACCGTACACGCTAGCGCTACAAGTATATCACGTAAATATCTCACTCAATCATCACCTCACTGACTAGAATTACTTTCTGTTATTATAACAATCATCCTATTCAATTACTGTGAAGTTTAAATGAAATTTATGACAATTATTTTACAAGCTAATAAAACGTATTAATTAACTTTTGTTGGTAAATATCCCGAATATGTTTTAATCATTTGAACTGTTAATCAAATTAGATGGGAGTTTCATCACCGTTTAATCCGATTAATTCATCTAAAATTAACCATTAAAGTCCTGAGTCTCTCTTTCTTGCAATTGAACAGCTTCTTTATCCATTGAAGTGATAAAATAATCGATTCGCTCCAGTCCCTATCTCTTCTGCTAATTCACGTATAGCCCCTTCTTCAAAATCTCCCCCGCTCATCACACTACCACCTGCAGTTTACTTATACTTTAAAGGTGTTTATCTTTTTGATCAGATCGTTACATTAGTAAACAATCTCCATCTTAATGTTGAATAATGACACGGACAATCTTATGGTATATACCTTGAGGCAAAGCTTGACTACGCACATGAGTCAATCCAAAAAACTTCCCTGATTCATTGTATAAATCGAATAATTCCATTGATTAATATCGACTCCTTAAGTAAACAACTTCCGTTATCTCACTGAAGCCATTCTTAGCATATAATTTGCGAGCTGCTAGGTTGGTCTTTTCTACTGATAATTGGTATCTCAATGCCTCTATTTGAGCCAAGGCTTCCATCACTTGGGCTATTCCGTCGGTTGCTACTCCTTGATCTTGAAAGCCAGGGTGGATCGCCAGACTAAATAAATAATAATAAGTAGGAGTGAAATTGACCGCAGTTGACCCAACTATCTCGCCATGCTTTAAGAAAACAAAGACCATATTTTCTAAACTCTTCAGACTTTCTCGCGTATAACGTTCAGATAGTTCATAAGTTTCATCAAAGGCATTTGCCTGAAGCAACGCTATCTCCGAGATGTCTTCCGGTCGAGCGATCCGAATACTAACCTCAGACTCTTTAATCGTTGATGGATCAAAACTATCTGCACGCATGAGAATCTCTAATGTATCTGCCTCTTCAATGAGTTTTTCTTGAATGAAAGGATGATTATCTATAAAATGTCTTTCACTCACAAAAATAAAGGATTGAATCTGGTATTGTTCCTTAACTTTTGTCGCTCTTTCAATTAAAGCTGCCGCAACACCTTGTAGACGGTACTTTGGATGGACAATGACTGAAACTTCCGCTTCCTCTGCTTGGTCAGCGTAGATAGATAAGAAACCAATAAGTTGGTTATCTTCCCAAGCTAAAAAGCTTGAAGGCATCTGTAAATCAAAATTAAAGTCACTGTCTAAATATATATCGCGATGCGTTCCGTCAGTGACTTGGCATACTTTCTCCAACACTTGAATACTCTTTATTAATTCTTGGTCCAATTTGTTATATGATTCAATTCTCATAATATTCGACTCCTATCAATTCAATCTGTTTGATAGTCACTATTCTAGCATACCCCTTATCCGATATGTTATACTGGCTGAAAAAATTAAAGGTGGTTATATGATTAATCCAAACTTAAAAGAATACGTACAAACAACCATCATTGTGCAATATAAAGACTTTGATAATGCCCATCAACCTGACCACGTCTACCAAGTCATTGATAATAGCCTAGATATTGCCAATGACTACGAGGTGAATTTAGATATGGTCTATACGATTGCTGCATATCATGATCTCGGTCTGAAGTATGGCCGTAAAGGACATGAGGAAGCTTCTGGGCGAATGGTCTTGGAAGACGAAGTACTTAAAGAATTCTTCAATGATAAACAGCTCCAAACAATCTTTGAAGCGTGTTGTGATCACCGTGCTTCACTGCCTTATGAACCTCGTTCTATCTATGGTAAGATTATCTCTGAAGCTGACCGTGATGTCGATTTTGATCGCCTCCTAACTCGCGCGATTAACTATAGTTTAGACTACTTTACCGACTTCAAACCCGAACAGACTTACCATCAAGTCTATGAACATATGAAAGAGAAATACGGACCCAATGGTCGGGTAAAACTATGGTTGGCTTACCCACCCAACGTGGCCAATCTTGAGAAAGTTCATGCTATCTTAGCTGATGAAGAGCAATTCAAAAAAGAATTCAAACAACTCTATCCAATTCTAAAAGCGAGATAATATATGAGGAACACCAGCCTGCTATTTAAAGCAAGCTGGTGTTCTTTTGGATGAATGCTTGAATTTGGAGCTCATTTATTTTCTTCAACAAAAAAGACGAACCCATTGGGTTCACCTTCTATCATTTTAACTAATTAATCAGTCAGCATTGTTTATGTCGATGACCAATAGTTCTGGTGGATTGAATATACGTGGAAACTGTTGGTGTTGAACTATTAGACCTCGGCCAACAATAAGCTTAGCACCATTTGTCAGTTGATATTCACCGCCAGCATATTGCGGAAACATACCTTGTTGAGGGGTATACAAACCGTTGATAAGACCAGGTAATCGCCACTGACCACCATGGGCATGACCTGAAAGTATTAGATCGAAGAAATAGTTCTCATATTGCTTAACTTGCTCAGGTCGGTGACTCAGTAGTAGATTAAATTCACTACTATCAATTCTTGTACCTAACTCATTCAATTGTCTGTTGAACACGCTCTTGTTTCTTGCATCATCGACACCGTGGATGTTAATGCGCGATGAACCTAATTCAAACGTAAGTGAATCACCTTCGAGTACATGAACGCCGATTGAACGTATATTTGTTTTTAAATATTTTACTTCATCCATCCGCATTTCATGGTTACCAGTCACATAATAAGTCGGAAAAGTATTAGCTAACCATTTTAATAGAATGGTTGCATTATTCGGATTACCTACATAATCATAAATATCGCCACCCAATAAAACGAGATCTGGTTTCTGCTCAGCAATTAATTCCTTCAAACAAAGCTGATTCTTACCAAACAAATTATTATGTAGATCACTGATAAAAACAATTCGAATTGGACTAAACACTTTCTGTGATAATACTTCATACTTCTTTAGTTTAATATTCGTATCAAAGGCTTTATGGCCCACCATCGTTGCGGCAGTTAATAATACAGTTGCTTTGGCCAGTCGCTTAATATTTATCGTAATCACCCACTCCCCTTAGTTATCTATTGTACTACTAAAGACCTCTCATTTAGATTATATTTGTCTTATAAAATAATCGGGTTTTATCATTTATTATAATAAAAAGAGCTTAATGAGCTTCGAGACGAAAGATATCATTACAAATTCTGCAATAAAATCTTAGTCATAAGACATAAAAATGACCGTACTTCAGTAAGGTTTGAATGGCACCTCTAACATTATAGCTTCAACAAGCACAATGGATGAATGATCACTTTAACCACTCATTAATTATCATTAATCAAAGATCTGTATACTTGTCTTTACGGCCTTTACTCTGATTAACCGGATATTTCTCATTGTTTTTGATCAATTTGCGTTCGATTAATTCATCAGGGTTTAAATTTAAGTGATCAGCCAGGGCTAAACAATATATCAATATATCTGCTAATTCATCTTGGATTCCTTCCTCATTTTCAACACCTTCTTCAGCCGTCTTCCATTGGAAGAGTTCTAGTAGTTCTGCTGCTTCAAGGACGATGGATATTGCCATACTCTTGGCATTAGTCGAATCATCCCAACCCCTCAACGATCTGAACTGAACGACCTTTTCCATCGATGTCATCCCATCAGTCCGTTCAACAGCCTGATTAATCACCACATCACTGTTAATTGGATATTTAACCAGTGTTTTAATCAGTTTGCGTTCGATTAATCGGTCAATATCTAAGGATAGATTACTGGCTAGCATATAGCTATATATCATGACATCAGCTAATTCATCCTTCACTTCACTCATATGGGATATCGCCTCATCAGCTCCACCCCACTGAAAGATTTCTAACAATTCAGCGGCTTCTAAACTAATGGAAAGTGCTAAGTCTTTCTCATTATGAAATTGCCGCCAATTCCGAGCATCTCTAAAGTCATTCACTTTATCTAAGGTTGTTTTTATCATTAGTTCATCTCTTTTCTTTGACGCTGTGTGCGTTCTTCTTGTAGTTGTAGAAGCTTGTTTTTTAACTTCGGATTCACTGCGTAAATGGCTAAGCCATGAACACCTCGTTTCATTAGAACATTGATAGAGTTAAGAATAATACGTTCCTTATAAAGACGCTGATCTTCTTTGTTATCAAAACGATTACTCCCACTAAACCCTCCTACATCTTGATATTTATCAACATGGATAACGAGCTCATTCTTATTTTCATCATAATCTACTGAAGGTCCTAGCACAACTCCAACAAAATTCAAATCAAATCCTTGAATAGTGTAAATTGAACCGACTTCATTAATAGTTTCTGGCCTTTCTGCCCAAGTTAGAGATGAATCCGTCGTATTCCAAGGCATATTCAAACCGTCTTCATCAACATAATATGTTGTTCCATCTTGTTTCTTTTTATGTTTATAGTCGAAAGTAGACACGATTCGTGATAATCCTACTTTATTATTAGCATCTTGAATATAGTCTCTTAAGTCAGCTCCATGTTGGACAACCCGCAAGTCAAAGTTATCCGTACTAAACGGTAAATCAACTAGCTGTTTTTGAACAAAGCTATCTACCCAATGAACTATTTCTGGTGAAGCCATCATTCGAAATTGATTCGTTAAAGTATATTCTGTCACTGGATACTCTCCAATGATACTTTCAAGTAAGTCAGTAGACCAATGACTCTTCATCTTTAGCACTTGCTTCTCATCAAAAATAATAACCGTTATTTTCGATAGTTTTATGATTTCTTCCAAATGATTATCTTCACGGAAATTATTGTAATTGTCTGCGGTTGAAAGAAGTAGATGTGCCTCATCGACTAACACAATATCAGCTTGTTTATCAACTTTTTTATATTTATTTATAAATGTTGTTGGTTTCTCAAAGCGGTTTTTCTGAAGATGAGGTAGATTTCCGGCCATATTTTGGTATGTTTTCTGCATTTCAGTATGGTTTACTAAAAGATAATTATCAGTCTTCGAGAGGGGTGTCTCCTTAGCTTTAGTCATTTCTTGAATGGTATTAAACAAAGAAGATAATACTACACTTTTACCTGTCCCAGCTTCACCATGCACAATAAATACATGATGATTATCTTCCTTCTCCTCTGCTATGTGCTTCTTACAGTAGTTCAAAATTTTATTTTTCAACTCTAACTGCTCAGCGGACAGTTCTTTAAAGGGCGATAACTTATAGATGTCCTTGTTCTTCAATACATCTGTTGAGTCCTTTACTAGCTGACGTTTTCTTAATTCTTCCCATAATTCTTCGAACAATTCTGTGTGATAATAATCTTTTTGATAGTAATTATGTGTTTGATTTTGAAGGGTTTGACTGACGTTTTGTAATTCAAATTGCCCATCCGCTAAGAAATAATTAATTAAATTCGTTTCAATATTATAAGTCGCCGATTGATTGAAGGACTCATGACCAATTAACAGTGTGTCAGTTAGATCTTTTCGGCATTTGTCATCTAGATGATTCCTTATCCGTCTTTGAGCATGGACAGTTTGTCCGATATAAGCTTTAGAACTTCTTTTACTCTCAGATTGGTTATGAATGATGTAGACAATCGGATAATTATTCAAATATACTGATTCAATTTTTGGTAATTCATTCTTATCAAAGGCATGATGCTCAATAATAATACTCGACACAACATTCACCTCAATTCAATATTGTATATATAACTTACCAATTCTATCAGATTCATTCAATCTTAAAATACAACTTAGAACTACAGATGAACTTTCTCACTTTTTCACCCTTATGCTATAATAAGCTATTGAATGAATATTAAGTTAAGGAGCTTGAGTGTATGCAAGAGGTGTTTCGTCATATTTTTCATTTTAATCGACCAAACGACAGCAAGTGGCGGTTGATTAACGCAGGTATTTGTATACTCATTATTAATGTAATTGGTTATGTATCGGGTAATTATAGCTTTAACGCTGTTGGTTCAATGGGAGTATTCACGTTCCTTAATTATACTCCAACAGAAGGATCACGGATTATGAAGCGACTGGTTTTTGTTGGGATTGTCTTAACCATCTCATATAACCTAGGTATGTTATCAACACTCAATCCTTGGTTACCACCAATTATTATTGGTCTGATTGCTTTCTTTAGCCGATTATTCTTCAGACTATTCCAAGTTGACAAACCCGGTGATCTCTTTGCAGTCCTGTGTGCTGGAGCAGGAGCAACCAGACCTGTGACCTTATCTGAGATGCCGCAACTCGCTTTCTTCTTTATATGTGGAGTCGCTCTCTCCATTATTATGGGCTATATTACGTTACGAATCGAAGATGCTCCAAAGCAATCAACATCTTTGAACTTGTCTCTTGTTGAACGGATTCGATCACACCCTCGGTCAGTGGTGGATAGTTTTAATTATGCTATCTCATTATTTTTTGTTTCTTATATTAACTTGGCCTTAGGCTTTGGAAGTTACAGTTGGATGATGGTTTCTGCCTCGGCAATCTTACAAGGGAATACCTTACTTCAGATATATAGTCGCAATTTCCAACGCATCATTGGTACCGTCTTAGGTCTAATTACTGCAGCTTTATTACTGTCACTTTCATTGAATATCACCACTAAGATTATTATTATCGTTGTATTCTATATGATTGTTGAATACTATATGCCACGGAATTATTCAGTAGCTATTTTCTTTGTAACCAATATGGTCATGTTGCAGATGACACTAGCTACACCGGATATCTGGCCTGAACTACTAGAAGCTCGTTTCTTTGGTATTACAATTGGTAGCATATTAGGTGCACTGTCAGCAACTTTGCAGTATCGCCTATACCACTTCTACAGTCATACCATCATTAACGAACGGACTTATGATGATGATTTCCAATAATATAAATAACGCCTGACAATAGTTAAATGATTGTCAGGCGACTTAATTATGCTTGTAATAATTTCTCGTTGTCTAATTGCACGATGGTGCATGGTTTACAACCACATGGGGATTCAATCTCACGCATAACACTGTCATCAAAGACATTAAGTACCTTGAACGTTGACACATTATCTTGATCAATTAACGACTCTCACCACTGTCTGCTATAACATTCTTCATATGAATGAAAGTCACAATGTCTTTCGATTCTTAAGCACATTCAACAGCTGATTGCCCAGTAATTATAAAGTTCCCAGTATCGAAAGTAATTCCCGCGCCAATTTCTGCATCTTGAAATTGATTGATAATCGCGCGTATTTTTTTGGAGTAGAGTAATCAGCTTGGTCATTCTCTATGGTCAGATGTTTTATACCGTATTCACTCATTAAATCCTTCAACAACGATAATTATTCCTAAGTTAAGCCTCCCGTAAATCCCGCTACAATCTTGAACTGCTTAGCTCCTAGAATCTGATACTCTTTGAAATATCTAGCCTATTAATCCGTAGCCATTAATCGTTCTTGAATTAAAGTATCAGGTACTGCATAAAATAATTCCATACCTAAAGACTCTGCCTTGTTTTTAATTTCAGTTATCTCTTCTTCATCACGGAAGTATTCACGACGAACTTCAACCATATCAATGTCTAAGTCCTTAATACCTGCTATTCAATCTACTCGGCTTTGACCTTGTTCTAATAATGACTCGAATACAAAGGTATTCATCACTAAACTTTTTTGTTCATCTTGCTAACCTCTTTATTTAATTACAATAAACGGCTTACTAACGAAATAATTTCTGGGAATATGGATGTTACTACAATCACTCGTAAGACTTGTAGGACAACAATATCGGTGTTTTTAATATTTAAGTCCCCTAAGATTAGTACTACATCGGAAGCACGAGCGGGAATGGAAGAAAGTAAGGAATCGGCCAGTGGTAATTTTTGAACACGGTGGACGACGAATCCAATTATCAAACACCCTAATAAAAACAATGGAATTAAAATCAGTACCGGAACAATTAACTCACCCAATGCAAAAATTGCTCTTCGTGAAATTGTGAACCAACGTACCAACCTGATAACACTTGGGCAACACGGCGGTAATAGATAGGCAGTGGCTACACACCAATCGTTAAGTTTATAACTGTCATAATCATTAAAGCAACCACCATTAAGTTAAAGGCAGGTAGAAATTGCATAATCATTAAAGACAGAACGGCTGCTAATAAAACTCCCACCAAAGGATTTAAGGCCTTTGACTTTTCTATACTATCTTCAGCAATTATCTCAATCTCATCCGTATAAATGTGCCTGGTTGGTTCAGATTTGAACTTCTTAGAAAGGTTCACAACTAATGATGGGAATACCCCAATCCCCATGACCATTCGCATGAATTGTAAGACAGTAACCAGAATCGGATCCGCTCCATAATCTACACTAATGATGGGAATTGTACTCATACCGCCAGGAATTGCAGCGAATAAAGCTGTAACTACCGACAGATTACTTACCGAAGCAATGATCAGTCCAATAGTTATATTCAATATAATAAGTCCAATGACAATAATGGTGAAAGCCTTCCATAACCGAGGCAACCGTCTGAGATCATTCATAGAAAGAGAGGCACCAATGAAACAACCTGCAATAATCTGGGCGACATTTTTAATACCTGGTGCAATCCAGATCCTTCCACTTATGACTTGCATAGTAGCAAAGACAAGCATCGTTCCAACAAGGAGCCCCCCGGCACCTTATACTTCATAAAAACAAAGCCTACCAACAGAGCCAATCCTATGGTAAAGACCATTAAAAATAATACTTCCATTCATAACATCCTTCCTTGCTATCTGTGAGATTATTATAACACTTATAGGTGTATCGAATCATGAAAATCCATCCTATCATTTTATTAAGTTAATATTGTTTGATATTTATCCAAATAAAAAGTAGGATTATCATACATAATAAGCAAAGGAGTTGTTCTCATGGCTAAAATTCTCATTACAGGTGCGACTGGCACAATAGGTGTTGAATTATCAAAACACCTAATTCAAAAACATGATTTATACTTAGTGGGACGAGATTTTTCTGAAATACCTCAAGATGTCTATAGCCAAGCTACTATCATCAAAAAAGACTTAATTGATCCGAAAGCTTGGGGGGGTCTACTAGAAGGAATTGATTATGTTATTCAACTCGCTGGTGAAGCTGACCAAGATGCTGAATTTTATGGTGACCTCTTAGAGTTGAACTACAAGTTACCTCACAATCTTTATGAAGAAGCAGCAAAAACTTCTGGTTTAAAACGCATCATCTTAGCCAGTTCCATTCATATCGTGGATGCTTACCCTAAAGGGACCGAAGTCAAAACAAGCGACCCTATTCGCCCCGCTAATCTCTATGGTGTATCTAAAGCCTATATAGAAGCGTTAGCAGCTTACCATGCATATACCAATAACCTTGAATCCATTGCTATTCGAATCGCTGATTATAAAGCCTCTAACGATGAGATTAGTTCCGAGACGGATGAATATGGCGCAGCCATGTATCTATCGAAAGAAGACTTCAATCAACTGATTGACCGTTCCATTGAAGCTGAATTAATTGAACCCTTTCTAATCGTCAATGGAATCTCCAACAACAGTTTCACCCGCTTATCTAACGAAGAAGCCCAAGCACATCTAGATTATCAACCTAAAGATAACGGCTTTGAAAAAATCGGCTTGTTTGAATAAAGTTATAACACAAAACATAAAGCAATGAGCACTCTTTTGTGTACATTGCTTTTTATTATTCCACCGTCAATTGACATAACTTACCACTATTAGTAATTGTATATACTGATCCATCTTGTCATTCAAGTGCATCACGGAAACGTTCACCTTCCTCTTACAATAATCGTTCTTCTGATACTACTTTCTGTTTCTCAATCTGTAACCGTACTTAGTGTTGCATTGCTATGGCACTCACCAATAGATTGCCTTGACATTCTTCAAACAAATCAGCCGAATAAAAATCAATTCCTCCAGGGGCAATGACCGGACCCAGTAATATACTGGTTCGACGTTTGGAGTAATATGAAGAACTTTCCCTAAGTAACTGTCCATTGATTGGATTTGGTCACACATTGATCTGTCCGACTGCTCACCCGTTGTTACGAATAAAATTCCCGTCTGAATCAAAGACTAAGCGACTCTCATAATATTTATCAACTTGATAGGTAGGCTCTGCATGGAAGATGACTTCAAAATCTTCTATAGTCATCTCATCTTCTGCTAATCTCCCTCAAGCCACCGACGTCACTGTACCATCCTCGACATCTTCTGAGAAAGTCATGTATAGTATTTTTGATGATTGATAATTAGGACTTAAGGTAATATCAAATAGATCTCCTTGACCTTCACTGTTGACTGACTCTATCCCTTCAATGGGCCCTGACGCCGAACTGTTTCAACTGGGGGATTATCTTGCGCATAGGCGTATAACAAACTTAAGCAAATTAAAGATAAAACGAATAAAATACGATGCTCGGTCGAAAAATTTACCCTGCCTTTACCTATTTTTTACAATAGTATGGTATAGTTAGACTATACTAATATAGGAGAGGGATTACTATGTTCAAGAAAATTAAGCAATTGCTTTTAGCGAGTTTAGCTGTAGCCAGTTTCGCAAATATCTCTTTAGCCAACAATCAAGTAGTATCAGCTCAAAATGAAGATACCTTGGAAGTTCAATTCGTACCAACGAATAATGATGGTTCAATGGAAGCACGTGCACAACCTTTAGCAGACTACTTATCAGAAATTCTAGGACGTGAAGTAAACGTAACACTTGCGACAGATTATTCAACGATTGTTCAAGCTATGGCATCAGGCCAAGTAGACTTAGGTATTATGCCTCCAGCTGCTTATGTTCAAGCTCGTGACTTAGGTTCTGCAGAAGCGATCTTAACTTCTGTATTAGGTGCTTATGATGATGAGACAGGTCTTCCTTTAGAAGGTGAGACAACTGGTTCATTCCAAGGTGAGATCTTAGTTCTTGCCGATAGCGATATGGAAGAGTTAACAGACTTAGTAGGTAAGAATATTGCAACATTAAGCCCGAACTCTGCTTCAGGATACATCTACCCAGTAGCTGAGATGATTAACGCTGGTATTGATGTGAATAAAGATGTGACTTTAACAACTGTTAATGACATCCCGAGTGAGATTACAGCTGTATTAAATGGCCAACAAGATGCAGCCTTTGTTTTCGAAGGAGCACGTAATGTATTCCAAGGTGCCTTCCCAGATAACGACTTAATGGAAGAATTAAAAGTGCTATATTTAACAGAGGGTGAAATTCCTAACGACGCCATCGCAGTTCAACCTGATATGGATGAAGAATTACGTGAAGCGATTAAAGAAGCTTTCCTAAAAATGGGAGAGACTGAAGAAGGGCTAGAAATCATGTCACTTTGGAGCCACCAAGGTTATACTGAAGTAGACGAATCTGTATACGATCAAATTAAGGAATATACAGAGATTGCAGCTCAATAATTAATATGCCCCGCTGATGAGCTAATCTACCCTCAAAAATTCTCTGATATTTTTGAGGGTAGATTTTTTATATATTTATGGAGGAATAACTATGATTGAAATAAAGAATGTATCCAAAGTGTTCGACAATGGTGTGATTGGCTTAAAGAATGTGGATCTAACTATTAATAAAGGGGAATTCGTCTGTATTATTGGCTTGAGTGGTGCCGGTAAAAGTACCCTCTTAAGAAGCTTGAATCGCCTGAATGATATTACAGAAGGAGAAATTATTATAGATGGCGAGTCCCTCACTCAAGCAAGCTCTAAGAAATTACGGCGGATGCGTCGTAATATTGGCATGATTTTCCAACAGTTCAACCTCGTTCGCAAGAACACGGTCCAAAAGAATGTCTTATCAGGTCGTCTCGGTTATTACAATAACTGGCAGACTCTACTGGGCCTATTCTCTAAAGAAGATTATCAACGCACATTGACTGCCCTTGAAAAGGTAGGGCTCGCTGATAAGCTCAAAGATCGCAGTGATTCCCTCAGTGGTGGGCAACAACAACGTGTCTCAATTGCCAGAACCATTGTTCAAGAAGCAGAGCTGATCCTTGCTGACGAACCAGTCTCAGCCCTTGACCCAGTTACTTCAGAGACGGTAATGAATGACTTCAAGCGGTTGAATGAAGAAGCTGGACGAACGATTATTATTAATATCCACTCTGTTCCGTTAGCCCGCAAGTATGCGAGTCGCATCATTGGGATGCGAGCCGGTGAGATTGTCTTCGATGGACCTGCTTCAGAAGCAACAGATGCCAAGTTGGATGAGATCTATGGTCAAGCAATCTTCGAACAAGATAATCAAGCCATGCGAGAAGCTTTAGAATCAACGATTGAAGGAGATATTCAACAAGAATTACAAGACCAATCAACCTTTTCTCAACCGAAAGTCTAAGGGGAGGTCTATTATGAAATTAAAAGATACAATTCACCATAACCTATTCAAACAGATGGGCTTAACCTTAATTATTGTCTTACTCTTCTTAATGGCTGGTTCACTTATCGATGCTGATTGGTCAGAAGTGGCTGAGAATCGTCGCCAGGCAAGCATCTTCTTAGAAGGTTTCTTGCGACCTGAGTGGAGTTATATTAACCAACTACTCGATCCGATGATTGAGACCATCTTAATGTCGATTTCTGGAACATTCCTCGGTGTTATCTTTGCGATCCCGGCTGCCTTCTTAGGGACCTATGTCGTGACACGTAATTATATCGTGACTTATCTCTTTAGAGCCTTCTTTAGTTTAATTCGTACAATTCCAAACTTATTATTAGCTGCTCTATTCGTGGCTATTATTGGAATTGGCGAATTAACTGGGGTACTGACAATTGCGGTCTTTACCTTTGGGATGGTCTCTCAATTAATATTCGCTAATATTGAGACCATTGATGACGGGCCGATTGAAGCCGATGAATCGATAGGGGCCACCCGCTTCCAAATCGCCGTCAATGCTATCTGGCCACAAATTGCTCATAGTGTCTATGCCTATGCCTTGTATGCTTTCGAAGTGAATATCCGTGCTTCTGCCGTCTTAGGATATGTAGGGGCTGGAGGTATTGGTGTGATGCTCAATACTGCTCTGAGCTTTATGCAGTTTGGACGGGTGAGCTTAATTATTCTAATTATCTTGGCCCTTGTTGCGGTGACAAGTTGGATTAGCGAATACATTCGACGGGAGGTAATCTAATGACTAAGAAGAAAATAATCAATTATAGCTTGTTAACGGTCTTAGTGCTTACATTAATTTACGCCTTTGTCACTTTAGATTACTCTAACTTAAGCAATCTGCAGTTGAATAATATTATGCATATCTTCTCTGGTCTCCTGCAACCTGACTTAAGTTACGTTTACGACGGAACGAGGGAAGACTTAGTTCATCTCATGCTTCAAACCGTGGTGATTGCTTTTTATGGAACAGTCATTGGTTCTGTGTTCTCACTGCCATTTATTTTACTTAGTGCGAAGTCAATTTGGAGAAGATTCCAGCTTATTCCAGCCATAACACGTACTTTATTGAACTTGCTTCGTGCAATTCCTGCCCTAATCTATGCGATTCTGTTCGTTAGAATTGTTGGACCCGGTCCCTTCGCTGGAGCACTGGCCTTAGGTCTACAATTAATTGGGATGCTTGGTAAGTTAGTAGGGGAAGAATTAGATCGAGTGGATGAGACACCGGTTGAAGCCATGATTGCTGCCGGTTCGAGTAATATGCAATCATTCCAATACGCTAGATTGCCTCAAGTGGTCCCAATTGCAGCCTCGCACATATTGAACCACTTTGAGATTAATGTTCGAAGTGCCACAACCCTAGGGTTAGTAGGTGCTGGAGGGATTGGAGCACCCATTATCTTCGCCCTCCAACAACGGAATTGGGCGCGTGTCAGCGTAATTCTTCTAGCAATCATTGTGGTTGTTGTAATTATCGACCTACTTAGCAGTGCGATACGTAGTCGTTTACGTTAGATCGGAGGCTTATTATGGTTAAGATATCGATTGCCTCAACGACAGATGTTCATGGTTACACGGATGAAGGTCTGGCTCAACTACGAACACATACAAGTGATCTACTCATTGATAATGGGGATTTCTTCATTGGAAGTCCCTTCGCTACTTATGGCTACGCTCAGCATTCAATCTCACCCTTAGTGGACGTTGCGAATGAGATCGGCTACGACGTGATGGTGCCTGGTAATCACGACTTAGACTTTGGTCTAGATTGGTTATTGACCCAAGTAAAAGCCTTAGATGCAGATTATGTGTGTTGTAACTTGTTCTTTCCGAATCGGACTCAAGTGTTCAAACCATACACTATCAAGGAATTTCAAGACAAAAAGGTAGCTGTCATCGGCTTATTAACGGGTGCTTATAACCAGCTAGCGATTTCTGATGATTTATCCTTAGAAGTCACTGTCGAAGACCCAAGGAAGGCCCTCTCTCAAGTCATAGATGAGCTCAAAGGCAAAGCAGACCTTTTTGTTGTTGCTTATCATGGTGGACTAACCAACGACCCAAAGACCGGAGCCCTCTGGTCTTACCCATCCAAAGAAGATGAGGCTTATCAGATAATGGAACGATTCCCTGAGATAGACAGCCTCATCTGTGGTCACCAACATTTTGTCAATGCGGCCATTCATCCACATGAGATCGCCTTAGTTCAAGCCGGCACCCAAGCTAAAGTTCTTGGTTACCAAGAGTTTGAAGTGGATACCAATAATCATGTCATAATCACCGACAATCGTATCAAATCACTAGAAGCTATGGAATATCCCTTAAAGAA
Source organism: Aerococcaceae bacterium WGS1372 (assembly GCA_044336205.1). Lineage (GTDB taxonomy): Bacteria > Bacillota > Bacilli > Lactobacillales > Aerococcaceae > Ruoffia. The sequence continues at coordinate 2,282,504 of CP172318.1, read as the reverse complement.
TCGAGCGGATTATGAACATTGGTTAGACTCACCGGTTAATCTAAGTAAGGTCACAGACTATATTACACAGAATTATCCAGCTGATTACCATCTATTAAATTACATCGCTAGAAACCTAAGAGACTTAATTCAACAAACCCAAGGCCCCTTCCCCTTATCGTATTACTACATAAGTGATGAAGAATTAGCTGAACTCACAGACTTAGAGGAATCCCTCGACATGTCACTGAACTATACAGTCATTGCCAGCCCAGGTATATTACCTGCACATAGAGTTCGCAGGCAACTACTGATCCCATTGTTCGCGGAGTTAGTAAGGCATAAGGCTTATTAAATGAATTAAAAACATGAATAGAGCCCCTATCATTCGTTAAATCAATGATAAGGGCTCTATTTTGTTCTACTCTGTCAATTCATCTTCGCTTTCAATCAAATAAGGCTTATTATTCAATTTGAAATAATTCAACTTTTATGTTTTTTGAAGTATAGATAGTAGATTCTAAGGACCAGCTTTGTTCTTTTTGGCTTTTATTAATGGGTTGTTCTACTAAAGTGAATGACCACTTTTCTTTAATCATATCCCCTTCCCTATCCTCATCTATTAGAACCACATCTTCAACCGAATAATCTGCTTGATTGTCCAATGACAACATGTATATCTCAGTTAAATCTCCGTTGATTAACAATTTGTCTAAATAATCTACTTCAACAAGATCACCAAATTTCTTCTCTATGAGTGTCCGAAGTAAGTCACTCTCAAAAGAAAATGATATCGGGGCTCCGCTTATCTCATGATTCACTCGATTATAATCCTCTTCCAATTCTTCCTCTATCCCTGTAGATATTTCTAAAGCTTCCTCATACTCCATTGAATAATTCGATTCAATAAATTGATTCCCTAACTCCTCAGCCTTTATTGGAACTACAAATATCAATAAGACAATAATAAATAAAAAGATATTCACTCTAAATTTTTTCTTCATTCATTTCACCTACTTTATTGATAACGTTTCTGCACACCCCGAATGTCGTAAGCACTCGTATATCCAGGAGAATTCGTATAGTATATAGTCATAAGCGATAGTTTCCCTTGGGCTGGATAAGACCCTCAGCTTCCCAATTGAATAAATTCTATAAATTGTCAGTGAAACTCAAATAAATCATTATCTTTCCAATACTACTTAATTCACATCATCTAACTTTATAATCCTATCTGCCTGCTCCCACACTGACGGGTTATAGGTCGCAATGATAATAATTCTTTTCTCATCTTTAAGTGATAAGAGTAACGACATCACTTCGCTCGCATTATTTGGGTCAAGTGCTACCGTTGGCTCATCCGCTAAGATAAGTGGTGGATTCTTTAAGATGACTTTTGCTAAAGCCACTCGCTGCGCCTCTCCACCTGAAATCGTATATATCTTTTGATCTAAGTTTAAGTATGTGAGTGCTACTTGGTCGAGTGCTTCTAATTGCTGTTTCTCACGTTCTTTACGATCTAATTTTTGACCGACTAATCCTAAGTCTAGATTCTCTCGAATGGTCTGACTTTCTAACAAACCAAAATTCTGGAATAAATACCCCAAATAATTCCTAAAGTAATCTTGAGATTTAATCGAATTTATTGGCTTATCATCATACAGAACTTCCCCCTCATCAAAATTCTCTAAATTGGCTAGAATATTTAAAAGCGTTGTTTTCCCACTTCCACTCTCCCCAATCAAGGCATAAACCTTTCCTTTTTGAAAGGTTAGATTCAGTTGCGAGAAGATGGTTCGTCCTTCAAAGGTTTTCGTTAAATTATCTATCTTAATCATATCATTTTCCTTTCATCACAGTGACGGCGAGTTTATTTTCAACATCTATTTGTTTATAAATGATAAGCACACCAAGGAGTAAGAATATTAGAATAGTGCCTAAGGTTATTAAGATATTACGGGTTAATAACATAATAACTAAGGATGCGGCCCCTAGAGAGGCGATTTGAGCTAATAGATACATTTGATGGTTCTCTATAAAGGACATACCTGCCAATTTTTTAATAAAAATATCTCGCCTAAATTTCTCAAAGTATATCAAATTCATTGTGCTAAATAATAAGATAGCCGAAGCGATTCCTAGAAATGATCCTGCGATTAATAGAATCAGTTCCATTCTGAGATTATTCATATTTGATAGATAATTTAGATACTCGTTAGTGGCATAGGATATCCATGGATAGACATCATGTGCCTTCAACAGGTCAATGGTCTCCTCATACCCGTTAAAAAATGTTTGTTCCCCAATATTTACTGCCCAGAATAGTTGCGAGCTGAATGTGTTTCCCATAGATTTAGGGGTCACCACAACGATAATGGGGTCTGTAAGAGATTGAGTCAGATGCTTCGTATTAAATAAGAATCGTTCTTGGTTGTCAGCGATGAAAGCAGTTATCGCTGTCATATCAAACAGTTGTTCACTATCAATCTCTAATCCCGTCTTTCCAAAGCCTTGCATAAAATTCGTATAGAGACGAATATAGCTAGTAACATCGTCTTTTAGCTTATTCGGCAATAACAAGCCAAATTGCCCTTCTTCCATATTCATCAATTGTTCTCGCACTGATTCCTCCAATGGAATATTCTGATTCATTAGATAATTCGGCGTCACATAGATGGTGTTAGCATTTGGGTCATACTCATCTATGTGTAGACCATCACTGATATCTCCCATATTAAAGCGATCTAGGTTATCCGCGACTAACATGGCATCGTTATTTTCCACCGCCTGATTTGAAAACTCATACCAAATCTTATTACGTCGTTCCATCTCCTGAGTAGAACCTCCGTCAATCGATTGACCAAATCTCAAATTGAATCGATTCGAATTTTGGCTCCAGATGGCTTCTGCCGAGACTTGTTCTTGATACTCTCCTAAATTCCCTAAGAGTTGATTGGCAGCAAATCCGACAATTATTACCCCAACCAATTGTCCAATCAACATCAGTGTGAGAAGTTGATTCAATGGTAATTTCCCTTTAATGATGTCGGTTAAGCTACTTCTTTTTAAGGCTAATAAATTAGTTGTACTTAAAATAAATGAACTAAAAATAATGACACTACAGAAAATAAGCAAACCTAACACTAATAAGCTGATGGGTTGAATTTGTGCTTGTCGAAAGGAAGCTAAAGCAATTATTCCTGTTATAACTGCGAGTATAAACAATACAGCTATTACTCGTAGATCTTCAAAGAATGAACAAAACATGACAGAAAGAAACGATTCCCCAGATATGATTCGAATTCCAGCAGACCTAAATTCTTTAATCCTTGAAATAATTGTTAATGCAGCGAACGTTAGTATACGATGGCATAATCAAGAAGCAAGGTCAGCAGATTCTAACTTGTAAAGAAGATGCATCAATTCACGGTTTTGGTTTGAAAAGTGTAAAGCGAATAGTTGAGAAATACCATGGTTTCCAAAGAATCGACTCAACTCAAGAAACCTTTACCGTCTCAATCATATTGAATGAAACTTTTTAGCAAGTATTATGAATAAGGAGGTAGCAGATGATTGAAATTCTAATATGTGATGATCAAGAATTAATTACAAAGCAATTGAGCCAGCTTGTACAGGAATATAGTCTACAACGGAAGCTTGCTTTTGAAGTTAAATGTTTCTACTCAGGTGAACAGTTAATCACATACCTTCAAGAAGAAAAGCTAATAAAGCGGATTATTCTATTAGATATCGAGTTACCTAGAATGAACGGCCGAACGGCCACGATGTGGCTAAGTGGATTCGCCATGCTTTAGATGATTATACGAGTGAGATTATCTTTGTAACTGGAACAGCTGGGTATGAACGTGACTTATTCCAAGTTTGACCATCTGGCTTTATCCCTAAGCCTATTAATCCCACACATTTATTCAAGACATTGGATATCAACAATCACTCATTGGAAGTGCACGCCCCCTTCTTCAACTATAGTCAGAATGGCACAGAGAAATCCGTGCTTTTAGATGATGTTCTATATTTTGAAAGTCAGGGTCGGAAGAAAAGCATCGTTACCCATAACCATACTGATTGGTTATATGTCAAGATGTCGGAACTTAGACAGCAACTAGAAACCTACCCACAATTCGTTTCATGTCATCGAGCTTATATTGTGAATGTGAATCATGTCGTTAGAATTGATGGTTCCGACCTAGTTATGGCGAATGAGCAATTAATCGCTGTCAAACCTGACCTACGAATAAAAATTGAAAATATAAAATTAAACTTCTTATAATATATTTTACGTCAGTATTTTCTCCTATACATGGTTGAATTTTGGCATGATTCCTTTCACTTTAACCAACACAAAAAAGCAGGCGGTTTTTTCACACCAGCCTGCTTCTTACTATTTAAATTTATACAAATGTATTCAATAAGTTATAATATTTAATCTTATCCCAATCAGGGCTTAAGTCAATTTTGTCAAAGAACAGTTGGATATAGGCATCGATGTCTGCTTTGGTAAAGTTGCCTAAGAGGCCGAATTTCCCTTGCAGATTATCCATCAGACTTTGGTAGACCATGGTAATATCTTGGTATTTGTCACTAACACCACTATGTTCAAGATCGATATAAGCAGCTAAGTGACGGCCATTGGTCACTAAGTTAGGCAATGAATAATCCCCATGAGATAAGACAAGTTCATTCTCTTCCGGTCGGTAGGTATCCAACCACTCTAATAAAGCCTCCGGCGATTCAAACTCTTCTTTATCAAATGTCCATCCTTGTAGTGCTTCCCCATTCAATAAATTATTATTAAGGCGGTTTTGGGCTTTTTTCAGCTTGTCGTCGATTTTTTGAGAGCTTGGACACTCTGTAATATCCACTTCCCACAACCTTTTAAGACTATTCGCCAGAATATCAATTAATTTTTCCGTCGATTGACGGACGATAATCTCATAGGAAGGACCCCCTTTGATCTTCTCCATTAAGAGATAACTTAATCCATCTACTTCTATATACTTAATCACTTCTGGAACTGGAAGGTGCTTGGACTTCCACCAAGCTAACATCTCAATCTCATTCTTTACCTCATCCGAGACAGGCACTATCTTCAAGACATAATCTTCTAAAATCATCTTTCTGGCTGATGAATTGGCCAGCATATTAATTTGGAAATTTTGATTATCAATGTATTTTCTTATTTCTTTTGGAATGACTAGATTCATATTAGACCTCCATAGATAAGTTTAAGTTTTTCTTTGTATTTTGTTAAAAATTCTACCACCCAGTCTTCGTTGGAACGGGCATAATCACGCAAGGCACACCCTATCGCCTTGTTAATGAAGAATTCGCTACTTCCAAGATTATTAGCTATGGCCTCTTCTAATAAAGCTGTATCTGTCTCATCTTTCATACTGAGTTGACTAATAATTGACGTTCGTCTTAACCAGATATCGTCTGAGACACTCCAAGCAACGAGTTGGTCTTTTAATTCAGGATACTTCTGAGCCAAATAACCTACCATTTTCACTAAGGCATCCACGGAATCCCACCAAGACTTGTTAGTAATTACTGTTTGCAGTTGATGCAAGTCCTCTTTCTTTAAGTAAGGCCGTACGTCCTTTAAGTAATCCGCTGCGATATATTGGAATTCTCGCTCTTCTTGTTGCCAACAACTATGGACGAAATCCCAATCAATGATGTCTGAGTTAGGGTTTTCTTTGTATGTTTGTCGAGCTTCTTGCTTCGCTTGCTTCAGGTAAGGTCGGGTTATTTCGCGTCTTTTTCCACTTTTTAATCCTAGGAAAGGGAATTGGTTTCTTAAGTAAGCAAACATTGCTCGAGCATTCTCGGTTCGGTTAGCTCTCAATTCTTCGAATAGTTCTCTATATTCCATTCACCCGCTACCTCCCCTTTTATATATCGTTCTTTGTGAAATCGATATCAATTCTTATTATAATGATTCTACCTTACTCTTTCATTTTTTTCAAAAATAATAGTTACTAACTTTGGTAATGTGCTTTGTGAATGAAACGATTAACATTAGAGGTAAAATTCTATATGATAGAGTAATATAAAATACCTTGTTTGTTCCCACTAGAAAGGAATATTAGATTGAATATACAACAACTTAAATACTTAGATTATATTGAAAAAACAGGATCGATTAACCGTGCAGCTGAGCTACTTTTTGTCTCCCCTTCAACGATTTCCGTCTCATTGAAAGAATTAGAATCTGAAATTGGCCAACAGCTTTTCACCCGTTCAAGTAGTGGGATGACTGCTACCCATGAAGGTTCTGAATTCATCTCGCAAGCCCGCCAAGTCTTGAACCAACTCGATGTTATGCGGGATATCTTTATTAATAATGATTCAGAGAGACAATGGTTTTCCGTCTCAAGTCAACACTACGACTTTGCGTCAGAAGCCTTCAGTAAATATATTAATGCTACTGAAAATGATCGCTTTGTTTATCGTTTCTATGAGGTCGATACTTACACCGTCATTAAGAACGTCTCACAAAATATTAGTGAGATTGGCTTCGTCTACTTGAGCGAATTCAATCGTCGCATGTTAACACGATTATTCGAACAAGAAAACTTACAATACCACGTCATGTGGGGATTCCAACCTCACGTCTTCGTACGCCAAGGGCATCCTTTAACTGAATACAAAATTGTTAAGCATAAAGATCTCTTAGATTACCCAGCCATCACCTTCGAACAAAATAATCAACCTAATGAATTCCTCACTGAGCATCCCTTAGAAGTGCAGGCGAATAACCAAAAGGTTGTCGTTAGTGACCGAATGAGTGCTATTAATATTATTACAGGCTCCAATGCTTACCTAACAGGATCTGGCATTATGACTAACCGCATCACCGATGCTCACGTGGCCTCGATCCCCTTAGAAAGCTCGGAAAGTCATTACATCTGTTGGATTTCCCCAAAGAATCAAGAATTAAGTAGCCACGCTAAGAAATACTTGAAGTACGCTGAAGAATCGCTAAGAGAACGTGTCGAAAACTTGGAAAGTGAGCACTCACCTGATTTATATTCGATCTAATAGCTTAATTGGGCTCTAGGCGGAACTTTGAAAGCTACTACTCACTTAAAGCAATTTCCATAAAATTTATATGAGGAAAGGTTCGCTCGATGTAGCGAACTTCCTAGCTCCAATGTTCGGTAGATTCACTTTAGAATTTTTCCGTATATTCATTACAAAAATTATGATTATATCTGCTATTCTAGGCACTATAGCGATTATCGGAATCTCTGAGAAAGATAGTCAAAAACACTTTGGTATTGGTGAGAATACAAGGGAGACAACTATGAAAGATTACTGGGTAATTATTAAGGGAACCGCCCACTTCAAATGTTATCAATGGCAGTGGCTTTCGTGAAATTAAAAGGCTTCAACGATGACCTTGCTGATCCAGTTGAAGGAATTACACAAGAGGCTGTTCCAGCCGTAGAAATTATATAACTATAAAAAAACAGTAGCCTCCCAATGTCAGTCCATTGACTGAAACCGAGAGGCTGTTTTTTGACTTAGGTTATAATTTTCTTTTACAATCCACCAATGCGGTTCAATGGCCAGTAGCGGAATAAAATTTCTGCATTAATTGAATCTTCTGGAATCGGACCGAATTCAGTTCCGTCGAATGAATGGTTACGGTTATCACCCATAACGAAGTATTCGCCTTCTGGAACGACGAACTCTGCTAAGTCATCCATCCCTGTATTGTTCGCAATAGTCTTTTCTGACAAGTATTCTGATTCATCAATCACTTCGCCGTTAATATATAAGACATCATCTTGCATTGAGATAGTGTCCCCAGGTAGGCCAATCACACGCTTAATATATTGGTCACCTTCAACCGTTGGGGAATCTAGGATTACGATATCATTCCGATCAATATTGAAATACTTTACCCCAATTAATAAATCATCTTGTTGTAGAGTATAGTCCATTGAGATACCATCTACTGCAAAAGGCGTAAAGACGTAAATTCTCAGTAGGAAAATACCAATAATTATTAAAATAAATAAGCCATTTTCTTTTAAAAAGTTTTTAATCCAATCCATTTTTATCTCCTATCACTTACAATATATTACTTATTATAACGCTCAAGCCTTCATTAAATCAACATAGCGATCAAATTTAAAAGAATTTTCATTTGAAAATGTTAAAGTCCATCACAACTAGATATATCATTACATGAGATGAACAATTTAAGGGGATTTTGTTAGGGATTTGTACTAGATTAACCAACCAAAGCGAAGAAAAATAAATCTTTTTATTATAACGCCGAGAACGGAGTAGCGCACATCAGCCTGTAGACCTTATAGTCGTAAGGTCTGAGTAGCTAGCAGAGTCACAAGCTTCACCAAAGTGAAGTGTAAGATGAGTTCGCTATAATATAAAGTTTTTGTTTTCGAAGCGCTTATTGAATCAATTTTTCGTAAGTTTGAATTGGATTTAGTATCACACCTGATATCTCTAACCAAACTAAATAACCACAACAAAGTCCGAAGACTAGGCTTCGGACTTCATTGTGGTTAACATTATAATTAAATTAAGCTGATTCACCAACACGTTTAATATTTCCTTGTTGGATATAGACAGACAGAATGGCAATGTCGGCTGGATTCACCCCACTCACACGGCTTGCTTGACCAAGTGTGCTTGGGTTAATTAACTTCAGACGGTCACGAGCTTCGTTAGCCAAGTTCGCAATCGCATCCCAATCAATGTCTTCTGGAATTTGTTTTTCTTCCATACCAATCATCTTTTCAACTTTACGGTTAGCTTTATTAATGTAACCTTCGTATTTAATTTGAACTTCAACTTGTTCGCCGACTTGACGGCTTAATGACCCTTCAGATCGAGGAATCAATTGAATTAAGTCAGAATAATGAATCTCTGGACGTTTCATTAAGTCGAAGGCTAAGATACCGTCTTTCAATGGTGTTGATTGAACGCGTTCGAATAATTCAGTCAAGCCTTCAGTATTTGGTGTTAAGCGAATTTTCTTCAAGCGTTCTAATTCTTGTTCGATTTGTTCTTTTTTCGTTTGGAAAGCTTGGTAACGTTCTTCGTCAACAAGGCCAATCTCATGACCTAATTCAGTTAGGCGTAAGTCCGCATTGTCGTGACGTAATAAGAGACGGTATTCTGCACGTGAAGTCAGTAAACGATAAGGTTCTGTAGTCCCTTTAGTAACTAAGTCATCAATCATGACACCGATATAAGCTTCGCTACGTTTCAAGATGAATGGCTCTTTACCTTGAACTTTTAAGGCAGCGTTAATTCCAGCCATAATTCCTTGACCTGCTGCTTCTTCATACCCACTCGTTCCATTCATTTGACCTGCTGTAAATAGACCTGGCAATGATTTCACTTGAAGCGTTAGGTCTAGTTGGTGTGGAACGACTACATCATACTCAATAGCGTAACCTGGACGCATCAAACGGGCGTTCTCCATCCCTTTAACTGTGCGAATCATCTCTAATTGTACTTCTTGTGGTAGTGAAGTCGATAATCCTTGAACGTACATCTCTTTAGTATTAGCTCCTTCTGGCTCAATGAAGATTTGGTGGCGTGGTTTATCACTGAAGCGCACAATCTTGTCTTCAATGGAAGGACAATATCTTGCACCTACTCCTTCAACCATTCCACTGAACATCGGTGCACGATGAAGGTTTTGTTGGATAATCTCATGAGTTGCTTGGTTAGTATGTGTTAACCAGCAAGAGATACTATCAGATTTGAAATCCTCATCCGGTGTTAGATATGAGAAGTGGTTAGGTTCCTCATCTCCTGGTTGCTCAGATGTCTCTTCAAAATTTACTGAATCAGCATGAACACGTGGAGGTGTTCCTGTCTTAAAGCGTGTCAATTCAACACCTAAGTCTATCAAGTTCTCAGATAATTTAATAGAAGGAAGTGTATTGTTCGGACCTGAAGAATAACTCAAGTCTCCAATAATAATCTTTCCACGTGAAGACGTTCCAGCTGTTAATACTACCGCATCCGCTAAGTAACGGGCACCTGTATTCGTAATAACACCTTTGACACCACCATCTTCAACAACCAATTCTTCAACCATACCTTGTTGAAGGGTTAAGTTCTCTGTATCTTCTAAGACGACACGCATTGATTTGGCATAAGTTTCTTTATCTGCTTGTGCACGTAAAGCTTGAACTGCCGGACCTTTACTTGTGTTTAATAATCTCATCTGAATATAAGTCTTATCAATATTACGTCCCATCTCACCACCTAAAGCATCAATCTCACGGACTACGACCCCTTTTGCGGGTCCTCCTATCGATGGGTTACACGGCATAAAGGCAATCATTTCTAAGTTTAAGGTTAATAGTAGTGTTTTTGTTCCCATTCGAGCTGCTGCTAGTGCTGCTTCTGCTCCAGCATGACCTGCTCCAACGACGATCACATCATAAGTTCCTGCATCATATAATTGCATTTTGAGCTCCTTTCGTTATTTCTTTTCATTTACTATTTGCTTCGTTTTCTTTGAATTCAACCATATGTTCAACTAAGTCACCATGGATATCATAAATGAATTTCGCTGAGAAATATGGTGTCTTATCAATTAACCATTGTAAGTAGATGTAGTCACCTTCCCATGTAGGCTTAGACATAACTTGGTCATAATCCACCCATTCCAAGGTTCCTTCATCACATTCTTCAAGTAATTCACCTTCAAAATCTGTTACCACATAGACAAAGCTATACCAGTCTTCCCCATCATGCTTAAAATCTGGGAAAGTAATAAACCCTCTAAGATCCAGTTTGGTAGCTGTCAGCCCTGTCTCTTCTTTAATCTCACGGATAGCACATTCTTCAGGAGTCTCACCTGCTTCAAACTTACCACCGACACTTATCCACTTACCTTCATGTATATCATTGGGTTTCTTATTCCGATGAAGTAAGAGAATTTGTGAGCCATTATCGATATAACAAATGGTTGATAGTTTTGTCATAGGTTAGAATCCTTTCTTTGCTTGATTATTTTCCTAAACAGAATTGGCTGAATAATTTATCTAGGAGTTCGTCTTGAACTGAATCTCCCGTCACTTCTCCTAATAAATCCCAAGCACGGGTGAAGTCCATTTGAATTAAGTCAACAAGTAACATCATCTCTGTTGAATCAATCACTTCGTCTAAAGCTGTGATGGCTTGTCGCAAGAGCGTAGTGTGTCGAGTATTCAATAGATAATTGACGTCCGTCGACTTAATCTCACCACTGAAGAAGCGTTTCTCAATCTGAGCTTCTAATTCGTCAATACCTGACTCTTCCAACATAGAAGTTGAAATTAATTCAGCTCCATCAATATAAGCAGCTAAGTCTTCTGCCTTTAATTGACGTTCCAAGTCCTGTTTGTTCAAGACAACAATGCGGTTTCTATCTTTGGTTAATTCAAGGAGCTCAATGTCAACAGGCTGTAAGTCTTGGGCTTGATTTAGTATCAAGATAACTAAGTCAGCTTGATCCATAGCTTTACGACTACGTTCTACACCAATCTGTTCAACAACTTCATCCGTCTGACGGATTCCCGCTGTATCCACTAAGTGAAGTGGCACACCACGAACGTTGACATATTCTTCAATCATATCACGGGTTGTCCCTTCAATATCTGTGACGATAGCTTTTTCCAGTCCGGTTAATCGGTTTAATAAACTTGATTTACCAACGTTTGGTCGACCTACAATGGCTGTATTGATCCCATCTCGGAACAGTTTACCGTGTTGAGCTTGTCTTAAGATACCTTGAACTTGATCTTTAACATGAATGGCTGTCTCTTTTAACTGTTGGAGTGACATCTCTTCAACATCATCATACTCCGGATAATCAATTGTCACTTCGACTTGCGCCAGTGTATTCAACATCTCTTGACGCAATTCACGAATTTTAGTCGATAGACTTCCTTGTAATTGATTCATGGATGCATCCATAGCCTTATCGGTCTTGGCTTGAATCAAGTCCATGACTGCTTCCGCTTGAGATAAGTCAATCCGCCCATTCAAGAAGGCACGCTTAGAGAATTCCCCGGGTTCGGCTAATCTGGCTCCATTATCTAATACAACTTCTAGCACTCGCTGAATGGCCATAATTCCACCATGGGAATTAATCTCAACGCTATCTTCCGTTGTATAAGATCTTGGTGCTTTCATCACTGTTACCATGACCTCATCAATCACTTTGCCTGTCTTAGGATCTACAATATGTCCGTAATGAATAGTGTGTGAATCCACTTTTTCTAAGTTACGTCCTTTAAAGACTCGGTTAGCAATCTCAACGGATTCATCCCCACTTAACCTCACTATACCAATCGCACTCTCACCTAGAGCTGTCGCGATTGCTGCAATTGTATCTGTCGTATACATTGAATAACTCCTTTCTAATTTTACTCACAAAAAAAATGCCTAAACTCCCCCTACCGACATGGCTAATGGCATGCTCATCTAGGGTTCGTACGCACTTTGACTGCTACTACTATTCAATTTCCTAAGCATTATACAATATTCATTTGAATAATGCAACGACATTGTTTCATTATTGTGTAAAAATATACTTCAATCTCCCCACTGGATTCAGCTCAATTACCATTAGTTTGTAATCTTAATACCATTTACCTTACGATTCATTACATGGTAGAATAGATAGGAATATAGGAGAGTGACTTTGAGATGAATAAATTCCAACGTATATACTTAGATATTAAGAAGAAAATTAAAGAGAATTACTATCCAATTGGATCGCTACTGCCAAGCGAGAATGAATTGGCTGAGGAATACGGTGTGTCACGCGAAACGATTCGTCGTTCTCAACGGATGTTATTAGATAGTGGGTATATCTTCAAGAAGCAAGGCCATGGGTCAATTGTCTTAGATTATCGCCGCTTTGCTCTACCTATTAGTGGCTTAGTGAGCTATAAAGAATTGAATGAAAAAAACAAATTAAACAGCACGACTGAAGTCATTCAGAACAAAATTATCTCTACCCCTAACTTTATCTCACAAAGCTTGAATATTAATGCTAAAGAGCGTTTCATCCACCTTATACGAACTCGTTCGATTAATGGGGAGGTAGTCATTATTGATGAAGATTATGTTCGCTGCACAGTTATTCCCGAGATTCCTAATGAGGTTGCCGTTCATTCTATCTATGAGCACTTTGAGAAAGACTTGGGCCTTGAGATTGGCTTCGCTTCTAAAGAGTTTATAGGTTTGAAAGCAACTGACTTAGATGTTCGATACCTCAATATTCAACCAACAGATTATACGATGACAGTGAATAGCCAAGTATTTTTACAAGATACTACTTTTTTCCAATATACAATTTCGCATCATCGTATTGATCGCTTCCGTTTCCAAGAATTTGCACCACGTTACCACCAAAGTCGATATTAAGATTAATAACATAAATTATCGTATAAAAAGGAGTTATCCATGTCTAAAAAACAAAATATTCGATGGGTAATTGCTGCAATTGTTAGCTTTATAGTCACCCTAACCCTGTACATTCAATATGATATCGAATATAAAAAAACGGTTGAAACGGATGTCCCTTCTCCATCCATAGCAGAAGAAAGTCGTAAAAAACAAGTCGTATTATCTAGTGACTACGTAGATACAAAGATTAGTGAATTTTCCGAGCCTCAAAAGTCCCAAACAGAAGACAATACTGAAGCAAAAGATACTGAAACTAAAGAATATTCAACTAAAACTGAAGCTGAAGCTGCCCAACCCATTGAAGAGAAGATAGAATTAGATGTGAAATTAAAAGCTGAAGATATCTATAACATAGACTTAATGGAAGAGAATAATATTGAGCCTCTTGACATAGAGTCATACAAAAACACTGCCAATGTCATTGATAGCACGCTGACAGAATTCGCTGTGAACTCCTCTGAGATTAGTCTGGCTTACTATGATTTCCATAATGGAGAGCATTATTATATCAATGGCGATGCTTTCATGACCGCTGCCAGTGTATCTAAAGTAAACTTAGCTGCCCTTTACATTGATCAACTTGAAGCTGGAGAGATTCAATTATCTTCAGAATTGGCTTACTCAGACAGCCTATTCGAAGCAGGTGACGGTAAGGTAACTAATCAAGAAACTAAGTCTGCTTACACTGTTGAGGAACTATTAACTGAAGCTATTATTCGCTCTGATAATACAGCAATGAACATATTGAAGAAATCCTATGAAGATGAGCACGGTAACTACCGCAAAGCTGTCTTAGATTTTGTTGGTTTAGATCCTAATAGTGATTCTTATGAAGAATACTTGAATTCCAATGTCACCTCAGCGCAATTAATTGAACAAGTATTAATTAAGATTGCGAGTGATGATACTTACAACGGATTAATTGAACTGATGACACAGACTTCACCGACTCAATTATTCACTCGCTATGTTAATGGTGAGATGATGGCGAATAAATTCGGTCGTTACAGTAATTCAGTTAATGATTGTGGCGTTTACTATGAGAACGGTCAGCCTCAATATGCTCTGGTTGTCTTAACCGACAATGTCGAAAATGCAGACAACTTCTTAGAAACTATGAACTTACGCGTCAACCAATGGTTCCGGCACAAATACTTATAACAAAAACATGGAAGAAAAGCTTAAATACTTTTCTTCCATGTTTTTTATTGGATATTAGTATCAGTGATTGATTCGTCTTCAATCGATTGGCTAGCAGTTGATGAATCGACTGATGATTCTTTCACACTTCCATCCTCATTATTACTCTCTGTTTGAGTCTCACTTTGTGTCGTTGAAGTTAAAGACTGAGCCACTATACTCACTTGGTAAACACCATTAATTGGATATTCAATCGTATCCGGCAACATACCTGAACCATTCACGGTAATCCTTACTTGGTCAGTATTGAAAAAATTACCAACAGTGGTTACAATCGACGCAATCACTGCTTGTTCTGGCGCATCATAACTATTCAAGACCGCTACCACCCCAGGTGTGAAATCTATTATTGCCACATCACCTTCAAGAGTCACTGAATTCACCTTGATTGTATCGTCTAAGATACCTATGTCCTTCAACAGACTGTCGAATGGACTGGCATAATCACTATTGGTCTGCCATTTAAAGGCTGCTGTTGAAGATTCAACCATCGCCTCATCTTTAGTTGGGATCATCACTTCAATCTCGTTAATAATTCGATTATCATGGTAGATAGCCTGACTTTGCCACACTCGAGTCAATTCACCTTGGCCGTCTGTTTCAATGAGTCCTACTAGTCCTTCGCCTTGGGCATAGTAAGCTTGCTGCTGGCTATTCCCTGCCACTGAAGTCACTTCAATAACATTCTCAAGTTCTAGCGATCCTAAAGTCGCTTGCTGGTAAATGGCCGTAATTTCACTAGTTGTCGTTCCATTTGCTTGCCAACTAGTTCCAACTTGTAAAGGAGCTTGTAGTATAACAAAGTCAGTTTCTGGATTTCTCGTTACTTCAGACAATTGATTAATATATGGATTTGTCGCTGTCTCTTGGCCTGTCTGAATAATCTTGCTGTTATCCCATTGGTAGAAAGTAAGTTGAACTTCATCACCAATCCGAGACTCTACTTGCATAGATTGACTCGCTTCATCTAGAAAGTTCACATAGTCTACTCGAGATTTTGACCCATTACCAAATTGTTTAATTTGATAAGTAACATTCGGTAAAAATTGGTCTAAAGTAAAAGCTGCTACGCCTTCTTCCATAACTTGCCACTGCGTTGTATCAAACGCCGTAAGCCTTGCTTCTTCTTCAATGGATTCTGAGTCATTATCTGGAGTAGATTCACTTGAATCCTCAGCGTTAGCATCTGTTTCATTCGAAGCACTCCCATCACCCTTTTTGGCTTGCTTTTTTGCTTCAATAATACTTTGGTTCTCTTCACTCAACTTAATCATCGGTTCACTTGCACAGCCTACCATGAGAAAAACTACAGAGCTCAGTATAAGTTGTTTCAGTTTAATCGACATTCACATTCGTCTCCTTAAATTTTTAAGTAAATTATTTTATATAATGTAGATAACAATCATCCATAATATCTCGCACTATCAGTTTAATCTAATTATAGCCTTAATTACAAGTACCAATCACATTTTTCTATACGTATATCATTATTGAAACCATGTTATGTAGTTAAATTTACCGAAGCGTTGATTAAGAATATACTTGTTCAAGGAATCTGATACAATAATACCAAAGCAAGACCAGTAAAGGAGCCCAATGTATGAAAAAAATATTAATGTTACATGGAGTCAACCACAATCTCTTTGGCCAACGCAATCCTCAACAATACGGTCAGATAACTTTGGACGCTATTAACCAATCCATCCAGGAATTAGCTAATGCACTGAATATTGAAGTTGAAAGTTTTCAGACCAATCACGAAGGTGAGATGGTAGAGAAGATCCACCAAGCTTTTCAAGATAAAGTAGATGCTATTGCTATTAATGCTGGAGCTTGGACACACTACAGTTATGCGATTCGTGATGCGTTAGAAATTATCGAAGTACCTATTATTGAAGTTCATATGTCTAATATCCATGCACGCGAACCTTTCCGACAAGTATCCGTATTTACTGATATTGTTAGCGGCCAAATTAGCGGGCTAGGATTGAACAGCTATTTATTAGCTATTCGAGCCCTTTCTGATCTAATCCACTAGTAATTTAAGAAAAATATCCGCTAAAAGGAATGACTTGATGAATGAAACAAGTTCTATTTTTTAGCGGATATTTTTGAATGGAATAAAAAACAGAACTGCTGAATCAGTTCTGTAGTAGATGGTGATTAAAGCATTGTATTATGAGAAGATTTTTGGGGGCAACTCACAATATGAATATTAATCACACTATATATAACAAGGGGAATATGTACTATCGAAAAAAATACGTTGTTTTATGCATGAAACACATTGGTGATGTTTCATTAAATCGATGATAACACTTCTCATTTTGTATTGCAACAGTTGTTATTATTGTTTACTCTTAATTTAACTGTTTTTATAGTGTTTTATATTTTTATCTATAACAGTTTATAATAGAATGCAAAACAGTTTATTAAAAAAATCTAATAAAAAATGTCAAGTATTGTTCTAACAACACTTCACAGTCTTATTAACTTCATAACTTCCAAATGACACTTGCTGTATTAGTTAGCCAAGTTGATTGCGAATTTGATTATCCTGGTCAATGATTCGCACGACTTTAGCTGGTGTTCCCATAGCTAAAGAATTAGCTGGTAAATCGCAGGTTACTACACTTCCAGCCGCAACTACAGATCCTTCACCAATCGTCACACCAGGCAGAACAGCTACATGAGCACCAATCCAGACATTATCCTTGATAACAATTGGCGAGGCTTTTTCCAAGCCTTCATTACGGCTAGCATAATCCAACGGATGAGCTGCTGTATAGAATCCAGAGTTAGGACCAATGAAGACATGGTTACCAACTTTAATCCGCCCGCCATCCATAAAGTAAATATTGCTGTTAACAAAGACATGATGACCTAATTCTGTCAGGATACCATAATCACAAATAATTGGACCAACAATCTCTACATTATCAAGTTGTTGGTCAAACAACTTCTCAGCAATTTCTTGACGTTTTTCTACATCCGCCGGTGCGGTCTGATTATATTCAAAACACAAATCTTGAGCAATTCTTCTTTCTTCAATAATTGCCGAATCATAATTGGCATCATACCACTGACCCGATAACATCTTATCTCTTTCTGACATCGTTTACTCCTTTATATGCTCGCTTACTTTTTGAATCAAGAAAGCGACAGTTTCATAATCACTTAAAGTAAATTGATCTGTTAATTCAGCTAACGGTCCGTTACCTATTAATTTGCAAGCTTCTCTCCCTTTGAATTCCTTTGGAAGCTCGAGCTCAACCGTTCCTAGATAGAAATGGCTGAAGACTAATAATTGTTGATTATCGAATTCTCGCACATAAGCCATAACGGATGGATGGTCTAACAGTAAACCGCGATAAGTTCCATCACTGATTACATCATATTCACGCCGTAATTTAATTAAGTCTTGGTAATACTTGAATATGCGACCTTCATATAATTCTCTGACAACATTAACTTGTGGGTAATTATCAGCTACCGCTAACCAAGGTGTCCCTTGAGTAAAGCCAGCATGTTTACTATCATCCCATTGTACTGGTGTACGACTATTATCACGGGACTTAGCTTGAATAATCTCCATCGCTTCCTCTTCTGAGACTCCACGGTCTAGTAGAATCTTGTAATTGTTCAGTGTTTCAATATCTTTATATTGGTCAATCGAATCAAAGTTTGGATTGGTCATACCAATCTCTTCCCCTTGATAGATATAAGGTGTTCCACGTAGTAATTGAATGCTTTGTGCTAACATTGTTGCAGTCTCATAAGGGAAGTTAACAACATCACCAAAACGACTGTTAGCACGCGGTTGGTCATGGTTATTCAAGAAGATTGCATTCCATCCATTCCCATCTGACATACCAACTTGCCACTCATCTAAGATACGTTTTAACTCAATAAAATCAAAAGCTGGGTTCGACCATTTCTCACCATTTTCGTAATCAACTTTTAGGTGATGGAAATTGAAGATCATACTTAATTCTTCTTCTTCAGGGTTTGAATAGCGAATACCGTTCGGTACATCCGTCGATGACATCTCCCCAACTGTTACAATATCTTTTCTCGACCCAAAGGTAGAACGATTCATCTCTTTAACCCATTCATGAACTTGCGGTGTATCAGTATAGAGTGACTTTTCTTGCGCTGAATTAGGTGCTTCACTATCAACAAAAACCGTATCTTTACCAATCACGTTCAATACGTCGAAGCGGAAGCCTTTAACTCCTTTATCCAACCAGAAGTTTAAGACTTTTTGTAGTTCTTTGCGGACATTTGGGTTGTACCAATTCAAGTCCGCTTGGTGTACATCATACAAGTGTAAGTAGTATAAGTCAGTATCACCAAAAGGTTCCCATGCCGGTCCACCGAATTTAGAATTCCAGTTCGTTGGTAGCGACCCATCTTCTTTAGCTGGTTGTAAGTAGAAGAAGTCTTGGTAGTAAGGATCCCCTGCTAAGGCTTTTTGGAACCATTCGTGCTCAGTCGATACATGGTTAAATACCATATCCATCATTAAGTCGATATCACGCTTTTGAAGTTCCTCCATTAATTGATCAAAGTCTTCCATCGTTCCGTAGTCTGGATTAATAGCCGTATAATCACTCACATCATAGCCATTATCATATTGTGGTGAAGGATAGAAAGGACTTGACCAGATCATGTCTACGCCTAATTCCTTTAAGTAGTCTAAACGTTTAATAATTCCTTGCAAATCTCCGAGACCATTTCCCGTCGTATCTTGAAACGACTTAGGATAAATCTGATAAACAACACGTTTTGATAATTTCATGTAAATCCTCCTTGATTAAAAAGAGCAGCAAGTCAAAGTTAACTTGCTGCTTCTATTGTAAAACATATTTCTTAAGCTTTTTTCTTTGCTTTGTTATTAAAGAATGGAATATCAAAGTTTAACCCAGCATCTGTTAAGAATCCAACTTTATGGAAGAATAAAGTGAGTACGAATGGCACTACTAATGCCACTGCCATCGCAATCCAGAACCACATTTGAGAATCAATATGAATAACTAGGAATCCTGGTAATCCTCCAACACCAATCGCATTCGATTGTACGTTAAAAGTTGTTGAGATAAATCCGGCAATTCCTGAACCTAACATCGCTGCGATAAATGGGTAAACGTATTTTAATGTTACCCCGAACATGGCTGGCTCAGTAACCCCTAAGTATGCTGATACAGCAGAAGGAATTGTAATTTGTGACTCATCAACATCCTTACGAGTTAACCACCAAACAGCTAATACAGCTGAACCTTGAGCGATATTTGATAGGGCAATCATTGGCCATAATCCTGTTGTTCCTGTATCCGCAATTAATTGTGAATCAATCGCATTGGACATATGGTGTAATCCAGTAATAACAAGTGGTGAGTAAAGTGCACCAAATAAGAAACCAAAGACTGATTTTAATGGACCAGATAATCCTGCTAACACAATCGTTGAAATTCCGTCACCAATCCACCATCCAATAGGTCCTAGCACCGTATGAGCTAAAATTACCGCTGGAAGAAGAGCTAAGAATGGTACAAAAATCATTGAAACCATCTCTGGAATCACACGACGCCAGAACTTCTCTAAGTAACCTAAAGCCAGACCCGCTAACATCGCAGGTACTACTTGTGCTTGGTAACCAATCATATCTAATTGAATGAAACCAAAGTCCCACTGAGGTACTTCACCAGATGCCAAGGCTTCGGCAGCACCATAAGCATTTAATAATTGTGGAGATACTAAAGTTAAACCTAGTACAATCCCTAAAATCTGAGTAGTTCCCATCTTACGTGTAACCGCCCATGTAATTCCTACCGGTAAGAAGTGGAAAATCGCTTCTCCAGGTAACCATAAGAAATGGTTAACTCCATTCCAGAATACAGATGATTCTGCAATCGTTTGTCCACCTAATCCGCTCCAAGCTACCCCTTCTAAAATATTTCTGAAACCTAAGATTAATCCCCCTACAATAATAGCTGGAATAATCGGTGCGAATATCTCCGCTAAGAACGTCATTGCTCTTTGCCACCACGATTGGTTAGCTTCTGAGGCATGCTTTACATCTGCTTTTGAAGCTTCTGATACACCGGAAATCGTCGCAAAGTCTTTATAAAATTCTGATACGTTATTACCAATAATGACTTGAAATTGACCTGCTTGCGTAAAACTTCCTTTGACAGAAGGGATTGCCTCAATCGCCTGAATATCTGCCTCACTTGGATCTTTCAATGCAAAACGCATACGCGTTGCACAGTGAGTAGCTGCATTAATATTATCCGATCCACCAATATACTCCAAAAGAGCTTTAGCATCTTGTTCAAAGTTTGACATATCTTTCTCCTCCTTTAACTTGTCTATACAACTTCAAGGCTATTCTATTATATAATGAAAACGTTTGTATTTCAACGGATATGTATTAATTATGACTAAAAAAATAAGAATAGTTTAAAATTTTATTAATATAAACGTTTGAAATACGATTGATTCTCTCACCTAGACGACTTTGCGCGGAGAATACATTACCATGTTACGCCATAAACTCTCTATCAAGAAATACTGGTAGCGATATTTCCTGATAAACCGCCTAGCAGGAAATATTGATAACGATACTTCTCGATAAACCGCCTAGCAGGAAATATTGATAACGATACTTCTCGATAAACCGCCTAGCAGGAAATATTGATAACGATACTTCTCGATAAACCTCCTAGCAGGAAATATTGATAACGATACTTCTCGATAAACCTACTAGCAGGAAATATTGATAATGATACTTCTCGATAAGCCTACTAGCAGGAAATATTGATAATGATACTTCTCGATAAACCTACTAGCAGGAAATATTACTAACCTACACAAAAACTGCAGGTATGAATCATTGCTTACTTGATTCATACCCACAGGATTTAATAAAAATAATTTCTAAATGACACACTAGCAAACCAACTAATCGCATCATTTAGTTTTTTGTCAGATTCACTGCCACTTCGACTTCATTGGTAATAATACTTTCAATACCTAAATCAATTAGAGCTTGCATATAGTCTGCATCATTCACCGTATAAGTGTTAATCCCTACATTTAGTTGCTTACATTCTTGAGCTATCTCAGGATTTAATAGAATTGAAGCATAGAAAGGGTGATAGTGCTCTACTTGATATTTCTGGCAATATTCACCTGGATTCAAGATATTAGCCACTGTTAAAAAACCACAAGCTAACGATGCATCAATTTCCTTAACTTTCAAAATCGTATCATGATTGAATGAAGAGAAAATCACTCGGTCTTCGAGGCCACGCTCTTTCAATAGGTCAATGGTTTGTTCAACAATGCCCTCATAAGCAATGTAAGATGTTTTAAATTCAATGTTCACCATGATATCCATCGTTTTAAACCAGTCTAGGAATTCAATTAAGGTTGGAATTTTAATATTTTCTTCGGTTTCACCATCGATATTTTCCATACCGTTACGGAATTCAAAGGCTTTTAACTCATCTAAAGTCAAATCCTCAATAAAACCTTGACAATTAGATGTACGATCGATGGTCTCATCATGACAAATCACGATAACATTGTCTTTAGTTAATTGAATGTCTAATTCAATACCTTCAGCTCCATATTCAACTGCTTTGGTAAAAGCTAACATAGTATTCTCAGGGAATCTACCACTGTAACCACGATGGGCAATAATTTTACTCATTTTACAATACTCCTTCTACTGATCTAGGATTTAAGATAGTTTGTTGACTTGCCTTATCGAATAATAAAGCTTTAGTTAAATCCATCGAGATATGTACTTCTGATTCCAATGCTACCATACGAGGAGGGTTAAATCTTGCTGCACATTCACGTTTAGAAGTATCTAAATCAAAGTATACAAAAGTATCTGAACCAATTTGTTCAACATTTTTAGCTGTGACTGTCACGACGTTCTCATTCATTGTGTCCTTTTGATAATGAACGTTTTCTGGACGGATTCCTAATAGCACCTCTTGGCCTGCAACATTAATCTTAATACGGTTGACTAATTCTTGAGGAAGATGAATATTCTTATCTGCTGAGACAAAATAAACTTCACCGTTTTCTTCAACCAACTTACCTTCTAACATATTCATTTGCGGACTACCGATAAACTCCGCAACAAAGACGTTAGCAGGATTATAATATAAGTTAGCCGGCGTATCAAATTGCTCAACATTCCCTACACTCATCACGGCAATGCGTGTTCCCATCGTCATTGCTTCAGTTTGGTCGTGAGTAACATAGACAAATGTAGTTTGTAACTTACGGTGTAAACTTACAATCTCAGAACGCATCGTTACACGTAACTTAGCATCTAAATTTGATAAAGGTTCATCTAATAAGAAAACTTTAGGATTACGTACCATGGCACGACCTAAAGCCACACGTTGACGTTGCCCACCTGACAATGCCCCTGGCTTCTTATCTAATAAGTCACTCAATTGTAGTATAGCTGCGACTTCATCAACACGCTTGTATCGTTCTTGTTTATTAATACCTGCCATACGCATAGCGAAGGCAATATTATCACGCGCAGTCATATGAGGATATAGAGCATAAGATTGGAATACCATCGCAATATCTCGCTCTTTAGGTGGGATATTATTCACTAAAGTATCTCCAATATACATCTCACCTTCAGAAATTCCTTCTAAACCTGCAATCATACGTAAAGTGGTCGACTTCCCACATCCAGAAGGACCAACTAATACAATAAATTCTTTATCTTCAATATCTAAATCGATATTTTTAACAGCTTTATAGCCATCTTCATAAACTTTTGCTACTTTTTTTAATTGTAATTTTGCCATGACTCAATTTTCTCCTTAATAAGATTATCCTTTAACTGCGCCTGATGTCAGGCCTTTAACCATATTACGTTGGCCAACAATGAAGATAGTTAAACTAGGAATCATACAAATAATTACCCCAGCAACCATTAAAACTAACGATTGTGAGTCGACACTGTTCAACATACTAATACCAATTTGCACAGTCCGGTTACTATCGTTATTAGTTACTAAGAGTGGCCACATATACATATTCCATCCCGATAAGAAAGATTGTACAGCCATTGCCCCAATAGTTGGTTTAATTAAAGGCAATACCATAGTGAAAGCAAAGCGAACATCACTACAACCATCAATCTTAGCTGATTCATACACTTCATAAGGGAAATTCTCTAAAGCTTGCACACATAAGAAAATATTGAAAGCAGAAACAACAAAAGGAATAATTAAAACAATCAGTGAATCGGTTAATCCCCAACCAGATACCATTAAGAATTGTGAAATAATCACTGCCTCTCCTGGAATCATCATCGTTGAAAGAATTAATCCGTAAATAATTCCCTTTCCTTTAAAGTTTAAGAACCTAAAAGCAAAGGCTGCTAAAATCGACGTCACAATTTGTAATAAAGTAATTGAAACAGCTACAATTAGCGAGTTCATAATATAACGACCAATTGGAGCAATATCGAACACATCTACAAAGTTTGACAGAGTCGGATTTTGTGGGAATAGGATGCTGTTGGGATCGTATAATTCCCCAGAGGGTTTAATCGCCATTAAAAAGGCGTAAATTAAAGGGTACATAGTAAATAGCCAGGCAACAACGTTAAGTAATACTAAAGCAATGCGTCCTAAGCGTTGACGGTAAATATATTTCTTTTCGATAGAATTTGCTGAAGCTTGCATTAGCTGTTAGCCCCCTTTCTAAATCTAAACATAATAATCGTTAAAATCATAACAATAATGAATAATATAACCGATTCTGCTGAAGCAAAACCATAACGATAGTTCATAAAAGCATTACGGTAAATATCGTAAACAATTACGTTAGTGGATTGACCTGGACCACCTTTAGTTAAAATGTTAATCTGACCAAAACCTTGGAATGCATTAATAACGTTGGTTACAATGACGAAGAATAAAGTTGGTTTAAGCGAAGGTAAAGTAATGAATAGAAACTTTTGAAAACCATTCGCCCCATCAATTGACCCACTTTCATAAAGTGACTCATCAATACTCGCTAAACCAGAACTAAAATATAAGAAATTCATCCCTGAATTGAGCCAACCTGTTAAGATTCCAATGACAAATAAAGCTGTTTTAGGGTTTGCTAAGTAATTAGTAAAAGTCCCTAACACATGGTTCACAATCCCAACCGTTGGATTCAACATAACTTGAAAAATCATCGCCATCCCTGCAGAAGCAATAGCCATTGGCATGGCATAACTTGCACTAAAGAATTTAATACCTGGGAAGGTCTTCTGACATAACAAAGCCGTCAAGAAACCGAGAGTTACTCCGAAGACCACAACAATCAATACAAACTGTAAAGTAACTAAGACACTATTTAAAAAACTCGCTGAAGTCAGCAATTCTTGGTAGTTTCCTAGTCCAAGAAACTGGGCATTAGCTCCCATATTATTGGTTAAAAAAGCACTTCGATAAAAGGTTTGAATAAAAGGCCAGAACATAAATAAACTAAGGATAATAATAGCAGGTAATAAATAGGCATACCCTTTAATCCGATCTAAAAATGGACGTTCTTCTTTAATAATTTTTACTTGTTCCATAAAATCTCCTTATCTAACTCACTATAGAATAAAAGAAAAACTGGGCATACCCTAAGGTAAATACCCAGCTTCCCAAATCATTGTCATTCTTATTGATTAGCAGCGTTGTAGTTTTCTAATGCTGCATTCACTTGATCAGCCATTGATTGAACTGCAGATGCTGGATCTGAAGCACCGTTTAACACGTTTTCTAATTCAGTTTCGTAGATTTGACGCGCTTCTTGATTTACACCTGATAGCGCACCTTGTGATTCTGGTGATGAATCATGTAATTGATCAATCGCTGTTTGGAATTGAGGGAACTCAGCTAAGTTATCAATGAATACTTGCTCTTCATGAGTTGCTGTTGTAATTGGGAAGTAACCTGTATCACGGTTCCATTTAGCTTGAGTTTCAGGAGCAATTAAGTACTCGATGAATTCCCAAGTAGCTTGTTTCTTAGCATCATCTCCAGATTCGATCATCCATAATGATGCTCCACCAATTGATACTCCACCTTGGTCTTCAGCTGTAACTCCTGGGAAGTACGCTGTCCCTACTTCGAAACGTCCGTCAACTTCTGTTAAGATTTGACGTAAGCTTGCTGTAGATCCTAATGTAATAGCAGATTGACCTGCAACGAACTCAGCTTGTCCACCTGTACGTCCAACGTTTGGTAAAGCTCCTGCTTCCATACCTTCTAACCAAGTTGTAACGATGTTTTCCATTGCTCCGTTATCAACGAAAACAGTTTCAGTTGGTGTTCCTTCACGACCGTTACCATTATCAAAGATGTCTGCTTCCTGTTTAGAGAACCATTGTTCCATATACCACCCGTAAATTTGTAATGACATTGGCGTTGCTGCACCAGCTTCTTGCAATTTTGGTGCAATTTCAATAATTTCTTCTAATGATCCTGGAACTTCTTCAATACCTGCTACTTCGAACATATCTACGTTATAGTACATTAACGGTGTTGATGAGTTGAATGGCATAGAGTTTAATTGGTCATCGATTGTATAATATGCTGCCAAGTTTGGCTCGATTTGAGAGATATCATAACCACTTTCATCGATATAAGTTTGAACTGGTACAGTTAGACCAGAATCAATCATAAAAGTTGATCCTAATTCGAATACTTGAACAATATCCGCTCCAACTTCAGAACCCGATGCTGATGAACGTAATTTTGTTAAAGTTTCATCGTATGAACCTTGATATTGAGCATTCACTACAATACCATCTTGTGACGCATTGAATTCATCAACTAATGCTTGTAAAGCTTCACCCGCATTACCACCCATAGCATGCCAAAACGCTAATTCTACAGAATCTTGAGCTTGAACTCCTACTGAAGCTAATCCAAAATTTCCAACAAATAATACTGCTAGAATAAGGACAGAAATAATTTTTTTAATTGTATTAAACATACAACTAACCTCCTAATATTTTTGAAATGCCAATTCATCTCTCATTTCTATCCAGTATGATACCTGTTAGTTATTAATTTATAGTAAATATCATGTAAATTATGAAATTGTTTTTGTAAAATTAAAGTTAATGAATTTGAAAGAATATTAAGTTTGTAAATTTTTGTGTTATTCATAATTAATTAACTCAATTTTGTTATGGTTTATTTGTATAAACTTAATTGAAAGTGAGCCAAGACGAATGAATCTTCTATTTTCTATTAATAATCGATTTACTAAACCTTTTCTAACAACTTTATATTCAATTTATGTCAATACTCCACAGACAGACTTTGATATCTACATCCTTCAAAAAGAAGCTTTAAAAGATAATGACTTAATTCATCAATACTGCCAATCGCTTAACATGACTTACCATCCAGTGATTGTTGGTGAGAACATCTTCGAAGAAGCACCTGCTTCGGATCGTTGGCCTGAGTCGATCTATTATCGTCTCTTAGCTCATAATTTCTTGCCAGAAAATTTAGATAAGATACTGTATTTAGATGCTGATATCCTCTGCATTAATAATTTATCTTCCTTATATATGCAAGATATTGAAGATTATCTTTATGCTGCCTCTAGTCATACTCGATTAGAGTTTACGGATACTATCAATCGATTAAGACTAGGTAATCGTGAATTAGCTAGTTATTATAATTCTGGTGTCCTACTAATGAACCTAGATTTAATTCGCCAAGAAGTTCGAAGCGAGGCAATCTTCCGATTCATTCAAGACAACCATAATTTTTTACTTTTACCTGACCAAGATATATTGAATGCCTTGTATGGGGACAAAGTATTCCCCTTAGCCGATGAAATTTATAATTTTGATTCACGTTTGCCTATCTTGTATGAACTCTTAAGTCAAAACGAATACAATCTTGATTGGGTGGTGAATAATACTGTGATTTTACATTTTTGTGGGAAAGATAAGCCATGGCAGGAAGGTCGTTCAACTAAATTTTCCTTCCTATATAAACACTACCAATCATTATCAACACGATTAATCCAATCACTCTAGCTAAATCTAAAATAAAAATTACACAGCTATAATCAGTTTCTCGCTTTTGGTAGCAAGCAAAATAAAAGAGGCTGGGACAAAAGCCACTAAATAAAAACGACGAGAAATTAGATTAACTAATTTTCTCGTCGTTTTTGCTATATATAATTAGGCATACAAAAAGCACCCTGATATAATATTAGTAAATAGACACTAAACATTAAAGGGGTGCTTTTTATGTACGTACATTATAACATGAATCAAACTTCACTTCCATTAGAATTATCTACTTGTATTGATCCCAACCATATTGTTTTTTCTATCTATAACTTTGTCGATTCATTGGACGATCATTACTTTAAAATTTTTGAGACTCAGGACGGTCGTCCTGCCTATCACCCAAAACCACTCATCATGTCTCTTCTTTATGCTTACAGTAAAGGTATTTTTAGTGGTCGAAAGATTGAAGAAATGATGGAAGAAAATCTACCGATGCAATGGCTTGTTGCCCAACAAGTGATTAGCTATCGCACGATTAATCGATTTCGTTCTTCTGACAACTGTAGTCGTCTTTTAGAGAATATATTTATCGAATTTACAATTCAATTAAAATTGGAAAAACTAATCACTTTAGAGAATGTCTTTATTGATGGGACGAAGATTGAAGCCAATGCCAATAAGTATACTTTTGTCTGGAGAAAAGCAACGGAAAGATTTGCGGAACGTCTGAAAACATCTGCTCGTGAATATTACTTTGAAGAAATTCAACCGATGGTTGATGCAGGTATTCAATACGATGAAGAGTTGGAATTGGAAGAGTCTATGCTTCAAGAGATTACCGAACTAATTGAAGAAGAAGTTGAAAAACTGTCACAAGATATTGAAGAGAATCCTGTAAAAGGACCAGATCCTCGTAAACAAGCTCGTCGTCGCCTCAAGAAACATCATCGGAAAGTGAGCCAGGATTTTCTGCCTCGAAAACGAAAGTATCATCAACAGTTTGAGACGTTCGATGGTCGAAACAGTTACTCAAAAACAGATACTGATGCGACGTTTATGCGAATGAAAGACGACCCTATGATGAATGGTCAGTTGAAAGCCGGGTATAATATTCAGATTGGTACAGAAAATCAATTTGTTCTTCATTATGATGTTTTTCCGAATCCGACGGATACACGGACGCTACAACCTTTTATCGAAACCTTTCCTCATCGACCTAAACGCATTGTAGCTGATGCAGGGTACGGTAGTGAAGAAAACTTAACTTACTTAGACGATAATGATATTGACCATCTTATTAAATACAACCGATTTGATAAAGACCAAAAAAGAAACACAAAACATCAGATAAAAACTTAGGAAATTGGGTTTATAATGAAGAAGAAAAGACCTTTACGCACCCAGACGGTACGATCTATTACTACAGCCATCAATCCAAACGGAGAAATAAATTGAGTGGCTATACTTCTCAAGTAGCGGTTTATAAACCAACAGATCCAGAGAATGCGCCGCAAAAGGCGCTTTACTATAATGAGAAGTATCAAATTTTGAAAAATACAGAAGCAGAAAAGCTTTTATCTAAAGAAGGTTCAACAATCTTTGCCAAACGAAAGATTGATGTTGAGCCAGTCTTTGGCCAGATAAAGGCTAATTTAGGATTCACACGATTTAACCTAAGGGGTAAATCGAAGGTAAAAACAGACATTGGGTTGGTCTTGATGGCCAACAATCTGAAGAAATATGCAAAAAACAAGGTAATAAAATAAGAGAACTTACAAATTCTTTGACAGAAAATGTAGGTTCTCTTTTATTTTAGAATCCAGGACCTTTTGTCCCAGCCTTTCTTTAATCTCTATATTCTACTACTAAATAGCGGTTTGGCTCTTTACCTTCTGAATGTGTTCTAATATTGTCTATTTTTGCAAGGTGAGCATGAATTTGTTTACGTTCATAAGCTGGTAGTGGATCTAAAATCACCGAATGCTTACTCTTTAATACATCTTCCGCAGTACGTTGGGCAATTTGTCTTAAGATATTAGCACGACGATCACGATAGTCACCAACATTCAATAAGATAGAAGTGCGGCGACGGTATAGAGTTTGGAAATAAGTTTGCGATAAGATTTGAAGGGAATTAATAATCTTACCATGCTTACCAATAACCAATCCTGACTTATCTGTATCTATGTTAAAGCTGACTTGTGAGCGACTAATTTCATAATCAACATCAGCTTGAGCTCCATATTCTTTGATGATGGTTTCAATATATCTTGCGACTTTTTGGCTCGCTTCTTCAATGCTCATTTCATCTTGAAAAGCTTTTCCTTCTTGGTGGTCAGAAGTTTCTTGTGGTTCATTAGACGTTTCAGAATTTTCTTCGTTCACATTAGTCTGTGAAGCTTGTACCTTTGTTGTTTCAAATTGAACCGCTGGTTCAAAGTTGTTTTCAGCCTTTTCTGCTGTTTTTTCTTCGGCTGGTTCAATTTTTTCAACGATTTGGTTCGGTTCAGCTTCTTCAATATCAAGATCTTCAGATACTTCAACAACTTCTTCAGTCACTTTGACTGTTTCTGATTGTTCGTTTCTAACTTCTTCTTCAAGTTGCTGTGTAATCTCAGACAAACTAAGATTATTTTTCATTGTGATTTCTACAACCGCATCTTGCTTACCGAAACCGAACAAACCTTTTTTACCTTCACTAATAACATGAATATCTGCTTCTGAGCTTGAGATGTTAAGTTCTAGTAAACCTTTTTCGATGGCTTTATCAACAGTCTCAGCTCTGACAGTAGTACTATGTTCCAACATCAAATCTTCCTTTCAAACATTGTTATTTCTTCTTACCTGTTGCTCGACGTAATTGACGTTTTAACTCACGTTGTTTCTCTTTCTCTGCTTGAGCTTTAGCTTCTCGCTCTGCAATAATCTTATATGGATTATTGAAAACAAACGTTTGAACTAAAGTAAAGGCATTAGAAACAACCCAGTATAAAGCAATCGCACTTGGTAGAGTTAATCCAATCATTAATATCATCAGTGGTGATACAAACATCATACTCTTAGCCATGCTGTTTTGAACTGGATTACTCTTCATAGTGAAGTAAGTGGTTGTAAAGGTTAAGGTTGCGGCAATAATCGGTAAGATAAAGTATGGGTCTGGTTGACCTAAGTTCATCCATAAGAAGTTACCTTGACGTAATTCTTCGGTTCTTAAGATTGCTTGATATAAAGCCATCATTACAGGTAATTGAATTAACATTGGTAAACATCCAGCAAATTGGTTTACACCACGGTCTTGCATTAATTGCTGTTGTTCCTCTTGCATAGCTTCCATAGATAGACGATCTTTATTTGGATATTTTTCTCTAATCGCATCGAGTTCAGGTTGAATCTCTTGCATCTGACGTTGAGATTTAATCTGCATTTGGAATACAGGCAGTAATAATGTACGAATTAAGATAGTAAATAGAGTAATCCCTAAAGGATAATTCCCTCCAAATAAATCAGATAACCAGACGATAAATTGAGATAAATTAAAAATAACATAACGATCCCAAATTCCAGTACTATTCGCATTAGCCGCTTCATTCGTTGAACCACAAGCTGCTAAAATGAATACCACAGATAATAACGCCAGTAATTTAAACCATTTTTTATATTTTTTCATTGACTCCTCCTACTTGTTTACTATAGCAGGGTGATTCTTATCTATGACCCCCGCTAAATTCATTACGTGAATAATCGAACTTTTTACTTGGTGGAAGGTCTTTGTTTGGATATCCTTACGAGCAATTAAAAGAAAATCCATATCTGGTTTAATCGCGGGTTCTAATTCGTGCAAAGCTTGTCTTAAATAGCGCTTTACTTGATTTCTCTCAACTGCATTCCCAATCTTCTTACCAACGGATAACCCGACACGAAAATGTGCTTGTTCTACTTTCGGATAGACATAAAGCACTAACTGCCTGTTGGCTACAGATTCCCCTTCATGGAATACACGTTGAAATTCATGTTCTTTTTTTACACGATAATCTTTTCTCACAAAGTTCCCTCATTCATTTAAAATCTAGACATTCACTGACTATCATTATAGCGAAAATATACCTAAAAGAAAAACAGTTTTACGCTTTTACCTTATTCTCTATTTATTTGGATCTAACAAGATATTTTTAGTTACAAAAAAGCAAGCATTCGTCAAAACTAACGACGAATCGTTAACTTTGATGAATGCTTGCATCATTAATTGATTATCCTTAGGCTGATAATT
Source organism: Aerococcaceae bacterium WGS1372 (assembly GCA_044336205.1). Taxonomy (GTDB): domain Bacteria; phylum Bacillota; class Bacilli; order Lactobacillales; family Aerococcaceae; genus Ruoffia. Next base: position 2,250,510 of record CP172318.1, on the reverse strand, counting down.
TCTTACGCCCTTTAAGACGACGTCTTTTTAAGACATTACGTCCGTTTTTTGTACTCATTCTCTTACGGAATCCATGTACTCTACTGCGTTTACGTTTTTTTGGTTGGTAAGTTCTTTTTGGCATATTAATCCCTCCTAATTGCTCTTTGTGTACAATACTCAAATATTTTATAGAAGAGTGGCTAAATTGTCAAGTTTATTTTTATTTTTATTTGTTGTTCTTATAGCATTTTTTTGGTATTTATTGCTTCATTTCTTTCAGCCACCCTAAATTTATAGAAAATTTACCTTCTAAAAGTGGCCACTCCTTTTAACATTCTCTCTCTTTTCTCCAATTATAAAAGTTATCAACAAGTTTTAACTTTACTCATTGCTGCTCTTTTTATAAACTTATGCACAAGGTTATCAACAATTATACTTAGCTTGTGCAAAACTCAAAATTAGGTTAAACTATTTACACAGGATTTTTTTATGCTTATGAACATATAAACAACGTGTCAATAAGACTTAAAATTATCCACAGCTTCCGTGCATAACTTTTCAGAATGTGATAAGATAGGCAAGTAACAATGCTGAGTTTTGCACAAGTAGTAAGTAGACACTTTTATTTCTAAAAGTTATCCACATCTTTCTTGCACCTGTTCATAAATCAAATGTGTATTAGTGTATAACTCTTAAACTTTTATCCACTTGTGGAAAACTTTTATATGTACTTTTTTTTGTTAATGATGGTAAAATTTATTTTTCGGCAATTGAGAGGAATTAAATCAAATGGAAGAAAAAGAAAAATTTTGGAAAGAATGCCAGCATTACATAAGTGAACGTTTATCTGATCAATCCTTTGAGAACTGGGTAGCTTCGGTCTACCCAACTCGTATTGGAGACCATACGATTACATTAGCAGTTCCGAATGCCCTCACAAAAAATTATTGGGAACGTCACCTCTCTGGGTATGTTCTGCAATTCGGCTTAGAGGTATATGGAATGGAATATACGCCCACCTTCGTTATTGTTCCAGAAGATCAACGTAAGAAAACACCAGTTAACCAAGATATCCTAACGATTGAAAGTGAGCTTGAAAACGACGCAGACTTCTCCGTCTCTCAACTGAATCCAAATTATGTCTTTGACACCTTTGTTATTGGTGAAGGCAATAAGATGGCTAACGGAGCAGCCTTAGCGGTTGTTGATTCTCCAGGTAAAACGTATAATCCTCTACTTATATATGGAGGGGTTGGTTTAGGTAAGACTCACTTAATGCAGGCAATCGGTAATGAGATTAAACGTAAGCAACCAAGTGCGCGAATTAAATACTCAACCAGTGAATCTTTCGTGAATGACTTTATTACTGCTATTCAAAAAGGTTCGCAAGCTGAGTTTCGTAGCATGTATCGAGAGATTGATGTCCTATTAATTGATGATATTCAATTCTTATCTAAGAAAGACAAGACTCAAGAAGAGTTCTTTCACACCTTCAATGAGCTCTACAATAATAATAAACAAATCGTTCTAACCAGTGATCGCTTGCCAAATAATATTACAAACCTTGAAGAACGGTTAATCAGTCGCTTCAAATGGGGACTTTCAACTGATATTACCCCACCAGACTTAGAAACACGAATAGCTATTCTTCGTAAAAAAGCTGCCAGTGAACGATTAGATGTAGGCCCAGACACTTTAACTTACATTGCGAATAATGTAGATACTAATATTCGTGAGTTAGAAGGAGCCTTAGTCCGCGTTATCGCTTACGCAGCTATTCAAGGAAAAGAAATTACTACCGACTTGGCAGCACAAGCTCTTCAAAGTATTATTGGTGAAGGGGAAGTTAGACCTTTAACCGTAAGTGAGATTATTGATCATGTCAGTCGTTTCTATCAGATTACACCAGAAGAGATTAAAGGAAAGAAACGTACAAAGAACATTGTCTTTCCTAGACAAATTGCTATGTATCTTTCCCGTGAAATGACAGAATTATCCTTCCCGAAAATCGGTGAAGAATTTGGTAATAAAAACCACACAACTATCATCCATGCTTATGAGAAGATCTCGGAAGAGGTTGAAACGGACCTACAAGTCCAAAATGAAGTGAATCAATTGAAGCAAAGATTACATCGATAAGATAATTCTACTTATTAACATGTGCATAAGTTGTTCTTACTTTACAAGCTTGTCCACATGTCGATTCACACACATAAGCTAGTCATATCAGAGTTTCTATAGTTTATACACACAATTAACATGCCCTACTACTACTATTACTTATTTATTAATATATAATATATATATAAGGAGTGACGTAATGAAATTTACTATTGGAAGAGCAGCTTTCACTGCACAATTAATAGACGTATCCAGAGCGATACCAGTAAAATCAACAATTCCTATTCTCACTGGATTAAAAATCACAGCCACTCAAGAAGGGATTACATTAATTGGTTCTGATTCTGACATATCTATCGAAAGTTTCTTATCGGTTGAGGATGATTCCTGGAACTTATCAATAGAAGAAACAGGTAGTATTGTTGTTACAGCAAGAATATTCAATGATATTATTCGTAAATTACCTACTTCATCAGTAACAATTGAAACTAATGAACAATTTGTTCTTACTGCAAAGTCTGGAGATGCGGTCTTCTCACTAAATGGTCAAGACGGACAAGCTTATCCTAAACTACCAGAGGTTGATTCTGATTATAAGATTAATTTACCAACGGTTTTATTCAAAGATTTGATAAACCAAACAATTTTTTCAGCATCAAATCAAGAAAGTCGTCCTGTACTAACTGGTGTTAACTTAACGATTGCCGACGGTTATGTTAGCGGAGCTGCAACAGATAGTCACCGACTCAGTAAACGTGAAATTCCTGTTGAGTTTAACCAAGACCAAGTTGAATTAAGTAATATGACGATTCCAAAGAAAACTTTGAATGAGTTAGAGCGAATTGTAGAAGATGATCAAAAACTTGAGATGATTCTGACTGAACAACAAGTTATTTTCTTAGTTGATAATTTAACGATTTACTCACGCTTGCTTGAAGGAAATTATCCAGACACAGATCGTCTAATTCCAGATTCACATAGTACTGAGATTACTTTGAATGCTGATTCATTCTTACAAGCTATTGATCGTGCGAGTTTAATGTCACATCAAGGAAAGAATAATGTGGTTCAACTTGACATCACTGAAGATAATATTGATCTATCCGTTCAAGGTAGTAGTTTAGGATCAGCTAATGAGTCCATTAATTTCAAAACAATCACAGGTGATCCACTTAAAATTTCATTCAATCCGGACTATATGAAAGACGCTTTACGTTCTTTCCAATCCGTTGATATTAAGATTGGTTTTAACTCTAGTGTTAGACCCTTACTTCTAACAGCCGTTGAGCCAAGTGAGAGTCCACATAATGAATTATTGCAATTATTGACTCCGATTCGTACACATTAATTTAAATAATTTGTAAACATCCAGTTTTATAATTATTAAACTGGATGTTTTTTAAACTTTAAAGTGCTAAAAATCCCGTTAATATAACTTTGTTCATTTAATCACAAATTAAATAGAAAAAATGTGAATACTTTCACTTATATCGCGAGAGAAAAATCCTTCACTTTTTCATCGAATGTTTACTCATCAACTTCATGTATTGACTCCAATAATTGATCATTTACATTCTCAAAACGTTATTTTTGTAAAAAAGGTGATTTTGGAAGATATAATTAAAATAAGCATTTCTATCTAAGCATAGGTTTATTCGCTAAAATCGCTAAAAAACCGCTTAAAATTTGATGTTTAAGGGATTTAAAGGTATAATATAATAGAATTAATAAGGTGATTGGGTGATAAAATGGAAGAACGAGTAATTACAGTCCGAGATGGATATATAACCTTAGGTCAATTATTAAAGGCTGTGGATATTATTCAAAGTGGTGGAATGGCGAAATGGTATTTAAGTGAATATTATGTATTCGTCAATGAAGAAGAAGAGCAACGTCGTGGTCGTAAATTACGCAATGGAGACGTGATTGAGTTTCCAAATGAAGACTTAAGGATTCAAATTAAATAAAAGAACTAATGAAAGTTAAGCAACTTCAACTTAAGCATTACCGAAATTATGACCAACTTCAATTGAAATTCACTGATGGCTTAACGATTCTAACTGGCGAAAATGCCCAAGGAAAAACTAATCTCCTTGAGGCGATTTTTTTGTTATCAATGACAAAAAGTCATCGTACTAACCATGATAATGAACTCATTGAATGGGGCCAAGACTACGGTCATGTAGAGGCTATAGTAGAAACGAGAAATTATGAGTTTCCGATTTCTTTATCCTTAGGACCAAAAGGAAAGATTGCTAAAGTCAACCACATTGAACAGACGAAATTAAGTCACTTTATCGGTAAATTAAATGTTGTTCTTTTTGCTCCAGAAGACCTCTATCTTATTAAGGGATCACCAAGTCTAAGAAGAAAGTATATTGATTCAGAACTTGGTCAATCTCATCCAGTCTACTTACAAAATCTCTTAGATTACAATCACATCTTAAAGCAACGCAACCGTTATTTGAAGGAGCATGGCTTCGAAAAACAATTTGATGCCCTTTATTTTGAGATTATTACGGATCAGCTTATTGAAAAAGCTGTTGAAATAATTAAAGCTCGAATCGAATTCGTTGAAGCCATGGAAGAATTGGCTCACCCTATTCATGAACAGCTCTCAAATCAACGAGATCAATTAAATATTCTTTATAAAAGTTGCTCAAGCCGATTGGATTATAGCCAATTAGATACTTTGACTGAACAGTTAATAACACTATTCCATCAAAGCTTGGACCGTGAGAAAAATCGAGGGCTTACATTATATGGACCTCACCGGGATGATTTAACTTTTACAATTAATGGCAAAGAAGCGCAAAATTTTGCTTCTCAAGGACAACAACGAACGATTGTCTTGTCTTTAAAGTTAGCTGAAATTGAATGGCTGAATCAAATTATTGGCGAGTACCCTATCTTATTACTAGATGATGTTCTATCCGAATTGGATGATAATCGCCAACATATTTTGATGAACCAAATTGATGGAAAGAGTCAAACTTTTCTAACAACAGCTACAATTAAGGGATTGAATTTAGAACAATTAAACCATGCACGCATTCTCTACGTTGAGGATGGAAAAATCACTGAAGAAGGAGAATAAAACATGCCAAATGAAATGAATGGGTTGGATTACAATGCAAGTCAGATTCAAGTCTTAGAAGGCCTTGAAGCTGTACGTAAGCGTCCAGGTATGTATATTGGTTCGACAAGTAGTGAAGGGCTACACCACTTAGTTTGGGAAATTGTCGATAACTCAATTGACGAAGCTTTAGCAGGTTACTGTGATCATATTGAAGTGTATATTGAAGAGAATAATAGTGTAACCGTCGTTGATAACGGACGTGGTGTGCCGGTAGATATTCAAGCTAAGACAGGCCGACCAGCTGTTGAGACAGCTTTTACTGTTTTACATGCTGGTGGTAAGTTTGGTGATGGTGGTTATAAAGTGTCAGGTGGACTTCACGGTGTGGGGGCTGCAGTAGTTAATGCCCTGTCAACTGAGTTGAGCATAGAAGTTTCTCGCAATAATAACTTGTACCGTCAGGAATTCAAACGCGGTAAAGTTGTCGATGACTTAGAAATCATAGGAAGCTCAGAACATACAGGAACGAAAGTGAACTTCTTACCAGATCCAACGATCTTTACAGAAACCGTTGATTTCAAATATGAAATCTTAAAAGAACGTGTGCGTGAATTAGCTTTCTTGAATAAAGGACTGCGTATTAGTTTGGAAGATCGCCGAGATGAACGAGAAGCAACTGATACCTTTTATTATGAAGGGGGTATTAGGAGCTTTGTTGAGCATATTAACGAAGATAAACAGGTATTATTCGAAGACCCTATCTACCTAGAAGGTGAATCGGATGATATTCAAGTTGAGATTGCTATGCAATATACGAATGATTATGCAGCTAAGATTCATTCTTTTGCTAATAACATTCGTACACATGAAGGTGGAACACACGAATCAGGGTTCAAATCAGCTCTGACCCGAGTAGTTAATGACTATGCAAGAAATAATAATTTATTAAAAGATTCAGATGAGAATCTTTCCGGAGATGATACACGAGAAGGGTTAACCGTTATCGTTTCGATTAAACACCCAGATCCTCAATTCGAGGGACAAACGAAGACAAAGTTAGGAAACTCAGAAGTTCGTACGATTACCGATCGTCTATTCTCAAGTAACTTTGAAACCTTCTTATTAGAGAATCCTAAAATTGCGCGCTTAATTGTCGACAAAGGGATTCTTGCTTCACGTGCAAGACATGCCGCAAAACGTGCCCGTGAGATGACACGGAAGAAATCAGGACTAGAAATTGCGAACTTACCCGGTAAACTAGCAGATTGTTCAAGTAGAGACGCTGAAAAATGTGAATTATTCATAGTTGAGGGGGACTCAGCCGGAGGATCAGCGAAACAAGGACGTTCGAGAATGTACCAAGCGATTTTACCCATTCGAGGTAAAATCTTAAATGTTGAGAAGGCATCGATGGATCGAATCTTAAATAACGAAGAAATTCGCTCTATATTCACGGCAATGGGAACAGGTTTTGGGGCTGAGTTTGATGTTTCTAAAGCACGTTACCATAAATTAATTCTTATGACCGATGCGGACGTTGATGGGGCGCATATTCGTACATTGCTACTAACATTAATCTTCCGTTACATGCGTCCGTTACTTGATGCTGGATATGTTTATATTGCTCAACCACCTCTTTATCAGATTAAGCAAGGTAAGAAAGAACTTTATCTAGATACTGATGAACAGTTACGTAAGTGGCAAGAAGAGAATCCAGATGCTCGTTATTCACTACAACGTTATAAGGGGCTTGGAGAGATGGATTATGAACAATTGTGGGAGACGACAATGAATCCAGCAAACCGCCACTTATTACGTGTGACAGTTGATGATGCAGAATTAGCTAACAGTGTGATGGAGATGTTGATGGGAGACGATGTGCCTCCTCGTCGTGAGTTTATTGAAGAAAATGCCGTTTATGTACAGAACTTAGATATTTAAGTCTGTATGAGTAGCAGAAAGGAGATGAATCGATGAGTGAACTATTCGGAGAAAATAACCGAGAAATAGAAAATATTAATCTTCCTGATGAGATGCAGACTTCCTTCTTAGATTACGCTATGAGTGTTATTGTCTCACGAGCATTACCAGATGTTCGTGACGGTCTTAAACCTGTTCAACGTCGTATCTTATACGGAATGAATGAACTGGGTGTCACCCCAGATAAACCCCATAAAAAATCCGCACGTATTGTTGGGGACGTTATGGGTAAATATCACCCTCATGGGGATTCCGCCATCTATGAAGCCATGGTTCGCATGGCTCAGCCTTTTAGTTACCGTCAGCTCTTAGTTGATGGACATGGTAACTTTGGTTCTGTCGACGGGGACGGAGCTGCGGCGATGCGTTATACAGAAGCGCGTATGTCTAAGATAGCCTTAGAGATGTTACGTGATATTAATAAAGATACAATTGACTTCCAAGATAACTATTCTCAAGAAGAACGTGAACCAATTGTATTACCAGCACGTTTCCCTAATCTATTAGTGAATGGAGCAGCAGGGATTGCTGTTGGGATGGCTACCAATATCCCACCTCATAATCTTGGAGAAGTGATTGATGGGTTGATTGCTCTAATGCATAATCCAGAGATTACCGTTGAAGAATTAATGGAATATATTCCAGGCCCAGACTTTCCAACAGGTGGTATTGTCATGGGGAAATCTGGTATCCGTCGTGCTTATGCTTCAGGAAAAGGAAAAATCATTATTCGCTCTAAAGTAGATATCGAGCCGATCGGTAATGACCGTGAACGAATTATTGTCTCAGAACTCCCTTATGGAGTGAATAAAGCCAACTTAGTGAAGCGAATTGCGGAATTAGCCCGAGAGAAACGTATTGAAGGAATTACTTATGCCAATGACGAGTCCGCACGTGAAGGGACACGTGTTGTGATTGAAGTACGTCGTGATGTCTCAGCTAGTGTTGTATTAAATAATCTATTCAAATACACACCAATGCAAGTATCCTTTGGTTTTAATATGTTAGCGATTGATGGTGGGGTTCCAAAAATACTTGGGCTTAAAGATATCTTAGTTAAATATCTCGACCACCAAGTTGAAGTGATTCGGCGTCGTACTGAATTCGAGAAGAAAAAGGCAGAAAATCGTGATCATATCTTGCAAGGATTGCTCATTGCCTTAGATCATATTGATGAGATTATTAATATTATTCGCTCATCTCGTGATGGTGAAACAGCTAAAGTTCAATTAATCGAAAATTACGGCCTTACAGACGTTCAAGCTCAAGCTATATTAGATATGCGTTTAGTTAGGTTAACAGGCTTAGAACGCGAAAAAATTGAGAAAGAACACAATGATTTACTAGAACTCATTGCTCGCTTAACAGAAATCTTGAATAGCCAAGAGCGCATGTTTGAAATTATTGAAGATGAATTAACTGATGTGAAGACCCGTTTTGGTGATGAACGTCGGACAGAATTACAAGTAGGAGAGTTGGCAACACTTGAAGATGAAGATTTAATTGATGAAGAAGACATCTTAATAGCTCTGACCTCTAATGGATACGTCAAGCGTATGACTCAAGCAGAATTCCAAGTGCAAAACCGCGGTGGACGTGGGGTAAAAGGAATGGGATTAGGTGATGATGATGAAATTCAAACACTCGTCTCGTCATCAACTCACGATACATTACTGTTCTTCACCAACTTCGGACGTGTCTTTAACTTGAAAGGTTATGACATTCCAGAATATGGTCGCCAAGCTCGAGGTATTCCAATTGTGAACTTAATTAGTTTAAGTACGAATGAAGAAGTGAAGCAAGTGATCGCTGTGAATAATCAGAAGGAACAATCTGGTGAGTCAGATAATTACCTCTTCTTCGTCACACGGAGTGGTACGACTAAACGCTCTCATGCTTCAGATTACTATAATATTCGTCAAAGTGGTCTCATAGCCATTAACCTTAAAGAAGATGACGAATTAGTAAATGTGATGGAGACGAACGGTCAATATAATATTATTATAGGAACCCATGATGGAAACGCCATGACCTTCCCAGAAGATGATGTAAGAGTTATGGGACGAACAGCGACGGGAGTTCGCGGTATTCGCCTACGTGAAGGAGACTATGTTGTCGGTTCAGATATCTTAACAGATGACCATAATGTATTAGTAGTGACTGAGAATGGTTATGGTAAACAAACACCAGCCAAGGAATATACACCGAAGAACCGAGGTGGACTTGGAGTGAAGACGTCAAACATCTCTGAAAAGAGTGGTAAATTAGCCGGAATTGTTACGGTTAAAGGTGATGAAGATCTCCTGTTAATGACTGACCAAGGTGTTATCATTCGTTTTGAAGTGGCTAGTATCTCAGAAACATCTCGTGCTACTTTAGGTGTGCGGATGATTCGTCTAGATGAAGATGCGATTGTAAGTTCGATAACAACGATTCCATCTTCAGAAGATGATGAATCAGATGATGATCAAGGACCAGAGCATATTGATGATGTAAAAGTTGATTATGAATCCGTTGATTTGACGAATGAAGATAAGGTCAACGAAGAAATCGCCGATCAAATTAATGAAGCATTAGAAGACTTCGAAGAAGGTTCAGAAGAAGACTAAGAATAAGTTAATATAGAGTCAAAAAGCTAAGCAATATCGTTTGATATGAGCCTTATAAGTAGATAAGCTCATTCAGACTTTGCTTAGCTATTTGTGTAATTAACTCATTAGAATTTTGTTTAAAAATCCGACGATTATAATTGCCAGACTAAGACATTAATCGTTAATCCTGCTGCAGTTCCAAGTAACATAATACGTTGGCCTTTTTTAATGAGCCCTTTATCTAAGGCTTCATTCATAGCATAAGGGACAGAAGCTGATACCATATTACCTAATTCATCTACCCGATCAATGGTCTTCTCTATCGGAATATTCAACATTTTAATCATCAGTCGCATGGCAGCTGAAGCTTGATGAGGGATAAAGAGATCAATGTCATCGAGATTAATTTGGTAATCTTCTAAAAAATGATTAAAGACAGTCGGCATTGTTTTCATCGTAAGTTTTAATATACTTCGACCATGCATATTAAACATATATTCTGCTTTTGTTTCTTCCGAATAATGAGAAGGATGGAAGTTGGTTAATCCTCCTCGAATTTCTGTATCATGAGCACCTTCGGAGAAGGTATGTTGTACTGCCGCAATGATGCCTTTATTTGAATCAGTGGTATGGCCAATAATAACCGCAGCGGACCCATCACTGAATAATTCATAAGACTCTTTCTCATCAGGATTCAGACCGAATGATGCGACATCACTTGATACGATCAGAACTTTTTGATAACGTCCTGCTTCGATGAGATAAGACAGTGTATCCACAGCAGAGATAAAACTTGTACAAGTCGTATTGATATCCATCGCTGGAATATTAGTTCCTTTTGCAATGTGTTCATGAATGAGAACAGCAGTGGCTGGAATCGGCTGAGCCCCTACAGCATTGGCAGATACGATTAAGTCAATATCATGAATATCTAATTGAGCCTTATCGAGAGCCATCTGACTCGCTTTCACTGCTATAGTAATCTGATTCTCCTCGGTTGTGTTAATACGGTAGCGACGTTGTTCATTGAATGTGACAAGGTTGTCTGGTTTATAGTAACCATAACCTAATAGGTCGATATGATTCATAGTGATTTCTCCTTTATAACACGTTTGAGTTTAGTATGTGTAGGTTGTTCATACGGTGTAAAGCGAATCTTGGGTAGTTTAAATGCTAATTGATCTGCTAATCGTTGAAATTGTTGAATGATTAGTGCTTGTTGCTCTGGACTGCCTTCGTATTGAATATTAATCGATTGATCTACTTTTTGAATGACCCGATAATTCAATATATCGTCGATATATAGCATACAACGGCGAATAAAGTCTGGATATACTTTAACTTTATCCTGGTCAGAATGACAGCTATCAAATTCAAAGACATCGTCAGCTCGACCTTCAATGGCTTCGATCGCTATGAGAGGTGAACCGCAAGGACATGATACTTCTTTTTTGATTAAGATATCATTCAATAAATAACGAATAATCGGTTGAGAGCGGCGATTAAAGTCTGTAATAATCGGGTGAAACCGAGACTCATCTAGCCAATACGATTCAATATGTAAGATATCTTCATTCAGGTGAATGGTTCCATGTTCGCAAGTACACCCTAGGAAACCTTCAGTACATTGGTAAATTTGATGAATATGCTCTTGATTAAGAATATCTTTAATATACTTTGCATCACGCTCTTCTAAAACTTCAGCAACTGAAATTACTTTAATCGGTTGAATTGATTGAATCTGTTCTTCGAGGAATGTGGCGATATTTAATAGGACAGATGCAGGTGCAACGACGATAGTCGGCTGTTGATTGATTAATTCAGCCATTAATTCTTCCATCGGTCGATACATATCATAAAACTGAAAATCAACCACCTTTGAATCAATCGTGTCGTACAATTGATTATTAGCCCGCATGAAAAAAGCTATCCGATGGTTAAATAAGTTTCCTTTTGGTAATAATTTACCTAAAATGACTCCAGCCCACTTATCTCTTTCTTCCCGTGAAGTTAGAAAAATCCCTCGGTGACCTGACGTCCCTGAAGATAAACCGACAGAGATTTCACCAATCATCGGTGAGAAATCCCGTGTCCGTTCAGATTCTAAAGCTATCTCAAAAGCTTGATTTTTTCGAATATCCACCGTATTTAACTGGTCAAAATGATCCATCATAAATTGTTTATCCATATATTCGACTTCATCAAAACCATGTTCTTGGTAATAGGGAGAATTTTTTTGAATATATTTGAAATGTTTCTTCAACATTTTATCTTGATAGCTTTGTAATTGTTGGCGGTTAGTGAATCGACGGCCGTAGCGGCTTTTCAAAAAGTGATATAAGATTCTTAATTTAGCGATCTTCACCATCCCCTTTGTTAAATCTTGCTTTCAGATATTGTTCGTTATCATGACTAAAGAGAACTTCAATTCCTTGACGTTGTAATTTTCTGACTAATTGTATCGACTGCATATAAGCGGAATAATCGTCTAAAATGAGTTTAGGTGCTCGATTCAATGACTCGGTATATTGGATTAAGTCACCACCCCAAGTAATATCTGAACCGATAAATAAATTTTCTTCGGGGAAGAATAAGCAAAGTTGACCGGGGGCATGACCGTCACATGAGACAGCTAAAATGTCATCTTGACCTAATAGAGGTGTAGCCTGACTATAAGAAAAAGTCGAAACGGTATCCAAATCATCTACAATTACACAACGGTCTAATATATCCTTAGGTAAAAATTCTCTGAAAACTAAATTTTTCAGCTTTGGATACTTTAAAGTCGCATAAACTTTAGGTGTGACAATAAACTTTGCTTGAGTAAAAGATCTAGCATCTCCAATATGATCTGGATGAAGATGTGACAGAATAACCCACTGAATCGATGCCGGATGGATACCTGAAGCAATTAATTGCTTAGAGATTGCTTCATCCGGACTCATTTGAACCGGAGTAAACTGTCTGTAAATCCAGTATTTTACTCTGTTTTTAATAATATCGTAGTTATATCCGGTATCATAGAGAATTCTACCTAGTCTTGGGTGCTCAATGAGCCAACAGGAAGCAGGAAAAGACCTGATTTCTTTAGGAAGACCATTGAACAACTGCCCTATATCATGAAAACATCTGCCAGCAGCGAAATATTTAATATTTATTGTAGTAGCTGGCATATTTTTCGATCCCTTCTTCAATACTAATTATAGAATGATAGCCCAAATCTTTTTTTATCGATGTAATATCTAAAGTCTGAGAAAAAGCAATTGTCGTTAAAGTATAAGGTGTGATTGGCGGTTCCTTTTTGATGTGTAAAGTCTTATAGAAAAATTCTAAAGATTGAGCCAGCTTATCAATACCTCGATAAGAAAACTTCCGGTATTTGGGTTTAGCATCAATATGTTGAAAGAATAAGTCTAATAATTCTTTGAAGAGACGAGGATCACCGTTCGTCACATTATATGTTTTGCCTACGGCATTAGGTTTAAATAATGCTAACTGAACCGCATAAGCCACATTCTCGACACAAGTTACATCAATTAAGTTCTCACCTTTTTGAAATAACGGTATACCGATTTTTTTGTTTACTTTAAGTAGTCGAGGGACAACACTTGTGTCGCCTATACCAATGATTGCACGTGGCCTTAGGATGACACTAGCGATGTCTGGATAATGTTGGAACAGTCGTTCTGACATTATCTTTGATTGAATATAGTAGTTGAGGTCATTTTTTTGATTGACTTCATCTTCTTTAATATTCAAGTGATCGTATTTTGCTGAGTAGATACTAGGTGACGAGATATAGACAAGTCGATGAATATTCAATTGACGACATAGGTCTAAAACATTTTTTGTTCCAATGACGTTTGTCTGGTAGAAATCTTTCCACTGTCCCCAAGCACTTGATAAAGCTCCCGCATGAATAACATGTGTAACACCATCCATAGCAGATCTTAGGTGATCAATATTTGTGAAATCACCTTGAAAGAAAGTGACATTGGGGCGGGTTAATTTATTCCCTCTAGTGCTGTTTCTCCCCATAGCGACGATTTGAACTTTATCTTGGGCCAATCGGTCGACAATGTAATAGCCTAAAAATCCAGTAGCTCCAGTTATTAAGACTTTCATTAAGTTACTCACTTTCTATACTGATAATGCGATTAATTTCTGACTCTAATACTTTGCCAGGATTATACTTTTGATAAGCTTGTGTTAAATTCTTTAATTTTGACCAATCTTTTTGATCCAATAATTCTTTGAAGCTATTTTTAAGTGAATTGATATCAGAGTCATTGCCCCATATACCTATACCGGCTACCTCTCCTCTTGCTGCATAGTCAAACTGATCATTATCTTGTGGTAATAATAGAGATGGGATACTATGACGAATGCATTGATAGAATATACCAGCCCCTGCTTGGTGAATGACATAATCAAATTGAGGAATATGAGAATCATAGGGAACAAAAGGATAAATCCAAAAATTAGCTGCTTTTTGTTTCGGTTTTTCAAACCGATCTCTTGAATCACCTAAAGTGAATATAAAGAGTATCTCTGGATATTCTTGAGCCAATAACTGCATTAATTCAATCATTTTAGGTTGTATCCATTTTAATAATGTTCCAAAAGTGATTAAGACTTTCCGTTTGTATCCAGTTGGAAACTCTAATTGGATATCATTTTGAGTAGCCAAACAACACGGACCTGCAAAGGTAAAAGTTTCAGGGAAATCTTCATTAAACTCCAGTTCTTTCATTCCCAAACCAAGGATAGAGTATGATGAATAAAGATTCTCCTTACCATCAACATATAGTTTAAAATCTAATTTTTTTAAAGACCTTCTGGATAATATCCCAACAGACTTCTTAATAAAACGTACAAAACGCCAACCCATCCAGTCACGTATCTTGCCATAAGTTGTAGGGAGTGGTTTCCATCCACCTAAGTAAGATGGAGTTCCTTTTGGAGCTTCGACAACGAATAATGAGGGATGTGTTGTTATCCAAGGAATATCCAAATGGTTTGCGGCAATGCCTCCAGATAAAGTAATGAAATCAACAACAGCAATATCTGTTTGATGTTGATTAAGTGCGTTGAGTATGTAAGGATAAGTCCTTTCAATGAGTTTGATCGACTTATCAAATAGTTTTAACATCTCGAAGACACTGTTATTAGATTGTTGTTCAAATTCAGCCGCACGTTCAATCGCATCAGGTTCATCTTCTAGGAAAGAGACAGTTTCAAAACCTAATTGCTGAAGGAAAGAATGTTGAATCTCCCCTGTGATAAAACGAATATGAAATTGACTATGTTGCTGAAGATATAAAGCTAACTCAACTTGTGGATTCAAGTGTCCACTTAATGGAACACATATAAAATCAATTTTTATCTTAGGATGGTTCATCAAGCTCACTCCTATCACTATAATATGCATTATAATTTTATCATATAAGTAAGAATGACTCCTAATAAAGATTACTAATGACTAGTAATCAAGGTATATAATTATTCATCAGTAAAAAATAATTGATTTACCCCCGATTAAATCGATTAATCACCTAACACACACTGATTAATCGATACAAAAGAGATGAAAGCACAAAAAGGCGATGAATATGAGTGAAAGCTATCTAGTAATGCTTCTCACTGGCACTCATCGCCTTGTGCATAGTTTATAAATAATTAATTAGGTCTTAGATAACGGACTCTTACTACACCCTGAATATCTTGAATTGCTTGTTTGTCTTGTGGAGTAATGTCATTATCTAAATCGATAATCGTACAAGCCCACTCATTACGTGGTTTATTCGTTAAGCGATTAATATTCAAATCACGTTGAGAAAGTACATGTGTAATTTGTCCAATCATATTAGGTATGTTTTGATGTAGAACAGTAATACGACATGTTGTTGTTATAGGACCGAAATCAATCGTAGGGAAGTTTACAGAATTTCGAATGTTCCCATTTTTTAAGTAATCCATCATTTGGTTTACTACCATATTAGCCGCATTAGATTCACTCTCTGGTGTTGAAGCACCTAAGTGAGGGATATTTATGGTATTTTTCATTTTTAATGTTCTCTCATCAGGGAAATCAACCACATATTTACTTATACTTCCATTATTTAAGCTATCTTCCAAGACATCCAGATCAACTAGACCACTACGTGCACAGTTGATAATGATTTGACCTTGTTTACTCTCGGCTAGAAGTTCAGCATTTAAGAAGTTCTTAGTTTGTTCATTATATGGAATATGTAAAGTGATGTAATCACAATTTTGCATAATATAAGATAAATCATAATTCGTCTTGGTAGCAGGGTTTAACCCAAGAGCATGTTGAACTGATAGGTAAGGATCGTAACCAAATACTTCCATCCCTAAACTGATACACATATTAGCCACTAACACACCGATTGCACCTAATCCGATGACACCGATTCGTTTACCTGCTAATTCAGGTCCAACGAATTGCTTTTTACCGTCTTCAACTTTTTTATCAATATCACTTTTTCCTACTAGTGTCTTAGTCCAGTCGAGGGCAGCTTCAATATTACGTGATGAGATGATTAGAGCTGATAAGACTAATTCCTTCACTCCATTAGCGTTAGCTCCTGGTGAATTTGAAACAACGATTCCTCTTTTAGTTAATTCATCAATTGGAATATTATTGACTCCAGAACCAGCACGGCCGATAAATTTAACATTGTCTGATAGTTCCATTCCATGCATATCGTAACTTCTGACAAGAATTGCATCGTTGTCTTCATCACTATAGTTTAAAGTGAATTCTGTCGTTAACTTACTTAAGGCATTAGCATCAATATTATTTAGGGTTTTGATTTTGAATCTTTTTTCTATATGACTCATGATATTCCTCACTTATGATTATTTTCAAATTCTTCCATGAAGGCGACTAGAGCATCGATTCCTTCCATTGGCATTGCATTATATATCGATGCACGCATTCCTCCGACTGAACGGTGTCCTTTCAGGTTTTGTAAACCTTTATCGGTAGCTGCTTTGACAAAAGCTTTATCGAGCTCTTCTGAATGTGTTCTGAAAGTTACATTCATTAATGAACGATCTTCTTTTGCTGCTGTTCCAGCATACAACTTACTTTGATCGATATAATGGTATAGTTTCTCAGCTTTTTCTTTATTAATCTTTTCGATAGCAGGAATTCCACCTTGGTCTAACAACCACTCAAAAACAAGCCCTGCTGCATAAATTGAGAAAGTAGGTGGTGTATTGTACATAGAATCATTATCGACATTAATTTTGTAATCTAAGATAGTAGGTGTTAGTTCATGAGCTTTTCCAATTAAATCTTTTCGAACAATCACAACAGTTAGACCAGAAGGTCCCATATTTTTCTGAGCACCAGCATAGATTAAACCAAAATCATTCACATCATAAACTTCAGAAAGAATATTTGATGACATATCAGCAACTAAAGGAATCTCATCGAAATGCGGAATATCTTCTGGCTTGAAGCGTGTTCCAAAAATAGTATTATTCACACACATATGAACATAATCAGCATCAGCTCGTACAACTATTTCGTCATTTTTAGGGATGTGAGTATAGTTTTGATTTTTTGTGGAAGCAGCTATGGCGATATCTCCATATTTTAAGGCTTCATCATAAGCTTTTTCCGCAAAGCTGCCACTGATGATATAGTCTGCCTTAGCTGATCCATTCAATAAGTTCAAAGGTACTGCAGAGAATTGAGTTGTTGCTCCCCCTTGGAGGAAAAGGATTTCGTAATTTTCGGGTATATTCATTAAACGACGTAAAGATTGTTTCGCATTCTCATGGATTTCCATATAGGATGAAGAACGGTGACTCATCTCCATAACGGATAGACCTTGTTCTTTATAGTTTGGCATGTTTGTAGTAATGTTTTTTAAAACAGGCTCTGGTAATGTAGCTGGTCCAGCAGAGAAATTAAAAATGCGTTTCATCTTAGTACGCTCCTTTATTAATAGTATTATGGGTATTATAACAGAATTATATAAAAAAGGTAGATAAATTAAAATATGATGAAAAATAATTACTATTTCTCATTTGACTCCTAGAGGTTTATGTTATTATCAGCTATCTCTAAACAAAAGTAAAAAATTAGAAAAATTTAAAACTCATTCGATTAAATTTAATTCAAATTTCTACTTGTATTTGTAATTATTTACTTGTATAATTCTTAGATGTGAGTATTTAACAATACTTTCCTTGCTCTAATTATACTTAGAGCCAACAGACCAAAAGGAGGTGCAAGCAAATGAGCCAAACAACAAAATATGAAATCTTATACATTATCCGTCCAGATTTAAACGATGATGAAAAGAAAGAATTAGTAGAGCGTTTCGATTCTATCTTAACTGATAACGGAACAACTATTGTTGAGTCTAAAGACTGGGCTAAACGTCGCTTAGTATATGAAATAAATGATTATAAAGAAGGAATTTATCATTTAATTCAAGCTGAAGCAACAGATTCACAAGGAATTGATGAATTTGACCGTTTAGCATTAATCAACCGAGGTATCTTACGTCACATGATTACACGCGTAGAAGATTAATATGTTTCACGTGAAACACTTTGGAGGAGGATGTAATACATGAACTCTGTTCAATTAGTCGGTAGATTAACACGAGAAGTTGATTTGAAGTTTACTTCATCTGGTGTAGCAGTCGGTACTTTTACCTTAGCAGTTAACCGTAATTTTACGAACCAACAAGGTGAACGTGAAGCTGATTTTATTAATTGTGTTATCTGGCGTAAGTCAGCAGAAAACTTTGCGAACTTTACGCGTAAAGGATCACAGGTTGGTGTTGAGGGACGTATTCAAACACGTAACTATGAGAACCAACAAGGTCAACGCGTTTACGTCACAGAGATTGTTGTAGAACAATTCCATCTCTTAGAACCACGTTCAGTAACTGAACAGCGTCCTACAGAAAATCAAGGTTCTAATAACAATAACTATGGTGGCGGGCAAAGTTACAATAACTACCAAAACCAATCAAACAATAACTACAGTGCTAATCAGCAATCATCTGGCCAAAACAACAGTTTCGGATCAGATAATAATTCTTATAATAGCGGAGGGTTTGGTAATTCACCATTTAGTATGGAAGATGGCACACCAGTTGACATCTCTGAAGATGATTTACCATTCTAATAATTCCGTTTCGTTTAAAATTTAATAAAGGAGGATATCACTTATGGGACAACGTCGTGGTGGAAGACGCAGAAGAAAAGTATGTTACTTCTGTGCGAATCATATTGATCACCCAGATTACAAAGATATTGAATTATTAAGTCGTTTCATATCAGAAAAAGGTAAAATTTTACCTCGCCGAGTTACAGGTACTTGTGCAAAACACCAACGTACTTTAACTACAGCTATTAAACGTGCTCGTATTATGGCTTTAATTCCATTTACAGTTAAAGACTAAAAGATTATTAAAAGAGAGTAGAACAAAATGTTCTGCTCTCTTTCTTCATTCGTAGATGTTTCACGTGAAACACTTAGGATTAGCTAGAAATGAGCTAAGATAGCATTAGTTTTCTGATTATGTTAAAATAACTTTATATTAATTTGAATAAAATTGAGGTGAAACATGTTTGATAAAGAAAAACTTAAAGCATTCTTTCATCATTTTCATTCATTAGATATTAGTTGGCAAATTTACAGCCTAATTATTTTGTATACAATCATTATGTTAGCAGCGTTTATATTGAGATGGGAAGTAGGAGTTATGCTTCTTGTATTACTCCTTGCAGTCATTGTTTTTTTCGTTTTTAATTATGAGAACTTTATTCGAAACTTAAACACAATGGCTAATCGCCTATCGCAAAATGTTAAAGTAGCTCAAGAAGATGCCATGTACCGATCACCAATCGGTATATTACTTTATGGAGAAGAAGAAAGTAAACGAATTAAATGGGTAAACCCTGTTATGCAACATATTTTTGGAACCCAAGATTTATTAGGTGAACCATTGATGTCTATTAACCAAGATTTTCAAAAATTACTTGAATTAAATTCTGATCGTCAGTGGCATACAGTATCATTTATGTCACGCTATTATCGAGTACAACATCAAGTTGATGTGAACGCCTTATATTTATTGGATGTTACTGAAGAAGTGACTATACGAGAACAGAAACAGTTTGATAAAGTCGTTTTTGGTTATTTATTTTTGGATGATTATAATGAGATTATTGAGACATTGGATGACCAGCAAGTCACAAACTTTGACTCAATTCTATTGAATGATATTAGTGAATGGGCTGAGTCATACGGTATCTTTACTAAGAGGCTCAATGAAGAGAAATTTATCCTTCTTCTTAATCAGAATGTTTTGAATCGATTAGAGAAAGATAAGTTTAAATTTTTCGATGATATGCGTGAGCGCAATTCGTTACGTAATATGCCGATATCGATTAGTATTGGTATAGCATATCCTGATACAGAAATCTATCGAATCGATGATTTAGCAGATCAAGCACAATTAAATCTTGACCTTGCTTTAGGTAGGGGTGGTGACCAGATTGTTGTAAGATCTAAGACTGGTAAAGCTCGATTTTACGGTGGAAAGACAAATCCAACTGAAAAACGTACGAATATCAAATCAAGATTAGTCTATCAAGCACTTCGAACATCGATTCAACAAGCGCAAAGAATTCTAATCACAGGTCATAAAACACCAGATATGGACTCAATGGGCTCAGCTATTGGGATTTATAAAATTGTTAAAGATTTTGATATTCCGAGTCATATCATTATTAATGAAGATGAGTTCAACCCTGATATTCGTCAGTTATTAACCCAGGACCAAGCAAGATACCTATGGGATTCAGGAGCTTTTGTTAATCAGACACAAGCTGAAGAATTTATGACCGATAAGACGCTAATCATTATGGTAGACCATCATAAACCTTCGATGAGTGAAGCAGAAGCTTTGATTGAAGGGCATGATGTTGTTATTATTGACCACCACCGTCGTGGTGAAGAGTTCCCAGAACAGACTGTTTTAACTTACATCGAACCCTATGCGTCGTCTACTGCTGAATTAATTACAGAATTCTTTATGAATACGCGTAATACAACCGAAGCATTAAATAAATTTGAAGCGACCGCCTTATTAGCGGGTGTGTTAGTTGATACTAATAATTTTGCATCACGTACAGGTTCAAGAACCTTCGATGTTGCTTCATATTTAAAGTCACGTGGTGCCGATCGTGTTCAAATTCAACGCTTTCTTAAAGAGGATTTGAGTAATTTAATTGAACGCAATCAATTACTAGAGAATACGAAATTTGTTAAAGAAGGTTATGCAGTAATAGTTTCTCCAAATGATAAAGTTATTGATAATGTGACAGCTTCTCAGACTGCAGATATCTTGTTAGATGTTAAGGGGGTTGAAGCTTCGTTTGTCATTTATCGACGTAGTGAAAACATTGTTGGTGTTAGTGCTCGTAGTTTGGGTGGGATTAATGTCCAAACAATCATGGAGAAATTAGGTGGAGGTGGTCACCTTTCAAACGCCGCTACCCAAATCAGTGATACAACAACAGAAGATGTGTTTATTCAATTAGAAACACAGTTGGAAGATGAATAATTTAAGGAGGATGACATAATGAAAGTTATTTTATTGAAAGACGTTAAGAAACAAGGTAAAAAAGGTGATGTGATTGAAGTATCTGATGGGTACGGACGTAATTACTTAATTAAAAACAACCTTGCTAGATTAGCTGATGGTGCAGCTATGAACCAGTTGAAATCTAAAAAAGAAGCAGAAAAACGTATTGCAGAAGAAGAATTAGCCGAGTCTAAAGAATTACAAGCAGCCATTGAAAAAGAAGATACTGTAGTAACTATTTCAGCTAAAACTGGAAATGATGGTCGTTTATTCGGAACAATTCCTTCAAAACAGATTGGTGAAGAGTTAGATAAGCAATTTGGTATTAAAGTTGACCGCCGTAAAATTCAGTTAAGTGAAAACTTAGCATCATTAGGCCGTTATAACGTACCAGTTAAACTTCACCCAGAAGTAACTGCAGAAATTAAAGTTCATGTTGTAGAACAATAAGTGTTTCATATGAAACTTTATAAAGTCATTAAATAAATTAATCTTTTCAATGTCCAATTTTTTATCGTCAGATAAGACTACGATCATTACTCAGATGCATAGTAGTTCTTTCAATGATAATAGAAAGTTGGATTTTTTGTGCTATTTTAAAGGTTGTTGAAAGACTTTACTGCAAAAAGTTATGAACATGTTGATAACTTTAATCAAAAACTTCTGAGGTATTTACTTGTAATTTCTACTATAAGTAGTAGTATAATAGAGATGCAGAAAGGAGTGGAAGTTTGGATAATCAATCATTAGATAAACAAGTGCCCTATAATATTGAGGCTGAAAAATCCGTATTAGGTGCATTGTTGATTGACCCTGTTAAAGTAGGAACTGTACAGTCAATCATTGGTGAAGAAGATTTTTATTTAAGAAAACATCGAATTATTTTCAATGCTATGAATGCAATCTTCGACTCTTTAGATTTTGAATTAGATGCTGTGACATTAATTGATCGTTTAACTAGTTATGGAGAAATAGAGAATGTTGGTGGTCATGATTATATTATTGAATTAACTCAAACAGCTCCAACAGCTGTAAACGTAGATTATTATGCAAAAATCGTTAAGAATAAAGCTATATTAAGAAGTTTAATTGAAGTGAGTAAAGTAATAAGCCAAAGTGCTTACGAAGAAGCTGATGAAGTTGAGAACATTATTGAAAAAAGTGAGAAACTCATCCTTTCGATTGGGGAAGGAAAAAATGATAATAGTCCAAAACCAATTCGCTCGCTAATATCTGAAGCTTTTGAGAATATTGTCCGTCTCTCTGAAGAAAAACGGGACGTGGTAGGACTGCCAACGGGTTATATTGACCTTGATAAAGTAACTAGTGGGTTCCAACCTGACCAACTGATTATTTTAGCGGCACGTCCTTCTGTGGGGAAGACAGCCTTTGCCTTAAATATTGCTCAAAATGTTGCAACTAAATCTAAAATTCCTGTAGTTATCTTCTCGCTAGAGATGGGAGCTATCGACTTAGTGAACCGGATTATTTGTGCAGAAGGAAATATTCACGCGTCAAATTTACGTACCGGACAACTCACAGATGATGAATGGAATAGCTTTACCGTAGCAACCAATGTATTAAAAGATGCGCCAATATTTATCGATGATACAGCTGGAATTAAAGTATCAGAGATCCGAGCAAAGAGTCGACGTTTAAAACAAGAATATACCGACCTAGGGTTAATTGTTATCGATTACTTACAATTGATTGATGGGTCAGGCGGGGAGAATAGGCAGCAAGAAGTTTCAGAAATCTCTCGCCAATTAAAGAAATTGGCTAAAGAGTTATCTGTTCCTGTTATTGCTTTGTCACAATTATCACGTGGGGTAGAACACCGTCAAAATAAACGCCCAATGCTAAGTGATATTAGGGAATCTGGATCAATTGAGCAAGATGCGGATATTGTAGCCTTCTTATATCGTGAAGACTACCACCAACAAGAAGGTGATGAAGAAGTTGAACGGAATGATGACTTACCTGATAATACGGTTGAAGTTATTCTAGCAAAAAACCGCGCAGGTGCTAGAGATACCGTCCGTTTACTCTTTAAGAAAGAATATAATAAGTTTTCGAGTTTATCATTTGTACCAGAGCCGCCGATGTTTTAATTTTATATTTAAAATCTTTCTAATTTCATTTAGAAAGATTTTTTTATTTTCCAGTAATACTATTTTTAATCACATTTGGTAAATGTTTCACGTGAAACAAATAAGAATATTAATTCTTATTGGCATATGATTATGTTTTTTTTGTTGTTTATACTACACTAATGTTAAGTAGATAAAGGAGGAATATGAGTATGGTAAAGTATTGTGTTACAAAGCCCAATGAACGAAGTATTGTCAGAAAGTTCCTGTTAATTATCTCTATTGTTTCCATTATTTTAATTGCTGGCCCTAAGTTGATACAGGCCATAGATATTACTACCGACTTAAATGAAAATATCAATTACGACGAACCTTATAAAGTGTTTAAGATAGCTGTCGAACCAGTTCAAGGCTCAATATTGGATGATATTGATACTGAAACAACAGCTTATCCTCATAGTGAGTATTCCATCATTGAAGCAGAACTGCCAAGTGACCAAGTTGAGATTCATGAAGACACTTTATTTAGCCAAGATGAATTATTAGCTTTCGCTCAGACAGATCAATTATATGACTATCCTTACTTTAATGGGGAATTAGATACATTTAGGGATCTTGCTACTTATATTAATGCTTATCTTTATTATTCAAGTGATTTGTCAGAACATTATTTGGTAGCGCCAATGAATATGACGGATGATATAGTTAACTTTTTTTCTTATAGTAATCTGATTGAGACACAAGCACATGATATTGATCACAAGTTGAGACAAGTTTACTTTAATGAGATGACTGATGACTTAATCGAAAGATATCAATTAAAAGCCTATATTCCAACTTCTATCTATGCGGATGCTAAAGCATCTATGTTAAGAGCAGAAGAGTTGTATATACAAATAGATTCTACTGACAGTGATTATGGACTGGCGACAAAGGCATTAGAAGATGCACGAGACGCATTTCGAATACTAACGGCAAGGTACAATAATGGCCAAGCTTCTGACATGGTGACGATTAATCTATATGTATCGGAAGAACTTCAAGATGATGAAACATTAGAAGCAAATGTAGAGACGATTGAAGAGGTTATCCACACTCTGCCGTCAGACGTGTTAAGGCGATTGTCTCACATTTATATCCTATCAAGCTTAGAAATGCCTGCCTCAGAAGTAAGCGGTTTCAACCTGCATGGCTTAGCTTGGGATAATGGGGAAGTCTACTATATAGGTGATGAGATTATATATAAAAATCTCGTTTACCATGAAATTGGGCATGTCGTAGATTTTGCCTCACATGCACTGATGGATTGGACGAATGGTGAGATGGATGCATTCTCTACCCAAGAGGATTGGGAAGAAATTTTTGAAGCAGAGTGGGCGGATGAAGCATCGTACTATAATTCAACGTTGGAATCATTTGCAGAAGGTTTTGGTGTCTATGCACTTGAATATTTCCTAGGTGAATCACCAGATCCAACTGCCTATCCAAACAGTTCATTAGAAGATAGACCACTGACTCAAGCGTATTTTGAAGAATTGTTTGAAGCACTGGATTACGAATAAAAAGAAGTACCCTACCTTGTATACCAAAGGTGGGGTACTTTCATATTTGTTAACTGGTTAGTGTTAATTAATGTTTGCTTTTGTTACGACCAGATAGAACTAAGTATAAACCGCCACCAACTAGTGCAACAGCGCCTAGGATGATGATAAGAATTGAATTACTTTCACCTGTATTAGGTAAGAAGCTGTCTTTCTCTTCAACGGATGAACTAATCGAAACATTCACTTTTGATGAACCTTGGTCAGAACTTTGTGACTGTTCACCATCATTCCCAATAATGTTACGATATTTTTCTGCAAGGTAATTCGTCACATCAACATAGTTTACTTCTCCAGCTTCGTTCGGTTGAACAGCTAAAAGAATATCTATGAGTTGCATCTTGTCCACTTGTTCTTGAGTTATCGTTGTGTTTTGAGTGATTTGATTTTTGGCTTCAAGGACTAAATCATTGAATAAATCTGATTGATTTGTCAGCAATTGTTGGAAAATATAGTAAGGTACGTCATAATTATTATTTTTCGCTTCATTGTATAAGTTTGCCAATGTTTCACTACTAACTTCATTCAAAATAGATTCAGTAATAGGTGTTTGATTAATTACTGTTTGACGAAGTGGTTCAATCGCTTGAGCTAATTGATTACTATCAAAATTCTCATAAGAAGAAATAACAATCTCATCTCTTAAAGCTTGAAGATTTTTATCTGAAGTACTTTCAGTTGTTAAATTCAAGCGGTTCATTAGTATCTGAATATGCTCATCACTAAAGTTACTTAATTGCTCCACAGTTAAATCTGTTTGATTCACGAGAGTTTCTAGATAACGATCTAAATCGGATAGATCCTCGTCTGATTCATCAGATTCTTCTTCACTTGAAGATGTAGAGCCGTCTCCATCAATAGTTACACCATATTCTTCTTGCATGGTTATAGCTAAAGCTTCCATATCTTCAGCTTGTTTGTTGTCCATAAATACTTGGTATTCTGCCCATAATAAGTCAGTAGCAGAAACTGCCAGTAATTCATCTTCATTTAAACTGTAGTCTTCAATTAATGCTGTTCTGAAGCGATTCAATTCAGATTCAAAGATAGTTGGGTAATTCTCAATCAAGCTATTAAATGTCCAACCGATATCATATCCTTGACGGTTTCCTTCACCAACAAGAGCAACTAATTCATTATTATCGAGTTGATTTAATTGTTCTTGAGTGATTGGTGTTGAGCTAATTAAGGCTGAATGAATATCTTCAGCGACTGAATTAACTTGATCACTTGTAAATACTTCAGGATTTAATTGAATAATTTGTGAGCGAACAGTGTTCATAACTTCTTGACTATAATCACCATTAGTAGCTGTTAACTTAATAGGTTCTAATTCATCAGTTGTAAACTGGTCTAATTGGTCCTCAGTAATATCAGTGAACTCAGCAATAGCTTGTTCAAACTGATTATCCTTTTCAGGTGTTTCTTCACTACTTGTTTGATCGTCATTGACTGAAACACCAAAGTTCTCTTGCATAAATAAAGCTAAAGCTTCTATGTTTTCTGTTTGGTTATTATTCATGAAAACTTGATATTCCGCCCATAATAAATCAGATGCCGAAACGGCTAATAATTCATCTGAATTTAAATTCTGCTCATCAATCAGAGCAGTTCTGAAGCGGTTTACCTCAGATTCAAAGACGGCTGGATAATTCTCAACTAACCTATTGAAAGCCCAAGCAATATCCGCACTTTGGCGGTTTCCTTCACCAATTAAAGCGACTAATTCATTAGTGTCTAATTGATCAAATTGCTCCTGGGTGATTGGTGTCGACTCGATTAAAGCAGAATGAATGTCTTCAGCAACTGAATCTACTTGTTCTTCGGTGAAGACATCAGGGTTTAACTGAATAATTTGAGAACGAACAGTGTCCATAGCCTCTTGGCCATATTCACCATTAGCTGCTGTTTGTTCAATTGGACCTAGTTCATCTGCAGTAAATTGGTTTAATTGCTCTTCGGTAATGTCTGTCATTTCTAATACAGCTGTTTTGAATGCATCTTCTTCAGGATTTGGTGTTTCTTCCTGTCCACCTTCATCACTTTCACGTTGTTCACGACGTTCAATGTAAGCCTCACGTGCTGAAGTGATGTTAGGTAAGATAGCTTCAATGGTCGTTAAAGCATCGACTTCATTTTCTGTGATATAGCTGTTATACCACGAGAGGATGTCTGAAGGTAAGGCTGTATTAAGGTCTGAGTAAGAATATTGAGAATTGTTTGCAATTAAGTTTGCAATCTCATTATAAGTGTCATAATCTTCGCCAGTAAGCAAGTTCAATTGCGGGTAATCTACAGTAATCTGTTGGTATATTCTCCTCCAAACATCATCTATAGAACTTGTATCTGCTTGCTCAGTGTTATATAAATCGATAAGATAGTGGTCGTCAACTTCAAGTAGTTGTTCTAAGTTGATAGGTTGAACTCCAGCTAAATTATCTTTAATAATCACAAGCGTATCTTGTTCTTCTTGTGATAATGTACTATCTGATTGTTGGTCTTGAGCATAGACGGTAGTGGTATTAGATTGAACTAATGAACTACCCATTGTTGAAACAGTACCTAGTGTTAGTGCACAGGTCGATACTAATAACATTTTTTTCAATTTCATAGTGCTCCCTCCTCATTTCTTAACTCCATCATACGTGATAAATGTGAATTTTTATCGAAGTAAAGATGTAAAAATAGTCTTATATTGTATGAAGAAAGTATATATAATACATTGAATTAAGTATTAGTCAGTCGTGTACCTGTAGGTACAAAAAAAACGAACTTCAAAAAGTTCGTTTAATAATATTTTAATGAGTTTTTATTTGCCCCAAACGCTATCTAAAATCATAGTTTGGCTACGGTCTGGTCCTACAGATAGGGTTGCGATTTTAACACCAACTAATTCACTAATACGACGTACGTAGTTTTGCGCATTGAGTGGGAGATCTTCTAATGTTTTGGCTTGAGTGATATCTTCAGTCCAACCAGGAAGTTCTTCATAAATTGGTTTACAATCTGCTAAAACTTTAAGGCTTGCTGGGTAGTACTCAATACGTTCACCATTAGACGTTTCGTAAGCTGTACAGATTTTAATTGTTTCTAATCCTGTTAGAACATCAATCGAGTTTAATGACAGGTTTGTAATTCCAGATACGCGACGTGAGTGACGCATAACAACTGAGTCAAACCAACCTACACGGCGTGGACGTCCAGTCGTTGTTCCGTATTCACGACCTACTTCGCGGATTTGTTGACCCACTTCATCGAATAATTCAGTTGGGAATGGTCCATCACCAACACGTGAAGTATAAGCTTTACATACACCAACCACTGTATCAATCTTAGAAGGACCTACACCGCTACCGATTGTAACTCCACCTGCTACTGGGTTTGAAGATGTTACGAATGGATAAGTACCTTGGTCAATATCTAACATAACTCCTTGGGCACCTTCGAATAGGACGCGTTTTCCTTGATCTAACGCATCGTTTAAGATGACAGAAGTGTCTGTTACATATTTTGCAATTTGTTGGCCATATTCGTAATATTCTTCAAAGATTTCATCGAAAGATAATGGCTCAGCACCGTATACACGTTCGAATAGAATATTTTTCTCTGCTAAGTTCACTTCTAGACGCTCTTTAAAGATTTCTTTATCTAATAAGTCAGCAATTCGGATACCCACACGAGCGGCTTTATCCATATAGGCTGGTCCAATTCCTTTGATAGTTGTGCCAATCTTATTGTCACCTTTTGCATCCTCTTGCAATTGGTCTATAAGGATATGATAAGGCAAAATAACATGAGCACGTGAAGAGATGCGTAAGCTACTAGTATCGATCCCTTCGTCAGCTAAGTATTGTAATTCTTTAACAATTGATTTTGGATTGACTACAACACCATTTCCAATCACGCTTATCTTATTCTTATCGAAAATACCCGAAGGAATAAGGTGTAATTTATAAGTCTTACCATCGAATTGAATGGTATGTCCAGCATTGTCTCCACCTTGGTAACGAGCAATGACCTCTGCATTACTACTTAGGAAGTCAGTAATCTTCCCCTTACCTTCGTCTCCCCATTGTGTTCCTACAACTACTACTGATGTCATTGTTAAAACTCCTTTATAAATTAATATGTTAATCAGTGACATAAAGCAATCAACCTATGGATAAAACATGTCTATCCAATTATAGCGTATTATCAGTCAAAATTCAGGTTGAATTAAAAAAAATCATCTCATGCCCTTCAATTCATTAAGACATAAAAAAAGCCTCTACTAATAAACCCAAATGCTAATGTTAGCACATATATGATGAGAATTAAATAAGAGATTATAGCTACTATCTAATGATTAACGACAAATGATATATTAACACAAAATGATAAAATATCTTTTTGCCCATAAAGCTTATTCAATATTTTAATTAAACGAAGTAAGCGTAAAAATATCCGAGATTTATAATACTCTTATATAATCACAATTATTATTATATTTAAAATATTATTAATTAAAAAGTTATCAAAACTAAAAAATTGCTCTTTCGTTAAACAAGCTTGCTCAATTTTTTCCAACTAAAATAAGCACAAAAAATCCGTATTTTGATTATAGTGTCAAGAAGGGACTGACGCACACCATTCTTTTGACCTTTAGGACTTAGAGAATGAGTAGTCAGCCGAGTCTGAAATTTCCACGAAGGGAAGCGAAAGAAGGTTTCACTATTATCAAAATACGGATTTTTTGAAGCGATGAATTTTATTTAGACAACGACCAGTAATTCACGCCCTCAGCAAGTAAGATACTTTCATCGATGCCTTGGATACTGTACATTTTTTCTGCATCATCATTAGGATCATTAACGTAAACCATTCCTGTGTCATAATCATAACCACGAATAACAATAATATGTCCGACAGAAGTAAAGTAACCAGGTTTGACTGAAGCAATAACTAATTCTCCATCATTGACGGCATTCATCGCACTGTAGAAACCATTGCCATAATTATAGAAATCATAGCCAAATTCTAAGGCAAAATCATAGAAAATTTGCCACGATGTTCCCGCATTATCTACCCAATAGTTTTCCTTACTCCAATTAAGAATTTCTTCAGGGTCAACACCACGGCCCTCATAAGTAGCATGGACCATAGCAAGAGAAAGAATTGCACAACCGTTCTCGCCTAATTGTTGAGTTGTATTACTTCCGTATTTAGTCGTCCGCCACTTGGCATCTTTTTGTAAGTAGAGCGGGACATCAATTTGATTTGTTGCTGAACTTGCGGTAAGTTTTGCCGGGTGTTCAGGTAAGAAGAGGTAGCCTAATTCTTCTACATCTAAGTTATTAGATTGAATGGCTGATAGAATATCTCCCTGAGAATCAATTAGGTCTGATCCAAACTCATCTTGAACCATATTAGCAATAGATGCTTGAATTTGTGGGTCAGTCGCTTCATATTCACTTAGAGCACTTTCTAAGGTTTGGGGTATTTCAGCCGGAACTTCCTCTGTCACAACTTGACTAGAATTAATGGTAGATTCACCAGTTGTATATTCAACTGTCATCGATTCACTAGAATCAACTTGATTTATATTTTGTTCATAATCAGCGATAACTAAGTTATTATCAGCTGTGAGTTTACTGAGTAATATGACTAAACTTAGGCACAGAGCTATGAAGATTAACGATGCAATCGTAGCAATGGATGTTAAGTTACGCATTTTTGGCATGGTGCGCACTCCTTTATATATGGATGTTTTACTGTTTTTAAAACTATGTCTTAAAATCATACGATAACTAAGATGAAAAATCTATTTATTTTGTATAATTATTGGATAAGTAACAAAAGTTTAATAAACCAACTTTTTGTTACAAAATATGTCATATCATGATATATTATGTTTGCGACGAATAAAATCACAAAGTATAATGACACTCTAATGGGAGGAGAATGTTAATGGCTAGAAAGGAATTCCGAAGGTCACTAGCTGTTTTTCCAATAGGAACGGTAATGGAATTGACTGAATTGACTGCACGTCAAATTCGTTACTACGAACAGCAAGGTTTGATTAAACCGCAACGTAGCGAGACCAACCGTAGACTATACTCTTTAAATGATGTCGATCGATTGTTAGACATCATAGATTTGATGGATGAGGGCATGACAATCAAAGGTATTAAAAATCGCTATGGATTTAAAGAAAGAATCTCTAAGGATAATAAGCCTCTGACTGATCAAGATGTTCGACGTATCTTGCGGGATGAACTGGATTTCCAGTCCCGATTTGAATAAATTTTTAACAGAGAGGATTTTACTGTATGACAAACTGGACAAAAGAAAGCATCCTACGCGATGCTCAAGAGAACAATGTACATTTTATTCGCTTAATGTTTACTGATATTAGAGGAACAATAAAAAATGTTGAGATTCCTTGTATCACAATTAGAAAAAGCTTTGAATAACAATATGACTTTTGATGGATCTTCTATTGAAGGATTTGTCCGGATTGAAGAAAGTGATATGTACTTAATTCCAGACTATGATTCTTGGATGATTTTTAATTGGGAGGTTCCTTCAGATGGTGGACGCATTGCTTGTCTCATTTGTGATGTGGATACAACTCAACGTGAACCATTCTTAGGAGATCCACGTGGTAACTTAAAGCGTGTCTTGGATAAAATGTATGAAATGGGATTTTCTGCCTTCAATTTAGGACCTGAACCTGAATTTTTCCTATTCAAACTGGATGAAAATGGAAATCCTACGATGAATTTAAACGATCAAGGAGGCTACTTTGACTTTTCACCAACGGACTTAGGTGAGAATTGCCGCCGTGATATTGTATTAGAATTAGAACGTTTAGGATTCGAAATTGAAGCGAGTCACCATGAAGTGGCACCAGGTCAACATGAAATTGATTGGAAGTATAATGATGCGATTCGGGCGTGTGATAAGATCCAGTTATTTAAGTTGATTGTAAAGACTGTAGCTCGTCGCCATAACTTACACGCGACTTTTATGCCTAAGCCTATATATGGGGTAAGTGGTTCGGGTATGCACTTTAACTTATCTCTATTCGATAAAAATGGTAACAATGCCTTTTACGATGAAACAACACATGATGAACTATCACAAACTGCTCATTACTTTATTGGTGGATTATTGAAACATGCTGCATCTTTTACAGCAATTTGTAACCCACTAGTGAACTCTTATAAACGGCTCGTAGACGGCTATGAAGCTCCGGTATATATAGCTTGGAGTGAGAAGAACCGCTCACCATTAGTACGTATTCCCGCTTCTAGAGGGGTTTCAACACGAGTAGAATTACGTAGCGTTGACCCATCAGCCAATCCTTACTTAGCTTTAGCAGTGATTCTCCAAGCTGGTTTAGATGGGATTGAAAACAAAATCGAGCCACCTGTGCCAATTGATCGTAATATCTATACAATGACACCTGAAGAAAGAATTGCTGAAGGGGTGTTGGACTTACCGAACTCGTTAAGTCGAGCAGTCAAAGCTTTAGAAGCGAATCCTTTAATGCTTGAAGCTTTAGGACAACATATCTCAGAGAACTTTATTGCTGAAAAGACTATGGAATTTGAGTCTTACAAAAAACAAGTTACTCAATGGGAATTAGATAAATATTTAATGCTTTATTGATATATATTAATAAGCTTAATCTGTATTTGATTGCAATAGCTAGATAAAAGTGTTATAGTCTAGCTAACAACACAAGGGGTGCTTCGGCTGAGATAGGATAATTCCTGAACTCTATGAACCTGAACGAGTTAAGACTTGCGTAGGGATGTGAGATTTTTTTGTCAAAGGAAAACAGCTTATTATAATTTGAATAATAAGCTATAGTATAATTATCTTGCATTTTAAGAGCCTGTCTATCTTCATGCACCTTGTGTATTGAATATAGGGAGGTTTTTTTATGTCTAATTGTAGTATCGCTTTACAAATTTTACCTATGGGTGCAGGTCAAGAGGCAACGATTCAAGCCGTTGATGCGGTAATTGAATATATTGCTTCAAAGACAGATAACTATGAGGTGGCTGCTTTTGAAACAACTTTAGTGGGTGAATATGATGAGTTAATGGCAATCCTAAAAGAAGCTATTCAAATTGCAAGTGACGTTCATTCGAAGATCTTTACTAATGTCAAAATTAATTATAACGGGAAAGGTTCTGTGTTAGGTATTGAAGAAAAAACGACTAAGCATCAACATTAATTATGCCTCACTTATACTGAGTATAGTCATTATCACCTTATGGGAAGTCGGTGCTCGATTAGGATGGTTACCTCAATTCATTATTCCAGCGCCATCAGAAGTGATTGTTGCGCTTTTTGATGATTGGGACAATATATGGATGAATGCTCAAGTTACTTTAATCCAGGCCTTTATTGGGTTAGGGATAGGTATTGCTTTGGCATTTCTTCTGGCCATTATCATGGATATTATTCCATGGTTTTATAAATCGTTGTATCCCATCTTAGTTGTGACTCAAACGATTCCTACGGTAGCCATTGCTCCAATTCTAGTTTTATGGTTAGGTTATGATATGACACCTAAAATTGTCTTAGTTGTGTTAACGACTATATTCCCAATTATTATTAGTATATTGAGTGGTTTTGCTCAATGTGACCAAGATTCTATTCAATTACTCAAACTTATGGGAGCCAACCGATGGCAAATTTTAACCCATGTTAAGTTGCCTTCAAGTATGACTTATTTTTTAAGCGGGCTGCGTGTAAGTGTGTCCTATGCATTCGTCAGTTCAGTGGTGGCAGAATGGTTAGGTGGTTTTGAAGGTTTAGGGGTTTATATGATCCAGACCAAGCGGGCTTTTGCTTATGACAAGATGTTTGCCGTGATTGTTTTTATATCTGTTTTGAGTTTAATTTTTATGGGAACTGTTTCAATTGTTGAGAAGTATTTAACGCCTTGGCGTTTTAATGAGAAGAAAAGAGGAGCGTATTAAATGAAGAAAATTATGTCATTGTTAATGTCTTTAATCATATTATTGAGCCCGACAGCCGTTTTGGCTCAAGAGGGGTCTATTGAATTTATTCTTGATTGGGTTCCTAATACGAACCATACAAGTTGTTTGTTGCTTTAGAGAAAGGATACTTTGAAGAAGTCGGCTTGGATGTAACGATTCGCCGTCCGCCAGAGGGAAGTACAACAGAATTAGTTGGTTTAGGTCAAGCTCAATTCGGAATTAGCTTCCAAGATTCTATTGCTTCTCGCTTTGCTGGGGGGCTACCTGTGACAGCTGTTGCGACGATAATTGAAGATAATACAAGTGGAGTTATAGCCCGCGAGGACAGTGGAATTACACAACCTATCGATATGGAAGGGCATAGCTATGGTACTTGGAATGATCCGATCGAACTTGGAATGATTGAATATATTCTTGAGAGTGAAGGTGGCGATTATTCGCAAGTCGAATTAGTTCCTAACCAAGCTGATAATTCGGTTGTTGGATTGGCGAATTCTATGTTTGAATCTGCTTGGGTGTACTACGCTTGGGACGGTATTATGGCGAAGAGCCAAGATGTTCCAACAAACTTTTTCTACTTTAAGGACTATGCTGAAGAACTGAACTTCTATTCACCGATTATTATTGCTAACAACGATTACTTAGAAAACTCTAAAGAAGAAGCCAAACAAGTGATTCAAGCGATTAAGCGTGGTTATCAATATGCCATTGAGAATCCGGAAGAAGCCGTTGATATCTTAATTAAGCATGCCCCAGAGTTAGAAGACCAGCGTGACTTTGTCTTAGCTTCACAAGAATGGATTAATACACAATATGCTAAAGATCCTAATAATTGGGGTTATATTGATGAGGACCGTTGGAATTCATTCTATTCATGGTTATATGAACATGAATTAGTAGAAGTTAACCTAACACAAGAAGCTTATTTCACTAATGAATTATTAGGAGAGTAAGATGTTAGATATTCAAAATCTTAGCTTCCAATACGATGATTATCCAGTCTTAGATGATATCAATCTACAACTTCACCAGGGTGAGACAGTAGCGATCTTAGGCCCAAGTGGTGTAGGGAAGACAAGTTTGTTTAATTTGATAGCTGGGATTAATGATATTCAAAAAGGTCAGATCGAGATAGATGGATCGAAGCAAATTAAAGGTAAAGTTAGTTATATGCTACAAAAGGACATGCTTTACCCCCATTACACAGTTATAGAAAACATTATGTTGCCACGAATTATCCAAGGTGAAAGCAAGCAAGATGCAAGAAAATTTGCCCAAAATTTATTGGAGAGTTTTGAATTGAGCGAGTGGGCAAACTATTACCCACATGCATTGAGTGGTGGAATGCGTCAACGTGTTGCCTTTATGCGTACAGCAGCTTTTGGTCGACAGTGGTTACTCCTAGATGAATCCTTTAGTGCGCTTGATGCGATTACAAGGCGTCAGCTTCACCAATGGTTTATTGATTACCGCCAAAAAATGGGCTGGTCTTCTTTAATTATTACTCATGATGTTGATGAAGCACTTATATTAAGTGACCGGATCTATGTTATTAATGGTCAACCAGGTCGAATTACTTATGAACTAGCTGTGGATTTCAAACATCAAAATGTTGAAGAGGTTATCTTTGAAGAGGAATTTATCCAAGCAAAGCAAGTACTATTATCAGCCCTTAAAGAAAAATAAGAAGTCGTGTCAGTCAATCAAATTGGAAAAGATATGTATAAAATAGAGTCTGGACTAGTGTCTCAGACTCTATTTTTTATGTCTATTCTTTATGGTGCATAACTAAATTGAGTCAACTTAACAAGTGATACGATTTGGTATTAGTGAAAAAAGCAATATATTATTAATTATTTTCACTATGAATATGCATGGATCTTTTACTACCCTTTTGTTACGAGCTTGTTTGAGAATGTGGTATACTAACATTAAGATAGATCAATAAACTATAAAGAGGGATAAAAATGGCTAATACAAACGGAGTTTTAATGCAGTATTTCGAATGGTACTTGCCAGATGATGGTCAACATTGGAATAGATTGAGAGATGACGCTGAACACTTAGCATCAATCGGTATTACAAAAGTATGGATGCCTCCCGCTTTTAAAGGGACTGGAACGAATGATGTCGGCTACGGAGTCTACGATATTTTTGATTTAGGGGAATTTGACCAACACGGTTCGGTGAGAACTAAGTATGGGACGAAGAATGAATATATCGAAGCGATTAAAAAGTTAAAAGAAGTAGGAATAAAGCCCATCGCTGATATTGTTCTTAACCATAAAGCAAATGGTGACAAGAAAGAGACATTCACTGTTATGAAGATGGATCCTGAGAATCGTCAACAA
Source organism: Aerococcaceae bacterium WGS1372 (assembly GCA_044336205.1). Classification (GTDB taxonomy): domain Bacteria; phylum Bacillota; class Bacilli; order Lactobacillales; family Aerococcaceae; genus Ruoffia. The sequence goes on along the minus strand of CP172318.1, from coordinate 2,214,068 downwards.
CCCATTAGTGAACCTTATGAGATTGAAGGTTATACCCACTTCACTTTTCCGGGTAGAAACAAACAATATAATGATTTCGAGTGGCATTGGTATCACTTTTCTGGATTGGATTATGATGCGAGAAACGATGATGTAGGCATATTCCAAATCCAAGGAGAGAACAAAGGTTGGGCAGATAATGAAGAAGTGGACGGAGAAAAGGGGAACTTTGACTATCTCATGTTTAATGACATTGACTTTGACCACCCAGAAGTAATTCAACAAGTGAAAGATTGGGCCAAATGGTTCATTGAAATAACTGGAATTTCAGGTTTCCGACTGGATGCCATTAAACATATTGACCGTAATGTTGTAGCCAAATTGGTCAAAATCTTGACCGATACCTTAGGAGCAGAGAACTTTTATGTTTTTGGTGAATATTGGAATGCCAATTATGAAACTAAGAAAGCTTATCTTGAAGATATAGATTATGAATTTGATTTAGTAGACGTAAAATTACATATGAATTTCCATGATGCCGGAGAACAAGGTAAGGAGTATGACTTACGTAAGATATTCGACGGGACTTTAATGAAAGATAATCCGTGGAATGCTGTGACTTTCGTTGATAACCACGATACCCAACGGGGACAATCACTGGAGTCAACTGTACAAGATTGGTTCAAGCCATTAGCCTACGGCATTATCTTGTTGAGCCAAGACGGTTATCCGACAATCTTTTATGGAGATTATTATGGTGTTGAAGGAGAGTTTCAACAGACAAGTTACCAAGAAACTATTGATAAATTGTTATTTATTCGCCGGACTTTTGCTTATGGTGAGCAATATGATTATTTCGATGATCCGAATATTATTGGATGGACACGTCAAGGGAATGAGACCTTCCCAGATGGTTTAGCCGCTGTTATTAGTAATGGAGACGGCGGGGAGAAGCGCATGCAAGTTTCTACAGCTCATGCTGGTGAGATCTTTGTTGATTACTTAGGCCATCACCAGGGTGAAGTGACGATTGAAGAGGATGGTTGGGGTAATTTCCCTGTTAATGGTGGGTCTATCTCAGTTTGGGCACCCCGTGATATTGAGCAACTTTTCAATGAATAAGTATTGATAAGTTTTTTCTTAAGAGATAGTGGAGTATAATGATTAACTTCTACGAGTGAGTAATATTCAATAATCTCTTAGGAAAAAACTTTTTTTATATTGAATTATAGATTCATAGAATAATCACACAAAAACACAGAGATAATCTCCAATATATGAGAAAAATTTGATAGAATAGAAGCTAACAATGAATGAAAGAATGAGGATTGAAATGACAAATAATAAGTTACGTGGCTTTGAAGTAATTGAGGAGTATAAGGAATTGAATATTAACCTTCCACAGCGCTCTACTAGAACTGCGGCTGGTTATGATATTGAAGCAGCTGAGACGATTGTTATTCCAAGTATGGTGAAGCAATTACTCGGTTATTTTGTTTTAAGATTCCGTCAAATATTTAATATTTCTATAGCGAACTCACCGGAGGTGACAGAAGAAGTATCTATCTTTAAATCAACCTTAGTACCGACAGGGATTAAGGCATATATGCAAGAAGATGAGTACTTACAGGTGATTAATCGCTCAAGCAATCCATTAAAACGCTTCTTAAGCCTTCCGAATAGTATCGGAATTATTGATCAAGATTATTATAATAATAGTGATAATGAAGGACATATCTATGTTCAACTGATTAATTATGGTCTTTCAGATTTCACCATTGAAAAAGGCGACCGCATTGCTCAAGGAATCTTTGCGAAGTTTCTAACGGTTGATGGTGATACAGGCGGTTTAAGTGAACGTACGGGTGGATTTGGTTCATCGGATGTAGATTAAGATTTATAGGGAAGGGGTTCCTAGTTGGCTAAAAAGAAAGTAATGTATGAATGCTTAGCTTGTGGCTATGAGTCACCTAAGTGGCTAGGGAAGTGTCCGTCGTGTGGTGCTTGGAATCAAATGGAAGAGAAACCAGCGGATATCATCGAAGCTCAAGGCAAAAACGTAATTAATGTTCAGACATCAAGACAGCAACATGACGGTCAGGCGATGAAACTTAATCAAATTGAATATTCAGAAGAAAACCGTATGAATACAGATTTTCAAGAATTCGACCGCGTCTTAGGTGGTGGAGTGGTTGAAGGTTCACTCGTATTAATTGGTGGAGACCCTGGAATTGGTAAGTCAACCTTGTTACTTCAGATTGCAATGCAATTAGCTCAAAAGAAGAAAATATTATATGTATCAGGAGAAGAAAGTTTATCGCAAATTAAAATGCGAGCAGAACGTCTTGAATTACAAAACGATAATTTCTACTTGTTAGCTGATACGAATTTAGCTTTAATTGCGAGAGAAATTGAGCGTTTAGAACCAGATATGGTTGTCATCGACTCAATTCAAACGATGGCTGTTCCAGACCATCAAGGAGTGGCTGGTTCAGTCACTCAAGTGAGAGAAGCCACAGCTATCTTAATGCGCATTGCTAAAAACAATCAAATTGCCATATTCATTGTGGGTCATGTGACTAAGGAAGGAAATATTGCAGGACCTCGAATGTTAGAACATATGGTGGATACAGTTCTATACTTTGAAGGTGAGAAACATAACCGTTTCAGAGTGCTTCGTGCTGTTAAGAATCGATTCGGATCGACGAACGAATTAGGTGTGTTTGAGATGTTAGACGTGGGTCTTAAAGAAGTTGGTAATCCCTCGCAGTTATTCCTTGAAGAACGTATACCAGGGGCAACAGGTTCGACCATTGTGGCAGCATTAGAAGGTACTCGAACGATATTAGCTGAAGTTCAATCATTAATGACACCGACCGTTTATGGGAACGCTAAACGAACAGCGAGTGGGATTGATTATCAACGTATATCATTATTGTTAGCCGTTATGGAGAAACATTGTGGGCTGCTTGTGCAAAATCAAGATGCTTTCTTTAAGATTACTGGTGGCATTAAGTTAGATGAGCCAGCAATCGACTTAGCCATCGCAATGAGTATTGCATCTAGTTATTGGAATAAACCAACACAAGTAGATGATTGTTTCGTTGGAGAAATTGGATTAACGGGTGAGATTCGCCGTGTGAGTCAGATTAAAGAACGTATTAAAGAAACTTCAAAACTTGGTTTCAGACGTATCTTTATCCCACAAAATAATTATCAAGATTTAAAAGATATCACTGATATTGAAATAATTCCTGTTAAGACGATTAAAGATGCTATTAATAAAGTATTTCCACGTTAATAAAATCGAGGAGGTGACAAGATGTATAAACGTATTACTATATTTTTATCGATTATTATCGGTCTAAGTTTTGGCGTGTCGTTTGGGCCACATCTGTGGTCTAATTTGAATATTCGAAGCAATTATTTAACTAATCCTTATATTAATGCAATTATTTTTGGTTTAATATTTATTTTTCTAGGAACATTGATTGCTCCGCTTTTAGAGAGGGCAATAAAACGACTCATGGAAACTATTAATCAACTGTCCATCGCCAATTTAATCTTAGGTTTGATTGGGATTCTGATTGGTTTAATCTTAGGTTATCTCGTTGCTTTACCGTTTGCATCATTGGATATTCCTTTTGTCTCACAAACGCTACCAATTGTATTATCTGTAACTTTAGCTTTAGTAGGTTATAATACTGCTATAAGCCGAAGAGATGAATGGCGTAATTTCTTAAGTCAGTTTGGACGTCGATCTTTAGAAGATGATGCGATTGAAGGTTCAGGTGTTTTGGACCGTAAAGCAAATGAAGCATTTAGAAAGTTTAAATTATTAGATACAAGTGTTATAATTGATGGTCGTATAGCTGATATTGTGTTGACAGGTTTCTTAGAGGGAACACTTGTGATTCCAAACTTTGTCTTGCAAGAATTACAATATATTGCGGATTCTGCAGATTCTCTGAAACGCGCAAAAGGTCGTCGTGGTCTTGACATATTGAATGAATTGCAGAAAAATAGCGTTGTACCGATTGAATATTACGAAGGTGACTTTGAAGATATTGATGAGGTAGATAGTAAATTAGTTCGGCTAGCGAAACTTATTGATGCAGCGATTGTAACGAATGATTTCAACTTGAATAAGGTTGCGGAGTTTCAAGCAATTCCTGTTTTCAATATTAATGAACTAGCTAATGCGGTTAAGCCAGTATTGATTCCAGGTGAGGAACTTGATGTGCTAGTTATTAAAGCAGGTACCGAACGCAAGCAAGGTGTCGCTTATCTAGAAGATGGTACAATGATTGTTGTGGAAGAAGGTCAATACTATATGAATGAACGTATTCATGTTGTTGTTACAAGTACAATTCAAACAGCTGCAGGGCGCATGATTTTTGCTAAGCCGACCCATTCAAATGGAAGAATTGAAGGTTAATAGAATTTAATGATTAAAGGAGATCGAATAGAATGAGTTCTAATATTCGTGTAAGATATGCACCAAGCCCAACAGGAGAATTACATATTGGAAATGCTCGTACGGCATTATTCAATTATTTATTTGCTCGCCATAATGGTGGAGAGTTTATTATCCGTACGGAAGATACTGACACACGACGTAATCTTGATTACGGAGAAGCTAGTCAGTTAGATAACTTAAGTTGGTTAGGAATTGATTGGGATGAATCTGCTCTAAACCCTGGTGAGTATGGTCCTTATCGTCAATCAGAACGTTTAGATATTTACCAACCTTTAATTGATCAATTAATTAAAGAAAACAAAGCTTACAAGTGTTATATGACAGAAGAAGAGTTGGAAGCAGAGCGTGAAGAACAACGTGCTCGTGGAGAAATGCCTCACTATAGTGGGAAGCATGCGAACTTAAGTCCAGAGGAACAAGCTAACTTTGAAGCTGAAGGACGTATTCCTTCAATTCGTTTCCGTGTTCCTGCTGATACTGTCTATGAATTTGAGGATATGGTTAAAGGAACGGTAACTTTTGAATCTAAGAACATTTCAGGTGACTGGGTTATTCAAAAGAAAGACGGTATGCCAACATATAACTTTGCTGTAGCGGTAGATGACCACTTTATGAAGATTTCGCACGTATTACGTGGGGATGACCATATTGCTAATACACCTAAACAAATGATGATCTATGATGCGTTTGGGTGGGATTATCCTGAATTTGGACATATGACATTAATTGTTAATAGTGAAACGAATAAGAAATTAAGTAAACGTGATGGAGGTATCCTCCAATTCATCGAACAATATCGCCGTTTAGGGTACTTGCCTGAAGCGATGTTTAACTTTATTGCCTTATTAGGTTGGTCACCTAAAGGTGAGGATGAGATTTTCTCTAAAGAAGAGTTTATTGAGATTTTTGACGTCGATCGCTTATCTACATCGCCTGCTGCTTTTGATACTAAGAAATTAGAGTGGATTAACAATACTTACGTTAAGCAAGCGACACTAGATGAGATTGTTGACTTATCATTACCACACTTACAAGAAGCTGGCTTAGTAAATGGTGAACCCGATCGCAAAGAAGTCGAGTGGGCACGTAAGTTAGTGAGCTTATATCATGATGAAATGTCTTATGGTGCTGAGATTATTGAATTATCTGAGTTATTTTTCAACGAAGACTTACAAATTGATGAAGCTTCCAAAGAAGAAATTAGCGCGGAGACAGCTCCGATTGTTATTGATGCAATGGAACAGAAACTACAAGGTCTTTCCGAAGCGGACTTCACAGCAGATAATATCAAACCTTTAATTAAAGAAATTCAAAAAGAAACTGGTATTAAAGGTCGTAAATTATTCATGCCGATCCGTATTGCAGTAAGTGGGCAAATGCATGGACCAGATCTACCAAATGTAATTGAAGTATTAGGAAAAGAAAAATCTCTTGACCACATTCAACAAGTTAAAAATCAAATGAATTAATATAAAAATGACTAAAAATCTCTGAAACAATCAAACTTAGATTTGTTTCAGAGATTTTTATATAGAAAAGAGCTAAGAACCGCACATTCCTAAGATAGGTAAAAACCTTGATATATGATAAGATATGAATACATTAAACAAAGGAGCCGATACGCATGAGTATTTACTTATATAATACGCTAACGAGACAAAAAGAACTATTTAAACCATTGGAGGAAGGAGTGGTAAACTTCTACTTATGTGGACCAACTGTCTATAATTATATTCATATTGGGAATGCACGGAGCAGTGTTGCTTTTGATACCGTGCGTAGATACTTAGAATACCGAGGCTATCAAGTCAATTATGTGACTAACTTTACGGATGTCGATGATAAAATCATTAAAGCCGCAAAGGAAGAAGGTATCACTCCTAAAGAAGTGGCTGATAAATATATTCAAGCCTTCAAAAAAGATACAGGGGCTTTAAATATTAAACCAGCAACAGCCTATCCTCGTGTCATGGATAATATCCAAGAGATTATTGACTTTAACCAGCAATTAATAAATAAAGGTCATGCATATGAAGCTGGCGGAGATGTTTATTTTAGAACAGAGTCCTTTGAAAAATACGGAGAGTTATCAAATAAAACAATAGACGAATTAAGATTTGGAGCTAGTGAGCGTGTATCACAAGATGAGTTTAATAAAAAGGAAAACCCGATTGATTTTGCTTTATGGAAGAAAGCTAAAGAAGATGAGATTAGTTGGGAGTCACCTTGGGGACAAGGACGTCCAGGTTGGCATATTGAATGTTCAGTTATGTCTACCAAGTACTTAGGTGAGACTTTAGATATTCATGCTGGTGGGCAAGACTTAGAGTTTCCCCACCACGAGAATGAAATTGCCCAATCAGAAAGCCATTATGACAAGACTTTCTCTAATTATTGGATGCATAACGGCTTTGTAACCTTTGGTCAAGATGAAGAGAAGATGAGTAAGTCTTTAGGTAACTTTGTCTTATTAAGAGATTTGCTTGAAGAAGTAGATCCGATGGTCATTCGTTACTTATTATCCACTGTTCACTATCGTCGTCCTTTAAAGTATGATCAAGGAGCTATAGAAGATGCGACGAATAATGTGGCTCGTCTCAGAGAAGTTCTTCGTCGTTTGAATTACCGTATGGAACAGACTGAGTCACCTTCGGAATTGAACCATTCAGCCTGGGAAGATAAATTACAAGCCATTGAAGCAGACTTTATTAAAGTTATGGACGATGACTTCAACGCTGCTAACGGGATGACTGCCATCTTTGAAATGGTGAAAGTAATCAATCTATATCTCGAGGAAGAGACAGTTGATAAAGAAGTCTTAACACTAATGAATAACAAACTCACTGAATTATTGTCTATATTTGGTCTACAGCTTACACAATCAGAGTTATTAGATGAGACAATTCAGGCTTTAATTGATGAGCGTAATCAAGCACGTTCTGATCGTCAATTCCAACGCGCCGATGAGATTCGTGACCAATTAAAAGATCAAGGCATTCTTTTAAATGATACGCCTCACGGAACACAATGGAAACGAGAGAGATAAAATTATGAATGAAAAAGCCAATTTATTAAATGGTGCGGCTCTAGCTTACATTGGGGATGCTGTCTATGAGGTGTTCGTGCGTGACCATGTAATAAGTCAAGGTGAGACAAGTCCTAATAAACTCCATAAGGCGGCAGTTAAATATGTAGAAGCAAAAGGTCAAGCTGAAATTATGAAACATTGGTTAACTGACGATGACTTCCTAAGTGAGCAAGAGATTACCATGTATAAGCGTGGAAGAAATAATAAAGCCAATACAAAAGCCAAAAATGCATCGATTGGTGATTACCGCCAAGCAACAGGATTTGAATCATTAATTGGTTGGTTACATATGACTCGGAATGAGGAACGTTTAAATGAATTGCTGAATGCAGCCATTCAATATATTGATGAAAGACAAGGAGGGTTAACATTATGACTAAAAAAAGAAGACATCAAAATAAGGACCCCAAAAAAGTGGAAGAAAACGAAAGAAAATCGCAAGATAACGAATTTAAGTATGGAAAACACGTTATAATGACTCTTTTAGAGTCTAAAAGCCAAGTAAATAAAATATTTTTACAAAAAGGAATTTCAGGACCAGCAATTACTGATATAGTGGATTTAGTGAAACAACAAGGCATTGTTCTTACAGAAGTCCCAAAATCAAAACTTGATGAAATGACTCAAAATGCCAATCACCAAGGTGTAGTAGCAGCAGTACCTCCCTATGAATACTCTAGCATAGACGATGCATTTGCATTAGCTGAATCTAGAGAAGAAAATCCTTTCTTCATAATTTTGGATGGTATTGAAGACCCTCACAATTTAGGATCAATAATTCGAACCGCCGATGCAACCGGTGTGCATGGAATTATTATTCCTAAACGTCGAGCTGTCGGAATTACTGGGGTTGTTGCTAAGACATCAACAGGAGCGATTGAACATGTTCCTATCATACGTGTTACTAACTTATCTCAAACGATTGAAACACTAAAAGAACGCGGCATCTGGATCTTCGCTACTGCTATGGAAGGTGAAGATATGCGTCAATGGAATAGTCAGGGACCAATCGCCTTAGTGATTGGTAATGAGGGCCAAGGTGTTTCGCAAAATATATTAAAAAATGCAGATGGCACAGTCACTATCCCAATGGTGGGACATGTACAAAGCTTAAATGCTAGTGTAGCGACTGCAGTGCTAGCCTATGAGGTAGCTAGACATCGCATTCCAAGAGATTAAGAGGTGAGACGATGCGTAGGCGGGAGGTCCTCTTTGTAGATGGCTATAATATGATTGGTGCTTGGCCAGAGTTAGATCATTTAAAGAAACGTGACGAAATTCAAGCAGCAAGAGACTTATTATTATTTGAATTATCTAATTATCGTAAATACCGAGATATAGAAATTATTGTTGTCTTTGATGCACAATTCGTTCCCGGTGTTACCACGACTTTTGAAGAATATGAATTGACTGTTGTCTTCACACAAGAAGGGGAAACAGCGGACAGTTATATTGAACGGACGGTTAAAGAGTACATCAATGCATTGACTCGTGTCGTTGTAGCAACGAGTGATGCAGCAGAGCAATGGATGGTATTCCAACAAGGTGCGCTCAGGCAATCTGCCAATGAATTATTAATGGAGATTAATTATGCCAAAGCACAGATTAAAAGCGATGTCTCTACATTTTATGACTCAAGAATCAGACGGAGAAGCCCTTGGGATATTGATCACTTAGAGCAACTTGATAAATTACGTCAGAAGATTGAAAACCAAGATCATTAATATAACTAGAAGCTATAGTATCCTAACTCATACGTGAAAGGAAACAGATAGCAAATGGAACAAAAATCGATTGAAGAATTAGTGGTAATGTTAAACAATGAATTTGATGCAGATATTTTTGAGCATTTGGTAAGACGTTTTATTCCCTTATTCAATAAAAATTTGAAAAGAGCTCCTTGGTTTAATTTTGATTTTGATGATTACTTTCAAGAAGGGCAAATTATAATGTATGAGGCAATCAAAACGTTTGATCGCACAAAAATAAAATATTTCACCTCCTATTACAACGCTTTATACAACAACCATATCTCTAATATTCATCGTAGTGGTAGAGCCTTAAAGCGTGGTGGCGGAATTCAGGAACTTCCACTTCAATATCAGTCGGATAAGACACAGGATGAAGTTAATCTTCTCGAAGTTTTACAGATACAAACTCAATTGACAACGCCACAAGTGTTCGAATTAAGGGAAGTGAGTACTAAATTTATTAGTAAACTATCTAAATTTGAACTCGAAGTTATTATGGCAAATCTAGCAGGGATATCACGAGCAGAGTTAGCTCGAAGATTACGAGTCAAAGAGAGTCAAATACAATCTGCCTTTGAAAGAAGTCGTGACAAATTAAAACGCCTATTAGGGATAAAATAACAAAGAATATCAAAAGAAGCTTGACAAGACAGGGTATGTTTCTTTATGATTTATGGTGATATAAAGTTGAAAATAAGATTGGAGGGGTCTACATGGCACAAAGAAAGGCATCTTTAGCTTGTACAGAATGTGGCCAACGTAACTACCAAATGACTCCCACTCAAACGGGTCAATCTGTTCGATTAGAACTGAAAAAATTCTGTCGACACTGTAATAAACATACAATTCATAAAGAAACTAAGTAGATAAGGTGGGATGGTATGAACTACATTAAATCAGTCGGTAAAGAAATGAAAAATGTTAGCTGGCCTTCTGTTAAAGAAGTTAATCGTTATACATGGATTTCGATCGCTTTCATTGTTATTTTTGGACTATACTTTGGATTAGCAGACCAAATTTTTTCAACATTATTAGACTGGCTATTTAGCATTTAGTTAAAAGTACTTATTTTCGATGATTTTTATAGTCATCATCAAACTTTTAGTGGTATACTTGACTCAAGGAACAAACCTACATTTTATAGTAGGTTTTTTATTTTGGCAGAAAATCATAAGGAGTGAAAAAATGGAATCAAATAAAGCATGGTATGTCCTCCATACCTATTCAGGTTATGAAAATAAAGTTAAAGAAAACATCGACTTGCGTAAGGAAAGTATGGCGATGGGAGAGAATATCTTCCGAGTAGTTGTTCCAGAACAAGAGGTAACTGAGGTTAAAGACGGTGAAGCTAAGAGCAAAACTCAAAAGACCTTCCCAGGTTATGTTTTAGTTGAGATGGTTATGTCAGATGAAGCTTGGTTTATTGTCCGTAATACACCAGGAGTTACAGGTTTTGTAGGATCACATGGAGCAGGAAGTAAGCCAGCACCATTATTAGAAGAAGAAATTTCTTACATCTTAGGTGAATCTGAGCGTACACAAGAACCAATCACATTGAATGTAGGTGTTGGAGAGCGTGTAGAGATTACAGATGGTGCATTCTCAGGTCTTGCGGGCGTTATTGAAGAAATTAACGCAGAAACTCAAAAAGTTAAAGTAATCATTGAGATGTTCGGACGTGAAACTGTTGCTGAATTAGACTTCCATCAAGTTCGCGAAGAACAGTTATAATTGTTCATACATATCTTAATTATGAAGGAGTATCTTATTGGTGAATGCATTTTCTAAATATTATCGCTGGGCAACCCCAGTCTTGTACATCTTATTGCTACTTCTCAATTACTTAAGTGCCTCGGGCGTGATCTTGCCGACTACTCAAGCGGAGGTATCTGATAAGTATGTTAACCTCTTCGCACCTTCAGGAATTACATTCTCTATCTGGGCTGTAATCTACTTAGGAATGGCTGCTACCATTAGTATCGAATTCACTCGGCCGAATGGTGATAGTCTCAAAACGCACTACCGCCAGCTCATTCAACCGCGCATGATTGAATGGATGGCCTTGAATATTGTCTGGATTATTTCTTGGTCGAATGAGTGGATCTTAGCATCGCTCATTACCATCTTGCTCTATACTAGCCGTCTTATGAAGACCGTGGCAACTATTAGTGCCACCCCAGCACTTAGGGAGAACCCATGGTTATTGAAATATCCTATGGGCTTACACTTCGGGTGGTTAATCGTCGCAAGTATGGCGAATCTAACAACCTACACGGTAAGTCAAGGTGTCGATTTAACTGGCTTATTAGGAATCATTTGGGCAATTATCATGATGGTTATCGTTACTACTTTAACAGCTTATTATTATACAAAATTTGGTAATGAGATGATTATGCCAGTTGCATTGTGGGCGCTAGTCGGTATTTTTATCCAACATAGTCCTATATCAACCTTCGCTTATAAGGAAGTTGCTGTCATGTATATTAGTGCAGTCTTGTTTGTAGTGGGTACTGTAGGTTATGTTCAATTGAACCGACTACAGCGAGAACAACGGACAAGGAAGTATAATAGATAAAAAAGTACTTGCATATAATAAAACACATGGTATAATATCACGGTGCGCAAGTACGCACGTTGAGTGGGAGGAGTGAGGCTCATTCCGTAAACCACATCACGAACAAAAATTACAAGGAGGAATGTTTCGTGGCTAAAAAAGTCGTAACACAAGTTAAATTACAAATCCCAGCGGGGCAAGCAAGTCCAGCTCCACCAGTTGGTCCTGCATTAGGTCAAGCAGGGGTGAACATCATGGCCTTCACTAAAGAGTTTAACGCTCAGACACAAGATCAAAATGGGATGATTATTCCGGTTGTGATTGATGTATATGAAGACCGTTCATTCAGTTTTATTACTAAAACACCTCCAGCTCCAATCTTACTTAAGAAAGCTGCTGGATTAAACAAAGCTTCAGGTGAACCAAACAAAAACAAAGTAGGTTCAGTAACTAAAGCTCAAGTTCAAGAAATTGCTGAAATAAAAATGAAAGACTTAAACGCAGCAGATGTAGAAGCTGCTATGCGCATGATCGAAGGAACAGCTCGTTCAATGGGAATCACTGTTGAGGGCTAAGCATAACGCAGCTTCCAGCCCGTATTCTATCGGGTGTGGGAGGTATTACCGTTAATACCACAAAATATAGGAGGAATAAATAAATGGCTAAGAAAAGCAAAAAATTTCAAGCGGCTCTTGAAAAAGTAGACCGCAACAAATTCTATAGTGCTGACGAAGCAATTGCATTAGCAAAAGAAATCGACTTTGCAAATTTTGATGCAACTATGGAAGTATCTTACAACCTAAACATTGATGTGAAAAAAGCAGACCAACAAATTCGTGGAGCAATGGTATTGCCACACGGAACTGGTAAAACTCAAACTGTTGTTGTTATCGCACAAGGTGCTAAAGCGAAAGAAGCGGAAGAAGCAGGAGCAGACTTCGTGGGTGACGCTGAGTTAATCGAAAAAATCAACGGTGGTTGGTTAGAATTCGACGTAATGGTAGCAACTCCAGACATGATGGGACAAGTTGGTCGTTTAGGACGTGTATTAGGTCCTAAAGGATTAATGCCTAACCCTAAAACTGGTACAGTAACTCAAGATGTCACTAAAGCAGTTAACGACATCAAAGCAGGTCAAGTAACTTATCGTGCTGATAAAGCAGGTATCGTGAACGTTCCAATTGGTAAAGTATCATTTGACGATGCTCAATTAAAGGAAAACTTCGTTGCATTACACAACGAAATCGTTCGTCTAAAACCAGCATCAGCTAAAGGTACTTACATAACAAGTTTAACATTGTCTACTACGTTTGGACCTGGTATCAAAATTGATGCTCCAGCAATGGATTAATTGATAGAATTATTTACCTTCAAAACGCTGTTTTGAAGGTATTTTTTAAAAATGAGAAAAAATAAAAAAAGAGTTGACACAGCGAAAAGTATCAGTTAAGATATCATTTGTGTTAAACGACCGTAGACAGTAAGTGGCGAATGCCTTAATTTCTTACCGAGGAAGTTCCTAAGTTATTAAAGGAATGTATCTCTATGTCTAAGGTGACATAGGGATTTTTTGTTGGTCACAGTTACCAATGAAAATCTCTATACCAAAATGACGGAGGTGAACTAATTGGGAAAAAGAAAAGTAACTCTTGAACAAAAACAAAACGAAGTTGCACAAATTACTGATGAATTAAAAAATTCTGCAGGTGTTGTGATTATCGATTACCTAGGATTAAACGTTACTGAAGTCACTGAATTACGTAAAAACTTACGTGAAGCAGGAGTACAAATGAAAGTTGTGAAAAACACAATCTTACGTCGTGCTGCTTCAGAAGCTGGAATCGAAGGATTAGATGAAGTTTTTGCGGGACCTACTGCTATTGCTTTCCACTCTGAGGATGCAGTTGCACCAGCTAAGATCTTAGTTGATGCTGCGAAAGACTTAGAAAAATTAGATATTAAAGGTGGACTTGTTGAAGGAACAGTCGCATCATTATCTGATATTGAAACATTGGCGAAATTACCAAGCCGCGAAGGTCTATTATCTATGTTACTATCTGTACTGGAAGCTCCAATGCGCAATACAGCTTCAGTATTGTCACAAATGAACCCTGCACGCAAGATGGCTTATGCGCTTAAAGCTGTTGCAGAAAAAGACGCTGCTTAATTAATTTAAGCAAAATAAAAAGTAAAACAAACATATAAAAATGGAGGAAATTTATCATGGCATTAAACATTGAACAAATTATCGAAGATATCAAATCAGCAACTGTTGTAGAATTGAACTCATTAGTAGAAGCAATCGAAGAAGAATTCGGTGTATCTGCTGCTGCTCCTGTAGCTGTAGCTGCTGCTGGACCTGCTGAAGGTGGAGCTGCTGAAGAGAAAACTGAATTTGACGTTGAATTAGTAGACGCTGGTTCTGCTAAGATCAAAGTTATTAAAGCAGTTCGTGAAGCAACTGGATTAGGACTTAAAGAAGCTAAAGAATTAGTAGACAACGCTCCTAAAGTAATCAAAGAAGGATTATCTAAAGAAGATGCAGAAGCATTAAAAGCTGCTATCGAAGAAGCTGGCGGAAAAGTAGAAGTAAAATAATTAATTTAATATTAATTAATGAGTCAGGGACATTTGTTCCTGACTTTTTGTGTTTTAAAATTTGAATTGATTATAAATAGAGATGATTTCGAAAGAAGGCGAGATGACTGTTAGTGGGGCAGCGGTAGGCTTCGAGTTTGTAGCCTCTCATCTAGGATTTTTAATTACTACAGAAACTCAATCTAAAGTAAGGACGGATCAAACCTATTAATTCAAATAAGCGACTGCCAGTTCTATGTATTAGAAGAGGCAGTCGCTTATTATTTTATTTGAAACATAGTTTGTCTTAATGAGTAGAATCTAAATATGCAATTAGGTGTTCTTGGAAAACTTTGAAATCAGGGCCCGTTGTAATCACGTGTTTGCAGTTCTCAAAGCTATCTAAGTAGACGTCAGCATTCACCAAACGTTCAACAAGTATATTTTGAGAGTAGGGGTCAATGAGTTCGTCTTGTTCGGATTTTGCAATATAGACTTTGCCTTCAATATTTTCAAGCCTGTCTTCAATTGATTGGATGATGCGGTCGATCTTAGAGATTTGTATGTCCATTTTCTCATATGAATCTTGGATTTTTTCGTGAATCGCATCCTCAGGCCATTTGCGGTGAGTTAAGATTCGTTCCATCGCTTTGAAAGTATATGATTTAATCGGGGTTGGTTTTAACCCTTCAATGATGGGGCTATTAAAGGCTCCAACTGCACGGAAGAAGCGTGGTTTGTGAATGGCTGCATTGAGAGCCAACACACCCCCTAGCGAAATTCCCATAATGCTAATTGAGTCATAGCCAAATGCTTCGACATAGATAATATGATCGTTTAGTTGTTGAATCCATTGGAAAGGGTCTACTTCGAAGATATCACTCACCTCTTTGGTTCCATGGCCAATTAGATTGAAGGCATAGACACTGTAGTTTGCTTTTTGAAGTGCTCTTGCGGTTCGTCTGACTTCTTGGATACTACCAATGTAACCATGAAGTAAGATAATACAGTGAGGACCGTTTTGATAATGGAGTGTATCTTCTTGAACGAACATTGAGTTGCTCCTTCCATAGGGTGTTGTCTTTACAATATTGTTTGATGAAAACTTATAGTGATTCTATTATATCTTCGATGACTTTTGCGACACCATCTTCACGGTGGGATGGTGCTATATATTTAGCCATTGATTTGACTTCATCGCTAGCATTATCCATAGCATAACTATGACCTGCCATTTGAAGCATAGAACGATCATTTAAAGAATCACCAATGGTGGCTACATCTTCCATAGAGATACCACGTGATTTTGCATATGCTTCTATAGCAAAGCCTTTTTGAGCTTTGGAATGAGTCACTTCTAGGTTATCCGGGCTTGAAGAGGTAATATCTAAGTCATCATAATTGGTAAAGTGATTTTTGAAATTATGAAGTTTACCGTCTGCTGGAGTTCCGAAAATCATAAATTTCAGTGCAGTGGTCTCATCGGTGAAGGCAAAATCTTTCATATCTTTAACATAATTTAATTCATGAATGAACTGAGCATCACTCGAGTAAGCATCGTCTGTTTTGATGGTCGTATGTTTCTCGATTTCTAATTTGCGTAGCATTTGAGTGAGTCGTTGAGTAAAAGCTTCTTTATCATTAACGTAGAAGAATTTATCTGTCATAATGGAGAATTCAGTCTGAGTCTCATCTAAGTAGTTTAAAATATCATGAACAGTTTGAGTATTTAGTGGAATTTTTGTTTGAATATTTCCAACTTGATCGTAAACGGCCGCACCATTTAAGTTAATCATCTTGCATAGAATCTTATGGGCTTCTAATAAAGGACGAGCTGAATTGTAGGCACGACCAGTAGCAATAACAAACTCAATACCTGCTTGTTGTAATTTCTTAATAGCCTTTGCAGTGCGTTCAGAAATAACGTGCTGTTCGTTTAGAAGCGTTCCATCCATATCAGAAACAAATAACTTTACCATTTAGAGTCCTCCAATAATTTTGATTTTTACATGTAATAGTTTAACATGAATAAAGATAAAGTGTTATTATATTGCTAGAATATGAAGAGGTGATGTAATGAGTGAACAATATTTTTCAAGCAATCCAAACAGCCAACATAATGAAAAGCAAATTCAAACTCAAGTAAACGGCATTGATTTGAAGTTAATCACAGATAGTGGTGTCTTCTCCAAGAACGGAGTAGATTATGGTTCGCAAAGCTTAATTAAAACATTTATGGAAGAGGGTCAATTGGAAAGTGGGCAGTCCATATTAGAATTAGGAAGTGGTTATGGACCGATTCTGATTGCTCTAGCGAAACAAGCGCCAGAAAACCAGTATACCGGAGTGGAATTGAATGAACGAGCTTACCAATTAGCGATAAGAAATGCTACTTTAAATAAAGTTGAGCAGATTGAATGGGTTCTTAATGATGCGACAGAAGTGGAACTGGCCAATAAATACGACTATGTATTAACGAATCCACCAATTAGAGCAGGTAAGAAAACTGTCCACCAATTTGTTAACCAAGCTTATGACTTATTAAAACCTCAAGGCTCTTTATGGGTAGTGATTCAGAAAAAGCAAGGAGCCCCATCAATGATGTCGCATATGAATGAAATCTTTGGAAATGCCAGCAGGGTGAGCCAAGACAAAGGGTATTGGATCTTAATGAGTGTTAAAGAAAATTAAGTCACAGTCAAAGTAACTCAGCTGAATTTAGTTGAGTTATTTTTTGAAATTATCTATTGACAAAGTAATGTCTTTCTAGTAATATTGATAGACACAAAGAATAGGTATAGATGTAGAAAATTCACCTGAAATATTGTCCAGGAAGGGTTTTCGTCAGAACAAAACAAAAGATTGAGTCGCTTTTTTGAGAAGTTAACAATCCTTTTGTTATTTTTTTGCTTAAAAATAGGCTAAAAAGACCATTTGTCAATAAAATGTAATTTTGTAACACAAATGTAACAATGTTCCTATTCAAATTTTTATAAGGGGTGAAGAGCTTGAGTAATCATCATATTGTAAAATATGGTAAAAAAGCAGAACGTCGTAGTTATTCACGTATTACCGAAGTATTAGAATCACCAAACTTAATCGAGATCCAAACTGATTCATATCAGTGGTTCTTAGATGAAGGGTTGAAGGTGATGTTTGAGGATATATCTCCAATTGTAGACCATACAGAAAACTTAGAATTACACTTCGTAGATTACGAGTTTAGAGAAGCAAAATATGATGTGGATGAAGCTAGAAGTCATGACGCTAACTATTCTAAGCCAATTTATGTAAAGTTGAGATTAGTTAACCGTGAGACGAATGAAGTAAAAGAACAAGTTGTTTTCTTTGGGGACTTCCCAATGATGACAGAAATGGGAACATTCATTATAAACGGAGCGGAACGAGTTATTGTATCACAATTAGTTCGTTCGCCGAGTGTTTATTTCCATGATCGTTTAGACAAGAAGAACCGTCATACCTTTACCTCAACTGTTATTCCTAACCGAGGAGCTTGGTTAGAGTTTGAAACGGACGCCAAAGGTGTTGCTTATGTACGTATTGACCGAACTCGTAAGTTACCAATGACAGAATTAATTCGTGCATTAGGATTCGGATCAGATGAAGAAATCTATGATATCTTAAGTGAATCAGAATTATTAAATGCAACGATAGATAAGGATATTCATAAAAACGTTGCAGACTCACGTGTTGAGGAAGCTCTTAAAGATGTGTATGAAAGACTACGTCCAGGTGAGCCTAAGACTGCAGAAAGTTCAAGAAACTTACTAACAGCCCGTTTCTTTGACCCACGTCGCTATGACTTAGCACCAGTAGGACGTTACAAAATCAACAAAAAACTTCATCTTAAATACCGTCTCTTAGGATTAACTTTAGCTGAAACGCTAGCAGATCCTGAGACTGGAGAAGTTATCTTCACTGAAGGTACAGAATTAGACCAAGAGAAGATTGATACATTAATTCCATACTTAGATAACGGTCTTAATATGGTTACTTTACATCCTTCACCAGAAGCTGTTGTAGCTGAACCGATTGATGTACAGGTGGTTCGTGTATACAACCCTGAAGATCCTGAGAAAGTAATTAATATTATCGGGAACGGACACCTAACTGAAGAGGTTAAGAGTCTTACGCCAGCAGATATCATTGCTTCAATGAACTATTACCTATTCTTAGATTTAGGTATTGGTGAGACAGATGATATTGACCACTTAGGAAACCGTCGAATCCGTTCAGTAGGTGAATTATTACAAAACCAATTCCGCATTGGATTATCACGTATGGAACGTGTTGTACGTGAACGTATGTCATTACAAGATGTGTCATCTATGACACCTCAACAATTAATCAATATTCGCCCTGTAGTAGCAGCGATTAAAGAATTTTTTGGATCATCACAACTATCACAATTCATGGACCAGTCGAATCCATTAGGTGAGTTGACTCACAAACGTCGTCTATCTGCTTTAGGTCCTGGTGGATTAACTCGTGACCGTGCTGGATATGAAGTGCGTGACGTTCACTACTCTCACTATGGGCGTATGTGTCCAATTGAAACACCTGAGGGACCAAACATTGGGTTAATCAACTCCTTGGCAACATATGCTAAGATTAATGAATTTGGATTTATTGAGACACCTTACCGTAAAGTTAATCGTGAGACGAATGCAGCGACGGACGAGATTCATTATTTATCAGCGGATGAGGAAGACTTATATATCATTGCTCAAGCCAACTCATTACTTAATGAAGATGGAACATTTGTCAACGAGACCGTAATGGCTCGATACAAGTCTGAGAATATTGAGGTTCCTAGAGAACAAGTTGACTTTATGGACGTATCACCAAAACAAGTAGTTTCTGTAGCGACTGCCTCAATTCCGTTTTTAGAAAACGATGACTCTAACCGTGCCCTAATGGGAGCGAACATGCAGCGTCAAGCAGTGCCGTTAATTAATCCTAAAGCACCTTTCATAGGAACAGGTATGGAATATCAAGCAGCCCATGACTCGGGTGCAGCTTTAATCTGTAAGCGTCCAGGAGAAGTTATCTATGTTGATGCACGTACAATTCGTGTTAGATTAGAAGACAGTTCAGTAGATGAGTACCACTTAACTAAGTTCGCTCGTTCTAACGCTGGAACATGTTATAACCAACGTCCAATCGTTGAAACAGGCGAAATTGTAAACAAAGGGGACATCCTAGCAGATGGACCATCAATGGAAAATGGAGAGATGGCCTTAGGTCAAAACCCATTAGTAGCCTTCATGACATGGGGAGGATATAACTACGAGGATGCCATTATCATGTCTGAACGTCTTGTAAAAGACGATGTATACACTTCAATTCATATTGAAGAGTATGAATCAGAAGCACGTGATACAAAGTTAGGACCTGAGGAAATTACTCGTGAGATTCCTAACGTTGGTGAAGATGCATTGAAATACTTGGATAAAGATGGAATTATCACGATTGGTGCTGAAGTAAGAGATGGAGATATTCTAGTAGGTAAAGTAACTCCTAAAGGAGTGACAGAATTATCTGCAGAAGAACGTCTACTACATGCAATCTTTGGTGAAAAAGCCCGTGAAGTTCGTGATACATCACTTCGCGTACCACATGGCGGTGGCGGAATTGTTCATGATGTGAAAATCTTTACACGTGAGAACGGAGATGAGTTATCACCAGGTGTAAACATGCTAGTTCGTGTATATATTGTTCAAAAACGCAAGATTCGTGAAGGTGATAAGATGGCAGGACGTCACGGTAACAAAGGGGTTGTCTCTTTAATCGTGCCAGAAGAAGATATGCCATTCTTACCAGATGGAACACCTGTAGACATTATGTTAAACCCATTAGGGGTACCATCACGAATGAACATTGGGCAAGTATTCGAACTCCACCTTGGTATGGCGGCACGTACGATGGGAATTAATATCTCAACACCTGTATTCGATGGGGCGAGTGAAGAAGATGTATGGAATACTGTTAAAGAGGCGGGACTTGCTGAAGATGCTAAGACAACCTTATATGACGGTCGCACAGGAGAGCCATTCGACCGTAAAGTATCCGTTGGAGTTATGTATATGCTGAAACTAGGACACATGGTTGATGATAAAATTCACGCTCGTTCAACAGGACCTTACTCATTAGTAACACAACAACCGTTAGGTGGTAAGGCACAATTTGGTGGACAACGTTTTGGGGAGATGGAAGTTTGGGCACTGGAAGCTTATGGTGCTGCTTATACACTCCAAGAGATTCTGACTTACAAGTCAGATGACGTTGTTGGACGTGTGAAAACTTACGAAGCAATCGTTAAAGGTGAGCCGATTCCAAAACCAGGTGTACCAGAATCGTTCAGAGTTCTAGTAAAAGAATTACAATCACTTGGATTAGATCTACGTGTATTAGATGCAGATAATAAAGAAATCGACTTACAAGACGATGATGAAGATGATGACATCATCAACTTTAACGCATTAGAGAAATATAAAGAAGATCAAAAACAAGCAGGTCAACAATCAGAGAACAAAACTGTAGCAGCAACAGATACAAATAAAGAATAATAATTAAAGAGTATATAGAGTTATGATGGATAGTTTAAAGAGCCTCATTTAAAAACGAGGCTCCACAACTATCGGCAATTAAATAAGGAGGTTGACCCTTTGATAGATGTTAATACATTTGAATCAATGCAAATTGGTTTAGCATCCCCTGAAAAAATCCGTAGTTGGTCTTACGGCGAGGTTAAAAAGCCAGAAACAATTAATTACCGTACATTAAAACCAGAAAAAGATGGCTTATTCTGTGAGCGTATCTTTGGTCCGACAAAAGACTGGGAATGTGCGTGTGGTAAATATAAACGAATTCGTTATAAAGGAAGAGTTTGTGAACGTTGTGGGGTTGAGGTGACTCGCTCTAAAGTACGTCGTGAACGTATGGGACATATCGAATTAGCAGCTCCTGTTACACACGTATGGTACTTCAAAGGTATTCCGAGTCGCATGGGACTTATCTTGGACTTAAGCCCAAGATTATTAGAAGAAGTTATCTACTTCGCATCTTACATTGTAATTGATGCAGGTGATACACCTTTAGAAAATAAATCTTTATTAACAGAAACAGAATACCGTGAAAAACGTCGTGAGTACGGTAACAAATTCAAAGCTAAGATGGGAGCGGAAGCAATTCGTGATCTTCTAGAAGCAGTTGATCTTGAAGCTGAAGTGGCTGAATTAAAAGAATCACTTAAAACAGCAACAGGACAAAAACGTACACGTGCGATTCGCCGATTAGATATTTTGGACTCATTTTTAGAATCAGGTAATAATCCTTCTTGGATGATTATGGAAGCTTTACCAGTTATTCCACCTGAGTTACGTCCAATGGTCCAATTAGAAGGTGGACGTTTTGCAACAAGTGACTTGAATGATTTATACCGTCGAGTGATTAATCGTAACAACCGTCTAAAACGCTTGTTAGATTTAGGTGCTCCGAATATAATCGTTCAAAACGAGAAACGTATGTTACAAGAAGCGGTAGACTCATTAGTCGATAATGGACGTCGTGGTCGTGCAGTAACAGGACCAGGTAACCGTCCATTAAAATCACTATCACATATGTTAAAAGGTAAGCAAGGACGTTTCCGTCAAAACTTACTAGGTAAACGTGTTGACTACTCAGGACGTTCAGTTATCGTTGTAGGACCTACTTTGAAGATGTATCAATGTGGATTACCTAAAGAAATGGCTATTGAATTATTCAAACCATTCGTAATGAAAGAATTAGTTGAACGAGACATTGCTGGTAACATTAAGAATGCTAAGAAAATGATTGAGACACAAGATGACGCTATCTGGCCAGTTATCGAGGATGTTATTAAAGAACATCCAGTATTACTTAACCGAGCACCTACGCTTCACCGTTTAGGTATTCAAGCTTTTGAGCCAGTTATCGTTGAAGGTAAAGCAATTCGTCTTCACCCATTAGTGTGTGAGGCTTATAACGCCGACTTCGATGGGGATCAAATGGCGGTTCACGTACCTTTATCTGAAGAAGCTCAAGCTGAAGCACGCTTACTGATGTTAGCAGCTCAACATATTCTAAACCCTAAAGATGGTAAACCAGTTGTTACACCTTCACAAGATATGGTATTAGGTAACTATTACTTAACCCTTGAAGAAGAAGGAAGAATTGGGGAAGGAATGATTTTATCTAGTCCGAGTGAAGTAGAATTAGCCTACCAAAATGGGTATGTTCATCTACACTCTAGAATTGCTATTCCAGCAGCTTCATTAGAAGGAAAACCATTCACTGATTGGCAAAAAGAACGATTAATGGTTACAACTGTAGGTAAAGTAATCTTTAACGACATTATGCCTACAGAATTCCCTTACTTAAACGAACCAACTAATACAAACTTAATCGACCGTACTCCAGATAAGTATTTCTTAGAATATGGAACAGACGTTAAAGAATTCATTGAGAATTTAGAATTAGTTGCACCATTTAAGAAAAAACACTTAGGCAACATTATCGCTGAAGTCTTCAAACGTTACCAAGTAACAGAAACTTCAATGATGTTAGATAAAATGAAAGACCTAGGATATAAATATTCAACTCGTGCCGGAATTACCGTTGGGGTTGCAGATGTTATTATCTTAGATACAAAAGAAGGTATTATTGAGGATGCACATAACCGCGTTGAAAACATTACTAAACAATACCGTCGTGGTTTAATTACAGAAGATGAGCGTTATAACAACGTCATTAGAACTTGGGAGAAAGCGAAAGATGCAATTCAACAAGATCTAGTTAAAGAACTACCAAGATTGAACCCTATTAATATGATGTCTGACTCAGGTGCCCGTGGTAACATCTCAAACTTTACTCAATTAGCGGGTATGCGTGGGAACATGGCGGCTCCATCAGGTAAGATTATCGAACTTCCAATTACGTCAAACTTCCGTGAAGGATTAAACGTTCAAGAGATGTTTATCTCGACTCACGGTGCTCGTAAAGGGATGACGGATACTGCCCTTAAGACAGCCGACTCAGGTTATTTAACTCGTCGTCTTGTAGATGTTGCTCAAGATGTTATCGTTCGTGAGGATGATTGTGGTACCGATAAAGGACTTGAAATTAGAGCAATTCGCGATGGTAATAGTATTATTGAATCACTAGAAGAGCGTCTAATAGGACGTTATACTCAAAAAACTGTGAAACATCCAGAAACGGGTGTAGCGATTATCGGCCCTAATGAATTGATTACTGAAGATATCGCCAGAGAAATTATTGATGCTGGAATTGAAGAAGTAACGATTCGTTCAGTATTCACATGTGATACAAACCACGGTGTATGTAAACACTGTTATGGACGTAACTTAGCAACAGGTGACGAGGTTGAAGTAGGTGAAGCGGTCGGAACGATCGCAGCGCAATCAATCGGAGAACCAGGTACACAATTAACTATGCGTACATTCCATACGGGTGGAGTTGCTGGTGGAGGAGATATCACTCAAGGTCTTCCGCGTATCCAAGAAATTTTTGAAGCTCGTAACCCTAAAGGTTTAGCTCAAATTACAGAAGTAGCAGGTACAATTGAATCGATTGAAGAGAAATCATCAGACCGTACAAAAGATATTACAGTTCGTGGTATTACTGATACGCGTATATATAACGTACCATTCCAATCACGTCTAAAAGTGAATGTAGGAGATACAGTTGAACGTGGACAAGCATTAACTGAGGGGTCTATTGATCCTAAAGAATTGCTACGTGTAACTGATGTTATAACCGTAGAAAACTATATGCTACAAGAAGTACAAAATGTATACCGTGGACAAGGGGTAGAAATCGGAGATAAACACGTGGAAGTAATGGTACGGCAAATGCTTCGCAAAGTACGCGTTATGGACCCGGCTTCAACAAATATCTTACCAGGAGCATTATTAGATATTTCTGACTTTACTAAGGCAAACGAGGCAGCAATTAAAGCAGGAGAAGTCCCAGCGACTGCACGACCTGTATTATTAGGTATTACTAAAGCTGCACTTGAAACTAAATCATTCATCTCAGCAGCATCATTCCAAGAAACAACACGTGTTCTTACTGATGCGGCTATCCGTGGAGATCGTGATGAATTAATTGGATTGAAAGAGAATGTTATTATCGGTAAATTAATCCCAGCTGGAACAGGCATGCAACGCTACCGTAATATTGAAACATCAACCGCTGAGATTATTGATAACATCTTAGAAGAAGAACGACAAGTTGAAGAAGAAGTCGAGAAGAAAGAGCAAGAAGAAAAGGAACTGAAACCTCATTTAAATAATCTAAATTCTTCTATATAACGGCAAACTGCCAGGTGGTTTAACTACCTGGCAGTTTTTTGTTTAGGAAAGACCTATCGCGACGAAGAAGCCCAAGAATATAAACGGAATAAAAGGTAAAGGAGTACCTCGATACTCTTTAGGTGAACGAGTTACTACTATATATAGTAGTGCGAAAAAAGAGGATATGAAAAGTACTAATGGAAATTGTTCAAGTGGTGTCATGAATGCAAGAATAGATAAAGTTTTAATATCAGCACCACCAATTGAATCAGCTTTATATAAATTTAAACACATAAGTAGAATAAAAATACTAAAAGCAAACAACAAAGAATAAACTGAAAATCGAGATAAAATATACGAATCATATAAACAAAGTAAAAGGAGAAAAACTTGCAATAAGTCTGGAACCATTAAACTTTGCCAATCACAAAAAATCATTAATAAAACAACGAGAGAATATGATATAACAAAAATAAAAGAATGATAGGGAAACAGTAAGTAAACAACTAAAGTTAGTAAACCGCCAAATAACTCAGTAAATAAATATGTAGTAGAAATTGGAAACTGACAATGACGACAATGAAAACCACAAAGAAATACTGAGACAAGAGGAATCAACTCATAAGCCTTCAAGTTATGACCGCAATGGTCACATTGAGAACGTCGAGTAAAAGATATACTCCTCTGTATCCAATCAGTAGAAAAACAAAAAGCAAAAGAACTTAATGAACAACCGAAATAGAAAAATAGAATGTAAATCATAAAACACCTCCTATTATAAATACACGAAATGACTCTAAATCCATTAATAATAAGAAGAAAACAAATAAAATTAAAAAATTGTAAAAAAAGAGTTGACGAACTAATCCAACACGTGGTATATTATGTCTTGTCGTCACGGGGCGTTGAAGCAATTGCTCGACGACGAAAAGACATTTTACATTAATTTTACAAAAACCTTACAAAATGTTTGACAACATACTGTAGTAGTGATAATATATTATAGGTCGACGGGATAATGCCTAACGACAAAGGAACTTCAAAAGAATTCAACAAACTTCCAAAAAGAGTGATGACAGATTCTGAAGAAGGTGCTATACTATAAAAGTTGTTGCTTGAGAGCGCAACAAAAGCTCATTGAAAACTGAACAAAGACAAACACCAAATGTGTAGGGGATTCGTTCAAACGAATCAACCAAGCAATTCGGATACTGGATGATAACCAGTTAAAAAAATCAACAAAGCTAGTTAAGTAAGAGCATACAGCTCAAACAATCTTTTATGAGAGTTTGATCCTGGCTCAGGACGAACGCTGGCGGCGTGCCTAATACATGCAAGTCGAACGCACGGAGAGAGAACTTGTTCTCTCAAAGTGAGTGGCGCACGGGTGAGTAACACGTGGGAAACCTACCCTTCAGCGGGGGATAACCATCGGAAACGATGACTAATACCGCATAGACGACAGAGTCGCATGACTCCATCGGGAAAGACGGCTTCGGCTGTCACTGAAGGATGGTCCCGCGCTGCATTAGCTAGTTGGTAAGGTAACGGCTTACCAAGGCGATGATGCATAGCCGACCTGAGAGGGTGATCGGCCACATTGGGACTGAGACACGGCCCAAACTCCTACGGGAGGCAGCAGTAGGGAATCTTCCGCAATGGACGCAAGTCTGACGGAGCAACGCCGCGTGTGTGAAGAAGGTCTTCGGATCGTAAAGCACTGTTATTAGAGAAGAACACCCTGTAGAGTAACTGTTACAGGATTGACGGTATCTAACCAGAAAGTGACGGCTAACTACGTGCCAGCAGCCGCGGTAATACGTAGGTCACAAGCGTTGTCCGGATTTATTGGGCGTAAAGGGAGCGCAGGTGGTTTGTTAAGTCTGATGTGAAAGCCCACGGCTCAACCGTGGAATTGCATTGGAAACTGGCGAACTTGAGTGCAGAAGAGGAAAGTGGAATTCCATGTGTAGCGGTGAAATGCGTAGATATATGGAGGAACACCAGTGGCGAAGGCGACTTTCTGGTCTGTAACTGACACTGAGGCTCGAAAGCGTGGGGAGCGAACAGGATTAGATACCCTGGTAGTCCACGCCGTAAACGATGAGTGTTAAGTGTTGGAGGGTTTCCACCCTTCAGTGCTGGCGTTAACGCAATAAACACTCCGCCTGGGGAGTACGGCCGCAAGGCTGAAACTCAAAGGAATTGACGGGGACCCGCACAAGCGGTGGAGCATGTGGTTTAATTCGAAGCAACGCGAAGAACCTTACCAGGTCTTGACATCCCTTGCATAGCCTAGAGATAGGTGAAACCCTTCGGGGCAAGGAGACAGGTGGTGCATGGTTGTCGTCAGCTCGTGTCGTGAGATGTTGGGTTAAGTCCCGCAACGAGCGCAACCCTTATCACTAGTTGCCAGCATTCAGTTGGGGACTCTAGTGAGACTGCCGGTGACAAACCGGAGGAAGGTGGGGATGACGTCAAATCATCATGCCCCTTATGACCTGGGCTACACACGTGCTACAATGGATGGTACAGCGAGCAGCGACCCCGCGAGGGCAAGCGAATCTCTCAAAGCCATTCTCAGTTCGGATTGTTCTCTGCAACTCGAGAACATGAAGCCGGAATCGCTAGTAATCGTGGATCAGCACGCCACGGTGAATACGTTCCCGGGTCTTGTACACACCGCCCGTCACACCACGAGAGTTTGTAACACCCGAAGCCGGTGGCCTAACCATTATGGAGGGAGCCGTCGAAGGTGGGATAGATGATTGGGGTGAAGTCGTAACAAGGTAGCCGTATCGGAAGGTGCGGCTGGATCACCTCCTTTCTAAGGAGACTGGACCCTTCACAGTTTGGTTATTGTCTTTGTTTAGTTTTGAGTGAGCTTTCACTCAAGTAGTTCATTGAAAACTGAATATCAACACTTATAGAATGTGTCGATGCGACGCATTGTATAAGAACAATTTTCTTAAAAAGATATAATTTCAAAGAGATTAAATCAAAGAACCGAGAATTGACCGAGTCTGTAGACATACAGAGTAAAGAAAAAGCGCGAGAAATATGTGGTTAAGAAACAAAGGGCGCACGGTGAATGCCTTGGCACTAGGAGCCGATGAAGGACGGAACGAACACCGATATGCTTTGGGGAGCTGTAAGTAAGCTAAGATCCAGAGATTTCCGAATGGGGGAACCCAACAGCTACTGGCTGTTACACGCAAGTGAGGTAGACGCAGAGAACTGAAACATCTAAGTACCTGCAGGAAGAGAAAGAAAGATCGATTCCCTGAGTAGCGGCGAGCGAAACGGGAAGAGCCCAAACCAGTGTGCATGCACACTGGGGTTGTAGGACTCTAACATGGACGGATCAGCGGTAGTCGAATGGCATGGGAAGGCCAGCGGTACAGGGTGAGAGCCCCGTAGACGAAACCAATGATTTACCTAAGAGTATCCTGAGTACGGCGGGACACGCGAAATCCCGTCGGAATCCGCCAGGACCATCTGGCAAGGCTAAATACTCCCTAGTGACCGATAGTGAACAAGTACCGTGAGGGAAAGGTGAAAAGCACCCCGGGAGGGGAGTGAAAGAGTACCTGAAACCGTGTGCTTACAAGTAGTCAGAGCCCGTTAAGGGGTGATGGCGTACCTTTTGTAGAATGGACCGGCGAGTGACGATAGTTGGCAAGGTTAAGTCGAAGAGACGGAGCCGTAGCGAAAGCGAGTCTGAATAGGGCGAAAGTCAGATGTCGTCGACCCGAAACCAAGTGACCTACCCATGTGCAGGTTGAAGGTGCGGTAAGACGCACTGGAGGACCGAACCAGGACATGTTGAAAAATGTTTGGATGACATGTGGGTAGCGGAGAAATTCCAATCGAACTTGGAGATAGCTGGTTCTCTCCGAAATATATTTAGGTATAGCCTCAGAGTGAGAGCGATGGAGGTAGAGCACTGTTTGGACTAGGGGGACGATTGTCTTACTGAATCCAGATAAACTCCGAATGCCATCTGCTTATCTCTGGGAGTCAGACTGCGAGTGATAAGATCCGTAGTCGAAAGGGAAACAGCCCAGACCACCAGCTAAGGTCCCTAAGTATCAGTTAAGTGGAAAAGGATGTGGGGTTGCCCAGACAACTAGGAGGTTGGCTTAGAAGCAGCCATCCTTGAAAGAGTGCGTAATAGCTCACTAGTCGAGTGACCCTGCGCCGAAAATGTACCGGGGCTAAACTGAACACCGAAGCTGTGGACTCAATGTATTGAGTGGTAGGAGAGCGTTCTATGTGCGGCGAAGCAGTACCGTAAGGAGCTGTGGAGCGCATAGAAGTGAGAATGCCGGTATGAGTAGCGCAAGACGGGTGAGAATCCCGTCCACCGAAAGACTAAGGTTTCCTGGGGAAGGCTCGTCCGCCCAGGGTTAGTCGGGACCTAAGCTGAAGCCGATAGGTATAGGCGATGGATAACAGGTAGAGATTCCTGTACTTATGATTGGTGATTGAGTGACGGAGGGACACAGGAGGTGACCTCACGCATCCTGATGGAATAGGATGTCGAAGCAATAAGTCTGAAAGTGAGTCAAATGCTTACTTTTAAGGATGAGTTGTGACCGGGAGCGAACTAAAGTAGCGAAGGTGAGTAATCAAACTGTCGAGAAAAGCTTCTAGCGAATTAATCATAACCCGTACCGCAAACCGACACAGGTAGTCGAGTGGAGAACACTAAGGTGAGCGAGAGAACTCTCGTTAAGGAACTCGGCAAAATGACCCCGTAACTTCGGGAGAAGGGGTGCTGATTTAACGATCAGCCGCAGTGAATAGGCCCAAGCGACTGTTTATCAAAAACACAGGTCTCTGCTAAACCGAAAGGTGACGTATAGGGGCTGACGCCTGCCCGGTGCTGGAAGGTTAAGAGGAGTGCTTAGCGCATGCGAAGGTACGAATTGAAGCCCCAGTAAACGGCGGCCGTAACTATAACGGTCCTAAGGTAGCGAAATTCCTTGTCGGGTAAGTTCCGACCCGCACGAAAGGCGTAACGATTTGGGCACTGTCTCAACGAGAGACTCGGTGAAATTATAGTATCGGTGAAGATGCCGATTACCCGCGACAGGACGGAAAGACCCCATGGAGCTTCACTGCAACTTGATATTGAGTGTTTGTTGGTCATGTACAGGATAGGTAGGAGCCTAAGAACGGTGGACGTCAGTTTACCGGGAGGCGTTGGTGGGATACTACCCTTGATGAATGAACCCTCTAACCCGCGTATAGCATACGGGAGACAGTGTCAGGTGGGCAGTTTGACTGGGGCGGTCGCCTCCTAAACAGTAACGGAGGCGCCCAAAGGTTCCCTCAGAATGGTTGGAAATCATTCGCAGAGTGCAAAGGCATAAGGGAGCTTGACTGCGAGACCTACAAGTCGAGCAGGGACGAAAGTCGGGCTTAGTGATCCGGTGGTACCGTATGGAAGGGCCATCGCTCAACGGATAAAAGCTACCCTGGGGATAACAGGCTTATCTCCCCCAAGAGTTCACATCGACGGGGAGGTTTGGCACCTCGATGTCGGCTCATCGCATCCTGGGGCTGAAGTCGGTCCCAAGGGTTGGGCTGTTCGCCCATTAAAGCGGTACGCGAGCTGGGTTCAGAACGTCGTGAGACAGTTCGGTCCCTATCCGTCGCGGGCGTAGGAAATTTGAGAAGAGCTATCCTTAGTACGAGAGGACCGGGATGGACACACCGCTGGTGTACCAGTTGTTCCGCCAGGAGCATCGCTGGGTAGCTATGTGTGGGATGGATAAGCGCTGAAAGCATCTAAGCGCGAAGCCAGCTTCAAGATGAGATTTCCCATTCTTAGGAAGTAAGACCCCTGAAAGACGATCAGGTAGATAGGCTCGAAGTGGAAGTGCAGTGATGTACGGAGCGGACGAGTACTAATCGGTCGAGGACTTAACCACGAGCAATTCGGAGTTTGAGAATAAGAGAGCGAGTGTTGATATTCAGTTTTGAGTGATCTACGGATAACTCGAATCAACAATGTGTGGTGATGGTAGCAAGAAGGACACACCTGTTCCCATGCCGAACACAGCAGTTAAGCTTCTTAGCGCCGATGGTAGTTGGACCTTTGGTCCTAGTGAGAGTAGGTCGTTGCCGCGCATTGTTTCTTAATTTTTATGAATGATTTATTGTCATTCCGCAATAGCTCAGTCGGTAGAGCGCATGACTGTTAATCATGATGTCGTAGGTTCGAGCCCTACTTGCGGAGTCTTTTTTTTATACAGAGTTAATATTTGCCGTTTTAGCTCAGTTGGTAGAGCGCATCCATGGTAAGGATGAGGTCGCCGGTTCGATCCCGGCAAATGGCTTGCTTAGTGGACAAAGGTTAAGGCCTTTGTTTTTTTATTGGTTCTTTTGTCAAATAAGGTTGTTGATTGGCTTGGATCAAGGTCGATTCAAAGAGTTCCCAGTTCTTTAATCGATAAGCTTGGCTTAATCGATGGACAATGGAACAGAAGATTTAGCGATAAACTCTGACCACATGCTTTACAATAATAGCGTTGTTTTTGAAGCTTTAAATACGCCGGTAGCGACGAGATGGTATTTAACGTAATCCGAGGAGCCTTGTCTAAAGCCATTCTTAACAACCTGATAATGATTTTTATAGATGCCACAAAATTCGCAGGCTTTTGGGACATAGGTTAATTGAACGTAATAGACAAGAAATAGCCTGCCTTTAATTTTCACTTCATCATTTTTTTCTGTGTTAATTGTGATATTCAGGTCTTTCAATTAAAGTGTTTTTTCGATAAAATAGTTCATGCGTAGATATCCTCCTTATGTTATTTGCTGGTACTTTTAATATAACGGATATCTGCGTTTTTGTATAGAATCAAAGAAGAGGTTGATGACAATTCCGTCATCAACCTCATTTATTTTAGAACCCAAAGGTTAAGGCCTTTGTTTTTTATTAGAATGATATTGGTTCTTCGTTTTTTTAGAGATAGTAACCAAGTATATGTCAGTATGGGAATTTATACTGGCTTTTTTCATTTCATGAACTTCAATAAGGTGGTTATGCAATCATCTGTTATAATATGTCTAAGTGCTTAATGAATTAAAAGCCCCTTTTCCAAATGATGTCATGTAGCTATGTTCGCAAAATTCTTTGAAGAAAAACCACTTAGTTGGCAGGGAGAATTCACTCAATCTTTAGAAGACATCGATATATTCCCCAAGACAGAGAGTGGAAAGTTAGATACTTGGATTGGAGTAAGAGGTTCACCTGAATCTATCATTTGTACCGCTCGCTATGGATTTCCATTGATGTTAGATGTTAGCTATTATTGGTGGCGATCCGATACGCTTCAAAGCTTATATCGACCTATATCGACGTGCTTCCCAACAACTTGGGAAAACGATTTACCCAGTAGGGATGCACTCACATGGTCTAATAGCAGATACGGACGGTGAAACATTTGACCTTGCTTGGAAACATATTAAGAAATCATTCGATACCATTGGTCAATTAAGAGGGTGGACACCAATGACTAAAAGTCATTTTGAACACGAAGTGGAACATGGTTCTTACTATGTAGGTTCTGCAGATACTGTCGCTAAGAAAATGGCTTCAGCGATCGATCGCCTTTGAGTAGGACGATTTGACTTAGTCTATGGTGCAGGGCTACAAAGTGTAGAAGTCCGTCAGAAGACCATTGAATTCTATGGGCAAGTGGGCAAGAAGTGATTCCTAAAGTAAAACAACTATTAACAAAGAAACACTAAGATGAAAAAGATTGGAATATTAGGTGCAGGTAAAGTCGGTATCGTCTTAGCCCAATTGGCCCTAAAGGCGGGCTATGAAGTTCTTATTGCGAACTCAGGTCCTGCTTCAGAAATAGCATTGACTATTGAAGTGCTAGCCCCAGGGGCGGTGGCATCAGATGCCATGACAGTAGCCGAAGAGGCAGACATAGTTATTCTTGCCTTACCAGTAAGTAAATACCTAACGGTTGATGCGAAGTCACTTGCTAATAAAATCGTCATTGATGCGATGAACTATTGGTGGGAAGTAGATGGTATTTAAGAAAAATTCACCAATCCATTACAAGCCACTAGTGAATTAATATAAGATTACTTAAATCAAAGCTTTGTAGTCAAAGCTTTCAATCATATGGGATATCATGATATTTATGATGAAAGTCAAATTAATCGATAAGGTGAGAGAAAGCCATCGCAGTAGCAGGTGATAATGAAGAAACAGTTTCTAAAGCAATGGAAGTGGTTATAAACTTAGGATTCGATGCATAGAATATTGGTAGCTTGGCAGAAAGTATTAAACTAGAAGCAGCTAGTGCAGCCTTTGGTGCAAATGTGTCCAAAATGAAACTGGAGAATATGATGAGCCACATCTATGAAAGTGAACGAGGTCAATAAATAGAAGAAGTCCTCTATAAGTGTGATTAAATCATCTACTTATAGAGGACTTCTTATATAATTAACACTATATATAGTAGGAAATGGAAAAAATAACAAAAAATTAAAAATAAGATAAAAAAAGCTTGACGGTCTAGGGGAACTCGTGTAATATAGGAAAAGTAGTCGTTAAGAGTTGCAAAACAACTTAAATAGCCAGATATAAACTATCGGTTTTTAAAAGCCGGGGTGGCGGAACTGGCAGACGCACAGGACTTAAAATCCTGCGGTGAGTGATCACCGTGCCGGTTCGATTCCGGCCCTCGGCATAACACACAAGTGTTATTAACTTAATGAAATAATGTATTTAATAAAATGCACCCTTGGCTCAACTGGATAGAGTACCTGACTACGAATCAGGCGGTTGCAGGTTCGACTCCTGCAGGGTGCGTTATAAAACGGGAAGTAGCTCAGCTTGGTAGAGCACTTGGTTTGGGACCAAGGGGTCGCAGGTTCGAATCCTGTCTTCCCGATTAATATAACATGGGGGATTAGCTCAGCTGGGAGAGCGCCTGCTTTGCACGCAGGAGGTCAGCGGTTCGATCCCGCTATTCTCCATAATTAAGACATCGATCATCATGGTTGGTGTCTTTTTTTCTTGTAGCTAAAAATATAAAAAACAAACCAAAGTTATACACAAGAAGCTTGGTCCCGTATGCAGTTGAAGTATCTACACAAGTTACCTATTAACTATAAATAATCAGGAACCCTATATATAGGTTATCAACAAGAATAACTAACTATATATTGTCATATATAGAAACAAATAAAAACATTAAAATAAATTTGACATCTATATTAGACCGTGATATTATTTAGAGCTTGTCAAATGAAAGACAGACAAGCGAAATAAATGTAATGTTTATTTCAAAATCTATGTTGACATAACGAAACAGCCATGTTATTATATGAAAGTTGCAAAAAGGCAACGATATCTGAAACAAAACTTTGCAAAATAAAGTGAAAAATATTGTTGACACAATATGTTCCAGATGTTAAGATATAAAAGTCGCTAAAAGAGGGACAGTATCACACCGAGATAAAATAATAAATTAACATAATTTAAAAAAATCTCAAATACCGCTTGACACTTAGTGAGTCAGCATGTTATAGTATAAAAGTTGTTGAAACACAACGCGGACATCGCTGGGCAGAAACAAAACAAGTTGAAAAAACTTGTTGACAAAAATTCTCGCCGGTGCTATACTATAAAAGTTGTTGCTTGAGAGCGCAACAAAAGCTCATTGAAAACTGAACAAAGACAAACACCAAATGTGTAGGGGATTCGTTCAAACGAATCAACCAAGCAATTCGGATACTGGATGATAACCAGTTAAAAAAATCAACAAAGCTAGTTAAGTAAGAGCATACAGCTCAAACAATCTTTTATGAGAGTTTGATCCTGGCTCAGGACGAACGCTGGCGGCGTGCCTAATACATGCAAGTCGAACGCACGGAGAGAGAACTTGTTCTCTCAAAGTGAGTGGCGCACGGGTGAGTAACACGTGGGAAACCTACCCTTCAGCGGGGGATAACCATCGGAAACGATGACTAATACCGCATAGACGACAGAGTCGCATGACTCCATCGGGAAAGACGGCTTCGGCTGTCACTGAAGGATGGTCCCGCGCTGCATTAGCTAGTTGGTAAGGTAACGGCTTACCAAGGCGATGATGCATAGCCGACCTGAGAGGGTGATCGGCCACATTGGGACTGAGACACGGCCCAAACTCCTACGGGAGGCAGCAGTAGGGAATCTTCCGCAATGGACGCAAGTCTGACGGAGCAACGCCGCGTGTGTGAAGAAGGTCTTCGGATCGTAAAGCACTGTTATTAGAGAAGAACACCCTGTAGAGTAACTGTTACAGGATTGACGGTATCTAACCAGAAAGTGACGGCTAACTACGTGCCAGCAGCCGCGGTAATACGTAGGTCACAAGCGTTGTCCGGATTTATTGGGCGTAAAGGGAGCGCAGGTGGTTTGTTAAGTCTGATGTGAAAGCCCACGGCTCAACCGTGGAATTGCATTGGAAACTGGCGAACTTGAGTGCAGAAGAGGAAAGTGGAATTCCATGTGTAGCGGTGAAATGCGTAGATATATGGAGGAACACCAGTGGCGAAGGCGACTTTCTGGTCTGTAACTGACACTGAGGCTCGAAAGCGTGGGGAGCGAACAGGATTAGATACCCTGGTAGTCCACGCCGTAAACGATGAGTGTTAAGTGTTGGAGGGTTTCCACCCTTCAGTGCTGGCGTTAACGCAATAAACACTCCGCCTGGGGAGTACGGCCGCAAGGCTGAAACTCAAAGGAATTGACGGGGACCCGCACAAGCGGTGGAGCATGTGGTTTAATTCGAAGCAACGCGAAGAACCTTACCAGGTCTTGACATCCCTTGCATAGCCTAGAGATAGGTGAAACCCTTCGGGGCAAGGAGACAGGTGGTGCATGGTTGTCGTCAGCTCGTGTCGTGAGATGTTGGGTTAAGTCCCGCAACGAGCGCAACCCTTATCACTAGTTGCCAGCATTCAGTTGGGGACTCTAGTGAGACTGCCGGTGACAAACCGGAGGAAGGTGGGGATGACGTCAAATCATCATGCCCCTTATGACCTGGGCTACACACGTGCTACAATGGATGGTACAGCGAGCAGCGACCCCGCGAGGGCAAGCGAATCTCTCAAAGCCATTCTCAGTTCGGATTGTTCTCTGCAACTCGAGAACATGAAGCCGGAATCGCTAGTAATCGTGGATCAGCACGCCACGGTGAATACGTTCCCGGGTCTTGTACACACCGCCCGTCACACCACGAGAGTTTGTAACACCCGAAGCCGGTGGCCTAACCATTATGGAGGGAGCCGTCGAAGGTGGGATAGATGATTGGGGTGAAGTCGTAACAAGGTAGCCGTATCGGAAGGTGCGGCTGGATCACCTCCTTTCTAAGGAGACTGGACCCTTCACAGTTTGGTTATTGTCTTTGTTTAGTTTTGAGTGAGCTTTCACTCAAGTAGTTCATTGAAAACTGAATATCAACACTTATAGAATGTGTCGATGCGACGCATTGTATAAGAACAATTTTCTTAAAAAGATATAATTTCAAAGAGATTAAATCAAAGAACCGAGAATTGACCGAGTCTGTAGACATACAGAGTAAAGAAAAAGCGCGAGAAATATGTGGTTAAGAAACAAAGGGCGCACGGTGAATGCCTTGGCACTAGGAGCCGATGAAGGACGGAACGAACACCGATATGCTTTGGGGAGCTGTAAGTAAGCTAAGATCCAGAGATTTCCGAATGGGGGAACCCAACAGCTACTGGCTGTTACACGCAAGTGAGGTAGACGCAGAGAACTGAAACATCTAAGTACCTGCAGGAAGAGAAAGAAAGATCGATTCCCTGAGTAGCGGCGAGCGAAACGGGAAGAGCCCAAACCAGTGTGCATGCACACTGGGGTTGTAGGACTCTAACATGGACGGATCAGCGGTAGTCGAATGGCATGGGAAGGCCAGCGGTACAGGGTGAGAGCCCCGTAGACGAAACCAATGATTTACCTAAGAGTATCCTGAGTACGGCGGGACACGCGAAATCCCGTCGGAATCCGCCAGGACCATCTGGCAAGGCTAAATACTCCCTAGTGACCGATAGTGAACAAGTACCGTGAGGGAAAGGTGAAAAGCACCCCGGGAGGGGGAGTGAAAGAGTACCTGAAACCGTGTGCTTACAAGTAGTCAGAGCCCGTTAAGGGGTGATGGCGTACCTTTTGTAGAATGGACCGGCGAGTGACGATAGTTGGCAAGGTTAAGTCGAAGAGACGGAGCCGTAGCGAAAGCGAGTCTGAATAGGGCGAAAGTCAGATGTCGTCGACCCGAAACCAAGTGACCTACCCATGTGCAGGTTGAAGGTGCGGTAAGACGCACTGGAGGACCGAACCAGGACATGTTGAAAAATGTTTGGATGACATGTGGGTAGCGGAGAAATTCCAATCGAACTTGGAGATAGCTGGTTCTCTCCGAAATATATTTAGGTATAGCCTCAGAGTGAGAGCGATGGAGGTAGAGCACTGTTTGGACTAGGGGGACGATTGTCTTACTGAATCCAGATAAACTCCGAATGCCATCTGCTTATCTCTGGGAGTCAGACTGCGAGTGATAAGATCCGTAGTCGAAAGGGAAACAGCCCAGACCACCAGCTAAGGTCCCTAAGTATCAGTTAAGTGGAAAAGGATGTGGGGTTGCCCAGACAACTAGGAGGTTGGCTTAGAAGCAGCCATCCTTGAAAGAGTGCGTAATAGCTCACTAGTCGAGTGACCCTGCGCCGAAAATGTACCGGGGCTAAACTGAACACCGAAGCTGTGGACTCAATGTATTGAGTGGTAGGAGAGCGTTCTATGTGCGGCGAAGCAGTACCGTAAGGAGCTGTGGAGCGCATAGAAGTGAGAATGCCGGTATGAGTAGCGCAAGACGGGTGAGAATCCCGTCCACCGAAAGACTAAGGTTTCCTGGGGAAGGCTCGTCCGCCCAGGGTTAGTCGGGACCTAAGCTGAAGCCGATAGGTATAGGCGATGGATAACAGGTAGAGATTCCTGTACTTATGATTGGTGATTGAGTGACGGAGGGACACAGGAGGTGACCTCACGCATCCTGATGGAATAGGATGTCGAAGCAATAAGTCTGAAAGTGAGTCAAATGCTTACTTTTAAGGATGAGTTGTGACCGGGAGCGAACTAAAGTAGCGAAGGTGAGTAATCAAACTGTCGAGAAAAGCTTCTAGCGAATTAATCATAACCCGTACCGCAAACCGACACAGGTAGTCGAGTGGAGAACACTAAGGTGAGCGAGAGAACTCTCGTTAAGGAACTCGGCAAAATGACCCCGTAACTTCGGGAGAAGGGGTGCTGATTTAACGATCGGCCGCAGTGAATAGGCCCAAGCGACTGTTTATCAAAAACACAGGTCTCTGCTAAACCGAAAGGTGACGTATAGGGGCTGACGCCTGCCCGGTGCTGGAAGGTTAAGAGGAGTGCTTAGCGCATGCGAAGGTACGAATTGAAGCCCCAGTAAACGGCGGCCGTAACTATAACGGTCCTAAGGTAGCGAAATTCCTTGTCGGGTAAGTTCCGACCCGCACGAAAGGCGTAACGATTTGGGCACTGTCTCAACGAGAGACTCGGTGAAATTATAGTATCGGTGAAGATGCCGATTACCCGCGACAGGACGGAAAGACCCCATGGAGCTTCACTGCAACTTGATATTGAGTGTTTGTTGGTCATGTACAGGATAGGTAGGAGCCTAAGAACGGTGGACGTCAGTTTACCGGGAGGCGTTGGTGGGATACTACCCTTGATGAATGAACCCTCTAACCCGCGTATAGCATACGGGAGACAGTGTCAGGTGGGCAGTTTGACTGGGGCGGTCGCCTCCTAAACAGTAACGGAGGCGCCCAAAGGTTCCCTCAGAATGGTTGGAAATCATTCGCAGAGTGCAAAGGCATAAGGGAGCTTGACTGCGAGACCTACAAGTCGAGCAGGGACGAAAGTCGGGCTTAGTGATCCGGTGGTACCGTATGGAAGGGCCATCGCTCAACGGATAAAAGCTACCCTGGGGATAACAGGCTTATCTCCCCCAAGAGTTCACATCGACGGGGAGGTTTGGCACCTCGATGTCGGCTCATCGCATCCTGGGGCTGAAGTCGGTCCCAAGGGTTGGGCTGTTCGCCCATTAAAGCGGTACGCGAGCTGGGTTCAGAACGTCGTGAGACAGTTCGGTCCCTATCCGTCGCGGGCGTAGGAAATTTGAGAAGAGCTATCCTTAGTACGAGAGGACCGGGATGGACACACCGCTGGTGTAC
This sequence comes from Aerococcaceae bacterium WGS1372, assembly GCA_044336205.1. GTDB lineage: Bacteria > Bacillota > Bacilli > Lactobacillales > Aerococcaceae > Ruoffia. Next base: position 2,174,986 of record CP172318.1, on the reverse strand, counting down.
CAGTTGTTCCGCCAGGAGCATCGCTGGGTAGCTATGTGTGGGATGGATAAGCGCTGAAAGCATCTAAGCGCGAAGCCAGCTTCAAGATGAGATTTCCCATTCTTAGGAAGTAAGACCCCTGAAAGACGATCAGGTAGATAGGCTCGAAGTGGAAGTGCAGTGATGTACGGAGCGGACGAGTACTAATCGGTCGAGGACTTAACCACGAGCAATTCGGAGTTTGAGAATAAGAGAGCGAGTGTTGATATTCAGTTTTGAGTGATCTACGGATAACTCGAATCAACAATGTGTGGTGATGGTAGCAAGAAGGACACACCTGTTCCCATGCCGAACACAGCAGTTAAGCTTCTTAGCGCCGATGGTAGTTGGACCTTTGGTCCTGTGAGAGTAGGTCGTTGCCGCGCATTGTTTATATTATTACAATAACCAAATTCAGTTTTATTGTAGTGACTCCCTAAATCCAAATTAGGATTTAGGGGGTTTTTTTATATGATGAATTGCAATAATTATTGAGACAAAAAGTCATTCTAACTGAACGAGTTCGTGCATGAGTACTTCAAAGGGTGTTTTAAAAACTAAGCATTTCCTAGGTCGATTATTTATCAACCATAGCGCATTGAAAAGTTCATGCTCCGTAATTTTAGCTAGATCTGTGCGTTTAGGGAAAATTTCTCTGAGTAATCCGTTGGAGTTCTCGTTAGTCCCTCTCTGCCAAGCACTGTAAGCATCCGCAAAGTAAAAAGCGATGTCTTGTTGTTCGATGTCAGAATAAAAGGCAAATTCTTTTCCACGGTCAGAGGTGAAACTTTTGAGGGCTTCTTTCGGAAATGATTGGATCAACTGATTCACAGTCGAAAGCATGGATTCCTTCGATCGATTGGGCATCTTTAAAGCGACATAGAAGCGACTCTTGCGTTCAGCAAAAGTAGCTAGGCATCCTTTACTTTTACCTCTGGAAGAGAGTACCGTATCAAGTTCCCAGTGACCAAATTCCTGACGCTTTTTAACAGTGTTCGGACGTTCTTTTATCGAAGTTCCAATATTGAATCTACCTCTGGTTTCTTGAGGTTTGCGCCGGTTGCCTTTTTGTCTCAGACAGCTTAGTGAGACTTCAATGACACCTTGATAAATCCAGTTATAGATGGTTTTAAATGATAATCTATTTTGGTAGCAGCGTCCGACGATTTGTTCGGGTGACCAAGTTAATTCTAACTTTGTTTGAATATCTTGAATGAGCTCTGGCGTATGTTTAGGGCGACGACCTTTGAGAGATTTATGTTTAGTAGCGTTATCTTGAGCCAATTGAGCATCGTAACTGGCTGACTTAACACGCTTGAGCTCTCGATAAATCGTCGAACGGTGACGCCCGATGGCTTCAGCAATCTGACTAGCTGTATAGCCTTCATAATAAAGTACTTCTATTTTTGAACGGTCTTCTATGGTAAGATGTGTATAGCTCATAACAGGTCCTCCGTGTGTGTTTTTGTGGTTACTAACATTTTACACGAACCTGTTATGGGTTTTCTTGTTTGTCGCAATTATTTTACAATCTATCAAATCTAAAAACCTCCTGTCTCTCTTGTGAGAAAGACGGGAGGTTTTGGTTATGTTAAGTATTTAATTTTTAAAATTCTAGTTTTGAACCGGTTCCTTTTGAGATGGCTGCTTCATAAATTCTTTGAGCCGTCACAATATCTAGTACTGCATTTCCTGTTGTATTGAAGTATGTAATTTCCTCATCAGACACTCTACCAGCTGTCTTACCAATTAATAAGTCTCCTAATTCTCCTGTCACTGATGCTAGATCAAATACACCTTTTTCGACTGCTTGAGTAAAATCACCACTTTCAACTAAAGCATCCATTGTATCACAGTAAATTTTACTTGCTCGTTGTAAAACAAGGGCATCTATTTCGGCCATTTGCGGTGTATAAGAGCCAACTCCATTAATATGGGCGCCTGGTTTCACCCACTCTCCATCAAAGGTTTTGACTGGTGAGGTTGTCACAGATGTTATAATGTCTGATTCTCTAATCGCTGACTCTAAATTATGAGTGGCTTCAATACTGGTTTGATACTTTTCACCGTATAATTCTGTCATCTTTTTTGCAAAGCTTTCTGCACGTTCTTTATTTAAATCGGAAACATAGACTTGCTTAATGGGTCTTACTGCCAGTACAGCTTCTAATTGTGTTTCGGCCTGCCCGCCTGTTCCAATTAATGTGAAGACACTTGCGTCTTCCTTTGCAAGCATGTCGGTACCTGCCCCTGCAACTGCACCTGTACGTAATTGAGTTAAGTAAGTACCATCCATAATAGAACACACTTGACCTGTCTCAGCATCTACTAATACCATGGTGGCTGGCACACTTGTTAAGCCTTTTTCAATATTGCGTGGATAGACACTCACAATTTTGACACCTAAAGCATTCGCATCTGCTGCATATCCTGGCATATAAAGGCTTTGCCCCTCATATTCTGGTACATTTAAATTTACTCTCAAAGGAATTGTGACTTTATCCTGTGAGTATAGGGCAAGTGCATCTTTATCTGCTTGAATAGCCTCTGGCATACTCAATACAGCTTTCATCTCTTCTGATTTTAATACTAAAATTTTCATTTTTATTTTGTCCTTTCTATTTGTATAACTTAAGCATATTTTTCCGTATTTTGCTTAAAAGCTACTTTCTTTTGTGAATCATGGCGTAAATCCATAACCATAGAATACACACTATAGAAGATAACTACCAATACAACCCACTGTAATAAATTAGTATCTAAGCCTTTAACTAGAAACGCTGCAACCAACACACCGATCACGCCAAATGTTGCAGAGAATAATGTGATTTTACGTGAATATGAATCTAATTTTATAAATTGTAAACTTCCCACTGGTACAGAGAAGGTACATGCCCCCATCATAATCGGGAAAGCCACACCTGGATGTAATCCAAATGCATAAATTGTTGCCATTGTTAACGCATATGAACCTATTCCAATATTATTCAAAGCGCCATATAACATGGATAATAGACCTAAGGTAATTAATTTTCCACCACTTAATGTTGTTTCCGTACCACCGGAAGGATAAACGCCTAATTTACCAGCTAAAATCAATCCAGCGGCCACTAATAGACCTACAATAACGAATTTCTTAATTGTGTTTTTAGGTAATTTCACTACATAGCGTGGGCTTATATAGGCACCAATTACTTGGGCTATAATAGGAATAAGCAAGGTTGCTAAACCAACTTCAATGGATGAAATATACGCTAAGGCCATAGCAGCAACGGGGACCACACAAGCAGTGTTTAAGGTACCAGGTAATTTTTTGTCTTCTACCCATTTAGCTTTTGGATATAGAGAGGCGCCAATTGCGAAATCTGAAATACCAAAAGTTGATAAGAAAAAAATGATAAATTGTGAAAAAGCGAGTGCGATTGGATTACCAGGTTCTTTAGATAACTCTTGTTTATGAGTTATCAAATCTTTTAAAAGTTGTAATATAAAGGTTCCATTTACCAACACAATTAGTATAAAAATAGTATTTAATAACATAATAAATTCCTCCATTTAATTTTATAATTTTTTTACTTTAAAATTATTTTTAGTTTTTTGAAAAAACATCCCGTAGTCCATGCATATCTTCACCAAAATGAGCTTTAATCTGTTCTGGGAATTGATCGATTAGACGTAAGCAGTAGGCATCGTGCAGAATATATTCACTCGCGAAAAATACGAGAATAGGATTTTCAGTATGAATAGCTTTGGTGACGCCTTCAAATGGCACAGTACAATACAAAACTTCTGTTTGATCAAAGACAATCGTTATCCACCGATGACCTATTTCAGTCAGTTTATTCTGTTCAAAACCATGCGCATAATAGTGTTTGAGCGATGTAATATATTCTTTCTTAGTATCATAGAGGACAACAGAAACATTCTTTATAGTCTCCTGTTTTTCGTTAATTAGTTGAATTAACTCCTCATCCAATTCATCAACCCAGATTTGAATTAACAAACTCTTCTCAGCCTCAGCTATTTTCATTTTAATTTTTGTGAAGATACTCTGCCACTCTTTTAAATGCCAAATTGTTTGATTTTTTCCTTCAGTGTTAAACGAGACGTCTCTTCTTCTAGTTTCAATAAATTATTTTTGAAATTCGTTTCGAGAATCGCCGCTAAATGACTTGGTGGAATTGCTTGATACAGATTGCTATTATTACTTGTATTAATCTCTAAAATTCCTTGTGACGTTAAGGCTTCCAAAATATTATAGATTTTTGATCGAGGGACCCCAGAGACTTTGCTCAGTTCGTAACCAGTGCTCGGACCATTCTGTAATAATGAAATATAAACCTTAGCTTCTGACTCCGTAAATTTAAATTCCTTCAAAGTGTTAATTAGATCTATTGTTAATCATCCTCTCTATTCTGGCGTTCAGACGTCCAAATTTGGTAATTACTTCAAATAAACAGTAGCTACCTTAGGTCACTACTAGTGTACATTTTCACAAACACCCTGTCAATACCTTTGTGATATTTTTTACAAAGTATCTATTTGAGGTTTTAAAATGTAGGTTACAAGTTACTTGTCAAAAACATTCAAAAAAGTCTAGTATTAAGGGTGTATTATATAATTATATTTGACTGACTTTTTTTACGTATTCTTTATTATAAACTTGTTGAATCGTGATATAATACAATTAAAGTAAAATTCAAAGACGTAAGAAAGGATTGGACATGAGTCAGATCTTGAAGGAAAAGATAAAGTTAAAAGCATCGGAATTAGGGATTGATAAAATAGGCTTTACTCATGCAGAACCTTTCTATCACCTAGAAGATCGATTAAAGAAACAAAGAGAAAAAGGATATCATTCAGGTTTTGAACATCAAAATATTGAGGAGCGAATTTACCCTGGGAAGATCTTTGAGCAACCTAAATCAATTATCTCGATCGCACTTGCTTACCCTTCTAGAATGAGACGACCACGAACTGAAAAAGGAAAACCAAGGGGTGAATTTGCTCGAGCATCTTGGGGAGTAGATTATCATCATATCTTGAATGACCGCATGCATAAACTCATCGCTTATATTAAAGAAGAAGCAACTTCAGAGGAATTAGGCTTTGTGGACTTTAAGCCAATGGTGGATACTGGTGAATTAGTAGATGTAGCAGTTGCTCAACGAGCTGGCATAGGGTTTATTGGTAGAAATGGTTTACTCATTACTGAAGAATTTGGTTCTTATGTATATTTAGGAGAAATTATTACCAATATTGAATTCGAACCGGATGAAGAAGTTCCTTTTGGTTGTGGCGATTGTATGAAGTGTATTGAGTCTTGCCCAACAGGTGCTTTACTCGGAGATGGTCGGATGAATGCTCAAGTATGTCTTTCTTATCAGACTCAAACTAAAGGCTATATGCCGAATCAGTTCCGACAAAAAATGGGTCGCGTTATTTATGGTTGTGATATTTGTCAGATTGTATGTCCTTATAATCGAGGAATTAATTCAGAGTTCCACGAGGAGATGGAACCTGACCCAGAGTTAGTTAATCCAGTATTAGAATACTTGCTAGATGTTTCTAACCGAGAATTTAGAGATGCTTTCGGTAAGATGGCTGGGTCATGGCGTGGTAAGAAACCCCTTCAACGTAATGCAATCATTGCTTTAGCTAACTATAAAGAACGATCGGCAGTACCAAGATTATTACAAGTTATAGAAGAAGACCCTCGTCCTATAATTCGTGGAACAGCTGCATGGGCTGTGGGCGTAATAATGGAATCCTCACCTAATGAAGAAATAGTGGAATTTCTATCTGAAAGAATGGAATTGGAAACAGATGAGGAGACTTTATTCGAATTCACTCGAGCTATTGAGATATTAAATGCTAATTTATAAGGATAATTTTAATAAACTATCTATGAAATTTTTCTCATAGATAGTTTATTGAAAACTTTCGCGTAAAAAAATTAAATATATATGAAGGGATTTTTAGTTTTGTTTCGTCTATTTACCTTATAACATCGATTATAGTATACTGAAGAAGTATTAAAAATAAATGTGAAAATATTATATTTTATAATATTTTTTAGGAGGAATACAATGCCTAAACCAGTGATTGGAATTACGAGTGATACGAATTTCTTGGAACGTACGGATGAATATATGGGACTAGAGATTAATTTCTCGCAGAAAGTTTTTTCGGATGCTATTTTTGAAGCAGGTGGTATTCCATATATGATTCCTATGAATGCAGGAGACTATGCGGAAGATATCATGAGTGTCATTGATGGATTAATATTAATTGGTGGACATGATGTATCACCTTTAGTATATAAACAAGAACCTCGCAAAAAAATTGGCACGATTAAACCAGATCGAGATACAAATGATTCTAAGTTATTCCAGGCAGCAATGGAAAATGGCAAACCTGTCTTAGGGGTGTGCCGTGGACTTCAATTGATTAATGCTTTAATGGGTGGGACTTTATATCAAGATTTATCAGAATATAAAAGTATTGAAATTCAACATAACCAAAAATCTAAGCCGGAATATGCTACTCATTCAATAAAAGTTGATGAAGCTTCTTATATGGCCAAGCTAGTAGACAATATGTCGCTTATTAATTCAGTTCATCACCAAATGGTGGATGAATTGGCACCAGACTTAAAAGCTTCTGCTTGGAGTCAAGATGGTATAATTGAAGGCTTTGAAAGTAAAGAAAATATCCCATTAATTATTGGGGTTCAGTGGCATCCGGAGGTCTTATTCACAAGAGACCGTGCACATTTAAGACCATTCACGGATTTAGTTGACCGTGCGAACAAACTTAAAGCATAATATAAAATTAAAATGTGAAAAAATAAAAAATGGTGTAATGATATGTATGTTCCAGGTTATTGTAATGATAGATTAATATTATATATACCTTGAAGTTCCAAGTAATTTATTAGTGATTTCTTAAGAAGAGTTCAATAGACGAGAACAGATAGAATTTGTATAAGTGAAATCAAAGTCAGAGCAATTTCAGAGTTCACGCTCTACAAACGGTAGCAATCGTTATATTACCTGGTATCGTATACTATATACTGAGCCATTGAGATATTATTTGTAAGAGTAATATGAATTAGGTGAAAACTCGATGATTACGTCTCTTTGCTGACATTGGTGTGTTAGCGAAGGGGCTTTTTTGTAGTTATTTATGAGATACATGGAGGAAAGAAAGAGGGAACAAAAACAAGCGATTTGAAAAGATTATCGATTATATATTATGGTATTAATATTTATACTAGTTGCTGAATTAATTGGTTTACAATTAGTGAAGTTAGAAGAATTTCATTTCTCTTAGCACTACTAATTTTTCGAGGATATTAATGACGTTTTTTACTTAATTCCAGGACAGAAGATCGCTACAGATGTGCAAGAAACGTTAGAATATCTGAATTAATTATATTAGTAAAGTTTGACAAATCCTAGCGGGGATAAGTTATACTTTTTTGTTAGAGATAATTTCAGATTAAAACAATCAATAATTAAATGATTTTGAATGATTTTAACTAAAAATGAATGAATGTGATTGATTTATGGTTGGTTTTGATGTATTCTATACTCAAGGAAGTGATGGAAATGCTTACAGAAGAAAGGCACCAAGTTATCAAAAAGCTTCTTAAAAGCGATGGTATAGTTAAATTGCATGAGATTGTTGAAGCAACCGGTGCTTCAGAATCCACGGTGAGACGTGACTTATCACAATTGGAGGGATTAGGGGAATTAGTTAGAGTTCATGGTGGAGCGAAACGAATATTCTCAGTCGACTACGAACCTAGCGTCAAAGAAAAGTTAGAGCAACATCGTAGTGAGAAAGAACGCATTGGGAAGTATGCGGCATCATTAATTAAAGCGAATGATTTCATCTATATTGATGCGGGGACGACGACCTTAACCATGCTACCCTTTATCGAAACCGATGGGGTAACTGTTGTTACTAATGGGATCGAGCTTGCCACTTACTTAACTGATCGTAATATCGAAACCATTCTAATTGGTGGATATATTAAACCCAATACACGCGCTATGATTGGGTCAGATGCTATTAATCAATTAAAGCAATATCATTTCTCCAAAGCTTTTATGGGAACGAATGGTATTGATAGCGAATATGGCTTTACGACACCGGACCGTGAAGAGGCTAATGTGAAGCAAGCGGCTATTAATCAAACAAACCAAGTTTACATTCTCTCGGATAGTAGTAAGTTCGATAAGGTATCATTCTGTAAGATCGTTGAATTGGATGATGCGGTGATTATTACCAATAACTTATCAGACAAGAAACGTGAGAGATTTGGAAAACTAACGAAAATAAAGGAAGTGTAAAAGATGTTCTATACAATTACATTCAATCCCGCTGTAGACTTAGTCATGACGACGGATACGGTGAATTTGGGGGAATTGAATCGTGTCCAGGCTGATGAATATGTTGCTGGAGGTAAGGGAATTAATATGTCCGTCTTATTGAAACGACTAGGACACGATAATATAGCAACAGGATTTTTAGGTGGATTTACTGGAGAATTTATCCGTGAGGAATTAATTAAAGAGGGCGTTCAACCAAACTTTGTAGAGGTTGATGCGATTACGCGGATTAATGTTAAATTGAAAGCAGCTGAAGAAACAGAGATAAATGCTAAAGGACCTGAGATCAATCAAAATGATATAGAGCAATTATTTCAATATTTTAATGATAATCTCACTTCAGAGGATGTTGTTTTTCTAGCAGGGAATACAGCACCTGGTATGACCAGTGACCATTATGTTGAAGTTGCTAAATTATGCCAAATGAAAGGGGCTAAATTCGTTTTAGATACGAATAAAGACTTATTAACGGCTTGTTTATCGTATCAGCCTTTCCTAATTAAACCCAATATTCATGAACTAGCTGAGATATTTAATGTAGAGATTGAGAATCATCAGGAAGTCATTCAATATGCCAAAGAATTACAACTGCTTGGAGCTCAAAACGTCATTATCTCATTAGGAGGGGAAGGAGCTTACTTATTAACTAAAGAGGGTGAGGTTTATCAATCATCAGTCCCTCAAGGTGAAGTTATTAATTCTGTAGGTGCAGGAGATTCGATGGTGGCAGGATTTACGGCTAAGTATATGGAGAGTACAAACTACCAAGAGAGTTTACGTCAAGGAGCTGCTTGTGGAAGTGCCACAGCCTTCTCAGTTGGAATTGCAGACCTAGATACAGTGAAGCAATTAATTAATAATATAAAAATTACAAAGATAGGAGAATAAGACAATGAAATTATCAGAATTATTTGTCAAAGATGCCATGGATCTGTCACTTCAACTGACGGATAAATCAAGTACCTTGCGTTACTTAGCAGAGCGTTATGCTCAGGCGGGTGGTGTGAGTGATGTCGATAGTTATGTAGAAAAGCTTGAGGCTAGAGAGGGACAGTCTACGACAAGGGGTCGGAGAAGAGATTGCCATTCCTCATGCTCAAGATGCATCGATTCAACAAGCTGCAATTGTCTTTGCAAGATCTGCAGAAGGGGTAGAATGGGAATCATTTGACGGTCTTCCAGCTAAATTAATCTTTATGATTGCAGCACCTGAAGGTGGAGGAGAACATCTACAAGCCTTAGCTAGTTTATCAAGTATCCTTATGAATCCAGAAGCTAAAGAAGCTTTATTAAATGCTCAAACGCCAGACGAAGTTGTAGGAATTATTGCTCAACATGAAGCAGACAAGGAAGAAGAAAAGGAAAAAAACCAAGCGACAGTAGAAGCAGTAGATGAAAAAACGCAAGTTTCAGGAGATGTTTATTTATTAGCTGTTACAGCCTGTCCAACTGGAATTGCCCACACTTATATGGCTGAGGAGAAACTTAATCAAGCAGCAAGTAAATTAGGTTACGACATCAAAGTTGAAACAAATGGACAAACAGGGATAGGTAACCGCCTAACAAAAGCAGATATCGACCGAGCGACAGCAATCATTGTGGCTGCAGATAAGCAAGTAGAGATGGCACGTTTTGACGGTAAGCCGGTGATTATTACAAAAGTAGCCGATGGAATTAACAAAGCAGAAGAGTTAGTTGAACGTGCAGCAAAAGCTGATGCGAAGATCTATCGTGCAAGCCAAGAAGAGCGTACGATGACTGCTGAATCTGACGAGAATGAATCATTAGGGCGGCAGTTCTACAAACACTTAATGAATGGTGTCTCTCATATGCTACCATTCGTTGTTGCCGGAGGAATCTTAATCGCGTTATCATTCTTCTGGGGAATCAATTCATCGAATCCAGAAGATCCATCTTATAACCAGATTGCTCATGTCTTGAATACTATTGGTGGTTTATCATTCGGAATGATGTTACCAGTTCTAGCTGGGTTCATTGGTCAATCGATTGCTGACCGTCCAGGATTAGTGATTGGATTCATGGGTGGGGTCTTTGCAAACCCATCTGTTTTATCAGCTTTTAGTGGGGCAGGAATCTTTGAAAATGCTGAATCATCAGGGTTCTTAGGAGCTTTAGTGGCTGGTTTCCTAGCAGGAGGAATTGTATGGTGCTTACGTAAAGGATTAAGTTGGTTACCAAAATCCCTAGAAGGAATGAAACCTATCTTCTTATACCCAGTACTAGGTGTCTTGGCAATGGGATTATTAATGTTCTTTGTTGTTAATGCACCAATGGGAGCAGTGATGACGGGACTTCAAAATCTTTTAACAAGTATTCCGTCTGAATTATCAGTTGTGTTAGGTTTTGTTGTTGCTGCTATGATGTCTATTGACATGGGTGGTCCGATTAATAAAGCTGCTTATGTTACAGGGACAGCTCTAGTAACAGCTTCAAACGGTGCAGGATCAGATGTGATGGCAGCCGTTATGGTTGGTGGAATGGTGCCACCTTTAGCTATTGCTATCTCAGCAACAATAAATAAAAACTTGTGGGAACCAGAACAACGTAACAGTGCTTTAGTCAACTATGTTATGGGAGCAGCCTTTATTACTGAAGGAGCAATTCCGTTCGCTGCATCGAATCCATTACGTGTTATTCCTTCTCTTGCCATTGGTAGTGGAGTAGCTGGAGCCTTGTCAATGTTATTCGGAAGTGTTAGTTATGTACCTCACGGAGGGATTTTCGCGGTATTGGCTGGTGGAGTAACTAATCCATTAATGTACGCTTTAGCTTGGTTAATTGGTGGAGTGATTGGTGCCTTATTACTGAATGTATTATTTAAGAAACCAACAGAAGCAGTAGCTGAATAAAATCTAGAATGATAAAAACGCTGACCTTTCTAAAAAGCAAAGGTCAGCGTTTTATTTTTACTTAGCTTGAGAATAAACAATGGGTATGATACTATCCAATCCAAGAGGTGATAATATGGCAGAATTAAAGAAATGTAGTGTGGATGATGTTGCAGAATTACGTGCAATCTCTATCGGGACCTTCACTGATACTTTCCAAGATCAGAATACCGAAGAGGACCTACAAAATTATCTAGATAGCGCCTACAATCTTGAACAATTAAGCACAGATTTACAAGGTGAAGAGACAGATTTTTATTTTGTACAAGACCGTGGTGAGACAGTTGGATACTTGAAGCTAAACACAGGTGATGCACAATCAGAAGACTCCTATAAAGATTCGCTAGAAGTCGAACGAATCTATGTAAGACCCCAACACAAACGTAAAGGATATGGGAGTATTCTCATCGATCTAGCAGAACAAGTAGCTAAAGAAGCGAACTTAAGTGGAATCTGGTTGGGTGTTTGGGAACATAATCCTAATGCCATAGCCTTTTATCAGAAAATGGGCTATGAACGAGTAGGCCAACATTCATTCTTTATGGGCGAAGATGAACAAGTCGATTATATTATGATGAAGAAAATCTAAAAGGAGGTCCTCACTAAAATTTAGTGTTTTTTTATTAGTTGGAAAAATCGCCCAACTTTGTCCGTTGTGAATTACTACTTGACTAAAGCCGATATTGATCGCGCGACAGCTATTATTGTAGCGGCAGATAAGCAAGTTGAGATGGCTCGTTTCGATGACAAGTCTGTTATTATCACTAAAGTAGCGGATGGAATTAATAAAGCGGAAGAATTGGTTGAGTGTGCTGCTAAAGCAGATGTGAATATCTACCGTTCAAGTCAAGAGGACCGGACATTGAGTTCTGAATCTGAGGAGAACGAATCGTTAGGTCGTCAATTCTATAAGCACTTAATGAATGGTGTATCACACATGTTAACTTTCGTTGTAGCAGGTGGAATATTAATCGCCTTATCATTCTTTTTGAAAATTAATCATCGAATCCAGAGGATCCATCGGTCAATCGAACGCTGACCGCCCAGGTCTAGTAATTGATTCATAGGTGGGGTGTTTGCTAACCCATCAGTCTTATCAGGATTTAGCGGTAGAAGAAACTTTGAGAACGCAGAGTCATCAGGGTTCTTAGGAGCTTTAGTAGCTGTGTCTAGTGTGAAGAATGGGCGGGTCAAATTTCATAGTAAATGCGTTTAGTGTGAAGAATGGGTGGGTCAAATTTCATAGTAAATGCGTTTAGTGTGAAGAATGGGTGGGTCAAATTTCATAGTAAAGGTGTTTAGTATGAAGAATGGGTGGGTCAAAGTTCATAGTAAATGCGTTTAGTGTGAAGAATGTGCGAGTCAAAGTTCATAGTAGCTGTGGTAGTGCCGTATCACAACATGATATACAATAGCCTCAAAGTTTAAACGGCAACTAGATTGGGAATCGCTATCCATACCAAAAAAGATAAAAACTATGCTACTTAGCATTAGGGACAAGGGGTATCCGACTAATACGGTGGCATAGTTTTTCTTTTGAAGAAAGTTTTTTTAAATTTACTAAAGCTGGAAGAGCTTATAACAGTGTCTCACTAGGGTCTGGCAAGCTAAAGTTTTAGCCTGCATGGTGGTTTACGATTTCCATAAATTGCTTACCTGTGATGGTTTCTTCGTCGTAGAGGAATTTAGATAATTCATCTAAAAGCTCGCGGTTGTCAGAAAGAATCTTTTCTGCTTTTTGATATTGCTTGTTAACAAGGTCAATGATTTCTCTATCAATTGCCGCTTGTGTCTTAGCAGAACCCGTTGAGCTAGCTTCATTGCCAAGGTATTGATTATTACGTTGTTCAAACGTCACCATCCCAAAGTTTTCACTCATACCGTATTGGGTGATCATAGAACGTGCAAGCTGTGTCATGCGTTCAATATCATTGGAAGCACCCGTAGTAATGGAGTTGAAGACAATCTGCTCAGCAGCGCGACCACCAGCTAGTGTAGCCAGTTGATTCCCCAAGTCTTCTTTAGAATGTAAGTAATCATTTCCACTGTCAGAAACTTGTAAAGTATAACCTAAAGCTCCAGAAGTTCGGGGAATAATTGTGATTTTTTCAACAGGAGCCGTCCCGCTTTGTTTAGCTGCTACAAGGGCATGACCAATCTCGTGGTAGGAGACAATCCATTTCTCTTTGTCAGATAGGATGGCATTCTTTCGTTGAGCGCCGGCCATAATAGTTTCAATACTCTCTTCAAAATCTTCTTGAGTTGCTTGTTGACGATTTAGTCTAATAGCACGTAATGCAGCTTCGTTAACAATATTCGCAAGTTCTGCCCCTGAAGCTCCTGAAGCCATGCGAGCAATTTTGTTGTAATCAATACTTTCGTCATGTTGGATGTTAGTAGCATGAACTTTAAGAATATCTTCACGGCCTTTTAAGTCGGGAAGTTCAACGCGAACTTGGCGGTCGAAACGGCCTGGACGCAGTAGGGCAGGGTCTAAAGACTCTGGTTGGTTAGATGCTGCAAGGATCATCACACCATCACTGCCTTCGAATCCGTCCATCTCTGTAAGTAATTGGTTTAGAGTCTGCTCGCGTTCATCATTGCCAAGAGATTGACCACGTTTCTTACCGATGGCATCAATCTCATCAATGAACACAATACAGGGAGCCTTTTCTTTAGCTTGTTTGAATAAGTCACGGACTATGGCAGCCCCAGCTCCAGCGAACATTTCAACGAATTCAGAACCGGACATTGAGAAGAATGAAACATTGGCTTCACCGGCTACTGCCTTAGCAAGCATTGTCTTACCAGTACCCGGAGGTCCGACGAGTAGTACCCCACTTGGCATTTTCGCACCAATGCCACTGTATTTACTCGGGTTATTGAGGAAGTCTACTACTTCACTCAAACTTTCTTTGGCCTCATCTTGTCCGGCCACATCTTTGAAACTCAATCCATCCGTCGATTGAACATAGACACGTGCATTACTCTTACCGAGGTTAAATTTCATGGCATTACTACCACCAGCTCGTTGCATGAATTTGCGGGAGATCCAGTTTCCGATCGCGATGAAGATAGCAATCTGCAGGAATAATCCCAGAACAGACATAATTGGTGATGTCTGTTCAATAATCTCGCCGGTAAACTCCACATCTGCTTCATATAAGGTTTGTGTTAACTCAGGATTATCGATCATCGCTGTTTTATACACTGTTTTATCTTCGCTGTCCATATCTACATATATAATTTGGTTTTCCGAAGGTTGCAGTTGAACTTGTGTGACTTGTTTTTCCTCAATTCTATCTAGAAACTCATTATAAGTTGATTCTTGAATCTGACGACCGCTAAACCAAGGCAATGCGATAAAGTTAAAAATAAAGATGACACTCAGAACGATTCCGTAGTAATAGAACAAGGATCGTTTAGGGTTCTTAATTTCTTTCAAATAATCTCTCCTTCATAAGTTAAGTATTTTCAATTTATTTTGTTCATAGTATAAATTTTGAATATTAAGTTCACATAAACTCAGATCATAAAACGACAAAATTTATCTATGGGTTAATTTTTGCGCATTAAAAATTCCGTTATAACAGATATTCCATCATTAATTAAAAATAAATTAGTTTATAATGAGTTTTTTGGTTGATTTTTAATTTTTTCTCTTATATACTTGTAATCAAATAAAAGCAAAGGAGCAACATTATGATTCGTCTAAACTTATTACAATTAAATAACTTATTAGTTGCAGCATTATTATTACCGAGGTCCTATGTGGTGCACTAATTAAGCATGCCCGCATAGGAGTCAAATCTTATGCGGGGATAAAAAAGTTTAGGCAACTGAATAGTTGTATCTAAGAACCTGCTAAGATTTGTGGATAATCTTGCAAGTTCTTTTTTTCTTTATATTCATAGGAGGATACAGCATGAAACAACATATTAAAAAAATTATTGTCGTTATAATCTCAGCTTTTGCTATTTTTCAAGTGTCTAACTTTTTTACATCTACGCCAAAAGGTGAGGCTCAGGAAGAACAGATTTTAAACTTATCTGTCGCATCTGAACCGATTATGGACCCTGCATTTGTGACAGATTCTTATTCAATGCCAATGTTAAAGAATATTCTAGAAGGATTAACACGCCCAACTAATGAAGGAGAGATTGTTCCAGCCATGGCGAAATCATGGGACATTAGTGAGGATGGATTGACTTACACTTTCCATCTACGAGACGATGTATCATGGAGTAATAGTGAACCAGTAACAGCTTCAGACTTTGAATATGCATGGAAGCGAATCATTAACCCAGAAACAGGTGCACCCAATGCTTCTAAGATGTTCGTCATAGAAGGGGCCGAAGAATACTATATGGGTGAAGGATCAGAGGAAGATGTTAAGGTTAAAGCCATTGATGACCAGACTTTTGAAGTGACATTAACTGAAGCAACTCCTCATTTTATTGAATTGACTGCTCGTCAAATAACGATGATGCCTGTTCATCAAGGAACAGTGGAAGCAAATGCTTCTTGGGCAACAGAGGCTGGAGAAGGTTTCGTATCCAACGGACCGTTCAACTTCGTTGAGTGGAATCACAACGGGGATTATACACTAGCGAAGAATGAAGATTATTGGGACGCTGAGAATGTGGACCTAGACGGTGTCTATGTTAGAATTATTGAAGATTCGCAAACAGCTAATATGAGTTTCTTGGATGGTGACCTTGATTTTATAGGTATTCCTTTCAATACTATTCCAGCAGATTCTATTGACAGTTACCGCAATGACAGAACCTTAGAAGTAACGGATATTGGTGCCACTTATATGTACAAACTGAATACAACCGATGAGATTATGCAAAATGCTAACATCCGTCGTGCCCTTTCACTAGCGATTAACCGTCAAGACTTAATTGATAATGTGGTTAAAGGTGAACAGACTCCAGCTTTAGGTGCGATTGCTCCAACGGTTGAAAGTTTTGAAGAAGATCGTGGTTACTTTGCGGATGCAGATTACGAGACAGCACGTGAATACCTACAAAAAGGACTGGAAGAATTAGGTATTGATGATGTGGCTCAACTCCCAGTTGTGATTCAAACAAATGACAATGACTCGCATATGGCTGTTGCACAATACATTCAAAATGAATGGGCACGTGAGTTAGGTGTGAATGCGACGATTGAAACGGCAGAGATTAATGTTCACTTTGAAAGTATGAATCAATTAAATTACCAAATTGGACGCATCGGACCAACTGTAGATTATAACTCAGCCTATGCTTTCTTAGAACAATATTACGCTGCTACAACAGGTCAAAATAGAACAGGTTGGGAGAATGCTGAGTATCAGGCTATCTTGGATAAGGTGAATACGGTTGAAGATATGGAAGAACAATATGAACTTTACTTAGAAGCAGAAAAAATTATTATGGATGAGATGCCATTTATTCCAATCTACTACTACTCTAACCCACAAGTAAAGAGTGATCGAATTGATGGTTTGTTCGTCGATGGAATGGTGGATGTTCAATTGAAAGAAGTGACGATGACAGAATAAAATTGAAGTGACAAGATAACCGTGACTAAGGAATTATTGGAAGGTGGAAATTAGATGACTCAATACAAAAGCATTGCTAAAGAATACTCAGACAAATATATGGATGATTTATTTGAATATTTAAGATACGAATCAGTATCCGCTCAGGGAAGACAAATCCCTGAGACGGCTGAATTCGTCAGTCAGACAATTATCAAGGCTGGAGGTGACAGTGAGGTCTTATATGATGGCATAGGTCACCCCGTTGTCTATGGGCACTTCAAAGCAGGCGTGGAAGGTAACCCAAATAAAACCTTACTATTCTACAATCACTATGATGTTCAACCTGAAGATCCGATGGATGAATGGCGAACTGCGCCGTTTGAACCAACTGTGGCTGATGGGAAGATTATTGCCCGAGGTGTCTCTGATAACAAAGCTAACTTTATGTCACGGATTGTGGCCATTCAAGCCATCCAAGCGACTGAAGGAGGACTGCCTTGTAATGTGAAGTTCTTCGTCGAAGGTGAAGAGGAGATTGGAAGCCCGAATATTAACCACTATCTAGAGAAATACGCCGACAAATTTGAATCAGACGCCTGTATCTGGGAATCTGGAAGTAAAGATAGTGAAGAGCGCATGATTATTAGTGCCGGTGTTAAGGGGATTGCCTACTTTGAAGCATCAGTTGTGAGTGCCGATATTGATATCCACTCATCCCAAGCGGCTGTCATTGATAATGCAGCTTGGCGCTTAGTTCACGCCTTAACAAGCTTACGCGATGTGAATAATAATATCACCATTGATGGCTTCAAGGAGATGCGTCGTGAACCAACAGCTGCTGAAGTTCAGAATGTTCAAGACTTCCCGTATAATGAATCAGCTACAATAGACACTTATGGCTTAAAACATCCATTAATTACAGACAACTTAGATTATTCTGCCCAAGAAGCTTTGATTCTGTATCCAACTATGACTATTAGTGGTCTATTATCAGGCTATACAGGACCAGGAACTAAGACGGTCTTACCAAGACAAGCGATGGCTAAGATTGATGTTCGTCTCGTTCCAGGTTATGAACCTGATAAAGTCTATGAATTATTACGCAATCACTTTGACGCCAATGGCTTTGAAGATGTGAATTTAGAGCTCTTAACCTCAGTTAAACCCTTTAGAACAGATATCTCTAATCCTTTTACTGAGGACGTGATAGAGTCAGCTAAATCGGTCTACGGAGAGGACAAGGTTGTCTTGGAATTTAACTCACCAGGAACGGGTCCAATGTCAGGTTTCGGTGAATTCTTGAATGTCCCTATCCTGGGTTCAGGAACAGGTTGGGTGGAATCAGGTGCCCATGCTCCGAATGAGAATATCCGCATCGAAGACTACTACCAAGGGGTAGAACATATTATGGCGCTATTGCATAGGTTTGCGGGGTAGGATAAACACTAGAATATAAGAATGAATAGTGAACTGCCCTCTGTCAAGTAGACAGGTAAATAAACAAATATTTTTGTGCCATGTATGAATATTTCATGCATGGTTATTTATTATGGTGTTCGGTTTCCCACGTCTAGCCGATCTACGAGTTCATCTGACCTATGTTGTTTATATTTCTGGACCAAAGTTAATCCATATTCATTCGTTTATCTTTATACCTCCTTAACAATATATTATAGGTATAATATCAATAATTATAAAAAGACATCGGAAATTTCATAAAGTTAAACACATAATATAAAATAGATTTTTTATTTTAACTAATAAAATCATTGTTAATGGTTATATTAGGCTTCATTATGTACAGACTAAAAGCATTTATGCGTCAATTTTAGACTGAAATTATAAGTATTAAATAATAAAATATAGAAAAAGATTTAAATTCGGATAATATAAAGATTAATTTTATGAAAACTTTATTATTACGGATATGCTGAAGAGTTACCGCAGACATATAATGAAGAAATAAGAATTGCGCCATCTAGAATCTGGTGGACTGGAGTTTGGGACACAGCATTTGGTATACCGCCTTTTGGATATTATGAGCAAGTTGAAGTTGGAGTATTATATAGAGGGTATTTGCAGTTTTCTGGGAATATTAATGGAAGTCTAACCTATTATGAAGGATATTTATATCCGGAAGGAGAACCGTATCCAATTCCCTCAGAAGAAAAAATAGATATTTCAGGAGAGGAATAATATAATGAATAAAAAATTATATAAGTTTATAAGTAGTTTAATGATGATATTCATAGTTTCCCAATTCAGTTCACTGAAATCAGCACAAGCCCAAGAAGAAATTGTATCTAACGAATTTGATATTGAAGGGATGTATATAACCTCTGATGACGCTGCGATTAAAGGCTATATCTTTGGAGATGATGAGATAGTTCTTTTACTAAATGATTTAGGTGATTTTACGGACGAGACCGTCAAGCGTCGTTTGATTACTGAAGATTTTGCTGCTTATATTGCTAATAATGAAAACTTAACCGGATTAGGAAATCCAAGTGAGTCATCAGAGGATACAGAGAGCCAAACCACTATTGAATACTTAGACGAATAATCAAATGAAGATTACCAAGATTATGCCACTCATGTTATAATCTTCACCCATCCAACTTATAAGTATGTCGAGGATGGTGAGAGTTGGATGTTTCGCACTACAGACCAGCGAATTGCTACTTTAAATTTCAATGACGATTTAACAAAAGCTGTTGATGAAGAATAGAGATAAAGTCATAAAATTTCATACAATAGACAAAGCCCTGTTGATTTTTTTCAAAAGGGCTTTGTTTTGTACCTAGATTCCTCTTAATATTTACACAAAAGGAAATTTAGGATGAATAAATTTCTTAAAATTAAACTCATAGTATATATAATTTATCGTGGTTTAGGTTGATTTTAATAATGAAATAACTATTTAAGTTGTATCAGTCAATTAGTTTCTACTCCAAGATGCTATTTTCTTAACATAATAATTTAAATGTTGAAGCAAGAGGTGCCGATTAAAATTTATAGGATTTAATTAAAAGAAACTTTAATAAGCAAGACTATTTTAATGTTAACATGCTAGCAGAGGAACTATCTCTTAAGCTGGCTGTTCAATGATTATAGATTATAGGGGGTGAGAATAAACTATCGTTAAAATAAAAATTACTATAACGTTTGAGACATGTTTAATAGAGACGAAATTGAATGAATAATCAGTCTTAAATCATTAGTATAAAAGCTGATTCTATGAAGGATAATAAAAAGATGAACTATATTCTAATTTCTATTTGTGCTTAATAGTTGGGTTTATATTGAGCTATATTTTTAAATTTTTGTAAATATGATTATTTTATTGCATATATAGGTATGGGTGCCCCCAAAAGTTAAAAAACTTACTCTAACTTTTGGGGGCATTAATTTTTACTACAAAATGGACGGTAGATTATGAGATAAAAATGAAAAAACTTGACCACGATGAGAAAAAAGTGTATGATTCTAATCAAATAAAAAAAGAGGTGAAAAAGATGAAATCGACGCGTTACACAACAACTTCAGTCATTATTAACAGCATTATTATTATCGACCAACGATATCTATAATAAGCTGTTTATTGAAGTGGCCTATATTAGATATTGAACCAACGATATCTAGGTAGGCTGGGGTAATGACGATTACTTTCACCATTGTATTTAATACACCTACCTAGATCCATTGACTAGGTAGGTGTATTTTTTTACGGTCAAGGCACTAACTACAAAACAAATGAAACAATAAAAAGGAGATTTACAAATGACAAATATGAAAAACTTATACCAAACAATTTTAGAGGAAGAACAAAATATGATTGCTTTTCGCCGCGAATTGCATCAATACCCTGAGTTATCAATGCAAGAATACGAGACAACTAAACGTATTGCCCGTGAGTTAGACAAAGCCGGACTAGACTACAAATTCATGGAACCAACAGGACTTGTCGGAGAGATCAAGGAGGCAAAGAAGGGAAGACCATCCTATTGAGAGCCGATATCGATGCCTTGCCGATCTATGAAGTGACCCGTGACTTAGAATATTGTTCTAAGAATGACGGCGTGATGCATGCGTGTGGCCATGATACCCATGCTTCGATGTTACTAACAGCACTCAAAGCTTTAAATAAACAAAAGGATGAGCTTGAAGGAACCGTCCGTTTTGTCTTCCAACCTTCTGAAGAAAATGGTTTGGGTGCTTTAAAGATGTTAGAACAAGGCGTGACAGATGGAGTGGACAATGTCTTTGGGATTCATATTCAAAGTGGAGTGCCAACAGGCATGGTTCTATGTCCTGAAGGCGAGATGATGGCGTCGCATGATCTACTTAAAGTGACATTCACAGGACGTGGTGGTCATGCAGCACGTCCAGAGAATGCGGTGGATGCAAGCTTGATGGCGAGTAGTTTCGTATTGAATGCTCAAGCGGTTGTAGCCCGTGAGATTAGTCCAATGGAGTCGGTGGTTGTCACTATTGGTAAGATGGAAGTTGGGGAACGTTTTAATGTTATTGCGGAGCGCGCTGAGTTAGAAGGAACCGTTCGGACATTTAATCCTAAGACTAGAGCCCATGCTGAGGAAGCCTTGAAGCGCTATGCAGAGTCTGTAGCAGTAATGTATAGAGGGACTGTTGAGTTCTCTTATGAGCATGTGACACAACCAGTCAATAATGATTCAGAAAGTGCTCAACGTGTTCAACGATTAGCTGCCTATGCTTACGGTGAAGAGAGCGTCTTAAAGCAGGGTAAGACGACTGGTGGGGAAGACTTTAGTTTCTACATGGTGAATGGCGGGGTGAAAGGTGCCTTTGCCATTGTCGGAGCAAGAAGTGATGATGAAGCGACGCACCACGAACATCATAATAATAAATTTAATGTTGATGAGTCGGCTTTAAAAAATGGTGCCCGCTTGTTAGCTGAATATGCCTATGATTACTTAAACGGAACGAACTAAGGAGAGAATAATTATGAGAACAATGAAACGATTGACCTTACTAATGGTTGTTGCCTTAATGTGGCTAACAACTTTGCCCCTTTTACAACAGCACAGGCTCAAGCGCCTAAAGCTGGTGTCTTGAGAACTTCGATCGCAAGTGACCCTGTTCTTGACCCAGCGCTCGTACCGGATACTTACTCCGGAATCATGATTAAGAACTTGATGGAAGGCTTAACAAGACCTGATGCTGAAGGTGTTCCAGAAGCTGCGATGGCAGAGTCTTGGGATGTAAGTGAAGACGGCTTAGTCTATACCTTCCACCTTAGAGAAGCTCAGTGGACTAATGGTGACCCAGTGGTTGCCGGTGACTTTGAGTATGCTTGGAAACGCGTTTTAAACCCAGATACAGCTTCACCTAAGGCAGGAGATCTCTTTGAGATTAAGAATGCTCAAGCCTATTATTTAGGCGAGGCAGACCTAGAAGATGTAGGGGTGAAAGCTTTGGATGATAAAACATTAGAGGTAACACTTGAGAATCCAACGCCTTACTTCTTAGACTTAACAGCAAGAACCACTGTGATGTACCCAGTGAATCCAAGAGCTGTGGAAGAGAATGAGAATTGGGCAGCGGATTCGGGGGAAACTTATGTGACTAATGGGCCTTTCACTTTAAGTGAGTGGGAGCACAATAGTTACTTTACTTTTTCTAAAAGTCCAACTTATTGGGATGCGGAGAATGTTCAACTAGAGAGAGCAGAAGTTCAAATTATTGAAGCGGAGTCAACAGCCAATGCTGCTTACCAAGCAGGTGAAATTGATTTTGTTGGAATTCCTTTCAATACAGTGTCTTTAGACGCTTTGGATACTTACCGTGCAGATGGTACTTTACAGACGGTGGACTTTGCGGCCTTATATGAATATAAGATGAATGTGACAGATCCTGTTCTATCTAATAAAAATATTCGTAAGGCTTTAGCTTACGGCATCGATCGTCAGACTTTAATTGATAATATTACTAAAGCCAACGAAAACCCTGCCCTAGGTTTAGTATCACCTGCGATGCGTGGTTTTGAAGACAGTAACAACTACTTTGCGGATGCGGACTTTGAAACGGCGAAAGAATACTTACAACAAGGTCTTGAAGAGTTAGGGATGAATGATCCTTCTGAATTAACGGTGACATTAACGACGAATACAAGCGAAACGCATGGTGCCATTGCCCAATATCTTCAAGCGGGTTGGGTGAATAATTTAGGAATTAATGTAGAGATTGCTAATCAAGAATGGCAAGTTCACTTAGATAACTTATTGACATTGAATTATCAACTCGGACGTTTGGGATCGGTAGCAGAATATAATGATCCAAATGCTTTCTTAGAAATGTATTATGAGCCTGACAATGGAATGAACCGAACAGGTTGGGAGAATGCTGATTACCAAGCTTTATTAGATAAAGTCAGTGTTGAGACGGATGCAGAAAAACGTGTCGAGTTGCTCAAGGAAGCTGAAGCTATCTTTATGGAGGAGATGCCAACTGTTCCGGTTTATTTCTATAGTAATGCTTATGTAGCACGTGACTATGTCCAAAATATGCACCCAGATGCGTTCGTAGATGTTCAATTGAAGCACGTAATTGTGGAATAAATGAATTAATATAATTATCCCCCTCTTCGACCGGTTGTTGGTATAATGCCTAGCTTGAGGGGGTTTTTACTTGCGCTAATCGGAGTGACTGTTGTAATATCATTCTTTCCTGCTGATTTTATGGTAAGCTTTAAAAAATGAGAACACGTTTGGAGGGATTGATTAGTGAAGATTATGTTGATTGAGGATGACTTAACCATAGCTAAAGAATTAGGGAGGACTTTTGAGAAATGGAGCTATGAGGTTTTTATCGTTCAGGATTTTGAACATATAATAGAAGGGTTTAGACAATTTCAACCGCACATTATCTTGTTAGACGTCAATCTACCTTCTTATAATGGTTATTATTGGTGTCAACAAATTCGTAAGGAATCCAATGTGCCGATCATATTTATCTCGTCATTATCAGATTCGATGGATATGATTATGGCGATGCAAATGGGGGCAGATGACTATATTGCTAAACCAATAGATATGCAGTTTATGGTGAGTAAAGTTCAAGCCTTACTCCGTCGAACATATGACTTTGCCATTCAGTCCGATCAATTGATGGCTAATGATGTAACATTGGATGTGAGTCGGTCAGTTATTGGATATCACAATCAAGAAGAGAATTTAACATTTACCGAATTACAGATTATGACCCTATTATTCCAACAAAAAGGCCAATTTGTGAAACGGGAAGCGATTCTGGATTATTGCTGGCAAAATGATCAATTTATTGATGATAATACTTTGGCAGTGAACATGACACGTATTCGCAAAAAGTTAAGACGAATTGGGTTAGACGATTTGATCGAGACAAAGAAGAACTACGGTTACCGATTAGTGATAGAAAGAGGAGATCAGGCTGATGATTAGGAGATTTCTCGAACGTGAGTCTGGTACACTTACTTTGTTTATGGTCATTATGATAACTATCGCAACTTGCTTCTTCTTATTGAACTTACCAATGGAGGCTTTTGGCGTTATATTTTGGCTTTTAATTATCTATCTCGCTATTTACTTAGTTGGAAGAGTTGTTGCTTTCAGACAAGGAGATGGCATTAGAAGAAGAGTTAGATGCTTTGAAAGAAGAACTCGCAAATGTAAAGGAGGAGAGTTGGAAACAACGATCGGACTTAGAAGAATACTTCATTATGTGGGTTCACCAGATGAAGACACCGATTACAGCCAGTCAGCTTATCTTGAATGATCCCGATGAAGGAGCTGTTGCCAGTCTGCGCCAAGAGATGCTCAATATCGAGAATTATACGAATATGGCATTGAATTATATTAAAGTCTCTAACCCTTCAACTGACATGGTGATTACAAGAGTTGTATTAGATAAGATACTTAGTCCACTGATTCGTAAATATCGTACGCAATTCATTCATAAGAAGATTCGACTCAACTACCAACCTATTGATACAGCAGTTATCACTGAAGTGAATCTAAGCTCACTAATGATTGAACAAATACTCAATAATGCCTTGAAGTATACTGACTCGGGTGACATATGGATTGAGTTTGATAGCGTAACCGGCATGTTAATGATTAAAGATTCAGGAAAAGGGATAAAAAAACAAGACTTACCTAAAATATTCGATAAAGGCTATTCAGGCTTTAATGGCCAATTGAATCAGAAATCAAGTGGCATTGGTTTGTACTTAGTGAAGATGATATCCCAACGTTTAGATCAAGAGATCAAGGTTTACTCCACACCCTCCAAAGGTACGATCTTTACGATTCAATTCCACCGTAATGATTAAAACTTACAAACTTGTAAGTTTAGACGATCTCATTGTAAGTCTAGTTAAAGGAATGGCTTGATAAAGCCTACTATAATAAGCTTATCAATTAAACAATGAAGAAAACGGAGGAATCCTATGTTACTAGATGTTCAAAATGTTAAAAAAGTATATAAAACACGTGCCAATCAAACAACCGCCCTACAAAGTATTGATTTTGGAGTGAATGGGGGCGAGTTTGTATCAATTATGGGAGAGTCAGGGTCTGGGAAATCAACATTACTGAATATTATCGCTACCTTTGATCAGCCAACCCAAGGGTCAGTTTACTTAAATGGTGTGAATACATCATCCATTAAGAAAAGCAAGTTAGCTCAGTTTCGGAGAGAGCAATTAGGTTTTGTCTTCCAAGATTTTAATGTCTTAGATACATTCTCCAATCGTGATAATATTTTACTGCCCCTAGTCTTGTCTAATCAATCTGTGGATGAGATGAAGGAACGGATTAATCATATTGCGCCAATATTAGGTATTGAAGATTTATTAGATAAGTACCCTTATGAGGTTTCAGGAGGTCAAAGACAGCGTGTTGCTATTGCCCGCGCGATGATTACTAATCCACCACTATTATTAGCAGATGAGCCGACTGGGGCACTCGATTCGAAATCATCCGAACAAGTATTACAAATCCTAGATGATTTAAATCAGAGAGGGAATACCATCTTAATGGTTACACATTCTACTCAAGCGGCATCTTATTCTAACCGCGTCTTATTCATTAAAGATGGTGTAGCTTACCATGAATTATACCGAGGAGATGAGTCGAATCAAGCCTTTAATGAACGAATCTCACAAAGCTTGACCTTGTTAGCGGATCGAGGTGTTTAAGATGACTCTCTCATTACTAACCAAATTAGCAACAGTTGGAATAGTTAAACGACGTGATATTTATTTTCCTTATTTTCTAGCGGTGGTCCTTATTATGGCTTTGGAATATATTATGGTGTCGCTAATCTTTAATGATTATGTCCAAAGTCGCCATCCAGATCTACCTACGATTATTATGATGGCAGTGTTTTTCTCAACACTTTTGGCAGTTATCTTTATCCTATACGCCAATAATTTTATTCAAAGACAAAGACGTCTGGAGTTCTCGCTCTATACAGTTTTGGGCTTAGAAAGCAAACACATTCGTGGTGTCATTCTTATTGAACAATCAATGGTTGCCTTTGTAGGTAGTATCTTATCGGTTGGGGTGGGATTTGCCTTTGGTAAGCTAGTTTTTATGGGATTAAGCCGACTGATACAAGATGTGGGAGCAAGCTTGTCAGATTATCCGTTTAGTCCATTATCTGGGATGGTTACAGCAGTCATTCTGTTTGTTGTTATGTTTTTCATTGCGACGATCAATAGTTTAAGGCTAAGTCGTATGAATCCATCAGAACTTCTTAGCCAGAAGAATGCCGGAGAAGCAGAACCGAAATCTCGTTGGTTCATCTTAATTATTGGCCTAGCCACTTTGGTTGCAGGTTACTATGTAGCCCTTACGACTGCCAATGTATTGGATGCCCTGTTGAAAATATTTGTGGCGATATTCTTAGTTATTATTGCGACCTATACCTTGTTAACCAGTCTGAGTATTATTGTCTTAAAACGTATGAAAAAGAATGAGAACTATTATTATCAGCCAGTTCCTTTTTTATCCATATCTGGAATGTTGTACCGAATGAAAGCAAGTGCGACAAGTATAGCATCGATTGCTATACTATGTACGGGTGTCGTGTTGACTTTAGGAACAACGTTAACACTCTATCTGGGAATAGAAGAACAAGTGAATAAAATGATTCAATATGATGTCGAATTAAATTATATCCCTCAAGCTTCAAATGAAGATGATGCGAGTATAATAGAAGCCTTGAACCAGCTAGCAAGTCGAATTGAGGGTGTAGGAAATTTGAGTGATCGTGTTTTAACTCGAACGATACAAACTCCTGCAATTTTCAGTGAGGGTCAATATTTACCGGTTGATTCATCTACGATAGGTGTCCAATGGTCTTATATGATTGCTCAGACGCTTGAGGATTTTAATGCTTATCACCAACTTGATTATACTCTTGCGGAGGATGAAGTATTATTTGTTAGTTCCTCCTCTGAACAAAATAATATAGACCATCTTCAGCTGGCGGACCAATCCTATGTGATTAAACCAATAGATGTAGATTATATCCCTATGAATATAGTAGGGAAAATAGTTTATGTGGTTTTTCCGAGCATGTCTGATTTAAATTCCTTTTCTAAAGCATTCCCGGATGTTGATGTTGAAGGGAATCCCTATGAAGGTATGTTAGATTACACCGTGTACTTGAATGCTGCTGATGAGGAATCCAAAACAGCGATTGAGTCTTTTATTGCGGATAATGAGCTCATTGAATTAGATAATCAAGGTCTTGTACGAATGGTTTCTAGTAGCCAGATGGCTGAAGAACTGTATGTTTTGAATGGTGGGTTTCTTTTCTTGGGGATTGTTGTAGGAATTGTCTTAATTATTGGTACGGTTCTAATGCTTTACTTTAAGCAAGTTTCAGAAGGTTACCAAGACCAAGGTAAGTATGAGATTATGCAGAAAGTTGGGCTTTCAAAAGAACTCATTAAACAAACTATCCATCGTCAAGTCTTTTGGATCTTTGCTTTGCCGATTATCATTGCAGTTATTCATTCGCTCTTTGCGAGCCGAATAATGTTTATCTTATTAGGCTTACTAGGGGTCAACACTGTAGGAAACTTTATCTTAGGTTATGGATCCATCCTTTTAGTTTTCGTTGGTATATACTTTATCTTCTATTTAATTACCTCTCGAGCATACTACCGGATTGTAAATCATTAAAGTTCAATTTTAATAAACTTTAGCCAAACGCCAGCATAAGGTGTTTGGCTCTTTTTTGGTATACTAAAGTATAAAGGAGGAATTTATGAAGCGAATTAACCAATATGAATTATTCCAGCTTATGCTGAGGGAAATGGGCGAGACAGGTTGGTGGCCAGCTGACAGTAAGATTGAAATTATTATCGGAGCCATCCTCATTCAAAACACTAATTGGATTAATGCAGACCGTGCCCTGACACAGCTAAAGGAAGCTACGCAGTTGAATCCAGAAACTCTGATTGAGATGCCGATCGACGAATTACAAGAATTAATTAGACCGGCAGGATTCTTCAAGAATAAGAGTCAATCAATTCAAGAAGTGCTAGCATGGTTTGAAAGTTACGGCCATGATTACAAGCTCATTCAGAATGAATATCAAGCAGCTCTGCGTAAACAATTACTCACTTTACGTGGAGTTGGGGAGGAGACTGCGGATGTATTCTTAGTCTATATCTTCGATCAAGTAGCCTTTATCGCCGATAAGTATGCTCAGAAACTATATCGACACTTAGGAGTTGAAGGCGTGGATAATTACAAGATGATGAAGCAGAAAGTTATTTTGGATAATCGCTTTACATCTTGGGAGGCTCAAGAATTTCATGGACTCATTGATGAGTTCGGTAAGTTATACTTAAGAGGAGAGGGAAGTTTGACAGGAAGCTTCTTGGAAGGATATCAGCTTGATGATAAAAATTTATAGTAATCTATTTAATGTATTTTTTATTTTAATTAAAACATAATAATGTCAATATTTCTTTATTGTAAATAAGTAAAAAGTTAAAGTAAAGTCGTTTTATTTGATAATGTCATCAAAATGTAATACAATACTTCTTGTAATAATATTTTATTTTTTAGGAGTGAAAAATATGAAAAAATATATACTAGAAGGTATGCATTTTAATGATGAGAAAGCTGGGAACAATATTTCTTGGCGATCTATCTTTGCAGGTGTTGTCACTTTCGTAGCAGTTAGTATTTTGTTTTCTTTAGTTAGTGTAGCGATTGGTATAGGTGTGCCAGATTTTACTAGCCAAAATCCATTAGAGGGTGTTGGAATGGGCTTAGCTATCTGGGTGATTATCGCTTTAGTAATATCGCTAGGATTAGCTGGTTATGTTGCTGGGATTACAGCTAACCGTGCAGGATTTATTCACGGTTTCCTTACTTGGGCTTTAAGTGTTACAGTGATGTTTGCCTTAATGACATCAGCAGTTGGCACGGTCTTTAACTCAGTGGGGACTTTATTAGGTTATACGGGACAAGTTGCTGGTGATGTAGTATCAGGTACGGCTGATAAGGTGGGATCATTATCCCAAGATGCTTTCGATGCAATTGCTAAAGAGATTGATGTCGATTCACAAGATCTAGAACAAACAGTGGCGGATGTCTTGGAAGATACTGAGATTGAACAATTACAACCTGACTACTTAGACAATCAAGTTCAAGCAACGATGGATGACGTGAGCCAAGCGGGTTACAACATTGTTGTTCAAGGAGCAGACCCTCAAGCAGAGGTTGAGCAAGTAACAGCGAACATTCAAGAACGAGTTGATGCTATTGGTCAAGAACTAGATGAAGATGCGTTAGCTGAAGCAATTGCTAATAATACAGACTTAACGGATCAAGAAGCTGAAGAAGCGGTTGCTAATATTCAAGAAAGCTATTCTGAAGCAAGTGCCCAAGCTCAACAAGCATTAAATGATGCTCAACAAGCAGTAAGTGATTTACAAGTGCAAGCTGAACAAGCCTTAGCTGAAAGTGCTCAAGTTGCAGAAGATGTATCGAATGCAACTTCAAGATACTCATTATATGTATTTATTGGCTTATTATTAGCCTTAGTTATTACTTCATTTGCAGGATATGCAGGTGCTAAAACAGCACGCGAAACAAACAATGCAGCAGTATAAAAATGCAAAATAATGATGTAGAATAATTGACTACACCCCTCTCTTGGTACTAAGAGAGGGGTGCTTTATTTGAATAGTAAAAGAATATACGAGCAATTTTCTTCAATGTTATCTTTATTGCGCTCGTCGTATTAGTTGTGTATAACTGGAATGAGGTCATCGTTTGACTGGAAGAGTTTGGAACTTTATACCCCATCGTATTAGGCGGAATGATGGCTTATGTATTGAATCTATTGATGGATCATTATGAGTGACATCTATTTACAAAGACAGATAAGAAATGGTTACACCACTTAAGATGTCCATTGAGAGTTGGTTTGAAAGTCAAAGACATCTGATTCCAACGTTTGATGAAGTGATGGATCAAGTGGACAATATTTGAAGTAGTATTATGTCTAGGTTCGCCGAACTGAGGAACAATCTAGTTAGATGCCTGGACTCACATTTCTTTAGATAATGAAATAAAGTTTTAACATTCTTATTGATTTTTGAATGAAACATGCTATAATAGTCAATAAAGGTCAAACTATAGAGTTTAGGTCTTTTTAAACACAAAAAGTTGTCGAAGGGATTTTTTTATTATATAATAGTCAAAGATAGTCAATGTTAGTGAGAGGGGGATTACTTTGTCACAGCGAAATATGTCGGATATTATCGAAGCATATCTAAAAAGCTTCTTGAAGAATAACCAGGCCTTAGAGATAAGGCGAAGTGATATTGCAGAACAATTTGACTGTGTTCCATCACAGATCAATTATGTGATTAACACGCGTTTTACACAAGAACACGGCTATATTGTTGAAAGTAAACGAGGTGGCGGTGGCTATATTCGAATATTAAAAATTGAATTAGTTGATGAGATCGATGCCTTAGACGAAATGACTCAGATGATTGGTCAGCGAATTAATCAACGGAGTGCGATGAATATTATTGAAACTCTCATTGAACATGATATTATGACAGAACGTGAGGGAGCGATTATCCTTTCAGTCATTGACAAGGCCTTACTCCAGGCCATTAGTCCACATGAACAAGAGGTACGCGCCTTACTATTAACTACATTTTTACAACAATTACGATATACATATAATTAAAGAGGTGAAAATATGTTTGAAGAATTATTTACTGAAAGTGCTCGCCGAGTAATGATTTTTGCGGCGGAGCAAGCTTATTATTTAAGACACCAAGCTGTAGGTACAGAACATATTCTACTAGGACTGGCCAGAGAGGAGTCTGGTATTGCTGGTAAGGCTTTACGTGCCGTTGGTGCAGATTATCAGACATTATTAACAGAATTGGAGATTATCCATGGGAAAGTGAGTGCACCGCGTATTCAAGGTGATATTGTTATCCCATACTCTCCAAGAGCTAAGAAAATAATTATGAACGCATCGAATGATGCTAAGCGTCTAGGAGTTCCTAAAGTAGGAACAGAACATCTTCTATTAGGAATGTTAAAAGAAGAAATCCTAGCAACTGTTTTATTAAAAAACTTAGGAATTGATTTGAATGAACTGCGTAAGTCAGTGTACGAGATGATTGGAATGAACGGATCAGAGGGACGCGGAACTAGCGGTCGTCGCCAAAGACAAAATCATCAAGAAGAGGTTAACAAATCGAACACACCAACACTAGATTCATTGGCTAGAGACTTAACACAATTAGCTCGTGAAGGTAAATTAGACCCAGTGATTGGTCGTTCGAATGAGATTCGTCGTATCGTTCAAATCATTAGTCGTCGCTCTAAGAACAACCCTGTTCTAGTAGGAGAGCCAGGTGTTGGTAAAACAGCTATCGCAGAAGGTCTAGCTAACTTAATTATATCTGATAATGTGCCAGAGAATATTGCATCTAAGCGCTTAATGATGTTAGATATGGGATCACTTGTTGCCGGTACGAAGTATCGTGGTGAATTCGAAGAGCGCATGAAGAAAATTATTGAAGAAATCACAGAAGATGGACAAACAATCTTATTTATCGATGAATTACATACGTTAATCGGAGCAGGTTCAGCTGAAGGTGCGGTAGACGCGGCGAATATATTGAAGCCAGCCTTAGCACGTGGTGAGATTCAAGTAATTGGAGCAACTACTTTAGATGAATATCAAAAACATATTGAGAAAGACGCAGCATTAGAACGTCGTTTCTCTAAAGTACAAATCGATGAACCTAATCAACAAGATTCGATTGAAATTGTTCAAGGCCTTAAAGACAGTTATGAGCAACATCATAATGTTGATATTACAGATGAAGCTGTTGAAGCAGCCGTTAAATTAAGTACACGTTACTTAACAGAACGACGTTTACCGGACAAAGCGGTTGATTTAATTGATGAAGCAGCTGCTAAGGTGAGAATTGAAGCAAGTTCACATGATTCGACACTTTCTGACTTAGAACGTAAACTTGGTGAACTCTCTGAACAAAAAGAAAAAGCAATCTTAGAAAGAGACTTCGATCTAGCAGCATCAATTCGAGAAGAAGAGCAGACTGTTGAGGCAAGTATTGAAGCAGCGGTTAAATCAGGCGATCATTCCGAAGACGATGAGAACGGCCGTGTTCAAGTAACAGCTCAAGATATTGCGGAAGTAATTACTATTGCAACGGGTATACCAGTTAAACAACTAGATACAACTGAATCTACACGTTTAGTCCACTTAGAAGCTGAATTACATGAGCGTGTTATTGGTCAAGATGATGCAGTTGTCGCTGTTTCTAAAGCGATTCGCCGTGCTTACAGTGGATTGAAGAGTCCTAAACGTCCAATTGGTTCGTTTATGTTCTTAGGTCCTACTGGGGTAGGTAAGACAGAGCTGGCTAAAGCATTAGCTGAATCTATCTTCGGTAGCGAAGATAATATGATCCGTGTAGATATGTCTGAATATATGGAGAAACACAGTGTATCTAGATTGGTTGGATCACCTCCAGGATATGTTGGTTACGATGAAGCAGGCCAGTTGACAGAACTTGTTCGTCAAAAACCTTATAGTGTAATCTTACTGGATGAGGTTGAGAAAGCTCACCCAGACGTGTTCAATATCTTACTTCAAGTATTTGACGATGGACATATGACGGATGGTAAAGGGCGTAAAGTTGACTTCCGTAATACAATTATTATCATGACATCTAACTTAGGTGCTACAGCCTTACGTGATGAGAAATCTGTAGGATTTGGAGCAGTAGACCAATCCAAAGACTTCGACGCCATGGAGAAACGTATCTTTGAAGAATTGAAGAAGGCATTCCGCCCAGAATTCTTGAATCGAATTGATGAAACAATTGTATTCCACCCACTTAACAAGAAACAAATTAAAGAAATTGTTAAGTTGCAAGCGCAAGATATTATCAATCGTCTCCGTGACTTAGAGATTGAAGCACGCGTAACAGATACGGCTTTAGATATCATTGCTGAAGCTGGTTTTGACCCTGAATACGGTGCACGTCCAATTCGTCGAGCGATTCAAAAACAAATCGAAGATGAATTAAGTGAAATGCTACTTAAAGGGGATATTCAATTAGGTGACAATATCACTATTGGTGGACGACAAGGTTCAATCAATATTAATAATCGTTCAGTTAAAGCATAAGTCATGCAAATTACAAGCTAGTGAGCTATGGCTCGCTAGCTTTTTTATATTAAAAACTCGTTTGAAAAAACAAACGAGTGTAAACGCATTGAAATGCTTAATTTTAAATTGATTAATCTGATTAGAGTGTTTAAAAGTAAGCTAAATTTTTCAAAATAGAGATGAAAATAACTAATGTGAACATTGAACATAAGGTGGTGAATACTACAATTTGATTAGCTAAGTCAGCGTCACCGCCTGCAACAACGGCTTGAGCATAACTAGATACAGCAGTAGGTCCCGCTGTTGCTATTAACACAGCAATAATATCATCGCCACGGAAGCCTAATATATAACCGGAAATGAACAGGGCAATAGTAGGTATAATAACAAGGCGTAAGGCTACGGTACCATAGAGAGACTTAGAAGCATCTTTCAATTTACCAAAGTTAAATGAACCACCCATCACAATTAAAGCTAATGGCGTTGTCATTCTAACTAGGTTACTCATTGTTGATTCAAGGACGAGTGGAAGTTTAATGTTCAAACTCGCAACAACAATTCCGGCTAAAGTGAAGATTACCATCGGATTCTTAATAACATCTATCAAAACTTTCTTTACAGAGAAGAATTCATCACTATATAGAGAAAAGGCAATCACAGAAAAAATATTATTGACTGGAACAATAATGGCTAGAACAATCGTGACCATTCCTAAGTTTTCTTCGCCTAAAAGGGCTATACCTAATGGAAGTCCGAATAGAATAGCATTTGATCGGATAGAACCTTGTAATACGACACCACGCTTAGTATTGTCTTTCTCAAAAAATGGTATAATAATTGCTAATATTACAAAAGCCAAAACCGCAAAGATAATACTATAATTCAAAGTTAAGGCATTGAATTCTGTATCTAAGTTTGTATTGTAGACATTAGAGAACAAGTTTAATGGTAATAAAATGCTAAAGATAGCTTTATTGAATTGGCTATATGCTTCTTGTTTAATCATTCCTGAGCGAGTGAAAAATTGACCGAAAGCCATGTAAAGCATCATAGGTATTACAGCATTAAAACCTATTAGAAAATTATCCAATGTATATAACCTCCTTTAACTGTATATTTTACAATACAATAGATTATAATACTTTATTCGAGATTTGACCAATGTAATACCAAATACTTCCAATTCATGAAGAGGTTCGTTATATCTTGCAAAGAACATTAAAAATTCTTATGATAGAAGTTAGAATTAATATAGATTATATAAGGAGATGACTTCTATGAAAAAATTATTATTGCTACTATCATCAATCCTATTATTAGCAGCTTGTGGACAGACCACTGAAAAGGTGGCTGAAAGCACAGTGACAGAAACTGTTGAAACAGCGGAAAGTACAGAAAATCAAGAGGTTGTGATCAATGTCACTGTATCTGTAGATGGTGAAGTTATTGAAGATGGTGAGCAGGATATTGAAGTCGAGGACGGTCAGAATTTATTAGAACTGATGGAAGCGAACTTTGATGTTGAACAAACGGATGGTTTTATCTCATCGATTAACGGATATGAACAAGATGATGAATCAGGTAAGTACTGGCTATATGACGTAAACGGTGAGATGGCAGAAGTAGGAGCTGCAGACTTAAAATTATCTGATGGTGATCAGATTGAATGGAAATTAGAAGCGTTTGAAGGATGAGTAAACGATTAACGGTTAACCGTTTAACGATACTCGCATTATTAATCACCTTATGTCATATCGGGAGAATTGCTTTTCAGTTCCTACCGAATATTCAACCTGTTACAGCCATCATTATATTAGTAACGATAACAATGGGTTTGATGGAAGGGATGATTGTCAGTGTTGGGTCGATGGTACTATCTAATATATTGTTAGGAATGGGGCCTTGGACTGTTTATCAGATTCTGTCTTACATCATTATTGTTCTAGTAGTGGGATCTTTACGAACCTACTACTTTAAGCTGGAAGGTCACGATCATTTAAGTCGAATAATTTTCGCTCTTATTAGTGGAGGGGCAGGATTATTATATGGATTTGTCATCTCAATACTTTCAGCTCACTTATTCGGTGTAGTTAATTTTTGGATATACTATATCCAAGGGCTGCCCTTTGATGTGATGCATATGGTTGGTAATATTGTCTTCTTTCTATTATTAGAACCCACACTTGTCCCTATTATTTATAAGCATATTGATGTATAAGAAAATAAAACACGGCTTACAAGGCACCTTGTAAGTCGTGTTTGTTTTAATCAACAATAATAAGTTATTTAATCAGACTAATTAGCTAATTCACCTAGGTTATCTTTGTTAATATCTAAATGAAAAACACGTTCAGACCGTTTATATAAGATATCATCGACTCGGGCTGAGTGATTAACTAATCTAGCTGTTGTGAAAAAATCAGATAAGCAGTTGATGAAAATAATACTTTTTCATTGATTGATTGTCGGTGTTGTAAACTAACAATTCGTCGCTCTCAGCGTCGGGTCACTGTCACTGCCCAAGCTCGATGAATTAAAGCAGCTGTAAAGGTTACACCCGGTAAGATAAATGATTCAACAGCTTTAGGAATAGGTGCATAGTGATCAATACGTTTTTACTAACCATTAAATAGGCTAACTCATCGTGCGATATTCATACTGGACTGAATCAGCTGGTGTGGCTATGTCGTTACCACAATCGAATAGATAATGTTGAATTGTAATGAATTCTTCTTTTAATGTGGAATTATCTTCATTCATTGAGGTGTTGACAGTTCCTAACAAACTATTCAATTCATCAACTGTCCCATAAGCTTCAACTTGAGCATCGTCTTTAGGAAGGCTTTCTCCAACGATAATTCGGTCTGTTCCCTTATCACCCGTTCGTGTATATATCTGCATGTATTAACTGCTCCTTAGTGATTAATTAGTGTAAACGTTATAAACCACAACGTAGTTGTGCTTGGCAATTCACACATGTATTACATCCACCAATATCTTGGACGATACCTTGACGACAGATAGGGCATGTATTCCCAACATCTGAACCAAAGACCACGTCATCAGTATGACCTTGTGCTTTAATGTGATCAGATTCTGCAGCTTTAACTAATTGTTTTAATTCTTCGCGGTCGTCAACGATACGAGTCTCTTTCATATCAAAGAGTTCAATGGATTCTAATTCATTTTCCTCAGCGAGTAATGTTAGGACTTGTGAATCGCGTGATCCGTCTACATAGACTGTTCCACCTTTTGCTCCACCGTTGTATAGGCGCTCATATATTTCTTGAACTTGGTCAACACGGTAGCCTCTAGGTGCATTAACTGTCTTAGAAATTGAGCTATCAACCCATTTCTGGATGGTCGTTTGAACATCAACGTGTGCTTGAGCAGTTAAGTCCATTGCTGAGATGAAGAATTTTGGTAGATTATCTTCATCTGCTTCAGGATGGTTATCTAAGTATTCTTGAACGATGGCCGAATTCACTTCAATGAACTTACCTAATCGACCACTACGGAAATACTTGAAAGCGAAGTAAGGTTCTAAACCAGTAGATACTCCAACCATCGTTCCGGTACTTCCTGTAGGTGCTACAGTTAGTAAGTGTGAGTTTCTAATACCATGTTCTAAGATTGATTGACGAACAGATTCAGGCATCTTTTGCATATATCCAGTCTCAACAAAACGTTGACGTAATGCTTGGGTTTCCTCTGGAGTCTCTCCTACTAGGAACGGAAAGCTACCTTTTTCTTTAGCTAATTCTATAGATGATTCATAAGCGGCAATAGCAATATTCTCGAATACTTTATCGACTAATTCGTTAGCTTCTTCAGAACCATACACGTGTTCAGTGTAGATTAAAAGATCTGCTAATCCCATAACACCTAGCCCGATGCGGCGCTCGCCCAGAGCTTGTTTTTTGTTCATTTCTAAGAAGTATGGTGTAGCATCAATAACGTTATCTTGCATACGTACACCTATCTTGACTGTTTGAATTAATTTGTCAAAGTCTACGGTTTTTGTTTCCTTATCGACCATATTCGCTAAGTTAATAGCAGCAAGGTTACATACTGAGTATGGTGCAAGGGGTTGCTCACCACATGGGTTAGTTGCAACGACTTTTTGACCGTATGCCTTGGCATTAGTATCATTATTCGCATTATCAATGAAGAAAATACCTGGTTCAGCAGAATAGGTAGCACTGATGTTAATCAATTCCCATAAGTCTCTAGCCGGGATTGTGCGATATGTTTTGATACCGTAACCGAGTGCTTCCCATTCTCTTACGTCTCCATAATTAGCCCACTCTTCATCATAGAAGTCCATTTCTTCTTGGGTATAGTTTTCTGTATCTGGGAATCGTAATGCCCATTCACCATCTTGCTCAACGGCTTCCATAAATTCATCAGTTAAAGTAACTGAAATATTAGCTCCCGTTAAAAAGTCTGGTTGGTTAACAGAGTATGTGCCACCTGCTTTTAATTTGTTCTCAGCTTCTTGGATAATTTGGCTACTGAAACCAACTTGATCAGGTAAGTTCTTACTTGCTGCGATTACTTCATACATTTCAGCTTCAGGGGCAGTTAGTGGTGTGAATTTCAATTTATCTTTAGCTACTTGGATAATTTCTTCATCACGATTTGTTTTAATAATGTAGCGTAGAACTTCTGGGTTTTGAACTTTTGAAAGAATAAATTCAATAATATCAGGGTGCCAGTCTGCTAACATAATCATTTGGGCACCGCGACGAGAACCACCTTGTTCAACTAAATGAGTTAATTGAGCAAGGTCATTCAACCATGAGACTGACCCAGAAGATTTACCATTTACACCACGAGCTAATGCGTTTTGAGGGCGTAAAGTTGAACCGTTAGTTCCAACGCCTCCCCCACGACTCATTATTTCCATGACCTCTTGACGGTGCTGAGAGATTCCTTGGCGTGAATCTTGTATGAATGGCATGACATAGCAGTTAAAGTATGTAACATTCGTTTGAGTCCCAGCTCCGTATAGGACGCGTCCTGCTGGCACAAAGTTTAAGTTTACTAATTCCTTGAAGTAATCTTCTTCAGATTTTTTACGTTTTTCGTCAGTAACTTCAACTTCTGCTAATCCTTTAGCAACACGTTTAGTAATTTGTTCGTAGTAGACTTCTAAAGGTTTATCAATTGAATTTAAGCTACGACGGATAAGTCCAGATGCATTCTCATCAGCAGACTCCAGTGATGAACGGAATTCTTCTTCCAAGTGAATTACAGCTTCTTGATTGTCTTCATCGATCGATTGAATGACACCAATACCTCGAGCTGGATATTGAGTATCATTTTTTACTGTTAAGATAACTAGGTCTCCCTGAGCTAAAGTGGTTTTAGCTGTATCTTTGAAGGCGTATCGGTCTAACATTACTAGTCTAGACACTCCGTCATAAGTTAAGTGCATATCCTCAGTAATCGGAAACACTTGAGGGAATTCTTGGATTGCTTTATTTAGTTGGTCTTTAGACCATGGAATAATCGTATTCATTGTATCTACTCCTTATTTAATTGTTATATATGTAGGATTCACAAAAACACCATATATAGTATTACATCTAATACCATACCCCAATATGTAGTGAAAATCCAGCACTAAAATATATATAATAAGTATTGGGTGAGAGAAGATTGTCCTAACAGTGATATACTTACTTAAAAAGAGGAGAGCTAGCCGGATGATACAAAATACATTTCACTATATACAATCTAATAAATTCTCCAAAAAACACTTTCCATTTTCACTACCCTTATTCGAACAGTCATTTTCATTAAAATTTACTAGACCGATGACAACTATGGTAGGTGAGAATGGGAGTAGTTATTCGAATAATCTTATCTCAATATAATATAACAAAGGCTCTTAGATTATAGGCATATCAATAGGAGATGCGAGCGTTTTATGATATACTGGGTTCAACAATTAGTTACATAGCTTTATTCAAAAATATGTAATAAAAATGGAGGGGTTTTTTATGAAAAAAAAGAATAATAACTCATCATTAGGTTTGATTTTACTAGGATCTGCTGCAGCAGTAGCAGGTATCGCTGCGACACTTTACTTCAACGATGATATGCGTCACCGTGTGGAGGGTGTTGTGAACAGAGAGCGAGCTAAACTATTCGTGAAGCATAAACTAAACGGATCAGATGCTTTAGTGAATGCTGTGGATAACTTAAGTGATGCTGAAGTGAATACCATCGTTAAACTAGCTTCTGGCGCAAGTGATATGAAAGATCAAGCATCAGACGCATTCTCATCGATTATGAAACGTGCTAAAGATGTTTCTTCAGATGTAACTGATAAAGTACAAGATTATTTCGAATAATCTTTCAATATCATTAATAATTCTGAGTAAATCATGTACACTTAGATGTATCAATGATAGACTCGGAATTTTTTTATGAGGTGAGATATGTTAGAAGCAGTAGAATTAGATGAAGTAGTTAGGTTGGAGCATGAACGATGGATGAAAGAGGCGATTCAAGAAGCCTTATTAGCGCAAGAGAAATCAGAGGTCCCTATTGGCGCTATTATAGTTAAAGATGGCCGGATTATTGCACGTGGGCATAATGTACGAGAGATAGAACGAGATGCCCTAGGACATGCGGAGTTAAGGGTAATTCAAGAAGCGAATAAAGAATTAGATGCCTGGCGACTTGAAGGAACGACTATGTATGTGACACTTGAACCTTGTCCGATGTGTGCAGGTGCTTTAATTAATTCTCGCGTTGAGCGTGTCGTTTATGGAGCTTCTGACTATAAAGCGGGTTGTGCTGGAACTCTAATGAATTTATTGGAGAAACCACAATTTAATCACCAAACCGAAACAATTCGTGGCGTATTAGCAGAAGAATGTGGCCAATTATTAACAGGTTTCTTTAAAAATCTACGGGAACAAAAAGAAAAAAGTAACTTACCCACAGGACGATGTGGATAAGTGGGATAAAAAGACGAACATCTGTTTATAACTAATAATTTTTATAGAGGAACGATCTTATCCACTGACTTATGCACAGAATTTCTGTTGATAACTATATATTCTTGTTGATATGTGGTGTTATTTTATTGAAACTAGAATAAAAATGTGGAAAGGAGTCATTTTTATGAATGCAATAGATAAAATAATTCAGGAGATTATGGAAGACCCGATGAATGCTGAATATACAAAGCGTGGTGTTGAACCTTTATTTAGTGCTCCTAAAAATGCAACAATTGCTATTATTGGTCAGGCCCCAGGAAGGAAAGCCGAGGAAACAAAATTGTTTTGGAATGATTCAAGTGGTGATAGATTGCGCGACTGGATGGGTATAAGTCGAGAGCAATTTTACGAATCGGATCAGATTGCTCAACTGCCAATGGATTTCTATTATCCAGGTAAAGCTAAGACGGGTGATGTTCCACCACGCATGGAATTCGGTGCTAAATGGCATCCAAAGATATTAGATGAATTACCACGTCTAAAAACGATTCTATTAGTGGGAAGTTATGCACAGAAACATTATTTAGGTAAGAAGCGTCAAAAGAATCTTACAGAAACAGTCAGATATTATAAAGATTATCTTCCTGAGTATTTTCCTATTGTGCACCCCTCTCCTTTAAACGGTCCTTGGTTAAAGAAAAATCCATGGTTTGAAGAAGAGGTTGTACCTGCTCTGAAAGACTTAGTAGACAAAGAATTAAAAAAATAATTGACAAGACATCCTTGCGTTAATAGTTTAGGTGTGCTATTATAAGTGTTGGCAATAGTGGAACCATGAATCGAGTCAGGACCGGAAGGTAGCAGCTATAAGTGGTGAAGCTATGTGCCTTTTTTTATATATAAATTTACAAGTAAGAAAACATAATACTTTGACAGAAACAATCATTTGAATATGCCTTTATGATTTTGAGGACAATACTCATAGTCATTAGGGCTATTTTTGTTTATAATAGAAAGGACGATTAAAACAGCTGGAAGGAGAAATTAAATGAGTTATCAGGCTCTCTACCGTGTATGGCGCCCTCAGACTTTTGATGAGATGGTGGGCCAGACTGTTATTAAAGAAACATTAAAAAATGCAATTAAATCCAACCATATTAACCACGCATACTTATTCACAGGACCACGAGGAACAGGAAAGACGTCTGCAGCTAAGATATTAGCAAAGGCGATTAACTGTCCGAATCAAACAGATGGGAATCCGTGCAATGAGTGTGAAATGTGTCGCTTAATTACAGAAGGGCAATTAGGAGATGTTGTTGAGATTGATGCGGCTTCTAATAATGGGGTCGATGAGATTCGTGATCTACGTGAGAATGTTAGATACGCAGCCAGCCAAGCCAAGTATAAGGTCTATATTATCGATGAGGTCCATATGCTGACAACCGCAGCTTTTAATGCCTTACTTAAAACATTAGAAGAGCCACCAGAGCAAGTGGTTTTTATCTTGGCGACCACTGAAGCGCATAAAATTCCAGCGACCATTCTTTCGAGAACGCAACGTTTTGACTTTCAACTTTATACTGACCAAGAATTGATAGGGCGAATGGTTGAGATTCTTGATCATGACAAGATTGATTACGAAGAAGAAGCTTTAGCAGTAATCGCTCGTGCAGCCAATGGTGGGATGCGTGATACCGTCAGTCTACTAGACCAAGCCATCTCTTATAATCAAAAAGAAATTACAGTCGAAACGGCTTTAGAAGTTTCTGGAAGTTTGAACCAGATTGCCTTTTTACACTATATCCGCGAAGTATATGAGCAAAAAGTTGAAGAGGCTCTGACTACTTTGAAGGAACAACTTGATAAAGGAAAGCAAGCAGCACGTTTTATTGATGAATTAATCTTATTCAGTCGAGATATGCTAATTACTCTACATACGAATAAAAACCAGACCTTACTGAATGAGAATGAAATTAAGCCACTTAAAGAAGAAGTTCCAGCTAACTTCTACTATCGCTTAATTGATAGCTTGAATGAGACGCAGTCAAAGATGCGATTTAGTACTCAATCGGACTTATATATAGAAGTAATGACAATTCAATTAGCGCAAAGTGATTCGTTAGGGGGAGTTAATCCAGTCCAACCGCCAATCGTTGAGAGTCGTCAATCTGGTGAAATGATTAATAATCTGATTGATACAGTTCGTGACTTAGAAGAGAAGATGGCTTTTTTAAGTCAACAACTTAAAGGACAAGAACAATTAATTGATCAATTAAGAGAGGGTCAGCCGGTTAATACACTAAATATAACTCAAAGTGAAACCACTGGTGTGACTCAAGAAATAGAAGAAATGAAAATTCCACGCAAGCGGCCGCGACGAACTAATATTGCTTATCAATTGAATTTGAATCAAGTACACCATGTACTGAATGAAGCAACACATACACATATTCGTATTATTAAAGGTGCCTGGCAGAGAATCTTAGAAGGTTTACCACCACAAGAACGAGCTAAGTTTATCGATACGGATCCTTTGGCAGCAGGTGAAGAATATGTATTAATTAGCTTCCCTAATGCAGCTTATGCGGGAGAAGTGCAAAATAATCAATTACTTCTAAAAACAGTCAACCAATTAATTGAACAAGAAGCGAATATAGCAATGAAGATGATCATCGTATTAGTTAAAGAATGGCCAGATATTCGTAAAAACTATGCCATCCTTCGTAAGAATAACAACAATCAGCCGATTCCGATACAAGATGAAGCATTAGAAAGCCAAGCGGAAATTCATCAAGATGTTGATGATTATCCGCAAGAAGAGGACCGAGCCGATGCTGAAGAATTAGTAGAAAATTCAGCTGAAAATAGTATAGATGATGCTAATCAAAATGATAACCAATCACCGGCCATTCATACTGATGAATTAGAGGCAGATCAAGTAGAAACTACTATCAATACACAAGACATCAGCCAG
This sequence comes from Aerococcaceae bacterium WGS1372, assembly GCA_044336205.1. Taxonomy (GTDB): domain Bacteria; phylum Bacillota; class Bacilli; order Lactobacillales; family Aerococcaceae; genus Ruoffia. Next base: position 2,131,472 of record CP172318.1, on the reverse strand, counting down.
AATGAGGTGCCAAGTTTTCCGCCATTGAATAATGATGCGACAGAAGCTGAAGAAGATGAAGGATCTCCAGAGATTGTACAAAAAGCCATTGAGTTATTTGGTGAAGAGAATATTAATATATATTACGACCGTTAATAGTATGGAATTCTCAAGCTATCTACATTCGGCAAAGACGCAAAAAAAAGATTAATATGATAAGATAATACTATAAGAAGAGGAGAGATTTATTATGGTAAGAGGTATGGGTAACATGGGAAATATGCAAGGTATGATGCAAAAAATGCAGAAAATGCAAAAAGATATGGAGAAAGAACAAAAAGCCATTGAAGCTACTATCTTTGAAGCAACAGACACGAATAACTTAGTGAATGTAAAGGTCAACGGATCTAAACAAGTCGTGGAACTTACTATTCAAGAAGCCTTGGTCGACCCAGAAGATATTGATATGTTACAAGATCTAGTTATTGCGACAATGAATGAAGCTTTAGGTCAAGTTGATAAGGCTACAGCTGAACGATTAGGGAAATTCACACAAGGTTTAAACTTACCATTCTAATAGAAAGTAGGAAAAAGAATGCAATATCCAGCACCCATTGCGAAGTTGATTAATTCCTTCACTAAATTACCAGGTATTGGAGCAAAGTCAGCCGCAAGGCATGCGTTTTATGTGCTAGATATGAACGAGGCGGATGTATTAGAGTTTGCGCAAAACTTAATCAATGCTAAACGTGATTTAGTCCATTGTAGTATTTGTGGTAACATTACTGACTCTGACCCATGTATTATCTGTTCCGACGAGCATCGTGATCGTAGTCAAGTTCTTGTGGTTGAGGATACGCGCGATGTCATGTCCATGGAGAGAATGCAAGAGTACCAAGGGTTATACCATGTTCTTGGTGGAGTATTGTCACCCATGGAAGGAACAGGTCCAGAAGATTTGAATATCCCTAGGTTGATTACACGTTTAGAAGATGAGACGATTCAAGAAGTAATTATCGCAACCAATGCGACAGCTGAAGGAGAAGCAACAGCTATGTATTTATCTCGTCTAATTAAACCAGCAGGAATCAAGGTGACTCGTTTAGCACATGGATTATCCGTCGGAAGTGATATTGAGTACGCTGATGAGATGACTTTATTCAGAGCTATCGAAGGACGAAGAGAACTATAATAGAGTTGGAGTGTTAGCATGACAAAGAAAAGTGTTGGAAAATTTATATCCATTGAAGGTCCAGATGGGTCAGGAAAGTCAAGTCTTATCAAGGAATTAACCAGACAACTGACTGATTTGGGTTACGATGTCTTAGCCACTAGAGAACCTGGTGGAAGTCCAATCGCTGAGCGTATTCGAGAAGTGATTCTCGATGTGGATAATACAGCTATGGATGCTAAGACTGAAGCTTTATTATTCGCAGCTGCTCGCAGACAACATCTGGTTGAGACGATTTTACCAGCGATAGAAGCTGGAAAGTTAGTGCTCACAGATCGCTTCATTGATAGTTCAATTGCGTATCAAGGAGTGGCTCGAGGCATTCCCGCTGAAGATATTTGGACTATTAATCAATTTGGTATCGAAGACCATCTGCCAGATATGACATTACTCATTGATGTGCCTGCTGAAGTTGGATTGGAACGAATTTACAAAGCACAGGGTCAACGACAGTTTGATCGTTTAGACCAAGAAAGTATTGAATTCCATCAGCTAGTTCGTGATGCCTTTCTAGAGATTGAGGAGCATAATGAACGTGTCGTACTTGTCGATGGGAATCAATCCGTTGAAGATGTTTCTAAGGAGTGTTTGTCTATATTAAAAGAGAAAGAAATTATAGAATAGGAGAGGAATATCGTGAAATTAGTTGTAGCAATTGTTCAAAATCAAGATGAAGCTGTATTGGGAAATGCGTTTTTAGAAGCTAATATCCAAGCAACAAAACTAAGTAGTACGGGTGGTTTTCTAAAGAGTGGGAATACAACTTTCATTGTCGGGGTCGAAGATGATAATGTTGACGATGTGTTAGATATTATCAAAGAGTGCTCTCAACAAAGAGAGCAAGTAGTTGCTTATCCAGCTAATTTAGATATGAATCTAGAGTTGTCTAACTCTTTCCCGGTAAAGGTTGAAGTAGGTGGGGCGATTGTTTTCGTCTTACCGATTGATAGTTTCTATCGTTTCTAATTGAGGGGTTTTGAATGAATGATCTTAAGACTTATTTCTATGAATTAATTCATGAACAAAGATTAGTTCATGGCTATTGCTTTACCGGAAGTGACCTAGAACACAAACAACGAATCACGACTGAAATAATTAAAGCTCTAGGGTGTTTGACACCAAATGAAACCGGGGAACCTTGTGGTGTCTGTTCACACTGTCATAAGGCAGAGGAAGGTCAGTTAGCTGATGTCATCCATGTAAGTCCCGAAGGACAATCTATTCGTGTCGGACAGGTTCGTGAATTGAAAGAATGGTTATCAACGAGTCCCATTGAGAGTTCATTTAAACTTGCGGTGATTGAGCAAGCAGAATTGATGAATCCCTCAAGTGCTAATGCTCTCTTAATGTTTTTGGAGGAACCTGTTGATAATGTGTATTTAATATTGTATACACAATCTGCATCGAATTTGCTTCCTACGATTCAGTCCAGAGTCCAGAAAATCCACTTCCCTAAAATCAGTTCAGAAGATTTTAAGGCTTCTTTGGCAGACAAAGATATCAGTGTCTTGCATACGAAGATTTTTATGCACTTATCACAAGAATCAGTCGCAAGAATACTTACCGATTATAATGAAGAAGATGTGAATCAATGGTTTAAGGCTATGAATAGTTTTTATTCAACTTTAGTCCATGCTAATATTTATGCATTTGTTTTAGTTCAAACACAACTTAAAGCGTATTTGAGTGTGCAACAAACTATAGATGGCTTGGATTATCTTCTATTACTTAATCATGGTTTAATTCGAATCTTAACTCATGCAGAAGAAGAGGATATGATTCAGGCCTACTTCTTAAAAGAAGTGATTAAAGCCAAACAACCAAGCTTGTCACACGCATTGAAGTTGAATAATTTATTCATCGAAACCAAACAACGTCTATTAGCCAATGTATCACCACAACTTGCATTCGAACGATTGGCTATCTTAGCGAGTGAAGAGTAAGAAGTTAATAAATAATATAGAAAGGTGTGCCAGAATTGGAGAATAAAATGAATTACTTAGAAATTTTAGACCAGGCAGACACTCATATGCTTCAATTAAGTGATACGGTGGCACAACTTCGTGAAGTAATTGATGGCTTAGTAGAAGAGAATAATAAGCTACGAATGAGTAATAATGACTTGAGGAGCTTATTAATCAAAGCTCAAAGGCAATATCAACAACAAGATTCAACCACTGAGCAAAGTCAATATGATGAAGAAAGTACTACAAGTAGTGGTAGAGAGAGTTTGTTAGGATTCTATAATGAAGGAATCCATGTATGCCATGAGTTTTTTGGTTCACGTCGCTCTCCTCAAGAACAATGCTTGTTCTGCCAAGAAGTACTAAAGCGGTTAGAAAAACAATCATAAATATAAACAAAAGGAGACACGTTCATTTATGACAATGTTGGACTCATCACAACTCGTTCATTCAAACGAACGAGTTGATTCATTTTTAGATGGCAAAGTAGGTATTATCCAGAGTCCAGATTACTTTACTTTGTCAATTGATGCCTTGCTATTGGCAAATTTCATCAAACTACCTAAACGACCTAATTATAGATATATTGATTTTTGTTCAGGGAACGGAGTTATTCCGCTACTGTTATCTCATAGGACTCAAGCTGAATTAGAGGGTATTGAGTTACAAGAGCCATTAGTGGATATGGCCATACGCAGTGCTAAATTAAATCAAAAAGACCAACAAATTCACTTTATGCAAGGGGATATTAATGATATTCCTTATGCTCCAGGTAAGTTATACGATATTATCTCTTGCAACCCTCCTTATTTCTTAATTGATGATACCGATGCGACCCATCAATTAACGAGTCATGCTGTCGCTCGTCATGAATTGACGCTCACCTTAGACCAATGGGTTAAAAAAGCGAGCCAAATTATGCGCCAAAAAGGAAAATTATTTATCGTTCATCGACCTAATCGTTTGGACGATCTATTTGAGACTTTATTATCATATCAATTTTCAGTGAACCGCCTGCAGTTTATTCATCCGAAAGCTCATTTGGACGCCAATGGTGTGTTAATTGAAGCAATCTATCGTGGAGGGCGTCATGGAGTTAAAGTCGAGACACCGATTATTGTTCATGAAGCTAATGGTGAGTATACAGATGCATTAAAGGAAATTTACAATGGTTAGAAATAAAGCTCATTATTTTTATGTCCTTTATTGCCAAGATAATACTCTATATGGGGGGTACACCGTAGATTTAGCTAAACGATTGAAAACCCATAATGAAGGTAAAGGCGCAAAATATACTCGAGTAAAAAGCAGGCAACCTCTTAGAATGATCTATGCAGAATGCTTTAATTCAAAATCACTGGCTATGAGTCAAGAAGCTAAGTTTAAACGATTAAGTCGTCCAGCTAAAGAGGCCTATCTGAAAAAGAATGGCCAATCTAATATTCAAAGCCATCATATTGTTATTGTGAACAGAGTAGACGAGGCTTTACAAGAGGAGGAGTATAGACATGATTCAACAACATAGCTTTCGACAGTCTGAGACAGGTGTTCTTTATCTTGTTCCTACTCCTATAGGTAATTTAGAGGATATGACCTTTAGAGCGCTAAGTGTACTAAAAGAAGCAGACATTGTACTTGCAGAAGATACTCGCAATACCCGACATTTACTCAACCACTTCGATATTCATGCTAATCTCAAAAGCTTTCATGAACATTCCAAGTCAATAGAAGTAACTGCTTGGGTTGAACAGTTAGTTGAAGGAAAGACAATAGCGCTTGTAAGTGATGCTGGTATGCCACTGATTAATGATCCAGGTCAACCGCTTGTTCAAGCCGCTCTAGCTGAAGAGATAAGTGTTGTAGCTTTACCAGGTGCGAATGCAGCCTTAACCGCATTGGTCGCCTCAGGCTTACCTAGTGAGCAATTTACTTACTATGGTTTCTTTCCTAGATCACGAACTGAACAAAGTAAGTTACTTGAACAAGTTGGTCTCCGTCAAGAAACAGCGATTTTTTATGAATCACCTCATCGGATTAAGCAAGCAATAAAACAAATTGACCAACAGCTCGGAGCAACTGTACCAGTAGTTATCGGACGTGAATTAACTAAACGTTATGAAGAATATATACGTGGTGAAGCAGGGCAGCTTGTTGAGCATTTGAACCACCGAGACCTTAAAGGGGAAGTTGTGCTACTTATTAGTGGTGGTCAACTGATTAATCAGCAATTAGAAGAGATCGAATTACTACCCTATAAAGAACATGTAGAGATGGTTATGGTCTCAAGAGGACTTCGGGCTAAAGAAGCGATTAAAGAAGTGGCTAAGATTCGGCAAGTAAAGAAACAAGAAGTATATAATGCTTATCACAGCATTGATAAAAATGACTAATCATACTAGTTAAAGATATTTTTAATCGATAAAACTGTTTAAAACTTTAAAGCTGACGTTTTATTTAATTAATTGATTTAAGGAGGGAGAATTATGCTGTTATACTGGACGGCCTTTGTATTAGTAGCTCTTTTTTTCCTTTCTTTTATTTATTATCATCCCTTACTTCAACCGTCCGCACTTTTATTATATGGATTAACTAGTTTGTTAATCGGTATTGTACGGATGAGCGATTGGGTTCCAATCTTCATTTTTCGATATTTTCTTTATATTATAAGCGGATTTTTTATCGCTGCTGTTCCTTTTCTCTTACTTTTGGTTGCCATTTTGCCTATTCATCAAGCAGTTTCTCAACCATCGCCTCGAATCATTCGAACGGTATACAGTGTTGTGACGGCATTTATTTTATTCACATTTGTGGGAGCAACCTTATGGGGAGTATTTCGATTAAGTAATTTTCAAATTCAAGAGATCATCGGTGTTTACGTTTCTTTATCTATTTATTTCGTTGGAACTTTCCTTTGTTATATCATTTTAAACTTAGTTATTAGTTTCTGGTCCCGATACAAAAAGTCAACAATTTTAATTGTGTTAGGTAGCCAGCTAGATGATGTAGATAATGTAACAGGTGTTCTCCGAAAACGTTTGGATAAAGCCATCCAAGTTTATAATCATCAAAAAACAAAAACACAATCAAAAATATCTATCATTGTTACAGGAGGTCCTCGTAGTCGCTCCAGTTATTCCGAAGCAGAAGGTATGGAGAATTATCTCATCCAAAAAGGTGTACCTGCTAAAGATATAATATTGGAAACTCAAGCTAAAAATACTTACGAAAATTTAGAATATTCGCAAAAATTAATTTCAAAATATCGCCTTCAAGGGAAAGTGATGATCATTACAAGTCGCTTTCATCTTATGCGAACAACATTCATTGCACACCAGCAAAAGTTTAAAGCCTACTACCGAGGAGCTGGGTCACCCGCTCTACTTTGGCCTTTCTCAATCATTCGTGAATACATTGCTTTTTTACACCTTACGCGCGAGATTAATTTCGCCATTATTGTCATTATTATTGGTCAGGGTCTACTACAAATATTGATATAACTCACTTAAAAAGGAATGATAAACATGACCCAAACACACATCCAACGCTGCGAATGGATTCAAGGTAAACCAGATTATTATGTAGCCTATCATGATAATATTTGGGGAGTAGCAGAGCATGATGATCAGAAGTTATTTCAATGGTTAATCTTAGAAAGTTTCCACGTTGGTTTATCTTGGCAACTTGTCTTATCTAAAAAAGAAGCATTCATGAAGGCCTTTGACCAGTTTGATTACAATAAAGTTGCCCAATACGATGAAAGAAAAATAGAAGCCCTAACTCAAAATGCAGATATTATTCGTCATCGTGGGAAGATTAAAGCTGCCATCATGAATGCGCAAGCCTTTATTAAAGTGCGTGAAGAGTTTACTAGCTTTGATGACTACATATGGGGATTCGTTAATAGAGAACCCGTGGTAAAAAAGACAGATGAACATGTTACACAAAGTGCACTGAGTGATGCAGTAACGAAAGATATGAAACGAAGAGGATTTAAGTTTATTGGCAGTATTACGATCTACTCATATTTACAAGCTATCGGAATTATTAATGACCATGATTTACATTGTGATTTTCGTTAATATAAAAAAAGGGCCTAAACGTTTTTATCAGCGTTTAGGCTCTTTTCTAAATAAATGTACGATTTATTTTCGTCTTAATTCTTCTAAGATATTCTCAAGTAATTCAGTTTCAGTTGGTCCTGTTGGTTCAGGATCTGGGGCAACAATTTTTTTCTTTTGTACTTTCTCCAATGCCTTCAGTGTTAAGTATAAGAATAGGGCAACTAAGATAAAGTTAATAATAGCTTGCAAGAACAGTCCGATAGCGATTTGTGTACTACCAATAGTAATTGCAACACCTGAAACGTCCGCTTGACCTGTGAGAGCAACAATAATTGGCATGAAAATATCATTAACTAGTGAATTAACAATAGCTGTAAATGCAGTACCCATGATGATACCAGTTGCCATAGTAACAATGTTGTCGTTGGCGATGAATCCCTTAAACTCTTTCCACATAATAATATCCTCCTTAAAATAATAAAAATAAAATATTGCTAAAATTAATATAACACTTCGAGTTCACAATGGCTAGAAATACGATTATTAAAGAATTTTATACAATTTAATGGAAGTTAATTTAGATGGATATACTTCTCAATCGGGTAGTCCTCAGAAGATATATTCCATTGATTGGTATGAATTAACTGTGCCCATTGGTATCCTAAGAACGGGCCACTAGTTAGTCCAGAAGAACCTAACCCGCTGATTGCCCAAACATTATTCAATTGAGGAACAGCGCCAACTAATACAGAATAGTCAGAAGTATGGGCTCGTGTTCCCACTTTCGTTTCGACAATTGAGTAATCTTTTAAGGATGGCATCCATTGACTTGCTTCTTCTTTCAAAGCTTCTAGAGGTTTTAAATCAATGTCTAAATTATCCTTTTGATCATCTTCATGTGTAGCACCAACAATTATCTCTCCACTATTGAAGGGGATAATGTCACCTTGTCCAGTTGGAATAATAACCGGCCAATGTTGTTCTTTCCATTGATCATTTTTTAAGACGAACAACTGTCCTTTTTGTGAGCGAATATCCACGGAGTATCCAAGAGGGTTTAACAAGCCAGGGAGTCCAGGTCCAGCGGCTAATAAGATTGCATCATAAGCTTGCTGATCAGTTGAAAGACTTGAGACTTTGACAACATCATCACTTACATTCAAATGAGCTTTTTCTCTAATAATAGTACCCGATAAATCTTCAATCGCTTGATGCAAGGTATTAATTAATAGATCACCATGAACCCGGCCACCCCCTTCAACCCAAGTTGCTGGATTATTTGAATGAATCAATGGAAAGTATTGGGGAATATTTTCTGCATCAACGGCATGAACTTTGCCAATAGAAGGTGATTGGTGACGTTTGGCTTCATATTGTTCAAGGTCTTTTTTGACGCGTTTATCCGTCTTTCTTATCATAAGAGCCCCATCAATTTGATAGATATCTTCCGTCTTATACCCGTTTTCGTTGAGATCACTCATAAACTGTTTGTAAAATTCTGCTCCCTGAGAAACAAGATAGTACCAAGGTTTGTTGCGTCGCAAAGAGAACCAAGGACATATAATACCAGCAGATGCACGCGTCGCTTGTCCCGTGCCATCTTCATATAAAGTGACCTCGTAATCTTCTCTCGATAAATAATAAGCAGCGGTAGAACCTACAATACCTCCACCAATAATCGCAATCTTCTTCACTTATGTCACCTTCCTAATAATAATGTCAATAACTATTATATATGAATAATTTACGTAAAAAATCCTACTCAATTGAGTAGGTACATTGTTAAAACTGATATTTCTCAATAAGTTTTTTAATCGATGGATTAGTGAACAAAACAACTAAAATCAAGGTGTTTAGTGGTAAAGTCACTAAGTTTTTACCGATTCGTAAAGGCATAAATGCCATCCAAGCTTGACCGAACAACATTTTAATCCAAATTGAATTCATACCGATGTTAACAATTAAAGTGACTAATAATACAGCAACAAAGATACGTTTCCATGAGATGGGCTTACGCCATAAAATTTGACCGTAGATCCAACCTCCAACCGCCGCACTTAAAGTAAAACCTGGGAAGAAGATCCCGCCACCACCAATGAAGAAAGTAATTAAATCATTGATAACTGAAACGATTAACGCATAAATTGGGCCAAATAAAATCCCACTAAATGCAGCACCAACAAATCCAAAACCAACTTCAATCAAATTATTGACGTTCAAAGTTGGGATGAAACTCAAAATAATTCTAGCAGCAATCATAATAGACATAAGTGTTAATTGCGACGTGCTAATTTTTCGTGTTCTTAAACTATCCTGTTGTTCTAACTTACTATCCATAAAAACTCTCCTTTTTTACAGAGAGCTACATAGTGATATGCAGCGAATGCAAGGGTGAATCGCGGTACACTCTCATCGTGTATCTTCGTTTCCTAGCAACATTCCATCTAGAAACACTTTACGCTCACTCTCTACTCTGTTATCTATATTTAATTGTTAAACAATCATACCTCTATTATACCTTATAATAGGATGTAAGGATAGCTAGTCGACATTTTGTATATTAATTTGGTTAAAATTTTGAAATAAGCACAAAAAACACTATCTTCAATTTTTACAGTGTTGTTATATAATTCACTAGCCTTTTACAATGATTTAGTGGTTGTCTCTAGAAGATATAAGAAAATTCCTAGGCTCATGGCGTCAGCAGCGCCTCCCGGACTTAAATGTCGTTCGATAAGGTCTTGGTCAAATTTATGCATGGCATTAAGAAAATCGTCTTGGTCTAAAGACTCATTATACAAGTTGAGTGCTTGTTGTTTAACATATTCCCAAGATTCAAAGCCACCACGGTGAATAATATTCCCGTCTTCGATATTCCCCATAACTAACAGTAAAGCTTTGAGAAGGGTATATTCTGTTAACCCATCTTTTTGTGATCTCAAATAAGGCATGAGAATATCTTTTAAAATTGGATAACCGCTCACCGCCTCACCTCGAATACCAGTAATGCCATGCTCAACAAAGAGTCTTTCTCCATGAGTTAGCTTTTTCTTCTTGTCTAAGTTGTTGAAATCTTTTAATAAATCATCTTTAGTCATGTATCGAATAATGTTAAACATCTCATCAGTATTTGACTTTGACCACACAGGTAAATTATCTCTTTGAACAAGGTAACCCGTAGCAATTAAAATTAAAGCTAGAGAGAAATTAGCCCCTTTATGGGTGTTAATTCCACCAGTAGCATTGAACATTGCTTCTTCAGCATCAATACCGATCTGTCTAGAACGTAAGAACAAATTGCGAAAATCCGTTGTAGTTGATAATTCTTTACCTGCAAAGTAATATTGATAGAAGAAAGATTCAAAAGATAAAGCACTATCTACAAAGGTATAGAAATTCATATCATTATGAGAACCGTTATTAAAGCGATCGACCAATCCTGGTTTTGGAGAAAGTGACAATTCATAAAACAAAGACTTAAGGGCTAGTTGAGGTATATGGTTATCTAAGGAGGATGACTTACTCAATATTCCGTTTCTCCATTTCTTTAATAATAAAGTTCAATGATCGATCGGTATGTTCATCAATTAACATCTTAATACCCTCTGCATCTTTGTTGCGCATACCTCTTAGAATCAAGAAGTGTTCTTCTAACGCTTCTTTACTGCGGACTTCATCTCGGATAGACATTTCTCTGAAGTAAACTAAGTAGGCATGGAGTTCATCAATTATCTTTGGAAGTCGTTTCATCTGAGATTTCTTGTAGACATACGTATTAAAGTCAGAAAAATTACTAATCAAATCATCCACTTTTGATTGGTGAGATATGGAATCTCCATTTATAAGATGATTCTCTAATTCATCAAACTCTTCATCAGTCATTAAATTCATTGCTTTTGTAAAAGCAAGTGTATCAAGGGCTTTACGAATTTCAAAGATTTCATAAGCATCTTTTATACTGATACCACGTACAATCATTCCTATTCCTGGTACATAATCAACCAGTTGCTCTTTCATTAATTGATTAAGCGCATAGCGTATCGGCGTACGGCTAATGTTCAACTCTTCCGAAAAAATAGATTCATTTATACGTTCACCAGCAGGAATCTCTCCTAGGATAATAGTTCGTTTGAATGCACGGTAAACGGAGACTTTCAGTGTTTGATTCGAATTGATGTCTAGATTTGCCTTTACCGCTTCAACCATTGAATGCATATTGTCACTCCTTTGTTATTTTGTTAACTTTCTAATTCTATTCAAAGTGTATTATAGAAATGAATAAAATTCAACAGAGGATAGAGAAAGCGGTTAATAGTTTTTGTTGATAATTTACAAAAAGCAATTAAAAAACAATCAAAACTTAAATGCTCCTTCTAATGAGTCAAGATTATGAGATTCTATAATTTTTAGTGTTGGTGAGAAATCACCAGAACTATTTTTGTATACACAAAAAGCCAGTGATTTCCATTATGATGTAAGTACAACCAAACGCATAAGAAAGGAAATCAACATGGCTTACTGATATTCTGATTATGACTTAGAAGGAGCCCGTAAATCACTTTTGTATTTTATAAAGAGAATGGTTTTACTTTTTTTACAACATCTAAAATCGTTCCATCTCTAGATTCTACGACCGCAATGACTTTATCTTCCCATTCAAGTTCTTCTGGTTCTCCAACTAATGAATAAGCTTTCTCTTTTAGTGACTCAATCGTCACATGGTTGATTCCTGCGGCATTAAGATTATCAATTAAGTCTTGTCTTAATGGATTCACAGCAATTCCGTAATCTGTAACGAGAACGTCCACACAATCACCAGGTGTAGTGACTGTAACGACATCATCACATACGGTTGCCATTCTACCACGAGTTAAAGGCGTAACAATAATACAACATTTGCTACCAGCAGCCGTATCAGGATGTCCACCAGGTGCTCCACGTAATATGCCATCAGAACCAGTAATGACGTTAACGTTGAAGTTTGTATCAATCTCTAAAGCGGATAGAACCACGAAATCTAAGTTATTGACATAAGCCCCTTTGTTAGCGGGGTTAGCATATTCACTTAGATCAATCTCATGATGGTTAGGGTGTTTGAAGACATGGTCAATGGCCCCCTGGTCGAAGTCTTGAGTATCTAAAATATGTCCTACTAGACCTTTGTCTTGAAGGTCACAGATAGCTTTACTTGTTCCACCTAAGGCGAAGCTCATCTTAATATCTTGTTCAATCATATATTTCTCTAAGAAACGGTTAACGGCTAATGAAGGGCCGCCCACACCTGTCTGGAATGAGAATTGATCTTTAAAGTAAGGTGTCGCAGCAATGACTTTAGCAACATTCTCTGCCATCATTAACTCACGAGGATTATCTGTCATTCTAGCTTCTTTAGTTGAGATTTTTGCAGGGTCACCTATATTATCTACAACACAGACACAATCCACATCAATCGCTGAGATTGATGAAGGCAAGTTTGGGAACTCTACTAAAGTATCTGTAATAATCACAGTATGGTCAGCATACTTAGAGTCGTGAATAGCGAATCCCATTGATCCACAGTTATTTTTACCGCCAACCCCTTTGGCATTACCGAATTCATCTGCACTTGAAGCAGCTAAGAAGGCAATATCGATGTGAACTTCACCGGATTCAACCGCACGAGGACGTCCACCATGACTGCGTATAATGGCAGGAGTAGCTAAATTACCTTGAGAAATCACTTCCCCAATACGTCCACGAACACCCGATGTTTGTACACCTGTCACAATACCTTCTTCGATATAACGAGCAATATTTTCTTGCGCATTACCTAATGACGTCGCTGCCACGGTAATGTCTTTAAGTCCCATGTCTTCCACTAAGACTTTAGCGACCATTGCGGCAACATAATCACCTTCACGGAATTCTGTATGGAATGAGAATGTCATCCCATCGTGAGCACCGCATTTTTCACAGGCTTCACGAATACTATCAACTAACTTATTTTTTTGTGGTTTGACATGTCTTTTTGATCGTGGAGAATCTTTCTTAACATATTTTCCATCCATGTAATACTTTCCTTGGTAGACTTCTTTTCCATCTTTTAGAAGCTCTTCAGGAATATCTCTATTTACTGCGTTTAACATATTTACTCCCCTTTCTTATAGGTCTCCGTGGTATACACCCGTTGCTTTGGTTAGGTTAAGGATACGCTCAGCATCCTCGAAGAATGGAATATCAACCATCTTACCGTCAACTGTGTAGACACCCACTCCAGAATCAGCTTGTTCATTGAATGAACGGACCAATTTTTCTGCATATGCAATCTCTTCTTCAGTAGGTGCAAAAGTTTCATGTACGAATTCAATTTGTTTTGGATTAACAATACTTTTACCATCGAATCCCATCTTGTGGTTTTTGATTACTTCAGCTTTAAAAGTTTCCATGTCATCAATATTAGGGAACATCGTATCGAAACATTGAACACCAGCAGCTCGGGCAGCTAGTAGCATCTGTCCACGTGCGATTAACATTTCAATTCCACCTTCTTCGAGCTGAACATGCATACTCTTACGGAAATCCCCACCAGAGATAGCGCAACCGAACATGCGGTCAGAGGCAGTGACGATTTCATAAGCATTCATGATTCCTAGAGGGCTTTCTAAGGCAGCCATTAGAAGAGTACGACCTACTTCAACACCAAATTCTAACTCAGCCATCTCAACGTGTTTCTCAACGAGACGAACATCATCGGCTGTCTCACATTTTGCAATACGAATTCCGTCAGCTCCTGCTGCAACCACACAACGAATGTCTTCTTGCCAATGTGGTGTATCGAGTCCGTTAATACGCACTAATACTTCTGTATCTCCATAATCAATACTCTTTAAAGCGTGGAATAAAGAGAAGCGAGCAGCATCTTTTTGGTTCTCAGCTACAGCATCTTCTAAGTCTAAGATAATACTGTCACTTCCATATATATAGGCATCTTTGATGAGGCCTGGTTTTTGAGCATTCATAAACATCATGGTACGACGTAGGCGTACTTTTTGTGGTTTTGGACGTCTAATCATGATAGCTCCCCCCATGCAATATTTCCTGATGAAGCACCCATACTGCGATATACAGCTGCCTCAATACGTGCTTTTAATGTGCAATCTAAAGCGCCTTTGTCGTTAAGGTCCACTCTAGCATTCTCTACACCCAAGTTATTCAAAGTCTCTAGGGCAACTTCTTGGATTTTGCGTCCATATTGGTTCATTACACTACTTTGAATGTTTAGCTCTAAACCTGAAGTTATTGGCTCAATGGTCACTTGTACGTCACTTGATTCTAATGTTCCAGCGATACTTGTGTTTTTGATAATCATTTGATTTCATCCTCCCTGATTAATTCGCTTACAATATTAAGATAGCGATAATTTATAGTTATGTAAAAGGCAGAAAATTCCTAGTCATCCATTCCTGATTGGAATTGAATATTTGTTATATTATGACCAAATATACGGTATAATTTAGAAAAATAGGACACTACATAATAAGGAAGTGAAGGAATGGATGAGCGAGATTTTGAGATATTATCTGTTGTGAATACCTATCGGAACATTACTAAAGCGGCTGAAGCGTTATATGTCACACAATCAGCACTTTCTAAACGAATCTCAGCGATAGAAAACGAATTAGATACACAGATCCTAATACGGTCGAGAAATGGTGTCTACTTTACTCCAGAAGGAGAAGAACTCTTAGAGGGAGTGGAAAAGGTGCGGAAAATCTTACAGTTTACACGAGAGAAGCTAGTTAATTCCAATGGAACCATCTCTGGTAATCTGACGGTGGGAGTTTCCATTAACTATACTTTGTTCAGATTACCAAAGGTCTTAGCAGCTTACCAACAACGATTCCCCAATGTGACGATGCATATCTCATCAGATAATAGTCGTAAGCTTTACAATCAATTGCTTCAAGGGCGAATCGAATTAGTGATTGTCAGAGGTGAATACCCTTGGAAAGGGAAGCAAGTCTTAATTAGCCGGGAAAAGATTTGCGCGATTAAAAGTAGAAAGAACCAAGATAAAGACTTTAGCGAGTTAAATTATATTGGTAGGAAGACGGATCTATCCTATGAACGTGAGCTCGTTCAATGGTTCCATGAGAATAATATTGATTTGACTAAGCAGACTGCCTATGTTGATAACTTAACTGCCTGTGTGGAGTTAGTGAAGGCTGCGAATTCCTGGACCATTGTCCCAGAGATTTGTTTAGACCAGTTTGATGGAGAGATTTACCCCCTAACCTTTGAGGATGGGTCGCCTTTTGTCAGGTCTACTTATCTAATTTATTCTCAAGCTGTGGGAGAATTACCTCAAGTTCGGGAATTTATTAATCTTATCAAGGAATTATCAAAAGAGGAGGAGCTATGAATCATTATTCAGTCAGTAAGATATTCGAACCGGATAGGAAATCTAATCAAGCCGTCGATCAATTACTAGAAAAAGAAGGTATCCAAAGAGACAAACATCTAGATTATACATGTGGTTTATACAATTCGAGTAATGAACTGGTTGCGACAGGTAGTTGTTACCAGAACACTTTAAGATGTCTGGCGGTAGATAGTGATTATCAAGGTGAAGGGTTAATGAATCAATTAATTAGTCACCTCATTAATTACCAATACGAGCGAGGTATTTATCATATTTTTATCTATACCAAAGGCACAGCTATGAAGTATTTCTTAGACTTAGGCTTTTATGAGATTGCTCGTGTTGAAGATAAGTTAGTATTTTTAGAGAATAAGGGCGATGGTTTTGATCAATATCTCAATCAATTAAAAGAAGAATCTAAGGATAAGTTGTCAGCTAATAGTGCTGCGATTGTAATGAATGCTAATCCATTTACTTTAGGACACCTTGCTTTAGTAGAGAAAGCAGCGAAAGAGAATGACCTAGTTCATATATTTATGGTGAGTGAAGATAGTAGTCTGATTTCATATACTATTCGAAGGAAATTAATTATTGAAGGGACGTCTCATCTCGATAACGTGGTCTATCATGATACAGGATCATATATTATCAGTAATGCTACTTTTCCATCTTATTTCTTAGAAGATGAAGACAGTGTAATAAGGACGCAAGCCAAGTTGGATATTGAGATTTTTATCTATATTGCTAAGGAGATGGGCATTACAAAACGTTATATCGGTGAGGAACCCTTTAGTAAGGTAACCAATATCTATAATGAGATTATGATTCAACAACTTGAAGCGCAAGGTATTCAATGTATCGTCATCTCAAGATATGCCAAAGAGGGTGAAGTGATTAGTGCATCAAAAGTTCGATTAGCAATTAAGGAAGGTGAACTTGATTTGGTAAGAGAATGGACCCCAAAGACTACTTATGATTTTTTTACAAGTCCTGAATCAGAAGCAGTTGTAAAAAGAATTCAAGGCACTGAGAATGTAATTCACTACTAAAAAATCCAAAGAAAAAGCTAGGAACCTCCATTGAGGTGACCCTCAAAAAGTTGGACCAAAATACTAACTTTTTGGGGGTACTACAGATCCTAGCTTTTTTAAGGCGTTATGCAACCATGTTCGTTTCGTCAGAAAGTAATGGCCTAAAAAGTTTGTTGTGTAATATATAATGGAAGATATCCAAGTACAATAGCAGTTACAACGAAGATAGCGAATACTCCTATTAAACATTTACCAGCTTCTTTCTGCTACTCACCCATAATGTCTAATAGACGAAGTGATAGGTGGAAGAAGGCTACTAATGGGCTTAATAAGTGGAATGTTTGTCCCATGAATGAAGCTAAACTAATTACTCTTACTGAGAGAAAAAATATTTCCATACAAAAAGAGGCTGGGACAAAAGCCACTAAATAAAAACGACGAGAAATTAGATTAACTAATTTTCTCGTCGTTTTTGCTATATATAATTAGGCATACAAAAAGCACCCTGATATAATATTAGTAAATAGACACTAAACATTAAAGGGGTGCTTTTTATGTACGTACATTATAACATGAATCAAACTTCACTTCCATTAGAATTATCTACTTGTATTGATCCCAACCATATTGTTTTTTCTATCTATAACTTTGTCGATTCATTGGACGATCATTACTTTAAAATTTTTGAGACTCAGGACGGTCGTCCTGCCTATCACCCAAAACCACTCATCATGTCTCTTCTTTATGCTTACAGTAAAGGTATTTTTAGTGGTCGAAAGATTGAAGAAATGATGGAAGAAAATCTACCGATGCAATGGCTTGTTGCCCAACAAGTGATTAGCTATCGCACGATTAATCGATTTCGTTCTTCTGACAACTGTAGTCGTCTTTTAGAGAATATATTTATCGAATTTACAATTCAATTAAAATTGGAAAAACTAATCACTTTAGAGAATGTCTTTATTGATGGGACGAAGATTGAAGCCAATGCCAATAAGTATACTTTTGTCTGGAGAAAAGCAACGGAAAGATTTGCGGAACGTCTGAAAACATCTGCTCGTGAATATTACTTTGAAGAAATTCAACCGATGGTTGATGCAGGTATTCAATACGATGAAGAGTTGGAATTGGAAGAGTCTATGCTTCAAGAGATTACCGAACTAATTGAAGAAGAAGTTGAAAAACTGTCACAAGATATTGAAGAGAATCCTGTAAAAGGACCAGATCCTCGTAAACAAGCTCGTCGTCGCCTCAAGAAACATCATCGGAAAGTGAGCCAGGATTTTCTGCCTCGAAAACGAAAGTATCATCAACAGTTTGAGACGTTCGATGGTCGAAACAGTTACTCAAAAACAGATACTGATGCGACGTTTATGCGAATGAAAGACGACCCTATGATGAATGGTCAGTTGAAAGCCGGGTATAATATTCAGATTGGTACAGAAAATCAATTTGTTCTTCATTATGATGTTTTTCCGAATCCGACGGATACACGGACGCTACAACCTTTTATCGAAACCTTTCCTCATCGACCTAAACGCATTGTAGCTGATGCAGGGTACGGTAGTGAAGAAAACTTAACTTACTTAGACGATAATGATATTGACCATCTTATTAAATACAACCGATTTGATAAAGACCAAAAAAAGAAACACAAAACATCAGATAAAAACTTAGGAAATTGGGTTTATAATGAAGAAGAAAAGACCTTTACGCACCCAGACGGTACGATCTATTACTACAGCCATCAATCCAAACGGAGAAATAAATTGAGTGGCTATACTTCTCAAGTAGCGGTTTATAAACCAACAGATCCAGAGAATGCGCCGCAAAAGGCGCTTTACTATAATGAGAAGTATCAAATTTTGAAAAATACAGAAGCAGAAAAGCTTTTATCTAAAGAAGGTTCAACAATCTTTGCCAAACGAAAGATTGATGTTGAGCCAGTCTTTGGCCAGATAAAGGCTAATTTAGGATTCACACGATTTAACCTAAGGGGTAAATCGAAGGTAAAAACAGACATTGGGTTGGTCTTGATGGCCAACAATCTGAAGAAATATGCAAAAAACAAGGTAATAAAATAAGAGAACTTACAAATTCTTTGACAGAAAATGTAGGTTCTCTTTTATTTTAGAATCCAGGACCTTTTGTCCCAGCCTCTTTTTGTATCGAATGGATTAGGTTATCCAAAGAAGCTTAGTAAGATACCAGCAGCAACAGCTGATCCAATAACTCCAGCTACGTTTGGTCCCATTGCATGCATTAATAAGTAGTTATTAGGATTTGCTTTAATCCCTTCAGCCTGTGCAACACGCGCAGCCATTGGTACAGCAGAAACACCTGCAGAGCCAATTAATGGATTAATTTTACCATTTGTTATTTTGTACATCAGTTTACCCATAAGGACACCACTTGCCGTACCAATAACAAAGGCGAATAGACCTAAGAAAATGATTTTGATTGTATCAAGTGATAGTAATGTCGCAGCATCTGCGGAAGCACCTACTGATACACCTAAAAGAATTGTAATGATATACATCATTGAGTTCTCTAAAGTTGTTGCGATTAAAGGTACAACTTTACTTTCACGAATTAAGTTTCCTAACATTAACATCCCAACTAATGATGCAGCTGAAGGTATTAGTAAACTAACGAATAAAGTAACAACGATTGGGAAAATGATTTTTTCTTTTTGCGATACTGGACGTGCTTGCTTCATAACTGTTGATCTTTCTTTTTCAGTTGTTAACGCCCGCATAATTGGCGGTTGAATTATTGGAACAAGTGCCATATATGAGTAAGCAGCAATCGCAATTGTTGGCAAGATATGCTCAGCTAATTGAGAAGATATGTAGATCGCTGTTGGACCATCTGCTCCCCCAATAATACCAATGGCAGCAGATTCGTTTGGCGTCATTCCTAAGGCTAAGGCACCGAAGAATGCAGCGAAAATACCGAATTGAGCTGCTCCCCCTAATAACAATGTTTTTGGATTCGCAATAAGCGGACCAAAGTCAGTTGAAGCTCCTAAACAGAGGAAGATCAGTGGTGGGAATATTCCGAGCCCGACCCCTTGATATAAGTAGTGTAATAGTCCACCGTTCTCAGTTGAAGTAACAGGATCCATTAATCCAGTTAGAGGTAAGTTAGCAAGTAACATACCGAATCCAATTGGAATTAATAAATAGGGTTCATAGTTTTTAGTAACGGCTAAAAAAATTAAAACCAAGGCCAACATAATGACGATGATTTCTTGTAAAGTTAAACTTAAAAACCCGGAAGTTTGTATAAGTTCATTAATTGTGTCTAACATGTATACGAATACCTCCTATATAGTCAGTAGTAATTGATCAGATTGTACACTATCACCTTGACTGACACTAATTTCACCAACAACACCGTCAGTTGGAGCAACAATTTCGTTCTCCATCTTCATAGCTTCTAAGACAATTAATGTATCTCCTTGAGCAACTGTTTGACCTGGTGTGACAGCAACTTTTAAGATAGTTCCAGACATTGGTGCGTTAATTTCTGTTCCGCCTGATGTTGCAGCAGGTGCTGGAGCACTTTGTGTTTCTTGAGCAGCAGGAGCAGCTGTTTGACCCGATGACATATCTGCATCAGCAGGTAATTCTTTTACCGATACGTGGTATACTTCATTGTTAATTTCGATTTCGTATTTTTTCATGATTTATATCCTCCAATTATTTAATTCGTTTTGATTCTTGAATCTCTAACTTCTTGTTTGGCTCATCTTCTGACGCTAATGCTAAAGCAACTAATTCAGCAACTTGTTGATGTTTTTTGTTCGGTGCTAAGTTATTAGTGTTTACTGCAGACTTTGGTTTAGTAGGTGCAAGTGTAGGTTCTGCTTTTTCACTTCCGTTAATAAGCTTTGCAGTTAATTCTGTGATACCCCAAAGAGATATAAGGACTACGAACACTGTAAGCATAGAAACGACTGTTAACATTAAACCGTCTATAATACTAATTGATTCCATCTATTTAAATTCCTCCTTCGTTCATCGACTTACTATTGACCGTAGCGGGCATAAATCTTGATTGTTTCTCCTTCGACTGGTTTAGGTTGATATTTTCTTTCTAGGTATTGCAGACCCACTTGTGGGAATAAGGCGTAAGTTAATACGTCTTCATCATTTTTACCTAGGTCGCCTAATTCATCTTTAAGTTTATCGAACTCTGGATCTAAACGATCTGCTGGACGCGTTTCGATGACTTCTGCGTCGCCGATAATTGAGCGACGGAATTCCTCATCCACTGGTGCAGGAGATTTACCATATAAGCCTTTTAAGTAGTCCTTAATTTCGTTAGGGACCATCTTGTAGCGTTCTCCAGCTAAGACATTGAATACCGCTTGTGTTCCAACCATTTGACTTAGGGGTGTTACAAGTGGTGGGAAGCCCATGTCCTCACGAACAGAAGGAACTTCGTTAAGTACAGCATCGTATTTATCTAAAGCTCCTGCTTGGCGGAGTTGTGAGTATAAGTTTGATAACATACCACCAGGAACTTGGTAAATTAAAGCTTTAGGATCAGCGAACATCATTTTACTGTCTAATGTTCCGTCTGCTAAGTATTTATCACGAATGCCTTTAAAGTAGTCTGCAATTTCTTCTAAAGTATCAATGTTTAAGTGTGTATTAATATTTAATTCTTCTAATGTTAATGCCATTGATTCAGTAGGTGGTTGACTTGTTCCTTCAGCTAATGGAGAAATCGCTGTATCAATAATATCAACGCCATTCTCAACAGCAGCTAAGTAAGTCATTTGTGACACACCACTTGTTGCGTGCGTGTGTAAGTTCAATGGAACATCAATCACAGCTTTAATCGCTGGAATTAATTCTCGAGTAACAGCCGGAGTTAAGATACCAGCCATGTCTTTAATACAGATTGAGTCAGCACCCATATCATTGTATTCTTTTGCAAGTTTTGTGTAATACTCAACGGTATGAACATCACTTGTCGTATAGGCAATTGCTAATTGTGCATGTGAACCGTATTTCTTAACTGCTTCAAGTGAAGCACGAACATTACGTGAATCGTTTAAGGCATCGAAGATTCGGAAGATATCTATGCCGTTCTCAACAGCCTTTTGAATAAACTTATCAACAACATCATCAGCATAGTGACGGTATCCGATTAAGTTTTGACCTCTAAGTAACATCATCAATTTCGTATTCGGCGTACGTTTACGAATTTCACGTAGTCGTTCCCATGGATCCTCATCTAAGAAACGAATCGCTGAGTCATAAGTTGCACCCCCCCAACATTCAAGTGCGTAATATCCCGCCGAGTCCATTTTCTCAATAATTGGAAGCATATCTTCTGTCGACATGCGAGTTGCCATCAAACTTTGATGTGCATCTCTCAAGACGGTTTCATTAATACGTACTTCAACCATATATATATCAACCTTTCTCATAAGTTCTATTTATCTTTATTGTAAGCGAAAACACCTCAGAATGAAATTCTTTTTTAGGAAAATACTGTTCTAATGGTGTTTTTTTTGAGTGAAAATTTTTTACATAAAATAAAAACAGGATTAAATATACCTCCAAAAGACCTTATATAGATAGCTGATTAAAACAGCTTTATATAGAAAAAAGTAAATTAAAATAAATTTAATGCAACAACTCTATAGGTGATTCTGTCATAATATTTACATCAGAATAACATTCTAAATATCTGATAACGTTAACATGTTAGGTAGAATAAGGTTCAGAATTATAAAATACAGAGGAAAAACAACACGATTAATATAATTAATATATAATGAATAGCAGGATGAAGAAATAAATATTTTTCTTCATACAATATTGGTTTGGGGAGGAAATAGAACTTTTAGTCAATAAAAAGGATGATGATAGTGTATACAACGAAACGTTTATGGATTCATCGAAGCCAAAGTGCACGCAAAGATTGGGAAGGTTTATTAGAAGCTTCCAACTTAAGCACTCAGGAACAGACTGATTATACAGTAGGTATTTATAAAGGTGATGATCTCGTTGCTACTGGTTCATATTCTGGCAACGTTATTAAATGTGTAGCCGTTCATTCAGACTATCAATCAGAAAACTTTCTGACGGATATTATTGTCCAACTAATGAATCAACTAAGAAGTAATGGCTCAAATCATTATTTCGTCTATACATGTCCAACGAATAGTGTTTACTTTAAATCACTAGGCTTTAATAAAATTGTAGAGACGTCGAATGTTACCTTCATGGAATTTGGTCATCCTAATTTTGAAGATTACTTATCTATGTTAAGTAATCATAAAAAAGAAGGAAATAATGGCGCAGTCGTTATGAACGCCAATCCGATAACTAAAGGGCACCTTCACTTAATTGAAGAAACAGCCAAACGAAGTGATTACGTGTATGTATTCGTTCTGTCTGAAGATCGTTCTGAATTTAGCGATGAGGAGCGAATGATGTTGGTAAAACGTGCAACCGCTGACATGACAAAAGTTATTGTCTTACCAACGAATGATTATATGGTCTCTTCGGCTACATTCCCATCATATTTCTTACGAGATCGTGCTCAAGAAAGTGTCGCGCGAATTCAAGCAACGGTTGATGCTACGTTATTTAAAGAAAAAGTGGCTCCGATTCTTAATATCAAACACCGACTCGTCGGTCAAGAGCCCTATTCAAGCGTAACAGAGATCTATAACGAAAGTATGAACGAAGTTTTTCAAGATGATTTGGAATTAGAAATTATTCCAAGATTAAAAGTAGAAGGTGAAGTGATTAGTGCAACGAAAGTACGTCAAGCACTTTCGGAAGGTCATCCAGAAAGCATTAAAAATTTAGTTCCAAGTACAACGTTCGACTATATTCAAAGCAAAAATAAATTTGAGGTGAAAAAGATGGAAATAAAACAAAATGGTGTCGCAGGGACAGTAGAGTCTTCTGACATTATGATCACTGTATCTCAATCAGATAATGGTATCGAGATTGAACTAGAAAGTAGTGTAGAGAAACAATTCGGAGCACAAATCCGTAAGGTCATTAAAGAAACTTTAGAAAAGCTTGAAGTGAAAAACGCAAAAGTAACTGCTGTTGACCAAGGTGCATTAGATTGTACCGTTCAAGCAAGAACAATTGCAGCTGTTTACCGCGCTGCTGATGAAACTAAATTTAACTGGAAGGAGATTGCAACATGGAGCGTTTAAGAAGAACGATGATGTTTGTGCCTGGTGCTAACGCAGCAATGCTTAGAGATGCGCCTTTATACGGCTCAGATGCAGTAATGTTTGATTTAGAAGATGCTGTATCACTGAACGAGAAAGATACTGCACGTATGTTAGTACATAATGCATTAAAAAATATTGACTATAGTAACGTTGAGACGGTTGTTCGTATTAACGATTTAAAAGCTGGTGGAGATCAGGATATCGAAGCAGCAGTATTAGGTGGCGTGAACGTGATTCGTTTACCAAAAACTGAAAATGCACAAGAAATCAAAGATGTCGAAGCTGTTATCGAACGAGTTGAGAGAGAGAACGGCATCGAAGTAGGTAGAACAAATATTATGGCTGCGATCGAATCGGCTACAGGTATTTTAAATGTACGTGAGATTGCTCACGCGTCAGACCGCTTAATCGGTATTGCTCTAGGAGCAGAAGACTACGTGACAAACATGAAGACTGAAAGAAGTGCCACTGGAGAAGAATTATTCTTCGCACGTAGCTTCATTCTACATGCAGCGAGAGATGCAGGTATTGCCGCTTTAGATACTGTTTATTCAGACGTAGATAACGAAGAAGGCTTCAGAAATGAAGTACGACGTATTAAACAATTAGGTTTCGATGGAAAATCAATTATCAACCCTCGTCAAATTTCAATTGTTCATGATGAATACGCACCAACTCAAAAAGAGATTGACAATGCAAAAGAAATTATTTGGGCAATTCAAGAAGCTGAAGAAAAAGGTTCAGGGGTTATCTCTGTTAACGGAAAAATGGTTGATAAGCCAATCGTTGAACGTGCTGAGCGTGTTATTGCTTTAGCTAAAGCAGCGAATATCTTTACAGAGGAGGAACTATAATTATGGTTAAGAATACAGTCGGTCGCGATATTCCACAACATATTGTTGATCAATACGGTGCTTATGGAGAAGAATCTAAATACAGCACACAATATGAAGAGTCTATCCGTAAAATCAATCCTATTAAACCAGGTGATGACAAATTAGTAGGTAGCTTACGTGAAGCAATCGAAAAAACAGGACTTAAAGACGGTATGACAATTTCCTTCCACCACCACTTCCGAGAAGGTGACTATGTACTAAACATGGTTATGGATGAGATTGCAGCGATGGGAATTAAAGACTTAACGATTGCACCAAGTTCAATTGCAAACGTTCATGAGCCATTAATCGAACATATTAAAAATGGTGTAGTCACAAATATTACATCAAGTGGTTTACGTGATAAAGTCGGAGCAGCAATTTCTGACGGAATTATGAAAAACCCAGTTGTACTACGTTCTCACGGCGGACGTGCACAAGCAATTGCATCAGGCGAAATCAAAATTGACGTTGCCTTCATAGGTGCGCCAAGTTCAGACGCGTATGGAAATATAAATGGTACTAAAGGTAAAGCAATTTGTGGCTCGTTAGGTTACGCGAAAGTGGATGCAAGATATGCAGACAATGTTGTAGCCATTACAGACTCATTGATGCCTTATCCAAACACACCAATCAGTATTCCTCAAACAGATGTTGACTATGTTGTTGAAGTCGATGCTATCGGAGATCCTTCTGGGATTGCTAAAGGGGCAACTCGATTCACACAAAACCCTAAAGAATTAGTTATCGCAAAATACGCTAACCAAGTGATTACGAACTCACCATACTTTAAAGATAAATTCTCATTCCAAACAGGTACAGGTGGTGCATCATTAGCTGTATCGCGTTACTTACGTGAAGATATGATTAAAGAGAATATCACAGCTAGTTTTGCATTAGGAGGTATTACAAATGCAATGGTGGAGCTACATGAGGAAGGCTTAGTAGATAAATTAATTGATGTTCAAGACTTCGATGCACCATCAGGAGAGTCATTAGGACGTAATCCTGAGCATACAGAAATTGACGCGATTTTTTACGCTTCCCCATTATTTAAAGGGGCTGCGATCAACCAACTGGATGTATGTATTTTATCGGCACTTGAAATCGATACAGAATTCAATGTTAACGTTGTTACTGGATCGGATGGAGTAATTCGTGGAGCCATTGGTGGTCATCCAGATACAGCATCAGCAAGTAAAATGTCTTTAGTTATCTCGCCGTTAGTTCGAGGAAGAATACCGACAGTTGTTGAGCAAGTTAACACAGTCATTACACCAGGATCAAGTGTTGACGTAGTTGTTACTGAAATTGGTATTGCCATTAATCCACAGCGTCAAGATTTAGTAGAACACTTCAAGAACGTTGATATTCCACAATTTACAATTGAAGAATTAAAAGAGAAAGCTTACGCAATAGTAGGAACACCTCAACCAATTGAATATGGAGAGAAAGACGTTGCTTTAATTCAATACCGTGACGGTACGATGATTGACGTTGTTCGCAATGTATAAGGATAAAATATTTAATGGCCCGGAAGTAAGTTTAATGGAGATGCTGGATGCGCGTGAAAAACGTGCATTCAGACAGACCCAGATTATTAATCAATATTCTCCGGGTTCATTATTATCTGTCACTTTGAATATACCAGGTGATATTAAAACATCACTTTATCTAGTGGGTGTCTTTGAAGAGATGCTGACAGAAATAAAAGCAAAGTTAGATGATGTGACGATTCAGTTTTCGGAAGATTTGAACTTGCCAACGGGGCCAGAA
Organism: Aerococcaceae bacterium WGS1372; assembly: GCA_044336205.1. Taxonomy (GTDB): domain Bacteria; phylum Bacillota; class Bacilli; order Lactobacillales; family Aerococcaceae; genus Ruoffia. The sequence continues at coordinate 2,104,932 of CP172318.1, read as the reverse complement.
GCATATTTCTTTGTGGATATTGATAGCATTGAATTGAAAAAAAGAATGGTAGCACTTGAAGAAACGCATTCAAAAGGCCGTGTCTTTGATTTAGATGTCGTTAAATTAGAAGACGGAAAATTAAGAAGTTTGAAGCGTGAAGAGGTTGGAGTAGGAATGCGTCAATGTTATATTTGCGACCGTCCAGCTAAAGAATGTGCGCGTTCTCGTAAACATTCAATTGAAGAATCACAAGAAGCAATCGCGAATATCCTTTTAGGATAAGCGATTTTCTACTGCGCTTTATGTGAGTGAATGAACATGCAAAGAACAGTTAAAAGACAGTATAAATGTTTTAATAGGATAATTACATTAAAATGTGAATGCAAACGATTTCTTTAAAGTTGTTTGGGGGGAGTTTCACAAAATAATATATGTATGTAGGAGGAAAATATGTATTTAGCAATTGTAGGTTTTATACTCATAATCATATTGATGTATGTCTTAATCGGAGAGAAAATGTCTCCACCGATGGCTTTCATCACTTTACCATTAATCGCAGCGGTAGTTTCTGGAGCAAGTATTGCGGATATAAGTTTATATGTTAACGATGGGTTAGCATCTATCTTAAATACAGCAGTGTTGTTCTTGTTCTCAATCTCATTCTTTACATTAATGTCAGAACAGGGATTGTTCGACCCGTTAGTGGATTTTGTAATTAGTAAAGTTGGTAACAAAGTTACTGCAATCTTTATTGCGGTTTTATTAGTTGCAACTGTAGCTCACTTGGATGGTAGTGGTGCTTCAACGTACTTAATCGCAGTTCCAGCTTTCAAACCAATCATGGATAGATTAGGGGTTAAACCGGTCGTATTCTTAGGAACAGTGGTTGGATTAATGGCAGCAATGAACATTATCCCATGGGGTGGACCAACAATTCGTGCTGCTTCTGTTGCTGGGGTAGAGGTTTCAGATCTTTATTCATTCATCTTCCCAGCTGTTGTTGTAATGTTCTTATTAGCTATCATTAACGCTGTGATTAACTCGCGTCGTAAACGTGAAGGCTCAGTCAATGGTAATGTAAATATTGCTGATTTAGCTGGAGATGTAACTTCAGAACCAAAAACAAGTAAAGGTCTTTATATTTACAACTTAGTTGTAACATTAATTATGTTAGCTTTATTATTCATTGATACAGGTTTACCAATGCACTTTATCTTCATGGTTGCATATGCATTCGCAATCTTAGGTAACTTTAGATCTGTGAAAGAACAAGGTAAGAAAATTCAAGAATATGGTAATAACGCTATCGTTATGACGATGACATTATTCGCTGTAGGTATCTTCATCGGTGTTATTGAAGGTTCTGGAATGGTTGAAGCAATGGCTACAACGATTATTAACGCATTACCAGAATTCATTGCACCACATACCCACTGGTTCTTAGCATTATTCTCAGTTCCATTAATGATGGTTCTTGGTACAGATGCATTCTACTTCGCATTACTTCCAATTGTAATCGGAATTGTAGAACCATTTGGAATTTCACCAGAGACAGTTGCTGCAACATTCTTAATTACAGGTACTTTTGGTACTTATATCAGTCCAACAGTTGCTGCCAACTACGTTGGGGTATCATTGGCAGGTACAACCATTGGTGAACATATTAAAGCAAACTTACCAATTATGTGGGCAGCAAGTATCATTACATTAATAGCTGCAACACTCTTAGGTGTCGTTCAATTCTAGAAGCACATAGCAAGAGATAGGTTTTCATTAACAATAAAAACGGACAGTTCGCTGAACTGCCCCTTGTCAATTAGACAGACAAAAAGAGGCTGGGACAAAAGGTCCTGGATTCTAAAATAAAAGAGAACCTACATTTTCTGTCAAAGAATTTGTAAGTTCTCTTATTTTATTACCTTGTTTTTTGCATATTTCTTCAGATTGTTGGCCATCAAGACCAACCCAATGTCTGTTTTTACCTTCGATTTACCCCTTAGGTTAAATCGTGTGAATCCTAAATTAGCCTTTATCTGGCCAAAGACTGGCTCAACATCAATCTTTCGTTTGGCAAAGATTGTTGAACCTTCTTTAGATAAAAGCTTTTCTGCTTCTGTATTTTTCAAAATTTGATACTTCTCATTATAGTAAAGCGCCTTTTGCGGCGCATTCTCTGGATCTGTTGGTTTATAAACCGCTACTTGAGAAGTATAGCCACTCAATTTATTTCTCCGTTTGGATTGATGGCTGTAGTAATAGATCGTACCGTCTGGGTGCGTAAAGGTCTTTTCTTCTTCATTATAAACCCAATTTCCTAAGTTTTTATCTGATGTTTTGTGTTTCTTTTTTTGGTCTTTATCAAATCGGTTGTATTTAATAAGATGGTCAATATCATTATCGTCTAAGTAAGTTAAGTTTTCTTCACTACCGTACCCTGCATCAGCTACAATGCGTTTAGGTCGATGAGGAAAGGTTTCGATAAAAGGTTGTAGCGTCCGTGTATCCGTCGGATTCGGAAAAACATCATAATGAAGAACAAATTGATTTTCTGTACCAATCTGAATATTATACCCGGCTTTCAACTGACCATTCATCATAGGGTCGTCTTTCATTCGCATAAACGTCGCATCAGTATCTGTTTTTGAGTAACTGTTTCGACCATCGAACGTCTCAAACTGTTGATGATACTTTCGTTTTCGAGGCAGAAAATCCTGGCTCACTTTCCGATGATGTTTCTTGAGGCGACGACGAGCTTGTTTACGAGGATCTGGTCCTTTTACAGGATTCTCTTCAATATCTTGTGACAGTTTTTCAACTTCTTCTTCAATTAGTTCGGTAATCTCTTGAAGCATAGACTCTTCCAATTCCAACTCTTCATCGTATTGAATACCTGCATCAACCATCGGTTGAATTTCTTCAAAGTAATATTCACGAGCAGATGTTTTCAGACGTTCCGCAAATCTTTCCGTTGCTTTTCTCCAGACAAAAGTATACTTATTGGCATTGGCTTCAATCTTCGTCCCATCAATAAAGACATTCTCTAAAGTGATTAGTTTTTCCAATTTTAATTGAATTGTAAATTCGATAAATATATTCTCTAAAAGACGACTACAGTTGTCAGAAGAACGAAATCGATTAATCGTGCGATAGCTAATCACTTGTTGGGCAACAAGCCATTGCATCGGTAGATTTTCTTCCATCATTTCTTCAATCTTTCGACCACTAAAAATACCTTTACTGTAAGCATAAAGAAGAGACATGATGAGTGGTTTTGGGTGATAGGCAGGACGACCGTCCTGAGTCTCAAAAATTTTAAAGTAATGATCGTCCAATGAATCGACAAAGTTATAGATAGAAAAAACAATATGGTTGGGATCAATACAAGTAGATAATTCTAATGGAAGTGAAGTTTGATTCATGTTATAATGTACGTACATAAAAAGCACCCCTTTAATGTTTAGTGTCTATTTACTAATATTATATCAGGGTGCTTTTTGTATGCCTAATTATATATAGCAAAAACGACGAGAAAATTAGTTAATCTAATTTCTCGTCGTTTTTATTTAGTGGCTTTTGTCCCAGCCTCTTTTTGTTGTTGGTATTGTGAACCAAATCTTCAACGTGACTCGTTGAGTATAATTGAGAGTAAAGGAGAGTCGGCAATGATTCGTGAGTAGGAATTTGACTTCGTGCATCATTACGAAACCGAATACAATCCTTAACGGTTAATTATTAAATACGTTTTATAACGCTTTCAAACTATAAAAAACTAACAATAAAAACCGCTTATTGTTATTGATTAAAACTCACGCCTAGCCATCACTTTTTCCTAATACTCAAAATTTAAAATATAATGTATTATTGATTAAGATTATATTAGAAAATACGAATTAAATGATAAAAATATTTGAGAATGAAATAGTATGGATTTAGAGTTTATAACTGAATTTGCTCCCTTATATATTGAAGCAGGCAAGCTGACATTTACGATTGCCTCTATTGGAATCATTGGTGCGATCATCGTTGGGCTGATGACGTGTTTGTTGCGGTATTTTAAAGTACCATTATTTGCTAAAGTCAGTACCATCTATATTGAACTATCGCGCAACACTCCATTGTTGATTCAATTATTTTTTCTTTATTTTGGCTTACCAAAAGTAGGAATCGTTTTGAGTTCAGAGGTGTGTGGAGTGATTGGTCTCATCTTTCTGGGCGGAAGCTATATGTCAGAGGCATTTCGCAGCGGTTTGGAAGCTGTTGAAGAAACTCAGGTTGAATCTGGTTTGAGTATTGGTTTAAATAAATCTCAAGTCATTCGCTACATTATTCTTCCACAAGCATTAACGATTTCATTTCCAGCTTTGTTAGCGAATATTATCTTTTTAATTAAAGAGACATCGGTTTTTAGTGTGATTGCGCTAGCTGGCTTAATGTATGTGGCCAAGGATCTCATTGGTTTGTATTACAATACGAATGAAGCCTTGTTCATGTTAGTTGTCTCGTATGCAGTGATTTTATTGCCAATCTTAATGGTGTTTTACTTTGTAGAAAGGAAGCTAAGATATGCTGGGTTCGGGAATTAGTATTTTATTTCAAGGACGGAATTTTATAAGGCTTTTAGAAGGCTTGACCGTGACTGTCAGTATATCAATAATATCGGTCTTAATATCATTGGTCCTTGGGTTCATCTTAGGGATGATAATGACCGTGAAGCATCCTGTTATTCAAGTGATTACGCGCATCTTTCTAGAATATGTAAGGATTATGCCCCAGCTAGTCTTGTTGTTTCTCGTGTTCTTTGGTCTAACGCGTTTCTTCAATATTAAACTATCGGGTGAAGTATCGGCTGTGCTAGTCTTTTCCGTCTGGGGGACGGCGGAGATGGGTGACTTAGTGCGCGGAGCCTTGGTTTCAATTCCAAGGCATCAATATGAGAGCGGCATGGCCATTGGTTTAAAGCGAGTGCAAGTCTTTCACTATATTATCCTTCCACAAACGTTTAGAAGGTTGATTCCTTTAGCCTTGAACTTGGTCACGCGGATGATTAAGACCACATCTTTAATCGTTCTGATTGGTGTGGTTGAAGTGGTTAAAGTCGGTCAGCAAATTATCGAAGCGTCGCGACTGACTAATTCAAATGCCTCTTTGTGGATCTACGGAACGATTTTCTTTATGTACTTTATTATTTGTTATCCTTTATCATTTCTAGCTAGCAAGTTAGAGAAACAGTGGAACGGATGAACGTAAAGTAAAAATAAGTAAGTAGTTGAGGTGATGAGTAAAATAATTGAAGTGGAAGTAATGAGAGAAAATGTATTGCTTAAAATAAGTCATTTACAAAAAAGATATAATGACAACTTAGTCTTAAAGGACTTATCACTAGAAGTGAAGCAAGGTGAAGTGGTAGTAGTCGTTGGGCCTTCCGGATGTGGTAAGAGTACCTTGCTTCGTTGTATCAATGGGCTTGAAGCGATTCAGAACGGGCAAATCGAGTTAAAGAATGAAGTCATTAGTAACCGCAACAAGGATATGCACCTTGTTCGGCAAAAAATAGGCATGGTCTTTCAAAGTTATGACTTATTTCCCCATATGACTATCATCGACAATATAACCTTAGGTCCGATTAAAGCGCAACATCGTCAAAAGGACGAAGTTATCAAAGCGGCGGAATTGGCCTTAGATCGGGTGGCTTATTAGATAAAAAAAGATGCCTATCCAAGACAATTATCAGGCGGGCAAAAGCAACGCGTCGCGATTGTGAGATCGCTAGTGATGGAGCCTGAATTGATGCTCTTTGATGAAGTAACGGCAGCACTTGATCCTGAGATGGTCCGTGAAGTGTTGGATGTGATGTTAGAGTTAGCTCAAGCAGGCCGTACGATGATTATTGTCACCCATGAGATGCAGTTCGCACGTGCCGTAGCGGACCGAATTATCTTCATGGATAAAGGGGAGATTGTGGAAGAAAATACCCCAACCGTCTTCTTCACCCAACCTAAGACCGAGCGGGCGAAACAATTTCTGAATATGTTTGAATTTGATGCAGTAAAAGTTAATTAATAAAGGAGAATGAATGATGAAAAAATTAGTAAACGTAGGAGTTGCGCTCTTATCCTTATTCGCAGTAACCTTAGGGGCAAGTTTGGCCCCAGTTAGTGCACAAGGAAAAGCGCGGACGCTTGATGATATTCAAGAAAGCGGTAAAGTCGTTATCGGTGTGTTCAGTGATAAGAAACCTTTTGGGTATGTGGATGAGAATGGAGATTATCAAGGCTATGACGTGTATTTTGGCAATCGAATTGCTGAGGACTTAGGTGTGGAAGTAGAATATGTGCCAGTTGACCCAGCGAGCCGAGTAGAGTACTTAGAAACAGCCAAAGTCGATATTATATTAGCTAACTTTACGATGACAGAAGAGCGTAGTGAGAAAGTGGACTTCGCATTACCTTATATGAAAGTGTCACTTGGCATTGTCTCACCTGATGGTGCAGTGATTACCGATGTAGAAGAATTGAGCGACAAAACATTAATTGTTGCGAAGGGAACCACTGCTGATGTCTACTTTACAGAGAACTACCCTGATTATAAACTACAAAAATACGACCAATATAGCGATGCTTACGGCGCTTTATTAGATGGTCGTGGGGATGCCTTTTCAACGGACAATACAGAAGTTCTAGCATGGGCGATTGAAAACCCAGGCTTCACGGTCGGTGTGGAATCATATGGTAACTTAGATACGATTGCTCCAGCAGTGCAAAAAGGAAATACTGAATTATTAGAATGGTTGAATGAAGAGATTAAAGCTTTAGGAGAAGAGAACTTCTTCCATGCCAAATACGAAGAAACCTTAGCACCAGCATATGGTGACGCAGCCAATGCGGATTCGATTGTGGTTGAAGGTGGTGTCGTGGAGGAGTAAGAAGTTAATAAAAAGTACCAGCAGGTCTGAACTTATCCTGTCAAGTAGACAGATAAATAAACAAATATTTTGTACCATGTATTGTAGTGACCTCAAAAAGTTGGACTAAATGTTATGGAGAGTTACCTTTAAGTAGGTAGCTCTTTACTTGTATTTAATCAATAGGTTATTTGAGTAACATAATTAGGCACTCAATGAATGATGGTGCTCTTTGTATTTAGAAGGACTCATCCATCTCAATTATTCTTTAATACATACCTCATTGTAATAACGAATATAGTGATGAATCGCTGCTCCTAGTGCTTCATAACTATGATATACATAACCATAGTGCATTTCCTATTTCGTTAGCCAAAAAATTCTCTATCAGGGTATTGTCGAAACAGATTCCTTTACGTGACATGCTTTGGAAAAATTAGTTGGCTTTCAGGCATTCGCTGTATGCTTTCATTTGATAAGCCCGGCTTTGATTTGAGTGAGAAGTTCGTCTAAACTGCCAATCTTTTATCGTTTTTATGGTCGCTTCAAGTGCATCCAACATGATTTCCTTATTCGGTTGTTGCGAGATTTTGTAGCTTTCAACTGCTCAGTCATTTCTTGGAATAATCCTTGATGGTTTTGTTTAGACATAGTAGATGGCCTCCCCATAGGTTTGGATAAGCCATCGTTGTCTTTCTGTTTGAAGGATTGTAACTAGTTTGTGATGAGACTCGGGTTATTGGTGTTCAATTCAATCCCCACCTCACAATAGCTTAAATCTATTTCTAGATATAATTTTATCGCATGTAGCTTTGCTTCAATAGGAAAAAGTTGTTTGTATATTTTAGGTTGAAGACCCTCTATGCCAAAATCTTTATAATTATGGATTAAGCGTTTTATCTAAGAAATTCCGATTTGATATTTTTTCACTAAGCTTTTATAACCACCACTTGCTTCATACGGTGTGATAATTTGTGATTTCGTTTCGAGATTATATTTTGACATAATAAGACCCCTAAAGGTTAGATTTTTAGTCTAACTTTTGGGGTCAGAATAGGAGAGGTGTTTACTTATCTTATATAAATTTATTTAGGTTTATATTCCTCAACAAATGCTTCTATACGGTCAACAGCTTTCTCTAATTTTTCTAAACTTGCAGCATAACTTAAACGGAAGTAGTTTTTACCAGCTTCACCAAAGGCTTGACCTGGAACAAGTCCAACTTTAGCTTCATGAGCTACTTTTAGACAGAAGTCCATATCATCACCTTCAAACCATGAAGGAATTTTGATGAATAAGTAGAAAGCGCCATTTGGAGTATCAACATCGAATCCCATATCGCGGAATCGGCCTAATAAGTAATCACGACGGATCTTGTATTCTAAGCGCATTTCTTCAATGGCTGCGTCACCTTCTTCTGAGTAAGCAGCAAGTCCAGCAAATTGTGCTTGCGTTGTTGGCGCATTGATTGCACCTTGGTGAATAACAAAGATTTGCTTTAGAACATCTGCAGGACCAGCAATAATCCCCATACGCCATCCAGTCATTGAGTGTGATTTAGAGGCACCGTTGATTAAGATAGTATGTTCAGGTAAGTATTTAGCGATGGATACATGCTTACCTTTATAAGTTAATTCCGCATAGATTTCATCAGAAAGCACCCAAATATCATGTTTCTTAATGATTTCTGCTAAGGCTTGAATTTGTTCAGCTGTATAAGTGTGTCCGGTTGGGTTAGATGGGTGGTTCATCATTAAAACCTTAATGGCGGGATCAGCAGTCAAAACTTGATCTAACCTTTCTGGGGTTAAAATAAAGCCATCTTCGGTTACATCAATTGGAACAAACTCACCACCAGCAAGATTTACTTGTGTTTTATACACTGCGTAATTTGGTGCTGGGGTTGCTACTTTATCACCCGGATTCAGTAAACTATAAAGCGTTGAGAAGATTGCTTCTGTAGCCCCAACTGTTACGATAATTTGGTCTTCAGCACGGTAGTCGACATCGTATTTACGTTTTAAGTAGTTGCTAATAACCACGCGTAATTCAAGCATTCCTTTTGAATGTGAATAACCGTTGAAACTTTTGTCAATCGACTTGATAGCCGCATCTTTAATGAAACGTGGTGTAGGGAAGTCTGGTTCACCCAATGTAAGTTTTATGAGACCTTCAATATCTGCAATCTGGTCGTTGAATGTACGAATCGGACTAGGTTTAATACTTTTTAATGATTCTCTTGTATCTCTAGACATATATACCTCCAAGGTAAAAAATTGTTTTGTATAAAGTAACTAAGTATCAGACAAGACATTTAAAAAATCTCAAGCGATAATGATATGTCGAGATTATTATCATTATGTTATCATAATTCAAAGTTTAGACAAAGTAAAAGTCACATATAGCTTATAAATAAAGAGTATTTTATTAGAAGATTATAAATTATATTGACATCTTTCTCATTTTTAGATATGCTACACACAGATGATTTTAAACGCAATGAAGTGGTAAGTAAAGAGTCATAACTTTTTGAAGAGAGCCCAATTAAGGTGAAAGTGGGTAAAGTGAAAGCTTTTGAAAATGGCCACAGAGCGGTCATTCTGAAGTTCAGTAAGAATGAACGGCAACAACCGTTAACAATGTCGCAGTATAGAATACATGATTAGTCTGTACTGTACGAGACTATGCTAGTAATAGTATAGTGAACAAAGGTGGTACCACGAACTATTAACACACATTCGTCCTTTTTATAAGGCGGATGTGTTTTTTTGTTTAGATAGGAGGAATTAAATTGATAGAACTAAAAGATATTGATGTAATATTCAAAAATAAAGAAAAAGTTGTTACAGCAGTTAAAGATGTGAACATTTCAATTGACCGCGGCGAGATTTTTGGAATTGTTGGTTATAGTGGAGCGGGTAAAAGTACGTTAGTACGTACAATCAACTTACTTCAGCCACCAACGAGTGGGACAGTGGAAGTAAATGGTCAAAACTTACAAGAATTGAGTAAAAGAGAATTACGACAAGCACGTAAGAAAATTGGAATGATTTTCCAACACTTTAATTTGATGGATTCAAGAACAATCTTTGATAATGTAGCTTACCCATTGAAAGGGAGTGGCCTAAGTAAAAGTGAGGTAGCTAATAAGGTTGCATCCTTATTAGACTTAGTGGGACTTGAGTCTAAGACAGATAATTATCCGAGTCAATTGTCTGGAGGGCAGAAGCAACGAGTAGCTATTGCTCGAGCTCTAGCAAATGATCCAGATGTACTGTTGTGTGATGAGGCGACGAGTGCACTAGATCCTAAGACAACTTCGTCAATCCTAGACTTATTGCGAGAATTAAATCAAAAACTTGACTTAACGATTGTAATTATTACACATGAAATGTCAGTAGTTAAAGATTTATGTCATCGTGTAGCAGTGATGGAGGACGGTCATGTCTTAGAGCAAGGTTCAATTATCGATATGTTTACTAACCCACAGAAACCTCTAACCAGAGAGTTTATTAATACTGCAACGCATTTTGATCAAGAAATTGCATTAGTATTAACGCACCCAATGACACAAAATATTGATGAGAATGGAGAAATCATTCGATTAAGTTATGTTGGGGAAGAAACTACCAAACCAATCTTAAGTAAATTGGTGAGAGAATTCAATGTCGATGTCAATATTTTGTACGGTCATGTTGAGATACTCCAAGATACACCGATAGGGAATATGTTGGTAGCCATTGAAGGAGATCCAGACAATGTACAGGAAGTTCTGAATCACTTAGAAAAAAGTGATGTTCGTACTCAGCGCTTTAATGATTTAATCAGAGAATACGTGAAGAAGGAGGGCTAATATGAATACATTATTATTAACAGCAGCTGGCTTTTCGGAAGGGATCAACGCATTTATGGAACAGCATCTTCCATATGCATGGGAATTACGCGAAGAATTTGTCGAAGCGATATGGGAAACCATCTATATGACTTTAATTTCTATTGGGGTTGGTGGATTTTTAGGACTGATTTTAGGGATAATTATGACTGTAACAGGTTATAATGGCATCTTAGAGAATCGTCCGATTTATAAGACATTAGATTCATTAGTTAATATCTTCCGTTCTATTCCTTTTATTATCTTATTAGCCCTATTAATCAATGTAACACGTGCGATTGTTGGTACAACAATTGGGCCAACGGCCGCAACGATTCCAATTATTGTAAGTACAATACCATTCTTCGCTAGACAAGTTGAAATTGCACTTTTAGAAGTGAATCCGGGTGTGGTAGAAGCCGCTGAAGCAATGGGGTCATCAAACTTTGATATTATTACACGTGTTTATTTGCGTGAAGGCTTAACAGCTCTATTAAGGGTAAGTGCCTCAACAGTCATCAATGTGATTGGATTGACCGCGATGGCTGGAACTGTTGGTGGAGGTGGATTAGGTACGATGGCGATTGCTCGTGGATATCAACGTAGCCGGATGGACGTGATTCTAGTATCGACCGTACTTATTCTCTTAATTGTTTTTATAACTCAAGTATTCTTTAACAGTTTAATTCGCAAGACGGAACATTAGAACATACATCAAGAAAGGCTCAAGTAGAATATACTTGAGCCTTTTAAAATGCAATAAAACAGCCGATATTAACGGCTGCTCATTAAGTTATAGTAACTATTTCCTTGGATAAAGAATTGAGCCTCTTCGTAGTGGTAGACAATTTTTGAATAATCAAAGGCTTGTCCGTTAGACAGATAGAATATAGATTCAACGGTAGCAGCAGGGTCGTCCTTCTTAAGAGTGAGATGACCAGCTTCTTCTTCTGATAATTTGCGAACACGTAGGAAGTGGTCTAAGAAACCCACTTTCAACTTCAAATCATTAACCAGGTAAGAGAAGATTGAATCGGAGGCAATCTCTTGATTAAGATAGGGGACAATGTCTTTATTGTAGTAAGACTCTTCTATACAGAAGATTCTTCCTTCAATGGATCGGAGTCTTTTGACATAATAGACATCTTGTTCGCCATCCACTTGAAGGTTGGCTTGAACTTCGGGGGTTGCTTTGACAACCTTTAAGTCAAGGACAATAGAATCAATTTCAAATTCTCTTAAAGCACTGTTGAAACCGTGAATTTCAACTAAGTTAATATAACCTGTTCGGCGATGGCCCCTAACGAAGATACCACTCCCTCTTACTTGATAAATGATTCCATGGCGTTCAAGTTCATCTAGTGCTTTAATGACCGTGTTCTTACTGACTTGGAATTGATTCATCATTTCTTCAATATTAGGTAATTTATGACCGTATTCGAGCTTATGCTCCTCGATATAGCGAATTAACTCGCGTGCAGTGTGTTGATATTTAAGCATGTTGTCCGTTTCCTTTACTAAGTACTTTCTTACATTCTAACAGAATTGGTCTTAAAGCTTAAGGCATAAATAGGGAATTGACAAATTATATGGGTATAATTATAATAGAACCAAAGAAGAAACTAATTTAATAAGCAACAATGAATGGACAAATGTTTCAATTGTTCAACCTATCGAAGGAAGCATTGTTAAGTTAGAAGAAATACCCGATCCTTTTTTCTCAGCTGGGTTTATGGGTTCGGGAGTGGGAATTGAACCGGTAAATGGTCAGGTGAAGGCACTTTTGAATGCGGGAGTCATTTTAGTTGATGGAACACACCATGCAGTTTGATTAAGGTCACAAGAAGGTATTGATTCACTTTGGTTTAGATATCGTATCGCTTGATGGGCACCATTTAACATGTTGGTAGCTCAGGTAGATAGTGTAACCCAAGGTCAGTTGCTATTTGAAGCAGACTTAAATCAAAATGAAAAAGCGGGGTTACCTACAATAACACCCGTGATTGTAACAAATGCAGTTGATTTTTCTGAAGTTGAGTTTATGAATTTAGCTCATGAAATGATGAAAGTAATTAAATAATGGAGGAATTATAATGAGTAAATTACCTAAAGATTTCTTATGGGGTGGAGCTGTTGCAGCTCACCAATTAGAAGGTGGATGGGATGAAGACGGTAAAGGGCCAAGTGTTGTTGATGTGATGACTGCAGGGTCAGTTGGTAAAGCACGAGAGATTACTGAAACAGTCGAAGCAGACCAATACTATCCTAACCATCAAGCGATAGATTTCTATCACCGTTATAAAGAAGATATTGCTTTGTTCAAAGAAATGGGACTGAAAGCTTTCCGTACTTCAATTAACTGGACGCGTATCTTTCCAATGGGGGATGAGACTAAGCCGAATGAAGAAGGACTACAATTTTATGATGACTTAATCGATGAATTATTGAAGAATGATATCGAGCCAGTGATTACTTTGACTCACTTTGAGATGCCACTGCATCTAGCGCGCGAATACGGTGGATTCCGTAACCGTCAAGTGATTGATTTCTTCGTAAAATTTGCTGAAGTTGTCTTCAATCGTTATAAAGACAAAGTTAAGTATTGGATGACTTTCAACGAGATTAATAATATGATGGACTATACTAATCCAATCTTCTTATGGACGAATGTGGGTGTGCAAGTTCAAGAAGGTGAGAATCCTAAAGAAGTGATGTATCAAACAGCACACAATGTCTTATTAGCAAGTGCGCGTGCAGTAGCTGTTGGTAAAGAGATTAATCCAGACTTTGAGATTGGATCGATGATCTCACATGTGCCAATCTATCCAATTGATTCAGATCCAAATAATATTATGCTAGCCGAAGAATCAATGAGGCTACGCTACTTCTTCCCAGATGTTCAAGCTCGTGGATATTATCCAAACTACGTCCTAAAGGAATTCGAACGTGAAGGGTTGGATATTCCAATGGAAGACGGCGATGACGAGATTCTTTCTAATGGTAAGGTTGATTATATTGGATTCAGTTATTATATGTCGAACACTGTTGATATTAACCATAAAACTCAAGACGCCGATGGTGAGAATGTTCATGGAAAAATCCCTTATCAAGTAGATAACCCATTCTTAGCTGCAAGTGATTGGGGTTGGACGATTGACCCAATCGGGCTACGCTATGTACTAAACCGTTTGTGGGATCGATATCAATTACCTTTATTCATTGTGGAAAATGGTTTTGGAGCAGTAGATATAGTTGAAGAAGATGGTAGTATCCATGATCCAGAACGTATTCAATACTTACAAGGTCATATCGAAGAAATGATTAAAGCAGTGGATTATGATGGTGTCGAATTAATAGGTTATACACCATGGGGAATTATTGACCTAGTGTCATTTACAACAGGTGAGATGAAGAAACGTTACGGAATGATTTATGTAGACCGTGACAATGAAGGGAATGGTACGTTAGATCGTTCCAAGAAAGACTCATTTGACTGGTATAAGAAAGTCATTGCATCTAATGGGGAAGATTTAACAATTTAAACGACAAAATATATTTTTTAGAAACCAAACTTTTAATGATAGTAGCACTATTAGACTCTATATTAAAGTTTGGTTTTTTCGTTTCTAAACTTAGCTTGGGTTATAATCAAAGCTGTAAATAATATATCTAATAAAAGAGAAGGTGGGGGTTCAACATGAATATTCGTCAAGCGAAACCAGAAGATTTAGAAGAAATTTATCATTTAGTTAAAGAAGCTTTTGAAACGGCGGAGGAAAGTGATGGAACCGAGCATGAGTTGGTGTGTGCTCTATCTAAGAATGAGTCTTTTGTTCCTGAGTTATCTCTTGTGGCGTCAACAGATGATGAACAAACACAAATCATCGGCTATGTATTGTTCACTGAGATAAAAATTAATAAAGATACTGCTATTGCGCTTGGCCCTTTAGCTATAAGAGAGGATTGGCGTGGTCAAAGCATAGGTCGAACTTTAATTGAAGAAGGGCATAGACGTGCAAAGTCGCTAGGCTATCCTTTATCAGTTGTTTTAGGAAGCGATGAATATTACAGTCAGTTTGGCTATGAAGAAGCAAATAATTTTAGAATTGTTCCACCCTTTGAAGTTGAAAGCAAATTCTTTAGAGTTTATCCTTTCACCGACTTGGGCTCAATAGAAGGAGAAGTAGAATACGCTCCGGAATTTGGTATATAAAAAACAGTTAAAGTTTTAATTAATTTGTTGATTGATAAAAATATTTTATGCTATAATATGTGTATAAATTCACAAAGGGGATTACAGATGAAAAAATATGTTCGATTAGTTTTAGCAATGGTTCTAGGCTTTATTTTTATGAATACATTTGCCTCATTGAGTGCCTTTGCACAGGAGGATACAGATGTTGATTCAGCTGCTTCGGAAACAGCAATGGAATTCACATCGGTTGAAGATTTGGAAGATAGTTATGATGTTGTTGTTATTGGTGCAGGAGGCGTCGGTATGGCAGCTGCGATTGCTGCTAAAGATTCGGGAGCAAATGTAGCTATCTTTGAGAAGATGCCAGTATTAGGTGGTAATACTTTGAAAGCCTCAGCAGGTATGAATGCATCAGAGACAAAATATCAAGAAGCCGCAGCTATAGAAGATTCAAATGACTTATTTTTTCAAGAGTCTTTAGAGGGTGGACATGGAACCAATGATCAGGATTTATTAAGATATTTAGTTGATCATTCAGCTTCTGCGATTGATTGGTTAGACTCAATGGGAATCACTTTAAGTAATCTTACAACTACTGGTGGTATGAGTGTACAAAGAACACATCGTCCTGAGGATGGATCAGCAGTGGGTGGGTATTTAGTTGATGGCTTGACTCGTAATCTGGTAGAACGTGAGATACCAACATTCGTAAATGCTGAAGTGGTAGAAATTTTAGAAGAAGAAGGAGCTGTATCTGGAGTTGTAGTCAATCTAGCTGGAGAAACGCATCAAGTTAATGCTCAAGCTGTGATTGTTGCAACAGGAGGGTTCGGAGCGAACTTAGATATGGTTGTAGAGAATAATGCGGAATTAGAAGGCTTTGTAACAACAAACCATGAAGGTGCAACGGGTGATGGACTCTCAATGGCACAAAAACTAGGTGCTCAGTTAGTTGATATGGATCAAATACAGATTCATCCAACTGTTGAACAAGAAACATCATACTTAATTACTGAGGCTGTTCGTGGTGAAGGGGCTATCCTAGTGAATCAAGAAGGTGAAAGATTCCATAATGAATTAGATACTCGTGATGCAGTGTCACAAGCTATTCTATCTCAAACTGATCAGTTTGCTTATGTGATTTTTGATGAAGCTTTAAGAGGTCGTGTCAAAGCGATTGATTAATACGAATCAATGGGATTAGTAGTAAGTGCGGATACAATTGAAGCTTTAGCTGAAGAATTGGGATTAGATTCTCAAACTTTAGATACTACTCTGGCAACTTGGAATGAGAGTGTTGCTTCAGCTTCTGATGAAGCCTTTGGAAGAACAACAGGTATGGATTTCGCATTAGAAGAAGCACCATTCTATGCGATTAAAGTTGCTCCAGGAATTCACCATACAATGGGTGGTTTAAAAATTAATACTAATGCGGAAGTGTTAGATGAATCTGATAATGTCATCAAAGGGCTTTATGCTGCTGGTGAGGCGAGTGGTGGCGTGCACGGCTCTAATCGAATTGGTGGTAATGCTGTGTGTGATATTATCGTGTTTGGTCGTCAAGCGGGTGAACAATCTGCTGCATTTGTGAAGTAGTTTTATCATTATTAGCACACATTCTAAGACTGGTATCGGACTATATTTACATAGCTCGATATCAGTTTTTTCTGTAGAAATAAAATGTTTTTATGTAAGCGCAAACATAATTATGTTATACTATTTATATACTAGAATAATGGAGGTGTAAATTATGTTGCAAGAATATCAAAGGGTTCTCGTGGCGACAGATGGGTCTCAAGGGGCAGAATTAGCGTTGAACAAGGCAGTGGCCATTGCTAATCGTAATAAGGCTACTTTAGTTATACTACATGTTTTAGATACAAGGTCGATTCAGGCGACATCAAGTTCAGACCTGCACTTTAGAGAAGCGTTAAAGACACTCGGTGAAGAAGTCGTTTCTGAAGCTAGAAAGTATGCTGAAGAACAAGGTGTTGAAGATGTAAAGGTTGTCCTTGAGATTGGATCACCGTAAAGAAATGATTGCTGAAGAAGTTCCTAGAAGAGAGAATATTGACTTAATTATTCTAGGTGCTAAAGGTATGAGTGCCTTAGAAAGATTCTTTATGGGTTCTGTTTCTGAAAATGTGATTCGTCACGCAGCTTGTGATGTTTTAGTCGTAAGAAAATAAACATCTGATGATGAGGTAAGTTAATTTGAAAGATAATAAAATATAAGTTCCGACTTATCGCTTGTGTGTAGGATAAGTCGGAACTTTTTGTTTTCATCACTGTATAAAGCACATCGATAATTATTAGACGACTTTTGCAAAGAAAATTACTTAGCTTTATAACTTTCTTCAAAGCTTGCGAGTCTGTTTAATAATTCCTTGAGATTATCTAGGCTAGAAACATAGGAGATTCTAAAATAACCTCTCCCAGCATCCCCAAAGATTTGTCCAGGAGTTAATGCGACTTGGACTTGGTGTGCTAAGTCTAAACAAAATTGATAGTCATCATCTTCGTACCAATTAGGCACTTTACAGAATAAGTAAAAGGCCCCTTCTGGATAGACATAGTCATAAGTAAGCTTGTTAAGTCCTTCTATTAGTAGGTCTCTACGATCTTTATAACTGTGGTACATCATCTTAATCGAATCATCACTCTGTTCATAAGCTTCAATACTAGCATATTGAACTTGGGTCGTAATGGTTGTCAATATTGCTTGATGAAGGGGATAAAGTGAGTCCATTAAATCACTTGGCCCTGCAAGAAAAGCAGAACGCCAACCTGTCATTGCATGAGATTTAGATGAACCATTCACTAAGAGGGTTAAATCAGGAATAAAGTTAGCTATTGAAGTGTGTGGGTGAGAATAGCTAAATTCTGAGTAAACCTCATCAGAGATAACATAAATTTGAGATTCTCTAATAACATCAGCTATATCTTTAAGTTCTTCAGCAGAGTATGTAGCTCCGGTAGGATTCGTAGGGTGGTTCAATATTAAAGCTTTTGTCTTAGGGCTGATATGAGCACGTAAGCTTTCGGCAGTTAATTTGAATTCTGTGTCGCTAACATTGATCGGGACTACCGAACCACCTGCGGCGATAATTTGGCTATTATAGATGACATAATTAGGATCAATGACTAGAACCTCTTCACCTTCATTCAGGACACCATTAATCGCTATGTAAAGGGCTTGGGTAGCACCTGCAGTAATAAAAATTTGCTTATCAGGAGAATAATCAAGCTGATACTTACGTTTTAAGAAGCGACTAACAGCCTCTCTTAACTCATAAACACCTCGAGAATGAGCATAAAAACTCTGGTCATCTTGTATAGATTGAATAGCAGCTTGCTTAATATTGTTAGGTGTAGGAAAATCAGGCTCGCCAATATTAAAATATAAAAGATCTTTAATTGAACTAATCTGGTCATTGAATGATCTGATTAGATTTTCTGGCGTTTTCAATAAGTGTTTATTAATGTTATTATAATCCATTCTCATCAACTCCTCTTAATGTAAAAATTATTTTAACATATTTTTCAAAAAATGTTTGACTTTTAAAAATAAGTATATTATTATAAGCTCAACAGATAAATAAATAACAAACGCGTTGATGTGGAAAGTAAACATATCGAACTTTATAGGGAGCTCACGGTTAGTGGAAGTGAGTAAGGGAGGATACGTTGAAAATGGCCACTGAGCGGTCATTCTGAATGCTTAGTCAATAAGAATGAACGGAAACACCCGTTAGAAATGTCACAGTATACAAGTGATTACGGAATCATAACGTACTGGCAGAGGTTATTTTAGTGATAAAATAACAAATTAAGGTGGTAACACGAAGTTAAGCTCTCGTCCTTTTTATAGGATGGGAGTATTTTTTTGTTCGGAAAAGTCAATTGATTGTAATTATGTCAATAAATTTAATGGTGAATATAAAACGAAAACGGAGGAGTTTGAAATGAGAAAATGGTTAAAAGGAATCGCAACTCTAACATTAGCGTCAACATTATTAGTTTCAACGACTGCTCACACTTATGCTCAAGGAGAATTTGAGGGGGAAGAGGTAACTGTTGGATTAGTGCCAGGTTCCGCCGAGGAAGTATGGGAAGTGGTTGTAGATAAAGCAGAAGCAGATGGGATTAAAGTTGAGATTGTTCTATTCAATGACTATGCTCAACCGAACATTGCCCTGCAAGATGGTTCAGTTGACTTAAATGCATTCCAACACGTTGCATTCTTAGATAATTGGAATGAAGCGAATGATGGAGACTTAACGCCAATAGGCTTCACCTTCGTATCGCCGATGGGTGCGTACTCGGAAAACATTACTTCCTTTGAGGAACTAAAAGATGGAGATACAATAGCAATTCCAAACGATCCAACGAATGGTGGCCGTGCAATTCTAGCTTTAGAATTGGCTGGGATTATTGAAGTGGATGATGAAGCAGGGGCTTTAGCAACAGTTAACGATATTACAGATAACCCATTAAATATTCAATTCGAAGAATTAGATGCAGCTCAATTGCCTGTTTCACTTCCTGATGTGGCAGCAGCCTTCATTAATTTGAACTTTGCACAAGATGCAGGTCTAGACCTATCTGATGCAATCTTCGTAGATGCAGATTATCCAGAAAAACTGAATGAAGCGTACAAGAACGTGATTGCGACACGTGAAGCAGATGCTGAAAATCCTTTATATGCAAAGATTGTTGAATATTACCAATCACAAGAAGTGGCACAAGCTATCTATGATATTACTAATAACGGAGACAAACCAGCTTGGGAAAATGCACCAGTAATCGGTGAAAATGCTGGTAACGCTAACGATGAAACAACAGAAGATGAGTCAGAAGAGTCATCGGATAGTGAAGAATAACCAACTGAAAGAGGGAGTATTATGAAAAACTTATTAAAAAAAATCGCTCAACTTACATTGGCAGGTACACTGATTCTTGGACAGTCAGCTAACTTAGCTCTGGCAGAAGACGCTGCAAAGGAATTCGATGGTGAGACAGTGAAAGTGGGAGTAGTTGGAGATAATGGTGCAGAGGTGTGGGGCTATGTTGCTGACAAAGCCTTAGAAGAAGAGGGAATAACAATTGAGGTAACTCTACTTACTGACTACAATCAGCCCAATGAAGCTTTAGCGAATGGATCATTAGATATTAACTCATTCCAACATGTAGCATTCTTAGAAAATTGGAATGAAGCAAATGATGAGGATTTAGTGAATATTGGTTTTACTTTAGTAACACCTATGGGATTATATTCTGACAAAATCACATCGGTTGATGAGATTGAAGAAGGTGCAAGTATTGCAATACCTAATGACCCAACAAACGGTGGTCGCGCGCTCTTAGCCTTAGAGATTGCTGGATTAATTGAAGTAGATGATGAGGTAGGAGTTCTTCCAACAGTCAATGATGTAACAGACAATCCATTAAATATTGAATTCGTTGAATTAGATGCGGCTCAAGTAGCCCAATCACTTGTAGACGTAACGGCTGCTGTAATTAATACAGGACACGCTGAAGATGCAGGCTTATCAGTTAAAGATGATGCCATCTTTGTAGATACTGACACACCAGAACAGTTAAGTGATACGTATCGTAATGTAATCGCGGCTCGTTCGGAGGACGCAGAGAGTCCATTATTACAAAAGATTGTAGAACTATACCAAACGGAAGATGTGGCAGAAGTTATTATTGAATCAAGTAATGGTGGTAGTATTCCAGCATGGGAAGGTTACCAAGCCGATAACAATGACGATGGGGAAACTGAAGAATCATCTGAAGATGACGCAGCTTAATTACTATTTAAAATAAAAAATAGAATCATAGAAAAGGGGAAATATCATGAAAAAATTTGTACAATCATTAGCATCAATTGCATTAGCATCTAGTTTATTAGTCGGAGCAACTTCATCTGTTAAAGCTCAAGGTGAATTTGAAGGAGAACATGTTACTGTAGGTGTTGTAAGTGAAGCAGAAGAACAAGTATGGGAATTTGTTGCTGAGCAAGCCTTAGAACAAGAAGGCATTGAGTTAGAGTTAGTTCTATTCACAGACTATGTACAACCAAACATCGCACTTTTCGATGGTTCAACAGACTTGAATGCTTTTCAACACGTTGCTTTCTTAGAAGAGTGGAATGAAGCTAACGACGGTGACTTAGTACCATTAGGGTTCTCATATGTAACGCCACTAGGTGTTTACTCAGATAAAATTGCATCATTAGATGAGTTAGAAGATGGTGCAACCATTGCTATTCCTAATGATGCGACAAATGGTGGACGTGCATTACTTGCCTTAGAATTAGCAGGTCTGATCGAAGTAGACGATACAGCAGGCATCTTACCAACAGTGAATGATGTAACAGCTAATGACTTAAACTTAGTTTTTGAAGAATTAGAAGCAGCTCAGATTGCCCAAGCATTACCTGACGTTGACGCAGCAGTGATTAACAATACATTCGCCTTAGATGCAGGATTATCAACAGAAGATGCTATCTTCTTAGATGCAGAAAACCCAGCAGAATTAAAAGACGAATACAAAAACGTTATAGCAGCTAAAGAAGAAAATAAAGACAATCCATTATTCAACAAAATTGTAGAATTATACCAAACTCAAGAAGTAGCTGATAAATTAGCTGAAGCATCTAACGGTGGAGATGTACCAGCATGGAATGATGAAGAAGCAGAAACTGACTCAGAAGAATCAACTGAAGAAGAATCAGTAGAGTAATTCACTCACATTGAATATAAGCATTAACAATGACAAGTCCATATCACTAGCGATAACTAAGTTAGCCAGTAGATAGCGCTTGTCTTTTTTATATAAGGAGGAGCCATATGCGTAAAATATTGATTACATTATTAGCTTTAGTCACTATCATTCTATCTGCTACACCATTAACAACTTTTGCTCAAGGAGAATTTGAAGGTGAGAAGGTTACGATTGGTTTAGCGAGTTCCAATGCCTTAGACTATTGGGATGTGGTAGCGAAGAATGCCCTTGAACAGGAAGGTATAGAGATTGAATTTGTCCTATTCTCTGACTATAATCAACCGAACGAGGCACTACAAAACGGTTCATTAGACTTAAATGCCTTCCAAGGTTATCCATTCCTATTCTCTTGGAACGAAGAAAATGATGGGACTATTACACCGATAGGTAATACATTAATTACACCATTAGGGTTATATTCAGATAAATATGAAGCGTTAGAAGACATTCCCGAAGGGGGAACTATTGCGATACCGAATGATCCATCGACTTATGGGCGAGCTCTACAAGCCTTAGAGATAGCTGGTTTGATTGATGTTGATGAAGCAGCTGGAATATTTCCAGAAGAGAAAGACATATTAGATAACCCTAAAAAATTACAGATTGAGTTGCTTGAACCTGCAATGACAGCTGTTATGCTCCAAGATGTGGATGCAGCAATTATTAATACTGGTTTTGCAACGGACGCAGGCTTATCTATCCAAGATGCTATATTCGTTGATGCGGATAATCTTGATGACGTCAACCCACTATACATTAACGTGATTGCGGCGCGTGAAGAAGATAAAGATAATCCGCTGTACTTGAAGATTGTTGAGCTTTTTCAAACTGATGAGATTGCTTCTATAATAGAAGAAAGTAGCCAAGGTGCACTAATCCCAGTCTTTGAAGATTATGATATTGATGTTGAGAAACTGAAAGCAAAGCAAGACTAGACTAAAGTTATAAAGAAAGAAGGAACACCATTGGTAAGAATAATCCCAGAAATTGAAGCAAATAAAGATCAAGTGATTGAGTGGCGTCGCCATTTCCACCAGCATCCAGAGCCTAGTTTGAAAGAATATAAAACAGCTGAAAAAATCCAAGAAATACTGACATCATTAGATATACCTTGGGTTAAAGTAGGAGAGACTGGAACGCTAGGTACAATTGTTGGTCAAAAGGATGATAAGCAGACGAATAAAGCGGACCGAAAAGTTTTATTACGTGCTGATATTGATGCCTTAGAGATTGTGGAAGCTACGGATCATGATTTCCCTTCATTAAATCCAGGTATTATGCACGCTTGCGGTCATGATGCGCATAATTCAGCACTTCTAGGAGCAGCCCAGTATTTGGCTAACTATCGCGATCAATTTTCTGGAACTGTTTTAGTGGCATTCCAACAAGCTGAAGAAATTGGATCAGGTGCTCACCAGTTTATCGAGAGCGGATTGTTAGAAGGGGTCGGTGAAGTCTTTGGTATTCATGTAGAACCTGCCCTTGAAGTCGGTAAGGTTCAGACTGTTTCTGGTCCGACAATGGCTTCGTGTGACATTTTCACCCTTGAAGTTACTGGTAAAAGTTCACATGTGGCTCGCCCACATGAAGGAATAGATGCCTTAGTAGCAGGTGCTAATATTGTTACTGAGTTGCAAAACCTAGTAGCACGTCTGTTAAATCCTTTAGAGCCTGCTGTTATCGGAATTGGTAAATTTACCGCTGGAACACGTTATAATATCGTTGCCAACCACGCACGTATCGAAGGAACCTTACGGACATTAAGTCACGAAACACGCTCACGCTTCTTAGCAAAAATCGAAGAAACAGCGCGTGATATTGCTAAAGTATATGGAGCTAGTGTGGTTTTTGAAAATTACGATGCTGCGGCACCTAATATTAACGATGAAGTTGCTACTTTGCGTTCGCAACGTGTAGCTGAAGAATTGGTTGGTCCGGAAAATGTTATTACCCAATCAGAACCAAGTATGGGTTCGGACGACTTTGCTGATTTTCTGAAAATAATCCCTGGAACTTATGCTCGCGTAGGAGTAAGTAGCTCAGAGAATACTTCTTATGGACTTCATCACGAGAAATTTGATCTTGATGAAGATGCTTTAGCACTAATGTCCAGCCTTCATGTAGGATTTGCCTTAGATTATCTAAACGAAGAATAAATAAGTATTAAAACTAAATCTACTTAATGAGTTTGAATCCTTTTGCTCATTAAGTAGATTTTTGTTGTAGAACGCCTGAGTAGATTGGGTTAGTGCGACATTCGCGTCGTCGAACGAGGCTGGGACAAAAGGTCCTGGATTCTAAAATAAAAGAGAACCTACATTTTCTGTCAAAGAATTTGTAAGTTCTCTTATTTTATTACCTTGTTTTTTGCATATTTCTTCAGATTGTTGGCCATCAAGACCAACCCAATGTCTGTTTTTACCTTCGATTTACCCCTTAGGTTAAATCGTGTGAATCCTAAATTAGCCTTTATCTGGCCAAAGACTGGCTCAACATCAATCTTTCGTTTGGCAAAGATTGTTGAACCTTCTTTAGATAAAAGCTTTTCTGCTTCTGTATTTTTCAAAATTTGATACTTCTCATTATAGTAAAGCGCCTTTTGCGGCGCATTCTCTGGATCTGTTGGTTTATAAACCGCTACTTGAGAAGTATAGCCACTCAATTTATTTCTCCGTTTGGATTGATGGCTGTAGTAATAGATCGTACCGTCTGGGTGCGTAAAGGTCTTTTCTTCTTCATTATAAACCCAATTTCCTAAGTTTTTATCTGATGTTTTGTGTTTCTTTTTTTGGTCTTTATCAAATCGGTTGTATTTAATAAGATGGTCAATATCATTATCGTCTAAGTAAGTTAAGTTTTCTTCACTACCGTACCCTGCATCAGCTACAATGCGTTTAGGTCGATGAGGAAAGGTTTCGATAAAAGGTTGTAGCGTCCGTGTATCCGTCGGATTCGGAAAAACATCATAATGAAGAACAAATTGATTTTCTGTACCAATCTGAATATTATACCCGGCTTTCAACTGACCATTCATCATAGGGTCGTCTTTCATTCGCATAAACGTCGCATCAGTATCTGTTTTTGAGTAACTGTTTCGACCATCGAACGTCTCAAACTGTTGATGATACTTTCGTTTTCGAGGCAGAAAATCCTGGCTCACTTTCCGATGATGTTTCTTGAGGCGACGACGAGCTTGTTTACGAGGATCTGGTCCTTTTACAGGATTCTCTTCAATATCTTGTGACAGTTTTTCAACTTCTTCTTCAATTAGTTCGGTAATCTCTTGAAGCATAGACTCTTCCAATTCCAACTCTTCATCGTATTGAATACCTGCATCAACCATCGGTTGAATTTCTTCAAAGTAATATTCACGAGCAGATGTTTTCAGACGTTCCGCAAATCTTTCCGTTGCTTTTCTCCAGACAAAAGTATACTTATTGGCATTGGCTTCAATCTTCGTCCCATCAATAAAGACATTCTCTAAAGTGATTAGTTTTTCCAATTTTAATTGAATTGTAAATTCGATAAATATATTCTCTAAAAGACGACTACAGTTGTCAGAAGAACGAAATCGATTAATCGTGCGATAGCTAATCACTTGTTGGGCAACAAGCCATTGCATCGGTAGATTTTCTTCCATCATTTCTTCAATCTTTCGACCACTAAAAATACCTTTACTGTAAGCATAAAGAAGAGACATGATGAGTGGTTTTGGGTGATAGGCAGGACGACCGTCCTGAGTCTCAAAAATTTTAAAGTAATGATCGTCCAATGAATCGACAAAGTTATAGATAGAAAAAACAATATGGTTGGGATCAATACAAGTAGATAATTCTAATGGAAGTGAAGTTTGATTCATGTTATAATGTACGTACATAAAAAGCACCCCTTTAATGTTTAGTGTCTATTTACTAATATTATATCAGGGTGCTTTTTGTATGCCTAATTATATATAGCAAAAACGACGAGAAAATTAGTTAATCTAATTTCTCGTCGTTTTTATTTAGTGGCTTTTGTCCCAGCCTCGTTCATCTTCTTTCAGTCGAGATTAATCTAAATTTACCTACATAAAAAATAAAATTCGCTCAAAAAGAGCGAATTAACTTAATAGAATATATTGAATTGACGGCGAGTACACTATAATTTAAACCTAAAACAATCTCTGCTGAATATTGAAGGTGACATCATTAGTCTCATCGTAGTATGCAGCTAGGATTTTTTCTTGGTCGGCTGAAAGTTGGTTTTTGTCAATTTTGAGAATGTTATGTAATAACTCTCGAGGATAATATAATCGGTCTTCTCCACGAGGCACTCCTGTTAGCGATTGAACTAACGCACTCACTTGAGATAGTTCAACGACTTGGTTCTGCTTAGTCACAAAGTCAATTTGAGTACGGGTGCTTGTTGAATCTGGACGATAGAAATCATAAGGTAGATCAAAGGAACTATTCTCACCAAAGTAAAATTCAGGATCAAAGCCCTCTTTACGTAACTCATTTTGAAGAGAGCTTGTTAACTCATCACGTGTATCATCGCTAATCAGTAATGATTTAAAAGGTTTGCGGTTTAAGAAACGATATGATAAATCACGTAATATCTCATCTTCTTCATCTAACCAATGGGTGAAGTAGCTACTTAATACATAATCGTCTAATCTTAAGTAATCTTCTAAAGACCAATTCCCTTTAAGAAATGGCTTCAATAAATCAATAGGTAACTTCATCTCATCTTCTTTATTCTCATAACAGTACTTAGCACGTGACAGTAGATTGCGTAACAGCTCTTCCATTCCTCTAGATACCGGATGGAAGTAGACTTGCATGTACATCTGATAGCGGCTAACGACATAGTGTTCAACGGCATGCATACCCGAGAAGTCAAAGACAATTTTGTTGTTGAACGGACGAATTACTCGAAGAATTCGTGTGATATCAAAAGTTCCGTAACTTACCCCAGCATAATAAGCGTCGCGAATTAAGTAATCCATTCGGTCAGCATCAATCTGGCTAGATATAAGTTGAACGACTTGTTGGTTAGGGTAAGTCTTATCAATGACTGATGCTACTTTATCCGGGAAGTCATCACCCATTAGTCTAAGAACATGATTAATCTCAGTGTCTTCAGAAGTGATAATTTGTTGAGTGACTAATTCATGGTCTGTGCCGAAGATTCCTTCGAAAGTATGCGAGAAAGGACCATGCCCAATATCATGAAGAAGGGCCGCACACAAGGCGACTAAGCGGTCACTATCATCCCACAACCCATCACCTTCATGTACACTAGGATAATTGCGAACAAAATTATTAATAATTCGACGTGTAATCTCATATACACCTAAAGAATGATTGAATCGACTATGTTCAGCACCATGAAAAGTGTAAGAGCTTGTTCCTAACTGGCGAATGCGACGTAGACGTTGGAATTCCACCGTGTCGATAAGTTTAAGGATAATAGCATCTTGAATGTGAATATAATCGTGGACAGGATCACGGAATACTTTCTCACGTGGAAGAACTTGTAACATGTATCTTTCATGATAAGTCGTCATATTATCGCTCCTTAAGGTAGGTGATTAGGTTGGATTTTTTGGGATCGGTCTGCAATCTTTTGATAAGCTTTATTATATAATTCATGTAGTTGTTCAACATCAAAATCACCCGCTTCAATATGTGAGTGTTCTTTGAAGATTTCAATGACATGAGCTTGGTAATCAGAGACAGAGATATTAGAGCCAATAGCTGCCTCAATGGTTGTCATCGAACTCGGATTAATTAAAGGATAGTCTGCAGTTGCTTCCCCAATGCGGTAGAAAGATTGGATTAATTCAGCGCGTTTATTTTGGTCACCATTGACACTAATATATGCCGCGGTTGCGACACCAGACTTGAATCTTCGTTGGGCAATACCACCGATTTTCTGACCGTTTACTACAAGGTCATACTTGCCAGGGCAGTATGAATCTGGAATTTCATAACTTTCAACAGTTAAATTGAACTTTTTGAGAGATTCCGCTACGATTCGAACCATTTGTTCATAAGCATCATCAATACTCAATTTAAAATAACGATTATCACTGACAATACCAAAGTTAATCACACCAGGGTCGTTCACCACTGCCAGTCCGCCGTGAGGACGTTGGACAACGGAGTAACTTTGGTCAGTTAGATAAGCATTCGCATTAGCTAATTCAGTAAGACGCGTATCCTTAGCTCCAAGTAAGACTGTATTAAAATCATTCGGATAGAAATGTAATATGCCTTTAGGTAACTCTACATGATCATTAAGTTGAGGTAACCAACGAATGAAGCTATCTTGGTAACTTAAAGCACTATTGGGATCTCCTTTAGCAGGATTGTCTTCTTCTTTGAATACCAGCCATTCTTGTCTTGATAGAAATTCTTGAATAGAAAGCATTAAATCCGTCCTTTAACTGTAAAATAATTATTAAGAGTAGTTTTATTATATCAAATTATCCTTTATAATAGTAACATCTAGAGATTGTGTGGTGAAAATATGCAAAGAAAAAATGTCCAGCTTGAAGTTAATCAAGAGATTCGATATCATAATCAAGCTCATAAAGATAAATGGTTATTGAATGCTCAAGGTGTATTGATTGATGTGAACACCTATTCGAAGATTACTTACACGGACCTAGATAATGTGCCAATTGAGGTCAAATGGTATACCAATCGCGAAAAGGGGCACCTACTTGCTGAGATTAAACAACCTCAATATACATTAACATTCGACCCATCTAACCAAACATATACATCATATATGACACCGCAAGGTTTATGGGAGATGATCATAGATACTCAACAAATTCGCTTTGAAGAATCAGAAATTGGGGTGAAACTCATTATTAATTATAAAATTATTGTTAATGATGAGCCATTAGGTGACTATGAATTTCAATTGCATTATAAAGATTAAATAGGTAATATATATAAGAATATAAGGAAGGATGTGGAAAGTTTGGAATTAAAACAATTTGAAGGACAAAATGTTGATGAACTTTCTTTAGTCGAGGTTGCGCATGCCATTATTGAAGAGACTGGTGATGTGTATGATTTTACGGATTTATTAGTTCGTATCCAAGAATACTTAAACCTATCTGAAGAAGAACTTGAATCGAAAATGGCACGATTCTATACAGATATGAATATTGATGGTCGATTCATTTCTTTAGGAGATAACCGTTGGGGGTTAAGAGCTTGGTATCCTATTGATTCAATTGATGAAGAGATTGTTAGTTCAATCGATGACGATGACCTACCACGTCGTCGCCGTCGCAAGAAGAAACGTAAGTTAAATGCCTTTGATGAGGGCGAAGATATGATCGACTATAACGACGATGATCCAGAAGACTTAGACGATATCTACGAAGATGAAGAAGAATTTGAAGATGAAGACGAAGATGATGTAGAGGAAGTTGTAGAAATTGCACCAGATGACGAAGATGAAGATGATGATAATCAAGAATTAGGCGTTTATGCTCGTGATTTATCTGAGTTAGGTGACGATGATATTGACTTAGACGAAGACGATGAAGACTTTGATGAAGAAGTAGATGAAGATTTTGAAGACGATGATGAGTTTGAATTAGAGGATGAAGACGAAGAATAATGTATTTTTTTGTTGACGAAATCCAATAGTTATACTATTATCTAACTTGGGCACCTTTCAAACGTAAAGGGCAATCTACTTAATGAGCTCCCCTATTCCAATAAGGAATAGGGGGCTTTTGTGTTTTTAACCCAACTAAAAAACAAAGGAGATAATTATCATGACAAAATATATTTTTGTGACCGGTGGTGTAGTGTCATCAATTGGTAAAGGAATAGTGGCAGCTTCATTAGGAAGACTGCTTAAAAATAGAGGCTTAAAGGTAAATATTCAAAAATTTGATCCTTATTTAAATATTGATCCAGGTACAATGAGTCCTTACCAACATGGGGAAGTGTTTGTTACAAATGATGGTGCAGAAACGGACTTAGACT
This sequence comes from Aerococcaceae bacterium WGS1372, assembly GCA_044336205.1. GTDB lineage: Bacteria > Bacillota > Bacilli > Lactobacillales > Aerococcaceae > Ruoffia. The sequence goes on along the minus strand of CP172318.1, from coordinate 2,075,191 downwards.
TAGGTCACTATGAGCGTTTTATTGATATTAATCTCAATGAATATTCAAGTGTTACAGCAGGGAAAGTCTATGACCAAGTTCTAAGAAGAGAGCGTCAAGGTGAGTATAATGGTGCTACAGTTCAAGTGATTCCTCATGTAACTAACGAAATTAAAGATAAAATTATGCGCGCTGCAGAAACCACTGATGCAGATATAGTTATTACTGAAGTTGGGGGAACGGTTGGAGATATCGAAGGCCTGCCATTCTTAGAAGCGCTTCGCCAGATGCGTACAGAAGTAGGATCAAGTAATGTTTTGTATATTCATACAACATTAATCCCTTACTTAAAAGCAGCGGGAGAATTAAAGACAAAACCTACACAACACAGCGTGAAGGAATTACGATCATTAGGAATCCAACCAAACTTACTTGTTGTGAGAACTGAAGAAGCACTGCCACAATCCATTAAAGATAAATTAGCACTGTTTTGTGATGTTACAACAGAAGCAGTCATTGAATCACGCGATGTTGAAACCTTATATACCATTCCATTGAGCTTACAAGAGCAAAAAATGGATCAACTCGTTTTAGACTACTTTGGTATTGATCTACCAGAAGCAGATATGACTAGTTGGAAAGAGCTAGAACAACGAGTTCTTCACTTAGAGAATAAAGTGAAGATTGCATTAGTCGGTAAGTATGTAGAACTTCCAGATGCTTACTTATCTGTGGTAGAGGCATTAAAACATGCTGGTTTTGCCCATAACAGTGATATCGAACTAGAGTGGATAAACTCCGAGGATATAACAGCTGAGAATGTTGATGCGATTCTAAAAGATGCACATGGTATCTTAGTTCCTGGTGGGTTTGGAGAACGCGGTGTTGATGGTAAGATTGAAGCAATCCGTTATGCTCGTGAGAATAAAGTGCCGTTCTTTGGGATTTGTCTAGGAATGCAATTAGCTGCGGTTGAGTTTGCACGTAATGTTGCGGGATTAACCAATGCTAATTCAACGGAATTGGATCCAGAAGCAGAACACAAGATCATTGCTTTATTACCAGATCAGAATGAAGATACTGAGTTAGGTGGAACGCTCCGCCTAGGACTTTACCCAGCTAAATTGGTTGAGGGGTCACATGTTCGCGACTTATATGACGGAGAGGAAATCATTGAAGAACGTCACCGTCACCGCTATGAGTTCAACAACGAATACCGTGAATTATTAGAAGAGGAAGGTTTAACATTCTCTGGTGTAAGTCCCGATGGACGATTAGTTGAGATTATTGAATTGCAAGACCATCCATTCTTTATTGCACCACAATTCCATCCAGAGTTCACTTCACGTCCTAACCGTCCTCAGCCAATCTTCAGAGGTTTTGTTGAGGCAAGTTTGGCACATAGTAAGAAATAATTAAATGATTGTTATAGAACGGAATAGGAATATTTATATTGACATTCGATGAACTTGTTATTATAATTTTTCCAATAGGTAAACTTTAATCGTGTTCCGTGAGACTCGAAAGTGTTGCTTGTGACATCTACAGATGGATAGAATATCAGTGGTCAGCTATACTATAGGTATATAGCTGTGTATTCTTTCACATGCATATCAACTCGTTTTCAACAGCCGGTAACACGTAATGTGTTGTCGGCTGTTTTTTTACGAAGAAGTTTACAAGTAAGTGAAAGGATGATCGCATTAATGGATAGAGTAAAACCAATCATTGCTTTGGATTTCCCTGATAAGCAAACCGTACTAAACTTTCTTGAACCATTCGATGGAGAGAGCTTAAACCTAAAAGTAGGTATGGAATTATTTTATGCAGCAGGCATGGACTTAGTTCGTATATTGAAGGCAGAAGGCCACAGCGTATTCTTAGACTTAAAACTTCACGATATTCCAAATACTGTAAAAAGCAGTATGAAAGTGCTCGCCCAAAGTGGGGTAGATATGGTGAATGTTCATGCAAGTGGCGGTATGAAGATGATGCAAGCGGCTAAAGAAGGTCTAATTGAAGGGGCGAAAGACGATAAACTACCCATCCTTATAGCAGTAACTCAGCTAACTTCTACCTCTCAGGAAGTAATGAATCAACAACAAAATATTCAAGGATCAATTGAAGATAGTGTGCTAAATTATGCTAAGTTAACTGAAGAAGCAGGTTTAGAAGGAGTTGTCTGCTCACCCCTTGAGAGCCAATTACTCAAAGACCATTTGTCATCCAACTTTATCACAGTCACTCCAGGTATTCGCTTGAGTAAGGTATCAACCGATGACCAACACCGGATTACTACACCCAAAGAAGCTGCTATAAATGGCAGTAGCTATATTGTCGTTGGGAGACCTATCACTCATTCAGAGAATCCTCTTAAAGCCTACCAACAAATTAAAGCCGACTGGGAAGCAGGTTTAATAATAGAAAAGGAGCTGAGAGAACGTGAATAACATTGTGTCTAGACAAGTCGCCGAGAAATTATTAGAAATTAATGCCGTAAGTTTACGTCCCACAGAACCTTTTACTTGGGCAAGTGGATTAAGGACCCCGATTTACTGTGATAACCGTCTCATTATGAGTTTCCCTCAGGCGCGAGATTTTATCGAGTCAGCCTTTGCAGAAATGATTCAAAGTCATTTTGAAGGTGTTGAGGTGATTGCAGGAACTGCCACAGCCGGCATTCCTCACGCTGCTTTTGTTGCTAACATATTGAATTTACCAATGATTTATGTACGTTCCAGTGCAAAAGATCATGGTAAGAATAATGCCATTGAAGGTTACTTAAAGCCAGGTAGTAAGGTTGTTATGGTCGAGGATTTGATTAGTACCGGAGGAAGCGTCTTAGAAGCTGCACAGAAGGTGACAGAAGCAGGAGGGGAAGTTATAGGCTGTGCAGCTATTTTCAACTATCTATTGGAAAGTGGTCACCAAGCTTTTGCTGGAGTTAATTTTCCATTGCTTACATTGACAAACTATAGTGAACTGGTTGATGTAGCAGTAAAAGATGGTGAGTTAGCTAAGCATTACGAAACATTAGTTAACTGGTATCAAGACCCTATTGCTTGGTCAAATAATTTCAATCAAGAAGTATAAAAATCATTAAAACATTAATAAAGAATGCCGAGAGCATTCATTAAGGAGATTAATTATGAAAGATATGAATAAATCACAGAAAAATGCACTGGTTGCAGCCATCGTTGCTTCAGGTACCGATGATTTGAATGTTATGTTCCTAGCTTTTTCGATGTCAACTATCATTGCTCAGTTAGGCATTTCTGGAACACAAGCAGGTTGGATCGCTACGATTACCAACTTCGGAATGTTATTTGGTGGACTTATTTTTGGAGTTCTAGCGGACCGTTTTAGTAAGTTTAAAGTATTCAAGTGGACAATTCTTATCTTCTCAATCACAACAGGTCTAATTTTTTTCGCTAATAATATCTATTATCTATATGCGATGCGCTTTATTGCTGGTATTGGTGTAGGTGGTGAATATGGGGTAGCTATCTCGATTATGGCAGGCTTAGTACCTCAGGAGAAGATGGGACGTGTTAGTTCATTGAATGGCATTGTTGGCCAGATTGGCTCTATTACTTCAGCACTTTTAGCTGGAATCATTGCACCAATTTTTGGCTGGCGTGGACTTTTCTTATTCGGACTTCTTCCAATCTTTATCGTACTATGGGTAAGTTTGACGGTAAAAGAAGATGAGCTAGGAATTGAAGTTGTTAAATCTGAAACAAAAACAGAAAAAGCTAGCATCAAAGAACTATTCAAAGATAAAAAAACTGCCTATCAGTCGGTGGTTCTAATGATTATGACAACTGTTCAAATTGCTGGTTACTTCGGCATGATGAACTGGTTACCTACAATTATGCAACAAAGCATCGGAGTGAGCGTAAGTGGGTCATCAACTTGGATGATATCTACAATTATCGGTATGTGTATTGGGATGTTTGTCTTTGGACAAATTCTAGACCGAATCGGACCACGCTTAGCCTATGGAATTTTCTTAATCTGTTCAGCTGTTTCAGTATATTTATTCACATTCGCAAATAGCGCAGCAACAATGTTAATTGGTGGAGCGATTGTTGGATTGTTTGTGAATGGTATGTTTGCAGGATATGGAGCTGTGACGACACGTCTATATCCTTATGAAATTAGTGCTATTGCTAACAATACAATTCTGAATGTCGGACGTGCCGTTGGTGGGTTCTCATCTGTCATTATCGGTTATATCTTAGATATGTCAGGCGTACCGTTAGTTATGATTTTCCTGGCAGGTTTATACATCATTAGCTTTGGCTTCATGATGACATTGCCTCAATTAAAGGCTGACAACTACCGTTCTATTACGCACGATGAAGAAGACACATCAAGCTCTGTTGTGTCAAAGCAATTCGAAGAACTACAAAAAGCATAATGAAATGAAGTAAGTAAAAAGACAGCGAGGGCTGTCTTTTTCTTGATGCTTTCACATTACGAACTCAACACATCAGACATTATTTAGATTGAAAACGCAATAAAACTCACTATCACTATTAATTCATCTGATAAATTGCAAGCACTAGCAAAACTAACGTATTTGGAGTATAATAAATTCATACTATAACTTTTAGGGGGAAATAACAGAATGAGTCGTTTAGTAAGTATGACAGATATGTTAAACAAAGCAAAAGAAGAAGGTTATGCAGTAGGCCAATTCAATATTAATAACTTAGAGTGGACGCAAGCTGTATTAACTGCTGCACAAGAGAATAACTCACCAATTATTTTAGGAGTATCTGAAGGTGCAGGTAAGTACATGGGTGGACCTAAAGTCGTTGCTGCAATGGTTAATGCTTTAATGGAAACAATGGACATTACAGTTCCAGTTGCATTGCACTTAGACCACGGATCTTCATTCGAAAAATGTAAAGAAGCAATCGATGCTGGTTATACATCTGTTATGATTGACGGATCTCATCACCCAATCGATGATAATATTGCAATGACTAAACAAGTTGTTGAATATGCTCACCAACATGGTGCATCTGTTGAAGGTGAAGTTGGTACAGTTGGTGGAGAAGAAGATGGAGTAGTTGGTGGAGTTCAATACGCTGACTTAGACGAATGTGTGCGTATTGTTAACGAAGCTGGTGTAGATGCTTTAGCAGCTGCATTAGGATCAGTTCACGGTACTTACGACGGAGAGCCAAAATTAGGCTTTGATGAAATGGAAGCTATCTCTAACGCAACAAACACACCATTGGTATTACACGGTGGTTCAGGAATTCCAGAATTCCAAGTTAAAAAAGCTATCGAACGTGGACACGCTAAAATTAACGTGAACACTGAGTTACAACAACAATGGACTAAAGCTGTTCGTGAGAAATTAGACACAGACGCTAAAGTTTATGACCCACGTAAAGTTATTGCACCAGGTAAAGATGCAATCATCAAAATAACTAAAGAAACTATGGATATGTTTGGTTCTACAAATAAAGCGTAAATCGTACATCCTAAGCGTTTTTACATACTTTATAATAAGACGGACAGTTGATTATTACAGTCAACTGTCCGTCTTATTTTGTAAAGGTTTAATTAGTAAGACCTTATGAATATAGCCATGTTCAAACTGGCTAGTATATTACTTAGTTCAATCCGTTTTTACCAATAAAGTTACAGAATAAAATAAAAGTGTCCGTGGCGAGTTTTCACGATGGACAGTAACTTGGTATAAGTGTCCGTCGCATCCTCCCACGAGGGAAATAAACAGGTGTAAAGCACCAAATAATACCAAAAACCCTCTTATTTTATCGATAAATTGCGTAGTGTGCACATTTTCACCAATAAAGTTACAGAATAAAATAAAAGTGTCCGTGGCAAGTTTTCACGACGGACAGTAACTGGTATAAGTGTCCGTCGCGTTCTCCCACGAGGGACATAAACAGGTGTAAACCACCGAATTATATCAAAAACCCTCTTGTTTTATCGATAAATTGCGTAGTGTGCACATTTTTACCAATAAAGTTACAGAATAAAATAAAAGTGTCCGTGGCGAGTTTTCACGACGGACAGTAACTGGTATAAGTGTCCGTCGCGTTCTCCCACGAGGGACATAAACAGGTGTAAACCACCGAATTATATCAAAAACCCTCTTGTTTTATCGATAAATTGCGTAGTGTGCACATTTTCACCAATAAAGTTATAGAATAAAATAAAAGTGTCCGTGGCGAGTTTTCACGACGGACAGTAACTGGCATAAGTGTCCGTCGCATCCTCCCATGAGGGACATAAACAGGTGTAAAGCACCAAATAATACCAAAAACCCTCTTATTTTATCGATAAATTGCGTAGTGTGCACATTTTCACCAATAAAGTTACAGAATAAAATAAAAGTGTCCGTCACGTCCTCCCACGAGGGACATAAACTAATGCAAACAGCAATATTATTCCAAAAAATATCTTGTCTTACTCAGTAACCCCACGGATTTTAATTTTTAATTAATAACCTGGTTTCGTTGGATGTTTATCAATAACCCATTGATTATTTGCTAGGGATTTTTCGCCTAAGTCTGTTAGTTCGATGCCTCGAATATCAAAATAATCGCCAAGCTCTTCTTCAGTATAGTTAGCCATGATTGCTTCTACCAACTCATCTTTTTTAAGCTTAGAATAACCTTTGTACCCTTTTAATTTTAATAGGTTTTTCAATAGGGCGACTGTAACATGGTCCATAGAATGGTAAGCGGATTCCACCTCAACAAAACCTTCATCAATTAAGTCTTTGAGCGATTGATGTGCATTAATTCCACAATCGTACTCAAAGTACTTAGGCATAATTGATTCATTAGTGAATGTTCCTAGTGAAATTCGCCATAATAGAATGATATCACCAGGCAATAAACCTTCCTCAGTACGTTGCATATTGCGTAAAGGCACCTTGCTTTCACTTGTGAGTGTGAGATTATGGATCCATTTCTTTAATGAACGTTCAGGAGAAATATAGGGTAGTTCAGGATAGTTATGATATATTTTTTTGATTTGACGAATTTCTTCTTCAGTCCCATGAATAGGATAGTCATGTTGCATAGGATAAACCTCTCTATCTTAATGTATAAATAATTGGGCAATGAATGCCAGTATTAATAGATGTACAAGGTAGAAAATATAAAATAATTTAGAATTTTGCTTCCCTTTCTCACCGTTATAGAAGTAAGTCAGTATAAAGGCAAGCATAGCAAACCAACTTCCCGTGAATGCTAAAGCTCCAGCTACGGATTGATATAATCGAAACTCTCTCAAACTATACAGAATGATGACAACTGCAACCCCTAAGTAGCGGTAATCAGAATGTAGGAATTCAGCAGATAACAAGCAAGCTACTACTAATAATATCCGCAAGGGGAGATTCTGTATATGCTTAATTACCCATAACGCTAACAAACCAACTAGGAGCGTAAACATAACATTTTGATGCAATCCTTCCAAGATAACGCCTGACTTAGCAAGGTCAAAAGGAATTTCTGAAATTAATGCGAATATACCTAACCTCATCATATATCTATTGACATTACTTGTATGAATGAAGCCTTCCACAATTAAAAAGCAGAATAAAGGAAAGGCCAAACGACCAATCAATCGCATCGTCGTATAGATTAATTCCCAACGATAAAAGTCAAAACCCGCTTGACCAGATTGAAGCCAAGGTAAGAGAACGAAAGCACCGATATGATCAATGAGCATCGTGACCATGCCAATTATTTTGAGTTGGGCGCTATTTAAAAAAGTGTGCGAGGGGTGATTCAAGTCATCCATCTGAGCAATTTCCTTTCTAAGGTGAATTGATTTCAATCATTTTGAAACATAGTTATTGTAGAACAGTAATATAAATATGTTAATGTATACTAGGTTTATCTTTGTTTTAATATAAATCTATTTTAACAATAAAGTTAAAAATAAGGTAGTTATTATCACGGCTTTTCGACGCTGAATTATCCACTATATATTATCATAGGCTCAGATAAATTTAAAAGTGATTGTGATGAGGATAATCATGCAAAGCTATTAATAAAAAGCGATCACTGTGTTATACTTCTGTTATATAAACTATGAGGTGAATAATTCGTGACAACTGGTAATAAAAAACTTGACATCAACATCGAATTAATTGAGCATATGCTAAGGTATTCTCAATATCGACCACTATTAGATTATCTAACAAAGGAAACTTCGATCCAACACACACATCTTCAAAATTCCATTCAACTAGCACAAGCGATACTTGATATAAACATTCGCCAGATAGAACAACTAGCTCCCAAACTTAATCGCCATTATTTATTAAAACCGAGATTTATTGAACGTCGAGTGTATAGCTATGTTCATTACATGAATGTTCAATATGAAAAGCGTGAATATATGGATTATATTCGAGCAATCAGTCCGTTACTGGTGGATTTATTGAGGTTGATTATAGAGCATGATTTCATGTCGGACTTAAATGATTATATAGAACCGACTGTGAAAGAAAATGTTGATGGCAAGCCTATCTATCGAGGGATACAATGGAAGCAGACGGTTGTAGAAAGTCACCCTAATAAGGTGAGTCAGACCTTTAGTAAATATTATGGTGACCGTTTTAATTACAAACATTATGTGAGTTCGAGTCATCTGATTAAACTTATTGATGATCATAGTCAAAATGAAGAAGTGAAAGCGAAAGCCATTATGTTGAGACATATTGAAAAGTATCTACGTAATATTGTTGCTCACGAAGTTATTCATGTTAATAACGAATTAGTGGAACGCCGAACAGGTATGTCAATGGAACAGATTCACCGCCTACTACAAGAATCACTCATTCTCGCAGGTTTAACAGACAAGCGACAATGGCAGATTTTTAATGATATAAACAAAACAATAAATAAAATAATACTTGAGATGAATTAAGGAGATTACTATGAAAAAATTAATCATTCGTGGAGGAAAACCTCTAAACGGGGAAATCACAATTAACGGAGCGAAAAACAGTACGGTAGCATTAATACCTGCCGCAATTATTGCTGATTCTCCTGTGACCTTAGAAGGAGTTCCTGATATTCAGGATGTGCACTCATTAATTGAAATCTTAAATGACTTCAATGTGAAGACAGAATTTAAAGATAACACACTGATGATTGATCCAACTGATATGGTATCTATCCCAATGCCAACAGGTAAGATTCAAAGCTTACGTGCTTCATATTACTTCATGGGTGCAACCTTATCAAAATTCGGAGAAGGTGTGATCGGATTACCTGGTGGATGCTTCTTAGGCCCACGACCAATCGACCAACATATTAAAGCTTTCCGTTCATTAGGTGCAACGGTTGAAGATGAATATGGCGTGATTACTTTAACAACACCAAATGGTCTTGAAGGATCAAGAATTTACATGGATGTTGTTTCTGTTGGGGCAACGATTAACGCAATCTTAGCTTCTGTCCGTGCCAAAGGGAAAACAATTATCGAAAACGCCGCACGCGAGCCAGAAATCATTGACGTAGTAACATTACTGAATAAGATGGGTGCTAATATTCGTGGTGCCGGAACAAGTGTTATTCGTATTGAAGGGGTCGATAAGATCTCAGGAACGACACATACAATCATTCCTGACCGGATTGAAGCGGGAACTTATATTACAGCTGCGGTGGCAATGGGTGAGAATGTGCGCGTATCGAATGTTATCTACGAACATATCGAAAGCTTCATCGCTAAGCTGGATGAGATGGGTGCTATGATGGAGATTGGAGAAGACTCCATAGATATTAAGAAGTCAGACAAGTTGAATATGGTAAGTGTTAAGACCTTGCCTTACCCAGGTTTTGCAACAGACTTACAGCAACCATTTACCCCATTATTACTTAAAGCTGTAGGTGAAGGAACAATTATGGATACAATCTATCCACAACGTGTGAAGCATATTCCAGAATTAAACCGGATGGGAGCAGATATTAAAGTTGACGGAGACATCATTCGTATTAGTGGACCATCGAAGTTAACTGGCGTACCCGTAAGAGCGAGTGACTTACGAGCAGGTGCTTGTTTAGTTATCGCAGGACTTATTGCAGAAGGAGAGACCGTGATTACCGGTGTAGAGAATATTCTACGTGGTTACACAGATATCGTTGGTAAACTCCGCCAATTAGGGGCTGATATCGAGATGGTTGAAGATGATGAGCCTGAAGAATAATGATTAATTAACAAGGTGAAATTGGGCAAAAGATACCAGTCTTTGCCCAATTCATCTTTGTGTGAACAAAAGTAAATAATTGATAAAGGAATTGATAATATGAGTGATGCATTTTCACTAACCACATTGCTAAGTAAAGAAGCGAAGGAACTTTATGCTTATGCAAGAGAGCTTCAAATAGCTAATTACAGCGAGTTAAGCAAAAAAGAACTTGCTTTAGCGATTATGCGAACGCAAGAGGAAAAACAAGGATTCTTCCAAGTAGAAGGGGTCTTAGATATTCTTCCTGGTGATAGTTTTGGCTTTATTCGTCCAATTAATTACTCACCAAGTCAAGAGGATGTCTATATCTCAAATTCTCAAATTCGTCGTTTCGACTTAAGAAATGGTGACAAAGTTGAAGGACCAGCACGCCCGCCAAAATCAAGTGAGCGCTATTCAGGCTTAATGCAAATCTCTTCAGTCAATGGCAAAGATCCTGAAATTGCGAAAGAGCGCGACCACTTTCCAGGGTTAACACCCCTTTACCCAGAACAACAAATTCGACTGGAACAAAAGCAAAATGCCATCTCTAATCGTTTGATTGATGTCTTCTCGCCGGTTGGATTCGGGCAACGTGGGTTGATTGTATCTCCGCCTAAAGCAGGTAAGACATCAACACTGAAGCAAATTGCAAACGGGATCTCGACAAACTATCCTGATGTAGAATTAATCATCCTCTTAATTGATGAGCGTCCTGAAGAGGTAACAGATATTGAGCGTAGCGTGAATGGTGAAGTGGTGTCATCAACTTTCGACCAGAAGCCAGAAAATCATATTCGTATTGCTGAATTAGTTCTTGAACGAGCGATGCGTTTAGTAGAGGATGGCCGAGATGTTGTAATTCTTATGGATAGTATTACGCGACTTGCTCGTGCGTATAACTTAGTAGTGAAGCCAAGTGGTCGTACGTTGAGTGGGGGATTAGACCCTGCCTCATTCTACTTCCCTAAGCGGTTCTTTGGAGCGGCTCGTAATATTGAAGACGGTGGTTCTTTAACCATTCTTGCAACAGCCTTAGTTGACACAGGAAGTCGAATGGATGACCTCATCTATGAGGAATTCAAAGGGACAGGGAATATGGAGATTCACCTATCACGTCAATTAGCTGAGCGTCGTATCTTCCCAGCCATTGATATTCAACGTTCAGGAACACGTAAGGAAGAATTGTTGATGGATGAAGAAGAGTTGGATAAGATCTGGAAGTTCCGTAAGATGATGTCCGGAGATCCATTGGAATATACGGATCAAATTATTAACATTATGCGTCATACGGATAATAATAAGGAATTCTTCAGCCAGATTGAAAAGCTTGTACAGAAATAGATAAGTGCTACGAAAAGCCAAAATTTTAATGATAGTGGAACCGTCCTTCGCCTTGCTTCGCAATGGCTTCGGCCTCGCCTGTCTACTCATTCCGTACGACCTAAAGGTCTACGGTCTGATGTGCGTCAGTGCGTTCTAGTCACTATCATAAAATTTTGGTTTTTTTCGCTTCATGAGAAAAGAGATAAAAAATCCCCCATCTTGACCTAGGTCAAGGCAATCATAGGATGTATGCGTTATAATGGAGATATCAAACATAAAGGAGAATGTGAGATGTCAGATTACCAACAGCTTTATGAGACAAATGCAGTGAATACTGGTGGACGTGATGGGGTTAGCTACTTGGCAGATGGTAGTTACGAGGTGAAGATTTCGACACCTGAGGCGATGGGAGGTTCTGGTGAGGGGCAAAATCCTGAGCAACTATTCGCTTTAGGATACGGAGCTTGCTTCCATGGGGCTTTAGAATTAGTGAAAGGTCAGAACAAAGTTAAGAATACTTCACAAGTTCTTAACACTGTACGTCTATACAAGAAGCCAGATGCGGCGAACTTTAAGTTAGAAGTTGAGATTCAAGTAGGTATCCAAGGCTTGGACCGTGAAGAAACCCAAAAGTTAGCCGATGAAGCTCATACAGTATGCCCATATTCAAAAGCAGTATCTGGGAATATAGATGTATTTGTTAAGGCAGTCGACTATGATGCGAGCCAAGAAAAATAATTCATGACATGATAAAAAATGCTAGAGCAAATTTGTTCTAGCATTTTTTATTTGCTGAAATCATATCTTAGTATAAGTTGATCGAATTGGCTTATAATAGAAGATAAGGACATCATTATTTGAAAGGATGAGTAAATGGATTTTTCAAGTTATCATTACTGTATAAGTACAATCCCCTTATTCCAATCATTATCCAGTGATCTGATCGAAAAGATTCAGGCTCATATCCAAGTTAAGGAGTTCGAACCTGGTCAATATTTATACCAAGCAGGTGATGATTCAGACACATTGTACTTACTACAAAAAGGCCTTGTTCAAATTTACCGAATATCGTCATCAGGTAAAGAACAATATATTCGTTAGTTAGAATCAGGGGACTTTATTGGGGAATCTGGTCTGTTCAATCAACAGCACTTTAACCGTTATGTAAAGGCAGAAGAGCCGACGACAGTATGTAGTATTCAACGGTATGTGTTCAAAGAGTTACTATTAATGAATCCAGAAATAGCTCTAGCATTATTGGAAGAGTTCTCCAACCGACTGAATGCATCTGAACAACAAACAACTTGGATTACGTCAGAAAGTACTTCTGATAGCCTAGCAGCCTACTTATTAGAAGCATACAATCAACAACAGATCCTATCTATCGAGATACCATCAACCAAGAAGCAACTCGCTTCTTTTTAGGCATGTCACCAGAAAGCTTTAGCCGAAGTCTAACGAAGTTAACTCAAGAAGGGATTGTCAAACAACCCAAAGCTAATGTGATCGAGATATTGGATGTGGAAAGGTTGGAGGAGTGAGGAGATAGAAGAGTGGATAAGCATTAGGATGGAAAAACTAATGCTTATTTTGCTGTGCGCCCAGCATGGGCGTTAACTTGGCGGTTAAAGTCCGCTACAGGCTTTGCAGTAGGAACTGTTAGCTAAAGGCAAGGGTGTCCGTTGTGAAGCGGAATCTGAAGGAAGCCCAAGGCAAACTCCTGCACCGACGAATAGAAATTTGATAGAAGGTCTAATCATAAGGGTGAGCTTGCAGTACAAAGTAAAGCCCAATACTGCACGGATTATGGTTGGATAAATCAAGCGGTGACATGGGAGGGAGGTTAACGCACCTTACCTGGGGAGGTCTCATGAGAGATAAGAATATCTTAGTAACAACGAATCATGAGAAGTCAGCAGAGGTCATAGTAGGTTGTCTACCAACTGAAGGACTGAACAATAATGAACATTGGAAAGAAAGAGAGGTAGTGAAGATGAAGAAGGCAGAAAACAAGCAAAAGCTTGGCAAGGTGCAAAGGGATAAGACGGAATCGAAAGAGTATGCATCTGCGCAGAGTCAATCACTAGGAGAAGCTTTGGACCAATGGCATCACTATCCGATAATGTCGAGGGTGGTAGAAAGAAATAACCTGAGACGCGCATGTGATAGAGTCAGAAGAAATGGCGGAAGCCCGGGGGTGGATGGGATGACCGTTGAAGAAGTGGAAAGTCATATCTTAAACTATTATGTTCCTTTGTGTAAGAAATTATTCGAAGGTACCTATCGTCCTCAACCAGTAAAACGGGTCGAAATACCCAAACCGAATGGAGGTGTTCGTAAACTAGGCATACCCGTTGTAAGGGATAGAGTGATACAACAAGCGATTAAGCAGGTTATCGAACCGTCAATCGACAAGACCTTTAGCCCTTACAGTTATGGGTTTAGACCAAATCGCAATGCTCATCAAGCAAGAAAACAATGTGCCAAGTATTATGAAGAAGGCTACCGATATGTCGTGGATTGTGATTTAAAACAGTACTTTGATACGATTAACCATGACAAGCTGATGTATCTTCTGAAACAACATATTGAGGACAAATCAATCCTGAGATTGATTAACCGATTCTTGCAAGCCGGAGTCATTGAATTAAACGGAAACTTCCAGAAGACAAGGAAAAGGCGCCCCACAAGGAGGCGTTCTGTCGCCATTACTCAGTAACATCTATTTACATGAGTTAGATAAAGAACTAACGAAACGTGGACACCGATTCGTCCGCTATGCCGATGATTTTATCATCTTTACGAAAAGTAAACGAGCAGGCGAACGAATTCTGCAGAGTATCAGCCGATTTCTATCAAAAGAATTGAAATTGGTTGTGAATACAGAAAAAAGTAAAGTAGGTAGTCCTTACCATTTAAAGTTCTTGAGTTGTCTGATAATGAAAGCGAATGGAGGCTGTCGATACCGACCGACTAAAGAAGCAGTGAAGCAATTCAAAGCGAAACTTAGACAAGTCACGAGTCGGAAAACACCGAAAACCTTTCAAATGTTGATAAAGGAAATCAACCAAGTAGCCAGAGGGTGGATACAATACCACGGAAGAGGCTATATTAAAGGCACTATCCGAGCCATTGAATCCTGGTTACATCGCAGAATCAGGCAACTAATACTCAAACGATGGAAACGACCAAGAACGAAAATAAAAGAACTCATGAAGAGAGGACTAACACTCGATGAGTCCAAACGTATCGCCTATTCAAGAAAGAAATATTGGCGATTGTCCCGTACTTGGGAAGTTCATCAAGCCATACCAACGGAAAAACTCTACCAATGGGGTCTTTTGAATATGAGCCAGTTGGCAGAGCAAGTGTACTTACATTATTGAACCGCCGTATACGAGAACCGTACGTACGGTGGTGTGAGAGGTCGACTAATCAACTAATGATTAGTCTCCTACTCGATTGATATATCAGTCCCACCCCACCACTTTCTTTTTGTCAGCATATTAAGGACATTGACCACGATGAGGAATGCTTTGGAATTTGGTATGATAGTATAAGTGAGAAAAGAATGCCTTTTAGAAAGGGGAAACAAATGGAAGCGATTTTTTTGAAGCCATCTTTCCAAGAGAAAATTTGGGGTGGGAATAAGTTACGTACCGACTTCGGCTTAGATATACCGTCAGCTAAGACTGGTGAAGCCTGGGTTGTGAGTGCGCATCCTAATGGATTATCTTATGTAACAAGCCCGAAAGAGTACGCAGGAATGAGCTTGAAAGATTTGTATGAACAGGAGCAAGAGCTATTTGGACCGAATCACCCTACGCCATTTCCATTATTAGTTAAGATTCTTGATGCGACGGAAGATTTATCCATTCAAGTCCATCCTGATGATAGCTATGCGAAGTTACATGAAGGGGAGAATGAGTTAGGTAAGACAGAGTGTTGGTATGTGATCTCCGCAGATGAAGGTGCCAAGATTGTCTACGGCCACCATGCCAACAGTGCTGAAGAGTTTAATCAATATATAGAAGAGGGCCAATTAGATAAAGTCTTTAGAGAACTCCCAGTTAAAGCAGGTGACTTCTTTGATGTTCCAGCAGGTACTATCCATGCGATTGGAGGAGGTATCACAATTCTAGAGACCCAACAAAGTTCTGATACGACCTACCGTGTCTACGATTATGAACGAACAGATGATGAAGGGAAGCAAAGAGAACTCCACTTACGTCAATCATTGGATGTCACCTTATTTCCACATCAAGATAGCCCGTTTACTAAGCAGAACTTACAAACTGAGGTGAACCGCATGAATCAGTTAGTCGAAAATGACTACTTCAAAGTGTATAAGTTAGATGTTGATGGTCAGATGACGGCCAACTTAGCATCAGACTATTACTTGGCGACAGTGATAGAAGGGGAAGGTACTTTAAGATTGAATGGCAAAGAGTATACCATAAAGCCAGCGGATACCTTCATCTTGCCTCATGGGTTGAAAGCCTTAGAGTTGGTAGGTAACATGAATCTGATCATGTCGTGTTCGACTGAATAACAATTTGTAGAAGGGGATGAGTCTGTGAGAATAGAACATCATTCAATCCGTTTACTGACTATTCTTTTTGATAACCCTGAGACCACTATGGATGAGTTAGCTAAGAAATTAGATGTCTCTTCTCGAACCATTCAACGATATATTACTGACTTACAAGATATTCTGAAAGACCTGTCCTTTGACTTAGAGATTATTATCCATCCAAGTAAAGGGGTTAAGCTTGTAGGTGATTATAAGCGGTATGCGGTTATTATTCAGAAGTTGAACCGCTTATCCGTGAATGAGGAAAGGGACCGTCTTTGGTTCATTATTAGTACTATGATGAATGCTACCGAACCCATAACCATTCAATCGTTTGCTGATCGTATGCATATTGGACGTTCGACTGTGGAGAAGTCTTTATCAAAAGCACGAGAGTTCTTGGTAGACTTTGATGTGGAAGTTAGTGGTACGAATAAGGGGATGACCATTCAAACGACGGAGTTGAACAAACGCAAGATTCTCTCAGAGCTCATCCGTCAGTATTGGCACGGTGTGAGCGTAGATCTGGATGATCGCGTGACCAAGCCGTTGAATATATCACTTAATAATCAATTATCCCCATTAATCCATCAACGTGTTATTGAAGATGTGCAATCATTAATCGACACATTTATTCGAGATAATAGTGTCAGTATTACAGAATATCAATATCAGTCATTAATAATTCACATTGCCATTGCGATTGATCGGATCCGAAAGGATTTTATCGTTCGAGCCACAAATAATAACGAACACCTAAATCCTTTAACGATTCAATTGATTGAAGCCATTGAAGCCCGATTTAAGATAATTATTCCATCGGATGAGATGCAATATTTAGACATACATATTGAGGGGCTGAATAATCAGTCGAATCCTCTAAAGGCAGTATCTGATATAAGAACCTTAGAGTATGGCTATGAGATACAACAATTACTAGAAGATACTTTAGGTTATCTTGAACCGGATACAAGTTTGATTAACGGTTTATCGGTGCATTTGAATACGAGTATTAAGCGATTGAAGAAGAATATAACCATTAAGAATCCATATAAAGACCAAATCAAAGAGAAATATTCAACAGCCTTTAACTTAGCCGTTGAATTGGCTGTCGATTTATCATCTCGCTTTGCGGTCGTCTTCAGTGTGGATGAGATGACCTATATTGCGATTCACCTCCAATCTTTCTTTGAACGACAGAACAATCAGAAGTTGGAAGTGTTCTTAGTGTGTGCGAGCGGATATGGGACTGTTAAATTACTAGAGCAGCGAATTATTCAGCATTTTGGAGACCAGTTGACGATCACAGATACTATCGGAATTACTCGATTAAGAGAATTGGACTTTGCCAATAAATTAATTATTAGTACCATCCCCATCGATTCACCTTTGGATAATATTATTTGTGTAAGTCCATTACTTTCGGACATGGATATTCAAAATATCGGTGACTATATCCAACGACAGCAGAAGCAATTGCCTAGTGCCTTAGGAGAATTATTAGACCCTGAACTAATATTCTACTCTCAAGGTCAGAATGAGAATTGGATGACTGTGATTGAGTTTCTAGTCGGACAACTCATCTATAGATCCTATGCCGAAGTGGGCTTGTTAGAAAGTGTCATCGACCGAGAAAGACTGTCTTCAACAGCCTTGAATACATTCTCTATGCCCCATGGTGATGTTAAATATATTAAAAAATCTGTCCTATGTGTCTATGTTAATCCACATGGCATCCAATGGGGTCGGCAAAGAGTGACAAGTGTCTTCTTCTTTGCGATGAATCCTAAAGAAGAATTAAGAATTAACGAAGTGTATAAAGACTTTAACAATCTCATCTCAGACGAATTATGGATGAATCAACTTGTTGAAGTGAATGATCGCGAAGAATTAATTAAATTTTTAATGAATGAAAGGAATGAAATCAATGAGTAAAAAAGTTATAGCAATTACAGCCTGTCCAGTAGGAGTAGCTCACACTTACATGGCAGCAGAAAACTTAGAACGTATGGCTAAGGAAATGGGTGTTGATATAAAAGTTGAAACACACGGATCTATTGGTATCGAGAACGAATTAACACAAGCAGATATTAATGATGCAGAAGGTCTAATCATTGCGTCAGATAAAGATATTGATAAATCACGCTTCCAAGGGAAACGTATTATTGAAGTAGCTGTTAGAGAGGGAATTGACCATCCAGACAGATTAATTCAAGACATCCTTGATGGTAAAGGAAAAGTAATCAGCGGAAGCCAAGTTGCTAAGGCTGAGTCATCTAAAGAAAGTGGAAATACTATCTACCGGGCCTTAATGAATGGTGTATCTTACATGGTGCCATTTGTTGTTACTGGAGGACTACTGATTGCGGTGGCTCTTTCAATTGGAGGAGTTCCAACTGAAGCAGGATTTGTAATACCAGAAGGGACATTCTGGTCGAATATGAATGCCATCGGTGGAGGAGCCATGGGCTTTATGGTCCCAATATTAGCAGGATATATCGCTTATGCGATTGCTGACCGTCCTGGTCTAGTTCCAGGTATGGTAGGTGGGTTAATTGCAACCAATGGGTCGTTCTACGGCTCAGAAGCCAATGCAGGATTTATCGGTGGGATTATTGCTGGATTCTTAGCAGGGTACATTGCTCAAGCCATTAAGAAAATACCTGTACCTAAAGCACTGAATTCAATTATGCCAATCATTATTATTCCAGTATTTGCCTCATTAATTGTTGGTTTACTCTTTATATACTTAATTGGTCAACCTATTGCTTCTCTGTTCGCGTCAATGACTAGCTGGTTAGCAGGTATGCAAGGTGCTAACTCGATTGTATTGGCTACGATTCTAGGGGCTATGATTTCCTTTGATATGGGAGGACCATTCAACAAGACAGCCTTCCTATTCGGGTCAGGATTAATTGCTGAAGGTGTATTCAGTGTTATGGGACCTATTGCTGTAGCAATCTGTGTGCCACCTTTAGCAGTTGGGATTGCCTCACACGTATTCAAGAGAAAGTTCAGTGAAGCAGACCGTCAAGCAGGAACAGCGGCAGTTATTATGGGATTCTTCGGAATTACCGAAGGAGCTATTCCATTCGCGGCTAAGAACCCAACGCGTATTATTCCAGCCATTATGGGTGGATCGATTGTTGGAGCTATTGTAGCGATGATGACAGGTGTAGGTGGACACGTTGCTCACGGAGGCCCCATTGTTGCAGTCTTAGGAGCGGTTGACAATGTGTTATTCTTCTTCATTGCGGCAGCTATTGGTATCTTCGTAACAATCGCTATCATTGGATTCTTGTTACCAGATATGGATGTAGCAACTGCTGAGATCAGTAATGAAGCTTTAACGGATGATGTAACTGAAGAAGATGAAGCGCCGACGGCAGCTGTTGCCAATGAGACAGACAAGTCTGTAGATGAGATTACATTAACGGACTTAATGAATGAAGACTTAATTATTATGGATGTTCAAAGTGATAATAAGATGACAGCCTTTGAAGAATTCCTGAATATTCCAGCTGTTAATGACCGTATTGCAGATAAAGACCAAGTACTCGCTGCAGTTCAAAAGCGTGAATCAGAAGGTTCTACTGGAATGGGTGAAGGAATCGCTATTCCACACGCCAAGTCTGACAAAGTTACAGCACCAACTGTTATATTCGGACGTTCGAACAAAGGAATCGAATGGGAAAGCTTAGACGGACAAGCAGTTAATGTGGCCTTCCTAATTCTCGTTCCTGAACGACACCAAGGAGACATGCACTTAAGAATCCTACAGTTATTAGCAAGAAAACTAATGGACCCAGACTTCAAGAAAGAGTTGTTAGAAGCAACAACCAAAGAAGAAGTGTATGCGATACTAAAAGAAGTGAAATAATAAGTAAATCCCCCAAAACACTATTTGATAAAAGTGTTTTGGGGGATTTTACTCTATAACAGATTATAAAACTTTAACAAATCTATTAATCAGCCAGTAATTCTTTATAGTATTCTTCTAGCTCTATTAGATTTAGATTTTTTTGAATATTTATATTTAGTAATCCTAATTCACATGTTTCTATAGCCTCTTTAGGTAAATTGAATTTTTCGAAAAGTTTAGCTAAACTTAGATACACCTTCGCAAATTCAGCTTCTTTTTTTACAGCGATAATGAAATATATCATAGCATATTTATAGCGTTTTTTACTTTGTAACATAAAGCCAATCCCTGAGGGATTGGTCAGACAGTAGACAAAGTCCCTTTGATAAAATTCAATGGGGCTTTGTTTTTGGTATCTTAATAAAAATATCCATAAAATAAAAAAAGAGAGGCTATTTAACCTCTACTATCAAGTATTCTCGCTAGTTTTTTCATATTAAGGCAAGCAAATGTGAGCCCTGCTTTGAACTCCATTAGCTCCGTCCCCACTAAATGGGTGTATCTAAAGCCGTGATGTTCCTTGGCAGTGCCAAATAGTCTTTCTATGGATTCTTTTCGTTGACGATATAAGTCTTTCATCCCGTCTTGATGTCGGATATCCTCGCAAGTTTCAAGGTCATCTTGCCAGACATGTCGTGTAATAACTCGATAATTATCATATCGTTCTTGATCTGATTTACTCGCTTGATATTCACGATATCCTTTACGGTTGGTAGTCTTATAATGATAGACAACATTATTTTCGTCTAAGTAACAATCAAAGTATTCATCATAAACGATGTCACGATTTTCAGGTTTACGTCGTGGCCTTGTATACGGAAAGACTGGGGTGATGCCTTCATCGATTAAAAAATGTGCAATGGTGGGTGTTTTAAACCCGGCATCCGCAACGATATGAGAAGGATTATAATGAATGATTTTATTATAAATATGTGGAAATGCTTGAGAGTCATGAACATTCCTGCGATGCACACTGTAGCCTAACACCCAACCGTTATGATCACAAGCTGTTTGAATATTGTACGCAAAAACTTGTTTGTGTTCACCTTTGTGAAACCAGCCTGCATCAGAATCATGTTTACTCGTCTTCTGATTTTTTAGTTCAGGCTCTGTCTCTTTATCTTTTAATGGTTTCTTACCATGAGCCTCACGATCATCTTGGATGGCTTCCATTAATTCATCCGCCATCCACTTGGCTGAGACATGGACTTCTTTATTGACATATTTACGGCTATTGGCGCAAGCTTTAACATGTGTCCCGTCAATAAATACGTCATTGGTCTCAACCAAACCAGCGTCCAGACACTGCTTTAAGATATTTGAAAAGATTTGTTCAACTAAACTTGTCCCTTCGAAACGGCGTTTATAATTTTTTCCGAACGTTGAAAAGTGTGGGACGGGATCCGAAAGTGATAACCCTAGAAACCAACGATAGGCTACATTCACGCTAATATCTTGAATGGTCTGCCTCATACTTGGAATCCCAAACAAATACTGGATCATAGGAATTTTAATCAGTGTGATTGGATCAATACTAGGCCGCCCATTATCTTTGGAATATACTGACTCAACGATGTCATAAATAAAAGAAAAATCAATATACCTATCTATTTTACGAAGTAAATGATCTTGGGGAACTAAATCTTCTAAGGCATAAAAAGCAACTTGATTACGTGCTTCAAAAGCTTTACTATCTGCGTTTTTCGACATCATACTCATCACCCGTTTTCTTTTTATTATACAGTAAAAAGCCTCCAAACTCACTTGATAACAGTGGTTTTGGAGACTTTGTCTACAGTCTGGCCAATCCCTGAGGGATTGGTGTTGGTTCTATTTACTTCAGCGTTAATAAAAGCTTGGGAAGATTTAATATATCTAATTATTTCATTGTCATGGGAACTTTTCTTAAAATCCAAAAGAGTATTTTTTTTCTGAATATTTATTTCTGGAGGTGTAATGTCAGGATAGGTAGAATTTAAAAACGACACAACATCGTCGATTTGATATGCTCCCCCTAAAATAGTTTTACTTTTTACAGTGTCTACTTTAGGGGGAGCATATCACTCATCGAGTTAGGAGTGCTACTTTTTTAAAAGCTACCATATTCTATACAATCTGCAATCCATTCATCTAAGCCTTCACTAATAAGGTCTTTCATGATGTCATAGTCTGCTTTTTCAATACGCCCCTTATCTAACATAAGCTTATAGAATTTTTTGAAAGTTGCGGCGTTTTCTTTGATAGTCGTAGGAGATGACCACGTGCACTTTCTAATAAAGAAATAGCCTAGGAAATCATCTACTTGTTGAGCGGTTTCGCCTAGGGTCTCCATCCATTCAAATCGAGGTATATACTCTTTCAAGTAGAAGTCAATATTTTCAGTATGTTTTTTAATGTTTTTTTCTGTTAGTTTCTTTGACTTTAGATTTTCTTGGAAGTCGTCAATATAGGTCTGCATCAATTCTTCTGTTAACAAGCTTTATCTCTCCTATCTAATGTCTGTATGATTATTTTAGAGGAAAGCACTTACGATGTAAATCAAACTAGTCAACAGTTACATCAACGAATTTAAATTTTGTTACATCCACTAAGCCCATATCTGTAAGCTTTAGATTAGGAATGACAGCCAATGGCATGAATCCAAGTGTCATCGTTGGATCCACTTTTTCAGAGATTTCTAACTCCTCATATGCAACACGATTCAATTCTTCTAATTGACTCGCAACTCCCTCAGCAGGTAGGTCGCTCATTAATCCTCCGACAGGGAGCGCCAGACTTGCAATAACTTCTCCGTCCTTAACAAGAACGATTCCACCTTGGAGACGCTCAATCTCTTGAACGGCAAAAGCCATATCTGAATCATTAGTTCCTGCCACAACAACATTATGGTTATCATGGGCGATTGATTGAGCGATGGCTCCGTGTTTCATTCCGTAACCTTTAAGCAAGGCCACCGCAACGTTACCAGTTAGGTTATGGCGTTCAATGACCGATATCTTAACGATATCTTGGGTAGGGTTGTATTGAAAATGACCTTGGTCATCACGGTCTACAGTCACAATCGCGTCATTCGTAATGGCTTCGTTCTCAATAACTTCAATGGCTCTAGCTTTATTCGATGTTAGAGGCAAGCTTAGCCGGTCGATGCTGAAGTCTTTATAACGGACACTTGACTGGATCGAAGCGTAGCTTTCTCGTTCGATATCTACAAGGTATTGTCCGTCTTGGGCAATGATTTGTCCTTGAGCATAAGTTCTGTGAACTTTTAATTTTTCAAGATCATTGAAGACAACGAAGTCAGCTCGAAGTCCTGGTGCGATAGCGCCACGGTCATTCAATTGACAAGCTTGAGCAGCATTCAATGTAGCCATCTGAATAGCTGTAAAGATATCAATGCCTTCTTCGACACTCACTCTAACAGAATAGTTTAAGTGGCCTCGTTCTAAGAAGGTCTTAGCTTGAATATCATCGCCGGTTAAGACGCATCGGTGACTATTGTGTACTGTTACACCTTTAAGCAATTTGCGTAAGTTCTGAGTTACAGAACCTTCACGTAAGAAGACATACATACCGCGACTTAAGCGTTCATGCATCTCTTCAACTGTAGTACATTCGTGGTCATTGCTGACACCGGCGGCAACATAGGCATTCAGCTCTTTGCCTGCAACCATCGGACTATGACCATCAATTCGTTTGTTGAATTGACGTGCGACCATCACTTTATCGATTGTATCGTCATCGTTATTGATGATGCCTGGGAAATTCATAAACTCGGCTAAGCCGTCCACATCACCATCTCGTAATGGTTGAATCATGTCTTGGGCAGTAACTTCAGCGCCAGAGTTTTCCATATTGGTTGCAGGAACACATGAAGGTAACATGTAGCGAATATCCACAGGGACATTCTTCTTAGCTTGAATCATATAAGTTAAGCCTTTCATCCCTGCTACGTTCACAAACTCATGAGGATCAGCTAATGCGGTCGTCGTCCCGTTAATAGCGAGTAGTCGACCGAATTCCTCGGGTGTAACGAGTGATGATTCAACATGGATGTGTGGCTCGATAAAACCTGGGGCAATAACTTTTCCTTGAAGATTATGAATTTCCGCGCCATCGTAATCCTGACCAATTCCGGCAATTAAGCCGTTCGTTATGGCGATATCACCTTCAATCATCTGTCCTTGATAGACATCTACAATTTTGGCGTTTTTGATAACTAGGTCTGCTGGTTTACGACCTGCTGCGACGTCGATTAAATGTTTCAGTGATTCTTTATTCATAACTTCCTCCTTGGTAAATTTTTACTATTATACACAAGTTTCATGCTAGCAACTAGCGAAATCAGAACACTATGTATAATTAATCGATGAATGTTCGTCTTATCTAAAATTTTTGCGCCAAAGTGAATCTATCGGTATAATATGACTAAAGTTGAATAAAGAACAAGGTGAGTGTATGGCAAAGAAAGATAAAACAAATGTAATGCGGGTTCTTGAACAAAAGAAAGTCGAGTACACAGGCTATCAATGGACAGACGTGAAGAAATTACAAGTCGATTCACCCATATATAAGACTTTGGTTACCCAAGGAAAGACCAATGAACATTATGTCTTTGTTGTTCCGGTTGATAGGGAGTTAAACCTTAAGAAAGCAGCCAAAACGGTCGGTGAGAAGAATATTCATATGATTAAGGAAAAAGACCTTCTGCCTTTAACAGGCTACGTTCATGGAGGTTGTTCTCCGATTGGTATGAAGAAGCAATTTGTTACCGTGCTTGATGAGTCGGCTAAGAATCATGAGAAGATTCTCTTTAGCGGCGGGAAGGTTGGCTTCTCGGTTGAGGTGAACCCTCAGGATCTAGTAGAAGTCATTGATTTTAAACTTGCAGATATCGCAACAGAAGGAGAATAAGAGATGGCGGAATTCAAATTTGAAATTATCGAACATTACGGGCAACTCTCAGAGAATGCCAAGGGATGGTCGAAGGAATTAACAAAGGTGAGTTGGAACGAGCGTGACCCCAAGTATGATATTCGTGATTGGAGTCCTGAATATGACAAGATGGGGAAAGGATTAACTTTCACAGATGAAGAGCTTCGTCAATTGCGTGACGTACTGAATAGAATGGATATCTAGATGATTAAATATCTTAGTAGAGGACAAGTTACCGTTGAGGAACTGCGTAACTTATACCAAAGTGTTGGGTGGACTTCTTATACACAAGATCTTACAATACTAGCAAAGACTCTTGAAGGATCAAGACACTATATCATTGCTCGAACTGAAGGAAGACTTGTTGGCTTAGTGAGGTCAGTAGGTGATGGCGTCTTTATCGCTTATATTCAAGACTTATTAGTTCATCCTGATTACCATCGTCAAGGAATTGGGACACAATTAATGGAGCAGGTTTTTTGAAGAAGTGAGTTACGCTAGGCAGATTCTACTTACAACGGATGACGATGATTCAGGTAGGAAGTTTTATGAGTCGGTTGGCATGAAACCTTATCAGGAATTTGGAACCATCGGTTATGCTATTTATAATACATAGGATAACAGGACAAGAAGACAATGAAAAAAGATAGACTAGATGATAGAAATATAAGTATTTGAATTGCTATAGGAACAGGTCTAGGCATTGTGATTGGAGCGACAGGGATATTCGCTAAGGGAAATAAAAAGAAATAAACTCGCTATTAGGCAAACTTTTGAGGAGAATTAACGATGACGAATCCGAAGAAAAATAATGATAACTATGGAATGGGAATAGGTGTAGGTGTTGCTTTAGGCGTAGTTTTTGGTTTGTTATTGGATAATTTAGCTTTAGGAATATCAATAGGAATAGCCATCGGTGCAGGGCTTGGTTCAACTGGTTTTTCTTTTGGGTCGAAGGATCAAGACAAGTAAGAATAAGCATAAAATTGAGCCACAAATTAGTAATTTATTTTTAATAAAAAAATAAAAATAGTCTTTGCATTCAGTAAAAAATCGTGGTATTATACTCATGTTGCACGCTGATGCATATATTAACTGTGGTTTAGCATATAGATCACGGCAGAAAGGAAGTAGACAATATGAAACAAGGTATTCATCCAAATTACCAAAAAGTTGTATTCCGTGATACAACAACAGGTTATGAATTTTTATCAGGCTCTACGAAAACATCAGACGAAACGGTTGAATGGAAAGATGGAAACATATATCCATTAGTACGTGTGGAGATTTCTTCAGATTCTCACCCATTCTACACTGGACGTCAGAAATTTACGCAAGCCGATGGACGTGTGGACCGCTTCAACAAAAAGTTTGGTTTCACAGACAAAAACGCAAAACAAGACTAATAATAGCTTAGAAACATTGAATTATAAGCATTCAAGAGGTTTACCATGTGAGGTGGTAGACCTCTTTTTTTGTTGTTTGCCGACTTTTTGCCGACTCTTATTTTAGTTCGCTAAAAATTCAGCGAATTCAGAAGCTGTTTTATCCTTCTTATCTTGATTGACATGATTATAAATATCCATAGTCGTTTTATAATCTTTATGCCCTACCCGATCTTGAACTTCTTTAATAGGTGTACCTATCTCGAACAATAATGATATATGAGTATGGCGGAGCTGATGGACTGTTATATGCTTTAAATTATTATCAGTTATGATTTTATTCATGTAATAGTTTATGAAGTCGCTATATAGAAGTTCGTTCTTCTCACTAGAAAAAACTAATTGATTACTTCCTTTATGTTTCAATCCCAGCATTAGGAGCATTTTTTTCTGTTCTAAGCGGTGTAATTTTAATGCTTGCATAGTGTGGACATCCACAGAAATAACTCTATTCCCAGCTACTGTTTTACTTCCTTCATTTTCAACTTCATAACCTACTTCAGTACGCCCGACAGTTTTTGTTATGCTGATTAAATTATTATCAAAATCAATATCAGACCATAGCAGAGCTAAAGCCTCACCTTTACGCATACCCGTATAAGCTAATAATCTTAGTTGAGTTTTAACATTCGAATCGAATTTTGAGTTATCCACACAATCCATGAATTTATTTAATTCTTGCTTATTCCACCATTTAACAATGTAATTTGATTTACTTGCCTTAGGGCGGATGATATTAGTTGCAGGATTCTCTTTAATATAGCCGAGGTGTACCCCGTGTTGTAGTATTCGATATGGCAGGTTAACACTGTTATGATACTTCACTAACTTTTTAGCTTGCTGATTTGCATATTTTTGACAATGGCTAATAGTTATTTTATCCACATACATATCCCCGTAGTACGGTAGAACGTGTTTATTAAGAACAGTTTTTTGAGTTTTAAAAGTGCTGCCTTTAACTGTGGTTTTATACAATTCCAGCCACTCATCGCATAAATCTTTGAACTTGATTTTTTTAGTTTTAGATAAAGAACCTTGTTCATCAAATTCTACCCTTAAACGTGCTAAGGTTAATTTTGCCTCTTTTTCAGTTTTAAAGTTTGAGCGTGATACACTCTTTTTTTCCCTGTGAGTGGATCGGTACCAAGATAAGCTTTAAATTTATACCGTTTAGTTCCATCTTTTAAGTAATATTCTTTAATCATTTATTTTTTCCCTTCTACCACAATGCACACACCACATATGATTAGGGTTGAGGGGTATTAATTATTTTCTATTTATAAAAAATTCTTCAAACTGTTCTCTTTCCTCAGTAGTAAGCAAAGTATTGAAAAAAGCACCAACAATATCTTTTTGGCGTTCAATCGCAACTTTAATATTTTCTTTATGTTTTTCATTGTCTGATTCTTCATAGATATTATTTAAATATTTATTCATTGAAGTGAACTCTTTTAGCATCTCAATAGCATACATATACTTTTCAGTAAGTGTAAAATTTTGTGCTTTTTCTAATGTGCTATTTACCATCCTCTCAACAGGTGTACCATGTAATAACTCTTCAACGGTTATATTTCCTAATTCAGCTATTCTTTTCAATCTTTCCTGATTAGGTAGGTTATAACCATTTTCCCAATTACTTACAACACCTTTGCTAGCAGGTGGATCAAATAACTTACCAAACTCTTCCATGGATAAACTTTTAGTATCTCTAATGTGCTTTATCCTAGCACCAACAACTAAGTTATGATTGTTCTTTTCTGACTTAGAACCATCTACCATATGTTTCCCTCCTTTCTTTCTTATCTAATAATCATATTAACAAAACTAAAGACTGAATAAAAGCGAAAGTTTTAAAATGTACTAAGAACCATTTGACATAATACAAAAATAATGTTACAGTCTACTCAGGTACTAAAATGTACTGAATAAAGGAGGGGTAAAATGGAACAGGTTGCTAGATATCGGAATTATCTTGGTTTAACTCAACAAGAATTAGCGAATATCCTAGATATATCAAAGCAAAGTTATTGGAATAAAGAAAATGGAAGAACGCCCTTTACTGACAATGAAAAAGTAATTATTAAAAATCTACTTTTAAGGGATTTCCCAAATATTAGTATTGATGAAATTTTTTTTAATCAAATGGTACTGCAAAGTACTGAATAATTAAAGGAGGTGAACTAATTGGAGCAACCAAAGATTCAAGTCACGTTACCTGAAGAATACCAAAATCAGCTATACCAGCAATTCTTAGAGATAGCAAATAAGGCTGTGAAGCAGGCAACTGAAAATATTGGAATATCTAATAAGAAGTGGTTGAACGAAAAGGAATTAAGAAGTTACTTGGGGATAGGTCAAGACACATTG
This sequence comes from Aerococcaceae bacterium WGS1372, assembly GCA_044336205.1. GTDB lineage: Bacteria > Bacillota > Bacilli > Lactobacillales > Aerococcaceae > Ruoffia. Next base: position 2,046,410 of record CP172318.1, on the reverse strand, counting down.
AATACGTTACTTGAGCAGGGAATACTCACATATTCAAAACTTGGAAGGCAGAAACTTTATAGTTTGGATGATGTAGAACAAGCTATCGAATCACTAAAATTTTAAAATCCACAGCACACACCAACAAGCAGGGATTGAAGGAGAAAGAATAATGAAAACAACTGATTTATTTCACATTGAACACTCAGCAACTAACTTAATTGATTATCTCTTCAGCGCTACTACAGACATTAATATTGCAATGGATATTATTCAAGTTATTGGAGATACAGAACAATATTATCGCTTGAAAGAATTAACTGAAAAAATTGATGATATTTACTTTCATTTTTTAGATGAGTTTGCAGATGAATACGAAGGGTGAATGATTATTATTGAATGCACAAAAAAAGCACCCTGGGAAATAGGGTACTTTGGAGATTGTTTTCTGTGAATGAAAAACAAAATATTTGGATTAGATTAAGGGAAATGCAAACCTTATATCTATCTCCATTATACCAAGAAAACGTTATTAAATCAACAATTAAAGGAGATAATTAAAATGACAATTATAGAAGCAATGAACAAGGCTCGAGAATATGAATATAACAATTTAGTAAAAGAATTTGAAGATGTGAAGATTCCTGAACATTCAAATTTATCTATGGATGAATTTAATACACTATTAAAAAAATTTGAAGAAATGCCAATGACTTTAGCAAATCATAGCTTCAAGCTGGGTTATGCAAGGGGCTTAGTAAGTAATGAGGAAAATAAACGTACCAACTTAAGTTCAAACGCTGTGGCTTATGAGTTAGATAGAGTGCTACCAATGTTAATGACTTTAAACCACAGAAACAGAATGATCGCTCGAGATATACAAAAGGATATTGCTGATGGTGAGACTGATACGGATGAAATAACAATAGAAATGTATGATTTGGAACAAATGTTGTTATTAGCAATGGATATATTGGAAAGCTTAGAAAAGTTAGTAAATCGAGCAGGGTACTAATAAAGAATAAACGAGAGAAAGGAGGGGTTTAGTGGAACAAGTTTATGAAATAACAGGTTATGAGTCAGTGCCTGAGGAATTAAAGGCGGTTAATAATTGGATCGTGTGGAAAAGAGAGCCCACAGATAAACTTGATAAAAATGGTGAAGTTAGGTTTAAAAAAGTGCCTTATAGTCCTAAAACAGATGACAAAGCTTCTCCCACAGACCCGAACGCAGGAAGTGACTTTAATACCGCTTTATCAAAAGAAATTGACTATGACGGACTAGGATTTATTTTTACGGGTTCACCGTTCTTAGGAGTTGACTTAGATAATATATCTAACGAAATAAAAGAATTTGAATCAGGTAATGAAAATAATATCGTGGGTGAGTTTTATAACCAATTGGAAACATACACAGAACTTTCACCATCAGGGACAGGACTTCACTTTATTATGAGGGGCGAACTACCACTAGGCGGACGTCATAAAGGCGACGTTGAAATGTATGATACAGGACGATTTTTCACTATTACAGGCGATCAGTTCGGAGACTATGAAAACATCAATAACGGTACTGAACTAATAAAACCACTTCATGAGAAGTACTTAGGTTCAAATGATGGTGTACAAGGAGATTATACCGACTTTGAGAAAATACCTTCATTTGGTAATGGACTTAGTGAAGATGAGGTAATTTTAGCACTTAACAAAGACCCACAAAGCGTAATATGGCTTGGTTTATTTTTCACAGGTGATTATAAAGCAGCGGGATATAGTAGTCGTTCAGAGGCTGAATTAGCATTTGTGGGGAAACTTGGATTTTATTCTGATTATGACAAAAATATGATGGACAATATTTTTAAGCAATCTGCCTTGTGTGATGAGAAATGGGAGCGGGCTTCAAGTCCTACTAAAGTCTATACCATTGGTAGAGTGATTAATAATCGCCCGAAAAAAGGCGGTTATAAAAGTAAGAAAAAGAACAACTTTAATATCACCGTGAATCAAAACACGGATGATTGGAATTCTCGTAAATGGGAAATAATTGCTAATAAGCAAAAACGAAAACCAACTAATGAAGGAAGTTCAACGCTTATTGATGGCAACGGTGTTCTGTGGGTGGAAAAAGACGGGGGAAAGATAAACCTCCTAAAATTGTATTGGTTAGAAATTACATTAACCACGAGACAATGGCAAGTTTAGCGGTAGACCTTATTCAAAATGAATTCACTGAATATATCGAATATATCAAGGATGGTAAATATGAAATTGTAGATGATTTTTTCTTGTCTGATATGTATAGAAAAGTGAGCGAGATATATGTAGATCTACCTAAGCGAGATATGGAACATGCTATTAATAACTTAGGGACTCAAAAGAAATACCATCCGATTAAGGAACTGATTACTTCAACAACGTGGGATAAAACTGAGCGTGTCGAAACATTTTTCATTGATTTCTTTGGACTAGAGGACACTTCATATTACAGAGAAGCCACACGCAAGTGGTTCATTGCAGCAGTAGCAAGGCTATATGAACCAGGTGTTAAATTTGATAGTACCTTAGTTTTGAGAGGTAAGCAAGGAACAAGGAAAACCACAGCAATTACTAAATTAGCAATGGAATCAGAGTTCTATGTTTCATTATCTGAGCGAATTGATAAGGACGTGTTTTTAAACATTAATAGCGGGTGGCTAGTTGAGCTAGAAGAATTGGAGTTCCTGAAAAACAACTCAGTAGGTGCTGTGAAGAAATTTTTGACAGCCACACAAGATAAATACCGAATGCCGTATGGTAGAAAAGAAAAATTTTATAAAAGACATTCAGTATTTATAGCCACAATCAATGATAAGAACTTTTTGAAGGATAAGACAGGAAACAGGCGGTTTGTTCCATTTATGATTGATGACAATGCAGAACCTGTGCTAAGTGTTTTTGATGATTTAACCACGGATTATGTACATCAACTTTGGGCTGAGGCATTGGAATATTATAGTCTTGGTGAATCGCTAGTAATTAGTGAAGAGTCAGAAAAGCAATTCGATATATTGCGAGGTGAAGTTGAAGAGATTGACATCACCAAAGATACTTTATTAGAGATGTTAGACCTAGCAATTCCACACGATTATTATTCAATGACAATAGAACAAAAACGCAGCTATTTAAATGGTGAATCAAAAATTCAATCAAACTTAGTTTATCGTGAAGATATTACAGCGAAAGAAATTTTAACAGAATTCTTTGGACGAGATATTGACGGTGATCTAAGAGGGAATACAGTAGCAAAAGAAGTTAACGAAATTATGTTAAATCTGCCTAATTGGAAATATGACACAAATATTAAAAGAAAATCACCAGATGGAAAAATAAGAAGGCAACGAGGGTTTAAGAGAATTAGTTAATTTTACACATTACACATTTAAAAATTCTAACGTGTAACCTAACGTGTAAGGTCAAAAGCCTTGACAGATAAGACTTCTTAACAGTATATACACGTTACACGTTAGATTTCATTAAAAAAGAAAAAATAAATAATAGTAAGTAATAACTGTGGGTATATGCGTTTATAACTAATTGTGTTTTTAACGTGTAAACGTGTAAAAAAGCTGTTAACCATTGGGAGAGTAAGGAAGAGAGCTTACACGTTAGAAAATCCTAACGTGTATATCTTAGATGAATATCACCTGTTGCGTGAAAAAAGGAGACATCATAGCATGTACAACGATTTACTTAACTACCAGCAGACAGAACAAATTATCGCTTATGAAGAATTTAGAAGTCAGTTCGGACAGTCAGACCAAGTGAAGTTGGAACGATTGAAAGACCGTAGAAGCAGGTTACAAACTGTGGTTAATTCCTTCTCAACACCACTTAAAGAAATTATCAAAGGAAAGTATTTTGAAAATAAGACACTGTATGAAATTGCTGATGAAGTTAAATTCTCATATCAGTATGTTAGACAATTGCATGGGAACTTTATCAAATACTTAAAAGAATTAGACAAGTACATTAAATATTAGGAGTGTGGAAAACATGTATAAACATCCATTTATTGGAGTGACAGAGATTTTAACTGATAAGATTCAACATATTAATTTCAATTACATAAAAAAACTTGTACCTGAATTTTATGAAGATGAGGACGGAGACGAAATAGAATATTGCAAAATAATTATGAACGACGAAGAAGAAATAGAAATATCAGAAACAGAGTGGCATCTAAGACTCAGAATTGAAAAAATGAACGGGAGGTAACTAATGGCAAACTTTTTTACAAAATGGTTCAGCAAAGATAAACCGCCCCAACCTACCAGCACAGAGTCATATCACGAAGCAAAAGCAAGTTTCACAAGATGGAATAGATCAGCCTATGAGAATGACATATTCAGAGGTGCTATTGATTCCATTGCTCGACATGGTGCTAAGTTAAAGCCTATGCATGTGGTTGACGGTCAAGAGGGCGATAAACGGTTGAATATATTGCTTCAAAAACGACCGAACCCCTACATGAATACTTATGACATGCTTTATAAAGTGATTACTCATTATTTTATTTATAACAATGCCTTTATCTATATTGAACGTGATAGAGCAGGAAAGATTAATGCATTCTATCCTATCCAAGGAACATCCGTAGAGTTTGGAACAGACAATCAAGAAAATATGTTAGTGCGATTCCTGTTTCAAGATGGTTCAGATGTTTATATACCATACCGAGACATCATTCATTTACGCAGACATTACAACGGTAATCAGTTGTTGGGTGATGATAATTCAGCATTAAATGCCTTACTAGAGGTATCTCATAAGCAAAATGAAGGAATAGTTAAAAGCATTGAATTAGGGGCTTCTATAAGAGGTGTGGTTAGTTTTAGTGGTATTGCGAATGAAGAAGTATTGCGTGAGAAAAGAGACCGTTTTTCAAAAGAATATCTATCCATCAGTAATAACGGTGGTGTAATTACTTTAGACAGTAAGGACGAATACACTAGCATTGATAGCAAGCCAATAAGTATTGATGAATCACAATTACATGCTATTGAAGATAAGGTTTATCGTTACCTAGGTATTCATAGAAATATTGTATCTAGTAATTTTACAGAAGATGAATTCAATTCATTTTATGAATCAATTATTGAGCCTTTAGCTAATCAACTCAGCTTAGAATTTACAGACAAATGTTTCACTCATATTGAGCTGCTTAATGGCAATGAAGTCATTTTTGATAATCAAGATTTACAGTTTAGAAGTAACGACTCAAAACTTAAATATATTGCTTCCCTTATGCCAATGGGTGTTTTAACAGTGAATCAGTCATTAGAGATCTTAAACTTACCTACCGTTGATGACGAGATTGGGGACAAGCGACTTCAAACTTTAAACTATGTAGATATGAAAGAAGCTAACAAATATCAGATAGGAGACGAACTGAATGAAAGAACTCAGGATAGCAACGATTCAGACAGAAGAACGGAATGACAATCAAAATGAATTGGTTTTAGTTGGGACACCAATTCTATACGACACCCCAACAACCATAGGAGCAGGAACAGCTACCTATACCGAAGTTATTCAACGTGGTGCTTTAGATGGTGTCAATTTGAACGATACACGGCTTTTGTATAACCACGATATGAATAAGGTGCCTTTAGCTAGGACACCTAAAACCATGCAATTATCTTTAAATCAGGCAGGCTTAGAGATGAGGGCGGAACTAGCGAATACTGAAGAAGCTCGTAGCGTGTGGATGGCAATCCAACGAGGAGACTTATCAGGAATGAGTTTTGCATTTAAGGTATCAGATGAAGGGCAGAAGTGGGAAAAGCGGGCAGATGGTAATCTGTATCGAACAATCACCAAGATAGATAATCTGTATGAAATATCTGTTGTACCCTTCCCAGCATATCCAACGACATCTGTTGAAGCGAGAAGCATAGTTACTAACTTTGCCAATCGTGATGAACTCAAAATTAAACTAAACAAAATAATTTTTAAAGGAGAATTATAATCATGGAATTTAAAACAACGCAGGAAGCATTTAATTATTGGAATACAAAATCAATTGGAGAAATTGAACAACGTAGTCAACAATTAATTAATGAAGTAGACACGAACCCTGAAACTAATATTGAAGTCCTTAATATTGAAGTGGAAGGCTTAAAGCAAGCCAAAGAAAATTTAGAAGAGAAACGTAGTCAATTCAAACAATCCATTACACAATCATTCAATCCTATCACAGGAGCTAGCACACAAGGAAAAGGAGATAACTTATCAATGACAGATTCAATTTATGAAACAAAAGAATATCGTTCAGCCTTCTTCAAAGATATTTTAGGGCATGAGCTAACGACAGAGGAACGTAATGCATTAGACCAAGGTCAAGTAGAAAAGCGTGCGTTTAATATTGCTAATGATAATGCGAATGTGATCCCTACACATACTTTAAACGAAGTCATTAAGAAAGCACGCACTCAGGGCGGTTTACTTGCTGAAGCTCGTGGATTTAATATGCCTGCTAACTTTGATATTCCTGTGGGGACACCACTCACAAAAGCAGAGTGGCATACAGAAGGTGAAGTTGTTGAGGGAGAAAAGAACACCCAGCAAAAGTAACCTTTAGTGCGAATGAGATTGTCAAAGTATTCTCTATCTCAACCAAAGCTCGTAAGATGAGCGTACCAGCTTTTGAACAATATATTACTGATGAGTTAGTCGCTTCAGTCATGGAGACGATTGAACATTCATTAGTGAGTGGAACAGGAGAGACAGGTCAAGGAGCAGGGATTGAAACAATTGAGTTCAGTGAAGCAAACAATAACCTAGTAGAGTTATCAGCTACTCCAGCTTATACTGACTTTACAAAAGCATTAGCCTTATTAAAGCGTGGGTATTCTAATGGTGCTAAGTTTGCAATGAATAACGCAACGCTTTATAACGTAGTGTATTCAATCGTGGATATGAATAAACGTCCTATCTTTATTGCAGACCCTAAGGCGGAATCAATTGGAATGATTTTGGGTACCCCTGTTATTATTGACGATAACATTGCCGACAATGAAATTTATTTAGGAAACTTCAATTACTTAGGATATAACTTACCTGAAGGAATTACAGTAGAAGTATCAACGGAATCAAGTTTTAAATCTAACTTAATTGATTTTAAAGCAACAGCTTTAGCTGATACGAAAGTTATCTTATCTGAAGCATTTGTTAAGCTTGCTGTAGCTGAAGGTTAAGGAGGATTGAAAGCATGGGAATGGATCTCTATGAAGCATTAAATATATTAAGATTAGACAGTGGGGCGAACGACGATATTGTTGAGTCCCTCCTAAATTCAATCCCCAGCTATATCTATACCACCACAGGCATGACCCCTGAGCAACAAGACACTGAGCCACTAGCTAAGACAGTTAGTGGCTTCTTATTACAACTGTGGTATAACGCTGAGGGAACGAACGCAGACCAACTCACAAGAACGATTGATAGCTTATTAAAGACACTAAGTCTAATGGTGGTTCAGGATGGCAAGTAAATCAGAAGCACAGAATGAATTTTATAATTCAAGTCGTTGGAGGAAAGTCAGAGATTATGTGATGGCAAAGAATAATTATTTGTGTGAGCGGTGCAATCGACCAGCAAAGATTGTTCATCATATCGAATGGTTAAACGATAATAACTTAAATGATTTTGATATTGCATTGAATGAAGCGAACTTAATGGCTGTTTGCCAAGAGTGTCATAACTTTATTCATTACAGTAAGGGTTTAATTGAGGACGGGTTAATGTTTACACCCGATGGGGATATTATTCAAACGTAAGTTTGATTAACCCCCCTGTTCGTTTTTTGAAAAAATACACCTATACAGCGGGCGGGGACTTCTTTAAACCTCTGATAGATAAAAAATTTAGGAAAGGGGATATAATTAATGGCAGAAAACAAAATAAAATTAAATAAGACAACTTTTAAAGAGAAGTTTGAAGCAACGATTTACTTAATACCAGACCACCAACAAAATATGGCTATTGAATATATTGAAGAGTTGTCATTTATGCGTAGTATTATGGATAGTTTGAAAATTGAGATAGCTAAAACAGGGGCTACAAGCGTATTTGAGAACGGTAAGCAGGTAGTTAACCGTCAAACACCTGAGTTAAAGGCTTATTTAGATGTGACGAACCGCTACAATCAGTTTATGAAGCAATTACTTGCTTTATATCCAACTGAAGAAGAGGAAGCTACCGACGAATTAAGTCAATTCCTTAAAGCGGGTGCTGTTTAGTGAATTATGTAATCGAATATGCGAATCAGATTGAATCAGGTGAGATTATCACTTCTAAGCGTGTGGCTAAAATATATGCTGATCTAAAAGAGCGGATATTAAATCCACAAAGACAATATATATTTAGTAAAGAAAAAGCTAACTATTCGATTGAGTTTATAGAGCGATTTTGCAAACATTCCAAGGGGCAATGGGCAGGGAAGGCGGTAGAGCTAGAACTATTTCAAAAAGCCTACATCAGTGCTTTATTTGGCTTTGTGGATAGGGATACAGGACTTAGGCAATATAAAGAGTCATTGTTCATGGTAGGGCGGAAAAATGGTAAATCAACCATGTTAGCAGGGATTGCTCTTTACATGTTAATAGCTGATGGGGAAGCAGGTTCGGAAGTATATTCTGTGGCTACCAAGAAAGACCAAGCGAAGTTAGTCTTTGACGCTACTCTTGAGATGGTGCAACAATCTAATGACTTATCTAATGTAATCCGTAAGCGTAAAACAGATTTATATCACAGTCAATCATTTAGTAAATTTCAGCCATTGGGTGCAAATAGTGATACTTTAGACGGTTTAAACAGCCACTTAGTTATCATAGATGAGTTGCATGCTGTGAAAGACCGTAATTTATACGAAGTTATGAAGCAATCTGTTTCAAGTCGTGAGCAACCTTTAATTGTGATGATTACCACAGCAGGTACAGTTAGGGAAAATATATTTGATGATATTTATAACTATGCATGCAATGTAGTAGATGGGGTGTATCAAGATGATACCTTCTTATCAGTCATTTATGAGTTGGATAATCGAGAAGAGTATAAAGACCCTGAAATGTGGGTTAAAGCCAACCCTGGATTAGGAACGATTAAAAAGATAAGTTATATTGAAGAACAGTTAAATCGTGCAGGAAACAATCCTGTGGATCTAAGAGGGATATTAGTTAAGGACTTTAATATTAGAGAGAATGCCAGCGGTACATGGTTGTCATTTGAACAAATTCTAAATACAGCCACATTTGATATTACGGACTTCAAAAACCATTTTGTTATTGGTGGAGCTGACTTATCCAAAACAGGTGACTTAACAAGTGCCACACTATTAACAATGGATAAGTACACAGAACAAAAATATGCACTTCAAATGTATTGGATCCCTGAAGATTCACTTATGAACCGTACTGAAGAAGAAAGACAAATATATCAAAAATGGATTGATTTAGGGTTAATGCGTATTTGTGAAGGAAATTCCATTAGTTATTCTGATATTACGCAATGGTTTATTCAGACAGTGCAGGAGAATCAATTAAAAGTAGCTTGGGTGTATTATGACGCTTGGAGTGCAAAATATTGGGTTGAAGAGATGGAAGGTTACGGCTTTGACATGAGAGAAGCAAGACAAGGCTATAAAACACTCAGCTTACCAATGCAGATATTGGGAGCTGATTTAGAAGCTAATCGTGTGAACTATAATAATAACCCTATCTTGAAATGGTGTCTTTCAAATACCGCTGTAAAATCAGATGTTAATGGAAATATCCAGCCGATTAAGAACTCAGCACCAGCAAAAAGAATAGATGGTACCGTAAGTTTATTGAATGCTTATGTGGGATTGCAAGAAAACTATATTGAGTTCAAAGAAGCCCAACCGAATAAGCTCTAGGAGGTCAATTCAGATTGATATGTGGGTAACGTATCACAGAATAGCCTTAGAATGGAGGTAGAAATATGGCTAATAATGATAGATTGTTTAGTACAAGACGAAAGAAGCGAAAGCTGAAAGATAAGAAGATAGATTTTGTGAAGCGTGAGCAGGCAACCAATGAATATGGCTCACCTATAAGAGGTGTCTATACTTATGTAGATTACTTAACTAACCGTTGGGCTTATGTAAGACAAACCTCAGCCGAAGAAGAAGCGACTTATGTAGCACGAGCTTCAAAAACCAACTATATAGTTGAATTATTATTCACAATTAATTACACTGAAGGTATCACAAACGACTTACTCATTAGATTCAAAGATGAATATTATGCTATTGAACGGATAGATCATTTTGAGTTTTATAAAGAAGACATAGTTATCAGTGCAAGGCGATATGTGTTAGAGGACTAATCATATTTGGTGTGTGCATTGTGGATTTTGCCGACTAATTTGCCGACTTTTATTCTTTTAATAGGCATTGTCAGATAGTATAAAAACTTAACTTTATTGTATTAACAAGGTTTACAGCATGTGAGAGAACACAAGAAATAGAGCTATTAAAAAGTTTGGTTTCGTGGACAAAAATGCACAACAAGATTAATAATAGCTTACAAACCTTGGTTTATAAGCATTTGAGAGGTTTACCATTCGAGGTGGTAGACCTTTTTTTTGCTTAATGGCTAACTTTTATTATAATTATTTCTTTAGATGACGGCATTATACCCATTCTTGAACCGTGTCTTAGTTGTTAAAGTTAAAGAAGCCAAACAATCACTATAAAAATAAACAAGGTTGATGACGATTCTTCGTCATCAACCTTGTTCTTTATTATGCAGCTTTCACGCGAGATCTAAGGACTTCGTAGCCGAGATTTTGAATAGCTTCTTCAATTTGTTCGATTGAGATATCATTTTCGTTAAAGTCTACTCTGACACGGCTGGCATTGAACATGACTTTGAGGCTGTCTTTGTCGATACCAGCAAGCTTTCCTACTGCTCCTTCGATCTTCTGAAGACATGATGGACACGTTAAGGTTTCTAATTGGATAATAGCTTGTTGCATAATATGATTCTCCTTTTCTTTTATTAATCTTTCTTACATATTGAGTATAAGTTATTTGATTGAATTATTACTTGATGGCGGTCAAGTTTTAGTCTTTTAAGTGGATTAATTGGCTAAACTAGTAGATTGAACCTTAGAGGACTGTTTATCGCTTGTTCCTTTTAGGCGGTAGTTCAATAATCTCATTCCATTCAGAATAACTACTAAAATACTTGCTTCGTGAACTAACATTCCGATCGACATATTCATCCAATTACTGAAGAAGAGACTGGTTACTAAGACAATCACAACCCCAATGGCGATAAAGATGTTTTGGCGCATGTTTGATGCGGTGGCTTTCGTAAGGCCTAGAGCATGGGCTAATTGGTTAAAGTCTGAGTTCATTAGAACAACATCGGAAGTCTCAATGGCAACATCTGTTCCACTTCCCATAGCGATACCAATATCGGCCAATGCCAGTGACGGACTATCATTTACCCCATCTCCTACAAAAGTGACAACCTTGCCTTTATCTTGTAGCTTCTCGATATAGGCCGACTTATCTTCAGGTAACATCTGTCCATATGCTTCGGTTAAGGCTAGTTCACTTGCTACGAGGTCAACAGTTCCTTGATTATCACCTGATAGAACAATTAAGTTCTTAATGCCAAGTTCTTTAAGTTTTTGTAAGTCTTCTTTAATACCTGGGCGAATTTGATCGCGAATACCCATCAAGTGCTTGAGTTGTCCATCAACTGCAGTCAGTACAAGCGAATTTCCTTTTGTCTCTAAGAGGTCAATATCTCGACGTGCTTTATTCGATAAGGCAACACCTTCTTGTTCCATTAAGCTAACGTTACCTACTGCAACACGGTGGCCATCTACTTGAGCGACGATACCTCCACCCTTAACAACATGGGTTGATTCTACTGGATACAATTGAACGTCACCTAATTTGTTAACAATGGCCTTGGCTAAGGGGTGATCTGATTCATTCTCGATACTTGCTAGATAGTTGAGTGAACGACCTGATTCACCGTAGTTCTTAACAACTCCTACTTCCGGGTTACCGATTGTTAATGTACCTGTCTTGTCGAATACAATAGTATCTGTCTTACTGAAGTCATTGATAACTTCACTTCCCTTTAATAAGACTACTTGGCGTGCACCATTACCGATTCCTGCAACATTAGACACTGGAACACCGATAACGAGTGCCCCTGGACAACCTAATACAAGGACTGTAATCGCAAGTTCAATATTTTGAGAGAAGAACCAGACTATCAGGGATAGGACAAGAACAGCTGGTGTATACCACTGTGAGAACTTGTCGATGAAGCGTTCTGCTTCAGATTTAGAGTCTTGGGCTTCTTCAACGAGCTCAATAATCTTACCAAAAGTCGTATCTTCACCCACATGATCGGTAACAATCTGAATAGTACCATTCTCAAGAACCGTTCCGGCAAAGACGGTAGAGTCAACGGCTTTGTTCACTGGAACAGCTTCCCCAGTAATACTTGCTTCATTAATGTGACCTCCACCACTAATCACCCTTCCGTCGACTGGAACTTTAGCACCAGTTCGAACTAATAGAATATCACCTTCATCAACATCCCATATATCGACTTCTTCAAAGTCCCCATTTTCCATTTGCTTGAGAGCTGTCTCTGGCGCCATCTCAGTTAATTCTTTAATGGCTGAGCGCGTCTGGTTGAGTGTACGAGCTTCTAACCAAGCACCGAATAAGAATAAGAAAGTAACAATAGCAGATTCTTCAAAGTTTTGAATAAAGAATGCACCAATTACAGCAACAGTTACTAACACATCAATACTAATCACTTTTACTTTCAGAGCACTCCATGCTTGAATGGCAATCGGTGCAACACCTAAGATGGATGCAATAATTAAGGCGATATTGAAGACTTGGCTGTTGCTAAAGCCCCATAGAGCTGTAAAGGCTAGAGCGATAAGTAACCCACTAATAAGAGTAATATGATTTTTATGACTTAATATATATCTTTGCATAATAACATCCTCCTTATATGTTGTTATTAATAATTATGCTTGATAGGCGAGATCGACTTCTTCTAACATCTGGTAGACTGCTTCATAACTCTCGCACACATCTTGTGGAACGGTATAATTGTTAGTTACTTGACGGAGTTGCTTGAATTCATTGCTTAAGTCAGGGTTATGAGTCCGTTCAGTCTTAGCTTGGATGAGATTCCATAAGTCGTTGACTTGATTGAATTCTGGGTGCTTACTCCCGTGAACACGGTTAACGATTGGTGTGAATTGAGCTAATCTGTCGAAGTGTTTCTCTTTAGCTTGATGAAATGTAAGTTGTGTCATTGTTTTTTCCCTTCTTTCTTTTTGATCTAATTAAAGTATAGCCGGTATATTCCAATAAAAAATTGACCGCCATCAAGTTATTGAATCGAATGCACAAAAAAACAGCCCACAAGAGGCTGTCCTGTAAATAACACATAAATGTGATTAAAATGCTTGGATAATATAAATGGTTGCGTTAATGATGAAGTAAACAATAATATTCGTTGAACTAATTGGATGATTGAAGGCGAACATCCCAATTAAAATATATAATATACCGGTGATTAAGCTTCAAATATTAAAGTTATTTTCTCGTCTGACCATGTAGGTCTTCCTTTTAAATTAATATATAGCATGTCATATTATATAATTAATACGATTTGTTAGCGAATTAAACAGATTAGAAAGGGTATAAAATTAACAATATAATTGATAAATAATTCAATGCTGGTGATTATATTGCACCGCCAAGAGGTTAGGCCGTTATCTGCTATGATTGCTAGTACAGAGTACTTCAATCGCATACTCTATTATTCAACGGTAGAAGAAGCGCTTGAATTATTGGAGAGGGAGCTGGGTGATAAAGGCCTGAAAAACCTACTCTACCTACACAAAAATCACTCAAACTGTGAGTTCAATTCACAGCTTGAGTGGTTTTTTTCTATAATTCTTTAGCCAATTCAACAGCTCTTTGTTGAAAGTGGGTCATCTCTTGCTTTAAGTTCTGTCTTAATTTATTCAGTGAATGTGTTGTTAATTGTTTATTATTAACGATATGTTGGCCATTGACGAAGAGGTGTTGAACGTTAGATGCATTAGCGGAGTAGACAATAGCACTGTAAGCATCGTAAATGGGGAACATGTTGACAGAGTCTGTCTCTATCAAGCAGATGTCAGCTTTCTTACCCACTTCAATGGATCCGATGATTGAATCCAACCCAAGTGCTTGAGCTCCTCCAAGGGTAGCCAAGTGGACAATCTCACGGGCTGGGAAGGCTGAGCGATCTTCTATATAAGTCTTATGGAAGTTAGCTACCATCCGCATTTGTGTGAACAAATCCAGTGTGTTCCCACTACTTGGTCCGTCTGTCCCTAGACCTACTCGCAAGCCGGCTTCCAACATCTTGGTCAGTGGGGCAACGCCCTTAGCCGACTTTGTATTGGCTCCGATACAATGTGCCACTGCTACATCATAATGCTTCATAATCTCAATATCAGAGTCTGTTAGATAGATGCAGTGGGCAGCAAGTGTCTTGTTATCCAGCACACCTAGACTTGCCAAATATTCCACCGGCGTTTGGTTGGCTTCTTCTTTGTATCGATCCATCTCGAAAGTCATCTCGCTTAAGTGGATAGATAAAGGCACTGAGTATTCTTGAGCCAGTTGGTGGGCAGCCTGTAAGGATTCATCCGTATTGGTATAAGGTGCATGTGGAGCAACGGCAGGAATAATTCGCTCATGTTTCAGCCACTTAGGAATGAATTCTTTGATGTAATCTAGACCACCAAAATCATGAGGGCTATCAGGGCTCTTATTAATTACTGATTCACCTAATATTGCTCGAGCTTGCATCTCGTCAGTAGCTTGCGCCACGACATCTTCAAAGTAATACATATCGAAGAAAGTAGAGATACCTGCTAGTTGCATCTCGGAAATGGCATATTTGGAACTGTGGTAGGTCAGTGATTCTGTCATACACTCATTCTCTAAAGGGAACAAAAAGCGTGTCAATCGGTCGGGCGTGTCGTCACCTAGTGATCTAAATGGAATCATACCTAAGTGCGTATGAGTGTTTATCATTCCTGGCATAGCAATAGCACCTTGACCGTCTACAATATAATCCGCTTCTTCAGTTAAGTCAGCCATAGTACCATAAGCTACAATGTCTTGATCTTCAATGAGAATATAGGCCTGGTCTATTTCATGGTAGTCTTCATCCATTGTTAATAAGTGGATATTCTTTATGAGAGTTTTCATCCTAGTTCTTCACCTCTACTAATGGGATAAGTTCGTGTGTATGAACGTCCATCATGCCAAAGTCGGTAATCTTTAATTGAGGGGATACAGGTAGGGATAAGGTTGAGAAGGACATAATCTCGTTCGTATTCACATAGCCTAAGTCTACCATGGCTTGGCGAACTTTTTGAAGGCTCTCACCTAAGACTGGCAGAGGCGCTTCACTTAATATACCTCCGATAGGTAGCGGACATGATGCGATCACTTCGCCAGCTTTTGCGACGGTGTAACCACCGTGGTTACTAATAACGTCTTCTTGAGCTGCTAACATACTTTCAATACTCGTTCCCATTACCATCAGATTATGGTGGTCATGAGCCCAAGTTGTTGCGATTGCACCGTCTTGCTGAATCGTATTCTCAACTAAACCATAACCAATCTGACCGTTCTTTCCATAACGTTCAACAACGACAATTAATGCTAGACCACTTGATTCCCAATCCAAGTAACCATCTTTAACTGGCAGTTGTCTTTGAACGCATTCTGTGAAGGTTCCAACAGCTTGAATCTGAATCACATTGCATAAGACGTTTTCAACATCGTCATCAACTGCTATACGTAAGTCAGAAGCCGTCAGAGGTTGGCATTGAACAGAATTATAAAAGTGAGCTGGAAAGGACTGTGATAGGTCTTTGTCAAAGGCCATTTCATCGCCATCTTGATAGGCGAGGCGTCCGCTCTTATAGACTTTATGAATATGGAATGTCTCAAGATCATCAAGAATTATAAAGTCTGCTTTGAAGCCGGAAGCAATTGCACCTCTATCTTGGAACCCCATCCGTCTTGCGGGGGTATAAGTACTCATGTAGATAGCATTTTCTGGACTTAGCCCCATATCCATAGCTAACTTGAGATTAGCATTCAGATGACCTTTTAATAAGTCATCGGGCATAATATCATCAGTGATAATACATGTATGCTCATATAATTGGTGTTGGTTTACAACATCAATATTCTCTTTGGTTAATGACTTGCGTTGGAACTCCACGAACAGTCCTGATCCGACTTTCTCTAAGATAGATTCTGGGGATTGGTGGGTATGGTCAGCTGTAAGTCCTGCATACATAAACTTAGCTAGATCTTCACTACTTACTCGTGGAATATGTCCTTCCAAAGGCATGAATGGTTTGCGTTCTTGAGTTGTTTTGAGAATTTGGCGAATGAGTGAATTCGGTTCTGAGACAATACCTTTGAAGTTCATAGCCTCACCTAAGGCAATAACTTTAGGATAGTCTAATAAAGCTTCGACCACTTCAATTCCAATAATACCCCCAGTTGTCTCACGTTCTGGCACTGTAGAAGGTACAGATGAGGGAATGGCATAAAAAATATCTAAGTCTGTGTCTTGTTCCATGAAGACATTCAACCCTTCTATACCAAAGACATTCGCAATTTCATGAGAGTCAGCCACAATGGTAGTTACGCCATGGGATAGGGCAGCACCAGAGAATGTTGTCGGAGGTACCATGGAGCTTTCAATATGCATGTGAATATCAATGAGTCCAGGGACTATATATTTCCCTTTTGCATCAAGGATTTGACTTACTTCTAGATGGTCAATGTTTTGGTCACTTGGGCTAATATAATAGAATTTATCTTTTAGGATGGCGACGTTTTTGTCTTCGAACTTTTTTAAGAAGCTGTTGAATACTTTGGCGTTTTTTATTAATAAGTCTATAGTCATAAAGCTCAATCCTTTCATAAACTGATAAAAAAGATGAAATTTCAAGCCTGGGCAAGAAACTTCATCTTTAATCATAGGGTTATCTGAAGATTATTGGTTTAATACTTCATTCCATGTATTAATCCATTGGTCTAAGTTCTCATTAACGAAAGTAAAGTCAATGGCTTTTGCACGTTCTGCAACATCACCATAAGTTTTATTCGCAGAAGTTTCTTCATCTAATTCTACCTCAGCGTTTGTTGGCGCTTCGTTTAACGAACGAGCGGTAGTTGTTTGTAATTCTTGGCTAAGTCTCCAGTTGATATAAGCGTAAGCAGCTTCTTTGTTTTCAGAAGTTGAGACAACGTTTAATGTATTGAAGTTCGCATATGTTCCAGATTCAGGCACTAAGTATTGAACATCTGGATTAGCTTCTGAGATGATTGGGTAAGCAAAGTCTCCAACAACAGCTGCAACAATCTCACCTGATTGGAATAAGTTAGCTAAGTCCGATGACTTCGTATAAGTTTTTGCAATATTAGGCTTTAATTCTGTTAAAGCTTGGAAAGCAGCTTCACCTTGGTCTGTTGTAATATCCACGCCAGCATGGTCACTTGCAACGTGTAACATCGCTGGTCCAAATGTTGTCGTGATATCTGGAATTGAAATCTTGCCTTCTAATGAAGGATCCCATAAGTCAGACCACTCATCAATAATCATACCAGCAGCTTCTTCATTATAGATAATCCCAATACTGTTCATTGTATAAGGAGCGCCAGCCGTTGTGGTAGCGTCTTTAGCGCTATCAACAAGTAAAGCTAAGTTCGGTACATTCTCTTCAGTTAATTCTTCGAACATGCCTTCATTTACACCAGTTGCTGCATTATTCTGTGATAATTCAATCACATCAATCGTAGAATTTGGGTTGTTCATCAGTTTGGTGAATCGTTCACTTGAGTTCCCTACTTCATAAGTAATGTCGATACCTTCAGCGGCAGTGAATGGCTCGAAGATATTACGGTTAATTACATCTTCTGCAATCGCGAAAGTAGAGACAATCAACTCACCATTACCTTGAGCTGAAACAGTCGTTTCTTTAGTAGTGTTATCTGAGGCAGTATTGTTGCTTCCACAAGCAGCAAGGACCATGACAGAAGTTAAGGCTAACATTGAAGATTTGAATAGTTTCATAATAATTCTCCTAAAATATTTTTTTATACTAAGATTAATTTATCTGGACTAAGGAACAATTTAACAGTGTCTCCATTATTGTAGAGCGTCGAGCTAGAGTCGTTAACTAATAATTTACCAACAGCCGTTTCAACTTCATATTGATAACTCTTACCTAAGAAAGTTCTCACTAAGACTGTACCATGAAGGGTGTTATCAGAAACTTCATGGTCATTATCAATATAGATGTCATCTGGACGAATAGTAGCTTTTGCTTGGCCAGGACTAATATCATCAGCCGTATTGATACGAAAAGTTGTTCCATCAGTAGCTTGGTATTCTTGATGTGCTTGTTGACTTAGGTCAATAAAGTTCTCAAAACCAATGAAACGAGCAACAAACTCAGTACGTGGACGTTGATAGATTTCTTCAGGAGAAGCGAATTGCTCGATTATTCCTTTGTTCATCACCGCCACTTTATCTGAAATAGAGAAACATTCTTCTTGATCATGGGTAACAAAAACAGTTGTAATGCCTAACTGGCGTTGGATTCGTTTAATCTCTGTTCGCATTGACACACGTAACTTAGCATCTAAGTTACTTAAAGGCTCGTCAAGTAATAATAATTGAGGTTCGATAACTAGGGCACGGGCTAAGGCAACACGTTGTCTCTGCCCACCTGATAATTGCTTAGGGTAACGGTCCGTATACTCAGATAAGCCGGTAACTTCTAGAATTTGTGTGACTTTATCTTTAATAATACGTTTATCTACCTTTTGCATTTTTAATCCAAAAGCTACGTTCTCATAGATAGTTAAGTGCGGGAAGAGAGCATAGGATTGGAATACCATTCCGAATTGTCGCTTGTGTACTGGAACGTGCGTTAAGTCTTGACCGTCGACAGTGAACGTTCCATCGTTAGGTTGGATTAACCCAGCAATGACACGTAGGGTTGTTGTCTTACCACAGCCTGAAGGACCGAGCAATGAGACAAGTTCTCCGTTCTCTATAGATAGCTGTAAGTCTTCAAGTATATTTGTCTTCCCGTCATAGCTGACGCGAATGTCGTTTAATTCAACAAAAGCCATTATGTTGGCATCCTCCTCGTTAAGATATTGATGCGAGACCTAAGGTCTTCTCAATGATAATCATTAGAATAATTGTAAGTAACATAAGTAACACAGATAAAGCTGATACGGTCGGGTCATAATTATATTCAATATACCCCATTAAGTTCGTCGGCAAGGCGGTGAACCCAGGCCCTGTTAGAAATTGTGATACCGGAATATTATTGAACGAGTTGATAAAAGCTAACATAAATGAAGCGAAAATTCCTGAACTAATGTTAGGTAGCACAATTTTGAAGAAAGCTTCAAACGGGGTGCAACCTAAGGTCCAAGAAGCTTCTTCTAAGGAAACATCTAATTGCTCCAAGCTCGAACCAACTACCCGAATAATATAAGGTAAACTAATTAGGAAATGCCCCAACAGTAAACCGATAAAGATTGGAATTTGTAACTTAATCACAATGTATTGGAATAAAGCGAAACCCACAACAACTCCAGGAATAATTGTCGGTGACAAGAAGAAGCTCTTCAAGGCATTCCGACCTGGGAAGGAGTATCGTGATAAAGCATAAGCCGCTGGAATTCCAATGATCAAGGCAAGAACAGTCGCTAAGAAGGATACTCTTAAGCTTAACCAGAAACTTGACATAAAGCCACCTGTTTCAAAAACATTGGCATACCATTTGAAAGTGAAACCTTCAATAGGGAACTGAATGGTAGGATTCTCTCCGAAAGAGGTCACAATAATAATTAACAGTGGAACAAATAAGAATAAAAAGACAAGGAATGACTAATAATGTTAAGCCACGTTGTTTACGCATTTAATTCTCCTCCTCGACGGTCAACTAGGCGAGCAATCCAGTTGAAGACATTCATAACGATAATCGTCGTTACAATCATAATCAAGGCAATCACACCCGCGCTCTTCCAATTACCTAGGGACATTGCTTGTTGGTATAAGAAGGTCGACATCATCATATTCTGGTTTCCGCCTAATAATTGAGGTGTTGTATAAGCCGTGAAGGTTCCAGTGAAGACAAGAATACTTCCTACAATCACACCGGGAATACTTAGTGGCCAGATGACTTTCATGAAGGCAACGACAGAATTAGCTCCTAAGGTCTCAGCCGCTTCAATGAGCTCACTATCAATATTCTCTAAGATACCTACAAGTGTGGTAATCATAAGAGGTAAGAATAGGTAGACGGAACCAATCGTGATAGCCGCTTCCGTATAAAGCATTTTAAGCGGCTCTTGGATAATTCCAAGACTTAATAATATTTGGTTAATAATTCCATTGGTTCCTAAGATATTAATCCAAGCAAAGCTTCGAACGACTGAGTTCGTTAATAATGGGAATAATATTAACCCCATCAGTAGGGACCGCCAGCGTCGATCTGCGCGTGAGATGTAATAAGCAGTAGGCAATCCAAGGATAATTGACCAGACTGTTACAATCAGTGAAAGTTTAATTGTCCGCCATAAGATAGATAGGTTGAAGCTACTTGAGAAGAAATTCGTATAAGCTTCAATCGTAAAAGCGCCCTCATAGAAAGTAGGGTAGATAATCGATACTAACGGCAAGATAAGAAAAACAATTAACAAAATTAATCCCGGAGTAATAATAAGATAAGGGATTTTACTTTTAGACAAAGTGGACTCTCCTCCTTAAAACTAAAGGTTACTCATGGAGTATATCCTTTTTTGGGAATTTCTCAAGTATTGGCGAATGATGAGCGCGTTATTTTTTGGTAATGTTCGTGTTTAGTGTTGGGAAAATCTCAATACTCGTATTGAATTATTTGTGGGTATTAAATGAGGGTTTGATGAGGGCGTTTCATTGACTATTAACTACTAAAAAGATACCATTTTGTTATTAAGATAATAAATAATAGACAGATGGAGGGAATTTTTTAATGTTATTTAATAATATTGTTGATGCGATTGGATATACTCCCCTAGTTAAAGTGAATGGTTTAGACGAAGATTATGCAGATATCTATGTAAAATTAGAGAAAAATAACCCAAGTGGTTCAGTGAAAGACCGTCCTGTAAAATACATCGTCCAAAGCTTGTTGGATAGTGGGCAAGTTGAAGTTGGAGGAACCATTGTTGAGTCTACAAGTGGAAACACAGGTGTTGGACTAGCAATGGTTGGTGCGGCTTTGGGAATTAACGTTGTCATCGTCATGCCAGACTCAATGAGTGTGGAACGCCGCACAATTATCCAAGCTTATGGTGCTGAATTAGTATTAACGCCTGCTTCAGGTGGAATGAAATTAGCCGGGGAAAAAGCAGAAGAAATTGCGAAAGAACGTGGAGCAGTAGTATTCGGACAATTTACTAACGAAGCTAATGTTGAAGCTCACGCTGAAACCACTGCGAAGGAAATATTAGAAGATTTACCAGATGTTGATGGATTTGTAGCAGGTATTGGTACTGGTGGGACAGTTTCAGGTGTCGGTCGTGTACTTAAAGATAATAAGGCAGACACTGTGATTTGGTCATTAGAACCAGAAGGATCACCTATCTTAACGGCTGGTCAAGTTGGTTCTCACAAGATTCAAGGATTAGGAGCGAACTTTATACCTGAAATTTTAGATCAATCAGTGATTGATAAGGTTGAAACGGTTTCGAACGAAGAAGCTATTGCAACAGCAGTAAATTTAGCCAAGACACAAGGAATTCTGGCGGGAATTTCTTCAGGAGCCAACTATACAGTAGCTCTACGTTTGGCTAAAGAATTAGGAAAAGGAAAGAAAGTAGTGGTTGTCTTACCAGATAGTGGGGAGCGCTACTTATCTACTGGATTCTTTGGCGATGGACAAGCTTAATCAATACGATAATCCTCAAGCGGTAAGTCTTGCTAAGTTTATCTATGAGAGAGATCCCGCTGCGACAAGTTGGCAAGAGGTCTATGATTTATACCCAGGATTCAAAGCTGTTGCCAACCACTTCGAAGCTCACCGCTTATATAAGGAGGGGGATGTTTACGAAGCACGTAAACTCTCTGAACAATCTCGAACTCAGACCGGTATTGAGATTCATCCCGGTGCTCAAATTGGGGAGAACCTTTTCATCGACCATGGTATGGGAGTTGTTATTGGTGAGACGGCGATTGTTGGTGACAATGTGAAGATGTATCACGGCGTAACCCTTGGTGGTACAGGGAGCGAAAAGGGTCGCAAACGCCATCCGACGATTCAAGATGATGTTGAGATTGGAGCAAACGCTACTTTACTTGGGAATATCACGATTGGTCACCATGCTAAAGTCGGGGCAGGAGCCGTCGTTCTGGTAGATGTACCACCATACGCCACAGCCGTGGGTGTCCCAGCGCGAATTATCTTACATGATAAGAACTGGAACCGGATTGGTGAGTACCAAATATAATTGTGAATGAATAACCAGCTTGTGGCTATTATGGACTTCGTGTCTATGAGGCTGCTTGCTGGTTATTGTTTTGGGTGCGGAGGTTTTAGTGTGAAGTATGGGATTCTGAAATTCATAATTAATGAGCTTAGTATGAATTATGAAGTTACGAAGTCCATACTAAACCTAGTTGCTCCCGTTTTTCCTACTCGAAAACATTCTCAAGTCCTTTTGAATGATTTTTATACTCAAACTGATACAATATGTGAGATGAGTATTATCGATTATCAAGGAGGAAATGACATATTATGACAATAGAATTAGGGGTACATGATTTAATTACGTTGAATGGGGACGAAAGTCCTGAAGCAGCATACCAACGAACACGAGACTTTGTTAAAGAAATCGAAGCGATGAACTATAAACGCCATTGGTTTGCTGAACACCATAATTCACCGACGCATGCGAGTGTAGCACCAGAATTATTAACAGCTTATATGTCTGCTGTGACTGATAAGTTACGTTTAGGAACAGGTGGAACTATGATTATGCACTACTCACCGTTAAAAATCGCAGAAGACTTCAAGACGTTAACAGCACTAGCACCGGGACGTATTGATATTGGATTAGGTCGAGCACCGGGAAGTGGTCCCAATGAGATTGTAGCCTTAGCTCAAGGGAAGCCCAATGCTTTTGATGACCAATACGACAAAATTGAAGTTATCTTGGATTATCTATTAGATAAAGAAGCACCGAGCTTTTACGGTAGAACAAAAGCAGCGCCATTTGGACTTGAGACTCTAGTTGAGCCTTGGATGTTAGGTTCTTCAGGGCAATCTGCTTTGAAAGCTGCCGAGATGGGGCTAGGTTATAGCTTTGCAAAATTTTTTGGACTAGAGACAGACCCAGAAGTATTCAAACTATACCGCGATGAGTTCGTAGCGAGTGAATTCTTCGCCAAGCCATCAGTGATGGTTAGTTACTTAATGGTCATTGCGGATACTCAAGAAGAGGCAGAATACTTAGCTAAGCCAATCTTGTTACAACAATTAGCCCTGAAGCGTGGAAGAATGATTCAAAACTTTGACCCAGAATCTGTCAAAGACTATCAGTTTACTTCCGAAGATGAGGCCTATCTGAAAAGTTACACAGACAAGCGTTTCAGTATTATTGGTTCAGTTGAACAAGCACAATCCATTCTAGAAGAAGAGATTGAAACCCTTGGGATTGATGAGTTGCTTGCTTATTCGCCTATCTATGATTCAGAAAAACGCATTGCCTCGTATCGTCACTTAGCCAAAATCTTTAACAAAATCTAGGAGACAAAAAATGAATAAACAATACAAAGTATTATTCGATTCAATGACTCTTAATCGCGGTCAAAGCTTAGTTAACCGCTTTGCTATGTCACCGATGGTGGCAGCAGGGTCGACTTATGCAGGTGAAGTTCAAGACGATGACGTGCAATATTTCTTAAGACGAGCTAATACAGCCGGGCTCTTGATAACAGGGGCTGCGAATGTAGGCCCCTATGGGAATGCTTTTGGTTATGGATTGAGTGCGAATGCTGATAGCCAAATCCCCGGACTAAAGCGGCTGGCTGAGGCGATGAAGTCTAAGGGTAACAAAGCCATTCTACAAATCTTCCATCCAGGTCGGCAAGCTAAGTACTCTTACCAAGACGAAGGAGTAGCTTATGGGCCTTCAAGCAAACAGTTTGAATTTTTAGATTATCCAGTTAAAGGCTTAACAACCGAGGAAATCTACGAATATGTTGATTTCTTCGCTCAAGCAACGAAGCGAGCCATTGAAGCTGGCTTTGATGGTGTGGAGGTTCATGGAGCCAACCATTATCTAATTCAACAATTCTTCTCAAGCTTGTCAAATGAACGACCAGATGAGT
Source organism: Aerococcaceae bacterium WGS1372 (assembly GCA_044336205.1). Classification (GTDB taxonomy): domain Bacteria; phylum Bacillota; class Bacilli; order Lactobacillales; family Aerococcaceae; genus Ruoffia. The sequence goes on along the minus strand of CP172318.1, from coordinate 2,021,893 downwards.
GGGGTGGAGACTTAACAGGACGTTCTGCCTTTGCCATAGCCATTGTTAAAGCTGTTCAAGAACAAGTCAAGGCCAACGGTCGATCAGACTTCATTATCGGCTACCGTATTAGTCCTGAAGAGATTCATGGTGAGACAGTTGGTTATGACTTAGATGAGTCATTATACTTAATTGATCAAATTGTTAGCTTGGGAGTGGACTATATCCACACATCGCACTTTGGACCTTCAGCATATAAAGCGGTCGCTCGAAGAGGAGAACACCAAGGTAAGATTGTGAACGAAGTGATTCGTCAACTGATTGATGGACGGACTTTACTCATGGTAGCAGGGGATATAACAAGTGCAGATAAAGCATTAGATGCATTAAATTATGCTGATTTATTAGCTATGGGGACTTTAGCTATCGTTGAACCAGACTTTGTCCAGAAACTTCAATCAGGTCAAGAAGACTTAGTGAATTTAAACTTTGAAGGTCGAGTAGAAGACCTTGCTTTACCGAAGCGATTCTATATGATGGCTAATGCCTTAAGAAGTAACCAATCGATACTATCAGAGTCAGTGGACTACTTGGTTGACACATTGAAGAACAATCATACAGATGAGTGAGCTAGTTTCATAGGAAAACTTTAAGTAGAATTGGGATAAAAATCCAAGTTTAATCTTGAGGGCAAAGGCAAATTACGGTATAATAGTTCTATTTGCTAAGGGGGAATTCAGGTGTTCGCGAATGGAATAAAGAAGTATATCGATTCAAAAAAAGTTAAAGATAAACGGACGCAAGTAGGACTTTTAGCCGGTATTGTTGGGTTCTTTTCCAACTTAATCTTGGCGATTATTAAGTTTTTTGCTGGTTGGGTATCGGGAAGTGTGTCAATTATGACGGATGCGATTAATAGCTTGTCAGATACCATCTCTTCGATTCTAACTTTAGTAGGCTTTAGAGCGGCGTCCAAGCCAGCAGATAAAGAACATCCTTATGGTCATGAACGATCAGAATATATTACAGGCTTTGTAATGAGTTTAATTATTATGTTCGTTGGTTTCCAATTTTTACTAACGTCTTTTGACCGTATACTGAATCCGTCAGATCTTCATACGAGCCCGTTGATTATGGGGCTGTTAGTTTTATCAATTGTAGCTAAGATTGTTCAAGGATTCTTTTACCAAGATGCTGCACAATTAATTAATTCTACTACACTAAGAGCTGGAGCCATGGATAGTTTCAATGATGTGTACACGACTTTCGTTGTATTAGTGGCATCACTTATAGAAACTTATACCGGCTGGCATGTCGATGGATATGCAGGAACGGCCTTAGCCCTATTCATCATCTACAATAGTATCCAAACGATTCGTGAATCGATTGATGACTTATTAGGATCTCGCCCAACAGATTCAGAACTAGAACGAATCCGTAATGAATTCGAAAAATACGATGGTATCCTTGGTTTCCATGACTTTAGAATGCACCAATATGGTCCTAACAAAGTCTTTGCGACCATCCATATAGAATTAGATGAAAGTTGGACACTTGTTCAAGCCCATGAACTTCTAGACCGAATTGAAGTGGACTTCCAAGAGAACTTGGGCATTGAACTAGTTTGTCATCCAGATCCGATTGGAGTACAGAACCCCCACCATAATGAGCTTTACCGTCAAGTGAAGCGAATATTGAAATCCTACTCAGTTAACTTAAAGTTCCATGACTTCCAAGTGATTGAAGAAGATGAGGATGTTATCTTGAATTTTGATATTCTCCTTCCTGATGAATTCAAAGAGATGAGCCAAGAGCTCTACCAGCAGATTGAACAAGATGTTCACCAACAAATGGGAGATTATCATCTGAGAATTGAGTTCGATCATATTGATTTGTTAGAAGGATAATTGTATAAAATATTAAAACTCAGGTGTTTTAGTTTCCAGAACCTATGTTAAGGTAGGGAATTAAGACACCTATTTTTTTTTGAAATTATAGGGAAGCATTATTATTATTTTCTAATTTATTATGACAAGAGTTGTATAGATAAAGCGTATTCATGTTCTGGGAATAAAAATTAAAATGAATAATTTAAACAAGAATAAATCTATGGCTAAACAATGGCGTATTATTCCAGTAGTTATTACGACTACAATCTTAACTTTTTGTGGTGTAATTATAGAAACGTTGATGAACGTAACGTTCCTAGTATTAATGCTTGAGTTTAATACAGCCACGGATAAGAGCTAAGGGGTAACGACCGCAGTCATATTAGCGGTCACGATGGTTGTCATAAATTTAGCCAATCCGGTCAGAGATTTCTCTATCCGGCAATTATTCATCGAAGCAAACCTTTTGTTTCTAACAGGTGTTAGTATTGCTTACTTGTCTTTTGATCTAGCTTCTTTATTGATTGGTTGAGCCATTCAAGGGGTGGCGATTAGGATTTGGATTCCGTTAATGTATCACATCATCTTGACAAACGTTCCGCTAACTCAGAGGGGAAGTGTGGTTGGAATTGGGTCCATGACAACATCATTGGCATCAGCCATTGGACCGAGTTTTGGAGGCTATATGTCCAATACGTTTGGTTGGAAAGGCATCTTCTTGTCAACCATCTCTATGGTCATAATCTCATTCATTATTGGTTTAGTATCTATTCCCGAAGAAGCAGCTGTCATGGTTGTGGTTATTATTCAGTGCGATATCACTAATCTTATTCTATCAAGTGAATAAAAGTAAGACCATACTTAACTTAGAGGTGTTTAAAGAAAGGAAATTTAATTTCTTGGTGGTCAGCGTCCTGTCGGTTCAGACCATGTTCCTTGATTTATCCTTCCTATTGCCGATTTATTTACAAATGGCTTTAGAACAAATTGCCACTCAAGCTGGATTTTTCATGTTCCCTGGTTCGTTAATTGTGGCACTTACTACACCTCTAGCCGGAATCGTCTTTGACCGCCGTGGCCCGTTCATACCGATATTCTCTGGGATGTCAATCATCGTCTTAGTTATGGTTGTGATAAGTGTCTTCTTTGAACATCTGACTGTCACTCAGCTCTTAATGGGTAATATCGCGGTGATGGTAGGCGCTGCCTTCACGATAGGGAACTTGGTAACCCACACCTTATCTCAATTGCGTCCTGACCTACAAGCTGACGGTAACAGCATCTTGAATACTTGGCAACAGTTCACGGGTGCCGCAGCAACAACAATGATAACCAAGATATTCTTCATGACATTAACCCAAACGACCCATGTCTTTACTGCAGGGAAATTGAGTATCTCCTTCATCGCGTTCATTCTGTTGATGGGGTTGATCTCCTATGTTAGTTATTCTCGGATGAAAGCAGTGGTGGAGGAAGAGCTGGTAGTTTAGAAATGTGGGAAAAATATGAAGAGAACCTGCATCCTTTGAGAAAGGGGTGCAGATTCGGTTGTTGTGATTTAGTATTCTAGGTAAATGCTTTATATGATTAAGATAATTTGATTTCACACATTCATTTATTTAAGTATTCAAAGTATACAAGTCTTTTCAAATCATATAAGTAAATTATTAAAATAAAGCAAAAAAAGTCCAGAAGGCGGTCTTAGGTCCATAAACTGGCCAAACTATTGTAAGCGGTTTTGCTCCATGTTAAATTTTATTTATAAATTTAATTCAAGGAGGTTTAGGTATGAACAGTGTAAAAGAATCGCTTCAAAAGTTCTCTCGTGCAGTTATTGTACCGGTCAAGTTTATGGCCGTTATGGGTCTAGTGCTAGCTGTCGCAGTTATTCTGCAAATGGATGTTATGCCAACGTTTATACAAACATTAGGTATGTTACTCAATTCCATGATGAATGCAATGTTAAATAATTTAGCAATAATTTTCGCAGTAGGTATAGCAGCATCACTTGCTAATAAGCGAAAAGTTGAAGCTGGGTTAGTTGCACTCATTGCTTTCCTAATATTTTTGGCTGCTAATAATACTTGGTTAGATATTACTAATGGTTTAGCAGAACCTGGTGAAATGGGATACTTTGGTACGGGGCAAAATTTAGTGCTGGGATTTCAGGTTGTGGATATGAATGTTTTTCTGGGGATGTTAATTGGAGCAATGGTAGGTTACGTACATAACAAGTTTTCACAAGTAGAATTCCCAGCTGCATTTAGTATCTATGGAGAGTCTAGGTTAACTTTTATAATTTTAATACCAATAATTTTAGTATTCGCTATATTAATGGCTTATGTATGGCCAGTGATGAATAATTGGATAGCTTCATTATCAGATATGATACTGACAACAGGCCTATTTGGATTATTCATCTATGCTTTCTTAAACAGATTCTTAGTTCCTACAGGACTGCATCATCTTTTATGGATGCCGTTTGGTTTTACTGCTCTTGGTGGGACAGCAGAAATTAATGGTGAAATATACAGCGGTGCAGTTAATATAATCTACGCTCAGATGGTAAATGCAAATTCAATTACAGTTCTAGATGAATCATTAAGATTTGCTCAATTTGGTTTTGTAAAAATATTTGGTTCTATTGCAGTCGTTTTGGCTTTTGTATATACCGCTAAGAAACATAGAAAAGCAGAAGTTCAAGGACAATTATATCCTTCTATGCTTGTAGCAGTTTTAGCAGGAATTACTGAACCATTAGATTTCGCGTTTCTTTTTGCGTCACCATTACTTTGGTTGATTCATAGTTTACTCACAGCAATTTCAGAGACACTTTTATGGGCGCTAGGTTCAAGAACATATATGTTATATGGTGTTATAGATACAGTTGTAGTCAACTCAGTATTTCCACCCGGATTAACTAAATTTTATATCGCAGTCATTGTTGGCCTGGTTATGATGGTGGTTTGGTTTGGGGTCTTTGTATTCGTAATTAAACAATTTGATTTAAAGACACCAGGTCGTGAAGATGATGCTGACATAGCTATTACCACTATAACTCAAGAAGATAATAATGATTCAAATGTTAAAATACAAGAAAATGATATTCGTAGGATTGTGGATGGTTTAGGTGGCTCAGAAAATATCTCAACTCTTACAAATTGCTATTCACGATTAAGAGTGGATGTGAACAGTGAAGACCAAGTGGATGTAGAAATGATTGAAGGAGCTGATGCTGTTAAAGGTGTCTTTGTTAATGGGAATAATATACAAGTTGTTATTGGTATGGGTGTACAAAGTTATCGAGATAAAGTAGCAGAAGTAATCGGATACAAAGATGAATAATTCAAAAGAGGAGAATGAAAAATGAATTTAAAGAAACAATCAGTAGTTATTGCAGGTGGGGGGAGCACATATACTGCTTCAATCATTATGTTATTAATTGAAAACCAAGACAAATTTCCTATAAGAAAAATAAAACTATATGATATTGATGCAGAGAGACAAGGACTTGTGGCAGGAGCGAGTGAGATAATTATTAAAGAACGCGCTCCAGAGATTGAATTTCTTGCTACAACAGATCCAGAAGAAGCATTTACAGATGTTGATTTTGTTATGGCGCATATCCGTGTTGGCGGGTTAGATATGCGTGAAATGGACGAAAAGATTCCTTTGAGACACCAAGTAGTTGGACAAGAAACTTGTGGACCTGGTGGAATTTCATACGGTATGCGTTCAATCCCAGCAGTCATCGAGTTAGTAGATTATATGGAAAAATATTCACCAAATGCTTGGATGTTAAACTACTCCAATCCAGCTGCTATTGTAGCTGAAGCAACTAGAATTCTAAAGCCAAATTCAAGAATCATCAATATTTGTGATATGCCTGTTGCGATTAAAAAATCAATGGCTAATATTGTAGGATTAGAAAGTGAGAATGACATTATTGATCGTTACTACGGATTAAACCATTATGGTTGGTGGACTGAAATATTAGACAAAGATGGCAATGATTTAATGCCACAATTGAAAGAGCATGTGAAGAAATATGGATATGCACCAGCCCCAGACTCTGAGGAAGAAAATGAATTATTATCAGAAGCAAGTTGGCAGGATACTTTTGCAATAGCTAAAGATGTCCAAGCATTAGATCCAGATACATTACCTAACACTTACTTGAAGTATTATTTATACCCTAATCGTGTTGTTGAGCATACAAATCCTAACCATACACGTGCTAATGAGGTTAAAGAGCATCGAGAGAAAAATGTTTTCGAGGAATGTCAACGGATTATCAAAGATGGAACAGCTAAAGATACAACAATTAAACCAGGTGAACATGCTGAATTTATCGTACAATTAGCAGGCGCATTAGCATTTAATAGATACGAAAGAATGTTATTAATTGTTGAAAATAATGGAGCAATTAGTAATATTAGAAAAGATGCAATGGTTGAAGTTCCTTGTTTAGTAAGTAAACGTGGTATTGAACCTTTAGCTATGGGAGAAGTTCCAAATTATCAAAAAGGAATGATAGAACAACAAGTAGCAGTTGAAAAACTAGTTGTTGAAGCCTATCTAGAAAAATCTTATATTAAACTTTGGCAAGCATTAAGTTTATCAAATATCGTACCAAATGCAGATATTGCCAAAGAGATTCTAGATGATTTAATTGAAGCAAACAAAGACTTTTGGCCAGAATTAAGTTAAAATAATATTATCACAAGAAAGGTTAGCATAAGCTAACCTTTTTTAAGGAGATGGCAAAAATTTTTATTGATTTGATTAATAAAGTGTTTACAGAATTGAATGAAAACGAATTATCTTTAAGTAAATACATATTAGAAAACTACCAATCAATTGCAAGTATGTCAGTGAATGAGTTAGCCGATAATACTTTTACCTCTAAATCCTCTGTAATTAGATTTTGTCAAAAAATTGGCTTCTCAGGGTTTACAGAATTAAAAAACTATATTAAGTGGGATACAAGTATACAGGAGGATCAAGGCGTATCACATTCAATGAGAAACTTTGTAATGTCTGACATAATGAAGACATTAAGATATATTGAAGAAAGTGAATGGACCTTAATTTATGAGCAGTTATTTATTACTAAGAAAGTTTACCTAATACCCACGGGAAGTACCCAGAAAAGTCAAGCTAGTGAATTATATCGTTTATTTTTATTAATTAATAAGAGAGTAGAGATTATCGATAATGTAACATCTACTAATGAATTCAAACGAGTTTTAGAACTTGCTGAAAGTGACTCATTATTTTTCTTGTTGTCATACTCAGGTGAGAATAAAAATTTAATTGAATTACAAAATCAACTAATATTAAAAAACTTTAATACAGTGTCGGTTACATCAATATCTAATAATACAATAGCAAGAAATTCTGTATTTAATCTTTATGCACATACTACCGTAAGCCCATTAAAAAGTGAATGGTGGATTCAATCATCGTCAGCATTTTTCATAATGATAGAGGCTTTTGTTTACGGGTACTTAGATTATTTAAATGAAAAAGAAAGAGAATAAAAAATGATTCAATAGAATTTTCTTGAGATGTTGCGTGATAATAATATGTCTGAAACAGTTATTAGGAATTACATAGAAAAGAGTGATTTAGACTTGTTTGCTTCTGCTGCTAAAAAAGTTGATTTTATGGGTGTTAATTACTATCGAAGTGATATGATAGAATATAATTCAGAGGATGGCGTATCTAGTGCTGCGGTGAATAATTTGACAGGCCAAAAAGGGACATCAACTATTACTGGTATACCTGGGATTTACAAGAGTCCATTGAATCCTAATTTACCAACAACTGACTGGGATTGGACCATTGATCCAATGGGACTACGTATTGGATGTCGCGAAATTACTAGTCGTTATGATTTGCCAATAGTTATCTCTGAAAATGGACTAGGTGCTTTTGATCCATTCACAGAGTTTAATATTTACCAACAATTCGGTGAATTAATCAACCAAAAATGCCTTCTATATCTCACGTCATCTAGCTAGTTATCGCTTTTGCGCAGAGATTCTTGTTTTTGATCACGGTAAGATTATTCAAAGAGGATCTCACGAGGAACTGCTTAAAGTTGACGGTAAGTATGTAGAACTCTGGCAAGCTCAAGCCCGGTATTATCAATAAGATACTGGTGAGTTATTTAAGTAATATGAAATTCAAAAATCAAAAAAACGTACAAAGTAATTGGCCTTTTTGAGCTTTGCTTTGTACGTTTTTTGCTATAAGAGTATATTACTCCTTTATAGGCCTATTTTGCTCATATGTTCTTTTTATGTTTGATTAATTAAAGTTTTGACAATGATTCAAAGTGCTAACTCTTATCAAGTGATATGGTTTTACAATGTTTTTAATAGTTATTTTTCAATATATAGGAAGATGAAAGCTGGAACTATTTCCAGGAAATGGAACTTAATTCCTTTTACGGGAACTATCCCAACAACATTGTAAGCGGTTGCTCTAAGCTATGGACTTCGGTAAGGTATATATAAATAATTTAACAGAAAAAAGGAGTGAAAAAAGTTATGATGCAAAAACTTCAGCGATTCGGGGGAGCTATGTTTGTTCCCGTATTGCTATTCTAATTTGCGGGGATTATTTTATCTTTATCTATTCTCTTTCAGAATGAGATGATTATAGGCTCAATAGCTGCCGAAGGAACATTTTGGCGAAATTTATGGTCGATTATTGAGTCCGGAGGTTGGACTGTTTTCAATCAGATTGAGTTATTATTCGTTATTGGGTTACCTGTAGGATTAGCGAAAAAGGCTTCTGGACGAGCAGCAATGGAAGCATTCGTTATCTATATGACTTTCAATAATTTTATAGCTAAAATTTTAGAAATTTATGGAGCCAATTTCGGAGTTGATTATTCATTAGATCCAGGTGGAACAAGTGGATTGAAACTCATAGGAAGTGTAAAGACACTTGATACCAATATCATTGGTGCCATTTTAATCGCAGCGATTGCAGTATGGATTCATAATCGTTACTTTGAGACCAAGTTACCTGATTGGTTAGGAGTATTTCAAGGATCAACTTTTGTGTACATTATTGGATTCTTTTTAAGTATACCTCTAGCTTTCTTAACAGCGTGGATTTGGCCGACGATTCAAGGTGGAATCTTTCAATTACAAGGTTGGATGGCAAGTGCTGGAGCTTTAGGGGTCTGGGTCTATGTCTTTCTAGAACGAATCTTAATTCCGACCGGCTTACATCACTTTGTATGGCAGCCTTTTATTCTTGGACCAGCGGCTGTCGAAGGTGGTCTCGAGCCAGCTTGGTTGAGAAGTATCGGAGAGATTGCTTCAAACCCAGCACCTTTAATTGAATAATTTCCGCTAGGTGGATTTGCTTTACATAATATGTCGAAAATCTTTGCACCTATCGGAATCGGAGCAGCATTTTATGCCACGTCTAAGAAAGAGAAGCGCGCAGAGGTATTAGCTCTAGTATTACCAACAGCTTTCACTGCGATTATGGCCGGGATCACTGAGCCATTTGAATTTACTTTCTTATTTATCGCACCCCAACTATTCTTAGTTCACGCTGTTTTAGCAGCGTCTTTAGCAACAACCTTATATTTATTTGGTGTTGTTGGTGATATTGGTAGTGGATTAATTGCTGTGATGTCCAAATTCATTATTCCACTTTGGAGTAATCATTCAGCGACGATTATTACTTGGTTAGTTATTGGGTTAATCTTCAGTGCAATTTACTTTGTTGTTTTTAGATTTATGATTTTACATTTTGACTTTAAGACGCCGGGTCGAGAAGCAGATGATGAAGAAGTGAAGATGTACTCTAAAGCAGATTATAAAGAGAAAAAAGCATCTTCAAAGGCAGGTAATGGTAAGTCATCTTTTGCAAAACAAGCATCAGAATATATAGACTATCTAGGTGGCGAAGACAACATTGTAGATGTAAATAACTGTGCAACACGGCTTAGAGTAACAGTGAAAAATCCAGAGGAGCTAGCTCCCGATAGTGTATTCAAATCAACAGGAGCTCATGGAATTGTTCGAAATGGTAAAGCAATTCAAATTATCGTTGGTTTGGATGTACCTCAAGTTCGTGATGAAGTAGATTTTGAACTTGAAAATAGACGTGCAAATAAATAAATATATTAATTGGAGGAAAAATAATATGACTTTAAAACCACAATCAATCTTAGTAGCAGGTGGAGGTTCAACCTTTACACCAGGAATTGTAATGATGTTATTAGATAATTTAGACAAGTTTCCAATCCGTCAATTGAAATTTTATGATAATGATGGAGAACGTCAAAAGCAAATTGCAGACGCCATTGAAATTTTACTTAAAGAACGTGCACCAGAAATTAAATTTTTAGCAACTACAGAACCTGAAGAAGCCTTCACGGATATTGATTTTGTCATGGCACATATTCGTGTTGGTAAATACCAGATGCGTGAGCAAGATGAAAAAATCCCATTAAAATACGGTGTTATTGGACAGGAAACATGTGGACCAGGAGGAATTGCTTATGGGATGCGCTCAATTGGTGGAGTATTAGAACTCATTGATTATATGGAGAAGTATTCACCAGATGCGTGGATGTTGAACTACTCTAATCCGGCAGCCATCGTGGCAGAAGCGACACGCAAGCTCCGTCCTAACAGTAAAATTATCAACATCTGTGATATGCCGGTGGGAATTGAGTATCGAATGGCTGAAATTTTAGGTCTCAGCTCTCGTAAAGATTTTGTTGTTCGTTACTATGGATTAAACCATTTCGGTTGGTGGACAGATATTAGAGATCACGATGGTAATGACTTAATGCCTAAAGTCAAAGAATGGGTGAAAGAACATGGCTATGTAACACCTTCTGAACTTGCATCACAAGGAAGTGAAGAAGTTGAAGCGAGTTGGATGCATACGTATGAAAAAGCCAAGGAAGTATCATGGTTAGATCCAGGTACACTACCAAATACGTATCTTAAATACTATTTCTATCCACAAGATGAAGTGGAAATTGCTAATCCAGATTATACGAGAGCAAATGAAGTTATGGATCATCGCGAGAAAAATATATTCTCTTTATGTAATCAGGTTGTGAATGCTGGTACAGCCGCTCAAACTAAATTAGAAATTGATGATCATGCTTCATATATCGTTGACTTAGCACGTTCAATTGCATATAACACACGTGAACGCATGCTACTCATTGTTCAAAATAATGGATCTCTTGTTAATTTCGATCCAACAGCCATGGTTGAGATACCTTGTATTATCACCTCTAATGGACCTGAGCCTCTAGTTATGGGAGAAATTCCACGTTTCCAAAAAGGTTTGATGGAACAACAAGTAGCGGTTGAAAAATTAGTTGTTGAAGCATGGGCAGAAGGAAGCTACCAAAAATTATGGCAAGCTTTAACTTTATCAAGAACTGTTCCAAATGCACGTGTTGCTAAACAGATTCTTGATGATTTAATTGAAGCGAATAAAGAGTTTTGGCCAGAACTTAAATAAGGTATCAGTCAGCCTATTATAAGATAGTAAAAATTTGGTATACTTAGAAAGCGGGCAGGTCTTGCTCGCTTTTACTATATTATACGGGAGGCTGAAAGGGTGAAGTCGATTGAGTCACTTTATAATAAAAATTACCACAAAATGTCCCAAACTGATTTGTATATTTTTGACTATATTATGCGCCATGTAGAAGAAGTGAGTGGGATATCTATCACTCAACTTTCCGAAGAGTTGGCAGTATCAAAGTCAACCATTTCACGATTTACTCAAAAGAATGGTTTTAGTGGTTTTTCTGAATTTAAATTTTTTCTTTCAAATACCTTGCACAATCCTGAGAGTGATAAAACAGAAAAAAGTATTGATAGAGTGATGGATGATATGGAAGCGACGTTTAAATTATTTAAACAGGCGAATCTTAAAAAGATTGTTGAAGCATTGTACGATGCTAATGATATTTTTTGCTATGGAACGGGTTGGGGGCAAAAGACTGCTTTAGATGACTTAAGACGAAGTATGATTTTATGTAATAAATATACTATTGATATCTCTGCACGGACTGAGCTTCAGATGGTAAGTCGTACGACTACAGATCGGGATGTTTTAATCATTGCATCTCTTAGTGGCGATATATCCTCCATTGAAGATCAATTAAATATTTTTAAAAGTCGAGGTGCAGTTATTATAGCTATTACAAGTATTCAAGCGAGTTCATTAGCTCGTATGGCTGATTACACCATATACTTTCAGACACTAGCAATTCCTTATCATAAAGAAGATATGGTTTCCTTTCTCCCAGTTAACCAAGTTACAAATTTATTATTTTTAGAGTATTTTGACTATTTTAGACAAGAAGAGTTGGAAACTATTAAGGATAGTTAGGAGGATGAAAATGTCAGAAAAAATGTTAAATCGAATGATTTACGGTATAATAATAGTTTTTTGTGCAACACCATTTCTATTTTTATTTTATCTTAATTTAACTGCCAATCTGCAAAATACGAGCTTAGTGGAGTTATTGAGAACTAATGCAATTATAACTGTTCAGATGTTATCAATTTTTTTACTTCCACTTGCAGCATATATATTAAAAATGAAGTGGGATAAAGTCCAAGATGAAGAATCACATCACGTATTATATATTAGCATTGCTCTATTGATGCTCTCAATGTTCCTGCTGAATAATATGGTTCACGGGCTTTTGGTATTGATATTATTAATATTTGTCACGAAGTATTATCGCATTTCAATAAAAGAAATTTTTGTTCCTTATACTAATAATTGGAAAAGTACTTTAATAACATACAGTGGCGAATTAACGATTCTAGTACTCTCGATGATTATCGGTGTGGTCTTAAGAGGTTTATAACTAGGAAAAAACTAAATACTTACAAAACAATACCGCGTTTGAATGATAGCATTCAAATGCGGTGTTTTTTCTTTCATAAATATAAATGTTACCATTATTCTTTAAATTCACCCTTCACCTTCCGCTCATAAGTATAAACATGTCTTAAATACTCATAAATTCGAATCTGTTTGTTGTTATCTAAAGTCCTCACATTGAAGAGAAAATAATGGTCAAGATTGTCTTTGGACTTACTAGCGGGGAGGCGGAAGAAATTAATCTGTCCCTCACTCATCGTGCGTAAAATATCATCGGTCATGAAAGTCAGGGGGTGACCATATTCGAATATTTATAAAAGTCACGTTCGAACGCTAAGAAGTTCTCACTGAAATATTCGAACTGGACACTGTTGTCGTGTATTTTTTTATGATTCATCATTCAATATATCCTCCTCTAGCTTTACGTTAATAATTTGTTTGATACTTATTAGGTAATAATTGTTATCTGTTTTGATCGCGACGCTACCGATATCTAATGAATCAATGGTGCCTGTAAGTTGGACCACTTTATTCTTTAGGACTACCTCGAAGATGGCCGTCAGTTCTTGAGCATAAAGTTGGTTGACCAATAGAATCTTCTCATCAACTGCCATGGCGTTACTGAAGTCAATGGGTTCAGCAGAGACTTTTAAAGCATGGGTATGTTCAGATAGAAAAAAGCCCATCCATTTGGCCATTTTGCGGTCTTGATATTCTCGAGCAGACTTGAAAGGTAGATAACTACGATCCACACTCATGTTAATCCATCCAATCCACCAGCACCACCGGCTGCATGTCCCCCAACCAACTTGCTCCGAGCTATACTTCTAGAGTTTTCTTTTAGGACAGTGGCACGCTGAACAGATAGGAAACCAAAGCGTTCGCGAATATCGTCAATAGTCTTCTCTAAAGTTTCTTCTTTCTCAATTTCTTCGATATCCTCAAAGAGCGAAATGAATGAATAATTCTCATCAACAAAGTTGTCGTAGCGAACAGCAATGTTACGGGCAGCGCCTCCGGTATATTTTTCACGGAAAAGTTGCACGACATGCTGAATGAGTACCTTAGTGTTTTGTGTTGGTTCAACCTTCCGTTGTGCATTGATAGACTTTTTCTCCGACTCCACATCGAAGCCAACATGAATCGCTATGGTGGTTGTCTTTTTATGAATGCGTCTGAGTCGAATGGCAACTTGTTCGGCCATCTCGCCAAGTACCAATTCAATGTCTTCTTGTTCATAATAATTTTTTGGAAGAACTTGGGAGTTTCCTAATCCTCTGGCTTTGGGTTTATAAGGGTAGCGAATATCGCTTTCGTCAACGCCGTTAGCATGAAACCATAGCTGCAAACCCATGATACCGAACTCTTCCTTCAATAATTCAGGGCTACTATTGGCCAATTCTTTAATTGAATGGATCTTCATGCGGTTCAAGCGGGCAGCCGTACGCGATCCAATTCCCCAAAAATCAGTCATCTCTTTAATATTCCAGACTTTTGTTTCTACATCTTCATAGGACCAGTTTGCTCGCATAGTGTTAGTGTGCTTGGCTTCAATATCAAGAGCTAACTTAGCTAATAAAGGATTAGCGTTACTCATTCCAATCGTTGAGATTACACCAGTTTCCTCCCAAATATCGTGTTGAATCCGTGCTGATACTGCATCCAGTATTGATTTACGTGACTCCACCTTGCTCTTGGCGAAGTAGTCGAGTGAACGTGTTAAATCAATAAAAGCCTCATCAATGGAATATGGTAATATGTCTTCTTTAGGACTATAATTTTGCAAAACTTTCTGGATATCCATATTCCTCTCAATATAAAGTGACATTCGAGGCGGTACAATTAAAGTTTTTCTTGCCCAACTTTCAATAAAGTGAACGTAAGCCGGATCGGTTCTCAGATTTTGGCGTTTAGCGACATGGTAGTTGAATCGACGTGTATGAATGTTGAAAGGGAGGTCATAGCTTCTGCCCACATTCTTTTTGCCGAATACCTTTTTGAATGTTGGTGAGGAAGCGAGAATTAAACCGTTCGAATTATCAGAGCGACTCATGACACACAGTGAGGTAGTGAGAGGGTTACAGCCACGTTCAACACATTCCACACTGGCATAAAATGACTTGATATCAATAAAGGCAATATCAGATCGCGGCTCTCTCTCATAATCAATCCATCCCATAAGACAGCTCCTTTCTTTAATGTTCTCTTATATTATACGAACACATGTTCGCTTTTGCAAGTGGAAGATTGGGGATGTGGGAGTGATATTGAGAAGAAAGGTGGTTTTATATAGCAGAAATTAGATTTTGACACAGTTTCCAGTCTGAATCATTTCCTCAGAACATTGATAATTATAATCAACTAAAAACTGTGAAAGGGTGATTGCTTCAGAACAAGGACATATTGCAAAACTCATGAAGCCGGGGTGATTGAGTTCAGTGGTTGACATATTCTATTGTTAATTTTGACATGAACGACTATAATACTGTTACCAATCAACCAATGGAAAGGACGGGAAGTCATGGAATTTGTAGCGTTTGACTTTGAAACAGCGAATTATCAACGTTATTCTGCCTGTTCATTAGGTGCAGTAAAAGTGGTAGATGGGATTATGGTTGAGCATTTCTATACATTAATTGATCCGCAGACAAGTTTTGCAGCTTCTAATATTGCTATTCATGGTATAACAGCAGATCAAGTTAAAGGGCAACCCGATTATCGTGAGACGATTTTGGCTTTTCGTGATTTTGTTGGCGAGGCACCTGTAGTCAGTCATACACAATTTGACCGTGCTGTCATCCAATCGGCTAATGAACGATATGGTTTGGATTCGTTAGCTCTTGATTATTTTGACTCCTGTCAATTAGCCAGACGTATATGGCGGGGGAAGACCCAACGGTTCGGCCTAAAACCATTGTGTGACTTAATTAACTTTCAATTCAACCACCACAATGCGCTAGAAGATGCACGTGCCGCAGCTTATATTGTCCAGGCTCTAGGCCTTTATACTAAGTCTCAATCAATTGAAGAGCTTTTAAAAAGTGCTAATATCAATGCTTTCTACACAATTTAATAAAATGAAAATATACAAGCTCACCTTTACTGACCTGTTTTTCAGTAAAGGTGAGCTTGTTTCTGTGTGCTAGTTATAATATAGCTTATGCATTGACATATGAAAGTATTATCATGTATAATGACCCTAACATATGAAAAGAAATTCATGTGAATCGTAAGAATTACACTTTAGGAAAAGGAGTCGGTAATGGTGGAACACAGTAAAGAAACAAATCATAATCATAGACATCATTCAGAACACAATCATAGTCATAGTGGTAAGCTAGCGGTGAACCTTTATATTATTGGATTAATTATTTTCTTTATTGCTTTATATTTTAATTTTAACACTCAAGAAACTTTAGCGAATATTTTATTCACCCTCTCTATCTTGGTTGCAGGCTATCATGTAATCATCGAAGGGGTTGGTGATACCATTCGAAATACTTTAGACAATAGAAAATTCTCGCCAAACATTCATTTTCTTATGGCATTAGCTACAGCAGGAGCTATGTTGATTGGGAACTTTGAAGAGGGATCTTTGTTAATCATTATTTTTGCGGGAGCACACTTCCTCGAAGACTACGTTGATGGGAAAAGTCGTAAAGAAATTACCAACCTATTGGCAATGAACCCGACAGATGCTCGGAAGATTATGGCGAACGGTCAGATAGAGATTGTTGCGGTTGAGCAAGTTAAGGTCGGAGACCATCTACAAGTTCTGAATGGAGACCAAGTTCCAACGGATGGAGAGATTATTGAAGGAACCGCATCCATTGATGAATCTTCAATTAACGGAGAAAGCATTCCTAAAGAGAAAGGGCCTGGAGATGAAGTTTATGGAAGTACAATGAATGGTTCTTCAGCCTTCACTATGGTTGTTACAAAAGATAGTTCCGAAACAATCTTCAGTAAAATTCTTGAAATGGTAAATCAATCTCAAAATAGCTTAACTAAAACAGCGACTCTAATTCAGCGATTAGAACCAAAATATGTAACCCTTGTTCTTGCTTTATATCCAATTGTTCTTTTAGCAGGACCGTATATTTTTGGTTGGACTTGGGAGACAAGTTTGTATCGAAGTATGGTTTATTTAATCTCGGTGTCACCTTGTGCCTTGGCTGCGAGTGCGGTTCCAGCGACGCTTTCGACCATTTCTAATCTATCTAAGCGTGGTGTTTTAGTTAAAGGAGGAGCTTACTTATCTAAAATCGCTGAATTAAAAGGCATTGCCTTCGATAAGACTGGAACGTTGACGAAGGGGAGACCTGAGGTGACTAATGAAGAGTTCCAAGCAGATGTTGATAAAGAGCAACTCATTGATATTGTTGTCTCCATGGAAAAACAGTCAAATCATCCTCTTGCAGAAGCGATTATACGTCGGTACCCAGATCGTCCAACACTCCCACTGCAAGTAACCAATGATATTGGAAGTGGCTTGAGCGCAAGCTACGCAGACCAAGTATATCGTATTGGTAAGCCAACTTCCTTTGGTGAAGCACCGCAACAGTTTCAAGAGCGATTAGCTCAGTTGGCACAAGAAGGAAAGACTGTTGTCTTTGTGGCAATTGATGAAGAAGTAAAAGGACTCATTGCTTTAATGGACCAACCACAAAAAGAAGCTCAAGAAGCTGTAGATTACTTCAAAGAGCAAGGTATTCATACGACGATGATTAGTGGCGACGGTGAATTGACAGCTCAAGCGGTAGGACATCAGCTTGGGATGGATGAAGTGATTGCGAATGTGTTGCCAGAAGATAAGGCACGCATCGTGAAAGACTTACAAAGTCAGCACGAATCAGTAGCTATGCTAGGGGACGGCGTAAATGATGCGCCAGCACTTGTTACAGCTGATGTAGGTATTGCGATGGGAGAGGGGACAGATATTGCGATGGATGTCGCCGATCTAGTCTTAATGAACAATGACTTGTCCAAGTTATCTTACACCTATCAGATGAGCCAACGTATGAATCGAATTACATGGCAAAATATCATCTTTTCAATGATCGTCGTTATCACCTTAGTTATATTGAACTTCCTAGGTAAGATGGATATTGCTATTGGGGTTATTATGCATGAAGGAAGTACAATATTTGTTATATTGAATGCGCTGAGATTATTGAGAACGCCTAAAAGTGTGAAAAGATAAGGCCTTATGCACTCTAAAGTAACGAAAAGATGCTGGAAATTTTGAATTTTCCAACATCTTTTTTTAATTATTCATGCTTATTATTGCGCATCATTGATAGAGTTAACGATAGAAGTAGTCAGATCAGCAAGTTGGGCTAAGGCATCTGTTTCATCTGCAATTAATTGTTGTAAGAGGTCAGTCTGTTTCTCGATGGCGCTGTTCAAGTCCGTCATCTCATTAGTTAGATCAGCATCATCCTCCTCAATCTTAGCTTGTAAACTTTCAATCGTGTCAAAAAGATCAACATGACCAACTACTCGACCAGCTCCCCAGAATAAGCGATTATCGGCTTGGTCTAACACATATTGATTAAAATAATCAAACGTTTCTTTACTGAAAGAGTAAGCGTACCAGTTATTATCAACAGCCCATAAGTAATCATCTAAGGCAGAAGTTATATTGTTAGATTCTAAAGCTTCTAATCCAGCATATAAGTTATCTAAGTTACTAGAAACGATCTCATGACCGAATTGAGGTTCATCTTCCCAAGTAAGCTTAGTAAACTCATCTTGAATCAGTCTAAAAGCTTGTTTAAGTTCTTGGTTAATAGTTTGAGCTTCTTTATAGATAGCTGATGCGGCTTCTGTGTCACCTTGATTCAAAGCAGTCATATAGTCAGTATTCATTTGGACGATTGTTTGATTCATCTTTGCAGCGTCTTCTGTAATTTGTTGTATATATTCAATCATAGGCTGAGTATCAATGCCTTCATGACTCATATTCATCTTAGCAATTGATTCATCAAGAGCGGTCATTGTTGTTGTAAAGTCTAAAGGTAAGACAGCAGTATGGTCATAATACAAGGTCATTAATCCATATAGAATATGGTTGTGTTCATAAGCAGCTTCGTTATGTGTCTGAATGTCATCAAACTGAGTATGGTAAGTAGTAACGCCAAAGTCTCCTTCGTCAAAGCTGTTTCGTGTACTTGGGATACCAGCAATGGCGAAAGAAAAGTCATCAGCCCATGTATTAACTGGTGCACTCACTGCTAAACCATTGGCATAAGCGTTACCATCAAAGTCAGGAACTGTCTGAATGAATTGATTCATGAAGGTTTCCAATTCTCGGACGGTCATGACATAGTGAGTTTCATCGTGCTCAATCCCAGGTATCTCAAAGTTAATATTAAAGAGTGCTTGTTCTTGCCACTCTGGGGTTAAGTTGAATAATTGATTATAAGCCCCGGTAGACCAATCGTAACGGGTATTAGTTGCTCCCCATTCTTCTGCTGCGACAGCCATAAAGACAATTGTCTTTTCAGGCTGATAATCCATCTCAATTAAAGCTTTAGCAATGCCTAGCATCATCCCAACAGCCGTACTATTATCTTGGAAACCTTCAAAATAAGCATCATAATGGGCAGATAAGACGATGTATGAGTCCGGGTCTTTTCCTTCAATCTCACCAAGAATGTTTTGAGCGGTGGCAGAACCTTCTTCGACAGTGCTCTTGGCATCAAAAGTAACAGTTAATTGGTTATCATTTGCTTCTAAGCTGTCTTTTAAGACTTGTGCATCTGTTTGTGACATAGAGAAGACAGGGGTATCAGCAGGTCCAATCAAGTCATTGGCGTTTAATGCATCAGGACTAATCTCAGAGAAGCTCGCTTCTTGTACGGCAATGAGAGCTGCTGCGCCATGTAGTTTGGCTTCATAAGCGGGGTAATTAATCCACCACTCTTCACGTTGGTTAATATCAACTAGAACCAATTTACCATCCACATCGACATCTTCGTAGTCTTTTTCAGTTCCCTTATTGAGGTAGACAATATCGAATTCTTTCTCAACTTCAGTATCAAAGTTAACTTGATAACCACCTAAAAGCGAAGAATAATTCTGACCTTCAGCATCTTTGAAGTTCAATTGAGCTTTCTCAAAAGTCCAGCCGTCCAGAGTAAATTTTTCTTTACGAACATTATCTAGTCCAATTGAGCGCATCTCTTCATATAAGAATTCACCCGCTTCACGCTCAGCATTCGAACCGGCAGTCCGGTAACCTAACTCTTCATGGGTGCGGAACTCACCAAGTTTTTTAGCTAGTTCATAACCATATTGTGGATCAACTGTTTCAGTGAAGCTTTGGTTTGAGCTTTCTAAAGACTCAACATATGATTGAGCTAAGATTCTTGTTGATGTTGAAAAAAGTGTTTGAAAGATGAGAGCCCCACTAACCAGTTGTCGTATAAAACGTTGTTTCATAAAAATTCCTCCTAAATAGTTGATGTTCCGATAGCTTACTTATCATTTGAATAAAAAAAGACACCCTACTAGGTGTCTAAAAATCAACATTTACTCAGTTAAAAACCGTCTCTTCTATGACAGCTTTCTTATAAGAGTGAATCGAGCCTATACAGTAGTTAAACTATTACTGCTCATGTTGATCATTCATAGCACATAGTAGCTGTTGAATGAATTCGAGTGGATTGACCACAAAAACTTAGCAGCAAGGCTGCTTCAACACGATAAAAATATCGCTAAGTTCGGCATTTGCTCTGGCTGTCCGTCTGGCCGTAATAATAAGAGCAAGTTAACACTTAGTGATTAGGCTTTGAATGATTCTGGGCTCTAATGCAAAAATAATCATAACAAATTTCTTTCAAAAAGCAATCATTATTTAAGCAGAGTTTAAACTTAGTAAGAAGGTCCAATCTCAAAAACATACTTGTGTCCTTGAGTTAGGCTATGGTAGAAACCTTCACCTTCATATAAGTGGAAGACTTGAACGCCAGAGCGAGTTTCTTCATCTGGATAGACTTGTTCTACGTAAGGATTACCTGCTAAGACTTCTTGGAGACTTTCTTTACCTAGTTCGCGGACAATTCCTTCAATACGGATCACTTGTACTAGATAGTCATCTTCAGAGAATCCAGTAATGGCAATCTTTGGATTGTGTTTCAATTGCTTGTAGAAATTAGTCTTAGGACTTGTCATGAAGAAAACACCATTCTCATTAGCCACACCGATATGAGCAGGGCGGGCGTGAGGCTGTAGATGTTCGTCGACAGTTGCAAAGATAGCTACTTTCATATCTTCTTTGAGAATTCGCATAATTTCATTAATTTCCATGATTACACCTCATTTTATAATGTTTTATAGTTCGTCTAATTAACTTAATTATATCACGACCATTCATTGATTAACATTATTTATAAGGGGAATTTGTCATCGACACAAGATAAATGAAAACAAAGCCGCCATAGTTAACTTGATTGTTAGGGCTAAAGCTTTATTTGTGTTATGTTTATGTCATTTTCTTTTTAAATCTTTATTACTTATGTAATAATAATAGAAAAAAGGAAGGCGATTTCAAATGAGTAAAGAAGCATTAATAATTGTAGATATGAGCAATGATTTTGTTGCACCAGATGGAACTTTGACAGTAGGTGAACCGGGGCAAGAGATTGTACCTTATGTTAAATCACTAGCTGAAGACTTTCTGAGTAAAAGCAACAATGTTGTTGTTGCCATGGATGCTCATCAAGTTGATGATGAACATTTTGAGCTTTGGCCAGCTCACAACGTTGTCGGAACAAAGGGTCAAGAATTGTATGGAGAGTTAAACGATTGGTTCTTAGCCAACCAAGATAATGATAAGCTAACTTATCTACCTAAGGAAAATTATAATTCGTTCTTTGATACGAATTTGAATGAATTATTAAAAGAAAGAGGAGTCGACACCGTCCATATAGTAGGTGTGGCGACAGATCTTTGTGTCTTTAATACGGTGAGTGGAGCAGATGCTTATGGTTTTAAAACAAAGGTCCATTCAAAAGGTGTAGCCACTTTCACTGACTTAGGAGAGACTATGTTAGAGCATATGACGCGCTGCTTCCATACTGAAATAATTAATTAAAACACACCAATAGTGAAATAATTGATGAATACTCTGAGTTTAAGGAGAGAAGTTAAAATGAATAGCAATTCAGTGGGACCGTTTCTTGAGAAATTACGGATTGACAATGAGTTAGATATCGATATAGCTGCTTCCATGCTAGGAATAGATGCTCAGGAATTATTGCTTTGGGAAGAAGGTGGGTTGTATCCGACAATCAACTATGTCCATCCTTTAGCCGAGACTTATGGAGTTAGCGTGAACGAAATTATTGAAGGCAGACGATTTACCGATGAAGAATTGAATCAAGTTCCCCATCAAACTGAGGAATTTACTGTAGCAGAGCGTGGGGAGGAACAAGTTAGATCTTCCAATAAATTAAAATCATGGATCTCACGGCGTGGCGAGTGGTTAGGTGCTATTACCGCTGTGTTCATCTTTGTGATTATCGCTTGTATCGCCTTAGACCTTTTAAGTATTGGTCGGATATCATGGTCTGCTATTACTGGTGTTACGATTGTATTTGCTTGGGGGCTTATTTTGCCACTATTCTTCCGATGGGCGTCAGCCATTATGGGCACGCTCGTTGCTTTTTCAGTTTTAATTCTGCCTTACCTTTTCATTTTAGATAGGGTCATTGGTGCGGACAGTCTCTTAACGAATGTCGCTGTTCCAATTACAGGGGTTACCATCGTTTATTTATGGGCACTATACTTCATGTACACACGATTGAATTTATCGCTTAGGAGATTTTTTAGCCTATACTGCCATCGGTGCCGCTCCCCTAGCCTTTATTATTAACTATGTTGTAAGTATTCAATTCAATGTTCCTTTATTCACTGTTTGGAACATGCTTTTGATCCTCTTATTAATTGGAATCGGAGTAGGTCTCATTTATTGGGAGAATCATAGTAAGTAGCCACCATCAACACAAACAGAATAAAGTATAAAAACAGCTTTGGCTGTTTTTTATTTGATCATTTCCTGTCAGAAAAACGCGTTCATTCCTATAGACACCGGAAGAACATTGACTTAATAGTATTCAGGGCCATAATAAATCTGAGATTAAAAATATTTTGTGCGAATGGAGTATGAAATTGGAAAAAGAAAAGAATTTGATTTTTGCTGAAATCACTGCGAACCCAGCACCATTAGGATTAATGGGGTTCGGGATGACCACCATTTTGTTGAATATTCATAATGCAGGATTCTTCCCATTAGACAATATGATTTTAGCGATGGGAATTTTTTACGGTGGCTTAGCCCAAGTTGTGGCAGGGATTATGGAGTTTAAGAAAAATAATACCTTTGGAACAACAGCATTTACTTCGTACGGTTTCTTCTGGTTATCATTAGTTGTGTTAAACATGTTGTCAATGGCAGGTTTTGGAACCCCAGCAGATTCATTGTCAATGGGATTATATTTATTTATGTGGGGGTTATTCACATGCTTTATGTTTATTGCTACCCTTAAAATCAGTAAAGCTCTTCAAGTTGTATTTGCTACATTAACAATCTTATTCTTTTTATTATCAATTGGAAACTTTACTGGATCTACAGCTATTTTAACAATCGCAGGCTATGAAGGAATCTTCTGTGGTTTCACAGCTATTTACGCTGCAATGGCACAAGTAATTAATGAAAGTTTCGGCCGTACAGTTTTACCAATAGGTGAAGTTAAATAATTTTATAAACAGTTATTTTTAAAATCTGAACTATTGATAGAAGCAATAAGCGGGTACTTAACTCGTGGCGGAGACACTATCAAGGTTCAGATTTTTTATGTAAAAGAAGGATTGATAGGCGGGGATGCTAAATTTCACGGTTAAGTGATCGACCGGCGCCAAGTGAGAGGTTTAGTTATCGTATTCTGAGGTGGGTTACGCCAAGTGAGTGGGCAAAATGACGCAGAGGTTGAGATGCGCCAAGTGAGTGGGCAAGATGACGCATCAGAGGTTGAGATGCGCCAAGTGAGTGGGCAAGATGTCGCATCAGAGGTTGAGATGCGCCAAGTGAGTGGGCAAGATGTCGCATCAGAGGTTGAGTTGCGCCAAGTGAGTGGGCAAGATGACGCATCAGAGGTTGAGTTACGCCAAGTGAGTAGGCAAGATGACGCATCAGAGGTTGAAATGCGCCAAGTGAGTAGGCAAGATGACGTATCAGAGGTAGAATTACGCCAAGTGAGTGGGCAAGATGACGCATCAGAGGTTGGTTTGCGCCAAGTGAGTGGGCAAGATGACGCATCTTGAGTCGAGTTATGCCATATGAGTGTGTCAGCTGTCACACTTCAGCTTGCGGCCACATCGATTCCTTTTTTAGTTAGTATTTTGTTTATAAGGCAAATAAGTGGTAGATAAACTTTACTTTGCTACAATATAGGGCGAGGCGTTATTAACGGATGTAAATATAAGAGGAGGCATGAAAATGAAGTATATTAAGCTTGATAATGGTGTCAGCATCCCAATTATTGGGAGTGGTACGAATACTTATGGTAAAGAAAATAACGACTACCGTGGCGAGATTAATAATGATGTGACGGAGCTGAAATCAGCTATTAGAGCTGGTTACCGTTACTTTGATACAGCGGTATCCTACCGTAATGAGGGAGTTGTAGGTAAAGCATGGAGTGAGTCTGGTATTGCGAGAGAAGAATTCTTCTTAGCATCTAAGATTCCTAACGGTAGTGAGTATGTCAAGGATAAAGCGACAGTTGATGCGACTGTACAAGCTTCTTTAGAGGCACTAAGAACCGACTACATTGACTTGTATCTTATCCATCATCCTTGGGATGATTATAAGCAGATGGTTGCAACCTGGAAAGCATTGGAGAATCATGTTGAGAATGGGAATATTCGTGCGATTGGTGTGTCGAATTTCTCTATGGAGCAACTTCAATTAATCTTAGAACACGGAAAGATGAAGCCAGTAGTGAACCAAGTCCAATCTCATCCTGGGGACTGGAACCATGAGATTATTGAATTTGGACGCAAGCATAGTATCTATGCACAAGCTTGGGGACCACTTTCGCGAGTGAGTGAAGAGAACCGTGAACTGTTATCAAGAATCGGTGATAAGTACGGTAAGACATGGGCGCAAGTGATTTTGAACTTCCAAATTGACCGTGATGTCATCGTCATTCCAAAGTCACATAACGCTGACCGTCAGAAAGAGAATTTAGATATTCTTGACTTCCAATTAACAGATGACGAGAAAGAAATTCTCTATAGATCTTAATAGTTAATTAATAAAAATATAACAACCATGAACTAGGAGTGAATTAATTCTCCTAGGTCATTTTAATGATAAATAGAAAGTAGGGTACTTATGTTATTTACAGAAGATGCGACATTTTATGCCCAAGAAATTAGAGAAGGGCGACACACAGTCACTGAATTAGTTCAAGCTGCTATAAACAATATTGAAACAATGGATGAGTCGTTGAATGCGGTGGTCCATAGACAATTTGACCAAGCACTGGACTTGGCAGAAAGTTATGACCAACAGTTAAGGAATGATTCATCAAAGCTACCGCCATTCTTTGGGGTGCCCATCTTACTGAAGGATTTAGGTCATAGCCAAAAAGGCCAAGTCTCAACAAGCGGGTCGAAATTGATGGCAGGTTATGTGTCTCCTGAGACAGATAATTTTACCCAATCAATCGAAGCTGCAGGCTTCATTGTGGTTGGAAGAACCAATGTGCCAGAATTTGGCTTCAAAAACATTAGTGATTCTGATTATAATGGGAGAGTAAATTCACCGATTGATAATAACCGCAACCCAGGTGGCTCAAGTGGTGGGGCGGCAGCAGCTCTAAAGTCTGGAATGGTCCCGATTGTAACTGCTAGTGATGGGGGTGGGTCAATTCGTATTCCGGCATCATTTTCTGGTCTTATTGGTTTAAAGCCGAGTCGAGGAAGAATTCCGGTTGGACCGGGAAGTTATCGAGGTTGGCAAGGAGCATCGATAAACTTTGTTTTAACAAAGTCTGTTCGTGATACTTGGACCTTGCTGAAAGCCATGCAAGTTGAACAATTAGAAGCGCCGTTCATTATGCCACTGATTCAAGAAGATGAGTTAACGCCATTAACAAGATCCTTGAAGATTGCCTACTCACTTAAATCACCCGAAGGGTCTGAATTAAGTCAAGAAGCACGTCAGATGATGATCCAAGTAATTGAACAATTAGAATCACTCGGCCATCAAGTGGAAGAAGCAGAACCTGCTATTGACGGTATCGAAGCGATGAAGACTTACTACCGGGTGAATGGAGTTGAAACGGCCGTGATGATGGAAGGCTTTGAGTCTGCCTTAGGTCGTCCTCTAACAGTAGACGATATGGAATTGATGTCTTGGGCGATTTACCGCATGGGACTTAAAGTATCTGGAACAGATTATTCTAAGGTCTTATCTTATTGGGACGAATTGACTGCTATTTCGGAATCATTTTTTCAAGACTATGATGTCTTGTTGATGCCAGCAACAAATGGACCAGCGCCTTTACATACGGCTTTCCCATTATCGGAATCTTTACAAGAAGATTTGAAGAATATGGATGACTTTGATAATGATCAACAATTAGCTTTAGTTGAGAAGATGTTCGAGGAGAGTTTGGCCTGGACGCCATTCACTCAACAGATGAATTTAACGGGTCAACCTGCTATCAGCTTGCCAATGTATGAAATTGAAGGCACTCATTTGCCACTGGGAACGCAATTTTCAACAGCTAAGGGTGGGGAGTACCTCTTACTTCAATTAGCCAAACAATTAGAAGACCATGGTATGTTGGATGCTTCGATTACTCAAACTAAATAATTTATAACAATGAAGCCGAGCTGAAAGTAGAAGACTCTACAATTAACTCGGCTTTTATTGTAATTCATCAATCTAAGTGTTATTGAACATCTAAGATTATAGGTTCTTTGGTGAAGGAATTCAAAACTTCACAGCCATCTTCGGTGACGACGACAAGATCTTCGATGCGTACTCCGAATTGACCCGGTAAGTAGATGCCAGGTTCAATGGAGAAAACTTGGCCTACTTGAGCTTTGGCATGGTTAAACTGAGAGACATCACCCGCTTCATGGGCTTCCTGTCCAATAAAATGACCTAAACGGTGGGTGAAGTATTGGCCATATCCAGCTTCTTCAATGAGTCTACGTGCGGCTAAATCAATATCACTTAATGGAACGCCTGCTTTGACGGTGGCAATGGCTGCTAAGTTAGCTCGGTGGACAATATCATACACTTTTAAAGCATGTTGGCTAGGTTGTCCAAAGAAGACGGTACGAGTCATGTCAGACGCATAGCCTTGGTAGATGCCTCCAATATCTAAGACAACTGGGTCACCGAGTTGAGGAAGACTTTCATCAGTGGTGTGGTGAGGGTCAGCTCCATTCGCGCCGTAAGCTACTATAGGTTCGAAGGAAAAGCCTTGATGATCTGAAACTTGATAGAAACTCTTTAATTGATTACTATATTCTTCCTCAGACAGACCCTCTTTTAATGATGCGACTAGGCGTTCCATGACTTGATCATTGCGCTTAGATGCTTCTCTCATAATATTAATTTCTTCAATTGATTTAATTCCTCGTAGATTATCTAATATGTAGGTGGCGTTCACTGCTTGAAGCTCAGGTTGAATAGACATCAATTCTAATAAGAACTGGCTCGGCCAAAATTTATCGATAGAGGTTGTACCTTCAACTAATAAATTTGCGATTGTTTCCATAATTGGTTCACCATCATGGTAGTATATGACTTCAGAATTATCTGTTGAATTGAATTCAGGAAAGAGCTGGTTCAAAATCAAGTAATGATGCTCCGGTGTAACGACTAAGGCTAATAACCGTTCACCAGGTTCAGTATAGTAGCCGACAAGATACCGAATACTGTATGGATCAGAGATGATCATATTCTGAATATTGTGGTCTTTAAGTTGTTCATGTAAGTGTTGAATTTTTTCCAAAGCTATCCCTCCAAGATTATTACAATTTACCAGTGAGTATAGTATAGTATAAAATAGACATAAAGTGTTCATAAGTCACATTAATTTAGGAGTTAAGTATGAGATTAACTGTTGAGAATAAGCGACGAATCATCCGGATGACTACAATTATGGGGCTAATATTAACGGTTATTGGGTCAATCTATATTAGTCAATCTGATCACTTTAAGCCGGTGGTGGCTTCTCAGACTTATTAATTCAATGAGTTTTTTGGAACCATTAATCTTTATTATCGTGCAGATCAGTCAGATTATCTATCTAATCATCCCACTGGGTTTAACCAAGGTGATAGGCGACTTATTGTTTGGCCATTTATGGGGTTTTGTATTCAATACAAGCGGAATGATTATAGGCTTTTCTATTAACTTTTATATTGGTGGTAAGTACGGTCCCAGCAGTTATTCGTGCCTTTATCTCAGACAAAGACTATGAGCGATACATTGGAAAGATGAATAGTGGTAAAGTCTTTGAACGCTTATTGCGTATTGGTTTTATTGCACCGTTTTTTCCTGATGATGTTCTTTGTATGATTGTGGGAATGTCAAAGATGTCATTTCGTCAGTTTATTGGGATGGTTATTGCCTATCGGCCTATCTTTGTCTTCACTTATACCTTTATGATTTCGACCGCAGCTCAAAGGATTTTTGATTTTTTTAAATAATTTAGAAGGTGAATACAATTAAGAATTTAATTATTAAACCCGTTCGTTTTTATCAAAAGTTTATCTCACCTGGCTTACCTAATAGTTGTCGTTACTATCCAACGTGTTCTTCTTATATGATTCAAGCTGTTGAAAAGCATGGAGCCTTAAAGGGAACGACGATGGGTGTGGCAAGAATTTGTCGGTGCCATCCGTTTGCTGAAGGTGGGATTGATCATGTACCTGATTATTTCACGTTAAAACGCCAATACTTCCGCAAAGGCCAGTCCATCCCAGGTCAGACTGAACCTGTGAAAGAAACAGAAGGCAAGCATACACACTGAAAAGTGAATTCGGATTCAAACAGGATAAATTGAGAAAAAACATTAAGAATAAAAAGAGGGTATGCTATAATATCTGAGAGCAAATAGAAAGTAGGTGACAGTGTGCTCGAATTTTTAAATCAATTTATGACTAACCAGCCTTTAATAAGGATCTTGGACATATTAATTGTTTGGTATTTAATTTACAAATTATTAATATATGCTCGTGGTACTCAGATTATGAACTTACTCAAAGGAGTGGGGATTTTTCTAGTGGCTAAGGGGGCAAGCTCACTTCTAGGTTTACAAACAATCGATTGGCTTTTAGGTCAAGTATTGTCTTGGGGAGTGGTTGCGATGATTATCTTGTTTCAACCAGAACTGAGACGGGCACTTGAGATATTAGGGCGCGATTTGTTTAAGAATCGGCGCAGTATGAATAATCCGAGCGAGAAACTAATTGATGATTTAGAGAGATCTGTTCAATATATGTCAAAGCGGAAGATAGGTGCTTTGATCTCGATTGAAGGGCAAGATGAATTATCAGATTATATCGCAACAGGGATCCCTTTGGGATCAGAGGTAACTAATCAATTGTTAATTAATATCTTTATCCCCAACACACCTCTACATGATGGGGCAGTTATTATCAGTGATTATCAAATTGCAGCCGCTTCGTGTTATCTACCACTTTCTGATAGTAAGACCATACCTAAGGAATTAGGTACACGTCATCGAGCAGCAATAGGATTAAGTGAAGTGACGGATGCTGTCACTATTATTGTATCTGAAGAAACAGGTGATATCTCTGTTGTCAAAGGCGATCAGCTGAACCGAGCTTTAGATCGCGATGAGTTTAGAACGAAGTTAGAAGAATATTTGTTCCGAGAAGAAGAAGGTACAAAAGACTTTCTCCAAGTGGCCCGTGATTTTATCAACGGCGATTCAGAGCGAGGTGACAAATGATGAATAAAGGATTAATGAATAGCAAATGGAATGTTCGACTTTTGTCACTGGTGTTCGCAATATTTCTCTATATTTTTGTTGCATCAGAGAATAATGCATTCTTCTACCAAAGTGCTGCAAATCAGCAGTTTGCTAGTATTAATGTGACAGAGACCATTGATAATGTCCCGGTGACGGTGGGACCAATTAATGAGAATACGTTTATTAGTGGGTTGCCTGAATCTGTTTCAGTAAGAATTACAGGACCAAGAAATGTTATTAACCAAGTCTTAGAGAGTAATATTACAGTCCAAACTGAAGATCTTAGAGATGTAGTAACTGGTACGCAACAAATTCAATTTATTATTGAAGATTTACCGGATTCAGTGGATTATCAAATTACACCATCAAGACGGTATGTTAAGATCTCACAACTAGAAACAATTAGTTCTGAGATTGAGTACGTAGTCGATCCAGAAGCTATTGCTTCAGGTTATGAAGTAACGAATGTGACAATGAACCCTACGCAAGTCCAGTTAACGGGGGACGTTGAAACAGTACAACAAATTGATCGTGTCTTTGTGACAATATCAAACTCAAATCCAGCCAATTCCAACTTTAATGCGACATATCATCTACAAATCATGAACGCAGAGGGTGAAGTCTTAGATGTGAATTCAAACATCTCAGAGATTCAAGTTCAAGTTGAAGTTAGCGCGGTACAAAGTGAAGTAGGTATGCATGTTATCCCTTTTGGAGAAGACCAAGCGCAGTTTACATATAATTATGTCATTACTACGCCGGCTAGCTTGGTTGTTGTTGGAAGTCAACATGAGAATGTGGAGACTGTTGGGGTAGTAGCAGATGTAACAGGATTAACAGAGTCCGCAACCATTCGCGGAACTGTTCAAACTCCAGAAGGTGTGGAAATTCGAGGTGGCAATGACATTCAGATTGAAGTCACGATTACCCCAAACCAATCTACCGTGGAGGAAGAAGTAGATCCAGAATCAGAACTTGAGAGTGTTCAAGGGGAAGGTATTAGCGAATCCAATCAAGTTGAGAGTAATGAAGTTAAAGATTCTGCGTCAGAAGATTCCGTTAGTAGTGAATCAGAAAATAACTAAACATAAGTTAGGAGAAATGAATAATAATGGGTAAATATTTTGGAACAGATGGTGTTAGAGGCCTCGCAAATAGCGAATTATCACCAGAATTAGCTTTTAAATTAGGTCGTTATGGTGGTTATGTGCTGCTTCAACATTCTGATGTTGAACACCCACGTGTCTTAGTTGCTCGTGATACACGAATTTCTGGAGAATTATTAGAGTATGCTTTGACAGCAGGATTACTTTCTGTAGGAATTGAAGTAATGCGATTAGGTGTTATCTCGACACCAGCTGTTGCTTACTTAACAAGAACACAAGGTGCAGCTGCCGGAGTTATGATTAGTGCGTCGCATAACCCTGCTGAAGATAATGGTATAAAATTCTTCTCAAGTGATGGGTTCAAACTTTCAGATGAGCAAGAAGAAGAAATTGAAGCTTTATTAGATAGTGAGGGCGACAGCCTACCACGTCCAAGTGCTGAAGGTCTAGGAACGACAGATGAGTTTCCAGAAGGTCTAATTAAGTATATTCAATATTTACAAACAACAATCTCTGCTGATCTAACAGACTTAAAAGTATGTGTGGATGCGGCTAATGGAGCGACAGCACCATTGGTGAACCAATTGTTTGCTGATCTAGATACAGACTTCTATACAATGGGAGATCGTCCAAATGGATTAAATATCAACGATCAAGTAGGATCAACACATCCAGCTGCCCTACAAGAAATGGTTAAAGAAAAAGGTGCAGACTTAGGAGTTGCCTTTGATGGTGATGGAGACCGTATCATCGCCGTTGACGAAAATGGAGACATTGTAGATGGAGACAAGATTATGTTCATCTTAGGTAAGCATCTTCAATCTAAAGGGCGCTTAGCTAATGATACAATTGTATCGACAGTGATGAGTAACCTAGGTTTTCATAAAGCCATTGAATCAAACAATATGACTGCCTTGAAGACATCAGTCGGAGACCGTTACGTAGTTGAAGCTATGCGTGATGGTGGCCATGTATTAGGTGGGGAACAGTCAGGACATATCGTGATGATGGATTATAATACAACAGGAGATGGCTTGCTTACTGCTGTTCAATTAATGGCTGTTATGCGTGAGACTTCTAAGACTTTATCAGAATTAGCGTCTGAAGTAACGATCTATCCGCAAAAACTTGTGAACATTAAAGTCCGTGACAAACATACAGTAATGGAAGAGCCAGAAGTTCAACAAATTATTGAAAAAGTTGAATCTGAGATGGATGGTGATGGACGAATTTTAGTGCGCCCAAGTGGAACTGAACCTATCTTACGTGTAATGGCTGAGGCTTCAACTGCAGAGCGTGTTGACCGCTATGTAGACCAGATTGCAGACGTTATTCGTGAAGTTCGCGGTGTTGAATAACTTAAAGATGATTCAAAAGGAGTCGATGAGACTCCTTTTTAAATGCTGTCATTCAATAACTAGCTTATATCACTATAGTCATTGATAATGAAGGAGGCGTTTCATCCGTGAACATGCATGAAATGACGAAGAAAAATAGAACAAAGCATTGGTTAGAGAACCATTCAAACTTAGAATTAGCCTGTATCTATTGTAGTGAGGTTCTTGAACTTCAAGGAGAAAGGCTTGTTTGTTTAAATAATCACAGCTTTGATTTAGCTAAGCAAGGTTACTACTTCATGGCCAAAAAGGCTAATTCAACTAAGTATGACAACTCATTATTCCAATCACGGCGTGAGATTATTTTGCACACGGACCTTTATAGACCACTACATGAGTATTTGGCTGAATATCTTAAAAGTAATGTATCTTCAGATGCAATGATTCTTGATGCAGGAAGTGGTGAAGCGAGTCATCTCTTTCAGATTAAAGAACTGATTGCAGACCAAAACTATGGTTTAATTGCAACAGACTTGGCTAAAGATGCCATTCGGGTTGCGACAGACTATAATGGTTATCTACTGTCAATGATAGCTGATCTGGCAGAGTTACCTATAGGAGACCGACAGATTGATGTTATCTTATCTATTTTTTCCCCATCTAATTATGCTGAATTTGAACGTGTGCTTAAAGATAACGGTGAATTAATTAAAGTCGTTCCTAACGCAGCTTATCTACAAGAAATTCGCCAAGCACTGATTGATATGGGTGTAGGGAACATTCATCCTTATTCTAATGATGACGTTGTGAATGTCTTCAAAAAACATTACAAAGAATATTCAATCGAAGAAATTAAACAAACCGTTCAATTAACAGAATTACAATTGAAGCATCTTATTACAATGACTCCCTTGACCTGGCAACTGACCAGTGATCAGGAGCGAGAGTTACTAAGTCATTTCAATGGACAAGTGACATTGGATGTCAGTGTACTAATCGGAAAGATAATGTATTAAAATAATCCTTTAAACTAAATGAATAAAGTATATAAACAAATAACGAGTGCCACAACATTGTGACACTCGTTATTTTTAAATGCATCTAAACTTTAATAAGTTGAGTTATAATAAATCGCCAAAACGTTTCACATAGTAGTGTTTAACAATTGTAACTAAAACAAGGTAACTAACAATAACAATAATTAGTAAGAACCAGAAGTTTGTAGGTACAGTGGTTAGGTCTAATGCAGTACCTAAAGAAGTAAATGGAACGAGAGTTCCAATAACAATACCTAATAGAGTAATAGTGGTCATAATAAATGATGGACGACTTTCAATAAAAGGCAACTTAGGTGAACGAAGGGCATAAAGTACTAAGGTTTGTGTCCACAATGAGACGATAAACCAGCCAGTGTGGAAGATCGCAACAAAGTGAGCCTGAGCCTCAGCGTCAAGGTTAAAGTAGCTACCGCCTAAAAATTGTGGTCCAATGACGAAGAATAATCCTATAAATGTTACCACATCAAAGATTGAACTCGTCGGCCCAAACCAAATCATAAAGCGTTGGATGCTTGAAGCTTCCCACTTCTTCGGAGAGCGTAAGTATTCTTCATCAACCTCATCCCATGGAATAGACATACATGCTAGATCATAGACTAGGTTTAAGAAAAGTAATTGCATTGGCAACATAGGTAGAAACGGTAAGAATATACTTGCAATAAGTACAGAGAACATATTCCCAAAATTCGAACTTGTTGTAGCATTAATATATTTCATAATGTTTCCGAAAACTTTACGGCCTGATATAATACCTTTTTCAAGGACCATCAAGTCTTTCTCTAAAAGAATAACATCGGCTGATTCTTTAGCGATATCGACGGCATTATCTACAGAAATACCTACATCAGCTGCTCTCATAGCAGGTGAATCGTTAATTCCATCTCCCATAAAGCCAACAACATGACCATTGTTACGTAAGATACGAACAAGTTCAGCCTTTTGACTTGGATTGAGCTTAACAAAGATATTATAGTTTTCTACAGCTTCCTTTAATTCTGCTTCTGTCATTGAAGCTACCTCTTCACCTGTTAAGTACTGACTGGCTTCAATCCCAACTTGCTGGCAAACTGATTGCGTAACGAGTGCGTTATCCCCAGTTAATATTTTTACTTCGACATTATGTTCTCTCAAAGCGTCTAAGGCTTCCTTCGTTGTTTCTTTTGGTGGATCTAAGAAAGCTAAGTAGCCAATTAAGACCATATCTGACTCGTCCGCAACTGAAACATCTGATGAAGGTGATGCTTTTTGTGACAAACCTAATACTCGAAGACCTTGTGAGTTTAATTTATCTACAGTCTCAAGAACGCTCATTTTAGCTGATTCAGTTAAAGCTTCCGCAACCCCATTAACTTCTACATGCGATGAGATAGATAACATTTCTTCAATCGCACCTTTAGTGATCATTTGCGTTTTACCAGTTTTATCTTGAACTACCACACTCATCCGGCGACGGTTAAAGTCGAAAGGAATCTCATCAATTTTTTCATAGTTATAATTATAAGTATCTAATCGATCTTGAGCAGCTTCGATAATTGCGACATCCATCAAATTTTTCAAGCCCGTTTGGTAGTAGCTATTCAAGTAGGCATGACGGAGAATGCGGTCATTATCATTACCTTCGATGTCTAAGTGATATTGTAAGACAATTTTATCTTGTGTTAATGTTCCAGTCTTATCAGTACAGAGAACGTCTATGGCTCCAAAGTTTTGAATAGAGCTTAAGTGACGAATAATCGTTCCTTCTTTAGCCATAGAACTTGCGCCTTTGACTAAGTTTGATGTGACAATCATGGGTAGCATTTCTGGTGTTAAACCAACGGCTATAGATATTCCAAAGAGTAAAGCTTGGAACCAGTCACCTTTAGTGAAGCCGTTAATGAGTATGACAGTGGGTGCTAAGATGGCCATGAATCGAATTAACAGGCGTGAAGTGCTGTGAATCCCTTTGTCAAAACTGGTTTGAACAGGTTCTTGTTTTAATTCTTGGGCAATCTCACCGAATAAAGTATCGTTAGCAGTTCGAACAACTACTCCTTCAGCTGTTCCACTCACTACCTCACTCCCCATATAAGCGATAGTTTCATAAGATGTTTCAGATTCATTGCTTTGAATATGGCTGTCAGCAATCTTCTCAACGGGATAGCTTTCGCCGGTTAGTGACGTTTGGGAGATGAATAAATCTTTGGTTGAGATGAGTCGAATATCAGCAGGAACCATATCTCCGGCTGAAAGGTGGATAATGTCTCCTAGCACAATATGCTCTGTAGGAATTTCTTGAAAATTTCCATCACGTTTAATGGCAGAAGTCACTTCGACAAGCTGGTTAAGTGCTTCGGCTGCACTATTGGACCGAACAGTTTGGACGAGTGTCATTGTTCCGCTTATAAAGACAAGGACTAAGATAATAATTGCGGTTGCTGGGTCTTTCTCCCCAACTTCAGCTAAGCTATATTCGGTTATATACGCAATACCCGCTAAGATGATTAATATTAAAGTGAACGGTGATAAGTACGCTTCAGCGACGACTTTCCATAAAGGCTTCTTATTGCCATAGTCAATTTCATTATTTCCCTGCTCAGCTCTCAATGAATCAGCTTGCTGTGTAGTGAAACCTTGAATGTTTGCCCCTAGTAATTGGAATAACTCTACTTGGTTCATCGTTGCTAATTGGTAATAGGTTAATTTTTTCATAAATATTGCCTCCTAATTTAGTATTAGCGAGACCTCAATGTATTCAATAGTTAGGCGAATAATAGAAATCGCCAATGAATATACATGGTATTTGAAATCTCTGTATCCTGGACGAGTCCATAATATTCCCTCCCTTTGCTCGAAATAATTGAGAAAAGAAAAAGCCCTCACTAGGTGAGGGCTAAAAGTGTGCACAAAAATTGATGGATTCTTTGAGCAGTTTTAGCACTATGTATCGTAAACTTAAAGTTAGCTACGTTAAGATCTGCCTTAATTCGACAGATCCTGTTATACCCATTGGTGTCTCTGGACATTTTTGGGCAGTAGCCTATGTATACATAGGAGCCTCACCTAACAAATCATATTCAATTTCCACTAACTACATTAACATATATATATAGATATAGCAAATATATTGTTAAAAAGAAATTGATTAAAAAATAATTAGAAAAAGTGTTGACATCTAATAATTAAATGATAGTATGAGTATATAAAGATATTTGGAGAGAAAACAATGAAACAATTAAACTTTAGTACAATGACATCAACTATTATTATTAGCATTATTAGATAGTGTTTGTATCAGTTCCATGGATACAAACACGAAAAACTTTCAAGTTTGTATCTATGCGTGCTAAGATTTTTGTTGCTCGTATAGACTAATAATCTAAACGAGCAGGGATTGTCATTCTCGCTTATTTATATACAGTTTGAAGCCTGTTTAGATTATTAGTTAATCTAAATAGGCTTTTTTATTTGTTAAAAGAGAAAGGGAGAATAAAAAGAATGACTAAGACGTTCGATTCAGCAAAGTTAGACTGGGAAAATTTAGGATTCGCTTATATGGATACGGGGAAGAGTTACCGTGCTTACTACAAAGATGGAGTGTGGAGTGATGGCGGCATTGAAACTTCGAATCAAATTACATTAAGCGAAGCTTCACCAGCCATTCATCTAGGACAGCAATGTTTTGAAGGGCTAAAAGCTTATCGTGCCAAGGATGGTTCAGTTAAGTTGTTCCGTATTGATCAAAATGCTAAACGTCTTGCTCGGTCTGCTCGACAAGTCATGTTGCCAGTCTTTCCAGAAGATAGCTTTGTAGAAGCGGTTCATGAGGTTGTTCGAGCCAATGAAGAATGGATTCCACCTTATGGGACAGGAGCAACTTTATATGTTCGTCCATTCCTAATAGGGGTAGGTGATGTGGTTGGTGTAGCTCCTGCTACTGAAGCGATCTTTGGAATTTATGTAACACCAGTCGGAGCTTACTTCAAAGGCGGCTTAGAACCTGCACCTTTTGTTGTGAGTGATTATGATCGAGCGGCACCGAGAGGGACAGGTTCAGCGAAAGTAGGAGGGAATTATGCATCAAGCTTTATTGCAGGAAGTGAAGCGAAGAAGAATAATTATGCAGATTCAATCTTCCTAGATCCAGCAACTCATACAAAAATTGAAGAAGTCGGAGCAGCAAACTTTTACGGGATCACCGAAGATAATGTCTTTCTAACTCCTAAGTCACCATCAATTCTACCAAGTATTACTAAGTATTCACTGTTTTATCTAGCGGAGAATGTCTTAGGATTAGAAGTTTTGGAAGGTGACGTATATGTGGATAAATTAGATGAATTCAAAGAAGCTGGAGCTATGGGAACAGCAGCTGTTATTACTCCAATTGGTAGCATTACTAATGGGAATAAGAAGTTTGTATTCCATTCAGAGACAGAGGTTGGACCTATCACTAAAGCTTTGTATGATGAATTAACAAGTATTCAATTCGGTGATAAAGAAGGCCCAGAGGGATGGGTACAAACAGTAGAATTTAACTAATTAATAAAGACAGAGAGGATAATGAAAATGAGCAACAATGCAGCAAAACAATTATTTGAAGCATACCGCACAAATACACCTTTAGAAAAAGGTAAATTCGACTTTAAAACGATTGAGGAAGCCTACCAAGTTCAAGATGAAGTATTAGCTTTTAAAGAAGAAAATGGTGAAAAACTTCAAGGTTATAAGATTAGTTTAACCAGTAAAGAAACACAAGATTTATTCAATAGTGACACGCCTTTGTTCGGACAAATGACCAATGTTACAGTTAAGAAGTCCGTTAATCTATCGGAGTATAATGAGCCTTTGTTAGAAGCTGAATTAGTCTTTTTAGTCCAAAAGGATGTGAATGCAGATGATAGTGATGAAGAAGTTATGGCTAAGTGTCTCGTAGCGCCAGGTATTGAAGTCCCAGATGGACGTTATGAAGACTGGTTCCCTAAGACGACTTTATACGAAGTTATCGCAGATGGAGCGGTCAATGGTGCCGTGGTATATTCAGAAGCCAAGTCATGCAAATATGAGGACTTAGCAGATGTTGAAGGAGTCCTTTATCTTAATGATGAAGAGGTGACGCGTGGGCACTCGACGGAAGTTCTAGGACATCCTGTGAACGCAGTGAAATGGCTAGCTAAAGCCTTGGAGGACCGTGGCGAGAAATTACGGGCAGGAAGATTTGTCTCATCAGGAACTTTTATCTTGCCTGAGAAGTTACAAGCTGGAAATTATAAAGTAACATACGGTCAGCTCGGAGAAGTATCATTAGAAGTTAAATAAACCAAAACTAGGAGAGAATTATCATGAAGAATAAATTAGGTAAATTATTATTAACGACATTAGTTTCAGTTGGTTCATTCGTAAGCCCTTTATCTCATCTAGCACTAGCTCAAGAGGCGACTGGGGAGCCTGTTGTCCTTGGAGTTAACTTGGAACTGTCTGGTGCGGCGGCGCCCTATAGTGTGCCAGCGGTTGACGCTTTTGAATTGTTTGTTGAGCAGAAGAATGCCGAAGGTGGTGTCTTAGATGGACGTCCATTAGAATTAGTAACCTTGGATAATAAGACTGATACGACTGAAGGGGTATCTTTACATACACGGCTTGTCAATGATGAGAGTGTTGTTGGTATCTTAGGACCTAATGCCTCAGCAGTTGTAAACGCAGCTAAGCCCGTTATTGAAGAAAATAATAAACCCAATGTGCTACCGGCTACAACAGGTGACGGTCTAACTCTTAAAAGTAATGGCGAAGCAGTAGCTAATTTATTCAGAACAGCGTATGAAGATTCATATCAAGGACGTGCAGGTGCTGAGTTTATCTATAATAATC
Source organism: Aerococcaceae bacterium WGS1372 (assembly GCA_044336205.1). GTDB lineage: Bacteria > Bacillota > Bacilli > Lactobacillales > Aerococcaceae > Ruoffia. The sequence goes on along the minus strand of CP172318.1, from coordinate 1,982,742 downwards.
TTAATGCTGAAAATACACTCTTAATTGTAGATAATGCTTTAGATTACTCACTAGGATTAGCCGATGCTTTCGTTAAAGACTATGAGGCTAAGGGTGGAACAGTCGTATCGACAGAGGCTTATAGTTCAGGGGACACAGACTTCTCTTCTCTAGCGACAGCTGTATTGAGTTATGAATTCGATGCGATCTATATTCCTGGATATTATACAGAGACAGGATTATTAGTTAAGTCACTACGTGAGATGGGAGTAACGGCTCCAATTGTTGGAGCAGATGGCTTTGCCAGTGATACTTTTGTTGAGTTAGCTGGGCCGGAAAACTCAACTGATGTTCACTATACGACTCATTATGACACATCATTAGAGAATGAAAAATCAAACCAATTCGTCGCTGATTATGAAGCGAAATTCGGAAAAACACCAGATACTTTTGCTGCCTTAGGTTATGATGCGATTGCCTTTTTAGTAGCGGGTATTGAAGAGGCAGGGTCAACAGATGCTGCTGCTGTTAACCAAGCTTTAGCTGAGATGGTAAACTTTGAAGGTGTAACGGGAACATTCTCAATTAACGAAGAACATAACCCAGTTAAGCCTGCTATTATGGTAAGCCTCGACCAAGGTAAGATTATTGATGCTCAAGAAGTAGTAGTTGAGTAGCAGTAGTAGGCTATAATTAGTAAATTGGATGTTAAAATAAAAGAGTAGTATTACCTAAGAAGAACCGACTTACCAAAAGCGGAAGTCGGTTCTTTATTAAATTAGATGATTATTCTTATTAGATTTCTGCCTTGCTATGTTTCTTACGGTAAGCAGAAGGTGTACAGTGGTTTGATTCTTTAAATGTTTTAGAGAAGTGAGATGGTGAGTGGAAACCAACCATATCTGAAATTTTAGATATGGTGACATCCGATGTCGCAAGTAACTTCTCAGCTTCAGCCAATCTTACATGAATTAAGTAATCAATTGGCGATAGGCCAGTTTTTTGTTTGAACAGGCGAATCAGGTAATACTTGTTAATACCAACATGGTCAGATAAGTTATTCAATGTAATTTTTTGAGAATAATTTTTACGAATGTATTGTTGAATACGTTCAATCTCATCATTTTTCACTTGAACACTTGCATCTTTAATTGATAGTTCATTGTTTCTAAGAATATGAACCATTACACATTCAAGTACTTTCTTAAGAATTAATTCAGTTCCTCTGAAACGGTGGGTATTTTCTAACATAGCTAAATCTAAGTAACGTTTAATGGATTGGGATGTATCTTCTGTGACGAAAAGTTGATTTGTTGAATCAATCTCTAAACTAGATGTGAATAAAATACCGGATAGGGTAATTCGAATCCACTCAAGTTTACGTAATGGAGCAAGTTCAAGATTATTATCCGGATTTAAGATAATTAAATCTCGTTTCTTAACGTCGCCTGTTTCGTCGTGTGATGAGTAATTAGCAGCACCTTTGACAATATATAAAAGAGTTAAATGATTTTCAGAATAAATATTGACTGGCTCTTGTATCTCAACAATACTTTCGGTATCAATAGACTGTAATTTAATAGATGATGAGTTAATATTTGATATATACATTAAAATCCCCCTTCTTTTCTAAAATTATTGCAATCCTTTTTGTTAATTATATTATAAAACAAAAATAAAATAAATGATATTTTTTGCACGTATATTACATCTTTATTATGATTTTGTTGCTATGGTAATCTTGAATTAATACACAATAAAATTTAAAACACCGAAAATTCTAAGCATTTATTAAAAAATAAAATTAGTAGGAGCCAAAAACAGAAACCATATTATTTTGATGGTAAATTCTTTGGGGTATAGCCAAAGAAGTTTTTGAACCGTGTTGAGAAATGACTTGCCGATTGATAACCGCATTGAATAGCAACTTCTTGAATAGAAAGCTTGCTATTTTCCAACAGTTGATGCGCATGCTCCATCCGATACTTTGTTAAGTATTGGATAGGTGTATAGTTCGTTTCTTTTTTGAATATATTACAAAAATGACTTTGACTATAACCAACCACATTCGCCATATCCTGAATGGTAATGGCTTGATGGAAGTGATTATGGATATAGAATAGTGCAGTTTGTATCTTTTGACTCAAATTTATTTGTGATGGATCAAGAAAATCATTAACCGTTTCATTTTTTTCAAATAAAATGATTAAATTGAACAACTTCCTTACTATAGCATTAAAATTCCGTGATGGGGTAGATATTTCTGTTAATATTTCTTTGAAAAAATAATTAATTTTTACAGAGAGGGGATTATGGCAACGAATGAACCTCCCTATCTTTGTATTAAAATTGGTATTATTAATATTATAGTTAATGATTAAGTAATTGTGCGATAAATTATGAATATTTTTTATAGTGAAAGTCATGAACATAGGAATATGTATATAAAAAGGACCTTCGATGACGAAGGTCTCATAGTCAGTTTGTATTTCAGTCATCGGCGATTCACTATACACGAGAGTATGATAAGGTTGCTCAGAAATCTTTTTGTGTTGGTTTGAATTAATATCTATATACCTTAGTTGTATAGGATTCAAATCAATTTGATTATCATTGACTAGGGATAGTTTGCGATTCATAAGCGTCCTCAGATACTATTGAATGAACTCGTAATCTGACGGATCTAATAAGCTTGCTGCCTCTTTGTCTAACAAGAAGATAGTATTATCATGATTTTGTAAAACACTTGCAGGTACATCTTCTGTAACTTCTCCTTCAACAGCATCTTTGACTGCTTGAGCTTTGTTCTCACCGAAAGCAAGTAATAAGATTTGTTTTGAATCTAGGATTGAGCCAATACCCATTGAGAATGCTTGTTTAGGAACATCTGCTTCAGAGTCGAAGAAGCGTTTGTTAGCTTGGATTGTCTCATCAGTTAAGTCAACAAGACGAGTTTTGGCATCAAATGAACTTCCAGGCTCGTTGAATCCAATATGAGCGTTTGAACCGATCCCTAGGATTTGTAAGTCAATAGGATTGTCAGCAAGGACATCGTTATAACGTTCAACCTCAGCTTCTACATCTTCAGCAAGACCATTAGGGATATGTGTGTGTGCGAATGGTTTAGCTTCGAATAAGTTTTTGTGCATAAAGTATGCATAGCTTTGGTCGTTATCCGCTGGTAGTCCATAGTATTCGTCTAAATTTAGGGCCGTTGCTTGAGTGAAGTCTAAGTCTGAGTCTCTAATAATCGAGTACAGCTCCTCCGGAGTTGATCCTGTAGCTAGGCCGAATGTTTTCGCACCATTTTTTAAAGCTTGTTTAAATAAGTCAAAAGCATAAGTTGATGCTTCCATAGAGTTTTCAAATACTAATATTTTCATGTCTTCCTCCTAAGATGTTATTAATGCTATTTTACTACAAATTAGTTCTCCTGAAAAGGTAGATAGAGAAAAATTGGAAGGAACTAATAGTTGAATAAACTGTAAAGATGACTAATAAATATCAGTTATATGTCAATAAGGTGTCGATTTATAGTAGTATTGTTAGAATCATAATACAAAATGATTAAAATTCGTAATATCAGTAGTTTTCATGCTATATTATTCTTAGAAAGATAAAATCCTAAAAAGGAGGCTCTTATGAACAGAAGTAAGATAAAATATCCTATCATACTTGCTATCTTACTATCATTAGTAGTAGGAAGCACAATCAATCACGTAACAGCAGCAAAAATTGAAGAACCATTGCCAAACCAAAAAAATAACGCTGAAAACTCTAATACTCTTGAAGAAGAGTCAGCCAATGAGAACTCAAACTCTAATAATGATGAAGAGAATGAACTACCACCACCTCCAGATCCACCAGAAAATGTGGGAGAGGACGATTCAGAAGAGAATACTTCATCTGAAGAAAGTCATTCAGAATCAAGTTCTGAAAACAATTCACAATCAAGTGAAGGGAGTTCAAGAACTGAAACTTCATCTTCGTCAGGTGCTGACACCGATCAATCGTCAATAGTTGGAAACAGTAGCTCTTCAGGCTCAAACCTAAGTGAGGACTCTAACGATGAAACTCCAACAAAAAATGAATCGAATATAGGATTTGTAACTTCGCATGACAATAGTAAACGACCCATCATTGCTCAAACCATTGCGACTAGTCAGATGTCGAACAAAGAGATTGTCATGAAACTATTCATTTTAGCTGACCAGTATTCTTATTCATTGGATATTATAGCTAAAGCGATGGTGAACATGGACACTATGCCAATTTATTCAACCAACCCAATTATTATCCTTAGCCAAATCTTAATTGTCTTATCCAATAATAATCAATAATAAATTAAAACCACTTTGTAATTATCGTATTAAGAGTAGCTTATCCAAGTGTCTCAATGATGACTACAAAGTGTTTTTTTATGAGCTATGTATTGTCATATGATTCAAATAGCTTGGATGTAATGAGTACCAAAGATACAATATTGAAAGAATTCAATACATCTCTAGTCTAGCTATACCTTTGCCATTCTCGTATGTTACAATATTAGGGGATTTAATAAGCTTAGGAGGATTTTTAAGTGTTAAAGGCAATTATTTTAGACAAAGATGGAACATTAATTGAATTAGGTCAGACGTGGGATAAGCCGAGCATGGAGGTAACAGAATACTTTTTAGATCAAACAGATATGAATGAGGAAGAGAAGCAAGCTTTCAGACTGCATATGGGAGTAGACGGAGAAAAAGTTTTACCGAACTCGATTTTTGCGGCTGGAAGTATTGAAGACCAAGCTGAAGTGTTCATGGAGATTAGCTCTATGAGTAAAGATGAGATTGAAGCTTATTTAGAAAATGTTTATTTGGAATATGTAAAAGGTCACTCTGAACACGTTCAAGTGATGGACGGGGTTGTTAATTCCTTAGATGCATTAAAAGAGAAGTACATCTTGGCAGTCGTTACTAATGATAACTTCCGAATTGCTGAAGAAACACTAAAATTAGCAGGCTTAGAAGGTTACTTTGAGTTTGTTGGTGGGGCAGATGATTTTGGACCGAAACCAAACCCTGCCGCTTTATTCGAAATTGCTAAACGCTATGACCTTCAATTAGATGAGATGGTCTATGTAGGAGATTCAACTATTGATATGCAATATGGTAAGCACACACGGGCTTCAATTGGTTTAGCGATGGAGGAAGCACACCGTGAGCATCTAATAGAAGCTGACTATATTATGAGTCACTTTGATGAATTAATTGATATCATCGAACGTATTGAGTCTGTAGACAATTAATAGCCAATCAAGCTAGAAGAGGAGATATCGATGAATAAAAGAAGAAAGCAACCTTTGCTGTTATTAATAACGATACTACTATGTCAAACCTCTGCGATGCAAAATATAGTCTTGGCAGAGAATATATCGCCGATTGAATCGATTGAATGGGGAGATGGGGTATCATCTGAACCGGAGAGTGAGACAACGTCAGAAACAACAAACGAAGTTGAAGTTAATGAAGCTAGCGAATCTGATGAGAAGACCGATGCATCATCGAAAGAATCAACGTCAGAAAATGCCCAATCAGAACCCGATGCAAAACCTTCTTTAGACACATCTAATCCACTTGCGTTCTTAGAAAGTCTAGCTCAATTTGAACGCCGTACGATCGAGTTTGTTAACTTTCTATCAGAAGATGAGAATGTTGAGATGGTTTCCCAAAACACCTTAGTCGATGGTAATAAGTATTATACAGCGCAATTAATTCCACCCTTTCTACCTAAAACTTTATTCCTCAAGACAGATGGAGAGGTAACTCAAGCAGCTCACTTATCTTTAGATGACTTAATGAAGTATGCGGCTGATGCATTAAATACACAGCCACAAATATACGAAGGAACGGTTGTTGAAGAATTTTATAACTTTTCTCAAGAAAATTATGAAAAATTTGACGGTAAAGTAGTTGAGATAGATTCAACTTCAAATGCCTTAGCTGAGTCTACTGTAAAGATAACTCGTATTGAAGCTTACTTAACGGAAGTAGCATTGGAATGGCTAAGCCAAGAGAATGTTATTAATGCTTTTGAAACTAATGAATTAGGCGAGCAGATTCTTATTAACGGTGATTTGGCGACGTCTTTTAATGAGATTGCTCAAGCTAAGCAAGCCAATTATCCAGAATTAGGAGATTTTTTCGAAAGCTTTGTGAATATTGAAGGGACGATGAATGCTGATTATACAAATGGTGTATTTGGATTTGGATTGATTGTACCTGGTGAAGGAGAAGATGTGAAAGGCTTAGAGATGTATATTGCTCAGAGCCAGGGAGAGATTATTGATTTTTCTGAAGATATTATCTTCAGCTATGAAGACTTTAGTGAATTAGCAGGTAAAGATATTATCCAAGAAATGCAGGAGTTTGAAGAAAGCATAACAGCAGATCAATTCGAGCAAACGACGGAATAGAATTTGAGGGATAAAGATGAAACACACAGGTATAAGCTTAATGGAACCATGGCCAGATCAAGTTAAAGGAAGTTGGTGGAAAGCACCACTAATTATTCTTGTTTATTTTGTAAGTCGGATGTTCGCAGAAGCATGGGTGATAGGTAAAGGTGCAAGTAATGCACAAATTGAGTTAACCGTCGATACAATTAGTGATGTAGACTTGATTGAACTAATGGCCTATGCCTCAGTTGAATATTTCGTGCAAACGTTGCTTTTGACTTTACTCGTGATTTTAGCTTGTCGTTTTTTTAAGTTTAAATTTTTTGATTTTAAGTCATTCACGCTAACAAATATATTAAAAGCGATTGGATTTTACGTCGTGATTTATCTTATTCAGATTATCTTTACCATCATTATTACTGTAACAGCACCAGATTATACTCAACCAGATAACCAAGCAGCGGTAGAATCGATGGTGCAGAATATGGGGAGTATCTTGATGTTTATTAACATTGTGATACTAACGCCAATTACTGAGGAATACTTGTTGCGTGGATTAATAATGAAGTATACATTCTCATTAATGCCAATGGTTGGTGCTGCTGTTGCAGCGATAGTCTTTACTTTACTACACGCTCCAGCTAATTGGATTGACTTTTTCCTTTACTTTATATTGTCAGCAGGATTCACATTTGTTTATTGGTATACAAGACGGTTAGAGTATCCGATCTTTTTACATATCATTCAAAATTTCATTGGATTTATGGCTATACAATTGGTATAATTCAAAGGTAACGCGTAAGTTGAATATTAGAGTTAGATGTGAGGTGACAATATGACTCAGTATAAATGTATGGATGATATGACGATTGAGCAAGAACTGGATAAGGTTAATAACATTATTGAGACGGAATTGATTGAATCTAAAGCTAATATTTTTAAAATATTGGGTGACTTAAATCGAATCAAAATCGTAGAGTTGCTTGCTCACTATAATAAGTTATGTGTCTATGAAATTTCACAATTTATTGATGCTTCTGTGGCCACAACATCGCATCACTTAATTACGCTTCGTAATAGTGGGGTCATTACTTCTGAAAAGCATGGCAAGCGCGTTGTCTATGCTTTAGATAATCAAGATGTTTTAGACTTATTAGAAATCGCTAAGCAAGTTAGCAAAGACACTGACGACAAAATAACAGTATAACAAATAAAAATCGTTAATGAGAAGTGGTGACCGTAAGTGTGATTACTTTAAATTATCGATTTTTTTATATAGAATATAGTTTCTAATATATGAACTAGGAGAGTGAAAAATGACTCATAATGAAGAATTTGATGCAGAACGATTTGAACACCCAAAGACAAGTTATCAAGCGGTTACGACAGAAATTACTGAAAATAATGAACAGCGAATCATTTTGACAGATATTGTAGCGGATGAAGAAATCAAAAAAGGTAAGTACGTCCCTGAATTTCAATCAGAACTTAAGAGTCGTATTGTAGAGATGCCGGAGGCAATTTATAAGGCTTCAGGAATTAAAATCCTAGGAAAACGAATTAAATCATTACTCTTTACAACAGATGTTGCTATTATTAAAAACAGTAATGCTCAATCTGTTATTGCTGTTTACCCTTTCACACCTCAATTAACCATTATGCAATCAATCGTGGATGTATCGTCGGTCCCAGTATTTTTAGGTGTAGGTGGGGGAACGACAACGGGTCAAAGAAGTGTTGACCTTGCTTTTCAAGCTGAGCAGATGGGAGCATACGGTGTTATTGTGAATGCACCAATGAAAAAAGAAGTGATCACACAGATTAATAAACGCATCGATATCCCGGTTATTGCGACTGTTGCATCTAGCAAAGATGATTTCATTACTAAGCTGAATGCTGGAGCAGACATGTTGAACGTTTCTGCCGGTGCGGAGACGGTCGCTTTAGTAGATGCTATCCGACGCGAAGTAGGCCCAAAGGTGCCAATTATTGCAACAGGTGGACCAAGCGAAGAGACAATCAGTCAAACTATTGAAGCAGGTGCCAATGCGATTACATTTACACCGCCTACAAGTGCTGAGATTTTTGCTGAGGTAATGGTAAATTATCGTGGCTTAAGTAATTAAACTACGAAGTTCTAAGAAAAATAAAATATACGAATCCGAATTTTTATTCACTGTTCTGTGGGAGTTAGACTATAATGAAAGTTCGGATTTATTTGCTGACCTTTATATTGTTGGCGCTTTACATCTGCGAAGTGAATAGATTTGCGTGTGAAATTGTTTAGTTTTATTGTAATTTAACGAATTTAGTTTATTCTTATAGTATTAGTAGTGAATGTTGCTTATAATATAATAGAGTAAAATATAATAACATAGAATAAGGAGGTGGTTGAGTTGGAACCAGAGAAAAGAAATTGGTATGAACGTATTTTAATCATTGGGATCGCCTTCATTATACAAATTGTTTGGTTCTTCATTTTTATGAGTAATATTGTTACTTTTTCGGCTTATATTCAAGCGATCTTAACATTAGGATCTATCTTAATGGTCCTTTACTTAGTAAATAAAGATGAGAGTCCGGCTTACCGGATGAGTTGGATTATTGTTATCTCACTCTTTCCAGTTTTTGGTGGCGTATTATACTTACTGATGGGGAATAAGCGTCCAACACTCTGGATGCGAAGAAGTATAAATCATCTCAACGACCTACATGCCCATGAGATGTCTAATGTACCGTCCGCTCAAAACTTTTTAGAGGAGAAAGACCGGCGTCTTGCAGCTTTAAGCAATTATATTAATACGTACGCGAATATGCCTGTGTATACTAATACGAAAGCAAAGTATTTTAAAAACGGGGAAAGTATGATGCTAGAACTATTAGAAGATTTGCGTAACGCTAAGCATACTATTTTTATTGAATTTTTCATTGTAGAATACGGAAAGATGTTCGATGATATCTTTGAAGTACTAAAAGAAAAGGCTAAGGAGGGCGTCGATGTTCGATTCATCTACGATGATTTTGGTTCGATTACACGCCTACCTAATAATTTTGACGAGCAATTAGCAGAGTTAGGCATCAAAGCGCTCAAGTTTAATCCAGTTAAACCGATTATCTCTATGGTATATAATACGCGCGATCACCGAAAATTCATTATTATTGATAGTCAGATTGGCTATACAGGTGGATTGAACTTAGCGGATGAGTATATTAATGAGGTTGAACGGTTCGGTTATTGGAAGGATAACATGGTTCGAGTAAATGGACCGGCTACCTGGAACTTGACAAACTTATTCTTAAATATGTGGAATGCTTTTAATTATACGGACGAATCCTATGAGCCATTTAGATTATCATCACTAATGGAAGAGACACGTCAATTAATGACTACACCTGACTTGGTTCATGAGTCTGGGTATGTTCAGCCCTTTGGGGACTCTCCACTGGATTCGGAGCCGATTGGTGAAAATGTCTACCGAGAGATACTGAATATCGCAAAAGATTATGTATACATTTATACACCTTATTTAGTTATTTCTTATGAATTACAAACAGCTATGCAGCTTGCAGCTAAGCGTGGGGTAGATGTTCGGTTAATGACACCGGGTATTCCAGATAAGAAGCTAGTATTTCGACTCACTCGATCTTTTTATCGTCCATTGATTGAATCTGGAATTAAAATTTATGAATACTCACCTGGTTTTTTACATGCCAAAACATTTATTGCAGATGATAAAGTAGCCACAGTAGGTACGATTAACTTAGATTATCGTTCTCTATACTTACACTTTGAAACCAGTACACTATTCTATTATCACCCAGTCATTGAAGAAATTAAGGCAGATATGCTTGAATCAATTGAACAGTCACGTCGTATTAGTTTAGCAGATCTTAAGGTAGGATTTTTTGAACAACTTTGGGATGCGATTTTACGTCTTATCGCACCGTTTGTCTAAAAATAAATAGGAGGGATTATTATGAAATGGGAAGACCTTCGTCGTAGTAAAAATGTTCAAGACCGAAGAGGTCAGTCAAGTGGTAGCTTTGGTCGTGGTGGTAGTAGAGGTTCTAGTGGCGGAGGGATGGGCGGTTTGTTTAACCTCCTCTTCCTAATACCAGGAAAAGGTAAATGGATTATTCTTGCTATTATGTTAATCAGTATTATTGGTGGTGGCGCAGGTCTTGGGGATTTATTTGGTGGGACCAATACGAATGTGAATGAACCCAACTCAGGAATTCAAGTTAATAATGAGGCCCAGACCTCTGAAGAGGATGTGACCGACTCCGAATATCAATTTGTATCTGCAGTGCTTGCTTCAACCGAAGATTATTGGCGAGAAGCATTTCAAGCGAAGAATGCCACATATTCTGAACCTGGAATGGTCATCTATTCTGGCGGAACTGCGACTTCAGGATGTGGCTTTGGAAGTTCGCAAGCAGGGCCATTCTATTGTCCAGCGGATGAGAATATCTATATCGACTTATCCTTCTGGCGAGAGTTATCGCAGAAGTATGGGGCACCTGGTGACTTTGCTATGGCTTATGTCATTGCTCATGAGGTAGGCCACCACATTCAGAATGAATTAGGTGTCATGAATGAGTATAATGAAGTAAGACAAACCTTGTCTAAATCACAAGCGAATCAATTGAATGTTCGTCTAGAACTTCAGGCGGATTATTTTGCTGGAGTTTGGGCGAAATATGCTGAAGAACAAGGATTGCTCGAGACAGGCGATATTGAGGAAGCCTTACAAGCAGCTTTTGCGGTAGGTGATGATACTATTCAAGAGAAAAGCATGGGAAGAACCGTTCCAGATAGTTTCACCCATGGTACAGCGGAACAACGTCAAGGATGGTTTATGCGAGGATATGAGTATGGTGATTTTGAGCATGGGGATACTTTTAATGAATATCTAGATTTTGAATAAAAATAAGAGAGATGAGAAGGCGAAAATGGATTATATTTTGGAGTTTATAAGGTCACAAATTGGAAAGATTATTCTTGCACTAATGGGGTCAGTTATCATAATCGGCTTAGTATATAATATCTTTGCACCTACTGCTGAAGAAAGATTAGAACAGGCTCAAACGAGTATCAATGCTCTATTCTATGAAGATAGGGATCAAGTGCTTAGAACGGATGTGAGTCAAGAAGAGATTAATCAAGCCCAAAAAGCAGTCAATCGATTGCCAGATTCAGATAATGAGAACTATCAACCTGTCTTAGATGATGCTGTGGCCCAATTCAAAGCCTTACAAGTCGTTTCGGATGTGTTCGAGGGGAACGCACTTAAAAGTGACCAAGCACCCTTAATTAAAGAGGGGGTCACTCAAGAACAACTCTCCCAAATACATACCCAAGTAGGCACAGAAATAGCACCTTATGTAGAGAAAGTAAAGGAGCAATTGAATCAGGCGATGAAGATGCTTCCAGAGATGGATGTATTAAAAGATAAAATCATTGACTTTACAGACCAGGAAAACATAACTCGAAGCAACTTATATAGTGTGATTCAACAGGCTAATACTATGACTGATGATGCGATCCTTTACGCTAACCAACCGTATTTAGCATCGTATTATAGTGACTTCACCCAGACTATGGACACGTTAGCGGATGCTATATTGAATGGCTATAGTTATGGAGAGTATGAACAACTGACTCTAGATGAGATCTTTGTTAACCCAATCTTAAGTGAGCAATTAAAAGGTACACCATTGAACCCATTACCAAAGGTGTCACTCACTTTTGACGATGGGCCTAACATGGAATACACCCCTCAAATATTAGATATATTAGGGAAGTATAATATTAAAGCAACCTTTTTTGTCTACGGAGCTTATGTGGATGAATATCCTGATATGGCCCAAAGGATTGTAGATGAAGGGCATATTCTAGGCAACCATAGCTATTCACATCCTAACTTTAGCGAGATCTCGGATGAAGAAGTTATTCAACAAATTGAATGGACGCAAGAGTCTATCTACGATGCAACAGGATATGAAGCTTTCTTGTATCGAATGCCTTTTGGAGCGGGTGGTCCACGCGTTGTCAATCTGTTATCTGATTATACTTCGATTATTTGGAATTTGGATTCTTTAGATTGGCACTTACAAGATGCCGACGCCATCTATGAGAACGTTATGGCTAACATGTCGAATGATGCTCTAATATTAATGCATGATACTGGTCAATATACAGTCGATGCAGTAGCAAGATTTGTGCCAGAACTTCTTGAAAAAGGTTATGAATTCGTGTCTCCAATGGAGCTGGATTTTCAACACCGATTCTTTGCAGAGTAGTACGATAGAACCGCTTGGATGCATAAATTGACATCCAGGCGGTTTTATTGTGGAGAGAAATAAAACAACTAATGAGTCAGTTGTAGCATTCTATAAGCTTATATGATGGAAGCGTTTGTTGAAATGATAGACGAAAGTCCAAATGTATCATATAATATGGATGGATACAATATTGTGAGAGGAGTGAAAAGAATGGATGAGCAAATAAAAAAGCAACCTCCGGTTGAGAATATTACCATACAAGAAAGTGAACCGGTTAAGGTTTTCGAAGGATTGAAAAACTCAGCAATTATAACTAATCCTCAATTATTAGATATACTTGATTTAAATGCTGAACAATTAACTTATTATCTAGAAGATGTTATCCTCGATAACCCATTCATTGAATTAGAATATAGTATAGAACGTAAAATACCTGCCTTTGAACGTTATGAAGGTTCAGAAGCTATAGAACGAGCAAAACAAGGATCTCAAAGTTTGGATACATACTTGTTTGAGCAAATATTAATGTTTCGTCATACAGAGATTCGAGACGCCATGGTTAAGGCCATCGAACATCTGGATGAGCGGGGTTACTTACCCTATACATACAAAGAATTAGCAAAAATAATTAATATGCCAGAAATTGTAACGCTGGATGCGATGACTCTAGTTAAGCAACTGGAACCAGCCGGTATTGGAGCGTATGACTTGCGTGAGTCAATGATGCTTCAAACGGAACAAGATGAACATGCACCCAATGTTGCTTATTACTTATTAGAAGATTTCTTTACTGAGCTGACAGACCAAGATTATGCAGAAATTCAAGAACAAACTAACTTATCTTATGATGAGATTATGGAATGTGTGAACTACTATCATACGCTGAGAACAAATCCAGCAGCTTTGTTTGATCAAGTGGACAAAATAAATCTCATTCCAGATGTAACTGTAATGGAATCTGGCGAAGGACTTCAAATTCGTTACAACCGTCAGTATTATCCAAAAATCTCATTCAATCAGAGTTATTATGACGAGATGGTAGCTCAACGAGATGCGGCATTAAATGAATACATTGAACCTAAAGAAGAAGGCTATCAACGGTTAGCAGATAACTTACGTATTCGAGAACAACTAATCCTAGAAGTAGTCATGTCGATGGTGCAAGCGCATAGCGATTATTTCATGCATATCAATGAACATACGAATTCATTATCAATTCGGCAGATTGCCAAAGAAACTCGTCTACCTGAACCGATTGTGAATATGATAGCGACGAACAAAAACATTGAATTCAATGGGCATGTTTATGCATTTACAGATTTTATTAATGTTTCTACATCGATAACTCGCGATGGATTATCAGCCAATTATATTAAAGATACAATAAATGATATTATTGATAATTCAGATAAAACATTGACGGACGAAGAGGTTCGTCTAATCTTGCAAGATTCAAAAATTATTGTTGGTAAACACATAATCCACAACTATCGTCAAAACCTTGGCAAGTAAGGATAATCTTCAATAATATAAAAACTCCCAAGATAAGCTAGTCATTGCTAGCATCATCTTGGGAGTCTTTGTATATATATATATATATATTATTCTTCAGATTCGGTTGTACTCTCGTTTGAAGATGATTGTTCTATGTCGAGTGAGGAAGCATCTGGTGTTTGATTATCTTTATCTCTAAGTGAGAATAAAGAATTTGTACTATTGGTTAAATGATATGGTAGTAATGTGTTAGTTTCTTTATCATGGTATGCCACTAAGACAAGGCGATTGTCTAATTGTGCCATAGATTCATTCAATACTAAGATATCATTATCTTCAACAATCTCTTCCGCTTCTTCATAAGTCATATCAATCACGATACGTGCAACGTAATTAGCTTGTCCATCTAAAGTGATTTCAATCTGATCAACGGTTATATCAAGTGGGCTAAAGACTTCATTATCTGAGAAATGATTTTGAAGAGATTCTAGGGTCTCTGGCTCTACCTTCTCAAAGTTTAATTCTTTATCTTCTTGAGATAAAGCTACGGTATAATACTCATTGATAGCTGTTCTTAATTCACTAATTGGAATATTATTGGGTAGCATCGTGTTCGGATAACGGTCTTGTCCAATAACGAATTCATCAAAGACATTGTCAAAACTGTCATTATCGACTGAAGATGCTTCATCTTTTTGATTGGCTTCTTGCTCTGATATCTCGTCTTGAGTCGAAGTCGCTTCGCTAGCCTCAGATTGTTCGTTAGCAAGGTCAGCTGTCAAACTTTCTGGCTCTTGAGTAAAATAACTACATCCACTTAAGAGAAAGACTGCTAATGTTATTATAATTTTTTTCATTCATTAATGATCCTTTCAAATTCGAATACTCTATATTTGCTTCAATTGTATCCTATATTTTAACACGAATCTATGACAGTTCAATAACAGTCAGATTGCAGAAGACAATCATTACATAATAAAGCGAAATAAATAAGATATTATTAGAGTGTTCAAATTTTTTTCTAATAATTAGTGGAATTTAAGGGAATTAAGGAGTAATATAGAGTCAGGATTTTTTACTGGAAGGACGATTAATTTAATGAATATAACACCAGAGACAATTGATTGGAATAACTTAGGCTTTGCCTACATTGATACTGGAAAGAGATATAGAGCATATTACAAAGATGGTAAGTGGTCGGAAGGTTGTATTGAGGATAATAAAGATATCTTGATTTCAGAAGCATCAACGGCTTTACATTATGGGCAGCAGGCTTTTGAAGGATTGAAAGCATATCGAACAAAAGATGGAGAAATTCAGTTATTTAGACCGGAATTAAATGCAAGACGAATGATTAATTCCGCAAAAAAAGTGTTGATGGAACCTTACCCAGAAGAGGATTTTATAAAAGCAATACACGAAGTAGTACGAGCGAATGCAGAATGGGTACCGCCTTATGAGAGTGGTGCGACACTTTATATTCGTCCTCTATTAATTGGTGTAGGAGATGTATTAGGTGTCCAACCCGCTCAAGAGTTTTTATTCACTATTTTTGTTTCACCTGTTGGCCCGTACTTTAAAGAAGGATTAACGCCCTCTAAATTTGTCGTGAGCGATTATGATAGAGCCGCTCCCTTAGGAACGGGTGCGAGTAAAGTAGGAGGTAACTATTCAAGCAGTTATCTTCCAGGAAAGCTGGCTAAAGAACAAGGATATAGTGATGCAATCTATCTAGATCCTGCGACACATACAAAGATTGAAGAAGTAGGTTCTGCTAATTTCTTTGGTATTAAGGATAATACTTTCTTTACGCCGAAATCCCCGTCAATTTTACCTAGTATAACTAAACGATCACTATTGTGGCTAGCAGAGAACCGTTTAGGTATGGCAGTTGAAGAAGGTGATATTTTCATCGAAGAAGTAGATGAATTTACTGAAGCAGGGGCTATGGGAACTGCAGCCGTCATTTCCCCTATTAGCTCGATTACCTACAAAGGGAATGAGTTCAAACTATACTCAGATACAGAAGTAGGACCTGTTACCAAAAAATTATATGATGAATTAGTTGGGATTCAATTTGGTGATGTTGAAGCACCTGAAGGCTGGATTCAGACTATAGATCTAAGAGAGAACAATTAGCACATAATAATATTTAATCCGAATGATTATTATAGAGATAGTGTTGAAAGAAGAGATACCCAAGCTCTTTTCACCCTCATTATAAATATCATTCGGTTTTTTTGAGCTTGAAAACCTTAGTGACTCTATATTTTGTTACTGCATTATTAGTTAGAAACAAATAAAAATTACGGAACTATTGAATTGCGAACCAATGATTGGTACGATAATCGACAGTTAAATTTGAGGAGCGGATAGAAATGGTGGCTATTGTTAATTTTATCTGGCTGTTGTGTAAAAAACTTGGCAAAGTTATTATTAGTATCGGTATGATGATTATCTTAGGAATTATAGGGATTAATTTGTTTACCATTGTTTCAACGCATTCTCAAGTAGTTCAATTACCAGAGCTAGAAACAATCATTGATGATAATGTCCCAATAGTTGTATTAGGTGCAGGTGTAGTGAATAATGAATACCCTAGTGAAATTCTAGCTAACCGCTTAGACAAAGCTTATGAGCTTCACTTAGCTTACCCCAATAATCCACTTATTATGAGCGGTGATCATTCAGACCAGTATTACAATGAAGTGTTGGTCATGAAGAATTATCTTGTAGATAAAGGGATTGATAGTAATCAAATCTATCTTGACCATGAAGGTTTATCTACTTATGCGAGTTTATATCGACTAAAAGAAGTTGTCAGGAAGGATCAAGCAATTATTGTAACTCAAGGGTATCATTTGAGCCGAGCTTTAATGATTGCGAATGGTTTAAGTATTGATGCGGTGGGTGTTGTGGCCGAAGAAGTATCACGTACGCGTTTAAATCGCGAATTTCGCGAGTTTTTTGCACGGGTGAAGAGTTTTTCGATTATTTATCTATCTTATGACGGAGACCAACCTGTATTAGATTATGGATTTAACTTGGATGAGAGCGGAAATATCACAGATATTAAAGAAAATTTAAAACAATATTCAGAATAAAATGGAATTTAGATGAGAAATTTAATTGACCTTTAATCTGAAGTGTTGTATTCTATGAGTATTCAAATACTATTCATAATCTAAAACGTTAAGTGTATGTCATAATTAGTTAAATAACTTAACGTTTATAGATTGTGACAAGATCACTCGAAGACCAGTTTAGAGCAATCTAAACGGTCTTTTTTATTAAAGGAGAGAAGGATTTGGTTAAATTAATTGCCTATCATGTGTCTGATGAAGAAGCTCAGATTATTAATCAATGGTCTCAAACGACGGGGATTGAAGTTAAGATGGTAAAGGAAGAGCTCAGCTTAAACTCTGTTCATCAAGCTGAAGGTTATGATGCGATTACTAATGGTCAAGTTTCCAATGTGGATTCTCGCGTCTATCCTATTTTGAAGGGATATGGGATTAAAGCGATTGGTCAGCGAAGTGCTGGTTTTGAGATGTATGATATTAATGAGGCTAGACAATACGATATTACTATTACCAATGTGCCAAGTTATTCACCAGAATCCATTGCAGAATTTACAATCTTTGCTATTTTAAGGCAGTTGCGAAACATTGCATTAATTGACCAACGGGTGGAAGAACAAAACTTTAGCTGGGAGCCAGTGATTAGAAGTCGTCCCTTGAATAAGCTCACAGTGGCTGTGATTGGTGTAGGCCGTATTGGTTCTCGCGTGGCGAGTATACTCAAAAATGGTTTTGGAGCCAAAGTCTTGGCTTATGACATTGAAGAACGAGCAGAGTTTAGAGATATTGTTGACTATCAAGAGGACTTATTATCAGCGGTTAAAGATGCAGATATTATAACACTCCATATGCCAGCCACAACCGATAATTATCGTCAGTTTAATAAAGAATTATTCTCTAAACTAAAAAAAGGAGTCATCCTAATTAATGCAGCTCGTGGACGTATTGTCGATACAGAAGACCTAATTGAAGCTTTAAATTCAGGACATGTTCAAAGTGCGGCCCTAGATGTGTATGAATATGAAGGACCATATATGCCTAAGAATTGGGAAAGTAGAACGATCGAAGATCCAATCTTCCAGAAACTATTAGATCATCCTCGAATCTACTATACACCTCATATCGCCTACTACACAGATGAAGCAGTGAAAAACTTAGTTGAAGGTGGCTTGAACTCAGCTTTAGAAGTCGTAAAAAATGGTCATGCAATCAACCAAGTGAATTAGGTAAATAACACCAACATTAATTAAATGTGAAAACAATTAAAAAAATTTATGATTATGTGTTGACTTTTAATGAATAGAACGGTATATTAGATTCAATCAAAAAACACTAGGAAGGAATAACCTCGATGACTATTAATCTTTGCATTCATTTATCATCTTATTACTACAGCTACTTTAGATAGTGTTTGTATCTGAGGATTATAGATACAAACCGTAAACGTTCACGTTTGTATCTATGAGGAGCTGTCAATTAAGATGCCCGCATAGATAACTAATCGAAAGATTAAAATCTAAGGCGGGTGTAAAGATATGGACACCTTTTTAAGCTAAGAGGTTATTTCTCAAACCCCTATCGGATTTTAATCAAATCTAGTAGGGGTTTTTTGATTTTATATGTTGTAATAGTCAAGCAGATTACCAAGTTAAATTAACCAGGAGGAATTATTATGTATCGATATTTAAAAACAGTTTTAGCTACAGTATTATCCGTGGGAGCTTTAACAGCCCCTTTAACTCAATCCGTAAGTGCTCAAGAATTAGAGGCTATTAATGTTGGTGTCTTACAATATGTAGAGCACGAATCATTAGATCAAAACTATCAAGGTTTCTTAGATGGTTTGGAAGAAGCAGGCTATGTTGAAGGAGAGAATCTAACGATTAACTATCTCAACGCATCAGGTGACACGGCCAACTTACAATCAATGAGTGAGAGTGTTGCGAATAATAGTGATTATATTTTTGCAATTGCAACACCTGCTGCTCAAGCAGTAGCCAATGTTGAATCGACTAAGCCAATTCTATTCTCATCAGTAAGTGATCCAATAGGTGCCGGATTAGTTGCGGACTTAGAAGAACCAGGTGCTAATGTAACAGGAACAACAGATGCTGGTCCAATTGCTGAGCAAGTGAGTTTACTACAAGCTGTTGTTCCAGAGGCTAAACGCGTAGGAATTATCTACAACTCTGGAGAAGCAAACTCAGTAAGTGAAGCAAAGAAGGCTACAGTTCAATTGGAAGAAGCAGGAATTGAAGTTGTTCAAGCAACAGTAACTTCAACTAATGACATTTCTCAAGTGATGACAGGGTTAGTTAATGATGATGTAGATGCAATCTTTACTGTGACTGATAACACTATTGCGAGTGCAATGGCCTTAGTAGGTAACCTAGCAGTTGAAGCTGAACTTCCAATAATTGGAGGGTCTAAAGATATGGTCTTAGCTAATGGATTAGCTACTTATGGATTAGATTACTATGAATTAGGTAAGCAAACAGCTGGGATGTTAGTTGAAATTATTGAAACAGATCAGATTATTGCAGTCCAATCTGCAGCTAACTTAGAATTAGTAGTCAATGAAAAGAATGAAGAAGCTTTAGGGTTAGACTTATCGGATGTTGAGATATCTACAGAGTCTAACGAATAATATTAGATGAATTTATATTATAAAAGATGAAAAATGACAAGGGAGAAGATTATAATGAATTGTCGATTTAAACTTTTACGTACGTTATTTGCTGTATTGTTAACTTTAGTGCCCTTCACGGCTCTAAGTCAAGTAGCTCAAGCTCAGGAAGAACCAATAAAAATTGGGGTTGTACAGTACGTAGAACATGAGGCGTTAGATGCTGTACTTAAAGGTTTCCAAGAAACCTTAGACAAATCTGGTTATGCTGATCGGATTGAGTGGGATATTAACAATGCGAGTGGGAACCAATCGAGCTTACAATCATTAAGTGAGAAAGTGGCACGTGACAATGATATTCTGTTTGCGATCGCAACTCCAGCTGCTCAAGCTCTAGCTTCGGTTGAACAAGAGAAACCAATATTTATCGCGGCGGTTACTGATGCTGTAACTGCCGGTTTAGTAGAATCTAACGAAGCGCCAGGTAGAAATGTAACGGGAACGAGTGATATGGCACCGATTGAAGAACAAGTTGACTTATTAATTCGTAATTTCCCAGACGTCGAGACAGTTGGCCTAATTTACAACTCGAGTGAAGTGAATTCACAAGTTCAAGCAGAATTAGCAGTTGAATACCTTGAACAACAAGGTTTAAATACAGAAGTACAAACTGTTATTAGTACGAATGATATCTCACAAGTAATGAATTCCTTAGTAGGTCAAGTTAATGCAATGTTTATGGTTACTGACAATACCATAGATAGCGCGATTACATTAGTTGGAGATATTGCTAAAGAAGCAGGTATTCCAACGATCGGCTCATCAGATTCAGTTGTAAGAGCTAATGGTCTGGCTACTTTATCCAATTCATATGAAGATTACGGAATTCAAACAGCTGAAATGGTTATTCGTATGCTAGATGAGGGATTAACTCCAGCAGAGATGCCAGTTGAATTAGGAAAAGATTTCCAAGTGATTGTGAATGAAGACTTTGCTGAAGCTATTGGTGTTGACCCAGCAAGTATCAAATAGGAGAAGTAAACAATGAAAAAAATTAAAGTACTACTTTCAGTGACGCTCGTAGCAGTCTTGGCTTTGTTTGCAGGATTAACTCCTTCAAAAGCCCAAGACGAACCAATTAAAATTGGAATCTTACAACATGTCAGCCACGTTGCATTAGATGATACGCGTGATGGGTTCATTGAACAGATGGAAGATTTATTAGATGGTCAAGTAGAATGGGATTTACAAAACGCAAATGGTGATATGTCAACACTTCAATCTTTAAGTGAGAAAGTGGCACGCGACAACGACATTATCTTTGCGATTGCTACCCCAGCAGCTCAAGCTTTAGCAACCGTTGAGCAAGAGAAACCTATCTTCTTTGCTGCAGTAGCAGCACCAGTTGAAGCACAATTAGTGGATTCGTTGGAAGAGCCAGGGCGTAATCTAACTGGGACAACAAACTTAGGTCCTATTGAAGATCACGTAAACTTATTATTAGAATTATATCCTGAAGCCAAGACGATTGGGACAATCTATAACTCGAGTGAAGTGAATGCTGAACATCAAGTTAAGATTGCTAAAGAAGTGATTGAAGAAAAAGGTTTAGAATATAATATAAAGACAGTAACCAACACTAACGATATCTCTCAAGTCATGCAAGCATTAGTGAATGAATCAGATGCCATATTATTAGTCACAGATAATACGATTGATAGTTCAATCACTTTAGTTGGAGATATTGCAAAGGAAGCAGGTGTTGGATTGATTGGTTCTTCTGATTCTGCCATTCTTGCTAATGGCTTAGCTACTATCTCAAATTCATACTTAAACTACGGTAAGCAAACAGCTGACATGGTGAAACATATGCTAGATGAAGATTTATCACCTTCTGAGATTCCAGTTGAAATAGGGAATAGTTTTGAATTAGTAGTGAATGAAGATTTTGCTGAAGCAATCGGCATTGATGTGAGTACTTTAGAAAAGGAGTAGCCAATCATATTAATATTATGTTAAAGTAGTGTGAGTTTAAATTTAATTAAAGGAGTATTATGATATTATGGTTTTAGACGTGATTGTATCAAGTTTTAGCCAAGGATCTGTATGGGCAGTGATGGCTTTAGGAGTATATATTACTTTCCGACTTCTTGATATTGCTGATTTATCGGCGGAAGGTGTGTTTCCACTAGGTGGGGCTATCGCGGCCATCTCAATTATTAATGGGGTTAATCCATTTTTGGCAACAATCATCGCCTTTGTTGGCGGGGCATTAGCAGGATTATTAGCTGGTTGGATTCATACTAAGTTACATATTCCACCATTATTAACAGGTATTTTATTACAAACTGGACTTTATTCAATTAACTTACATATAATGGGTGGAAGTTCAAACTTGGCTTTATTAGGACAAGAGACAATCTTTACACCGGTTCAAGAATGGCTAGGTTTTAGTAAGAATATTTCTGTGACTATTTTAGCGTTAATTATTTTATTAATAGTCATCTTGTTACTTGTATTGTTCTTACACACTGAAGTTGGTTTATCGCTTCGTGCAACGGGAGATAATCCACGAATGAGCGAGGCAAATGGAATTAACACTAATCGTATGAAGACACTTGGTTATATGATTGGTAACGGTTTGGTTGCATTGAGTGGAGCGATGGTAGCACAAAAAGATGGATTCTCAGATATTAGTATGGGTATCGGTACGATTGTAATCGGATTGGCTTCGATTATTATTGCGGAAGTTATAATTCCAAATCAATCCATCGGTTTCCGTTTGGCTACAATTATTATTGGGAGCTTCGTGTATAGATTAATTATTGATACAATCTTGAACCAACCATGGTTCGATATCCGACCTACGGACTTAAGATTATTCTCAGCAATTCTATTAGGGTTCGTACTATACTTCCCGGAAATTCAAAAGGGATTCAATAAACGAAAACGACCATCAGTGAATGGAGGTGTTAAGTAATGGCAGAGAAGAAAAAGATTCTAGAACTTTCTAATATTCAAAAGACTTTTGAACGAGGTACAGTGAATGAGAACCATGTGTTAAAAGGCATTGACTTAACACTTTACGAAGGCGACTTTGTAACGGTTATTGGAGGTAACGGAGCAGGAAAGTCAACAACCTTGAACATGATTAATGGGTCATTATTCCCTGATGAAGGTAATATAAAGATTAATGAACAAGATGTGACGGCCCTACCTATGAATGAACGTGCCAAACTAATCGGTTACGTCTTCCAAGATACTAAGATGGGAACAGCTTCAAGACTAACTATTCAAGAGAATATGGCTTTAGCTAACCGTCGAGGGCTGAAACGTGGCTTAAGAAAAGGTGTTAAAGAAGCCGACCGTGAACTTATGAGAGAGCAACTTAAGACTCTTGATTTAGGTCTTGAGAATCGTTTGACTACCGATGTAGCTTTTCTATCTGGTGGACAAAGACAAGCCTTAACTTTATTAATGGCAACGTTACGTCGTCCAGATTTATTATTACTGGATGAGCATACCGCTGCGCTAGATCCAAAAACGAGTGAGATGGTATTAGAACTAACAGAGAAAATTATTAATGAACAAGCACTGACAGCATTAATGATTACCCATAATATGACTGATGCTGTAAAATACGGTAATCGCCTTATCATGCTACATCAAGGGAAAGTCATCCTTGATGTGAGCGGGGAAGAGAAGAAGAATTTAACCATTGATCGACTCATGGATTTATTCCGAAGAGAATCAGGTGAAGTGCTAGCTTCTGATGCGATGTTACTAACACCATAATCAATTATTCCAAAAAAATCGAGCCGTTATTAAACCGGCTCGATTTTTTTGGATTATACTTTTATGTGTTGGCTTGGTCTAAGCTTTCACGGGTTAGTGAGCTCCAACTATGGAGTCGTGAACGGTAAGTGAATATCGCATATAACCTCACAACTAACAGATAAGGCCTGAAGAATATAGCATCAAGGAAGGAAGTCCCGATTGCACGTAACCAGTCTCCTGAGTATTGGGAGTAATCATAGATTAGATAACGACCAAAATAAAAAATAAGCGTCTGGACCATGCTAAATATAAAATACATCACTCCAATTAAAATAGCAGATTGGATATTAATAAGAGAATAGGATAACCCAAGGATAATAACTAAAATACCTAATACTTCAATAATGGGTGCCATCAGTTCGAATAGGAATAGATAAGAGTATGATACTAAACTTAAATACGAATAGCGATGGGCTAAGGCTAGCTCTTTATGATTGAACATAGTTTGGATTAAACCTCGATGCCAACGTGAACGTTGCTTAGCTAAGTCATTAAGAGTAAAAGGAGCTTGGGTCCAGCATACGGCATCCGAAGCAAACTTAATATTATAGGGTATCTTATTCTTTCTGTAGTGAATATGTAATCGCATCGCAAGATCCATATCTTCCCCTACACTATGTGGGTCATAACCGTTTACAGCGATGACAGCTTCTTTTCTGAACAAACCATAACCGCCTGACACATTTAGATTCCCATTAAAGGCATCATTAAAGATACGTGATCCCATGAAAGCCCGTGCGTATTCTAGTGTTTGCATGGCTACTAATTTATTTTTAGATAGTTTTGTTTCAACAGGGTAACCGTCTTCAAAGCGTACGCCGTTAGCAATATTCAAAACACCACCAACTGCAATGGTGTTTTCATCTTCTAACAGATGTCTGGCTGAAGCTTTGAGAGCGTCAGCTTGTAATATCTCATCCCCATCCATAGAAACAAAGTAAGGATATTGACATACATTAATACCTGCATTAATGGCATCTGCCTTATTTCCGCCGTTTTCCTTATGTACTAGTTTGATTGTGATATTCTTAATTTTATTCTCATAGATTCGCTTAATTAGATGAGACTTTACTTGGAGTCGAACAGGCTGATTACTAAGATGAAGTCCGTAGTGTTCAATGACTTTTGAAGCAGTATCATCTTTGGAGCCGTCATCGATGATAATAATCTCAAAAAGTCGGTAATCCATTAAAAGTAAATTTTCAATTGTTGTTAGAATAGTCTCGCTTTCATTATAGGCTGGTACAAGAATCGAGACCGGGAAATAATAATCGTGGTCCAATTCATTGGCCAAGATTTTTTTCCTTTGATTGTGGTACAACTGATAGAGTGCAAATATATTACCAACTAGTGTATAGGATACGTAAATGACAAGATAGATGAAAAAGAAGGTTTCAGCTATGTGAAACAGTCGTTGAATATCCATGATTCTCTCCTTTCGTTGTAAAGTAAGCGAGTTGTTCTTTAGCATATTGATCATCCCCAGATAGAATTGTCTCTAATTTTTGTGGGTTAATATTAGTTTTTTGAATTGCTTGAGCAGCGTTTCTTCTTACATACCATTCTCTTGAGTGAATGTTTTGGATAAGAAGATCGGTGGTCTCCTCACTAGGATATGAAGATAAAGCTGTCGTTGCTACTGCAACGCACTCCCAATCTGAGGTCATTGTCTCATTAGCCCAAGAGAGAATGAGTGGATAAGCTAAGTCTGAAGGATATCGTTGGTAATACCTGAGTGTTGAACAAATGACATCTGTATGACGAGACCTATCTTTAAGAATAGAAATTAGTTTGCTACCAAGAATATCTCGACCTTCTAATCTAGCATAATCAATCAAACTAGTTTGGTAGGGGGAATCTAAATTGTCAATCTGATCATAAAGTGATTTAATCAGTTTTTGGCTATCGCCATTGAACGTTAATAGTCCATCCGTAATCAATTTGTCATGCAATTTTGGCCCTTTTGTCTGGGGTTGTAGTAAGATAGCTTGTACAACAGAGTCAATTTGACCTAAGGAATAGAGTGCGTTAAAAGCTTGAAACTTACTGTATATTGATTTTGACTGAGTGAGAGCTAACATGATTACTTCTAATTCATGAGTTTCCTTAACTACAGATTTGAAAGGTAATTGGTTTGTGGCGTAAGCAAAGTAAGCCATTTGTAGATTACTTTGCTTTCGGTAATGACGTGCTAACTTTAACCAATTAGGATAAAGTTGGCGGGTGAATTGATTAATGCTTCTGATAATTTGAGGGTTTTTATTGTTTAAGTATTCATTCATAACATTTAAGAAAACGACCATCTCATCAATATCACGCAGTCGTTTGAATACATATTTTTGAATGTTTAGTTCAGAACTATTTTCTGATAATACTTCAGTTTCAAAAAAATTTACCCATTTTAATGCCTCTCGGCCTGAACGAGATTGTTTTCTTTCAAGGTGACGGAGGTAAAATACAACAAAAAGAATCATTAATAAGCTAAAAAATAAGCTAAAAAATAAAAAACAGAAATAACGGTAATTAAATGCATAGTTTATTAATCCTTTACAATGATATCTTTAAAAGCTAAATTATCTTAAGGTTTCAATTCAATTAGACTATTGAGTTCATGATATGACAAATTAATTGGGCTACGATAGTAAGTGCGTAGTTGTTCAAAATTATTATTTACGGCCGTAATGCCAAGATGGTAATAAGTGTTCATCTCCGTCAAACCATGAATTCCAGGTGCTTGTAGCTCATAAATAGTTTGAATAGGCTTGTTGTATTTTTGACTTAAAGCCACTTCAGTTGCTATATGTTCAATCTCTAGATCACGATAATAGTTCATAATTGCTACCTCATCTGATGCTTCAGCAATAATCGTTTCAAGCTCAGATAAGTAACCTTCTGTGTCTAAATAATAAGGGAGACAAACAATAACTTTTAATTCTAATTCATGGACCACTTCATATGCTTTCTTGAGACCTTTGGTGAATGAAGCCATCACAGCATCTGGATTAGTTTGGTATTCTTCTAAGGTTTGTGGTTCGATATCAATAATAATACCTTGAATCAGTGAGTGACTACCTCGAGTTGCTAGGAATTCGTGAGTTTTATTAATATATTTAATAAGCTCAGTAGATTCAGGGTCAAGTGCCCATTCAGCTTCTCCATTAAGTAAGTATACGTCTTTGTGATGTTCTTTGAACTCTAGTAGAAGTTGTTCTAATTGACCTTGTTTTTCTTTGTTATCAAAATATTCCGAAGAAAAAAATTGATATAGAGTATCTATATCTAAATCTGAGATATTATTGAGAGTTGTTTTAGGATCTATGAGTGGCTCATCAAACCAGGAAAAGACTGAGTTTTTATGATTATTTCTTATTTTATAATGTAATGATGAAAATAAACTTAGCACAGTAATCCCTCCTAGTAGCCAATATAGCCATTTATTTTTCATAGTCACCTCATATATTTCCTTGGATTAGGAGTATGTTTTTATACATTATAGTATAAAAGATATTGAAAACCAACACGAAATACTATCGTTTGCTTGTAATTACCTATAAAAACACTTGTGAAAAAATCCAATTAAACTTTGCTTTTGTATTACAGACGTGGTAGAATTTTCTAAAGAATAAAGGGACTTTTAAAGTAATCCAGAGAGGTTACAAAAGACTTCAAAATTATTATCTCTGCGTATTTTATTGTAGAGATAATAGACTGCTTTATAAAGCCCTATTCAAAAATAGGGCTATTTATTTTAGCCAATAAGTAGACCCAAAGAGGAGCTGTTTATATGGAGAAAACAATGAAAAATAAAGTAATGTTACTAGATGTGCATGAGAAACCAAAACCACTTGAAGGGTTGCTTCTTAGTTTCCAACATATTTTTGCTATGTTTGGTGCTACGATTCTAGTGCCACTCGTTTTAGGTATGTCAGTATCTACTGCTTTATTAGCTAGTGGTGTGGGAACTTTAATTTATATGGTTGTAACTGGCTTTAAGGTACCTGTTTACTTGGGGTCATCATTTGCTTACATTACTGCTATGAGCTTTGCGATTGATCAGATGGGTGGACGAATTGATGCAGCACAATCTGGAATTATGTTAGTGGGGATTGTGTATGTTATCGCGGCAATTATTATTAATCGTATTGGTAGTGATTGGATTAATAAGATATTCCCACCCATTGTTATTGGACCGATGATTATTGTCATTGGGCTTGGATTATCATCCACAGCTGTGACTAACGCTGGATTCGTTACAGATGGAGATTGGAGACAAATATTGACAGCTTTAATTACCTTTGCTGTAGCAGTATTTGTTACATTCAATGGTAAAGGTTTTTTCAAGGTTATACCTTTTTTAATTGCTATTGTCGTTGGTTATATAGCAGCAATGCTTTTAGGGATTGTTGATTTGACACCTGTGGCTGAAGCAACTTGGTTTTCTTTTCCGGATATTAGTCTACCTTTTGGTAATGGTGCAAATTCATATAACTTTTATTTTGGCCCAGAGGCATTAGCTATCTTGCCGATTGCTATGGTAACAATCGCTGAGCACATGGGAGATATTATGGTGTTGAATGAGATTACTGGGCACAAATTTACAGAAAATCCAGGATTAGATAAAACCTTAGCTGGTGATGGAATAGGGACCTTTGTATCTGCTTTTATTGGAGGGCCAGCCAATACAACATACGGAGAGAATACAGGAGTGATTGCTCTTACTCGAGTAGCAAGCGTTACAGTAATTCGGAATGCAGCAATTCTTGCGATTCTTATTAGTTGTTTAGGTAAGTTTACAGCAATCATCTCTACGATTCCTCAATCGGTTCTTGGGGGGATGTCAATCTTACTGTACGGAGTCATTGCAAGTAATGGTTTGAAAGTTCTTATTAGTCATAGAGTAGACTTTAACTTATCTAGAAACTTAATCATTGCCAGCGCCATGTTAGTGGTTGGTTTAGGTGGGGCAGTTCTAACATTAGGCTCAGCCTTAGTCATCTCTGGAACAGCCTTAAGTGCCGTTGTTGGTATTGTGCTAAACTTAATCTTACCTGCTGATAAATAATCAGCTTAAATATCCGTCTTAAGATGGATGTAACTTTATCTTAAAGTGAGAAAATATATATACGCTAATCTACAAGAGGCTGGGACAAAAGCCACTAAATAAAAACGACGAGAAATTAGATTAACTAATTTTCTCGTCGTTTTTGCTATATATAATTAGGCATACAAAAAGCACCCTGATATAATATTAGTAAATAGACACTAAACATTAAAGGGGTGCTTTTTATGTACGTACATTATAACATGAATCAAACTTCACTTCCATTAGAATTATCTACTTGTATTGATCCCAACCATATTGTTTTTTCTATCTATAACTTTGTCGATTCATTGGACGATCATTACTTTAAAATTTTTGAGACTCAGGACGGTCGTCCTGCCTATCACCCAAAACCACTCATCATGTCTCTTCTTTATGCTTACAGTAAAGGTATTTTTAGTGGTCGAAAGATTGAAGAAATGATGGAAGAAAATCTACCGATGCAATGGCTTGTTGCCCAACAAGTGATTAGCTATCGCACGATTAATCGATTTCGTTCTTCTGACAACTGTAGTCGTCTTTTAGAGAATATATTTATCGAATTTACAATTCAATTAAAATTGGAAAAACTAATCACTTTAGAGAATGTCTTTATTGATGGGACGAAGATTGAAGCCAATGCCAATAAGTATACTTTTGTCTGGAGAAAAGCAACGGAAAGATTTGCGGAACGTCTGAAAACATCTGCTCGTGAATATTACTTTGAAGAAATTCAACCGATGGTTGATGCAGGTATTCAATACGATGAAGAGTTGGAATTGGAAGAGTCTATGCTTCAAGAGATTACCGAACTAATTGAAGAAGAAGTTGAAAAACTGTCACAAGATATTGAAGAGAATCCTGTAAAAGGACCAGATCCTCGTAAACAAGCTCGTCGTCGCCTCAAGAAACATCATCGGAAAGTGAGCCAGGATTTTCTGCCTCGAAAACGAAAGTATCATCAACAGTTTGAGACGTTCGATGGTCGAAACAGTTACTCAAAAAACAGATACTGATGCGACGTTTATGCGAATGAAAGACGACCCTATGATGAATGGTCAGTTGAAAGCCGGGTATAATATTCAGATTGGTACAGAAAATCAATTTGTTCTTCATTATGATGTTTTTCCGAATCCGACGGATACACGGACGCTACAACCTTTTATCGAAACCTTTCCTCATCGACCTAAACGCATTGTAGCTGATGCAGGGTACGGTAGTGAAGAAAACTTAACTTACTTAGACGATAATGATATTGACCATCTTATTAAATACAACCGATTTGATAAAGACCAAAAAAAGAAACACAAAACATCAGATAAAAACTTAGGAAATTGGGTTTATAATGAAGAAGAAAAGACCTTTACGCACCCAGACGGTACGATCTATTACTACAGCCATCAATCCAAACGGAGAAATAAATTGAGTGGCTATACTTCTCAAGTAGCGGTTTATAAACCAACAGATCCAGAGAATGCGCCGCAAAAGGCGCTTTACTATAATGAGAAGTATCAAATTTTGAAAAATACAGAAGCAGAAAAGCTTTTATCTAAAGAAGGTTCAACAATCTTTGCCAAACGAAAGATTGATGTTGAGCCAGTCTTTGGCCAGATAAAGGCTAATTTAGGATTCACACGATTTAACCTAAGGGGTAAATCGAAGGTAAAAACAGACATTGGGTTGGTCTTGATGGCCAACAATCTGAAGAAATATGCAAAAAACAAGGTAATAAAATAAGAGAACTTACAAATTCTTTGACAGAAAATGTAGGTTCTCTTTTATTTTAGAATCCAGGACCTTTTGTCCCAGCCTCTTTCTTATAAAATTTTGATTAATATTGACTTAATATATCGATGCTATAGTGTTATTAGATGTAAACTATGATAAAAAATCAAGTGATTATGTTATAATAAGCAAGAATAATAAGGGGGAAATAAACTATGTACATTGGTATGGATTGGACTTACTTACTAGTCTTACTCGGAATGGGTATTGTTCTGTTCGCTCAGTCACGCGTTAAAAGCACATTCAATAAATATGACCAATTAGAAACAACAAAAAACATTACTGGAAAGCAAGCTGCTGAAAAAATTTTGCAAACAGCAGGGATTCATGATGTTAGGGTAGAACAAGTACGAGGAAATTTAACGGACCATTATGATCCTAGGAACAAAGTGCTGAGATTATCAGAAGCTACTTATAATAATACATCTGTTGCAGCAGTAGCAGTTGCAGCTCACGAGTGTGGGCATGCAGTACAGGACCAGCAAGACTATAGTTTCTTAAAAGTTAGAAGTGCTATTGTTCCTTTAGTTCAGATTGGGTCAAACATAGCGATGCCACTAATTTTTATTGGTTTACTACTCAATATGATGGGGCTAGTTAATATTGGGATTATTGCTTTCTCATTAGTATTAGTCTTCCAATTAGTTACACTGCCTGTTGAGTTTGATGCGAGTAAGCGTGCTTTGGCCATTTTAGGAGATACAGGTGTGTTCGTTCAAGAAGAGACACCGGCCGCTAAGAAAGTTCTAAATGCCGCTGCATTTACTTATATTGCAGCAACACTAAGTACTGCACTTCAATTACTTCGATTCATATTGATCGCGAATAGTCGTAGACGAGATTAGTTACAAAGGGGATGTCAGGGAATGAGTATATTTGATAAGTTATGGCAAAGAAAAGCGAATGTGGATGTCGTTGATAGCCTAATAACAAAAACAAAAGATGAAGTGGAAAAAACTTCACCCATCCATATTCTAATCGCTGGCAAAACCGGGAGTGGGAAAAGTACATTAATTAATGCTGTTTTTAGAGAAAAGTTGGCAGAAACAGGTGTCGGAGCACCAGTTACTCAGCATGTAGAACAAATTACTAAAGAAGGTGTTCCGCTAGTATTATATGATACGAGAGGATTGGAACTAAGTCCCGAGACTCAACATGAAGTTTTATTATCTTTGTCTAGTTTAATTAAATTCCAAAAATCTAAGGGACAGAGGGGAAGCTATTGATATTGTTTACTATTGCATTAATAGCACAATGGCTAGAATCGAACCATTTGAGATTGAGTTAATTGAAGCTATGGCAGAACATGTTCCAGTAATCATTGTGCTTACACAATCTATTGGCGAAGAGAATAGTGATTTTGAGAAATACCTCAAAAAGCAAAAGTTAAATGTTGAAGCTATTATTCCTATTTTGGCTAAAAGTTATGTCGTAAGGGGCCAACAACGAATTCCGTCATTTGGACTACAAGAGCTTATAGATACGACATTAAAGGTCATACCATCGGAGGCACACAAGGCTTTTATAAACGCCCAACAAATAGATTTAACGATTAAAGTTGACCATGCTAGGAGTTGGGCTAAGAAATATATTGGATCTGCCTTTGGTGTAGGGTTTGCACCTATCCCTATAGCGGATGCTACTTTACTCGTACCTATGCAAATAACGATGCTTGCACATATTACGTCCATTTTTGGATTGTCCTTAGACAAGTCGCAGATTGTCTCCATAGTTGCTGGTATCGGAGGGACAGGTGGAGCAACTTACTTAGGAAAATACCTTGTTTCTTCTGCCTTTAAGTTTATTCCTGCTTTAGGATCAGTAACGGGTGGATTGATATCTGGTTCAATTGCAGGAATATTAACAATTAGCTTAGCTTATAGTTATATAGAAGTTCTTAGACAAATAGCTTTAGCGGAAATATCTGGAAGAGATTTGCAATTAAAAGAGATACAATCTATGATGAACAAGAATTTATCAGAACAATTAGAGATTGTCAGTCATAATATCCCAGACCATCTTAAAGATGGTGTACTAACAGAATGGCTGAATAGCTTCTTTGATTCTAATCGAAAAGAACATTAAAATATAGATTTGCTAAAGATAAGTTAAAAATTTTGAATGGAAGGAAAGTGTTATCATGCGAAGAGCCATATTTATAATCTTTGGCTGTATTTCTTTTGTGCTTGGTTTCGTAGGAACAATTGTACCTGTCTTACCGACAACACCTTTCCTACTTCTTTCAGGATTTTGTTTTAGTCGAAGTTCGAAGGTTTTTGACAACTGGCTAAAATCAACCGCAGTGTATCGTTTTTATGTAGAAGATTACGCCAAGACACGCTCAATACCACGAGAAAAGAAGCGGAAAATTATACTTAATGTTGTAATTTTAATGATATTCTCTATTTGGCTTGCACCGATTTGGTGGGTTAAGTTAGGGTTAGCTCTATTAACTTGCGGAATTGTCTATGTTATAGGGTGGCGTATTGCAGATACACCAACAGATAGAAACGATGAATAAAAATGAAAAAGAGTGTTCGTTTAACGTTGAAATATTTAAACGGACACTCTTTATTTGTACTTGTTATTTAATCTCACGTCGAGAAAAAATAATAATTCCTAATTCCATAAAAATAAGGAAATAGATTAAGGCTAACCAAGGTGTAAAGTTTAATTGGTTAATCATAATCGGACGGCTTGGATTTAACTGTGTAAAGATAAAAGGTTCAATTTTTTGTATTAAGTCAAACTTTAAAGACAAAAGCTGCCATATTAGAGGACTAGCTATAATCGTGATGATCGTAATATTCATTAAGGCATTACTTGTTGAAAAGAAGTAGACAAGTTGAAATAATGCCAAATTCATAACCCATATTGGTAAATAATCAGGAAGTGTATCTTTAATGATAATATCAAAGTAAAGACTAATATCACCATTGAATATAATCGACCCCGCAATCGAAAAACCTAAAATAGTCACCAATAAAAATAATATGGCTAAAAGGAAACTGCTTAGAAACTTTACTAAATAAATTGAGGTTCTCGAATGTCCTGCACTGACTGAATTTATAAGTGTGCGGTTTTGTGTCTCGTCGTGGTAGGCGGTATTACCTAATCCAATCATTAAGAAAAGTGCAGTTCCGGTCATAATAGGGATAAAGGCAAGATAAGTGACGGGTTCAGCAGGAAGTTGGGCGAGGACTGGTCTTGTTCCTTTTTCCACCCAAGTACCCAAATAATAAATTAGAGGCACCATTGCTCCTATCAAAAAGCCAACAATAAGCCAAAGCTTTGGAGTACGGCGAATGGCTAATTGATACAACTCTGCTTTAATTAGATGAATCATGATCCACAGCCTCCTCTGTTAAGCTGATAAATATTTCCTCTAGATTGTGCGATTTTAATACAAGATGGAAGAGTCTGATTTGATGTTGGAACATCAAATCAGAAATATCTGTTGCTTCAATAGAAGTGTTAAAAATTTCAATAAACCCATCAGAATTAACTTGCACATTTAAGTGTTCATATTTTTCTTTGAGTAAGTTGATTGCTTTTGTAGTATCATCTACACCTAACTCGTAATGGGCTTGGAGTTTGTCTTTAAGTTCTTGTTTAGTAAACTCTTCAATTTTCTGACCGTGGTTCATAATAACAAATCGGGTTGCTAAATGTTCTAATTCGGACAGGATATGAGAAGAAACAATGATGGTCAAGTTTGTCTCTTCAGCAAGTTGATGAAGTAGTTGGCGAACTTGGATAATTCCTTTAGGATCAAGACCATTAGTAGGTTCGTCAAAAATGACTATATCAGGCTCTTGCAAAAGTGCTAAGGCAATCGCAAGACGTTGCTTCATGCCTAATGAGAAGCTTCGAAACCTCTTCTTACCAACATCGGCTAAACCTACCAATTTAAGTAGTTTTTTTGTACGTTCTTTGTCTTTTACTCCCCGCTGAAGTCGATAGAATTCAAGATTCTGTTGTGCTGTCATCTCTGGAAAGAAAGCAGGATCTTCAATGATTGTTCCTAGAAACTGACGATTTTCTCTTAAACCGGTCTCATCTAAGGAACCAAATAAGTGAACATTTCCTTTATAAGTAGGAGTCATGCCAGTAATAATTCGGAATAAGGTCGTCTTACCTGCACCATTAGGTCCTGCAATACCGACAATTTCTCCTTTCTTTACTTTCAAGTTAAACTCAGATAAAGCGAGCTGTTTACCGTAGCTTTTTGAAAGATTTTTAACTTCTAATACAATACTTTCATTCATAATAGAATCCTTTCTTTTGTGTTGTGTGTTTCTATATGCAAGTATAATTAATTCTAGAATTTACCACATGGGACCTTAGCTGGAATGTGAACATTAATTCATTTATATCTTATCACTATCGATATTCTTTTCGAAATATAATCCCTATGTTGCAAACATATGTTTTGAGTATCATATTTAATTAGCTTGACTTTGAAAGATTAGAGCATTAATATAATAAAAGTCTAAATAGTAATTGTTACGTTTATAAAAGGGGGTAGTGCTATGAAGAAATTATTTAACATTATATTTTTGAGTTTTATAACATTATCGATTTTAATGACATCAGTTGTGAAAGCGGAAGAGACAGTGAATGTTGTCACGACTTTTTATCCGATGTATTTTTTAGCAGATCGTATTGGCGGTGACGATGTCAATGTTAGTTTGTTATTAGATAAAGGACAAGATGCTCATTCTTATGAATCAACGGCTCGTGATGTTGTTACAGTTCAAGAATCTGATTTATTCATCTACCAAGATGATGAGATGGAGTTTTTCGTTCAAGATTTATTAAGTGTTGTAGATACTGATAAAACTTATGTGCTTGAATCCACTCAAGGTCTAGAATTACTTGAAGGGGAAGGTCATGATGAACATGGTCATGAAGATGAGCATGACCATGAAGAAGGGCACAGCCACGAATATGATCCACATACTTGGTTAGATCCTGCTTTTTATAGTGAACAGGCTTTGAATGTTCGTGATGCTTTAATTGAGGTAGATCCAGCCAACGCAGAACATTATGAAGCGAACGCTCAACAATTAGTTGATGAGTTATTGGCTTTAGATCAAGAATTTGAAGAAGGCTTACAATCATTATCGAATCGTACGATGGTTGTTCAACATGAGGCGTTTGGTTATTTAGCTCATGCTTATGACTTAAAGCAAGTGGCTATCACTGGATTAATGACTAACACTGAACCGAGTGCTCAACAATTAGTTGAGATATCTAAGTTTATTGCCGAGAACAATGTTGAAACCATTTATATCGATCCAGCTACATCTACATCCATCTCAGAGGCTGTTGCGGATACTACTGGAGTAAAGTTACGTCCATTACGTACTTTAGAATCTGTATCGACTGAAGAGATGGAGCAAGGTATTGATTATCTAAGCATTATGCGGGATAATCTTAATCAGTTAATAGGTCAGTAATGACCTAAGCATTAGTTTAAGAAAGGAGCTGAATCGGTGTCTATATTAACAGTTGAAGATTTATCATTTTATTACGATGATGAGAAAGTACTTAACGATATCCACTTCTCTATTGAAGCGGGTGAGTTTGTGATTTTAACGGGAGAGAATGGTGCTGCGAAGTCTACTTTAATTAAGAATGTTCTTGGTCTTTTGAAACCAGCTACTGGGACAGTGACCTTTGCTCCAACAAATCATTTAGGTGCCCCTCTTTCAGTAGGCTATGTTCCACAGAACGTCAATGCCTTTAATTCAGGTTTCCCATCGACAGTTCAAAGATTGGTTGAATCTGGCCGCTATCCAAAAGGTCGATGGTTTAAAAAACTCGATGCGACAGATTACGAACATGTTGACCGTGCTTTAAAATCGGTTGGTATGTCTCATTTGAGAGATCGAAAGATTGGTGAGTTATCTGGAGGACAGAAGCAACGCATTAACTTGGCACGGGTTTTTGCTACTGATCCAGACTTCTTTATCCTTGATGAACCAACTACAGGGATGGATATTGAATCTAGAAAATCATTTTATAAATTATTACATCATATATCTAAGAGACATGGGAAAGCTATTTTGATGGTAACTCATGCAGATAATGAACTTGAAGGTTTATATGACCGTCAAATTCACTTAGTAAGGGAGGAGGGAACACCTTGGAGTTGCTTCAGTACGACTTCATCCAACGGGCACTCTTAGCCGGTGTTGCGATATCATTTATTACACCAATTATTGGCTTGATGTTAATATTACGTAGACAGTCCTTATTGGCTGATACTTTATCACACATCTCACTGGCGGGAGTAGCTTTAGGGATGTTCCTTCAAACAGACCCTACTTTATCTACGCTTGTATTTGTTATTGTCGCTTCTATCTTACTTGAATATTTAAGAACAATTTACAGTAACTTTTCAGAAGTTTCTGTGGCCATTATGATGTCAGCGGGTATGGCTCTTGCTCTAGTATTAGTGAGTTTGAACTCAAATTCAGGTAATTTTCAAATAGATCAATATTTATTTGGATCTATATTATTAATTACCAGTTCAGAGCTTCGGTTATTAATTGCTATGTCAGTCATTATCGTTATATTGTATTTAATCTTCCGTCGCGCTTTATTTGTTTTAAGTTATGATGAAGCTACAGCTCATACGAGTGGTTTACCCGTAAGGTTCATATCGATTATTTTTTCAGTTTTAACTGGGACTACGATTAGTATTATGATGCCTATTGTAGGTGCTTTATTAGTATCAGCATTAATTGTCATTCCATCAGCCACTGCAATCAAGATAGCTAATAGCTTTGCTAAAACAATTATTGTAGGTATTTTGATTAATCTTGTTGGGGTTTTTTCTGGAATTTTTGCTAGTTTCCAATATGATACACCTCCAGGTGCAACGATTACTCTCATCTTTATTGTTATCTTTGCTCTCGTTTCATTAGGTTCTTACTTTGTAACTCTTCGTAAGAGAAATCAAAATGACTCACAGCAAATTGAAAAATTTAAAGTTTAATATTTAGACCTCTCACTATGCATGGCGTAGTTGAGAGGTCTTTTTGTTTAGAAAGATATTTTGAGTGTTGTTATAGAAGAATAGAGTTTGAATGCCGGAGAACGAGTGCTTAGTGCGACATTCAAAGAGCACTCTTTGTGCCAATTAGCTATTGATGACACAAAGAGTGTGCCAAAGTTGCTATTTGAGAACTATTGAAACCTTTTTGAAAACGATTTATTATGAATGTGTAGAAAAACAATATTAAGGAGGCGGCGTTGTGGCTAATTCAAATAATTCTGGACTAAAAGCAAGAGTCCAAAAGTTAGGTAGTTACTTAAGTAGTATGGTAATGCCGAATATCGGAGCATTTATTGCATGGGGTGTGTTAACAGCACTATTTATCCCAGACGGATACTTACCAAACGAAAATTTTGCAAGTATGGTAGGTCCAATGTTAACGTACTTGCTTCCAGTTTTAATCGGTTATACCGGAGGTAAGATGGTTCATGGAGATCGCGGAGCAGTTGTTGGGGCAATTGCTACAATGGGAGCGATTGTTGGATCAAGTGTAACAATGTTTATTGGTGCCATGATTATGGGACCACTTGGTGGTTGGTTAATTAAGAAATTCGATGAGAAATTCCAAGATAAGATTCCTTCAGGATTTGAGATGTTAGTAAACAACTTCTCATCTGGTTTAATCGGATTTGCTCTAGCGTTAGTTGCTTATGTAGTTGTAGGCCCTGTAGTAGCAAGTTTAACTTCTGTGATTGGAGTAGGAGTAGAGTTCCTAGTATCAAGAGGTCTATTACCATTAGCTAATATCTTAATTGAACCTGCTAAAATACTATTTTTAAATAACGCATTAAATCACGGTATCTTTACACCGCTTGGTTCTGAACAAGTAGCTGAAGCTGGTAAGTCAATCCTTTACTTATTAGAAACTAACCCTGGACCAGGTTTAGGTATCCTTCTAGCATTCATGTTCTTCGGACGTGGATCTGCTAAAGGTTCTGCACCAGGTGCAATTCTTATCCACTTCTTAGGTGGTATTCATGAAATTTACTTTCCATACGTCATGATGAAACCATTACTATTTCTTGCAGCGATTGCTGGGGGTATGACAGGTACATTCGTATTCTCATTATTTGATGCTGGTTTAACAGGTGCTGCTTCGCCAGGTTCAATCATTGCGATTACAACTATGACAGCACCAGGTAGTCACTTAGGAGTTTATGCAGGGGTTCTTGCTTCAGCTGCCGTATCATTCCTAGTTGCAGCTGTGATTCTTAAATCAGACCGAAGTGTTGAGGTAGATAATTTCGAAGAACAAGTTGCAGCAACTCAAGCAGCAAAAGCTTCATCAAAAGGACAAACAGTTGATGTAGTTGAAGATGATACAGTTCCAGCGTTTGAAGAGATTGATAATATTGTCTTCGCTTGTGATGCTGGTATGGGTTCAAGTGCGATGGGAGCTTCATTACTTCGCAAGAAAGTTAAAGCCCAAGGGATTGATATTAAGGTAACTAACTCGGCTATTAACAACTTGAATAATGACAGTAAAACTTTAGTAATTACCCAAGAAGAATTAACGAACCGCGCTCGTAAACAAGCACCATCTTCGACGCATATCTCAGTTGAGAACTTCTTAGATGGTGACCGCTACGACGAGATATTAAAAGAGATGTATGCTCAATCAAATGATACTGAAAACCAAGAGGTGAAAGTAGAAGAAACAATTGTAGGTACACCTTCAGATTATAGCTCAGTTGAACGCATAGTGTTTGCTTATGATCAAAAAGTAGGAGCAACGACGATGGCGGCTTCACAATTACGTAATAAGTTGACATCTAAAGGAATTGATTTAGATGTTCAAGCACTTGATATTGCTAACATTAATGATAATCCAACAACATTAGTTATCGCAGATGAAGTAGTTTCTCCTAAAGTAACAGCACAATTTACTAACGTTAAAGTAGAAACTTATGATAAACTGCTTAATGAAAACAACTATAACAATATGATAGACTTTTTGAATAAATAATTTATAAACGTTAGGGGGGTTAATAATGTTCTTAACAGATCGAGAGAGACACATCTTGTCAATTCTTTTGAGTAAGCCAACAGGTGTCAAAGTGAATGAATTGATTGAGTTACTGAATGTAAGTAGACGTACGGTGTATCGCGAATTATCGAATCTGGAAGAAACGTTAACCCATTCTAACGTTTCTCTTGTTAATCAACGAACTATTGGTTATCAATTAGAGGGAAAGCCTGAGGATATTCAATCCATTCAGTATCTGCTTGAGACTGATCAAGTTAGTGAGATGACAATTCAAGAAAGGCACCGTGCTGTGTCTTTAAGATTATTATTAAGCTGTGGAGAATTAACGATGGATCAGTTAGCTGAAGATTTAATGGTGAGTGCTAGCACGATTCAAAGTGATTTAGATGATGTTGAAGATGAGTTAAAACGGCATGGTATTTATATTAATCGTATGAAGTTTCAAGGGATTAAAGTGATTGCTCCTGAACGAAAACGTCGTGAGATTGCGAGTCGATTAATCTATGGAAGTGTGTTAGATTATGATTTTTTTAAGTATTTGACAATTTTAGAAGAGGATAAGGAAGCGCAGTTTAATGATAAGTTTCTATCTTTAATTACTTCAAGCGCCTTATACTATGCTATGCAAGCCATTAACCATGATTTTAATCATCTGTTTGAGAAGGTAACGGACAATCAACTTCAACTGGTTCTTATCATCTTGGCATTAAGTATTGATCGAATCCGTCAAGGTTATCACCTAGATGAAGCGATATCAGCTAAACATATAGCGAAAGACATGGTTTTGTTATCACATGAGATTTTTGCTTATGTGTCTGCAGAGATTGAGCTCCCTATTAATATGAATGAGCGACACTTTATAGCCATGCAATTAGAAGGACTTAATTATAAAACAAGTCAGAGTATATTTTTTGAATCATTTGATTCACAGCTTGCATACCAAGTAAAAGAGTTAATTCGAAAAGTATCACTAATGACAGGGAATGATTACCGTTATGACGATAGTTTGTTTTATAATCTAGTCGCACATATTCAAGCAACTTTAAAGCGACCGGTTCTTATGGATTACAAGTTAGATACCCCTGTATTAAAACGAATTAGTGAAGAATATTCTAATCTGAGCCTCGCAATTAATTTGGCCTGGGAGGAAGTCTTCCAAGATAATGACTTAACTAATGATGAAAAAGCCTATATTGTGATTCACTTTGCTACAAGCTTAGAAAGATTTCCAATCACACAACGTGAAATTAATACAATTATTATCTCTTCGAGTGGAGTAGGAACGGGGAAAATACTAGAAAGTCGATTGAAAAGATACTTGCCAGAAATTAATACGGTTACAGTTGTTCAATTATCAAAGTTGAATCAAGTGGACTTTTCTAATTATCAACTCATCCTATCTACAATCTATCTATCTGGTATGTCAAGGCATTATCGTGTTATATCACCATTGTTGAGTGATGAAGAGATTGAAGCCATTCGTCGCGATATTCAACGTATTAGCGAGGAAGAGGATACAAGTAATAATCAATTGCATACACAGCTCTATTACAACTTTGATGATTATTATACGTATTTTATACAAGCGAAGAAAGTCTTAGACGCGATCCAGATGAAGCAAGTCAAAGCTCAACCAACTTTAGAGTTAACCTTGGAATTAATGGTTCAAGATATTGGTTTGGACTATATTCTCGACAGTGAGCGTGTCACTAAGGAAGTCATTGATCGCTATCAAAAAGCACCGATTGGTGTACCACAGTCAAAGATCGCATTATTCCATAGTTCTAATGAATGGGTCAAAGCACCTTACTTTTCTGTTTATGAGATAGACCAATCATTTGAAGTGTTGGCTATGGATGGAGGAACTGTGCAGCTTTGTAGAATCCTTTTAATGGTTGCACCAGAACAGATGACTAAACATCAGCAACAACTGTTAGGGCTCATCAGTTCCTCAATCATTGAAAGTGATATTAATACGAGTATTTATGAAAGTGGTAGTCAAGAACAGATCAAGCAACTTATTAGTTCGTTATTCGTAAAAGAAATTCAATATACACATTAAAGGAGATAAACAATGGAATTAAAAACAAAAAATATCCTATTAAACCAATCTTATCAAACAAAAGAGGAAGCCATACGTGCCGTTGGGCAGCTATTAGTTGATGATGGTGCTGTAGAAGAAAGTTATATTGATTCGATGTTAGAACGCGAAGAAGTTGTTACAACACATATGGGGAATTTCGTAGCCATCCCCCATGGGACAGATGAAGGAAAAACATTTGTAAAATCAACAAGCATTAGTATTGCGCAAGTGCCTCAAGGTGTTGAGTTCGCTCCAGGGGAAGCTGAAGAAAAGAAAGCTATGATGATTTTTGGAATTGCTGGTGTAGGTAACGAACACTTAGATCTTTTGGCTAAAATTGCTGTATTCTGTTCAGATGTAGAGAATGTGGTACGCTTAGTTAACGCGGATTCAGCTGAAGAGATCATTGCCATGTTTGAGGAGGTAGAATAGTGAGAGCAGTTCATTTTGGTGCAGGTAATATCGGACGAGGGTTTATAGGTGAGGTCTTATCGAATAATGGCTTTGACATTCAGTTCGTTGATATTAATGAAAAAATTATAGACGCATTAATTGATCGTAATGAATACGATATTGAGTATGCTTCAGAAGCTGGAGAGAAAATCCATATCACAAAGGTTACGGGAATCAACAATGGTACGAACCCTGAAGAAGTCATTGAAGCAATCACTCAAGCTGATATTGTAACGACAGCCATCGGCCCAAATGTCTTGCCATTTATTGCTGAACTCATTGCTAAAGGCATTCAAGCAAGACAAGTAGCTGATAAGCAAGAGGCAATGGATGTGATTGCATGTGAAAATATGATTGGCGGGTCAGACTTCTTAAGGGAGAAAGTCTCAGAATTTTTAACAGAAGAAAACAATGAATATGTTGAGGAATTCATCGGTTTCCCTAATGCGGCTGTTGATAGAATTGTTCCAGACCAACAGCATGAAGATCCTCTGTTCGTTTCTGTTGAACCTTTCAAAGAATGGGTTATTGACAGCACTATGTCGAGGGCTAAGCACATTGTGTTAGAAGGTGTCCTTTATGTTGAAGATTTAGAACCTTATATCGAACGTAAATTATTCTCAGTAAACACAGGGCATGCGACAGTAGCGTATGCAGGTGCATACTATGGTTATAAAACAATTGATGAAGCTATTAGTGATGAGCGTATATTAAGCTTGCTTAAAAATGTACTAAGTGAAACAAGTGCATTATTAGTTGATAAGTGGGGTTTCAACGCAGAAGAACATGCTAAATATGCAGATAAAATTGTAAGCCGCTTTGCTAATCCACACATCTCTGATGATGTTACTCGCGTGGCAAGAACGCCAATTCGCAAGTTAGGACCTAATGAGCGTTTTATCCGTCCGATTCGCGAAGCCGATGATCGAGGATTGAGTACAGATGCTTTAGTTCAAGTTGTCGGGATGATTCTTAAGTATGATAATCCAGCTGATGATGAAAGTGTTCGTCTCCAGGAAATGTTGAAAGAACAATCAGTACCAACAGTGGTTAAAGAAATTACAGAGTTAGAAGAAGGCTCTCTATTAACAGCTATCGAAGAAAAAGCAGCTGTATTATAATTCAAAGAATAGTAAAGATTTTGACGAAGGAATCTTTACTATTTTTTTATTATGAAAATCAAAAAAATAGACCAAATTCATTAATTTCCTTAACACTATACCACTATGGAAATCTCAAGTTGTGATTGCCCTAGGACTGAATAAGCAAGGTCAAGTCTTGCAAATGCAAAAAGAAGTTTCAGATACGACAAATGTATTATTGAAACGTAACTCTGAGCGACTT
This sequence comes from Aerococcaceae bacterium WGS1372, assembly GCA_044336205.1. GTDB lineage: Bacteria > Bacillota > Bacilli > Lactobacillales > Aerococcaceae > Ruoffia. The sequence continues at coordinate 1,939,204 of CP172318.1, read as the reverse complement.
AAACAAAATACGATCGAAGTTGCTAAGGAAGCTGAGCGCAGTACGATTGATATTGAAACATTGAAAAAAGTGAATGACGACTTAATTACAACGATTGAAGAATCAATGCAAATCCATGCAGATGCCAAAGCTGCTCGTCAAAATGCAGAAATTGAAATTCAAAAAATTGAACAAGACTTAAAAACAACTTTGCTGAAGACGATGAAATAAAATAATACGAACATTGAATGATATAAAAGGCGAACAATATCGGTGTATATATATTAAAAGTTTGTGTTTTGCTACAATAGTCCTGAAGGAGTGATCTTTACATGATTAATAATAATTTTAAACCCAAACGTAATCACCGTATGTTATATATTTCCCATTATTTGGTTGATCGTCCAGGACAATTAATAAATTTATCGTACTTTGTAGATTTCTTAAACGCGGCCAAATCTTCCATTAGTGAGGATATTGATTTTGTTCGTCAAGTCTTTGATATGAACGGTTTAGGAGAAGTCAAAACTTTCCCGGGAGCAAATGGTGGGATTATCTTCTATCCTAAAGTTCCTATGGAAGAACAAAAAGAGTTGTTGAATACATTAATTGAAAAATTTACAAATGGTAAACGAATCCTACAAGGAAATTACATCTACACGAGTGACATCCTACAAGATTCTTTCATGTTAAGTAAAGTCGGTAGATTGATTGCCTCACACTTTGTTCATAAAGACATTGATGCGGTCATGACGGTTGAATCAAAAGGGATTGGACTTGCCACAATTGTCGCCAGATATTTAAACGTTCCTTATGTAACTGCTCGTCGTGATTCTACCGATGCGATTGGTCCGACCATCTCAGTGAATTATGTGGCTGGTTCAATGCAAACAGTTAGAAAAATGGAGTTAGAGAAGAATAGTTTAAAGACACACCAACGCGTTCTGATTGTGGATGATTTCCTAAGAAATGGTGGGACAGCTCAAGGTATGATTTCATTACTAGAAGAGTTCGAGTGTACACCGGTAGGTATTGCTGTATTAGGTGAGAATAGCTCTCGTGAGACAGAAGCCCTAAAACTACCTATCGATTCGCTTGTTAGTTTGCAATTAGTATATAATAAAGATGAGCGTCGCTATGAACTGGATGTACAAGCCGGTAGTCTCTTTAATGAAGTTGATTTTAATTAACAGTTATTCTATAAGATATAAGCAATGATCCTAATTATTGAAGAGCTCTTATTCAAGAACTTATATTAATTATAAGTAGGAATATAAGCTCTTTTTGTTGTGTTTTCGCCAATTGACCGATTGTATACTTAACATATAGCTAATTAAACTATGGATATCTTTCCGTATAATCGTTATAATGAGAACGAGAAAAAATGTTTAGTTAGGAGTGTTTATATGGAGAAGCGACTCGCTGTCATCTTAGCAGCAGGTAAAGGTACACGTATGAAATCCGACTTGTACAAGGTGTTGCATCCTATTAATGGGATTTCAATGGTTGAGCATGTGCTACGCGCTGTGAAAGAGAGTGGTGTAGAACGCATTGTTACAATTGTAGGTCATGGTGCACAGACAGTTCGTGAGGTGCTTGGCGATCAATCAGAGTATGCATTACAAGAAGAACAATTAGGAACAGGTCATGCAGTTCTACAAGCTAAAGAATTACTCAAGAACGAAGATGGGAACACTCTTGTAATCTGTGGAGATACTCCTCTATTCTCTAAGGAAACGTTAAGCCAGTTGTTTGAATATCATGAAGATTCAGGCGCTAAAGGGACTATCCTGACAGCAATTGCCGACAATCCAACGGGTTATGGACGTGTTGTTAGATATGGCGACGGTGAAGTAGCTCGTATTGTAGAGCAAAAAGATGCTACAATTGAAGAAAGAGCTATTACAGAAATTAATACAGGAACTTATGTATTCAATAATAAAGCTCTTTATAATGCACTTGATCAAGTAGGGAATGATAACGCTCAAGGTGAGTATTATCTTCCAGATGTTATTAGTATCTTGAAAGAATCTGGAGATATCGTTAAGGCTTACACTATGGAGAATTTTGATGAAGCTATCGGAGTAAATGATCGTGTAGCTTTATCTGAAGCCACACGCTTGATGACTAAACGTATTAATGAAGAACATATGAGAAATGGTGTTACCTTCATCAATGCTCAAAACACTTATATTGAAGTGGATGTAGAAATTGGTCGAGACACAATTATTGAGTCTGGTGTTTCTATAAAAGGTAAGACAGTCATTGGTTCGAAAGTTTTTGTTGGCTCTAATAGTGAGATAGTTTCTTCAACAATTGCTGACCATGTAGAGATACGCCAATCTGTTATTGAGAGCTCAGTGATTGAAGAGTCTGTGACTGTTGGTCCTTTCGCACACCTTCGTCCTAAGTCAGTGCTTAAAGAAGGAGCTCACATTGGTAACTTTGTTGAAGTGAAGAATAGTACAGTCGGTGCGAATTCGAAGTCAGGACACTTAACTTATATTGGCGATGCAGATATTGGTGAGGATGTAAATGTCGGTTGTGGAACAATCTTTGTTAATTATGATGGTAAGAACAAGTTTCGCTCAATAGTTGGAAATGAAGTGTTCATAGGATCAGGTTCAAATATTATTTCACCGGTGACCTTAGGGGACCGTTCGATTGTTGCGGCAGGATCAACTGTAACCAAAGATATCCCAAGCGAAGGATTAGGTATTGCAAGATCACGTCAAAAAACTAAAGAAAAATATTGGACACGTTTCAAAGAAAAACAAAATCGGGAGGACTAAGATGATAGAGAAACCATATACGGATTCAAAGCTAAAAATATTTGCCTTAAGTTCAAATGTTCCCTTAGCTGAAAAAATTGCAAGTGAAGTTGGTGTAAAATTAGGGAAAATGAATATTTCACAATTCGCTGACGGAGAGATTAAGGTGAATATAGACGAAAGTATTCGTGGTGACCATGTGTACTTAGTGCAGTCAACATCGTTTCCTGTTAACGATCATTTAATGGAATTGTTAATTACTATTGATGCATTACGCCGAGCAAGTGCTAAGACAATCAATATTGTATTGCCTTACTATGGGTATGCACGTCAAGACCGCAAAGCACAACCACGTGAACCGATTACCGCAAAGTTAGTTGCGAATATGATTGTTCAAGCTGGTGCAGACCGTCTAGTAACATTAGACTTACACGCTGCTCAAATCCAAGGGTTCTTTGATATTCCGATGGATCACCTATTAGGTGCGCCCCTCTTAGCTAATTACTTCATCGACAAAGGACTTGAAGGCGATGACATCGTTGTTGTCTCACCTGATCATGGTGGAGTAACACGAGCACGTAAGTTAGCAGAGTTCTTAAAATCACCTATAGCAATCATTGATAAGCGTCGTCCAAAAGCGAATGTGGCTGAGATTATGAATATCGTAGGAGAAGTTGAAGGAAAAACATGTATTATTATCGATGATATGATTGATACAGCAGGTACGATTACTCTAGCATCTGAAGCTTTAATGAAGAAAGGTGCTAAAGCAATCTACGCATGTTGTACTCACCCAGTTCTTTCAGGACCAGCGATAGACAGATTAGAAGCATCACCAATCAAGAAAGTAATCATTACTGATACAATTGCACTGCCTGAAAACAAGAATATTGATAAAATTGAATCTGTAACTGTTTCGCAATTAGTAGGTGAAGCAATTAAACGTATTCATGAAAACCGTTCTGTTAGCCCATTATTCGAAGAAAAATTTAAAATAATTGATTAAAAAAGCTAAAAAATGCTTCAAAAAATCAAACTTTGATTATAGTATAAAACCCTGAGTTCTCGACTCAGGGTTTTCTTGACTTCAAATACTTTAAGTCCAGAAAGGATCGGAGTATGATAAGTGTCAGTTCGTAATATAAACTATAATAAAGTTTTTTATTTAGCTAACCAACCAATTGAGAACTCATTCTCGCGAGCTCTATCCTTGTAAAATAGATTGTTTACAAACATTATCGAGTCATTCTATTGATTGATAGTTAAAGATATGCAATAATACTTTGATAATTCATCTCATGTTGTATATTATTAGAATGGTATAAAAATAAGTAACATTTAAATTAAACATAGAGAAAGGAAGTTATTGCGTGAATAATCACCGTTATGAATGGAATAACTTGTTACGTTTTGGAACTGTTATTTTGGGTTCTGTAGTGGCAATAGGGTGTATATACCTATCTTTTTATATTAAATTCTTAGGCGACATACCAGCTAGGAATTTTAGTGCTTTCGAAGAGAGTTATATTTGGATTTTTTTGGGTTATGTTATTATTAATATCCTTTTTGGAACGTACGTGTTCTACAACAAAAGTGTTTTAGATATTTTTTACCTAACCATGTTGAGTCAATTAGTCCTTAATATTTATATTATGGCATTGACATTTGCAGGGAGTTGGCTAACTTTTCCTAGATCAGTTCTTTTAGTCAACTTCTTTGTGGGAACCATTGTTCTGTTTCTTTTCAACCTAATTGTATATTTCCTATATATGCAGTTAAGGGGACAGAAAAAGATTCTAGTGGTAGGGGAAGAGAGTCGTGTGCTTGAAGCAGTTAGAAACTTCTCTCTAATGAAGAATAAACGACATCAAGTCACTCACGTTGTCTTATCAAATTATTTGGAGAATATCCAAGAACTCATCGATTATGTAGATATTGTTTACCTAACAGGATATATACCAGAAGAACAACGATTGGATATTTATGAATATTTAATGCGAAGTAAGAAAAAACTATTCATTAGTACTCAGTTTGAGAATCTTATGATGGTAAATCCAAATATAATGAACTTCGAAGACGAAAGTATTATTGAAGTATCTAACTTTGAGATTCCTGCTGAAGCAGATATGCTTAAACGAAGTATTGATATTATTGTTTCACTAGTGTTAACGGTGGTAACAGCACCTATTATGCTAGGAGCTGCGATTGCAATTAAGGTTGACTCTCCTGGACCTGTTTTTTATAAGCAAGAGCGTATTACTAAGGGTGAGAAATCCTTTAATATTCTTAAGTTCCGATCAATGTCTGAATCAGCCGAATCGGAATCTGGTCCGGTACTAGCCTCAAAGAATGATAGTCGGGTGACCAAAGTTGGAAAGTTCATTCGTAGTACACGTATTGATGAGTTACCTCAATTATTAAATGTTCTAAAAGGAGATATGTCACTTGTCGGTCCTAGACCAGAACGTCCTTTCTTCGTGGAACAATTCAAGGAACAGAACCCATATTATTCTTTAAGACACCATGTACGGGCTGGTATTACTGGATACGCGCAAGTATATGGGAAGTATAGTACAGACTTTAACAGCAAGCTTAATTTTGATTTGTTATACATAAAGAACTACTCAATTCCTTTTGACATCAAATTATTATTCCAGACTGTGAAAATTCTATTCGATAAAGTTAGCTCGCGGGGTGTAGATAGTGATGAGCCGATTGAGGCGAATAAGGATGAATGGGAAGACTTTGCCAAAACAATCATAATAATTAAATAAGTAGTCTAAAAACTGGAAATAGATCGTTCCAGTTTTTTTGTATATATGTTATTTAAAAGTCTATAACACTAACGGTAAAGTGAAAGTTCGATAAAATAGATGAAAAACTTGCTCAACTTTTGTTTTAATAAAAATCTAGATTACCTTAGAAAGGAATGTAAAGATGACACAATATTTTCGGTACATACTGCGCCGAATTCGACAGTTGTAGCTGGAACAGAACCAAAGTTCGGATCAACAAACGTTGGTAACTATATACGAAACCATAAGCAGTGACTGAATCACCATTACTCTATGTTAAACTATCTCGAAGTGTGAAAGTATAAACTGGGCCGTCATCACTAATATAGACGTTTTCAGATTGACCAGGTTCAACTTCATTTCTGCTAGTGATGCGGTATACTTCTTTGTTAATTGAGCAATCATGCCTGAAGTCGATATATTATTGTAAAGGGCGCTGTCTAAAGTAGAAAGTTCTCCATTAGTTGCGATACTTAATGTTTAGTTTGCAGAAAGGTTACTTCTTAGGCATCTTAAACAAAAGAAACGGCAGGAGGGGTAAAACTACTAATGGTTAGTGCACAAACTAAAAAAGACGATGCTTTTCTTTCTATTCATCCAATTCACTCTTTCTATAATTGTTGTATCAAGTATAATTTAGTATTTGTGAATATTAAGTCAACATTAATGCTCATACATATGGCAAATCAATAAGAAGCATTAGTATTCAATCAAATCGTTGGATAAAAGTTTTTAGTTAGACCTGGTCTAATCAAGTTGTTGTTTTCAATTAAAGTATTCATTAGGAATAAAGTAAATAAAATAGGAATTTTGCACTAAAATAATTATATGAATTTTATATGGACAAGTTGTTATTAGAGTATGCAGCCTTAGTTATTTATTTTTGATGAATTGTTTAGTTATCAAAGTTTAAGTTTTATAATTTATTGAGATTCACTTGTGAAAAAATAATTTTAATATTAAATTGACGGAATACTTATAGTTCAATAAAACGTGATAAAATACGGCGATTGTTATCGTTTGGATAATTATTCTTTAAATAGTATAATAAATTCATAGAAAGGATTGTGAAAAAAATGAAAAAAACGATTAAACGACTAACAAGTATGTTGGCAACGGCGTCGGTCGCATTTACAATGGTTCTTCCTACTGTATCGGCTCAAGATACAAATTGGGATGAAGTATTAACGCAAATTAATGCAGTGAATCAAGAACTAGTTTCTATGGAAGGTGACGGTACAATTACAGTTGCCGCACAAAACATGTTGGATGCAACGTTAACGACAGACTTCCGTTATAATACTGAAGAGCGTTTCGCACTTGATGCGTCAGCAGATTTGACAGGTGAAATGATTACTTCAGATGCTGAAGGAAACGAAACAACTTCACCAATTAACTTTGGTGGGCAAGTAACTGTACTTGATGGTGTAGCATACTTATTCGATGGTTCATCTTGGACAGTTGAAGATATCTCAGCTCAAGAAGAACAAATTGCAGCACAATTCGAAGAGATTATGGCTCAAACTACGGAACAAGCAGAGACTTTAAATGATCCTGCAATCACTCAAAAGTATTTTGATTTAAGTGAAACTGATACTGACTATGTGATGACCTTAAAACAAGATATCAATCCAGATGAATTTTGGGCAGATGTAGAAAGTCAAGTGGACCTAGAAGCTATCAAACAAGAAAGTATTGATCAAGCCCTTGAACAAGCTCAATCATCTGCTACAGCAACTGGTGAAGAATTAACACAAGAAGAAATTGACGAGTTAACTCAACAAATTGATCAGTCATTTGAAGCAAGTAAAGAAGTTGGTTTCCAATTAATTAATAGCATTGAAATTCGCTACTCTAAAGAAAATTACTATCTGACATATATGTCGATGGACTTTGGATTAGACTACGCTGATATGGAAAAAATTGCAGCGAATATGGGTGAGTCAATGGAAGGGATTCCAGAAGACTTTAACGTATCATTCGTTATGGAATTCAACTTCAGAAACCATGGACAAGTCTTTGATATTGTAGTGCCTGAAGGTGCTCCAACATTTGATTCAACGGAAGAGTCTACTACAGAAGAATCAACGACTGAGGAATCAGCCGAAGAATCTAATGAAAATCCAGCTGAAGGTGAATCAGTCGAAGAAACCACTGAAGAGCCTGCCGAGGAATCTACAGAAGAAACAACAGAAGAACCTGTAGCAGAGGAAGAAGAAACTGACTCAGCTCAATAATCCAGAAATAAACACTATTAAATGAGGCTGGGACAAAAGCCACTAAATAAAAACGACGAGAAATTAGATTAACTAATTTTCTCGTCGTTTTTGCTATATATAATTAGGCATACAAAAAGCACCCTGATATAATATTAGTAAATAGACACTAAACATTAAAGGGGTGCTTTTTATGTACGTACATTATAACATGAATCAAACTTCACTTCCATTAGAATTATCTACTTGTATTGATCCCAACCATATTGTTTTTTCTATCTATAACTTTGTCGATTCATTGGACGATCATTACTTTAAAATTTTTGAGACTCAGGACGGTCGTCCTGCCTATCACCCAAAACCACTCATCATGTCTCTTCTTTATGCTTACAGTAAAGGTATTTTTAGTGGTCGAAAGATTGAAGAAATGATGGAAGAAAATCTACCGATGCAATGGCTTGTTGCCCAACAAGTGATTAGCTATCGCACGATTAATCGATTTCGTTCTTCTGACAACTGTAGTCGTCTTTTAGAGAATATATTTATCGAATTTACAATTCAATTAAAATTGGAAAAACTAATCACTTTAGAGAATGTCTTTATTGATGGGACGAAGATTGAAGCCAATGCCAATAAGTATACTTTTGTCTGGAGAAAAGCAACGGAAAGATTTGCGGAACGTCTGAAAACATCTGCTCGTGAATATTACTTTGAAGAAATTCAACCGATGGTTGATGCAGGTATTCAATACGATGAAGAGTTGGAATTGGAAGAGTCTATGCTTCAAGAGATTACCGAACTAATTGAAGAAGAAGTTGAAAAACTGTCACAAGATATTGAAGAGAATCCTGTAAAAGGACCAGATCCTCGTAAACAAGCTCGTCGTCGCCTCAAGAAACATCATCGGAAAGTGAGCCAGGATTTTCTGCCTCGAAAACGAAAGTATCATCAACAGTTTGAGACGTTCGATGGTCGAAACAGTTACTCAAAAACAGATACTGATGCGACGTTTATGCGAATGAAAGACGACCCTATGATGAATGGTCAGTTGAAAGCCGGGTATAATATTCAGATTGGTACAGAAAATCAATTTGTTCTTCATTATGATGTTTTTCCGAATCCGACGGATACACGGACGCTACAACCTTTTATCGAAACCTTTCCTCATCGACCTAAACGCATTGTAGCTGATGCAGGGTACGGTAGTGAAGAAAACTTAACTTACTTAGACGATAATGATATTGACCATCTTATTAAATACAACCGATTTGATAAAGACCAAAAAAAGAAACACAAAACATCAGATAAAAACTTAGGAAATTGGGTTTATAATGAAGAAGAAAAGACCTTTACGCACCCAGACGGTACGATCTATTACTACAGCCATCAATCCAAACGGAGAAATAAATTGAGTGGCTATACTTCTCAAGTAGCGGTTTATAAACCAACAGATCCAGAGAATGCGCCGCAAAAGGCGCTTTACTATAATGAGAAGTATCAAATTTTGAAAAATACAGAAGCAGAAAAGCTTTTATCTAAAGAAGGTTCAACAATCTTTGCCAAACGAAAGATTGATGTTGAGCCAGTCTTTGGCCAGATAAAGGCTAATTTAGGATTCACACGATTTAACCTAAGGGGTAAATCGAAGGTAAAAACAGACATTGGGTTGGTCTTGATGGCCAACAATCTGAAGAAATATGCAAAAAACAAGGTAATAAAATAAGAGAACTTACAAATTCTTTGACAGAAAATGTAGGTTCTCTTTTATTTTAGAATCCAGGACCTTTTGTCCCAGCCTCATTTTTGTGCTTGTATGAAGATATTTTGTTTAACTTAGATTGTTTTTCGCTTCTCTATAGTTATAAGCTCACTCTATAAAATATACACTCAAAGGTCTATTGTGATATAATATGCAAAAGAGAATCGGGAAAGTCATCTAATTTGGAGGTAACTTATGTATAAATTTAAAGACGATAGTTTGATGGTTCATACTGATTTGTATCAAATCAATATGCTAAAAACATACTGGGATAATGGTATGGACCAACGCCGTGCGGTGTTTGAATCATATTTTAGAACTATTCCGTTTGAGAATGGTTATGCAATCTTTGCTGGTTTGGAAAGGATATTAGATTATATTAGTAAGTTAAAGTTTACGGAAAGTGACTTAGCTTATATTCGTGGCTTGGATCTATATCCAGAGGAATTTCTAACTTATCTAGCTAATATTGAATTTGATCTTTCTATTCGTTCAATGCGTGAAGGAGAATTATGTTTTGCTGATGAGCCTTTAATTCAAGTGGAAGGCCCATTAGGTCAGTGCCAACTTGTAGAAACGGCTATCTTAAATATGTTGAATTACCAGACTTTAATTGCTACAAAAGCAGCACGAATTAAGTCAGTCGTTGATGAGGATGATAGTTTGGCAGAGTTTGGATCCCGTCGTGCTCAAGAAACTGATGCGGCAATTTGGGGAGCCCGCGCAGCATATATTGGTGGATTTAATTCGACAAGTAATGTGAGAGCAGGGAAGTTATTTGGTATTCCAATATCTGGAACACATGCTCACTCACTTGTTCAGGCATATAGGGATGAGTACCAAGCTTTTAAAGCATACGCTAAGTCCCATAGGGATGTTGTTTTCTTAGTGGATACTTATGATACATTACGCTCAGGTGTACCGACTGCGATTAAAGTCGCTCAAGAAGAAGGAGACAATATTAACTTTGTCGGAGTACGTATTGACTCAGGAGATATGGCTTATCAGTCTAAGCGAATTCGTGAACAATTGGATGAAGCTGGCTTCCCTAATGCTCGGATTATTGCATCGAATGACCTAGATGAGAAGACCATTCTGAACTTGAGAATGCAAGGGGCTAAGATTAATGACTGGGGTGTAGGAACTAAGTTAATTACGGCTTATGACCAACCAGCTTTAGGTGCCGTATATAAATTAGTAAGTATTGAAGACGATGAAGGTAACTTAGTACCAACGATGAAGATATCGAGTAATGCGGCTAAAATCTCAACGCCAGGAGTTAAGCAAGTGTGGCGAATTACGCGTAATAGAGATGGAAAGTCTGAAGGAGATTATGTTGCATTAATTGAAGAACGTCCAGACCAGGAAGAATCGTTATTCATGTTCCATCCTGTTCATACTTACATTAATAAGACAGTCACTGATTTTACTGCAAGACCCTTATTGATTGATGTATGGCGCGATAAGAAGTTGGTGTATGAATTACCAACGATTCATGAGATAAGAGACTATGCTAAGCGGAATATCAGTGCTCTTTGGGAAGAATATAAACGAATTCTTAATCCTGAGCAATACCCAGTAGACCTATCACAGCGATTATATGATGAGAAAATGCAAAGTATTAAAGAAATTCGAGAAAATGTCGAATCACATGTGCACGAGATCGAGGAAGAAATATATAATAATGGGGGTAGATAAGCAATGAGACCCTTACAAAAAGAAATAATAGCCCAATTAAAGGTACGCCCGAATATTGATCCTCAGGAAGAAATTCGTCGTTCGGTTGACTTTTTAAAAGCATATTTATTAAAACATCCTTTTCTCTCAAGCTATGTATTAGGAATAAGTGGGGGACAAGACTCTACTTTAGCAGGGCGTCTGGCACAAATAGCCATAGAAGAGTTAAGGAATGAAACAGGAGACTCTCGCTATCAGTTTATCGCGGTCAGATTACCTTATGGTGTTCAACACGACGAAGATGATGCTCAGAAAGCATTAGACTTTATTCAAGCAGACCGTGTGATGACAGTCAATATTAAAGCGCCCACGGATGCAATGTTAGAAGCCGTAGAAGCGAATGGAATAAAAATAACTGACTATCATAAAGGAAATATAAAAGCCCGCCAGCGAATGATTGCGCAATATACTATTGCAGGTCAGTTAGCCGGTGCTGTCGTTGGAACCGACCATGCCGCTGAGAGTGTTACTGGCTTCTTTACAAAGTTTGGTGATGGTGCCAGTGATATTGTGCCGTTATGGCGATTGAATAAGCGTCAAGGTGCTCTAATGTTAAAAGTTATGGGAGCTGATAAATCACTCTACGAGAAAGTTCCCACAGCAGACCTTGAAGAAGACCGTCCTCAATTGGCAGATGAAGATGCTTTAGGTGTGTCTTATAGAGCTATCGATGATTACCTGCAAGGATTACAAGTATCAGAGGGAGAATCGGATATCATTGAGTCATGGTATCTTAAGTCACAACATAAGCGTCATTTACCTATTACTATCTATGATGACTTTTGGAAATAGTATAGGTTAATTAATTCCAGGAGGTGATTAGCGTGGCAGTCTTACAATTAGGTGGATGGAGTATATTGTTGACGCTAATGAGCTCCTTAATTCTTACGTGGACCCTAGTAAAAACTTTAGGAAGAGACAGCTACTCGCCCCCGCAATTTGGTGGGGTGGCTGTTTTCTGTAGTTTTTGGCTCGGATTTTTTGTTTTGTTTCCCACTTTATTAGGGAATAGTCCGCAATGGAATATATTCCTTGCTTCAGCTATTGTGTTAGTTACAGGAATTCTTGACGATTATTTGGAACTTAAGCCTTGGCACAAATCAGTGGGGATATTAATGGCTGCGAATATGATTTATTTTATGACAGATGTTACTTTTTCTTCAATACTCATCGCGGGTGTACCTGATTGGTTATTTGATACACTTGCTTATGTATTGACGATAGGATGGGTTTACTTTGTTACTAACGCCGTTAATTTGCTAGATGGATTAGATGGTCTAGTTAGTAGTGTTTCGATTACGAGCCTAGTTACATTAACAATAATGACTTATATTTCTAGTTTGTCCATTCGCTTAACGTTCATTATGATGCTCGTTTTATTAGCAACAGCTATCTTAGGTTTCTTACCCTTTAATTGGTATCCTGCTAAGATATATTTAGGAGATACAGGTGCCTTATTCATTGGGTTTATGTTTGCTACCTTGACTGTCTATAATTTAAAAAATGTTAGTTTATTCTCGCTAATTATTCCTATTTTGTTTTATGCGGTACCTTTATTCGATACCTCCTATGCAATTATCCGTAGGATGCTTTCGGGCCAATCAATGGTAGAAAAAGATGAGGATCATTTACATCACCGTCTGTTGCGTTATAACTTTTCAGTGACACAGATTGTGAGGATGATGATATTTGTTACCGGTGTTTTCTCGGTGATTGCTATATTATCTCAGCAATACCTAAAAATTCGGTGGTTGTTAGTTTTTATTTCTCTATTTCTTATTATTTTATTGACTTTTTTTATGAATTATTTAGATAAAAAATAATGCAATTATTCATAAATAGTTAATATCTGCCTGATATAGTCCTAATGAAAAAATGAAAAGAAATTGAGTGGTTTATATGAAAACAGCTTATATCATCGACAGTTCAGCCAGTTTAAACGATCAACTACTAAATCATCCTGACGTTTATGTAATGAATCTAGAAATAACTTGGGGAGATGAAATTTACCCTGATACGACGGATGAGGCAGAGTTGAAGAAGTTTTACCAACTGTTAGTCGAGAGTAAAGAGTTACCTAGGACAAATCAACCGAAGCAGGGAGATTTAATATCTACATACGAAGAGATTGTCAATAAAGGCTACACCCAAGTGGTTGTAATAACTTTAGCTTCGGTGATTAGTGGGACATTTAATACATCCTCAATGGTAAGTGAGGCATATTCAGACAAGTTAGATATTCGTCTGATTGATTCGAAAGGCACTTCGTTTATTGAAGAACACCTGTTAGCCACTGCGATTGAGTTACAGAAGCAAGGTTTTGAATTAGACGAGATTGAAAAACAAATTAATAAGTTAGCCGATCAGTGTAAGATATACGTTTTAATTGAGGACTTAAACGCGATTGTTAAAGGTGGTCGTTTAAGTGCGGTGGGTGGGTTAATCGGTAGTGCTTTAAAGATTAAACCTATCTTAGAGTTTGATGATGAAGGCTATGTGGAAGTTTTCGAGAAAGTCCGAACCACTAACCGCGTGTATAAACGCTATGTTAAGCTTGTAGGGGAGGCTATCCAGCAATTCCCACAAGGTATTAGAATTGCCCTAGCTCACGGGGATTGTGAAGATGAAGCCTTGAAAGTTAAAGCTATGATTGAGAAAAAATATCCTGGCTTAGAGTACCGTATAGGTTATTTAACCCCTATATTAGGCACGCATGGTGGAAAAGATTCATTAGGATTAGGTATTATGCCAAAGTTATTAACTGAATAAGAGTAAAAGAAACCTACTTGGTAAAGTATATCTTTAAAGTAGGTTATCTATTTGCTCATTATAGGCTAGGTGTTGAATCGATGGGTACATCAACAGTTTGGGTACCTTGTTCTTCCCAATCTAATTGACCACTGAATTGTTCAATTAATTGCTGATGAACTGTTTCTACATCACTAGTATATAAAGCAAGTTCGTAGGTCACTTTATCTGTATATTGTGTGTCAATCAGAGTAATTGGAATGTCAGTTTGACTTAAGTAATAAGTAAACGGATCAACTTGATTATATTCCATTTGGAGTTGGATAAGCATCTGAGTTGAATTAGCGATGAGTTGAGCTTTCTTTAATGCCTCACTCACAGAGCTGCTATAAGCACGAATTAGGCCCCCAGCCCCTAACTTAACCCCACCAAAATATCTAACCGTCACGGCCATGACATAAGTCAATTGGTTCCGTTTTAATACTTCCAGCATAGGTACGCCGGCTGTTCCACTCGGTTCACCATCATCACTCATCCTCTGTATAGAAGAGTCTTTATTCAGGATAAAAGCTTGGCAATGATGCGTTGCTTTGTAGTGTTCTTTACGAATTGCTGCGAGTTCATGGTTAAATTCTTCTTCAGTTCGAATAGGGATAAGGTAGGTAATGAATCGAGACTTTTTAATTTCAATTTCATCGATAATGGGTTCTTTTATACTGTAATAATTAACCACTGAGATACTCCTTGTCTATAAAGTATTATTAATGCTTATTCTATCATGTTAAAGAGGCTGACTCAAACTAGCAAAAGATTTGGCTAATGAATGGTGTTGACTTAACTAATCATTTTTCATATGATAGTTCAAACAATATATCAGAAGAAATATATATTTTTTATAGGAAGAGGAAACATATGAAACCAGCTATTATTGTTGACAGTACAGCGTCAATAAATGAAGCAGTCAAAGCATTAGATAATGTTTTTATCGTGGATTTGACAGTTATTTTTGAAGATGGATCAGTTTTTGAAGATTCAAGTCAAGAGAACGAACAACGCAACTTCTTCGACCGTTTGAAAAAAGAAGAAGTATTGCCGACAACATCTCAACCATCGGTAGGGCAATATTATGAGACTCTCAATACAATTATCGAAGAAGGTTATGATACTGTCTTTGCAGTCCACCTATCCAAAGAGATAAGCGGAACATACCAAAGTGCTACCATGGTATTATCAGAGAATAGTCATCTTATTGATGCTTATTGTATTGACTCTACAGCGGCTGCCGTGGTAGCTGAAGCAATTGTAGAAAATATACTACAATGGGTTGACCAAGGTAAAAGCGCCCAGGAAATCAACGAATTAGCAAAGTGGCAAGCAAATCGTACCAATATTTACCTCATGGTAGAGAATTTGGATAATCTTGCTAAAGGAGGGCGTTTAAGTACTACCTCTGCAATGATTGGTAATTTGTTAAAAATACGCCCATTATTATACTTTAAAGATGGAAAAATTGAGGTGTTTGAAAAGATTCGAACTAATCGCCGGGTCTACCAACGATTCTACGAACTCATTGAAGAATCAATGCAGGAGTTTCCTGATGGCGTTGAGATACGCTTTGCCCACAGCTTGGCCCAACAAGAAGTGGATAAACTATCCGCAACGATTAAAGAAAAATATCCAGACATGTCAATTAAAGTTAATGGGCTAAGCCCAGTGATTGGAGTTCATACTGGAGTGGGAGCTATTGGTTTAGCAATTATTCCAATTATAAAATCCTAATAATGTATAAATAATTGAATACTATAATTATTCATATAATTTACCCACAGGTCGTTGGCTTTATGCTTTTGACTTGTGGGTCTTTATTTTATAATGGGTTATAATGAAGATACTATATAATTAAACTTTTTTAACCTTAAAAGTTAGTTTATACTTAAGATGAAGCATAGTACAATATTAAAGGAGTGCTTGATGTCTTTTCAAAAATTAAGCAGTATTCACAGCCTTAAAATTGACAAACGTCATGGCTTATAATTGGGTATCTATTCGCTAGGGGATCACCTACCGAATCCTTGCTCAGTAGAGAATCGATTGCCAATTTGGCGTGGGTTAGGTAATAGTATGAGTTTCGCAATACGTGCAGGTGAATTGGGTGTTCCAATCTTTAAGACAACTTTAGCAGGAGCGGTGATAGCTTATGCAAATCGTCTGATGGCTACCGCCAAGCAACTACTGGTGTTGGTTTTGAACCAGATAGTCTTTCAATTGGAAGTGGTGGTTGGCTGTTTGTTCGAGATAATACTCAAGCATCATTCAGTCAAATCTATCCCTTCATCAACGCTGGATTTTGCCTAATTAATGGAAGTGACTTTCCAAAGAGAGCTCTAGCGCAAGGAAAAAGTATTAAGGGTGTTGTTATCAGTGGCGAGCCGTCGCTACTTATCGAGAAGTTATTGTACCAGCATGAAGTTTTTGATAATCAACGTTTTAGTGCTCAGATTGACTTCTTTGGTTTGCCATTTGATGAAGTAAAACGAACGTCATTTATATTAGCAGAAGATATTATTCTACAAGTAAAAAACATTTTAAGTCCTAGAAAGGAAATGATTAATCGATGAAAAAGAATACATTAGCTAACATTGATAGATCACAAGGTATTGAGTTTGGCCTCTATACGCTAGGTGATCATATTGCGAATCCTCACACATCTGAATTGATGAGTGCAAAAGAGCGACTGCAACAAATTATTGAGATGGCAAAACTGGCTGAACAAGCAGGGATGGATATTTTCCAAGTGGGAGAATCACATCAAAAGCATTTTGTCTCACAAGCTCATATGGTTATATTAGCAGTGATTGCTCAAGTAACAGACAAGATTAAGCTATCATCTGGGGCAACCATTATTAGTACTTCGGACCCAGTTCGTGTTTTTGAAGATGCGGCAACCATTGATTTAATCTCAAATGGTAGAATGGAGATTGTAGCAGGTCGTGCTTCAAGAACAGGTATATTTGAGCTATTAGGTTATGAATTAGCTGATTATGAGTTATTGTACGAGGAGAAGCTAGACTTACTATTAAAGATTAATCGCAACAAATCAGTAACATGGGAAGGAGAATATCGCGCACCATTAAACAATGCGCAAGTTATTCCGAGACCAGATAATGATACAGGAAGTTTACCTATCTGGCGAGCAGTAGGAGGATCTTTGAGTTCAGCACGTAGTGCAGGGATGAGAGGCGTGCCAATCTACCTGTCTCATCAAGAAGGTCAAGTCACAAGTTTTAGTCAGCTTACTGATGCGTACCGCCAAGCTGCTTACCGCGAAGGTCTTGAAGATGAGGATATTGCTGTGGCAACAGCGGGGCTCTTATATGTTCGAGAAGACACAAAGCAAGCCTATAAAGAATATTATCCTCATGTTAAAGCAGGTCTAGAACTTAGCGATAGTCAAGTTATGTCTAAGCAACAGTTTGCTAAAGGAATGGATACAAAAAATGTTTTAAATATTGGTGATCCTGGTTTAATCGTAGAGAAATTATTATATCAGCATGAAGTGTTAGGAATGAATCGTTATGTAGGGCAGATTGATTGGGGTGGAGTACCAACCGATGATATTAAGCGCACAATTGATTTATTAGCAACCAAAGTCATTCCAGAAGTTAAAAAATACACTAAAAAATAAAATGAAGTGTGTCAGTTGTAAATTTTAGTTTTATCAGCCTCTACAACAGGCATCAAAACAGCACGACTAAGATCAACCTTTGCCACTATTTTTAGAAGAAGAGTATGGATAAGATAATGCGATTCAGTTTATTGATTTGAAAGAAGAGGATAAGGTTTTTAGTGACAGTCGTCATTATTTAGATTATTCTGGGGATACCTTAGAGGTGTTGAAAGCCATGATGCAAAGTGAGGTCGTCTTCATTGACACATCGATTTATCAAGCATCTATAACTGTTTCGTTGAAGAATGTATTTGATTTGTTACCAATTTATGCTTTAGATTGTAAAGTGATTGGACTAATGGTTATAGGAGGGTCGCCTCGTCATTTTCTTGTGGTAGAAACTAAAATTAAAACGATTATCCATGATATGTGAGGGACAATGGTGCCGAAGTATGTATATATTATTGACACAGACTTTAATTCTGATGGTAGCGCCAATGATGAGATCGAATTGCGATTATAAACTCTTTTAGAAGATGTCATGATTATTACTCAGACCTATACAGACGTTTGGCAAGCTCAAGATGAGATGTTTGGTTTCTAATGGTTTAGCTGAATAAAAAAATACATCGTCTTTCTGACTCGGCTTTTTATGAATAGTTCAGTGAATTAACTGTACTATTTGAAAGGTCGGGTTTTCTTTGTCTTTAGAAGAGGTTTTTTTTGATAATTTAAAAAAATAATAATATTTTCCGCCCTTTTTAGTGTATTTAATAATGTCGGTTAATTTAAAAATTAAACTGATTAGCTATTATGTGAAAGGGGCAAAGCATTGGATAAGGATACGTATAAAGATATTGAGGATTTGGTTAAGGGAAGGTTCTTAACTTTAGAGGAACTTACTCGGAGTGCTAAGGCTCAAAATATTGAAGTGGCAGAATTGATTAAAAACTTGGAAACAGAAGATGCCGTGGTTAGGGAAGGGACAACGACTAGATGTTCAAGGTGCAATAATCACTCAGACCGTGACTTTGGCTATTTACCTCATGGTCACGCTGTATATTGCTTAGTGTGTCTTCAGATGGGTAGGATAGCTGAAGGTGATCAATTATATTATATGAAAGACCGCGAGGGGATGGAGATGAGTCCACAAGAGAGTTTATTAAGTTGGCAAGGAACGTTATCTAAGGAACAAGCACGTGCTTCAAAAGACTTAATTGATAGTCTAGTCAACTCGGAGCAATCTCATATGATACATGCAGTTACAGGGGCAGGTAAAACAGAAATGATCTTCCCTGTCATTGATTATGTACTACGCCGTTCTGGACGCGTATGTATCGCGTCCCCTAGAATAGATGTGTGTTTAGAGTTATATCCGAGGCTTCAAGAGGCGTTTGAAGAGGTAGATATTATCCTTCTGTACGGTGAGAGTGATGAACTTTATCGTTATACAAAACTAGTTATCGCCACAACACATCAATTACTTCGTTTTAAAGAAGCTTTTGATTTACTTATTGTAGATGAAGTAGATGCTTTTCCTTATGTGGATAATGAAGGACTACACTATGCTACTCATCGAGCAGTAAAAGAGCAAGGTAAACTTGTATATCTCACCGCAACCCCAGATCGGAAGTTGAATCAAGGTGTTGCTAGTGGTGACTTAACTTCGACTATTCTTCCAGCAAGATATCACCGCCATCCGTTGCCCGAACCTGTTTTTAAGTGGATTGGAGATTGGGGAGAGCAGATTAATAAAAGACAAAAGAAGAGGTTGTATAAATTAATTCAAGCATTCTTAGCATTAGAGGGAGTTCAACTTATTTTTATGCCTAATATTGAATTGGCAGAGAAATTATATACTTGGTTAATATCAGAATGGCCAGAAATTCGTTTATCAGTTGTACATTCTAAAGATCCACTACGTAAACAAAAGGTAAAAGCTTTACGTGATGGCGAGTACCAAGCTTTAATTTCAACAACGATTTTGGAACGAGGGGTTACATTCACGAATTGTCATGTCTGTATTATTGGTTCGGAAAGTGAACTGTATAGTACGTCTGCTTTAGTTCAGATGAGTGGGAGAGTGGGGAGACGTCCGGATTATCCAACAGGTGAATTAATCTATGCTCATTATGGAAAGAGCCGGTCGATGATTGAAGCACGTCGGCAGATTCAATCTATGAATAAAAAAGCAAAGGAATGGGGACTTATTGATGGCTGAGATTGTAACTGACAAATGTTTACTGTGTAATGAGCCATTAAATTTAAGGCTGACAATGCGGATGATTATATCCTTTACAGAATTAGACTGGCCAGTTCTCTGTAATGGATGTCAAGCTAAATTTGTCGTATTGGAAGCAAGTGGGGTTCAATGTTCTGCTTGTGAAAGACAATTAGATAATGAGTCAACCGACGCTTATAAGCAAGCATTTGAACAAGAGGGTTTGGTGTACTGTTTTGACTGCTTGCATTGGTTAGAGACAGTACCGGTATCTTTAATGAAGCATCGGGCACTCTTTGATTATAATGATGCGTTAAAAGACTGGATAAGTCGGTATAAATATCATGGAGATATCCGACTAGCTCACGTCATGAAGAGTGCCTTAAAATCAGCTTATAAACAGTACAAAGATTATAGATGGATTATACTTCCAAGTTCTATTATGAGCCTAACACAACGTCGTTTTCATCCTGTTGCTTATATCTTAGATTTAGCTAAAATATCTTATACTATCCCGTTCGACTATATTGGTGATGGCGTTAAGCAAGCACATAAAACTAAATCAGAAAGATTAAAACTCAAAAAGAGTTTTCAAATGAATGATCAAGTTGCTACCTTAGTTGGAAAGGATGTATTGGTTTTTGATGATGTATATACTACTGGAGCAACGATGATACAAGCTAAGAAGTTAATTAGTACTGTAGATAATGTTGGTGAGATTATTAGTTTGAGTATTGGACGTGATCAATTGAATCATTAATCATCAGGGGAATTAGATGAGAAAGGTGGGTAAATGGTTAATTATTATAGCTATAATTATATGATTGATAGATTATTAGGAAACTGTTGCATGGAACATTATTGGGGCTAGTTGCTTTGCTAAGACGGTCTATTGGCTATCAATATGTAAGTCAACTCAAATCATACCAAAAAATTAATCTCTATAAATATATACTTTATACGCTGTGGAGTTTTTCTCTAGCGCTATTCGGTGTTGCAGTAGCTATTTACTTTAAAACGAATATTAATCCCTAAGTTATTCTGTTAGTATATGGACTTAATTATATCTTAATTTTGATTCAACAATATAAAATTTTTAATTTATAATTATATTAAAAAATATTTCCCTCAATTGATGGTTAAGAATGAAAATATTTATTGACTAAAAAATAATATTCGTGAGAATCGCTTATTAATAGTCTTATGGAGATGTTGAAGAGGTTGATTCGTTACCGCCTGAGTGTTTGCGTTTTCAATGTTTGGATTATGTGATATAATGTAAAAAAGTGGTAGATAACTACTTTTTCCCTAATTCTTATGAATAAAAATTATTCAATAGTTAGTGGATATTTAAAGTTGAATATATGAGGCGACTTCTATTTATTTCTATATTAACTTTGAATTGATTTATTTATAGGGTTAGAAAATATTGGAAAAGAGGGATTTGTATGTTTAACTATAATGTACGTGGAGAAAATATCGAGGTTACACCAGCTATTCGTGAATACGCAGAGAAAAAAGTACACAAATTAGAAAGATATTTCAAAGATGTACCAGATGCTACTGCATATGTAAATTTAAAGGTGTATCCAGATAAAACTGCAAAAGCGGAAGTAACCATTCCATTATCTTTCTTAGTTCTTCGTGCAGAGGAAACAACAGATGATTTATATAAGAGTATTGACTTTGTAGTCGATAAATTAGAGCGTCAAGTTAGAAAATATAAAACAAAAATTAATCGTAAATCTAGAGAAAAAGGTTTTGAAGGATTAACTGCTCATACCGACGCTCCTGTAGAGGCACAAGCTGATGACAGTGAGCCAGAATTAGAAATTGTTCGTTCAAAACGAGTTGATTTAAAACCAATGGATAGTGAAGAGGCAGTTCTTCAAATGAATATGTTAGGTCATGACTTCTTTATTTATACTGATGCAGAGACTATGGAGATTTCTATCGTTTACCGTCGTAATGATGGACGTTATGGATTATTAGAAACTTCAAGAATGTAATAATGTTATAAGCACTACAACAAGCCGAACTTCTTATTATAGTGGAACCGTCTTGGACCTAAGTCCTAAGACTCGGCTAGCTACTCAATCCCTAAGACCAGAAGGCCTTAGGGATTGAGTAGCTAGTCCGTTTTTAAGCACTATAATAAAAGTTCGACTTTTTTGTTTATCAGCAATTATATTAGGAAATTATTTTAACATTAATAGTTGTAAGAGAAGGATATTAATTATTCTTTCCAAAGAATTTAACTTTTTATTCTAGCTGAATCGTCCTAAGCCAAGTTCTTAGGACTCGCTTGATTATTCATTTCGTACGACTTGAAAGTATACGGAATAATCTGTGGCAGTTCGTTCATAGTACTATAATAAACGTTTGGATCTTCTTCGCTTGATTAATCATTTATAGTTCACAGTAAGTGGGTTTAGTGTGAAGAATGGGGAGGCAAAGTTCATAGTAGCTGTCTGGCTAACGGACTTACTAAGTTAAAAAAGTGATTTTCTAGTATGGTTAGCTTGTCAACAGATGATAGTGTATATTTATTCGTTGTATGTATTAGGGTCTGTTTTTATGTTTTTTAGAAATAAAATGTATAGTTTATTGAATTTATTAACTTTGAGACCGCATTGGACATGGAATTGATATTTTATTTTCTTATCATTCATGTTAAAATGAAGAGGTGTATTTTACTATTGGCCAATTTGGACTGAATATTAGTCTTACATGGCGTTGATAAAGAATAAAAGGAGCAGTATGAATGGCTAATTTTCTCAAGAATTTAATTGAAAATGATAAGGGCGAATTACGTAAAACGAGTAAAATTGCTGACGAAATTATGGCAATGGAGCCGACTTACCGTGATATGACGGATAAGCAATTACGTCAAATGACAGAAGAATTTAAAAAACGTTTAAATAACAAAGAAACTTTAGATGATATTTTACCAGAGGCTTTTGCGGTTGTACGTGAAGCTTCAAGACGTGTGCTAGGATTATTTCCGTATAAAGTTCAAATTCAAGGTGGAATTATTTTACATGAAGGAAATATTGCTGAGATGAAAACTGGGGAAGGTAAAACTTTAACAGAGACCATGCCAGTATACTTGAATGCTTTAGCAGGTAAAGGTGTTCACGTAGTAACTGTTAACGACTACCTAGCAACACGTGACTCTAAGGAGATGGGTGAGATTTACCGCTTCTTAGGACTAACTGTAGGATTGAATTTAAACTCAATGAATGCTAGTCAAAAGCGTGAAGCTTATCAATGTGATATTACATATAGCACAAACAATGAGTTAGGATTCGACTACTTGCGTGACAATATGGTTGTGTACCAACATCAAATGGTACAACGACCATTATACTACGCAATCGTGGATGAGGTAGACTCAATTCTAATTGATGAGGCAAGAACGCCATTAATTATCTCAGGTCAAGCTGGTAAATCAACAGCTCTTTATACTCGTGCAGATTATTTCGTTAAAGGATTAAAGGAAGACGAAGATTATACGATTGATCTTACTTCTAAGTCGATTGCCTTAACAGATACTGGGGTGGATAAAGCTGAGAAAGTATTCCGCTTAGAAAACCTTTATAATGTTGAAAACACTGCCTTAGTTCACCATATCGATCAAGCTTTACGTGCTAACTACATTATGTTAGTAGATATTGATTACGTGGTAGACGAAGGAAAAGTTAAAATCGTTGATGGCTTTACTGGACGTATAATGGAAGGGCGTCGTTATTCAGATGGTTTACACCAAGCGATTGAAGCTAAAGAAGGTGTGAATATCGAAGACGAGTCTAAGACAATGGCGACGATTACTTTCCAAAACTACTTCCGTATGTATGAAAAACTAGCAGGAATGACAGGGACAGCTAAAACCGAAGAAGAAGAATTCCGTGAAATCTACAACATGAACGTAATTCAAATCCCAACAAACCGTCCAGTTATTCGGGAAGATGCAGCAGACTTATTATTCCCTAACTTACGCTCGAAGTTTAATGCTGTTGTGGATGAGATTGCAAGGCGCCATGAGAAAGAACAACCTATTCTAGTAGGTACTGTGGCTGTTGAGACGTCAGAATACTTATCACAATTACTAACTCGTCGTGGCATTCCACATGAAGTACTTAACGCTAAAAACCACTTCAAAGAAGCGGAGATTATTATGCAAGCTGGTCAACGTGGCGCAGTAACTATTGCGACTAACATGGCTGGTCGTGGAACAGATATCAAATTAGGTAGCGGAGTAAAAGAACTTGGAGGATTATGTGTTATCGGTACCGAACGTCACGAATCAAGACGTATCGATGACCAATTACGAGGTCGTTCAGGACGTCAAGGAGACCCAGGTGCTTCACAATTTTATCTATCTCTTGAAGACGACTTAATGCGTCGTTTCGGATCAGACCGAATTAAAGGTCTATGGGAGAAATTAAATGAAGGTGAAGATGAAGGGCAAGATATGGCTATCCAAAGTCGTATGTTAACTCGTCAAGTAGAGTCTGCTCAACGTCGAGTAGAAGGTAATAACTACGATACACGTAAGAACGTATTAGAGTATGATGAAGTAATGCGTGAACAACGTGAAGTTATCTATGGACAAAGACATCAAGTAATTGATTCTGAAGAACCATTAACAGGATATATCGAATCGATGGTCAAAAGAACAATCGAGCGCCAAGTAGCATACGCTACTGAAGGTGATAAAAAAGATTGGAACTTAGAATCTTTATTAGACTTTGCTCATGCTGCTATTGTAAATCCAGATACTCTAATGCTAGCTGATTTAGAAGGTAAGAACAAAAAAGAATTGGTTGATTACCTATATGATTTAGCTATGGGTGTATATCAAGAGAAAATCTCTCAACTAAACGGTCCAGAACAAGTGGCTGAATTTGAGAAAGTAATTATCCTACGTGTGGTAGATTCTAAATGGACAGACCATATTGATATGATGGATCACTTAAGACAAGGGGTGGGCTTAAGAGCTTATGCTCAAACAAACCCATTGACTGAATATCAAACCGAAGGATTCGATCGTTTTGAAGAAATGGTGGCGGCGATTGAATATGATGTCACACGTTTCGTTATGAAGGCTCAAGTAAGACAAAACGTTGAGCGTGAGCAAGTGAATAAACCAGGTGGAACCAATTAATCAATATTGAATTAAAGTAAGTAACCGGCAGTGAATCATCTAACTGCCGGTTTTCTTTTCGAATCACTTAATAACGTGTTATACTACAGATGAATTTAAAAGATGGAGTGAATATAATGGAACTACATGAATTAGTACAGTTTAATGAAACAGTTAAAGAAAAAATTGATAGCTTTAGGAGGTCGCTTTGACTTAGAACTTCTTGAAGCAGACATCGCTGATTATGAGAACCAAATGGCTCAGCCAGACTTTTGGGATGATAACGAGAAAGCTCAGACAATTATCCAAGAATTGAATACAAAAAAAGAAACCTATCAAACGATTTCAACCTTAAGTGAACAAGTTGAAGAGTTGTCTATGGCACTAGAACTCTATGAGGAATCTCAAGATATGGATATCTTCCATGAAGCAGAGTCAATAGTAACTCGTTTATCAAAGGTTATTGATAACTATGAAACGATGCTTCTTCTCTCAGGTGAGTATGATAGCAATGATGCCATTTTAGAGATACATCCAGGAGCTGGAGGGACTGAATCTCAAGATTGGGGAAGTATGTTACTGAGAATGTATCAACGTTATGCAAGTAACAAAGGGTTTGATGTGGAGGTTGTTGACTTCCAAGCTGGAGATGAGGCCGGTATTAAAAGTGTTGTCCTTGAAGTGAAGGGGAACAATGCCTATGGTCTGCTTAAGTCAGAAAAAGGCGTACATCGTTTAGTTCGAATTTCGCCTTTTGATTCTAATGCACGCCGTCACACTTCTTTTGCTTCGATTGAGGTCACACCAATGATTGATCAGACCACTGAAGTTGAGATTGACCCCGATGACTTACGTATTGATACTTACCGTGCAAGTGGTGCAGGGGGACAACACGTTAACAAGACTGATTCCGCTGTTCGAATCACACATATTCCAACAGGAATTGTTACTCAAAGTCAATCACAACGTTCACAATTACAAAACAGAGACCAAGCGATGAATCTATTAAAGTCAAAACTACATCAATTACAAGAAGAACAAAAAGCCGAGGAATTAGCGGAGCTTAAAGGTGACCAAAAAGATATAGCTTGGGGATCACAGATACGTTCTTATGTATTCCATCCCTATTCTATGGTGAAAGACCACCGAACTAACTATGAAGTGGGTAATACTGATAAAGTGATGGACGGTGAGTTAGATGACTTCATTGATGCATACTTGAAATGGTCAATTGAATAAATAAAAAAGAAAAGTGATTGTTATCTTGATGATACATAAGTAAGGTATAATGACCTAATGTATTATGAAACTGATAGGAAGGAAGGGGCTTATGATTCAGTTAACAGACGTGTCAAAGCGATATGAAAATGGCGTAGTTGCATTAAATAATATCAATCTACGCATTGAACAAGGAGAATTTGCTTATCTTGTCGGACCGAGTGGATCAGGTAAGTCAACCTTGATGAAGATTATATATCGGGAGGAGATCCCTTCCAAAGGGAAAGTGCAAGTAGGTAAGTATAACCTTAATAGAATAAAATCTAAAGATGTTCCTTTATTACGAAGACAGGTAGGAGTCATCTTCCAAGATTTTAAACTATTACCTAAATTCACTGCATACGAAAACATTGCTTATGCAATGGAAGTGACTGGAAAGAGTCGTAAAGAAATAAAGAAACGTGTAAAAGAAGTAATGACCTTGGTAGGCTTGAGGACAAAAGCTAACCATTATCCAAGCGAACTGTCAGGTGGGGAGCAACAGCGTGTCTCTATTGCTAGAGCGATTGTTAATTATCCAAGAATATTAGTAGCAGATGAACCCACTGGAAATTTAGATCCGGAGAATGCCTTAGAAATATTCAAGCTTCTTGAGCAAATTAACTTAAGCGGAACAACTGTGTTAATGGGGACCCATAATGACCAATTAGTAAATGAATTCAAGCATCGAGTGATTCGACTTGAAAAGGGGCAACTCATCCGTGATGAGTATAAGGGGGATTATGATGAGATTCTTTAGAGATTTTTTCCGTCAAATCCGCAATGGCTTTAGGAATTTATTCCGTAATGGTTGGATGACCTTAGCATCTATTCTTACGATGACAGTCACCTTACTAATGGTAGGTGGCTTAGTTATGTTATTAAGTAATGTAGATAATATTACGCGTGATATTGAAGAAGGTGTTCAGATTAGAGCACATATTGATCTAGTTGCAGATAAAGAAGATGAGGAAACTCTCCAACAATCTATTGAAGCCATTGATCATGTTGAAGATGTTACATATAGGACTAAAGAACAAGAATTAGAAGATTTGATAGCTAATGTAGGTGAAGAGTTTGCTTTGTTCGATAATGATGCAAATCCACTGTTCAATGTTTTCGTTGTATCTGTGGATGATTCAGAGAATTTGGATAGTGTGACTGAAGCAATTAGCCAACTTCCATATGCCGTTGATGTCACCTATGGTGAGATCGACACTCAAAACTTATTGAGAACCTTAGAAGTGATTCGAATTGTTTTCGCTTTAATTGCGGCTATTCTAGTAGTGATTGCGGTTGCCTTAATATCTAACACCATTAAATTAACCATCTATGCAAGGCAAACTGAGATTGAAATTATGCGATTAGTCGGAGCTAAAAATAGTTATATTCGTGCCCCTTTTACTTATGAGGGTGCTTTTATTGGATTAATTAGTGCAATATTCGCAAGTGTCTTACTCTATGGAGCTTATGAAGGTCTTCAAACTGCCACGGTTGAGATAACAGGCGTTCAGGTCATTGCGTTTACACCTACGATGCCTTTTATACTCTATATTGCAGGTGGACTTGTGATTGTAGGAATACTATTAGGGATTATTGGTGCAAGACGATCGATTAAACGCTTCTTAACAATCTAATAGTGAATAATAAAGATAATATAATAATCCGGACTTTCGATTTAATTCCAAAGTTCGGATTATTTTATTAAAGTTGGTTGCAATTAATTTGTTATCTAATGATATTCTATTCGCCACTGAGAAAGTTAATTAGTCGTAAGTTAAAATCAATGCAAGATTCAAAAAAACAAGTTAGACTATATTAAAAGTTTCAAGGATTTGTTAGTATAAGAGATGAATGCAATATTCTGTATGCTTATCAAAATAAGTAACGGGTAAAAAGTGGAGGATTAACATGAAACGAATTTTAGTTGTTGATGATGAGATAGCTATTTCAACTTTATTGGAGTATAACATTACCCAAGCGGGGTATACTGTGGATACAGCTGATAATGGGGAAACAGCCTATGGTATGATTAAAGAGAATGAGTACGACTTTATCATCTTGGACGTGATGTTACCCGGTATGGATGGAATGGATGTTTGTCGCCGAATTCGACAAGATAATATTGATACGCCAGTTTTGATGTTAACAGCAAAGGCTGATGAGTATGATAAAGTTATTGGACTTGAGTTGGGGGCTGATGATTATATGACTAAACCATTTAGTCCGCGAGAAGTCATGGCTCGAATTAAAGCTATTATGCGTCGAACTGAAGCAAAATCTATGCCAGAAGAAGAGAGTGAACTAGCTCACCAAGAAGCTACAAAGGTAGAGTTAGAAGCTTTAGGTAAAACTCAAAATGAAGGCAACCATACAGAAGCTGAAGCGACTGATTCAGAGGAAGCGGAATCAATCATCAAATTGGGCAATATTGAGATCTATGCAGACCGTTATGAAGTGATTGTTGATAATAAGAAAGTGGATGTAACACCAAAAGAATTCGAACTATTAGTTTATATGGCTGTTCGTAAAGGTAGAATTTTAAGTAGAGAACAATTATTGAATAGTATCTGGCATTTTGATTATGCTGGTGAGACACGGATTGTGGACGTACATATCAGTCACTTACGTGAAAAGATTGAAAAGAATACGAAAAATCCTGAATATATAAAAACAGTGCGAGGCTTTGGATATAAATTCGAGGTGCCGGGTGAATGATTTATAACCACCGTGCTAACCAAAGGAAATATGGAATCATTCTCGCCATAGTTTTCCTTATACTCGTAGGTGGGACAGCTATCTTATTGAGATATCAGATTGATCAATCCATATTGAAACCACTGGAGCAACGAGCGGAAATTCAAGGATATCTGTTTGAAGAATCTTCTATTAATGTAGATAATATGTCAGACATTGAATTATTAGATCCTTTAGACGGCAAAGCGGAACAAATTCATTCAGAGAGTGCACTATTATCAAATGGCAGCATTCTATGGTCGAATTTTTCTGATTCTTCAGATTTGAGAGTGATAAGACAGGCTATTGGTAATTTAGGGCGTGATGAAGAGTATAGTCAAAGTGTGAATAAAGATTATGTTGTTATTGTACCAATTACAATTGATGGGCAGCGACATCAACTAATCAAGGCTTACGATAAATCGCAATTTAGAACGCAACTGAATTATTTTTATATTTTGCTTGCTTTTGCAGCTATTATCTACTTGCTTTGTATATGGCTAATTTATAAACTTATTTACCAAACTGTTGCTGAACCGATTAATTATATCACTGAGTCTGTAGAGCAGTTAGCCAGTCAAAATTACAGTTATGAATATATACCAGGCCAATCAAAATTAATAGACAATCTGGGACAAAGTGTAGATGCACTAAAAGAAAAGTTAAGAGCAAGGGGAATGGAACTTGATTCCAGTGAGCAGAAGTTGTCTTTGTTATTAGGACACCTTAATCTAGGGGTTGTGCTTATTAATCACTCTGGCAAGATTGAATTAATTAATCATGAAGCCGTGCAATTGTTGAATATCGATACATCTGCAACTCAACGATCTTTTCAAGCAGTTATTAAAAGTTATGTATTAATTGATATGATTAATGATGCTCTAGAAACCCATCGACCATTGAGCAACGATATTGAGATGTACGTGCCGACGTCAAAATATATTGATGTAAACATTATACCTTTTGGAAAATCGGGTGAAGAAGCAGAGTCTATATTGCTCTTGCTCTATGATATTTCACAGATTCGTCGTTTAGAAAAAGTTCGGACAGAATTTGTCGCTAATGCTTCTCATGAATTGAGAACACCAGTAACAGCCATTAAAGGATTTGCTGAAACTTTAATGGATGGTGCTCTAGAAACACCGGAGTTAGCTGAGAAGTTCGTCTCAATTATTGCGAATGAAAGTAATCGATTAGAATTGATAATCAACGATATCTTAGAATTATCACGGGTTGAGAAACAAAGCGAACCGTTCATGTTGAAAAACTTTGAACTGGTAGGTGTGGTAGAAAACTTGCTTAATTTCTTCTATAATCGTGCCAGTATGAAAGATATTCGAATGACAATTGAAGCTTCGACAGCTATTCAAATGATGACGGACCAGCACCGCGTCGAGCAAATCTTTACAAACTTAATTGATAACGCCATTAACTATTCTGATTCGGGGAGCGAGATAACCATTCGTATTGATAAGATGGATGATTATGTCCACTTCTCAGTAGCAGATAATGGAATGGGAATCCCAGAAGCAGATCAGGAGAGAATCTTTGAACGTTTCTATCGAGTGGACAAAGGACGGAGTCGTAATTCAGGTGGAACTGGTTTAGGTTTATCAATTGTTCGTAACCTTGTAAGAAATATGAGTGGAACGATCTATGTGGAGAGTGAAGTAGGTAAAGGGTCAGTCTTTCATGTGGAACTCCCTTTAACTCAAAATAATTAGAAATTATAGCTAGTCAAAAATAGTATTTGCAAAAAAACATCATGAAACGCTTGAGTTAACAGTCTTGGTTTCGATGGTGTTTTTTTATTTAATTTATATGGGGAATATCCACGGTAAATTTATTTTGAACAATACAAAATAAATCAAATCTTTACATTGAATTTACAATCCGTAATTTTAAAACAAATATTAAAACAAAAAAACTATTTTTATTTATTTGATAAAGATTGTTACTGCGTTATATATAATTAAAAAAATAAATATTATTATTATATAATTGAGTAAATATCGAATTAATTAATCCGTTTACAATTGAAAACACGAACCATCAGAAAATCTTTACAATAAATTTACATTAAATTTACAATTGAATTGTAAAATTAAGACGCTAGTATGGTTATTATGTGCTTATTTAGTATTTTTAAATTAAAGGAGATTTGTCATGCAGTCGAATTATACGGAAACATTCATGAAATATGTCTTCATATTTTGTGCATCACTATCAATTCTATCTATAGTATTGATATTCTACTTCATCTTCCAAGGAGGTCTCCCTTTTATTCTTGAAGAAGGAATAAGTAACTTCTTATTCAATGATGTGTGGAGACCTACAGCGTCTAATCCATCATTTGGTATCTTGCCAATGATTATTGGATCATTAGTCGTAACATTAGGCGCAATTATCGTAGGAGTGCCGATTGGTATTTTAACATCAATCTTTATGGCTTTTTATTGTCCAGATTGGCTTTATAAGGTTGCTAAGCCAGCGATTAACTTAATGGCTTCAATTCCATCGATTGTTTATGGTTACTTTGCATTACGTTTATTCGTTCCATTCTTTCGTGAATTAATGGGCGGAACGGGAATGAACATTGTGACAGCGTCTGTATTATTGGGAATTATGATTTTACCAACAATCATTGGTTTATCTGAAGCTTCACTACGTGCTATTCCGAAAGAATATTATTCTGCAAGTATTGGATTGGGTGCAACGCATGACCGTTCGGTGATGAATGTTATTGTCCCAGCTGCAAAGTCAGGTATCTTATCTTCAGTTATTTTAGGAATTGGACGTGCTATCGGAGAGACTATGGCTGTTATTCTTGTAACTGGTAACCAACCAGCTATACCAAGAGATATTAACCAAGGAGTTCGTACTTTAACAACTAACATAGTATTAGAGATGGGATACGCAAGTGGTCGTCATAGAGAAGCGCTAATAGCAACAGCTGTTGTCTTATTTATCTTTATTATTATCCTCAACACAACATTCATGGTAATTAAGAATAGAGGAGGTAACAAATAATGACAAAAAGATTTTCTTTTACTAAGTTTATTGTGTGGTTTGGTGGGTTATTTACTTTAGGTATGTTAGTTTTTATTATCGGTTATATCTTATACAATGGTATTTCACACTTAACCCCTTCGTTATTTGAATGGCGCTACACAACTAAGAACGTGTCAATGATGCCTTCTATTATGTCAACTTTAATAATTATTGTTGTTGCATTACTAATTGCTGGGCCTGTTGGGATTTTCACTGGCTTCTATCTAGTAGAATATGCAGATCAAAAGAGTCGCTTCTTACCAATTATTCGTTTAGCGACAGACACTTTGGCTGCCGTACCATCGATTGTATATGGTTTGTTCGGTATGCTATTATTCGTTAACCAATTCCAATGGGGTTACTCACACTGGGCTGGGGTATTAACGGTTACGATTATGATTTTACCTGTAATTATATCCTCAACTGAAGAAGGTTTAAGATCCGTTGATGATTCATTGCGAATGGGAAGTTATGGGCTGGGAGCTGGAAGATTACGTACGATTTTTACCGTAGTTTTACCAGTTGCTATGCCTGGAATTTTATCAGGTATCATCTTAGCTATTGGACGTATCGTTGGAGAATCAGCTGCATTCTTATATACTTTAGGATCATCTTCAAGCATGATATCATCGATGAGTGATTCTGGTCGGACCTTGGCAGTTCACATGTATATGTTGTCTCAAGAAGGATTGCACGTAAATGAATCATATGCAGTCGCAACCGTGCTAATATTTATTGTTTTATTAATCAATGGTCTATCAACGTTAATCGGTAATAAGTTGGGTTCTGGAGGAAAATAAAAAATGGCAAACAATACAAAATTTAAAATCAAAGACTTAGACTTTTATTATGGAGATTTCCATGCATTAAAGAATATCAATATGGATATTGAAGAACAGTTAGTAACTGCTTTTATTGGACCTTCAGGATGTGGGAAGTCTACTTTTATCAAAACCTTAAATCGTATGCAAGACTTAGTCTCTTATGCGAGAGTAGACGGATTAATTGAATTAGATGGACAAAATATCTATAATAAGAATTACGATGTGAATAATTTAAGGAAAAAAGTAGGGATGGTATTCCAACACCCTAACCCTTTCCCTAAGAGTATCTATGACAATATCGCTTATGGACCAAGAACACATGGGATTAAAGATAAAAACACTTTAGACCAAATTGTTGAAGAAAGTTTGCGTGGTGCAGCTATCTGGGATGAAGTAAAAGATAAATTAGATAAAAATGCAACAGCTATCTCTGGGGGACAACAACAACGTATTTGTATCGCGAGGGCTATAGCTAATAATCCTGAAGTGTTATTAATGGATGAGCCAACTTCTGCCCTTGACCCAATCTCAACTGGTAAAATTGAAGAGTTAATGGAAGAATTAAAACAAAAGTATACCATTGTAATCGTAACGCATAACATGCAACAAGCAGCTCGTATCTCTGATAAAACAGCATTCTTCTTATCAGGAGAGGTCGTTGAGTTTGATGATACGGAAAAAATCTTTAGTACACCTACTGACAAGCGTACAGATGACTATATTTCTGGACGCTTTGGATAAACTCACTTTTAGGAGGAAATTAGAATGAGAGAAGCTTTTCAAGAAGAACTGGATAAATTTCTAGATGATTTAATTATGTTAAGTAACTTAGCTAACGAATCTTTGCACAAAGCAATGAAAGCTTTTGAAGAGAATGATAGAGAGCTAGCTCATCAAGTTGTTACAGATGATATAAAAACAAATGCTAAAAGTGCCGAGATTGAACGTGAAGCTTACCGTTTGATCGCATTACAACAGCCTGTTGCAGGAGATTTACGTCGAATTTTTACGATATTATTAGCCAATTCAGATGTTGAACGTATAGCTGATCATGCTGTTTCTATTGCAAGAACTGTACTTCGTCGTAATCCTAATGAAGAACATATTGAAGAGTTAGATGTTATTGTTCAAGAGATGGCATCAATTACTCAGTCGATGATTTCTGATGCAATTAAAGCTTTAGTTAATAGTGATGTTAAAGCTTCCAAAGAGATTGCAGAGCGTGATAACGAAGTGGATAATCTACGTTCTCAAGTGTATGGCAAAGCAGCTCGCTATATGGAATCACATACTGAGGTAGTTATAGGTGGAATCAACTATATTAGTGTGGCCAATGGTTTAGAGCGTATTGGTGATTATGTAACGAACATTTGTGAGCGAATTGTTTATCTGAATACGGGCGATATTGTTGAACTAAACTAATAGAATTTATAATAGAGAGTATAATGATTAGTCATTATACTCTCTATAAATTTATTGTATGAAAGTTTGATAGCTGTGCTTGTTGGATAGCTTAGTTGTATATAAGCATAATTTGAGCGTTTACAGAAAATTTACAATAAGTTAACACTAAATTTATAATCGCGTGTTATTATAAATGCGTGCTGATGGTTTACCAATCAGACGAGTGATTAGAATGTCGTAGTGAATTTACAAATTTGAAGGAGATGTACATTAATGAAAAAATCATTAAAATCTTTACCATTATTAGCAACTGCTGCTTTAGTTTTATCAGCGGTAGTACCTGCATTAGCACAAGAAGGAACAATCAACGTTGTATCTCGTGAAGATGGATCAGGAACTCGTGGAGCATTCGTAGAAATCGTTGGCGTAGTTGACGAAAACGATGATGACATGACAACAACTTCTGCTGTTATCCAAAACAGTACTAACGGTGTAATGCAAACTGTAGCTGGAGACGCTAATGGTATTGGATATATTTCATTAGGATCTTTAGATGATACAGTTAAAGCAGTAACTGTTGACGGAGCAGAAGCTACAGCAGAAACAATTACTGCTGGTGATTATCCAATTGCACGTCCATTCGTATTAGCTTGGGGAGAAGAACAATCAGACGTATCTGCTGATTTCTTAACATTCATCCACTCTAAAGAAGGACAAACTATCGTTGAAGGCGAAGGATATATTGCAGTAGACGCTGAAGGAAACGAAGCAGAGGAAACTGAAGAAACTTCAACAGAAGAAACTACTGAAGAGGAAGCATCAGCAGAAGAAGAAACTACTGAAGAAGTAGCAGAAGAGGAAGCATCAGCAGAAGAAGAAACTACTGAAGAAGTAGCAGAAGAGGAAGCATCAGCAGAAGAAGAATCTACTGAAGAAGAAGCTGCTGAAGAGACAACAGAAGAGTCTACTGAAGAAGCTGGATCATTAATTGATTCATTACCTTCATATGAAGCTGATGGTTTAGAAGGAACAATTGAAGTTGTTGGTTCTACATCAGTTACTCCAGTTCTAGAAATCTTAGCGGAAGAATATATGGCTTTAAACCCAGACGTAACTGTTAACATTACTTCAAATGGTTCATCTGCAGGTATCGAAGCTGCTATTGGTGGAACTGCTGACTTCGGTATGTCTTCACGTGAATTAACTGAAGAAGAAGCTGGTCAATTAAACCAATCTAACATTGCCTTAGATGGAATCGCTGTAATCGTTAATAAGGAAAGTACAGTTGAAGATTTATCATTAGATACAATCCGTGGAATCTTCTTAGGTGAAATCACTACTTGGGAAGAAACTGCTCAATAATTTCTAATAACTAAACGTTTTAACGCACCTCTTTGAGGTGTGTTTTTTATTAAAAAATATTAATAAAATCACAATCATTTCAGCGAACAAATGTTTGTGAATGTGCTATAATATATTAAGAATTCTTATGATTGAGGAGTGTAAGTTATTTATGGCGCAAGAAAAAATTATTGTCAAAGGCGCAAGAACTCATAATTTAAAAAATATAGATCTTGAAATACCTAGAAATCAACTAGTTGTAATGACAGGATTATCTGGTTCAGGAAAAAGTTCCTTAGCTTTTGATACCTTGTATGCTGAAGGTCAACGTCGATATGTTGAAAGTTTGTCAGCTTATGCAAGACAATTCTTAGGACAAATGGATAAACCAGATGTTGATTCAATCGAAGGTTTAAGTCCAGCAATTTCTATTGATCAAAAGACAACTAGCCACAATCCACGCTCAACAGTAGGGACAGCCACTGAAATTAATGATTACTTACGTTTGCTATATGCACGTATCGGAACACCTTACTGTCCTAATCACAATATACCGATAGAAAGCCAAAGTGCTGAACAGATGGTTGATCAAATTCTCGAGCTCGAAGAAAGAACCCGTATACAGATACTAGCACCAGCTGTTAGAGAAAAAAAAGGTCAGCATAAAAAACTTTTAGAAGGAATAGCCAAAGATGGTTATGTTCGTGTAAGAGTTGATGGAGAAATTTATGATATTACAGAGGTTCCAGATTTAGAAAAGAATAAAAAACATACAATTGAAGTCGTTATTGACCGAATCGTCATAAAAGAAGGTATACGTTCGCGGCTATTTGATTCAGTTGAACAAGCACTTCGTTTTTCAGAAGGGTTTATGGTTGTGGATGTCATTGGGGAACAGGAATTGTACTTTAATGAACATTTTGCTTGTCCTTACTGTGACTTCACTATCGATCAGTTAGAGCCTAGATTATTCTCGTTTAACGCACCATTCGGAGCGTGTCCATCTTGTGATGGTCTTGGGGCGAGATTAACAGTTGACGAAGAATTAGTAATCCCTGATCCTTCATTGACTATCGAAGAGGGAGTCTTTGCACCATGGAATCCAATTAGTTCCAACTACTATCCATCAATGCTAGACCAGTTTGCTAAACAAAATAACATTCCAACAGACGTCCCATACCAAGACCTTACAAAAGAACAACAAGAGTTATTGAAGTATGGCTCTGAAGATGCACACTTTTCTTTTACTTTCAAAACAATGCGGGGCGAAACTAAAACAACCGATAGTGTATTTGAAGGGATATTTAATAATGTTCAAAGACGGTACAATGAAACGAATTCAGATTTTACTCGTGATGTTATGCGTGAATATATGCAACAATTGACTTGCCCGACTTGTCACGGTACGAGATTGAATGAGGAAGCCTTATCAGTTAGAGTGGCTGGGAAGAATATTGCAGAAGTAACAGACATGTCGATTGGTGACGCCAAGAAACATTTTGAATCAACAGAATATACTCACACAGACACACTGATTGCAACGCCAATTCTTAAGGAAATCGATGACCGTTTAACATTTTTAAACGAAGTAGGTCTAGATTATTTAACATTGAGCCGAGTGGCAGGATCCCTTTCTGGTGGTGAGTCACAACGAATTCGTTTAGCTACACAAATTGGATCGAACCTAAGTGGTGTTCTTTATATACTAGATGAACCATCAATCGGTCTACATCAGCGTGATAATGCGAAATTAATACAGTCACTGCAACGAATGCGTGATTTAGGGAATACGCTTGTTGTAGTAGAACATGATGAAGAAACGATGATGGCTGCTGACTATCTCATTGATATTGGCCCTGGAGCAGGGGAATTAGGTGGTGAGGTTGTTGCTTTTGGAACACCAGAGGAAGTTAAGAAAGATAAAAACTCTTTAACTGGAAAATACCTTTCGGGCGAAGAGAAGATTGAGATTCCTAAAGAGCGACGTGATGAAGATAAAGGCTGGGTTAACATAACTGGTGCCAAAGAGAATAACTTAAAGAATGTTGATGTTTCATTCCCAATTGGCCGGTTCACAGCAGTGACAGGGGTATCCGGATCAGGTAAGAGTAGTATTGTTAATCGAATCTTAAAAGTTGCTTTACAGAAACGATTAACAAGTACTAAAGAGAAACCTGGTAAGTTCAATACGATCGATGGATATGAAACATTGGAGAAAGTTATAGATATTGACCAAAGTCCTATTGGAAGAACACCAAGAAGTAATCCAGCGACATATACAGGGGTTTTTGATGATATACGTGGATTGTTTGCCCAAACTAATGAGGCAAAGATGCGTGGATATGATAAAGGCCGCTTTAGCTTTAATGTAAAAGGTGGACGTTGTGAGGCATGTAAAGGTGGCGGAATTAAACAAATTGAAATGCACTTCCTGCCAGATGTTTATGTGCCTTGTGAAGTATGTCATGGTAAACGTTATAATTCTGAAACACTAGAAATCAAGTATAAAGGTCAAACTATCTCGGATGTCCTTGATATGACGATTGATGAAGCCTTGGAATTCTTTGATGCTATCCCTAAAATTAAACGTAAAATCCAAACCCTAGTGGATGTAGGCCTCGGCTATGTTCGTTTAGGACAGTCGGCGACTACCTTATCTGGTGGTGAGGCTCAACGGATGAAACTAGCTGCAGAATTACAAAGAGTTTCTACAGGAGATACTTTTTATATCTTAGATGAACCAACTACTGGTTTACATGCACATGACATTAAGAAACTAATCAATGTATTGAACCGATTAGTTGAAGCAGGCAATACAATTATTGTTATAGAACATAACCTAGATGTAATTAAAACTGCAGATTATATTATTGACATGGGACCAGAGGGTGGAGTGCGCGGTGGAGAAGTCATTGCCACAGGTACGCCTGAAGAAGTTGCACAAGTTGTAGGAAGCTTTACAGGGAAATATTTAAAAGACGTCTTAAAAGCTTAAGAAATATCTTGTAACTAGAAATGTAATAAATTCAAAGCAAGTATGACCGGACCGACTGTCCGACTATACTTGCTTTTTTATATTTAGTACAAAAATAGGACTCTAGTCCTATGAAAGTCTTGACAATGGGTGGCATAATAAGAGTGTAGAGAAGCAAAATAATAAAGTGGAGGTAATCACATGAATGAAAAAGAGCGTATTATTGAACTAGTTAAACAAAATATTATCTCAATGGATGAAGCTTTAGATTTGTTGGAAGCTGCTTCGAGTTCAGTTAAAGAATCAAATGAAATAAATCAAAAGAATAAAGATATAAATAATCAACCGTCAGAATTAGAACAACCATCAGATTCTAAAAATTTTAATAAATCAATGGAAGAGGTAATTAAAGATGGAAAGAATATTGCTAGAAACGTTAGCGACTATTTTGCTAATAGGGTAGATCAAAGTACTCAAAATGACTCTCAGCCTGTTGATAAGGAAGACAATACTGAATTTG
The DNA here is from genome assembly GCA_044336205.1 of Aerococcaceae bacterium WGS1372. Lineage (GTDB taxonomy): Bacteria > Bacillota > Bacilli > Lactobacillales > Aerococcaceae > Ruoffia. Next base: position 1,900,058 of record CP172318.1, on the reverse strand, counting down.
TTGAAAAGGAAAAGCGAAGAAAAGCAAAATTAGTTCAAATTGAGGCTGAGCTTAGAGATTTACATGAGGAGTTTGAACGACGTCATGAAGCGTTAACTATCTGCAATCAACGATTACGAGAAATCGAAATTTTTGAAGAGCTAGAAGATTTAACTGAAGAGATATCAACTCAAAAAATGTCATTAGAAGATAAAAAACTTCAAATTGAAGATAAGTTAAAACTTGTTCAGGAAAAAATGGATACACTTAATGGTGAAAAAGAGCGTCTAGGTGGCAATAATCAATACACTAAAACAGACTTTAAAGAGATATTTTCAACAAACACTGACAAGATTTCAGAAGTTGCATCACAATTTGGTAGAGAAGCCAAACGAGAAGGTAAAAAATGGGGTTCAGTCTTCAATGAAAAATCAAAAAGTTTTATGGAAAATTTTAAATTAAAAAACTTTGATGTATCTATTCAAGTTCCTTGGATAAAAACAACTACCGAAGAATTTGACTGGACTTTCAATGCGGATGAAGTAACGGAATTAGTGTTTGAATCATATAATGGTTCAATAGAATTGGAAAGTTATGATGGTGATGAGATCCTTGTTCATTCTGAGACACATTTCTATGGCAATCATGTGGAAACAACCGAAGAGTTGTTTTTATCATCAAATATGATAGATGTCTTTGAAAATCAATTCATTGTTAAGTTAACTTCAACAAAAATGTCAGCTGACTTATCAATAAAAATTCCTAAAAAAGTCTATCAACTTATGCAATTTAACTTGTTAAATGGGGATGTTGAACTCGCAGACATTGAAGCGGAAAATCTTCTCTTAGAAAGCAAAAACGGAGATACTTATTTCAAACGTGTAACAGTTAATGAAATAACAGTTGATGTCTTAAACGGAGACATTGAATTTATTCAATCACCACTTGAGACGATTGTTCTAAACATTATCAATGGAGATGTTCGGATTAATGGCTATATTAATAATCTATCAGCTGAAACTTTGAATAGTGATTTCTATCTAACAAAAAACAATGTTTCTGAATCGAACATTAAAGTCAAGACAATGCACGGAGATATTAAACTATCACTTCCTGAGCATTTGAATTTAATGATTGATGGTAAAGCTACAACGGGAGAAATAAAAAATCGCTTATCTAATGTAGAGACAATGGATGAGAACGAATCAAAAAGTAAAGTAAATTACCATAGAATTGTCCCAAATCAAACAGCCAACGCCAAAGTTAGTATGACCACTCAATCAGGAGACATTTATTTAAAAGACAGTAAAAATAAAGTATAATTTATTAAAGAGAGAGTTAAAATAGGAGGAGTTAATAATGAATAACCAAAAAAAATTATATAAATCATCTACTGACAAACAAATTATGGGAGTTTGTGGTGGGTTAGCAGAATTTTTTAACATAGATTCAACTATAGTTCGTGTAATATTCTTTGTGTTATTAATGGCAGGAAGTTCGGGATTCTGGCTTTACTTCATATTAGGCTTTATCCTACCATATGATTATCAAGTGAATAGTGGAAAAATAACGAGCAATCCTTTTACTCGTCATACAACGAATAAAAATAATAATGTAAAAGATGTAACACCTGAAGATAACGATAGTTGGGATGACTTTTAATAATCAATATAGATAGTGAATAAAATAAGTCACAATTGAATGTAACTCTGGAACTTTTAATGATAGTGGAATAGATATAGCGGACAAATTAAAGTGCTGGCTAGTTCTCACTACATCATTAAAAGTTCTTTTTATTTATGAATATTATTTTATCAATGGCCTGCTTTGGGCTTTTTATTAACTTCATATCGTTATTTTGATGAATGTTTTGGCGTTGTATGATACCATTTAAAAGAAAATAACTACACCATTGCATGGAGGTAATGATTGTCATGACGAATAGAGTAACAGTACAGGAATTAGTAGATACACTAGATATTCATATAAAACACGGTGGAGTCTTTAACCAAAATAAAATTTATTCTAGCGAGGTATCAAGACCTGGCTTAATCTTAACAGGTTATAAAGAGTACTATCCACATGAGCGTATTCAATTAATTGGAAGAACAGAGATGTCGTTTCTAAGTACAAAAACATCTGAAGAGAGAACTAATATATTTAACTTAATGTGTACACCAGATACACCTGCTATTATTATCTCACGAGAAATTGAGATTCCTGAGGAATTAATTCCTGCAGCTGACGAGAATCAAATCCCTATACTAACATCACGTTCAAAAACAAGTCGTGTTTTAGCAAATGTAACGAACTTTTTAGAAAGTAAATTAGCAGAACGTCTGTCTAAACACGGTGTTTTCGTTGAGGTTTTTGGTATGGGTGTACTTCTTGTAGGCGCAAGTGGTGTTGGAAAGTCTGAAACAGGTTTAGAATTAATTCAAAGAGGTCACCGTCTTATCGCTGATGACCGCGTTGAGTTACATCAGATAGATGAATTAACCCTTGTAGGTGAATCTCCAGAAATATTACAAAATATGATCGAAATTAGAGGGCTGGGTATTATTGATGTTATGAGTCTTTATGGAGTGTCAGCAATCCGTCGTAGCAAACGACTTGAGTTAATTATTAATTTAATATTAGATGACGGAGAAACTCAATATGACCGCCTAGGTTATGATAAAGATTATGAACAAATCTTTGAAGTAAGTGTTCCTTCGATTCGAATACCAGTTAAGACCGGCCGTAACTTAGCTGCTATTGTAGAGTCAGCGGCAATGAACTTCCGTGCTGCTCAAATGGGTTATGATGCTAAGGTTACTTTTAATAATAAATTACGTGATTTAATTAAAGCGAACCGTGGAGAATCAGCGAATGACTAATTTCTTTCCGTTGTTAGCTATTAATCCTATTGCGTTTGAGTTTTTTGGCTGGCCAGTTAGATGGTATGGGATTATTATTGGTTTATCTATCTTAGTTGCTTATATTTTGTTTATGAGGGAATCAGCACGTAAGGGAGTCGATGAAGATACATCCTTTGATATGTTATTTTGGACGGTCATTATCGGATTGGTTGGGGCGCGAATTTATTATGTAGTTTTCTCTAGTCAAGATTATTGGTCAGATCCTTTAAGTATTTTTAGAGTTTGGGAAGGAGGCATGGCCATTTATGGTGGTGTGATCGCGGGTGCTGTGACGATTTATTCTTTAAGTCATAAGTATCAAGTCAATGTCATCGATATCTTTGACATGACCATCCCATCCTTAATGCTTGCACAATCTATTGGTCGCTGGGGGAATTTCATGAACCAAGAGGCCCATGGAGGCGTAGTTTCCAAAGAGTTTTTAGAGAAATTAATGTTACCAGAATTTATCATTGAACAAATGAATATCAATGGAAACTATTATCATCCTACTTTTCTGTATGAATCAATGTGGAACCTTATTGGAGTTATTATTCTCCTATTACTTAGAGGACGAGATCAATTATTCAAACGCGGTGAGATCGTTGCCTATTATCTACTATGGTATGGTATTGGGCGATTCTGGATAGAAGGTTTAAGAACGGACAGCCTATATTTAGGGCCATTCAGAGTCTCACAAATTGTATCCTTAATTATGATAATTGTCGGTATTGGTATTATTGTTTGGGATCGAGTTCTAAAAAATAATTCGACCTACTATACTGATAATCGAATTGAAAGAACTGGAGTGAAATAAATGAAAGTAGCAGTCATTGGTACAGGTTCATGGGGAACGGCACTAGCTAAAGTGCTTAGTGAGAACCAACATGAAGTGATGATATGGGGACGGAAGGAATCTATTGTCGATGAAATTAATGAAAGGTATACGAATGAAAGTTACTTGCCTGAAGTGTCACTTCCAGAAAATATTAGAGCAACGACATCACTAGAAGAATCAATACAGAGAGCCTCAATGATCCTCCTAGTTATTCCAACAAATGCGATTAGACAGATTGCTAACCAGATCAACCAACTCTTAGAACCCAATGCAACATATAAGCCAATCATTGTTCATGCTTCAAAAGGATTAGAGATGACCTCTGAACTTCGAATTAGCGAAGTGATTGAAGAAGTAATGGATGAAGACAGTTACCAAGCGTTGGTCGTCCTCTCAGGTCCTAGTCATGCTGAAGAAGTGTCTAGACGAGATGTAACTACTTTGACTGCTGCAAGCCATTCACTTGAGGCTGCCCAAATAGTACAACAAGCATTCATGAATAATTATTTCCGAGTGTATACGAATGTGGACGTTATTGGAGTGGAGCTTGGAGGAGCATTGAAAAACATCATAGCAGTAGGTGCAGGGATTATAGATGGTTTAGATTATGGTGATAATGCTAAAGCCGCTTTGATTACACGAGGATTGGCAGAGATTTCCCGACTGGGTGTTGCAATGGGGGCGGATCCATTAACTTTTATTGGATTGAGTGGGGTAGGTGATTTGATTGTTACTTGTACAAGTCCACATTCAAGAAACTTTAGAGCAGGCCGGTTAATCGCTAAAGGATATAATATTAATGAAGTCAACCAGGAGATTAATATGGTCGTCGAAGGAGTATTGACAGTGAAAGTAGCTTATCAACTTGCCAAAGAACATAATATTGACATGCCGATTACCGAGATGCTGTATCGCGCTTTATATCAAGATGAAGGAATTACGGTTCAATCTGCAATTGAAGAACTTATGTTACGGGAAGGTAAGCCAGAACAATTACTAGACAATCAAATAAAAAATTGAATGTAAGCTTGATTTGTATTAAAATTATTAAATAAAATATTGTGTAGTTTCAGAGGAGGTCCGACTTTGGTCGATAATATATCAAAAGAAAAGATTGAAACAGATGTACTGATTGTTGGTGCAGGTCCTGGGGGCATGGCAGCAGCATTATACGCTTCTAGAGCAAACTTAAAAACGATTATGCTTGAAAAAGGAGCACCAGGTGGTGAATTGATTAATACTGCTGACGTAGAGAACTACCCAGCTTATAAACTAATTAGTGGACCAAAACTAGCTCAAAAATTCTACGAGAGTGCGTTAGAATTTGGAGCAGAGCATGTCTATGGGGATGTCACACATGTTGAAGTATTAGGAGCAACAAAATACGTTCACACCGCGGACAAAATTTATGTAGCGAAAGCAGTGATTATAGCAACAGGTGCACACCACCGTGAATTAAATATTCCTGGAGAAGAAAGGTTAGCTGGACAAGGAGTCTCATACTGTGCAGTCTGCGATGGTTTCTTCTTCCGTAATCGTAACTTAGTTGTAGTAGGTGGAGGAGATTCGGCTGTAGAGGAAGGAAATTACTTAACTCAATTCGCAGATAAAGTAACAATTATTCACCGTCGAGATGAGCTTAGAGCTCAAAAAATTCTTCAAGATCGTGCATTCAACAATCCTAAGATTGAATTTATTTGGGATTCAGTTGTTGAATCTATTGAAGGAGATCTGAGTGTTGAATCTGTTAAGATTCGTAACGTGAAGACAGACGAAGAAAGTGAATTACCAATTAACGGTGTCTTTGTTTATATTGGTCTTATTCCAAATACAACAAGCGTGAGTCACTTAGACATCACAGATGATGAGGGATGGGTTATTACTAATGACCATATGGAAACATCCGTTCCTGGATTATTCGCCGTTGGAGATGTGAGACAAAAACATCTTCGTCAAATTGTAACAGCAGCTAGTGATGGTGCGATTGCTGGACAAGCTGCTTTTGATTATATTCAAAGTCTAGCTGATTCAGTGAAGCAAGTATAAGTATGATGTCATAACAAGCAAAAGCTCATTGACTTCTTTTGTTAGAAGAAACCAATGAGTTTTTTTTGATATTACGTTAATAGAGCTTGATAACAAACTTTTTTCTGTAAATTGATACTAAAATCATTATTTTTAGTGAATTGAATAATATTTAGTATATAATAAAGATATGTAATGAAAAGGCTTTATCAATAAAGTCGAAATAGCGTTGTTGTCATACTAAATAATGTTATAATTTAGATATAAAAAGAAAGGGTGGGTAACAATGACTTGGGAAGAAACATATGAGTTATGGAAAAACTTTGATGCTTTAGATAGTGATTTAGCAGAACAATTGAATAAGCAGACAGAGGAAGAGAATGAAGATGCTTTTGGTGCTAGTTTAAGTTTCGGTACAGCGGGTATGCGTGGAATATTAGGACCAGGTACCAATCGTATGAATATCTATACAGTGCGTCAAGCGACTGAAGGATTAGCTAAACTGATTGAAGATGCGGGAGAAGATGCGAAAAAACGCGGTGTTGCGATAGCATATGATTCTCGTCATTTTTCACCCGAGTTTGCGATGGAAGCGGCATTAGTTTTAGGTAAACATAATATTAAGAGTTATGTTTATGAGAGCCTAAGACCAACTCCAGTTCTTTCATTTGCGGTCAGACATCTAGGAACATATGCTGGAATTATGGTGACAGCAAGTCACAACCCGGCAGAGTATAATGGTTATAAAGTTTACGGTGAAGATGGGGGGCAAATGCCACCCGAGGATGCAGATAAATTAACAGAGTATGTTCGTTCAGTTGAGAATCCATTAGAAGTTGCTGTAGGCGATAAGACAGACCTATTAGGTTCAGGAACCATTGAGATTATTGGGGACCGTGTTGATAAGGCTTACTTAGAAGAGATGAAGAGTGTTACAGTTAACCCAGAACTCGTTCGTTCGATGAAAGATGATGTCTGCATTGTATTCACACCATTACATGGAACAGGATTGATGATTGGTCTGAAAGCACTTGAGCAGATTGGATTTGATAATATTCATGTTGTCGAGACACAAGCTGATGCTGATGGTGATTTCCCTACAGTATCATCGCCTAACCCAGAATCTGAAGAAGCATTTAACTTAGCAGAGGAATTAGCCAAAGAAGTAGAGGCTGATATCTTACTTGCGACTGACCCGGATGCAGATCGTTTAGGTGCGATGATCAGAACGGCTGATGGTAGCTACCAATTATTAACAGGAAACCAAATTGCCTCATTAATGTTAGACTTCATCTTGAAAGCTCGTAAAGAACAAGGCGATTTACCTGAAAATGGTGTGGCTGTAAAATCAATCGTATCAACAAATTTAGCAGATGCAATTATTGAAAGTTATGGTCTTGAAATGGTTGAAGTACTTACAGGATTCAAATTCATTGCTGAGAAAATTAAAGAATATGAAGAAAAAGAAAACCACACATTCTTAATGGGATTTGAAGAAAGTTATGGTTACTTGGTGAAACCATTTGTGCGTGATAAGGATGCGATTCAAGCTCTAGTTGTACTAGCTGAATTGACTGCTTATCATAAACAAGCGGGCCGTACTTTAGGTGATGCACTTGAAGAAATCTATGACCAACATGGATACTTCGTTGAGAAAACAATCTCAATCTCGTTCCCAGGTTTATCTGGACAAGAGAAAATGGCGCAAATTATGAAAGATATTCGTCAAAATGGTGTAGACACTTTAGGTGGTCTAAAGGTAGAAAAACAAGCTGATTACTTAGAAGGAACGCTGAAATATGCTGATGGAAAAGAAGTAACATTAAACTACCCATCTTCAGATGCATTAAAATACACACTGGAAGATGGTAGTTGGGTTGCCTTCAGACCAAGTGGTACAGAACCAAAAATCAAACTTTACTTAGGGACAAATGGAGATGACCGTGATACGGTTAATGCTAAAGCAGAAACCATTGAAGCAGATATCCGTAAACTAACGGAGTAGGATTACACTAATTACATAATGAAAGAATCAAACTTTAATTTAAGTGGGTATTAAACCTAATCGTATGCTTATCATTCATTGAATATAAGAGAGATTTTTTAGATTAGTATTCCTTAAGTTAAAGTTTGTTTTCATTACTGTTGTTAAAACCGATTTAAGTTAGAAAATATCTACATTTAATCACTATATGCTATAATATAAGCAAAGTAAGGAAAGAGGCGAGATGCATGTCGGATACATTAGAATTAGTTATTATAACGGGTATGAGTGGTGCAGGTAAAACTGTTGCAGTTCAAAGTTTTGAAGACTTAGGTTATTATTGCATCGATAATATGCCCCCAAATTTACTGCCAACTTTTTGGGAATTAATGAAAGAATCAGGGAAAATCACTAAAATTGCTCTAGTTATTGATTTAAGAACACGTGAATTTTTTAACGAATTAGAGAATGTTATTGGAAAAATGGATAATACTCAATTTATTACAACACGCATTCTCTTCCTTGAGGCAGACGATCAAGCATTAGTATCAAGATATAAAGAAACACGTCGTAAGCATCCATTGGCTATAAACGATCGAACAATTACAGGCATTCAAAGAGAGCGTGAGATGCTCAAAGATATTCGTGCTCGGGCTCAAATGATTATTGATACTTCAACTATTACACCAAGACAACTTAGAGAGAAGATTATTAGTGAATTTGCTTCAGAAACATTCCAACCATTCCATATTGAAATTGTTTCATTTGGATTTAAGTTTGGCTTACCCATTGATTCAGACATCGTAATGGATGTTCGTTTCTTACCGAATCCACACTATGTTGATGAATTACGACCGAAGACGGGTTTAGATTCTGAGGTTTATGATTATGTGATGAAGCAACCGGAGACTGAAGAATTTTATTCACGCTTTATGAACCTTCTTAAGTATTGCTTACCTGGCTATAAGAAGGAAGGGAAGTCAAGTGTCACCGTAGCCATTGGTTGTACAGGTGGTAAACATCGTTCAGTGGCATTGGCTAAGAGAATCGCACAAGAATTAACAAATAATCATTACGTGGTGAATGTCTCACACCGCGACAAATTAAAGAATAAAGAGACGGTTAATCGGTCATGAATTCGAAAGTATCCACTCCTCGCTATAAAGTTGCAGTTATTGGTGGTGGGACAGGGTTACCAGTCATTTTAAGAGGATTAAAAGATCTCAACGCAAGCATTTCAGCTATCGTCACCGTAGCCGATGATGGAGGAAGTAGCGGTGTTATTAGAGATTATATTAACGTGGTACCACCCGGGGACATACGTAATTGCATGAGTGCTTTATCAGAGAGAGAGAAGGACTTTATTGATTTATTCCAATACCGATTCGATACAAGTGATGATTTTCTTGCTGGTCACGCCATTGGTAACTTATTAATTGCTGCTTTGCGTGAGATGCACGGTTCAATGCAAGAGGCTATTGACTTATTATCTAAATGGATGAATATTAAAGGCCAAATACTCCCTGCTGCTCAAGAACCATTGGTATTGAATGCATTATTCGAAGATGGGACGATTGCCGTTGGTGAGTCAAGCATAGCGAGTCATCGTAAGAAGATTAAGGAAGTGCTAGTGACTACCACGGCTGGAGATGAAGCGATTGAAGCTTCACCTCGAGTCGTCGATGCGATATTAGAGGCTGATATGGTAATACTCGGACCTGGAAGCTTATATACAAGTATCTTACCGAATCTAATGATCAAAGAAATTGGCGAAGCTTTAGTAAAGACTGAGGCAGAAGTTGTTTATATTTGTAATATTATGACGCAACTTGGAGAAACAGAGAACTTTACGGATGCAGACCATGTGGAAGTATTGCATCAGCATTTAAAAGGGAAATTTATTGATACGGTCTTAGTTAATATTACGGAAGTACCGCAAGATTATATTAAAACTCAACCGAATGAAGAATACTTACTACAAGTAAAGCATGATTTCAACGGAATTCGCAAAGAAGGTTGCCGGGTCATCTCAAGTGAGTTCTTAAGTATGAAAGATGGTGGAGCCTATCATGATACTAAGAAAGTGGTTGAAGAGTTAGGTTACTTATTAAACTCGCTTAAATTAGCTCCCAAAAATTGTTAATATAGAAATTTGGAGGTGAGCGGTTTGACATTTGCTTCAGAAGTCAAAAAAGAATGCACATTATTAGAAGTTCATCGAGAACATGCAAAAGCAGAATTAACTGCTTTAATCCGAATGAATGGTGCATTAAGCATTTATCAGCAGAAATTCGTCTTGAATATTCAAAGTGAGAATGCTGCTATAGCAAGACGTATATACTCACTACTTAAAGACCACTATCAGGTCGAAGGTGAATTGATTGTCCGCCGCAAGATGAAGCTTAAAAAGAATAATGTTTATATCGTGCGAACACGTCATCTGGTTAAAGAGATTTTAGAAGATTTGAACATCTTGGATATGTTAGGAATCGGAATCGAAACTAAAATATCTGATGAAATTAAAGAAAGTGATCAAAAAGTAAGGTCGTATTTACGTGGTGCCTTCCTTGCTGGGGGATCAGTGAATAATCCGGAGGCAAGTAACTATCACTTAGAAATTTATTCAAGTTACGAAGCCCATAATAACGATATTTGTGAGATGATGAACCGTTTTGATTTGAATGCTAAGACAATTAATCGGCGTAATGGTTTTATTACTTACTTGAAGGAAGCGGAGAAAATCGCAGACTTTTTAGCTATCATTGGTGCTTCTAGTGCTGTCTTAAGGTTCGAAGACGTGAGGATTGTTCGAGATATGCGTAATTCAGTCAATCGTTTAGTGAATATGGAGAATGCTAATATGAATAAAACCATCGATGCGTCTCAAAAACAATTAGAAGCAATTCGAATGATTGATGAATATCGTGGTATCTCAACCTTGCCTGAAAAATTAAGGGTTATGGCTGAGTTTAGGCTTGAAAACCCAGATATGAGTTTAAAAGAATTAGGTGAGTCAATTCCAGGTGGACCAATAAGTAAATCAGGGGTCAACCACCGTTTACGTAAAATTGTTCAAATTGCTGAAGAATTATAATTCAAGCGAGGCTGGGACAAAAGGTCCTGGATTCTAAAATAAAAGAGAACCTACATTTTCTGTCAAAGAATTTGTAAGTTCTCTTATTTTATTACCTTGTTTTTTGCATATTTCTTCAGATTGTTGGCCATCAAGACCAACCCAATGTCTGTTTTTACCTTCGATTTACCCCTTAGGTTAAATCGTGTGAATCCTAAATTAGCCTTTATCTGGCCAAAGACTGGCTCAACATCAATCTTTCGTTTGGCAAAGATTGTTGAACCTTCTTTAGATAAAAGCTTTTCTGCTTCTGTATTTTTCAAAATTTGATACTTCTCATTATAGTAAAGCGCCTTTTGCGGCGCATTCTCTGGATCTGTTGGTTTATAAACCGCTACTTGAGAAGTATAGCCACTCAATTTATTTCTCCGTTTGGATTGATGGCTGTAGTAATAGATCGTACCGTCTGGGTGCGTAAAGGTCTTTTCTTCTTCATTATAAACCCAATTTCCTAAGTTTTTATCTGATGTTTTGTGTTTCTTTTTTTGGTCTTTATCAAATCGGTTGTATTTAATAAGATGGTCAATATCATTATCGTCTAAGTAAGTTAAGTTTTCTTCACTACCGTACCCTGCATCAGCTACAATGCGTTTAGGTCGATGAGGAAAGGTTTCGATAAAAGGTTGTAGCGTCCGTGTATCCGTCGGATTCGGAAAAACATCATAATGAAGAACAAATTGATTTTCTGTACCAATCTGAATATTATACCCGGCTTTCAACTGACCATTCATCATAGGGTCGTCTTTCATTCGCATAAACGTCGCATCAGTATCTGTTTTTGAGTAACTGTTTCGACCATCGAACGTCTCAAACTGTTGATGATACTTTCGTTTTCGAGGCAGAAAATCCTGGCTCACTTTCCGATGATGTTTCTTGAGGCGACGACGAGCTTGTTTACGAGGATCTGGTCCTTTTACAGGATTCTCTTCAATATCTTGTGACAGTTTTTCAACTTCTTCTTCAATTAGTTCGGTAATCTCTTGAAGCATAGACTCTTCCAATTCCAACTCTTCATCGTATTGAATACCTGCATCAACCATCGGTTGAATTTCTTCAAAGTAATATTCACGAGCAGATGTTTTCAGACGTTCCGCAAATCTTTCCGTTGCTTTTCTCCAGACAAAAGTATACTTATTGGCATTGGCTTCAATCTTCGTCCCATCAATAAAGACATTCTCTAAAGTGATTAGTTTTTCCAATTTTAATTGAATTGTAAATTCGATAAATATATTCTCTAAAAGACGACTACAGTTGTCAGAAGAACGAAATCGATTAATCGTGCGATAGCTAATCACTTGTTGGGCAACAAGCCATTGCATCGGTAGATTTTCTTCCATCATTTCTTCAATCTTTCGACCACTAAAAATACCTTTACTGTAAGCATAAAGAAGAGACATGATGAGTGGTTTTGGGTGATAGGCAGGACGACCGTCCTGAGTCTCAAAAATTTTAAAGTAATGATCGTCCAATGAATCGACAAAGTTATAGATAGAAAAAACAATATGGTTGGGATCAATACAAGTAGATAATTCTAATGGAAGTGAAGTTTGATTCATGTTATAATGTACGTACATAAAAAGCACCCCTTTAATGTTTAGTGTCTATTTACTAATATTATATCAGGGTGCTTTTTGTATGCCTAATTATATATAGCAAAAACGACGAGAAAATTAGTTAATCTAATTTCTCGTCGTTTTTATTTAGTGGCTTTTGTCCCAGCCTCGTTTATTTTTTCATTTTTTTAAAATAAAATAATGGATTCAGCCTTAAAAAGTGTATTTATATATGACTACTTAAGAAAGGAGGTATAATATGAATCAATCTACATTTGTAGGTAGAATTGTTCGAGATATCAAAGTGAACTCATTATCTGGAAACGGCCGAGTTGTTAATAACGTTATTGCCATTAATCGTCATTATAAAAAATCAAATGGCGAACGTGCAGCGGATTTCATCCCTTTTGTTGCTTGGAATCACCATGCCGATATTTTAGAAAAATATACGGCAAAAGGGCACTTAATAGCTATAACAGGTATGATGCAGAGTCGTAGCTATAAAGATAATGAAGATAATGATGTCTATGTAATCGAATGCCTTGTAAGTGAAATTACCTTAATACAACCCAAAGATGCCAAACATCAAGTTCAAGTAGAATATCAACCTGTATCCATGGAAACGATGCAAGTGCGGGAACCTTCTCTTGATGAGCAAAGTATAAAAAAAGCAATATCAAACTAAATATTCTAAAAAACTCCTACCCTTAAATAAAGTTTAAATTATCATTTTCAGCTCCCTAATACATGGTACCATTAGGGGGCTTTTTTGATTATGTTTTGATAACAAATCCACTAAAGTATACAAATTGCAAAACAAAAAAGGTATCATATATAATAGATAAAAGTTAAGGATTAAGGGAGGGCATAGTAAATGAATATATTAATGATTGAAGATAACGAATCAGTTAATGAAATGATGTCTATGTTTTTTGAAAATGAAGATTTCAAAGCAACTTTTCACCAAGATGGTGGAGAAGGATATGAAGCTTATAAAGAGAATCCGAGTCAATGGGATATAGTCATCTTAGATTTGAATCTACCAACGATGGACGGAATGCAAATTTGTCGTGCAATACGTAAAATCTCAGAAGAAACACCGATTATTATGTTAACTGCTAGAGACTCAGAAAGTGATCAAGTTATCGGTCTTGAGATTGGTGCGGATGATTATGTTACCAAGCCGTTTAGCCCAATAACTTTATTAGCAAGAATGAAGGCATTGTATCGCCGAGCTCATGTTACAGTAACAGAGGAAGAAGTAACACCGTCAGAATTTGATGTGGAGACAGATATTATTCATATTAATACATCAACACGAGAAGCTTATTATCACGATAAACCTATTGAGAATTTAACGCCGAAGGAGTTCGACTTGCTAGTTGCATTTACTGAACAACCTAAGCGTGTTTTTAGCCGGGAAGATTTATTAACTAGTTTATGGGAGGACCCATTTTACGGTGATGAGCGGACTGTAGACGCACATATCAAAAAATTAAGACAAAAAATTGAGCATGTTGGCCCTCAAATTATCCAAACAGTCTGGGGAGTAGGTTATAAATACGAAGCACCTGGTGAAGAATAATGAAAGTTTTATGGCAACAGTTAATTGCCTTTTTGGTTATAATTCTAGCGACGGTTGCATTATTCGCCTATCGAATTGAAGCTGAGATGACTGCGGAGATTGAAGAAACGCGTGAGCAACAATTACTAAACTACGGTTACAACATTGTTAATAATAATTTTTCGCGTGAGGACTTAGTTCGGACTTCGCAATTATTGGCTAGTGAGCGTATTGTGATTCAAGTATATCTATCAGATGGCCGAACCATCTACCCTATTTATGATCCCCGTTACAATTCTAATCTCTCCGAAGAAGAGTTACAGATGATTCAAACTGGTCAATATCTTGGGTTCAGAACGGTGAATCGTTATAACGAAGATGGACAAATAGAGCCATACTTAACGGTATATCTTCCCCATCAAGATGTTGGGGAATTTCCATCCGGATTCATTAGTTTAGCTGCGCCATTAGATGATTTGCAAGAACGTTTAGATGGTGTGCGTAATAATATAATGGTATCACTTTTACTTGCGGTCGTCATTGGTGTTGTTATTAGTGTAATCTATTCAATTCTTCAAACGAGAAAGATTCAACGATTGCAACTGGCAACAAAACAAATTGGTCAAGGTAATTATGATGTTGAATTGGATACAAGTGGCCAAGATGAATTTGGGGATCTGGCACGAGACTTTCAAACGATGTCTAATTCTTTATTAGATTCCCAAGAAGAGATTAAACGTCAAGAAGAATTACGCCGTCAATTTATGATGGACGTAGCCCACGAGATGAGAACACCGTTGACGACCATGAGTGGCTTACTTGAAGGATTACAGCATAATATGATTCCAGAGAAACAAAGAGGAAGAAGTTTAGAGCTTATTCATCAAGAAACGCAAAGACTGACACGATTAGTTAATGAGAATTTAGATTATGAAAAGATACGTAGTCATCAATTTACTCTAACTAAGCAAAAGATAAAAGGTCGCCAACTACTTGAAAAAATCAAAGAACAATTAAGTGGTAAGGCTAAGAAAAAGGATATAACGATTGAACTGGTTGCCGAAGAAAATCTTGTTATATGGGCGGACTATGATCGCATTGTACAAATACTTATCAATTTGGTGACTAATGCCATTCAATTCTCAGAAAATAGTTCGATTATCATTAAAGGCGAAATGACCGAAGAATATAGTGTGCTGAAAGTCATTGACCATGGTATCGGGATAGATACTGAACAATTGAATAGTATTTGGGAACGATTCTATAAAGTTGATGTTTCTCGTAAAAATACCGAGTTTGGAGAATCGGGTATCGGATTAGCAGTAGTTCAATCACTAGTAGAGGCTCATAATGGTCAAATTAATGTAGATAGTCAACTTGGTGAAGGATCTACATTTACTGTGAAGTTACCCCACCAAAGTAATGAAGACAACAATAACAAATTAATATAATGTATCAAGTGTTTAACAAAGGAGATAGATATGGTTCGAACAATTGTGTATACTGCTCATCCAGATATTGCTACTTCATCGAGTCAACAATTTTTAGTGAGTTCTGGCAAGCATATAACAGATGTGGAATATGTTGATTTACAATCTGAATGGAATATACATAAGAAATTCAATAAGGAGAGGGAGATAGAGCGATTGAAGCAATTTGATCGAATCTTCTTTCAATTCAATTTTTATTGGTATCAAGCACCAGCTATCTTAAAGTTGTGGATGGATAGTGTTTTTGAAGATAAGCAGACGAACCCTCAATTTTTCAATGAGTTTAGAGGAAGAGAATTAGGTATAGTGGTTATAGCAGGAGTGAAAGAGGAACACTTTCAAGCTGGTGGGCGTGAGAAACGTACACTATCAGAGTTGTTATCTCCGTACGAATCGTTTGCCAACTACTACCAGCTGAAGTATTTGCCAATTTTTTCGGTACATCAATTCGCTAACAAGAGCGAATTAGAGAAGATGAAGTTAATGTATGAGTATAGTTGTTATTTAGAAGAGGGAACTCATTTAAGTTATCTAACATTCCAAGGATATTTACTTCGTAAGTTAGATGAATTAGATCTGGAAGAGCATTTAGACTTATCTGCTGAACAAGAACTTATCTTCAATTTGTGGCAAAATGATTTAGAAGACCAAGCTGATGAGGTGTCCGAATTATTTGAGTTAACAGATGGGTGGTAATGGTGGGATATGAGTAATCAATATGAACAATTTTATAATCAATGGCTCGATTCAGCCAAAGACTATCCAACGAAAGCTTTACTTGCTGTTCTAATGGAATTATATAAAGAACAAGGGGAACGCATTGAAAGTCATTTAGGTAAACTCGATGGAATGAGTTGGAGTCCTGAACATTGGAACGAATAAATTAAATATTAAAAACATCTGACTGAATAGCTTTTAATAGCTAATCGGTCAGATGTTTTTTGATTAATCTTCTAATGTAACAAGATGGTATCTCTTCTTACCGCGGCGGACAATAATGTATTTGCCTTCGATGGCATCTTTGGAGCTGATTTCATAATCAACATCATCGATTTTTTCACCATTAATTGAGATGGCACCATTTGTAATAAATTCTCTTGATTGACGTCTTGAATCAACGATACCGGTATCAACTAACCAGATTGCCAAATTATTTGTTTCATTCTTTATGGTTGATTGAGGCATGTTTTTGAATCCATCTTGAATTTGCTTAGCAGATAGTTGAGCTACATCACCAGTAAAGAGTGCTTCTGTAATTTGTTGAGCTTCTTCTAAAGCCTCTTGGCTGTGAACAAAGCGTGTAATCTCCTCAGCAAGGCGACGATGAGCTTCACGTAAGTGAGGACGTTCTTCAATCGCAACTTCTAATTCTTCGATTTCTTCTTTTGTTAAGAAAGTAAAGTACTTTAAGAATTTAGGAACATCTTCATCTCGTTGATTAATCCAAAATTGATAGAACTCATAAGGAGTTGTTTGTTTTGGATCTAGCCATATTGCATTCCCTGCAGATTTACCAAATTTAGTTCCATCTGACTTCAACATTAAAGGAATTGTTAATCCGTAAGCTTCAGCTTCAGAACCTTCCATTCGACGGATAAAGTCAAGTCCAGCTGTAATATTCCCCCACTGGTCCGCTCCACCAATCTGTAATTGAACATCGTAATGTTTATATAAGTAGTGGAAGTCAATAGATTGAAGGATTTGGTAAGTAAATTCTGTAAAAGATATACCTGATTCTAATCTTGAAGAAACGATGTCTTTAGCTAACATTGTGTTAATGTTAAAGTGTTTACCATAATCTCTTAAGAAATCTAACAGTGATAATTGGCTCAACCATTCATAGTTGTTAACAATACGGAAATTCTTATGGTCGTCATCACCTTTTTTAAAGAGATTTTCCATTTGTTGAGTAAGGCTATTCGCATTCTCTTTAACAACGTCCATAGTTTGAAGTGTACGTTCACTTGTGCGTCCACTTGGGTCACCAATAGAACCCGTTGCTCCACCTATAACCGCAATCGGCTTATGTCCAGCAAGTTGGAATCGTTTAAGAATCATAAACGGAATAAGATGGCCAATGTGCATAGAGTTCCCTGTAGGATCTACCCCGCAATATAAGCCGATTTTCTTATCTTCAATAAGTTTCTTCAAACCGTCAGCATCTGTTTGTTGGTTTATGGCTCCACGCCAAATTAAATCATCTATTATATTCATTCTGGTCTCCTTATATCTTTGAGTCGATAGTATTATTATAGGGTTTAACCATGTTTTAATCAACAGTCACTTCTGTAACAATGGTAGCTTGTAAATTCACAATCATTTAATGTTAAGATTGAAAGAAATGAATTTTTAAAAAACTATTTCAAATAGTGTAAATCTCAAGCTACCTCAATAAATTACAGAATTGTTACAAGTTGTATACGAATCAAAGAAAATCAACTTTTGTTCATTTAACTGTGTTATTATTTCATCAGGTCTTAATTTAGAAGATTTTTTGAAGATAATACGAATATAAAAATAATAGATAATATACAAGTTTTTTATTTTAACAAAAGGAGCAATACATAATGAAGAAAACTTTTTCTAAGAGTTTATTTAAAACTTTATTCACTTCAGCCTTAGCTTTAAGTTCTACTGCAGCACCATTAGTAGTAGCGGCTCAAGATTACAATTCATTAATTAATGAAGCTGAAGTCGTGATTGAGGGGTTGAATGCTCAACAAACAGCATTATATGCTCAATTAGCAACAGCGTATTCTGAGATTGATGCGATTCAAGTAGAAGCATCAGCAGTACTAGAAGCTGTCGCAACAGACGATGCATTAATCACTGAATTAGAAGAAGAAATTACACAATTAGAAGATATCATTAGTAAACGTGAAGGTTTATTAGCAGACCAAGCACGTGCTGTTCAAGTAAGTGGTGGATCAGCAAACTACTTAAACTATGTAGCATCATCAGAATCAGTAAGTGATTTTGTTGGACGTGTAGACGTTATTAACAAAATGGTATCAGCTAACAAAGACTTATTAAACCTACAAATTGCTGACAAAGATATGGTAGAAAGCAAAAAAGCTGAAACTGAAGCAACTAAAGCTGAAAAAGTTCAAAAAATGACTGAATTAGAAGCTTTAAAATCAGAATTATCAGCTCAAATAGCAGCTTCAGAAGAAATCTACAATCAATTAACTAACGATATTTCGTTAGCAGCATCACATCGAGATGCTTTAGTAGCAGAACGTGCAGCTTTTGAAGAAGCTCAACGTATTGCAGCTGAACAAGCAGCCCAAGCAGCAGCGGCTCAAGCGGCGGCAGAAGCAATCGCTCAAGCCCAAGCAGAAGCTCAAGCTCAAGCGGATGCTGCAGCCCAAGCACAATATGAAGCAGAAATTGCTGCTCAAGCAGCAGTTGAAGCTCAAGCCCAAGCCGAAGCGGCAGCTCAACAATCAGCAGAAGATACAGTTGTCGAAGAAGTAACAGTTGAAGAGCCTATTGTAGAAGCTCCAGCTGAAGAAGTAATTACTGAAGAACCAATTGTGGAAGTACCCGTTGAAGAAACACCAACATGGGAAGCAGTTGAAGAGTTTACAGAAGAGGAAGTAGTAACTGAGTATCCGATCTTAGAAGCACCCGTTGAGGAAACACCAACATGGGAAGTAGTTGAAGAAGAACCTGTAGTTGATAATTCTACTGAAGAAGCAGCGGCTCAAGCTGAGGCAGCAGCCCAAGCAGAAGCGGAAGTTGCACGTCAAGCCGAAGCGGCAGCTCAAGCTCAAGCGGCGGCAGAAGCTCAGGCTCAAGCCGAAGCAGCAGCTCAAGCAGCTGCAGAAGCCGAAGCAGCTGCACAAGTTGCTCAAGGAAATGTTGATGCATTATTAGCAAACGCAGCTCAACACTTAGGAACACCATATGTATGGGGTGGTAAATCTCCTTCAGGATTTGACTGTTCAGGATTTGTACAATATGTATTCCAACAAACTTATGGTATTGACGTAGGTGGATGGACTGGTGCTCAAGAAAACGCTGGAACAAAGATTAGTGTTGGAGAAGCTCAAGCAGGAGACTTATACTTCTGGGGTTCACCTGGATCTACTTACCACGTAGCAATTGCAACTGGTAACGGAAATTATATCCATGCTTCACAACCAGGAACACCTTTAGAATATAACTCAGTAAGTTCATACTTCATGCCAAGCTTTGCATTACGAGTAAACTAAAGCATATAATCAAGTCGGCTTCGGCCGACTTTTTTAATGCTCAAAAAAGTTAGCGGAAGAAATTTGAGATAGTATTCTTGAAGCCTATTCTAAGATTTCTAAATTTATGGCTATTTTTATTGAAAATCTATCAGCTATGCATAAAGCATAGACATATGCTTTATGGTATAATAAGTTCAAATTATTTTATATAGGAGGCACTCATTCGTGACCGAACAAACAAAACCAACATATTATATTACAACACCAATCTATTACCCAAGCGGACAATTACACATTGGGAATGCCTATTCAACTTTGGCTTCTGATGCTATGGCTCGTTACAAACGTTTAATGGATTATGATGTCTTTTTTCTAACAGGAACTGACGAACATGGGCAGAAAATTGAAAAAAAAGCTTTAGAATTAGATATAGAACCACAAAAATATGTGGATCAAATGGCCGATTCAATTAAAGAGTTGTGGAAAACTTTAGAAATTACTAATGATCATTTTATTCGCACAACAGATGCTCACCACAAAAAAGCAGTACAAGATATCTTTGAACGCTTAGTTGAAAAAGGCGATATTTACCTTGGTGAGTATACAGGTTGGTATTCAGTAAGTGACGAAGAATACTTTACTGAGACACAACTTACCGAAGTTTATCGAGATGAAGAAGGAAATGCCGTTGGTGGTATTGCACCTTCAGGACATGAAGTTGAACTTGTTAAGGAAGAATCATACTTCTTTAAGTTAAGTAATTATGCTGATCGCTTAGTGGAATACTATGAGAGCCACCCTGAGTTTTTACAGCCTACATTCCGTAAGACAGAGATGATTAATAACTTTATAAAGCCAGGATTAGAAGATTTGGCTGTATCAAGAACTTCATTCAGTTGGGGAGTTCCGGTCAAGTCTAATCCAGAACACGTTGTTTATGTCTGGATTGATGCTTTATCTAATTATATTACAGCTTTAGGTTATGGATCAGAAGATACGAAAAACTTTGATAAATATTGGCCAGCGGATGTACAAGTCATTGGTAAGGATATCTCGAGATTCCATATGATTTATTGGCCGGCACTATTGATGGCTCTAGACATACCATTGCCTAAGAAAGTCTATGCCCATGGTTGGATCGTTATGAAAGATGGTAAGATGTCTAAGTCCAAAGGAAACACTATCTATCCTGACGTTTTAATTGATCGTTACGGTTTGGATGCAACGCGTTATTACTTGTTAAGAGAGATGAGTCAAGGAAACGATACAGTATTTACTCCTGAAGATTTCGTCAACCATGTTAACTTTGAATTAGCTAACGACTTAGGTAATTTATTGAACCGTACGATTGCGATGATGAACAAATATTTTGATGGTGTAATTCCTACAAACCAAGCAGACTTTGTTCGCACAAACTTTGATGTTGAGCTTGAAGCATTTATAGAAGAAAAAATTACCAAATATCATAAAGCTTTAGATAATCTTGGTTTCCATGAAGCGTTAAACAACGTGATGGCTATTGTATCTCGCACTAACAAGTATATCGATGAAACAATGCCTTGGACATTAATTAAAGCAGAAGAAACGATAGCTCAACTTCAATCAGTGATGTACCATCTAGTTGATTCGATTCGTATTGTTGGTCATTTGTTGCGTCCGTTCATGCCACATTCACCGAAACAAATCTTTGACCAGTTAGGCATGGAATCCGAGATAAATCGTAAGTTAAGTGAGTTAGAACTAAAACAAATTGAAGGGTCAATCACAGTTATTAAGAAAGGTGTACCAATTTTCCCTCGTTTAGATGTTGAAGAGGAAGTTAGCTACATTCAAGAAGCGATGAGCGGTGGCACATCGAATAATTCTTCTGGAAAAGTCGATGACGAAGATTGGGATCCAGAATCTGTTGAGTTAGTTTATGACGAGACGGAGGCTGTTGAATTCAACGACTTCATCAAGACAGAGCTAAAGGTAGCTGAAGTTATTGATGTAGCTCCAGTAGAAGGTTCGAATAAATTATTAAGATTCCGCTTAGATGCAGGAGATAAAGGTCACCGTCAAATTCTGTCAGGAATTGCTAAGTATTATCCAGAACCAGAATCATTAATCGGTAAGAAAGTGACGATTGTCGCCAACCTTAAACCACGTAAAATGATGGGGTATATCAGCCAAGGAATGATTCTATCAACAGAGTCAGAAGGTAAATTATCACTACTATTAGCCGATCCAGATTCAGAGAATGGAAGTTTAATTGGTTAATTAGATAAAACCTTAATCTCATCATTCAAGTGAGATTAAGGTTTTATTATATTTTTTGTTATGTTATAAAAGGAAGGAACTTTAGTTTGAAATTATTTGATACGCATACACATCTGAATGCAGACCAGTTTGAAGGCATTGAGTATGAGATTATTACTTCAGCCCATAACCACCATGTCGATTATATGGCTGTGGTGGGATTCGATGAGAAGACTATTAATAAGAGTCTTAAATTAAGTCAAGCTTACAACAATATTATTAGTGTATTAGGTTGGCATCCTACAGAAGCCTACCGCTATAATAAGGATATTGAATTGATGCTTATACACAAGCTAACTGCAGATAAAGTTCAAATGTTAGGTGAGATTGGGCTTGACTACTATTGGCCAGATTCAACCAAAGAAGAACAGAGGAAAGTATTCAGAAGACTTATTGCTATCGCAAAAGAAATGAACTTACCTATTACGATTCATAACCGTGATGCAACCGAAGATGTCTATAACATACTGAAAGAAGAAGGAATCCCTGAGGCAGGAGGGATTATGCATTCATTCGGAGAAAGTTCAGAAGAAGTGAAGAAATTCCTTGATCTCGGTATGCACATTAGTTTTAGTGGTGTTTTAACATTTAAAAAAACAAATGATGTCAGAGAAGCAGCCAAACTAGTACCGGATGATAAATTGTTAATTGAAACAGATGCTCCTTATTTAGCACCAGTACCCATGCGTGGTAAACGGAATGAACCAGCTTACGTGAGATATGTTGCTGAAGTATTAGCTGAAGTAAGAGAGACCAGTCTCGATAATATTGCAGACATAACAACTAAAAATGCTTTTAGGTTGTTTGATTGGAACCCAGAGGATTGATTATGAACCAAGAGAAAGAAATACAAGTACCTAAAGAAGTCATTGTCGTTGAAGGCCGTGGCGATACAACACGCTTAATCGAAATTTTTGGCAACACGGTAAAGACCATAGAAACAAATGGATCTGCGATAGACCAGGTAATTCTCGAACAAATAGAAAATGCTCATAATAAAGTAGGTGTGATAGTTCTTACAGATCCTGATTATCCAGGTGAGAGAATTCGACGAATTATCGAGCAAGCTATACCTAAAGTCAAGCATGCCTATATCCAACAATTCGAGGCTCAATCATCCAAAGCTAATCAAAGCTTAGGGATTGAACATGCGAGCAAAGAAAGCATTATTCATGCTTTAAAAACAGTTATGACACCAGCAGACGAAAGTGTGGAGTTAATACCAACGTCAGAATTAATGGCATTGCAATTGATAGGATCAAAGCGAGCGGGCACAAGACGAGATTATATTGCGAATTACTACAAGCTAGGCCATATAAACGGTAAGCAGCTACAAAAGAGATTAGCTATGTACTGTATTACACTAGAAGAATTAAAAGAAACTTTGGAAGAAGGTGAAAAAAATGGAGCCATCTAAAAGGTTAATTGCAACACCAACGCGAACAGCAGAGATTATGAAACAACATGACATCGTAATGAAGAAAAGTTTAGGACAAAACTTTTTAATTGAACCTACAATCCTTGATAAAATGATCGATTCAGCCCAAATTACTAAAGAAACAACAGTGATTGAGATTGGACCTGGTATTGGTGCGTTAACTGAATTTTTAGCGATGTCAGCCAAGCAAGTATTAGCTTTCGAGATTGATCCACGCTTTATCAATATACTTGAAGATACTCTATCAGAATACGAAAATGTAAAGGTTATTCATAATGACATATTAAAAGTTAATTTTAACGATGAAGCTTATCAATTCTTAAAAGATAGCAGCGACTTAGTAGTGGTTGCTAACCTACCCTATTACATTACAACACCGATTATAATGCACCTTCTTAGTTCAGACTTACCATTTAATCGTTTGATTATGATGATGCAAAAAGAAGTTGCAGAAAGAATGACTGCAGAAGTAGGAACTAAAGCCTATAATTCGTTGACGATAGCTATCCAGAATAAAATGGTTGCCGATGTTTCTTTTATTGTTCCTAAAAATGTCTTTATTCCTAAACCAAATGTTGATTCAGCTGTATTGACTTTAGTTAGAAGAGATAAACCTTTAGTAGAAGTTGAAGATTTTCGAGATTTTGAAAACTTTGTCCAATTATCTTTCACGCAACGGAGAAAAACATTATGGAATAATCTTCGGAATTACTATAATAATGATGACATTGATTTAGATAAGCTTGAACAAGTCTTTAATGAGTCGGAGATTGATCCTAAGCGTCGAGCAGAGACTTTAACAATCTATGAATTTAAAAAATTATATGAGAAAATCTTAGAAATTTAATTAATTTCTTAACATATATTCCCTTGTTATAGAATGTCATCTATGGTATTATTGATTTTTTGTTAAAAATATGCTACACTTACTATGCGAGGTGAGTGGGAATGCCAAATGAATTATCAGAGATTAAGTCATATTTGGAAGATCGTGTTGGTGAAGAAATTAGCGTGACTGTTCAAATGGGTCGTAAGAAGAAAAAGGAACGCAATGGTGTCCTTAAAGAAACTTATCGATCAGTTTTTGTAGTTGATTTAGATCAAAGTGAAAATGATTTTGATCGAATTAGCTATAGCTACCGAGATATATTAACGAATACGATTGAACTTGAGTTCAAGTAGTATTTGCAACAGATAAAGTACTTAGAAACAAGCATACAATCAATGTTTGTTCCTAAGTACTTTTTTGTATTTATATTTAAAGGGGTATTTTATGGTAATTAAGAGTGAAAGATTATTTATCAGACCGTTTTACCACAGAATAAGCAAGAGACATATGATATATATAAAGATAGAGAAACTAGCTGATATTTATTGCATGATGGTTTGGTGAGTCGAATGTGGATAGTGCTTTTCAAGAATAATTAGATAACAATGATTAAACAACAAGCCAAACTTTAAACCTAGCAGTCACATTGAACGAACGAGTCATTAGAGATTTTCACGTCTTCTACACGGAATTGGACGGACAGTATAATTTATGGAATGTAGAGGGAGGGGTTTAATGAAAGAAATTGATAAAATGTTCTATTAATTGATAAAGTGATGAAGATTTTCAGTGATTCAAAAATTTACAGAAAAATAGGCCAATCAATCCAATTGGCCTATTTTTAATTTGTATTTTATTTTCTAGAAATTGCTTTTCCTGCCTTACGACCTTGATGAACTATACCGGAGATAGCGGTTCCTGAACCTGGATAATATCCCCCGATCCAACCACCAGTATTTAACCCTGCAGCGTACAGATTTGGAATAACTTGACCAAAGTTATCTAGAACTTGACTATCCGTATTAATTTTTAGGCCACCTATTGAACCGAGATTAGATGCTTTATTATGGTAAGCATAATAAGGTCCTGTAATTTCTACAAGTCCTTGTGTTCTTCCGAACTGAGTATCTTTTCCATGACTTACATCTTGATTCCATTGTTTTAAAGTCTTTTTTAAGTTTTCCACAGGAACTTTAATAATATTAGCCAATTCTTCAAAAGTACTTGCTTTTTTAACTAGTCCAGATTCAATATCTTTAGCTAAACTTTCCTTTGTCCATGGCGAAAATGAATCTTGAATAGAAGACTCACCAAAAATCATATAAGTTTGCTTGTTATGTTGTTTTTCCTGTTGAAAGATAGCTCTATAAGTATAGGCATAAGTAGCTTCTTCACAAACAAATCTATGACCTAATCCATTAACATAAATCATCGGGAATGTATGAATTCGGCTATCGGTGGCATTTCCCGTTTTTCCGCAGAAATCAATACAACCTCCCATTCCATTAATTGCAGCACCTGCACTCATACCAATGATAATACCGTCACCTGTATTGGTTTTTGTTGATAGTACAGTATTGTAATTCAAATCGTTAAAATGCTGTGGATTTAATTCTTTCGCTAAAGCAGGATTATGGTCAATGCTTGCAGTTGCTAGAATAATTCCATTATTAGCTTGAAGATAACTTAATTTATCATTTTGAGACACGACAGCTCCAATAATGTGATCAGAGTTAGTATCTTGAATTAAAGAAACAAGTGCCGTGTTATATTGTATAGTAGCTCCTGCTTCTTGAGCTGCATTGAGAAGGGTTTGAGTAAGTATTACCCCAGAACCAGCTGATCCACCACCTTCATAGACATGAATTCGTTCTGCATACAAACTTTCATCAACGTATGGAATTTGAGCATGGCCGTAAACGGAAGTCCAATTAAGCCCCATTTCTGAAAGCCATTCTAAATTATCGGGCATTGATTGGGCTAAATCATTAACAAGACTGTCATCAAGTGAACCTTCACCAGCCTTAAGCCATAATTGGGCATGTTTATCAGTTGAGTCATCTTTGTATTCTGTAAATTCCTTTTGATAAGTTGTACCCGCAGCTTGCATCACTCCACCAGAATAGTTAGTTGTTCCACCAGCTATTCCAGCTTTTTCACAGATTAAGACATTGAGTCCAGATCTAGCAGCTTCTACCGCAGCCGCGAGACCGGCACCTCCAGAACCAGCGATAATAACATCGTAAGTTGCATCAAATTTAATGTTCTCATTGTTAATGATTAGATCTGTTGCAACAGAAGTATTTTCCTGCGGTTTATTTGGATTAATGGATGCTGAAGATACAGTGTCTATTTCCGAATCAGTAACTATTCTTTCTTCGATATCCAACGCTTTTTCGGCAGTTAAATCACCCTTGTACACTGCGAACGCTTTTTTACTTGCTTCAATAAAAGCATTTGATGAAAAAGTGGCACCAGAAACTGTGTCAACTTCAACAGTTTGTGAATCAATTATATTATTTATTACTTGTTCAATACCAAGTGATCCAACATAGGCATGTGGATGATGATTACTTGTAACGTTTATAATTCTCCCATTTTCTATAGTTAATGTCGCTGTTACTTTATCGTGAAAACCTTTGGCAGTACCTTGAAATTGTTGATTTTTCATAATAACACTCCATTTCTCAATTAAATACTTAACTGAATGCTCATTATATCACAATTAAGAGTTGTTGTTAATTTTATTTATAGTCGGATAAAAACTTTTTACACTTGTAATTTTTTGAAAAAACCTATATTTATAACAAATTTACATCTATTTGCTAAAATATTAAATTGTACGGTTGAGGATAAATAAGTGATGACAATGAATTATCGAAGGGTAGACACAGTCGTAATATACTAAACTGGAGTAAGTTTAATTAAAAAAATTAAATAATTATTACTTATTGTATTGGATTACCTCAGTTATAGATAAGTCAACCAATTTTCCAATCTAAAGGAAAAGTTATATACGATAGCATTCTCTCAATCCAGAGCTTCAGGCGGAAGAGGTTATGAAGGATGGTTAATATTGCAAAAGAAATTTATGAGTGAAGAATCGTTGTTTGATTTAGTTACTTTGATGTTAAAAGATAAATTTAAGTAAAAATCATTTTAACGAAAGAGGCAAAAGCCTCTTTTGTTGGACAACTGAATAAACCAATTAGATTATAATTAAAAAACACATTGACTCTCACTTATATCTAATATAATATTAATGTTAATATTATTTCGTTTATACGGGAAGGAAAGTTGTATGTCATTAAATTTAATAGAAAGTTTATCGAATGCTTTCGGAGTGTCAGGGTTTGAAAGTGAAGTAAGTGATATTGTACGAGCGTATGCAAAGGATTTTTCAGAAATAACATCGGATAAAATGGGAAATATTTTCATGAAATTTGGGGGAAATAAAGAGAATTCAGTTAAAGTTCTATTAGACGCACATATGGATGAAGTTGGCTTTATAGTGCAAGCCATTCGTCCTAATGGAATGATTGAATTTTTACCTGTCGGTGGTTGGGTGGTTAATAATGTACCTGCTCATACAGTTATTATTCGGACAGAAGATGGTAAGAAAGTGAAAGGAATTACCGCAAGTACACCTCCGCATTTTATGACAGAAGTTGAACGCAATGCACCATTGAATATGGATGCATTAGTAATTGATGTGGGGACATCGACTAAGGAAGAAACAGAATTACTTGGTGTTCGGATTGGCGATCCTATAGTACCGGATGTAAAGTTTGAAACATTACACGATGACACTATCCTATTAGGTAAGGCATTTGATTGTAGGATTGGTGTTGCTTGTCTACTAGATACAATAAGTACATATCAAAAAGAGAAGATAAATCATCAAATTAGTATTGAAGGTGTATTAACAACTCAAGAAGAAGTTGGACTTCGTGGAGCCCAGGTTATAGCTAATAATGTTGATGCTGATCTTGCTATTGTCTTCGAAGGATGTCCGGCTGATGATACTTTTACGCCAGAATATAAGATTCAATCTGCACTTAAAAAAGGTCCAATGCTTAGAGATTTTGATGTATCAATGATTACTCATCCTGGGTTCCAAAATTATGCTTTAAATTTAGCAAAAAAATATGGAATTAAAGTTCAACGTTCAGTTAGAAAAGGTGGAGGAACTAATGGGAGTGCATATCATCTGGCTAATAAAGGTATTCCAACAATCGTCGTAGGGATTCCAGTTAGATATGCACATACCCATTATGGTTACGTTGCCTATGAAGATTATGTTAGTGCTAAAGAGTTAGTACTTACAATATTAAATGAATTAGATATGGAAGCATATAATAAATTATAATAATGAAAGAGGGACTATTATGAAATTAAAAAAATTATTACCTACATTATTTTTGTCAGCAAGTATTATGCTGAATTCAATTACAGCCTTTGCACAAGAAAAAGTTTTAAATATATCTACCAATGCGGAACCGCCAACGATAGATCCCGGATTATCAACAGATACAACTTCAGGTTCAATTATAGATAATGTATTTGAAAACCTGACTGAAATGGATGCCAACAGAGAAATTGGACCAGGTGCTGCAGAATCTTGGGAAGTAAGTGAAGATGGTTTAGTTTATACATTTAATCTTCGTAAGGATGCAGTGTGGTCAAATGGTGATCCTGTAACTGCTCAAGACTTTGAATATAGCTGGAGACGTATGTTAAATCCTGAATCATTAGCATCTCGTGCTAACTTATATTATGTAATTGAGGGGGCAGAGGCATATAATTTAGGAGATGGAGATGCTGAGAGTGTTGGGATTAAGGCACTTGATGATTATACTTTTGAAGTAACTTTACATAGCCCTGTTGCTTATTTCTTAGAACTTATCAATCACTACGCATTTGCACCGGTTAATAAAAATGTTGTAGAATCTGATGAAGGTTGGGCACTTGAAGCGGGTGATAACTATGTAACAAACGGTCCTTTCACTTTATCTGAGTGGAACCACAACAGTGATTATGTACTTTCAAAAAATGAAAATTATTGGGATAAAGAGAATGTTAAGTTAGATCAAGTAAATGTACAAATTATTGAATCAGAAGCTACAGGAAGTATTCAATATATGAATGGAGATCTAGATTTTATTGGTGCTCCATATGGTGCTATCGCATTGGAAAATATTCCTGTACTAGAAGGAAAAGGGGAATTACATACAACACCATACTCAGCTGTTTATTGGTATAAATTAAATACGACAGATGAGGTTATGTCGAACGTTAATATTCGTAAAGCTTTAGCCTTAGCAATTGATCGACAAGCTTTAGTAGATAATGTAACGCATGGTAAACATATCCCCGCTACTGGAATCGTCCCACCTACCATTGAAGGATTTGAGGAGGATAGAAATTACTTCCAAGATGCAGATTTTGAAGCTGCTAAAGAATATTTAAGTACGGGTCTTAAAGAATTAGGTATTAGTGATCCAAGTGAGTTAACAATAAGGTTATCTATTAATACAAGTGAGGCGCATTCTACGATTGCTCAATTTATCCAAGAAGGTTGGAACCAAAATTTAGGTGTAAATGTTGAGATAGATAATACAGAATGGCAAGTATATCTAGACAAAATTAGCATGCTAGATTACCAAGTTGCTCGATTAGGATGGGCTGCGGATTACAATGATGCAGCATCATTCTTAGATATGTATCGCAAAGTAGACACTGGAAATAATGATACAGGTTGGGAAAGTGAAGAGTTTAAAGCTCTTATTGATGAAGCTAGTTTAGAATTAGATGCGTCAGCTCGTACAGATTTACTACTTCAAGCTGAAGCAGTGATGATGGATGCTATGCCAGTTATACCTATCTATCATAATGAGAGTATCTATGCTAATAAAGAATATGTAAAAAATATGGAACCTGATGCTATAGGACGTTATAACTTAAAATATGTAGATGTAGAATAATCGTCTCCAAAAATAGTAATAAAAAAGCAAATTAACCAAACTTATATTATAAGTGATCTGTTATTAAAAACAGCCAGAATAAGTTTAATCTATTTAAAATTTATAAATAAAATTATGATTTTTAAAAGATTGAAGACTTATCTGTATACTTATAGTGTAAGTTTGGCTTTTTTTACAGCTGAATTCATATAATAATTAATATCGCTAATATCTTTGTGATAAAGCTAATAGCATTGAAGGGAGTCTCTATATGTCTGTGAATCAATCATTAAAAAGTGAGAAAACAAATAACAAAGATAAAAAATTAGAGAATTTCATCTGCCAACAGATTATCTAGGAATTATTAATAGAATTAAAAATGATCCTTTAAGATCAACTAAAAATCATCTGTTATCATTAAACTCAATGTGTTGCTTAGCTGCAGAGTATGGAGGAATGGATTCTTTGCTGTCTCATTATAAAGTTGGAAATATGCCATCTTATCTTAGAGGGTATGTTTGTTGGGCTACCGAAGGGGAGTGAGTCTGACTATCAACTGTATTTCATTTTATTTTCTATGAAATCGTTGATTTGGCTCGATTTAATTGATTTGCTATATAACCTAAAGACTTACCTTGTCCGTGGAGTAAGAATATTGATGGTAAGGTGACAGTACGCGTTCATAGTTTTGATCCTTTCGATAGTTGGTGTTACATCTATTTTAAAGGATTAAAACTATAAATCTTTTTTGGAGTGTTGTACTTAAATTGTAAATTCATCATTAAAAACAAAAGCATAATATTGTTTTTTATATTAAGAATTAATGAATTAGTTAAAAATTGAAATATTTTTGATATAATGGATATACTATTTTCAGAGGGAGTGGTTGTTGTGAGATTTGAGTTAGAGAATACAGCTAAGCATTCACTAACTAGATGGGGAACATTGGGATTGGTAATCATTGCCTCCATTTTCATCGGTGTGTTCATCAATCAACATAAAGCGAATATACAAAAAACACAAGCAGCTACTCAAACAATCTCGAGCTTATACTTAGATGATGAACAAGATTTCTTGAGTCCGGATATTACTGAAGAGATGATTGCTGAAGCCTATGAACAAGTTTCAGAAGTAAATGGACTTCAAAATAAGTATTTAAGAGAATTGATCGATGATGTTGAAACTAAATATCAAGCCATGGAAGATGTTAATAGTTTATTTGAAACAGATCAGCCTTTATTCGAAGATGGAAAGATTAATCCAAATCGTACATTAAATGAGGATGTAGAGGCAGCTGATATAACTAAACTCAGAAAAAAAATTCCAGCTAAAAAAGATGACTTCTATACTGCCTTGGAACATGAGTACGATCATATTAATAAGATGTTTAGTCATCTATCAGCTATATCTGATTCAATTGAAAGCTTCCCCTCTTCAATGAGTATGGCAACGTTGCAGAGAGATATTAGAAGCTTTAAAGAGTTGGAAGCTGAATTAGCTGAAGTCCGACAACACCCGCAAAGTTCTGGAGCAGTGGCTGCTCTTCAGCAAAAGGGAGAAAGCTATGTAAATCAACTAATCTCTTATGCCGAAGAGATAAAGAAAGATTCACAGATTGTTGAAGAACTATTCTCAAGTGAGAGCTTAGCTGAACTATTAACAGGCTCTGAGATAGACCCACGTCCATTAGTGGCTGTAACTTTTGATGATGGGCCATGCGAAAATACATTAGAAATTCTAAAGATATTAAAAGAATATCAAGTTCAAGCGACATTCTTTCAATTAGGTAAGTATGTTGAGCTATACCCAGAGATAACTGAAAAAGTACATCAAGCCGGACATGAAATTGGAAATCACTCATATTCTCATGCGAATTTTGATAATCTTACAGCACAAGAAATCATAGATGAAATTAACACCACTCAGACTTTAATTACTGAAATAACCGGCGAAGAGCCAACGCAATACCGGACACCTTATGGGAATGGACGCCGACAAATGATGAGTCTTTATCCCGAACTTTATCCTGTATATTGGAATGTTGATTCAGAAGATTGGGTGCATCAAAACGAAGATATGACAGTGGCACACACTCTAGAAAGCTTGCAGCACCGTTCGATTATATTGATGCATGATTCACAACCATCAACGACAGCAGCGATAAAGACACTCATTCCTGAATTAATTGATCGTGGTTATGTCTTTGTTTCCCAGATCAAATTCCAGAAGCAGATAACTATCGGCTATAATAAACAAAGGCACCCTCTTAACATTTTTTAGTTAAGAGGGTGCCTTTGTTTATTAATTATAAGGTGCAAAGTGATACTCAATAATATTTACTTCTAATATGACCTGTTCATCGGTTGACTGTTCACTTTCGGTGAAATCAACTAGATAAACTAAACCTAAGTCTTTATCTTGAATTAAATAACTAGAATGTTCCTTCTCACTGTTATATAACTCAAGAGTCGTCTCGTTAATGACAGACCAGTAATAGTTAGTAAAGTTAACTTCATCGCCGTTATCTTGAAGAGCCGTTTGATCTTCTGACAATACGAGTTCATTAGTTAAATTATCAAAACGACTTCGTTCAGTTAAGAAAGTATCTAGAATAATTTGGGCTCTTTCATGTGCAGTTAGACTATTATAGGTGTTCCATGGCATTGAATATTCTTCGTTTGGTAGATTATTAGCCAAGGAAGTTAAAGTGCTTGGTATTGATTGGACGATTGTTATTAAGTCTGTGTAAGTTGCTTGATTTGTCTGTGCTGTGTCCGCTGTTGATTCAACTGTTGAGATTGTAATCGGAGTACCTGTTTCAATGCTTTGATTTTCATCTGTAGAAAGAGTTTCTATAGATTCGTTTGAGTGTATTATTGTTTTTGTTGTGTCATCAATAATATATAGGTCACTGGCTGTGACACTATC
Source organism: Aerococcaceae bacterium WGS1372 (assembly GCA_044336205.1). GTDB lineage: Bacteria > Bacillota > Bacilli > Lactobacillales > Aerococcaceae > Ruoffia. The sequence goes on along the minus strand of CP172318.1, from coordinate 1,866,937 downwards.
ATTGTTGAGTTTGTTTATATTTGCATTCACAATAACTTGTTCAGATTGTACTAATATTAATAGTAAGATAGTCAAAATGCTGATTGAATATTTGTGCAATTGTCCCATATTCTTTCCTCCATTAGATAAAAAGACACACTTAAGTATAGAATAAATAACATATGATTGCAAATATGTTACGAACTAATTACTGTTATCTATTGTATGGACTCATTACCGGAAAATATTTAGTATAATTATATCCTATAATTTTTTTGTGATAATTAAAATTTTAATTAATATCGTTGACCTTATGCTCAAACACTTATGTATATATACATATAAAAAAATAAATATGTATTGTATTTATATTCAAATATCAGTATACTTTATAATAATTAAGATGAGCAGCTTATTTTGGAACAAAAATATTTTGGAAAGAGGTATGACACAATGATTGTCAATCTGTTATCGAATATTGCTGTAATACTAATCAATTTGTACCTGATCTGGAAACTAGGAGGGGGTATATATAAAAAAAGGCTATACAACCTCCAACAAATTTTCCTGTTTATTATTCTTGAGTCGTTTGTTGTGTTCTTTTTGACGAATAATCCTATTTATCTTTCAGGTGTCCGTTTTGACTTTCGAGCGATATTGTTTGCTTTTTTAACCAGGTACCTAGGTGTTAAAGTCTCTATACCTGTAGTTATCATAGTAAGTATCTTTCATCTAGGGATTCAAGTGGATGATATTTCTATTTGGCGTATGGGTACATCCCTAGTATTTGCATTGCTACTCAAACCTGTCTATGAATGGATAAAGAACCGATGGACAACACTTATTCAATTATTAATTTTATTGAACCTATATATTTTATTAGATTTACCTGTTATATATAAGTCGGCTGAAAGTAAAGCAGTTGTTTGGCTTGTGGTCTTAGTTGTGTTGATAGTATCAAATTTATTTACTATATTCATTTATTCAGTTTTCCAAGATGTTCGTGCATTAACAAAACTATCTAATAGAGATGGGCTAACGCAACTATATAATAACAATAAATTTAGAACAGATATTGAGTTATTATCTAAACATGGTAAGCAATACACAATACTTATTATTGATATTGATCATTTCAAAAAGGTCAATGATACTTATGGACACCTTGTTGGTGATGATGTTATCAAAAAGACGAGTGATATATTAAAGAAAGTAAGCGACAATAAATACTTATTCTATCGTTTTGGAGGCGATGAGTTTGTTACGATTATCAATGACGTAGATGGAGAACAAGCCAAGTTATTAGCTTTCAAAATTCAAGAAGAATTAAAGAAATTAAAAGTTTACTTAGAGGATCTAAGTTATATTACAGTCACTGTTTCAATAGGATTTGCCAAAAGAAAAGAACAAGAGCCACTAATTAAGACCTTTGAACGCGCGGATAAAGCGTTATATAAAGCTAAAGAGAGTGGGTGTAACCGAGTAGAAATTGAATATGAATGCCCTATCTTCCAAGAATCAGAACAAGAGCCGGAAGAGCTGCTTAATATTCTTAGTGAAGAATAAACTAGTGCAGGATAGTTTTCAATGAATTTTGATAAAAAAGGCTTACACAAGAGCTCTATTAAATGCTTCAGACATATACAGAGTATGTTAACTCGTTGCTGATTAATAATGGTATAAATATAATAATGTGAAATTATATTAAAGATAGTAAGAGAACCAATATTTCTATACTGGTTCTCTTTGTCTTTAATTTACATATTTAGGCTATAGATCACTATTTATTGCAGAACTAAATCAAAGAATATACAAAATTATCAGAAGTCACATAAATAATATAAATTATTCTTTATACTTTAAAAGTGTTAGTGTATATTTATACAACAGGTTATTTTAAAGGATTAACATTACAGGAAAGGAGTGTGAGATTCACTTATGTTAGTGAATTTACTTGCTAATATTGGGATTATATTGATTAATATATACTTAGTATTGAAGTTTTCAAAAACGGAATTAGATGCTCATCAGTTTACTCAAAAACAAAGAGTTCAGTACATAACGCTTGAATCCATTGTGGGAGCAGCTTTAATGTATTTCTCGGTAACGATTTTGGATGTTCGTTTTGATTTTCGTTTCATATTATTTAGTTTGAGTATGAAGTTTCTTGGTCAACGCATTACCTATTCTACTATTGGAATATTAGCTGTTATTCGTTTTGCTTTTGGTGGCATAGAAGTTTCTGTTATTAACTTACTTTTTTCATTATTCTTTATCCTAACTATCAATAGAGTATTCAATATGGCTAAACAACGATTTGAGACATTAGGACAACTCCTCACACTAAACTATTATTATATCTTCTTATCAATTCCTGCCTTAATGATGACATTAGGTGGCGGTAAAATCATACTTGAAATATTGTTATTTGAAATTTTCATCAGCACTGCGTTCACAATGATGATTAATGCTATATTAAGAGATGTTTATCAATTAGCAACATTAACCGTTACCGATGGATTAACAGGGTTATATAATTCTCGAAAATTTTATAAAGACATTGAGACTATTCCACAAGGTGAGACTGATTATGCTTTAATCATCTTAGATATTGATAATTTCAAAACCTTTAATGATGTACACGGTCACCTCATTGGCGATAATATTTTAAGATCGTTGAGTGCAGCTTTGGATAATATGTCTGCCGAAGATTATTCTTTCTACCGATTTGGTGGAGAGGAATTTGTAACAGTATTAAAAGACGATACAAAGAAACTCGCATATAATATTGCAAAAAGAATTGAAGATAAAGTGAACCAAATAACAATCCTTGATAATGCAAATCAAGAACTTAAGTTTACTGTTTCAATCGGAATTGCCCATCAACGAAGGGATGAAAAGTTACTAGATACATTCCGACGAGCAGATAAGGCAATGTTTGTTGCAAAAGCAAACGGAAAGAATCAAATAATTATTGATTAAGTAAATTTTTCACATATAATGATATATGAATCCATAAAAAATTCCTTTAAGGAGGTTAGCTAAGTGGGACAACTATGTTCGTCAGTAATAGAAGATTTGTACTTAGTATTTCAACCTATCATTCAATTGGTTTCAAAAGATAGGAAAGAAATTAATGAATTCGAAGTGTTACTTCGGTCGAAAACTACAGGAACCTATCCAAGGAATTTAATGGATCAATATACGGCCATCGAGGAGTTAAATAAGCAATTATTAAACTGGTACAAGGAAGAATTAGAGACCTACTGCCAGAAGTATCCTCACTATGTCTTTAATATTAATATTCACCCACAACAATTTATTCATCCTTCTACTTGGGATTTCTTGAAGGATTTGAAAGAGTATGCGGGGCAAATTAATATTGAAATCACTGAGAAACATTTTTTCTTAGATAATATGAAATTAGTGCCACAAAATCATATGGGAGCCTTTATTAAGCAATTGCGATTGATTGGTTATAAAGTGAGCTTTGATGATGTGGGAAGTGGTTTGAATTCATTTGAGATGGTAGCAAAAAACATTGATAAAGTAGATTGTTTAAAGTTTTCGCTACACTCTTTCCGTTATGTTGATAAAGTAACTGTTAGTTTATTTTTGAAGGCTTGGCGTCATTTGGCTCAAAGCCATGAAAAGAAGATAGTCATTGAAGGTGTAGAGGATGCGTCAATGTCAGAAGAGTTATATGCTCAAGGGTTTCATTGGCAACAGGGTTACTATTGGGCAAAAAGCTGTAACTTATAGCTATTATTCATTGTCTTAGAATTGATATTGTAGAGATATTAAAAAGAGGCAACAACATTGAGGTGATCTCTGGATGTTGTTGCTTCTTTTTGATGTATTATTATTCGTTGTCTAATTTTTCGAATCCTTCTTTGATAATCTCACGTAATGTGTTAGCTGAGTGATCCATACGATCCTGTTCTAATTCATTCAGTGGAATTTCGACTTTTGAGATAACTCCTGCTCTACCAAGGACAGCGGGGACACCAATAAATACATCTTCTTGATTGTACTCACCATCAAGGTAAGCAGAGACAGGGAAGATTGAATACGTATTGTCTAAGATAGCTTGGCAGATAGCTGTTAGTGATGCTGCAATACCATAATAGGTCGCACCTTTTCTCTTAATAATCTCATAAGCAGCGTCTCGAACTTTAAAGAATACGTTAGCCAATGCTTCTTCGTCTGTATCAGGGTGATCTTTAATCCATTCGTAGATTTGTAAACCTCCGATATTAGCATGCGACCAGACTGGGAATTCTGTATCTCCGTGCTCACCTAAGATATAACCGTGTACATTCCGTGCATCAACATCGACAAGTGCAGCAATTTCTTGACGGAAACGGGCTGTATCTAATGAAGTCCCAGAACCAATGACGCGTTCTTTAGGGAAACCACTGAACTTCCAAGTAGCGTAAGTAAGAATATCAACAGGATTAGTTGCAATCAGGAAGATGCCATTGAATCCTGTTTCAACAACTGATGTTACGATTTTTTTGAATATCTTTAAGTTTTTGTGGACTAAATCTAATCGCGTTTCGCCAGGTTTTTGAGCAGCACCTGCAGTAATTACAACAATATCGGCATCATGACAATCTGAATATTGGGCTGAGTAGATTTTTTTAGTAGGGTGGTATGCTAATGCACTAGATAAGTCCATAGCATCTCCTACTGTTTTATCTACATCAATATCAATAATTCCTAATTCACGTCCAACCCCACTAATTGTTAGTGAAAATGCAAAACTTGAGCCAACTGCCCCATCGCCAATTAATATAATTTTATCTTGAGATTTCGCCATAATAATTCCCCTTTCTTTTACATGCTCATAATATCACAATTACTAAAGCTATTTCAATATATATTATAATGAATACGTATCCAAATTGAAAATATATTGAATAAAGGACTTATAATATAAATTATGATATACTATCAGAGAATTCAAATTATAAATAAAAGGTGATAAAAGTGAAGTTAGTAATAGGGTTAGGGAATCCTGGTAACAAATATAAGGGGAGTCGTCATAATGTAGGTTTTGAAGTTATTGATGAATTATTACGTCGTCATCAATTATCTATGACTGATCAAAAGTTCAGATCAGACTTTACAGTATGGCATCGATCAGGAGAGAAGACATTGCTAATGAAACCTTTCACATATATGAATCTCTCTGGGGAAGCACTGGTACCCATGATGAGTTATTATGGGATAGATTTAGATGATGTCTTAGTCATTCATGATGACTTAGATTTAGATCCAGGTCGTATTCGCCTTCGAGCTAAAGGAAGTTCTGGTGGACAGAACGGTGTAAAAAGCATTATTGAACTCTTAGGTACCAAGGAATTCAAACGAATTAAAGTTGGAATCGGACGTCCTCAAGGTGGCTGGAAGGTAGTTGATCACGTTCTCTCGCCATTTACTGCGGAAGATCGGATTGCGACAGATGAAGCAGTGAATCGAGCTGTCGATGCTGTTGAAGCATGGCTCGATGGTGAAACGTTCGCGAATATTATGAATGAATTTAATTAATACAACAATAGAATAAATTGTGTGAAGGGGGTCATGTAGATGAGCTCCTTGATACTCATTTATTATCTGTATAGAAAGGAGTATATATGGGCGAGACAGTCTTATATAGTCAACCGTTCAACCATGTAATTGAACAAGTAAACAACCCACAACATAGTGATCCTGTTTTAATTACAGGAATAGACGACAGTGCTAGGTCCGCGTTTGTTGCACAACAATATCGAACTCATCCTAAGCAATATCTAGTGATAGAACCTCGGAGTAAACAGCAAGTAGACTTATACGATGACTTAGTAAATCTACTTCCAGATGTGCCAGTTATCCTATTTCCTCATGAAGAGTCATTGGCTGTTACTTACTCGATCTCATCAATTGATAACACGATTGAGCGAGTTCGAGCGCTTAATATCTTAGCTAGCGGTGAATCATGCGTCATTATTGCTTCAAGCGCCGCTTTAAGAATGCGTTTAACACCAGTCGAGTTATGGAGAGATTCTATCTTTCAGTTTGAGATTGGGGAAGATTACGATCGTGATGATTTGGAACGCAAGTTCAACCAATATGGTTACAAACGCGAAGGAATGGTTCAATCTCCAGGGGAGTTCAGTATACGCGGAGGTATTATTGATTACTTCCCGTTGAATTCACTAATGCCAGTGCGTTTAGACTTTTTCGATACTGAATTAGATTCTATCCGCTTATTCGATTCAGATACGCAAGAATCAAAGGAGAATATTGAATCAGCTGATTTCTATCCTGCGACAGATGTATTATTTGATTTGAGTCACCAAATCTCTATCTTAGATGATTTAAAAAGACAATTGAATAAACAACTTAAACAAATTAAAGATGATGAATTGAAGGCACGGTTACAATCCGTCCAAGAAGACCGATTGAAACAATTAGAGCTTGGCGAACCCTTGAAGTATGCAATTTCTTATATGGGATTATGGGATGAGAATGGAACATCATTAATTGATTATCTTAATGAAGAAGCTTGCTTAATCGTTATGGAAATGGGACGTATCCAGCAAAATGAATTTCATGCTAAGGAACAAGACTACTATTGGATAGAGCAAGAAGTTCAAAAAGGACAATTAATACCAGGCATTGATATTCTTTTAGATGCTTATGATGAGATTAGAGTCGCTTCTAAAGAACGGTCAACGATTTATTTCTCCATTATGCAAAGAGGCCTGGCGAACATTACTTTCTCTGAAGTGATTAACATTCAATACCGTAGTATGAATCAATTCTATCATCAGATGCCTTTAATTAAAGCAGAGATGGATCAATGGCTCAAAGAAGGTACGATGATTCAACTAGCGGTATCTAAACAACAAGAAGCAGTGAAAGCATTGAATCTATTCGAAGAATACCACATTCGTCCAACAGTTATTCAAGAGGGTAATGAAGCTCAGCCAGGGGCGATTAATATTGTTACAACGGCGCTAGCTAAAGGGTTTGAACTCCCTAATGAACGTTGGGTTGTTGTGACCGAGCTTGAATTATTCAATAAGTTAAGACAAAAAAAGGTTTCATCTAAAGCTGTATCTAATGCGGAGAGAATTAAGAGTTATAATGAGTTAGACGTGGGTGATTATGTTGTACATATTAATCACGGTATTGGTCGTTATACTGGGATTGAGACTATGGAGATTAATGGCATTCACAAAGACTTAGTGGCTATAGAATATGAAGATAAAGCGAGAGTCTTGTTGCCCGTTGAGGATATCGATCAATTACAAAAATATGTCGCCTCAGAAAGCAAAAGACCTAAGTTAAACAAATTAGGTGGAACAGAATGGGCTAAAACCAAACAGCGTGTTCAATCCAAAGTTGAAGATATTGCTGATGAACTCATTGCATTATACGCGAAGAGAGAACAGCAAAAAGGTTATGCCTTCTCTGAAGATACTCCCGAGCAAGTTGAATTTGAGAATGCCTTCCCATATGTTGAAACGGAAGACCAGTTACGAAGTGCTAAAGAAATCAAGCAAGATATGGAGAAAATCCAACCGATGGACCGCTTGCTAGTTGGTGATGTAGGTTATGGGAAGACAGAAGTTGCCATTCGAGCCATGTTCAAAGCAGTTATGGATGGAAAGCAAGTAGCTATCCTTGTTCCAACAACAATCCTTGCCCAACAACACTATAATTCGATTATTGAACGATTTAGTGATTGGCCGTTTGAAGTAGGGTTATTGAGTCGCTTTGTGAATCGTGCTGAACAAGCTAAAACAATTAAAAAGATTCATACAGGTGAATTGTCAATTATCGTAGGAACGCATCGATTATTATCAAAGGATATTGAGTTTAATGATTTAGGACTTCTAGTTGTTGATGAAGAGCAGCGCTTTGGAGTAAAACATAAAGAACGCTTAAAACAATTAAAGACAGATGTTGATGTTCTGACATTAACAGCAACCCCAATCCCACGAACCCTTCATATGTCTATGATTGGTGTTCGAGACTTATCTTTAATTGAGACACCACCACAAAACAGATTCCCCGTTCAAACATATGTTATGGAACAAAATATGGGAGCAGTAAAAACAGCAATTGAACGAGAACTTGCTCGCGGGGGTCAGGCTTTTTATCTTTATAATAGAGTAGCTACCATTGATCAAAAAGCGGAAGAGATTGCACAACTTGTTCCTGAGGCTCGAGTTGCCGTAGCGCACGGACAAATGACAGAGGCCCAACTCGAACAAGTACTTGTTGACTTCATTGGTGGGGAATTTGATGTGCTTGTGACGACTACGATCATTGAGACTGGGGTAGATATTCCTAATGCTAATACTTTGTTTATCGAAGATGCAGACCATATGGGATTGTCTACTTTGTATCAGTTAAGAGGACGGGTCGGTCGTACCCACCGCTTGGCTTATGCCTATCTAATGTATGAGCCATTCAAACAATTAAGTGAAGTGAGTGAGAAACGTTTGAATGCTATTCGTGAATTTACAGAGCTAGGTTCTGGTTTCAAGATAGCTGTGCAGGATTTATCAATCCGTGGAGCTGGGAACCTTTTAGGTAAGCAACAATCTGGTTTCATTGATTCTGTTGGATATGATCTCTATACTCAAATGCTTAAAGAAGCGGTAGAAGTGAAGCAAGGTAAGGGCTTGAAGTCAGGATCTTTATCACATAGGTTCGAATGGCAAGTAGATGTAGATGCTTATATCCCAGGAGAGTATATCGAAGATGACATACAAAAGATTGGTGTCTACAAGATGATTCAAGCGATTCGTTCAGAAGAAGACTACCGCAAATTACAAGATGAATTAATTGACCGTTTTGGAGAGTTTCCGGATGCTGTCTCTGATTTAATAGATATTGCCTTAATCAAGCACTATAGTATTCAAGCTGGTATTACTTTATATAAGAATGCTGGTCAAACTATTCTTGTGAGATTTAATGAAGAAGCTTCCAAAGAACTTCAAGGACAAGGAATCTTCGAAGCCTTACAAAATGTCAACTTACAAGCTAAGGTACAGATGAATCAAAACAATTTAGAGGTTATCTTGAATATTAGGAATAAAGCCAATGATCAATGGCTACGAGAGTTGATTCAATTCTCAAGAGATACTCAAGAGTTGCTAAATCCACTTAAAGAGGAGGTAAGTTAATGAGATTAGATAAATATTTAAAAGTTTCTAGATTAATCAAGCGTCGGACAGTAGCTAAAGAAGTTGCTGATCAGGGAAGAATTACTATTAATGGATCAGTTGCTAAGTCAAGTAGCGCAGTTAGCGTTGGTGACGAGCTAGCAATTCGGTTCGGTAACCGACTAATGACTATAGAAGTAATGGAGTTACAAGAATCTACCAAGAAAGAAGATGCTTTGAATATGTATAAAGTTATTTCTGAAGAACGCTTGGATGATGCGAATAGTCTTTAAAGTCTAGGATGGATTTTTCGTTTTTTAATGGATATTAAGAGAGAATACTGTTATACTCGGTAATGAATAAGGGGTGAGTCGTATGCAACCATCTAGCTCAACTAAGCTAAATCGTAATGAAAAAGTTGTTTATCTACCAACACATGGTAAGAAAAATCGTAAAATGGCTGAAACTATTTCTAATCAACAAAAACAAGCTGAAAAGTTTAGTAAAAGAACCTTAGGAATCATTGTGATAGGGATTGTAGGTGTGAGTTTATCTATTGTTCCATTAATACAAGCTATGAATGAGTCACAAACCATTATGCACACTTTAGAAGAAACGAAAAAAGCCGAAAAGGAAGCAATGCAAGAAAATATTCAGGTTCAAGATGAATATAAACATATGCAAGATCCTGATTACCTTGCAGATGTTGCAAGACGTGACTATTATTATAGTAAACCTGGAGAAATTATTTTTGAACTAAAAGACAATCAAGAATAGTTCCCTTAATCGTTACATTAAAGAAATACAAGGAGGAAATTGTAGTTAATGTCAGTTGAAGTAGGTCAAAAGATTACAGGTAAAGTAACGGGAATAACAAATTTTGGTGCGTTCGTATCATTACCTGATAATCAATCAGGACTCGTACACATAAGTGAAGTTTCAGATGGTTTCGTTAAGGATATTAATGATATTTTAACAGTAGGCGATGAAGTGACAGTGAAAGTTCTTAAAATCACCCCTGATGGAAAGATAAACTTGTCAATTCGCAAAGCGCAAGAACAAAGTAAAACTCAAGAGTCAAACCAAAACAGAGGTAAGGATGAGGGATCATTCAGAAAACCAAATGAAAATAGAAGTCAATCACCAAATAGAACTAATGCAAGCCCAAGCCATAAAACATCACAACCTCCGAAGACTTCTGGCGGAAACGATTTTGATGCACTTATGAGTCAATTCCTTAAAGACAGTGAAGATCGATTAACATCTTTACGCCGTAACACTGAAGGTAAACGTGGCGGTCGTGGAGGCCGTAGAAACTAATTGCCCAGATACCCATATCTGAACGATGAGTAAAAAATAACTAAAATAAATGAAAAGCACGTAACATACTCTTTCATCAACGAAATGAGTTTTACGTGCTTTTTATTTATGTGTTAGTTTCTAAACGTGTTGGCAATTTAATTTCTATAAGAGTGCCATCATCAACTTCAGATTGAATGTCAATCTGTCCTTTATGTGCATCAATGATGCGTTTTACAATCGATAAGCCTAATCCGTTACCAGAACTGAAACGACTGTTATCAACTTGGAAGAACCGTTCGTAAAGGAGTGGAATCTTATCTGAAGGGATTCCTACACCAGTATCTTCGATAGTGACAATAACGTTGTTGGTATCCGCAATTAACTTGACAATTATCTGACCAGATTGGTGGTTATACTTTATGGCATTGTCTAATAAATTCGTCCACACCTGACCGAGTAAATCCTCGTTTCCATTGAATGTCATAGGTTCTAAGTCTACGGTCATTGTAATGTCTTTCTTATCCCATGAATTGTGAAGGTCTAAGATGCACTCTCGAATTTGTTCGTCCAATCGATAAGGTTTCTTCTCAATGGTGAATGATTGATTGTCTAATTTTGATATTTTTAAGATGTTTTCTGACAGGGCAGAGAGTTGTCTAGTTGAGCGAATGATTCGTTGTTGATAATCTTCACGCTCTTCGTTTGTCAAGTCAGGTGATTGTAAAAGCTGAACATACCCTTGAATGGAAGAAAGCGGTGTCTTGAATTCGTGCGATATAATAGACGTAAAATCTTTTTGTAAGTTTTGAATACTATTCAATTGATTAACCATTAAGTTGAATGAGTGATATAGTTCATTCACTTCATCAATACGCTGGTTTTCATCGAGTTGTACTGAGAAGTCACTTTCTATGACCTTACTCATGGCTTCCTTTAACTTTAGGATAGGATTCAAAAGAAGCTTAATGACTACACCGGTGATTCCTAATCCTATTGTACTACTGAAGAGTAGGGGCATCACCCAAGATAATACTCGAGACTGTCCAAAAACCGGTAAAAGATTAAAAAAATCCAATATCATAATGATAGCGATAAAACTTACTGCCATTATGAAGGTTAATATTAATGTGATAAATGAGAAATATATCCAGAGTTTTGATTCAATCCACTTTTTCATACGTTAAATTCAGCCTTATAGCCTAAGCCACGAATAGTTTGGATATGGAAGTCTGGATGTTCTGGGAAGCGGTCACGCAAACGTTTAATATGAACATCAATGGTTCGTTCATCTGTTTGTGAATCAAGTCCCCATATCTGATCCATGAGTTGCTGGCGAGTGAAAATCTTATCTGGATAAGATAAAAGTTTTTGAAGTAGTAAAAATTCTTTTTGCGGAAGTGAAACTACCTCTTTATCAAAAGTGACAGTAAAATTATCTTGATTCAGTGTTGTTTGTCCTACTGTTAGATGACGGCTATTAGCAATCTTTGAACGCCTTAATAAGGCCTCGACTCTTAGAACCATTTCTTTAACATCAATTGGCTTAACCATATAATCATCGACACCGATCTTGAAGCCTAAACGTTTATCTTCAAAACTATCTTTAGCAGATATGACTAAAATGGGAACTTCCTCACCTACGTCTCGCAAGGATTCAGTAAACTCTAAACCAGACATCTCAGGCATCATAATATCTGTAATGATTAAGTCAATGTATTGTTTATCAAGAAATTCAAGAGCGATTTTCCCATTGGAAGCAGTAAATACCTCATAATTCGCGTGCTCTAACACGGAGCGAAATAAGTTAGCAAGTTCTAAATCATCTTCAATAATAAGTAATTTTGTCATATCGATTCCTCCTAGATTTTCATGGTAAAGATAACATGGATGTGTTAACTAAAGATGAAGCAAGCTTAAAAAAATATAGAATGAGCATAGTAATATTATATTGAATATAAAAGGAATATAATATAGTGCGGTGGATTTATGGCAATATTAATTTTCAATCTATACTTTTGTAATATTAATGATAAAATATAACGCGTGAACGGAAAGGGGGATTGTATGGAAGATTTATTCAATCAAGTTAAACTACAACTAAATGAATGGCCAGAATGGAAGCGAAGTCGGCGAGTCATGCTAGCAGTTTCAGGTGGGATGGATTCCATGGTGTTATTATCCCTAATTATTAAATATAATAAACAATTAGAAGAAAAAGACAGGAAGAAATTAATTGTTGCACACTTTGACCATCAGTTGCGAGAGGATAGTTATTTAGATGCAATCTTAGTAAAGGACTTCGCACAAGAACATGGTCTTCTATACTTTGTCGATCACTGGGATGAACCAGCTAAGACGAATGTCGAGGCGAATGCTCGTGATGCAAGATATATGTTCTTCGCAGATGTGATGGATGCAACAGAATCTGACACCTTACTAACTGCTCACCATCTTAATGACTTAGGCGAGACGGTGCTCATGCGATTAGCGCGTGGAACATCCCTCAGAGGTGTTCGAGGCATTCGTTCAAACTACCGACGGTTATTACTTACTAGTCAACGCAAAACAATTAGTATGAGGGTATTGCGCCCATTAATCTCAATAACTAAAGAAGAGTTACGTCAATATGCCCAAAAGCATGAGATTCCTTATAATGAAGACATGACGAATCATGAGATGACCTATATGCGCAATCGTATTCGACACCAGTTTGTGCCTTTGTTCGAAGAGGAAAATCCACAATTTCTTAAGAATTTAATGGCTCTTACTGAACAGTTGGAAGCAAGTTATGATGCGCATTATAGTCAATATCTTCAAATTGAGCCAGAGCTTGTCATGCAGCTACGACAAGGAAGATGGTTGCTTTTTGTGCCAAACTTTTTTAAGTTATCGAAAGACTTAATCCAAATTTATCTTGCTATCTTTTTGGAGGAACGGTTAATTCATCAAGTTCAATCTTACAGTAAGGTGGCAGTAAGACAATTAGAACGACTGATTACTCAAACAGAATCACCTAATATGAGGATAGATATTGCTAATAGTTGGGTAGCACGTCGTGAATATGATTATGTGTGGATAGAACCGCAAGATTTTGAAGGTGAGAACGGTGAATGGCAAGTAGAAAGTCCAGTTAAGCTAGAAAGAATCAACCATTGGTACAAGCTGAGTCACAATGAGTCGATTGGTTTATTTGAAGTAGGAGCTATAGCCACAGACCTACGCCGAGATAATTATGAAGAAATCCCGATGATTTTAAAAGAAGGGGAATCCCTACCGATTATTCGTCATCGTCAAGAAGGCGATACGTTGAGATTGCGCAGATTTGATGGTACGCCTTACCATAAGAAAATATCAAGAATTTTAATCGATAATAAGATACCGAAATCAATGCGCGATGAATTCTGGTTAGCAGAGTCATGTGAAGGGAAGTTATTAGCCATGTTCCCTCATATTAGCAAAGATGAGATTTTTTATGATCAGCTTGAAAATGCTACACATCTACTAATCTATCAAAAAAACAAGAATAAACCTTGATAATATGATAAGATTTACTGCATAATAACATTTATACCTACTAATTCATTTTCAATTTATATTACATGTATATGATAAGTAGGCATATTTGAAGACAATAATTAAAGGAGAAACTAAATGTTAGAACAAGACATAAAAGAAGTACTAGTTACCCGCGAGGAAATTCAAAAAGCTGTTGAGCGATTAGGTAAACAGCTGACAGAAGAATATAAAGATAAAGAAGTTGTTGTTGTTGGTATATTACGCGGTGCTTCTATTTTTATGGCAGATATTGTTCGTGAGATGGATGTTTATTTAGACATAGATTTTATGGATGTATCCAGTTATGGAACTGCTTTCGAATCATCAGGTGAGGTTAAGATTATTAAAGACTTAGACACTCACTTAGAAGGACGTCATGTGCTCGTCGTTGAAGATATTATTGATACAGGGCGCACTTTAAAGTATTTAGTAGATCTTTTCAAATACCGTAAAGCAGCTTCTGTAAAAGTATGTACCTTATTAGATAAACCGGCACGTCGAGTAGTTAAAGATATTACAGCGGACTACGTTGGATTAGAAGTGCCTGATGAATTCGTAGTAGGTTATGGTTTAGACTATAATCAAAAATATCGTAACTTGCCATATATTGGCGTATTGAAACCAGAAGTTTATCAAAAGGATTAAGACGAATGAAAAGACAATATGTTAGTACAATGTCATATAATTGTGCTATTATTACTAAGATACATAATATTTATAAGATGTTAGGAGGAGATAGGTAGATGAATAATCGAAATCCAAACCCGAATCGTAATTTCTTTCGGGGAACTTTACCTTATATAATTATATTTCTAGCGATTGCGGGAATGTTCCAAGCTTTCTCTGGTAATTTAGGCCTAGCTGGTCAATCTGAAGAAATCTCTTCATCAGAATTTATAAGTGAATTAGAAAGTGGAAACATTAAATCGTTTGAAATTCAAATAGGGTCCGGTGCATATACAGTTCGCGGTGAATACCGTAAACCTAGTGAAGTAGTTGAAAAAGAAGAAGAGAACTTTCTTCAAGTTATCCAAGGCTCTAACCAAGTAAGTTTGTTTGAGACTAAAGTGCTAGGAAATGATGCAACTTTAAACATGGTGACAGATCTCGCCCTAGAAAGCGAGACGGAAATTAAGACAGTACCTGAATCAAGTGCAGGTATGTGGTTAAGTTTCTTACCTTTCTTAATTTTATTAATTCCAACGTTCTTTTTAATTTACTCTATGATGCAACAGAGTTCTGGTGGCGGTAAAGGCATTATGAACTTTGGTAAATCAAAGTCAAAAGACGTTTCTAAGCAAAAGGTTAAAGTTAGATTCTCAGATGTTGCAGGTGCTGAAGAAGAGAAACAGGAGCTTGTAGAAGTTGTTGAGTTCTTAAAGGATCCAACACGATTCACAGCTTTAGGAGCTCGTATTCCAGCTGGGGTACTACTAGAAGGACCTCCAGGGACTGGTAAAACCTTACTAGCAAAAGCAGTAGCTGGCGAAGCGGGTGTACCTTTCTTTAGCATCTCAGGTTCTGAATTCGTAGAGATGTTTGTTGGGGTGGGTGCAAGCCGTGTTAGAGATTTATTCGAGAATGCTAAGAAAAACGCTCCAGCAATTATCTTCATTGATGAGATTGATGCCGTTGGTCGCCAACGTGGAGCAGGTATGGGTGGAGGCCACGATGAACGCGAGCAAACACTTAACCAGTTACTAGTTGAGATGGATGGATTCGAAGGTAATGAAGGTATCATCGTCATGGCAGCGACAAACCGTTCAGATGTCCTAGACCCAGCCTTATTACGTCCTGGACGATTCGACAGACAAATTCTTGTAGGAAATCCAGATGTTAAAGGGCGTGAGGAAATCTTATTAGTTCACTCACGTAATAAGAAGTTATCAAAAGACGTGGATTTAAAAGTTATTGCACAACAAACACCAGGGTTCTCAGGAGCAGATCTAGAGAACCTACTGAATGAAGCAGCTTTAATCGCTGCACGTTTTGACCATACAGAGATCAATTCAAGTGATATTGATGAAGCTCATGACCGTGTGATAGCTGGACCAGCTAAGACTAATCGTGAAATGTCTAAAAAGCAACGTGAAACTGTTGCCTACCATGAAGCTGGACATACAGTTGTTGGTATGGTATTAAGTGATGCACGTGTCGTACATAAAGTAACAATTGTACCTCGTGGACGTGCTGGTGGATATGCGATTATGCTTCCAAAAGAAGACCAATATATCGTAACTGCTAAAGAATTATACGAACAAGTTGTTGGGCTTTTAGGAGGGCGTGCTGCTGAAGAGATTGTGTTTAACCACCAATCAACAGGAGCAAGCAATGACTTCCAACAAGCTACTCAAATTGTTCGTTCAATGGTTACTGAATATGGTATGTCTGAGAAGTTAGGAACGGTTCAGTATGAAGGAAACCAAAAACCTTTCGCAGGACGCCAATATGGACAGAATGTTCATTACTCAGAGCAAATTGCCTATGAAATTGATTCTGAAATTCGTCGAATTACAGATATGGCATTAGACGAAGCGCATCGTATTATAAATGAGCATCGTGAACAACTAAATGTCATTGCAGAGAAGTTATTAGAGGTTGAAACATTGGACCAACGTGCAATTAAATCACTTTTCGAAACTGGTCAGATGCCTACAGATGATGAAGAGAAGGCAGAAAACCATAACGATGATATTGACACTCCAGATAGTTTTGTTGAAGCTAAAGAAAAGGCTGAAGATGAAGACTATGAAGAGACACGTGAAAATGATGATTATGAAGAAGAAACTACTTATACATCTGTTGAAGATAACGATGAAGGAAGAAATGCACATATCAATCAAGACCGTGAATAAGCTCTAAACTAATTAAACCGCACTTTTTTTACTATTAAAAAGTGCGGTATTTTTATATTCATTGTTATTAAATAAACAAAAATATAGGATTTTGAACTTATAGATGATTATATATAGCTTAGAAGGATTTGTTTATGGTATGATTACTTAGTTGAAAGAAATTCACCTATCTATTACAATACAAAGAACTTTGCAAGGAGGTAAAACTAGATGTCAGATAAGCTATTACGTGCACTGGCCTTCGACGGTCAAATGAAAGTTTATGTTATTGATGCGAAAGAAACTGTAGAAGAAGCTCGTCAACGACATGATACATGGCGTACAGCCACAGCGGCATTAGGAAGAACTCTTATTGGAACAGCCTTACTCGCTGCAAACTTAAAAGGAAATGATCAATTAACGACAGAGATTACAGGGGAAGGTCCGTTAGAGAAGATTCTCGTAACTTGTGACGCTAAGATGAACTTGAGAGGTTTTGTTAACAACCCTCAAGTAGCTTTAGATGCGAATGAAGAAGGTAAAATTGATGTGAGTGGTGCTGTTGGCTTACCAGGTACTTTAAAAATCAGTAAACAAATTGAACAATATGATCCTTATGTTGGACAAGTCCCATTAATTAGTGGGGAGATTGCTGAAGATTTTACTTATTATATGGCTGTTTCAGAGCAAACACCTTCGTCAATCGGATTGAGTGTCCTTGTAGATAAGGGCGATATTGTCTCACAAGCTGGTGGATTCATGATTCAATTAATGCCTGATGCGACTGAAGAGACAATTACTGCTCTAGAAGAAGCAATTCAAAAACTAGGAAGGATTTCAGACTTATTCAGTGAAGGTTTAACAATTGAACAATTACTAGATAGACTTGTTGGAGAAGGAAATTCTAAAATACTAGACTATTTAGATGTTCGATTCAATTGTCATTGTAGTAAAGAGCGCTTCGCATCTGGACTGAAGCTAATTAAAGAAGAAGACCTACAAGAAATGATCGACGAGAATCGTGGCGCTGAGATTGTATGTCATTATTGTAATGAACATTATCATTTTTCAGAAGAAGAGCTAGTTCAAATATTAGAAACCGCTAAAGAAGAACGTAATAATAAATAAAAGCTTAAAAAAATAAGACTTAGATTGTTTTTGTTAATTTGTTGTGCTTTAATTTCTAATTGAGAGTAGTATTCAACTAATAATATAAGGAGTGACTGTAGTGAGCGATAATCAACAACAAACACATGAAGAATTGAATGACCAATTGATTGTCCGTCGTGAGAAAATGACTGCAATGATGGAATCAGACTTAGTGAATCCGTTTGATGCTGGATTTGAACATTCTGATTACTCAACGGATATTCATTCACAATATGATGAGGTGGATAAGGAAGCTTTCGAAGAAAACGACAAGATAATTGTAAAAGTTGCAGGACGTATGGTATCAAAACGTGGTAAAGGTAAAGCTGGATTCTCACATATTCAAGATATGAAAGGGCGTATTCAATTATACGTTCGCCAAGATGAAATTGGTGAGGATGCTTATGGGTGGTATAAACAAGCTGACTTAGGAGATATCATAGGTGTAGAAGGATACTTGTTCAAGACCAATACAGGGGAATTATCTGTGCGTGCGACAAGCTTCAAGCCTTTGACTAAAGCATTACGTCCACTTCCAGATAAGTATCATGGTTTAACAAACGTTGAACAACGTTATCGCCAACGTTATTTAGATCTTATTAGTAATGATGAAAGTCGTGAACGTTTCATGACACGTTCTAGAATTATCTCTGAAATGCGTCGTTACTTAGATGACCATGGCTATATCGAAGTTGAAACACCTGTCTTACATAACCTAGCAGGTGGAGCAAACGCTAGACCTTTCATTACTCATCATAATGCTTTAGATATGGAATTATACTTACGTATTGCCTTAGAATTACACCTTAAACGCTTAGTCGTTGGAGGGATTGAAAAAGTTTATGAAATCGGACGAGTATTTCGTAACGAGGGAATCGATACAACACATAACCCTGAATTTACGATGTTAGAAGTTTATACTGCGTATAGTATCTATACAGATATAATGGATTTAACTGAAAATCTTATTAAATATGTAGCTGATAGAGTTTTAGGCACTGGTAAAGTCGAATATGATGGACAGCTGATAGATTTAGAAACTGAATGGCGTCGTGTTCATATGGTAGATATTATTAAAGAAACAACAGGGGTTGATTTCTGGCCAGAGATGTCTTTTGAAGAAGCGAAAGCTCTAGCTAAAGAACACCATGTGCCTATAGATGATCATGATACTTCAGTTGGTCACATCATTAACAACTTCTTTGAAGAGAAGTGTGAAGATTTAATTGTTCAACCAACGTTTGTTTACGGTCACCCTGTAGAAATCTCACCATTAGCTCGTAAAAACCAAGAGGACACAAGATTTACAGACCGATTCGAATTGTTCATTGCGGGTCATGAGTATGGAAATGCCTTCACTGAGTTAACTGATCCAATCGACCAACGTGAGCGTTTTGAAGCACAAATGGAAGAGAAAGATCAAGGAAATGACGAGGCACATCCAGTTGACGAGGACTTCCTAGAAGCACTTGAATATGGTATGCCTCCAACAGGTGGTTTGGGAATCGGAATTGATCGCTTAGTGATGTTATTAACAGACTCACAATCAATTCGTGATGTACTATTATTCCCAACTTTACGTAATAACTAATTATTCTTAATAAGATTCACTACGAAAATGACTATGCGAGGGGGAGGAAAGACCTATTGCTTAGCCATTATTACAGGACATGTTATAATAAACACATACATAATAGATAATGTTTGGAGTGAATAAAATGGAATTAGTTCGTGAAGGTAATGCAATAGTAGGTCGCGATGAGAATGGGAAAATGTTAGCAGAGATTACATTTCCCCAAGGTTCACAAGAGGATGTGGTCATTGCCAATCATACATTTACCGATCCATCATTACGTGGCCGAGGAATTGCAGGACGCCTTGTTGATAAAATGGTAGAAGAAATGGATAAAGAAAATAAGAAGATCAAGGCAACTTGCCCATATGTAGTTAGAAAATTCGAAGAAAATCCTGACAAATATGACTTTATCAACGCAGATAAGCATACTCGATAAATTAAATGATTAATCGATTGAAGAGACCGAACTAAAAAAGTTCGGTTTTCTTTCTTTTTTTATTGAAATGTATTGACGGATGCAAAAACTCATGTTACTATATCCAAGGTGTTTTAATGACAGATCCCTGTATACCAGTCGTGCTGACTGCTTTAAAACCACTTACTAAACAATTATATAATTGTTTAGGTAATTCTTTATCAAAAAATGACACACTTGGATGTGTGGACTAAGAAAAGCAGATGGGAGGAGGACAATTCATGCCTACAATTAATCAATTAGTTAATAAACCACGCAAATCAAAAAGTACTAAATCTAACTCACCAGCCTTAAACGTTGGATACAACAGTTACA
The DNA here is from genome assembly GCA_044336205.1 of Aerococcaceae bacterium WGS1372. Lineage (GTDB taxonomy): Bacteria > Bacillota > Bacilli > Lactobacillales > Aerococcaceae > Ruoffia. The sequence goes on along the minus strand of CP172318.1, from coordinate 1,846,588 downwards.
AACGTACTACTACAACTACAATGTCACCACAAAAACGCGGTGTATGTACTCGTGTTGGAACTATGACACCTAAGAAACCTAACTCGGCTTTACGTAAGTATGCCCGTGTACGTTTATCAAACTTAATGGAAGTTACTGCATATATTCCAGGTGAAGGACACAACTTACAAGAACACAGTGTTGTGTTAATTCGTGGAGGACGTGTAAAAGACTTACCAGGGGTACGTTACCACATTGTTCGTGGAGCTCTAGATACTGCTGGAGTAACAGATCGTAAACAAAGCCGTTCTAAATACGGTACTAAAAAACCTAAATAAATTTAAAAATATAACTAAAATTTCCTATGAAAGGAGGAGTTTGAATGCCTCGTAAAGGTAATGTAGCAAAACGTGAAGTTTTGCCAGATCCGTTATACAATTCAAAATTAGTAACACGTACAATTAACCGTATCATGGTTGATGGAAAACGTGGAAAAGCTTCTAAAATCCTATACTCTGCTTTCGATATTATTCGTGAAGAGACTGGTAATGAACCATTAGAAGTCTTCGAACAAGCAATCGAAAACATTATGCCATTGTTAGAAGTTAAAGCTCGTCGTGTTGGAGGTTCGAATTATCAAGTTCCAGTTGAAGTTCGTCCAGAACGTCGTTATACTTTAGCTATCCGTTGGTTAATTCAATATTCACGTCTACGTGGTGAGAAAACAATGGAAACTCGTCTAGCACGTGAAATTATGGATGCAGCTAACAATACTGGTGCATCTGTTAAGAAACGTGAAGACATGCATAAAATGGCAGAAGCTAACAAAGCCTTCGCTCACTTCCGTTGGTAGAATAAGCGAAGCAATACATAGCTTCAAGTTGTATTGGCTGAAGGAACTACTCATATAACGAAAGAGGGGTAAAATTAATGGCAAAGAGAGAATTTTCTCTTGAGAATACACGTAATATTGGTATCATGGCCCATATTGATGCGGGTAAGACGACTACTACAGAGCGTATTCTATACTATACAGGTCGTATTCACAAAATTGGTGAAACTCACGATGGTGGGGCACAAATGGACTGGATGGAACAAGAACAAGAACGTGGTATTACCATCACATCTGCAGCTACAACTGCACAATGGAAAGGTCACCGTGTTAACATCATTGATACTCCAGGTCACGTGGACTTTACTGTAGAAGTAGAACGATCATTACGTGTACTTGATGGTGCTGTTACAGTATTAGATGCTCAGTCAGGTGTGGAACCTCAAACTGAAACAGTTTGGCGTCAAGCTACTACATACGGTGTACCTCGTATTGTATTCATTAACAAAATGGATAAATTAGGTGCAAACTTCATCGAAGCAATGAAGTCATTACACGAGCGTTTACAAGCGAACGCTGCGCCAGTTCAATTACCAATTGGAGCTGAAGATGACTTTAATGGAATTGTCGACTTAGTAGAGATGAAAGCTTATCGCTACAACGATGATCTAGGTGAAGATATTGATGAAATCGAAATTCCTGAAGATATGAAAGATCAAGCTGAAGAATGGCGTAACAACCTCATCGAAGCAATTGCTGACTTAGATGAAGACATCATGATGGCTTATCTTGAAGGTGAAGAAATCGATGTACCTACTCTTAAAGCTGCAATCCGTAAAGCAACTGTAGCAGTTGAATTCTACCCAGTATTCGCTGGATCAGCATTCAAGAACAAGGGTGTACAATTAATGTTAGATGGGGTAGTAGATTACTTACCATCTCCATTGGAAGTTCCACCAATCATCGGAACAATTCCAGGAACTGATGAAACTTTAGAACATCACGCTGATGATTCTGAAGACTTCGCAGCACTAGCATTCAAAGTTATGACTGACCCATTTGTTGGACGTTTAACATTCTTCCGTGTGTACTCAGGTACATTACAAGCGGGATCTTACGTGCTTAACGCAACTAAAGATAGCCGTGAACGTGTAGGACGTATCTTACAAATGCACGCAAACTCTCGTGAAGAAATCTCTGAAGTGTTCTCTGGAGATATCGCAGCAGCGGTAGGACTGAAGAATACAACAACAGGAGATACTTTATGTGCTGAGAATGCACCAGTTATCCTTGAATCAATGGACTTCCCAGAGCCAGTTATTAACGTAGCAATTGAACCAGATTCAAAAGCTGACCAAGATAAAATGTCTACTGCTTTAGCTAAATTAGCTGAAGAAGATCCTACTTTCCGTGCGACAACAGACCACGAAACTGGACAGACAATTATTGCTGGTATGGGTGAGTTACACTTAGACGTTATCGTTGACCGTCTAAAGCGTGAATTCAAAGTATCTGCAACTGTAGGTGCACCACAAGTTTCATACCGTGAAACATTCCGTGCTTCTACACAAGCTGAAGGTAAATTCGTTCGTCAATCAGGTGGTAAAGGTCAATTCGGACACGTTTGGATTGAATTCTCACCTAACGAAGAAGGTGCTGGATACGAATTCGAAGATGCAATTGTTGGTGGGGTTGTTCCACGTGAATATATCCCAGCTGTTGATGCAGGATTGAAAGATGCAATGGAAAACGGTGTTCTAGCCGGATTCCCATTAATCGACGTTAAAGCTAAGCTTTACGATGGTTCTTACCACGATGTCGATTCATCTGAGACTGCCTTTAAAGTTGCTGCATCGTTAGCATTACGTGAAGCAGCTAAGAAAGCTGATCCAGCAATCTTAGAACCAATGATGGCTGTTGAAATTACAGTTCCTGAAGAATATTTAGGAGATGTAATGGGGCACGTTAACTCACGTCGTGGACGTATCGAAGGTACAACTGCACGGGGTAACGCACAAATTGTTAAATCATTCATTCCATTATCTGAAATGTTTGGTTACGCAACTACTTTACGTTCAGCTACTCAAGGACGTGGTACATTTGCTATGCAATTCGACCACTATGAAGCTGTACCTAAATCAATTCAAGAAGAAATTATCGCAAAACACAGCGGTAACTAATTCTAAATAGCACGCAAAAGCTTGCTATCATCGTGAATAACTGAAGGTAAATGGTTGAATTTACCTTCCTTTCACGGTATAATCAACTCGATAGGTTAAAAAAATAATCTATAATTTGTTACATATATTTTAGGAGGATTAATTAGAATGGGAAAAGAAAAATACGAACGTACTAAACCCCATGTTAACGTTGGTACATTAGGACACGTTGACCATGGTAAAACTACTACTTCAGCAGCTATCGCTACTGTTTTAGCTAAACACGGTTTTGGTGAAGCAAAAGACTACGCTTCAATCGATAACGCTCCAGAAGAAAAAGAACGTGGAATCACAATCAATACTTCACACATTGAATATGAAACTGCTAACCGTCACTACGCACATATCGATGCGCCAGGACACGCGGACTACGTTAAAAACATGATTACTGGTGCTGCACAAATGGACGGTGCTATCTTAGTTGTTTCTGCAGCTGATGGACCAATGCCACAAACTCGTGAGCACATCTTACTATCTCGTCAAGTTGGTGTTCCATACTTCGTTGTTTACTTAAACAAAGCTGATATGGTTGATGATGAAGAGTTATTAGAACTTGTTGAATTAGAAGTTCGTGACTTATTATCTGAATACGACTATCCAGGTGATGATGTTCCAGTTATTATCGGTTCTTCATTAAAAGCTTTAGAAGGCGATGCTGAGTATGAGCAAAGAATCTTAGACTTAATGGAAGCTGTAGACAGCTACATTCCAGAACCAGAACGTGATGTTGACAAACCATTCATGATGCCAGTTGAGGACGTATTCTCAATTACTGGTCGTGGTACAGTTGCAACTGGTCGTGTAGAACGTGGACAAGTTCGCGTTGGTGACGAAGTTGAAATCATTGGTATCAAAGATACTCAAAAGACAACTGTTACAGGTGTTGAAATGTTCCGTAAGTTATTAGACTACGCGGAAGCAGGAGACAACATCGGTGCATTATTACGTGGTGTTACACGTGATGACATCGAGCGTGGACAAATCTTAGCTAAACCAGGTTCAATTACACCTCATACTAAGTTTACTGCTGAGATCTACGTATTGTCTAAAGAAGAAGGTGGACGTCATACTCCATTCTTTGACAACTACCGTCCTCAATTCTACTTCACAACAACAGACGTTACAGGTATCATCCACTTAGAAGAAGGTACTGAAATGGTAATGCCTGGAGATAACGTAACTATCTCTGTAGAATTAATTCACCCAATCGCTATGGAAGACGGAACTCGTTTCTCAATCCGTGAAGGTGGACGTACTGTAGGTGCGGGAACTGTTACTTCAATCACTGAATAATCATTTTTAAAATAGATTATGTAGAAGCACTCCTTCGGGAGTGCTTTTTTGTTGAGGAAAATATATGAAATTCTTATGGTAGTTCTAAATACACAATAAGCAGTCCATAATAAGCTTCTTTTACTCATATATCTAAATTAGCTTGTAAATAAGTAACACATATTTTAAATATAATAATTATTAGATTTCAATTAAAATGATTAGTGTTATAATAGAATATATAATTTTTAGAGAAGAGGGAATATTATGATTATTATGGATCGTAACACGAGTCCAATATCACCCATCAAAGATGAATATTATGCAAAACTAGCAGATTTAACCGATTATTCAGGATATCCTGATGATGAACCAGTATACTTAAAAGAACTTTATGCTAAGCAAAATAATTTAGATGTGAATCAAATCGAATTGGCTAATGGTGCTGATGAATGGATCCAAAAATCTTTTATCACTTTAGGTAAAGAAGGTGTCATGACGGTAACTCCAGACTTCTTTATGTATCATGATTATGCTATGCAGTTAGGGTTGCCATATTATGAAGTATCAAGCAACGCTGACTTTACTTTTGACTTCGACAAAATTGTTCAAGAGATTAAAGATAAAAGACCGTCATTGTTTATTATTTCTAACCCTCATAATCCTACAGGGGTTATGTTTGAAGCGTCAGACTTACAAAAAATAGCCGACGCTATGGGTGCAATTGGTGGTTACTTCGTGATTGATGAAGCATACATTGAATTTGGAAGAAACTACCAGCGACCTCAAGGTGATCATATTCTAATTATTAGAACAATGAGTAAGATTTATGGAATGGCTGGCTTCAGAGTTGGGATTATCATAGCTCAAAATGATACTTTTGATAAAGTAACCAAAATTAACCACCCTTATCCTTTAAGTCACGTCGCTATGAATTTTGCTCGTATACTATTAGAAGATACAGAGTGGGTTAATGAATTTAAAGAATATCAATTAGAAGCACAAGGTAAACTAATAAATGCTTTCGATCCCGTCAAAGAATTTATGAATGTTAATGAGTCACATACAAACTTTGTCTTTACTTACGGTGAAAAAGCTTTATCTTTAGGTGAATTTTTGAAAGACAATGGTTTCTTAGCGAGATTCTACCAGGAAAATAACCTTAAAAATACTGTCCGCTATTCAATTATTAAACTAGAAGATTATGATCGTTTTAATGAATTAATTGAACAATGGATATTAATGCAATAAAAAATATAATATTTTTAATATATCTCTTGCAATCGAATTAAAAGAGGTATATGATAGTTATATTAGAAAATGATTAACGAAAAGAGAGAGTTCCATGAATCAACTAACACAAAACATTATTATTATTATTAATATAAGGGCTTAAACTATAGATAAAAATCTATTAAGTTAAGTCCTATTCGTGTAGTTATGAATGGGGCTTAAATATAAATAGCCATCCATTCACAAAAAGAATGGATGGCTATTTTTTTGTTGATTGGAAGGGAAGTGATGAGCATAGACGGCGATATTGAGATTCACATTATTAAAGAAAATTATAAAAAGTATTCAATTAAAAAGGAGATCCAACATGAAATTAAAAAAATTAGCTTTAACACTTTTAACTGCGACGACACTATTTGCTCAAGCACCTTCTTTATCTGTGCTAGCTCAAGGTGATAGTGAAACAGTAAAAATCGGGGCCAATATGGAAACATCAGGTTACTCAGCTTCATATGGACAGGCTATGAAAGATGCAATAGAATTAGCGACTGAAGAAGTAAATGCTGAGGGTGGATTATTAGATGGTCGACAAATTGAGGTGATCCATTATGATAATAAATCAGACAAAACAGAAACAGCCTCTGTAGCAACAAGACTTGTGGAAGAAGGAGTAGCTGCTTTAATTGGACCAGGTGCTACTGATTTAGTATTAGCTCAAAACCCTGTAGCTCAAGAAAGTGAGGTGCCAGCAGTCATTCCAGCTGCCACTGCAGATGACTTAACATTAGATGATAATGGGAATGTGCTGGAATGGGTATTTAGATTAGCATTCTCTTATACATATCAAGCTAATGCAGCAGCGCGTTTTGCGACAAATGAATTAGGTGCTACAAAAGCAGTTGTTTTAGTGGACCAATCTAATGACTATTCAGTGGGTCAAGCTGAACCATTCAAAGCAGAGTGGGAGGCCTTAGGTAATGAAGTGGTTCTAGAAGAGTCATATACTAGTGGAGATACTGACTTTTCAGCGGTATTAACAACGTTATTAGCGACTGACTTTGATGTTATTTACTTACCAGCGTTCTATACTGAGGGTGGTCTGATTACTAAACAAGCTCGAGAGATGGGAATTACACAACCAATCTTAAGTGGACACGGCTTCGCGAGTGATGCATATGTTGAGTTAGCAGGTGCCGCTAATGCGACTGATGTATACTTTACATCAAACTTCTATACAGGAACGGAAGATCCTGCAGGTAAAGCTTTTGTTGAAGCCTATGAAGCAAAATTCGGTAAGAAGCCAGACACATTTGCTGCATTGGGATACGATGGGGCAAAATTATTATTCCAAGCTATTGAAGATGCAGGTTCAACAGACCATGCTGCAATAAAAGATGCTATTGAGAATATGGAAAGTTTCACAGGGGGAGTTACTGGTGAGTTCTATATTGATGAAGATCATAATGCAGTGAAGCCAGCACCAATGTTACATTTAGTTGACGGAGAAGTTGCTGATATCTATGAAGTAGATGGGACTTCTAATGAATAAAATTAAAACTTATTAATTAGTATGTAATACCACTCAGAGTTAGTAAAGTGACTTTGAGTGGTGTTTTTATAGTATAGAATTCTGTATGAATCATAGCTATAGAAAAAAGAACTAAAATATTATATTTTTGGCTTATAAAATGAGTTTATACTAATGAATCATGTTTATTTACTAATTAATTTGCTATAATAGATGAATGATTATATTTACTTTTGTTTTTTTGGTAAGGGACTTTTACTTGCTATACAATACTGTAAGTCTTATTGATTAAACATTAAGTTTATAATATAATTCTTAACGAATTCAAATGTGGATTTGGACGTAGTCAGCATTATCAGATTGATAATGTAATAGATAAAGGAGGAAATTTTGTGGCAAAGTATATCTTAAAACGTTTGGGATACAGCCTGTTATCGCTATTAGTCATTGTCACTGTGACGTTCTTTTTAATGCGTTTAGCGCCAGGTAACCCATTTGCTGCAGAGCAACAAATTGTTACACCACAAATTCAAGAACAATTGAACGAAGCTTATGGTTTAAACGACCCATGGTATGAGCAGTACTTCAATTATGTAAAAAATGTTGCAACATTTGATTTTGGGGAATCAATGAAATATCGTGGTCGTTCTACAAACGATATGATTTCAGAAAGCTTCCCAGTCTCTGTAACATTAGGAGCATCGTCATTATTATTCGCTATTGGTTTTGGAGTGCTTTTAGGGGTTATTTCTGCGATGTATCATAACAAGGTAGGAGATTATATTTCTACGATTATTTCAGTCTTAGGGATTTCGATTCCGTCGTTTGTATTAGCAGGATTAATGCAATACCAATTAGGTCTTAAACTAGGCTGGCTCCCAATCTCTGGTTGGAAATCATCAATACACGTTATTTTACCATCCCTTGCCTTAGGACTAGGTTATATGGGGAATATCGCTAAGTTAACGAGGTCAAGTTTGCTAGAACAAAACACATCTGAGTATGTTAAGTTAGCCAAGGCTAAAGGTCTAAAAAAATGGGGTGTGGTCTTCAAACATTCACTTAGAAATGCCTTACTACCTGTTGTGACATATTTAGGTCCATTAACAGCCGGAATTTTAACAGGAAGTTTCGTTATCGAAAATATCTTTGCAATTCCTGGCTTAGGTCGTCACTTTGTTCAGTCAATTAACAACCGTGATTATACTCTAATCATGGGAATTACAGTGTTCTTTGCAATTGTGCTTTTAGCTGCTGTATTCATTGTTGATATTTTATATGTAGTATTAGATCCAAGGATTAAACTGGAAGGAGATGACAACTAATTATGACTGAAGAACAAGTTTTAACTTCAAAAGACTTTGAGATTGTTGGAGGCCGTGAAGCTGATACAGACGTCTTAAGTGAAAAGTCGATTTCTTTCTGGGGCGAGGTAATGCGCACATTTATGCGTAATAAGTTAGCTATAGTTGGTATGCTAATCTTAGTTACGATTGCGTTATTTGCTATTTTTGCACCAATACTTTCTCAATATGATTACTCTCAACAAACTGGAGTATATAATGCACCACCTTCGAAAGAATTTTGGTTTGGAACAGACAACCTTGGTCGTGATGTATTCGTTCGATCATGGGTTGGAGCGAGAATCTCATTATTTATTGGTATCTCAGCAGCTATTATAAACCTAGTGGTTGGAGTTGTGTACGGAAGCATCTCAGGACTTGCCGGTGGGTTAGTTGATAACATTATGATGCGTATCTGTGACATCATTAACTCAGTACCTGACTTACTAGTAATTATTCTACTATTAGTGGTACTAGAACAAGGTCTAGTTCCAATGATTATTGCATTATCAATTACTGGTTGGGTTCGAATGGCACGTATCGTTCGTGCGGAAGTCATGTCATTGAAGTCTCAAGAATATGTTTTAGCATCAAGAACGCTAGGTGCGACTGCGGGACATTTAATTCGTCGACACTTAATTCCGAATGCAATGGGGTCAATTATTGTAACGATGACATTACAAATCCCTTCAGCTATCTTTAGTGAAGCTTTCCTAAGTTATATCGGTTTAGGTGTAACACCTCCATTAGCAAGTTGGGGTACAATGGCTTCTGAAGGTAACGAGGCTATATTGACAGCACCATGGCGATTATTATTCCCAGCTTTACTTATTTCAATCACAATTTTTGGTTTTAATGCTGTTGGGGATGGTTTACGTGATGCGTTAGATCCAAAATTACGGAAGTAAGGTGATATAGATGACAGATAATTTATTAGAAGTTAAAGATTTACATATCTCTTTCAAGACGTATGCGGGACAAGTTCATGCTGTCCGTGGGGTAAACTTTGAACTTAAAAAAGGTGAAACGTTAGCTATTGTTGGTGAGTCTGGTTCAGGTAAGAGTGTGACGAGTAATGCGATCATGCGTCTTATTCCTGAACCGCCAGGTTCCTACGATAAAGGTGAGATTATCTTCGATGGTCGTAATATCTTAGACTTGAATGAAGATGAAATGGCTGCAATCCGTGGAAATGACATTGCGATGATTTTCCAAGATCCAATGACAGCTTTGAACCCTACGATTAAAGTAGGACATCAAATTATGGAGGTCTTCAAGATTCACCGTAAAGATATTAGCTCACAAGAAGCTAAAGAAAAAGCAATTGCTCTATTAGATCAAGTTGGTATTCCATTTCCTGAACGACGTTTTGAACAATATCCTCATGAATTCTCTGGAGGAATGAGACAACGTGTAGTTATTGCGATTGCTTTAGCAGCATCTCCTAAATTATTAATTGCAGATGAGCCAACAACTGCGCTAGATGTAACCATTCAAGCTCAGATACTTGAATTAATGAAAGAAATTCAAGAAACAATTGATGCAGCTATCATCTTCATTACGCACGACTTAGGAGTTGTAGCGAATGTGGCAGATAAAGTTGCAGTTATGTATGCGGGACAAATCGTTGAATATGGAACAGCGCACGAAATCTACTACAACCCTAAACATCCTTATACATGGGGGCTGTTAGGTTCGATGCCAGACTTGGATAGTGATGCTTCAACTGACTTATATACTATTCCAGGTGCTCCACCAAACTTAATTGATCCACCAAAAGGAGACGCATTCGCACCTCGTAATCAATTTGCCTTAGCTATTGATTATGAGAAGGAACCACCATTGTTTAAAATTAATGATGACCATTATGTAAAATCGTGGTTAATGCATGAAGATGCACCGAATATCCCTGTCCCTGAATCAATTCAAAAAAGAATTGACCGTTATTTAAAACAAGGGAGAGGAGGGTGAATAATTGATGGAAAGAAAAAAATTACTTGAAGTTAAAAATCTAAAACAATACTTCGGAAAGAAAAAGAATCAATTAAAGCGGTAGATGGTATATCATTCGACATTTATGAGGGTGAGGTTCTTGGGTTAGTTGGTGAATCAGGAAGTGGTAAATCAACAACTGGACGTTCAATTATCGGACTATATAACGTTACCGATGGAGACATTTATTATGATGGACAATTAATTAGTGGACCTAAGTCACCAGAACAATCAAAAGCCTTGGCACAAGAAATTCAAATGATTTTTCAAGACCCATATGCGTCTTTAAACCCGCGTATGACAGTTGGTGAGATTATTAGCGAAGGTTTTGATATTCACGGTTTATACAAGAATAGTAGTGAACGTCAAGCGCGCATTGAAAGTTTACTTCGCTCGGTAGGATTGAACGCAGAGCATGCGGGACGATATGCTCACGAATTCTCAGGAGGACAACGTCAACGTATTGGAATTGCTCGTGCTTTAGCATTAGAGCCTAAATTCATTATTGCTGACGAACCAATCTCTGCATTAGATGTGTCAATTCAAGCGCAAGTTGTTAACTTAATGAAGAAATTCCAAAGAGAACAAGGTTTAACCTACTTATTCATTGCCCATGACCTTTCAATGGTTAAGTATATCTCTGATCGAATTGCAGTAATGTACCGTGGTAAGATTGTTGAGGTAGGGGATGCAGAAGAAATCTATAACAACCCTGTCCACCCGTATACAAAATCACTACTTTCTGCTGTTCCTAAGCCAGACCCAATCAGTGAAAGTAAACGTCAACGTGTACCATACTCTCATGAAGATGTTCAGGAGGAAGAACTAGCAGTTCATGAAGTGTCTGCAGAACACTATGTTTATGCAGCAAAAGCACAAGTGGATCAATGGATGAGTCAAGATTATACAATCTAATATGAATGACTGCGGAGTATCTAATATTTGTTGAAAAATAGAACACATCGATTCTTATGGCATATTGAGGCCATGGAATCGATGTTTTTTGTTTAGCTAGCATTTATGGGTAGGAATAATTATAATGAAAACAGAGTAAGCTAATGGTTTGATTAAAAAAACTTAAATTTACTCATTTATTTTTAATTTAAAGATTGACATTTATCATTGGCCTTGTTAGAATATATCCAAGTTAATAAATGTGTCAAAGAATAAGAGAGTAGATTATCAATCTATTTATAGCGAGATAGGGGATGGTGGGAGCCTATTAATGAATTGGTAGTTGAACCGCACTTATGAGACAAGTTGGTGAATGCATAGCCAACTTCGCTGTCTGAGCGTTATCAAAAAGAGTGAATGAATCCTTTTTGGAGAGTTAACTAGAGTGGTACCGCGGACTAAGAGGCTGGGACAAAAGGTCCTGGATTCTAAAATAAAAGAGAACCTACATTTTCTGTCAAAGAATTTGTAAGTTCTCTTATTTTATTACCTTGTTTTTTGCATATTTCTTCAGATTGTTGGCCATCAAGACCAACCCAATGTCTGTTTTTACCTTCGATTTACCCCTTAGGTTAAATCGTGTGAATCCTAAATTAGCCTTTATCTGGCCAAAGACTGGCTCAACATCAATCTTTCGTTTGGCAAAGATTGTTGAACCTTCTTTAGATAAAAGCTTTTCTGCTTCTGTATTTTTCAAAATTTGATACTTCTCATTATAGTAAAGCGCCTTTTGCGGCGCATTCTCTGGATCTGTTGGTTTATAAACCGCTACTTGAGAAGTATAGCCACTCAATTTATTTCTCCGTTTGGATTGATGGCTGTAGTAATAGATCGTACCGTCTGGGTGCGTAAAGGTCTTTTCTTCTTCATTATAAACCCAATTTCCTAAGTTTTTATCTGATGTTTTGTGTTTCTTTTTTTGGTCTTTATCAAATCGGTTGTATTTAATAAGATGGTCAATATCATTATCGTCTAAGTAAGTTAAGTTTTCTTCACTACCGTACCCTGCATCAGCTACAATGCGTTTAGGTCGATGAGGAAAGGTTTCGATAAAAGGTTGTAGCGTCCGTGTATCCGTCGGATTCGGAAAAACATCATAATGAAGAACAAATTGATTTTCTGTACCAATCTGAATATTATACCCGGCTTTCAACTGACCATTCATCATAGGGTCGTCTTTCATTCGCATAAACGTCGCATCAGTATCTGTTTTTGAGTAACTGTTTCGACCATCGAACGTCTCAAACTGTTGATGATACTTTCGTTTTCGAGGCAGAAAATCCTGGCTCACTTTCCGATGATGTTTCTTGAGGCGACGACGAGCTTGTTTACGAGGATCTGGTCCTTTTACAGGATTCTCTTCAATATCTTGTGACAGTTTTTCAACTTCTTCTTCAATTAGTTCGGTAATCTCTTGAAGCATAGACTCTTCCAATTCCAACTCTTCATCGTATTGAATACCTGCATCAACCATCGGTTGAATTTCTTCAAAGTAATATTCACGAGCAGATGTTTTCAGACGTTCCGCAAATCTTTCCGTTGCTTTTCTCCAGACAAAAGTATACTTATTGGCATTGGCTTCAATCTTCGTCCCATCAATAAAGACATTCTCTAAAGTGATTAGTTTTTCCAATTTTAATTGAATTGTAAATTCGATAAATATATTCTCTAAAAGACGACTACAGTTGTCAGAAGAACGAAATCGATTAATCGTGCGATAGCTAATCACTTGTTGGGCAACAAGCCATTGCATCGGTAGATTTTCTTCCATCATTTCTTCAATCTTTCGACCACTAAAAATACCTTTACTGTAAGCATAAAGAAGAGACATGATGAGTGGTTTTGGGTGATAGGCAGGACGACCGTCCTGAGTCTCAAAAATTTTAAAGTAATGATCGTCCAATGAATCGACAAAGTTATAGATAGAAAAAACAATATGGTTGGGATCAATACAAGTAGATAATTCTAATGGAAGTGAAGTTTGATTCATGTTATAATGTACGTACATAAAAAGCACCCCTTTAATGTTTAGTGTCTATTTACTAATATTATATCAGGGTGCTTTTTGTATGCCTAATTATATATAGCAAAAACGACGAGAAAATTAGTTAATCTAATTTCTCGTCGTTTTTATTTAGTGGCTTTTGTCCCAGCCTCTTTTTTTATACCATTTATTTCAGACCGACTTTATCAATGACTTACTAAAACACTTAAAGGAGATAAGACAATGAAAAAGATAATGCAATTAATGAGTGGGTTTATATTAATTTTTATGTTAGTTTCTGTTTCAACAGTTAATAGTGTTGCAGCTACTTTTGAAGAGATTAAAAATAGAGGACAACTGATTGTAGGAATGAATGCTGAATATCCACCGTTTGAATGGGTTGAGTTGGTTGATGGTCAGACTCAAATTGTTGGTATTGATGCATCGATTGGACAGTTGATTGCCGATGAGATTGGGGTTGAACTTGTCATTGACAATCGTGCATTCGATTCATTGATACCTTCATTAAATACGGACAAGATTGATCTAATTATATCAGGAATGTCTAATACCGAGGAAAGAGCAAAAGTTGTTGATTTCTCAGTGGCTTACTACGAACCAGTTAGCCAGTTTGCGGTAAATATTGAAGATAGTGAGAATTATCAAACTATCGAAGACTTCAATGGCAAAAAGGTCGGGGCTCTATTAACATCGACACAAGATATATATATAAAGGAATATATGCCTGAAGTTGAATTGGTATCTATGGGGAAGAATGGCGATTTGGTTGAAGCATTAAAAGCAAAAAAAGTTGATGCTATCTTAATGTCTGATCTAACTTTACAACAGTATTTAACAAATTATGGAGATTCGATGATGATCGTTCCCAACTTAGATATTACTAATGAACTACTTGGAACTTCGGTGGCTATAGCTAAAGATAATACAGAATTATTGGAGGTGGTTGATAAGGTCATCAATAAAGCAAAAGAAAGTGGTCAATTAGAACAAATATTTGCTGAAAATATTGAAGCAGCTACGAAAAAACAACAATAACACTTAAGGAGATACAAGAATGACATTCGAATTTATACAAGAGATAGAGAACTATAAAGAGCCTTTGATTGAGCTTAGGCGTGAGCTACATCAATATCCTGAAGCCTCATACCAGGAGATAGAAACCAGTGCATACATTGAAAGGTTCTTAAATAATTTAGAACATGCTAATGTTACAAGACCAACTGAAACGAGTGTTATGGCTATATTCAAAGGAAAAAAAGGGCAACCCAAAATTGGTTTACGTGCTGATATTGATGCTCTACCTATTTATGAAGCTTTATCGGATTTGGATTATAAGTCAAAAATTGAAGGATATATGCACGCTTGTGGTCATGATGGACATACTGCGATGCTAATGATGGCTTGCAAGTGGTTTAATGATCATATCACTCAATTGGATTCGGATGTCTACTGTATCTTTCAACATGCTGAAGAATTATCGCCTGGAGGGGCTCGAGCTATTATGGAAACAGGTATGCTGTCAGAGCTAGACTTTATTTATGGCCAACATCTTCAGCCCGAACTTGATGTAGGTTATGTAGATATAAAAGCAGGTCCCGTGACAACTAATTCTGATGATTACAAGATTATTATTAACGGTGTTGGTGGCCATTCATATAAACCGTCTAGAGCAGTTAACCCAATTAATCTGGCTTCTTTAATTATCCAGGCCATTAATGAGATTCCATCTCAAGCAATTAATTCACAAGAATCGGTCGTTATTAGTAACACTTACATTCAATCAGGAAATTTGGAGGCACTGAACATTATATCAGACCAATTAGTTTTAGCTGGAAGTGTAAGAACATTTGATAAAGAAATTGCTGACTTTATTGAATCACGAATCTACAAAATTGTCGAAGGAGTGTGTGCTATCCATGGAGCAAGTTTCCAGTTCACATATAACAAAGGGGCTCGCGCAGTGATTAATCATACCTCCAGCAGTCACAAAGTGAAAAAAATAGCCGAAGAAATTAAAAACAATAAAGTAGTGAGTCTTAAACCCGCAATGTTTGGGGAAGACTTTTCAGCTTATAGTGATAAGATACCATCAACTTTTGTTATGATGGGTAGTCGCAGTGGTGAAGAGACATCTTACCCACTTCATCATCCTAAGTTTAATATTGATGAATCAGCTTTGATGGTTGGTTTGAAAATGTTAGTAGCTGTAGTTTTAAATTACAAATAAAAAGGAGTTAGCAATGAGTAAAGATAAAATTGTTTTAGCATATTCTGGTGGGTTGGATACCTCTATCACAATCCCATGGTTAAAAGAGAACTATGAAGCAGACATAATTGCAGTTTGTGTAGATGTAGGTCAAGTCGAAGATTGGGAAGCAGTAGAACAGAAGGCAATTGCTTCAGGAGCGAGTAAGTTCTACAACCCACATGTATATGATGAGTTTGCAAAAGAGTATATCTATCCCGCAATTCAAAGTAACTTGAAGTATCAAGGAACATACTTATTAGGAACAGCCTTAGCACGTCCACTCATTGCCAAAAAATTGGTAGAAGTTGCCCATCAAGAAGGTGCTGTGGCAATCTGTCATGGATGTACAGGTAAGGGGAATGATCAAGTTCGGTTTGAGATGGGAATTGCAGCTTTTGATTCTGAAATAAAAATTATTGCCCCATGGAGAATATGGAATATCAAATCAAGAGAAGAAGCTATAGAGTATGCTCACGATAAAGGAGTGCCAGTGACATCCACAAAGGAGAAAATCTATTCTGAAGATGAGAACTTAATGCATATCAGTCATGAAGGAGGAGATATAGAAGAACCTTCTAATGCAGTGGACTATAGTAAGATTTTGTATAATGTTAAATCAATTGAAGATACCCCTGATACTGCAGAAATTGTCGAGATTAGTTTTGAACAAGGGAAGGCTATTGCTGTGAATGGCAAATCGCTTAAACCATACCAGGTTATTAAAACCTTGAATAAAATAGCTGGAAAACATGGAATCGGTGTACTAGACTGGATTGAAGATCGTACGATAGGTATGAAATCAAGAGGGATATATGAAACGCCAGGAGCCCATGTACTTCTAGAAGCTCATCAACGCTTAGAAAGTTTAACACTCACAAAAGAAACAATTAAGTTGAAACAACATTTATCAATGGAGTTCTCAGAACTAGTTTATAACGGTCAATGGTATTCCATGGCGACTGATTCAATTATGGCATTTATGGAACATACTCAAAAAACAGTGAGCGGCAATGTTAAACTAAAATTATTCAAAGGAAATATCATCCCACAGGGAATGACTAGTGAATTTGCATTGTTTGATAAAGATGTATCAGGATTTGGATCAGATGATTTGTTCGACCACTATGATGCTGAGGGATATATTAATGTAGTAACTCTACCAACTAAAATTCAAAAAGAATGAATTTATTATAATTTAGGAGTGGCTTTATGGCAATTTGGAGTAATGAGTATCATCAAGAAATGTCACAAAATGCATATCAGTTTAACCAATCTTTACATGTCGATCTTCGACTGTTAGATGCAGACCTTCGAGGTAGTACTGCTCATGCTAAGATGTTAGGGAAGCAAGAGATTATTGATTCAGATGAAGCAGAGCAACTTATCCTAACATTAGAAAGCATGCGTTTAGAACATAAACAAGGAAAGTTAGTTGTAGATATGGATGAAGAAGATATTCACAGTTTTATAGAATCTGAACTAACAAGACGCGTAGGCTATATTGGGAAGAAAATTCATACTGGGCGAAGTCGTAATGACCAAGTTGCAACAGCTATGAAACTATATGCCTTTGATGAAGTAAAGTATATAAAAAAGCAATTAAAAGATGTGATTATAGCTTTTACTAATGAAGCGGAAAAACATTTGGGTGTCATCATGCCAAGTTATACACATCTTCAACGAGCACAACCAATTACTTATGCTCATTATTTAATGTCATATGTCGAGATGTTCAAACGAGACTATGGAAGATTGAATGATGCAGGTCAACGGATCTTGAACACAATGCCACTAGGTTCAGGAGCACTAGCAACAACGACATTCCCTCTAGATCGTCAGTTGACTACAGACCTTTTGGGATTTGATCACTATGCATTAAATAGTCTGGATGGTGTGTCAGACCGTGATTATAGTATTGAGTTATTATCAGTCTTTTCAATTTTAAGTATGCACTTGAGTCGGTACGCAGAAGAAGTTATTTTATGGACGAGCCAAGAATTTAATTTTCTAACGCTTCAAGATACTTTCTCAACTGGTTCATCTATTATGCCTCAGAAGAAAAATGCTGATATTCATGAATTATTTAGAGGAAAAACAGGGAGAGTATACGGTGATTTAGTGTCTGTATTGACCTTAATGAAAGGATTACCTTTAGCCTACAATAAAGATTTACAAGAAGAAAAAGAGCGTCTATTTGATGGGATAGATTCGATTAAAGGTATGTTATCTCTCCTGCCTAAAATGATAGAAGAGACAATGGTGAATGAAAAACAAATGTATCAAGCTGCTACCAAAGGATTCATTAATTCAACCGACTGTGCGGACTATCTAGTATATAAAAAGATGGCCTTCAGAGATGCTTACCAGGTGGTAGGGAATATTATTCAGTACTGCTTAGATCAAGATAAGACACTTGAAGCCTTATCACTTGAAGAATATCAGCAACATAGTGAGTTGTTTGAAGAAGATATCTATGAAGCGATTAGTTTAAAAGCTTGTGTTGAACGTAGACAAGTTGCTGGAGGGCCAGCTCCAAAAAAAGTTAAAGAGCATATTGCTAAAGTTAGAAAAGAATTTAATTAAAGATAAAAAGTAAAATAATGAGTATATTTGGTGATAATTTAATAGTGAAAAAAATGTAATTCCTTAAAATTAGTAAAATTGGATTATTATTAATAAAGATTATTTTTTATTAACAAATGTTAAGAAAATATAATGCCTTCTCAGTGCAACTATGAAGCATATGTTGTAAAAAAAGATACATATATGGGAGATTTTCTCTTGTTAAAATGATATGAATGCGGTATATTATTAAATATAAATTAAAAGGAGGAAAAAAATGAAAAAATTCTTTAGAATTCTTACATTAGTTAGTTTATTTCTTTTGAGTGTTGCACCTTTTGCGCAAACAGCTGTTTCTGCACAAGATGCTTCTACACTTAATCTAGCTCTTTCATCAGAGCCACCTACCCTAGATCCGGCATTAGCAACGGATTCAACATCGGGCTCAATTATCCGCAATGTGTTCGAAGGTTTAACACATAACAATCACGGAGAAATCGAACCAGGGGTAGCAGAATCATGGGAAGAAAGTGAAGACGGATTAACATGGACATTCACACTTCGTCAAGACTCAACTTGGTCAAACGGTGACCCAGTAACAGCTAACGACTTTGAATATTCATGGAAACGTGCTTTAAACCCAGAGACAGCTTCTCAATATGCTTCAATCTTATATCCAATTGCTGGAGCAGAAGCTTATAACTCAGGTGAAGGTGAAGCTGATGCAGTAGGTGTTAAAGCTGTTGATGATTACACATTAGAAGTAACATTAAACGCACCAACACCATACTTCTTAGAGTTGACTTCATTCTATACATATATGCCAGTTCACCAAGCAACAGTTGATGCTGATGCTACAGGATGGGCGGCAGAAGCTGGCGAAACATATGTAACTAATGGTCCTTTCGACTTAGCAACTTGGAACCACAACAGTGATGTTGTATTAACTAAGAACGCTGAGTACTGGGATGCAGATAATGTTGCTTTAGAAACTGTAAATATGCAAATTATCGAATCAGAAGCTACTGCAAACTCAGAATTCCAAGCAGGAAACTTAGACTACTTAGGGACTCCATACGGAACAGTTTCATTAGACTCGATCGATATGTACCGTGCTAATGACGAATTGAACACTGTACCTTATGCTGCTATTTACTGGTATAAAGTAAACACAACAGATGAGTACATGCAAAATGCTAACTTACGTAAAGCTCTTGCTTTAGCTATCGACCGCCAAGGGTTAGTTGATAACATTACAAAAGGTGAGCAAATTCCAGCATTAGGACTTGTTCCTCCTACAATCGAAGGATTTGAAGAAGACCGTGGATATATGCAAGATGCTGCATTTGACGAAGCAAAAGAATACTTAGCAACTGCAATGGAAGAATTAGGAATTTCTGATCCAAGTGAAATCACTATTAAGATTTCAATTAACGATAGTGAAGCTCACTCAACAATTGCACAATTCATTCAATCAGGATGGACAACTAACTTAGGAATCAACGCTGAAATTGATTCAACTGAGTGGCAAGTATACTTAGACCGTCTAAACGTATTAGATTATCAAGTTGGACGTATGGGTTGGATTGCTGATTTTAACGATGCAGTATCATTCTTAGATATGTATCGTACAGCTGACCATGGTAACAACGACACTGGATGGGAAAACCAAGAGTTCAAGAACTTAATCGACCAAGCTGCAACTGAATCTGATGAAGCGGCCCGTCAACAAATCTTGTTAGACGCTGAAGCAATCATCATGGATGAAATGCCTGTTATTCCTATTTACTACTACACAAGTAATTACGTAATCCAAGATGGTATCGAAAACTTAGAACCAGACGCATTAGGTAACGTAAGTCTTAAAGACGTTACAATTGCTGCTGAGTAATAAGCTTTCCATTTATTAAACACGCTACAAAACCAAACTTTCTATTATAGTGGAACCGTCTTTAGACCACCGAGCTAGGTCTAAGACTCGCCGACCTATTCATTTCCTAGTCTTACAAGGAAAAGGGAATGATGTGCGTCAGTTCGTTCTGAATACTATAATAAAAGTTTGGTTTTTTGCTTTGGTTAAAATTATATATATGTGTTATATAAGAACCAGCAGTCAGGTTTATTGAGATCAAGAGGGTTTAAAGGTAAGTAAACGGAGGATCTAAAGATTCTTTTGGGAAAAATTTAATAACTGGTTACAAAGCAATCATATATACACTTGTTAAAATTATATAATAAACAAAATTGTAATTAACACTTTAAATAATCTTATTCTTTCTATATGATAGGGCAAATATATTTTTACATCTATATAATAGCTGAGGTCACTACAACGATATAGTTCAGATTTTGTACAGAAACAGGTTATAATGAGAGAAAAAAATCAGTTCCTTCCATATAATAAAAAATCAGAATATGTAAAAAGCAAGAGACCCAATAATTTCTACTATTTACAATTTGTAAACGGCTAACAAGACATTCAAAAAATAAATGAATAAAATGTAAAAAAAGACTTGATTCTTAAAGGACTGTTCGTTATAATATTCGTTGTGTCATAAGTAGGTTTATATCTAACATACAGTTGACCATACCCCATCTGACGATGGAGGACGATGCGATGAAGCGAGAGGTTGCGACACGCTAGGGTGAGTTGCCAAGAACCAGTGCGATCGGTAATTCTTGTGGAGCAAGTCAATTTAACAAATTTGACGGAGGAGGAAAAATAATGGCAAACCAAAAAATTCGTATTCGTTTAAAAGCATATGAGCACCGTGCTCTTGATGTTTCAGCGAGTAAAATAGTAGAATCTGCACAAAGAACAGGAGCACAAACTGTAGGGCTGATCCCATTACCAACTGAGCGTTCAGTTTATACAGTTATCCGTTCACCACACAAATACAAAGATTCTCGCGAGCAATTCGAAATGCGTACACACAAACGTTTAATCGATATCGTTAACCCAACAGCTAAAACTGTTGATGCATTAATGAAATTAGATTTACCAAGTGGTGTAGACGTAGAAATTAAATTATAATAAACAATAAAAAATGGAGGTGTACTCATGACCAAAGGAATCTTAGGAACAAAAGTAGGTATGACGCAATTCTTTACGGAGAATGGTGAGTTAATTCCAGTAACAGTAGTGGAAGCTCAACCAAACGTAGTATTACAAGTGAAATCAAGTGAAACAGATGGATATGAATCTGTACAATTAGGTTTCCAAGACAAACGTGAAGTATTAGCTAACAAACCTCACAAAGGTCATGTAGCAAAAGCAAATGCTACTCCTAAGCGCTTCATTCGCGAATTTCGTGATGTCGAGCTAGGAGAATATGAAGTAGGGCAAGAAATCACTGTAGAAACATTCGCAGTCGGAGACATCATCGATGTAACAGGGACATCTAAAGGTAAAGGATTCCAAGGGGCAATCAAGCGTCACGGCCAATCACGTGGACCAATGTCTCACGGATCTCGTTTCCACCGTCGTCCAGGAGCTATGGCGATGGCAGCAACACCATCAAGAGTTCTAAAAGGTAAAAAATTACCAGGACAAACTGGTGGAGAGCAAGTAACGATTCAAAACTTAGAAGTCGTTGCAGTAAATCCGGAAGAAAATATTATCTTAATTAAAGGTAATGTTCCAGGACCTAAAAAATCATTACTAAAAATTCAAAAAGCAGTTAAATCTAACTAATTATAAGAGAGGAGGAACGAGAGAATGCCAAAAGTTACATTATTTAAACAAGACGGTTCTCAAGCAGGAGAAGTTGAATTAAACGAAGCGATCTTTGGGGTTGAGCCGAATGAAGCTGTGATGTTCGATGCAATCATCTTACAACGTGCATCATTACGTCAAGGAACACACGCAGTTAAAAATCGTAGTGCGGTTCGCGGTGGAGGACGTAAACCTTGGAGACAAAAAGGGACAGGACGTGCGCGTCAAGGTTCTATCCGCTCACCACAATGGGTTGGTGGAGGAGTAGTGTTTGGACCAACACCTCGTTCATACAGTTATAAATTACCAAGAAAAGTTCGCCGTTTAGCAATCCTTTCAGCATTATCACAAAAAGTTGCTGAAAATAACTTTGTAGTAGTTGATGAATTGAAATTCGATGCGCCTAAAACAAAAGAGTTCAAGTCAGTATTAGCAAACTTGAATGCAGATACTAAAACATTAGTAGTTTTAGAATCTAACAACGACAACGCATATTTATCAGCACGTAATATCGACAACGTTAAAATCATTGATGACAAAAACATCAATATTCTAGATGTTGTAAATTACGACAAAGTAATTATTACTAAAGAAGCATTATCAACAGTAGAGGAGGCATTAGCATAATGGAATTCTCAGAAGTAATCTTACGCCCAGTAATTACTGAGCAATCTATGAATAATATTGACGAACGCAAATATACTTTTGAAGTAGATCGTCGTGCTAACAAAAACCTTATCAAACAAGCTGTTGAGGCAATGTTTGAAGGGGTACAAGTTGCCAAGGTTAATACTATCAACGTTGATGGTAAAGCAAAACGTATGGGTCGCTACCAAGGATTCACGCGTAAATACAAAAAAGCAATCATTACATTAAAAGAAGAATCAGCTAACATCGAGTTATTCGAGTCAGCAGACGAAGAATAGTCTCAAAATAAAGAGAAGTAGGAGGGAATTCGAGTGGCTATTAAACACTACAAACCGATTACTAACGGTCGTCGTAATATGACAGGCTATGATTTCTCTGAAATTACTACAAAAACTCCAGAAAAATCATTATTAGAATCGCAAAAACAAAATGCCGGACGTAATGGTCAAGGTAAAATTACAGTTCGTCACAAAGGTGGAGGACACAAACGTGCTTATCGCGTGATTGACTTCAAACGTAACAAAGACGGTGTAGTTGGAACAGTTAAAACTATTGAATATGATCCAAACCGCTCAGCTAACATTGCGTTAGTAAACTATGAAGATGGTATTAAAACATACATCATCGCACCAAAGGGACTTAAAGTAGGACAAAAGATTGAATCTGGTGCTGAAGCAGATATCCAAATTGGTAATGCTTTACCATTAGCAAATATTCCAGTTGGTACTGTTATTCATAACATCGAGTTAAAACCAGGTAAAGGCGGACAATTAGTTCGTTCAGCTGGTACAAGTGCTCAAGTATTAGGTCACGAAGGTAAATATACATTAGTACGTTTAGCTTCAGGTGAAGTTCGTATGATTCTATCTACATGTCGCGCAACAGTTGGTACTGTAGGTAACGAACAGCATGAATTAATTAACATCGGTAAAGCAGGTCGATCTCGTTGGTTATCTAAACGACCAGCAGTTCGTGGATCTGTAATGAACCCTAATGATCACCCACACGGTGGTGGTGAAGGTCGCGCTCCAATCGGTCTTCCAAGTCCAATGTCACCTTGGGGTAAAAAGACTCTTGGACTTAAAACTCGTAATAAGAAGAAAAAATCAAGCAAATTAATTATTCGTGGACGTAAGAAATAATCGATGATAGATTAAATTTTCGAAGGGAGGCTACACTGTGAGTCGTAGTTTGAAAAAAGGACCTTTTGTTGATGCACACTTAATGAAAAAAGTAGAAGCTCAAGAAGAGGCACAGAAAAAACAAGTTATTAAAACATGGTCACGTCGCTCAACAATTTTCCCTAACTTTATCGGATTAACAATTGCTGTATATGATGGGCGCAAGCATGTTCCAGTATACATTCAAGAAGATATGGTAGGACATAAATTAGGTGAGTTCGCACCAACTCGTACATTTAAAGGTCACGCAGGTGACGACAAGAAAACAGGAAGACGTTAATAAAAGGAGGGAATTAAGATGTCAGAACAAATTACATCTGCAAAAGCAACAGCTAAAACAGTCCGCATTGCCCCTCGAAAAGTTCGTCTTGTAACTGATTTAATTAGAGGTAAAAGCATTGGTGAATCTATTTCAATTCTGAAATTCACTCCAAATGGAGCGGCTTCAGTTGTTGAAAAAGTATTAATGTCAGCAATTGCTAACGCGGAACATAACTATGATTTAGATTTAGAAAGCTTATATGTAAGTGAAGCATTCGTTAACGAAGGACCAACAATGAAACGTTTCCGTCCACGCGCTAAAGGAGCTGCTTCAGCAATTAATAAGAGAACGAGCCACATCACAATTGTGGTATCAGAGAAAGAGGAGGCATAATACATGGGTCAAAAAGTACATCCAATTGGTATGCGTGTTGGCGTAATCCGTGATTGGGATGCTAAATGGTATGCTGATAAAAAGTATGCCGAATTCCTACATGAAGATTTACGCATCCGTGAATTCATCTACAAAAAACTTGCAGATGCATCAGTATCAACAATTCAAATTGAACGTGCAGCGAGCCGAGTAATTGTTTCTATTCACACTGCTAAGCCAGGTATGGTAATTGGTAAAGGTGGATCTGAAGTAGATGCATTACGTGCTGAGTTGAACAAGTTAACTGGCAAAAAAGTTCACATCAACATTGTGGAAATTAAAGATGCAAACTTAGATGCTAAATTAGTAGCAGAAGATATTGCGAGACAATTAGAAAACCGTGTTGCATTCCGACGTGCTCAAAAACAAGCCATCCAACGTGTTATGCGTGCTGGTGCACAAGGAATTAAAACACAAGTTTCTGGTCGTTTAAACGGAGCAGATATGGCTCGTACAGAACACTATAGTGAAGGAACAGTGCCATTACATACGCTACGTTCAGATATCGACTATGCATGGGAAGAAGCAGACACTACATACGGTAAACTCGGTGTTAAAGTATGGATCTGCCGTGGAGAAATTCTTCCTGGAACAGAAAACACTCAGAGAGGAGGAAATTAATCATGTTAGTACCTAAACGTGTAAAACACCGTCGTGAATTCCGTGGTAAAATGCGCGGAGAAGCTAAAGGTGGAAAAAATATTGACTTTGGTACATATGGATTAAGAGCAACTGAATCTAAATGGATTACAAACCGTCAGATTGAAGCAGCTCGTATCGCTATGACACGTTATATGAAACGTGGTGGGAAAGTATGGATTAAGATCTTCCCTCACAAATCATATACATCTAAACCTATCGGAGTTCGTATGGGATCTGGTAAAGGGGCACCTGAAGGATGGGTTGCACCAATTAAACGTGGTAAAATTATGTTTGAAATCGACGGTGTCACTGAAGAAGTAGCGCGTGAAGCGTTCCGTCTTGCATCAAACAAATTACCAATCAAAACAAAATTCGTAAAACGTGAAGAATATGGTGGTGAATCGAATGCAAATTAAAGAAATTAGAGAATTATCCACTGCTGAAATGGTTGCAAAAGAACAAGAATACAAAAAAGAGTTATTCAATCTTCGATTCCAATTAGCGACAGGACAATTAGAAAACACTGCCCGTTTACGTCAAGTACGTAAAACAATCGCGCGTATTAAAACTGTCTTACGTGAACAAGAATTGGCTAAATAATAAAAGGAGGCAGATGGTAAATGACTGAAGAACGTAATAATCGTAAAGTTTACCGTGGTCGTGTAGTTTCTGACAAAACTGACAAAACTATTACAGTAGTAGTAGAAACTCGTGTAGTACACCCTAAATATGGTAAACGTGTTAAATATTCAAAAAAATATACAGCACATGATGAGAATAACAGCGCAAAAGAAGGCGACATCGTTCGTATTATGGAAACTCGTCCATTATCTAAAACGAAACGCTTCCGTTTATTAGATATCGTTGAAGAAGCTGTAATTATCTAATAGTAAACAAGAAACCGGAAGGAGGATATCGGAATGATTCAACAAGAAAGTCGATTAAAAGTTGCCGATAACTCTGGTGCACGTGAAGTATTAGCTATTAAAGTACTAGGTGGATCAGGGCGTAAAACAGCTAACATTGGTGATGTAATTGTTGCAACAGTTAAACAAGCAACACCAGGTGGAGTTGTCAAAAAAGGTGACGTAGTAAAAGCAGTAATCGTTCGTACAAAAACAGGAGCTCGCCGCAAAGATGGGTCATACATTAAATTTGATGAAAACGCGTGTGTAATTATCCGTGATGATAAAACACCTCGTGGAACTCGTATTTTTGGTCCAGTTGCACGTGAATTACGTGATAACAACTTCATGCGTATTGTTTCATTAGCTCCAGAAGTTCTATAATTAAATAACGAAGGAGGAAACAATTTATGCGTATCAAATCAGGAGATACAGTTAAAGTAATTGCTGGTAAAGACAAAGGTCAAACAGGACAAGTATTAAAAACTTTACCTAAGCAAGATAAAGTGATCGTTGAAGGGATTAACATCCACAAACGTCATCAAAAACCTACTCAAATGGCAACAGGTGGGATTGAAGAATTCCCAGCGCCAATTCACGTATCTAACGTACAATTAGTAGACCCTTCAAACGGAGAAGCTACACGTGTTGGTTACCGTTTTGAAGATGGTAAAAAAGTACGTTACTCAAAAAAATCAGATACAACAATTAACTAATATATTTGGGAAGGAGGATAAGTCTAAATGGAAAACCGTTTAAAAGAAAAATATACTAACGAAGTTGTTGGTAAATTAGTTGAACAATTCAACTATACTTCAGTAATGCAAGCACCTAAAGTTGATAAAATCGTAATCAACATGGGTGTAGGTGATGCCGTATCAAACGCAAAAAACTTAGACAAAGCTGTTGATGAGTTGACACTTTTATCAGGTCAAAAGCCAATCATTACTAAAGCTAAAAAATCAATTGCAGGTTTCCGTCTACGTGATGGTATGCCAATTGGTGCTAAAGTAACTTTACGTGGTGAAAGAATGTATGATTTCTTAGACAAATTAATTTCAGTTTCATTACCTCGTGTACGTGACTTCCAAGGAGTTTCAAACAAAGCCTTTGATGGTCGTGGTAATTATACATTAGGTGTTAAGGAACAATTAATTTTCCCAGAAATCAACTACGATAATGTCGATAAAGTAAGAGGTATGGACATTGTTATCGTAACTACAGCAAACACTGATGAAGAATCACATGCCTTACTTAAAGAGTTAGGTATGCCGTTTAAAAAATAATAAAGGAGGCGAATCGTATTGGCTAAAAAATCAATGATCGAAAAGAATAAACGTACACAAAAATTCAAAGTAAGAGAATACTCTCGTTGTGAACGTTGTGGACGTCCACACTCAGTTTACCGTAAGTTCAAACTTTGCCGTATTTGCTTCCGTGAACTTGCTTATAAAGGACAAATTCCTGGCGTTAAGAAAGCAAGCTGGTAATTCAAATACTTTTACAATAAGGAGGTAAAACACATGGTAATGACAGATCCAATTGCAGATTTTCTAACTCGAATCCGTAATGCAAACGCACAAAACCATACAACAGTTAGTGCACCATCTTCTAATACTAAAGTAGCCATTGCTGAAATTCTTAAAAATGAAGGTTTCATTAAAGGTTATGAAGTCATTGAAGACAACAAACAAAATGTACTTAAAGTTAACTTGAAATACGGACGTAATAACGAAAAAGTTATTACAGGTTTAAAACGTATCTCTAAACCAGGGTTACGTGTTTACGCTAAATCAGAAGATATTCCTAAAGTATTAAACTGTTTAGGA
The DNA here is from genome assembly GCA_044336205.1 of Aerococcaceae bacterium WGS1372. GTDB lineage: Bacteria > Bacillota > Bacilli > Lactobacillales > Aerococcaceae > Ruoffia. Next base: position 1,818,807 of record CP172318.1, on the reverse strand, counting down.
ATAGCTATCGTATCAACTTCTCGCGGATTAGTAACTGATAAAGTTGCACGCAATGAGAATATCGGTGGCGAAATCTTAGCATACGTTTGGTAATTTATACATAAATATTATAAAATATAAGGAGGTGCGGTACTGTGAGTCGTATTGGTAATAAAACTGTTATAATTCCTGAGGGAGTTACAGTAGAATTAAATGGTACTACAGCAACCGTTAAGGGACCAAAAGGTGAATTAACTCGTGAATTATCACCAGCAATTACTATTGAAATTGCAGATAATGAAATTACTTTTACTCGTCCAAATGACGCAAAAGAAAACCGCTCAATCCACGGTACAACTCGTTCATTAATTGCTAACATGATCGAAGGTGTATCTACTGGATTTAAGAAAGAATTAGAACTTATTGGTGTTGGTTACCGTGCGCAAAAACAAGGAAATAAACTTGTTCTTAACGTAGGTCTATCACATCCAGTTGAGTTTGAAGCAAGTGAAGGTGTAGATTTTGAAGTACCTTCAAACACATCTATCATTGTTCAAGGATTTAACAAAGAAAAAGTTGGAGAATTAGCTGCTAATATACGTGGCGTTCGTCCACCAGAGCCTTATAAAGGTAAAGGAATTCGCTATGTTGGTGAATTTGTTCGCCGTAAAGAAGGTAAAACAGGTAAATAATAAATAAAGAGGTGACAAAATGATTTCGAAACCAGAAAGAAATAAATTACGTAAGAAAAGACATTTACGTATTCGTAACAAAATCTCTGGTACTGCAGAGTGCCCACGCTTGAACGTTTTCCGTTCTAATACAAACATCTACGCTCAATTAATTGATGACGTAGCGGGTGTGACGCTAGTCAGTGCCTCTTCACAAGACGAAGAAATTACAGGAAGCAAAGTAGAACAAGCTTCTACAGTAGGTAAATTGATTGCTGAACGTGCAGTGGCAGCAGGATACAAAACTGTTGTATTTGACCGTGCTGGTTATGTATACCACGGACGTGTTAAGGCTTTAGCAGAAGCTGCGCGTGAGAACGGCTTAGAATTTTAACAGAAAGGGGAACACCGTTTAATGGAATTTATTAATCCAGATACACTTGGCGAAATTGAAGACCGCGTTGTTGCCATTAACCGTGTAACTAAAGTTGTAAAAGGTGGACGTCGTCTACGATTCTCTGCTTTAGTGGTTGTTGGTGATAAAAATGGTCACGTAGGATTTGGAACAGGTAAAGCACAAGAAGTACCTGAAGCAATCCGTAAAGCCATTGAAAATGCTAAAAAGAATATGATCAAAGTTCCTGTTGCGGGAACAACAATCCCACATGAAGTTATTGGTGAGTTCTGTGGTGGACAAGTATTATTAAAACCTGCGACTGCCGGGTCAGGAGTTGCTGCGGGTGGACCTGTTCGTGCCGTAATTGAATTAGCTGGTATCTCTGATATCACAAGTAAGTCATTAGGTTCAAACACACCAATTAATATGATTACTGCTACAATTGAAGGACTCAAATCTCTTAAAGAAGCTGAAACAGTTGCTGCATTACGTGGCAAATCAGTTGAAGAACTTTTAGGTTAGGAGGACATTCAATGGCCAACTTAGAAATTACATTAAAACGTAGCTTAATCGGACGTAAAGAAAACCAAGTTCAAACAGCAAAAACTTTAGGTTTAACTAAAATTAACAAAACTGTTGTTAAACCAGATAATGAGTCTGTTCGTGGAATGGTTCGTACAATTAGCCACTTAGTAGAAGTTAAAGAAGCATAATTTTTAAATTTTAATATAAGGAGGTGCCAACAAATGAAACTTCATACATTACAAGCAGTTGAAGGATCTCGTAAAGCACGTAACCGCGTAGGTCGTGGACAAGGTTCAGGTAACGGTAAAACTGCCGGACGTGGACAAAAAGGTCAAAAGGCTCGTTCAGGTGGACGTGTACGTTTAGGTTTTGAGGGTGGACAACAACCATTATTCCGTCGTCTTCCAAAACGTGGATTCACTAACATCAACCGTAAAGACTACGCAATCGTAAACGTTGAAACATTAAATCGATTTGAAGATGGTACAACTGTAACACCAGCTTTATTAATTGAATCTGGTATCGTTAAAAATGAATTGTCAGGAGTTAAGATTTTAGGCGCAGGTAAATTAGAGAAAAAATTAACTGTTCAAGCTGTTAAATTCTCTAAGAGTGCTGAAGAAGCAATCACTGCTGCTGGTGGATCGATTGAGGTGATTTAATGTTTTCCTTCTTAAAAAATGCATTTGCTGTCAAAGATATTCGACGTAGAATCTTTTTTACTTTGTTTATTTTTGCTGTATTCCGTCTAGGTTCACATATTCCTGTACCGGGTGTTAATGCTACTGCGTTACAAACATTAAGTACAAGTGGAGTATTAGGGTTGTTGAATACATTCGGTGGTGGAGCACTACAAAGATATTCAATCTTTGCTATGGGTGTCTCACCATACATTACAGCTTCGATTATTATGCAATTATTGCAGATGGATCTAGTACCCAAGTTTACAGAATGGGCTGAACAAGGTGAAGTAGGTCGCCGTAAGTTAAATCAGGCTACTACATACACTGCGATAATTCTAGGATATATTCAGTCATTAGGACTATCATTTGGATTTAACCAGTTGTCTGGTTTAGGATTAATTGAAAATCCTACAACAGCTACTTATATGACTATTGCATTAGTTCTCACTGCAGGAACAATGTTTCTTGTATGGCTAGGAGAACAAATTACTCGTAATGGTGTCGGTAATGGGGTTTCCATGTTAATCTTCGCAGGTATCGTAGCAGAAGTGCCGAAAGATTTTTATGGTTTTTTCCAAAACTCAATCGCTGGTAAGGCAGGTAATGAATTAACTCAAAATAGTTTGATTTTATTTGGACTTGTAATAGCGATCGTTGTAAGTATTGTGATTGTGGTTCTAATGGAAAGAGCTCAAAGACGAATTCCTATTCATCATTCTAAAAAGGTAACAGGAGCACGTTATACTGCTCACTTACCGTTAAAGATTAACTCTGCAGGTGTTATTCCAGTGATTTTTGCTACGTCATTTATCACGACACCTCAAACGATTTTTTCTTTCTTTAACACAGAAAATTCAGGAGCAGTAATGCAATTTTTTGGAAACTTATTTAATTTGCAGCATCCGTATGGAGCAATATTCTATACGATTCTGTTAATAGCATTTACTTACTTCTATTCATTAGTACAAGTGAATCCTGAAAAAGTTGCAGAGAACTTGCAAAAGCAAGGAGCTTACATACCAAGTGTTCGACCTGGAAATGACACAGAAACATTTATCACTCAAATGATTAATCGTTTAAGTGGTGTCGGATCACTTTATCTTACTTTAATTGCTGTAGTGCCAATTATCGTTGGATTTATTTGGGACATACCGATGAATATGTCTTTAAGTGGAACAAGTATTCTGATTGTTGTAGGTGTAGCTATTGAAACTTCGAAACAAATTGAAGGTAGAATGGTTAAGCGACGTTATAAAGGTTTCCTTTATTAATGATAGATAAACATTAAATAAGTAAGGACGATTATATATGAATATTTTATTAATGGGTCTTCCTGGAGCTGGGAAAGGCACGCAAAGTGAACATATCTCTAAAGATTATCCTATGGTACATATTGCAACGGGAGATATCTTCCGTGAAGCAATTAAGAATGAAACAGAGTTAGGATTGCAAGCTAAAGCTTATACTGACGCTGGGAACTTAGTGCCGGATGAATTGACCAATAATCTAGTTAAAGAACGTTTAGAACAAAGTGATGTGAAGGAAAATGGCTTTATGTTAGACGGCTATCCACGTACACTTGAACAAGCTAACGCTTTAGAGGAAAATCTTAAAGCAATGGATTCTAAGATTGACTCAGTGATATATATTGATGTTGATTCTACAGTCCTAGAAGAACGTTTAAGTGGTAGAATCATCTGCCGCTCATGTGGAGCTACATACCATAAAGTATACAATCCACCTTCTACTGAAGGGGTATGCGATAATTGTGGTTCTCAGGACTTCTATCAAAGAGAAGATGATAAACCAGAGAAAGTTAGACATCGTATAAACTTACAAATGGAATCCATTAAACCGATTTTAGAATTTTACGATAGTAAAAATTTATTACACCGTATAAGTGGAGAGAATCCAATTGAAGTCGTGTACCGTGAGATACGAGATATTCTTGGATAAAACAAATAAAAACATTTCACTAACTGGTAAATAAAGGAGGAAGTATAATGGCTAAAGATGATGTTATTGAAATTGAAGGTATAGTATTAGAAACCTTGCCAAATGCAATGTTCAAAGTAGAATTAGAAAATGGCCACGAAATTTTAGCTCATGTTTCAGGTAAGATTCGTATGAACTATATCCGTATTTTACCAGGAGATAAAGTAACAGTTGAAATGTCTCCTTATGATTTGACTAAAGGTCGAATTACATATCGCTTTAAATAGTCGATGGTTAAGAAAGTTAAGGAGGGAAAATGATGAAAGTTAGAGCATCAGTTAAACCAATATGTGAAAAATGCAAAGTTATTCGCCGTAATGGACGCGTTATGGTAATTTGCGAAAACCCTAAACATAAACAACGTCAAGGTTAATTTTATTAAGAAGGAGGAAACTAGTATATGGCTCGTATAGCAGGAGTTGATATTCCGCGTGAAAAACGTGTAGTTATCTCATTAACTTACATCTTTGGAATCGGAAATACTACAGCGAAAAAAATCTGTGCAGATGCAAACGTATCTGAAGATACTCGTGTAAAAGATTTAACTAACGATGAATTAGACCGTTTACGTTCAATTATTGATTCAATCAAAGTTGAAGGTGATTTACGTCGTGAAGTAAGTTTAGACATCAAACGTTTACAAGAAATCGGATCATACCGTGGTAACCGTCACCGTCGTAACTTACCTGTTCGTGGACAAAAAACTAAGAACAATGCACGTACTCGTAAAGGTCCTAAGAAATCAGTTCAAGGAAAAAAATAATTAATTAAAATATAAGGGAGGTTAAGAATTTCATGGCAAAAAGACAACAAACTCGTAGACGTCGTCGCGATAGAAAACTTGTTGAACGCGGAATTGCTCATATTCGTTCAACTTTCAACAATACAATCGTAATGATTACTGACGAGAATGGTAATGCTATCTCTTGGTCATCAGCTGGATCTTTAGGATTCCGTGGATCAAAGAAATCTACACCATTCGCAGCGCAAATGGCTTCAGAAGTTGCAGCTAAAGGTGCAATGGAACATGGTATGAAGACTGTAGAAGTTGCAGTTAAAGGACCAGGTTCTGGTCGTGAATCAGCAATCCGTTCATTACAAGCAGCTGGACTTGACGTTACAGCTATTCGTGACGTAACCCCAATCCCACATAATGGTGCTCGCCCACCAAAACGTCGCCGTGTATAATGATAATTGCTTTATAATTGAAGTATATTAATGTTGCTACAGAATTATCATTGAAACATAAGGTATTGAAAGGGGAAAATTACTAATGATCGAGATTGAAAAACCAGAGATTACAACGGTTGAAGTCAGCGAAGATGAGAAATTTGGCAAGATCGTAATTGAACCATTAGAACGTGGATATGGGACAACTCTTGGAAACTCATTACGTCGTATATTGTTATCTTCATTACCAGGTGCAGCAGTTACTAATATTCAAATCGATGGCGTACTGCACGAATTCGCTACGATTGATGGTGTGGTAGAAGATGTTCCTACGATCATTTTAAACTTGAAGAAGTTAGCCCTTAAATTGCACACGGAAGAAAGCAAAGTTATTGAATTAAATGTTACCGGTCCAAAAACAGTAACAGCTGCAGACATCATTCATGATAATGAAGTACAAATTTTAAATCCTGATTTATATATTTGTACCTTAGCCCAAGATGCAGAATTGAGCATGAGATTAAATGTTTCAAACGGTCGAGGTTATGTTCGTAGTGACTACAACAAAACGGATGATATGCCGATAGGTGTATTGCCTATTGATTCAATCTATACACCTATCGAGAAAGTAAACTATCAAGTTGAAAATACTCGTATTGGTCAAAAAAATGTCTATGATAAATTAACATTAGACATTTGGACAGATGGATCAATTAGTCCAGATAAATCATTAAGTTTAGCAGCGAAAATCTTAACAGAACATTTAAACATCTTTGTTAACTTAAATGATGAAGCACGTGATGCAGAAATCATGGTTGAGAAAGAAGAAGCAGAAAAAGAAAAAGTACTAATCATGACGATTGAAGAACTTGATCTTTCTGTTCGTTCTTATAACTGTCTGAAACGTGCTGGAATTAACACAATTCAAGAACTAACCAACAAAACAGAAGCAGAAATGATGAAGGTTCGAAACTTAGGACGTAAATCATTAGCAGAAGTTAAAGGAAAATTAGATGATCTAGGCCTAAGTCTAAAAGCTGAAGAGTAATAGGCTGACAGGCTCAACTATATAGGAAAAGGAGGATTCACAATGGCATATCGTAAATTAGGACGTACATCTTCACAACGTAAAGCATTGTTACGTGATTTAACTACAGATGTAATTATCAATGAACGTATCGAAACAACTGAGGCTCGTGCTAAAGAAGTTCGTAAAACAGTTGAAAAAATGATTACTTTAGGTAAAAAAGGTGACTTGGCGTCACGTCGTAAAGCTGCTTCATTCTTACGTCGTGAATTAGCGGACGCTCGTATCGAAGACGATGAAGTAGTAATTGAATCAGTATTAGATCGTTTATTTGATGATTATGCTAACCGTTATGAGAACCGTAATGGAGGTTACACACGCATCCTTAAAAAAGGACCACGTCGTGGTGACGCTGCTCCAATGGTAATCTTAGAGTTAGTTTAATAAAGTAACAAAACCAATAGTTTAGTCACTTAATGATGGAGAGTGTTATGATCAAGTACCAAATATCTTGGTCTAGCTCTAAGGCACAAGCAGATTTCATTTGCTGATTGGTGAGACTTCGGTTTCACCAATCCATGTGCTTCTATCGTTAGTGCTTTTTTTATAGTTAAGTATATTTTATTAACAGAGTATAGTAGTATATATTTAACTATGAAATAAAGAATATGAGTGTTTCGAAAGGGAGAATTTGATGACAAATCCAATAATCGAACTACAAAACATAACATTTAAATACCATGGGAATGATTCACTAGCTTTAGATTCAGTTAACCTAAAGATTAAAAAAGGTGAATGGGTTGCGTTAATCGGCCCAAACGGTTCAGGAAAATCTACATTGGCTAAAATCATGAACGGCTTACTTGTCCCTGAAGTGGGAGAAGTTATTATAAAAGGAAAGTTATTAAATGAAGAAACTGTTTGGGATGCAAGGCAATCTGTGGGGATGGTGTTTCAAAATCCTGATAACCAATTCGTAGGTGCTACCGTTGAAGATGACGTCGCATTTGGACTTGAGAATAATAGTGTTGAACGTAATGAAATGCTTGTACGGGTTGAAGAAGCTTTAAAACAAGTTAGAATGGAAGAACATAAACTAAAGGAACCCGCTCGTCTCTCTGGGGGTCAAAAGCAAAGAGTTGCGATCGCAAGTGTTATTGCTTTGCGACCTGATGTGATTATATTAGATGAAGCTACTGCTATGTTAGATCCATTAGGACGTGAAGAGGTTATTAATGCGATAGAGAAAGTTAAAGAGCAATATAATTTAACGGTCATCTCAATTACACACGATATTGACGAAGCTTCGAAAGCAGATCGTATTATTATTATGCAAGCAGGTAAAAAAGTGACTGAAGGACAACCAAGTGAAATATTTAACTATGGGGAAAAGTTGATTGAGATGGGATTAGATCTTCCATTCTCTCAAAAATTAAAAGCTTCGCTAGAAAAACGTGGCTTAAAAGTTCCGGATAAATATGTTAGCGAGGAGGAATTAATGGAATGGATCATCAAATTGAATTCAACAATGTAGACCATATCTACAATGCAGGTAGTCCCTTTGCCGTCACGGCCTTAAGGAATGTGAACTTATCGATACCAAAAGGTAAAATAACAGCGATTATTGGTCACACGGGTTCCGGTAAATCAACATTAATTCAGCACTTAAATGTTCTATTAAGACCAACTCATGGTGAGGTAATTATTAATGATGAAAAAGTTACCCATGATTCAAAAAACAAAAATTTGAAGTTACTTAGAAAACAAGTAAGTGTTGTTTTTCAGTTTCCAGAAGCGCAACTTTTTGAGGAAACGGTTCTCAAAGATGTCATGTTTGGTCCGTTAAACTTTGGTGTAACCGAAGAAGAGGCAGAACGTATAGCAAGGGAAAAGTTAAAGTTAGTCAACCTAGACGAACGTTTATTCGAACGCTCCCCTTTTGATTTAAGTGGGGGGCAGATGAGAAGGGTAGCTATTGCTGGTGTCTTAGCATTAGAACCTGATGTTCTAGTTCTGGATGAGCCTACAGCTGGTTTAGATCCTGCAGGACAAAAGTATATGCTCGAAATGTTTGTGAACTTACATAAGGAACATGATTTGACTTTAGTGCTAGTAACTCATCAGATGGAAGATGTTGCATTATATGCGGATAATGTCATCGTTATGTCTGAAGGAACGGCTGTGCTTAATGGAACGCCTCAAGAAATTTTTTCAGATGGTGCTCAACTTGAAAAATTACAATTAGCTTTACCTCAATCATTACAATTTTATTATCAAATTCTTAAGCAAATGAATTTAGATAATTCGAATGAAAACTTGCCTATTACAATTGAACAATTGGCTGATACCATTATTCACATGAAAAGTAATGGTAAAGTAAAAAGTGAGGTGAGCGATTAATGTTTGATAAATTATTACTAGGTCGCTATATTCAAGGTAACTCAATTGTTCATGAATTAGATCCGAGAACAAAATTAATTGGTAGTTTTTATTTTATCTTAATTGTTTTCTTAGCTAACCATTGGTTAGCATATCTATTACTCGCTGCCTTTACATTTTTTGCAATTTGGTTAAGTCAGATTTCAATTAGTTACTTTTTACGTGGAATCCGACCAATGTTGTGGATTATCATGTTTACGGTCGTTTTTCAAATGTTATTTACAGCAGGTGGTACTGTCTATTTTGAACTTGGTCCGATATCGATAACTTCCTTAGGTGTAATCAATGCACTATACATATTTATGCGTTTAGTTTTGATTATTATGATGTCGACGATACTTACATTGACAACGGCACCTTTAGAGTTAACAGACGGTATTGAGCACTTGTTACGACCTTTAACTCGCTTTGGATTCCCTGCTCATGAAGTTGCTCTGATGTTATCTATTGCATTACGTTATGTTCCAACACTCATGGATGAAGCTCAAAAGATTATGAATGCGCAAAGAGCTCGTGGTGTTGAGTTTGATGAAGGTAGTTTTATTGATCGTGTTAAGGCGATGATTCCAATCTTGATTCCATTATTCGTAAGTGCTTTTAATCGGGCGGATGAGATGGCTATTGCCATGGAAGCAAGAGGCTATCGTGGTGGAGAAGGACGTACTAAATATCGCCAACTTCAATATTCACGCATTGATGTGTATGCAGTGCTTTCATTTATTGCTTTAACAATCTTGTTAATTGTGATACGAATCTTTTTACCTTAATTATTTTGGAGGTACTATGACAACTCGCTATGCTGTAAAATTACAATACGATGGAACCAATTATGTTGGCTATCAAATTCAGCCAAATGGACCGTCGATTCAAGAATCAATTCAAAAAGCTCTCCATCTCATGGCTAAAACCAAAGATGGAGAGCTAATACTTAATGCAACATCTGGTCGAACTGATTCAGGGGTACATGCTTTAGGACAAGTCATTCATATCGATTATCCGGTTAGAATCAATCCTAATTCAATGCGAAAAGCTTTGAATAGTATTCTGGATCATTCAATTCAAATTATCGATATCGTTGAGGTACCCAAAGACTTTCATGCACGTTACAGTGCAATTGGAAAAGAGTACATCTATCGTGTGGATATTGGCAAATATCCTGATCCTTTTAAACGTCTTTATACGCTTCATCATCCATATCGTTTTGATATATCACGTATTCAACAGGCAATGAAACTGATTGAAGGAGAACATGACTTTTCTAGTTTTTGTTCGACAAAGACCGATAAAGAGAACAAGGTTCGCCGTGTTTATGAAGCAGAAGCTTGGATTGATCAGGATAAGAATGAATTAATCTTTCGCTTCTATGGTGAAGGCTTCCTTTATAATATGGTTCGTATTTTAGTTGGTACCCTACTACAAATTGGGGATGGCTTGAAGCCTATAGAAGAAATACAACGCTTGCTAGAGGTAAAAGACCGTAATGAAGCCGGACCAACTGCTCCTCCTCATGGTTTATTCTTGATGAAAGTAGATTACAAAGATAATCCATTTGAATCTAAATAGAAATAGATAACACTCACTAATAAAAGGGTCCGAACTAATTTGTATAGTTCGGACCCTTTATGTTTTTAATTTTATTTAAAATAGTTAAGTAATGTCTTAGTCCGCTAATTTCGCTTTCGCTTGCTGACTAGTAACCCACTCGTTAATGTCATCAATTTGTTTAGACAGGTATGCATGTAATGCTTGATTAATCTCATCGAAGCCAACAATTTCTCTGATAGGTGTATCTGTTACAACTAGTTCTGTCATAAATTTCTCAAGGATATGATGATCTAAACCAATGGACTTTGTAATAATATTATGTAAGTTTCCAATTAATTGATAGCGACTTCCAATTAATTCTCCAAAGTCATTCGATTTATCACGTTCTTTAATAAGAACAACTCTACCTAAGTAGAAATCATAAAAGGCAATATACGTCTTACCATTGAAGTAATAGTTTAATAATTTCTCACAATCTTCCAATGTGAACTCTCTCTTTAATTGTAAGCTTAACACATCATCAACATACTTATTAATATGCGTTAATATAACCTTTGTTAATTCATCCATATCTTTTAAATTATTACTCATCTCTTCGATGTTGAATAGTGGAGTGTTCCATACAGACTCTCTACGACTGAAACGGAAGTAAAATTTATAATAATCATGTAAGAGATAAGAACGTTGTCTAATATTATAAACGATAAATTTTTGAGTCGAGTCTGCTAGGTAAAAATGAGCAAGTCTTCGTGCTTGATGTTCAGTAATGTATTGCATTAATTTCTCTCCTTAATTATACTAACAAATAATCTATATCTATCATACCATGTTAGTCTACATATTGGCATTAAAATAATCAGTGAAAAAGTATTTTTCATTGCAACGTTTTCGTATACAATAATTTATACAAATAAACTAGAATTGGGGTTGCTTATGTATATTAGAAAAACTACTTTACAAGATATTCCTTCTGTTATCGCTATCTTGGATTATGGACGTCAAGTCATTCGTGAGAGTGGTAATACAGTTCAATGGCAAGGTAACTATCCCGGTGTAAAGGATATTGAAAAAGACATTAAAAATGATTCAAGTTATGTTGTAGTAGTAGATGACAGTGATGATGAAAATCAAACAGATCAAAAAGATCTCAAAGAGGGTTCAATTGTAGGTACGTTCTGTATTCAAGAAGTAGAAGAGCTAACCTATAGGGAGATTAAAGGTCAATGGTTGAATGATGATGACTATGTGACGATTCATCGTATTGCATCGAATCAAAAGTTAAAAGGGATTGGTCAGTTTTGTATGAACTATGTTAAAGATAATTATTCCAATATTAAAATAGATACTCATGAATCAAACCATGCAATGATTAAACTGATTGAAAAATCTGGATTTATCTATTGTGGTGAGATTATAGTAACGGATGGAACACCAAGGAATGCTTATCAATATTTCAAAAAATAAACAATTAATGCTTGACATTAAAAGTTAGCAGTGATAACCTTAATTCAGGTTATCATCCCAATCTAACCTAACTCATAAAAATCTAATTAAAAACTATGATGAGAAGAGTAACTGTCAATATACATTAAAAGAGAGCCCTAGGTGCTGGGAAAGGGTAATGACATAAAAGCAGTGAAGATGAACTCTGAGTTTTCAATAAGTTAACGCTTATTGAACGGAAAGCCACCGTTATAAGGCCAAGTTTCATTCCTCGTACTGAAAGAGGAAGGAGCTGATGAGGTAGCTATTGCAAAATAACTACGAATAAGGGCGGTAACACGGAAGTATCCGTCCCTTTGTTTATTAATGATAATAAGCAAAGGGATGGGTATTTTTTTTACTCATAGTAATACTGGCCGTATTATAAAAAATTATAGAATAAGGGAGATCAATTAAAATGGAAAAAATTGCAAGCTTTACAGTAAATCATTTAAATTTAAAACCAGGCTTATATTTATCGAGAGAAGATAAAGTCGGAGATAGAACGATAAAATCATATGATTTAAGAGTGACATCGCCAAACTTCGAACCGGTATTAAACACAGCTGAAATTCATACCATTGAACACCTTGGAGCAACTTTCTTAAGAAATGATGCCCAGTACAAAGATGAAGTGATTTATTTTGGTCCTATGGGCTGCCGTACTGGTTTCTACTTAATTTTAACTGATGCGGTAGAAAATTCTGAAGTTCTAGCCTTACTTCAACGTACCTTTAAATTTATAGCTGAATATGATGGAGAGATTCCAGGAGCTTCAGCAAGAGACTGTGGTAACTATTTAGATCAAAACTTACCAATGGCTCGTTACTTTGGTGAACGTTATTATAATACCTTATTAGGTGTCACTGATTTGAGCTTCTCTTACGAAGATTAATAGGAGGATCCAAATATGAAATTTCTTAAAAGATTAATTGTATTAGTTGTAGGTTTAACCTTGTTAGCACCTTCTTTAGCCCAAGCACAAACCGTTGTTAAAGTTGGAGTAGTAGGAGATTCTACTAATCCAATATGGGATATTGTACAAGAGAATTTAGGTGACGAGATTGAGATTGAATTAGTAAGTTTCAACGATGGGGTGTATGCTAATAGCGCATTATCTGAAGGGGATTTAGATATTACAGCCTTTCAACATAATGCTTTTTTACAACAAGAAACTGAAGATAAGGGTTATGATTTTGAAGTCATTGGGAATACTTTCCTGAGTCCGATGAATGTTTATTCTGATAATATCTCGGACCTTTCAGAATTAAAGGATGGCGACACGATTTTAATTCCTAATAATGCGACAAACCGTGGAAGAGCCTTAATTGTACTAAATCGTGCCAGGGTGATTAAAGTCGACCCAGAAAAAGGCCACTTACCAGAGATCACTGATATTATTGAAAATCCATTGAACTTGGATATTGTTGAAGCAGATCCAGCCATGATTCCACAAGCTCTACCTGATGTGGCAGCCGGAATTACTAATAGTGACTTAGCTATGGACTTTGGACTCAATCCAAATGACGATGCAATTTTTGCTTTAGAGATTGATCCTGAGTCAGAAGACTTATTACCCTACATTAATATTATTGTAGCTAGAGCTGAAGATAAAGATAATGAAGACTATCAAAAGGTAGTTAAAGCTTACCAACAACAAAATGTTGCAGACTTTATTATTGAAAATTATGGAAATTCAATGGTTCCAGTGTTCGAAGTGGCAACTGAATAATAGGCTATCTGGGAGGAACGGTGAGAATGTCAGAAAAGTTAATATGGGTAACTGGAGGGAATTCAGGAATTGGTCAAGCTTGTGTCCAAAGATTTCTATCAAAAGGCTATAAGGTTATAAGTATCGACAGAGTCCACGATAAAGAATTAATAAATAGTAATGAATTTCAAGTTACTTTAGACTTGCTTCAACTCGAAGAGATTGAAGATTGGGCTAAAAAAGCTAGCCTTCAGTATGGAATTCCGGATGTCTTAGTGAATTGTGCGGGAACATCACGAATGGATTATTTAGTTGATGCGAAGTTAGAAGATTGGCAATTTACTTTTGAATTAAATGTCTATGCTGTCTTTGAACTTTCTAAAGCTTTTGCTAATTTGCTAATAAAGACAGATAAAGCTGGACGCATTATTAATATAGCTTCGCAAGCAGGTAAGAATGGCTACCGTGCTATGAGTAGTTATGTAGCTTCAAAACACGCATTAATTGGATTAACAAAGACAGCAGCCATTGAATTAGCTCCACATAATATTTTAGTCAATGCTGTTTGTCCTGGAATCGTTGAGACGGCAATGAAACATCGTGAACGTATTGAAGGTGGGAAGCTAAGAGGGATGACAGCCGAAGAAGTCTTTGAAGAAGATTGTTCGCAAGTTCCATTAGGAAGGACAGCCCAAGCAGATGAAGTTGCAGGTTTAGTTGAATTTTTAACTACGGAAGAATCTTCTTATATGACAGGACAGGCTATTAATATTACTGGTGGCATGACTATGCATTAAAAAAACTTCGTGGCAAATTGCTCTAATTTGAGTAGTTTGTCGCGAAGTTTTTCATTAACTATTTACTTGATGTTTGCTGAACATATTGACGCATCTGATTGACTTTAAGTGTTGTGTCATGAATTTTCTCTTCCTTTAAAAGTCCATCTACAGCTGGAGGATATGGAACCTTTGATTGCTCATGTAGTGTCGTGAGTAAGTCTTCATCATTCATCAAATCAGTATTAACATTTAAAGCATTAAGTACAGCTTCGGGGAATTTATAAGGACTAGCTGTTGAGACGATAACAACCGGTTGATTGACCATTCCATTGTCATTTAATTTACGCCAAGCCTTTGATCCGACTGCTGTATGAGGATCGATAATATAAGCCGATTCTTCAAATATCTGCGCAATTTCTTGTTTGGTTTCGTCTTCTGTAACATACTCCGATAAGAAATCAGAAAAGTAGGCCTGTTCTGCCTCAGTTAATTGGTATTGTCCTTTATTAGAAAGTTGATTCATTAAGTAAGTTAATCGTTCACTATCTTCGTTAACAGCATGATAGATTAACCTTTCCAAATTACTTGAGACGAGAATATCCATCGAAGGTGAAATCGTTAGAATAAAATCTCTCAGACGGTCGTATTGGCCATTATTAAAGAAATCAAAAAGGACTTTATTATCGTTAGAAGCACAAATTAATTTATTAATTGGTAATCCACATTGTTTAGCATAAAAAGCAGCGAGAATATTACCGAAATTTCCAGTTGGTACGCTGAAATCAACTGGATCTCCAGCAGTAATATGCTCATTTTTAACAAGTAGGCTATAAGCATAGAAATAATAGACAATTTGCGGGATTAAACGACCAATATTCATTGAATTGGCAGATGAGAATTGACTTCCCTTATCCAACAACTCTTGTCTAAGCTCGAGATCATTGAATAAATTTTTCACTTCAGTTTGAGCATCATCAAAATTACCAATAATTGAAGCAACAAACGTATTATCACCGGTTTGCGTTATCATTTGTTGCTCCTGGATAGAACTGACCCCACCCTTAGGATAGAAAACGATAATTTTAGTTCCTTCAACATCACTAAATCCAGCCATAGCTGCTTTTCCTGTATCGCCAGAAGTGGCAGTTAAAATGATTATTTCATTGGTGTTTCCATTAATTTCGGCGGCTTTTTTCATAAGGTATGGGAGAATTGACAAGGCCATGTCTTTAAAAGCAATCGTCGAACCGTGGAATAGTTCGAGATAATAAGTATCACCTACTTTATGAATGGGGGCAATGGTTTCCGTATCGAATTTATCATCATAAGCTTGTCGAATACATTCCTCTAGTTGTTCTTTTGAAAAATCCGATAAAAATGGTTTAAGGATATAACTCGCCATGTCTTGATAACTGTATTGACTCAACTTGTCCCAGTTCAGATCAAATTCAGGCATTGTTGTTGGCACATAAAGTCCTCCATCAGTCGCAAGTCCTTGAAGAATAGCTTGTGAAGGAGTGACTATATTATTTGAATCGCGTGTACTTTTATAATTCATTTTCTCACCTTTTTCTCATACTAATGTCTTCCAAATTATACTGAATATGTTCCGTTTGAGCAATGAAAATAGTAAAATTATTCAAACTCGTAGGGTTATAAGTCGTTGACTTTGATTAGGAAAAAGTAAGTTTTCTTAATAAAGTTAAAATATTTGTGAAAGTATCATACAATTGTTACAATGAAAGCGATTATTCATTCAAAAGTGATCTCCGTTGTGAATTAATGGGTTAAGATTAATCATTGTGTAAAGGCAATGAATGAAAGGATGGTTTCCATGCTAGTAGAGGCAACAGCAAAAATTAAAAAGAGTCAAAGGCAGGAAATTGTTACAGATAATATGCAAGAGTCCGTGACGATTTGGACCGTGAGTTATGAGATAAGAAGTGATGAAATTGATGGGGTCATTGATGCGAACCACCTTATCTACCAATTAGATGAAGAAGTTCGACCAGAGTTAATTCGAGGTTTTTCTAGATTTAGTGGTCGAATTTTAGACCAGTCGGGTAGCTTTATAGCTCAAGAAGATGGTCGGTCACAAGATAAACTTTTAAAAATAAATGGCAGAATTATTGACGCGTATGATGATTTTAGTCTATTAGTAGGGCGTTATTATTATAATGGGTTTGTAAATGAATCTGTTTTTGAAATCCAATTTGATATCGAATTATAAGCTATCTGTTAGTTATTAAGGGGTGTTTGTAATGTTAAAGGATTATGATTTTAAAGAAGTAGATGATCGCTATGATAACTTTAAACGTTCAGACCTTGGAGAAGAAATTGATAAATTACAAAGAATTGTTCAACGTTTAAAAATCCCAGTTCTTATCCTTGTAGATGGTTGGGAAAGTTCAGGAAAAGGCGATATCATTAATGACTTAACAAGAGAACTAGATCCACGTTATGTAAAAGTTGAGCTATTCGATGAACGTTCTGATACTGATGATTTGCATGCGAGTGTTTGGAGATTTTGGCAAAAGATTCCTAACAATGAGGAAATTAGTGTTTTTGACCAAAGTTTTTACTCGCAAGTACTAAACCGTGATGAAAGATCAACTGAGCTGTTGAAGAAAAGGACTGAAGAATTATTACAACTTGAACGTATGCTTTTAGATGATGGTACGATAGTTATTAAATTCTTCTTACATATATCTAAAGAAACCCAAGCAGAAAATATTAAGTTACTAGAAGAGTCAAAATACCGTCAATTCTTATTATCCGATGATGACTACAAGCAAAACAAACATTATGAAGATTATTTAAAATGGTTTGATAAAGTTTTGACAAAAACTAATTTTGCAGAAAGTCCTTGGAATATTATTAACGGTGAAGATCGTAAGTTGGCTGCCAAAACAGTTCTTGGAATTACTTTAAAAGAATTGACTGCTGGAATCGAAAGAGTAACCCTTCAAAGAGAACGTGCAGATTTTTCTAATAGAAATTATCATCAAGGTGAAAAGCAACTTGAGAAAATTGATCTTTCTAAAAGTATCTCGGAAAAACAATATGACGATCAATTAGAAGATTTACAAAAAAAAGCTGCTCAACTTGTGTATGAATGCTATACCAAAGATATTGCCATAGTAATTGCATTTGAGGGTGTGGATGCAGCTGGAAAAGGTGGAGCTATTCAAAGACTCACGCGACATATTGATCCAAGAAGTTACCGAATTTATGGGATTAAAGCCCCAACGGATCTAGAAAACCAATACCATTACATGTGGCGTTTCTGGACGAAGTTTCCAGAGGATGGAGATATGGTCATTATGGACCGAAGCTGGTATGGTCGCGTACTAGTAGAACGGGTGGAAGGTTTTGCTAAAGAATCTGAATGGGAACGCGCTTATAATGAGATTAATCATACCGAAAAGGTTCTGACAGATCATGGAAATATTATCATGAAGTTCTTTATGTATATTGATGAGGAAGAACAAAAGCAACGCTTTGAAGATCGTATGGAAGAACCTGATAAGAATTATAAGATTACAGCTGAGGACTGGCGTAATCGTAACCAATGGGAAAGCTATATGGATAGTTATGAGGAGATGTTAAGTCGAACTGATACTCCTAATGCACCCTGGTATGTTGTAGGGACAAATGATAAACATTATGCAAGGATTCAAGTCTTAAAACATTTTATTAAGCACGTTAAGAAACACTTATCAAACATTGAAAAAGGAGAGTAATCATTGATGATAGAAGAGAAGTTATTGAATGATGGTCATAAAATCCCTGAGATAGGTTTTGGTACATGGCAGATTGAAGAAGGAGAGGAAGCGTATCAAGCAGTAACTGAAGCAATTAATGCAGGCTACCGCCATATTGATACAGCACAAATCTATGGGAATGAAGCCAGTGTCGGAAGAGCCCTTTCGGATTCGGAAATTGTTCGAGAAGACATCTACATAACGACTAAAGTATGGAATACTATGACAAACTACGAAGAAACAATTAAATCAATAGAAGAATCTATGGAGAAATTACAAGTCAATTATATTAATCTGGTATTAATCCATTGGCCTAATCCAAAATCAGTGCGAGAAAATGATGGGTGGATTCATCGTAACCGCGAAGTGTGGCGTGCATTAGAAGATTTACAAACAGAAGGTAAGATTCACTCTATTGGCGTATCTAACTTTATGGTCCATCATTTAGAGAGTTTATTAGAGACAGCTAGGATTAAACCGGCGATTAATCAGATTCGATTAGCTCCAGGATTAATACAAAGTGAAGTCGTTGATTATTGTAAAGAGCATGATATTGTTATTGAAGCATACAGCCCACTAGGGCATGGTACCGTAATGGAAAGCGAAACAATTAAAGAAGTCGCTGAGAATTACTTAGGTAAATCAGCGCCCCAAGTAGCTTTGAGATGGTCTTTAGATAAAGGATTTATTCCTTTACCTAAATCAGTGACACCAAAACATATTAAATCAAACTTAAATATCTTTGACTTCAAATTATCCGAACAAGATATAGAAAGATTAGATAAAATAACAGGAATCCTTGAGTTTAGAGACCCAGATCAAACTAACAATTAGAATAATGCAAAAAGTCACCTCAAAAATGAGAAAAACTATTGTTTTTTCTCATTTTTGAGGTATTATTATCATAATGACAAAAAAAGGGGTGAGTGAAAATGGGGTTAGCCGAAGGTGATTTAAGTGAGTTACAAAACAAAAAGATTCGATTAAAGGTGGCTGGACTATTATTACTCAGTCCAGCCGAGTATAAAAAACAATTTAGAGGAGATAAGAATTTTTATGAACATTAAAATAATCGGTAAAAAAATTATGGCGTCAATGGCAATAGCGACGACCTTATTGTCAACTAGCACTATATATGCACAAGAGACAGTCAAGATTGGTGCTAACTATGAATTATCAGGAGCTGCTGCTTCTTATGGCCAACAAATGTTAGAAGGATTAGAACTGGCTGTTGAGAAAGTGAATGAAGCCGGCGGAGTTCTTGACGGTCAAGAGATTGAAATCATTAGCTATGATAATAAGAGCGATGTAACTGAATCTGCATCTGTTGCGCAACGATTAGTATCCGATGATGTTGTAGGAGTTGTAGGTCCAGCAACAAGTGGAAATACTCAAGCACAAATTCCAATCTTTACCGAAGCCCAAATCCCAATGGTTTCACCATCGGCCACGGATGATGGGATAACACTTGATAGTGCTGGTGATGTGTTAGAATATTTCTTCCGAGTATGTTTTAACAACTCATACCAAGGAAGTGCAGGGGCTGCATTTGCGGCGGATAATCTATCAGCTAAGTCAGCCATTATCTTTGTAGACCAATCATCTGATTATTCACGAGGCCTAGCAGATAACTTTATTGCTGAGTTTGAGAAACGTGGTGGAACTGTTGTCTTAGAGGACTCATTCACTGCGGGAGATACAGACTTCTCAGCTATCTTAACTTCGGCACTTAGTCAAGAATTTGATGTTATCTATATCCCAGCTTATTATACTGAAGCAGGTTTAATTATTAAACAAGCACGTGAGATGGGAATTGAGCAAGCTATCATTGGTCCAGACGGATTTTCAAGTGACGTTTTAGTAGAATTAGCAGGAGCTGAGAATGCTAACGATGTATATTTCACAGACCACTTCTCTGATGCGAGTGAAGAAGAATCTATTCAATCATTCTTAGCTGACTTTGAAGATAAGTTTGGTAAAGAAGGTGGAACATGGAACGCACTTGGCTATGATGCAGCGATGTTAATCATTGATGCAATTGAGCGCAGTGGATCAACTGATCCACAAGTCATTGCTGAAGCAATTGCTGTAACTGAGGAGTTCCAAGGTGTAACAGGAACATTTGCAATAGATGAGAATCATAACCCAGTGAAACCAGCCGTAATGATTGAATTACAAAACGGAGAAATAGCTTCAGCTGAAAATATTTCTGCAGAATAATTACAAATAAACCTCATGAACTTACCAATCGAAGTAAGTTCATGAGGTTTTTCTTATATACTGATTATTCATCTAATGATTCTGCTAATTCGATTGAAGCACGAATGCTTTGTGCTGATTCCGCTAATTTTTCCTTCTCCCAATCGTTTAATGTTACTTCAAAACGCTTTGTCCATCCTTTACGTGTTACGACTGTAGGTGTACTGAAGGCTACAGGCTTGTCTGTACCATATTCTCCATCCAACAAGGGCGTACTAATAGGATAGATAGAGTGTTCATCTAATAATATAGATCGAGCAAGTTCAATGGATGATTGAGCGACAGCTGCATTTGTTACGCCGACTTTGTTATCGAAGACTTCATATGCAGCTTGAACTACCTTCTCTTGTATATCTTCAGGGCTAAGTGGTTGGATATCAGGGAAGTGCTCAGATAATTCTTCATATGGAATCCCTGCAATGGATACATGACTTAGAACTGGAACAGCCGTATAACCATGCTCACCCATCATATAACCACTCACTGACTTAGGATCAACTTGATAGTGTCTTCCTAAGACATAACGAAGTCTTGCAGAATCAAGCATACATCCTGTACTCATTATACGTTCAGCTGGATAATTAAATTCATTTGCAGCCATATAAACGACTGTATCAGCTGGATTAGTAATAAATATGATAATAGCATCTTGAGTGACTTTACTAATATTTTTCATTATAGATCGAATAATTTGAGCATTATTAGTTAGTAATTCTTGTCTGTCTGCTGGGACCTCGCCATAAGGATATACATATGTAGCAGAGACAATGATGACGTCTGCGTCACTTACTTCATTATAATCGTTTGTAGAGCGTATATTAACGTTTTGGCGAGATATTAATCCTGTTGCATGCGCTTGATCTAACGCCTCTCCAAATGCTAAGTTTTCGCGTGTATCGATAACTATGATTTCTCCAAACAAGTCAGAAGAACTAGCGTAAGCAAGAACGTGCTCACCAACGTGCCCAACGCCTACAATGGCTAACTTTTGTGTTTTCATCTCATAACTCCTTAAAGAATATTTTAATAATATTTTAAGTTAAACATGTAAGAGTAGAATTTTCAAGCATTTTATCTAATTAAAGTGTAATTTTATACTTAATTTCTAATATAAAAGGGTGTTATATGATATTTCTATGAAAATTAAATTAAAAAATAATGTTGACAATATTAAGAGAATAGTTTAATATAGATTCAACGACAAAGGAATGAAAAGTGAGGGCTAACTATGAATAAGTACGGAGTTAATAAGAATATTATTATCAGCATTATCATTAGATAGTGTTTGTGTCTGAACCGATTAGATGCAAACACGGAAAACAATCGTTTTTGTATCTATGAGGTGCTGAAATATTATTATGCCCGCATAGAGATCATATAATCTAGCGCGGGTTATCCTTGCTTATGCACAATAGCTTAATGTAAAGAGACCTGGACTGGATTATATCGCCTAGTTCAGGTCTTTTGTTGTAGATAAATACCCTAGGAGGAAAAATAAATGAAACTAAGAAAATTAGCATTATCAACGTTCGCAGCATTAGCATTAGGCTCAAGTTTACTTAGTACAGTTTCTGTATCAGCTCAAGATAGCGTAAAAATAGGTGGTAACTATGAATTAAGTGGGGATGCTGCAGCATATGGAACACCAATGTCAGAAGCTACAAAATTAGCCATTAAGAAAGTGAATGAAGCAGGGGGAGTTTTAGGCCAAGAGGTTGAATACGTTGAGTATAATAATACTTCAGATCTAACAGAAGCAGCATCTGTTGCGCAACGATTAGTATCTGAAGATGTGGTAGGGATTGTAGGACCAGCAACTACAGGTGATGCGACAGCTCAAATTCCTGTTATTCAAGATGCTGGAGTACCAGTGGTTTATCCTGCAACAACCGGTAATGATATGACTTTAGATGATAATGGGGATGTTTTTGAATATGTATTCCGAGTTGCTTTCGAAGATAGATATCAAGGACGTGCCGCTGCTCAATTTGTTAGCCGTGACTTGGGAGCAACGACTGCTGCTGTATTCGTTGACCAGTCCACTGATTATGCGATTGGGTTGCAAGCTGCTTTTACTGAAGACTTCGAGGCATTAGGTGGTCAAGTGGTAGCTAACGAATCATTCCAAGCTGGAGATACAGACTTTACTGCATCATTAACCTCTTTATTATCACAAGAATTTGATGTGTTATATATTCCTGGTTATTATACCGAGATTGGACTGTTAATTAAACAAGCTCGTGAATTAGGAATAACACAACCAATTGTAGGGGGTGATGGTCTTGGAAATTCAACATTAGTAGAGTTAGCGGGAGCAAGTAATGTGAATGACGTCTATTATACTTCACACTTCTCTCCATTAAGTGATGATGAAACCTTACAAGCTTTCTTAGAGGAATTTGAAGCAGAATATGGTAAAGAAGCAGACCAATTCGCAGTATTAGCTTATGATGCTACAAATATCTTATTGAACGCAATTGAAACAGCGGGTTCAACTGACCGAGATGCTGTTAAGGATGCCCTAGCTTCAACAGAAGAGTTCCAAGGATTAACAGGAACCTTCTCAATTGATGAGAACCACAACCCAGTGAAAGATGTATTAATGCTTAAATTAACAAATGGTGAAGTGGAAAGTGTGGAAGCTGTAACAGTAGAAGAGTAATTAATCTAAAAGAATCACTACAAGCAAAATAATTATTGTTAGCTTGTAGTGGTTCTTTTATTAGAATATAATGAGAGGAGGAAGAAGGAATTACCCTATCTTTTTAATTATATTTATAAAGCAAAGGACCGAGAAGTAAACGTTTTCGAGGTCCTCTCGAGAAAATATTATTAGAAATAAATTAATTTTTTTAATAATCATATTGAAAAATTAGAAAGTGTATATTATAATTTTAGCATTATTAAATTTTATGAAGGAAGGATTTTTATTATGCAACTTTTTTTGCAGCAACTTGTCAATGGAGTTGCTTTAGGTAGTATCTATGCTCTGATGGCCCTAGGTTATACGATGGTATACGGTACAATTAAATTAATTAACTTTGCGCATGCTGAGATTTATATGATGGGGGCTTTTGTAGGTTACTACTTGGTCACTAGCTTAGAGATGAATTTATTTTTAGCGATGTTCATCGCAATGTTATTTTGTGCTATTTTAGGAGTCATTATCGAACGTGTTGCATATAAACCTTTACGTAATTCTACTCGAATTGCAGCGCTAATTACGGCGATTGGTGTATCATACTTCTTACAAAATACCATGATTTACTTTTTGGGCCCTGAAGTAAGTTCATTCCCTTCACCGATTGAAACTCAGATTTATCGTCTTGGGAATATTGTTGTAAACTCTAAACAAATTTTAGTACTTGCAATTACAATTGTATCGATGGTCATTCTAACTTTTATAGTTCAATATTCTAAGATGGGTAAAGCCATGCGAGCAGTGGCGGTGGATTCAGAAGCAGCCCAATTAATGGGAATTGATGTCAATCGTGTTATTTCATTTACTTTTGCCCTAGGTTCAGGTTTAGCTGGTATTGCTGGTGTATTAGTTGGTGTGTATTACAACTCAATCTCACCAACGATGGGTACTACATTAGGAATTAAAGCTTTCGTTGCTGCGGTAGTCGGTGGAGTTGGATCAATTCCAGGTGCGATGGTGGGAGGATATGTTATTGGTATTCTTGAAACAATCGTTACATTCTTAGGTGGATCCATGTACAAAGATGCAGTTGTTTACGGACTACTAATTGTCATCCTCCTAGTATTACCTGCAGGATTGTTCGGCAAGAACGTTAAAGAGAAAGTTTAGGTGAGAATATGCAAAGATTTCATGTTAAAAGTCTAGCTTGGCTTGGACTAGCACTTTTAGGATTCGTTTCGATTTATGCTCTTACAGCTACAGGGATAATCAATCCGTTTTATCGTATTACGTTAATGACGATCATGTTAAATATTATCTACGCTACAGGATTAAACTTAATTATTGGGATTTCCGGACAATTTTCTTTAGGTCATGCTGGTTTCATCGCTATAGGTGCGTATTCAGCCGCCATCTTCACCAAAGAGTTCGATAATAATCTGGCAGGATTAGCGGTAGGAATTCTAGTAGGTATGGCAATTGCTTTAATTGTAGCTATTATTGTAGGTATCCCAACACTGAGATTAAAAGGTGACTACTTGGCGATTGCAACACTTGGAGTGAGTGAGATTATTCGAGTGTTTATTAATAACTTAAGAGATATAACAAACGGACCAGCAGGTATTAGTGGTATTCCATTAGTAACTACTTGGCAACTGGTATACATTGTATTGGTCGTTTTCGTTACACTCATAATCGCTTATACTTATAGTAGTAGTGGACGAGTTACCTTAGCAATCAATCAGAACGAAATTGCTGCAGAAGCAATGGGAGTCAATGTGACTAAATATAAAGTTATAGCTTTTGTTATTGGTGCTGTTACTGCAGCAATCGGTGGTTCATTGCAAGCCACATTCTTAGGAATTGTGACACCAGGTGATTATACATTGAACCGTTCAATTGATATTTTAATTATTGTTGTATTTGGTGGTATTGGAAGTTATACCGGTACTTTTATATCAGCGATAATACTTGGACTGTTAAACTTAATATTACAAGATTACGGTCAGTTACGTATGGTTATCTATGCCTTAGCTCTTATCTTAATTATGATTTTCCGTCCAGGAGGATTGATGGGTACATGGGAGCTTAAGCTAGGAACATATGCAGCAAGAATCTTTGGAAAAGAAGATAAGGAGGCAATCTCGTGAGTCTATTAGAAGTTAATAAATTAACCAAAAACTTTGGAGGGTTAGCCGCCGTTTCCAATGTTTCTTTAGAACTAAATCAAGGTGAATTAATTGGACTTATCGGTCCGAATGGAGCAGGAAAGACAACTTTCTTCAACCTGCTAACAGGGGTCTATAAACCTACTGAAGGCACTGTGAAGTTAAACATTGACGGTGAGATGAAAGAGTTAAATGGTCAACGTCCAGACAAAATTAATGGCTTTGGATTAGCAAGAACCTTCCAAAATATTCGTCTGTTCCCAGATATGACAGTTTTAGAAAACGTTCAAGTAGCTATGAACCGTGAAGAGGGGAACTCAGTATTCTCCAGTTTCTTCCGCACGAAATCATTTTATGAAACTGAAGAAAAAATGCGTAAAGAAGCTTTTGAACTATTATCTATCTTTAACTTAGCCAAGCACGCTAATGATAAAGCAAAAAACTTAGCTTATGGTCAACAAAGACGGTTAGAAATTGTTCGTGCTCTAGCTACTAATCCTAAGATATTATTCTTAGACGAGCCAGCTGCAGGAATGAACCCAAATGAAACTGCAGACCTAACAGAATTAATTGCTCAAATTCGTGAGCAGTTTAATTTGACTGTTGTATTAATTGAACACGACATGTCATTAGTTATGGATATTTGCCAAAGAATCTACGTACTAGAATACGGACGATTAATTGCAGAAGGAACACCAGAAGAAATTCAAAGTAATGAAGATGTAATTAGAGCTTACTTAGGAGGGGATAGTTAATGTTAAAAGTGAATAATCTCCAAGTAAACTATGGAATGATTAATGCTGTACGTGATGTAAGTTTTGAGGTGAATGAAGGAGAAATTGTTACTTTGATTGGTGCCAACGGGGCTGGAAAGTCAACTATTCTTAGAACTATCTCAGGATTAGTTAAGTCTTCAGGAGGCTCGATTGCCTATGAAGGCATAGATATTACAAAACACTCACCTAAAAACATTGTAAAAGAAGGGATTTCACAAGTCCCAGAAGGGCGTCATGTCTTTAAAGGATTGTCAGTTAAGGAAAATCTAGAGCTAGGAGCTTTCTTACGTAATGACCGAGATGCGATTGCACAAGATCTGGAGAATGTATATAGTCGCTTCCCAGTATTGAAAGAGCGTCTCAAACAAGATGCATCAACCCTTTCAGGTGGAGAACAACAGATGTTAGCGATGGGACGTGCTTTAATGTCTAAACCTCGTTTATTATTATTAGATGAACCTTCTATGGGTTTGGCACCTATCTTTATTAAAGAAATCTTTAATATTATTGTTGATATCCAAAAACAGGGAACAACCGTGCTTTTAATCGAACAAAATGCTAATATGGCATTACAGATAGCAGATAGAGGTTACGTGTTAGAAACAGGTAAAATCGTGTTATCAGGTAGTGGGAAAGAGTTACTTGAAAGTGACGAAGTTCAAAAAGCATATTTAGGAGGATAATAATGTACGTAAAAGATTATATGACGACGGATTTGATTACAATTATTCCAGCAACAACTGTGACAGAAGCTCAGGATTTACTCCGTGAACATGATATCAACAGATTACCAGTTATGAAAGAAGGTAAAATAGTTGGATTAGTTACTAAAGACTCGATTAATCGTAATCTACCTTCAAATGTAACAAGTTTAAGTAGGAATGAGATTAATTATCTTCTAGAGAAAACATCTGCTGAAGATATTATGGTTAAGAAATTATTCTCTGTGACACCTGAAACTTTATTAGATCAAGCCGCTTCATTAATGGCTAAGAATAACTTGGGAGTTTTAGTTGTATTAGAAAATGAAAGA
The DNA here is from genome assembly GCA_044336205.1 of Aerococcaceae bacterium WGS1372. Lineage (GTDB taxonomy): Bacteria > Bacillota > Bacilli > Lactobacillales > Aerococcaceae > Ruoffia. Next base: position 1,791,763 of record CP172318.1, on the reverse strand, counting down.
CTTGTAGGAATTATTACCGACAAAGATATATTCAAAGCTTTTGTAGATATTTCTGGGTCAAACGAACCAGGGTCAACGTTGGTTGTTGAATTATGTGAAGATCGCAAGGGAGTTATCGAAGAAATTGGTGACGCCTTAGTAGAGTCTGAGAATAACTTAACACATATGACTGTTTACTATCATATTAAGGATACAATTCGTATTGTACTCAGCGTTAATACAGATCGAATTGATGAATTGGTAGCTGCGATTGAAAAACGTGGCTATTCCGTGAAATCAATTACTCATAAACAAGTACCATAATAATACAAAACGTTCCCATCGATTCATTTTCGAATCGATGGGAACGTTTTGTGATTTATTTAATTAGTTTTTATTGCCTACTTAATGGAAGTAAACTTTCGATATCATCTCGAATTTTGTTAGGGGAAGTTGTCGGTGGATAACGCTTCACAACCTTTCCTTGACGGTCAATAAGAAATTTGGTGAAGTTCCACTTAATATCATTATTAATCAAACCGCCTTTTTCTTGTTTTAACCACTGAAAGATAGGTTCAGTATCCTTGCCATTAACAGTCACTTTTTCATTTAAAGGAAAGGTAACACCAAAGTTCAACTGGCAAGATTCTTCCATAGAACTGTTAGGCTGCGTTTCTTGTTTGAACTGATTACTTGGGAATCCAATCACTGTGAATCCCTGGCTTTTATAGTCTTGATATAAGCTCTCTAATTCGACAAATTGATTGTTCAAGCCACATTCTGTAGCTGTATTGACAATAAGCAACACTTGATTGTTGTAATCATTTAACTTATAGGGGGCACCATTACTATATAAAAGTGAAAAATCTGGTAGTGGCATAATATCTCCTTATTCTTTACATGTTTACATTGTGGTATACTTTCTGAACATCTTCGTCAGCTTCTAATGCATCAATTAGTTTTTCAAAGATCGCAAGATTTTCTTCTCCAAGTTCTATTTCATTTTTTGCAATCATTTCAAGTTCAGCGACTTCAAATTTTTCAATACCGAATTCTTCCAATGCTTCTTTAATATGACTGAAATCTGAAGGTTCTCCATAAACAATAACCTGACCATCTTCTTCTTGAACATCTCGTACGTCAACATCCGCTTCGAGAAGTGCCATCATAATCTCTTCAGCATCTTGATCAGCTAAAACAAACACAGCCGTGTTATCGAATAAATAACTCACTGAACCACTAACACCCATATTTCCACCGTTCTTACCGTAAGTAGAACGAACATTAGCGGCAGTTCTGTTGACATTATTAGTCAATGCATCAACAATGATCATTGATCCATTAGGACCAAATCCTTCATAGCGTAATTCTTGATATTGTTCATCGTCTGAACCTTTAGCCTTGTCAATAGCACGATCAATAATATGCTTAGGTACATCGTAAGTTTTTGCACGTTCGATAGCAAACTTTAATTTTTGGTTAGATTCTGGATCGGGTTCTCCTGATTTTGCAGCGGCATAGATTTCAATTCCAAATTTAGCATAGATTCTGGAAGTATCTTGGTCTTGTTTCGCTTTTTTCTCTCTAATATTCATCCATTTACGACCCATACATTCACTTCGCTTTCTTAAAATTCATTGATTATATTATTATTATCCTTTTTAATAGTGATTCTGTCGTAAGAATCATCACAAGGTTCTATGAAATTATACTCTTGAAATCCCAATTTATCAAGATTAGTCGGATAAATTCCCTAGATAGCTATTGTATTAGAAAATTAACTTAAAAAAGAAGAAAAAAGAAGAACTGCCTTGTAAAAGGGAGTTCTTCTTAAATATACATTCAGAGAATTATCTGTCACCATTATAAATTGTGTTTCGTACTAAGACGTAATCAACGTGGCGTAGAGCATCTAATTTATTACCACCTGCATAAGAAATAGCCGATTGTAAGTCTTGTTGCATCTCAATTAAGGTATCAATGAGTTTCCCACGTGCACGAATCATCTCGATCTTACCTTCAACGTTTTTACGTTCACCTTTTTGATATTCTGATGCACTTCCGAAGTATTCTTTGTACATTTGACCATCAATTTCACGCGTTTTACCAGGGCTTTCTTCGTGAGCTGCAAATAACGAACCAATCATTACAATGCTAGCACCGAAGCGAACAGCTTTAGCTATGTCACCGTTATGACGGATACCACCATCAGCGATAATTGGTTTAGTTGCTGCTTTTGCACAAGCACGTACGGCTGCTAATTGCCAACCACCTGTACCGAATCCTGTCTTTAATTTAGTAATACATACACGACCTGGACCAACACCTACTTTAGTTGCATCTGCACCAGCGTTTTCTAATTCACGAACGGCTTCAGGTGTTCCTACGTTTCCAGCAATTAGGAACGTTTCAGGAAGGTATTCTTTAACGAAACGAATCATATCAATCACATATTCTGAGTGCCCATGAGCAACATCAATAGTGATATATTCAGGAACAATCTTTTCTTCGGCAAGTTGGCGTACAAAGTCGTACTCATAATCTTTAATACCAACACTAATTGAAGCAAACAAACCTTTATCATGCATCATCTTGATGAAGGGGATACGACCTTCTTCATCGAAACGGTGCATGATATAGAAGTAGTCATTCTCAGCGAACCATACAGCAAGTTCTTCATTCATAACTGTTTGCATATTCGCAGGTACAACGGGTATTTTGAATTGACGTGGACCAAAGGTAATTGAAGTATCACACTCAGATCTACTTTGTACAATACTTTTATTAGGGATCATTTGCACATCTTCAAAATCAAATACTTCCATTTTTAAATTAATTCTCCTTTTAATAGGTATTATTTATTGTATAGAGCGTCAATACGTTCTTGGACATTTTTGTCATTAACGAATTCTTCATAAGTTGTATTCAAGCGGTCGAATGAACCATTCGGAGTCAATTCAATGACACGGTTACATGTTGTATTCAATACCTCGTAGTCATGCGAAGCCATTAGAATAGCACCTTTGAACTTAATTAGACCTTCGTTGAGTGCAGTTATTGACTCTAAGTCTAAGTGGTTAGTTGGTTGGTCTAGTAATAAAATATTCGCTTTAGATAACATCATCTTAGATAATAGACAGCGTACTTTCTCCCCACCTGATAACACATTTACTGGCTTCATAACATCGTCTCCACTGAATAGCATTCTACCTAAGAAACTACGTAAGAAGGTATTGTCTTGCTCTTCTTTTGAAGCATATTGTCTTAACCAATCAACAATATTCAATTCAACGCCATCAAACTCATCACCGGAGTTACGTGGTAAGTAGGTTTGACTTGTAGTTACTCCCCATTCAAAAGTTCCACTATCTGGTTCTGTATTGCCCGTTAAGATTTCAAAGAGGGCAGTAGTAGCTAAATCATTACGGCTAGTAAATGCAACCTTATCTTCACGGCTAAGAGTGAATGTAATGTTGTCAAGAACTTTCTCTCCATCAATTGTCTTAGATAATCCTTCAACTCTTAGAACATCATTACCAATCTCGCGCTCAGGAGTGAAGCCAACATATGGGTAACGACGTGAAGAAGGTTGAATATCATCTAGTGTAATCTTATCGAGCATTTTCTTACGAGATGTTGCTTGTTTAGATTTTGAAGCGTTCGCAGAGAAACGTGCAATAAACTCTTGAAGTTCTTTAATTTGTTCTTCTTTTTTTGCATTTTGATCTGCTTGTAACTTGGCAGCTAATTGACTAGATTGTAGCCAAAAATCATAGTTACCAACGTAGAGTTTGATCTTACCGAAATCGACGTCTGCCATATGTGTACAAACTGTATTTAAGAAGTGACGGTCGTGGGATACGACAATAACAGTATTAGGGAAATCCATAATAAAGTCACTTAACCATTCAATAGCTTGTGCATCTAAACCGTTCGTAGGCTCATCAAGGAGTAAGTTATCTGGTTTACCGAATAATGCTTGAGCAAGCAAGACTTTAATCTTGTCGGCTTCAATTAACTCACGCATATATTGGTGATGCATACTTGTATCAATGCCTAACCCTTGGAGCATGTCACTTGCTTCAGATTCAGCTTCCCATCCGCCCATCTCGGCGAACGCAGCTTCCAATTCACCAGCTCGGATTCCATCTTCATCACTGAAGTCGGCTTTCATATAGATAGCATCTTTTTCTTTCATTGTTTCATATAATTTTTTATGTCCCATCATCACAGTTTCAAGGACTGTATGGTCTTCGAAACCGTAGTGGTTCTGGCTTAGCACTGCTAAACGTTCATCTGGGTCCATACTAACGTTACCGGTAGTTGGTGAAACTTCACCAGATAGAATTTTTAGGAATGTTGACTTCCCAGCTCCGTTCGCACCAATAACACCGTAACAATTACCAGGTGTAAAGGTGATGTTAACTTCATCAAAAAGCTTACGATCTGGGAATTGTAAACTGACGTTAGATACATTGATCATTCTTGTTTCCTCCCAATGGAATAAATTAATTCGTGCCTACCTTTTGCCATTTGGCACCAACAAGTATATTACCACAAATCCTTGAGAAATAAAGATTTAAATTCTAAAATAGATATTTCATTCAATTTAAAGAAGATAATAAAACACCACACTCTAATCAATGACTAAGGTGTGGTGCAATAGTGGAAAATGATAACATTTTATCCATGATTAAAACGACGTAATATTCTTTCGAACCAGTTAAGTGATTGTTTCTGTGTAATTTTGGATTCTGTCATAGCCTGTGTGGCTTGATTAGCTCTATCCATCAGAATGACTTGGGAATTTATTCGTGATTGAGAACGATCAGGACGAACATAATTACCATCGTATTGTAGCTCTCGTGCTTTCAACGTATCAGTTAATTGCAACTTGAGAATGTCAATAATCTCTGCTTCGATATCCTGATCGAGAATAGGGAATTCGATCTCAACACGCTTAGTCATGTTACGAGTCATCATATCGGCTGAAGATAAGAAGAGGTGCTTCTCATTGTTACGATTAAAGTAATAGACACGGCTGTGTTCCAAGAAGCGTCCAACAATACTTCTTACATGGATATTCTCAGAAATTCCTGGGATACCCGGTCTTAGACAGCATATACCGCGAACAATGAGGTCAACTTTAACTCCAGCTGCTGACGCTCTATATAGATTTTTAATCAACTCTTTATCCGTTAGCGAGTTCATCTTAGCAATAATATGGCCGTTGCCATATTCTTTTTGGAAACGAATCTCATCATTAATGTAATCAATGAGCGAGTCTCTAATTGCAAAAGGTGAGACGTGTAGGTGTTTATATACTGGTCGTTCAGAATAGCCACTTAAATAATTAAAAAAGTTTGAAGCATCTTGGCCAATTTCATTATTTGATGTGAATATTCCCATGTCGGTGTATATCTTTGCAGTTTTATCGTTATAATTACCAGTACCTAAGTGGACATATCGCTTGACTTCATTTCCATCCTTACGAACAACTAATGTAATCTTACTGTGTGTCTTTAACTCACTGACCCCATATAAGACGTGGCAACCTGCTTCCTCTAGTTCTTTAGCCCAGAAGACATTATTTTCTTCATCAAAGCGAGCCTTGAGCTCTACGAGTACAGTCACTTCTTTACCATTTTCAACGGCTTTCTTTAAAGCGGCAATAATCGGCGAGTTTTTAGATACGCGATATAAGGTTTGTTTTATCGCAATCGTCTGGTCATCACTTGCAGCCTCCTCAATGAAAGAGACTACAGGGTCGAATGAATCAAAAGGATGGTTTAAGAAAATATCCTTTTTGTCGATTTCTTCGAATAATGAAGCACCTAGATGATCTGGGTTCAAATAGGGTTCAAAAGGCTTGTATAATTCATTCGGATTGTTCTCGCCCATCTCACCGACTAATGAAAACAGATAAGTGAGGTCTAATGGCCCATTTACTCCGTAAACATCACGGTCCGCTAATTCTAAGATCGTCTGTAAGAAGTCTTCGTGTTCACTTGTATAATTCTCAACATAACGTGTATCAATTTCTAGACGAATTGTCATCCCTTTCTTACGACTCTTAACATAATCTTCAATTAAAACTAATAAGTCCGCAGCACCGTCCTCGATAATATCGAAATCAGCGTTACGAGTAATTCTAAATGGATATGAGTAATTAACCTTATAGCCTTGGAACAACTCTTGAATAAAATGAATGATAATATCTTCGACGAATACCACGGACTTAGATACTGAGGCGTCAAGAATAAGATATCTGTCCAATAAGGCAGGAATAGGTACGATCGCATTCAATATCTCGTTACGTTTCTCTAATTCCACCATAATGTTCAAGCTCTTATTAGCTAAGTGGGGGAAAGGTCTGTAAGCATCCACACCTAAAGGTGATAGAGTAGGTAATATTAAATCATGGAAATATTGATAGACATGGTCTAATTCATTTTCATTTAAGTCAGTCACTTGCTTCAAGGTATAATTTACTGCCTGTAACTTCGGTATTATTTCATTATATCGTTGGTACTGGCGTTTAACATTGGAATGATTTTTCTGGCTAATAGCTTCTAATAATTGATCAGGAGACATCATTGTTTTGTTCTCAGCAATATCAATATTAGCTAAGAATTGATCATATACACCAGCCACACGTACCATAAAAAATTCATCCAAGTTTGATGAAGCAATCGCTAGAAAGTTCAACTGTTCTAATAAGGGGTTTGCCTTATCATAGGCTTCATTAATACAACGAAGATTAAAGTCTAACCAACTTAACTCACGGTTAAAATAGTATTCTGGGTTTGAATATTGTTGATCATCGACGTCTGAAACAGATTGAACGATTGTCCTTTCCGATTCAATATCAGAATGAAATTGGTTTGATTGATGTTCGGTCACAAATAAAGCTCCTTTCAAAAATAAACATGTTATCTTTTAACTATTTTTTATAAATTCTATCTCTAAATCGCCGTCTAAGGCTCTTTCAAAATGCTTAACATGCCGCATTGCACGATACTCCTCAGCAATAACTGGTAAGCTGTGGATGATATCTAGCTTATAGTTTTTATTGTCTAAACGATATAACTTAAGATCTTCAATTGGACCAGTCTTTGAATCATTTAATGCCGCACTGAATTTCAAAACGCCTCCTAAAGCTTGTATTTCAGAAAGCTCTTTTTCAGATAACCAACCATCATAGTTAGTTATATATTGCTTAAACAGTGAGCGGTTTCGATAGCTACTTAACAAGGCTAAGCGAAGACGATCTGTATGTTTGAAACCTAATAAATTCATGTTAGATAAAAGATAGAAAGTATGTTGAGAGTCTGCTTCAGTACTAATAAATCCACCAAAGCGATACAAGTAAGCCGCAAACTCTAACTCTTCTTGGATCTCATAGCGGTACTCCATCTGTCCTAAATCACAGAGTTGCTTGTAAAGTCTAAAGCAGATGTCGACTAAAATCTGAGAACCAATCGTGTTAATAGGGAAGTCACGCACAACTTGGCGAATACTTCGAACACGAATTAACTGATTATCTAAGGGATAGTTGTAGTTGCTGTTAATGTATTTTAAGATAATTCCTTCACGTAACCCTTGGGTAGAGATGACAAAGGCATTTGCTTTCGTTACTTTGAATAATTCTAAAAACACAATGGTTGCTGGGATAATTAAGTCTCGACGATCAGAACTGAGCCCATCAATGTTCCCCATCTCTTCAATCGAACTTGCCTTAAATAGATCTAATGTATTACTTAAGTCATTTTCTGACATACTGTAACTATGAACTCCCGCCATAGGATAATTTACAATTCGTTGGTGAACATTAGCTACGTTACGGGCAGATCCACCAATCGCCACGATATTTAGTTTTGATTTTTTAATCCAGTCGAATTGTTTGAATTGTTTTCTGAGAAATTCTTGTACTTCTTTAATAGCACCTGGATCGTTATGAGCTTTGCCATTAAAGAAGTTTTTACTCAAGGTTACAGCACCGAAAGGAAAACTGTGATGCTCAATCATCTGCTTATCTTTGTAAAGGGTAATCTCACAACTTCCACCACCAATATCGATGGTAATCGCATCATCAACAGTCGTTGAGTGTGTAATGGCATATTGACCATAACTTGCTTCGTCTGCTTCAGATACTAGTTGGATGTCTAGGTCAGTAGCATCCTTAACCGCTTTGATAATATCGTTGCGGTTAGAAGATTGTCGAACCGCAGCTGTCGCCATAGGTAATAAAGTATTAACGTTAAAAGAATCAGCTACCAACTTGAAACTGTTTAGCACCTCAATTAAACTGTCAATACCTTCTGGGCTCATATAGCTTTCGCCTTGATCATTTTGGTATAGATGTTGGGAAAGTCGGGCTGGGGTTTTCACGTTATGAAGTTCAATATAATTATAGGAATCATCAAGTCCATAGATAACTAGACGGATTGTGTTTGATCCAATATCGATAATACCAATTGTTTCTGTATACATAGGCCAAGTCCTCTCATTATTGAATATAGTTTGCAATCTGACGAATAAGTTCCTCAGAGCTTCCTACGACGGTTCCATTTAATTTAATTAGTCCAATAGTATAAAGATTGACATAACCGAATTGTGATTCAGCAATTTCCTGAAGGGCTTTAATCTTTTTAGGATTGTCTGCACCTTGTTGTCTAGGGTCAGAATAGAGTCCGATGACCGGAATTCCTGCTTGGTATGCGACACCAATCTCTGAGGCAACTCCAGGATCAATTACTAGACCATCCAATACCGCAAGTACTAAGTCACTCTCTAGTACAGCTTTTGTATCTAGCTGTGCAATCATTTTTGAATCGGCGTAGGCTGATTTATCATTAATATCACCTTGCTCTTGAGGTAAGAATACCTCAATTTCTGGATATGCTTGTCTAATTTTATTCACGATCTGTTGATTATAATTGAGTTCCATCTCACTAAATAATGGACTCGCAAAATATATTTGTGTCATATAAAGAACACTCCTCTCACACTATTAATTATAACTGAGTGAGAGCGATTGCTCAATTGAGACTTATCAGCTTATTGTATCGATATTTATTTAGAATATAACTTTTATAATAAAAAACAATCCAATTGATGCGAAATTACATAAAATTATCAATAAATTTATAGATAATTAACATATAACTTAATCGATATAGATTTACAATCAATTTACACAAACTTCCAAGTTAAGACGAAAAAAAGGGCCGGATTAAATCCAGCCCTGTTAATAAATATGATATTTTATGATTTACGACGTCTTAATCTTAGAGCATTAAGTAAAACAGAAATTGAACTTAAACTCATAGCGGTAGCGGCAAACATTGGACTTAATAATGGACCATCAAAGAACAGATAGAGTAATCCCATAGCGACTGGAATACCAATGATGTTATAACCAAATGCCCAGAATAAGTTTTGCTTAATGTTTCTAATGGTAGCATGACTTAATTCGATAGCCTTAGCAACGTCGCCAAGATCATCATGAATCAAAATCGTATCGGCAGAATCAATGGCAACATCTGTCCCTGAACCTACTGCCATTCCGATATCAGCTTGTGCAAGGGCTGGTGCATCATTAATTCCATCACCAACCATAATAACTTTTTTGTGGTCTTTTTGAATTTTTCCAATAATCTGTGACTTATCTTCTGGTAATACTTCGCTATAGATATGGTCAATGCCTAGTTTTTCACCGATAATATTGGCTGTATACTGATTATCACCGGTTGCCATAATAACATCTAAACCGAGGTCGTGGAATCTCTTAATACCTTCTACTGAGCTATCTTTAATAGGATCCATGACAGCAATTAGTCCAATAACTTCTTCATTCAGTGCAATATACATAGGTGTTTTAGCTTCGCTAGCTAATTGATTCGCTTGTTGCTCAATCTTCTCGTTAAACGTAGGGTAAGATTCAAAAAGTTTTTTATTACCAATTGAGATTGTTTCTTCTCCGATCGTTGCTTTAATACCATGAGCAATTAGACTTTCAAAGTCGTTGGGAGCTAACAGTTCAATGCCTAACTCCTCGCTATAACGAACGATGGCTGTTCCTAATGGATGTTCCGAAACTGATTCTGCAGAAGCTACTAATTGCAGAATATGATTTTCGTCAAAGCTATCGTTGATAATAAAATCAGTAACAGTGGGTTCCCCTTTAGTGATTGTACCGGTCTTATCTAAGAGAACAGTGTCTGCATTATGGATGTTTTCTAGAGTACTTCCATTTTTAATTAGAATACCTTGGCTTGCTCCATTACCAGTTCCTACCATAATAGCAGTGGGTGTAGCAAGGCCTAAAGCACAAGGACAAGCAATAATTAGGACACTAATGAAGATATTCAAAGCAAAATTCAATGGTTCTCCCATGATAAAGTACCAGAATAGACCCGAAAGAATTGCAAGGATAATTACAATCGGAACGAAATATCCTGAGATCACATCCGCTAATTTAGCAATAGGTGCTTTTGAACCTTGAGCATCTTGGACCATTCGTACAATCTGAGAAATCATTGTATCTTGGCCAATACGTGTTGCCATATATTTAAAGGCACCTGTTTTATTAATGCTAGCTCCAGTAACTAAATCACCTGTTTTTTTCTCAACTGGCATACTTTCACCGGTTAGCATCGATTCATCAATACTTGAACGACCTTCAACAATCTCACCATCAACGGGAAGACTCTCTCCGGGTCTAACTTGAATGATGTCACCAATTTTTAACATTTCGACTGGAATCGTCTCAACTTGACCATTTTCTCTCACTACATTCGCTGTATCAGGCGCTAGTTCCATTAAACTTTTAATGGCTGAGGATGTTTTCCCTTTGGCGATTTCTTCCATATATTTACCCAAGGTCATCAGAGTTAGAATTACTGCGGCAGATTCAAAGTATAACTCTAGATGCTCATGAGTATCCACACCACCTAATAATATTAGGGCCGTCATGACTAGACCTTGAATATAGGCAGCAGAAGTACCAACAGCAATGAGTGAATCCATATTGGGATGTCCACCAAGTAAAGTCTTAAAGCCGCGCTTGAATATGTCAAGACCAAAATATAAGACAGGAGTAGTTAAGACCAATTGGATAATGGCATTCATTGCAGGGTTGATCTGTGGATCTAAGAAATTCGGTAAAGGCATACCGATCATAGGCCCCATAGTTAATATGAATAATGGAATTGTAAAGATTGCCATCATAATTAAAGTTGATTTCATATTATTTAATCTGGCGTCTTTACGAGCTTTGTCTATCTCATATTGTTCTTTGGCAGATAATGAAAGCTCCGCTTGGTAACCGGCTTTATCTACAGTTTTTTTAATCAAGTCAACGTCTGGAGTTCCGCCCCAAGTAACTGATAACTTCTCTGTGGCTAAATTAACAGAGGCTTTATCTACATGATTTAGTGCGTTGATGGCTTTTTCCACAGTCTGTGCACATGAAGCGCAAGTCATACCTGTGATCGTATAATTTTGCAAAGAATCTTCATCGAATGACTGCGTTGGAGTAGACTTTACGAGGGTGTATCCTGCTTTATCAACGGCAGCAGCCAAATCTTCTAAAGATAATTGGTCATGATCATAGTCAATCGTCAACTTTTCTGTAATTTGATTAACGGATGCTGAATTTACACCGGATAATCTGTTGACAGCTTTCTCTACTGTTGTTGCACAAGCTGCACAATGCATTCCTTCAATTGTGTAGTTTTCCACTTCACATCACCTTTCTATTTTATCACTAATTCGTAGCCCGCTTTGTCCACTGATGCTTGCATTGACTCTTTTGAAACAATTTGAGGATCGTAATTAATTTTGACGGTCTTATTTGCTAAATCAACTTGGGCATCTTTCACGCCTTCTAATTCGGATAATGTATTTTGAATAGTATTAGCACATCCCATACATCCCATACCGTTAATGTTGAATTTTTCTGTTTTCATAATTAATTCTCCTTATCTAATAGTTATAATTATTGTGATTAGTGCAAGTGACAGTGACATTGTCCTAGAAGACATCGGCATTCCACCACATCCGGTGCATCTACTAATTTTTCATTTAATTGTTTAATTAATGCCTTGATATCTTTTTTTGATATGTCATTGTTTTCAATGAGATGACTAATTAAGTTGCCACGTTCTTTCGTACAGACAACTGACATTGTACGGTCGAGCTTTATGGTGTTAGCATAATTTTCTTTAAGTGTTGGTTCATATCTAAGTACTGTATCTGTTTTGATTTTACGAATTTGTGCCTTAGACGTAAGGCGGTTAATTAATGATTTGACTGTTCCTTCTTTCCAATCAACAACTTGAAGGACGCGATCAATAATTTCACGACTTGTTAAAGGGGCCTCTGCCCAAAGAACTCTCATTACTTCCCACTCTGATTCTGAGATATTTATATCTAATATTTGTTTTTCTTTTGGTAGGGATTCAGTTTTCAATCTATTCACTCCTTCAGATTACATTTGTAACTCGTTAACCTCAGTTTACACTTGTAACCTAATAAAAGCAAGTATTATTTATCATTTTCGTAAAACTCTTTGCTTGATATAGTGAGAGAAAGTGTTTAGACTGTGGTTGACTACTTAGATAAACACAATATGTTGTGATTCTGAGATGGAATAGCACAATATACAGAATAATACAAGACTATATTAAAAAGTGTTCTCGTGGTAGGATATATTAATAATAATTGAGGGGGTTTGAGAATTGAAGATTGTATACTTATCTATTGTAGGCAATACAAGACGTTTTGTTGAGAAGCTTGACTTACCATCAATTGAATTATCTGATGCGACAGTGTACACAGCAATGAATCAACCGTATATTGTCATAGCACCAACCTATGAGATTGAAGCAACGGATATCATCAATGACTTTCTAGAACATGAAGATAATTTAGACTTTTGTCAAGGTGTTATCGGAGCAGGCAATCGAAATTTTAATGATTTATATTGTTTTACTGCAGAAGATCTGTCAATGGATTACGAGATTCCATTGTTGTATCGATTCGAGATTCAAGGAACTGACTATGATGTACAAAGAGTAAAGGAGATTGTGGCCGAAATTGAAAACACCAACTATGTCTAAAGCGCCGAATGAAATTACATACTACAAATTAAATAATGAACTGAATATACCAGTAGATAATAAAATTCCCTTAGAGAAAGACCAAGAAGCTGTTCGTGCTTATTTCTTAGAACATGTTAATCCGAATACTGTTTTCTTCTATACATTAGACGAGAAGTTAAACTACCTGATTGAGCATGATTATATTGAAGAGGAATTTATCAATATGTATGATCGTGAATTCATTAAGAAATTAATGCAAACAACTTATGAGAAGAAATTCCGCTTCAAGTCATTTATGGGTGCCCATAAGTTTTATAACCAATATGCACTAAAGACAAATGATGGTGAACGATATTTAGAGCGTTATGAGGATCGTATTGTTTTTAATGCTTTATTCCTAGCTAATGGAGACGAAACTTTAGCTTTGAACTTGCGTGATGAGTTAATTGCTCAACGCTTCCAACCCGCAACACCAACTTTTCTGAATGCTGGTCGCAAACGTCGGGGTGAGATGGTGTCATGTTTCTTAATTGAGATTAGTGATGACATGAACTCCATTGGACGTAGCATCAACTCGGCCTTACAATTAAGTAAACGAGGCGGAGGTGTTGGGTTAAACTTATCGAACCTTCGTGAAGAAGGGGCACCGATTAAGAAGATTGAAAACGCAGCTTCAGGTGTTGTACCTGTTATGAAACTATTTGAAGATTCATTCAGTTATGCGAATCAACTTGGACAAAGAAACGGTGCAGGTGCGGTTTATTTATCTGTTTTCCATCCAGATATTGTTCGATTCCTATCAACTAAGAAAGAAAACGCCGATGAGAAAATTCGTGTCAAAACCTTATCACTAGGTGTGACCGTACCAGATAAATTCTACGAATTAGTTGCAGAAGATGCAGATATGTTCTTATTCAGCCCTTATGATGTTGAACGCGTCTATGGTGAACCATTCTCTTATGTAGATATTACTGAAGAATATGACAACATGGTTCAAAACAAAGAAATTCGTAAATATAAAGTAAAAGCCCGTGAATTAGAAAATGAAATTTCTAAATTACAACAAGAATCAGGCTATCCTTATGTGATTAATATTGATACAGCCAACGAATCCAATCCGATTGATGGACGCATTGTAATGTCAAATTTATGTTCAGAAATCTTACAAGTTCAGGAGCCTTCAATTATCCGTGATGACCAAAGCTTTGAAAAGATAGGAATGGATATTAGTTGTAATTTAGGATCAACGAATATTGTTAATATGGTTGAATCCCCAGACTTTGCTAATTCAGTCGATACGGCTGTAAGAGGATTAACTTTTGTGACAGATTCTACCTCGATTGATGCTGTACCAAGTGTTCGTAACGGTAATGACTTAAATCATACAATTGGTCTAGGCGGTATGGGATTGCATACCTTGTTCGCAATTAATCAAATGTATTATGGTTCTGATGAATCACTAGAATTAACAGAAGCTTACTTCTATGCCTTGAATTATTGGTCGCTTGTATCAAGTAACCAAATTGCTAAAGAGCGTCAAGAAACATTCCATAACTTTGAACAATCAGATTATGCCAATGGTACTTACTTTGACCGCTACATCGAGAATCCTTTCGAGATTCAAGATGAGAAAGTCAAAGAAATTATGAAGAAAGTACCAATGCCTACAGCTGAAGATTGGATAGCTCTAAAAGAACAAGTACAAGAGAATGGACTATATCATGCTTATCGCCATGCGATTGCTCCAACTGGAAGTATCTCTTATGTGAATGAAACTAGTGCTAGTTTGCATCCAATTACACGTTTAATCGAAGAACGCCAAGAAAAGAAAACAAGGGAAAACTTACTATCCAGCACCACAATTGTCTAATGAGACGATTCAATATTACGAATCAGCTTATGATATTGATATGCGTAAAGTTATTGATGTATATGCTGTTGCTCAACGTCATATTGATCAAGGTATGTCATTAACTTTATTCATGCGATCTGATATTCCTGAAGGACTTTATCCATGGAAACGCCCTGGTGAACGTAAGATGAATACACGTGATTTAAACATTTTACGTAATTATGCTTGGAACCAAGGCATCAAATCGATATATTATGTACGTACATTTACGGATGATGGAGATGAGATTGGAAGTAACTATTGTGAGAGTTGTTCGATTTAATTAAAGCGAATGAATAAGGGAGGAAATCATTGAATGGTTAAACCAAATTATAATGCAATTAACTGGAATGATATTGAAGATACGATTGATAAACTAACTTGGGAGAAGTTGACAGAACAATTCTGGTTAGATACGCGAATTCCTGTATCTAACGACTTAGATGATTGGCGTCGTCTAAGTAAGGCAGAGCAAGATATGTTAGGTAAAGTCTTTGGAGGGCTGACATTACTAGATACATTACAATCTGAAGAAGGAGCTGTTGTCCTGCTTGAAGATGCAAGAACGCCTCATGAGAAGTCTGTATTGAGTAATATTCACTTTATGGAAGCTGTGCATGCTAAGTCTTATTCGACAATTTTCATTACTTTGAATACGAACTCTGAGATTGATGCGATTTTTGACTGGACTAATACTCACGAGCTCATTCAATTTAAGTCAGATAAGATTAATGACGCTTATCAAAATGGAACACCACTGCAAAAGAAAGCAGCAAGTGTCATGTTAGAATCATTCCTATTCTATTCAGGATTTTACGCAGCCTTGTGGTACTTAGGAAATAATAAAATCCCTAATGTGGCAGAAATTATAAAGTTAATCTTGCGTGATGAATCTGTTCATGGAACCTATATTGGTTATAAATTCCAATTAGGTTATAACGAATTACCTGAATCTGAACAAGAAACACTGAAAGAGTGGGTATATAACTTATTGTTCGAATTATATTCGAATGAAGAGAAATATACTTCACACTTATATGATGAAGTTGGTTGGACAGAAGATGTGAATGTCTTCGTTAGATATAATGCGAATAAAGCTTTGCAAAACCTTGGTTTTGAACCATTATTCCCAGATACGGCTGAAGATGTTAATCCAATCGTGATGAATGGAATTTCAACAGGGACAAGTAACCATGACTTCTTCTCACAGGTGGGGAATGGTTACTTACTTGGGGAAGTTCAAGCCATGGAAGATGAAGATTATAAGAAATGGGCAATGAACGAACGTCGTAAACAACGAATGGAATATCGAAAAGAAAAGAAACGCCAGCGTGAAGCAGCTAAAAATGTTCAAAACTCATTAAAATAGCTCATAAACCATTATAAAATCTCTATTGTAAATGTCGATTTACGATAGGGATTTTTGCGTTTTTTTGTGAATATATGGGTTATGATTAGTCAATATAGTGGAAAAACTTTATAATAAGGAAAAAGGAGGGACAGTAATGGCAATAAACAAAAGATGGACATTGATTCCAGTTCTAGGACTACTTTTAAGTGCCTGTGATACTGCGACAGTAAATCAGACATCTGAACCAGCAACATATAATACGACAGAGATGGCTATGGAAGACAGTAATTCAATGAAAAATGAACAAACAGAAGGGCGAGAAATCATTTATTCTGCGTCAGTTAGCTATCAAACAGTTCATTATGATGAAGCAAAGGCAGCGATCGAAGAAGTAATTAACCAAAATGGTGGATTTATTCAGTATCAGGAAGAGTCTGTTAATGAATACCGATATGACGATAATCAAGATACTTTAACTTCACTAAATATGGTCATTCGAATACCACAAGAAAGTTATGAAAGATTATTAACCGCACTCGAAGAAAATGAACACGCTCAACTTATGCAAGTGTCTCGAGGATCAACTGATGTCACTCAACAATCACGAGATATTGAGATTCGTATTGAATCAATAGAATCTCGTATTGACCGTCTAAATGAATTGAATGACCAAGCGGAAAATATCGCAGACCTTATTGAAATCCAAGCAGCCCTTGAAGATGCCATCTCAGAACGAGACTTATTATTAGCCGAACAAGCTGACTTAAGTGACGATGTGGATAATGCAACAGTAAACTTAACTTTGCGTGAAGTGATTGAACTATCGGACCGTAGCGAAAGTCAATTAACCTTCTGGGACCGAGTTGTTAATGCATTAGAACAAACATGGCAGAATTCAATTGATGCTTTCCAATGGGGAATTTTAACGCTAATCTTCTTAATACCATACTTAGTCTTTTTCTTTATACTTTACTTAATTATCCGTTACTTCATCCGTCCACTGACAAGAGGGTTAATGAATAATATTCGTCAACGTAGATCGAAAAATAAGAATAAAAAGTTTGAGGAACAAAAAGAAAACACTATTAGCAAAAAAGATGAAGAAAAATAGTTTAAAAATTATCTGAAAACGTGTAAGATAGTTATTGTAACGATAATTGCTTTTTATACTAATTTTAGGAGGATTTTTATAAAAATGGATATGTTTAAGTCATTATCTCAAAAAATTGAAGGTAAAAATATTAAAATTGTTTATCCGGAGGCTACAGATCCGCGAGTTCTAGGTGCAGCCGTTCGCTTAAAGTCTGATGGTTTAGTAGACCCATTACTTTTAGGAAACCCTGATGAGATCCAAGCAGTTGCTGAAGAACGTAACTGGAATATTTCTTCATTAGAGATTATTGACCCTAAAAATTATGCTGACTTTGATGCGATGGTGGCGTCTTTCGTAGAACGTCGTAAAGGTAAAAATACCGAAGAACAAGCGCGTGAGATGTTAGAAGATAATGCATACTTTGGTACAATGTTAGTTTATATGGATAAAGCAGACGGATTAGTTTGTGGTGCCCAATATTCAACGGGAGATACTGTTCGCCCAGCTCTACAAATCATCAAAACACGTCCTGGCGTTAAATTAACAAGTGGTGCTTTCGTGATGGTTCCACCTAACAATGATGGAAACCGTCTAATCTTTGCTGACTGTGCTATCAATATTAATCCAGATGCTCAATCATTAGCTGAGATTGCGGTTGAAAGTGCACGAACAGCTGAGATGTTTGATATTGATCCAAAAGTTGGATTATTAAGCTTTTCAACAAAAGGTTCAGCTTCTTCTCCAGAAGTTGATAAAGTTGCTGAAGCAACACGAATTGCTAAAGAGCTTGCACCTGATTTAGCGATTGATGGCGAGTTACAATTCGATGCGGCTTATATTGAATCAGTTGCAGATAAAAAAGCTCCACAATCAGATGTTGCAGGTAAGGTAAATGTGTTCGTATTCCCAGAAATTCAATCTGGAAACATCGGGTACAAGATTGCTCAACGTTTAGGTAATTATCAAGCTGTAGGCCCAATCTTACAAGGATTGAATAAGCCAGTATCTGACTTATCACGTGGATGTGTCGAGGAAGACGTATATAAAGTTTCAATCATTACTGCTAACCAAGCAATTTTATAAAAATCATCTGTCAGACGAAAGACAGTAGGAGTTAAGCAAACACCCCGCTTTAAGATGGAAGGGACATCTAAAGCGGGGTGTTTGTTTCTTGCATTAATAATATGAAAGAAAGTAAAATAAAAAAACCACTGCTAGTTTTTAGCAGCGGCTAATATTTGATTAAGTGAGTGGCTATTCTGCTTGAATAACGTTAATTGGAATTTCATCAATTGTACCGAAGTACCAATCGATTTGGTCTCCAGCTGTAAGTGTTTGTGATACAACACCTAATTGTGCATATTCACCATTTAAGACGTAAGTCCAAGTGTTACCTACACTATAGTCGTTCTCGTAACCTTCGATTGAATCGATAACACCTTCGTCCTCATTGAAGTTAAAGGTTAAATCTTCATTGGCTTCCATGGCTTCAAGGACACTTAATCCTTCTATTTCTTCAGAAGAGAATTTTGCAATAGGTTCTTCTTCGCCAGAGACGAAAAATGCAAATGTTACTGCAGTTTCGCTAGCTTCTTCTGAATCATCTTTGTTTTCATTTTCTTCTGAAGTATCTGATTCAGATTCTTCCGTGCTAGTGTCACCGTCAGCATTACTTTCACCTGATTCATCTGCACTTTCACTTGATTCTGGTAATGAAACTTGTGAATTTTCCTCTGTAGAAGCTTCTTCCACAGACTCTACTGGTACGCTCTCTACAGGTTGCTCTTCTGTTGTGTTTTGACAAGCAACTAGAAATAGAGCTAATGTAGGTAAAGTAATCAATTTAATAAATTTTTTCATAAAACTGCCTCCTCACAACTAATTTAGTATAATAATAAATTATCAGTAAATTGCTGTAAAGTCAAATGATTCGCAGTTTAATCTTACTTTGTTTATAATTGTCATATTCAAGGTATAATCATGAAGAATGAATGAATTCAAGGAGTTGCTGTCATGTTAATATTGAAAACTCACTCTGCAGAGGAGACAAGGCTTTTGGCTGCGCAATTAGCCAATAAAATGCAGGCTGGTGATGTCATTAGCTTAAAAGGTCATTTAGGAAGCGGTAAAACGACTTTCTCGCAAGGCTTTGCAAAGGAACTAGGAGTGAAACGGGCTGTAAAAAGTCCTACTTATACGATTGTAAAGCAGTATCCATTGGACGATAAGGATTTCATCTTTAATCATATTGATGCCTATCGTTTGGAAGATGGGGGAGCAGATTCTGTTGATTTGGATAGTTTTATGAATGATACTTCTTTAACTATTATTGAGTGGGCTGAGTTTGTCTTGGATTATATGCCAGAATCCTATATAGAAATTGAATTAAGCCAAGTCGATGAGAGCCAAAGAGAGTTAAAAGCTCAAGTGATTGGTAAGAATAAAAAATATCATGCTATCATATCAGAATGGAGTCAAGACTGGAAAGGAATGTGATTGGATGGTTAACAGACAAGAACACTCAAATCAAGACTTTGAAGAAATAATTGAAACAATTTTTAGAGTAGCTCAGCCTAAGGATGCTAAGGCAATTATTGGTTTATTAAACGAAGTGGCGAAAGAAAGTCCTTATTTAACTTTAAATCCGGAAGGTGTTGATACGACGGTTGATGAGCAAGTTGAATTAATTCGACGTTATAATGAATCGAACCATAGTATTATGCTAGTTGCAGAATCCGATGATCAAATTGTGGGCATGGCGACTGTGTATGCGATCGATAATTATCGCCAAAAACATGTCGGAGAAATCGGTGTTAGCATTGTTCATGAATATTGGGGCTATGGCATTGGCTCGATTTTAACTGAAGAACTAATCGAATTTGCTAGACAATCCGGTATGAAAGTTCTCACCCTAGAAGTAGTTACAGAGAATAAACGTGCTATCAACTTATATGAAAAATATGGCTTTAACATTGTTGGGACCTTATCGAAAAGATTGCGACATAATTATCATTACTTCGATACCTTTGTCATGGAGTTAATGATTGATTAATAAAGTTGACCAATTCTTAGTATAGATTTACTTTACTTTTTAATGGGAATTATTTAGAATAGGTAGGTATTGATTAAGAAGGAAAGGTCGAGTTATGATATATAAGCAACTAATAGAAACTCACCCTCATTTAAATATTCAACTCAATCACGCTTTATCAGACTACAGTTATACAAAAACTGGTGGTGAAGCAGATGCGATTGTATTCCCAACATCTAAAGATGAAGTCAAACTAATTATCGACTGGACCAATGAACAAGAGATACCATTAACCATCTTAGGCAACTTAAGTAACTTAATCGTTCGCGATGGAGGTATTCGAGGTGTCGTTATGATTCTGACAGATATGAATAGCATTGAAGTAGAAGAAAATTACATTTACGCTGATAGTGGTGCTTCAATTATTGAAGTGAGCCGTACAGCTCGAGACTATTCATTAACAGGGCTTGAATTTGCTTGTGGTATTCCAGGTAGTGTTGGTGGGGCCATTTTTATGAATGCAGGGGCTTATGAAGGTGAGATTAAAGACATCAATGTGAAGATTGAAGCCATTAATCGTCGTGGTCAATTTCTAACATATACAAATCAAGATGCAGAATTTTCGTATCGCCATAGTGTTTTTCAAGAAAATGATGATATTATTTTAGGTGTTTCCTTTGAATTGTCTCAAGGGGATCTTGATCAAATTCAAGAAAAAATGGATCACCTTACTCATCTTAGAGAATCTAAACAACCGCTAGAATATCCATCATGTGGAAGTGTATTTAAACGTCCTGTAGGATATTATACTGGTAAATTAATTCAAGATGCAGGACTACAAGGACACCGAATCGGTGGTGCAGAGATATCCCGTAAACATGCAGGATTTATCATCAACGTAGGTGGTGCGACCGCAACAGACTATGTAGAGATGATTAGATATATCCAAGATACCATTTGGAAGCTCAATTCAGTACGATTAGAACCAGAAGTTCGAATTATTGGACAAGAAGTAGATACTACAAATCATAGTATATAACTCAAGAAGAAAGCCAAGTCATGATTGATGAATGACTTGGCTTTTTTGTGCAATAAAATAAAAACGGTTGATTTAGTGGAGGATTTAATTTGACTTTCGTTGTGCTAAACGCCGGAGTAAGTGGGTTTACTTCGGCGTTCGTGCTGTTTAATGTCGAAGTAAGAGTCGTCTAGTCCGACACTCAGGACAATGAAGTTCATAACAAGTGCATGTTCCCAGAATTATTAATATATAGTAACACTGTTACATTAAAGGCAGTAAAAAAGGATATTATGACAAATTTAGTAGTAGATAATGCTTTAGATGCACTTAAATATTATAAAGCAGTGTTTTGTGGAGCGTGATTAGATATTTACGAGTTTCCAGATATAAATGGATATAATGAGGCAATTTAGTGGTAGATGGAGTGACTTTGACTTTACGACTGATTGTTGCGAATCTAGAATTTGAATGATATCCTCCAGATAAAGATAAAGTCGATTCTATTTGGCTTCCAATAATGGTAGATGATGTCGAAGCTACGCTTAAAAAGCGTTCAAACTATATGGAACTTTAATTCAAGAAGTATAAGGATACTCTTAATGGTCAGTTCAAAGATCCATTTGGATATACTTGGACGGTAAACAAAGTGGTTAAAGAAGTAAAGTTTTAGGAGTGTTATGACTTATAAATCCTATATCAAGTAGAATTTATGGAATAAATAACATTTAAAGATAGCGATTACTTATTCAAAATAATGATACCTATGAAAACTTCAATGTGCTATAATTCCAACTTGAAAGATCAATATCTTTCAAATCGGGTCTCAAAAGGAGTCAATAATGAAAAAAATTATGCAGAGGAGAATGTGCATATGGTAAAACAAGTTAATAGTGTTGAATTAAAAGGGGTAACAAAATCTTTTAATGATACACAAGTGTTAAAGTCTATTGATATGGAATTAGAAAAAGGAAAGTTTTATACCTTACTTGGGCCTTCTGGTGTGGTAAGACAACAATATTAAGAATTATTGCTGGTTTTACTAAAGTGACATCAGGACAAGTCCTGATTGAGAATAACGAGGTAACGAAAGTTCCGGCAAATCAGAGAAAGGTTAACACAGTATTTCAAGATTATGCACTATTCCCGCATATGAATATTTATGACAACATTGCTTTTGGTTTATCGGTCAAAGGTGTCGATAAACAAACGATTGAGCAAAAAGTAAAAGAAATGCTCCGTTTAGTTCGATTGGAAGGATTCGAGAAACGTTTTATTGACGAGTTATCAGGAGGACAGAAGCAACGGGTGTCGATTGCCCGAGCTCTAATCAATGAACCAGATGTTCTCTTATTAGATGAACCACTATCGGCTCTAGATTTAAAATTACGAACAGATATGCAATATGAATTGCGCGAATTGCAGCAAAGATTAGGAATTACCTTCCTCTTTGTAACGCATGATCAAGAAGAAGCACTCGCAATGTCAGATTGGATTTATATTATGAATAACGGTGAGATTGTGCAATCAGGAACACCTGTAGATATTTATGATGAACCTATCAACCGCTATGTTGCTGACTTTATTGGTGAAAGCAATATTATCGATGCGAAAATGCTAGAAGATTATCGTGTAGAATTTGTTGGACATCAGTTTGATTGTGAGGATGCTGGAATTCCGAGTGGTGAGAAAGTGGAAGTAGTGATTCGACCAGAAGATGTTGAAATTACAACTCCTGAATTAGGACAGATTACTGCAAAAGTTGATACGCAATTATTCCGTGGAGTATTCAATGAAGTGATTGCTTATGACGAGGAAGATAATGAGTGGATGATTCATACTACCAAAAAAGTAGAAGCAGGCTCACATATTGGGTTAAGTATTGGACCTAATGATATTCATGTCATGCGATTGAATGAATCTGAAGAAGACTTTGATGCACGTCTAGAACAATACGAGGATTAGGGGTATTACTATGGATTCTAAAAAACATCACCTATTAGCGATTCCCTATTACTTGTGGATTTTACTTTTTGTTGTTGCGCCAATCATCTTGTTAGTTTATCGATCATTTTTTGATATTTCGGGTAATTTAACTTTTGATAATTATATGAATTACTTAACGGATCGAAACTATATTGTTATGACGATTAGTTCATTTGTTTATGCATTTTTAGTAACTTTGGTGACTTTTCTTGTGGCTTATCCTATGGCCTATTTTTTAACTAAGACTAAATATAAAGATCTTTGGTTATTATTCATTATTCTACCAACGTGGATTAATTTATTACTTAAAATATATGCTTTCATTGGAATCATGAGTCAGACAGGACCAATTAATTCATTTTTTGAAGCGATTGGTCTGGAGCATCAACAGTTATTGTTTACTAATCTATCATTTTTAGTGGTAGCTACCTATATTGAACTACCATTTATGTTAATACCAATCTTCAATTCGATTGATGATATTCCTAATACTTTGCTTGAAGCATCGAAGGACTTAGGTGCGAATGAATGGGTGACCTTACGTCGTGTTATCTTCCCGTTATCTTTACGTGGGGTAAGAAGTGGGGTACAAGCAGTATTCATTCCTTCACTGTCATTATTCATGTTAACCCGCTTAATCGGAGGAAACCGTGTAATTACATTAGGTACAGCGGTAGAACAGCATTTCTTAGTAACTCAAAACTGGGGAATGGGTGCAACGATTGGTGTTATCTTATTGTTAGCAATGCTTCTAGTCATGTATGCGACGCGAAGTCGTGACAATCGTGGAGGTGTAAGCAATGATTAACAGAGGCTTTAAATGGTCTAACCTATATATTATTGCAGTATTCATTATCTTATATCTACCTATTGGTTATTTGATTTTTTATTCATTCAATAGTGGTGGGGATATGACAGAGTTCACCGGCTTTACTTTAGAACATTATGAAGCTTTGTTCTCTGATAATCGGTTATTATCTTTCATAATGAATACATTCATCATAGCTCTTTTATCAGCCACTTTAGCTACAATCATCGGTACGTTTGGTGCAATAGCTATTTATTATGCAAGGTCAAATAGTCAAAGACAAGCACTACTTAACGTTAATAGTGTTTTGATGGTAACACCTGATGTTATGATGGGAGCGAGCTTCTTAATCCTATTCTCAAGTTTACTGCCAATTCGATTAGGGTTTTGGAGTGTATTAATTGCTCATGTGGCCTTTAGTATTCCAATTGTTGTACTAATGGTACTTCCAAGTTTATATGAGATGAATCCTAATATGATTACCGCTGCGACTGATTTAGGAGCGACTCATTGGCAAGTATTAACGCGTGTTACCATCCCAAGCATTGCTCGGGGGATTATATCTGGTTTCTTTATGGCCTTTACCTATTCATTAGATGACTTCGCAGTTACCTTCTTTGTAACTGGAAATGGCTTTAGTACCGTATCAATTGAAGTTTACTCAAGAGCTCGAACTGGAATCAGCTTAGAGATTAACGCATTGAGTACTTTAATGTTTGTCGTTGCCTTAGGTCTTGTATTTGGATATTACCAAATCCAAATAGGAGACCAAAGACGTAAAAAGAAGCAACACACAAAGAAAGTGAGGTACTAAAATGAAACAACTTATGACTATGTTAGTGGGTATCCTATCTATTGTAGCTGTTTTGTTTGGTGTACGTCACCAGTTAGAAACGAGTCTAGGATTGACGGGAGGTAATACGATTGTTTTTTATAATTGGGGTGATTATATTGACCCTGAAATAATAACACAATTCGAGGAAGAAACAGGTTATACCGTCATCTATGAGACTTTTGATTCTAATGAGGCGATGGTAGCTAAGATTGAACAAGGTGGAACTCGATATGACGTTGCGGTTCCAAGCGAATATATGATTGAGAAAATGATTGAGCAAGATTTGCTTCAAGAGCTTGATCATTCAAAAATTTCTAATCTAGAAAATATTAATCCAAGATTCCTTGATTTGGAATTCGATCCAGAAAACCGATACTCGATACCATATTTTTGGGGAACTTTAGGGATATTATATAATACAGATTATATTGAAGAAGAGGAAATCCAACATTGGAATGACCTTTGGAATCCAAAATATAGAAATAATGTTATGATCTATGACGGAGCACGCGAGGTCATGGGGATTGGCCTTCAATCATTAGGTTATTCTCTGAATGAAACAGATAGCGAACGTCTTCAAGAAGCGGCTAACAAGATGAAGACTCTCATGCCTAATATACTTGCACTTGTAGCTGATGAATTGAAAATGCACCTAGTGAATGAAGAAGCGATCATTGGTGTCACTTTCTCTGGTGAAGCTTCAATGGCCATGTGGGATAAACCAGAATTAGATTATGTTGTTCCTGAAGAAGGATCTAACCTTTGGTTTGATAATATCGTCATCCCTCATAATGCACAAAATGTTGAAGGTGCACACGCATTAATTGACTTTCTACTTCGACCGGATGTAGCGGCTCAAAATGCTGATTATGTGGGATATTCAACACCTAATGAAGCAGCTATGGCTTTAATAGATCCGGAAGTGATTGAAGATGAAGCATTCTATCCAGATGAAGAAACGCTCGATCATTTAGAAGTGTACCGTGGTTTAGGAAAAGCTAAATTAATTGAATATAATGATTTATTTTTAGGAATTAAGATAGAACCTAGAGATTAACGCACTTAACTGACTCAATGTTTGTTTGAGTCAGTTTTTTGTTAAAATTTACGAAATATTTACAATAATTGAACAATAAATTTATATTCAACTGTTATCATATAAGAAAAATTATTAGGAGGATGGCGAAAATGTTATTAGATAAAATGAATATTCAAATCAATAATAAGCTTAGTAAAGCAGCATCCTTTACTATTGAACGATTTTTTGTTCCGGAAGATACGGCCGGAATAAAGTTAAACTTACAAGTGCCAAGTGACTACATTAACTTTGTACTTCTTTATGATAGTGCATATAATTTAAGGGCTGAAATAACCCAATTTCAAGGGGGACGTGAGATTAGAGTTCATGAATTGGATTACTTAACTTCCCCAGGAGCTAAAAAGGGAGTCATCCCTTCAGGAGAATGGATTTTGGCTTTTGAGTTTAATGAATATGAAATAAATGAAAGTATAAATTGTATTGTAGAAGTGAGTGCTCAAAGAAGCCAGTGAAAATTGTGATTGGGTTGCAAATAAAGAAATTCTTCATATTTAAATCATAACTTGAGTGTAGAATGAGATTGGTAAAACAATCTCTTCTTTTGCTTACAATTTGTCTTAATTTAAGATACAATACTATGACGTGAGATAAAGAAAGAAAATACTCAAACTAGAAAGAAGGATTCGAATGAAACGGTTAATTCAACAACTGTTCAACTTTGCGGTTGTGGGTGGAATTTCAACCTTAATAGATTTTATTGTCCTCTTTATAATGCATGAAGTGATGTCAATTAATTATTTAGTCGGAACTGCCATTGCCTTTATTGTTGCGACAATCTTCAATTATTGGGCGAGTATGCGTTATATCTTCGAAAGTAAGTATAATAAACATGAAAAAACAAAAGAATTTACAATTTTTTTTATTTTAAGTATTGCAGGGTTAATACTTACACAAGTCTTGATGGTTTTATTTGTTGAAAGATTTAATTTTGAAGTGATGTTGTCTAAGGTTTTTGTGACTGTTTTTGTCATGCTTTTTAACTTTATCAGTCGTAAAATCTTTTTAGATAATTCTAATTCAGAACAAGTAGAATCATCAATCGAGAAAGTTAATGTTATTGCAAAGGAGAAAAGCTCATTTGAATAAGACAGTCATAACAATTGTTGTTCCTTGCTATAATGAAGAGGAGACCCTTGAATTATTCATGAATGAAATTATGAAAACTCAAGAGAGTCTACCAGGCGTTTTTATTGAAACTTTTTTTGTTAATGATGGTAGTAAAGACAAAACCTTAGAAATAATTAAGGCACTTCAACAACGTTATCCAAATCGCGTGAGCTACTTATCTTTTTCGCGGAACTTTGGTAAAGAAGCCGGGATCATCGCAGGTTTAGAACATGCTAAGGGTGACCTTGTAGCTTTAATGGATGCTGATCTACAAGATCCTCCTGAGATGTTAATTGAGATGTATCGATTAATTACTGAAGAAGGCTATGATGTAGTAGGAACCAAAAGAGTGAATCGAGACGGAGAGCCACCGATACGTTCATTTTTTGCTAATATATATTATAAAATCAATAATATGATCTCAGACCTTAAACTGGAAGAAGGAGTCCGTGATTATCGTTTAATGCGACGTCAGGTTGCCGATGCAGTAGTCAGCCTACCTGAGAGGAATCGATTTTCCAAAGGGATTCTAAGTTGGGTTGGCTTTAAAACAACTTACCTAGAGTACTATAATATAGAACGAAGCGCAGGAACGACTTCTTGGTCTTTCTATCAATTACTTAATTATGCTTTTGATGGAATTATTAGCTTTTCAGATGCTCCATTAACGATTGCAAGCATGATAGGTCTTATTATGTTTATCTTGTCAGTAATCTATGGAATATATATCGTTATGAGAACGCTAATCTTGGGAACCATCACACCAGGCTGGCCGAGCTTGGCTGTTCTGATTGTTGGGATGGGAGGCCTGCAACTCTTCTGCTTAGGAATAGTAGGTAAGTACATTGCTAAGATATTCAATGAGACAAAACGTCGTCCCTTATACATTGTTAAGGAATATGAAGAGAGAGAAAGCACGCCTGAGGAAGAGTAATTTTAGATGTATTATAAATTAGATCCGAACTTATGATGAAAGTTTGGATTTTTTTGTTTGAATAAAGCTAGTACTCCGTCGTTGAGTTTGTCGAACGGCGTAATAAGTGTATCTAGTGCGACACTCATGACCAAAATAGACAGTTTGAATTTCTCTTTATTGGTCGAGACAGGTTAAGAGGATTCTCTGAGTAACACGATTTATCAACATGGAGAATATCTATACAATAAGTCATCTGATGTTACTTGTAAGTGTAAAAACAATCGAGACATAAGGTTTCGTTATGTATTCACTATCAGTCATATGTTGATAACTTAATAAACTAACTTTATAAAGCATGTTTTATAAGCGCTATCATCAGATGAGATTGATTTAATAAGGTTTTTGAAGATGAATGTATTGCAGTTCATAATTATAATGGTATAATTAAAAACTGTTATATAATATTTTTATAGAAAGGAAGTCATTTTAAATGAAGGGAAAATTTTTTAACCTAATGCAAACATTAGGTCGTTCATTTATGTTACCGATTGCTTTGCTTCCGGTAGCAGGTTTATTCTTAGGTATTGGTGCAACCATTACCGGAGATGCTTTTGTAGCACAATGGGGCTTAGAAAACATCCTTGGTGAAGGAACGATCCTAAATGGAATTCTCAGTATCTTAACAGATGTTGGGGATGTAGTTTTTGGTAACTTGGCATTATTATTCGCGATTGCAGTAGCAAGTAGTTTGGCTACAGCTCGTAAGGAAGTTGCAGCTTTATCTGCTGTAATTGGTTACTTAGGGATGTACCAATCAATTACGTCGACGTTAGCAAACTTTGGAGATATTGAATCTTTAAAAGAGATTAACGGACTTGTTGGTTCGGTATTGAGTTTTGATGAGACATTGAATACAGGAGTTTTTGGTGGGATTATTATTGGTTTAGTCGTTGCTTACCTACATAATAAATACTACCGCGTTAAATTCCCAGATGCATTATCATTCTTCGCCGGGACACACTTTGTACCGATCGTTTCCTTAGCAACATCAATTGTGGTTGGTGCAATCTTAGCCTTTGTATGGCCATTCGTTGGTGGAGGAATTGCTTGGTTAGGTGAGGCTATTGCGGGATCTGGTCCAATTGGAGGATTCTTCTATGGTTATGTATACCGTGCGTTAATTCCATTCGGATTACACCACGTATTCTACTTACCATTCTGGCAGACAGCTATGGGGGGTACAGCAGAAGTTGCTGGTCAAGTAGTTAACGGTGCTCAGAATATCGTATTCGCTCAATTACAAGCTGGCGACGTAATTAGTCCAGAAGCTGCCAAATACTTCTCATTCGCATTCCCAATGATGTTAGTAGGATTCCCTGCAGCAGCATTAGCAATGTACCATACAGCCAAACCAGAGCGTAAAGATGATGTTAAAGGTCTATTATTCTCAAGTTCATTAACTTCATTCTTAACAGGGATTACAGAACCGATTGAGTTCTCAATCTTATTCGCTTCACCAGTATTATACTTCGGTGTGAACGCTGTATTAGCTGGTTTATCAGTAGTTATTGTTCAATTATTAAATATCGGGGTAGGATTCACTTTCTCAGCTGGATTCTTAGACTTCTTCCTATACGGAATGTTACCTGGTAATGATCGTACTAACTGGATTATCTTAGCAATTTACTCACTCATTTGGGGTGCTTTATACTACGTACTATTCCGTTGGGCAATCGTAAAATTCGACTTAAAAACTCCAGGTCGTGAAGCTGACGACGAAGAAACACGTCTACGTACTAAAGACGAGTACCGTGAAGAACACGGAATTGGTCAAGCTGCTAAATCATCAGCATCAACTAAATCTGGTGCAGAATTATCAAGTGAAGAAGAACGTTCATTACAAATCTTAGAAGGATTAGGTGGACAATCTAACCTAACTACATTCTCTAACTGTGCAACACGTCTACGTGTAACAGTAGAAGATGGAACAAAAGTTAACCAAGCACAATTACGTCGTACAGGTGCTGCAGGTGTAACTGTCAGCGGTCAATCAGTTCAAGTTATCTACGGTACACAAGTAGGTGGAATTGCAACAGACTTAGAAGAATTTATCGAACGTGTTAACAAAGGTGAGATTGAATTAGATCAAGCAGTTGCATCACCTGTTGCTGAAACTGAAGAAGTAGAGACAGCAACTCACACTCAAGTAGAAAGCGAAGCAAGTGCTGAAGGAGTTGCGAGTCCATTAACAGGACGTATCGTTAAGCTAGCAGATGTTCCAGACCCAGCTTTCTCAAGTGAAGCTCTAGGTAAAGGAGTAGCCATTGAACCATCAGAAGGTGTAGTATACTCACCAGTTAACGGTAAGATAGTTACAGTATTCCCAACAGGTCACGCAATTGGTATTGTTACTGATGATGGTGCAGAATTACTTATCCACATTGGATTAGACACTGTCAACATGGATGGAAAAGGATTCAATGTATTAGTAAAAGCTGATGACACAGTAAGCGTTGGACAAAAACTAGTTGAATTCGATATCGATGTCATCAAAGAAGCAGGTTACTCAACGATTACACCAATCGTCGTAACCAATTCTATGAACTATAATGACATTACTGCGGTTGATTTAGAAACGATCAACGCAGGTGAAGAGTTATTAAATATTAAATAATATCATAAATAGCAATTAATTAAGCCAGTAAGTTTCCTCACTCAGGAGAGAAACTTGCTGGCTTTTTTGGTGTCAAGGCATTGAAAACTGGATTAGAAAGACTTACTATGACATTCGCCATATCGAACGCCGGAGCAACTGTGTCTACCTCGATATTCGCCAGCTCAAACGCCAGAGTAGACCATCATCCTACTACATAGCAACTTAAATGTTATAACAAAATTTAAATTCCAATAAATTACAAACTGATGGATTGGAAGTATCACCTGACACTGAGAAACTTGTGAGCTCAAGTACACCTACTGATATAGGTAGTAAAAAATTACCAGCATCAGGTGAGTCGGAGAATTAATGACTGGCTTAAAGTTGTCATTGCTATAATTAGCTTAGCTTTCTAAATTACAGTAAGCTATAAACCAAAATATAGTGATGACGTATAATTAAGTAGTGAGTTAGTTTACTCATATGAAAATAAAATCGTAAGAGTCTCAATACCGAGATTCTTACGATTTTTTTGTTTTATAATGTAAAAAATATTGAAAATGACCAATCCGAGTGAATGTCTTAGCCGTTATTTTCTCCGATGTATAATTTTAATTAAGAATTATTACTTGCTTTTAGCAATCATTTCAATTTCAACACTTGCCCCAAAAGGTAATGCTTTTACGGCAACACAAGTTCTTGCAGGGTAAGGTTCATTAAATTGTGCAGTATAGACTTCGTTCATTTCTTCGAAATCAGCCATATCAGTCAAGTATACATTGACTTTCACCACATCATCTGAGGTAAGTCCTGCTTGATCCATCACTTGCGTTAAATTGGCGAAGACTTCTTTAGTTTGGTCTGTGATGCTCGCATTCGTTGATAAAGGTTCATCTGAGTTCATAGCAGTTTGACCAGAGAAAAAGATATAATCTCCTCCATCTACTGCGTGTGAATAAGGACCAGATGACGTTGCGTTTGTTGCTGTAAAAATTTTTCTAACCAATCAATACACTCCTATCTAAATATACTCTTAACATTATAATCGTAAAGCTAGAAATAAGCTAGGAAATTAGTGGCTTGGAGATATTTACTGGTATGATACATTAAAGCTAACGCATTTAAGATTATATCGATGATCAATGTCTCTTTATCAAGTTGTTGGATGAAATCAATGAAGCTTTCGCTAGTATTTGTAATGATGGGGAAAGTTACAAGACAAACTACTTATAAAAATCACAGGCAATTGATATAACTAGGACAAGAAAATGATAATCTAATACTTAGTTTATTCATGATTTCACATCTACTTTTTCAAGTTGATGGTAGTGACGATGGTTTCAGGTGATGAAATAAATTAACTATCGAATTTGCTCTTTAAGGTTTGTCAAGACGGCCAGTAGGAGCACTAACTGTCCATGGCCCCTGCTCACGACGGCCATTACTAGCCCTAACTGTCCGTGGCCGGTGTTCACGACGGTCATTACTGGCATAAACTGTCCGTGGCCGGTGTCCACGACGGTCAGTACCGGCATAAACTGTCCGTGGCCGGTGTTCACGCCGGCCATTACTAGCCCTAACTGTCCGTGGCCGGTGTTCACGACGGTCACAACAAGCCCTAACTGTCCGTAGCCGGTGTCCACGACGGTCAGTACCGGCATTAATTGTCCGTGGCCGGTGTCCACGACGGTCAGTACCGGCATTAATTGTCCGTGGCAGGTGTTCACGACGGTCAGTACCGGCATAAACTGTCCGTGGCTCATGCTCACGACGGCCACAACAAGCCCTAACTGTCCGTGGCCCGTTCTCACGACGGTCAGTACCGGCATAAACTGTCCGTGGCCGGTGTTCACGACGGCCATTACTAGCCCTAACTGTCCGTGGCCCGTTCTCACGACGGTCACAACAAGCCCTAACTGTCCGTAGCCGGTGTCCACGACGGTCAGTACCGGCATTAATTGTCCGTGGCTCATGCTCACGACGGCCACAACAAGCCCTAACTGTCCGTGGTTCCTATTCACGACGGTCAGTACCGACATTAACCATCCATGCTTGTGTCCACGATGGCCAGTTCAACTTGATTTCCATAGAATAAAGCACCTGAAGAATGCTCCAGGTGCTTTTTCGGTTAATTGGTTATGATTGTTCTGAATTTTTATCAGAGGTTAGTTTGTTTAGAGCGATAGAATGGCAGAGGTTAAAGATGCGAAGCACATCGTCATCGGAAGGAAAGGTGTTAATGGTCACCGTTTCTGTATCAGTTGTTGATGGTAAAGGAAAGTTTGCAATAATTAAGTCAAACTCAGTAGGATCGATGAATGAGTAATCAAGAATTTGGTTTGAATAGACGCTAAAGTCAACATAATGAACCAATGAATTTTCAAGATTGGCTTGCATCATCCTGGCATGGTAGATGTCAAAGTCGCTTAAAATCAAGGCTCGAATTCGCGTGGTAACCTTAGTTAAATGAATCGACAAGTTCTCCCAGTGCGTCACCAAAGTGTAATAAATATGGTTAGTAAAGTCAGCATCATCATGTATCCCCATATCCGCTAAATATTGGCCCAGCCGTTTATAACTTTCTTCCGTAAATTTTGGAAATTGATCGCGTGTTTTTTCAACGAAAATGCCTTTCCGGTCAAACAAAATGTAATTAGAGTTAACTTCATGTTTATAAAGCTGAATTGTATTATGCAAGATATAAATTAAAAAATCTTTAGTTTCAAGTGGAATGTTGAATAAATTTGAAAGTTCATTCAATAATTGACTCAGTTTGATGTATGATTTTTGAGTTTGTGGATTATCGCCTAGTGAATTCATCATTTCATCGACAGAGTAATAATAGCCCTCTAATATAAAATCAGAAAAAAGATTGATAAGATTTTCGCGGTTCAAAGGGAGTTGGAGCTTATTGTAAAAATCCTTCAGTAAGCGGTGGGCGTCTGTACTAGTAGTTAACAAATGGTCGATAACATCTTCACGAACAGGAACGTCAAGTAAATCATAGCCCAATTTTGTACGTAAGTAATTGGTATAGACACGTTGGATGATTACATTCATCGTTGTGTAGTTTACCTCAGTATTTAAAAGATAACCAATCTCAATTAATAATTCTTGAAGCAATTTATCGTTAAAATGTTTGAGCGATAAGGTCTCATTGAGATACCTCTTGGCAATGAACTGCGTTAGGAA
The DNA here is from genome assembly GCA_044336205.1 of Aerococcaceae bacterium WGS1372. GTDB lineage: Bacteria > Bacillota > Bacilli > Lactobacillales > Aerococcaceae > Ruoffia. The sequence goes on along the minus strand of CP172318.1, from coordinate 1,757,695 downwards.
GAAACGAATATCTGACTCATCTCCCACAAATTCTAATGGAGTTGTGTTGATAGAAATTCGATATTGACGTTTTAAAGACTGACGAATGGTTGGAAGGATTCTATAAATGGTTGACCGACTCAAATAGAGCTGGTTGACCATTTCTTCCATAGACATCGAACCATTATATAATAATGCTTCAATTAATCGAAAAGCATCTGAGTTCTTAATAATATATTGGTAGACTGTTTGAATATTCTGATTATTATTGAATTGCAAATCAATATAATTGGCATGTGTAGTTAATTCAAAGAAATCTGTCATCTTTGTTAATCGGTTTAGGTCATCTTTTAACGTTTTTTTCAGAAATCGCTAACATTGAAGCTAGAGTATGTGTGTTTTGAGGTCGATTCTGTGTTGAAAGAAATTCAATTAACGTCAAGATACGGTTTTCAGAATTTGACAGTATGTGTCGCAAAGCAAGCTCTCCTTTTTGTGTATTATTATTATGTAAACTTATTACTAAAAACAAATGACGACTATTTTTAAAGTTATTACGAAATGTAATATTAATGATATTCAATTATTATTATCAAGTCAAATATTATAATCTAAAAATTGCTTAAAAATTATAAAAATATTTATTATCGGATCAAAGATTATTAGACACTTAACTTCAATTCTAAATAAAAATATATTAAAAAATATGAGAAAAAAACTTAATCAATAATTAAAATAAAAAAATATTTGGTATCAAAAAAATCCATTATTAACCTTAAATACAAAGAAGATTCTTTAAGTGATGTAAATTAGATAAAATATTTTTTTAAAAATAGTTGAAAACAATTGTCTGTGATATGTAAATGGATTGATTTCATTTTTTTATTATTCTATGTAAAAGTTGAGACACATTGTATGAATATAATAGTTATAATTAAGATATAGACAGTTTTTATCTATAAATACTTTATTATCAGGGAGTTGAAATAATGGTAGGGAAAAACAATCATATAGTTAAACGACAGAAGTCAGGACAGAAGATTCATCGTTATGCTATTAAGCGTTTAAGTGTAGGGGTTGTCTCAGCCGCTGTATTAACGGGATTCTATCTTGGTCAAGCAGACACTGTCCTTGCAGAGGAAATTGCAGAGACTGAAATTGTATCTGAGATGGCACAAGAGGAACCAGTAGTTACAGAAGAGCTAACGGATGATTCCGTCTATACTGAAGAAGTTGTGGAAAGCCTTCCTGCGGAATCAACGGAAGAAGTTATGTTGTCTTCTGAAGAGGTTGAAGTTACAGAAGAAACTGAAGCAGAAGTGAACGATGTACTGGAGAATGAGCGCGAAGATGCTAAATTAATTATCGATCAATTAGAATATTTAACTGAAACTGATAAAGAAAATGCACGACTAGCAATTGAACAAGCACAATCAGTAGAAGAAATTACAAAAATTATTAGTGATTCAAAAGAATTAAACCTTCAAAGAGCAGAAGAATCTAAAGAAAAAGATGAGATTGAAGAATCAAAAGCTGAGAATGCTTCTGAGGAAAGTGCAGAAGACAAGGAAAAAGAAAACTTGGTTGAAACAGCTGACGAATCTGTAGAAGAAAGTTCTAAAGAAGAAATGCCGGAAGACCAAACAGATGAATCTACTGAAAAAACTGAGGAATCAAAGCAGTCATTATTATCAAACGCACCTTATGCAGTAGACGTTAATAATGCACCATATAATCAAGATGACATTATAAATGCTGATGCCATCGCATCTGGGAAGATAAAAACTGGTAATGATATCAGGACTACATCAGGTATTGTTAGTGGATGGCTTGATGTTGCTGTAAACAACTATAATCCAGGAATCAACGGATCAGACACTCCATTGAATGGGTACAAGGTTTTTCTTCAATGGATGGATAAAGATGGAACAGTTTCACCTGTATATGAAGCATTCACACATCTTATTGAGGGAACAAGAGCCTCGCAAGGTGGACATGGGTCTTATGCTTTTGATATTGGAGATGGTTGGGAAGATGCGAATGGAATAATCCGTAAGCCAGATTTTCAATCTGTATCTTCTCAAAAATATAAATTGTGGTTAGCACCCGGACAGACATCTGAGAATGGGAATGAGTACTTCACTTACCGAAAACAACCTGGAAACACGACAGGATTCTCGCGGGCTGTCGTAGCTACAGGTGAATTTTATTTGGCTGGTCACAGTATACAAAGAACGGCTATCTATATATATGAGAAGCCAACGACAGGTATTATGACGACACCTGAAGAAGAGTGGAAGTATGATGACTTAGGACCTGGGAACATGTCACCACTAAATAAAGAAGATCAATACTCTGTTAGTGGCCAAGTATGGTGGGAAACGTCTCAAACTGGATTGTACTATCCTAACTCAGCAGGTGAAAGCTTTGTCAACCAAACTTTAGAAGAAGCTGCAAATGGCTTTAGGGTTGTGACTTCTGTACTAACACCAGAAGGAATTCAAGCTATTTCAACAACAAACAACATTACAAACGTTAACGAAAGATTTAAAGCGCAGCAAGAGATTCTATCTGCTAATCCACAATACATTCAACAGACGGTTGTGGCGCCAATTTTGGGAGAACGAGGTTTTTATACAGCAAGATTCGATAAAAAGTTTGATTATCGATATATGTATCAATACGTCATTGATGGTGAAGGGAATGTTGTACCAGGGTATACCGGTTATGCATCGCCTATCTTTACTGACCCAGCAGAGCTTGCTAGTAATATTCCAAATAGAAATACAATCACTAAATCCAAAGTCGCAAACGTAACTTTTGCTTTAGTAGCTGATCCTGCTAAATATAATATAGATATTACAAATTATGATGCGGTAAGTAATGTAGCTCGACCTGGGGATACGGCAGTCAGCGATGTTTACTCAATGTTTTACCCTGGGGAAAACACAGAAATTGTCTGGATAGATACTACAAGTGGTAATGGCATTGAACTGACAAGAACAACAGTGCATTCTAATGAGGAAGCAATTAGAGCAGCAACATTTACAGTGCCAACTGACATTGATAGTAATAAAATTTACACTGTTCAATTGGTTGTTAATGGAAGTGTCATAGCAGCAGACTCATTTGCAGCAACTTACGAAACTGAAACTATTCCAGAAAATGAAACCTATGAACCAGATGTTACGCCAATTGAGAAAGAATTTGGAGAAACTACGACGGAAGATGATGTAATCAATGCAGTGACTGTCCCTGATTATCCAACTGACGGTGATCAACCAGTAATTAAGGTCGATGACCCAAGTCAAGTACCAGATGGGCAAACACCAGGAACGACTGAAGTAGACGTAACGGTGACTTATCCAGATGGATCAGAAGATCATGTGAAAGTTCCTGTGACAGTCGGTGAAGAAACACCTGTAACTCAAGACGTTTCGTTAAACACACAGTTTGTAGATGTTGATCGTAATTTTGTTCGAATTCCAAATGCGGTGTCAGTAGCAGTAAACAATGAAACTGGTGAAGAGTTTGTATTTGTTATGGGGCCAAATGGTGAGATTCCACATCTTGACCTCCCAGTTGGAACATATACTGTAAACTTTGATGCTGAAAGAAGTTCAGGAAATACATTCCTTGAAGGAAAAAAATACACTGTTTCAGAATCATCGATAAATTATCAATTGACAGTGGAAGAAGGTAAAAATGCAGGTATTACGATTACATTGGAAGAAGTAATTACACCGACACCACTCAACCCAATCCCAACAGTAGATCCAATTGACGATCAAACCGTGACGGAAGGTAACCCAATCGATCCAATTATCATTAACGCTGAAGATGATGGCGAGGTCACTGTTGAAGTGGACGGTTTACCAGACGGCGTGACGTTCGACCCAGACACGAATGAAATCAGTGGGACACCAACGGTTGAAGACTGGGGTCCAAAGGAAGAAGAACGCACAACGACAGTAACCGTAACGGTAACGGATGAAGACGGTGCAACGGTAACAGAAGAGTTCGAGATTACAGTTCAACGTGATACTGATGGTGATGGTGATCCAGATGTGACAGACACCGACGATGATAACGATGGCTACACAGATGAGGAAGAGGAAGAAGCGGGCTCTGATCCGAAGGATGAAAACTCAATCCCAGCGACACCACTCAACCCAATCCCAACAGTAGATCCAATTGACGATCAAACCGTGACGGAAGGTAACCCAATCGATCCAATTATCATTAACGCTGAAGATGATGGCGAGGTCACCGTTGAAGTGGACGGTTTACCAGACGGCGTGACGTTCGACCCAGACACGAATGAAATCAGTGGGACACCAACGGTTGAAGACTGGGGTCCAAAGGAAGAAGAACGCACAACGACAGTAACCGTAACAGTAACGGACGAAGACGGTGCAACAGTAACGGAAGAATTCGAGATTACAGTTCAACGTGATACGGATGGTGATGGCGAACCAGATGTGACAGACACCGACGATGATAACGATGGTTACACAGATGAGGAAGAGGAAGAAGCGGGCTCTGATCCGAAGGATGAAAACTCAATCCCAGCGACACCACTCAACCCAATCCCAACAGTAGATCCAATTGACGATCAAACCGTGACGGAAGGTAACCCAATCGATCCAATTATCATTAACGCTGAAGATGATGGCGAGGTCACCGTTGAAGTGGACGGTTTACCAGACGGCGTGACGTTCGACCCAGACACGAATGAAATCAGCGGGACACCAACGGTTGAAGACTGGGGTCCAAAGGAAGAAGAACGCACAACGACAGTAACCGTAACGGTAACGGATGAAGACGGTGCAACAGTAACGGAAGAATTCGAGATTACAGTACAACGAGATACGGATGGTGACGGCGAACCAGATGTGACAGACACTGACGATGATAACGATGGCTACACAGATGAGGAAGAGGAAGAAGCGGGCTCTGATCCGAAGGATCCGAACTCAATCCCAGCGACACCACTCAACCCAATCCCAACAGTAGATCCAATTGACGATCAAACCGTGACGGAAGGTAACCCAATCGATCCAATTATCATTAACGCTGAAGATGATGGCGAGGTCACCGTTGAAGTGGACGGTTTACCAGACGGCGTGACGTTCGACCCAGACACGAATGAAATCAGTGGGACACCAACGGTTGAAGACTGGGGTCCAAAGGAAGAAGAACGCACAACGACAGTAACCGTAACAGTAACGGACGAAGACGGTGCAACAGTAACGGAAGAATTCGAGATTACAGTACAACGAGATACGGATGGTGACGGCGAACCAGATGTGACAGACACTGACGATGATAACGATGGCTACACAGATGAGGAAGAGGAAGAAGCGGGTTCTGATCCGAAGGATGAAAACTCAATCCCAGCGACACCACTCAACCCAATCCCAACAGTGGATCCAATTGACGATCAAACCGTGACGGAAGGTAACCCAATCGATCCAATTATCATTAACGCTGAAGATGATGGCGAGGTCACCGTTGAAGTGGACGGTTTACCAGACGGCGTGACGTTCGACCCAGACACGAATGAAATCAGTGGGACACCAACGGTTGAAGACTGGGGTCCAAAGGAAGAAGAACGCACAACGACAGTAACCGTAACAGTAACGGACGAAGACGGTGCAACAGTAACGGAAGAATTCGAGATTACAGTTCAACGTGATACTGATGGTGATGGCGAACCAGATGTGACAGACACCGACGATGATAACGATGGTTACACAGATGAGGAAGAGGAAGAAGCGGGCTCTGATCCGAAGGATGAAAACTCAATCCCAGCGACACCACTCAACCCAATCCCAACAGTGGATCCAATTGACGATCAAACCGTGACGGAAGGTAACCCAATCGATCCAATTATCATTAACACTGAAGATGATGGCGAGGTCACCGTTGAAGTGGACGGTTTACCAGACGGCGTGACGTTCGACCCAGACACGAATGAAATCAGTGGGACACCAACGGTTGAAGACTGGGGTCCAAAGGAAGAAGAACGCACAACGACAGTAACCGTAACGGTAACGGATGAAGACGGTGCAACGGTAACAGAAGAGTTCGAGATTACAGTTCAACGTGATACTGATGGTGATGGTGATCCAGATGTGACAGACACCGACGATGATAACGATGGCTACACAGATGAGGAAGAGGAAGAAGCGGGCTCAGATCCGAAGGATGAAAACTCAATCCCAGCGACACCACTCAACCCAATCCCAACAGTGGATCCAATTGACGATCAAACCGTGACGGAAGGTAACCCAATCGATCCAATTATCATTAACGCTGAAGATGATGGCGAGGTCACCGTTGAAGTGGACGGTTTACCAGACGGCGTGACGTTCGACCCAGACACGAATGAAATCAGCGGGACACCAACGGTTGAAGACTGGGGTCCAAAGGAAGAAGAACGCACAACGACAGTAACCGTAACAGTAACGGACGAAGACGGTGCAACAGTAACGGAAGAATTCGAGATTACAGTACAACGAGATACGGATGGTGACGGCGAACCAGATGTGACAGACACTGACGATGATAACGATGGCTACACAGATGAGGAAGAGGAAGAAGCGGGTTCTGATCCGAAGGATCCAGACAGTCATCCAGAAGAACCAACCGATCCAGAAGAACCAACCGATCCAGAGGAACCAACCGATCCAGAGGAACCAACCGATCCAGAGGAACCAACCGATCCAGAAGAACCAACCGATCCAGAAGAACCAACCGATCCAGAGGAACCAACCGATCCAGAGGAACCAACCGATCCAGAGGAACCAACTGATCCAGAGAAACCGACAGATCCAGAGAAACCAACCGATCCAGAGGAACCGACAGATCCAGAGAAACCGATGGATCCAGAAGTTCCAACCAAACCAGACACAACGGTATCTCCGGATAATCAGAAAACTACAGACAGCAAGAAAGTAGACACAGCTAAGGAACTTCCTAATACAGGTGAGAAGATTAACACTAGGTTATTCAGCTTAGCTTCTATCGCCATCTTAAGTGGTTTAGGTCTTATTACGGCTTCAAAAAAAGAAGAGGAAACTGAATAGTAACTCTTTAAAAAATTTGTTAAATTGTATAAAGAACTGTTAAATGCTGAATAAACGACCTTATGATTGAGGAGCTAGTCTTCTTCATAAGGTCGTTTTTTATTTTTTAAACAAGATAATGATACAAAGAGGTGAAAAATAGAGGAGAATGAGCTATTTATGATAGCTTCTTCTTTATGTAAATATCGGACCAAAGAAAAAATTCAATATGATGATGAATAGATCAATGGCGCTAAAGAAATAGAGAGTAAATACTATTTGATAAAACTATTTAAACAATCTACCATCTACACACCAATCGAATACCTTATACAAATTTTAATTAATGAGTCAGAGAGATGGTTACGTGCGTCAACCTTGACTTTTTATGTGATATGTTTACAAGTTGGATTCAAAACTTAATCCAACTTCAGCAAAATATTCAAAAATACACGTGATATAAACCCTTAGAGTATCGGCAAAAATTCAGTGAATAATTATCTTAAACCAACTCAATCATAGGACTTCAGTGTAATTGGGTTGGTTATTTGTGTTTAAATCATCGTTACTAATTATTTTTATAAATAAGACACAATTATTCTTATCAACATTTGAATAATAGGTTATACTTATAAAGTGTGCAAAAGAACCTATAGGAGGAAAAGTTATGGGGCATAGTCATGTGAGTTGTATTCGTCTGGTTCCAATATTGAATCATCTTGATAATACCACAATGGAACTTATTGCTGAAAAGGCTCAAGTTAGAACATTTAAGCGGGGCGAATTTTTATATCTAGCTGAGCAATCAGATGACAGTTTATACATCGTAAGCAAAGGAAAGGTAAGAGTATACTTACTTTCTGATTCAGGGAAAGAACAATTATTACGAATCTTAACCCCAGGTGAATTTACAGGGGAGTGGACATTGTTTAATCAAGACGGGGTTCACGGAGATTACGCGCAGGCAATGGTAGATACAACGATTTGTCAAATTCGTCAAGAAGATTTCCAAGCTTTGTTAAGTGACTATCCAGCCATTTCAATGAAGTTGTTAAGTGAAATGTCAAAACGATTGGAAGTTTCAGAAAAGCAAACGGCTAAGATAGCAGTAGACCAAGTAGGAAGTCGTCTTGCTATCCATCTTGTGGAACAGATACAAGAAAAAGCGGCTGCGGAAGAAGGGCCAGTTATTGTCGATCTAGGAATGAGTCGTAAAGATATTGCCTCATTCCTCGGAACAACACCCGAAACGATTAGCCGAAAGTTTAGAGAATTAGAGGAAGAAGGACTTATTGACCAACTAAAAGGAGGAAAAGTCAGAATCCATGACTTGGATGACCTACTGTTGTGGGGTGGATAATAGGTGAGCATTAGATATTATGGGGAGTTGGCCACCATTATTGAGGAAGATAGTTAGTTCAAGACTTTCGGCTATTTCATAGTACTTATCCTTGCGCTTCCGATAATAATCGCCATTCCTTTGTTTACAAACTGACTTTCGTTATAATATACATAAGTTATTTATATACAGGATGGAAGGTGAAGGCATTGGAAGATAATAAGAACTTAGTACTTAAAACGGCACTTTTAGCAGGTCGGATCATGATGGAATCAGGTTCAGAAGCGTATCGGGTTGAAGATACCATGCAACGTATTGCCCAAAACAGTCAGAAATTAGATACTGAAAGCTATGTGACGGCAACTGGGATATTCATGAGTATTAATGATGAATCGACGTCACAGATGGTCCAGGCACGTGATCGGTCAATTAATCTAGGGAAGATTGAACAGACAAATAACTATTCACGGGAATATGCAAATGGAAATATTTCATTGATTTATTTATTTAAAGCCCTGCAGTCCGTTGATTTACAAATTCCCCAGTTCCAAGGTACAGCGCGGATGATTGCGGCTGGAATCGCCTCTTGTGTGCTAATGATTCTTTTAGGCGGGGTGTATTCGGATGCACTCACGGCTTTGATTATCGGTTCTATTGGATATTTCCTATCAAGCAGAATCTATGTAGTAACTAAGATGAAATTCATCAATGATCTGATTGCTTCATTTGCGATTTGTACTTTGTCGGTTGTGTGTTATCGACTAGGCATTGTCGGGAATTTGAATAGTTTAATTATTGGGTGTTTAATGCCTTTAGTTCCAGGATTGGCCATTACTGCCGGGATGCGTGATCTATTTGAAGGGCACTTGTTAACAGGAATCGTTCGTATCGTTGAAGCAATCCTGATCTCGACCGTTATTGGGATTGGCATTGCGTTGACATTACAATGGTTTACTTGAAAGGATTGTCTATGAATATTGTACTAGAACAGATTATTTTGAGCTTTATCGCAAGTGTGGCTTTTGGGATTATCTTGAACAGTCCAAAGCGTGGCATACTGTATTGTGGTATTGCAGGATCTGTTGGTTGGGTGAGTTTTTGGGCAAGTAATCAATATTTTAATGATTTAGCCATTTCTAACTTTATTGGATCGGTTGCGATTGGCTTGCTTTGTATCTACCTATCACGAAAGTTACGCTTGCCTGTCATTACAATCAATACACCTGCCATTGTTCCTCTCGTTCCTGGAGGTGCTGCTTATATGGCAGTCCGATCACTTGTTGAAGAGAATTATGTTGAAAGTGTTAATTACTTAATGGATGTTCTATGGACAGCAGGTGCGATTGTACTAGGATTTATGGTCGTTAAACTCATAGAAAACAGCTTGAAGAAACGTAGGATAAGACACTAAGTTTAAAAGATTTCCTCATACTTGTTCACGAATAAGTGAATTTGTATGAGGTTTTCTTATTTATGAATCATTCTTAAGCGACCACTACCTAAAAATGATCCATAACGGCATTGAATATGGTATGATGCAATCAATAGCTGAGGAACTGGAATTATTGAATCAGCGTTGCTTTCAAGCATTCATGAGGAATTAGAGAAAGCGTTCATTTATCCATATTTAATAATAAAGTACATGCCTCGGGTGAGGCGAAATGGATGGTCAGTGAGGATTTGGAAGAAGAGCTAGCTGTTTTAACAATCGCCTTATCTCTAATGAATCGGAATGCTCCGTTGAAAGATTTAAGTTTTTCAAATCAAGTTCTGTCTGCTATGCGCTATAACTTGGAGGGCATAAAAACCAATGAAATCATACATTGCAAGTATTGATGTTGGAACAACCAACGTCAAAATTAATTTATTCAATTCAAATTACCAGCTTATTGATAGTTACAAGTCCTCTTATTCAAAGATTAAGAGTAACGATCAAATCTTTGAGATGGATATGGATGAGATCTGGCAGAAGGTGGTTGAAGGATTGAGGGAGCTAACTCGACATCATCCGATCGAAGCCATCGAACTCATCTTAACGACAGCCATGCATAGTCTTCAGTTAATGGATACGAATTATCAATTGATTGGTTCATTATTAACTTGGGCAGATAAACGTGGGTCAGAGGCTTTGGCCAAGATGACAGATGAGGAGAAGCATCAACAATATCTTCGCACTGCAACCCCCAACCATAGTATGAACCCTAACTTCAAGTTGCGAGATTATTATCAATCAGGAAAATTCGTAGGTTCGATGAAAGACATTCTCTTCTACCGACTGACTGGTGAGTGGGCAATAGACTTGAGTAACGCTTCAAGTAGTGGATTATTGAACATAGAAACATTGAGTTGGGATCCACAATCATTGACCGCTATTGGGATGAGTGAGACTCAGCTTCCTACGATTCATCCGGTTGATTACCGAGCACAACTTAAAGATGGTATCGTTGAAGTCGAAGGGGTTGTTACAATTGGAACTTCAGACGGTATTTCTTCCAATTATGTATTTAATGACTTAGAGGGTGTCGCTGTCTTATCTATTGGAACGAGTCACGCTGTGAGAGTGGTGCACACCCTACCATTACTTAACACTCAGTTACAGAACTTCTCCTATGTCATCAATCCTAACCACCATCTGATTGGTTTGCCGAGTAATAATGGGGCGGATGTACTGGCTTGGGCAGTGCGTATCTTTAATGCGACATATGAGGAGTTAGATCAAATTGCAGTACTCAGACCTGAGACAGACTCAATCTTTTTGCCGTATTTAAACGGTGAACGTGCACCTATCTGGAACGAATGTGCCAGTGGGAACTTATTCAACTTAAGTCGAACAAGCACTCGTGAATCTATCTTATTCTCAATCATACTTGGCATGTTGTTCAACATTAAGCAAAATGTCGTGGCACTTAGAAGTTTAGTTGATTTTGAATCACTAGGGCTTGTTGGAGGGATTACTAAACTACCGGCTGTGATCCAATTGTTAGCTGATGTCTTAGGATATCCTTTGCATATTCCTCAACTTGAGAATGCCGAAACACTTGGGAGTATTGCATTAGTTAAAGGAAAGACATTTAAAAAAACTTATAAAACGTTAACGCCATCTCAAGATATGTCCTATGATTCTTTGTACCATAAATATTTAAAAATAAATTCCTAATAAGCAAACCGATTAGTAATTAATCGGTTTTTTAAAAACGATTAATTAGAATCATTATAAATAACTATCTTTTTTGCCTTAGTTATGCTATAATAAACATAATTTATAGGTCGAATATTGAAGTAGGAGGTACAAATATGAAAGACTTTTTGCTGAACAAACGAGAAGGTCAATTCCTAGTTGTAGGAACTATTTTCTTAGTGTTAGGGTTTATTTTTATGAGCATGCCATTAGTTAGTCGCTGGTATTTTTACATTGCGATTGTATTCTTAGGTTTTTTCGCAACGAAGGATGCGATTGTAGAAACTCTGAAAGAACGATCACCTAATGTGGACTTACTGATGGTGATGGCGGCCTTAGGTGCAGTCTTAATTAATTATGAATCAGAAGGTGCTATGTTATTATTAATCTTTGCGGGAGCAGAATTCCTAGAAGACTTTGCTATGAGCCGATCAACGAATGCTATTGAAGAATTAATGAGCCAAGTCCCTCGAACTGCTCAATTATTGAACGATAATGGAGACGTAACTGAAGTTAAAACATCCGAATTAAAGCTTGATCAAGTGGTGGTTGTATCTAAAGGTTCACAATTGCCGATTGATGGTATCGTTGACCGACAAGTTATGGTGAATGAATCAGCTTTAACAGGGGAATCCATGCCGGTAATGAAAGAAGCCGGGGAGGAAGTGTATGCTGGAACAATCAATGAAGGAAATTCCTTCCATATAAGAGTTAATAAAACGAGTGATCAAACCATCTTCTCTAACATTGTTCGAATGGTAGAAGAAGCTCAAAGTCGTCCGTCTAAAATCTCAAGCTACATAGATAACTTAGAAACAAATTATGTAATAACCGTTCTCATAGCGGTTCCTTTGTTTATCATTGCTTTGATGTCATTTTCTTCTATGAATTTCCAAGAGGCTTTCTACCGAGGGATGGTTCTACTTACAGTAGCGAGTCCTTGTGCCTTAGTCGCCTCAGCAACGCCAGCGACATTAGCAGGAATTAGTAATGGAGCAAAAAACGGTATTCTCTTTAAAGGCGGCGCTGCAATGGAAGCTTTAAGTACGATGGATATCTTATTCTCTGACAAAACTGGAACATTGACCGAAGGTGAGTTTCAAGTGGTTGAATATGAATTAGATAAGGATAGCTTAAAAGAGGTTGTCTATATGGAACAATTATCTAGTCACCCTATTGCCGAGGCGATTAGTGAATCTTTCAATGATTTAAGCTTAGAAGCAGTCAATAAGGAAGAAGCGGTTGAAGAAATTGCAGGTGTGGGAATTAAAAAAGGCAATATCGTGGTAGGTAAGCCGTCAGCCTTTGAAAACTTCAAGGACCCTCATAACTACCGAAAACATAGTCAACATAGCTATACAACGATTTTTGTAGGACGTCATCAAGAAATTATCGGATACTTTGTATTAGCAGACCAAGTACGTCCACAAGCAAAAGATGCTGTCGCTGGTTTTCAATCTGAAGGCATTGATGTTCAACTGATTACCGGTGATAATGAACAAGTTGCTCAACTTGTCGCTAAGGAAGTGGGTATTCAACAATTTAAAGCATCATGTACGCCTGAGGACAAGATTAATTTAGTTCAAGAAGAACAAGCCAAAGGTCATATTGTGGGAATGATTGGTGATGGGATCAATGATGCGCCAGCCTTAGCGAACGCGGAGATTGGTATCGCTATGGGGTCTGGTTCATCCGTAGCGATGGAATCAGCTGATGTCGTTATTGTAAAGAATGACTTGGGTAAGTTGTACTATAGTTACGAGTTGAGCCAGAAACTGAATTCAATTATTAGAGCCAATGTGTTCTTCTCAATAGCTGTCATTGTAATCTTAGTAATATTGAATATTGTAGGCTGGTTAGACTTACCTATGGGTGTTGTCTTTCATGAAGGATCAACTATTCTCGTTATATTGAACGGCTTACGCCTATTAGCAGAGAAAGACCAAACACAAGCCAAAATAAAAACTAATTCACAAACAGCCTAATATAGCTATACTAAATACTCCCGATAGATTGTTAACAATCTATCGGGGATTTTTTGTGTTTGAATTTATTTTGATTTAAAAGGCATATGTTTGTTTTACTTTTGCTTTACATTAGAGTGTCAAGGTCTTTATGATTTTGGATTATAATATAGTTGATAACTATATTATGATGGTTATTTTTCGTAAAAGGCAATGATAATAACATTAATGTGATAATGTGGAATCATTTTCAAGGAGATATTAATGTAAATTTTAGTGAATTATGCAATTTTTACAATAAATCTACAGAAAATTTACTTCCACCTTGTATGATTCTTTTAGAAACAAAAAAGCAAACATTTATTGTTTTTATTAAAGCAAAACAAAAATTAAAGGAGTAATTAAGTGGCGAAAATTAGCTTAAAGCATATCTACAAAGATTATAGCGACGATGTCCGTGCTGTAACGGACTTTAATCTAGAGATTGATGACGAAGAATTTATTGTACTAGTTGGCCCGTCTGGCTGTGGGAAATCAACAACATTAAGAATGTTAGCTGGTTTGGAAGATATCTCCTCTGGAGAGATTCTAATTGATGGCCGAAAACAAAACGATTTGCATCCTAAAGAACGCGATATTGCGATGGTATTCCAGAACTACGCCTTATATCCACATATGACAGTCTTTGATAACTTAGCCTTTGGCTTGAAGATGCGTGATGAAGATAAAATTGAGATTAAACGTCGAGTGAAAAATGCGGCAGAAATTCTGGATATTGAAGACTACTTAGACCGTAAACCAGCTGAATTATCAGGAGGACAACGTCAACGTGTTGCCTTAGGACGTGCGATTGTACGTGAACCTAAAGTGTTCTTAATGGATGAGCCTTTATCGAACTTGGATGCTAAACTGCGCTTCCATACACGTGCTGAGATTACAAAGTTACACCGCCGTTTAGGTGTTACTACTATCTATGTGACGCATGATCAGACCGAAGCTATGTCAATGGCTAGTCGAATTGTTGTTATGAATAAAGGAATTATTCAACAAATTGGAACTCCGAGAGAAATCTATATGAAACCGAACAATATTTTTGTTGGTCAATTTATCGGTTCTCCTGCAATGAATTTTATTCCATTGGATAATCAAGGTTCACAATTATACTTTGGAGACCATCCAATTCAACTTCCAAAAGATATTAAAGAAGACTTATCTGTAGGTGGTTACGGTGTAGATAAAGATGTCATTGTAGGAATTCGGCCAGAATCGATTGAAGTTTTAGAAGATGGTCAAGCCAATGATGATTACTTTATCTTTGACCATGAAGTTGTAAACTCGGAGCTAATGGGGGCAGAAACCTTAATATACTTTGATGTTGATAATCGTAGTGTCATCTCCAAAGTACAATCTATGGATTCATTCACTGTTGGAGAAAGGGTTCGTTTGGGTATTCATTATAGCAAACTGCACTTCTTCGATAAGGACACTGAATTACGTATTGCTGTTGGTGAAGAAGCACGTGTGCTTCAAGCAGCTAAGTAGTAAAAGGAGCGGATAGATTTGCAAGAAAAACGTATTGTTTATAACGGCGAATTGCGTACTCAAGCTGAATTGGATGAGCACTACAAGCCTGTTAAGAAATCATTGTGGTCGATCCTTATACAACACAAAGTATTCTACTTTATGTTAATTCCTTGTTTGATCCACTATGCTGTCTTCTCTTATTGGCCAATGGCTGGGAATATTCTAGCTTTCAAAGAATTTGGTTTTAACACAAGGGATGTTCGGTGGTGATTGGGTAGGGTTCAAGTATTTTGAACAATTCTTCAAAGATCCAAGAAGTATGTTGTATATACGAAACACGCTTGTCATTAGTTCAATGAAATTATTCTTATACTTACCTTTCCCAATTATGTTGGCGTTAATGTTCAACGAAGTGAAGCAACCACGCTTACGTGACTCATTACAAACTATTACATACTTACCTTACTTTATCTCTTGGGTTGTTGTGGTTGGATTGATGAATGCTTTACTAGCACCGAATACAGGACTGATTAACCAGATGATTACTGCCTTTGGTGGAGATGGAACGAAATTCTGGATGATGGATCGTAATTTATTCTACCCATTAACCTTTTTAAGTTACCTCTGGAAGGAAGTAGGATGGGATTCGATAATCTACTTCTCGGCTATTGTAGCTATATCACCGTCACTTTATGAAGCTGCTGCCATAGATGGTGCGGGTAAGTTGCGTCAGATGTGGCATGTGACGATACCTGGAATTCGTGGAACCATTATCTTACTGTTTATTATGTCGCTTGGAAGTATCTTGTCAGCTGGATTTGATCAAGTCTTCTTGATGCAGAATCCAGGTAACGCAGATGTTTCAGAGATTATTGATACTTATGTTGTTAGAACGGGTCTACAAGGTGGGCAGTTTGGTTATTCAACGGCCATTAGTTTAATGCAAGGAATGGTGGGACTTGTTCTAACCGTCATCGTCAACCGTATTGCTGATAAGAAATTCGATAGTGCTGTTTGGTAAAAATATACATTTAAAAGGAGAATAACATGAAAAATTTACTTAAAAAATCATTATTAACATTAACTGCTTCTATGACACTTGTATCACCACTATTCACTCAACAAGCAACAACAGTCCTTGCTCAAGAGTCTGATAACTTTATAGCTGATCGTACAATTACAGGATTAATCTTCCAATCGGCAGGAGATGCATCTGTTGAGATTCCTCAAGAGATTTTAGATGAGATTAAACGTCAAACAGGAATTACTTTCCAATTACAGACAGTGACAAGTGATGACTCAATTACAGCATTAGCGGCTGGGTTGGCAGCAGGTGACTTACCTGACTTTGTAGCTTATTACTTAAACGACTCAGGTCGTCCAGAGATGCAGTTCTTATTAAAAGCAGCTAACGAAGGGCAGTTCCATGACTTAACACCATTAATGCAACAAGAAGGATTAGAAGTATATAACAAGTACTTAGAAGAAGGTTACCTACCTGTTGATACAGAAGAGAACATTATGTTCCGTGAAGAGTGGGGCGGAGCTTCATACTTAATGCATATGGCAATCCAACGTGAAGGGGCACAAAAGCCTGTTAACCCGCAAATCGGTGGATTATATATTCGTTCAGATATTGCTGAAGAATTAGGTGTTGAATACGGTGAGATTGATACATCTGAAGAACTTTATGAATTAGGTAAAGAAATTCAAGCAGCTAACTTCACTGATGATAATGGAGTTCCTATAACAGTTTTTGGTCCAACAGTTTGGGGTGGTTCTGAACGACCTTGGTTATATCAAGACTTAATGTGGACAGGATCAACAGGTGAGCCATTCATGGAAGATGAAGAAGGAAATATCTTACACGAAGCTCAATCACCAGTATTAATGGAACGTGTGAACCGTGTACACCAATATATGCAAGAAGGCTTAATGAATCAAGAATATTACACAATGAATGAGACACGCGCTCAAGAAGGTGTAATTAACGGGTCTTTCGGTATTGTTACAGATATTCATTCATACCGACCAGAAATCTCAGACTTGTCATATATTCCATTGGGTGACTTGAACCGTGTTGATGGTTCAGATGAGATGGTTGTTACTTATAAGTCAGG
Organism: Aerococcaceae bacterium WGS1372; assembly: GCA_044336205.1. Classification (GTDB taxonomy): domain Bacteria; phylum Bacillota; class Bacilli; order Lactobacillales; family Aerococcaceae; genus Ruoffia. The sequence continues at coordinate 1,740,521 of CP172318.1, read as the reverse complement.
TTATGCAGGTTGGTCAATTCCATCAACAACAGAGAATCCTGAAGAAGTAATGCAATTCGCTGATTGGATGGCTAGTCGTGAAGGAAAGTTATTATACTTCTACGGAATTGAAGGTCGCGATTATGAATTAGACGAGAATGGTAATCCAGTTGTCTTACCAGAAGTGATTGAAGAATACGAGACGAATCCTGATCAAGCGAAGTTACGTGGATTCCGTGGTGTTCGTTCATTTTGGGGAGAGCACTTAGGATACACTGATTTGGATAATATGGCAGACTTCGGTGAAGCAAGCTGGGGCGATAACGCGCGTGCGGACAGTGTTGAAGAATTAGCTGGAAAACAAATTGAGAAATTAGTTAACTTTGATGAGCAATTCGAGAATGCCCGTGTTGAAGATGGATTGTCTGTTCAATCTTACCTATTCGAATTCGAAGGAGACGAAGGAACACTTGCGACAGCTTTAGCTAGATACCAAGAAGATGTTCTACGTATGTACTATGCTGGTAGCACGGAAGAAGCTCAAAGAATCTTAGACGAAACACTTGCTAACTTAGAAGCATCTGGATTAAATGAATTTATCGACTTTGTGGAACAAAAACGCGCTGAAGGTGACACGGTTAGATTCTAATCATTAACTTAGCAAGTAAGTGGGTGAAGGTATAACCTTTCTCCCACTTTCATTTTAAAGGAGAACTAAATTATGGAAAGTAAAAGTTTACAAGGTCCCACATGGGCCAAGATGCTTAATATAACTTTGCTGTCAATCTTTGCATTGATTATATTAATTCCTTTTTTCCACGTATTAGCTGTCTCATTCAATGAGGGTATGGATGCACAACGTGGTGGGATTGGTTTCTGGCCAAGAATGTGGACTTTAGATAACTATATGGAAGTATTTAAACAAGAGAACTTATTGAATGGTTTAATGATTTCATTATTCAGAACGATTGTAGGAACTGTTCTTGGAGTTGGCTTGATGTCAATGGCAGCTTATGCTTTGACAGTGAAGACATTACCAGGACGTCGTTTCTTCACATTCTTTATCTTTTTCACAATGTTATTTGGTGGAGGGCAAGTTCCTTATTATTTAGTATTGAGTGAATTAGGTCTAACAGGATCAATCTGGGTATATATTATTCCAGGACTTTATGGAACGATGAATATTCTATTACTTAGAACGCAATTTATGCAACTCCCCTATAGTGTAATTGAATCAGCACGAATTGATGGCAGTAGCGAATTTTATATCTTTAGAAAATTAGTCTTACCAATGAGTACGCCTGTTTTAGCTACCGTTACATTATTCACTGCAGTAGGTCATTGGAATGATTGGTTTGCTGGAACTTTCTATGTTCGAGATGCGAACTTAAAGCCATTAGCGACCTTATTGCAGGAGATGTTAACCCAACAAAGCGCCTTAGCTGATATCCTCCTTCGTTCAACTGGAGCTCAGTCTTATTCAGCCTTAGACCAAGTAACGATTACAGGGCAATCACTACAGATGGCAACGATTATTGTTGTCTTATTACCAATGCTATTATCATATCCTTTCGTTCAAAAATACTTTGTACGAGGGATTACTGTAGGATCAATTAAAGAGTAGGAGTATGACTGAATGAGATTGAGATATAGAGAAGATAAAAGTTTTAGAATTGTTCAACTAACTGACTTGCATATTGGCTCAAAACCATATGCAGAAGATGATTACAAGACCTTTGAACTGATTGAGAAAGCATTTACTCAACTAGATGCTGACTTAATTGTACTCACAGGAGACTTAATGTGGAGTGACGGTGTTCCTAACGCGATGGAAGTTTATCGTGAATTGCTGGAATGCTTCAACCAATATAATGTTCCGATTGCGATTACTTATGGGAACCATGATTCAGAAGATGAATATGTAAGATCTGACATGCGACGTATGGAAAGTATCTTACACCACCATGTTCCCAAACAGAACAGCCAAGTTGTGAATGACCGAGAAAGTTATACGGTGGAGATTTTTGATCCTTCAGGGAAATCAGTCCAAAGTGTCCTCTATGTATTCGACACGGGTTCAGACGCACCACTTCCAGTTGGAATATACGATTGGATTCAACCGGAACAAGTTCAATGGTTCAATCAAGTATCACAACAATACCGCCGTGACAATCACCGAAAGACTGACTTAGTAATGACACATATTCCATTACCAGAATATTGGCAAGCAGCTGAAAATATTGTTTCAGGTGAATGTAATGAGACCAATGATATGATCTCAGCACCATATATCAATACTGGTTTATTTGCATCACTCTATATGAACGGACAAATTGGTGGGGTCTTCTGTGGCCATGATCATGAGAATAACTTTGTAGGTATTCATCATGGTATTCCATTAGTTTATGGGCAAGTAAGTGGTTATCAATGTTATGGTGATATGGCACGTGGAGCTCGAATTATCGAGATCAATGAAGAGGGTATGACTACTTATACAAAAACACTAGAAGAATTTTAAGAATAACTATGAATAGATAATAAGGAGAAATGTCGAATGAAGTTTCAAAACTACTTGAATCAATTTGGGGAATGGGTATATCGGTTAACAGTATTGAATTTTTTATGGATTATCTTTTCTATTGCTGGTTTTGGCTTTTTTGGTATTTTTCCAGCTACATCAGCCATCTTTGCTGTGATTCGTCAATATCAATTAGGGAATAAAAATATAAAGTTATTTTCTAGCTTCTGCCATTATTATAAGCAAGATTTTGTTACTGCCAATAGTATTGGTTATATCTATATACTTATGATCTTAGTTGCATGGGTGGATTACCGGTATCTACTGGCTATGAATAATTATTGGATTGTATCCATGTCATTAGTTGTTCTTGTTGCAACTATAGTCATCCTATTGGCATCGGTATTGGTCTTTAGTTTATTCGTCCATTACGATCTTCCAATATGGAAGACAGTGACCAATCCTTTCCGCTTTATGGTTTGTCATATGCGTCGAACTTTAGCATTAATTGGAATCTTTGTATTATGGGGAAGTTTAGTTAACCAACTTCCAGGAGTCATCCTATTTTTAGGTGTGAGTTTCCCAGTTTTCTTGGTTCAACTAATAACAGAAGATGTTTTAATGGCTAAGAAAAGTAAGAAAAAATTGAAACAAAGCCGTACACTGATGAGTAAAGAAGATGTACTGTATTATCTATAAAATTTGTTGAGTAGAGGTGAATTATGAATGAAGAATTAAAGATAGACGAAAGGCCGATAGTTCCCTTGTTTCGGAAGTTGTTCTTTCCGATTGTGATTGAACAATTGTTTGGTATGTTGTTAGGAAGTATCGATGTGTTAATGCTGAGTCAATATAGCGACGCATCCGTTGCTGCGACAGGGCTATCCAATCAACTAATTAATGTGGGATTGATGATACTGGGTATTGCTTCCTTAGGAAGTGGTATCTTACTCATGCAAACAGCTGGAACGCATGATCAATCAGAAGTGAGCTTGATTATTCGCCACGGTGTCGATCTTAATGTTATTATCTCTATAATAATGAGTGCAGTTTTTTTACTGTTTGGAAGACAGTTGCTTAGCTGGATCCAAACGCCGCAAGAATTAATCGACAGTTCCTATAATTATTTGGCTATTGTGTCAGTGAGTTTGATCTTCCAATCAGTCATGACGAGTTTCGGTTCGATATTCAGAAGTTTTACTTATGTTAGAATCGTTATGATCGCGTCAATCGCAACCAATATATTAAGTATCTTGGGTAACTATATTGTCTTGTTTACCCAGATAACACTGTTAGGATCTGGGATCCATGGTGTGGCTGTATCTACTTTGATTGCGCGTTTCATTGGTATGATTTTTTTGATGCTAGCATTTTATCACTTCTTACCGGACTACAAGCAGGCCTTTTCTTCTTGGAGGTTGCAAGGAAAGACTATTCGGGCTATTTTGGACTTAGGCTTTCCATCAGCCTTAGAGAACATCTCTTACACCAGTTCACAAACAATTATTACAGGGATTATTGCTTCATTTGGGGCAGTAATGGTAACTAGTAAGATCTATACTCAAAATATTACGGGTGTTATCTTTACAATTGCGGCAGCTATCTCTCAAGCCAACCAAATTATTATCGGCCGATATATCGGATTAAAGCAGAAAGATTATGCGCGTGACTATACAATCAAACTAATAGTGAAATCTGTCATATTAGCCTTTGGACTGTCATTAGTATTAGCTCTAATAAGCCCTTGGATTATTGGCTGGCTCACTAAAGACACAGACATCCAAAAGATTGTCTTACAATTAATCTGGATAAGTATAATCTTGGAACCAGGAAGATTGAGCAATGAGATATTAATTGGTGCATTGAATACAGCTGGAGATGTGAAGTTTCCAACCGCCATATCGATCGCATCTACATTCCTTGTTCACCGTTCCAATGAGTTATCTTATCGGTATTCACTTGTCTTATGGACTTGTCGGTGTCTGGATTGTGTTCATTATAGATGAATGGGCTCGAGCTATTCTCTTATTCTTCCGTTGGCAAAAGTCAAACTGGCAAACCATTGAATTGTTTGGTGAGTCATCATAATAAAAGTATAGGGAGGCTATAATGAAACAGTCCATAAACACAAAATATCAAAGACATTGTCTAATCAAAGACCGGGTAAATGAAGAGGGTAAAATTTATGTGACAGAATTGGCTAAAGAATTAGACGTTACCCCGGAAACCTTAAGGCGAGACTTATCTGAGCTTGAAGAACAGAACGAGTTAATGCGCATTCACGGAGGAGCTGTTCCAGTAGAGCGTGACGCAACAGAATTAGAATTCAGCAAAAAAATGGTTCTAAAAAGTGAAGAAAAGAAACAAGTCGCCCGCATGGCTGCTTTAGAAGTAAAGAGTGATATGACTATCGGTGTTGATGCTGGAACATCAACCATGTATCTTGCTGATATGCTTGAAGATATAAATAATTTAACTGTCGTTACTAACTCACTCGCTGCAGCAATACGTTTTAATAAAGCTATTGAAGAAGGCCGAGTTAAAGGACAGGTGATTGTCCTTCCAGGTACAACAAATCCTTACCAATCTTCAATTAAAGGAAGTTATACCGTCGAATTCTTAAAGCAATTCTCCATGGACCTTGCTTTTATCTCCTTGTGGAGGTATGACAGAGAAAGCACTCTTCGATTACGACTTGGAAGAATCATTGGTATCAAGAGCCTTTATCCAGATGAGCGATCAAAGTATCATCTTACTTGACCACAGTAAAATTAATCAACGCAAGTTAGTCGAGATTAGCGCTGTCGAAGACATAGACATAGCTATCTGTGATGTCGCAAAGCCCAAAGATTGGGGAAAAGTCGACATAGACTGGGTTATTGCTTAGTTGTCTTGGAAACATATAAATGAATAACGTAACACCCATCTTAGATATCTCTTTCTAACTAAATTGGGTGTTTTTCATTTGGCAGTTTTCTTACGGACAAATGATTATTCAAAAAAACGATTACTTGCCTATATTAGGACAAATCAGCTTCTTTTATTTATGCTCCTTAAGTATTTATAAGATTAGAGATTAGCTTTCAATCGATACACCTTATAAGGGCGGCCCACTTTAAGATAGATATTTTCACTTTCTAAGTAACTATTTTTTTCAAGAAAAGTAATGTATTTTCGAACTGATACGTGTGACAAATTGACAGAATTTGAGACTTTTTGAATAGCGAAAGATTGATCAAAGGTTTGGATGGCATCAATAATCAACTGAAGAATTTGTTGATTTATGCCTTTCTCTTCTTGGAAAAGATTACTTTCAGAAGGTAATACACCAAGAATTTGGTCAATTTGGTCTTGGTTGATGAATGGTTGTTTTAGTTTTTTTCGTTTCTGTACGAATTATTGAATACTTTGCTCAAATCTCTCAAAGCTGAATGGTTTATTAAGGTAATCTAGAATGTCTAAATGAAACCCCTGCATCACTGTCTCACTTTCGTTAGCCGCTGTGATAAGAATAACTTCGATATTAATTTTTTTGTTCCTAATAGCTGTAAGTAAATTAAGGCCATTTTGGTCTTTAAGATCAATATCTAGTAAAACAAGATGGACAATATTATCTTGAAGGATTGATATGGCATCATCAATCTATTCAGAAGAATAAATATTAGTAAACAAAGAAAGCTTTTCTAAATAGTTTCGATAAATAAATTGTACCAGCTGTACATTCTGCGTCAGACCGTATGAACTTGATTCCATTTGCCCAAATGGCAACACGTATAGCGGGGCAATTATACTGATTCTGTCGAGTTTTTAGTAAAACTGCTTTAAGTAAGGGGAATGTAATAGAAGTATTATTTAGCTTACTTCAAAGCTATTCGTTTATTAAAAGCTAAATTAAAAATTAAATAGAAGATTATATAATAGTTAGGCAAGTATGTTCAACAGAATGTGCTTGTCTATTATTTGTATACATTCAATCTCGTATAAATAATTTAATAGAACGAACCATATTTCATTGTTCTTTGGCTCTACATCCATTTCACTTCCCATTCCCCATATCCATATAAATCTGCTATAATAAATTGGACAAGAAATAGTTACAAAGACATAAGGAGTACAATATATGAATATCACCGTTGTCGGATTAGGTTACGTTGGATTATCTAATGCAATTTTACTAGCACAATATAATCAAGTGCGAGCATTAGAGCTTGTTCAAGAGAAAGTTGACTTGATTAATCAAAGAATATCACCAATTACTGATCAAGAGATTCAGCATTTCTTATCTACGAAAGAACTTCAATTAGAAGCAACCACTGACAAAGCTTATGGTTACGGCCACCAACCTGACTTTATCGTTGTAGCAGCACCGACAGATTACGATGATGAGCGCGATCATTTTAATACCGTAGCTTTAGAGAGTGTTTTGGAGGATGCTTTAGAATTTGCACCACAAGCAACGATTATTATTAAGTCAACGATTCCGGTAGGTTATACCAAACGTGTTAATGAAAAATACAAAACTAATAATATTATCTTCTCGCCAGAATTCCTAAGAGAGGGACGTGCTTTATACGATAACTTATATCCTTCACGTATTATCGTTGGAGATACAGGAGTGCGTGGGAAGCAATTTGCGGACTTAATGTTAAGAGGAGCTGCGACGCAAGATGTTGCAGTCTTATTAATGGAATCAACGGAAGCAGAAGCGGTGAAGTTATTCTCTAATACTTATCTTGCTTTGCGTGTGTCATACTTCAACGAATTAGACACTTATGCTGAGACAAAAGGTCTAGATACAAAAGCCATTATTGATGGTGTAAGTTTAGATCCTCGAATTGGTGATTATTATAATAACCCGTCCTTTGGTTATGGAGGGTATTGCTTGCCTAAAGATACGAAGCAACTACTGGCTAATTATAAAGATGTTCCTAATAATCTGATTCGTGCGATTGTGGACTCAAATGCGACACGTAAAGGGTTTATTGCTGACCAAGTATTAGCCAACAGCCCTCAGATAGTAGGAATTTACCGCCTAGCAATGAAGACTGATTCTGACAATTTCCGTCAAGCTGCTATCTTTGATATTATGAAGCGAATTCGTGCTGAAGGGGTCGAAGTTGTTATCTATGAGCCGAGCCTAAAGGCCGAAGTGTTCGAAGGCTACCGAGTTATCGCGAATATCGAAGACTTCAACCAACTAGCTGATGTAATATTAGCCAACCGTATATCTGAAGAGATTCAATCTGTTTCTAACAAAGTATATACACGAGATGTCTATAATGAAAATTAAAGTAAATGATTGATATAACCAGCGTACAAGCACTGATGTGTTTTTGTACGCTGGTTTTTGTTATAAATGAGTCAATAAACTTTTACCACTATATTGTAGGAAACAAATCATTTTCATTATATTTTTTATGGTGATATACTTTAAATAACTAATTAAAGAAGGGATGACGAATAACATGCCAAACAATCAAGGAAATCAACACAACCATGCAAACTTAGAGGATCCTCGCGAGAAGTATTATACGGAAGGATTTTCAGAGAAAAATGAAGACCGTGCGAAGTCTCCTGCATTACAAAAAGATATGAATCCCATCCCAGATTGTGGGGAATCGTCTTATGAAGGAACAGGTCGTCTAGAAGGTCGACGAGCTTTAATTACTGGAGGCGACTCAGGAATAGGACGTGCTGCAGCAATCGCATTCGCTCGTGAAGGTGCGGACGTGGCGATTCATTACCTTGCTGGTGAAGAAGCAGATGCTGAAGACGTGAAGACTTATATTGAAGAAGCTGGGCAAAAAGCTGTTCTTATTGAAGGCGATCTTCGTCAAACGGGTGTGGCTACTCAGATCGTTGAACGTGCGATTGAAGAGCTTGGGGGAATTGATATTCTAGTATTGAATGCCGCCCAACAAATTGCTTCATCATCACTGAGTGAATTATCAATGAAACAAATCAATGATACTTTCCAAGTGAATATCATTAGTATGTATGAAGCTTTGAAAGCAGCTGAGGACCACTTAGAAGAGGGCAGTGCGGTCATCACGACGACCTCTGTCCAAGCGACTGGACCTTCAACGTCGCTATTAGATTATGCTGCTACTAAAGCGGCGATTTCGAATTTTACGGTGGGAATGTCAGAGTACTTTGGTGAGAAAGGTGTGCGGGTTAATGCTGTAGCTCCCGGGCCAATCTGGACGCCATTACAATTAGATGATGGGAAGTTAGAAGGCGATCTAGAAACATTCGGCCAGACAGAAACACTAGAACGTGCTGGGCAACCGGTTGAATTAGCACCAGTCTATGTGTTCTTAGCTTCAAAAGATGCGTCTTACGTTACCGGACAGATCTACGGAGTAACTGGCGGAACGAATATTGATCTGTAATTAACGAGAATAATGATGTGACGTGATAAGATAGGACTTTCTTTTCAAGTGTAGTATAATAAAGTCACACCAAAGTTATAAGGAGGCTCTATTATGCCATTTGTTAAGATTCAAGCTAAAGAAGGTCGTACTCCAGAACAGAAAGCTGCACTAGCCAAAGCCATTATTGAGCTAATGGAAGAGCAAGGATTTGCTAGTAAAGATGCGATTCGAATTATTTTTGAAGATATGGCGACTGAAGATTATTACAGTGGTCAATATCATTAATTACATATGTATTAGAATAGCCAATACCTCCTTTGGGAAGTATTGGCTGTCTTTTATTGGATATAATCTTCTTTTGTTAAGTTATCTTCAGGTGCTTCGAAGCCCTGTGCTTGATCCTGTTGGAAGGTTTCTTCAATCTTAGGTGCACTAATCCGTTTAGTCCAGAATCCACCGTGAATGTACTTAGCGTCGTAAGAGATAAAGAAAGCAGAAGGGCTTAATTCATTAACGGTATTGCGTAAGGCATTTTCCGTTGACCTCGGTGTTAGAATGGTTAAAATTAATCGAGTTCCTTTGCGACCGTAGCCGGGTTGGATTGTTACCCCATACTCCCGCTCTCTAAGAGCTTCAGCTAAACCGTGGTCATCATCGTTAGTAAAGATTTGTAGGACAGAATAGCCTAAGGCAATGCGGTTTTCAATTAACATGCCTAAGTATATTCCAATACCGAACCCTAAGGCATAGACAATGAGGTAGATGACATTCTCATTGATGTACGCCATTACCATAGACAATCCTAAAGTATAGATGGTCACCTCAACGATCGCAATAAGCGGGGCGACTTTTTGGTAACCTCGCATAGTAAGTAAGGTTCGAATCGTGTTCAGCATGATATATACTAAATTAATTATAAAGACTTGAGCAAGTACGAGCCAATTCATAGGAATATTACCTCCTTTTAAAAACGTTTAAGTTAATGTTAACGTAAATTAATTTTTATGTAAATGAACTTGCAATCATCTCTTTCATCGGTGGAATATGATAGAATAAGTCAACTTTTGAAAATAGAGGTATGATTATGAAGAAAAAAATGATGATTTTATTATCCTGTCTAATCATTCTTTGGACTAGTCATGCAGTGTGGCTATATGGCAACTTAGATGTCGGCGAACAAGCGGTTCTCAGTGATATCATTGTAGTGCCCGAAGGTGGAGACGGTCGAGAGGAACGAGCTGTAGAGCTCTTGCTTGATGGATATTCAGAGTCAGATAAAGTCATCGTATCCCCTCTATATGTGGAGGAATATGACTTAGACTTGACTGACAGTTATCTTGAAGCAGGAGCCGAACTGTCGCAATTAATTCCAGAGAATGAAGCAACGAGTACATATACCAACGCTGTGAACACGCTCCAATTGATGGAGGAGTATGGATGGGATTCCGCATTGATTGTAACGTCCGATTATCACACACGTCGAACAAAGATGATCTATGAACGAGTGAACCGAGATTATAATTTTGAGTTAACTTATATTGCTGCCTATCACAATTGGAATGGAGAAGTATTAACATACTTTGATGCTAGAGAGTTACGTGAGGCTGGTAGAAGAGAGATTTATAAATATTACGGCTATCTCATTGGTTTGTATCACTTCATAGACTTAGGCTAAGCTACTTTCTTAGACTTTAAGAAATAACTCAGTTAAAATTAAAGTTCAAAATTATTTAGTAGGGGATTCGATGCACAATTACAATATTAATAAGATAAAATTTATTGCAGCCATTGGGGTTGTGTTAATACATGTTTTCGCCTTTATTGACTCAGCTTATAATGAGCCTTTGATTGAATTACAATGGCCGCGGGCAATATTTAACTATGCGGTTCCGTTATTCTTTGCAATTACAGGGTACATTCTTTCCTCCAAGACTGATAGCCACTTAATGAAATACGCTGGGAATATCTTTCGCTTATATGTAAGTATTTCCTTATTTTATTACGTTGTGTCTGTCTTAATGGCCGGGTTAGAAGCTTGGTTATACCAAGAAGAGGTTATTGAAGCGATGTTAGTCATTATTAGATCGAAAGGCTGGCGAACCTTTGTCCAAGGGACTGTGGGATCTTATCATCTATGGTACTTATGGGCTTCTTGGTTAGCTATTTTACTTTTTTATCAATTTAGACGAATGAGACTTAATGCTTGGCAGATTCTAATTTTGAGTTCAGTTATATATCTTATATCCTTACACTTTGCAGAACAAGCTATATGGACTGATTTTCTGCGCTATGGTGGCGTTCCAAAAGCTTTAATGTATACAGCCCTTGGCTATTACATTGGCTCAAAAGGAGCTGTTTGGAAACGTAATATTATCGGCTTGATTCTTTGGGTCGCAGCCTACACGATTACTTTTGGTTTTATATATCAAGGAAAGTATTTGGAAATATTATTCATACCTGTTGTTTATTCGATTGTCGCTTTCTTGAACCGTTACCGAGGTCATGAGACGATATTCTCAAGATGGGGTGAGTTTTCAGACCAGATTTACTTGTTACATGCTTTAGGAATTAATGTTTATGGGTTGTTGATGTTTGTCTGGCCTCGCGTTTTCTTGATTGATTCGTTAACGATAAGAGTTGTCCTCATTACACTATTCGCCATGTTGTTCTCAGTCCTAGTATACTATCCACTTAATAAATACTACTTGGACCCCATGAATCAACTCTTGAAGAAAATATCGATTAAAAAATCTAGACCTAATATAGAAATGAGTTAAAATAAAATACGATCAAAAGCCTTAATAGTTTTACTACTAAGGCTTTTTGCTTTCTAAAAGTCAAGGTTTTGAGTTGGAGTTAATGTCTAAGTGGCTCGAACACCGCAGTAAGTGCCTCTAGTATGGCGTTCGGATTATCCGAACTCAATATACACCACAAAAAAGTAGAGCTTGAGCATTAAATAACTCAAACTCTATCTATCATTTATTATGACAATATTAATTTTCACTCAGTGCATGAGCAGCCCATTCAGCGTTGATTAAGTGGAACTGGCCTTTTCCTTCAGAAGAGACAGTTTTACTATATTTATCGCTGGCGAATTTTAGTAAGCTGTCGCTGAAGTCTACTAAAAGTTGCTCTTTTTCAGTAATATACATAATTTTGGGTTGGTTATCTTTAAGGTAGAAGTAACGAGCTTTCACAATTTCTTCAGACTTTTCTTTGGCGAATAGTCCATCAGTCAATAGCTTAACGATTTCAACTTCTTTATCGTTATAATTAAGATCAAATAGTTGAACTTTCTCAATTAAGTCTGGATGATGCGTAACGATTCTAAGTTCATAATTTGATAGGTCTACCTTCTCATCGTGAGCAACATTCTCTAAGAGTTGACTCACTTGGTCACGTTTATTTTTTAAGTTAGGGATAAGATAGATCATGTATTTTTTCTGTGGATCATGGTATAAAAAGTTCGTTTCAATTTGTCGACGAGCTCCACACTCTTGACATTCAAATTGTTGAAGATGTCCTGATAATAATTCATCCTTTAACTTTGGTTGTAGATCAGTGTTAATTCTTGTTTCTACTTCTTGAGTTGTAGGTGTTTGGCATACAGGACAGTTTAATTTAACGACTTGTTTCATTGAATTCTCCTTCAGTGTTAGTAAGTATATAACAATAATAGTATAACAAATCTAGAGGATGAATTCGATAAGTATGCTAAGATGACTTATCTATGAATAAAGTTTAACAACTATTTTAATGAATATGCTATAATTTATTTTGACAGGGCTATCATTAATTTGATAGCTGAATACAAGAAAGCTTAAGGATGGGATTATATTATGTCATTGGCAAAAGAATTAGTAGGACGAAAGGCCGCTGATTATATAGAAGACGGAATGGTTGTTGGTTTTGGGACTGGCTCGACGGCTTATTTTTTTATTGATGAAGTAGGTAAAAGAATTCAAGCTGGAGAGCTAAAGCACATCGTTGGTGTAGCCACTTCGAAACGAACATTAACACAAATGAAATCATTGGGTATTCCAAGTAAATCACTCGACGACGTTAGCTTCATCGACTTACTTGTAGATGGAGCAGATGAGACTACGCGCGACTTTAATGGAATTAAAGGTGGTGGCGGAGCCTTACTTTACGAGAAAATTGTTGCACAAAACAGCCGACGAATCATTTGGATTGTCACAGATGACAAGCTCGTTGATACTTTAGGAGCATTCCCTCTGCCCGTTGAGGTAGTGCAGTTCGGAAGTTGGAAGCTTTTCCGTACATTTGACCAAGCTGGTATGTACCCGACTTTTAGAAAATCAGGGGCGGATAATTTATTTATAACCGATTCTGGGAATTATATTATTGATTTACATCTGGATCGTATCGAAAACCCACATCAACTTTCCTTTGAGTTGAATAATATGGTTGGAGTGGTTGATCATGGACTGTTCCTAAATTATCCAGACACCATTCTTTCATGCGATAGTGAAGGGAAAATTGAAGAGATTCGTCGAGGGTAGAAGGACTTAGGAGGTCATTATGCGAGTTGTAGATATTATAGAGAAGAAACAGCAAGGACAAGCATTAACTGAAGCTGAGATTAAATTCATGGTTGATGGCTTCACAGACGGTTCAATTCCAGATTACCAGATGAGTGCATGGATGATGGCCATCTACTTTAAGGGAATGACAGACAAAGAAGCGTCCCAATTAACTTTAGCCATGGTTGAAAGTGGCGACCAAATCAACTTATCAGAGATTGACGGTATAAAAGTCGATAAACACTCAACCGGCGGGGTAGGAGACACAACGACTATTGTCTTAGCACCTTTAGTTGCTTCATGTGGAGTGCCGGTTGCCAAGATGAGTGGGCGAGGACTTGGTCATACAGGTGGTACTTTAGATAAGTTTGAGGCAATCGAAGGGTTTGAGATCGAAGTTCCAATCAAAAAATTCATTGAACTTGTGAATAAGAATAAAGTCGCCGTTGTAGGACAAACAGGAAACTTAGCTCCAGCTGACAAGAAGATGTATGCTTTACGTGATGTGACGAGCACCGTTCAATCCATTCCATTAATCGCCAGCTCCATTATGAGTAAAAAAATTGCTTCAGGTGCCGATGCGATTGTACTGGACGTTAAAGTCGGCGACGGAGCGTTCATGAAAAATGTTCATGAAGCTAGAGAGTTAGCCATTGAAATGGTGAAAATTGGTAAACAAGTTAATCGCCAAACGCTTGCGGTCATCTCAGACATGAGTCAACCTTTAGGTTACGCCGTTGGGAATGCTCTAGAAGTACGCGAAGCAATTGAAACGCTTAACGGACGAGGACCAGAAGATCTGACAGAATTATGCTTAGTACTCGGGAGCCAAATGTTAATGGCAGCGAAGAAAGTTGATAGCCTAGAAGAAGGTAAGCAGTTACTCCAAGAAAAGATCGATAATGGTGATGCCTTAGAAACATTTAAACAATTCGTTAATAATCAAAACGGTAATGCCGAAGTGGTAGATAACCCTGACTTACTTCCACAAGCAGAGTACCAAATTCCAATCCAAGCAGAGCGAGATGGAGTCATAAGTACTTGGGTTGCCCATGAAGTAGGAATTGCATGTAGTATGTTAGGAGCAGGCCGTGAAAAATACACAGACGAAATCAACCCAGCTGTAGGTGTTGTACTGAAAGCCAAAGTCGGCGACAAAGTTAAAAAAGGCGACCCAGTTGTTATTGTTCACTCAAACACGGCAGAAAATACTGAGGTTATTGAGAAGCTTCGCAAAGCTTTCACAATTAGTGACCACGCAGAGGCACCACAATTAATAGTTGATACGATTTTAGAGGCTTAATAACATGAAAAAAACTCCAAGTTTACTCACTTCTTAACCATAATAGATGGTTGAAGTAGTCTACTGGGAGTTTTTATTTTTAATTATCGGTTAGATAAGTAAGTGTATTCAATTTCACGGGCTTGAGCAAATTCTCTCAGTGAGCCATTAATTAATAACTGTGTATGTTGTAAGTCATCAATGTTTTGGCAATTGAGAAGCAGTAGCATCTTCTTAATGGCTTCAGTCCAATTGTGAACTGTTTGAACAGCAGCATCAATCCCTTGCTCATGGACGGTTGCTAAGAATTTACCTGATAAGCCGGTAGCCTTAGCCCCTAGAGCTAATGACTTAATGATGTCATAGTAGCTTCGAATGCCACCACTTGCTAGTATATTTACTTCATGTTGGTGGGATAATGACTCTAAGAGTGACTCAGGTGTTGTTTGTCCCCATTCTCCCAGTAAGCCAAAATCAATTGAATTACGACGGCTGTTCTCAATGTTCACGAAGTTCGTACCACCACGACCACTCACGTCAATGTTCTTAACGCCAAGCGTGACTAATTCGTCCATGGTCTTTCGGCTCATACCGAAACCAACTTCTTTAACAATAACTGGTACACCAAGGTTCTCAACTATGTCTTGAATATTTTCTTGCCACATCGAGAAGTCTCGGTCACCTTCTGGCATTACAATCTCTTGAGGGGTATTCAAGTGAATTTGTAGGGCATTAGCATCTAATAAATCAACAGCACGCTTAGCATTTTCTAAGTTATGGTGAGCGCCTAAGTTAGCCATGAGGAATCCATTGGGATTATTCTGACGAATAATTGTGAAGGAGTCTTTCACTTGTGGTTCACTCAAGGCCACACTTACAGAACCAGAGGCCATAGGAAGGCCTGTCTCATGGGCTAATTGCGATAACAGATTGTTAAATTGTTTAGTATAAGCGGATCCCCCAGTCATCCCGTTAATGTAGAAGGGTAGAGCGTGGTGAGTATCAGCCCAATGGGTTGATATATCAATGGAATTATAATCCACATTACTGAATGAATGATGGATAAAGCGAATATCATCGAAAGGAGAATGGGTTAACTTTGCTTGTTGTTCTAAAGCTAAGTTAACATGGTCGTCCTTACGTTGTTGCGCCAATGAGGCAGGTTGTTCGTTTGTCATAGTGTCATTCCTCCGTTTATAATAAGCGACTAGCTAGAACTGTGAAGTAGGCTGAAGTGCTAGGTTTAATATACCTTGTTGTTTCCAATTTTCAATGAGTGGTTGTGTCAAAAGGTCTTTCGAACCAATAGCAATACCACAATCACCACCACCGGCACCTGAAGATTTACTTGCATAACCAAATTGTTGGGCACTTTCAATTAACTCAGTTAATAAGTTGGTTTCAATACTAATCTGGTAATGTTCGCCAAGTGATTGTAGAAGCTGACGGTAGGTCTGGATTTCTGCTTGTACTTGATTGAGTTCGTTAGATACAATCGCATCGCGTAGTTCGTTCACAGATTCTTTACTTTTTGTTAAAAACTCTTTGAAAAAAAGGTCATCGTTATGGACTTGTTGTAAAAGCTTAGCGACCAAACTTTCAGTGGAAGCCGCTGACTGTGTCCAACCAATTAATAAGGATAGGTCATCGCTAGGCTTTAAATTCTCAATCATTAATTCCGGCCAATCCGTTAGAAGTAAGTCGGAAACTGAGACATCACCTTTAGTTAGAAGGTGCTTGAGCCATTGACGGTCGAACGATTGGTAATAGACCCAACCACCATGGGTTATGATGGCTACATCGCCAAGACTACCATTCGATTGAGACCTAATTAAAGCAATGGCCGCGAGTTTAAAAATCATTAAATTATTGCTAGCTTGTATTCCATGAAAGGCTAAAAGGCTTTTAATTGTAGCTACCACAACAGCTCCACTAGAACCAAGACCTAATTTTACGCCATTGTCATGAACTAAGTTTGAATGGAAAGTTAATTTAAAACTTTTCAACTTAATCCCCATGGCAGACAACAGCTCACTGGCAACGACCATGGCATTTTTAACGTAGAGCCAACCACTAGAATGATTAGAAGCAAAATCATATTGATCATCCATAATAGTAAAGTTTAAATTTTCTAATTCAGCTAAGTCCGTATGAATCTCACCACTTTGATCCTTAGCTGATTGTGTAATACTAGCTCTTAAGTACTGGTCTACTGCTATAAGTATTGCAGGTTGCTGGGGGAATAGAATAGCGTACTCGCCACTAATATATAACTTGCCAGGGACTTTCACATCAACGTTAACTTGGGTTGTAGTAGTGTGGAAGAAATCCTTTAAAGCATTTTGGTTAGTCATCAAAATTCCCCTTCTTCTAACTTATAAGCTTGTTGACCAGGACCGGTAATAATTAACTGATCGTCATTAAAGACTGAGCTAAAGGATTCTTTGATTAATGGTGCCTGACTTAATCGGCACAATACTTTCACATTAGGGCCTGCGTCCATCGTAAAGTAACAATCAATACCCGATGCTCGAAGTTCTCTAACTAAATTCATGGCCACTAAAGAATCAGGTTCCCAATAATTAATACTTGGATTAGATGCGATAATGGTCGCATGCATCTTCATTGCATTGTGTTCCGCAATCTCTCCAATTGTTTTAAAGTCACGGCGTTTGATAGCTGGAAGCATTTGTTCTAGGTCAGATGTAACGGTTTCAGGCCATAAAGCGTAGAATGGAGAGCTTTGAATGGTGTGTTCCATACCAACCCGGCTTGAGATTTTTTTCTCCTTTTGGTTAACAACAACAACTAACATACCAATATCCCAATCGGCATCATCAATCTGTTCAGCATATGAGGAGGCAGAATCATCTCCAGTTCCTTTATTCCAAAGGACTAAGCCTCCAAACAAACTTCGGCTCGCACTACCAGAACCTTGTCTGGCGTAGGTCGATAATTCTTGCCTTGATAAGCCAGTTTGGAATAAATCATTACTTGAAGCAGCTAAAGCCGCGTATGCCGAAGCTGATGAAGCAAGACCTGCAGCAGTAGGAACATGGTTAATACTTTCAACGTGAACTGCTTGTTTGATTCCTGATAACTCTCTGAACATATTAATAAAACGCGATATCTTTAAAACCGCGTTTGAATCTTGGACTTGTCCATTGAGAGTGAAAGTATCTTCAGAAGCTTGATGATTCCAACTTAATTGGGTATCCGTATAGAACTTGTCTAAAGTTAACGATAAACTCGAAGTGACAGGGAGGAATAGCTCCTCATTACGCTTCCCCCAGTACTTAATTAAAGCAATATTCGTATGGGCTCGATAAGCAACGGCATTTGATTTTTCACTAAACATGGAAAACCTCTCTTTTTAAATTGTTTTTAAATCTAATTGCCAAGTTTGACTGGCACCAGCATCAATCATGGCTTGTTGAACTAATTTGGCTTGTTCCTTTGTTTGAGCTAAAGCAATTACACAGCCACCTAAGCCACCGCCTGTTAACTTCGCTCCTAAAGCACCTGCTAACCAAGCAGCATTGACGATGCGGTCAATCAGTGGATTTGAAATTTCTAATTGGTTTAGATAATAGTGGTTATAAGTCATCAAGCGGCCTAATTCAATAATATTTTTCTCTTGAATGGCGTCGAAAGCTTGTTGAACGAACCCACCGATAGCTTGCATAGCTGTTTGAATAAAGGCAGGTCGTGCTTCTTTAAGTTGACGAACCATTCCAACAGCAACTTTCGTCTGACCGGGCATATTGCTGTCAGCGACGACTAAGTAAGCATCTAAACCAAAGCTAAATCCTTTAGCAGTCCCACTCTTATGATAGACAAAAGGCTGGTTAGATATAGCTAGAAGCGTATCTAAACCACTCGTTGATTCATGAGCAATGACCTCCGCTTGATTGACAATAAAACGTAATTGATAATCGGTAATCGTTACTCCATAAAAATCACACAATGATCGAACTAAAGCGACACTCACTGCCGCTGAAGAACCCATGC
This sequence comes from Aerococcaceae bacterium WGS1372, assembly GCA_044336205.1. GTDB lineage: Bacteria > Bacillota > Bacilli > Lactobacillales > Aerococcaceae > Ruoffia. Next base: position 1,721,810 of record CP172318.1, on the reverse strand, counting down.
CGCGTCCAGATGGGATAGTACTTTCAATAGTAATATCCATTGGAAGGGCGTCTAATTTAAAGCTACTTAAAGTTACTTCGATCGCTTCTTTTAAGTTATCTAAATGACTCGGTGCATCTTTTAATACGCCTTGATAATAACTGCTATATAAATGTGTATGTTCAGATTGGGAAGGCTTAGTAATCACTTTGACGTTTGCTGAAGTGAATGGCAAAGCAATCGCCGGATAGTCATATACCACCGCATGTTCTCCCATTAAAATAATTTTGCTATGAGCTGTTCCTATACCAACTTTACTGGTATTGTTTATGTGAATGGTTTTAAATTCTTTGTCAGAATAACTAAAATTGTCCATGCGTGACCTCCAATCATAAATTTTTAATTCATTATACCTCTTATTATTTTACATAAAGAAGGTAAGAATACAATACTTTATAGGAAGCTTCAAGCGGGTTATCTTAATTTAAACGGTCTCATAGCAAGATTTTTTAGCCAATACACGAACATTCTTACCCAAAAATTCAAAAAAGTTATCTAATAAATGGAAACATCATAATTAACATGTTAAAATTCTGGACTTACATATAAGATATCCTTATTATATAATGTATTTCTTTTTTTGTGAATTTAATCACTGTCAAAAAGAGCTAGCATGATGATAATGTTTCCATTCCACTCTTTAAAGTGAAGCAAGATAATGATAAAATATATTTTAATTATTCACAAATAAATTTTCATCCAATTAAAGAATTGCAGTTAATTATAAATTTGAAATTCATTTTATGATAGGAGTGGTTACTTGGCGATTGAATTATTTACACAATATTCATGCGATGAATGGAAAGACTTTGTATCAATTGAAGGCAAGATTAAGCCAATCGAAGGACTGGAAGAGCTAGTGTCATTGAATGACCGACTCTCTCAAAAAGACGTACGGGAAGTATACGTTCCACTCATTAATTATATCGATGTCTTATATAATAATCAGAAAGAATACGGTAAGAAACGAGATGAATTTTTTAATTTTATTGGGAAGAAAAGCTCGTATCAACATAATACTTTTATGATTGGTGTCTCAGGGAGTGTGGCAGTAGGTAAGAGCACTTCTGCAAGAGTTCTGCAACGGTTACTAAAACGATTCTATCCAGATAAAGTAGTCGAATTAATTACAACTGATGGTTTTTTATACCCTAACGCAGAACTTGAAAGACGTGGTATAATGAATCGGAAGGGATTCCCAGAAAGTTATGATATGCCGACTTTATTAGACTTTATGAGTAAAGTGAAAGTCGGTGTCGATGAAGTGGAGTATCCTTCTTATTCTCATGAGATTTACGATATTGTTTCCGGTGAGAAGAATATTATGAAGAAACCAGATCTTCTCATTGTTGAAGGAATTAATGCTTTTCAATTACCTGAGAACCAACAAACTTATATGAATGAGTTCTTTGACTTTTCGGTGTACATTGACGCCGATCCAATGCACATTAAGAAATGGTTCATGGATCGTTTTATGTTATTAATGGATAACGCCAAAAATGATCCAACCAATTACTTTTATGACATATCAAATTGGCCCAAAGATAAAATGGAAGAGCATGGGAATCAGATATGGTATACCATTAACTTAACAAATCTCGTTCAGCACATACTTCCAACAAGAGGTCGAGCAGATGTCATCTTACATAAGTCATTAGATCACTCGATTGACAATGTCTTTGTTCGAAAATACTAAAATTTAAAGGAGAAATGAATGAAAACTAATTTATTAGATATTGAGAAGATTATCGTCCTTGATTTCGGTAGTCAATATAATCAATTAATTACACGCCGCATTCGTGAATTTGGTGTCTTTAGTGAGCTATTACCACATGATACTACTGCTGAAGAAATTAAAGCTATGGATGGGATTAAAGGAATTATTCTATCTGGTGGACCTCACAGTGTGTATACGCCAGGGTCATTCACGATTGATGAAGCTATCTATGACTTAGGGATTCCTGTTTTAGGCATTTGTTACGGAATGCAATTAACGACACAATTACTTGGTGGAGAAGTTCAAGCTTCAAACTCACGTGAATATGGTCAAATGCCAATTCAAATCTCTAATACTGAATCAGGTATCTTCGAGAGCTTATCAGAGACAGAAAATGTACTTATGAGCCATTCAGACTTAATCGTTCGTGTCCCAGAAGGATTCGAAGTTACCGCAAGTAATGAAAGTACACCAATTGCTGCCTTTGAAAACCAAGAACGTCAAATCTACGGTGTACAATTCCATCCCGAAGTTCGCTTAAGTGAACGTGGTGATGATATGTTACGTAACTTTGTCTTCAACATTAGTGGAGCCAAAGGTGGTTGGTCAATGGAGAACTTTATTGACATTGAAATCGCGAAAATCCGCGAACAAGTTGGCGACAAGAAAGTTCTCTTAGCCTTATCTGGTGGTGTAGATTCAAGTGTTGTTGGAGTATTATTACAACGTGCGATTGGTGAGCAATTAGTATGTATCTTCGTAGACCATGGTTTACTTCGTAAGAATGAGGGAGACCATGTAATGGCTGCCTTAGAAGAATTCGGCTTGAACATTATCCGTGTTAATGCTAAAGACCGCTTCTTCTCTAAATTAAAAGGCGTTAGCGATCCAGAGGAAAAACGTAAAATTATCGGTAATGAATTTGTATATGTCTTCGATGATGAAGCAACTAAACTTGAAGGAATCGATTTCTTGGCTCAAGGGACTTTATATACAGATATTATCGAATCAGGTACAAAAACAGCTCAAACGATTAAATCTCATCACAACGTAGGTGGATTACCTGAAAATATGCAATTCGAACTGATTGAACCATTGGACACTTTATTCAAAGATGAAGTTCGTGCTTTAGGAACAGCTCTAGGAATGCCAGATTCAATTGTTTGGCGTCAACCATTCCCTGGGCCTGGATTAGGAATTCGTGTCTTAGGTGAAATCACTGAAGAAAAAGTAGAAATCGTCCGTGAATCAGATGCCATCTTACGAGAAGAAATCGCCAAACATGGCTTAGACCGCGATATTTGGCAATACTTCACTGTCTTACCTGGTGTAAGAAGTGTTGGTGTAATGGGAGATGGGCGTACTTATGATCACATGGTTGGTATTCGTGCGGTAACATCCGTTGATGGAATGACAAGCGAATTCGCACGCATTCCATGGGAAGTGCTTCACAAAATCAGTACTCGAATCGTGAATGAAATCCCACACGTAAACCGCGTAGTTTATGATGTGACAGGAAAACCACCTTCGACGATCGAATGGGAATAAGGGAGAAGCCTTAAAAAGTCAGCTTAGCTTGATTTAAGTTGATTTAGAAGGAGAAGTATTTGTCTCTCTTAAATATAAAGCAAATAGTTCCCTGCTTTTTACCCTGCTTCAGCCGAATTTGTACTAAACTTTAGAATAATTTTTTACAAATTTTTGGTGGTTAAAAAGAGGAGCAGTAGTTGCTTCTCTTTTTTAGGGTCAAAGCGAAAGTAGAGGTTAGAACCACCCCTTGTCGGTACTGGTGTCACTTTTAAGTTAAAGTGTGAAATGTTTTGATAATATATAATGACAAATCCCCCCTAACTCATTGAACTGCTCGCTGTCAAGTGGACAGTGAAATAAATAAAATAGTTAAACCGCAACCTGATACCGAAACTCTAACGGTGTCAGGTTGTTTAATTTGTCTTGGAAAGGTCTTTCGTTATAAAAAGTCATGTAGTCCTCAATCGCTTGTTTCAAAGACTGATAGGTCGGGGAACTGGTTGAGGTGGTAACATTCGCACTTAAAATGACCGAAGAAGCTTTCAATAGAGGCATTATCTAGTACCTGGGCCTTTCGTGACATGCTTCGTGTGAAAACGTGCTGTGTTGTGACTTGATGATACTCTCCAATGTCACTTCTATTATGGTTGGACATAACTATCCTTCTCGTAATGCTATAAACATAGTATCCTAAACTAGAGTACTCTAAGTACTCAAAGTTTAGGATTTTTTAATTTCAATACTTTAACTAATGAATATATAAAGGTATTATTTATAGTAGTTAAAGTATTTAAAGGTGGTGGAGAAATGAAAGTTCAAAAAGTAGTTGTGGAGGAAAAATCATATCCATTATACATACTACTAGACAAAAATTTTGAAGTGGTAGAACCGGTTAAGAGATATATAAAGTACTTGGATAATACGGGGAAAGCGCCAAATACGATTAAAACATATTGTTATCATCTCAAACTGTTTTATGAGTTTATGAGCCAGAGAGGAATTGGATTAGAAGATTTAAAACTCGAGGAAATGTCAAACTTTGTGGGATGGTTAAGAAATCCAACGGGGGATGTAAAGGTAATAGATTTACAACCAAAGAAGGCTAAAAGAGAAGAAACATCTGTTAATGCCATACTTAATGCTGTAACTAGTTTCTTAGAGTATTTAAATCGTACAGGAGATTTTAAGGCTATAGATATGACTAAAGAAGCAAGGGGAAGAAATTTTAAGGGATTTCTTCACCATATTTCTAAAGGTAAATCTTATCAAAAAAACATTTTAAAGCTTAGGGTCAAAAAGAAAATTGTACAAGTATTAGAACACGAACAAGTTAAAGCAATAATCGATGCGTGTCATACAAAAAGAGATAAGTTACTTATTATGCTTATGTATGAAGGAGGACTTCGAGTAGGAGAGGGATTATCCCTTCGTATCGAAGATATTTCTACTTGGGATAATCAGATTAATATTACGCCAAGAGATCACAATGAAAATGGGGCTTATATTAAGCTTAGAAAAGAACGAACAATCGATGTTAGCAAGGAATTAATGGCTTTATACACCGATTATTTAGTTCATGAATATGGGGAAGATTTGGAGCATGATTATATATTTATAAATCTCAAAGAATCTTATTTTGGGAAACCTCTAAAATATCAAAGTGTATTAGATCTTATAAGGCGATTGGTGAAACGGACAGGGATTACCTTCACTGCCATATGTTACGTCATACGCATGCCACAGAACTCATTAGAAGTGGATGGGATGCTGCGTACGTACAAAAAAGGTTAGGTCATGCACATGTACAAACAACACTTGATACATACGTTCATCTTTCTGATCAAGATATGAAAAATGAATATAAAGCGTATCTCCAAGGGAGAGAAACATAAAAAATGAAATTTCCAAGCGTTACAACAAATCGAAAGCTCGTCACTAACACAGAGATTAATAAAAAAATAGCGGATATGACTGGTGTCTTACAAGGGTTTTGGGCAGCAGATAGATGGGATATAAGAATTTGCCCACATCCTAGTGCGATAGAGTTAAGTAAGAATCCTTCGTTAAGAAATCGTTGGGTAAATTTTGATAGAGTAGAAAACATCTGGTTAAAAACAGAATTAAAATACTTTTATTATGTTCTCTTAAATAATGGAACTTGGAGTGCAAAAACTGTTTGGATTAGAAAAGGAACAGTGATAAGTCGAATGTTGGGATTTTTAAATTTAAAATATCCCGATATTACCTCTATAACTGAAGTGCCTATAGTAAAAGCTTTGGCGGAATACCGAACTTACTTAGTAGAACAAGGAGTAAAATCTACGACTAAAAATTACAAGCTCGATATAAATCAAAATAAAATTTCTGTACAAGCGAACTCCTACTACGTTACTAATCTTAAACAGTGTATGGAGTTCTATGAGGATTTCTATTTTGATGGTGAAGAATGGGATAAAGATGTTTGGGATCTAAGAAAACTTTCATTGCCGGAAGATAAGGTAAATCCAATGTTAATAGTGCAAAAGATTCGGAATTCATTATCTTAGCTTATGGAAGTATGCCAACAAAAAGGAAGCAAGTAAGGGAGCGATTAAATGATGTGTTAACTCTTTTGGATAAGAAGCGGTTAAGCAAAAAGATTCGTATATTAACCGATGAAGAGAAAATAAATTGCTATCATCCCTTGTCAGTAAAGGTAAGAAAGCAATGGATCATCAAGTAGGGAGAAAGGATAGCTTGATTATAAATTACAACATTAGGATGAAAGAAAGGTGAATTCTTATGGTCATGGTAGATTATAAAAAAATAATGGAGTTTGGGCTGAAGAAGCATACTGCTCAGAGCGTGATTCGAGAAGCCAAAGAACAACTGGTTCAGGAGGGTTATGAATTTTACGAAAACCAGCGTTGCGGTGTTGTACCAGTGGAAAAAGTAGAGTCCATCTTAGGAATTAAATTAATAGAATAAGGGAGGTGATTAATAGATGGCAAGAACTAGGTATCCTGGCGTTTATAAAAATGATACAACTGGAAGATTCTTTTACAATATTGAGCTCGGAACTGACAAGATAAATGGAAAAAGAATCCAAAAAAAGGGGTCCAAAACTAGAAATGGTGAGCTTTTCTTAACGGCAAAAGCTGCTCATAAAGAAGCGACAAGAATCCGAAATGAATACCATGATGTGCATCAGTACAAAAATTATAATATGACCTACGGTCAATTTATGGAAGACATTTACTTACCTGTTTATAAAAGTAATGTGGAGGAATCGACCTGGCAATCCAGAAAGTCAGTGTTTAAGATTGTTATAAATCGATTCAGTAACAAAGAACTGAGAGATATAACAGTAGAGGATTGCGAACTATTTCGTGTATATCTATTGAGTGACAGTGGTTATTCCAAGAGCTTCTCCAGTATGATTTATAGTACATTTCGGAGAAGTTTAACAAAAGCTGTTAATCTACAGTACATAGAAACAAACCCATCCATGAAAACAAAGGCAATACCAAAAGGGAGAGCGGTGGTACCGTTCTGGACAAAGCATGAATTCGAAAAAGTCATCTCAGTCATATCTATTGAAGACTTTCATGAACATATATTTTTCGTCATGTTGTGGTTATATTACACGACCGGAATGAGAGTGTCAGAAGGTTTGGCATTGACTTGGTCTGATGTAGACCTAGAGAAAAAAACACTACGTATTCATGGAACTTTAGAATGGAGGTTGGGAGAGTATAGAGTGAAACCTTATACAAAAACAAAAAGTAGTCAGCGTGTTATTTCTTTAGATGATGACACAATTTCTATTTTAAAAAAGTGGAAAGAACGACAGTTAAAAAATGGACTAAACCAATTCATCATGAGTTACTCTGATAAGCCATTAGTAAGAGGTACTGTCAATAGAGTAGTTAATCGTTATGCTAAGCTTGCTGATGTGAAAAGGATTCAAGCAAAAGGCTTACGACACAGTCACGCCAGCTACCTTATTAATCAGCACAACATAGATATTTTACTTATTTCCAGACGGCTAGGGCATTCTAGTCCAGACATCACACTCAAGTACTATTCGCATTTGTGGAGTCGGAATGATGAAGTGATTGCTGATACTATTACAGGAGATATTGAGATTAATTTATCAAAAAAATCTCGGATAGGTTTTTACGGAAATCAATACGTTGAAAATTAAAAAGCAAACGCCTTAGGATGAATATTCTAAGGCGTTTTATTGAATGGAGGATATAAATGCTTGTAGTGGGAACATCAAACGCCAGAAAACAAAGAAATGCAGTTGTTATTACAATTCCGGCTAAATTTAAGATTAAAGCAGGACAGAAATTTTATATCGTTAAAGATGATGATGATACAATCCGGCTAATTCCCGAAACAGAAGATTTTTTTGGACAATTAGAGGGTGGTCAAGGTTTGGAAGAACGTATTGAAAAATTTATAGGTTAAATGGAGGTAGTTTAATTTTGAAACAAAAAGAGGTTGTTACAGTGGAATTGTATGACAATGAATCCAATAGTTTTAAAAAGTCAGAATATGTAGTAATTAGTAGGGATGAATATCACAGTTTAACCAAACGATCTTTAGCATGTGAAATTGTGTATTCGGATGCTACCGAACCCTTTATCATTCCCATTAAGGTGAGTGGGCTGAGAAGAACTGCTCGGGTAAACACCTTACTTATTTATACTTTAAAGCAAGGCAATGGTTCTAAATCGACACATGAATTTATTGGTGAGATTTCTAATAAGGAATTCTTGAAGATAGCTCAAGCAGTTTCTTTGAATTTTAACTTTCCTTTTTAAAATGAAAGTATTGATAAATAAGCAGTTTATAAACACCAACCCTGCCATTCACCCTGCCGATTTAAGAGTAAGTCTATTAGATCATAGCTTAGAGTCATGTATTATTTATTGAATGGGAATAGTAGAAAAAAATCAAAAACCTTGTAAAATCAATAGTTACAGAAGATTAAAAACTGTAACTGGGATTAAAATGGGAACATTTGTTAAAAAGAATAAATTGAATAATAGTTCCAAGTGGTTTACATTTGGACAAAAAATTAGACCGTAGTCTTTAGGCTGCGGTCTTTTTGCATACATACTTATGCAAGAGTATTCTTTGAATAAAGAACAATTTTCTGACCTTGTTCAGTATAGGAAAAACTATGAAAATTATTATGGGAAAGAGGTGGAGAGATAAAAAGCTATAAGCGTTGCTTACATTTATTAAAAAGACTTGACATAATTCGTTTACAATAGTAAACTTACTTTGAGCATATTTGTTTACATCTGTAAACGAGGAGGTGGAAAGGAAAATGAGCACAATAGAATTTAATACTTATATCACAGATGCTGAGTGGGAAGTCATGCGTGTGGTTTGGGCAAATGATCGAGTAACTAGTAAAAAGGTCATTTCTGTATTGCAAGAAAAAATGGACTGGACACAATCCACTATCAAAACGATCTTAGGCCGATTAGTTGGAAAAGGCGTACTAAATACAGAGCAAGAAGGTAGAAAGTTTATTTACACTGCCAATATTGAAGAGAAAGAAGCCGTAAGGGATTATGCAGAAGATATTTTTAACCGTATTTGCAAAAAGAAAGTCGGAAATGTAATAGGAAGCATCATTGAAGACCATGTCTTAAGCTTCGATGATATAGATCGACTAGAAAAAATATTAGAGATGAAAAAATCTTTCGCAGTAGAAGAAGTGGATTGCAATTGTCCAGAAGGACAATGCGAATGTCATTTACATCATCATTAAGCATAAGGAGGAATTTAAAATGAATAATGACAACAGATATTCGTCCCATAATCACCATGATTATGACGACATGGATAAGTTAAAACACGAGCGTGGAATCACAGATGAACATGGAGACCATAAGGATCAACATCAAGAACATCATGCTGGGCATGACCACAGCGGGCACAGTGGGCATGACCACCATCATGGAAACTTTAAGGAACTTTTCTTAAAGTCATTGCCAATAGGAATCATTATTATGCTCTTATCTCCTATGTATGGATTTGAGCTACCATTCCAGTTTACTTTTCCATATTCTGATATTGTAGTAGCTATTTTATCTACTATATTAATTATTTATGGTGGACGTCCATTCTATCAAGGCGCAGTTGACGAATTTAAACAAAAAGAACCTGGAATGATGGCTCTAGTTTCATTAGGTTTAAGTGTCTCATATTTATACAGTATTTATGCTGTTATCATTACCTACGTAATGGGTGAACACGTGATGGACTTTTTCTTTGAATTTGCTTCATTATTATTAATCATGTTATTAGGTCACTGGATTGAGATGAAAGCTATTGGAGAAGCAGGAGACGCACAAACAGAATTGGCTAAGTTGATACCAAAAGATGCTCAGGTTGTGTTAGAAGACGATTCAATTGAAACACGTCCAGTTGCTGACTTACAGGTAGGTGATTTAATTCGTGTTCAAGCCGGAGAAAATGTGCCAGCAGACGGAACTATCGAGCGTGGCGAATCACGTGTAAATGAAGCTCTTTTGACTGGAGAATCAAAAGCAGTTAAAAAAGGTCCTGGCGATGAAGTAATCGGGGGCTCAACAAATGGAGAAGGGGTTCTTTATATTAAAGTGAATGAGACAGGTGATCAATCCTTTATCTCTCAAGTTCAGAATTTAATCAGCCAAGCTCAAAGTCAGCCTTCCAGAGCAGAAAATATTGCCCAAAAGGTTGCAGGATGGCTCTTCTATATTGCGGTCATTGTCGCACTAATAGCTTTTGTAGTGTGGATGATTATTGGAGATATCCCAACGGCAGTTACCTTTACTATCACGACCTTAGTTATAGCTTGTCCACATGCATTAGGTCTGGCTATTCCATTGGTCACCGCCCGTAGCACAAGCTTAGGAGCCAGTCGTGGGTTACTGGTGAAAGACCGCCAAGCCTTAGAAATAGCTCAAGATGCAGATGTGATGATTTTAGATAAAACAGGTACTTTAACAACTGGTGAGTTTAAAGTATTAGACGTTGAACTTTTTAATAACAAATATAAGAAACAGGAAATCATTGCCTTATTGGCAGGTATTGAAGGAGGATCTAGCCACCCAATTGCTCAATCAATTATAAGTTTCGCCGAGCAGCAAGATATACGTCCAGCATCTTTTGATTCTATTGATGTTATTTCCGGTGCTGGAGTAGAGGGTAAATCAGGCGGGCACCGTTACCAATTAATCAGTCAAAAAGCCTACGGACGTAATCTGGATATTGATATTCCAAAAGGAGCAACTCTCAGTGTCTTAGTAGAAAACGATGATGCTATTGGTGCTGTAGCTTTAGGGGATGAATTAAAACCAACGAGCAAAGAGTTAATTAAATTTCTTAAAAAGAACAATATTCAACCAATTATGGCAACAGGTGATAATGAAAAAGCAGCTCAAGGCGCGGCAGAAGATTTAGAGATTGAATATAGATCAAATCAATCTCCACAAGACAAATATGAGTTAGTAAAAACACTTAAAGAAGAAGGAAAAAAAGTTATCATGGTAGGTGACGGTGTCAATGATGCTCCTTCTCTTGCCTTAGCAGATGTTGGAATAGCGGTCGGTGCAGGAACTCAAGTGGCGTTGGATTCAGCTGATGTCATCTTGACTCAATCTGATCCAGGAGATATTGAATCATTTATTGAATTAGCACACAAAACAACTCGTAAAATGAAACAAAATCTCTTTTGGGGAGCTGGTTATAACTTTATAGCTATCCCTCTAGCTGCAGGAATTTTGGCTCCTATTGGTATCACATTAAGCCCTGCATTAGGAGCAATTCTAATGTCTGTGTCGACAGTCATCGTCGCCATTAATGCTATTTTATTAAGTTTAGATCCAAAAAATAACGGTTAACAGATCGAATGATTGAAACTCCTTAAAGTATCAAGATACAATAGTTTTACAGAAAAAAAGAGATGTAAGTACTGGCTCTTTGTAAAATCGTGTTGGTAGAAGTAGACATTTTTCTACTAACACGATTTTTAATTTATTATAGAACTGATTTCTTTTAAAATCCTAAAAGCACCTATTTCAAAACTTTTATAACTTGTTATTCTATTTTCTTGACAATAATACCACCGTCTCCACATGTGTCGTATCCTGAAATAGCTTTAAAATATTTTTCTGTATCACTTCTTAAATTTGTAATTTTAGAGCTTTTTTTGTTTGATAAAAGCATTAAATTTTCTAAGGCTAATTTATTTAAAACAAAACTGCTATGAGTTAAAATAATTATTTGACTAGATTCCTTATTACTATTTTCTTGTAGAATATCAATTAAATTATTCATGTTAGAATATGACAAATGGTTTTCTGGCTCTTCAATTAAAATTATTTTATCTTTATTTGTATTAATATTATTTAAAGCACGCTCAGTTTTTAATAAGCATTGTAGCCCTCTACCAGCATTGGAATATGTAATACTATCAAATTCCGTTATCATACTTGATTCCCATTGACTTATATTCAATAATATCTCCAATATCACATTGAAAATACTCACAAATCTTTCCTAATGTTTCTAGACTTACATTTTCGTCTCTTCCCATTTTTCCTATTGTCTTGGGTGTTGTTGCGATTGCACATTGTAAGTCTGTTTTTTCATATTTTTATTTATTAATAACTTCCATAATTTGTTATATGAAAATCCCATATCATTCTCCAATTCTATATTTTATCTTTCTAAATGCATAGATTAACTATCTAATTAGAGCATATAATACAGATTCCTTTCAATTATATGATTTACTGCGTTAAACTTAGCAAAAAAATAAAGGCAGTCCGAAGACTATCGATATTTATCTCTCTGCACCTTTGCCATGGTCTTTCTTATTTGACTTAAGTTTGTCCTCTGCCTTAAAGCTATTTATTTGCCCTAATATGGACTTTTTATCCTTGTCTTGACTCCCTTACTTGTTCTTTTGCTTTTAATAGCTTATAAGACAGAATACGAACATTTTTATGTTCCCTTTCATTGTTGCCAATATTAGTTTTTACTTCTCCGAAGATTTTAACAAAATCTCCTTGTTTAAAGTTCTCTAAATCTTTTGTCTTATCTCCATAGAATGGATAATTACCAAGTAATATATTTAGATTTAAACCCACAAAGGAAAAAGTAAAAATGAAGTAAATTCGAAGTAAGGTTAATTTGAAAACTGGATAAACAAGATTAACAGATATTATATTAAAACAATATTTATCCGGTACTGGAATGGGACGGGACTAAAAATTTGAAAATGCCCTATAATTAGGTGGATTTGGTGATATTAGAAAAAATAGAATCTTGTATTTTGAATGGTTTGGGATATATTGGACGTTTGGAAAAGAAGAATGGGAGTAGAAATAATCACAAGGGATTATTTCTATGTCCATCCAACAATTGTCAAGCCAAAAGGCGAAAGCAGAGTTGATGATGATCCATCTGCGTATTAAGAACAAGGAAAATCATAGCATTATGATTTGATTTTCCTTGTTTTTTGTTTTCTGACGTTATAATAAATCATCATGTTTTCCAGTTCTTGTAAGCAAGAGTATAACTTCATCAGTTTCAATTATGTAGTGAACCAATTTTTTTCAATATGATAAAAAGCAATAGTACTATGTGTTAGCTAGAAAGTTCTAGCTAAATTTGACACTTTAAATTTCTAATTTTTTTCAGATATTTAACGATAGACAATTTTTTTCTAGAAAATGCAGCAGATATTTCAAACAAGAATATAGTTACAAATGCCAAAAAAGATGAAAATTGTGAAAGTGAAGATGAAAGAAATGATTTTATACAGGATTCTGGAGAATATTCTAAATTTTTGCTTAAATTTCAAATTAAACAGAATTTAATCTAACTAGCAAAAAATAACCTTAGTCTTTTAAGAATTAAGTTAGAATGCTAACATGATGTTGATAAAAGTCTATTGCTATGCTATATTTAATCCCATAGAGAATCTAAAAATTAGGCTTGATCTACTATCTAAACGATATAGCATTGAAGGGGGAATGTACCGTAAATAAAATTATATTATAATTGGATTGTAATCGAATAAAGTCTATAAAGTTTAAGTTGAAAAAACACTGTTTCAAAAGTTAAAATCAACCGCGATGGTTTTGATAACGAAATTTTTGAACAGAATAGCAGTACTTATAAAAAATAGTGAAATATTTCACAGAAATTGTGTTTGATGTTTATTAAGTAAAGAAATATTGTTGACAGTCTTTAATACATTGAATTTCATTGTTACGGAATGGTTTCATAAAATGGTTAACGGATCGATGATAATAAATCGTAGCCAACAGAAAGAAACAACAGATGTTTGTCACAATCATCAAATCTCTAGATTGCTATATCGTTAAGTACACAAGTTATTTTTCTAAATTGAAAATATTGACTTCAATATGCAATGAGGGATTATTAGGGAAAACCCCGAAGTTACAGTATCTGTTTTTGATGAATAGAGAGAAATCATCAAGTGAATTGATGAAAGTAATTGATAGCTTACCACTATATAAAAGCACTTTATAAACGTGAGATCAAACTATAAAATACTTTTAGCAATGAGTATTCTACTAAGTTAAGAGCTATCAGAAAACAAGCCGGTTGCACTCTGTCTTGATATCTTTGTCAAGGGGAATCGGCAACAATCCCATTAATTTTTTATCGCGCTTTGAGTAGGAATTACAATTTATAAAATGACATTATATATTCATAATGAATTAAACGAATTATACTAAAATATTATCTTTTTTAAGATAATAACAATTAGTGAAAGTGATTGCTTTTTGTTTTTTAAACAAATTAGTTTAATTTCATTATCTATTGAATAAATTATAATATTGTTTTTTTATTATCACGACATATCATATTAAGTAAGGAGAATGACATGCATAAGCAATATAGATATACATTACGTAAAACCACTCTTGGTTTAGCTAGTGTTGCGATTTCAGCATTTTTAGCGGGACAAGCGCCCACTGTTCATGCGTCTGAATCAGCTGAGATTATAAATGTTGAAGGAACATTACCGGTAATAGGAGAACCCGAAACAACTGCCTCAGTTTCAGAAGTAGTACCTGAAGCTAACAATGTAGAAGAAGTGCCTGCTGCTACACCAGTGGTAGAAACAACCTCAAGTGAAGTAACGGAAGCCGACACCAACAATGTGTCAGAAGAAGTACCAGCTGAACCAGTAGCAGAATCTGAATTCACAGAAACTAACCAAGAAATTAATGAAGTTAATACGCAAGATGTTTCAGAAGATGCCTCATCTCAACCAGTAGCAGCTACTGATTTAACTCAAGCAAGTGAAGAAAATCGTGAAGCTAATTTAGTTGAAGAAACGCCACAAACTGAAAATGCTACAACAATGTTAGAACGAAGTGCAACTGAAGTTCCAGCTGAATCCGATACATTAGATACTTCAGCAGAAGTAGCACCATCTCAACAAAAACCAGCTGCAACTACCGAACCAAACTATGCTGAAGATGAGAAGAAAATCCAGGACTATAGCGAAGATGAACGCTATAAGACAACAGACCTTGAGCCAGGAAATACCAATCAATCATTAGATATTAATGATGAAAAGGTAGTCAAAGACGGTTTTAAATTTCAAACTAGTAACCCAGCAGCCGATACTCCTAGTAAGACAGAATATGGTTATCAAATCACCATCGACAAGAAGACTGGCCAAAGAACCTATACTAGAATTGATGTAACTGATAGTGGTCTTATTCCTGTAAATCCTGGAGATAAGCCAATGATGAATCAGGGAGATAAGTTAATTGCTGAATCTCCTGATGTAACCTACAAGCCGGATGAAAAAACTATAATAGATGCTTCTAGGTCACAAAGAAACTTAAATTATGTAACTAGTGAAGAAACCTTAAAGCATATCAATAATAAGGACAATGACTCGACTTCCTTTGGTATGAAGGATAAATACACTCAAGATAATCCTAGAATTAAGTTTTTCGGAGATAGTTTCGGTATCACCTACAAGGTTAACCCATGGCCAAATGAAAATGATAAGCTTCAAGAGCTTAAACTTAACAAACAAAACTTCAATTCAAATGAAAAGTACTCTGTCCAAGGTCAAGACATCGACACAGGTATCAAGGTAGATAATATTGATGAAAGCGCCAAAGAAAGACTAGTCGGTCAAGTTTATAATCCTATTACAGGGGAAATTGTCCCAGGAGCAAGTGCCTATATCGGCGAGAATGGAAATATTTATGTTAAATTGCCAGAAGGTGCTTTAAAGAAAGATGGAAATGGCAAGACTATTATCAATGAGGACTCCATCTTTAACAAACAAGAATACAAGGGCCTTCAAAACCTAGATGTTAAATTCTTTGCCCGTCCAAGAACAGCTGAAGAATTTAAAGCTATAGCAGATGCAGGTGAGGATGAATGGGAGAGAGGAACCTATGTAGAAACAGGTGCTGGAACTGCTGAAATCAATCATAAAGGTAAGAGTGTCACAATCGATAAGCAAGGTATCGACCGCTACGACCACTACAACCTAATTGGTGATTTTAAGCTAAACCTAGATGATACAAGATACTATGACCAAAGATTTGTTGATGGTAATGGTGATGATACCACAAAGGTTACATCATCAGCAGTGAAACCAGGTGAGGAATTTAAGGTAGGTATAGTAGAGCCAGAAAACCCAGGTGAAACTGATAAGTCTGCAGAGGAAATGAACGCTGCCGAAAGCAAGGGGGAAGCTTCTGGAAGACTTATCATGGACTTTATAGACCGTGAAAACAAGGGCAAGGCACCAGAAGACCAATGGAAGGTTGAATTAAAGGATGGAGATATCTCAAACTTCACCGTTATTCCACCAAAATCAGCCAAGGCCGGAGACTTTATGGCCATTCCAATTGTATATACCTATACTAATGGTTCGACAGACGTTCACTGGTTCCACTTTGTTGTTCAAGAATCTGACTACATCAAGCCGGAGTATGAAACCCAGGTAAATTTCCCGTCTAAAGAACAAACATCACCCGCAACAGTAACTGAAGATGGTAAGAGAATACCACCGAGTAACTATACTCTTCCTAGTACTCTTGAAAAAGACGAGGCTGGCAATCATCTAGTTACAGACGATAGCGGAAATAAATGGACTGTAAAACTTGATCAAAAAACAGGACAAGTGAATGCAAAACCCGTAGATCCTACAGCCTTTAATGGTGGTGAAAAACTTACTGTACCAGTAATAGCTCACTATGTAGACGAACAAAAACCAGAAGAAGACATCATTGAAGAGGTCAATGCCTACTTCGTAATCGAAGAAAAAGCAAATATGACGCCACGCTACAATGCAAAAGTTGGTCAAGAAGGAGATAAACTATCTTCAGATGTTATCTTAAATACAGAAGATAAATACAACCGAAGACCAGGTAAGTACACCCTAGATTCTGATACCTATACAGATGATAAGGGCAATGTCTGGAATGTAACAATCGATGAAAAGACAGGTCAGGTAACTGCAACTGTACCAAATGCAGAAGAAGGCAAGACAGTTGACGGAGCCCTACTAAATGTACCAGTAACAGCTCATTATTATGAAGAAGATGGTAAGATAGAAGTTGGAACAAAGAGAACAGAAGTTCAATTTATAGCTCATGGGACTGAAGGTACTGTTGAAAAAATTCTAGAAATACCTTTTGAAACTAGGGTAGAAAAAGACTCTAAACTTAAAAAAGGTGAAATCAAAGTCATCACCGAAGGTGAAAAAGGTTCTAAGAAAGTAACTTACACTATAGAAGATTCAATTATCATAGATACTAAGGAAGAGACACTAACAGAACCAAAAGAGCGTCTTATCTACGTAGGTGAAGGTACAAATGACGGTACTCACACGATTGAAGAAAAAGTAGAAGTGCCATATGAAGTAGAAGTACAATTTGATGATAGTCTCAAACCAGGTGAACAAAAAGTAACTCAAGAAGGCGTTCCAGGAGAAAAAACTAGAACGACAACTCTAACAATCCAAGATGGTGAAGTTGTAGATACAACAACAGCCGACTTTGAAACAACAACAGAACCTGTTAAGAAAATTATTAAAGTAGGTAGAAACACAGATGGTGAGATAGTACACGATGAAGTAATCCCATTCGAAACAACAGTCGAAGTTAATAACGAACTAGCAAAAGGTGAATGGCGATATAAAAAAATAGGCGATGTTGAACTTAAAGGGAAAGAGGGTAGCAAGAAAACCACTTATACCATTGAAAATTCTGAGGTTACAGATACTAAAGTAGAAGAAACAAAACCAGAAAATGCTGTTATCGAAGTAGGTGGTAAAGACTTTGAAGGTGTGATAGAACACAAGGAAGAAATACCATTTAAATACAAAGTTGAAGAAGTAGATACCTTGAAAAAAGGTGAATACGAAATTGTAAAACCTGGAACAGTAGGAACTAAGACTACAACCTGGAAGATTGTAAACTCTCAAGTTGATGGAGAACCAACCGTTTCCACCGAAGCGGCAGAGGATGCAATTATCCGTGTTGGTAAGGGGACTCTCGACGGTACTCACAAGATTGAAGAAAAAGTTGAGGTACCTTTTGAAACAGTCATAGAATTTGACGACAATCTAAAACCAGGTGAACAAAAAGTAGACATTGAAGGATCACCAGGTGAAAAGACTAGAACCAATACCCTTACTATTGTTGATGGTGAGGTAACAAAGACTGAAGAGGGTACTTTTGAACAAAACAAAGCCCCAGTTAATAGAGTAATCAAAGTAGGTAGAAATACTGAAGGTACACATACTCACGAAGAAAAGATTCCTTTCAAATACGAAATCACTTATGACGCAAGCTTAAAATCAGGTGAATATGTCATTGATGTTGAAGGAAGTGAAGGTACTAAGAAAACAACCTGGACGATTAAAAACTCTGAAATTGTCGGAGAACCAAAAGTTGAAACAACTAATCCAGTCAATGCCGTCATTAGAGTTGGTCAAAAAGACTTTACCGGTGTATTTAGTCACGAAGTAGAAGAAGAGATTCCATTTACAGTTAGAGTCATTGAAGATGAAACGCTAGAAGCTGGTAAGAGTGAAGTAGTAACTCAAGGTCAACCAGGAACTAAGACAACTAAATATACTCAAACTATTAAAAATGGCGAAGCAGATGGAGAGTTAAAATCTGAAGAAACTGCGAAAACTGAGCCAGTTGAGCATGTAATAAGAGTTGGTAAGAAGCCAGCGACAAATTCTATAACAGAAGATAGTACTGTTCCAGTAGATATTACATATAAATTCGATTCTAACATGGAAGTAACGACTCCCCCTATAATAGGAGACTTGACTCCTGGGGAAGTTAAGACCGTTGTAACTAACAAATACAACCCGGAAACAGGAAAAATCGAATCTGTTAA
Organism: Aerococcaceae bacterium WGS1372; assembly: GCA_044336205.1. Taxonomy (GTDB): domain Bacteria; phylum Bacillota; class Bacilli; order Lactobacillales; family Aerococcaceae; genus Ruoffia. The sequence goes on along the minus strand of CP172318.1, from coordinate 1,703,101 downwards.
AGAGACCGTGGTAACAAATGCTAAGCAAGAAATAACTATCGGTGTGAAACAGTATACTGGTGAGTTTAAGTACGACTATAACCAACAAATTCCTTATGAAACGGAAGTAATTTTCGATGATAAACTCGCTTCAGGCACTATAGCAGTAGATCAACCAGGTCAATTAGGAAATATCAAAACTGAGGTAATTGCTACATTTGAAAATCGTAATCAAGTGTCTATTGAAGAAACAGAAGTTGATCGAACAGAACCTGAAAAGAGAATCGTCAGAGTTGGATCTAAAACAGATGGAACACATCAACATAAGGAAGAAATTCCATTTAAATATACTGTGATATATGATCCTGAAATGCCAGCCGGAACATATGAGGAAGTAACACCTGGTAAAAATGGTGAAAGAGTAACGATTTGGACAATTAATAACTCTGAGATTGTAGGAGAACCAACTACTATTGAAACTAAACCGGTGGATGCAGTGATTAAAGTGGGAAGCAAAGATTTCACTGGTGCGTTTGAAACAAAGAAAACCAAGGCGATTGAGTTTGAAACAGAATACATTGTTGATAATTCACTCGAACCAGGTAAAACTGAAGTTATTCAAAATGGTGAACTAGGTGAGGAAGAGACAACCATAACTCACACAATTGTGAATGGCGAAGTTACTAAGTCAACAGAAGGGGCGACTAACCAAACAAAAGCGCCAGTTAAGCGAATTGTAAAAGTGGGAGCTGCAAAATCTAATGGCACATATGAATACACTAATATGATTCCGTTTGAAGTAGAGGTTAGAGTAAACCCAGAGCTTAAGAAGGGCGAACACAAAGTTGTTCAAAAAGGTGAAGTCGGGGAAGAGAAATACACCATTACGATAGAAAATTCTAAAGTAACTGAGACTTCTGATGCTGCTATAACAAAATCTCCAGTTAAAGAGATTATTGAAGTTGGTAGCCAAGACTTCACTGGTGAGATTAATTATGTTGATAAGGACCCAATTCCATTTGAAACAGAAGTAACAGTTGATCCAAGCTTAAAACCAGGTGAAATTGTCGAAGATCAAAAAGGTGAACTTGGAGAACAAGAAACCAAGATAACTAGAACAATCACCAATGGTGAGGCAAGCGAAGAAAATCGTGGCGTAGCCAATGTAATAAAAGATCCTGTTACTCGGAAAATTAGAGTAGGTTCTAAGACAGATGGTCGATACAAAGATGTTGAAACAATTCCATTTGAAATTGAAATCAGAAAAGACCCATCACTTAAGAAGGGTGAATGGAAATATGCCGAAATTAATGGTGTACAACAAACTGGTGAAAGTGGACTTAAAGAAAGAACTCTTACAATTGAGAACTCAAAAGTAACAGATGAATCTGAATTTAAGACAATCAGAGAACCTAAGAAAGCTGTTATTTTAGTTGGTGACGAAGACTTCACAGGTACTTTCGAAACTAAGAAAACTGAAGCTGTTGAATTTGAAACAGAATACAAAGTTAACAATGAATTGAAACCAGGCGAAGTCAAAGTAGTACAAGATGGAGAACTTGGTGAAAAAGAAACACCAGTAACCCACACTATTGAAAATGGGAAAGTTATTAAGTCTGAAAATGGCGAACCAAAACAAACCAAAGCTCCAGTTAAGAGAATAGTTGAAGTGGGTCCAGGCACAACTGACGGTACTCACACTTACACAAGCAAGAAACCATTTGAGGTTGAGGTAAGAGTAAACCCAGAACTTAAGAAGGGTGAACACAAGGTCGTTCAACAAGGTGTTGAAGGGGAAGAAGAATATACGATTACGATTGAGAACTCAAAAGTAACGAATACTTCAGAACCAAAAGAAACTAAAGCACCGGTTAACGAGATAATCGAAGTGGGAACTGAAGACTTCACAGGTACGTATGAAACGAAGAAAACCAAGGCTATTCAATTTGAAACAGAATATGTTGTCGATAATTCGATGGAACCAGGTACTACAAAAGTAGAACAAGAAGGCGAACTAGGTGAAGAAGAAACGACTGTAACCCATACAATTGTCAACGGTGAAGTGACGAATTCAGTAGACGGTGAAACCCAACAAACCAAAGCACCAGTTAAACGCATTGTTAAAGTAGGCCCAGCGAAGACGGATGGTACTCACACTTACACAAGTAAGAAACCATTTGAAGTTGAGGTAAGAGTAAACCCAGAACTTAAGAAGGGTGGACACAAGGTCGTTCAACAAGGTGTTGAAGGGGAAGAAGAATACACAATTACGATTGAAAACTCAAAAGTAACGAATACTTCAGAACCAAAAGAAACCAAAGCGCCGGTTAATGAAATTATCGAAGTGGGAACTGAAGACTTCACAGGTACGTATGAAACGAAGAAAACCAAGGCTATTGAATTTGAAACAGAATATGTTGTCGATAATTCGATGGAACCAGGTACAACAAAAGTTGAGCAAGAAGGCGAACTAGGTGAAGAAGAAACGACTGTAACCCATACAATTGTTAACGGTGAAGTGACGAATTCAGTAGACGGTGAAACCCAACAAACCAAAGCACCAGTTAAACGCATTGTTAAAGTAGGCCCAGCGAAGACGGATGGCACTCACACTTACACAAGTAAGAAACCATTTGAAGTTGAGGTAAGAGTAAACCCAGAGCTTAAGAAAGGTGAGCATAAGGTCGTTCAACAAGGTGTTGAAGGGGAAGAAGAATATACGATTACGATTGAAAACTCAAAAGTAACAAATACTTCAGAACCAAAAGAAACTAAAGCACCGGTTAATGAAATTATCGAAGTTGGTAGCCAAGAATTTGAAGGTGAAGTAACACACACAGAAGAATTACCATTTGGCTACAAAGTAGAGGAAGTCGACGATCTTCAAAAAGGTGAATACAGAATTGTGACACCAGGTAAAGTTGGAACGAAAACGACAACATGGACAATTAAAGACTCTAAAGTCGATGGTGATCCAAAAGAAGAAATCGTTCAAGCAGAAGATGCCTTAATCCAAGTAGGTAAAGGAACTTCGGAAGGCACTCATGAAATCAAAGAGAAGAAAGAACTACCTTTCGAGACCAGAATTGAGTATGATGACAATCTTGAAGCTGGACAACGTGAAGAGACTGGTGGCGAACCAGGTGAGCAAGAAAGAACCAATACGCTTGTAATCAAAGATGGTAAAGTTATTGAAACCAAAGAAGGTGAATTTAATACCATTAAAGATCCAGTAGAGAAAGTTATTAAAATCGGTACTAAACCAATTGTTAAAGAAGTAGAAAAACCATTTGAAACGGAGTACATTTATGATGAGAACGTTGAAATGGGCAAAGAAGAAGAAGTAACTCCAGGTGAAAATGGAAAAGTTACCATCACTACTTCCTACGATAAGGATCAAGGTAAACTTGTTACTAAGGAAGAAACAAAAGATTCAGTTAAGAGAGTCGTAAAAGTTGGTGCCAAACCTGTTGTTAAGGAAGAATCAATTCCTAACAATACTCAGTACAAACATAATCCTGAGCTTAAAGCTGGAGAAATCAAAAAAATCAAGGATGGTACTCCAGGAAAAGTAATCATCACGACAAGTTTCAATAAAGAAACTGGCAAATTCGAAACGAAAGTTGAAAGAACCGAACCTACTGATGCAGTCTATGAATATGGTTCTAAGACTGATGGTAAAGTAATAGTTGAAAATGAAGTTCCTTTCGAAGTGGAAATTATTGAAGATCCGGAAATGGAAGCAGGTAAGTCTGAAACGGTTCAAGAAGGAAAAACTGGTAAAAAAGAAACTATAATTACGATAGAAAATAGTAAAGAAGTTTCTAGGGAAGAAAACATCTTAGAAGAATCAATTAAGAAGATTGTAAGAGTCGGAACTAAATGTAAATGTGAAATCCCACCAGTGAATCCGGAAGAACCAGGGACTCCAGAGGAACCAACCGATCCAGAGGAACCGACTGATCCAGAAGAACCGACTGATCCAGAAGAACCGACTGATCCAGAGGAACCGACTGATCCAGAAGAACCGACTGATCCAGAAGAACCGACTGATCCAGAAGAACCGACTGATCCAGAAGAACCAACTGATCCAGAAGAACCGACTGATCCAGAAGAACCAATTGACCCAGAAGAACCAACTGATCCAGAAGAACCAACTGATCCAGAAGAACCAACCGATCCAGAGGAACCAATGGATCCAGAGGAACCAACTGATCCAGAGGAACCGACTGATCCAGAGGAACCAACTGATCCAGAAGAACCAACGGATCCAGAGGAACCAACTGATCCAGTAGAACCAACGGATCCAGAGGAACCAACTGATCCAGAGGAACCAACCGATCCAGAGGAACCAACGGATCCAGAAGAACCAACTGATCCAGAGGAACCAACGGATCCAGAGGAACCAACTGATCCAGAGGAACCGACTGATCCAGAGGAACCAACTGATCCAGAAGAACCAACGGATCCAGAGGAACCAACTGATCCAGTAGAACCAACTGATCCAGAGGAACCAACGGATCCAGAGGAACCAACCGATCCAGAGGAACCGACTGATCCAGAAGAACCAACGGATCCAGAAGAACCAACGGATCCAGAAGAACCAACGGATCCAGAAGAACCAACGGATCCAGAGGAACCAACGGATCCAGAGGAACCGACTGATCCAGAAGAACCAACGGATCCAGAGGAACCAATGGATCCAGAGGAACCAACTGATCCAGAAGAACCAACGGATCCAGAGGAACCAACGGATCCAGAGGAACCAACGGATCCAGAGGAACCAGGCGAGGAAGAACCGGAAAGATTTACAGAAGTTCAATACAATAAAGCAAAAGTCTTACCTGAAACAGGTGAAGAGACTTCAAAATCATTATTTGCTATTGGAATATTATCTCTTCTTTCAGGATTTTCACTTATTAGTAAAAAATCAAAAAAAGAAGACCATTAAAATAAATAATTTGACTTAACAAATTAGAATATGGTCAATTGATTGATTAACTTTATCTTCTCTATAACTTTTAGTGTGTATCGACTAAATATTTATAGGCGAGAAATAATAAAAATACAGGCTGAAATTCGAATTATGATATCGAATTTCAGCCTGTATTTCTTTTTCGAATGTTCTCATAGATGTATCAAAATTGTTAGATTAGTCTCTTGATATCCAATTATCTTTGTTAATAACATACATCATCCGGTTTTATCAATCCCGAACTAAAAATACACTCTTACTAAGTCTTTTTGTTTGTTAAACAGAGTCCAACCATAGCTTTGTTTGAGTTTTATTGGATGTTCATTTTCTTTCTGTCAGTCAGCTAATATAAATGGTACAATCCTGTTTTCTATCACCATCCAATTTTTAAAAATAAAAGCTTATAAATTATTTTGTATTTTTTCCACATGCAACGCCTGGCCGAAATCCTGTTAAATTATTAATGATTTGCGATACCCTAATCAACGTACACACGGATCTTTATAAAGTAATCTAGGTCTTTGTCCTTAGTTCAAATTTCTCTAATATTTTCCGTCACATCACAGCCTTACTTATTATAGTTGCATTAACGTTCAATAAATTTACGTCTATTTAATAGTTAAAACAAATTTTTTTATTTTATAAAATCCATTTCATATTCGTTTTATATATTTGTGATAAAGTTAAGCTATCAAATATGAAAGGATGTTTTTAAATGAATAACAGCATCAAAACAAAATTATTAATTGCATCATTATTAAGTAGTAATTTAGTGGCACTTCCACTATATCATGTGAATGCAGAAGAAATGGATAATACTGAAATGGCAGAAGAAATGGAAGAAATGAATGAATCAGATTCATCTGACACTATCATGGAAGAGAACATGGAAGACAATATGGAAGAAACAACAGATTCATCCGCTACGACTAAAGAAGAAAACGTAGAAGAACAAGATCCTATTCCAACAGATAAAGAGGAATTAAAGGAATTAATCAAAGATTATGGTACTAAGATAACTGTTAAGGATTTACAGATGAACGTATATGAATTAGGTGCGGAACATAAAGGTGAATCTAAAACATTAGTCTTCATGCCAGGTTTAGGTGAAGCTTCTCAACCTTTAACACATAAGAACTTATTGGATGCCTTAGCTAAAAAATATCATATTTTAGTGGTTGAACCATTTGGTTATGGTTTATCTGATGTAAGTAATGAAGAGCGAACAGTTGAAAACATTACGGAAGAATTGCATAGTGCATTAGAACAAATGGATGCTAAAGAATATTATTTAGTGGCACATTCATTATCTGGTTTATATGCTTTAAAATATTCACAAATGTATCAAGATGAAGTTCTTGGTGTGATTGGTATGGATACTAGTACCCCAATGATGAATGGCTTTATGGAAATGCAACACGAAGAGGCACCAATTGATGATAGCGGTCAAGCAGCATATTTACCTGAGATTCCAGATGTAGACGATGAAGTAAATCTTCAATATAGATACATTGCACAATTGAACTTGAATAATGCCGATGTGGTGGATGAGGGTGCTCGTTCAGATCAAGTTCTAATGGATTTCAAAGATGAAAAAATTCCTTCAGGCATCCCAGCATTATACTTATTAGCTCAAGATTCTTATGAAGACATCGAAATGCGTCGTGAATTTATGGATAAAATTACTGAAGATTGGGAAATGCAACATAAATTATTATCTGAAAACCCAGATGAAGTTGAAACACACATTTTAGAAGGGGATCACTTAATTTATATGACGCAATATGAAGAAATGGCACGATTAATTGATGAATTTATCAATAATCATAACTAGGAGTTAATCGATGAAAAAGAGTTTTATCGTATTGATTTGCTTGTTGATGGCAAATATAGTCCACACAACTGAGGTTTTAGCGGGTGAAATCAATTTACTTGAAAAGTATCCCGTTAACACGCCATTGTTTACACAAGGATTAGAACTTAATCAAAACAATGAATTAATTTTAGGAACGGGTTTACAAGGTGAATCAAAAATAGGAAGATTTAATTTAGAAACCGGGCAATTGGAAGATGCCCAACTATTGCCTCATAATTATTTTGGTGAGGGTCTGACCCATACAGAAAATTTTTTATGGCAATTGACCTGGCAGGAAAAATTAGTTCTTAAACGTGATCCTAAAACATTTGAAATATTTGAAGAAATCCCAATGGAAACAGAAGGATGGGGACTTTGTTATGATTCAGAAAACAAAGTACTGTGGCGTTCTGATGGGTCAAGCACATTATATAAACATGATCCGAATACGTTTGAATTATTAGACAAAGTCAAAATTATGAATGGTAAATTATCAGCTTCAAAATTAAATGAATTAGAATATTATAATGGATATATTTATGCGAATCGACTTTATCGCGATGAAATTGTTAAGATTGATACGAAGGAAGAAAAAGTGGTCGATCAATATGATGTCCGATCCATTATCGATGAGACAATGGATGAAGATCAAATCGCAAGTATTGATACATTAAATGGTATTGCACATATTAAGGATAATGAATTTTATATTACCGGGAAATTATATCCTTATATCTATAAAGTAACAATAGATTAAACGTTAATAAATGATAAAGAGGGGATATTTTGATTATACAAAAAAATGCATGGGCCTACATTACCCGCAAGAAACACCGAACATTGATAATATTTCTAATATTGATGTTTATTTTAACAAGTTTATTTACTTGTTTAACCATATTAAATGCGAGTCAGCAAATTGAAAATAATGTTTTTAAAATTTCAAACTCCTCTTTATCGATAACTAAAAATGATAGTTCTTCATTTGCGATGAAAGATTTCGAACAGTTAAATAATATTAAGGAAATAGATGGCATTAATCCTGAATATCAAAGTCTGGCCAAATTAGTGGATCACCAAGTTATTGAAGGGGAACAACAAATTTTCCGTGAAGATATGCCGGAACAATTATCAAATGTGGTCGAAGTTCAAGCAACCAACAATTCCCAACGAGACTTGTTATTTTCAAGTGGTGTTTTTACACTCGTTGCTGGACAACCGATTCAAACGGACAGTAAGCATAATGTACTCGTACATCAAGAATTTGCCGATAAAAATGGCTTAAAATTGAATGATACCATTCGTTTGGAGTTAGTCGATATTGAAACCTTAAAAGTTCATGAAACGATGGAATATACCATTAGCGGTATTTTTACTGGGAAAAAGCAAGAGAGTTATACGGGATTAAGTTCTGATTTTAGTGAGAACATGTTTTTTGTCGATTATCAAACCAGTCAAGAACAATTGGGACTAAACAAAGACCAAACAATAACAAATAAATTGACTCTCCATACCGATTCAGTTGAAAATTTAGAATCAGCACATGAAAAAATCAAAAATTTACCAATTGATTGGTCAAATTATGAAATCGAAAAAAATGATAAAGCATTCCAAAATACACTTACTGCTCTGCAAAGTATGCAAAAAATTATTGAAATTGTGACCAATGCCATGATTTTAGGTGGATTAACTGTTCTTTCCTTAATCTTAATCTTATGGCTAAGAGAAAGGATCTATGAAATTGGTATCTTCTTATCTATCGGTATGAGTAAAAAGGTCATTATTTCACAGTTTATCTTGGAATTGCTGATTGTTTCTTTACCAGCGGCGGTGGTTTCCTTTATCATTGGACTGCAGCTAAATAAATTTTACTTGATTGATTTTTTCAATTCGATTACCAACGAAAGTATCGGCAACCAAATGTTACCGATTGAGAATCTTAGTGAAAGCTTAACACACTTTGGTATTGCGTATGGCTTATTACTGGTCATCATTCTCTTAGCGGTTATTTTATCATGTTCAATCATTTTATTAAAAAAACCGAAGACCATCTTATCAGAAGTTAGTTAGGAGTTAACAATGAAAATACTTGAATTAAAAAACGTTACTTATCAATATAAAAAGAGCAATGAACAAGTCTTGTCTTTAGTGAACCAAACCTTTGAGTCTGGCAAGTTTTATGCCATTATCGGAAAATCAGGTGCAGGAAAATCGACACTCCTGTCATTATTAGCGGGATTAGACACACCAAAAAGTGGTCAAATATTATTTGAAGATCAAGATATTGCTAAAAATGGTTATAGCTATCATCGTAAACATAATATCTCGCTAGTCTTTCAAAATTATAACTTAATCGATTATTTAAGTCCGATGGAGAATTTAAAATTAGTTAATCCTGAAGCGACCAAAGAGAGTTTATTGGAATTAGGCTTAGATGAAACCCAAATTAATCGCAATGTTTTAAAATTGTCTGGTGGTCAACAACAAAGAGTGGCTGTAGCACGAGCATTGGTATCGAAAGCACCTATTATTTTAGCTGACGAACCAACAGGAAACTTAGATAAGGACACTGCGACCGATATTATTGACATCTTAAAGGATATTGCGAAACAAAAAGGAAAATGCGTGATTGTCGTTACACACAGTAGCGAAGTAGCAGAAGCGGCAGATATTGTATTAGAATTGAAAAACAAACAATTGGTCCCAGTTAAGAATAAGGGGGATCAATAATGTTTAAAAATGCGATTGCTTATGTAACAAGAAAAAGCTTAAAATCATTCATTATCTTTTTAGTCATTTTAGTAATGGCTTCAATCGGTTTAATGAGTGTTTCAATCAAACAATCAACTAATGAAATGGTAAGTTCGACTTTTGGTAATATCAATAGTAGTTTCTTAATGGAAATTAATCGCCAAGTTAATTTTGGGACACCTCGTGGTGGTGGAAATGTTAAAGGCAAAGACATTAAGAAAATTTCTGAGACAGAAGTCGTTGATTCATTTGTGAAACGGATTAACAGTGTCGCAGATTTGGTCGATTATGAGTTAATCGAAACGCCTCAAACAGCACAAAACCAAAGAGAAAACTTTAAAAATGCAGTGATGATTACCGGCGTCAACAATTCTGAAAAAGAAACGAAATTTGTTTCAGGTGCCTTCAATTTAATCGAGGGTAGTCATTTAAATGATCAAGACGAAAACAAAGTTTTAATCCATAAGGATTTAGCTCAAAAAAATAATTTAAAGCTTGGCGATAAAATTAAATTAAAGTCTAATCTTTATGATGCCGATAATGTCAATCAAGCCGACGAAACGGTTGAAGTAGAAATCAAAGGGATATTTGATGGTCATAATAAAGGTGGTGTCGTCGCCTCTCAAGAATTATATGAAAACAATATTATCTCGGATATTGATACCGCAGCTAAAGTATATGGTTATACTGAAGATACCGCCGTGTACCAAGATGCGATCTTTTTCGTAAAAGGTGACATCAATGTGGATCAAGTCATCAAAACATTATCGAAGCTAGACATCGATTGGCGACAATATAATTTAATCAAGAGTACTGCTAATTACCCAGCTTTACAGTTATCGATTTCGAAAATCTTTGCGATTACTAACCAATTATTAATCGGTTCATTAGTGTTTGCTGGTATTATTATCACTTTACTATTAACACTTTGGATGAATGCTCGTAAAAAAGAAATTGCGATCATGTTATCAATCGGGAGAACTAAAGGACAAATATTCTGTCAACACTTATTGGAGATGATTCTGATTAGTGTGCCAGCCATGTTAGGTGCGTATTTACTAACAAATAAAATAGGAACACAAATGAGTAATCTTATCTTAGAAAGAATTAATAATAATATCTTAAATGAAATCGCAGAAAAAGCGGCCTCAAGTCAATTAGGCGCTGGAGCAGAAACAGAAGGATTTACTAAAACAATTTCTGAACTTTCGATTCATGTTGATTTACAATCATTACTATTAGTAGGTAGTTTCATTATGGTAGTATTAGTAATATCACTCTTTATTTCTTCATATCAAACCATTAGAAAGAATCCTCGCGAATTATTAATCGATACTAAGTAAAATTTTAAGTGGATATTGGATAAGACAATGTTTTTATCAATATCCACTTTATTATGTTTAGTGGACCAATTAGTCCTAAAATAGGAAAGGTAAACAATAATTGGCTGACTGTATGTGTGGTGCCTCCAGTTAACCTTTATGTTAGTAGTTATTGTTTGGGTAATGGAATCGACTAATTGTACGTATTTTTTCTAATGACAAAATTTAAGCAGTTAAAAAGATTGAGTAAGTGTAAGATAAATAATCTAGTTTAATTATCGTTCAAAATTTTAAATGAATAACTAACAAACGTTGTTCTACCTTTGATATAATAAGGAAAGAAAGGTAAGCGGTAGTCAAATATTTGGAAGAATTTATTGCAGTATACAGGGTTGTATAGTGTGAGTTGCAGTAAACCGTTTAGCATTAATATTTTTTTAACTATATCGTTTATACACTTTAAACAGTATTCAAGTGGAAATAGATTTGTCACTTACATACACACTTTAGAACATTTATAGGATAGCGCATGTTGGCTTGATTATGATAGCCGGACAACTCATGTTACCAATTGAGTATTTATGTCACAACAATTAATGGAGGATTATATGAAAATATTAATAGTTGAAGACGATCAAATGATTCGTGAAGGGGTTAGTGAATATTTAAAAGAATATAATTATTCGGTCGTTGAAGCCAAAGATGGTGCGGAAGCACTGTCAAAATTTAATGCTGAAATAGATTTAATTATTTTAGACATTCAGTTACCCATCATTAACGGGATTGATGTTTTAATAGAAATTCGGAAAAAATCAGATTTACCGGTAATCATGCTGACAGCATTTGGTGATGAAGACTATAAAATCGATGCTTTTACGCATTTTGCTGATGGTTATATTCAGAAGCCATTTTCATTGCCAGTATTAAAAGTTCGAATTGAAACACTTTTGAAAAAATATTATGGAACGACTGATAAGTTTGTTTACAAGGATGTAGAGGTTAACTTTTTAAATTATACCGCCACGATAAAGGGTGAAATCGTCGACTTGAAAGCAAAAGAATTAGAAGTCTTAAAATATTTATCCAACAATGAAGGACGCGTGGTAAGCAGAAGTCAAATATTAGATAATGTTTGGAAAGAGACGGATGAGATACCATTTGATCGCGTCATTGATGTCTATATTAAAGAGTTACGCAAAAAATTGCAGTTAGATTGTATTGTAACGGTACGTAACGTTGGCTATAAATTGGAGAGACAATGAAAAAATTAAAAATATTACCTAAAATGTTTATTCAAATCTTTTCGGTGCTCGTGCTTTTTATTATGATTATTCACCTTTTAGTCTTTTTTATGTTTCCCAAATCGTATTTAGAAACACGCAAGCATGAATTGACAGTGAAGGCGAATGAAATAGCGGAACATTTAGATGGCAAAGATTTAAATTATATTACCCAATCATTAGAATTTTTCTCAAGTAGTAATGACATCAAGGCTTTTATAAATAAAGGGGAGAATGCGAATGAACTTGCGATAGATGAGGGTATTGATATTAATTTAAACAGCAATACCAATTCATTAATTGTTGAAGAACGCGCTATTCATTCCAATAGTGGTAATGAATTGATGATTAATTTTGTATCGACAGCTGATATGTTAAGTGAAGCCAAATCAATCAGTTTTAAATTTTTACCACTGAGTTTAATTTTTTCAATTTTAGTCTCTATTATCATTGCTTTTATCTATGCCAAAATGGTTAAGCGTAATATAGGAGAAATAAAAGATGTAACAGATCAGATGATGCAACTTGATCGGCAGGCGCATTTAAAGGTAAATAGTTCTGATGAAATAGCAGAATTAAAATTACAAATTAATGAATTATATCGGTCATTGTTAAGTTCAATTGATGACATCGAAGTGAAAAATAAAGAAATCATCAAACTAGAACAGATGAAGTATGACTTTTTAAGAGGATCGTCGCATGAACTGAAGACGCCATTATCACGGATGAAAATTATTTTAGAAAACATGAAATATAATATTGGCAAATACAAGGATCGTGATTTGTATATTGACAAATGCTTAGATATTACCAATGAATTAACGTATAATATTTCACAAATTTTAACGTTTTCATCTTTAGAATATTTAAAAGATGATGAGGAATGGATCACAATAAAAACAGTACTAGATGAGGTCTTAGTAAAATATGATGAATTAGCAATGCGCAATCATTTGACCTTTAACAGTACTATTCAATCAGAAAAACTATTGATTGGTAAAAAAGCACTCAATTTAGTCTTATCGAATTTAATTAGTAATGCAATCAAATATTCAGAACCTAATAGTGTCATTGGGATTGACGTTAAAAACGACTGGTTGTGTGTCGCCAATGTGACTCCTTCTGAAGTTAATTTAAAACCTCTCATGGACATCAAATTTGATTTAAACAAAGAGGATAGTCATGGTCTAGGATTATATATTATCAAAACCTTACTTAAAAATTATGGGATTGACTATGCAGTCGAAAATAATGAGCGAACATTTATCTTTAAAATCAAATTGTAGGATTAATCATGAAGATTATTAATGATGTGATGATAAATGAGAAGAAAGATGCTACTGCTACCAATATCTAGATAGCCGGTAGGTGTAATCAATGAATTGTCATTGTCAATGGCAACATCCGTTCAAAGTGGTCATAGTTAGCTTAAAAGTAATATAGTCAAATAGCAGGTGAATTTCGGGAAGATAGTGTCAGAAGTCTTAGTCCCATTGTAGATTAATGACTTCCTAACGGCTTTGAAATGTAACCTGTTTTTGTGCTTAGATTGAAATAGAGATAAAGCTATTCTATAAATAAGATATAAGTCTAATTGCCTAGAACTGTACAATTTTTTTGAAGACATCTATAATAAGCGTAATAACAAGGATATAAAGAAATATTTTCTGAAAAAATGCTAACAGGGGCTTTGATATCAAAGTGGGTGTATTCAGAATGTAATCATAATAATGTGATGGTGGTATTGATTAGGTAATTTTCACTTAAATTATTAGCTTTTAACAACTGTTTTACATTTTTATTGGCTGATTTTGCAATATTTTGTAGGGTATCTACCCACTGAACAACATAAGCAATCGAACCTTTAGCTTTTTGCCGTTCGATTGCTGTTTTTTCCACATCATTTTCCAGCCAACGAATAATTAACGCTTTTAATGCTCTTTTTGTTTTTTGTACTACTGGATGTGCGTTTTAGTTTGAAGGCTGGTTGAATATTTCTTCATTATTACTGTTGTCAGTATTCGTCGCAGCAATACTTGAAAGTAATGGGTTATATTGATTGAATGTGAGTCCTAAGGTGCTAATCACTCCGAACGATAGTAAGGAACGTTTAATGTTATTCTCTTTTTGATTTATATATTGAAGTTATACTATAATATGTTTTTTCTTATAATAGTGTTTTTTATGCAATAATTTCAGATTATGTTATGATGATTTTATCGAAGATCAAGAAGGGATGAGTAGTATGAGAATCTCAAAAGAAAATGTCATTTATAGTATGGATAAGAATGATGAAGCTGTTGCAAGAGTTAAGAGTGGTTCAGAAGTGATTTTTGAAGTTAAAGATTGTTTCTCAGATACAATTCAAACGGAAGAAGATGTGATTAGTGAGATTGATTTTAACCAAGTGAATCCTGCGACAGGTCCGTTATATGTAGAAGGGGCCGAAGTTGGTGATGTGCTTAAAGTGACGATTAATAAAATTAAACCGAATGACTTTGGGGTTGTTGTCTCAGCACCAGGGTTGAATAAGTATTTTGACCAATCAATTCAAGAGGAACAAACGGTTATTTGTTCCATTGATGATGAGGCAGGTACATTTACTTTCCAAGGGGTTGAATTTCCAATGAATAAGATGATTGGTGTGATTGGTACGGCGAATGCGGATGAAGGAATTACAACCGGAACACCAGGTCCTCATGGCGGTAATATGGATAATACAGCGATTGAGGAAGGATCTATTGTCTATCTACCAGTGAATACGCAAGGAGCACTCTTAGCAATTGGTGACATGCACGCTTCAATGGGGGATGGTGAAGTGTGGGGATGTGGCGTTGAAGTAGGTGGTGAAGCTCACGTTACTGTTGAGGTGATTAAAGACTTTAAACATCAAGTTCCATTAGTTGAGACGGAAGATGCTTTCCACTCCTATGGTTTCGGTAAGACGATCGACGAAGCCAGTCAAATGGCGAACGATCACATGATTCAATTACTCATGAACAGGGCTGATTTAACTTATAACCAAGCAGGGATGTTAATGACGATTAAAGGGAATCTAACTACTTGCCAAACGGTTAACCCGGATGTTTCAATGCGTATGGAGATGAAGAAAGACTATATCGAACGAGCAAAAGGCTTTGAACAGTAATATCATTCCAAATGAATAAGTATTCAACAAGCAGTTGGCGAAAAAACGCTGAACTGCTTGTTGTTTTTAAGAGGTTATTAATATGGATAAGAAATTCTTTGTTTGCTAATTCATGAGCCTTAATCAGCTGCATATATTTTTGAATATTTGTTTCCATAGCTACTCTTTTAGTTTAATATACATTTTTGTAATGTATAAGATGAAGTATATTCATTTTTGCTATTTAGACACTCATGATACGATTTGTTAAAGCAAATTTCTATTAAAGGAAGTGTAATAAGGATTAATGTCAGTAATAATTTTATCCCATTAACTCAACTGAATATAGGATGGATAGAAGTGTGGTATGGACAAATATAGAAATCGTATCGTAGTTAAAGTAGGAACTTCATCTTTAACTAATGAGAGAGGTAGAACAATTTTCGGTAATTTAATCGACTTGCCGATGTGCTTTCAAATGTTAAGAATCAAGGATATGAAGTGATTTTAGTGTCTTCAGCCCCCATTGCAATAGGAAATAGCAAGTTGCACTTTGAAGAGAAGGTAAGGAATTGAAGTTGAAAAAAGCAGCAAATGAGTTCGGACAATCAACTCTTATGTTCTATAATGGTAAGTATTTAAACATTATGATAAAGCGGTTATACAAATGTTCCTCACTGAAGACGACATAAAAAGCGATGAACGAAATAATAATTTATCTAACACTTTAAATACCTTGTTGGATATGGGAATCATTCCGAACATTAATGAGGACGATTCGGTGAATTATTCAGAGATTCAATCAGCAAAGATGTTATTTGGTTATAATGATAAGTTATCTTCCCATGTTGCCGCAATGGCTCATGACTCGTCTTTATAAATCTGAATCAAAGAAAAAAGGTCAAGCAACTTTATTCGTTTGCTTGACCTTATCAATATTTTTCATCAACTTTATTTGACAAAGAGTCAAAAAACATTACTAGAACGTTTTTTTAATTTAAGCTTTTTCATCTAAGATAGATTGTAGTAAGGCAGGATTGTCGGTCATAATACCATCGACCTCTTTAGCAATTAAATCTCGCATGGTATCTACATCATTAATCGTCCAATAATAAACGTCAATATTTTTGCGTCTTGAGCCTTGAATAATATTTTTTTGAGTGAGGTCATAACCTCTTTGCTCGATAGGTAATTGGAATGAATGAGCATCGGTTGTAGCGAGGCCATTAAGTTTGAACAACATCTTCTTAATATAGGAAGATGCTTCACTTTCACCTGCGCCGATTGCAACGCGTCCTTGTGACACTTCTTTAAAACGTTGGTTAATCGTATGGTCAAAACTTCCAATGACTACTTTATCTTCCATCTTATAATGTTGAATGAGACGCCACATCTCTTGAACCATCGCTTCATACATAGACGGATCGTTGGTATCTTTTAATTCAATAACTGCACGCTTATGTGGAAACAGTAGAAAAATCTCTTCGACAGTCGCAAGTTGTACTCCTTGGTTTTTATATGGAAAATTGCCATCTAAATCTTGGAACTTCACACCAGCATCAAATTGCTTGATTTCCTTAAGAGTTAGTTGGTTAATATATCCAGTTCCATTAGTAATGCGGTCAACGGTTGGGTCATGGCTCGCAACTAAATGTCCATCCTTCGTTATGTGAACATCGTACTCGAACATATCAGCTCCCACTTGGTCTGCTTTAGCAAAAGCTTCAAGTGTTTCTTCGGGAGCGAGTGCACAGCCACCACGATGAGCAATATTGAGAGGTTTATCGTGTTTATCTTGGAAAAAAGGCATTTGTTTCTTATTACTTGGCCAAGCATAAATGGCATACCATGCAGGAGCCACAATGCTAGCAACAGCTAAAGATTTCTTCAATAGTGATCGCATAAAATCCTCCATTCTATTTGTTGAATATATTATAGCAGAAATAGATTGGGATGACATTGGTGGGAGGGGCGAGCGTGATGTCAATCGTCTGAAGTGTCCATCGCAGTTAGTTGCGACGTCTGCATGCCGAAGTAGACTGAGATACTCAAGCGCTCCCTCCCCGTCACAACGACCAACACTTTCCAACCACTACATCCCAACACAAAAAAGGCCATAGCCAATTCAACGAATCAGCTACGGACCTCCTAAACATCGATCTATTCATTTTCCTCAAGTTCAATGACTGGTAAGTCATCAATCTTAATGCCGTTAATTTCCTCTTGTTGAACAGAAACGTCCTCACCGTTAAAGTAAGTTGCTGATATTTTGGCTAAAGTACCATCTTCTTTCATGTCTAATAAAACTTCATCAATCGCTTCTTGTAAAGCATGTGATTCTGAATTATATACAAACGCACTGAATGATGGGTTGTAGAAGACATTTCCAAGTTTAACACCTAGATCGCTAAAGAAATCAATTGATGTTTTTTGTAAGTAGTAATCATTCGGAATAAAATCAGTTCTACCGCTCCCTACATCTAAGAAATATTGGTCATTCGTTGCATTGTCATAAGTAACAAGCTCTGCACCTAGTTGGCTAGCGATTTGCATGTAGTTAGTTGTTGCACCACCTGCTGCTTTCTTACCGGCAAAATCTTCTATGGATTCAATACCTGAATTGTCTTCTTCGCGAACAACGATCGACGTGAAGCTATACTTGATGGGTTCTCCAATTAAAAAGTCCTCTTTACGTTTTTTAGTTGGTTGAACACCTTCAACGACTAAATCAACTTGCCCCGACTTAGCTGATGTTAACATACCATCCACACCCATCTCCATGAATTCTACTTCAAGACCTAAGCGGTCAGCCACTTCACGAATAATATCCACATTATATCCGACAAGTTCATTGTCCTCGTTATAGTAACCACTTGGGTAAAGCGTTCCAGAGATAGCAGCAATTAGATGCCCGCGGTCTTCAACACGGCTGAGCGAATCATCTTCTTGGGCAGATACACCAAAACTTGGAATAAACACTAGTGATACTAACATCATTGTTGTAATAAATTTTTTAAACATAATAAACTCCTTACAAAATATATTTAATATTAGGCTGATAGCCGCGATGTTTCTGTAGGTGATTGGTCTGGGCTAAAATGACGTTCCAGATAATCTTGCAAGAACCCATAAAACACCGTAATGATCCAATAAATAATAGCAACTAAAAAATACATTGTCATATAATCATTATTAGCGCCTCCGACGATTTTAGCTTTTTGAAACATTTCTGGTACCGTAATCATAGCAGTGAGCGAACTTCCTTTAACAAGGTCTAATAGCACATTGCTTAATGCGGGAATAGCCACACGTGTTGCTTGCGGGAAGATTATCTTTCTTAGGACGCGTTGCTGGTTGAGTCCTAAAGACTGAGCTGCTTCCCATTGGCCTGTATCAATGCTCTCGATCGCCGACCGAATAATTTCGGAGCTATATGCACTACTTGTTAATCCGAATCCGATGATTGACGCTTGTACTGCCGTCAACATAAGATTGACTAAGGGAAGACCGAAGTAAAGAAAGAATAAGGTGACTAAGACAGGCACACCTCGAAAAAACGAAGTGTACAAACGAGCTAAGGCTCTTAATAGTGAAACATTAGACAATCTCATCAAAGCAATCAGAGTGCCTCCAATTAAACTCAGCACAAAACTTACAAATGAAATCATTAACGTATAAAAAAGCCCCTCCAAGACGAAAGGCACACTGTCTAATGCAAGTTGTGGATCAAAGAGGTATTCCCATCGAATTCCAGATAGAATCAATTCATTCACTTATCTACTCCTTTTTTATTATATAATATATGTATTAGATTAGCATTTGACTATGAAAGTAACAAGTTATTTGCCCAGATACTTACAATCATTCATTCAAATGTTCAGGACGTTTAATATTGACATTAAAGCCAGTATTTGATTATCATAAGAGCACTGAAATTATTAATAAATAAGGTAGAAATGAGGTTACTATGTTTGCAATATTTAGAAAATTAGCTTGGTTTTTCAAACTGAGATGGAAGACTTATGCACTTGCTATCGGTGGACTGATTACTTGTGCGATTTTATCAGCTATTATTCCACTAATTATTGGTGGATTAGTTGACTCGATGGCACAAGGAACAATAACTTGGGAAGGATTAATTAAACAAACGGGGCTACTATTATTCATCGGGATACTGATGTATGGCTTACGTTATATGTGGCGAAGTAATTTATTCGGGAATTCAACTTTACTTGAAGCGATTATGAGGAACCGTTTATTTGACCACTTTACTAAGATGGACCAAGAGTTTTATGGTGAATATCGTACAGGGGATTTAATGGCGCATGCGACTAATGACTTAGCTGCTTTACGTTTTGTAGCCGGAGGGGGGATTATTACCTTAACAGACTCGCTATCAATTACCATTGTAACTTTGTTCTCCATGGTTTTTATTATTGATTGGCAGCTCACATTATTAACAATCTTACCATTTCCGCTATTAATCTTTGTGGCTCAATACTTAGGGAAATTAATTAATAAATTTTACCATGGCTCACTCCAATCCTTCTCGCAAATGAACGACTATGTTCAAGAGAGTGTGACAGGAATGAAAGTAATTAAAGCCTTTGGTGAAGAGGAAGAGGATTATCAAGACTTCGTTAAAGAAACAGATAATGTGATCGAGAAGAACAAAAAGGTATTTAAGGTTGATTCAGCTTATACCCCTGTAATTGATGTTATAACAGGTCTGACTTATGTTTTAACGTTAATTTTTGGAACTTATTTTGTGCAAAACGGTCGAATTACTCTGGGACAATTAATTGCTTACTTCTCGTATTTAGGGAATATGACTTGGCCACTTCTAGCAGTGGGTCGATTAGTAAATACGATGGAACGTGGGAATGCCAGTTATGACCGTGTAACAGACCTATTATCAAAGACAGCTAAGGTCCAAAATGTCAAAGATCCAATCGTAGGCTTGGATTATAATACGTTAACTGTGGATGTTAACCAGTTTTCTTATCCTGACTCAGATTTAGTGGTGCTTGAGGATATTCACTTTGAATTAACTGAGGGAGATTCATTAGGAATTGTTGGGCGAACTGGATCAGGTAAAAGTAGTTTGTTCAATTTACTAGTACGTAACTTCGATGTTAAAGCTGGAGAAATACTGATTGACGGTCAAGATATGAGCCGAATTGATATCACTGAGCTTAATGACCGTATTGGATATATTCCACAAACGAACTTATTATTTTCAACAACAGTTAGAGACAATATTCGTTTCGGTCGTCCGAATATGAGTCAAGCAGAAGTAGAATACTTTGCGAAGCTAGCTGATATTCATGATGATATATTAACATTCTCAGACGGTTATGACACTTTAGTTGGTGAGCGTGGAGTGAGTCTTTCAGGAGGACAGAAGCAAAGAATTTCCATTGCGAGAACCTTAGCCATGCATCCTGAAATTCTGATTATGGATGATGCACTTTCTGCCGTTGATGCCAAGACAGAGCAACGCATATTAGAAAACTTGAGTGCATACCGTAAGGATGGAATTACCATTATTGCGACACATCGAATGAGTTCAATTATGCGTTCCGATGAGATTTTAGTCTTAGATGACGGGAAGATAAGTGAGCGTGGGAGCCATAGTGATTTAGTTGAACTAGATGGTTGGTATGCTTCAATGTATCGCCAACAACAATTAGATCAAAAAATTACAGAAAGTGGTGAAAAACTTGAGTCAAAATAAGCAAAGAAAGACTAACTTCTCATTAAAAGAACAGTGGGAGATTTTGAAGTATCTGTTCCACTTTGCTAGAAGTGAATTCCAATGGTTTGCCTTATCCATTATAATGATGATTATAGCTTCCACTTTATCAGCTTATTTACCAATTATTATTCAACAATATATTGATCATTATCTTATGACACAATCTGCAACGATGGCAATAACGCTCCGAGTTGCTTTGACTTATTTGTTTTTACTCTTAATTCGTATGGTGATTGTGTATATTAAAGATTATAGTTTTAAACTAGCGTCTGAATATACTGTAGCCAAAATGCGTAATAATATATACCATAAGTTAGGTAATTTGAGCTTAGATTACTTTAATAAAGTGCCTAATGGTGAAGTAGTCTCACGAGTTACGAATGATACAGAGACGATTAAAGAGTTTTGGAATGTGTTTTTAACTTTCTTTGATGGCTTCATCAATGCCTTTACGATTGGGGTGGCTATGTTTTCGCTAAACGCTGAGATGTCATGGATTTTTATGGCTTTTGTTCCGGTTATTCTGGCCTTAATTTATATTTATCAGAAAGTATCCACCGTCATCTACCGAAGAATGCGTCGAGCCTTAAGTAATGTGAATGCTCAATTGAGTGAGTCGACGATGGGAATGTGGTTAATCCAACAATTCAATCAGACTGAACGAATGAAGGAAGAGTTCGATAAAGTGAACCAAGAATATCTAGTAGCCAGAACGAATATGTTCAAGATGAATGCATTATTATTAATGCCAGCTATTAATTTAATTGAACAAGTTGTTTTAGTGATTGTAATCTGGGTCTTTGCAAGTCAATTATTAAATGGTAGTTTAGTTGATATTGGACTTATCTACGCCTTCACTACATATTCTAAATCATTCTTTCATCCAATTGGCAGCATGCTAGATAGCTTGAGTATTTACCAAGATGGTTTAGTAGCGGCTTCTCGCGGTATGGACTTATTAGCTAATGACGACCTAGCTCCTCAACAACTGGCTAATAGCCAACATAATGAAGTGGATGGAGACATTGATATTAATGATTTATACTTCTCCTATGATGGAGTTCATGATGTTTTGAAAGACATCAATATTGATGTAAACTCGGGTGAAATGATTGCTATTGTCGGGCATACCGGTTCCGGAAAGAGTACAATCATTAACTTATTGATGCGTTTTTATGATTTCAATAGGGGAACGATTGACCTCAACCACGAAAATATTAAAAACTACAGTAAAGGAAGCCTAAGACAACAGATTGGATTGGTGCAGCAAGATGCCTTTATGTTCTATGGTGACGTACTAGATAATATTCGCTTGCACGGTGATTACACGGATGAAGAAGTCATTAAAGCCGCTGAATTTACTGGTGCAAGCCACTTTATTGAGACCATGGAAAAAGGTTATCATACTCATATTAGTGAAGGAGGATCCTCCTTATCTGCCGGGCAGAAGCAATTAATTAATATTGCTAGAACAGTCTTACGTAATCCACGTGTCCTAATCTTAGATGAGGCGACAGCGAATATTGATACTGAGACCGAGCAATACATTCAACAAAGTTTAGAGAAAATCCGTGAGCAATCCACATTAATTGTTATTGCCCACCGACTATCAACGATAAAAAACGCAGACAAAATTTATGTCTTGCACAAAGGACGCGTGATTGAACAAGGACATCATGATGAGTTAATCGCTCTAGAGGGAACTTATTATGATATGTATCAACTTCAAACATTACAGGAACAAAGCCAATAATTAATTAACATTAGAGACTATTTTTTCGATAGTTTCTAATGTTTTTATTTTGTGAAAAACATCATTAAATGTTCTAAATAAGAGATTAGGGAGTATTAAATTGTTGTTAATATAACAGTTATTTGAATGATGAAAGCATATTATTTTATTTTCATAAAGAAATAATTTATGATATCAATGCTGAATTAATGTTTATATAAAGTGGTTTTAGAATGGTATTTAAATTTTAAATATTTATTTGTAATCATTCTAATTATGTGCTAAACTTAATTCAGTTAAAATATATGGAGGTTTTTTATATGAAAATTATTGTAGTAGGTACTTCACATGCTGGCTATGAAACGGTTCAAACAGTATTAAAAGCAGACCGGTCAGCAGAAATTCATTTATATGAGCGAGGGGACACTGCATCGTTTCTATCGTGTGGGATTCAAAGTTATCTAGAAGGGATCTCACCTTCATTAGACAGCTTGCATTATGCTAATGAAGATTCATATAGAGCACAAGGGGTTAATGTTCATATGAATAGCGATGTTGTAGCTGTAAATCCTGCTGAAAAAACAATCACTGTAAAGACGGACTCAGGTGAAACCGAAGAATCTTACGATAAGCTATTCTTAAGTCCAGGGGCTGTTCCAGTTGAGATTCCTTGTCCAGGACACGACTTAGAAAATGTTTATTACTTACGTGGTCGTAACTGGGCTGGAAAAGTAAAAGAACGCATGAATTCTGCCAAAAAAGCCGTAGTTGTAGGGGGCGGATATATTGGTATTGAAGTTGCAGAAGCATTTGCCAAAGCAGGTATCGAGACAACAGTGATTGACTCATTAGATTCAATCTTGCCTACTTACTTAGATAAAGAATTTACAGATATTTTAGAGAAAAATGCTGCAGATAACGGTATGGTTTTCAAAGGAAATGAGAGAGTTCAATCACTTGAAGGAACCGATGGTAAAGTGACTAAAGTTATCACAGATAAAGGTGAATATGAAGTCGATACGGTTGTTATGGCAGTGGGTGTTCGCCCGAATACAAAATGGTTACAGGGAACTTTAGACTTAGACGAACGTGGTTTTGTTGAAGTGAATGAGTTCATGCAATCGACAACTGATTCAAACATCTATGTTGCAGGGGACGCTACATTAATTCCATATGCACCAACAGGTGAGAAGAAAGCTATTGCTCTAGCTTCAAACGCACGTCGTCAAGCTGTTATTGCAGCTAAAAACATGCTTGAAGGTAATAAATACGAAATGCCTGCAGTATCAGGGACTTCTGCATTATCATTATTCGACTACCACTTTGCAACAGCAGGGGTTAAGGATATTGACGCGAATACTGAAACAGTCGAAAGTAAATACTATGAAGAAACGATTCGTCCAAAATTCATTGGGGACGATACAACTGTTCATATGAAAGTTCACTATGACAAAGATAGCCACCGTATCCTTGGTGTGCAATTAATGTCTAAGCAAGATGTGATGTTTGCGATTAACGCGGCGTCTGTAGCTATCTCAGCACAATGGACTTTAGAACAACTGGCTCTAGCCGACTTCTTCTTCCAACCAGAATATGATAAACCATGGAACTTCTTGAATGTCCTAGCACAACAAGCTTTAGGAGAAACATTCGGAAGTGACAAAGAATTATTCTAATTTTATAATTTTAAATGAACTGAAAAACAGCTCGCTGGGAATTATTCTCGGCGAGCTACTTTATTGTGTTAATAAGGTGAATTGATATGTCAAAGTACCCGATAAGTCGTTGAGTGTGAAGAATGAGTAGTTCATTGTTCATAGTAATGGAGTTTAGTGTGAAGAATGGGTGTTTCATTGTTCATAGTACCAGTGTTGAGTGTGAAGAATGAGTAGTTCATTGTTCATAGTAATGGAGTTTAGTGTGAAGAATGAGTAGTTCATTGTTCATAGTAACAGTGTTTAGTGTGAAGAATGAGTCGTCCAATGTTCATAGTAACAGTGTTTAGTGTGAAGAATGAGTCGTCCAATGTTCATAGTAATGGAGTTTAGTGTGAAGAATGAGTCGTCCATAGTTCATAGTAATGGAGTTTAGTTTGAAGTACAGTCACTCCAAGTTCATAGTAAGTAAAAAAGCTGTGAATTAGTAAGCTAATTCACAGCCAATTTTCAACTAATTATCAATTAAACGACATGTATATCCTAGTCACACATCCAATTGCCATCAACGATGCGACAGGCTGAACCCTCGTCTCCTATCATTGTAAACGTAGGTGTTACAGGCTTTTCTATTGAGATACCTGCTTCTTCAGCTGCTTGCTCTAAGGTCTGTTCAATGACTGCTTGTGGTTGAGCACCACTAATTAAGTATTTTTTATCAATGACTAAGGCAGGAGCACCTTGAATGCCGTAAGTATTGACTAAGGCTAGGTCGTCTAAGACAGCTTGCTTTGACTCCTCTTTATCACGTTGTTCTTTCCATGCATCAAAATCGATAGAGGTTTCTTTAACTAAGTCTTCTAAAACGTCCTTTTCAGCGATATTCAAGTTGCGGATGAATAGACCTTCTTGAAATTTATCGAAGATCTCCCAGTACATTTCGTCCCCACCGATTAATCCAACTGCTTTGGCTGCGATAAGTCCAGGTTGAGAATGGGGGAAGTTAAAGTCTGTTTCGCGCATGCCTTCGATATTGAAACGGTGGTCATCGTCATTTTGATTAGCTACTTCCCAGTGTCCTAGGACTTCGGGTTTTACTGCTTCATGGCTACCGAACATTCTCTCGAAATGTTCCACTTCCCATCCTAGAGCAAATGAGCGGTGGGTTACTTTAATATTTTGGTATTGGTTAAGGGTTTTACGTAAGCGATCTGACATCGGAAAGCAAAATGAACAAATCACATCATGGAAAAATTCAATTTCTAACATGATTTCCTCCTATAATTCTATTCGTGTTAGTATAACATAGGACGTAAGTCACTTCTATAAAAAAGTTCAAATACATATCAGAATGTATATGAAATGTGATTTTTAGTATGATAGACTAATGAATTTATTGACAGATTAGGAAGAATACAGCAAAATATAATTAGTTTTTAATTTTCCTTGTTAGGAGGAATTAGTAGATGATAAATATAGGAATTGTTGGTTATGGTAACTTAGGGCGTGGAGTTGAGATGAACTTACTGAATGCTCAAGATATGAAGTTGGTTGGTGTGTTTACCCGACGAGATCCTGAGACGATTAATACTCAAGCTAAGGCTTACCATATTGATTCAATCATGGACTTTAAAGAGGAGATTGATGTATTAATCTTATGTGGGGGGTCAAGAAGTGATATTCCAAAACAAGGACCTGAATTATCTGCGCACTTTAATTCGGTAGATAGTTACGATAATCATCAAAATATCCCCCAATATTTTGAACAGATGGATCAAGTAGCTAAAGGAAACGGGACAGTGTCGATTATATCAACCGGATGGGATCCCGGATTATTCTCCTTGAATCGATTAATTGGTGAATCCATCTTACCTAAGGGTGATACTTATACTTTTTGGGGTAAAGGTTTGAGCCAAGGGCACGGCGATGCGGTGCGTCGAGTTGAAGGTGTTAAAGATGGAGTTCAATACACGATTCCTAACGAAGGATTGCTAGAAGATATTCGCCAGGGCAAGAAGGTTAATTATAGCTCAAAAACTGCGCACAAACGTGATGTATACGTGGTATTAAAAGACAGTGCTGACCAAGAAACAGTCCGGGAACAAATTGTTCACATGCCAGATTATTTCGAAGGTTATGAAACGACGGTTCATTTTATTAGTGACGAAGAGTTGGCGACTAATCACGGAGGCCTACCTCATGGAGGACGTGTTATTCGTTCGGGCTATACAACGCAAGAACATCATCACATACTTGAGTTTGGACTAGACTTAGAGAGCAATCCAGAATTTACAGCGGCGGTCAATGTTGCCTATGCACGTGCTGCATACAAATTGTCAGAAGAAGGCATCAGCGGATGTCACACGGTCTTTGATATTGCGCCACGTTACTTA
This sequence comes from Aerococcaceae bacterium WGS1372, assembly GCA_044336205.1. Taxonomy (GTDB): domain Bacteria; phylum Bacillota; class Bacilli; order Lactobacillales; family Aerococcaceae; genus Ruoffia. Next base: position 1,676,274 of record CP172318.1, on the reverse strand, counting down.
TCACCTAAATCCAATGAAACATTGAGAAAAGAACTATTATAAGCATAAAGAAACCAATTCATTTTGACCGGTCATATTCTAGATCTAAATGAATTGGTTTTTATATTAGCCTAATTTTAAGTTAGCACTTTCTAGAGCTTGGTCAAGGACAGTCATCACATTGAGGCTATGGTCCAAGCGTTCTTGACTCGCCTTGAAGTCTAGCTGGCTGATGATGCGTTCAAACTCAACAAACTCTTCATACATTCGATGTGGGTGAGTTGTAAGTTCAGTGTGAGATTCCGTTTTATCACGTTCGACGGTTGTATAGCTTTTGAGTGTGTTCGTGGGACCATTAATAATGATAGACCCGTCACGACCTTGGATGGTACTTTTAATCGGAGCTGAGGTATCTTTGGAACCGATACATACCGCTATTTTATCTAGGTATTGAAGGATAAGCATCCCAGAAGTATCAATGTCTTTTTGTACGTTAGCATAATAGGTAACTGATTCTGGACGACCGAACAATCCGACGACGAGATGAATATTGTACACATTGATATCCATTAAGGCTCCACCACCCATTTTGGGGTTGAATGCAGGTAAGATTTGGCCGGCTTTGAAGACGTCATAGCGAGATGAATACTGTGAATAATTACATTCAATTAGTCGAATTTCTCCTAAGTGATCAATGTCTTCTTTAAGTTGACGATAGTTTGCTAAGTATTGGTTAGTAATGGCTTCGATTAAGATCAGTTGCTTGTCAGTAGCAATCGCTACTAATTCTTCAAGTTCGCTCGACTTTAATGTGAATGGCTTCTCACAAATAACATGCTTGCCCGCTAAAAGTGACTGCTTACTATATTCATAATGTAAGTGATTAGGTAAAGCAACGTATACCGTATCGATGTTTGTTTCATCTAATAAAGTATCTAGATCAGTATAGACAGTGCCAATATTATATTCTTGTGCAAGCTTTTGGTTTTTCTCTAAACTTCTTTCAGAAGAAAGTAAAGCTTTGAGGTCAATACTAGGGATATCAGCAACCATTTGAAGGAAATCTTTGACAATCATTCCCGCGCCAAGGATGGCAAGTTTCATATTCATATACCTCCGATAATCGTTTGTAACTATCATAAATTATTTGTTAAGGAATAAAAAGGAATAAGAATTAAATTTGTTTAGTTAAATGTTAACTAGGAAACTAAAATAGTTAGCAGGCATAATTTACAATTGATAATAAAGTAAGGTACAATCAAAGTAAGAGAACAATTACATATATAAGTAACATCAATTTTAATTGAAGGTCTGTTGTTACTTTATAAGGGAATGTCAGAGGAGAATAATATGGTTAATTGGGGAATTATTGGTGCTGGTAATATTGCTCATCGCTTTGCAAAGAGTTTGGAACATGTTGAAGGGGCACATCTTTACGCTGTTGCAAGAAGAACGATTAAAAAGGCTAAGGAGTTCCAATCCGTTCATCCTTGTGACAAAGTGTATGATGATTATCAGGCCTTGATTGATGAAGAAAAAGTTGAGGCTGTCTATATTGCCTTGCCACATAAATTCCACTTAGAGTGGGTTGAAAAAAGTCTCAAAGCAAAAAAAGCTGTCCTCTGTGAGAAACCAGCGACGATGAATTTACAAGAGATGGAACTCATCCAAGCTTTAGCTAAAGAAAAAAAGGTCTTTTTTATGGAAGCAATGAAAAGTCGCTTTACAAGAGCTTATCAAGCCGTTAAGCAACATATTGAAGAGGGAGATATAGGACAATTACAGCATATAACGACATCACTCTGTCGAGTGTTTCCCGAAGATCGAGCTTCTTACCATTATGAAGTCGGGCAAGGTGGCTGCCTGCTAGATATGGGGGTATACAATATAGCCTTAATTGAAGATTATACAAAGGAACCTTGGGTAATTGAGAATCTTGAATTTGAACTAACGGATGATGGTGTTGAAACCTACGTTAATGCTCAGCTTAGCGCAAATCAAATCAGTGCGACGATTGAATCCGCCTTTGATCGGTCAACGGAGACGGTAGCGATATTCCAAGGTAGTAAGGGAAACATTCGATTGTATGACTTTCATAGACCGACTGCTTATGACTTAGAGATAGACCATAAAGCTAAACAAAATATTCAGTTAGTACACGAAGTGGATGACTTCTATGGAGAGATTAGCCATGTAATGGATTGTCTAGCCAATAACCGACTTGAAAGTACGGTGATGTCAATGGATAATTCAGTGAATGTAGCCGGAATTATGGAAGAGATTAAACATGCTATTAATAATATCCGATAAGTGTTTAAGGGAGTGAGCGAATGAAAGACGGGATATTACGCAATAATATTAAAGTTGGTCAACAGGTTCAAATAGTTAAAAAGCAAGACCAACGTACAGGTGAACTTACAGAAGGTATAGTTCAAAAGATTTTAACAAATTCGAATCAACATCCACATGGGATTAAAGTGATGTTGGAAGGTGGCATTGTAGGACGGGTAAAAGAGATACTTGACTGATCACATCGTTAAGGAGGAATCTATATGAACTTTGACCTTTATGAATTGAATACAATAACGATTATTGTTCGAATACTTTAAGCCGTTTTAATCGGTGGACTTGTCGGCATTGAAAGAGGAATGAAAAATCATACGGCAGGTTTGCGAACATATATCTTAGTATGTCTAGGATCTGCCTTAGTCATGATGACAAATCAATATATTACCGACCACTTACAAGCTGGAGGAGACCCTACTCGCATGGGGGCTCAAGTTATTAGTGGTATAGGTTTTCTAGGTGCTGGAACGATATTGGTTACGAGTCGTAATCGTGTTCGTGGCCTTACTACTGCCGCAGGTCTGTGGGCAGCCGCATGTGTTGGATTAGCCATTGGTATAGGTTTTTATGAAGGAGCAATTGCTGGGGGCATTGCCCTCTTGGCGGTCATGACTTTGCTTAGACCATTGAAGCGTGTTATTCAAGATAAAGCGCAAAAGGTTGACATCTATGTCGTTGCTGACTCTATGCTTAGTTTCAACCATTTCTTAGAATTATGTGCCGGTTTACGTGTGAATATATTAGACTTACAGATTGATAATGATACGACGATTGAATCGCATGATGAAGGTGAGATAGTGTATTTTATTGCGATTGATTTGAATAATCGAGTATCAAAGTTCGATTTTTTAACTAAAGCAAGAAGTATAGCTGGTGTGAAGTATGTAGAAGACTTAGAAGTTGATTAATAAAAAATAAAAGGAGAGATTGCTTTGAAATATATCATTACGACAGAAAGTGGGTCCGATATACCCAAAGATCTAGTTGAAAAATATAACATCCATGTGATTCCAATGCATGTAACGATGGGGGATAAGACTTATCCTGATGGGAGCTTTGAAGTTGAGAAAGTGTATAAATATTATGAGAAAACGAATGAGTTACCTAAAACATCAGGGTCAACACCGAACGATAACAGTCAAGTATTCCAAAAAATCTTTGATAAATATCCTGATGCTCATATTATTCACATTGCCTATTCTTCCGTAACGACCGTGTCCTTCAATTCCGCTCGAATTGCTTCGGAAGAGTTTGAACATATTACGTTAATCGATAGTAAAAATGTAACAGCCGGCTTGACGATGATTATTAAAGCAACAGCTGAATATATTGAAGACCACCCAGGAGCAACTCCAGAAGATATTGTAAGCTATGTGGAAAACATTCGAGAACGGACTCGATTCTTCTTCATGCCTAAGACCTTGCTTTACTTGAAAGCTGGAGGTCGCGTGTCAACGCTTGCTTTCTTTGGTGCGAATCTGCTAAATATTCAACCAACGGTTGTATTGGAAGACGGCTATCTTGTCGCAGGTAAGAAATATCGTGGGTCATTTGAACGTAGCTTAAAGAAAGCACTGACAAATTTCTTTACAACATACGATATTGATCCTGAAACGGTTATATTAGGTGGCTCTCCGGGCGTTGATCCGGCACACAAACAGTTAGTTTTAGATATTGCGAGTTCGTATGGAGTTAAAGATGCTCGATGGATGGACACAGGAGCAGTAATCTCTAGTCATAGTGGTCCTGGAGCGATTGGCTGGGGTGGGATAGAGAGAGCTTAATAAATGTTCATTAGAAACATTTAAAATAAACTGTATTTACTTAGTAAATTTTTTGGGTAAATACAGTTTATTGCTAGTAGAGAAAATACCAGTTATAATTTAGTAAGCGCTTTAATTAATGGAGGTATCTATGAAATCAAAACGATTGAAACTATTACTTATACCATTGTTATCAACTCAATTGGTTTTTGCTAACAAAATTTCTGTTCCGTTGTTAGATAGTAATATAGCGAAAGCAGAAGCGGTTGAAGATACAGAAGAACTCGAGGCTACAGTCAACCAACCCATCCAACCTAATTCACACAGCTTACTAACGGTTGAATGGACTGGTGACATGAATCAATTAGAAAAACTTGTCGTAGATACCAGTCAATTGGGTGGTTCTAAGCAATTAGTCATGAGTACTGACCTAGGAGCAGTGACCTTATCAGTGAACTACGATGTCGAAGCAGGTATATATTATCTACCTATTACAGCGACAGATAAATCTGGAAATGAGTATTATACTGAAGCAGAGATTGAAGTTATTGAGCCAGATTCGTCCGAAAAAGGTGTCAGTTGGGATGAAGAAATTATATATTTTGTGCTAACGGACCGATTCCAAGACGGGGATCCAACTAATAATAATCCTTATAATCTAGATTATAAAAGGGCAGATAACCAACGTGGGGTCTATCAAGGCGGGGATTTTAAGGGGATAACAGAGAGTTTGGACTATTTGGAAGAACTCGGTGTGACGACGATTTGGATCTCACCGATTGTAAGTAACATTAAGTATGATGTATCATCGGGTTCTAGTGATGGCTCATTTTACGGCTACCATGGTTATTGGGCGGAGGATTTTGAAAGTTTGAATGCGCACTTTGGTAACTTGGAGGATTTTCACGAATTAATTGATGCATCAGCTGAACGTGATATTAAGATTATGGTGGATGTTGTTTTAAACCATGCTGGGTATGGGATGAACCCAGAGGTGGACGTGAATGATGAAGAAGTCCCCCAAGGGTATCCGATTGAAGAAAGTCGGGCAAAGTTTGAAGGGATGATTCGCCAAAATGCCGGAGTGGATTCATTAACTCAAGAATTATCAGGTCTACCAGACTTTTTAACTGAAGACCCAATAGTTTATGAGCAATTAGTTGATTGGCAGACTGCTTGGTTAGAATTATCCACAACCGATAAAGGCAATGCAATCTCAAGTTTTCGAGTCGATACAGTTATCCACGTCGACAATGTGGCTTGGCAACATTTCCGTAATGAATTAACCAAATTGGACCCAACCTTTAACTTAATCGGTGAAGTTTGGGGAGCCAGTGCAATAAGTCCGAAAGGGTACTTGAATTCCGGAATGATGGACAGTGTTTTAGACTTTGCATTCAAAGATTATGCACGAAACTTTATTAATGGGGATATTCGTGGAGTAAATTCACGTTTAATTCGCCGTAATGAAAGCATCACATCTTCAGCACAAGTGGGCCAATTCTTAAGTAGCCATGATGAAGTTGGTTTTCTCTATACCTTAGCGGGTGATGTAGATAAGTTCAAGTTAGCGGTAAGTCTTCAATTGACTGCTAAAGGCCAGCCAGTCATTTATTATGGTGAAGAAATTGGTTTATCAGGTGCTAATAATTGGCCATTTTATGATAATCGTTATGACTTCGATTGGGAGGCGACTGAAAACAATGAAATTCTTAATCATTATAAGAAACTGATTCAATTCAGAAAAGATTATTCAGATGTTATTACTCGTGGTGATCGGTCAGTGATAACCGAGTCGGTTGCTGATCGGTGGACGATTGTTGAACGTTTTTATAACGATGAACAAGTTTACATAGTTTTTAATCTATCTGATACCCCTTTATCTGTTGAGCTTCCATTGACTACCGAGACGACTGTCATAGATTACTATAGCGAAAAAGAGTATGAGGTACTGCGGGATGATGATACTGACACACCCATACTTCAGTTAGAATTAACCCCGTTGAGTGAAGGTGGGACGATGTTATTAGTTGTCGAAGACGGTGAGATAGTACCTTTTGAAGTTGAGTAATTAAGTGAACTAAAGATCCAAAGTATTTATCTTGTAATAAAATAAACCGCCCAAACCATTTCTCAGTGATTGTTTGGGCGGTTACTTGCTTAATCTATTAAGTTGACAATTATTTTAAGCTATCTACGATGGCTTGGTTGAATGCTGGTATGTCTTCAGGGGTACGACTTGAGATGAGTTTGCCTACATCATCTATAACTACTTCTTGGTCAAAGAAGTTAGCACCTGCATTAATTACGTCAATAGCAACTTGCTTAACGGCAGTAATATTTTTACCTTGTAAAACACCAGCATTAACTAATAATTGTGGACCATGGCAGATAGAGTAAATCCACTTGCGGTTCACTGCAAAATGACGGACAAAGTCTAAAACTTGGTCATCTTTTCTTAATTGGTCGGGAGAAAATCCACCCGGAATAAGTAAGGCGTCGTAGTCATTCGGATCGACGTCATTAATACCTTTATCAAGGGTAACCTCAGCCTCTCCACGCTTACCTTTAACAGTCTCACCAGCTTTGAAACCAATGGTCACCACTTCATGTCCAGCTTTTTCTAAAGCTTCCTTTGGTTCTGTAAACTCTGAATCTTCGAATAAATCAGTAATAACTGTTGCAATTTTAACCATTATTAGCCTCCTTAAAGCTTTATCAACACAATATTATAATAAATTTTATCATGATTCAAACAATGTGCACTTGCGGTTGATAAGTATTTTCTGTTAAAAATTCATTATATAAATTTTTTTATTGAAAGGTCAATATTATTTGAAAGTATGTAGTAATTTAATAAATGATCGTGCTGAAAAAAGTTGTGATTACTTTCAAATTACTTTACATTAAATTCATAATTATTAAGTATCATTTTAAAAAAGACTGATATAATTGTTATTGTAACTTTTGAAAGGAAGCATTTTATGAATTATTTACAGAAAATTGGTCAAACCATTATTGTAATTATGTTACTTATTCCAAGTTTTAGCATAACTATCCAAGCGCAAGGATTATCTCAATCTTTAATTCAAAATTCCCAAGAAGAAGCTAATCAGGAAGATGAAAAAAAGAGTGAAGTATATGATTACAATGCGATGGAAAATTTAAACGTTGAACCCTTAGATGTGAGTCAATACCAATCATTGGAAGAGATTATCTATGAATTAATGGCTGAATATCAGATTGACGAGAGTCAAATTGGTTTTGCCTACACTAACTTAATATCAGGTGAGGAAGTGTTAATTAATGAAGATGAGCAAATGATTGTAGCCAGTCTGTACAAAGTGCCTATGGTGGCTATGTTCGTTGATTTAATTAATCAAGGTGTACTAAGTTGGGAGTCGGAATTACCCTATATTGATGAGTATTTTCAAGATGGAGCAGGGAATATTACAGCCAATCCTAAACAAGATTACTATCCTTTAGATGAACTAGCTTATCAAGCGATTGTCTACTCTGATAATACAGCATCAATGATTTTATATTATTATTATGTTAATAATTTTGGTAGTTTTAGAGATGGTTTATTGGATTTTGTTGGGTTCTATGATGTACCAGAGATTTATTATTATGATAATTACGGATCGGCTTATCTTATGAACCTCTCATTACAAAAGATTGCCTTAGATTCTACTTACGAAGTCGTTACTGACTTGATGATGCAAACGTCCCCGAAACAATTCTTCTCCTTATTTGTTAATCCTATGGCGACAAAGTACGGGCGTTATGAGAATATGTTGAATGATAGTGGTATATTCTATGAAGGTGATCAACCTATGTATACGACCATTGTGATGGTTCGAGATGAAGAAGCGGCAGAATTATTTATCTCAGAATTATCTTTAAGAGTGAATGAATGGTTCATGGCTAGTAAAAATTAAATATAAATAAAGATAGAACTTACTAAATGATGAAAAATCCAGTTAGTAAGTTCTTTTTGCTTTAATGAGTGATTAATTACTAGAGTGATGTGTCTCTTAACCAACAGTCTGCAATAAAAGCATGGCCTAAGCTCGTTGGATGAACACCATCTACTCCTGTTATGGCTTCATAAGTTAAATGACTACCAGCTTGATTCAATGGGGTGTCTAATCTAACCAGAGTAGCCCCATATTCTTCAGCTAGTTCATGAATAATATCAATCATTTTATCAACATAGGGACGCCATTCTGTACGTTTTTCAGGATAGGGCAGAACATAAGGTTCAAGTAAGATTATTTGGATGTTGGCTTTCTTTAAGGTCTTCAATAAGTAATCATAATTATCTTTAAACTGTTGAACAATCGTTTCCATATAAGGTAAGCCTGCTGAAATTCGGTGCCAGATATCATTGATACCTATTTGGATAGATACGACATTTGGTTTTAAGTTTAAGCAATCAATCTCCCAACGTTGGACTAAGTCAGCCAAGCGATCACCGCCGACGCCTTTATTGATAATGTTTAGTTGTAATGGAATATATTGTCGATACAAGTGTCCCGCAACCATGCTGACATAGCCTTGACCAAGGTTTGCCCCAAAGTATTCCCGCCTTCCAGCATCTGTAATACTGTCACCAATGAATAAAATCGTATCATTATGTTGTAGTTGAACCATGAGCTTTCCTCCTATATGACTGATCATCTTTGTACTATCTATTATAGGATAGATTGAATAATTACTCTAACATTGTGACTATAAAGGTGGTAAGATACAATTAATACTAGATTAAAGGAGAGTAAGATGGCAGTTTATTTCGAACAAAAGAATTGGGAACCCTTCTTATATAAGAGACTCAATCAATTGATTGAGGAGTTCAAGTCTAATGATGTAGTTGATATGAAAGACCGTTCTTATGTTGTGTTTGATTTTGACAATACGAGTGTAATCGGTGATATTGAAGATAATTTAATGGTTTATATGATGGATCACTTATTATATCGTTTAAGTCCAGCAGATTTTCGTCGAATTCTTATCTCTGAGGATTTTGATATGAATACTGTACTGAATGAACGCTACCCCCAAGCAACCCCTTTGAATTTGGCTAATGATATAGTTTACTACTATGAAACTTTGTATGACTTATATTCTAAGGATCAGAAGGATAGAGAAGCATTGTTAACGGATGAGAATTACTTGGCCTTTAAATCGAAGCTGAGGTTCTACTATACACATGTGAATAGTCAATTCAACCGACAACCAGCGAGGCCGTGGTTAACTTATTGGTTCCAAGGATATACAGCCGCAGAGCTTCAGGCTTTAACAATTGATATGTTGAAGGAAATGACTCAAAAGCAGACAGAACGCATGACTTACACAACTCCAGCGTCACATGCTGGTGAGGCAGGTATTGTTGAGAGCCAGTTTATAAGTGGATTAAAAGCTCCAGAAGAGTTAAAGGATTTATATAAAGCCTTTCAAGAAAAGAATATTATCCCATACATTGTAAGTGCAAGTCCTGTGGATGTGGTTGTCCAAGCTAGCCAATATTTCTTTCAAGTAGACCGTCAATACGTTCGAGGGATGAACTATCAATTCGATGAACATAATAAGATTGTAGCTAGGATGAATGAGGATAGCCCAATTACTAAGAAAGATGGTAAAACTGAGACTATATTAACAACCATCGCTAACATCCACAACGGCCAACAACCGATTGCCTTATTCGGTGATAGTATGGGAGATTATCACATGATGACTGAACTTAAAGAGGTTAAAGTGAATGTCTTATTCAATTGCTTGAATCAAGACAAGACAGTCAGTCTTAAAGCCATCGCAAGTAATCAATACAATGATGATCAAGCAACTTATTTAATACAGGGGCGTGATGAAAATACCTTAAGTTTAATTCCTTCTACGCATTCAAGACTATTGAATCAGACAGATTTAAAATACTAGAGCTATGACTCTATTTCTTTTATAATCATTTTAAAAGGAGAGGATAAAATGAAGAAAATTGCGGTCATTTTAGCTGAAGGTTTTGAAGAAATTGAAGCGATTGCTCCGATAGATATTTTAAGGCGAGCTAATTTCCAAGTAGATACTTATGGTTTGAGTGAATTTGTAACAGGATCGCATAATATTACGGTCAAATCTGATTATGTATTGGAAGAGACTTTAACCGATTATGACGTCATCTTATTACCGGGAGGCTTGCCTGGTGCTGAGAATTTAAGGGATAATCCAATAGTCATAGAAAGCATTCAAAACGTGAATGCTTCGAGTCAATTTGTTGCAGCGATTTGTGCAGCACCCATTGTCTTGGAAGAGGCAAATTTACTTAAAAATATAAAATTTACCCACTTTCCAGGGCTTGAAGACCAACTCCAACAAGGGGACCATCAAAAAGACGCAACCGTTGTCGTCGATGGTCATATCATTACAGCTAGAGGAGCGGGAGTGGCTTTAGAATTCGCCTACACGATAGTAGATATCTTAGGCGGTAATAGTCAAGAGTTGAGAGAATCTATGCAATATGATTATTTATTCAAAAATAATTAAGCTAATGAGAAACTGCAAGAAACAGGATAGTTCTTGTAGTTTTTCTTTGTTTTGTAAATTAATATTATATAATGAGTTAGGACAGAAGGGGGAATGTGGGTGGCGAAGAAGAAAGCAAAACAAACGTTACAAACAATATCATCAAAGTTTATATTAATGAGTTTTTTAGTGATAATACTGATTGGCATCGTTGTGATGGTTTATTTGTATTTTCATTCAGATACTCAGTACCGAGAGTATTATGTACTCCGTGACCAATACGCTCAATACCTTTTAGAGAATCAAGGCCAGATTATTCAGAAGACTCAAGAAGATCAGATAGATGCGCAAGAAGTTGGCCATGTTTTTATACCAGAATTTCCTTCGGAATATGTAGACATCCAACACATTGACCAATATAATGTCCCTTATATGAACCAAAATGACCCGAGATGGAAAGACAAATATTATGGAACTGATGGTAGCCAAACAATCTGGGAGAATGGCTGTGCAATTGTCGTCTTGGCGATGGTAGATAGTTACTTCCAAGAAAAGATGACACGTCCTGATTCCCTTGCGATTTGGGCTGGAGATAACTATTATATCGACTCTCAAGGAAGTTCATGGTCTATCTACCAAGCCTTTGGGCAAGAATATGGCTATCAAGTTGAAGATTTGGCTAATGACTTCTACAAAGCGGTGGAATATTTAGAACGTGGGAATTTAATCGTTGTTTCTGTAGGACCAGGGACTTTTACAGATGGTGGGCATGTGATGTTGATTCGCGGCTACCAAGATGGCTTAGTTTATTTGAATGACCCAAATGATTCACCAGCCAAATTTTTTAGTATTCAAGGTATTCCCGCTCAAATCATCATCGATGATGCATTGAATTACTGGGCAATTGCGCCATAATCTTTTTAAAGTGCTATTCTAATGAATTTTAGAATGACTCTGTCTTTTTGCGCTAATATTTGTTACAATTAGATGAGAAAAATTAGAATTGGAGTAAGTTATGACACGTACATTCATGAAAGATATCAAGCGAATTGTGATTAAAATAGGAACAAACTCTATTATGCTTGAAGGTAACCAAATTAATTACAAGAAGCTAGATCGTTTAGCTTTTGTCTGTTCAACCTTAATACAAGAAGGTAAAGAAGTAATTATTGTTACTTCAGGAGCCGTAGGGGTAGGAGCCAGCCATCTTAATTTGACTGAATATCCTGAAACAATTGAACAACAACAAGCACTGGCCGCCATTGGACAAGGTATCTTAATGGGTCACTATAGTCGATTCTTCCAATATTACGACCAAACTGTTGCCCAAATTTTGTTAACACGAGATGTTGTCACATTCGAAACATCTTATCGTAATGTGAAGCGGACAATGAATGCTTTGCTTAAACGCAAAATCATTCCGATTATTAATGAGAATGATGCGATTAGTGATGACGAGTTGAACCATATGACTAAGTTCGGCGATAACGATACTTTATCAGCCATCGTCGCTGGAATAAGTGAGGTTGACTTATTAATTATTATGAGTGATGTGGATGGCTTGTATGACTCCAATCCGAAAGAGAATCCACAGGCAAAATTAATTGAAGAAGTTAACGAGATTACAGATCAAGTAACAAATATGGCTTCTGGTAAGGGCTCATCCTTTGCTACAGGTGGAATGGCAACAAAGCTTAAAGCAGCCCAGTTAATTCTTGACCAAAATCAAGCAATGGTTATTACAAGTGGTGAAGACCCCATTTCAATTTTCAGAATTTTAGAAGGCGATTCAATTGGAACATTATTCAAAAAATAAATAAGTGAGGAGTAGTATGAATGACAGAACAATTTGATCCATATTTAATTGATTTAGGGAAGAAAGCCAAGAAAGCATCAAATATTTTACGTAAAGCAAGTGAACAAGCGAAAAATGATGCATTGAATAAGATGGCAGATAGATTAATCGAAGAACAAGATAAGATTCTCGCAGCAAACCAAAGAGACCTTGAGACAGGGAAAGCGAATGGCTTAACGGATTCACTCCTTGAAAGGTTAACCTTAACAGAAGCGCGTATTGAAGGGATGGCGAATGGTCTTCGTCAGATGGTTACTTTACCAGATCCATTATTAGTAGCTAAGAAACAATGGATTAATAAAGACGGTTTAAAAATTACCCAACAACCTGTACCATTAGGTGTCATAGGAATTATCTATGAATCTAGACCGAATGTGACGGTTGATGCTTCAGGATTAAGCATAAAGTCTGGAAATGCCGTCATCTTACGTGGTGGTAAAGAAGCGTTAGAGAGCAACTTAGCGATTGTTGACATTTTACAAGCGAGTCTTGAAGATTCTGAATTATCTAAAGAATCTGTTCAATTAATTAACAATCCATCTAGGGAATTGGCTAGTCAATTCATGCGTTTAAACCAATATGTCGATTGTTTAATTCCACGAGGTGGAGCTGGATTGATTCAAGCTGTTATTAAGCAAGCAACTGTGCCAGTGATTGAGACTGGAGTAGGAAATTGTCATCTGTATATCCATGAAGCAGCTGATATTAATAAGGCGAAAGACATCTTACTAAACGGGAAAGTTCAACGTGATTCAGTGTGTAATGCGCTTGAGACTCTCGTTATTGACGAAAGTGTTGCGCGTGAAGAATTAGGTCAGTTGGTCGTAGCCTTAAAAGAATATCACGTAGAAGTACGAGGGGACGACAAAGCTAGATCAATCATTGAAGGTCTTGAAGAAGCCACAGAAGCAGACTTTCAGACAGAGTTTCTTGATAGTATTTTAGCTGTCAAAGTGACATCGTCATACGACGAAGCAATAGAACATATAGCAACATATTCGACAGGTCATTCCGATGCTATAGTTACAGAAAACTATTCTGTAGCTCAGGACTTTTTAAGAGATGTTGATTCAGCCGTAGTTTATGTGAATACGTCAACACGATTCACTGATGGTGAAATGTTTGGTTTCGGTGGTGAGATGGGGATTAGCACTCAAAAACTTCATGCCCGTGGACCAATGGGGCTAGAAGCTTTAACTAGCTATAAATATACTGTTGAAGGATCTGGACAAATCCGTCAATAATAAATAGCTAATATCTTCGTTACAGAGAGCATCTATCTTGGGGATCTCTTTATTGAGTTAATGAGGGAAGTTGACTAGTATTTTGGAGTATAAAAAGCACCATCAAATGACACTGAAGATGTAGAGTGACCCCAAATAGTTGGACCAGAGAGATAGGCATAGTTTTATGCTTGTCTCTCTTTTTATTTGCTTAAGGTTATTCCTTAAGCAGCCAGTGTTTCTCGATATTCAACAGGACTTAACCAGCTTAACTTTTCCTTAATTCGCACCTCGTTATAGTAACGAATATAATCATTGATTGCTTGTTCTAATTCACTGTAACTTCGATAAACTTTTCCATAATACATCTCTTGTTCCATCACCCCGAAGAAGTTCTCTATCGGTGCATTGTCATAACAGTTGCCTTTACGCGACATACTTTGAAATATCTGATGGTCTTCCAATAACGCTTGATACACCTTCATCTGATAAGCCCAACCACGGTCTGAGTGGAAAGTTCTCCGATAGGCACACTCTTTCGAAGCATCAATCGCTTCTTCTAATGCTCTAAGCATTGTTTCTTTATTTGGTTGGTGTGAGATCTTAAAACTGATAATTTCTAGATTATATAGGTCCATGAAAGGATCAAAATATAGTTTCTTAACTTGAAGCTTGCCAGCAGCATCTTCTTCGTAATATTTGAATTCACTTGTATCAGTTGTGATCTTTTGATAGGGGACAGAGCTATCAAATCGACGATTGACTCGATTGGGTGCAATCTGTCCTATGGTTCCTTTATAGCTATTGTATCGACGATATTTTCGACCATAATTTTTAACTTGAATTTTTAATTCTTGGCAGAGACGTTGGACTTTCTTCCGATTGATTTTCCACCCATCTTTAACAAGCATCGCATGCATGCGACGGTAACCATAATTTGGGTGTTTTACACGAATGCTCAGCATTTCATCTTTAATTTTTTGATCAGGATCGTATCTTTTCCATTGAGCCTGCCAATACATATAGGTTGATTTAGGGAAATCAACCTCCGCAAGAATCTCAGTTAGGGTAAATTTTTCTTCTTGTCGGAGCTTGTGGATGATTCTTGCTTTGTCTTCGTTGTTTTCTGAAGCCGCAAGCTCCTTAACATTTCCAAGTATTTATTTTTAATGGTTTGCATCTTGAGCTCATACTCAAGTTCTTCAATTCGCTTGTTTGCCTGCTCTAAATCCGTTATTTTTAATGGCTGAGAAGCAGCTATTTGCTTTTCGTTTTTAGCCTTTTTCTTTTTAGACATTGTGGGCCTCCCTCGCTTGCGAGAAAGTCCTTCAATCCCGTGGTCATAGTATGCTTGTCGCCAAGCAATAATGAGAGGTGGATTATTCAAACCTAACTCATTCGCCACTTCTTGATAGGATTTCTCGCTTGTTTCATACATAGTAATTGCTTTCAACTTAAATTCTACACTGTATGAATTATTTTTGCGAGAGCGTTTTAATCCTTCCACCCCCAATGTTTGATACGCATTGACCCACCTTATTATTTGTTGGGTTGATTTGAGTTTATATTTCTTAGTCAATGAGTTTAATCCAATCGTACCAGACAGATACTCTGCGACCACTTTCATTTTAAAATCTAGAGTATATTTCGCCATACAAATACCCCCTTAAGTTGGATTTTCTTGGTCCAACTTAAGGGGGTCAGTTCAATGCCATTTGATGGTGTTTTTTTCTATATCTTGTTTTACAGCCCAAAATAATTAATATATAGACTATTTAAGGCTTTGTTTAAGTCTTTAGACTTAATCGCAAAGAACATACTAATCTCTGAAGCCCCTTGGTTAATCATACGTAAGCTTATGTTACTTAGAGAAAAGGCAGCAGTAGCACGGTTAGCAATACCGATTGTATTACGCATTCCTTCACCTACAACAACCAAAATAGCCAAGTCATCTTCTATATGAATCCATTCAGGTTCGAATTGTTGTTCAATATCTTCGATAAGCTCCTCGAGCTTGTTATTGTTCTCGAACTGGTTGGCACGCATTACTACCGAAATATCATCAATTCCTGTTGGAATATGTTCGATATTAATATCATGGTCTTCAAAAATTTGAAGCAGTCGGCGAGTATAACCAATCTCACCGTTGAGTAAGTAGCGCTTGATCGTAATTGAAATAAAGCCACTATCTCCACTTACACCAATTACCGGATATTCCTTGACATCGTCTCGCTCAACAACAATCATGGTACCATCGATATCTGGTTGGTTAGTGTTTTTAATTTGGATAGGAATTTGAACTTCGTATAAAGGTGTTAAAGCCTCATCGTGGAAGATGCCGAATCCAGAATAAGCTAACTCACGCATCTCACGGTAAGTGATAATATTAATAGCGTGAGGCTTATCGACAATACCTGGGTGAGCAGAGTAGATATATGATTGGTCAGTGAAGTTTTCATAGATATCTGCTTCAACACCTCGTGCAATGATCGCACCTGTTATATCAGAACCCCCTCTAGAGAATGTCACGATATCATCATTTTTTGAGACACCAAAGAATCCTGGGATAACTAATATTTTCTCACTATTTTTATGTTGAGCGATTTTGTCGTAAGAATCCTTCAGTAATCGAGCATTTGACGGTTCGTCCGTAACGATAATTCCCATTTCCTTAGGTGACTTGTATTCTGCTTCCATACCAATCTGGTTAAAGTATTGGCTAATGAGTTGAGCATTAAAGTCCTCACCACAAGACATTAAGGCATCAAGTAGACGATTAGAACGTTCAATGGTTTGAAGTAATTCTTGAAGCTTCTGACGGAATCCTTCAATGATATCATCAGCAATATTTAAGTCATTCGCGATGGATTGGTATCTTTGAATAATCTGGTTTTCGATATTGGTTGTATCGACCCCAATAGAATGATTTGTATGTAAGGCAATTAGTAAGTCAGTCACTTTGACATCTTTATCATCACGCTTCCCTGGGGCACTTACTACAACATAACGAATTTCAGAATCATCTTGAATGATTCTTGCTACTTTTTGAATTTGACTGGCAGAACTCAATGAACTTCCGCCGAATTTTGCGACTTTCATATATTATTACTCCTCTTTTTCTAATCTATTTATAATCTTACAATATTTAATGGAAAATTCCTACCAAATATTGTAAGATTATTGAGAATAGTTTTAATTTTTTTTTAATTTAAACTTAAAGGAGAAATCACAGTTTATGAAAATAGCAATACTTGGAATGGGAACAGTTGGAAGTGGCGTATTAAAAGTTATTCAAGAAAATCAAAAACATATTAAGAAATTTGCTGATGAATTAATTGAAGTGACGCATGTCTTCGGTAACAGCATTAATGATCAACATAATTTGGATTTATCTAATATAACGATTACATCTGATCTTAATGACATTCTTGAAAGTGATGTAGAGTTAGTTGTTGAAGTCTTAGGTGGGATTGACTTTACATATTCTGTACACAAGCAATTTTTGGCACAAGGAATTCACGTTGTAAGTGCGAATAAAGACATGCTTGCTATACATATTAATGAATTAGCACAAATTGGTAATGATAACCGTGCTCAGTTGGCCTATGAAGCTTCATCGGCAGGTGGAATACCAATTATCAATGCCTTAACATATGGCTTACAATCAAATATTATAAGTCGTTTGATGGGAATTCTGAATGGAACGACCAACTATATTTTAACCAAGATGACAGCAGAGGGAACGTCTTATGAAGATGCTCTTGCCCAAGCTCAAGAACTAGGTTATGCGGAGAAGGACCCTACGAATGATGTGGAAGGATATGACGCTCGTCGTAAAATCGCCTTATTGTCACGGATTGCTTATGATTTAGATATTCAGGAAGAAGAGATTGAAGTGAAGGGAATTAGCTCTGTCTCTACAGAAGATCTTGAATATGGTAAGCAAGCAGGACTGGTTATGAAATTATTAGGTAAGAGCGAATATAAGGGTGATTCATTATCAATTAATGTCGAACCTGTCTTCTTGCCAGTAGATCATCAATTAGCTACAGTTAACGAAGCAGCGAATGCGGTCTATGTGAATGGTAATGCTTTTGGTGAGACAATGTTCTATGGACCTGGAGCAGGGAGCCTTGAGACGGCATCAGCTGTCGTAGCAGATATTATGAATATTATGAAATTTGGCTTTGTTGGAAATTTAGTTGTTAAAAATAAAGCTAAGATCAGCCAGGAGAGTAGTGAGGGAGCATATTACATTCGATTCACATCGAAAGAGGCTGCAGAATCACTTGCCATCCAAGGAAAGTTAATTAGTGAAGATAAGGGACATTGGGTCATTCTTGCTGACGATGTAACGAACGCGCAAGTTCAACAATTAAAGACTTCAGATCAAGTTGAAGTCATCTATAGCCTCATTAGAGATTAAGGATTAGAAAGTGGTTATTATGGACAAAATATCAATTAAAATTCCAGCAACCAGTGCAAATCTTGGTCTGGGCTTCGATTCGATGGGGCTAGCCATTAGTAAGTACCTTTATCTTGATGCTAGCTTAAGCTCAAAGTGGCAGTTTGAATATAAGCAAGATGACTTAGCACAATTACCTAGCGGTGAAATGAACTTGGTCGCAAAGACAGCTAAGGCGATAGCTCAAAGATTTAACAAAGAAATGCCAGCCTTAAAAGTAATTATGACGAGTGAAATCCCTTTAACACATGGTCTTGGAAGTTCATCTAGTGCCATTGTGGGAGGCATTGAGTTGGCTAAACATTTCTTAGACCTTAATCTAACAGAAGAAGACAAGGTAAGACTGGCTTCAGAGATTGAAGGGCATCCTGATAATGTTGGCCCGTGTGTAACCGGTGGTGCTTTTGTAGGTTACTATGATCAAGATCTTTTAGTGTATCATCAAATTGATTTTGATGGAGTAAGCTTAATTCTTTCAATACCACCTTATGAGATATCAACCCAAGACGCCCGGGAAGCCATTCCAGATGTCTATGAGAAGGATAAAGCGGTTGAGCAAAATGCCATGAATAATGTCATGTTATTGTCGATGATTAAGGGTGATTATCCAACAATGGGACAATTAATGATGCGTGATCAATTCCATGAGCCGTATCGACAACCATTAATTAAAGAATTTCAAGATATTAAAGACACAGCAATCTCACAAGGAGCTTATGCAACATTAATTAGTGGAGCAGGACCTACAGTATTGACATTGTGTTCAAGTGATAAAGTCAGTGAAATTATTGAGAAATTGAAGGAAGTCGTTCCTAATTGCATTCATGAAGAAACTCAAGTGCATTACAATTCATAAGATAGATCAAAGACACCTCAATATAGGTGTCTTTTTGATCTAAGTATTTATTATTATGTAACAAAAAGCCTAGCAGTTTTATCTGCTAGGCTTTGAATCAACGAATTAAGTTTAATTAATCAACGATTTTCTTTTGGTATTTATCGGCAAGACCAGTTGCGCGGAAGATGAACTTGAAAATCTCAACGATAAAGATAATACTAAAGGCTGCCCCAATTGACACTGCCCATTGTGCTGGGCTAGGAATTGTTACTGAGAAGTAGTCATTAATTCCAGGAATTAGAATTACACCTAATAATAAAGCACCAGAAAGTACGAATGCACCGTTTAAGTACTTGTTATCAAATGGATTTCCACTGAATAATGAGTTAAAGATTGATTTAACGTTATATGAGTGGAATAGCTGGATAAATCCAAGTGTAATGAATGCCATTGTTTCAGCAGTTTGATGTTCTACACCTAAGATATACTCACCATAGTAGTAAACACCTAATGTAAGTAGACCTTCAAAGATACCTTGGTAAGCGATACTTGGTAATACTCCGAAGGATAAGAAACTATCATTCTTAGTACGTGGAGCTTGTTGCATAGCTTGAGGCTCTGCTTTCTCCATACCTAAAGCAATTGCAGGGAATACGTCAGTTACTAAGTTAATCCATAAGATATGAACTGGTTCAAGGATTGTCCATCCGAATAATGTTGCAACGAATAGAGTTAAAACCTCACCTAAGTTAGCTGAAAGTAAGAACTGTACAGCTTTTTGAATGTTAGCGAATACTTTACGTCCTTCTTCAACGGCAACTACGATTGTTTCGAAGTTATCGTCAGCTAATACCATATCAGAAGCACCTTTAGCAACTTCAGTACCTGTAATCCCCATACCAACACCGATGTTAGCTTGTTTTAGAGATGGCGCATCATTAACCCCGTCACCGGTCATTGAGATAGTGCGGTCGTTAGCTTGCCATGCCTTAATAATACGAACTTTATGCTCTGGGGATACACGTGCGTATACAGAGTAGTTAGCAACTTCTCTTGCTAATTCTTCATCTGTCATATTATCTAATTCAGCACCTGTACGAACGTGTTCTTCGTTGTTAGGTTCGTTAGGGTCTAAGATGGTTAGACGCTCAGCGATAGCTTGTGCTGTAATAGCGTGGTCACCAGTAATCATAACAGTACGGATTCCAGCTTCACGAGCACGTTTGATAGCTGCACCAGCTTCTTCACGCTCAGGATCAATCATACCTACAAGACCAGCAAAGATTAAATCTTGCTCAACTGTATCTGTGTTTAAGGTTTCTGGAACTGAGTCGATAATCTTATATGCTCCACCAAGAACACGTAAAGCTTCACGAGCCATTCCTTCGTTTTCTTTCAATGTGTGGTCAATATCTGCTTGAGTAATATCACGTATATTATCATTAACGTCAATCTTAGTTGCACGCTTAATTAATTGATCAGGTGCACCTTTCACAGCAACGAAGTAACGGCCGTCTGATAATTGATGGATAGTTGACATTAATTTACGAGCAGAGTCGAATGGGACTTCACCAACACGTGGTTCAGCATTAACAGCTTCTTTCACATCGAAGTTTTTATCCATTGCGTACTTTATCATAGCTGTCTCTGTTGGATCTCCAACTAATTCACCATTGCTGTCGATGTCCGTATCGTTAGCGAATGTAATTGCACGTAACAATGGATTGTTGAAGTTAATATCATCTGCAGCATCGTGAATTTCTTCGTTATAGAAAACTTTCTCAATAGTCATCTTGTTAACAGTTAATGTACCGGTCTTATCTGAAGCAATAACTTCAGTACTTCCAAGAGCTTCTACTGCTGGTAACGTACGTACTAAAGCGTTACGTTTAGCCATAGAAGTTGTACCTTGAGATAAGATAATTGTCGAGATAGCTGGTAACCCTTCAGGAATTGCAGCAACTGCTAATGAAATCGAAACTAATAACATGTGTGTTAATTCGAAGTCTTGAACAGTAATACCTACGATGAACGTCACGATAGCAATGGCTATAATTGCGATTGTTAGTGTCTTACCTAATTGTTCTTGGTCACGTTGTAGAGGTGTTAATTGTCCTTCTGTACTTGCTAACATTTTAGCAATGTGTCCAACTTCGGTATTCATACCTGTTCCAGTAACAATACCTAATCCACGTCCATAAGTTACGTTTGTACTAGAGAAGGCCATGTTATCGCGGTCCCCAATACCAACACTGTCATCTTCGATCGTTGTAATGTCTTTAACAACTGGTACCGATTCACCAGTTAGAGATGCTTCCTCGATTTGTAATGAGTTTGCTTCTAATAAACGAACATCCGCAGGTACAACATCTCCTGCTTCTAAAGTAATAATATCACCAGGAACTAATTCTGTACTCTTAATTGATGTAATTGAACCGTCACGACGTACATGAGCCTCAGGTGAAGCCATGCTACGTAAAGATTCAATAGCGTTCTCAGCTTGTTGCTCTTGGAAAACCCCCATAATAGCATTTAAAATAACAACAATTAAAATGATAATTGAGTCAGCAATACCTTCACCTTCAGCAACTCCAACGAATCCGGCGACAACAGCTGCTACTAATAATACAATGATCATAAAATCTTTAAATTGATCAAAGAACTTTTGTAGAAGTGTTCGTTTTTCTTCCTCCTGAATTTCGTTTGGACCGTATTTTTCAATACGTGCTTTCGCTTCAGATGAGCTCAAACCTTGTGACACGTTACTGTCTAGTTTTGAGACGATTGAATCTGTCGATTCACGATAGGCGATGAAATCTTCCATCTACAATATTCCTCCTTTTAATTTTTATAAGGTGCAACTTTTAAAAAAAGACTTATGCCAACTATACAGCAAAAGCGATACAGTAGGCATAAGTCTCACTATTTAAGTACAGTACCAGTAGCAAGGCTACTTATCGGTGTTGATACTGACGGGTTACCCTAGTTACTCCCTTATGAACTAATATACAGTTATTATAAAAGATATAAATTGAATTATCAAACATAATCTTACTAAATTATGAATTTTTATTTAATAAAGATTGCATTTTTATTAAATTCAGCCTATTTAATTCAAATTATTCTATATAAGTGATATGATTAGCTTGACGTTTAGTACATAATAATTATATATAGATATTTTTGGAGGTAACAAGATGAGTAGTGAGCCAAGAACGCGTCGAGAAGCTAGAAGGCGTAAACAAAAGTCTCGCAAAGGAAGAGGCAGTTTTAGAACAGTTCTAGGAGTCTTATTAATTCTAGTGGCTGTTGCACTTTTAGCCATCGAGCCGGCTAAGAACTTTTTAATTCAAAGAGGTAGTTCACAAAACTCTGTAAGCAATTTAACTAGAGAACAAATTGAATCTAACCAGCTAGCAGAAGTGACCTATAATTGGGAAGATATTAATACTCTAAGTGCCGGTGAGGTACTAGCAAGTAGTATTAACCCAAGTGATTTACCTACTATTGGTGGTATGGCAATGCCAGAATTAGGTATGAACTTACCTATCTATAAAGGAGTTTCTAATGAAGGAATGTTCTATGGGGCAGGTACTTTATATGAAGACCAAGAGATGGGAGTTTCAAATTATTCACTAGCAAGTCACCATTCAATAAATGAAGGACTTCTTTTTGAACCATTGATGAGAGCACAAATTGGTCAAACAATCTATCTGACTGACTTAGAAAATATCTATGTCTACGAAGTGGATTACATTGATACTGTACCAGCAACTGCCGTAGAGGTAACTTATCCCACACAAGAAGCTCGAATTACATTAATTACTTGTGATACTGGCTTAGTTGATAGGGTAATCGTCCAAGGAAAACTAGTAGACACAGTAAGTGTTAATGATGCTAGTCCAGAAATGTTAGAAGCATTCGAGATTGATCAAACTATTACTTCGTAATACTTACAAATCACATACAAAGTCGCTTGAATTTGAATAATCATTCGAGCGACTTTTTTGTTTATGAATTTCTTTTGAAAAATATGAGAAACATTTTCGTAAAAGTTTGATGTTTTCGCGTCTTTGAACAATTAATTAAGAGGGTATGATAAAGTTAAGTTATAGAAAAAAGTTGATTAAGGAGGTTTTACAAATGAAAAAAATTAAACGATTTTCGAGTTTTATATTAATTTTGACAATGGCGTTAGTTATGTTCAATAACATGAGAAGTGTACAAGCACAAGAGCAAGCGAGGTCTGTAGCGGTCAATGTCGAGGTTTTTTTAGCTATAAATGGTAATGACCCTATCAATCAAGACCAAATCAGTTATGACATCTTGCAATACAATCCACAAACTGGGATGAATGATGTGGTCTATAGTTACGAGTCAACGAATCCACTTGCTGACAACTTAGTATTGGCTGAAGGTAGTTATACTTTTAGATTATATGATGGTGGGAACTTTGAGAGAGATGGGAATGAATTATTAGCTTATAAGGCGGAGATGACCAATCCAAATGCTTCGGAGGTAGAAGGAGAACAATCAGAAACAATGAAAGTCTTAGAGAATAGTGGCTCCTTTGTATCCTTGGATGATGGCACAAAAATTTATGATCTTCCTTTTGAAGTGACTGCGGAGGACAACTTATATAAACCTTCTACGAACCAGTATGAGACGCGCCTAGTTATAACTATTGCTGATCAATCGTCGGTAGCTGTACTTGATGAAGGTACCAATAATCCAGAACAAACTGGTGAAGAAGTAGGGGAGTTGATTCTACATGTATTAGGAGATGATAGTTCCTTTGTAGAAGGTGCTGTCATAGTCGTAAATGGTGTAGAGTATCAGACAGATGCTCAAGGATTGATTCAAATTAGTAATCTACCAGTAGGAAATGCCGAGATTGAGATTATCTCTTTACCTGAGGGTTATACTACTGAATCAACGCAAGTCCAAGCGTTAGAGATACAGGCTAATTCTACAAACACTTCAACGTTAACGGTTGAACGAATTCCTGAAGAGCCGACAACTAATACTGTTATATTCACTTTTGAAAACGATGGTGAAGCAGTTCCTAATGTATCAGTAACACTCAATGATCGTGAGATTTATTCTGATACTAATGGTGAAGCAGTATTTACGGATATTGCAGTGGGTGAGCATGCTTATGCAATTAATAGTGTGCCACAAGGTTACTTTATCGATAACTTAACAGGCACGACAACAGTTGTAGCTGGTGAAGCTAGCCAAGTATCCATTGAAGTTAAGAATGAAGCGAGCAGTTCAGTCTTATTCAATGTTGTTAATGAATCGCAGGAAGTAGTGAGTGGTGTTGGTATTCAAATAAATAATTCAATCATTACAACTGATGAGAATGGACAAGCCTTCATTGAAAATTTGGTCGCAGGCGGTCATTCTTACGAAGTTATTAATGCTCCAGAGATGTATGAACTACCTGTGGAAAAGAGTGTGAATGTGGACTCACAATCACAAACAGAAGTCACAATAACCCTTACTACTAACCAACAATTTGGCTCAGCTTTATTAACGATTACTGATGCTGATTCGAATCCGATGGTAGGTGCAGAGATTATCTTGAATAATGAAGATAGTTTTGTTACTAATGGACAAGGTCAAGTCTTGATTGAAGACTTAGAGGCTGGCAGTTATAACGAATATTATGTTTCAGCTTTGCCTGAAGGATATGAGTTAGAAGGAGAAGCTGAGACTAGGTCGTTCACAGTTGTTAAAGACCAGCAAGTTGAAGATACCATGACCGTTAACTTGGCTGAACAGTTGGGGAGTGTGAGCTTCACCTTGCTTGATGAGAATAATAATCCGATTGAAGGAACGGTCATTGCGATTGGGTTGGATACTTTGGCGACAGATGCATCCGGTGTAGCAACATTTAACCAAATTGTTAGCGGGGAGCAGACTTATGAGATAAGAGGTTTGGAAGGGCGTTACGAAGGGGACTTAAGTGGAACCGTAGAGGTCGTAACAAACCAAACTATTGAAGAAGTAATTAACTTAACTGCCATTGAACAAGTAGGAGCTGTGACTTTCAAAGTCATTGACCAAAATGATGAAGTTGTTGAAGCGGCTGAGATTGAACTCAATAACCAAACTTATACTACAGATTCAGCCGGTCAAGTGACAATTGAAGGCCTGACTGTTGGACAAGCATATAACTATACATTAACAAGTCTGCCAGAGAATTATAGTGGACAAGCGAGTGGGGTTGTAATACCAACAGCTGATACAGCGGTAGTTGAGACGATTGTTGTTGAACGTTCCATCCCTTTAGGTCAATTAACGATAACTGTTGTTGACCAAGATAACGAACCAGTAAATGGCGCAGTGATTCAATTGAATCAATCTGTAACAACTACAACCAATGCTGAAGGTCAAGCTGTATTCAATGATCTAGAAGAAGCTACTTATGACTATACAATTCAATCACTTCCTGATAACTATGAAAATATTACAAATAGTCAATCAGTGTATATTGCTGAAGGTGCGAGTGAATCACGACAATTACAAGTTCGACGTTATGTCGCAAATGGTACGATAATATTTAATGTTCGAGACCAAGATGAATACCTTGTTAAAGGTGTAATCATCAATGTGGCAGGTGAAACTTTTGAAACGAATACGGAAGGAACTACCACAGCCTCGGATATTGAACCCGGAGACCATACTTACACAGTTAGTTCACTTCCAGATGGATATAAAGGAGAGATTAGTGGTCAAGTAACCGTCAATGAATCTAAGGTTAGTACTGTTGAATTCCATGTTGAACGTGAGGTTGAATTATCTAAAGCAACTTTTACGATTGTTGATCAACATAACCAAGCTGTTGAAGGTGTGAATCTAGCTTTCGGAGGATTAACAGGACTATCTAATGAATCGGGTCGTGTTCATTTTGATAATTTAGAACCGGGTCGTTATAACTATAGTGTGAATGAAGTTCCTTCAGGCTTTGAGAATACTTTTGAAGGTGGAGCACTCGATGTAGAAGAAGGATCTGAGTATGACGAAAGTATCGAGATTGAGAAACTACCAGAGACAGGAACGGCACGAATTCATATAACAGCTGAAGGTAAGGCGATCGAAGATGTGACAGTCATCATTGATGATCAAACCATATCAACCAATAATGAAGGATATGCCATATTTGATGACCTAGCAGTAGGTAATCATAACTTCGTATTAACCGAACTTCCACAAGACTTTGAATTTAAGACAATAGAAGGGACAGTGGAAGTTATTGCTGACGAGATCTCTACTGTAGAAATTCAAGCAACTGCTATTGAAGAATCATCTGTAGAAGAATCTAGCAATCAAGAAGAATCAAGTTCTATAATGGAATCGAATGCTTCTCAAGAATCAAGTTCACACTCTTCAAGCTCAAATCAACCAACTTCGTCAATCATCGTTGATGAATCGCATAGCTTAACACCACAAGAACAAGCAAGTATTGATGAAGAAGCTTCACAAGCGACAAGACAGTTTAAAGATAATGAAACTGGGATTGAAGTATGGGTGAACCCTCAAGATGCTAATAATATTGAAAGTTTAACAGTCGAGAAGCTAACGTCATCAGCAGCCATTGAAAATGCTGATGCAGATATTTATCGCTTAACTTTATTAGATAATCAGAACAAACCAGTACAGTTGACTAAGATTGCCGAGGTAAAAATTCCGACACGACCAGTTAATTCACAATTACGCATCATGAGGTTGAATAACAATTCAGTATCTAACTTAACCTTTGCTTTACATAACAATCGTGTAACGTTTAGAACACAGCAATTAGGTGACTTTGCTGTTGTATATAATGCCGAACAAGCGTCAATATCCCATGAATCAGATCAGACGTCAGTGAGTGTCTCAGTAGAATCTTCAGTTGAAGACGATGACTTACCTAATACGGGAGAACGCTCTTTAAGAGATATCGTTATTATGATCGCGATCTCATTAATCTGTATAGCTTATCTTCTATTAAATAATAAGCGTAGAAAAGATGCATAATCTCTAGACGAATTACAATAAATTTGATAGAATAGTTGCGGTTTAAGACAGTTTACCCTTGAAAGAGAGTAGATATAGTTAGTGTCATTAAAGCAAGTTGGGATGTTGAGAGCCAGCATGACCGCTATATTGAACCGCACTTTCATTGCACAACTAGTTAGCTAGTTCGGAGGCAACTTCGTTATCAATGATAAGCATGGATATGAAACCATGGAACTAGAGTGGTACCGCGTATAAGATAACGCCTCTAGAAAGACAGAGTCGAGGTGTCTTTCTAGGGCGTTTTTTACATGATGATTATACAAAGGAGAGAATAAGATGGATATTAAACAAATATATGCCAAAGACTTACTTGCCATTATCGGTGAGCATTTAACAATTGAAGAGATTGAGAAGTTAATTGAAGTACCTAATAATGCTTCGCATGGTGACCTTGCCTTCCCTGCTTTTTCATTGGCAAAAATTTTCCGCAAAGCACCGCAACAAATCGCAACAGATATCGCTGAGGAATTGAAGGCTGAAAACTATACACGTATTGATGCCGTTGGACCTTATATTAATGTGTTACTTAATAGAAAACCTGTAGGAGAAGACTTAATTGCTCATATATTAACTGAGGGAGAGCACTATGGGGATTCGCAATTAGGTCAAAATGAAGCCATGACTATCGATATGTCTTCCCCGAATATTGCTAAACCAATGTCAATGGGACACTTACGTTCTACTGTTATTGGGAACGCAATTGCCAATATTGCCAATAAGACAGGTTACCAAGCAGTTAGAATTAATCACTTAGGAGATTGGGGTACTCAGTTCGGTAAATTAATTATTGCTTACAAGAAATGGGGCGACGAAGAGCAAGTTAAAGCAAATCCGATTAATGAATTAGTAAAATTATATGTTGAGTTTCACGAAGAAGCAGAGAAAGACTCAACGCTTGATGATGAAGCAAGAGCAGCCTTCAAGAAACTTGAAGATGGCGATGAGGAAATGTTAAGTCTTTGGATGTGGTTCAAAGATGAGTCATTGAAAGAATTCCAAAAAGTATATGATATATTAGACATTCAGTTCGATTCATATAACGGTGAGGCTTTCTACAATGATAAGATGCAAGCGGTCATTGATGAATTAGAAGCTAAAAACATAACAAAAATCGATCAAGGTGCAACTATTGTTGATTTGGAAGATGAAAATTTACCACCAGCATTAATTAAAAAGTCAGACGGAGCAACTTTATATGTAACACGTGATTTAGCGGCTGCCATTTACCGTTATAATACCTATCATTTTGCTAAAAATGTCTATGTGGTTGGAAATGAGCAAAGTGTTCACTTCAAACAACTGAAAGCTGTCTTAGCTAAATTAGGCTATGAATGGTATCAAAATATGGATCACGTACCATTTGGTTTAATTACCTTAAACGGTAAGAAATTATCAACACGTAAAGGTAAAATCGTACTTCTAGAAGAAGTATTAAATGAAGCAATCGAATTAGCCAGCAAACAAATTGAAGAGAAAAATCCTGATTTACCGAATAAAGAAGAAGTTGCTCAACAAGTTGGAGTTGGGGCAGTTGTGTTCCACGACCTTAAAACTGATCGTATGAATAATTTCGACTTTAACTTGAACGAGATTGTTCAATTTGAAGGTGAGACGGGACCATATGTCCAATATGCTTATGCACGTTCAATGAGTATGATTCGTAAGTATGGTAAAGAAATTAATCATACTGGCCAATTTGCTCTAGAAGATGATTACAGCTGGGAAATTATTAAGAAACTAGCCGACTACCCAAGAATTATCGAGCGTTCAATTGATAATTATGAACCATCAATTATCGCCAAATATGCCATCCAATTAGCTCAATTATTCAATAAATATTATGCCAATGTGCGTATCTTAAATGAAGATGAGCAATTAGCTGATCGTATGAAGTTAGTAAAAGCCACAACCATTGTGCTAAAAGATGCATTGAACTTATTAGGTGTAAAAGCACCTGAAGAGATGTAGCATTTGTTTTATAAAAAAAGTAGTAAAGTCCCACAAAGATGGTTACTTTACTACTTTTTTTGCATAATAATTAATGATTTAATACATCTAGAAGACAACTTGTACTAGGAACATATACAGAATAGTCCCAACAGAAATACTAATAATTGTATTTCTCTTTAAATAATGAACAAGAATGATAGCTAAAGCCGCAATCAGCTCTGGGATGGCATAAGGATATGATAGAATTGTTGTCTCTCTTAAAGCAAAGACAACAATTAATCCCATAGCTGCTGTTGGTAAGACTGAACCCAAATAAATAATCTCTTGAGGAGGATTAGAGTCTTCAGGGAAGATTATAAAAGTGATAAAACGTGTTAGCATGGTAAAGCCAACAAAGATAAAAAATGTTATCCAAGTTTGTGTAGGAGTCATGATTGGGTCATTCCTTTCTTAGAATATTCTCTCAAGAAGAATCCAATAATAAAAATCATCGCTGGTATCATAAAGTTGTTCGCTCCAAAAATTATTAAAAAAGTGATACCTGATAGTAAACCAATTAATGCAGGCTTTTTGTTCTCGTTTGATAACCATTGTTCAACAAAAATTGTAATGAAGAGTGCGGTTAGAACAAACTCAATACCTTCAAGGTTAATGGTAATAAATCCGCCTACAAGGATACCGACAGTCGTTCCAATGACCCAGTAGATTTGGTTCAATAAAGTGATGAAAAAATACACTAAATCTTTATCTAAATGTTCTGGAACATCTAATGTTATGATGATCGAAAAAGTCTCGTCAGTTAAAGCGAATATTGAATAGTATTTATTCTTTTTTATACGACTATACTTCGTTAACATCGCAATCCCATAAAAAATATGTCGCGCACCAATCATTAAAGTTAGAATAATAGCATTTATGGGATTATACGAAGCTAAAAAGATATCAATCGAAGCATATTGAATAGCTCCCGAATAAATAAATACACTCATAAAGATGGTAAATAAAGGTGAAAAACCTTGGCTAATGGCCAAAATACCAAAGGGAATTCCTAAAAAAATATAGCCTGCCATGACGGGAACCGTTCGAGGAAAGGCAAACTTAAAAGAATCTTTCATCAATAAACCTCCTAAAATTAAAAAACATATATACATTCTAATCTTAACCTAATCTCTAGTCAAAAGGAAAAAATAATTATATTTTAGAAAACCATTTAGTACATTATTTCTTCTTTTAATATGTTAATATGTAATACATAAAGATATCATAAAGGAGTTTACAATGACTGTTAGATTAATTGTAATTGATTTGGATGAAACGTTACTCAAAAAAGATAAGACTTATGATGTAGAACGCTTTAATCACGCACTATCAGAACTTAAAAACCGTGGTGTTGTTGTATGTATCGCGACAGGTAATAGTTACCATAAAATTATTGATTATTTCTCAGTTGAGGATCAAAAAGACCTTTACTTTGCTTGTGATAATGGAAACTTTATTATCAAAAATGATGAGGAATTGGGTTCGAAAAAAATCGCAAGTCAAACCCTATATGATATTAGTGAGTTTATGGATGAATTTGATGGCTTTAATATTGTTGTTAATACAGGTCATCATGCTTATTTTAGAGAGAACGAAGGGCCTATCTTCGAGACCATCTCAAAGTATAATAATGTATTAGGCTATGTTCAGTCTTTCGAGGAGATTCCTGAAGGAGAACAGGCAACAAAGATGGCGGTTTATTCTGAACATTCGTTAGACCGTAATAAGACAATGGTACGTATTATTAAAGAGCGCTATGACGATGTAACAGCAGTAACAAGTGGAGATGGTTGGTTAGATGTTTACCATGCAGAAGGTGGTAAAGGAAGTGCTGTTAGAAAGTTGCAAGAAAAATATCAAATTAAGCCAGAAGAATCAATGGCTTTTGGAGATAGCTTAAATGATGAAAGTATGATGCAAGAAGTAAAATATAGTATAGCTATGGGGAATGCAGACCGTGACTTGCTATTATCAACTAAGTACCAAATTGGTACAAACGAGGAACAGGCTGTGATTGATGTCTTAGAAAAGCTTGTAGCATCAGATTCTGAAGATTTTATGGATAAGTATTTGACACATAAGAAGTAATAGAAAGGTGTACTTATAGATAGTGGCTAAAAAAAGAAGAAAGAATCATCGAAATAACGAACAAGAAGACTTAGTTAAAGTAGATATTTTCTACATTCCAAAAGCTCAAGCAGAGATGTATCAAGTGTTACGTGATGCGATTGCTGAAGATGTAGAAAGCATTTTGAAAGAAATCTACCCGAAAGTAGAACGGGTTCAAGACCCAGACGAAGGTGAAGCTGTGGTTGCTTATGATGATTATGACTTGGAAGTAGGACGCTTGTATCTCAACCCAGCTAACATATCGGATGGGCAAGTAGCAAGAGATAAAGGGCAACTTGATAAGTTTTTAGAAACCCATATTCTTACCTCATAAGTCCACTAACAATTTAGATGCAAATAAAAAGGATCTGACTAGTATGCTTTTTACTAGTCAGGTTCTATTTTTAGTGTTTCTTCAGTTGAATGGCTTTATTGTAAACCTCAATGAGTTGTTTACCAATTTGCTTCAAGTCTCTTTCTTTTGCAACTTGATAAGCATTTTCACCTAAAGCTGAAAGCTTTTTGGCTTTGAATTGGTCGATGAGTATTTGAAAATCATCGACAGTCTTTCCTTTATAGACATGAACACCATCGATGAGCCAGTCATCAAAGACTGGGATGTCACGAACAATAAAGTTTGCTTTGGCTGCACAAGCTTCAAGGGCGGGGATCCCTTCCGTTTCTTCCATGGTTGGGAATAAGAAAAGGTCAGACGCTTGCAGTGCAAGGATAATCGTGTCGTTCGGTACATAGCCAGCAAACTTTAAGTTAGGAAGCTTTGTTTGAATGGCTTCTTTTATCTTATCTGGTACTAGTTTAAGGTCAGTATAACCAAACCAAATAAACTCCACTTCAGGCATTCGTTTGGCTAATTCCACAAAATCTAATATGCCTTTGCGCTCAAGATATAAACCAATTCCCATCACAATGAAGTCACTTTGCTTATAATTAAACTCTTGAATAAACTTCTCACGGGCATGATTGATGAGTTTAAAGTTTCGAAGGTCAATCCCATTAGAAATGCTGACAATCTCGCGACCTATATTATAAGAATCAAGGAGTTTCTTAGCGTAAGGAGTTGGAGCAATTAATATATCTCCTTGTCGATAGGATTGAATGAGCCATTGTTTGAATAGTGGCGCAATCTGATTCGAGAATTTAAATGAATTCTTAAAATCTTCTTCTGTTGAATGCGCGTGGTAGACAATCGGGATGCCTTGGTTTCTTAATTTATGGGCGACGTAATATGATTTAGGAAAGTATGTATTAATATGGAGTAAATCAAAGCTATCTTCTAAATCAGTCGTATATTCTACCTGATTAAGCGACAAAGCTTCTTGTTGATGTTGAATGGCTTTCCCTAAACCGGACTTACCTATTTGCTTTAAGTTTTCACTATATAGTAATACTTTCATAATACACTCCTTATCTTCTCTAAGTTTAGTTGATGAGTATGGATTAAGCAAGCAAAAATATTATAGGCAACATACTATAATTTCAATGCAAAAAAGGCAGAAATAATGAGATCAAATACAAAATAAATAAACGGGGATAAAGTTGGGTTGTCAGAATTAAAAAACTTACGAGTGCTATTAATTGACTTTAACTTAATTCTTGAATATGATGAAAATAACATATAGTTGATAGGAGGAATTGAATATGACAGATGGAAAAAGAGAAGAATTAGAAGGAAAAGTTAAAGAAGGATTAGGGAAAGTATCTGGAGACAAAAAGTTAGAAGCTGAAGGTAAAACTCAAAAAACGGGTGGGAAAGCTAAAGACTTATTAGATGATGCGAAAGATACAGTTAAAGGTGCTGTTGAAGGTATTAAAGATGCTTTTGATGGTGACGAAAAATAATCAACCTAGATTTTAAAACTAATCAGAGAGTCTTTTATTTAAGTACAGAGTGACTTGAATAGAAGACTCTTTCTTTGTCTTGAATGTAAAAATAAATGTATTAACAGATTAGAAATCATATCGTTTCAATAAAATAATACAGTAAGTTCATACTAAGTTATCTTTTTTATGCTAATATATGAGACGAGTAACTAACAGTTAGGGGCTGTAAAAATGCTAAAATCCTTAAAATTAACAATCCAAATATGTTTAATAATTTGTATGCTTTTTCCAATAAACTTTGCTTATGCCAGTTCGTTTGAGTCACTTGATGTGGAAGATGAAGAAACAGTCAATACATTAATGAATGATTTGGAGCTATTGACTAATCAACTAAATCGATTAGAAAAATATAGCATTTCTTTTCGTTTTTTGAATACGTATGAAGGTCAACTCTTAGTAGATGGTGAGATTATTGGGGACGCCAAAACAGGAGATTCTAAGTGGTTGTTCGATATATACGAGTATAAGCAAGATGATGAGGTGACAAAGCATACTTATGATCTTGTTGCTTATCGTGAATTTGGCTTAGTTTATATTAAAACAATTCAATTACTGGAAGATTCTGATTTCTTTAACCAACTATACTTTAACGAAGCGATTCAAAATCAATTTGTAGCATATAGTGATTATTATTTTCCTATCTCTGGTACTGAGCTTGAGGATATTACATTAAATAATAGTTTATTAGATAATTTATTATACTTGCCTAATTCAGACTTAATGAAGCAAGTTGACCCAGAAAATATCTACCAACTTAATAATAGTACTATTGTTGATGTGGAACGATTAGAAATTCCTCGCGGTTTATTTCAAAACTCTGGAAGTATAGCCTTGGACTATTATTTTAACATTGATATTAGCGAGACCAACCAGCGATTCATGGATTATGATGTAGTGGCTAGACAACGCTTTAATGTATCTGAAAATGCAAAAGGGGTCTCCTTTAAAACAAAGCTTGAATCTAAAATTACAGATAGTTTGATCGATCAGGCACCGCCTGCTGAAGTTGTTCCCACTGATTATGAGTGGGATAGTAATATTAGTACGACCCATGTCACAGATAAATTAACAAAGGCGACACTAATGATTAACCCAGAAATGACAACATTTTCTGCCACTCTAACTGGTTTATATGAACAGTTTCTACTTAATATTTTTAGTAATCAAACGGCGGATATTCAGTCTTTTAACTACCGCTTAGAATTAACTATCTCACCGACACAGAAAGAAATCCCGACACTTGCAGAAATTCAAACAATGACACTGACAGAATTCAGTTATTTATTAGAGTCCTCCTTAACGAAGAAAGACCAAACAGAGATACTAGATATTCAAAAATTATATTAATAATAAAGGAAGTAAATTATGGCGGAATATAAATTAAAAGGATTAGCAACAGAGCGTATTAAAGCAGGTGGAAAACTTGTTAAGACGCTCGACTTTCAAAACGAAGATAAGGCCAAACACCTTGTAGAAGGTACGGTCGTTATATTAAACGATGTAAATCAAAATTTTTTAGGAAAAATGTTAGTCGGGAGACAAAATAAAGGATTAGGTTGGATTATTACTAACTACCAAGATCAATATTGGGATGAAACCTTTGTTTATTACGCTTTAGAGGATGCAATTCAAAACCGTGAACACTTCTTCAATAGCGAGGCGACGACGGCTTTTAGATTATTCAATGGTGAAGGTGATGGTATTGGTGGAGTAACGATTGACAGGTATGGTCATTTCTTACTAATTAATTGGTACTCACAAGGAATCTATGAGTACCGTGAATGGTTCCTTGAAGCCATTAAGGAATTATTACCAGCTGTTAAAGGGGTGTATGAAACAATTCGATTCCAAACTAATGAGCTAGAATTAATCTCATTAGTTAGTGGTGATGAAGCACCAAAACCACTTATCATTAGAGAAAACAATATTCAATATGCCGTTTATCTTGGTGAGAGTTGGATGACAGGTATCTTCTTAGATCAACGAGATGTGAGAGATTTTATTCGAACGCAAGCTAATGAGTCCATGTCAGTCTTGAATGTTTTCAGTTATACTGGAGCTTTTTCTGTGGCGGCTGCCGTGGGTGGTAGCAAGCGAACAGTTAGTGTTGATGTTGCTAATCGTAGTTTAGAGCTAACATCAGAACAGTTTGAAGTGAACGATTTACAGTTTAAGGAATCAGCCCACGAAGTTCGTGTGATGGATGTCTTTAATTACTTAGATTATGCTTTAAAGAATCATATTACTTATGATCTAGTCATTAGTGACCCACCAAGCTTTGCTCGTTCTAAGAAGCTGATTTTTCGAGTAGAAAAAAACTATCCAAAACTAGCTGAACAGTTATTCAAACTAACGAATCCGAATGGCTTAACCATTTTAAGTACGAATAATAGTAAATATCTTATTGAAGATTTTCAACGGGATATGGTTGAATTGACTCAAAACTTAGAAGGAACTTATTATTTAATCCAAAAATTCGAACTACCCGAAGATTTCCCAACAAGCCAAGATGAAGAGAGTAATTATTTGAAAGTATTAGTATTTTATCGTGAGAATTAGCTAGAGGTGATGTTATGAGTTATATTGAATTAAAAGATGTTGTCAAGGAGTACAGTAACGGTGAAGTAGTTACACGTGCGAATGATGGTGTATCTTTTAATATTCAGGAGGGGGAATTAGCGGTTATCTTAGGTCCTTCTGGAGCAGGAAAGTCAACTACATTGAATATTCTTGGTGGGATGGATAAGGTGACCTCGGGTGAAGTGATTATTGCTGGAAAGGATATTACGAATTATTCAGATAAAGAATTGACGACCTTTCGTCGTAATAACATTGGATTTGTCTTCCAAAATTATAATCTAGTGCCTAACTTAACTGCTAAGGAGAATGTTGAGCTTTCTATTCAAATTTCGGAAAGTGGGGCAGATGTAATGGAAGTATTAGAACAATGTGGCTTATCTCATCGAGCGGACAACTTCCCAGCTCAATTATCTGGTGGGGAGCAACAACGTGTGTCTATTGCTCGAGCGATTGCAAGTCGACCAAAGTTACTCTTGGCTGATGAGCCCACAGGAGCTTTGGACTATGAGACGGGTAAGCAGATTCTCAAGCTACTTCAAGATACTAGTCGACAGACTGATACGACGATTGTAATCATTACTCATAATACAACCATTGCAGAAATGGCCGACCGTGTCATTAAGATTCGTAATGGAAAGGTGGAAGACATTCAGTTGAATGAAGCCCCATTAAAAGTAGAGGAGATTACATGGTAAGTTGTTTTGAAGAGGAGGAATGATATGAATTCTTCATTATGGAAAGATAATATTCGAGAAATTAAGAAAACTCTACCCAGATTTCTTTCAATATTCGCTATTATTACCTTAGGAGTTGCATTCTTTGTAGGGATTCGAGCTGCAGGTCCATCTATGGTAAAGACCGCTCAATCCATCTACGAGGAATCTAACATCCCCGATGGACAAATTCAATCAACAGCAGGATTGAATCAGCAAGATTTAGATATTTTATCTGACATTGAAGGTGTGAAGTGGTTACCTATGCAGTCGGTCAACAGTGTCTTGCGACCAGGCGAAGAAAATGTCAAAATCTACACTTATAATGGAGATGAATCGACAGATTTCTTTAAAATTAATGAAGGGCGAATGGTAGAAGCATCCGATGAAATTGTATTAGATTCAAAATATCTTGAAATATTAAACAAACAAATGGATGAACCGATTGAAATTGGCGACCGTATTAGCTTGGACGATCCGAAGATGCAAGGAGTTAATTTAAAAGAGAGTGACTATACTGTCGTTGGTTTTGCACGGTCATCGCTCTTTATTGAACGGATTACACGCAGCGGCAGTGAGACTGCCTTTGTCATTGTAAGCGACCAAGCAATCAGTGGTGACATCTATACGGAAGCCTATTATTGGGTAGAGGCGGCACAGGATAAGAAGGAATATACTGAAGAGCACAACCAAGTTGCTCAAGCGGCAATCAGTCGCATTGAACAAGCCTTTGAAGGAAGACCTGAAGACCGCTTAGCAGAGTTAGAAACTGAGATTAAAGAGGCTATTGATGAGGGTCAAGTAGAAATTGATGATGGCTATCAAGCATTAGAAGATGTTAAGCGAGAGCTGAATAATGCTAAAAAAGATCTGGAAGATAGCCGATTAGAAATATCTCAAGGTCAGATAGAATTAATGCAAGCAATCGATGAATTAGAGTCGGGTCAAGAAGAGTTTGAAAAAGGTGTTCAGACCTATCATCAAGGACGTATGGAACTAGCAGATGCGAGAGCACAGATTGACTTTAATGAAGCAAGTTATCAAGAAGGCCTAGCCTTATATGAAGAAGGGCTTCGTGCTTTCACCGAAGGTATTGCAGACGCTGAAGGACAGTTAAATGATGCTCAAGCTCAACTCTCTCAAAGTGCCGCTGAAGCACAAGCAGGGTATGCCACTTTAGTGGCAGGACAAGAAGCCTTAGACGCTGGCTATTCACAATTGAATGCAGGTCGGCAAGCTCTACTTGAACAGATTAGCCAGGCAACTAACCAGCAAATTCCACCGGAAGAATTGTTAGTTGCTATGGAGAGTCAGCTGGACCAACTGAATGCTTTTATCGCTTTATTGAATCAATCAAACTTGGAAAATAATCCAGAGTTAGTCGCTTGGTTGAATAGTTTGATTATTGAACGAGATACATTGGCATCAAATGTAACTATTATTAATAATTTAGTGAGCCAGCTATCCCAAGATGTGGATACAAGGGTTACAATTTCGGACTTAGAGCTGACACAAAAGCAAGTTGCACTATTAAGTAGTTTATTAGGCACTGAAATGAATTCAGATATAGAAATATCGGAGCTAATCGAACAATTAAATACTGAATTAACTCGTTTAGAATCCGAACTAGAAGAACTTAATTCACAAGGCAAGCCACAAGAAGTTGAGAGTCTTAAAGAAAAAATCAACATACTTGAGCAAAGGATAACTGATAATCAAAACCGCTTAAAAGAAATTGAAGCTGAATTAACACAGCTTGAGAATGCTGAATCCCTTCAAAGTCAACTAGATTCATTGAATACTCAACTTCAGATGAATAATAATAATACTAATCAACTCAATCAAGTCAATGGACAATTGGTTGAACAATTATCTAATGAATCATTAACGGAAGCTAATCACCTTGCTTTACAGGAAGAACTAGCAACAAACGAAGCCAGATTAGCAGAACTGAATAATGAGTCATCAAGCATTCAAGCAAATATTGATAAGATCACTAATCAGTTAATCCAACGACAAACATTGGAACAAGAACGAACTGACCTAAACCAACAGTTAGAGCAAAACCAAAGGGAATTGGAACAGTTAAATAATGAATTAGAGAATTTAACGAATGAAGGTGAAGCCCCAACAGTTCCAGGTGACCTTGACTTGGAAGCAATCCGATCACAAATGCAAAAATTAGTAAATGCTATTGAGATGCTTCAAGCAAGTCAAGCGGAATTGGATTCGCAGAGTGCAAGCTTAGAAGCAGGTTGGCAAGAATATTACGCGGGATTGGCCCAATTAGAACAAGCTCAAGCAGCCATTAATGAAGGATGGACGGAATTAAACGCCCAAAGAACTAGTGGCCAAAGCCAATTAGATGCGTCTTATGCTAGCTTAGTTGCCGGTCGTCAACAATTAGATAAAGCTCAAGCTCAAATCCTAGAAGGATTAAAAGACTTGGAAGCAGGTCGTCAGACCTTGAATGAAACCTATCAAAGTCTTCAAATAGGACAAGATGAAATGGCCGAAGGTCGCCAAAAAGCAATCAAAGGCCGCTGGCAACTGATGCAAGGGGAATATCTATATCTTTGGAATAAACTTCAGTTTGATGAAGAGTATGATGAGGCTATTCAAGAGTTAAAAGATGGAGAGGCTGACTTAGTTGATGCTGAAAAATCGTTAGCAGACCTATCACTACCTAAGTATTTAGTGAATGATCAGACTGACTTCCCAGCCTTTCAAACTTTAAAAAATAATGCTGATCAATTAGGGATTATTTCAAATATTTTCCCCGTGTTTTTCTTGGCGATTGCTTTATTAGTCACATTCACAACTATTAAACGGATGGCAAGTGAACAACGAAATTATATGGGAACGATGAAGCAATTAGGCTATAGAACTCCGACTATTATTGTGAAGTTTGTTTTCTATGCAGGGATTGCGGGATTGCTTGGAGCGATTGTTGGTATCGTGTTAGCTTACTGGATTTTTCCTGGAGTAATTATTAATGCTTACAATATGCTTTATTACTTTGATAATCCGCAAATTGCTATATTGTGGGATTGGAATCTGATAGCGGTGATGATTGCCTTAATCACCGTACTAACGCCAGCAATACTAACTCCATTAAACATGTTGCGAACTCAACCTGCAAACTTACTTTTGCCTGAACCACCTAAGTCAGGACGTAAACTATTTCTTGAGAGATTCCCAATGATCTGGAATCGATTTAGTTTTAACGCAAAGATGACGACTCGTAACTTATTACGTTATAAAGGTAGAAATGCTATGACTTTACTAGGTGTGGCTGGATGCACGATGTTAATTGTTACTGGCTTTGGAATAAGTAATACGATTAGTAGTATTGTTGATGTTCAATTCGGCCAACTTCAAACATCAGACGGAATGGTTTACTTGAACACTGATGTTAATGAAGATGAAGTCGAATCACTTCATAGTGAATTAAGTTCAATGTCTGAGATTGAAGCTATGATGCCAGTCTTTCAAGAAAATTATGAATTTGAATTAGAAGAAGGCCAGACTCAAACTGTAACCGTAATGGTACCGATGGGTGATTTAGAAGACTTTTCAAGTTTTGTTACATTAAGACAAAGGGATCAAGAGTCACAGCTTGAGAATATTCAAGCGGGAGGTCCGTTTGTAACTGAGCGGATGGGGGAATTACTAGGGCTAGACGATGGTCATACTTTTGTCATAGAGAATGAAGATTTTCAAAGCTTTGACATTGGGGACTATACCATCGTCGAAAACTATGCCGCACATTATATTTACTTGACGGAGAGTACTTATCAAGAGAAATTCAATCAAAGCCCAACAACCAATTCATTCTTAATCGATTACCAAGACGACGCCAACCGGAAAACGATTGAAGAAGATATTATATCTTCTGATACTGTGTTGACAACGGTTGACTTTCAAGTCATTGAAGATAATTTCTCAGACCAGATGGGAAGTTTAGACTTAATTACACTTGTATTAATTGTATCAGCCGCTGCACTGGCCTTTGTAGTTCTTTATAATTTAACCAATATCAATGTGGCCGAACGGATTCGTGAACTATCGACAATTAAAGTTCTTGGTTTCTATGATAACGAAGTAAGTATGTATATCTTTAATGAAGTGCTTATATTAACTTTCATTGGAGGTATTATAGGATTGGCTTTTGGAACGGTTATGAATCAGTTCTTGCTTAAGACGATGCAGATGAATGATATATTATTCCATCCTACGATCCATTTATCAAGTTATCTACTGGCCTTAGCTATTTCATTCGCATTCTCTTCAATCGTTATGTTAGTCATGTATTTTAAATTGAAGAAAATCGATATGGTAGAGGCACTAAAAGGTGTGGAATAAGCCTATACAACATATTAAAACGGACTTTATTTAAAGTTCGTTTTATAGGTTGAAGTCCTTAGATAAAAGGCAGATTATAAGTTTGTAACTGACAAAGATATTGCTTCTATGCTACAATAGAAAAGACATAAGGAATGACAACATTTCTAGGAGGTAGAGTTTATGCAGTGTCCAAATTGTGGTAGAAACGTAAGGAGTAAAAATCAATGTGCTTATTGTGGGCATGTTTTTAACAAAGAAGAAGTGTCAAAAGCCAAAAAGGATGATGTAGTAGTTAATTCTAACAATGATGTGAATGAAACATCATCATTCCCTGATGCTAGACATGTAGAGTATCAAGAAGAACGTCCATCACGTAGGTCTGGTGGTGGCTTCGGAAAAGTATTATGGGGAATCATTAAACTTATTTTAGTGGTTGCTTTAGTATTTTTAGCTTTTCTGTTTGGTCCAAGATTAATTAATAATGTAGTTAATTATTTCCAATCATCAGATACTGAAGTGATAGAGAACCAACCTGAAAGTCGACCTGAAGAAGATAACTTGAATACAGCGGAATCTGATTCTGAAGACAGTGCAACTGAATCAACAGTAGATGACTTAACTGAGGATACCGAAGAATCAGAAAGTACTGAAGAAGCTGAAACTTCAGATGAACTAGTTGTTTCCAATCAAAGTGTTAATTTAGATGAATACCCAATGGTTAAGGTCGTGCTTGAATTTGACCAACCATTGAATGAAGTAACAAGTGAGACCTTTGACTTCACCGTATCAACGAATGGTGAAACGGTTGATCTTGGCGATGATTATTCATTAATTAAAGAGGGACAAAGTTTATCAATTAGTTATAATGACCCAGTCGTCTCAGTATTGACAACAGAAGCTTTAGAACAAAAGTTAATGGTGACTTCAAAAGACTTAGGTATTAATGAAGAGATTACTTATGAGTTACCAGGCTCATCTTTAGATAGTGAGCAAGCGGACTTCTTTGACGCAACGATTAATGACAACTTAAGCTCAATAGCAGATGTTTCAGCAGTTGTTGCACCAGCAGACGCGGATATTCCATTTGTATATGATAACCAAAGTGTTGATGCTGACGCATTGATAGCGTGGTTTGTGCTAGGTCACACTTATAATGCAATCAACGCAGGTGAGATTACAGCAGAAGATACAGTAGAAGTTGCAGCAAATCTTCAAGCCGAAAATGAAAATTCAACGGTAAGTAATGCTGAAGAAGGTGAAGTATTCACAATTAATGAACTGATGGTTGAAGTTGTTCATAATGGTGATGCTTCTGCAATGAATCACTTAATCCAAGCAACAGGTGGACCGAATGCCTTTAACTTGTGGTTAAATGAGTCGAATTATTTTGCGACGAAAGTAACACAATTACTTTCAGTTCAAGAAGATGGAACATTAGTTGGTGCTGTTACAAGTGCTCAAGATATTGCGCAATTCTTAGAGAAATTAGCTAATAATAGCTTAATCAGTGAAGAACTTGATAATGAATTCAAAGAGTTATTATTAGATTCACCAGTAACTAACAAATATCCACCTCAAAACATTGAAGGATATCAATCTCGTTACGAGATTGCTAATAGTGACACAAATGCCGCTAAACAATATTATTCGGGTATTATTGAATTAGAAGATACTTACTACATTGCTGTAGTGCTTGCTTCGAATTTTGAGTCAGCTGAAGAAGTTGTTCCTGCTGTTGCAGATTCAATAAGAGGCTTAGTGACTTACTTTGATACTGGTGAGACAATCAGTGAATCTGAAGAAGAACCTGCTTCATCTGAAGAGGTCGTTGAATCATCACAAGAACAAGTAAGTATTATTGAAGAACCTCAAGTAGATCAAGGATCTGCTAATGAAGATGGAAGAAACTATTCAAACCAATACGTAGAGAATATTGGTTCGTACGTAAACTTACCCGAAGAAACAATTTACGATGAATCATTAGGGGACTATCGTCCAGCAAAATGGTTCTATAATGAAGAAACTGGAACTTACCAATATAGGTAAGAAATGCTATAAAACACATACAAAGGAAGCTAGGAAACTCACACTGAAGAGTTCCCTAGCTTCTTTAATTTTTGGAATAAGTATTGGGTAATAAGCGATTCACAATAATTGCAACTATGGTACCAAAGACTGTGTCTAAGATTCTATGGATACTATAGAATACAAGTGTATCCTCTGGTGTTCCTAAGA
Source organism: Aerococcaceae bacterium WGS1372 (assembly GCA_044336205.1). Lineage (GTDB taxonomy): Bacteria > Bacillota > Bacilli > Lactobacillales > Aerococcaceae > Ruoffia. The sequence goes on along the minus strand of CP172318.1, from coordinate 1,633,344 downwards.
AGACTACTAAGAAAGTTGCAACAGAATTGATAACACTCTGATGGTTTGTCGTCAATGTACATAGATTAATCACAAAAAGTACTCCCAGTCCACCAAAAATCGAGTTAACAAGATCACTTTGCAATAAAGGAAAAGTTTGTTGTAGGAAGATTAATCCTGTTGCTATTAAGACTCCGATTGTGTTACCAAAGATTCGGTAACGTGCATAAAGGAAGCTATCTTTAACCGTTTCACGCAGTGTAAATACTGCGGACAGCCCAGCTAAGGTTGCCGCACCGAAATTAAATACAGCATACACTATAATTGTGATACATACAGCTATACTTGTTTTAATTGACCGCCAACCTAATGACAGTTTGCCATTAGCTTTGAGAGAAGATTTCATATATTTACCTTTCTAAACGATGTTGTATTATTGAATAATGTATGGTTATATTATCAAATAACCCTTCGGTATAATAGACTATTATCATAAGTATGCGCAAACATTTTATTTGAAAACAGCTTTAAAACACTAGACATATCACCTACAGGGTGTATAATTAAATTATAATACACGTAAAGGGTGATAAATATGAATTCAGCATTAATCGAAATCGTCGTCCAAGTGATCAAAGAAAAGTATGTCAGTGAAAAAGCATTCTACACAGAAAAATTAGGTATTAGTCCACAAAGTTGGGACCGTTGGAAAAAAGGAGAACAAGGTTTAAAATATGAAAATATTCAAATCTTATCAACTTTATTTACGGATTATGAATGGATGCTAGTTCAAAAAGTTGTTAGGACTACGGAAATATTACCAGAGGTTGTAACGAATCCCGTAAAAGAATATAATTTCTTAAAATATCAAATTGCTAAGAAATGGGTTAATAATGGCATTGCACGACTAGAATGGCATCAGAGTGATGAGAACGAAGAACATAGTACAAGAAAATCAAATATGGTTATTTTACAATTAATTGTTGATTATAATCTTTGGGGCTATAATGACATTATTGAATTAAGACTTCCAGGAATTATTCGTCAACAAATTGGACATGATGAAGTGAAACTTCTACAATGGTTCTCAGATGAGAGTGAAAAATTACAAAATGAATAAAATTTAAAAAGCGAGGCACTATGAGCAAGATAAGAACCAAAAAATATAAAAGAAAAAAGAAAACAACCAAGCGTAAACCTAATAAGAGGAGTTTCAAAAAAACTTGGGAAACAGTTCTACCTAAGTTTTTACAAACAATTGGTGCGATGGCTATTTTCTTTGTCATTTTTATTTTTTTAAGTGGTATAGTGATTTTTCGATGGATAGATACAGCCAATGAGAGAGTAGGCGATTTGATGCAACAAGAATTATCCATGGAACAAAGACAAGATTTTCTTGCGACAGTCGCCCCAATAGCGCAAAGATTACAAAGACAATACGGTGTTCTAGCAAGTGTGTCTATGGCACAAGCAGCTCTAGAAAGTGATTTTGGCCAAAGTCAATTAGGCTCTGATTATAATAACTTATACGGTGTCAAAACAGAATTGACCGACCCAGAAGGAGTAGACTTTCCAACTTTAGAGTTTGTGGATGGGGAATGGGTTGAGATTGTCGATCGATTTAAAGTCTACCCAAACTGGGAAGCATCAATGGAAAGTCATGCTATCTTAATTAAACAAGGAACGAGTTGGGATCCAACCTTTTACCAAGCGGTGTTAGATGGTGATAACTATCAAGAACAGGCCAATGGCCTGCAGGATTCAGGTTACGCAACCGACCCAACTTATGCAGATAAAATTATTAGTTTGATAGAGAATTATGAACTTGACCAATACGATCAACCTATGGAGAATTAATTTCTCAAAATTCACAGTGCTAGATTTGCTTGTATATGTTATTATTATAGGTGCATAAAAATATTTATGAATTGAAGGGAGTAGACAGGATGGCGCAAAGACATTATCCTGGTGAAACAATTGGAATTATTGGCTCATCAATTTCTGCAGCCGTCTTGGCCCAAGCAGCAGGTAAATTAGGTTATCGTGTAGCAAGTCTCGTGACCAGTGAGAGCAATCCGGTTAGACAATTCGCTAGCTGGCAAACAGTTACAGAGTCATATAATGAACAAGTTTTAAGATACTTTAGTGAACGCGTTGATGTAGTCACTGTCGAGATGGGGATCTTATCGAATAGAGAATTTCAGCTATTAGCTTCGTTAACGGACTTAACATTATCTGAAGACTTGATTGCCATTACAACGGACAGATTAATTGAGAAAGCATACTTAGATGCTAATCGGTGTTTAGTTGCACCATTCTCACTAGTTACAAACTTAACGGATCTGAAAGAAGCAGTTGAATACATTGGGTTCCCATGTATACTCAAATCAACTCAACGTCATGTTAAAGATGCTGATGAGCATATTGTGTTATACAGTGAGGAAGATTATGATTTAGCAGTTAAGAAGTTGGATGAGACAACGTGTATACTAGAAGCTTGGATTCCAACTGAAAAGAAAGCATCAGTTACTGTAATCCGCAATGAACGCGGGGAAGTCCTTATCTACCCAGTGTTCGAAGTGAAAGAAACTGGCGATGAATTAGGCCGCCAAGTTCGTTATCCTGCTCAAATATCAAAAAATGTTGAGAAAGAAATGAATCGTCTTGCACAATATTTAGCAGATTCACTTAATCTTGTAGGGTCATTGACATTGAAAGTTTTAATTACTTCAGCGGAAGTTGTTTATATTAATGAAGCAAGTATTGGTCTATCTGATGAAGCAATGTTTACCATTGGTTCCATGAGTATATCTCATTATGAAGCAGCAGCAAGAGCTATTTTAGGGCTCCCTCTTCCTAACTTACACCTTAAGAGTCGGGCAGCCATCTCATTATCTGCTACAAATCTGAATGAAGAAAACTTATTAACTCAATTGATGCTTAGAACGGACTGGGGATTTGCTTTATTCAATCCATTAATGAATGAATCAGAACGATTAATCGGACAAGTTATTGTTACAGGCGATTCGTTGTCCGAGTGTGAACGACAAATTCAAATCACAGAGTTAACAAAATAATTCATAAGCTTTTCTATTCGAAAGATTTCGGTACAACGTACTGACTATCTTTGAAGGATAGAGAAGTTTTTTTGTTTGTAGTGACAGTAGCACATTATGATGTAAATGTTTGGAAAAAGAACCGATGAATTAATACTAAGAATGTTAGGACTCCACTATAATTTTTGATATAATCTTCTATGTATGATTTTTTAAGCTGTGTTATTAACAACCTATGCAGTAAATTGGAGGTAACAATATGTCATCGTTAATCGAAAGTATTAACCGATTAAATAAACAACAACAAGAGGCGGTTTATACTACTGAAGGCCCCTTACTTATTGCCGCCGGAGCGGGTAGTGGGAAGACAAGTGTGCTAACGCATCGCATTGCATACTTGGTTGAAGAGAAACAAGTAAATCCATGGAATATATTGGCCATCACCTTTACGAATAAGGCTGCCAATGAGATGAAAGAAAGGGTTGAGCGATTAGTAGGACCCAGTGCAACATCAATCTGGGTATCCACTTTCCACGCCATGTGCGCAAGAATACTAAGGCGTGAAGCTCAATATATAGGCTATGATCAAAACTTCTCGATCATTGACCAAAGCGAGCAACAAACTTTAATGAAACGCGTTCTCAAAGAATTAAATCTTGATACCAATCGTTTCAATTATAAAGATATGTTGTGGGTCATTGATGCAGCCAAAAATGAAAACCAATTACCCGAAGATTTTGCTCAAACTGCGACGGGTTATTTAGGTGATATTCAAGCAAATGTCTACCGCATGTATCAACAAAAACTAAAAGCTAGTAATGCGATGGATTTTAATGATCTCATCTTATTAACTGTTCGTTTATTAGAGAATAATGAAGATGTTAGACAGTTCTATCAACAGAAGTTCCAATACATCCATGTTGATGAGTATCAGGATACAAACCATAGTCAATATACTTTGGTGACTTTACTCGCAGGTCTTTTAAAGAATATTTGTGTGGTTGGTGACGCTGACCAAAGTATTTACGGTTGGCGTGGAGCGAATATGGAAAACATCATGAACTTTGAGAAAGATTATCCGGATGCGACTGTCATCTTACTTGAACAAAATTATCGTTCAACACAAGCTATTTTGAATGCAGCGAACAGTGTGATTGCTCATAATGTTAACCGTAAAGATAAGAAATTATGGAGCGACAAACAACAAGGGAATAAGATTAAATTTTATCTAGCAGAAACGGATTCAGAAGAATCACGTTATGTTGTTCAGCAAATTATACAAACTAAAGAAGATCATAAAAGAAAAAACAGGGATTATGCGATTCTATACCGGACGCAAGCTCAATCTCGTAACTTAGAAGAACAATTACTGAGAGCAAATATTCCGTATAAAGTAGTTGGCGGATTAAAGTTCTACTCACGTAAAGAAATTCAAGATACTTTAGCTTATTTGCGACTTATAGACAATCCAGCTGATAATATTAGTTTCAACCGTGTTATTAATGTTCCTAAGCGAGGAATTGGACCAACTAGTATAGCAAGGTTGGCAGAATTTGCTGAAAGCTTAAACTTAGGCTGGTTTGAAGCAATTGATCACCTAGCCAGTTCAAATCTGACAGCTTCTTTACAAGCAAAGTTAGTCAGGTTCTCTGATATGATCAAACGACTACGTCAACAAGCAGAATACTTAACGCTAAGTGAGCTCGTTGAAGAAGTGTGGGAACAGACAGAATATAAACAAAGTTTACAAGAAGAAGGTACTTTAGAAGCAACCAATCGTATTGAAAACTTAGAAGAGTTTGCCTCGGTAACTAAAGAGTTTGATGAGATGGATATGGATGAGTTCGAAGAATCAGATCCAGACTTGTTAGCGAATGAATTCGATATATCTAATAAGGAATCTACCGATGAAACTCAAACGTTTCTTGAAACGGAAGAAGGTCAATCATTCGATTCACCGAAAAATCGCCTAACAGTCTTCTTAACTGAATTATCATTAGTATCCGATACTTCTGAAGAAGAAGAGGCAGATCAGATTACACTGATGACCATGCATGCGGCTAAAGGATTGGAGTTTCCGTATGTCTTTATTGTGGGGATGGAAGAAGGCTTGTTCCCATTACGCCGAGCTTTAGATACAGATGAAGAACTGGAAGAAGAACGACGTCTAGCTTATGTAGGTATGACCCGAGCAGAAGAACAACTGTATCTAACAGCAACTCGTAGTCGATTATTATATGGACGCTACCAACAAAACTTACCAAGTCGTTTCGTTGATGAGATTGATAAGCAATACATTGAGAATGTGGGACAATCTTTCCAAACGGTCGTTCGCTCGCAAGCTAACACTCAACGTGCAAGAGCCCAATCTAATTCAGCAGCACGTAAGGTTATCTTAGGTCAACGACCTAAAGGCAGTTTGACAGCCGCCTTGAAGAAAAAAGCAGCAAACAATTCAACAGAATGGGCAGTTGGAGATAAGGTAGACCATCGAGCATGGGGAATTGGAACGATCGTTAAGATTAAGGGAGAAGGAAACGATCAACTTTTAAGTATTGCTTTTGAATCTCAAGGTATTAAAGAACTACTTGCTTCGTTTGCTCCTATCTCAAAGGCATAAGCAACTAAGATTACTACTGATTGTCAGACAAAAGAATGATATACTAGGACAGAGATTTTATGCCCAAAATGTTGAACATGAAGGTAGAATACTTTTGGAAGCATTTGGCAAAATCGCATAGAGGAGTGAGGAAGATGACTCAATCAGAAAGTTACGAACAGCAAAAAGAACGAGTAGATAAGTTAAAAGAAGAATTAAACCAACATGCCTACAATTATTATGCTCTAGATAAACCAACGATTACAGATGCGGAATATGATCAGTTATATAATGAATTAGTAAAGATTGAGGAAGTTTATCCAGAGCTAATCACTCAAGATTCACCAACCCAAAGAGTGGGAGATCAATTACTAGAGGGATTCACAAAGGTAGAGCATGCTGAACCTATGTACAGTCTTGGAAATGTCTTTAATGAGGAAGAACTGGAAGCATTCATGAATCGCGTACAGAATCAAGCTGACACTGAACTAGAATATATGGTGGAGTGTAAGATTGATGGATTGGCCATCGCTTTAACGTATGAGAATGGGCAATTTGTTCGAGGAGCAACCCGCGGAGACGGAATAATCGGGGAAGATATTACGACTAACTTAAGAACAGTCAAATCCATTCCACTGAAACTCCGAGAACCTGTATCAGTTGAAGTTCGTGGAGAGGCCTATATGCCTAAGGAAGTCTTCAAAAGCCTGAATGAACAACGTGAAGAGAAAGGTTTAGTCCCTCTAGCTAACCCTAGGAATGCTGCAGCGGGTGGATTGAGACAAATCGATCCCAAAGCCGTAGCAGAACGCAAGCTTAATGTATTCATCTATGGTGCAGTATATAATGAAGACTTTACTGTGGATACACAGGCCGATCTCTTTAAGCAACTAAGTGAATTGGGCTTAAGAACGAACCCACTTAGAAAATTATGCCGTACTCCACAAGAAGTAATGGCCTTTATTCAAGAGGTTGAAGAGACTCGTCATGACTTGCCTTATGAGATCGATGGTATAGTGATTAAAGTGAACTCAGTACAAACCCAAAGTCAATTAGGTTATACAGTGAAGGCACCAAGATGGGCAATTGCCTACAAATTCAAAGCGGATGTCCAACGAACAATTGTTCGTGAAGTTGAATGGACGGTAGGGCGAACTGGTGTTGTAACACCTACTGCCGTGATGGATTCAGTATCCTTAGCTGGAACAACAGTTCAAAGAGCTTCCTTACACAATATTGATCTCATAGAATCATTAGATGTTCGAATTGGTGACACGGTTGAGATTCATAAGGCTGGAGACATCATTCCGGAAATATTAAATGTTGTTCTGGATGAGCGACCAGAAGCATCTTCCCCCTTGTTCATTCCAAAGACCTGTCCAGAATGTGATTCGGAATTAGTACGGATTAATGACGAAGTTGCCATTCGATGTGTGAATCCACTGTGTCCTGCACAAAAGTTAGCCAAACTGATTCACTTTACATCTAGAAATGCTATGAATATTATTGGCTTAGGCGAGAAAGTCATTGAACACTTGATTAATTTGGATATGATTCAAGACGCCAGTGACTTATATGCACTAGAGTGGGAAGATTTCTTAAAGTTACCGAATACTAAAGAAACATCAGCTCGAAAATACGCAAAAGCAATTGAAGAATCAAAAAGTAATTCATTAGAACGATTACTATTCGGACTTGGAATTCGCCATGTCGGTGCTAAAGCAGCCAGACTAATTGCCGAACGTTTCATCACGGTTGAAGATATTCAAAGTTCTAATGAAGAAGACATCGAGAGTATTGATGGTATTGGACCGATGATAAGTCAAGCAGTTGTTGAATACTTTGATATGGACGAATCCAAAGAATTAATTAGCCGTTTGAAAGAGCGAGGAGTCAATACATCTTACCTAGGTTTAACCAGTCAAGAATTGGATGCTAAGGAGAACTTTTGGTCCCAAAAAACAGTTGTATTGACCGGGACGATGGAGCAATTAACTCGATCAGAAGCTAAAGAACGGCTTGAGAATCTTGGAGCCAAGGTGACATCGAGTGTCTCTAAGAAGACGGATTACTTAGTTGCTGGTGAAGCAGCAGGAAGTAAGTTAACTAAAGCCCAAGAGCTAGGCATCGATATATTAGACGAAGAATCATTCTTAGAAAAATTAAAAGAGAGCGAGTAATACTATGAACATAAAATTGAGAAGGAATATAGCACTCATACTTTCCGGCTTAATGTTGTCAGGGTGTGTGACAAAAGCGAGTTCAGAATCAGTTGACGAATCACTGGCAGCCGATGAAGTAGCCGTTCAAACAACAACAAACCAGTTATCAAACGACTATTATCGCGCAGTGATTACGGACGGACAATATCAACTAGGAACATCTGCGAGCTCTTATTATAATCTGAGCTCAGCAGCGAATATCCGCGCCTTTGAAGATGGATTATTACGTATTAGTAAACAAATCTTCCCTACTGACCAATACTTCCTACAGGAAGGACAGGTTATCGATGATGCTACGATGACAAGTTGGTTATCAAGAGAGTCATCAACGAATCCAGAAGGATTAAACCCTGCTTTACCTGAAGTAAGCGCAGAAGAACAATCAAGTATTGAAGAGTCATTGGCTTCAGACGAGTCTATTGACCCTGCGGATGACCCAGAATCAGTTACTGAAGAAGGACAAGAGTCTGAAGAAAATCAACAAATTGTAACGAATGTTCAATCAACACCAATCTACTTAGCCCAAGTGATGGAGAAAAACTTAATGGTTGAAACTGAAGAAGGTTATGCCATGGGGGGGATTGTGATTGGTTTAGCGATGAACAGTAGTTATGAATATACAGATAGTGAGGGGGTTATCCATTCACAAGAAATATCTGTCGGTGAGATGCGTGAACGTGGAAAACAATTTGCTAATATTATTGTTGGACGATTAAGAAACACAGAAGCATTACGTTCAGTGCCCATTGTTGTTGGCATTTATCGCGCAGCCCCTAACAATGAAATAGCTGGAGGCACTTATATCTTAGACGGTATCTCTCGCGAAGGGAATGCTGTGACTGATTGGACGGAAAATAATGAATATAGAATTGCTTTACCAATGATTGATTCAACCGAGCAGAGTGAGCAATATACATACTTTGATAACTTCAGTAATGAGATATTGAACTTCTTCCCGAACCTTAATGGTGTTTCTGGAGAGGCTTTATATATCGATAGTGGTCTAGCATCCTTAAATATTGAGATTGTAACGCAATTCTATCAACAAACTGAGATAACAGCCTTAACACAACATGTGACCGATGTGTCTCAGCGGACATTGCCGGATGGTGTGGCCATTGAAGTGAAAATCGTGTCAGATGCAGGTGTAGAAGCCTTTGTGGGTCGTGCTGCAGGAGCCACCCAATATCAAAGTCATATATTCCAAAAATAAATAAAAAAGTGAAAGGACTAACTAAATGCTAACAAAAGATCAAGTAAAACACGTAGCAAAACTAGCTAAGTTAAGCTTTACAGACGACGAACTGAGTGACTTTACCAACGATTTCGGACGGATTATTGAGATGGTTGAACAACTAGAAGAAGTGGATACAGAAGGGGTTAAACCAACCTATCACGGTAATCAATTAGTTGATGTTATGCGTGATGACATTGCCATCGAACGTAATAAAACCAAAGAACTATTGAGTAACGCACCTGAAAGTGACGGTAGATATATCAAAGTTCCAGCTATCTTAGAAAGTGGGGAAGTATAATATGACAACTTATCCAACTACAATTAAAGACATTCAAGCAGGATTAAAAGCTGGAGAATTCACCGCTGTTGAATTAATCGAATCAATCTTTCAAACTATTGAATCGACTGATGGCAAACTTAACTCATTCCTAGCTCTTGATAAAGAAGCAGCACTTGGAGCAGCTAAAGTCGCAGACGAGCGTGGATACGGTGAAGATGCCCCATTATTAAACGGGGTGCCTGTAGGAATTAAAGATAACATTGTAACAGAAGGTCTAGTAACTACAGCTTCATCAAAAATGTTAGAAAACTTTAATCCGACTTATGATGCGACAGTTGTTAACAAGTTAAAAGAAGCAGGAGCCATTATTGTTGGTAAACTAAACTTAGATGAGTTTGCTATGGGTGGTTCAACTGAAACCTCTTACTTCAAAACATCTAGAAACCCATGGGATTTAGAACGCGTACCTGGAGGTTCATCAGGTGGTTCAGCTTCAGCTGTTGCTGGGCGTCAAATCCCAGCAAGTCTCGGTACAGATACTGGGGGAAGTGTACGTAATCCGGCTGCTTTCACTGGAATTGTTGGGATGAAACCAACTTATGGATCTGTATCTCGTTATGGCTCAATTGCTTTTGGGTCAAGTTTAGACCAAATTGGTCCAATGACATTAACAGTGGAAGATAATGCTTTATTACTCGAAGCTATTGCAGGTCACGACTTAATGGATGGTACCAGTCGACCTGATACGGATACCAACTATTCACAGAAGATTGGTCAATCCATCAAAGGTATGAAGATTGCTTTCCCTAAAGAATACCAATCTGATGCAATTAATAAGGAAATCCGTGACGCTATGGAGAAAGCTAAAGAATACTTTGTATCTCAAGGAGCAATTGTTGAAGAAGTAACATTACCGCATTCACCATACGGAATTAATGTGTATTATATTCTTTCTTCCGCAGAAGCATCATCTAACTTACAACGTTTCGATGGAATTCGTTATGGTTATCGTTCCGAGTCTGCTCAAAGCTTAGAAGATATTTATGTGAATTCTCGTAGTGAAGGATTCGGTAAAGAAGTGAAACGCCGTATTATGTTAGGGACTTATAGTTTAAGTGCTGGTGCTTTTGACAAATTCTTCAAAAAAGCAGCTCAAGTAAGAACATTAATTGTTGAAGACTTTGCTAAAGTTTTTGAATCATACGACTTAATTATGGGGCCTGTTACAACATCAACAGCATTTAAAGTTGATGGTCGTATTGATGATCCATTAGAGATGTATGTTTCTGACTTATTAACAGTGCCTGTTAACTTGGCTGGATTACCTGCTATGTCTCTACCAGCAGGATTCGACAGTGAAGGTATGCCAATTGGATTACAACTGATTGGTAAGCATATGGATGAGGCGACATTGTATCAAGTCGCTTATGATTTTGAGAAAAATCATGACTATGTAGAACAAACACCGAAATTTTAGGAGGCTGATTGAATGAATTTTGAAACTGTCATTGGATTAGAAGTCCACGTTGAATTAAAGACCCATTCAAAAATTTTTAGTAGCTCACCGGCTCATTTCGGTGCGGAACCTAATACGAATACGAATGAGAAAGACTGGGCTTACCCAGGTGTGCTACCTGTATTAAACAAAGGTGCTGTTGAATTCGGAATGAAAGCAGCTTTAGCACTTAATTGTGAGATTGCTAGTGAGATGAGTTTTGATCGTAAAAACTACTTCTACCCAGACAACCCAGCATCTTACCAAATTACCCAAGACGTACAACCAATTGGAAGAAATGGTTATATAGATATTGAGGTTGAAGGCGAGCACCGGCGTATTCGAATCAACCGTGTTCACTTAGAAGAAGATGCAGGTAAGAACACACATGGAACAGACGGATATTCTTACGTTGACTTAAACCGTCAAGGAACACCATTAATTGAGATTGTATCTGAAGCAGATATGCACTCTCCAGATGAAGCTTATGCATTCCTTGAAGCATTAAGAGAAAAAATTCTTTATACAGAAGTTTCTGATGTGCGTATGGAAGAAGGATCATTACGTTGTGATGCGAACATCTCATTGAGACCTTTTGGTCAAGAAGAATTCGGAACTAAGACGGAACTTAAAAACTTAAACAGTTTTAACTATGTTCGTAAAGGACTGGAGTATGAAGAGAACCGTCAGGCAGATGTTTTAAGAAGTGGTGGAGTTATTGAACAAGAAACTCGTCGTTATGATGAGGTAACTGGTGATACAATATTGATGCGTACGAAAGAAGGAGCAGCTGATTACCGCTACTTCCCAGAACCAGATGTACCTCCAGTATATATTAGTGAAGAGTGGATTGAAGAAGTGAAAGCTACTTTACCTGAGATGCCTGACCAAAGACGTGAACGTTACATTAGTGAGTATGACTTACCAGAATACGACGCGATGGTATTAACTCAAACTAAAGTTATGTCAGATTTCTTTGACAACACAATTAGCCAAGGAGCGGATCCTAAGTTAGCATCTAACTGGTTAATGGGTGAGGTTTCAGCACACTTGAACAAAGAACAAATAGCCTTAGAAGACACAGAGTTAACACCAGAGAACTTAGGCCAAATGATTCAATTAATTGAAGATGGAACAATCTCAAGTAAGATTGCTAAGAAATTATTCAAACTTTTAGTAACTAAAGGTGGCGACGCAAGAAAAGTGGTTGAGGAACAAGGTATGATCCAAATTAGTGATCCTGCTAAATTACAACCAATGATTGATGAAGTCATCGCAGCAAGTCCAGAATCTGTTGAAGACTATAAGAATGGTAAAGACCGTGCACTTGGATTCTTTGTCGGACAAATTATGAAACAAACGCGTGGACAAGCCAATCCACAAGTTGTAAACAAACTTATCTTAGATACACTGAAAACTTTATAATAGTTTTATGCCTATCTAATCAACACACTATGCTTTGTTAGAGTATGGTGTGTGTTTTTTATTGGTTATAATTGTAAAAAGTTAACATAATTGAATTGACAAATATTTTAAATTTTTATTAAGGATAACTATTCAAACCAATTTTTGAATAGTTGAAGAAATCTTTGAAAAAATAGCCACAAATACTTAATTTTATGTTACTCTTTATAAGACAATTATTGAAAGGTAGGACAAGGATGAAGAAGACGTTATTGATTATTCTCTCAACGATGCTAGTCATGGGGATTGTTTATTTTGCGGGTGTCGGGTTTTATGCAGAGAAATTTTCTGCTAATACTACATTCTCGACAGTTGATATAAGTAATCTAGCCCTAGTTCAAGCGGAAGAGAAAATTGTTGAAGACTTGAATGATAAAGAGTTTACCATTAAAGAAAATGGTGAAGAAGTTGCCAAAGTTACAGTAGGCGAGTTAAACCCAGAATACAATATTGAATCTGAGCTTAAGTCCACGTATTACTCACAAAACCCATCTACTTGGGTGAATAATTTGTTTACTGATAATGGTTACAACGAATCACTCAACCAACAAATTAATCTAAATGAAGAGAAAATAGCTAATGTCTTGTCAGAGCAAGGCCTGTCTAATGATGATAGAGAAACAGCAATAAATGCTGAATTAACGTATGATGAAGAGAATGGTTATTCAGTGGTTGAAGGTCAAAGCGGAACAAAAATTGACTTAAACAGACTAGAGGATGCTTTGATTGAAGGCTTACAAACTGAGAATTATGTTGTAAACTTAGAAGATATTTATTCCCAACCAACGATTACATCTGAAAGTGAAGAAATTACGACCATCATGGAAGATATCAACCGTGTAACTGATACAGAGATTACTTATGAAATTGCTGGCGAAACCGTCGTTATTCCTAAGAAAGAAATTGAGAATTGGATTGCTTTTGATGCTAATAATAATATGACATTAGCATACGAACCAGTAGCTACATATCTAGAAAGCTTGAATGAAACATATTCAACCTTTAATAAGTCGAGACAGTTCAACAGTACTTTACAAGGTGAAGTGACCGTTCCAGCTGGAATTCTTGGATGGGCGATTGACGTTGAAGCTGAGTATGAACAATTAGTTGCCGATGTTCTTGCGGGTTCGGATATTAAACGAGAGCCTGTATATTACAGTTCTGGTGGTATTGCTGGACAAGCGGATGATATTGGTAGTACGTATGTGGAAATTGACTTATCTAACCAATACATGTATCTCTATGTAGATGGTCAAATTATCGTAGAAACTCCCATTGTCTCCGGAAAGATTGGTGCCGAGACAGTACCTGGTGCCAACGCTGTGAATGAGATGCTTACTGAGACAAATCTTGTAGGATACAATCAATTTTCTAAACAAGAGTACTCAGTTCCTGTGGGCTATTGGATTCGCTTTGATGATAAAGCACAGGGAATCCATGATGCATCTTGGCAAGGGTCATTCGGTGGCAATGCTTATCAAGCTAGTGGATCACTAGGATGTATCAATACACCAATTTCTGCTGTATCAACAATTTATAATAATGTTGACTATGGTACACCAGTCATCGTATTTAATTAGTTTAAAAATTAACACCAAGAAAAAGCGTGTAGGGTCTAGTAGAGTGACCCCAAATAGTTGGACCAGAGAGATAGGCATAGTTTTATGCTTGTCTCTCTTTTTATTTGCTTAAGGTTATTCCTTAAGCAGCCAGTGTTTCTCGATATTCAACAGGACTTAACCAGCTTAACTTTTCCTTAATTCGCACCTCGTTATAGTGACGAATATAATCATTGATTGCTTGTTCTAATTCACTGTAACTTCGATAAACTTTTCCATAATACATCTCTTGTTTCATCACCCCGAAGAAGTTCTCTATCGGTGCATTGTCATAACAGTTGCCTTTACGCGACATACTTTGAAATATCTGATGGTCTTCCAATAACGCTTGATACTCCTTCATCTGATAAGCCCAACCACGGTCTGAGTGGAAAGTTCTCCGATAGGCACATTCTTTCGAAGCATCAATCGCTTCTTCTAATGCTCTAAGCATTGTTTCTTTATTTGGTTGGTGTGAGATCTTAAAACTGATAATTTCTAGATTATATAGGTCCATGAAAGGATCAAAATATAGTTTCTTAACTTGAAGCTTGCCAGCAGCATCTTCTTCGTAATATTTGAATTCACTTGTATCAGTTGTGATCTTTTGATAGGGGACAGAGCTATCAAATCGACAATTGACTCGATTGGGTGCAATCTGTCCTATGGTTCCTTTATAGCTATTGTATCGACGATATTTTCGACCATAATTTTTAACTTGAATTTTTAATTCTTGGCAGAGACGTTGGACTTTCTTCCGATTGATTTTCCACCCATCTTTAACAAGCATCGCATGCATGCGACGGTAACCATAATTTGGGTGTTTTACACGAATGCTCAGCATTTCATCTTTAATTTTTTGATCAGGATCGTATCTTTTCCATTGAGCCTGCCAATACATATAGGTTGATTTAGGGAAATCAACCTCCGCAAGAATCTCAGTTAGGGTAAATTTTTCTTCTTGTCGGAGCTTGTGGATGATTCTTGCTTTGTCTTCGTTGTTTTCTGAAGCCGCAAGCTCCTTAACATTTCCAAGTATTTATTTTTAATGGTTTGCATCTTGAGCTCATACTCAAGTTCTTCAATTCGCTTGTTTGCCTGCTCTAAATCCGTTATTTTTAATGGCTGAGAAGCAGCTATTTGCTTTTCGTTTTTAGCCTTTTTCTTTTTAGACATTGTGGGCCTCCCTCGCTTGCGAGAAAGTCCTTCAATCCCGTGGTCATAGTATGCTTGTCGCCAAGCAATAATGAGAGGTGGATTATTCAAACCTAACTCATTCGCCACTTCTTGATAGGATTTCTCGCTTGTTTCATACATAGTAATTGCTTTCAACTTAAATTCTACACTGTATGAATTATTTTTGCGAGAGCGTTTTAATCCTTCCACCCCCAATGTTTGATACGCATTGACCCACCTTATTATTTGTTGGGTTGATTTGAGTTTATATTTCTTAGTCAATGAGTTTAATCCAATCGTACCAGACAGATACTCTGCGACCACTTTCATTTTAAAATCTAGAGTATATTTCGCCATACAAATACCCCCTTAAGTTGGATTTTCTTGGTCCAACTTAAGGGGGTCAGTTCATAGCTACTGAATAGACTTTACACGCTTTTTCTTATGTTATTGTTTATTTATGGAAGCTTCACTTGGTTTATTGAGTTCTTCCAAGATTCTCTCTGCAGTTGGCATTGGAATACCGAGATGTTTGAATTCAGAGAGTTCAGCTGTTTTTATACGCTGAAGATTTTTGAAATGTTTTAATAATTTTGTCCGTGTTTTTGGACCTACACCAGGAATGGCGTCGAGCACAGAACCAAATTGTGATTTGGACCGAACATTACGGTGATAACTAATTGCGTAACGATGGACTTCTTCTTGAACTCGTTGAATAAAGTGGAAGGCTTGACTCGTTGGTTCGAGCTCGATGATTTCTTCAGAATAGCCATCCATAAGGGCTGCTGTTTTATGGCGGTCATTCTTTACCATTCCCGCAACGGGAATGGTAATACCTAATTCATTCTCTAAGACGTCTCTAGCAGCACGGATTTGAATTTTACCCCCATCCATGAGAATTAAGTCAGGTAGCTCTTTATTCTCACGAAGAAGTCGACTGTATCTGCGACGAATAACTTCTTGGGTAGAAGCAAATTCATTGGCTCCTTCAACGGTTTTAATTTTGAATTTACGGTAACTCTTTCGCTCTGCCTTTCCATTACGATAGACCACCATACCCGATACTGCGTCTGTTCCTTGAATGTTAGAATGGTCAAAAGACTCAATATAATTAGCTTGCGTAATACTTAATGCATCTGACAATTCATCGATAGCACCTAAAGTTTTACGCTCACTCATCTCGATTAATCGAAACTTCTCATCGAGGGCAATACGACTATTTTTCTCGCAGAGTTCTAAGAGACTTCGTTTTTTACCACGAAGAGGTGTTGTTACTGGAATCTCTAAGTAGTCATGGAGAAGTTTATGGTCAATATCACTTTGTACAAGTATTGTTTTAGGTTTTAATTGTGTATCTTCTCGGTAGAAACGCGCAATATAAGTTGTTACTTCCTCTTCGGGATCATTATAGGAAGGGAAGATCGCTGCTTTTCTCTTTAAGATAGAACCTTGTCTGAGCATAAAAGTTTGAATAGAGAGCCATCCACGATCAAGGACGTAAGCAAAGATATCCATATTATCATAATCTTGGCTCATAATCACTTGTCGTTCAATGGTTTTTTCAATATAGTTAATCTGGTCGCGGTAGTCTGCGGCTTGTTCAAAATCAAGTTTTTCAGACGCTTGAGACATCTTTTCACGAAGATTTGACTTAATTTCATCCACATCACCGTTTAGGAATCGCTTAATCCGGTCAATCTGATGTTCATATTCTTCAGGACTTACTTCATGGTCGCAAGGACCAATACATTGTCCAAGGTGATAATAGAAGCAAGCTCGTTTTTCATTTTTAGGACACCGTCTCAAAGGAAAAGCGCGGTGAATTAATTGTTGGGTACTTGTGGCTGCACGAACATTTGGAAAAGGTCCAAAGTATGTTCCGCCATCTTTTTTTACCTCATTTGTAATAATGAGTTGTGGATCCTTTTCCTTAGTAATCTTCAGATAAGGATACATGGTAGAATCTTTTAATCGAATATTGTAAATGGGTTTATATTCTTGTATCAAATTAATTTCAAGAATGAGTGCCTCTTTATCACTATTAGTAATAATTGTTTCGAAATGATCAATCTCAGAAACTAACTTCGTTGTTTTTGCATCATGTGCCCCGCGAAAATACGAACGCACACGGTTCTTTAAGTTTTTAGCCTTGCCGACGTATATTATTTTGTCATCAACATTCTTCATCAAGTAACATCCAGGTAAGTCTGGAAGAAGTTTTAATTTCTTTTCAATTTTATCTAATACTTCCATTCGGTTCGAATTTGATATAGGAGTCTTGATTATATCTTTATCCATTAAGTCACCTCCATTTTTTATTGCGGTTAATGGTATAATTGAATTTTGCTGCAAATCTAGCTCAACAAATTATTATACACTATTTTTGTGGTATGTATAAACCTTATGCTCTTAAAGAGAAAGTAGAGAGAACGGTCTGAGCTATGCTATAATAATGATACATAACTAAGATAAAATGGTCCAATATATTTCACAACTTATCTTTATTAATGACTTATTTTAATTAATGTAAGTTAATAAACTCAAATGGACCCTTAAAAGTTATAAAGCTATTGGAGCAATAACTATGAAAGATTGAACGCCTAGTAAATCTTTCAATACTAAGAACAGTTAAATAAATATAACAGGAGGATCCATATGATTAATGTGGGGACAATTGGGACTTCAAGTATTACTGAGCAATTCATTGAAGCCTGTCAATTAACTAATCTTTATAAGGTTAAAGGCATCTATTCTCGAAGTGCATATCGAGCACGAGATATAGCAACTATCTATAAAGCAGATTATTATACAGATCAATTAAACAATATTTTATTTGATCCAGAGATTGATCTCATTTATATTGCGAGTCCGAATAGCTTGCACTTCGAACAAGCTATGAAAGCTATTAAAGCTGGTAAACATGTTATCATAGAAAAACCAATGTTTGCGACGACTGAACAGTGGCGTAAAGCCCATGAAGAAGCTCGTAAAATGAACGTCTTTATCTTCGAAGCGGCGCTACATATTCATACACGTAATTATCGTCGAATGAAACAATTGATTCAGAACAAAATTAAAGAAACTGAACAACCTTTTTTAGGGGCTAATTTTAATTTTGGGCAATATTCATCACGATATGTTGAATACCGTCATGCCATAGAAAATGGTTTAATTGCACCGAATGTATTTAGTTTAAACTATGCAGGTGGGGCTCTGATGGACCTAGGAATTTATCCAATCTATGTGGTATTAGATTTGTTCGGTTTGCCACATTCAGTACGTTATAATGCCAAAAAAGGAGAGAATGGGGTTGATGTCTTCGGTACGATCTTATTAACTTACGATGATTTTCAAGTATCAATCTTTATCTCTAAAGCTGTTCATTCTGAACTTAAGAGTGAGGTTTATGTTGATGACGAGACGATTTTGATAACAGATATTAGTAAAATCAGAAAAGTTGAACTCATTAATAATGAAGGGCAAAGTGCTGACGTCATTGATTATAAGCCAGCTAACTACATGTATGATGAGTTAATTAATTTCTCTGAAGTTATCAACGACCCAGAAAATATTCACCAAAAAGTACGTTATGAAGACTGGAAGCAATTGAGCTTACAAGTTATTCAAACGATAGAATTATTGAGAAAGTCAGCTAACATTAGCTTTGACGTTCAAGATGATATTGAGGAATAGATTAAGAAGGAGTATATTATGCTAGAGATGTTACGAAACGAATTAAAAGAGTATTGGTTGAAGAAAGGCTTTGACCAACCAACCGCTATCCAAGAACAGCTAGTCAAAGAAGCTATAGAAGGGAATTCGGTTGTTGCAATCTCACCAACGGGAACAGGTAAAACTTTAGCATACCTACTTCCTATACTGAATAAGATTGAAGCGACTCAAAAGTTACAAGCTATCATTCTGGCCCCATCTAAAGAATTAGCTATCCAAATTGCGGATGTAGCAAAAGAATGGGGGGAGCTAGTCAATATTAAAACTCAGACCATTGTTGGAGGAGCAAATATTAAACGACAAATTGATAAACTCAAGGAAAAGCCAGAATTAATCGTTGCAACACCAGGGCGTTTCCAAGAGCTTCAAAAAAATCCAATAAGTTAAAACTTCACACTGTTTCGATGATTGTTGTTGATGAAGCGGATTACTTATTAAAAGATGAACATCAAAGTTCAACCGATCGAATTAAACAATCATTAATGAGAGACGTACAACAAATCTATACGAGTGCAACCATGCCGGCTAATATCTTAGAAAAATTGACTAGCCAAGAAGCATCCCTGAAACTTATAACAATTGAAGACAAACCGTCTTCTGAGCAAGTTCAACATCTTTATATTAAAGTGAATAATCGTGACAAAGTGAATGAACTCAAGCGATTAAAGCAAGTTAAAGGTATGAGAGCGATTGTGTTCTTTGAACAAATACATCAAATTGAAGAGGTAGCAGCAAAATTAATCTTTGAAAATGTTCCGGTCGTAGTCTTACATAGTGAAGCAAGTAAGATGGAGCGCGAATATGCGATGCGAGCCTTTACTAATCATGATGTATCTTTCCTATTGACGACCGATGTAGCGAGTAGAGGTATGGATATTCAGAATGTCCCGTATGTTATTCATTATAACTCAGTGGATAATATTCAGACATACTTACACCGATCTGGAAGAACTGGACGAATGAAAGCAAAAGGGACAATCATTTCTTTAGTTAACCAGCAAGAACATCGAGATTTCGAGCAGATGCTTCAAAAAGAGAACATTCACTTAGTTGAAAAAGTGTTAAAACATGCACAATTACTTGATCCACAAAGTGAAAGTAGGCAACCTTCAACAAAGAATCAAGCAAAAAAATCAAAAAATAATAATAAAGCACGAAAATCTTTTCAAAGAAAAAAAGAAATAAGCAATAATATACTAATCTTTACATTTATTTAACATATTATTTTCTCTATATTTACAACAAAACGATATAATAAGTGTGATATGAACTGAGCTTATTAGTAGGAGGATGTTATGCGAATCGCTATAGTAACTGAAACGTTTGTACCTGCAACAGATGGTATATGCACACGTCTGGCAAATTTTGTCGTTTGTTTGAAAGAAATGGGACATGAGGTTATTGTCATTTCTCCGGATTTAGGTATCTCGGATTATAAAGGTATCCCCGTATATGGCTTAGAGACAATATCGTTTCCTTTATATGGCTCTAGACCTTGGGGGTTACCATCAAGGAAAGTAAGGACGATTTTTAGTCAATTTAAACCAGACGTCATTCATGCAGTGAATCCCGTTTCACTTGGAACGTCAGCGGTTCATTATGCTAATAAGATGAGGATTCCACTAATAACCTCATATCACACTCACTTACCTAATTACTTAGATCATTATAACATTAGCCTACTTAAACCATTATTATGGGATTATATTCGTTATTGGCATACAAAGTCAGATCTTAATATTACTGTATCTAAAAGTTTAATGGATGAGTTGAATGCTATTCAAATTCCAACTGACTATGTTTTGCCTCGTGGTATTGATATTGAAGGAAGACACCCTAAGTATTTCGATCAAGAGCTATATGATGAATTAACATTTCATGATGATAACAATAAGCTCTTAGTATATATAGGAAGATTAGCGGTAGAGAAAGACATTGATCAGTTACGAGCTATATTAGATGAACGGGATGATATCTGTTTAACAATTGTTGGTGATGGTCCAGACCGGGAACGACTTGAAGAGGTATTCCAAGGGACTAAAACAACTTTTCGAGGTTTCAAGCACGGAGAAGAATTATCAAAAGCTTTTGCGACCGCGGATGCCTTTGTTTTTCCATCTACATCTGAGACCTTTGGCTTAGTTATCTCTGAAGCGATGGTTTCTGGACTGCTAGTTATTGCCGCTAATAGTGCACCGACGCTTGAACAAATTGAACACTTAAAGACAGGGGTTATTTACGAAGCTAACAATACCGAAAGTTTACTTGAGGCGCTTAAGGTTATTGATAACCCACTTATGATGCAAAGCATCGCATTGCAAGCACGCTCAGAAGCGATGAATTATACTTGGAATAATGCGACTATGAGCCTATTAGACTTCTACAGTGAGACGATTGAGATACACTCTAAACGATATGGAACTTACAACGAAAGTGCTTACTAATAAACATAGAAACGATTGATTGCCTAATGCCTAGGAAATATCAATCGTTTTTTGTATCATAGTAAAGTCATAAGATAATGGATCCTGAATAATTCATACTTTTAAATTTCGAGTTGTTTTGGTTGTTATATTCCAATTTCGATTCGTTTTATCGAAATTAAAATGTTTTAATTGATTTTCAAAGCTAAAGAAAAACTTTTTGGTCTCATCCAACGAATTTTGGGCGCACTTCTCCCTGGGCCATTTAAACTGTTTTAAAAAATCAGGTTCTTTAAATGTACTGCCGAATCCTTTGGATTTGCCTGAATACGGCATAAAACTCTCGCTGATAAACATGGGAACTTGATAGTTTTAAATAGATTTGTCTTGCCGTAGTGACGAGCTTTCCAGCCACTTTAAACAAACGGAGACGTATCGTATTCACTTGAAGTCCTTTTAATTTTGGTTCAAAACATATGGTACGTAAGAAATTAACTAAATTGTATGACAACAGACTAATCATCATCCGTGCCTCGTTTTCAAGGAATTCTGGACTATCTGTTTTATCGAAAAAGAAGCTGTTTTTGGCTTCTTTAATATAATTTTCCATGGTGCCGCGTTTATTATATGTTTCAAACACTCTTTTAGCCGAGATGTTTTCTGAGAAATTCGTGACAATAAAAGAATGCTTAAAAAGTAGTTCACTTACTTCTCGAGTCGAACGGATACAGACACGTCGAGACTTCGTCCAAGAGGCTGCTTGGTATAAAACCGAGTGATAATAGACCTCTTTTTCATCCCATGGATGATCATTATCATAGAACACAAATTCTTCAGCTAAGCGATACAAATTTCTATTGGCCTTTAGCCGAATGACATAATGATTTTCGTATAATTCACATAAATCGTAAATATCCGGTGTCGCGAATCCACTATCTCCACGAACGAGAATATCGGTGGTTGGAATCGCTTGGTTATAATGCTCCAATAACGGTTTAAGAAATTCTTTGACCCCTTTAGAAGTATATTGGTTACCTGAACGAAGTTTAGCTTTTAAAAAATCACCGGTTAACCCATCAAATGCCACTAAAGGGTGATAGCCATTTGTTCCATAGTGGGCGTTGTAAGCTGTTTGTTCTTGATTACCGAATGTATCGGAATGGGTAGAATCTAAATCGATAATCAGGTTTGTATCGTTTCGAAGTAGACGAGCTTTGTCAATTAACGCTTGATTGAATACTTGAAGTGTGTCAATTGTTTCGCCTACTACACGATCATAAAGTCGAGAGATTGATGATTGAGAAGCCAACGGCTCATCGGTTGAGAACGTCTGTAATACAGGATCGTGTTGTAAAAAATTTGCAGCAGAATCCGTATTATAACCACCTATAATTTGCAGTATTAACTGTTTTAAAATCTTATGATTCGTGTGCTTCCAATATTTACGACTATCATTAAATGTAACAATGTCTTCAGAGAGCAGAGTAAATTGGAAAGCATCCATTAATTCATCAATTAGGACTAAACCAGAATCACTTGATAAACGACCACCATCATGAGAAACGATTAAATTATTGTTGAATTTTACGGCATTCTTTTGTAAAGTAACCATTGAGAGAACTCCTTTCTATTGGTTGTTTGTTGTGAATTAACGATATCAGAAAGGGGTTCTTTTTTCATCACCTAATGGGTGATGAAGCAAAAGAATATAAATACTATAACATCAGCATTAACTAACATTTTTAGAAAAACTATGAATTATTCAGGTGGATTATTCAGTAAAGATGTATAATGAGTACAAGCAACTTATTAGGGACTTTACCTAAGTTATAGTAGACTGAGAAGGAGGTTATGGCTATTACAAAGAAAAAAGACAAATATACTCGCAATGATTGGCCTAAACAATGGATTGGAATTAATCCAAACATCATGAGACCTTATCGAAAGTATATAAACAATGAAAAACCTGGATACTGCGGTACGTACACAGTAGCAGTGTTATTGCATTATAAGATGATTCAAGATTATCAGGTCGACTTGTCAATGGAGGAGCTATTAGGGGCACTAAAGCCATTGATAGATGGTCGTTACTTCTATAAGGGGACTTATCCTTGGGACTTAACTCAAGGATTGAGAGATTTTATAGACACTGAAGATTATGAAGCAAAATGGCATCTTATTAGTAATCCAATTGTGGTTGAACAATTATCTAAAAAGGAAGCTAATCCTGTTATAGTTGGTACGACAAAGCTATTAGGTAGTCGGTATGGAAACCACTGGTTAGTAGTGTATGCATATGGATATAATGATAAAGGCCAGTTATTCTATAAGGCTTATGATAACCATGGAAAGATAAACTCAGTCATAGCAGCGAGTCAAACAATGGCAGCTGTATGGCTAGAAAGAAAGGAACAAAGAAATGAATGAATTTGACTATTTAGTAATTGGTGGAGGAAGTGGAGGAATTGCTTCAGCCAACCGAGCGGCAGAACATGGTGCCAAGGTAGCGGTTATTGAGGCCAATGATTTAGGAGGAACTTGTGTTAATCGTGGCTGTGTACCTAAGAAAGTAAGTTGGTATGCTTCACGCGTCGCTGATAGTATTCATAAGTATGGTCCTGGTTATGGTTTCCATGCTGGAAATGTTGAATTTAATTATACAGAATTCCTTGATGCTCGCGACGGATATATTAGTCGTTCAAGACAAGGTTATACGAACAGCTTTGAAAAAAATGGCATTACACTTATTGAAGGTTGTGCAAAGTTCGTTGATGATAAGACTTTAGAAGTTGAAGGAGAGAAATATACCGCAAAAAATATCCTAATAGCTACAGGTGGACGTCCAGCACCGATTAACGTTAAAGGTGGGGACTTACTTGATAGTTCAGATGATTTCTTCAATTGGACAGATTTACCTGAGTCAGTGGCAGTTATTGGTGCGGGATATATAGCAGTCGAATTGTCACAAGTGTTAAGCAATCTAGGAGTAGAAACGACATTAGTGACTCGTTATGAGAAACCTCTTCGTTCATTTGATGACATGGTTAGTGATATCTTAATGGATGCTATGAAAGTCGACGGGCCTACACACATAGCAAATACAAGCTTTGACGAATATCGACGTAAAGATGGAAGAATTGAATGTCTAGTTGACGGTGAAGTTAAATTAACGGTTGATCGTGTCATTGCTGCCGTAGGTCGTCAAGCTAATACTGATAATTTAGGTATTGAAAATACTTCAATCCAATTAGATGAAGTAGGACAAGTGGTTGTGAATGACCGTCATGAAACTCATGCTGAAGGCGTTTATGCGATTGGTGATGTCATTGACCGATTAGACCTGACACCGGTTGCGATTCGTGCTGGACGAACATTATCTGAATACTTATTCAATAATGGAGAAACTTCAGCGATTGATTACACTAACATTCCAACGGTCATCTTTAGCCATCCAGCTATTGGAACAATTGGATATAGTGAGAAAGATGCCATTGAAAAATACGGTAAAGAGAATATTAAAGTATATACGAATAGCTTCTATTCAATGTACGCTTCAGCAGCTTGGCACCGTGAGTTAAATAAATTTAAATTAGTATGTTATGGACCAGATGAAGTGGTTATTGGATTGCATGGTATTGGTGAAGGAGTCGATGAGATGATCCAAGGCTTTGGTGTCGCTATGAAGATGGGAGCAACGAAAGCACAATTTGACTCAGTGATTGCTATTCACCCAACAGGAGCAGAAGAATTTGTAACCATGCGTTAATGGGTTGAATCAAAAGCTTAATTAAAACCGAACTTTTAAAAAGTTCGGTTTTTCTTTTGTTATTCTTCGATAAGTAATTATCAATTACCCCTCAATAACTTTTATGCTTTTGAGATTTGTATCTACTTTGACTCTACCACCAATAGGAAAAGTAAAAATCGGTTGGGCGTGGCCAAAGTTAACATTATACATGACAAGGATCTTTTTCAGTTTTGGATGTTTATCAAGAATAAACAATAATTGCTCAAGGGTCGTCTCCGATTCAATAGGAAATCTACCAATCAGTATAGCTTTAGGCTGTTTGTATACTTGAAGTAATGAGGCAAGATTTCTTGCAAAGTCAAAAGCATTATTTTCCTCGGCACTTTCAATAAACAGTATTGGATGGTCTACTTGAGGCATGTATTCTGTTCCTTGCAAGAGATTGAATGTATTAAGGTTGCCTACGATGGATATTCCTTGGGCTTCGCCTTCTGAATAGACACCCCATTCATTAATATGTAAGTTTCTTGGATGACCAGTAAGAAACCAAGGATCAGATGACCAAAACTCACTCGAATTTAAAGTATATGAAGTATTTTGCAAAGCTGACAGCCAATGTGAAGTTTGATAATCCTGCAATTCTTTCATTTTGAAAGAAGAATATGCTGGCCCACTATAGCAAACTAAGCCAGTCTTAGCGAATATCGCGTTTTGTAAAGCGGTAATATCAGAATAACCACATAAAATTTTAGGATTAGTTCGAATTAAGTCATAATCCAAGTAGGGAAGTAGCTCATTCGAGTTATAACCGCCGATAGAAGTGAGGATGACTTTGACATCGGGGTCGGAGAATGCCATGTGTAAGTCCTCAACTCGGGATTGAATAGAACTTGAAAGCATATTGTCCATTTCTTCGATATGGTCACTATAAGTAATTCGGTAGCCAAGTTGTTCAAAGTAAAGTTCAGTTTCTTTATTATCCGCAGAGGAATTAACCCGTTGTAGAGCCGTGCTAGGACTGAGGACTCGAATTTCATCATTCGAAGAAAGTTTGTTGGGGATGATTGTTTGCACGTGAATCTCACCTTTCATATTGGACTTTTCTTACAATAACACTAATAGTATATAAAATGAAAAATTGATTCAAGTCTTTTAATTACGGGATATTAAAATCATTAAGTTGAGCAAATTAAAGAATATTAGTGTTAACTAAAGATTAACTCGAGCATGATTGTAACTCGATTGTAAATTTTTTTATTGCTATATTTTTAATCCATAAAGCTATTAAGAGGCATATTATTAGTATAAATTGAATCAATTTGTTATAATGTAATTACAAAATAAAATTTTGTAATTTTTTAAAAAAGGAGTTGAATACTATGGGTTGGTTATGGTCACTTATAGTTGGTGGTGTTATCGGATGGCTCGCAGGAATAATTATGGGACGCGATATTCCTGGGGGAGTTATTGGTAATATCATTGCAGGATTTATCGGATCATGGTTAGGTAACCAATTTCTATCAGGATTTGGACCAGAAGTTGGTGGATTCTTTATAGTTCCTTCACTTATCGGTGCAATTATTCTGGATAGCGGTTGTGTCATTTATCCTTAAACAATCGCGTTAATTAAGTCATTATAGTACAACCATTTCTTTTAAGTAAGAAATGGTTTTTTTGTGTCCTAACTTTTATATTCAGTATTAATTAACTATTCATGAGCATTACAATGCGATTGATTCAAATATTTGCTATAATATCATTTAGATGAAAGATAGGGGGCAATGATTCAGTGAGTGATTCAACATTATTGAGTGTTCAAAAAGAATGGATGATAGACCAAGGATTTGTCGACGTAGAAACGAAGCAGATTGACTTTATGCAAGTTTTGAATAAAGCTTTAGAGGTGAGCGAGCTTCATGATCAGCATTTGCAAGAACAACTCAACACACATTTTATTAAAGAAGACCAATCATGGGTTATAACCCAATACGAGATTAATATTTTTGATGAGTTGGCAGTTGGAGATACCATACACATCGACACACGATTAATTGAAGTGAACAAATTTGTTTGTGTTCGAAGATATAGTGTGATGCGTAACGACCAATTAGTTTGTGAGATATTTGGTAAGTTTGCTGCCATTGATTTGAAGAAGCGACGAATTGTCCGAATCAATCTAGAGCCACTTGTGTCCGCCGATATTATCGATTCGACTTATATGGTAGGTTTTGCTAAACTTAAGCCATTCTCAGATGAAGTTGACGAAAATGCAATTCAAATACCAATTACAGAAGCAGATATTGATGAAAATTTACACGTTAATAATTTATCGTATTTCAAATGGGTGATTAAGAATTTACCAGGGGAAATTGTAGATAAATATAAAGCTGTTAAAATTGAAGTGAAGTACGAGAAAGAATTACTTCCTGAAGATGATGTCGTTATGATCAATCATATAGATATTATTAATCAACGAACAAGTCAGCATCTTATCTGGAATCAGACAAATAAGCAATTAGCTTGTATTTTAAATATTAAATGGGAAGAAAGGTCGTTATAAAATGATTACATTGAAGTCAGAACGTGAGATCAGTCAAATGACTGAGTCAGGTAAAATTCTTGCAGGAATTCACGAAGAATTACATGATTTTATTAAAGTTGGTGTAACAACTAACCAAATTGATAAATTTGTTCAAGAAAAAATTGAAGCAGCAGGTGCGGTTGCGGCACAAATTGGTTATGAAGGTTATAAATATGCTACATGTACAAGTTTAAATGATGAGATTTGTCATGGTTTCCCATCAGACTATGTTTTAAAGTCTGGGGATGTGATTAAGGTAGATTTTTGTGTAGACCTTAATGGTGCCATCTCAGATAGTTGTTGGACCTATGCAGTAGGTGAAGTGTCAGAAGACCATCAAAGACTGATGCAAGTAACTTATGATGCGTTGATGTTAGGTATAGAACAAGCTAAAGTAGGTAACCGTGTTGGAGACATTGGACATGCCATTCAAACTTATGCGGAAGCCCAAGGATTCGGTGTTGTGCGTGACTTTATTGGTCATGGAATTGGACCAAGTATTCATGAAGATCCACAAGTGCCTCACTATGGATTAGCTGGTAAAGGTCTTCGGTTAAAAGAAGGAATGACTATTACAATTGAGCCAATGATTACAACTGGAACTTGGCAAATGAAAATGGACAGTAACGGTTGGACAGCAAGAACTCGTGACGGTGGTTTCTGTGCGCAATATGAACATTCGGTTGCTATTACTAAAGACGGTCCAGTAATTATGACTCAACAAGCAAATGAGTCTGCATTATAAGAACTAACAAAATAAGGCAGTAGGAATTGGAATATGACTCTCCAATTTCTACTGCCTTTTTATATATTAGCTTACCTATTTATTTTGTAGAGATTGGCCAAGATCTATAATATGTTGACGAAGATCGTCTTTAATTTCTGGATGTTCCAAGCCAGTTTCAACACTCATCTCTAAGAAACCAAATTTACTTCCAACGTCGTAACGTTTTCCGTCAAAGCGTTTGGCGAATACACGTTGAGACTTGTTCAATGTGTCAATCGCGTCAGTTAATTGAATCTCATTACCAGCCCCAGGTTCTTGGTGTTCCAGAATATCAAAAATTTCTGGAGTTAGTAAGTATCGACCAATAATTGCTAAGTTACTAGGTGCCTCTTCAGGTCTTGGTTTCTCTACAAAGCGTTCAACATTATAGATACCTTCAGCATATAGACGCTCTGGTGCAATGATACCATACTTACTTGTATCCTCTGGTAAGACTTCCATAACGGCAATGTTTGATGCGTGAGTTTCATTATAAACATCAATAAGTTGTTTAGTTAATGGAACGTCACTTTGCATAACATCATCTCCAAGCATTACTACAAAAGGCTCATCACCAATAAAAGCCTTGGCTTGTAGCACTGCGTGTCCTAGTCCTTTTGGATAAGATTGTCTTACAAAGAACAGGTTAACATTGGTAGTATCACGAATTAAGTCAAGGTATTCGTTCAAGTCTTGTTCATGCAGGTGGTCCTCTAACTCGATATTAGAATCAAAGTGATCTTCAATCGTTCGTTTACTTTTACCTGTAACGATAAGAATATCTTCAATTCCAGAAGCAATGGCTTCCTCAACGATGAATTGAATGGTTGGTTTGTCTACAATAGGCAACATTTCCTTAGCCATGGCCTTGGTCGCAGGTAGAAATCGTGTACCTAAACCAGCTGCTGGTATAACAGCTTTTTTAACTTTGGTCATTGTTGGCCTCCTTTATAATTGATTGATAAATGTTGATATAAGATTGATGGATATCATCCCAGTTGAATTGTTGCATGGCATTGACAGCATTTTTTGAGATAGGTTGATAATTTCTGACGATATAATCTAAGGCTTCATTGAATTCCATCTGGTCATTATGGGTAACGCTGACACCAACTTGTTTATTAGGGAAAAAATTATCAAAGCCTTCACCTTTAGTATAAATAACCGGTAAACCTTGGCTCATTGCTTCAACATAAACTAAGCCGAAAGTTTCAGGGTAAGACAACATGGCAAAGATATCCATTGAACGATATAGTTGGCGCATGCCTTCTAAATCTTTTTTGCCGTGGTAAGTGACGATAGGAATCTTCTCTAATTGTCGCAAAATACCATCATCCCAAGAAGGTCCAATAATATGGAGTTCTGTGGATTGAATGTGGTCAGAGTACCTTTGGATCATCTCAGCTAAAGGGACAAAGCGTTTTAAAGACATAATCTTTCCAGTAGTAACGATACGAATAGGTGAATGAACTTCCATCTTCTTATCAAGGTAACGATGTTTGTGCCAATAATCATTCACACCATTAGGAACTATTTGAGATTTTTTCTTTAATGACTCAGCTAAAGAGCTAGGTATGTACAAATCGAAAATTTCATTGTAGGTGTTCTTTGAGATAAATACAATTTTAGAAGCAGACTTCAAAATCTCGATACCTGTCTTTCTCATCCAAGGCATTCTTTGAAAGAAAGTTCGCAAATCTGCATTTCTAACTGCAACAGCATAAGGAATGTTGAATTTCTTATGTAATTGTAATGCTAACCATCCATTGGAGAATAATGAATGAGCATGGATAAGGTCATAAGACTCAAAGATATACTTAGAAAGTAAATCTTTCAATATTTTATGATGTTTTAATGGGAATACCCAGCGCGTCAGCTGGTGGTGGTTTCGACTCACCGTCGTATACTCACCACTCGTTGACAATCTATTCTCTGGAAATTCATATGAGATTGGAACATACACATCAATCGCCATATCCGAATTAATCTGTCGATTATACAATTGGCTGAATAAGCCAGAAGTAGAATAGTAAGAATTAATATGTAATATTTTCATAGGGATTATTCACTTTCTGGTAAGCCAAGCTGTTTCTCAAGACTTTCCACTCTTGATTCTAGGCTTTCGATTTGTAATCTTATTTCATTTGATGAGGTGTATGTATCCGTCTCTGGCACGCTAAACACAGTCATAAACAAATATAGCAGGATAAAGAATATTACGATAACAATGACTAAAAAGAACCATCCGTTGCGGTCAAATCTTTTGTCGAATTGTTCTAATCTTTTTGCAAGATCTTGCTCTAATAGGTTGGTATTTTTATTATTTTCACTCATACATCTTACCTCCTAAGGTTTGGACGCTTAAAAGGCCCACTCACCATTTCTAAAGATAGGTACTACTGTTCCATCTTTCTTGATTCCGTCAATATTCATCTCACCGTTACCAATCATAAAGTCAACGTGAACATTCGAGCGGTTCAAGCCAGCTTCTTCTAATTGATCGCGGTCTAGTTTCGCTCCTCCTGCAATTGAGGTTGCGTAGGCTTGACCTAAAGCAAGGTGGTTCGATGCGTTCTCATCAAACAAAGTATTAAAGAAGATAATTCCTGATTGAGAGATTGGTGACTGATGAGGCACTAAAGCAACTTCACCTAGTGACCTCGCACCTTTATTATCGTTTATTAGATTTTTAAGTGTTTCTTCACCTTTTTCTGCTGATACATCAACGACTTGGCCATTCTCAAAGTGAAATGTAATACCTTCAATGACTGTACCGCCGTAGCTTAGAGGTTTAGATGACGTTACTTTACCATCTGCACGACGGAAGTCAGGTGCTGTAAAGACTTCTTCAGTTGGCATATTCGCAATAAAGGCTTCGCCTTTTTCGTTAAGACTTCCGGCACTTTCCCATACATGGTTTTCTGGAAGACCTAAAGTTAAATCAGTCCCTGGACCAGTATAGTGTAGTTGGTCGAATTGAATATCGTTTAAGAATTTAGCTTTCTCATTCAGTGTTGCTTCATGGTCATCCCAAGCTTTAACTGGATCATCTTCATAGACACGAGTTGTTTTGAAGATTTCATGCCATAAAGCATCTATTTGAGCTTCTTCAGATTCTAATTCAGGGAATACTAATTTTGCCCACTCTTTGCCCGCTCCAGCACATACTAACCAGCTTACAACATTTGCTTGTGTCGCGTTACGAACTGTCTCAAGTGCCTGTGATGATGCTAATTGACTCTCACTAATTTTTTTAGGGTCTACGTCTTTTAAAGCATTCGGATCTGATGAACGTAAAGCAATACGTTTTGCCCGCTTATCAAGTAAATCATGAGCTTCATCAATCTTATATTGTGGTATGTCTTTCAATGTCTCTATATCTTGACCTTGATAGTTAATACGAGACAAGATGTCATCTGCCCAATTAACAACGACTTTCTTAGCTTTAGCTTGATAAGACTTTTCAGTAATTAAACGAACAAGAGGTGCTTGCTCAATATCTGCATTAATGAGTACATAATCACCTTCTGTGACTGCAATTCCTTTGTTCACAATTAGATCTCCATACTTGCTTAATAGACTATCGAAATTTTCTAATACCATAATAACCTCTTTCTACATTTCATTGAATGTGGTGACAATATCATCGGCAAGTTTTCTCAATAATTCTTCATCCTCATCTTCGGGATAGAGGTTGACTTTAACACCTGTACCTCCTTTGATTGCACCTGCGTTAGCAAACTGTTCTTCAAAATCATCTACAGCACTGCAAAATACAGGGTAGAAATCATCGCCCGAACCAAAAACGCCAAACACTTTACCAGATAAATCCAGTTCACCTAATTCCTCATGGAAATCTTCCATCTCATCAGGTAAAACGCCATCCACTCCATAAGTATAACTACCAACGAGCACGATGTCGTAGTCTAAGAAATCTTCTGGTTCAGCTTGCATGACATCTAAGATTTCCACATCGATATCGTGTGATTCAAGTTGATCAGCCACAATATCGACGCAGGCTTCGGTATTCCCGGTCAAACTCGTATAAATAATCAATGCTTGAACCATGATTTGCCTCCTTTTATAAATAATTTCACATTTATTATATCAAAGATAAAGACTTTCTAACAGATTATATTGCCGATAGCATATTCTGATGATTAAATAGGAAGTTCGTGTTTATTTATTTGAATTTGTTATCGAATCGTTATTCTACTCTTATTCATATTATGTTAAAGTGCTAATGATATATTAAAAAGCAAAACAACATTACAATTATGGTATAATTTATCAATAATGAAAATTAATCGAGGTGGATCAAATGAAAATATTGGTAGCTGGTGGTGCTGGATACATTGGAAGCCATACAGTTGTTGAATTAATTAACAATGGCTATGAAGTCATTATCGTTGATAACTTTAGCAACAGTAGTCCCATCGTTCTCGACCGAATTAAACAAATTACGAATAAAGATGTTCAGTTTTATGAATTAGATATTTTAGATAAAAATTCTTTAGAGAAAGTATTCCAAGAGAATGACATTGCAGCTGTATTACACTTTGCAGCTTATAAAGCCGTTGGAGAATCAGTCGAAAAACCATTGATGTACTATAAGAATAATATTGAAGGAACAATTACTTTAGCAGAAGTAATGAATCAATATGGCGTGAAAAAAATGGTCTATAGTTCTTCAGCGACTGTATACGGTACAGAAAACCCTTCACCATTAGATGAGTCTATGCCAACATTTACAGCAACAAATCCTTATGGATATACAAAGATTGTTAATGAAGCATTACTTAAAGATCTAGCATATTCAGATAACGAATGGGCTGTGACGCTCCTTAGATACTTCAATCCAATTGGCGCACATGAAAGTGGTCTAATCGGTGAAGATCCTAAGGGAATACCTAATAACTTAATGCCTTATATTACTCAAGTTGCTGTAGGTAAGCGAGATGAGTTAAGTGTCTTTGGTGATGATTATGATACAGCAGATGGAACAGGAGTCAGAGACTATATCCATGTGGTGGACCTCGCTAAAGGCCATGTAAAAGCCATTGAAGAATTATTGAATCATACTGGAACTCAGATTTATAATCTTGGAACGGGAGAAGGTTATAGTGTATTGGACTTAGTAAGAGCTTTTGAATCTGCTAGTGGTGTTAAGATACCGTATAGAATTGCTGCTCGTCGTTCAGGAGATGTTGCAGAAGTTTATGCTAATCCACAATTAGCTAAGAACATCTTAGGTTGGGTAGCCGAAAAATCTCTTGAACAGATGTGTCAAGATAGTTGGCGCTGGCAACAGAATAACCCTAATGGTTATGAATAAAGTAGTGGGGCGAAGATGTGACTAGATTGAACAGACGACGAGATAATTATGCAACAGTAGATGGATCAAGGCATCGTTCTAAGACAAAATGGTTTATTTTGGTGTTTATCTTTATGATCACAATCACTGCATTAGCATCTTATCTCTTATATCACTATTCGAGTATTAAAGGTGCTTATGAATCAAATATCTATCAAGCTCCAACATCCAGCGAAAATGACCTAGGACCAGATGTTAAAGATTCTAAATCAACCTATACGCATCTATTACTAACACTTGATAACGTTTATGTTGATGGAAATCAACTTGAAGAAGTAGTCTGGGCACAAGTGAATTATGTTAAAGCTGAAGAAGCTGTCATTCAATCTGTGAATATTCCGATGAATTTAAACGTTGAATCAGCGGATTCATCTGAAACTTATCAATTAGATGTTTACGGTGAATCTGGCATTCAAGGTGTTAAAGAAGCGATGGAAAAATTATTACAAGTTCAAATTGATTATGTCACTCAGATTCGAGTGAATCAGATTCGTGATGTAATTGAACCTTTGGGTAGTATTAATTTGGATGCTACACGGTCTGTTTCTTTGGACAACCTCCAACTAAATGAAGGAACCACCTATAAATTAACTACGTTACAAAGCTCACAACTTGTTACAGAAATTGCCACATGGGATGTATTCGAACAAGTAGATATGCATCAATCCATCTATTCTGGCATTATTAGTGAGCTAACCTCACTCGACAATGTCATTAGATTGCCCAATTTATTAGCTCATGGTGAGTTTGTCATCTCTTCAACAATGCCTTTTAGTAAAATAGTTGATATTTATCTAAAGGATGATTATAATTTAACGGATGTTGACTTGAATCAACTTATTGAACTTAAATTAACACAAGTGGACAATCAAGATATATATACCACTAACTTAGATGAACTGAGAGATTTGACTAGAAGAATGTCAACAGCTATTGAGGAAGCATCAATGAAGGAATGATAGTATTTGAAAAGATTTTTTACAAAAAATGGCAAGTTTAGCCTATGGAAGACGATTCGCAACATCTTTATTGTAGTGATATTATTCATTGCTGCCGTTTCAGGTTACATGTATGGGAATGTGCTGACAGCAGTGAATACCGCAAACCAAGAAGTGAATGTGACTAATATTCGAGATACAGAGATTAGTATCGAGGCAGGTGATCCCATCAATGTTCTCGTTGTAGGAACGGATGGTGGAGGACCAGAGCGTCAAGAAGATGACGGCTATGTTAGTCGTTCTGATACTTTAATGCTAATCAATCTGAATCCTGAAACAGGGACTACGAAGATGGTTAGTATTCCAAGGGATACTTTAGCTAATATTGAAGGGCTAGATGAACCAGATAAGATTAACCACGCCTATGCATATGGTGGTATTGATTTAACGATCGAGACAGTTCAAGACTTCTTACAAATTCCGATTGATTACTATGCCGTAGTGAATATGGATGGTTTAGCTGAGATGATTGATGCATTAGGTGGTATTGAAGTGACAAGTCCGTTATCTTTTGAGTACCGTGGTACAGAGTTTCACAAAGGTGAAACCCGCCAGGTAGATGGCGTTAAGGCAATGAACTTTGCCAGAATGCGCTATGATGATCCAGAGGGTGAAGTAGGGCGTCAGAACCGTCAGAAAATCGTCATAAAAGCGATTATTGATAAAGCCTTGAGTTTAGACGCAGTTGCGCAATATCCACGACTAATTAAGGTCGCCAGTGAATATATTATGACGAATGTGAACTTAAATGAAGCACTCTCTATCTATCAGCAGTACTTACCTGCTCTGAAAAATATTAGTTCAGTGCAATTTGAATCTTTAGAGGAAATCTATATGGATGAAGTATTTTACTTCCATATTCCTTTGAATGCTCGAGTAAAGGTGGCTAATGAATTCAGATACTTGAGTAATATGCCAACAATTACGACAGCTCAATTAGCTAACCCATTAGATGGAGAAGATAATCTCAATCGAGCTAAGTCCTTAGCAGCGATTATTAACCAATATCCTACTGGATTGAGCGAGGAGGAGATTCAGGAGATTTACCAAAGACAGTCTGATTTAGAATCAGCAAGAGAATCTACCTATGTTGAGCCAGTTCAAGAAGTGGTTGAACAACCATACTACCCTCCAGTAATGGGTACAGAAGATGATTACAATTATGAGGAACCTGCTGAGCATTATCCACCTCAAGAATCAGAACAACCTTCGGTTGAACCAACTCCGCCTGTAGAATCACAGGCTCCTGCGGAAGAGATACCGAAAGACCCAGTGGAAAGTGCTCCGGAATCAAGTCCAGAATATACGGAATAGATCTGACTATCCAGTTAGAATGTAGTTCAAATAAAATCAAATTACATAAGAGATGTAACACTCATGTTTGATAATTATGTCAATATGAGTGTTTCATCATGTAACAGGCCTTATTTATATTTATTAAGGCTCTATGGAAATTAAAGAATAAAATTATGAAAGGTGTATTAGGATGAGACAATCGATTAACAAACGCATTCTACATATAATGAGTAGTCATGGCGGTGGTATATCAACATTTATCCACAATATTGCCACCGAAGTGCATCAATTTGGTATCGTGTTTGATGTTGTTACTTTTGACCAGTGTCCAGAAGAATTCATCGAAACAATCCAAAAAACTGGTGGAGATGTCTACCAATTAAAGAATCCCAAAAAGAATGGGTGGAGACAATTTCAAAAATCATTAGCTCGAGTCTTAAAGCTTTATGATTATGATTTGATACACTGTCACATATCTGGCTATCGTGTGATTGCCTATAAGTTGGTAGCTAGCTTCTATAGTGAGGCGGAATTTGTGATTCATGCTCATTATTATATCGATGATAACCAATTATCTGTCTCACAAAAATTCTTCCATTATCTTAATCAAGTCATCAATCACAATCTTTCTTCTAAGTTTGTTGGATGTAGTCGTGATGCTGTTCAATCCTTATTCGGTTATAATATTGACCGTGAAGATATGATCATCATTCCAAATAGTATTAACCCCGATGACTTTATCTTTAGTGAAGAAAGAGAACAACAACTTAGAAAAGAGGGAAGGCAGCAATATAATCTCTTGGAAGATACCATTGTTGTCGGGCAAATCGGAAGATTAACTCCTATCAAAAACCATGCATTAACGATTCAAATCGCTGAATTAGCCAAACTAAAGAAACTGAACATCAAATTCTTAATCGCTGGCACAGGCGAATTGAAAGAACAATTAGAACAACGAATCCAAGCTAACCAGTTAAGTGATTATGTGCAATTAGTAGGAAGAGTCTCACCAATTGGAGAATTTCTACCCATCACGGATGTTATACTCTTTCCCTCATTTAATGAAGGACTTGGAACTACTGCTATTGAAAGTCAAGCTGCAGG
Source organism: Aerococcaceae bacterium WGS1372 (assembly GCA_044336205.1). Lineage (GTDB taxonomy): Bacteria > Bacillota > Bacilli > Lactobacillales > Aerococcaceae > Ruoffia. The sequence goes on along the minus strand of CP172318.1, from coordinate 1,596,216 downwards.
CAAAACCGTGGTCCTAACATCTAGCTTGCCAATGGAGTTGGAATTAAATCTGAACTTGCTCCGTCGAGTTGGGTTAAACCAAACAGCAGACAAGTGGCTAGATGAGCTAGTTAGTGCATCTATTAATACTAAGAAAACTCCTGATGAACGGCTAATGGCACTTCAGCGTCATAGTTATACGAATAATCAAGCAGCAAAACTTTATTCTACGTTAATTGCTGAGAATACGACTTTTAGAAGGTGATCTAGATGAAACAATTTTTAAAGCGGTTTGCAGGATTTAGTTTAGGACCGATATTAGGTGCGCTAATTTCGTTTATTTTGTTTCCGATATTTACTAATTCTTTATCAGTAACCGAATATGGTAGGGCAGGAGCTTTTCAAACCTTAGTTGTACAAATTCCTAACTTTATCTATATTGGTATGGACCAAGCTTTTACTAGAGAGTACCATCATCAAAAGGATAAGCGAGATGTAATGCAACAAGCGATGGTCTTACCATTCTTACTAGGTCTATTGATGTTTGTCCTATCAATTTTCTTTGCTCCACAATTTTCAGAATGGTTGTTTGAATCTCCGCATTACACACACATTATCTGGTATGCTGGTGTATGGGTTCTAGCAACAGTGATTGAACGTTTCTTATTATTAAGTATTCGCATGCAAGAAAAATCAGTCGAGTTCTCACTTTTTAGTTTATTATTAAAGATTGGTAATTTTATTGTATCAATGGCAATGATTTTTATTGGAGTGAGAGACTTCCGCGCAGTTGTTTATGGATTGATTTTTGGGCAGCTACTGGCTGATGTTATTCTTTTCTTCCGCTATCGTTACTTACTGGACTTCAGTTCTTTCCAATTAGATAAGAAGCTTATTCAGCAGATGTTTAATTTTGGTATTCCTATCATGATTGCGACTTCTTTGTCAGCAGCATTGAATTCAGTGGATACTATTATGCTAAGAGAATTTTCAAGTTTAGATGATATGGCGTTTTATAAAGCAGGAAGTCAAATTGGAAGTATCATTGGTATTATGAAAACAGCTTTTGCGAGTTTTTGGATTCCAACAGCTTACCGCTGGTTTGAAGAAAAGAAATCAATGAAACACTATAAATTTATTAGTGATGGTATTTTGCTAGTATTGACTTTTGTCTTTTTTGGCATACTCGCGTTGCGCAGACCATTAACCTATATATTAAGTTCAAGCGGAGAATATATCGAAGTACAATATATTATGGGATTATTAGCTTTCCCACACATTATGTACACACTCTCTGAGACAACTACATTGGGGATCGTATTCTCACGTAAAACACATTATAATATTTTCGTAAGTTTATTGGCATTAGTGGTGAGTGTTGCGATTAACTTATTACTCACTCCTTCTTGCGGCTTTAAGGGGGCAGCGTTAGCCTCGACGGCAGCTTATGTTGTCTTTTACTTAGCGAGAACTTACTTCTCAAGTAAGACAGGTTTTTATTTTGGACAGAAAAAGCAAGTAGCAACGATGATTATTATGATTGTAGCTGGATTGGTGAATATATTTGAAATTGAATATAGTTCAATCTATACGTTATTTTTTGGCATAATTGCGATAGGTACTCAGTGGACAACACTTAAAACAGCCAATGATATTAGAGTGAATCCTACACAATGGGATTTTTCATAAAGATAAGAGGGTGAAACTATGATGCGCAAATACATAATACTATTAGTAGGAACTGTGTTCTTAGGTTCACAGCTCCTTGCCATTCCAACACCTTTAGCTCAGATTACCCCTTACCGTCTGCTAGTTGTAGGACTTTTGGCAATTCTTCTATATCAATTATATAAGGGCGATCCTAACCTACAAATAGTCCCTAATAATAATGCCACCATAATTGTCAGCATATTCTTATTTTGGTGGTGCTGGGGTGCCATCTCAGCAGTTTGGACCTTGAGTTTTATTAATTGGTTTCACGCGATGTTCCTACTTACCTTAGGAGTTAGTTCGATTATTGGCTTATACTTATGGGTCTCTGATTTTGTACTTTGGGCCAATATTATAAGAACTATGTGGGTGATGATGAGCTTATTAGCTTTGTGGGGATTGTATGAGATATTAACTAACAATTATATCTTTGCAGACCTGACTTTATTGGATAAGAATCAAACTTTTGCTAGTCAACCATCAACACGTATTCCGATTACGACTTTTGCCAATCAGAATGATTATGCGACTTTACTACTAGCAAGCTTGCCAGTTAATATCATTATGTTTAACTTAGATAGGCATTCCTTAAGACGTTATTTATATTTTCTGCCAATTTTATTAACTTCATTTTTAATTTACCGCAGTGATTCACGTATGATTTTATTTAGTATTGCCTTATTCTCTATTTTTATTTTTTTACTGCAGTTTCGATTTGATTTTAAGGCCAAACAAATATATATTGGATTATTCAGCTTTATTGCTCTAGTCGTGGCAGTTTTAGTGTTTGTCCCATCTATACGCGAAACTATATCGCAATTATATTATGTTGCGGGAGATTTCTTCAATACAGGAGATTCAAGAAGGATGAACCTTTGGCGAAATGGATTAATATTCTTGGCAGAGACTTATGGCTTAGGTCTAGGTGCAGGGAATATTGAAGTATGGATGGACCGCATGGCGTTCTTATCGGTCGATGAGTTCACCAATATTCATAATTGGTGGCTAGAGATACTTGTCGGTTATGGCGTAATAGTATTTATTTTATATGTGATAGCTTATATTTTAATGTTCAAATCATTAAACAAATTAAGATATCACGATTCAGATGTTATAAGACAAATTGCTATAAGCTTTATGGCCTTTCTAATTGTCTACATCTTCGCAAGTATTACGAGTGCTAATAATATGTTAATTGAATGGCACTGGGTATTCTTTGGTGTCATAATAAGTTTTATAAAAATTATGGAGTCAGGGTATACTTTGAATTCTAGGATTGAGAGGAATAATTATGAGTTTAGCGACAATAACAAATGAATTATGGAGATTTTTTAAAGATAATCTTCTGAGAATTATTATTGGTTCGGTTTTAATATCCGTTATCACAGTAGGAGCCCGTTATTTTATTACGGACTTTATCTTCTTTGATAGACATGAAGCGGTGGCTTACTTGGAGACGGTATATAGTAAAGAACCAAGTTCATTCAAGGCTGTTGTTACTATTGAAGATGGTCAGATTTTCTCGAATGCACACTTGTTTGATGATTATTTTAGTTCACCAGAGGTGGTTGAATATATTGAATCTGAGACAGGACTTGAATTCCAACAAACATTCGATAGTGAACATACTTTAGAATTGTATAAATCACCTAGCTTTAGAGGAGCAATTTCAGGAATTCGTGATAATGCTTCTGGGACTTTCATATTCCGAATCTTAGCGGGACAAACGGCTGAAGAAAACTTAAAGATAGCTGAGGCATATCGCGACTTGTTGGAATCTGGTGAAATTCAATTTATGTCCAATCAACAAGCTGACATCATTGTAGAACCATTTATTGGTGAGATTGTTGATACTGAAGAATATCTAAGCGTTCCAACGATTGATACATTAAGTGTCTATCGATCTAATAACGCTCGTTCGTTATTCGTTTATAGTGTGCTTGGCTTTATTGTAGGTTTAATATTAATGACAGCCATATACTTCTTATTAAGACTTCGTAAGCCAAAGATTAACTATGCTTTCGAATATGTGTGGGACTTAAATGATCAACATCTCTTAGTTAACTCAACAAAAGAGAATGCATCAATGACCTTACAAGATGCAATCAGTATTCCAATGTTAAAATCTCGCTGGATTGTTGCTCAAAATCCAATTTTAACTAGTGATGATGGGAGTATGAGTGAGGATAATGAACAATTTATTTCTAACTTACACGATGTATCGCATGATATGAAATCACCTCAACAAATTGTTCTAGTCATTCAATCTAATCATACAGATAAACAATGGCTTAAAGATCAGATGAGTATGGCGAAGTTATACAACGTCCCGATCAAAATAGTTCATAATTATTAATAGGAGTGTTGTAAGTATGTCTAATTTTGACAAAGGATTGGTATCCATTATAACGCCTGTATACAATGCGGAACGTTTTATCAATGAGACAATCGAAAGTGTTTTGAGACAAAGTTATATTAACTGGGAGATGATTCTAGTTAATGATTGTAGCAGTGATTCATCCGTCGATATTATTAAGCAATACACCCGAGATGATTCGCGAATTAAGCTTATTAACTTAGAAGAAAATAGTGGAGCAGCAGTTGCAAGAAATACTGGGATTGAACAAGCGCGTGGTCAATATATTGCTTTTATTGACAGCGATGATACTTGGTTACACAACAAGCTAAGCTTACAAATAGAGTTTATGGAATCAAAGCACTATGGATTCAGTTATACAGACTTGGCTCTCGTGGATGAATCTGGAAAGATATTGAAAGAAAAAGTTGGTATTCCAAGCTCATTTACTTACAGTGAACTATTGAAAAACACAGCGATAGCATGTTCAACCGTTGTCATTGATAGAGATATTGTAGGGGATTTCCGTATGCCACTAGTTCGTAAGGGTCAAGATACAGCGACTTGGTTAATGTTGATGCGTGAACGCCAAGTCAATGCTTATGGTGTCACAAAAGTATTAAACCATTACCGACAAGTTGAAGGATCTATCTCAAGTGATCGAATAGGGGCATTAAAACGAACTTGGAATACTTATTATAATCTTGAGAAATTACCACTTCCCAAAGCCTTATATTACTTTGGACACTATGTTTTTAATGCGATTGCGAGAAGATTATAAAAAATGATATGAATATAGAAACAAGCCATATTGGGTGTAACATTCACTTAAAGATGCTAAAGAAATTGATTTCTTAGGAATACAATTTAATGCAGTTGTAGCAATGAGTTACTCGGCAATTAATATATACATTATGTATAAAGATTTATAATAAATAAAGTCATGGTTATAGTGATTAGTCCATTACTATAATTATGACTCTTTTTATGTTTTTATAAACTAATATCCAAAATTAGTTACACTAGCTTAACCGGATATCTAAGATTTTCTTTGATTTATTCGATTGGGTTCGACGTGGGTCAGATAAGTATATCTCATGATGATATCGAATGTCGGTAAAGTCTAGTTCACAGTCTTGCTCTTTTACAAAAGTATGCATCAGTTCTACGAATCTTACTTGTCATCATATGGTCCAATATGCATGATTTGTATAGTCAGTCCTTCAGTCATTTCTCTCAGTTTTAACTCAGAACAATCGATCCTCTTTTTGTTTTTTGTTTCGAATTGAGCCGATTGAAATACATCCTCAGTAACAAAGTCTGCATTCTAAACATCATAATCCAATGAAACTTAACTTTTTGAATAGGGTATACCCCTTGAATTACTTCTTGCCACCAGTATCTTTCAAGGGGTGGAGCAACGAATATAAGGAAATTTTTCAATCGAATAAATATTATGTTCACGCATATGAAACGTACAAGTAATCGCATAGAGTTTAGATACGACCTCAGCATAAGATCCACTTTTCTCATTAGGATCTCCCATACATCTTATAGTTATAAACTTCATAGCGGGTACATCAATAATTTCTGTTATTTCTTTTGGATTGTATAAAGTTATGTCGTTTTTTCTTAAAGTCATAAGGCATATAAAAGTCACTCCTTCGCAGTTCATTGTATATTAGTAGTATGAACGATTTATAAAGCTTAAGATATCTATATATTTGTCAATAAAAATACGATAAATATAAAAAAACAAAATAAATAACTAAAAATACCTTGCAAACGTTTGCGTTAATCGTTAAAATTATCAACAAGGAGTGTACAGTAATATTATGAAGATTAGTTTGTTAGAGCCATTGAGAGTGCCAAAGGAATATATTGAAGAATTAGCAGATGGTATTAAAGAATTAGGACATGAATTCGTCTATTATGAGGATAAGACGACAGATCCTGATGAATTATATGAACGAAGCAAAGATTCTGAAGTTGTTATAATTGGTAACAATCCTTATCCTAAGGAAGTGATTGAACGACTTGATACGACTAAGTTAATTAATGTGGCTTTCACAGGTGTTGACCATGTGGATGCTCAAACTGCAAAGGCAAAGGGAATTAAGATAGCCAATGCTTCAGGTTATTCAACGCAAGCAGTTGCGGAGTTGTCATTAGGACTCACATTGAATTTATTGAGACAGGTAAACCAAGGAAACATCGATGTACGTCAAGCTGAAGACTTCCCAGGACTAATACAAGGGAAAGAAATCCACGGTAGAACAGTCGGGATTATCGGGACAGGTGCAATCGGCTTGAATACAGCTAAGTTATTTAATGCCTTTGGTGCTAAACTTATTGCTTATAATCGTTCTCAAAAACAAGAGGCACTAGATATGGGCGTTGAATATAAATCATTAGAAGACTTACTAAAAGAAAGTGATATTGTATCAATTCATTTACCACTGACAGAGGATACTAAACATACTATTGGTGCTAAAGAATTAGAACAGATGAAAGAATCAGCGATTCTGGTCAATGTCGCTATAGGACCTGTGGTTGACAACCAAGCCTTAGCCGAGGCCTTAAACAATGAACAAATTGCCGGAGCAGGTATTGACGTCTTCGATATGGAACCAGCTCTTCCAGCAGATTATCCATTGCTACATGCTAAGAATACTCTTCTTACGCCTCATATAGGATATCTAACAGACGAAGCTATGGTACTACGTGCACAAATTGCCTTTGACAATGTCATTGCATATATTAATGGTGAAGAAAAGAATATTGTTACAAGTTAAGTATTAATTATTGGAGGGTAGCGTGTGGTCAAACAAACAATTAGTAATCTAAAATGGAAAACAAAAGACGAACAATTTGCCTATGATGGTCCTTTAGGACCAGAATTAAGAATGAATGGGTCAGCAATTCTTAGATTGTGGTCTCCTTCAGCAGATCAAGTAGATGTAATTATCTATGATAAGGATAATCAAGATACTTTGTTAGGAACCGTACCGATGGAAAAGAAAGACCAAGGATTGTGGGAAGTTGAACTCACTAATAGGAGTATCGAACATGTGAGTCATTATGAGAATTACTTCTATCATTATAAGATTCATCGCGGGAGTGAATCGGTACTTGCTTTGGATCCTTATGCTAAGTCGTTAGCAGCTTGGAATAGTCATGATCCGAATAATTATATTGCCAAAGCGGCTATTGTGAAGGAAGGACAGTTCAAAGAGCATTTAGACTTTGCACACATACCTCAATATAAACGTCGTGAAGATGCGATTATTTATGAAGTACATGTTCGCGACTTTACATCAGATCCAGGTATTAAAGATGAATTGAATCATCGTTTTGGTACCTTTGAGGCAATGATAGACCGATTAGATTATATACAATCTCTTGGAGTAACCCATATTCAACTACTACCTGTACTGAGTTACTATCACGCTAATGAGTTTGCGATAGGAGAGCGTTTCTTAGAGTATAAATCATCTTGGACGAATTATAACTGGGGCTACGATCCGATGCATTATTTTGCATTAACAGGGATGTATTCAATTAACCCAGAAAACCCTCTATCTAGAATGAGAGAATTTAAAGAATTAGTAGATGCGATTCATCAAAGAGGTATGGGTGTTATTCTTGATGTTGTATACAACCATACAGCACAACTTCATGTCTTGGAAGATTTAGAGCCTGAATATTATCATTTCATGAATTTAGATGGAAGTTCTCGAACGAACTTTGGTGGCGGTCGTTTGGGCAGTACCCATCATATGACACGTCGATTAATTATTGATTCATTACGATACCTTGTTGAAGAATATAAGGTTGATGGCTTTAGATTTGATATGATGGGGGATTTAGATGCGGATACGATTCAAAAGGCCTATGATGAGATAAGCCAGATTAATCCAAATCTTCTTTTGTTAGGTGAAGGGTGGATTACTTACGTTGGGGATGAAGGTGAAGAGTACATTGAACCTGCTGACCAACATTGGATGGAGTATACCGAGGCGGTGGCATCATTCTCTGATGATATTCGCAATGAGCTAAAGTCAGGCTTCCAAAGTGAAGGTAAACCTCGCTTTATTACAGGAGGTAAGCGGAGGATTCAAAGAATTTTTTGATAATCTTATTGCCAGACCGCATAATTTTACCGCTGATCAACCTGGAGATGTTGTTCAATATGTTGAAGCACATGATAATCTAACTTTGCATGATGTCATTGCAGAATCGATTAAAAAAGATCCAATCATTCATAAAGAAGAGATTCATGCCCGCATTCGTTTAGCCAACACAATGGTCTTAACCTCTCAAGGTATTGCTTTTATTCATGCCGGTCAAGAATATGGTCGAACTAAACAATTTAGACATCCTGACTATAAGACGATGGTAGAAAAGTGGGAGGATATTCCGGATAATTCAACTTACTTTACTGATCGACGAGGTAAGCCGATAGAATATCCGTATTTTATCCATGATTCTTATGATGCGAGTGATGCGGTAAATAAGTTTGAATGGGAGAAAGCACTCGGAAATAATGGCTACGATATAGAACATCAAACTGTTCAGCATATGAGAGGACTTATTGAATTGAGAAAGTCGACGGATGCCTTCAGATTAGCAGACTATGACTTAATTTCAAAGAATACAGAGTTGTTAGAAGTTGCTGAGATAAAGGATAAGGATGTATCCATTGCTTACAAGGTTAGAGGTTCTCAAGCGAATGACGAATATATCATCATCATTAACGGTAATATGCGACAAAGAGTCTTTACACTTGATGAAAATATTGAAAAATGGACGGTTATCGGAGACCAAGTTGAAGTGAATCATCAGGGTATCAATAAGTATAAAGGTATTACAATCAATAAGAACCAAGTTAAGTTGGTAGGCTTAACGGCTGCAATATTTAAAAAATAAAAAATAAACGTATGCAATGACTTTAATAAAGATAAGTCACTGCATACGTTTTTTCTATTTCTTTAATACTTCATATCGAATATGGTTATACACTTCGAGGATTGAATCAGAGAAGAATACACCTAGGGCAATAGCTCCTGCGATTGAAAGCGTTTGAATCATATAATGATTACTTAAAGTATAATTCCCTTGAATGAAATAAAGAGCAGTTTGATAAATGGCAGAACCTGGTACAAATGGGAAAAAGGCCGGAATATAAAAAATAGTTACTGGAGCTTTAAATTTTCGAGCGAATATTTGTCCCATTAAGGACACTACCACACAGGCAAAAAATGTTGCGAGCGCAGAGCCTAGTGATCCGAGTAATAGATAGACAAAGTAACCAGTTGCACCTGCATAGCCTGTTTTAAAGATGAGTTTACGCGGCGCTTCAAGGGTGACAGCAGCTGTAATTGTGGCAACATAGGCACCGATAACTTGTATAATAATTCCTATCCAAGCCATAAGAATACCTCCCTAAAGAAGAATAATCCAATAGCAACACCAATCGCGAGACTGATAGCTGTCACTAAAGCTTCAGCAACACGAGCTACACCTGATATATAGTCGCCTTTTAACAGGTCTCTGAGTCCGTTAGTCACGGCTGTACCAGGATACAGAGGCATTAAGCCAGCGATGATAATTGTATCTGTCGCGATCTCAAGGGGGAGAAAAGCTGCCATGAGATTAGTTAAAAAGGCTGTAACGAGTGTCGATGCGACTCCATGGATGAAACCATTCAAATGGAATAAGTCCTTTAATACTCTAGAATAAGCAACAAGTAATCCAGTAACAATAGAGAACACTGCATCCCAAAAGCCACCACCTAATAAAACAACGAAAGCAACAACTAATATTACTGTTGCAATATCCTTACTAAAGACTGTATATTCAGATTGATCAACGACTTGAAGCCTTTCATAAGCTTCATCAACGGTTATTTGACCACTTGTTAAGAGTCTGGAGATATTATTAACACGATAGATTTTGTTCAATTGATTGCTCCGGTCAGTAATTCGACGAATCACCGTATAAGCTTCAATATCTGGACTGTCATCATCTAGTGTAATATAGAGTCCTGTTGTATTTGTGTTTACTTCCGTAATCGATAGTTCACTTAATTGGAGGATGCGACGAACTGTATCTTCAACACGATAACTTTCAGCATGACCTTCAAGCATAATACGGCCTGCTAAAGTAGCTACCTCTACGATTTTTTTGTATTTTGCACGCAAGTTTCACACCACCTTCAATATATATAATGTAAAAAAACACCTAAAATATGGTAACATAGAATTTGTATATTCACTATAGAACTTTGAAAAATAAAGATAGAGGAGAGCTGATATGTCAATTATTTATACTTACTTAGCTTTTACCATACATCAAATTAATAGTTATACACTTTATCTTAGTATGGATAATGAGGATGCGTCCGTCTATCAAATGTATTTCCAACATGAGCTAGAATGCACTAACTTTCAAAAAGTGTTATATCAATTATCTGATAAGATGGAAGCTAACGGGGTAGATGCTAACGAACAAACAGGGATCATTAGTAGGCTCACAGAGTCTAATCTATTATACTATGAATACGACTTTGTTTGTTCGCGGATGAGCTCATAGGAGATGATAATGAAAATAACAAAAATAGAACAACAGAAAAAGTCGAAAAAAGGTACTCAATCTATGTTGATGAAGAGTTCGTATGTGGCATCGATGAAGAGATCCTTATACAATTTTCCTTGTATAAAGGAATGGAAGTAACAACAGTACAGTTAGAGGAGATTCAGTCAGCAGAAAATGACCACAGATTATATAGTCAGGCGCTGAATTACTTATCTTATGGCTTACGCACTGAGAAAGAAATCTTAGACTACTTAAACAAGATAATTGCAAAGAAAGACCAAAATATATCTGAAGGCGTTATTCAAAATACACTGACAAGATTGAAATACTTAGGATACATCAATGACCATGAGTATGCCAAAAGTTATGTGAGAACAAAATATTCACTCAACAGTAAGGGACCGAATGTTATTGCCAATGAATTGAAAGCCAAAGGTGTTGAGGACTTTGATATTCAAGATGCATTATTGGAGTATCCTGAGGAAGAACAAGTTAATAATATTGAAGGTCTAATCAAAAAGTTTCTCAAATCGAATAAGAATTTACCTGCTAAGATGATTAAAAACAAACTTTATACGCATTTAATGACAAAGGGATATGACAAAGAATTCGTTAATGAAGCTTTATCAGACTTGTCATTAGAAGGTGCCGAAGACCGCGAAGTTGAACTTATAGAAAAAGAAGCTCAAATTTATCTAAGAAGACATCAACGCAAGTATTCAGGCTATAATCTTAAACAAAAAATAAGTCAAAGTCTTTATGGAAGAGGCTTTAATTACGAATTGATCAAGCGCTGGTTAGAAGAACATGAGAATTTGTTCGATTAGATGATTATTACTACATAGAAAGATGAGAAAATGACTTCAAGAAAAAATAAATTAATTAAGAAATACCCTATACCTTGGAATCAGAGTCAAATTAACTCCTTCAGGGTTGAATTATTAGATTGGTATGACCAGAATAGAAGAGACCTACCTTGGCGGCAAACTAAAAATCCTTATTATATTTGGGTTAGTGAAATTATGTTGCAACAAACTCAAGTGAATACAGTGATTCCTTATTATCTTAACTTTATTCATAACTTACCAACGATTAAGGACTTGGCTGAAGTTGAGGAAGCTAAGCTGATGATTTTATGGCAAGGATTAGGCTATTATTCTCGAGTACGCAATATGCAACAAGCAGCTCAACACATTATGACGAATTACCAGGGCCAAATGCCTAGTACTTTGGATGAGTTACTCACATTAAAAGGTATTGGACCCTATACTGCTGGTGCGATTGCAAGCATTGCTTTTAACCAAGCTGAACCGGCTTTAGACGGGAATTTAATGCGTATAGTAGCAAGACTTTTTGAGATTGATGGAGATATTACTCTGAATGCAACCAAGAATCAGATGACAGCATTTTTGTATCAAATGATTGATCCCAAGAGACCAGGTGACTTCAATCAAGCACTGATGGATATTGGGGCAACGATTATGACACCAAAGAATTATCGACCAGATAATCATCCTCTTATTGATTTTGATCAATCTTATCACAATGGAACCAGCCACTTATACCCAGTTAAGAAAAAGAAACTTAAAGCGACCAGCCGTCATTTACTAGCCTATGCTATTCGCAATACTAAAGGGCAATGGTTGATGCAGCAACATTCTGATAAAGAATTACTGACTGGCTTATGGCATTTCCCTATGGTAGAAGTGAATATGGTTATGGAAGCAGCAACACAAAGTGAATTAATGGAGCCATTGTTTGAACATTTTACAGAAGCTGACATTTTCCCAGTAGAATATGAAGACATTAGAATTTCGGTACCTACAGATTATGAGCAGCTAGAACTCTTTAATCGGTTTCCGGAAGTGAAACATGTCTTCTCCCATCGAATCTGGCATGTTCAAGTTGTCCCGATAGTGGCGACTAAGTTCGTTGAAGTTGATAATGACCAATACCAATGGGTAGACGTTCAAGCTTTAGAAGGTCTAGCTATCTCAACATTACAGAAGAAGTTGTTCGATACGATAGCTTTTGATCGATACGAGACTGAATTATAAGAAAGTAGAGGTGCGTATGAAACAATTACTAAAGTACTTCAATGGCTACCGATTAAGTAGTATTTTCGGTCCAATGATGAAATTGATGGAAGCTTTGCTCGAGCTACTAGTACCAATGATTGTAGCTTTAATTATTGACGAGGCAATTCCAACTGGCGAAACTGGCCGTGTTATTCGTTATATTTTTATTATGTTTGGGTTAGCATTTTTAAGTTTATTTTTCTCAATATCTGCTCAATTTCTCTCAGCGAAGGCAGCTGTGGGTTTCACGAAGAATCTAAAGGATGATCTGTATGACATCGTCATTCACCTTCCTAAGAGTGTCTATAATACAATATCACCGGCCAGTATGATTACACGATTGACGAGTGATAGTTTTCAAATTCAAAGTGGGTTGAATATATTTTTCCGTTTATTGCTAAGATCTCCATTCATAGTCTTTGGCTCATTGATACTAGCGAGTCAAATTGACCGAAGAATGACAGTGATATTCGTTACAATGATTATTTTATTGTTTATTATTGTTGGTGGCATCATTTTATTATCTAATCCGATGTTTAGTCGAATTCGTTCAGACTTTGATCAATTAGTTTCCTTAACACGAGAGCAAATGCAAGGGATGAGAGTTATTCGAGCTTTTAACCAGACGCAAAGAGAAGTGGATGAGTTTAAAGAACACAATCGCTCCCTAACGAAAGAACAAATTAAAGTTGGCTTTGTTAATGCCTTTACGAGTCCGTTAACGTATGTAGTCGTGAACGTGGCTTTAATTATTGTCATTTGGCAAGGGGGAGGCTATATTCATGCCGGTAGTTTAACGCAAGGTCAGCTTGTTGCTTTGGTCAACTATTTATTAGCAATCTTAGTTGAATTATTAAAGCTAACTTTTGTTATAACACAAATGACCAAGTCATATGCTAGTGCCAAGCGTGTAGTTGAATTGTTTGAAGAACCTACGGAATCAGAATACTTTGAGAATAAGGAAGGAAAGTTGGCTGATAATGATACAATCATTCGTTTCGAAGATGTCAGTTTCACTTATCCAGATTCAACTAGCCCATCACTATCCGATATCCATTTCTCAATTAAGAAGAATGACTTTATTGGAATTATTGGAAGTACTGGATCGGGAAAATCAACCTTATTACAGCTGATCACTAAGACTTTTGACCCAAGTTCAGGAGATATTGTCTATAATGAGAAATTATTAGATACAACGAATCGTCATACTTTGAGACAAGCAATGAGTGTTGTACCGAGTAAGATTGCTCTATTCAAAGGAACAATTCGCTCTAACTTACTTATGGCCAATCCTGATGCGAGTGAAGAGATGATGTGGCAAGCCTTAGAAGATGCACAAGCCCTTGACTTTGTAAGCAAATATCCGGAAGGACTTGATAAGGAAGTAGCCGTATTCGGAAGAAATTTCTCTGGTGGTCAAAGACAAAGGCTAACGATTGCCAGAGCATTAATTAAACCTTCGTCCATCTTAATATTTGATGATTCAACGAGTGCTTTAGATTATGTAACAGAAGCGAATTTCCAACGAACCTTAAAAGAAGGCTATTCTGACCGAACAATTATTATGATTTCACAGAGAACACATAGCTTACAATTAGCTAATAATATTGTGGTCTTAGAAGAAGGGCAACAGATTGGTTTCGCCACTCATGAAGAGTTGTTGGAAACAAATGCTGTCTACCAAGAGATTCATCAATCGCAACAAGTGAAGGAGGCAGTCAACAATGGCAAACTTATCTAACAAAAATGGGAGTATATTAGGTAGATTGCTAAAGGAGCTAGCTTCTTATAAACTTCTTGCATTTGGCTCAATTGTGTTTACGGTGTTTCAAGTTGGATTAACAGTTTACTTACCAATTCTTATAGGTCAAGCGATTAACGAAACAATTGGAGAAGGTCAAGTTAATTTACAAACACTTCAACTTATCTTAAGTAAAATGCTCATCGTTATTATTCTTAATGCGGTGGTACAATGGTTGAATCCTATTCTATTCAATAAGATTGTCTATGAATTAATACGAGACTTACGCCAAGCAGTATTATCTAAGGTACATCAACTTCCTTTAAGTTATATCGATTCACATAGCACAGGAGATTTGGTAAGTCGCGTTACAACAGATACCGAACAATTAGGCGATGGATTAATTATGGTCTTTAACCAATTTTTAGTGGGTGTTTTAACCATTATTATTACTATCTTAACGATGGCACAATTAGATTTGTTTATGATGTTGTTAGTTGTAGGGCTAACTCCTATATCACTGTTTATATCTCGATTTATAGCAAAGAGAAGTTATAAATTATTCCAAGAACAAACAGCGGCTCGTGGGCTCGAGGCAGACTTTATCGAAGAAAGTATCCAACAAAGTGATATTGTTCGCTTGTTCAACTACCAAGACAAATCAATTGAGGACTTTAAAGAATTAAATGCTGACTACAGCGAAAAATCTAAGTGGGCTATATTCTACTCATCGACGATTAATCCTATGACGCGATTTGTGAATGCCTTAATCTATGCAGCAATTACCTTCTTAGGTGCTATACGAATTATTAGTGGAACCTTCACTGTTGGGGAATTAACCACATTCTTAAACTATGCTAACCAATATACTAAGCCGTTCAATGATATATCAAATGTGTTAGCAGAAATTCAAAGTGCCTTAGCTTGTGCGAAAAGATTATATGCCGTCATCGATGAAGAGGAAGAACAGGAGACAGGGCAATTTATTCTAAAATCTGAGGAAGTCGAAGGAAAAGTGAACTTTAATAAAGTTGATTTTAGCTATGTTCCTAACCAAGACTTAATTAAAGACTTAACCCTTTCTATTCAAGCAGGTAATAAAGTAGCCATTGTGGGACCGACTGGGGCTGGAAAGTCGACCTTAATTAATCTATTGATGCGTTTCTATGATTTAGACGATGGTCAGATATTAATTGATAACCAACCGATTACCGATTACACAAGGCAATCGATTCGTGAACAATTCGGAATGGTATTACAAGAAACTTGGATAAAAGGTGCAAGTATCCGCGACAACATTGCTTATGGGTATCCAGAAGCAAGTATCGAAGAGATAGTGGATGCTGCCAAGTCAGCACATGCCCATCGTTTTATTGAATTATTACCTGAAGGTTATGACACGATTCTATCAGATGGTGGAGCGAGTCTATCGACCGGTCAACAACAGCTCATATCGATCGCTCGAATTTTTGTATCCATACCAAATATGCTCATCTTAGATGAAGCGACCTCATCAATTGATACCCGAACAGAAATACTCATTCAAGAAGCATTCAATAAATTAATGGAAGGGCGGACAAGTTTTATTATCGCTCACCGATTATCAACGATTATGAATTCAGATTTGATTCTTGTAATGCAAGATGGAAATATTGTTGAGCAGGGGACGCATAAAAGTCTCATGTTACAAAAAGGACTCTATTACACTATGCAAACATCGAGAAATATTGAAGCAGAATAGAGTAGAAACTAACGATTATATTGAATAACCTTTAAGCCTAATAATGAACTGTCCTAGCTAAGTAGCTAGTATAGTCATTATTGGGCTTTTTACTATCTAACCTAGCAATTATTAAGTAGTCGATATCAAAGTAAAATTAAATAATCATTTTGTAACACAAGTTTAAGTATTATGTTATAATTATTTGGAACACCAAACAGCCGATAGGCTGGAACGGATTTCACTATATAGAAAGTGGGTTAAGTGATGAAACAACCAAAAGAAGGTGAATTCATCACTATTAAAAGTTATAAACACGATGGATCGTTGCATAGGACATGGCGTGATAATATGGTGCTTAAAACGAGTGAACAGTCGATTATCGGATGTAATGATCACACACTGGTTATTGAATCTGATGGAAGACGCTGGGT
Source organism: Aerococcaceae bacterium WGS1372 (assembly GCA_044336205.1). Lineage (GTDB taxonomy): Bacteria > Bacillota > Bacilli > Lactobacillales > Aerococcaceae > Ruoffia. The sequence continues at coordinate 1,579,601 of CP172318.1, read as the reverse complement.
TACCCGAGAAGTTGCCTTGGTCTACTACCATAAACATTTTTGGTTTAATATAGTAGCAATGCTAAGAAAACGAGGCGTTACTTATTATTGTAACCTTGCTTCGCCGTATGTCATGGATAATGAAGCGTTAAAATATATAGATTATGACTTAGATATTAAAGTTTTCCCAGATGGGGAAAAGCGTCTACTGGATTTGGATGAATATGAGATTCATGGACGAAGATATCACTATTCAGATGAAATTGATCGTATTATCAAGTATCAAATTCAAGAACTTGTGCGTTGGATTGATGAAGGTCTTGGACCGTTCTCGCAAGAGTTTATTGATATTTGGTATGACCGCTATTGTCAATTGACACATCGCAATCTTAAAAAGGATAACTAAATAGTAGTGAATTCGCATACACATAAGAACCTTAATGGAGAATGATTTTTCCATTAAGGTTCTTTATTTTGAATATACGAGTCATTTTGTGTAAGATAAAGTCACTAAAGATAGATTACAAAAATTAATATATGTTTATAAATAACCTTAGTTATCTAACTAGCTACTAAGGTAATAGCAATAGCTACCAAATCGTTAATAGGAGCATTAAAAATGGAACATTATGAGATGACATCGTTACGCAAAAAATCATATGACTATAAGTATTTAAGCAAAATTATTGATCAGATTAGCCATGATTCCGTATTCGTTGAGAGAAATTATTATTCAGGTCAACTTGGAGCTATCTATAATAAAGAGGCAACAGAATTTAAGTTATGGGCACCCACAGCGTCTCAAGTTGAATTATTAATTTATGATGGGTATTATGGAGGATTAAAAAAAGTATTGTTATGGAAAAGGTTGAAGATGACCGTATCTTCAAAACGACTCTTCAAGGTGATCAACACGGATTAACTTACCGATATCGTTTAACTTTTTTTGATAGTAGGGTGAATTACTCTGTCGATCCCTATGCAAAGGCTGTAACCGTTAATGGACAACGTTCAGTCGTTGTTGATTTAAGTCGTACTAATCCAGATAATTGGGGCGAGCGAATGCCAGCCATGGAGGACTTAAGTCAATCTATTATATACGAGTTACACTTAAGAGACTTTACTATTGATGAAGACAGTGGAGTGACTCATAAAGGAAAATTTCTTGGTGCATTCGAAGAAAATACATCAAATTCAAATAATTCACCTACTGGATTAGATTATCTGACTATGCTTGGGGTAACCCATGTAGAGTTCTTGCCATTATTTGATTATCGTACGGTAGATGAAACGGAAGAAGAACCCAAAGATTACAATTGGGGATATGACCCACAGAACTATGGAGCACCTGAAGGGTCATACTCGAGTAATGCTTATGATCCGTTTATTAGAATAAAGGAAATGAAACAGATGATTCAAGCCTTTCATGATAAAGGTTTACGCGTGATTATGGATGTGGTATATAACCACGTTTATCAAGTAGAAGATCACAGTTTCCATAAGACAGTTCCAGGCTACTTCTTCCGCTACAATGATAGTGGACAATTCACCAATGGGACAGGTGTAGGGAATGATACAGCTTCAGAACGGTACATGATGCGTAAATACATAGTCGATAGTGTAACTTATTGGGCGAAAGAATATCATATTGATGGTTTTCGATTTGATTTGATGGGTATTCATGATACTGAGACGATGAATCAAGTACGTCAAGCCCTTGACGAGATTGACTCAAGTATATTGCTCTTTGGAGAGGGATGGGATCTGTATACACCATTGAGTCATAATAAAGTGGCTAACCATAATAATGCAGTCTTTATGCCGCGGATAGGACAATTTAATGATGGGCTTCGTGAGGCATTGAAGGGAAATGACTTTGATGCGTCGGCACGAGGATTCATTAATGGTGCTTGGCATATGGAACAAAAACTCGTTCAAAACATATTAGCTGGGGTTGACTTTGGAAGTTATAATGACCCATTACAAGTAATTCAGTACGTTGAAGCTCATGATAACTTCACACTCTATGATCGGTTGAAAGCAGCTGACCCCTTCTTGGATGAAGAAATTATTATCAAACGCCATGAATTAGCTACTTCGATTATACTACTCTCACAAGGTATTCCGTTCATTCATGCCGGGCAAGAATTTCTAAGAACGAAAAAGGGTGTTAGAGACTCCTACAATAAACCGGACAAAATTAATAAAATTGACTGGAAACGTCAAGATAAGTACAGTGATTCTGTCGAGTTTATTCGTAATGTTATTAGACTTAGGCAATTGGAACCCATATTCCGAATGGTGAGTTATGAAGAGATTCGTAAACGAGCAAAAGTAATTCGTGCCGATTATCAAATAGTCCAATTGGAATATCAGGCAGATGATTATACATTATTCATTGTCTTTAATGGTCAGGATAACATCTTGAATGTGCCAGTTGCTAAAGGTGAGTATATTCGTAAGATATCCAACCGACGCGTCTACTTAAATGATGATGAGAAGACAGATGTTATTGATAGTGTGCTAGTGGATTCATATACAACCCTTGTATTGAAGAAACTCCATAATAAAAGTGAAGTATAAGAAATAAATTTACAGAACATAGAAACTGATTAACTTCTGGTTTTTATGTTCTTTTTTATATAAATCATCAATTTCTAAAGATAAAAATAAAATTTGTTTTTGACATTTCTTCGTGAATAGTTTAAAGTTATAAAGCTTTTAGAAAATAAATAAAAGGAGAATAAAAGAATGGATAGCGCCTGGCCTACACAGTAGGTGACGAGGATTGAACTTATCGAAGTTTCGGCGGATAGTTCAAGGTTGTGTAACCTTTAAAGTTAATTTAAAACTATGACGTAAGTTGTAAGACAGAGATTAACTTCACACCTAAAAGCAAATTTAATTAGGTGAAAAGAGGAATTGAATTTATGTGTGGAATTGTAGGATTTATTGGAATAGGAAATGTTCAAGAAGTACTAATTAACGGATTAGAGAAATTAGAATATCGAGGGTATGATTCAGCAGGAATATTTGTAGTAGATGAAGCATCAAATGGTCATCTATTCAAAGAAGAGGGACGTATTGCCAAACTAAAAAGCGAAGTAGACTTTGACTTGTCTTCAGTTGTGGGAATTGGTCATACAAGATGGGCGACTCATGGACCAGCGGCCAAACATAATGCTCACCCACATCGTTCTACTAACCAACGCTTTGTATTAGTTCATAACGGTGTGATTGAAAACTATAATGAGATTCGTGAACAATATCTGCAAGATGTAGTCTTCCACTCAGATACTGACTCAGAAGTCGTTGTTGCTTTAATCGAATACTTAGTTGAAACAGAAAACTTAAGTACTAAAGATGCGTTTAAAAAGGCTTTAACAATGATTGAAGGATCATATGCTTTTGGTTTAGTTGACGAGTTAGAACCGAATGTTCTATACGCAGCTAAAAACAAAAGTCCACTATTAATTGGTAAGGGTGACGGTTTTAACGTTATTGTATCAGATGCAATGGCAACAATAGAACATACCAATGAATACATCGAAATTAAAGATAAGGAAATTGTTGTTCTAACAGATAATACAATCGAAATTGAAAACTTTGATGGGAAACAAATTGACCGACCAGCTTATATTGTCGAATTAGATATTAATGATATTGAAAAAGGTGCGTATCCTTTCTATATGATTAAAGAAATTGACGAACAACCTGCTGTCTTACGCCGTTTAGTTAAAGAATATCAAAACGATGACCATCAGTTTGAATTGAATAAAGCGTTAACTCATGACTTATTAAACAGTGACCGTATCTATATTATTGCTGCTGGAACAAGTTATAACGCAGGTTGGGCAAGTAAAGCAATCATTGAGAAAGTAGCACAAATTTCAACAGAATTGCATCTTGCTAGCGAGTTTGCTTATGATATACCTTTATTGAGTGAGAAACCATTCTTTATTTTTCTATCACAAAGTGGAGAAACAGCTGACAGTCGTCAAGCCTTGGTAAAAGTAAACGAATTAGGATGGCCTTCATTAACAATTACTAATGTCAAAGGTTCAACCTTATCACGTGAAGCTACTCATACGTTATTATTACATGCCGGACCAGAAATTGCGGTGGCATCAACCAAAGCTTATACAGCTCAAATCACAGTCATGTCAATCTTAGCTGATGTAATTGGACGATTAAAAGGGTTTGAAAGACAATTCGATATGGCTAAAGAAATCAGTTTAGTCGCTTCAGCAATGGAATCCATTTTATCTGAGCGAGATGAGATAAAAGCTTGGGTTGATAGGAATCTAATGGAAACGCGAAACGCCTTCTATATCGGAAGAACAGCGGACTACTTTGTAGCTATGGAAGCAGCCTTAAAACTGAAGGAAATTTCTTATATTCAAACAGAAGCCTTTGCATCCGGAGAATTAAAACATGGAACTATCGCTTTAATTGAAGAAGGAGTGCCAGTTATTGCTTTAATTAGTGGAGAAGTAACATCAGCTCATACACGCGGTAATATAGAAGAAGTCAAAGCACGAGGAGCGAATGCCATCGTCATATCTACCCAAGCTTTATCAAGAGAAGATGACCAGTTTGTCATTCCAAACGTCAATGAATTACTAACCCCCCTAGCCATGGTTGTAGTTACTCAAATGATTGCTTACTACACAGCTCTTGGACGTGGATTAGACGTCGACAAACCACGTAATTTAGCCAAAAGTGTGACAGTAGAATAAAATTTAAAAACACAAAAATCCCTTGAGAAGCCAGAATCAACTCTAACTTCCCAAGGGATTCTTTAATCTTTAATTAGCCCATATTGAAGAGATGACTTTCAATTTAAATAACCCTAGTTTAATCGAGTACAACGACCACAGACTATTTAAAAAATCATCAGTTTTGAAAACTCCAGGCCCATCAAGTATAACGAGTCACAAATCAATTAAAAAAACTCCAATTATAAATCACTCACCAAAGCGGAGAAAAGCCAAAGTTTTAATTATTGTGTAAAGAAAGAACTGATGTACATCAGCCCCTAGACCTTCAAGTCATAGGGGCTAAATAGTCAGGCAAGTCTTTCACCTCCGCGAATTGAGGTAAGAGACGGTTCCACTATGATCAAATTTTTGGCTTTTCGTAGCGCTCTAATTCAACGACTCAATAAGATTTGCTAAAGCTGTCGCCACCTGTTGATCTAAAGCAACCGTTGGATTATCTAAATTATACTGTAAAATAAAATCTAAACGCGTTTGCATACGTTCTTGAACCAATTTTAAGTAGTCAGAATCATCTAAAGGTACTGGAAAATCATCCATCACAAGGTATTCAAAACTATTCACCGCCCCAAAAGTCCTAAATTCCCCATTTTTATCTACAACCGATTCAATCGCAGCTAGAGAATGTTCAGGCTTAACTTTCTGACCGAGATATTCTCCTGTATTGATGATATAAGCTTCCGCGCCATTATCGAATAATTCCTTAAACTTCATAAAATCTTCAGCTAACGGATAAACTCTAAATGGATTCGCATAGGGTTCAATAACAATTTTGTCCAAACTTTCAGTCGTGTTTTCAGCACTACTACGTTTAGTTGCTAAAGTACAACCAAAGACAGAAGCTAATAATGGATCTGTAATCTTAACAAGAGGTGGTAGAGAATCATCTTTCATAATCCAATAGATTGCATTAATTGGCTGATCTATCTTATCCACTCGGTTAGGTGTTGAATATCTTGATTTTACTGTTCGGCCATTGCCGTTACGAATATCTTCAGTTACCAGAACTTTCTTACCATCTTGGTTGAGAGTAACACCAGTGTTTTGAATCGTAACAAAGTAATCTTGTTCCACGTGTCCTGCCGGATAATCATTAGTCTTATCAAAGTAAGCAGGTTCTAAGGCAACAGAAGAACCATCTTCAACACTAATAATAAAAGCATCGTCATGCAGAACTTCAATCTCGTAGCGGTTATTATGCTTAGCATGAGTTAACGTTGACTTTCCTGAACCAGAAAGACCAAAGAATGAAGCGACGTGATTCTCTCCATTGTCAGATTTAAATTTCTTAAGTCCACCGTGACAAGCAACGTATTTATTGCGGTGAGCAGAGGACCAAGCCAGAGTTAGAGTTCCTTTCTTTGTTTCTCCGAAGTAATTCATCCCGAGAATACAAGCAACATTTTGTTGAGGGTCAATATAAGACAGCCCATCTGGATAATCAGGATGTGACCACTCTGGATCAAAGAATACGTATATATCATTTTCATCATATTCTTTAGATTGACGATACATTTTATTGTAGGACTCATTGACTATTTGGAAGTTCATTAACCACGAATACAGGTTATTTGCTTCCTTTTCTGGCATTGTAATATGAGCTTTAATCATAAAGTCCTCATCTAAGCCGACGAAGGCTTGCCCTTTAATAAAAGGTCTGAGACTAGCATCATAAATAGCTTCTCTTACAATGGGCATAAGCTTTTTATCTTCTTCCGGATTAAATCCGACAATTCGTCTTGCTTTAGCTGTTCTACCAACAGTAGCGCCGTCATTAACTAAAAGCATTTTTGCGTCTTCGTTTAAGCCTAATTCTTTAGCATGCTTTACGTTCGCATCGAGAACAATTGTTTGAGGTAGAGAAGCTGCTAAGTCGTAAGCTTCTTTAATCGTATTAATTTGGCGTGTATTATTAGAATAAAAAGCTGACTCAACCGTTGTTTTTAGTTGCGAGAAGTGAGGATTAGTTTTACGAATAACATCATCTGAGAAACTTCCAATTGAAACCATTATTAATCAACCTTTCTTTTTAAGTTTTAAAGCCATATGCATCAAGTTAGAACCAATGACTACATGTATATTTAAATATATTATACCCCTATTCAGCGTCAAAGTTAAACGGTTACAAATAAAATAGCTAAAAATACATGAACTAAATCATTTAATTATTATTTAGTGCATTATCTCTTTACAAAACTAATAACCGGTGTTATACTGTGATATGTAGTATTATTAGTTAACAAATTAATTGGCTTTTTATTCATCAAAGATTAAATCCATTTATTTTTACAACAATATATTGCAAATACAACGTGCAACAAGCACACATGGAGGATATTTTTTATGAATACAGGTACAGTTAAATGGTTTAACGCAGACAAAGGTTTCGGATTCATTGAACGTGAAGACGGTGGAGACGTGTTCGCACACTTCTCAGCTATCCAAGGTGAAGGTTTCAAAACTTTAGAAGAAGGACAAAAAGTTTCTTTTGATATTGAAGAAGGACAACGTGGAGAGCAAGCAACTAACATCGTTAAATTATAATTAACATTTCAGTAGCCCTTAAACAAGCCCTTAGGGGCTGTTTTTTTGTCTATTTTTATGATAGAATTTTTGAATTTCTGAATTAATTTCATCTAGCAGTACACTAGCAAAGACTCTAAAATTTTTGCTAGTGCTTTTTATGATTAATTTCACAATTAACCCACTCCGTTTAGATCAAAAACAACATCCTAGTTTACAATGTCTGAACTAAAGAGTAATAGGATATTGATGTATTGCCTTATAAAAAAGTTTAATAGCAAAACTGGCCCTTACCTGTTGATATAAGCGCTTACATTTAGTAATATGAAGCTATAAGATCAAAATATAAAGGAGCACCATTTCATGAAGAAAATAATGAATAATCCAACTCAAATTGTAGACGAGATGCTAGATGGTTTAGCTTATACCCATGATGATATTGTGGAAAGATTAGATGGCTTTGACGTTATTGTAAGAACTGCAGAAAAAGCTAATAAAGTTGGGGTGGTTTCTGGTGGGGGAGCAGGTCATGAGCCTTCGCATGCAGGATTTGTTGGTAAAGGGATGTTATCTGCTGCAGTAAGTGGACCAGTATTCACATCACCTGCACCAGATCAAATTCTAGAAGCTATTAAAGCAGCCGACGAAGGAGCTGGAGTTTTCTTAGTTATAAAGAATTATTCTGGAGATGTCATGAATTTTGAGATGGCCCAAGAATTAGCAGAGATGGAAGATATCGAGGTTGAAACTGTTATTGTAGACGATGACATTGGTGTAGAAGATTCTCTTTATACACAAGGTAAACGAGGGGTAGCAGGAACGGTTCTAGTTCACAAAATCTTAGGATATTACGCTGAGCAAGGTAAGTCACTAGCTGAAATCAAAGAAATTGCTGACAAACTTGTGCCTAACATCCATACCATCGGACTAGCATTAACTGGAGCAACAACTCCTGAAGGTGGAAAACCAAGTTTCAACTTAGCAGAGGATGAAATCGAATACGGAGTGGGGATCCATGGGGAACCTGGTTACCGCTCTGAAAAGTTAAAGCCTTCTAAAGAATTAGCTAAAGAATTAGTAAGTAAATTATTAGAGTCTTTTGAATATAGTGATCAAGATCAATTTGGTTTATTCGTGAATGGTATGGGTGGAACGCCATTAATGGAACAATATGTGTTTATGAATGATGTGCGTCAATTAGTTGAAGCCAAAAACTTAAACGTTGTATTCAAAAAAGTTGGCGATAATATGACCTCGCTTGAGATGCAAGGATTATCATTAACTGTGATTAAGATTGAAGATGAAGAGCTATTAACAGCTTTAAATGCCTCAGTAGAAACAGCAGCTTGGAAGTAGGAGTGATGAGTATGGAATTGGATGTTGTACTAAAATGGATGGAGATCTTTAATGATAAAATCCAAGAAGAAAAAGTAAAATTAACAGAATTAGATACACCGATTGGAGACGCAGACCATGGGAATAATATGTCACGTGGTATGATTGCAGTCATGGAAAGTTTAAAGACTGAATCAACTGACTCAGCAGCTGCTGCCCTGAAGTTAGTTGCCAAAAACTTAATTAGCAAAGTAGGTGGGTCTGCGGGACCATTGTATGGTTCAGCCATCTTAGCTGTAGCCAAGTCTCAAGAAGCAGGTGACAGCCTTGCAGATTCTTTGAATCAAGGATTAGAAGCCATTAAAAAACGTGGAAAATCAACCGAAGGTGAAAAGACAATGATAGATACATGGGCTCCAGTAGTGAGAGCAATCGAAACAGGTGAATTAACGGTTGATTTAATTGACGAAGCTGTTAATAACACGAAAGATATGAAAGCGACTAAAGGTCGTGCCTCATACGTAGGTGAACGGTCAATTGGTCATATCGATCCAGGAGCTTATTCATCTGGATTATTATTTGAAGCTTTAATCGAAGCTGGAGGTGTATAGATGTCAGAGTATGGAATCGTAATTATGTCACATTCAGCGGATATAGCTCAAGGTGTACATAATCTATTGGATGAGGTTGCTAAAGATGTAGCCATCACACATGCAGGTGGCGATGGAGAAGGAGGGATAGGAACAAGTTTTGATGCGGCATTGGAGATGATCGAGTCAAACCCTAAAGATAAATTATTGGCATTTTTCGACTTAGGGAGTGCTAAGATGAACTTAGAGATGGCTATTGAGATGTCAGACAAGGAAGTGAAAGTATACACAGTACCTGTTGTGGAGGGAGCTTATACAGCGGCAGCACTCTTACAAGCAGAAGCAACCATTGATATGGTTGAAGCGCAATTATTAGAATTGAAGATTAATAAATAAAAAATGAATCATTTAAAATGGAGGATTAACCATGGAATTTTTAGGTGAATTTTTAGGTACATTCGTATTAGTTCTATTAGGTAATGGGGTTGTAGCTGGGAACGTCTTAAAGGGGACTAAAGGCGAGAACACAGGTTGGATTATGATTACTTTAGGTTGGGGTCTTGCAGTTACCTTAGCAGTATTAGTTTCAGGTTTCTATAGTCCAGCCCATCTTAACCCAGCAGTTTCGATTGGATTTGCGGTTCTTGGACAAGTTTCTTGGGGAACCGCATTAAACTTTATTCTTGCACAGATGATTGGAGCTATGTTAGCTCAAGTAGTTGTATGGTTACATTACTTACCACACTGGGACATGACTCAAGATCCAGCAATTAAGTTAGCTGCTTTCTCGACGGGACCAGCGGTTAGAGATACGACATCGAATGTTATTGGAGAAGTTGTTGGTACGGCCGTCTTAATGATTGGGGTACTTGCAATGGGACCTAACAATCTGTCATCTGGGTTTGGACCATTTGTCGTAGGTGCGATTGTAACTTCAATTGGACTTTCACTAGGTGGAACAACAGGTTATGCGATTAACCCTGCTCGTGACCTAGGTCCACGTATTGTATATCAATTCTTGCCAATGAAGAAAAAAGGCGATGCTGATTGGGGTTACGCATGGATTCCAGTAGTAGGACCAATTCTTGGAGCCATTCTTGGTGCGTTGCTATATAACATGGTTTTAGCTGGTATAGCTTAATTATTAAGTATGAATAGTCACTCAATCAAATAGAAAAAGGGGAATAAGAATGTCTGAAAAATTTATTATGTCGATTGACCAAGGTACTACAAGTTCACGTGCCATTATTGTTAATAAAAAAGGTGAAATTATTGGTAGTGGTCAAGAAGAATTTGAACAAATATATCCACAAAGTGGTTGGGTAGAACATGATGCGAATAAAATTTGGAATAATGTCCAAGCCGTTATGGCAAAAGCTATTATTGAAAGTCACCTAGAGCCTAAAGATATTGAAGCGATTGGTATAACTAATCAACGTGAAACGACCGTTATTTGGGAGAAAGAAACTGGAAAACCAATTTATAATGCGATTGTTTGGCAATCAAGACAAACTGCTCCAATAGCTGATCAGTTAAAAGTAGATGGATATACTGAGTTATTCAAATCAAAAACAGGATTAGTTATTGATGCCTACTTCTCTGCTACTAAGATTCGTTGGATATTAGATAAAGTAGAGGGTGCACAAGAACGAGCGGAAAATGGTGAGCTATTGTTTGGAACTATTGATTCATGGTTAGTCTATAAACTAACAGGTGGGAAAGTTCACGTAACAGATTACTCAAACGCTGCAAGAACAATGTTATTCAATATTCATGAATTGAAGTGGGATGAGGAAATTCTAGAGATTCTTAATATTCCTGCAAGTATGTTACCAGAAGTTAAATCAAACTCAGAAGTTTACGGTCATACAGAGACTTACCACTTCTACGGACATGAAATTCCAATTGCGGGTATGGCAGGGGACCAACAAGCTGCCTTATTCGGTCAGATGGCTTTTGAACCTGGAATGGTGAAAAATACTTATGGAACTGGTTCATTCATGATTATGAATACGGGTGAAGAACCAAAAGATTCTGAAAATAACTTACTAACAACGATTGGTTACTCAATAGATGGTAAAGTAAATTATGCTCTGGAGGGATCCATCTTCGTAACAGGAGCAGCTGTTCAATGGCTAAGAGATGAATTAAATCTTGTAAGTAGCTCACCAGAATCTGAAGAGATGGCAAATGCTTCAAATAGTGAAGATGAGATTTATGTAGTGCCAGCCTTTACCGGACTAGGTGCACCTCACTGGAATTCTAATGCTAGAGGTTCTGTATTCGGTATTACTCGCGGAACTAATAAGAATGATATCGTTAAGGCAACCTTACAATCAATTGCTTACCAATCAAGAGATGTGTTAGACACAATGGAGAAAGATACTGGCATTGAAATTGAAGAGTTGCGTGTTGATGGTGGAGCTGCGATGAACAAGTACTTAATGCAATTCCAATCAGATATTACTAATACAAAAGTTGTTCGCGCAAAATTACTAGAAACAACAGCACTTGGTGCAGCTTACTTAGCGGGATTAGCAGTAGGTTACTGGAAAGACCAAGAAGAATTGAAGAGTTTAATTGAAGTAGGCGAAACATTCGAACCTCAGATGGACGAGGAACATCGTGAGTACCTATATGAAGGTTGGAAGAATGCGGTTGATGCGACAATCTACTTCGCTGAGAAGAACAAGGGGAGAGATGCTTAGTGGCAGGCTTAACATTTAAGTCAAGAGATAAAGTCATCAATACACTTCAAGACGAAGTATTTGACTTAGTTATTATAGGAGGCGGTATTACCGGTGCTGGATTAGCTGTTCAAGCAGCTGCAAGCGGACTTAAAACTGCATTGATTGAAATGCAAGATTTCTCAGAAGGTACAAGTAGCCGTTCAACGAAATTAGTGCACGGAGGATTAAGATATCTTAAGCAATTTGACGTAGAAGTTGTAGAAGAGACAGTTCAAGAACGTACCGTCGTTCAAGGTATCGCACCGCACATACCCAAACCGGACCCAATGTTACTACCTATCTACGATGAACCTTCACAATCTTTTTCTAAGTTGGAATTAAAGATTGCGATGGACCTGTATGATCGATTAGCTGGTGTAACTGACTCACCTTATGCAAACAAGTTATTGACACGTGAGGAAGTGCTTGAAAGGCAGCCGAATTTAATGAAAGAGAATTTGGTTGCAGGTGGATTCTACCTGGATTACCGTAATAATGACTCTAGACTCGTTATAGAGAATATTAAACAAGCTCATACTGATGGGGCCTTACTATTAAGCCGAGCAAAGGTTACCGGCTTTGAATATGATGAGGCTAATCAGATTGAAGCTGTTGTTGTTGAAGATCAGCTGAATAATAAGCGACCAGCATTCTCAATTAAAAGTCAAGTTGTTATTAATGCGAGTGGTCCTTGGAGTGACTTAGTTCGAGATTTAGATATAAAAGTGGAAAGCCAGCATCAAATGAGACCAACTAAAGGGGTTCACTTAGTGGTGGATAATGCGAAACTTTCAGTGAATTCGCCAGTTTACTTTGATAGTGGAGAAGGTGATAAGCGAATGGTTTTCGTCTTACCACGTGAGAATAAGACTTACTTTGGAACAACAGATACAGATTATGATGGTGATTTGACACATCCGAAAGTAAGTCAACATGATGTAGATTATCTGCTTAGGATCGTGAATAGACGATTCCCAGAGGCTAATTTATCGATTGGTGATATTGAAGCGTCATGGGCAGGACTCCGTCCGTTAATTTCTGGTAATAGTGGCTCTGACTACAATGGTGGGAATAATGGATCAATCTCCAATGAGAGCTTTGATGAATTAGCACAATTTTTCTCAGAATATAATGAGGGAAGAGTTCCAAGAAGTGAGGTTGAGAAGGCGATTAGCGATGTAAGTAAGAATAATCAAGAATCAAGCAACGCACCTTCATCTGTATCACGAGGAAGTGACTTGTCCATTAGTGAGACCGGATTACTCACCTTAGCGGGTGGGAAGATTACTGATTATCGTAAGATGGCCGAAGGAGCAATGAAAGTAATTATTGACCGTCTGAAAGAACTAGGTCATCACTTTGAACTCATTGATTCTAAGAGCTATCAAGTATCAGGTGGACACTTTGATCCTCATAAAGTCGATGAGTCGATTACGCATTTTGCTCAACAATATCAAGAAGCTGGTTTATCACCTGAAGATAGTGATTACTTAGCGAACCTATATGGTTCTAATGTGGATAAGGTCTTAACCTATTTAGACCAAGCTCAAGAACTTGCATCTGAACATCAGTTAGCTTTAAAAGATGCACTGAGCCTACTTTATGCTCTTAGTGAGGAAGCAGTTTACTCAAGTGAAGATTTCTTCTTAAGAAGAACTAACTATATGTTGTTTAGAAGCGAAGAGATGCCTAGCTTGATTGAATCAGTTCAAGCGATTATTCAGGACTATCTTGGTCTAACTGACGAGGAAAGAACTCAACAATATGATGAGTTGGTTGAATCAATCAATGAACATAGTTTAAAAGCATTAAAGGAAACTGAATAATAATATACTCTCAACTAAAGAATTTCTTGTCTTTATATAAAATAAACTTTAGTTGAGAGTTTTTTTATTTATGCAAACGTTATACCTAATAAAGGAGAATTTAATGGCAACAAAAACGAACACAAATCTTAGAAAAATATTATCTATAGTATATTTGTTAGAAATTTTTCGGAGGAAGGTACTTTCCAATCTGTAAGCAAAGAATTAGACCGTATTAAAGCCTTAGGTGTCGATATTATTTGGTTCTTGCTTTTTTATCCAATTGGTGAGGTGAATCGTAAAGGTAGAGACTGATCACCTTATGCAATCAAAGATTATCGGCAAGTTGATCCAAATTATGGAAGCCTTGATGAGTTTGAAGAACTTGTAGAGCAAATTCACCAACGTGATATGAAAGTTATGATCGATATCGTTTATAACCATACATCACCAGACTCGCTTCTAGTGAAAAATCATCCTGGGTGGTTTTCTATAAGACACCAGAAGGAAACTTTGGTAATCGAGTGGGTGATTGGAGTGATATCATTGACTTAGATTACAATCAAAAAGAACTATGGGATTATCAGATAGAAACATTAAAACAATGGGTTAAAAGAGGTATTGATGGCTTTCGTTGTGATGTAGCACCGCTTGTGCCACTTAAATTTTGGCTACGAGCGAGAGAGGAATTAGACTCAGTAAAAGAAGATTTAATTTGGTTAGCTGAGTCAGTTCATCCGGAATTTATCCGTCATTTAAGATCTCGGGGGATGGTGGCACTTAGTGATAGTGAAGTTTACCAAGCTTTTGACATGACTTACGATTATGATGTGGAAGACCACCGTCAAGCCTACCTTGAAAATCGAATCGACTTAACAGCATATATTGAGAGACTACAGGTCCAAGATTATACCTATCCTTGGAATTACATTAAGTTAAGAAACTTAGAAAACCATGATCATTTACGATTTATTACGAAAGTTCAGACTGAATCTGAATTATACCAATGGACGGCCTTTAATTATATGCAACTTGGTGCAAGCTTAATCTATAACGGTCAAGAAGTTCAATCTAACCATACACCGAGTTTATTTGATAAAGATACAATCAATTGGAATACACAAACAAATATGAGTAAGTATCTGTCTAAGCTTGCGCAAATAAAAAAAGAAATACTTCCAACTAAAGTATTATACTCATTAGAAGCAATAAATGATAAGGATAAAGTTGATGTTCGTTATGAACATAATCAACAAGAATTCATTGGTGTGTTTAATCTTAAAGAAAACAAAGGTGAGTTAGACGTTAATATTACAGATGGAACATATAAGAATATGATAAATGATCAAGAATTCTCAATAGACAATGGCACTATGAATATTAAAGAGACGCCAGCTATCTTCCAGGTAAACAATTTTACTTAATAAAAAAACTTATAAAATGTAGTGATAGAAAGACTTTGACAATATTTGCTAATAAAAAGAAAAATATTTTAAAGAATGCTTGATTTATGCAAACGATTGCGGTATTATTTAGTTAGGCATTAAAGCGTTTGCAAATGTGAGTCAAATAGGAGGAAAAGCAATGAAGTTGAATTGGAAAAAAATTGTATCAGGTGCAACAACAGCTGTAATAGGTGCATCAGTCGTAGCGAGTGTATTATTACCAGCACAGGAAGCCTTAGCTCAAGAGGAAACATTAATCATTTCAGCAGCCGGTCACTATGATTATCTCGTTGAGAATATTGAAGCATTTGAAAAAGAACACGGTGTAAGTGTTGAAGTTTGGGATACAGATATGTTTGAAGTATTAGATGGGTTATCATTAGATGGACCTGCAGGAACAGGACCAGACGTATTAATTGCACCATATGATCGAATTGGTGGATTAGGAACTCAAGGATTAATCCAACCTGTAACGTTGAATGAAGATGCAAACTATAATGAGACGGATATGCAACAAGTAACAGCAAATGATCAAATCTTTGGAGCTCCAACAGTTATTGAAACATTAGTCATGTTCTATAACACAGAATTATTAGATGCAGCACCAACAACATTTGAAGAATTGGAAGCGCTTGGACAAGATGAGCAATTTGCTTTCGATGGTGAAGAAGGTAAGAACGTAGGATTCTTAACAAATTGGGTAGACTTCTATATGACTTACGGATTATTAGCAGGATATGGCGGATATGTATTCGGTGAAGATGGTACGAATACAGAAGACATCGGACTTAACAATGAAGGTGCCATTGAAGCAATTGAATATGCGACAGATTGGTACCAAAACACTTGGCCACAAGGAATGTTAGATGTGACAAGTGCAACAGATTTCATTAACCAATCATTCATGGATGGTCAAACGGCTGCCGTTATTACAGGACCTTGGATGGCTAACGACTTTAATACATCTGGTGTACCATATGATGTAGCTAATATCCCAACATTACCTAACGGCGAGAACTACCAACCATTCGGTGGTGGAAAAGCTTGGGCAGTTTCAGCTTTCACAGAAAAAGCAGACTTAGCACAAGAATTCTTAAACTGGGTAACAAGTGAAGAGCAACAAACAGCAATGTACGAGCGTTTAGGTGAAATCCCAGCCAACCAAGTAGCGCGTGAAGCTGCGGCTCAATCAGATAATAAATTAACAGCGGCTGTAATTGAAGTGTATGAGAACGCTGTTCCAATGCCAAACATTCCACAGATGGCTGAAGTTTGGGTTGGTGCAGAAAGCTTAATGTTCGATGCAGCATCTGGAACTAAAACAGCAGAAGAATCAGCAAATGATGCCGTTGAATTAATTACTCAAACAATTCAACAAAATTATTAATACTTGTTAAACTAATAAGTGTCTGGTTGGCTTAAGCTAGCCAGACCTTTTTTAATCATTAGTACAATGTATTACAGGAGGCAATAATATGGAAGTGAAGAAAAAGTCAGACCGCAATGAAGCACTAGCAATGTTACTTTCTATAGTGCCGGGTTTAGGTCAATTTTATAACCGTCAAATTCTAAAAGGGATTCTATTCTTAGGGATTTTTGTTCTTTTTATATTTGAGTTAAATAATTTTGGTATTCAGGCATTTAATGAAATTATCACCCTAGGAACAACTCCAATGGAAGATCATTCATTGTTCATGATGATTCGTGGAACATTGCAAATATTAATTAGCTTAATTTTTTTAATATTCTATGTTTTTAACATCCATGACGCTAAGCGAGTAGCATCACACTGGAATACTGGTTTGAAAGTTAACCAAAACTTGAGCGATTTATTAACAAATGTCTATAAGAATGGGTTCCCTTACTTATTAATTGTACCAGCTTACTTGGCAATGATTTTTGCAATTATATTCCCAGTATTGGTAACAATTTTTATGGCATTTGTGGATTATAGTATTATGAATATGCCACCCGCTAAGTTATTGAACTGGGTTGGCTTAGATAATTTCTTGAATATATTTACTTTAAGTACTTTTAGGGATGCATTTACTTCAGTATTCACATGGACTATCATTTGGACTGTTTGTGCTACAACTTTACAAATTGTACTCGGAGTCTTTACTGCAGTCATTGCTAACCAACCGTTTATTCGAGGTAAGCGAATCTTTGGAGTTATTTTCCTTCTACCATGGGCAGTACCGGCGTTCATAACAATTATGTCGTTCTCTAACATGTTTAACGATTCGGTTGGTGCGATTAATACGCAAGTTATCCCGTCCCTTAATAACTTTATTCCGTTTGTGGATATAGGGCGAATAGCATGGAAGACGGATCCGTTTTGGACTAAAGTTGCTATTATTATGATTCAAGGTTGGCTCGGATTCCCATATATATATGTTATGACAACAAGTATTCTACAGGCAATTCCTGCTGACTTATATGAAGCAGCTAAGATTGATGGAGCAGGTGCTATTCGACGATTTAGAGATATCACGTTACCAACAGTACTGGCAGTAGCCGCACCGGTGTTTGTAACTCAATATACCGGGAACTTTAATAACTTCTCTATGATCTATCTTTTCAATAATGGTGGACCGGGAAGTGCAGGTGGTGGAGCAGGACAGACAGATATTCTAATCTCTTGGATATTCAAGTTAACCACTAATAATTCACCGCAATATTCATTAGCAGCTGCATTAACGATTATTGTCTCATTCATTGTCATTGGAACGACTTTAATCGTATTCAAACGAACCAATGCGTTTAATATGGAGGGTGAGTAATATGAAGAAGAAAGGATCAGCGAAGACTAAAAGATATATAGGTCAGTTTTTTACTTATCTATATATGATTATTCTTGCTGTAATAATAATTTATCCATTATTAGTTACTGCAAGTTCAGCCTTTGTTGCTGGTAATGTTACAGCATTCAAGCTTGATTTTTCAGCGAATTGGACTTTAGATAACTTTAGAAGATTGTTCGATGAAACTTTGTACGGCCGTTGGTATTTGAACACTTTAATTGTGGCTATTAGCACAATGGTTGCCCAAGTAACAATTGTTACTTTAGCCGGTTACGCCTATTCTCGATACCGATTCTTGGGACGAAAGAATAGTTTAATGATGTTCTTAATTATTCAGATGGTACCAACCACAGCTGCATTAACTGCCTTCTTTGTTATGGCATTCTTATTAGACGCCATTAATGAGTTTTGGTTCTTATCATTCCTATACATTGGTGGAGGTATCCCAATGAATACCTACCTAATGAAAGGTTACTTTGATACAGTGCCTTATGATTTAGATGAGTCTGCGAAGATTGATGGGGCAGGTCATATTCGAACATTTTGGGAGATTGTTACACCACTCGTTAGACCTATGATTGCCGTACAAGCTTTATGGGCGTTTATGGGACCGTTCGGTGATTATATGCTTGCGAGATTCTTATTACGAAGCCAGGAATCTTATACAGTGGCAGTCGGCTTACAGACATTTATTAATGATACGCGTAATCAACGCGTAGCACTGTTCGCAGCAGGGGCAATCTTAATCGCAGTCCCAATATCGATATTATTCTTTATGTTACAGAAGAACTTTGTATCCGGTCTTACTAGTGGTGGGACTAAAGGATAGATTTTAGAAAGGATTTAACATGATGTCAGTATTTCCCCTTAATTATTTTTCAACCGCATTTTCTGCTAGAAAAATATTTATTAATCGAGATTATTTGAAACATTGGCAGAAGATATTAATCATTCTCGTGTTGAATTCTTTATTAATGTTACCACTATCGTTACAACTAGGACGTTTGACAAATGAAGATTTAACGCATTATACACCGCAAGCTATGAATTTTATAGACCAATCGGTAGTAGAATCATTGAGATTATTAGAAAATTCTGGATTAACTTTAGAGATACATGAATTATCGGTCATTAAAGAAGAGGAAGAGAAACTGATTGCTCTTGCTCCAACATTAACTGAAGCAGTGGATTTGTTGAATGGTCGGATTGGTGTCGTATACACACCAGATGAATTTATTCTTGCTGAAGAAGGCGAGGCTGTTTTCTACCAGCCATATACTTTAGAGCCTGCTTTAAACCAGTTATCTAATGTCGATGAATTAAAAGAATTGATGTCACAACAATGGTTTTGGAGTAATCGGACTTCAATTATTATAACGAATTTCATTTATATTACGATCTTAGTTTTAACGAGTTTACTACTATTAATTTTAGGTGCGAGTTTCATACTGTCATTAATGAATCGAATGGAAGCCTTCGATATCCAGTCTTATAACCAAGCATTAACAATTGTACTGAATTGCTTAGGATTACCAACTTTAATCGCAATGATAGTTGGGTTAGTTAGTACGACGCCCACAACGATGTTAACAGTACAAGGATTACTCTTTGTCTTAATGTTAATTTGGGTATATTGGAAGACACACTTTAATGATGAGTATGTAGCCAATAGTAATAGTAAAGAAGTCAAGACAACTGAAAATTAAGGAGTATGAATATGGTTAAAATTAATCTAAATAATATATACAAACAGTATCCTGGAAACGATAAATATTCAGTATCTGATTTTAACTTAGAGATCGATGACAGAGAGTTTATTGTCTTTGTTGGGCCGTCTGGCTGTGGTAAGTCAACAACCTTACGAATGATTGCTGGACTAGAAGATATCTCTAAAGGAGAGCTAATTATTGATGAAGAATTAATGAATGATGTTGAGCCGAAAGATAGAAACATCGCTATGGTGTTTCAAAACTATGCCCTTTATCCACATATGACTGTCTTCGATAACATGGCTTATGGATTGAAGTTACGTAAGTACTCAAAAGATGAAATCAAAAAACGTGTGGAAGAAGCGGCGGAGACATTAGGACTGGCAGAGTATCTTGAGAGGAAACCAGCGGCCTTGTCAGGGGGACAGAGACAACGCGTGGCTCTAGGACGTGCGATTGTTCGTGATGCGAAGGTGTTCTTAATGGATGAGCCCTTATCAAACTTAGATGCCAAACTCAGAGTACAGATGAGGACAGAGATAGCAAGGTTACATAATACGCTGAATACGACGACAATTTATGTAACGCATGATCAAACTGAAGCAATGACTTTAGCGTCAAGAATTGTCATCATGAATAAAGGGATAATTCAACAAATCGGAAGTCCGAGAGAGGTATATGATCGTCCAGTGAACATGTTCGTAGCTGGATTCATGGGATCGCCTGCTATGAATTTCTTTAAAGTGACGTATGCTAATGGAAGAATTTCTGATGGCGAGAACTTTGATTTGGCTGTTAGTGAACCGACTCAAAAGCTCTTGGAAGAAAGAGGCTATGAAGGAAAAGAGCTAACGTTCGGAATCCGTCCAGAAGACATTCATGCTGAACAAGTTGCTTTAGATTTACATTCGGATGCTACAGTTGAAGCAGAAGTATTTGTATCAGAATTAATGGGTGCAGAGACAATGCTTCATTGTAAATTAGGTGATACGAATTTTGTATCACGTGTGGACGCACGTGATACTCATGAAGTGGGAGAAAAAGTTGAATTAGCCTTCAATATGATCAAAGGTCATTTCTTTGATAATGATACAGAAGAAGTTATTCGAAGAAATTAATTTCAAAATATGAACTTGTTAGTTATACTTCGCTGATGGAATTTCATCAATGTATAACTAACAAGTGTTTTTTATTTGTCGTTTTTCTAATACTTTTGGAGGAATTTTCACATCATTTAATGGTATGATAGACTTAAGAAAACTTCAGAGAAAGAGTTGAATTTTAAATGAAGGAATATATTCATGCCCAAAAAATTATCCTAGCAGATAGTACAGTTGACAATGCTTATCTCACCATAGAGGGGGGAAGTTTGGAGCAATTCTAACTCAACGACCTACTGATGGGAAAATAATCGATTATTCAAATTATATTATATCAGCAGGCTTTGTTGATACTCATATCCATGGCTATGTAGGCCATGATGTGATGGATAACAATATTGATGGAATCAAGGAGATGGCAGATGCTCTCTTAGAGAATGGAGTTACTTCTTGGTTACCTACGACTTTAACAGCACCGATAGAACAATTAAACGATGTCTGCGAGACGATAGGGAATCACTACCAAGATGTCGAAGGAGCCAAAATCCAAGGTATCTTCCTGGAAGGTCCCTTCTTTACAGAAAAATATAAAGGTGCACAAAACCCAGCTTATATGAGTGACCCCTCGATAGAAGCCTTAAGGAAATGGCAAGAATTATCGAAGCAAATGATTAAGAAAATCGCGATTGCTCCTGAACGTGAATGTATTCAAGAATTCATTGAATATTCCAACAGTATTGGAGTGTATACAGCCTTAGCCCATAGTGATGCGACTTATGATGAAGCTAAAGCAGCCGTAGATGCAGGAGCTAATATCTTTGTTCATACTTACAATGGGATGAGTGGACTCCACCACCGAGAACCAGGAATGGTTGGCGCAGCTTTAAGTCTTGATAATGTCTTTGCAGAAATTATTAGTGATGGTTATCATGTTCATCCAGTAGCTCTTGAAGTTGTAGTTAAAGCAAGAGGACCTCAAGAAACGGTCTTAGTCACTGACTGTATGCGTGCCGGAGGTTTAGGTGAAGGTGAATCAATGCTAGGTGAACTAGAGGTCATTGTTAAAGATGGGCAAGCTCGACTCAAAAAAGGTGGTAACCTTGCAGGTTCAATACTTAAAATGAATGACAGTGTTCGTAATATGTACGATTGGGGCTTGGTTTCTATAGACGATGCTTTAAGAATGGCATCCTATTCACCAGCTAAGTCAGTAGGGATCGAGAATGTTTGCGGACAGATTAAAGAAGGCATGGCTGCCGACTTTATTGTCGTTGATGATCAGTTGAGATTAGAAGCGACTTATCTAGATGGTAAACTAAAATATAATAGAGAATAGAGGACTACAAATGAAATATATAAAAATCGGCTCGTCTCAATTAGAAGCAAGCCAATTAGCCCTAGGTTGTATGCGTATGGCGAGTAAGTCAACTGAAGAAGTAGCTCGAGTCATTCAAACAGCTTATGATAATGGAATAACTTTATATGATCACGCTGATATATATAGTGGTGGGGATTCGGAGATTAGATTCGCTCAAGCTTTAAAACAAACTGAGGTTCAACGTAATGAAATCGTACTACAATCTAAAGTGGGGATTAGAAAAGGTTTCTTTGATTTCACAAAAGAGCATATCATTAATGCGACGAATGGAATATTAGAAAGACTTGAAACGGACTATTTGGATATTTTACTTCTTCATCGACCAGATACTTTATTCGAACCCGAGGAGGTAGCAGCAGCCTTTGAAGAATTGTTCATTTCAGGTAAGGTACGTTATTTTGGTGTGTCGAATCAAAATCCTGGGCAAATTCAATTGCTACAAAATTCATTAAACAGACCGTTAATCATTAACCAATTACAATTTGGACCAGCTCATACTCCGATGATTGATGCAGGGTTTAATGTTAATATGCAAGATGATTTAGGAGTTAATAGAGATGGTGGCATCTTAGAGTACTGTCGCTTGAATAAGATTACAATTCAGCCTTGGTCACCATTCCAAGTTAATTTAAGAGAAGGACTCTTCATGAATCATCCGGACTATCAAGAGATGACGATGAGGTTAGAACAATTAGCAGAAAAATATGATATATCCTTTGAAGCAGCTGTGATCGCATGGATTAATCGCCACCCAGCACAAATGCAAACCATCGTAGGCTCTATGTCAGTAGAACGAATCGAAAAGATGTCAAAAGCTTTTGATATTCAATTAACTAAGAAAGAATGGTACGATATTTACCAAAGTGGTGGGCGTCCTTTACCATAGATATTATTTTAACTTAAGGCGCTTTCAGTATATAATAAGAATAGGTAAAACAAGGAGGAGAGACATATGTTTGATTTCTTTAAGAAAAAAGATAAGAAAGAAGAAGTAAAATCTGTAGATATTTACGCAATGTGTGATGGAGAATTTGTATCCATTGAACAAGTGCCTGATGAGGTATTCGCACAAAAAATGATGGGGGACGGATTCGCTATTCTACCTACAAGTGGTATTATGAACTCACCTGTTGAAGGCCAAGTGGATAATATTTTCCCAACGAAACATGCGATTAGTTTCACGGTAGGTTCATTAGAGATACTTCTGCATATGGGAATTGACACAGTATCATTAGAAGGAAAGCCATTCACAGTGCATGTTAATGAGAATACGTCGGTAAGTCCTTCAACGAATATTGCAGATGTAAACTTAAATGAACTAGAGTCTAATAGTAAAGACAAAGAAATGATTATTGTCTTTACTAACGGAAGTGAAGTCGTTGAAAGTATAGACTATAAAGCTTCAGGCAATGTTAAGCAAGGAGACTTGGTTGCGACCGTTACTTTAAAATAAGTCAAACCAAAGATGACTAGTTTGTAAACAAGACTAGTCATCTTTTATTAATTCATAAAGAACTGAGGTGGGAAGATGAATATTGGTTTCATATCAGATCTTCATATAGATAACTTTAGTTATCAACCGTATGACTACATTACCAACCTTACAAAAATAATTGAAGAATTAGAATTAATAGCACTCGTCATAGGTGGCGATATAAGTAATGACTATCAAACAACTGCACACTTTGTAGAGGACTTACAAAGTGATTCGAATATCCCAGTTTACTTTATACCTGGTAATCATGATTTTTGGGATCGAAAACATTCTATTGAAGATATTAATACGATGAAACTGTATGAATCATATAAGGCGCATCCACAATGTTTAATTGAATCACCACTAATGTTAACCGATAAAGTAGGTTTAGTCGGCCATACTGCTTGGTATAATTATGTAAGTTATAATAAAGATAAATTTACTTTAGAACAGATTAAAAAAGGAAAGTACAAAGGTGTTATATGGCAGGATAAGAAATATATTCATTGGCCAAAGTCAGATCAAGCAATGTCAGAGCATTTTGCTCATCTTATTGAAAAAGATATACTCAAACTAAATGCCGAACAAATAATACTTGTAACACATATGGTGACTATCTCTGAATTTACAATGAGATTACCTCACCGTGTTTTTGATTTTTTCAATGCTTATATTGCTACTAATGACTTGGATTTTATCTATGATAATTATCCAATTAGTCATAGTGTGATGGGGCATATACACTTTAGGAGCTCATTAAACAAGGATGGACGCCAGTATATTAGCAATTCATTGGGCTATGTGAAGGAATGGCGAACTAATGATATGTATACAGAAATGAAACATGCCCTACAAATCATCAGACTATGAGTTTTATAATAAATACACTGAAAGCATTTGCAAAAATGCGAAGAAAAGTGTATGATGAAAATTAATCATCAGCTGATATGGAGGATAATCATTGGAAGGACAAGCGAAATCTTTGATTGAAACAACTAGTGAAGCTATTTTGAATTATATTATTAAGAATAATTTAACAACCGGTGATAAACTACCTAATGAATATAAATTAGCAGAAGAAGTAAATGTCGGACGAAGTACCCTAAGAGAAGCAGTTAGAACGTTAGTATCTCGTAATATCTTAGAAGTGAGACAAGGTTCAGGTACTTATGTGAGTGAGAATACAGGGATTATAGATGATCCGTTAGGGTTCGCTTTTGTTAAAGATACGTTAAAACTTACTGAGGACTTATTCGAGATTCGTTATTTATTAGAACCACGTGTAGCTGCTCTTGCTGCTGTCAACGGAACGAAAGAACAAGTTGAACAGTTAGATAATATACGTCTAGAGATTGAAGAGAGAATGGGTGAGTTTAGTGATCGGCATTTCGAGAAAGATATTGAATTTCATAAACTTATCTCAGAGATGAGTCAGAACGTGGCGATGTCTAACTTAATTCCGATAATTAATCAATCGATTTCTTTATATAACGATTACTATACAAGTAAGAGCATTAAAGACGAAACAATTGTCTCTCATAGAGAAATTGTGAATGCCATCAAAAATAAAGATGCGATTGCGGCAGAAGATGCTATGAGAATACATATTGTAACTAATCGTCATAGTTTATCATTAAATAAACAAAAATACTTAGAGAAGCAAAAAAATAAATAATGCCAGGCTTAATGATATAGAGCTTATACTTAAGAGAATTAGTTTAACTAATTCTTTTTTTGTTTGTATGTGATATTTGTCTAACTAATTAGACATATACAATAAAATAATCAATAGCGCTAGTTATAATTGGATATTGAATATCTTTGTGCTAAGATGTAAGCGGATATTGTGGTGTGATGATGTTTTATAAGTCGTCAGATAACTATTGACGATTTTTGTCGTATTTTTAAAGGTTGAGTCTAAATGTTTGGAAAAATGTCTTTTGAAAACGTTTATTTTTTTGGTTGACGAATGGAGTTTTAGTAAGTATAATAAAGTCATCAGATGATTTAAGATAAGGAGGAACAACATGAGCAATGTTTTAGAAACATTAAAGCAAAACTATATTTTTGCTGTTGTCCGTGGTAAAGATGAAACAGCTGGACTTGAAATTTGTAAAGCAGCTGTAGAGGGTGGAATTAAAAACTTAGAATTAACTTTTAGTACACCTAATGCCGAAAAAGTTATCGCTGAATTAGTTGAACTATACAAAGATGATGAAACAGTAGTTGTAGGTGCGGGTACTGTTATGAGTGTAGATTTGGCTAAAAAAGCAACAGATGCTGGTGCAAAATTTTTAGTTAGTCCACACTTTGACGCGGATATCGCAAAATTTGCAGTGGATAATAATGTTGAATATATGCCAGGTTGTGCAACAACAACTGAAATTGTGACAGCTATGAAAGCGGGAAGTAATATCATCAAATTATTCCCAGGTGGTCAATTAGGTGCTGGATTCATTAAAGATATTCACGGTCCAATCCCTGAGGTAGAACTAATGCCTTCAGGTGGAGTTTCATTAGATAACATCAAAGATTGGAAAGACAAAGGTGCTGTCGCAGTTGGTGTTGGAAGTGCATTAAGTAAAGATGTTGCAACTAAAGGGTTTGAAAGTGTTACAGAAATCGCTAAACAATTTGTTGAAGCATTAAATTAAGGAGTGATACAGTGATTTTTAACGATAGCAACTTCATGTTGGACAATGAAACAAGCAAGAAATTGTATGAAATCGCAAGTAAACAACCTATTTTCGATTATCACTGTCATTTAGATCCTCAAGAAGTATACGAAGATAAGCCATTTGATAATATCGTTGATGTATGGTTAGGTGGCGACCATTATAAATGGCGTTTGATGCGTGCGAACGGTGTTAATGAGAAGTTTATTACAGGGGACGGTAGTAACGAAGAAAAGTTTAAAGCATTTGCTGAAACAATCGAATTTGCTGTTGGAAACCCACTATTCCACTGGACTCATCTTGAATTAAGAGATGTCTTTGGAATTGATGAATACTTAACAAGTGAGAACTGGGAACGTATCTACAATGAGTTGAATGATTATATTCAGCGTGAAGAGCTAAGCCCACGCAAGTTAATTAATCGTTCAAACGTTGAGTTCATTGGTACAACGGACCATCCACTAGAT
Organism: Aerococcaceae bacterium WGS1372; assembly: GCA_044336205.1. GTDB lineage: Bacteria > Bacillota > Bacilli > Lactobacillales > Aerococcaceae > Ruoffia. The sequence continues at coordinate 1,552,807 of CP172318.1, read as the reverse complement.
TCATTAGAATGGCATGCAAAGATTAAAGAAGATACTGACTTTGATGTTGTTGTAGCTCCAACCTTTAGACCGGATGAAGCATTTGTAGACCATGCAAACTTCGCTGGTTTTGTAGATCGCTTACGTGATGAAGCTGGAGAAACTGTCGAAAACTTTGAAACGTTCATTAAAGCAATGGAAAACCGTATCAAATTCTTCGTTGAACATGGTGCTAAAGCATCAGACATTAGTTTCGGAGCGATTGTTTACCGTGAAGCTGATCAAGCGGAATTAGATGCTACCTTCGAAAAAGCAATGAACGGTAAAGATATTACTCGAGAAGAAGCGGAAGCTTGGCAAACAGAAGTGTTTGTTGAATTAAGCCGCTTGTACAAAGAAAGCAACATTGTTTCTCAAGTACACTTTGGTGCGATACGTAACAATAACACAAAATATTCAAGCCAAATTGGTCCAGATGCTGGATTCGATTCAATTGGTGACCAAGTTGATTTAGGTGTAAATTTAAACGCTTTGTTAGATCGTCTCTCAAGAGAAGAGAAATTACCAAAAATGATTTGGTATAACTTAAATCCACAATATAACTTCATTTTAGCTAATACTTTACAAAACTATCAAGCTAATGAAGAAGGTATTAAAAACTACATGCAGTTTGGTGCTGCTTGGTGGTTTGCTGATACTAAGAATGGTATGTTAGATCAAATGGATGCATTAGCAAACAGTGGAATGTTAGCAAACTTCTTAGGAATGTTAACGGATTCAAGAAGTTTTCTATCATATCAACGTCATGATTACTTCCGTCGTATTCTAGCTACCTTCATCGGTGATTGGGTAGAACGTGAAGAAATTCCAAATGACGAGCATTTGTTAACGACATTAATTGAGAATATTAGCTATAAGAACGCTTATAATTATTTTAATAACTAATAGGAGAGTGTATTATTATGAAAATGACTTTTAGATGGTATGGAGAAGATGATCCAGTTAAATTAGAGGAAATTCGTCAAATTCCAGGTATGAAAGGAATTGTATCTGCAATTTATGACGTTCCAGTTGGTGAAGTTTGGTCTAGAGAACGTATTAAACAATTAAAAGATACAGTTGAAGCTTCTGGATTAGAATTATCAGTTATTGAGAGTGTGCCAGTTCACGAAGATATAAAATTAGGTAAACCATCACGTGATCAATTAATTGAAAACTACAAACAAACTATTCGTAACTTAGGTGCAGAAGGTGTTAACATTGTATGTTACAACTTCATGCCAGTATTCGACTGGACTCGTACAGACCTAGCTTACGAATTAGAAGATGGATCAAACGCATTAATCTTCGACGAAGAGGTAGCTGCTAAAATGGACCCAGTAAATGGTGAGTTAGCATTACCAGGTTGGGATTCAAGCTACACTAAAGAAGAAATGAAAAATATCATGGATGAGTATTCAAAAGTAGATGAAGAACAATTATGGGAAAACTTAAAATACTTCATCGAAGCAGTAATCCCTGTAGCTGAGGAAGCTGATGTACAAATGGCAATTCACCCAGATGACCCACCATACTCAATCTTTGGATTACCACGTATCATTACTAACAAAGACGCTGTTGAGCGATTCATTAACTTATACGACAGCCCTAACAACGGGATTACAATGTGTGTAGGGTCATACGCTTCAGACCCAGCTAACGATACAATCGAAATTTTACGTTATGCTTTAGATAAGAAACGTGTTAACTTCATGCATGCTCGTAACATAAAGTTAACTGGTAAAGGTAAATCATTCGAAGAATCAGCTCATCCAAGTGAATATGGTTCAATCGATATGTACGAAGTTATTAAAGCTTTACATGATTACGACTTCGAAGGCCCAATTCGTCCAGACCACGGCCGTATGATTTGGGGAGAAACAGGTCGTGCAGGATATGGTCTATATGACCGTGCGTTAGGAGCAACTTACCTACACGGACTATGGGAAGCAGTTAGCAAAGACGCTAAATAGTCATTCATAAAAAGGAGAAAAATTCATGGCATACGAAATTAACTTTAATGAAAAAGTCGTAGTAGTTACAGGTGCAGGGGGAGTTATCTGTGCTGAGTTAGCTAAAGAATTCGCTGAAGCAGGAGCTAAAGTTGCTTTGCTAGACTTAAACTTAGAAGCAGCTCAAAAATATGCTGACGAAATTACTGAAGCTGGTGGCGTTGCTAAAGCATATGCAGCTAACGTTTTAGATAAAGAAGCTTTAGAAGCAGTTCGTGAGCAGGTAAATGCTGACTTAGGTAAGACAGATATCTTAATCAACGGTGCTGGAGGAAACAGTCCTAAAGCAACTACAGACAACGAATTCCATGCTGTTGATTTACCTGAAGATACTAAATCATTCTTTGACTTAGATACTCAAGGTATCGAGTTTGTATTTAACTTAAACTACTTAGGTTCATTATTACCAACACAAGTGTTCGCACAAGATATGGTTGGACGTGAAGGAGCCAACATCATTAACATTGCTTCAATGAATGCATTCACACCATTAACGAAAATACCTGCATACTCAGGAGCGAAAGCAGCCATTGCTAACTTCACACAATGGTTAGCAGTTCACTTCTCTCAAGTAGGAATTCGTTGTAACGCGATTGCACCAGGCTTCTTAGTAACACACCAAAACGTAGACTTAATGTTTGAAGAAGATCACGAAACATTAAAACCACGTGGTGAGAAAATCATCCGTAACACACCAATGGGACGTTTCGGTGAAGCAAGTGAATTAGTTGGAGGTACTTTCTTCCTAGCTTCTGAAGAAATGGCAAGCTTTGTTAACGGTGTTGTATTACCAATCGACGGTGGATTCAACGCTTACTCAGGAGTTTAATTAGAAACTTAATACATAAGGGGAGATTCCCTTATGCATTTAATTCTGTTTATTAGAGTAGAGGAGGGTTATTGATGAGTGAATTTATTTTCTGTGTGGATTCTGATGGATGTGCAATGGATACGATGACGTATAAACACGAACTTTTCTTCGGTCCTATCGCTAGCGAGAAGTTTGGAGTAGAAGACAAAGAAACTTTCCAAAAAATTGGGAAAATATTAATTTATACTCAAGAACTCGTGGAGTTAATCGATTTGTTGGTCTAGTAATGGGCTTAGAATCAGTTGGCTATACAGGGATTGATCAATTGACTAAATGGGTGAACGAAACTGTCTCATTATCTAATCAATCGTTAGAAGAAGAAATTGCTAGGAATGATTCAGAAGATTTACGAATTGCTCTTGAATGGTCTAATGAAGTAAACAAACAAGTTAAAGAAGCAAAAGGTCATGATGAAACTTTTGATGGAGCTCTTGAAGGACTTAAAAAGCTTAAAGAGCTTGGAACTGTTTACGTAGTAAGTTCAGCTAACCGTGAAGCGGTTGAAGACGAGTGGAACCGTCACGGTTTAATGGAATTCGTAGATGATTTATATTGCCAAGACCGTGGTAAGAAAGAAGATGTTATTGCAGGTTTCATTAAAGAAGGATCAGATGCATCAAAAATCATGATGGTTGGAGATTCACCTGGTGACTTAGAAGCTGCTGAAGTTAACCATACAGCATTCTTCCCAATCATCGTTGGTGATGAGAAAGCATCATGGGATTCATTACGTACTGAAATTGCAGATAAATTTGTATCAGGTAATTTTTCACAAGATGATCAAAAATCGCTTAAAGAAGCGTTCTGGACAAATCTGGATAGAGATTAATAGGAGGGAAAATTAGATGACTAATTTAGTGGATTTAACAAAAACACCATATAATTTAGATCAAGAAGCTATTAATTGGGTTGAAGAAACTTTAGCTAATATGACACTTGACGAAAAAATCGGTCAATTATTCGTAAACATGGGTGCAGAGCGTACTGAAGAGTACTTAACAGGTGTTATGAATGACTATCATATTGCAGCTGTACGTTATAATAAAGGTGAGTCAAGTGAAGTTTATGATCAAAACAAAATATTACAAACAAAAAGTAAAATTCCTTTAATCATCGCAGCGAACACAGAAGCTGGTGGTGACGGTGCTGTAACCGACGGAACTAAAGTTGGTGACGAAGTTAAAGTTGCAGCAACAAACGATCCAAAATACGCTTATGAATTAGGACGTATCTCAGGAATCGAAGCTTCAGCTGTTGGATGTAACGCTTCATTCGCTCCAATTATTGATTTAACTCGTAACTGGAGAAACCCAATTATTGCTAACCGTACTTGGGGTTCAAATGTTGATCAAACGATCGAATTATCTAAAGAATACATGCGCGGAATTATGGAATATAATATCATGCCATTTGCAAAACACTTCCCAGGAGATGGAATTGACGAGCGTGATCACCACTTATCATACGCTTCAAACCCAATGACAGTTGAAGAATGGGATGATTCCTTCGGTCGTATCTATAGTGAATTAGCCGAAGCTGGATTACCAGGAATTATGGCTGGACACATTCACTTGCCAGAATATGAGAGAGCATTACATCCAGAACGTGATGAAGATGATTTCTTACCAGCTTCATTAAACAAAACATTATTAGATGAATTATTGCGTGGAAAGATTGGATTTAACGGAATCATCGTAACGGATGCTTCTCATATGGTTGCTATGACAGCATCATTGCCACGTCGTGAAATGTTACCAACTGCTATTGAAGCAGGATGTGACTTATTCTTATTCTTCAACGATCCAGACGAAGACTTCCAATGGATGAAAGAAGGATTAGAGAACGGATTATTAACTGAAGAGCGTCTACACGATGCAATTCGTCGTACTTTAGGACTTAAAGCTAAGATTGGATTACATAACACTCCTCGTGAAGAAATTATGTTACCAAAAGAAGAAGCTTTAGCTAAGATCGCAACTGAAGAAAGTGCTGCGATTGTACGTGAAGTTGCTGATAAAGCAATTACTTTAGTTAAAGACAAGCAGAAAGATATCTTCCCAGTAACACCAGAGCGTTACAAACGTATCTTATTAGTACCTGTTTCAGGTATTAAAGGTGGATTCGGCGCAATGATCGCGGGTAACAAGCCAAAAGCTCATGACCATTTGAAAAAACTTCTAGAAGAGCGCGGACATGAAGTAACTATCTGGGAATCTACTGAAGAACGAATTATGAACTTACCAGAAGAAGAGCGTGCTGCAGCAATTGCTAACGTATATGCTCAAAAACAACCAATCTCTAACTTAACTGATCACTACGACTTAATTATTAACGTAAGTGATGTTAACAGTGGTGGTACAGTTCAACGTACTATCTGGCCTGCATCTAAAGGTACTCCAGATATTCCATTCTATGTTCATGAAGTTCCAACTATCTTTGTTTCAGTTCAAAATCCATTTGATTTAGCTGATGTTCCGCAAGTAGGTACTTACATTAATACTTATGATGGAATGTTAGTAACAATGGAAGAGTTAGTTAAGAAATTAGCTGGTGAGTCTGAATTCAAGGGTGTAAGTCCAGTAGATGCATTCTGTGGTCTGTGGGATACTAAACTTTGGCATGGAGCTAAGTAATTAACATATTTATTAAATACCACTATATAATTTCCATATAAAATCTTAACCAGACAATTCCCCCTAAATTGTCTGGTTATTTTTGTTGTGTTTATTAAAGTACTACGAAAAGTCAAAGTTTTTATTATAGCGGAACCGTCTTTAGCCTCAATTCGTGTGGCTTCAGAATCGCCTGACTACTCATTCTGTATGACCTAAAGGTCTACGGTCTTATGTGTGTCAGTTCGTTTTGAACACTATAATATTACTCTGTTTTTTGCTGGTTTGATTCTTAAAATTAGAAGTGTGATTTCCTAAAACTTTCATTTTAGGTTATGGAGCTGCGATTTTGATTTGAAATAATTTTGAAAGTGACAATTAAAAAACCTGAGAAAATAATCTCAGGCTTTTGTTGCTCTTTTAATTAGTTAAACACATTTTTTTCATCTTGTTCTAAGTGCCAGATGTCACGGTTATATGTATTGATTGTACGATCGGTTGAGAAGAAACCTGCTTTAGCAATGTTAATCAAAGTTTTACGTGTCCATTCATCGTGGTTCTCGTAATCTGCGTAAACACGTTCTTTAATATCAATGAATTCTTCTAAATCAATCAGTGCCATAAAGTAATCTTTATTAACGATGTCGTCATGTAATCTTCTAAGTCGTTCTTCATTACCAAGGTAGAGCATACCAGGACTTAATAGGAAGTCTACAAGTGGTTTGATTCTTTCACGTTGGTAATAATCGTATGAGTTATAAGCATTGTTTTCATATAGCTCTACAATTTCTTCACTTCGTTTACCGAAGATATAAATATTATCTTCACCAACAAGTTCAGCGATTTCCACGTTTGCTCCATCTAGAGTACAAAGAGTTAATGCACCGTTAAGTTGGAATTTCATATTCCCAGTACCACTTGCTTCTTTAGAAGCTAAAGATATTTGTTCAGAAATATCTGTTGCTGGAATTAAGTATTGTGCATGTGTCACATTGTAGTTTTCAACCATAATAACTTGTAGATGTTGGTTCACATCTTCATCATTCGCAATTAATTCAGAAATAGTTAAGATAGCATGAATAATATCACGAGCGATAGTATAGGCAGCTGCTGCCTTACCACCAAAGATGATTGTAATTGGCGTTTGTGGGATATTCCCATTCTTAATGTCAAAGTACTTATGAATAATGTATAATAGTAACATTTGTTGACGTTTGTATTCATGTATTCTCTTAATTTGTACATCTATAATAGAGTGCTCATTAATTTTGACACCTTGAGTCATCTCTAAACGATGGCTTAAACGTTGTTTATTAACGAATTTAATTGCACGTAACTTAGTAATAACACGTTCATCATCAACATAATCTAGAAGTGGTTCTAAATTGGCAGAGGTTCTCCAATCATGTCCAATTAACTCATCAATAAAATCGGCTAACTCTTTATTCGCATCCATAATCCAACGACGGAAAGTGATACCGTTTGTAACATTAATAAACTTATTCGGATAAATATCAAAGAATGCTTTCAATTCTGTGTGTTTAAGAATTTCAGTATGTAATGCAGCTACCCCATTAATGCTGTATCCATAATGAATCGCAAGATGTGCCATGTGAACTAGATTATAGTCATCGATAATTGCAACCGCAGGGTTATTAGGGAATTCTTCTTTTTTTCGACGGTCTAATTCAATAATAATCTCAACAATTTCAGGCATTACTTGTTCTAATTCTGATAATGGCCATTTTTCAAGTGCTTCAGCTAGAATAGTATGGTTAGTAAATGCAGTCATTGATTGAGTAATTTGAATGGCTTCATCAATATCAATACCATGTGTCATCAGTAAACGAATCATCTCAGGAATCACAAAAGCAGGATGAGTGTCATTAATTTGAATTACAGCATAATCGGCTAAGTCATGTAAGTTGCTACCTTTTTCCATAGCTTCATCGATAATTAATTGTGCACCATTAGAAACCATAAAGTATTGTTGGAAGATTCTTAGCAATTGACCTTCACGTGTTGAATCGTCTGGATATAAGAATAATGTTAATCCCTCTTCGATATTTGTTTGATCAAAATGAATGGATCCTTTATCGATAATATCACTTGTGACGGAATCTAAGTCGAATAAGCGAAGACGGTTACGTTTATCACTGTTGTAACCAAGAACATCTATATCATAGAGCGTTGAAGTTAAAGTGAAATCTTTGAATTTAACATCATATGATTTAGAACTTTTAATTAGCCATGAATCTTGTGTAATCCAAGGGTCTGGCATCTGGCGTTGTTCATTGTGCTTGAAAACTTGTTTAAATAATCCAAAGTGATAATTTAAACCAACACCATCACCGTTAATACCTAAAGTAGTAATTGAATCAAGGAAACAAGCAGCTAATCGTCCTAAACCTCCATTTCCAAGAGAAGGTTCAAGTTCGGCTTGTTCGATATCCATAATGTTTTTACCATTGGCAATTAATTCGTTATTCACTTCATCATATATACCAAGGTTTAGTAGGTTATTTGAAAGTAATTTTCCAATAAGAAACTCTGCACTAAAATAATATAATTTCTTTTTCTTATCATCGTTTGTTGGTAATTCTTGAGATTTATCTCTGACAAGATCGAGTAATATTTTATATAACTCTTGATTATTACAATCACGAATTGGCTTATCAAAGTTTTCTACTACGTATTTTTCTAGAATTGTCATTTTTTACTCCTTTTTGTACGATTATTTTACTAACTATGTCCATCATACTAATCTTAATAATGAATATCTAATATAGTCTCTCTTAGTGTAAAGTTGCTAACAATATTGACAGTTTTTTAATTTATATCGTATAAAATGCTAGTATTTTTAATTATTTTTTACTCCTTTTTCTGTATCTTTATTTTGATTTGTTTCTTCTACAACTCGGAAGTACCGTTCAGTTAAATCAATCAACTCTTCCTTGATAGCTGAATTAATTGCATTCTCTTTTATTCGCCATTGCCAATTATGTCCAATGGTTGAGGGTTCATTCATTCGAGCAGTATTATCTAAATCTAATAAATCCTGCATAGTATAGATAACAGTATTACTAACAGAAGCAGCGATACCTCTATTTAAGGCTTGCGAGATTTTTTCTCCCGGTCGACGGTTCAAATAGGCATCAAGTTGGTCACGAACGGCTTGGTTAGTAGTTTCTTCGTACCAACCTCTAGCAGTCATGTTATCGTGAGTTCCGACGTAAGCAATCGAATTAGCTGTATAATTATGTGGTAATTCAATGCTATCTTCAATACCATTGAAACCAAATTGCAAAATTTTCATTCCAGGGTATCCTGTTTTGTTGCGCATATCAATGACCTCTTGTGTCATAAATCCTAAATCTTCAGCAATAATCTTCAGGTCACCTAATTCAGCTTGAATATGATCGAATAGATCAGACCCAGGACCTTTCGTCCATTTACCAGCAGCGGCAGTTGTAGAACCATAAGGCACTTCCCAAAATGATTCAAACCCACGGAAATGGTCAATGCGGACAACATCGTAGAGTTTGAAACTTTCTTTTAGACGCCAGATCCACCAGCTATAGCCATCTTCTTTCATATAATCCCAATTATAAATAGGGTTTCCCCAAAATTGACCCTCATCTGTGAAACTATCAGGGGGAGTACCAGCGACATGTGACGGCTCCACCTTGTTCTTCATCTTGAACAACTCTGGATACACCCACATCTCAACACTATCTTGCGCAACGTAGATAGGGATGTCTCCGATTATTTCAATTCCGTTTTTATTAGCATATGCTTTCAGCTCTTTATACTGCTTGAAGAAGAAGTATTGGGTTACTTTGTGATAGTTAATTTGATCAGCTAAGTCTTTTCTGTAAGCTTCCATTGTCGCTTCATCTCGATTAATACTGTGAAAGTCCCATAAGTACCATGGTTCTTGATTGAATTGTTCTTTGATACTCATAAATTCACTAAAATCAAACAACCAATCTTGCGATTCTTTCTCAAATTGATAATAATCATCGAAATTTCCAACTGCAATAAAGTTTTGAACGGCTTTTTCTAAGATAGGCCGTCGCAACTTATAAATAAGTGAATAATCGACTTTTTCTGGATTATCTCCAAAGTTTATATCAGAATAATCGTGTTTTGTTAATAAACCTTCTTCGTTCAGCAAGTCTAGGTCGATAAAGTGAGTATTCCCTGCAAATGCTGAGAATGACTGATAAGGCGAGTCACCGAAACTGGTAGTTGTTAGTGGAAGGATTTGCCAATAACGTTGTTTAGATTCTTTTAAGAAATCAACGAATTCGTAGGCCTCTTTACCAAAACTTCCAATACCAAATTTGCCGGCGAGCGATGATATATGCATTAAAATGCCACTAGCGCGCTTCATAACTTACCTCCTTGTATAAAAATGTCTAAAAATAATACCACTTACACCGTAATGTATTAAGTAATCTAAACTCATTATATTAAATATAATATACAAAAGCAAACGTTTTCGTTTTGAAATCGCTTAATCTTTTTTATATTCTTTGGATATTGCTTTAACAATCAACTTTAAGTATAATAAATAAAACGCAATCGTTTGCGCTATAAGATTGGTAAAATGGGGTGAATTAATGGCAGTAACAATAAAAGATGTCGCTAGAGTAGCTGGAGTGTCTCCCTCCACTGTTTCACGGGTTATCTCTGATAGTGACTCAATTAGTGATAAAACCAAAAAGAAAGTTAAGAAAGTTATGGAGGAGTTAAAATATTATCCAAATATTAACGCTCGAAGCTTAGTAAGTAAATCCTCTCGAATCATTGGACTTGTATTACCTAATAACACAGATGATTTTTATCAAAACCCTTTTTTCCAACAGTGTTAAGAGGGCTAAATGAAATTGCTGATGTTGAAGAATATTCATTATTATTAAGTTCAGCTAATTCCGAAGAGGAACAACTTGAACGAATTAAGACTATGGCATATGGTAAACAAGTAGATGGATTAATTTTTTTGTATGCTCGATTAGAAGATAAGATTTTGGATTTTTTAGAATCAATCGAATTTCCATTTGTCGTCATTGGAACGCCACATAAAAAACGAATTAATGCAGTCGATAATGATAATGAGGCGATGGCCTATGACTTAACTTGTGAATTGGTTAAAGAAGCAGGGGAAAATATTGCCTTTATTGGTGGAGATCGTAAACAGAATTTCATTAATTTAAGGTATAATGGTTATCAGAAAGCATTATTAGATAATGGCATTGAGGTGAATTCAGCCTATGTTTTTAATGATTTTCAGTTTTTGACCAATGTTGGTTATGACTTAAGTAAAAAACTAGCAGAAAGTCAAAAACTTGATGGAATAATTATTGCCGACCAATTGGTTGCTCGTGGGATACGAGCAGGTTGGGAAGATTTTGGGAAGAATTCGATTATGACGGCGACGTTTAAAGCATTTGATTCGCAACAATTACCTGAGAAACAAAAAGAAATTTATATGGATATCAATGCTCAAGAATTAGGTAGGCGTGCCGTTGCAATCTTACTAGATGTGATTAAATATCAAAGTGAGGAAGGCAAAGCACACCGTTATTACCAAGAAGTAGTAGAAGCAGAACTTGTAAAAAAATAAATATAGAATACTAAAAACGTCCTATTATATTTCATAATGAGACGTTTTTTTGATTATTTATATTCTTCTTCTAGCGTTGACATCCACCAACCTAAAGCAGTTCCGAGTATTAACATAATAATACACATGAAGTATTGGAAGAAACCAAACCCAGTATAATGTACTGGAATAATCATTAAGGTTGAAGCTAAAACAATTCCGACAATAAAGTGGAAGAAGACACTATAATGTGTTTCGAAGATTTTCTCAATGACTTTTGCTAGAACAAGGACAGTAATTAATCCACCAATTCCAATTGGAATAATAACGGCTAAATCGAGTGTCTTGAAGCCATCAGCCATCGCTTCATACAGCCCCATGTAAAGAATAAAGTTAGACGGGCTCATTCCGGGTACTAATACACCTAAGGCGATTAAAGCACCACAAATCATCCATGAAAAGAAGTTTGCATCAACACTCTCACTGAATAATTGTCTCCCAAAACCAAGAATAATAATACCAACAATGAACGAGAAAATAAGAACAGTTATATCCTTTTTATCACGACCATGTTTTCCAGCTTCTTTCCAAAGGCTCGGTGCCGTACCAACGATAGCGCCAATAAAGAACCATACAACAATTGTCTCAAAGCTTCCTAAAAGGTAGCTAACTCCCCAAGAGAGAATAGCGATACCTGCTAAAGCTCCAAAAACAACAGGTAAAAAGAACATCACATTTTCTTTAAAGTTCTTTGTCATATTAGCTAAGAAATTAATGATTCGCTCATAGATACCGAATATAGCAGCTAATGCTCCACCGCTAACCCCAGGTAATATAAAACCTGAGCCAATAAACATTCCTTTAACAAAACGCAACCAAACACTTTGATTGTCTTTTTGTGAATTTACGTCCATAGTAACCTCCAATTAATCTTAATATACCTATAATATAATATGTTTTTGGAGGCATGCTCCGACTAAAGTCTAATTACGTATAGGTGACACGGACAATATTATACTTAAAAATTATTTTTATCGCAAATTTTGATTGAAACAATCTTAATTTTATTCACTTTAATAATCATAATAATGGTATGATTATTAAAGTGAAAACTTAAAAAGAAAGAAGTGAAAGTATATGAGTAAGCTTTTATTTTATAGTAGTGTTTGTCCTGATACAAAAGCATTTGTTGAAGAATTAGAGCGATTAGACATTCCTTATGAATCTATAAATATTACTGAATCAATGAAAAATTTAAAAGCCTTTTTAAAGCACCGTGACTTCCAAAAAGAATTTGATGAGAAAAAAGATAATAATCAAGTAGGTGTGCCTGTTTTATTGGTACATAATGATCATGAATCACGATATATTTTTGATTTATCCGAACTAAAAAACATTTAATGGTAGTGCTTTCTTTTAATATTAAGTTATAATATACATACTAATTTTTGGAGGTTTACATATGGAAACAAATGAGATCAAACAGCTAATCGAAGAGGCTCATAAGATTAAACCAAATTCTTACTCACCTTATTCAGGTTTTAGAGTAGGAGCTGCAATTAAAATGAATGACGGTAAAATATTTACAGGGGTAAATGTTGAAAATGTATCATTTGGTGCCACAAACTGTGCAGAGAGAAGTGCTATCTTTACAGCAATTAGTGAAGGCTATGCACCTAAAACAATTGAAGCGATTGCGGTGTCAGGTGATACAGACGACTATCTGCCTCCATGTAGCATTTGTCGTCAAGTATTTGTAGAATTTTGTAATCCAGAAACTCCAGTCTTTTTAACACGAAAAGATGGTGGCATTTATGAGAGTAGTGTAGAGCAATTAGTACCATTTGCTTTTTCTACGATGGATATGTAGTCATATAGTTTGAGGCTAATGTATGAATCTGATATAGTTTATGCATAAGACAAAAAGGAGTGGAAATATGGTACAAACATTATTACACGCTTGTATTCGAGTTCATGATTTAGAGGCTTCGAAGAAGTTTTACATGGGAGTTTTTGACTTTGAGGTTAGTCGCGAGAAAGACTATCCAGATGAGAAATTTACTTTATCTTATTTAACTGTTCCAGGAAGTGACTTTGAATTAGAGTTAACTTATAACTACGATTCTGATCCTTACGTAATTGGTAATGGATTCAGCCACCTTGCTTTAGGTGTTGATAACTTAGATGAAACATATGAGAAAGCAAAAGAATCTGGTTATGAGATGACTGAAATGAAGAGCTTAACAGGTAGTGACAATCGTTATTTCTTTATATCGGATCCAGATGGATACCGTCTTGAAGTTATGACAAATAAATAGTATATTAATTCGTTACAAGAATCCAAACTTTGATTATAGTGGAATCGTTCTGATACGAGGCTTCAGAGTCCGTCTGACTACTCAGCTTCTAATCCTTAAGGTTGTAGAAGTTGATGTGTGTCAGTCTGTTCTTAACACTATAATAAAAGTATGGATTCTTTTTGCTTTGTGAGACTATTTGAAATTTTGTGCTTATTATCAAAGGATTTCCTAAGTTATTTTGTAAAAGATGAAAATGACTGTTAATTAAATGGCAACAAAAAAATAGATTTTGATTAGAGTGAAACTGTCTTTTGCTTCACATTGCTGAGGTTACAGACTCGTCTGACTACTCATCCCACTATAGGAGTTTACCCACAATTAATTATTACAAGGTCAGTAGAAGTATTGTTTTTGGAACTCGAAAATTATTATTACGAAACTTAAACTGATTTTGATTGCAATAATAATAGAGGTAGATTGCTTTAGTCAGAGTTCGAATTATGTTATCTTTAAAAATAAGTCACTATTTTGATGAGTTGCTCTCTCTTGAATTTATAGATGAAATTGGATATTCCAACTCCAGACAGCTCTTCTATAATCAAAAGTTAAATATCTTAATGATACATAACACTTCAAGGAAAGTGATATTAATAAGACCAAACTCAATATAATAAATTAAAAGGTGAATGAAAATAATAATGAGATCAAGTAAACTTTGTTAATTTAGATTTTTCACCCGTTTATCCATTGTTAAATAAAAAATTATACATCCACATACAGTGATTCCTATTTAATAAGCAATAAAAAAGCGAGTTCCGCAATTGGAAGCTCGCTTGCTTAGATATTGAGTAGTTTTAGTCAAAGACAACCTCGTGAACGTCTGTTTCTTCAGCGTTTTGGATTTCAATCATACTCACCACATTTTTTGTCGGGTTGTGATTTTCATCATAAATGAAGTCACCGGTGATTCCAGAGAATGAATCTAGATTTTCTAATGCTTGATTGACCACAATCGGATCGTCAGATTCTGCAATTTCGATGGCTTGTTTAATAATATAGATTGTATCATAAGCAAGTGCAGCGAACATGTCTGGATCAGAACCAAATTCTTCACGGTACTTAATTACAAATTCATCATCATCAAGAATCGGATAGAGTGAAGCATAATAAATGTTATTCATATTCTCTGGACTAGCTAGTTCGTAAATAATGTCATTACCAAAGCCATTAGAACCTAAGATAGGTGCATCAATACCAAATTCACGGGCTTGTTTAATAATTGGGCCAGCTGTTTGGTAGAATGATAGGATTGTGATGGCATCATAATCTTGACCAGCGATATTGGCAACAATAGCACTAAAGTCATTCATATCTGGTGTGAAAGTTTCAGTATGAACAATCTCACCTTCATATCCATCTACAAAATTCTCGTATAGCCCTGTTCCGTAGTCACTAGAGTTATCATATAGTACGATCATTTTCTCTGCACCAATGTTTTCGTATCCGAATTTGGCAATACCACCACCTTGGAAAGCGTTTGGCCAAGACGTTCTATAGGCAAATGGATGAACTTCCCCATTATCATCATAAGTTATATCATTATTCGTTACTGATGGGGAGATAAGCGGAATTTGGTATTCATTAGCAATTGGTATTGCTGCTTGCATCTGGCTTGTTGTTGCTGGTCCAACCATCGCGACAATATCGTCTTGGGTTGCTAGTCGAGTAGCAATCATGGCAGCTTCCGTGTCGTCAGATTTTGTATCGTATTCAATAATATTAAACTCACGTCCCATGACACCACCAGCTTCATTGATTTCCTCAACTGCCATCTTAATAGCATTAGATTGTGTCACACCGTACGCAGCGACGGCGCCTGATAACTCATAGATAACACCTAGATTAATTGGATTTTCTTGAGCGTAAACTGTCGTAATTGGTGAAATCGTTGTTATAATGCTACTAGCAACGGTTATTGCCTTAATAAATTTTTTGCTGATTGAATTGAACATAATATGTTCCTCCTAAGTATTTGTATTTTTTTAAGTATGAATTCGTTAATTTAGATAAGTCCGATAAGTCAGTTAAATCATTTAAGTCACTCACGATAAATCACCTCGATATTTAATAATTACAACAAAAAAACGGGCCTGATTATTTATCAAGCCCGTTAAACATGAGCCCGATTTCAGTAGAAATAGGACTCTAATCAAAAGATTAAAATCCTAGCACATGTTTAATAATAATAAGTTTGTAAAGTGGAAAATACTTGATTGAGTTTTATTAGAAGTATTGTTAGTGTTATTCATTGTATTTTCCCCCTTTCTTTTTTTGTTGGTGATGTCATTTTATAACAAGTAAAATTAAAAATCAATACATATTTTAATCTATTTTTAATTATTCAGGAGGAAATATAAAAGGATTAACAGTATAAAAAAATACTATAAGTTTATCTATTGTATAAGTCTGTTTTTATCTGATACTTATTTATTAATAAATGTAAAATAAAAAAATCAGATAACTTATTAATTTTTAATTATAAAACAAAATATCTATTGAAGAATTTTAAAAAAATTATATAATGTTTTTATGCGATGAGTCGAGAAGCAATAGTTGAAATTGCAAGGCAATATGTTGCGGAGATTAATCCACGTCAGGAAGACGAACATAGTAGGGATCGGATGTGAACCGTACCCTCGGTTAATTAATTTAATTTTGCCGTTCGGTTGAACTTAGGAAGCTTATGCTTTCTAAGTTTTTTCGTATTTATAGGATAATTTACATAAAATTTACATACAATATGTTCAATTAATAAAAATTTTACACAAAAAGATTAGAAAAAAATTAGATTTAAGATATAATAGAATTATCAGTAAGAAAGCACCTTAATTATTGAATAATATCGTAAAATAAGATATCAAAATACTTCTGAGTAAAGCGCTTTCATGATATAATGTTATGTATAAAAGGTAATGTGACTATAGGAGGGATGTAATGGGCGGTGAATTTATCGATGCGTCGTTATTTGAGCATGATATTTATTATTTCAATCAAGGAACACATCGGCAGGCGTATAAGTTCTTAGGGAGTCAGAGGGTGAAAGAGGAAGGTAATGTTAGTTATCGTTTTACCGTCTGGGCACCTAATGCTTATAAAGTGTACATACAAGGTGATTTTACTAACTGGGCAATAAAACCTATGCAAAAAATTCCAGGTGGTATGTGGATGGTGGTGATTGAGGGAGATCTGAAAGGGCAACATTATAAGTATGGTATCGATAATGGAAAAGGCCATATTGAATATAAAATGGATCCTTTTGCTTACAGACATGAGATTGCTCCTAAAGACGCATCGATTGTCTGGGATTTGCCAAAACATAAATGGAATGATCAGTCCTGGATTTTGAGTCAAAGAAATAAAAATCTTACAGAATCTCCTTTACAAATTTATGAAGTACATTTTAGTTCTTGGCGGAAACATCCAGATGGTTCAGATTACACTTTTAAAGAATTAGCTGAAACCTTAATTCCTTATGTAAAAGAAATGGGTTATACCCATATTGAATTTATGCCATTAATGGATCATCCATTGGATGCTTCTTGGGGTTATCAGATTACAGGATTCTATTCAATCTGTGGACGTTATGGAACGGTTGATGAATTTCAAGAGTTTGTTGATTTAGCTCACCAAGCCAAGATTGGTGTATTACTTGACTGGGTGCCTGGTCATTATTCAAGAAACGCTAACGGACTAGCCTACTTTGATGGGACTCCTACTTATGAATACCAAGATCTTAATAAGGCTAATAATGTGGGTTGGGGAACCTTAAACTTCGATTTGGGGAAAACACAAGTTCATAGTTTCTTGATTTCTAATGCGTTATTTTGGTTGAGAGAGTTCCATGTAGATGGGATTAGGGTCGATGCTGTATCGAATATGCTATACCTTGATTTTGATGAGGGTCCATGGACTCCCAACGAAGAAGGTACCAATATTAATCTAGAAGGGGTAGATTTCCTTCAGAAACTAAATTCAGCCATCCATGATGAACTCCCAAAAACACTTATGATGGCGGAAGAGAGTACAGATTGGCCAGGAATTACCAAGAGTGTGGATGAAGGTGGACTTGGCTTTGATTATAAATGGAATATGGGTTGGATGAATGATAGTTTGAAATTTTTTGAATTAGATCCGCTATACCGCCCGAAAAATTTAAGATTAATAACTTTTGCTTTTGTCTATCAATTCAATGAGCGTTACATCTTGCCATACTCACATGATGAGGTCGTTCATGGTAAGAACTCAATGTTAGGGAAACTTCCTGGGGATAGATACAATCAATTTGCGAATCTTCGACTAATTCATGGTTATATGATGGCCCAACCAGGAAAAATCTTGCATTTTATGGGGAATGAACTGGGACAATTTCTAGAGTGGCGTTATTATTCTGAGTTAGAGTGGGTGGATTTAAATCGAGAATACAATCTTGAGTATCAACATTACATGAAGACTTTGAATCATTTAGGACTTACTCAAAAAGCTTTGCATCAATTAGATCACTCAAGTGATGGAATTACCATTCTTGATGCAGATGATTTGCAAAATGGTGTCTTGACCTTTATTCGACATGGTAAAAGTGCCAGAGACTTTATTATTGTTATATGTAACTTTGTCCCTGTTCAACGTGACAAGGTACGAATCGGTGTACCTTATAAGGGACGTTATGAAGTTCTATTGAACTCTGAATTAGAAGAGTTTGGTGGAACTTGGTCTACGGACTTAGATGATATGGTTACAGATGAAATTAAGTTTAATCATCAACCATTTTCTATTGAGACAATTGTCCCTGCGGCGTCTGTTCTCTTTATTCGTCCTAAACGAATTTATGGCGTGAATAAAAAAGGAAAGGAGATAGAATATCGGTTATTCATATAACCCGTTTCGCCAACGTATACAATATTCTAACTATATGATGGAACAAAAAATGATAGCTATGATTTTAGCTGGGGGTCAAGGAACACGATTAGGGGTTCTAACAAAAAATATTGCTAAACCCGCAGTGCCTTTTGGTGGAAAGTATCGTATTATTGATTTTGCTTTAAGTAATTGTGCAAATTCTGGCGTAAAAAACGTTGGAGTTGTAACGCAATATCAACCCTTAGAGCTTAATGAGCATATAGGTAAAGGTGACGCATGGGGTCTGAACAGACGTAATGGTGGTGCTACTATCTTACAACCTTACTCAAGTTCAGATGGTGAAAAGTGGTTCAAAGGAACAGCTAACGCCATCTACCAAAACATTGCCTACATTGATTCATTGAATCCTGAATATGTTCTAGTCCTTTCAGGAGACCATATCTACAAGATGGACTACAGTGAGATGCTCGATTTCCATATTAAAAACAATGCAAGCTTAACTGTTGGAGTTATTCCAGTGGATATGAAAGAAGCCTCGCGTTTCGGAATTATGAATACCGATCACAGTCATCGTATTATTGAATTTGAAGAGAAGCCAGCTGAACCAAAGAGTAACCTAGCTTCTATGGGGATCTACATCTTTAACTGGGCAACATTGCGCCGTTATTTAGTTAATGATTCAGCTAAAGATAGAATATTAGAAGATTTTGGTCATGACGTTATTCCAACTTATCTTGAAAATGGTGAGAACTGTTTTGCTTTTGCTTTCGAAGGTTATTGGAAGGATGTTGGAACAATTGAAAGTTTATGGGAAGCTAATATGGAATACCTAAATCCTAACCATCCATTGAATGAAACGAGTAATTCATGGCGTGTATACACATCCAACCCAGTAACAGGTGCTCAGTTTATTACTGACACTGCAAAGATTTCTAACGCGATGATTGTTGATGGAAGTTATGTTGCGGGAACGGTTGTTGATTCAATTATTTCACAAGATGCTACGGTATCAAAGGGAGCAACTGTTACTGATTCAGTGATTATGTCAAATGCAGTTGTAGGTGAGAATTGTGTTGTTGAATACGCAATAATTGGGGAAGGCGCTTCGATTGCTGACGGTGCTAAAGTAATAGGAACAAAAGATAATATTGCGACAGTAGGATTTTATGAAAAAGTAGGGGGCCAAAACACGATGGCGAAGAATAATATTTGTGCGATTATAAATTTATCAGAAGATTCAACGAAACTAAAACCATTAACAAATAACCGTCCAATTGCGGCATTGCCTTTTGCTGGTCGTTATAGAATTATTGATTTTATGCTATCGGATATTGCTCACGCAGAGATTAATTCGGTAGGGTTATTCATTGGTGATTCTGGACGCTCAATCTATGACCATGTTCGTTCAGGTGGAGCTTGGGACTTACAATCAGAAGTGGGTGGAGGAATCTTCACATTCTCACAACAAAACTGGAAACGTCAACACCATATGGAAGATGAGTTTGAAGACTACTATTTCAATCACCGTCTTTTCTTAGAACGTTCACATGCAGATTATGTATTAGTAGCCGGAAGTAAAATTATTGCCAATATTGATATCCGAGCTGTAGAGCAACAACACATCCAATCTGGTCGAGATATTACAGTTATTTACAAGAATTTTGATGAGCATCAAGTATCAGATGAAGAAAAATTAGCATATGGCATTGTGTTCGATGAGAATAATGAAGTACTTAAGTTTGTGAACTATAGTCTGCCATCAGATTCAGGCAAAGTAAACCTAAGTATGAATATGTACTTATTGAGTGTAGATACGATGCTAGAAATCATGGATCTTGCAACGGCAGAAGGTACTTATAAGGAATTGAATGAACTTTTAGAAGATTATGCACTTAAGTATTGTATTAATGCCTTTGAATATACAGGATATGCAGCGAATATCGATACGATTGATAAGTATTACAAGGCTAATATGGGCTTGTTAAACTTCTCAACCTTCGCATCACTCTTCCAGTCAAGTATTCCTATATTAACTAAGTCTAAAAATGGTTCACCAACTTACTATTCACCTGAGTCTGATGTAAGTGAGTCATTCATTGGAAGTGATACCTATGTTGCAGGGACTGTTAAACGCTCAGTTTTAAACCGTCGAGTACATATTGACGCTGGCGCCACAGTATTGAATTCTATCGTACTTCAGGGAACTAAGATTGGTGAAGGTGCTCAAGTTGAGTACGCGATTTTAGATAAGAATGCTGTTGTTGAAGCAGGAGCAAAAATTATTGGTTCACCAGATAATATTAAAGTCATCTCAAAAAATTCACGTGTATATGCAGATTAAAGGGGTGATTGGATGAAAGTATTGTTTGCGTCTTCTGAAGCTGCACCATTTTTTAAGTCAGGTGGACTAGGAGATGTCGCTTATGCCTTACCTAAAGAGTTGGTAAAACAAGGTGTAGATATTCGAGTAGTATTACCAAACTATACAAAGATGCCTGAAAAATATAAAAATCAATTAACAGAATTAGCTCATTTTCGTTTTCAACTAAGTAATAAAAACGTTTATTGTGGGATTAAAACCCTTGAGTTAGAAGGTGTTATCTACTACTTTATTGATAATCTATCTTACTTTGATCGCAGAGATTTATACGGGGAGTGGGACGACGGTGAGAGGTTTGCATATTTTTCAACAGCAATTATAGAAATGTTGGAAGTCATTGACTTTATACCAGATATTGTACATTGTAATGATTGGCAGACTGCTATGGTACCTGTTCTACTTGTAGACC
The DNA here is from genome assembly GCA_044336205.1 of Aerococcaceae bacterium WGS1372. Lineage (GTDB taxonomy): Bacteria > Bacillota > Bacilli > Lactobacillales > Aerococcaceae > Ruoffia. The sequence continues at coordinate 1,531,680 of CP172318.1, read as the reverse complement.
GCTACCACTGGAAAGAAAGATTACAAAACATTCGCAAAGTTTTGACTATTCATAATATTCGATTCCAAGGAAATTACGAACCAAATATACTTACGCAAGTGTTTGGTACTAACTTTAATACATTCACCGATGATGGCGTGAAGTATGATGACCGAGTAAATTACTTAAAAGGTGGGATAAACTTCTCAGACCGTGTCACTACAGTGAGTCCAACCTATGCCCAAGAAATTATGACCCCTGAGTTTGGTGAGGGATTGGATGCTGTTATTCGACACAATCAATGGAAAGTCCGAGGGATTATTAATGGTATAGATTATGATACCAATAATCCAGAGACTGATACTTTAATTCCAAATCATTTCTCAGTTAACGATATGGCCGGTAAAAAATCGAATAAATTAGCCTTACAACAACGGTTAGGTCTTGCTGAGAATCCTAATATTCCAATTATTGGTATGGTGAGTCGATTGACTGACCAAAAAGGTTTCCAACTTATCGAAGAAAAACTAGATGAACTCTTGAAACAAGACGTACAAGTCGTGTTATTAGGAACTGGTGAAGCTCAATTTGAGAATTCATTCCGTTTCTTCGAAGATGTATACCATGACAAAATGCGTGCATGTATTATGTTCGACATTGAATTAGCACAACTGATATATGCAGGAAGTGATATTTTCCTAATGCCAAGTGCGTTTGAACCGTGCGGTTTATCTCAAATGATGTCAATGAGGTATGGAACACTACCTATTGTTCATGAGACAGGTGGATTAGTCGATACAGTTCGACCTTATAATCGTTTTACAAGTGAAGGAACAGGCTTTAGTTTTGCCCCATTTGATGCTTGGACGATGATGAATGTCATCTATCTTGCCTTAGATGTTTACTATAATAATCAAGAAGACTGGCAAAAACTTGTTAAACAAGCGATGACAACTGATTTCAGTTGGGAAGGTCCGGCTCAAGATTACATTAGACTTTATGAAGAGCTATTAGCGGAATAAAATATTATAACTATTATCCCATCCAATTGTCTTATATTGATGATTGGTTGGGGTATTTTGTTTGTAAACATAGTCAAGATTACCAACTTATATATTTTTTATTTCAAATTATTTTCACAATTGTCTTTTATAATGAGCTTTAGTTAAATATCTTATAAGCTATTGTAATTGGCAGAGAATCAACTATACTTATACAATCTATGCGACTTAAGTCTGATAGAGACTAAACTAAATTACGATATAGTATTAGTAAATTTAAATGAGATGAAAGGAGGCAAACACTTGGAAGAAAATCAACCACGAAGAGCAAGACAAGAGAATAATAATAAAAATGAATATCCTTTATGGGGGAAGATTAAAACTTATTGGCGATATTACCGAGGATGGAAGTGGTTAATATTTCTTGGTTTATCTTTTGCTTTAATATTGTCTAGTTACTCAGTGTTTGTCGCAAAAACTATAAGTGTTTCTACTCTGCAAGATGGCTTAATGTCACAAACAACGATTTATGATATTGATGATCATGAAGCAGGTACATTAATGGCACAAAAAGGAACTTATGTCTCGTTAGAACAGGTCTCGCAAGCTATGCGGGAGACACTTGTAACAGTGGAAGATAAACGTTTTTACGAACATAATGGTTTTGATACATTAGGTATAGGTCGAGCCTTTGTACGATTATTAATTAACCGCGATACTTCAGGTGGTGGGGGAAGTACCATTACACAACAATTAGTTAAAAATGCTTTTTTAACTTTGGATCAAACTTTCCACAGAAAATTAAAAGAACTGTTCTTAGCGATAGAGGTTGAGAAACATTATACAAAAGATCAAATTCTTGAAATGTACTTAAACAATTCGTACTTTGGTAATGGGGTTTGGGGAATTGAAGATGCCTCACAAAAATATTTTGGACACTCAGCGAGTGAGTTAGATTACAACGAAAGCATGGTTCTAACTGGAACGTTAAAAGGACCGTCAATCTTTAACCCTATCGATGATTATGAAGCTGCTATAGACCGTAGAAATGTTGTAGCACAACTGATGGTGGATAACCAGCAACTTACGCAAGAGGATGCTGATTATTTTACTTCTCAGGGAATATATTTGTATGATAACTATTATGCTGAAGATAGTTACCTTTATCCATATTATTTTGATGGAGTGATTAATGAAGCTACAAAGTTAACTGATATACCCGAAGATGACTTATTGTCTAAAGGGTATAAGATATACACTAATTTGAATACTCATTATCAAAATGCTATTGACAGTTCATATGATAATACATGGATATTCCCTGATGATGGAACAGGTGAACCTTTAGTGCAGGCTGCAAGTGTTGTCGTTGATCCTGATTCAGGTGGGGTTATGGCAGTATACGGAGGTAGAGGGGATTATGTCTATCGTGGTTTTAACCGGGCAACTGATATGTACCGTGCACCTGGATCAACAATTAAACCACTCGCTGTCTATGTTCCTGCACTTGAAAATGGCTATACTATGCACTCGTTAGTTCCAGATATTGTCCAAGCTTATGGTGCGGATAATTATGCTCCAGAAAACTACAACTTATATACAGAACCTAATGGTGAAGTAGAGTTATATTATGCCTTAGCACAAAGTAAAAATACTTCTGCAGTACATTTGATGGATGAGTTAGGGATTAGTACAAGTGTGAAGAAGCTGAAGCAGTTTGGAATTAATATTCCGTCTCAAGACCAGCAACTGACTCTAGCATTAGGTGCCTTATCTAATGGTGTAACACCACTTCAAATGGCCAATGCTTATTCAGCTTTTGCTAATGAAGGAGTACGCCATGAAAGTTATTTCATTCGTCGTATTGAAGATGCCTCTGGTCGAGTTGTCTATAATAATGAAAAAACTGCTAAACATATGGTTATGACTGCGAATGTAGCTGCGGATATGACGAGCATGATGTTAGATACTTATGGTGGATACGGGACCGGTTATGGAAGTGGTCCAGATTATGGACTCGTTGCTGGAAAGACTGGGAGTACAGAAGTGGCTGAAGGAAATATGGAAACCAGAGATCGTTGGTATGTTGGTTATACACCAGATTATGTCTTAGTGACTTGGTCTGGATTAGATAATGTTGGTGAGACATCTTTAGATGATTTAATGCCGTCAGGTTTAGGTTCATTATTTAATATCCAAACAACATCACTGATGAATGTATCACCTCAAACACCGTTTGATGTAACCTTCGCATCACAAACTTATGAAGAGTCGAATAATGTTGTAAGTTCTAACGATTGGCAGGAACAAGCATCACAGTTTATGGATGAGATAGGAAGTTTTATCTCAGAGCATGGAAGTAATTTAGTGGATGAAGCTCAAAGATTTGGACGAGAAGTTGTCGATAAAGTATCAACTTGGTTTAATTAGTGTCGTCTGTTTTTAAGTAACTCTTTGGGTAGAATATAGCTTAAATTTTTGCTAATATATAACTATACAATGAAGGAGAGAAATTATGACTCAAAACAATATTTATGATACAGCTAACCAGTTAGAACGTGACTTAAGAAATTTACCTGCCTACGCAGAGTTAAAAGAAGCCATTGAGTTAATCAATTCTAACGAAGAAAGTAAAAAGCTTTTCTCAGAGTTTCGCGAGATTTCAGCAGCACTTCAAACTAAGCAAATGCAAGGTGAAACTCCATCTGATGAAGAGATTGCAGAAATTCAAGAAATGTCTGTAAAAGTACAATCAGATGAAAATATAACTCGCTTAATGATGAGTGAGCAACAAGTTAGTCAAGTAATCAATGATATTAACAATATTATTACTAAGCCTTTGAATGAAGTGTATCAAAACATCGGCTAATTACTATCAATTGTTGACTTTACTGCCAGCTGGAAGTTTTCGAGATGATTCGATACTTTTAGTTGGCTTTTAATTATGTTATTTTTTATCAAAATTAGGAAAGGAGCAGAAAAATTGAAGTTACTTCATGTGAGTGATTTACATTTGGATAGCCCGTTTGTCGGTATAGGGAATGATTCGGCTAAATTACAAAAAGAATTAATCAACGCTCCATTAAAAGCATTTGAGCGTTGTGTAAGCATTGCGATTAACGAAGCGGTTGACTTAATGATTATCTCTGGCGACATATATAATAGTGAAAGACAAACAGTTATGGCTCAATATCAGTTTGTACAACAGCTAGACAGACTTAATAAACATGGAATAAAAGTTGTTTTAGTACATGGAAACCACGATTATTTAAGATCAGACCGTTCTAGGATAACTTATCCTGATAATGTCTCAGCGATTGAAGACCGAGAGGTACAATCAATAAAATTCACTTTGGATAACGGTCAAGTCTTTCGTGTCCACGGCTTCAGCTATCAAACTAAGTGGATCCACGACCGCGTTGTGAATGAGTTTCCTGAGAATATGAATTCACAAGAAATTGCTATTGGTATCTTACATGGGGCAGAAGAAGGGGCAGAATCAGATGCTGGTAATTACGCCCCCTTTAATGTTAATGAATTATTAAGTAAACATTATGATTATTGGGCGTTAGGGCACATTCATAAAGCTCAAATTCTCAATCAAGATCCGCTTATACAATATGCCGGAACTACTCAAGGACGACACCATAATGAATTAGGTGATAAAGGTTGCTATATCATCGAAATTGAGAAAGGTCAGAAAACAAAGAGTACATTCTATTCTCTTGCTCCGATTGTGTGGCAAGAAGCTTCTATTGAATGCCAGTTCGATTGGGAATCAAAGGATATTATGGATGCATTGAACACAGTCGTTGCTAATTATTCTGACGAGGCAAAAGCAAATCAACAATCTGTGTTTGTTAAAGTGAAATTTAACCAAGCACAACGATTGAACACTGACCTCCTTGAACAAGTTCAAAATGGTGAGTTTTTGACAATTATACAAACGGATTGGGAAAGTGATTATTTCGTCTATATTCACAAAATAGATGTAAACATGTCAATGTCATTAGATTTGTTTGATTTTGATAAAAGTTTACATGATAGCTTTAATAAGGTAGTAGATGATCTAAATGAAGGTGACCGCTACAAAGAAGTTATGACAGAATTATTTGACCACGCAATAATCCAACGATATTTTAATTTAAGAAATGATTCAGATATGAAGAATCAAATGATTAACTCAGCTAGAGAATTAATCGTTCAATTAGCAGGTTTCGATATAGATGAAGGGGGGAACAGGATGAAAATTAAGACACTCGACATTTTTGGCTATGGTCATTGGATTAATCAGAGCTTCGAAGTGAACGAATCTATTCAGTTGTTCTATGGACGGAATGAAACGGGTAAGTCTACATTAATGTCTTTCATTAAATCAATTCTGTTCGGATTCCCAAGTAAACGTCGTCGGTTAAACAAAATGAATCGCTATGAACCAAAAAATAGTAATGTCTATGGTGGACGGATCTTATTACTGGATACTACTAAAGGAAATATCTGGGTTGAGAGAACAAAGTCTGATTTGAAGTTGTACACGGAATCTGGAGAGGAATTACCTAATTCAGATTTAGATGATATTTTAGGCGGACTTGATGAAACTTTGTTTGATAGTTTTTATTCTTTTAATCTAGCAAATCTTCAAGAACTAGCGAATGTTGGGTCCGACCAATTGAATAATTACTTTTTAAGTATCGGTACCTTAGGAAGCGATAAGTTTCTTAAAATTGCTAAAGATTTAGACAAAGAAACTTCTGATTTATATAAGCCAAAAGGCATAAAACCACCACTTAATCAACAACTAGATCGATTGGAATCTTTAGTAGACCAAGCGAATAAAGCTAAAGAAAAAATGAATCGCTATAATCAATTGATATCACAACGAGAAGACATTGATCAGCTAGTTAGCTCTCTCAATAAGCAATTAGATCAAGTCGAAGTAGAAATACGTGACAAAGATAAATTAATATCTCGCTATGACACATACTTAAAATTACGAGCTGTTGAGAAAGAATTACAAGGACTTGTCTTTACACAAATCCCTGAAGATAAACCAATGATTATCCAAAATAATATTGAAATGATACAAGTTTTAGAAGAGGAAAACATTGGTCTAAATGAACGAATTAACCATATTCAAGCCGAACTAACACAATTAACTCGTTACAACTGGGCCAAAAACCATGAAGAGGAACGGAAGGCTTGGCGTAATCAAACAGAACAGATTAAAGAAGTTCAAACTAAATATGAACAGACGGTTCAACGCATTCAGGAAAGTAACGAAACAATTACACAATTAGCTCATAAAGGTCAGTTTTATCCGGAAAAAGTGGAAAATACGACGACTTATGAAGAAAAAGTAGAACGTGGGTTGTCAATAGAAGCAGCTATTATAGAGAAAAATGATGAGATAGAAACAATAAAAATTCAAAGAAAGATGCTTTTAGACCAACGTAAAAACTTACAAAATAAAAGTGCTACTTTAAGACAAAATGTTGCTAAAATTGAACATCAACGAGTAAATCAAGAAGAAGTATTGATGCAAAATACGAGACTGTCTGAGTATTTCATCGGAATCGTCATGATGGTTGTAGGTGTGTTTATCGTTTTATTTAATATTATTAATCAAGCTTCATTCTCTAATATAATATTTTGGATTGGTATTGTAATGTTAATCGCTGGTGGTGGAAGTGTTATCTATGTGTACTTAAAACATCGCCAACTTATGAATGAATTCAATAATCATCCTTTATTAGAGAAAGCCGTTCAAATGAAAGAAGAAGAACGGCAAGTTAATGAACAAAGTCGTGATTTCGGTACAGAGATTAATGAAAAAGAGGATATGATACATCGCTTAGAAGAAGAACGCGAGGTCATAATTAAAGACCAACAGCGTTGGTTAACAGAGATTGGTTTTTATCCTACAGCAGATCCAGGATGGATACTGAAAGCAAATCCTATTAAACAATATTTTGTTGAATTGGATAAGCGTGAAGCTTATGAGAATGAACTATCATTATTACAAGCAAAGTTAGATAAATGGATGACTTCAATTGAACCATTGTTAGAACGATTTCCTTCCAATGATCAAACGGTACGCGTATTAATTAGACATGTAGAAGAAGTAGAAGCTTCATTAATTCAAGTAATTCAAAGAGCGTCAAGTTTGAGTGAACGAGAAGCTGAGACCCGTGAGAGAATTACAACTAACCAAGTTAAAATTAAAGAAAAACAAAAAGAAATTCAAAAAATTTACAATGACACTCAAGTAAAAGATCGTGCTGAATTCGACCAACGTGTGTTGATTAATCAAAAAATTAATGACCTTTCTGATAAACAAGAGGTATACCGCGAACAAATTGCAGGCTATGAAGAAAGATTGTCAACGATTGAAAGTAAACAAAAATTGTTTGAAGATTACCATGAACTAGAAAGACGCCAAGCTGTTATCAAAGGCCGTATAGACCCACAAATTAGAGATCGAGCGAATCTTGTCGTAGAGATAAGACAAATCGAACAAGACGGAAGTTATTCAGAGTTACTTCAACAAATAGAGAATCAAAAAGCTGAATTGCTAGAGATGGTTGAAGAATGGGGAATTAAGAAGCTAGCTTCAGATATTATTACTCAGACTTTACGTAAAGGTTTAGATAATCCAGTCAGCGAGATGAATGACATTGCCGATAAAATCTTTGCGACATTAAGTTATAACCGCTATACTCACATTAAGATGAATAAGAATGACATCAAAGTGAAGCAGTTTAGTGACGTTCTTTTTGCCCCGCACGAGTTATCTCAAGGAACCTTAGAACAACTCTATGTTGCTTTAAGATTAGCTTTTGTGATTAGTGCTCAAACGATGATTAAAATGCCAATTATCATTGACGATGCGTTTGTTAATTTTGACGAATTTAGAAAAACTTCAATGTACAAAGTGCTACAAGATATTAGTGAAGACATTCAAATTTTATTCTTCACTTTTGACCAGCAAGCACAAGAATCTTTCCACCCTCAATATGTTTATAATCTTGAAGATGTTAATAAAGTAGAGAGACCTGAATCAGAAATTGAAGCAATGATCGAAGAAGAAATTGAAGAAGATAGTACCATTATCTAAGTTATATGTTGTTAGTAAGTATCCTGGTTTTTCGCAACTAGGATACTTTTTCATCTTTAAAATATGTTAAACTATAAGAAAGAAAAAATATTCATATAATTCATAACAACTTAAATGAAGGGGAGTATTATGGCACAATTATTTGATATAAATAATGGAGAAGAATTTGCAATGTTTGTTCTGATTAAGTCAGCGGATGTTCGAACAGCAAGAAATGGAAAACCATTTATCGCTTTCAGATTTCAGGACCGTTCTGGGGCAATGGACGGTATGTATTGGTCTGCGACCGAAGAAGAAATCAATCGTTTCCAAGCTGGAAAGGTTGTTTATTTACGAGGTAGACGTGACACATATCAAGGAACTCCTCAAGTGAAGATTGAGTCATTAAGGCCAGCAGAAGCAGGTGAACCTGATGATCCAACACTTTATCTAGAGAAAATCGAAATAAAAAGAGAAGTATTGGAAGCCGAACTTGATGATGCACTACTTTTAATTACAGAAGCTAATATTGCAAGAGTAGTAAGGAAAATATTACACCAAACTCAAGAGGAATTCTTCGTGCATCCAGCAGCTAAACGTGTACACCATGCTGTAGCAGGAGGATTAAGTTACCATACTTTAACTATGGTCAAAATTGCAAGAAACTTATTGGCAATCTATCCTCAATTGAATCCTAGTTTACTTATTGGAGGTATTATTTTACACGATATTGGTAAAACAGTGGAATTGAATGGGGCAATCTCAACAGAGTATACACTCAAAGGAAAAATGATGGGACATATTACGATTATCTCTGAGATGATTGATCGTGCCTGTCATGAAATCGGCATCGATCCGGAAAATGAGTCTATCTTACTACTTAAACATATTGTCTTGTCTCACCATGGTAAGTTAGAATTTGGTAGTCCGGTTCTGCCTCAATTATTAGAAGCTGAAATTATTCATTATATTGATGATATGGATGCGAAAATTAATATGATTTCATCAGCACTGGATCAAACAAATCCGGGTGAATTCACTCAGCAATTATTTGCTTTAGACCGCCGACAAATTTATAAACCAAAGTTTAATAAATAAAGGAGAAAATTATGAGCCATCATGATCACCACGCCCATGACCATCACGATCACCATCATCATTCACCACTAGATGAATTAAACCATCATCACGGTACAGAAATTGTTCTACAAGGTGAATTAGATGCTAATATTGAAAAAGTGTGGGAAATTTTAACGGATAATAATTTATTGAAACAGTGGTTCCCAGAGCTTCGATTTACTGATTTAAAGTCGGGAGGCACTTTACACTTTGAAGCAGAGGAGATGGATCTATCATTCGATATGATGGTTTATGATGTTGAACCACCTGTACTTCTATCATTCGAGTGGGGTAAAGGTGACATCGTTACCTTTGAACTACAAGCGATAGATGAAAGTACCACACAAATCAACTATTCGCAGTGGATTCATCATATTGACTTGGATCATCATGCTAAAGATGTAACAGGTTGGCTTATCTGTATGCAGAAGATTGCAGCCATGGTAGATGATAAAGAAATGCCAGAGACGATAGAATTATTTAACGAGTATTATGATTCAGTCAAAGAATTAGTACAAGACCAATCGCAAAAGGAATTTAATTAAGCGAATAAAAAGTCCCATCATCACATATAAACTGTGGTGTTGGGACTCTATTTGTATACTTAAGCATATATTTGAGCGATATAGTTAAGGCTTTTCGATGATTCGTTTTTCATCAGATACTTTATCAAGATAGATGGATGCGTCTTGAACAGTTTCAACAATACCACGATAAGCATCGTGGTGGTCTTGAGTCCCCATATATAAAATATAAATAAGTTTGCCCATTGGTGAGAACCACATTGGTTCTACAAAACGACGCTGATGTTTCAAATCTTCTGAAAGTCGCTGCACTTTTGGCCACAAACGAGCAGGGTGACAATATTCTAAGTCTCTTCCAATCTCAATCGGAGATCGTTGGAAGAGCATCTCGTCATAAGGCCCAGTATTATTGAAATACTTAAATTTGTGATGTTCATCGACATAAGTAATCTCAAAAGGAAGTTGATCAAAAATCATTTGAACTTGATTCAAACTTAAATAACCTGGGCCAATATTTATTAAGGTGTTGCGACCAAACAATTCAACATCATCTGTTTGAATGGTCTCATGAGGAAGCCAAGAAAAATCAAGACTTCCATCGTTAAAGACTAATTGATTGACGGCTTCATGAGAATGATTTTGAATCACTGACAAATCCGCGGGATCCTTGAGTGAACGGTCAACTTTACTAAGTGGAAGTAGATTGCGCCACTTTTCAGTCGTGATGTCTAAAATAGGCTGAATATTTTGTTCAATTTCTATAAAACCTTGATATTGGCCTTTCTCATCAAGAAGAACTTTATAATCCAAGTGAACATATTGGTCATTATACTTAAACCAATAAGATTCTACGGATGAACGCATTGTTTTAAAGTCTTCGATAATAAGTTCTAACTTCTCCCAAACATCAGCTGAATAGCAGTTTTTAGCTGATTGACCAATATCTTCGGGTTTTCTTTTGCTGTATGAATGATTATCTTTGTGATTGTAGTATTGTAGTTTGTTATCTTGATTGAAGTAGCTAACGCGAGCTGGTATGTAATCAAAGATTAATTTAATTTGTTCTAATGATAAGAAACCATCACCAATAGTAAAAGCTGTTGCAGGGTTAAGCTGATAATTTGCAAAGTTTTTGTTCTGATTATCAGCTTCAAAAGAAACTGTTAGATAACCACCTTTTACTTTTATTTTCTTTGTTTCGATGGTTGTTGAGTGTGTAGTCTCAATGGTTTGCTGGTGCATTAACTTAGGGATTGAGTTTGATTTGATAGAAACTTCAGCTTGATCATTTGATTTTCTGGGGTCAATACTTTCATCATCCTTGTTTGAAGGTGTTTCAAGTACCCATTTTTCAGTTGGACGAACAATGGCATAACCATAATAATCACTATGTTTGGCGATCTCATACCAATCTTCAGGCGTTAATATTTCTAATAGGATATTGATTAGGATTGCTTCTTCCTTGAATATCATCTCATTGAATTCAAATTGGAATACCTCATAACATTGAATCAGTTTTTCAATCTCAATTTCAGGGAATTTCTCCATTGTTTTGTAAGCTCGTCTGAAAAGGTCACGAATCTCATCGTCCTTGGCCCACATTACTTTTGGTGGGGCATCGTGACCGTACTTTTCCATCATAGGGAAGAATAGATGTTCTTTGCGTTTGTAATGTTTGTCAAATTGACCTAAAACATCAAACTGCCGTCTTAAACCTTGAATCATAGCTGGATTCAATTCAGTTTTGTCCATTTGTTTAAAAGACGTTAAGATATTATTGATTCGTAACAAGGCTGAACGCAAAGCCATATTTTCTTCTTTAAAAACTTTCACTGGATGGCCTGGTTTATCAGCATCATGTGTCTCGCCTTCAGCAATGGAACCTTTGAATAGGTTAGCATGAACATTACATAATTTTAGTACATCATGAAAAGTAATGGGACCATCTCCATAAATTAATTGATGTTCCATCATAGAGATCTCCATAGCACTAACCCCTGTGAAGTGCTCATTGAATTCTTCTTGGACTGATTCGGGTTCGGCACCATGGTGGAGTTTCAGAAGAATTCCTTCTAGGATATCAGTACGATTTTTTTCATTGTCAGTCATGGCTTTTCGCTCCTTTTACTATATATCCATTCCATTTCAATGTATTAATTAAATCAGTTTCATTTAACTTAATGAATCTGCATCCTTGTTGTAGTGAGATATTTTTTCCAAGAGTTTTTCGCATTGTTTCATTTGCCAATGGGGTAAAACCAAGATCAACAAGAATTTCTAAAAGATCTGGATGTGCTTCAACCAAACTATAAACTGATTGTGTAAGATCAATGACATTTTCCATAATTGGACTCCTTTCTAATAATATTTGCTAACGGTTAATATTTTATATATGATTATAATTATTATGAATCTATAGTAGCGAAGATGTTTTTAAAAAACAAGATGAATGCGAGGTGACAAGGTATGATTGAAGAGCTAGGAATAAAATTTAAAAATGAAGCTATTACTTATCAAGAGGAGCTATTAGAGCAGTTAACTGCTGTCATTGATCCTGAATTAGGTATTGATATTGCCAATTTGGGATTAATTTATGAGGTAGATATGGATAAAGAGGGTAAAGTGGATATACTAATGACTTTAACAACAATGGGGTGTCCATTGGCTGATTTTATTGATAGTGACTTACGCTATCAACTATCAAATTTTGATAAAGTAACAGAAATTAACACAACCATCACCTTTGACCCAGCTTGGGAGATAAGTAGGATGTCAAAATTCGCTCGCATTTGTTTAGGGATACCAGGAGAGGCTATATAATAATAATTCATTCAACCACAAGAAAGTAATAATTACTCTCTTGTGGTTTTTTGTTTAATATGAGTGTATTAATACAAAGTAAGAATTAATATAACAGTTTATCATAGAGATGGTACAGCACAAAATATATTTGTGCATTTGCTAAGAAAGTGGTTTTATTTAAAAGTTATCATAAAAAATATTTATTTAAGCTTGAATTCCTTATAAATATAGTTTATGATGTAGTTGTAAAAAGGTTCACAAATGTCTGAAGAGATATTACTGTAATATTTCTCAAAGGTGTCACAACAAATTTAAGTGTTTCGTAATGAGATTAATTACTTTGGAGGGAACAGAAAAATGGAACAAGTGAAACAGGAACTAAAGAATAGAAATCCTTGGGAAGGCTTTAAAGGTATAAAGTGGCAGGAATCAATTGATGTTAGAGACTTTATTCAAGAAAACTACAATCTTTATGAGGGAGACGAAGCCTTCTTAGAAGGAGCAACCATTGAAACATTCCAATTATGGGATCAAGTTATGGATTTAACTAAACAAGAACGTGAAGCTGGTGGCGTTCTTGATATGGATACAAAAGTTGTATCAACCATTACTTCTCATGATGCAGGATATTTAAATAAGGATATGGAGAAAATCGTTGGATTCCAAACTGACAAGCCATTCAAGCGTGGGCTTCAACCATTTGGTGGGATTCGTATGTCAGTTCAATCAGCTGAATCTTATGGCTTCGAGATTGATCCGGAAGTAGAACATATCTTCACTGAATATCGTAAAACCCATAACCAAGGGGTGTTCGATGCTTATACACCAGAGATGCGTGCAGCTAGAAGATCTGGTGTTATTACAGGACTTCCTGATGCTTACGGACGTGGTCGTATTATTGGTGACTACCGTCGTGTTGCTTTATATGGAGTGACACGCTTAATGGAAGAAAAGCAAGCAGATTTTGCGAATATTGGTAATGGTCAAATGAGTGAAGATATCATTCGTTTACGTGAAGAAGTGTCTGAGCAATACCGTGCATTGAAAGAGTTAATCAAATTAGGTGAGATTTACGGATTCGACTTAACTCGTCCGGCTGAAACTGCGCAAGAAGCGTTCCAGTGGTTATACTTAGGTTACTTAGCTGCTATTAAAGACCAAAACGGAGCTGCAATGTCATTAGGGCGTACCTCAACATTCTTAGATATCTACATCGAACGTGACCTTCAAAATGGTGTAATTACTGAGAAAGAAGCACAAGAGCTTGTAGACCACTTCATTATGAAGTTACGTCTTGTTAAGTTCGCACGTACACCGGATTACAATGAGTTATTCTCAGGAGATCCAACGTGGGTAACAGAATCAATCGCAGGAATTGGAATCGACGGACGTCCATTAGTTACGAAAAACTCATTCCGTTTCTTACATTCATTGACAAACTTAGGTCCAGCACCAGAACCAAACTTAACAGTACTATGGTCTGAGAACTTACCGACACACTTTAAACGTTATGTAGCGAAAATGTCCATTGAGACGTCAGCAATTCAATATGAAAATGATGACGTAATGCGTCCAATCTATGGCGATGACTATGCTATTGCATGTTGTGTGTCTGCTATGGAAGTTGGAAAGCAAATGCAATTCTTTGGTGCACGTGCTAACTTAGCAAAAGCCTTATTATATGCCATCAACGGTGGTGTGGATGAGAAATCTAAAACACAAGTAGGACCTAAGTTCCGAGCAATTACTTCAGAATACTTAGACTATGATGAAGTAATGGAGCACTATGATGACATGCTAGAATGGTTAGCTGGATTGTATATTAATACATTGAATATTATTCACTACATGCATGATAAATATAGCTATGAAAGTATAGAGATGGCCTTACATGATACGGAAGTAAAACGTACAATGGCAACAGGTATTGCTGGATTCTCTGTAGCAATCGATTCGTTATCAGCTATTAAGTATGCCAAAGTGAAAACGATTCGAGATGAAAACGGTCTAGTTGTAGATTATGAGATTGAAGGAGACTTCCCTAAATACGGTAATAATGATGCTCGTGCAGACCAAATTGGGGTAGACTTATTGAAGTCATTTATGACTAAAGTTAAAAAACACCCAACATACCGTGATGCAATTCATACTACATCAATCTTAACGATTACTTCTAACGTTGTTTATGGTAAGAAAACAGGAAACACACCAGATGGTCGTCGTGCGGGAGCTCCATTTGCACCAGGTGCAAACCCAATGCACGGTCGTGATACACATGGTGCATTAGCAAGTCTACTTTCAGTAGCTAAAATGCCTTATGAGTATGCTTTGGATGGAATTTCTAATACATTCTCAATCATTCCTAAAGCACTAGGTAAAGATGAAGACACTCAAAAAGATAATTTAGTAAGTCTTTTAGATGGGTATACGAATGAAGGCGGACACCACTTAAACGTTAACGTCTTTAATCGTGAGACATTGCTTGATGCGATGGATCATCCAGAAAAATATCCACAATTAACAATTCGTGTATCAGGGTATGCGGTTAACTTTATTAAATTAACGCGTGAGCAACAATTAGATGTAATTAACCGTACAATGCACAGTTCAATGTAAGGTATCAACCTTTGAGTTATAATATCGCAGAAAGTAGGTGAGTGAATGTCAAAAGATAACACAGATATAATAGGAAATGTTCATTCGACTGAAAGTTTTGGCTCAGTCGATGGACCAGGTATTCGCTTTATCTCATTCATGCAAGGATGCCGATTGCGTTGTGAGTTTTGTCATAATCCTGATACTTGGAATATGCGAGGTGGAAAACAATACACTCCTCAAGAATTATTCAATGAGGCGATTCAATATCGTTCGTTTTGGGGAGATAAAGGTGGCGTTACAGTAAGTGGAGGAGAGCCTTTACTTCAAATAGAATTTCTTATCGAATATTTTAAGATTTGTAAGGCTAATGGTGTACACACAACGATAGATACTTGTGGGGGACCGTTTACTATGGAAGATCCTTTCCGTTCACAGTTTGAAGAACTGATGGAATATACGGATTTATTCTTATTCGATATAAAACATATCGATCCACAAGGTCATATCAAACTGACAGGAGCGCGTAACGAGAATATTCTTCAAATGGCAGAATTACTTTCAGAGTTGAATGTTCCAATGTGGATCCGTCATGTGCTTGTTCCAACGAGAACAGATTATGATGAGTATTTAATTCGTCTGGGTGACTATGTTGAGACTTTGAACAATGTTCGTAAGTTCGAGGTCTTACCTTACCATAAGATGGGGGTATATAAGTATGAAGCACTAGGTATACCATATCGATTAAAAGGTGTTGAACCACCTTCAAAAGAACGAATTAAAAATGCACAACGTTTATTAAGAACTGAAAAATATCTTGGATACTTAGAAGATTAATATTATAACTTAAGCGACTGCTGCCAAAATGGCACAGTCGTTTTTTTCATTTAAGTCGTTATAACTGTATTAATACAAACTGTTATAGTGATAACAACTTTATAATATAACAGAAATGTTCAAACATTCACAAAATATCAATATTATATTAATTCAACATATGAAACAACTTAACTAACTGTATCATAATATCTTAAATTCGATACAATTGTGAAAGAATACACAAAAACACTTTACAAAACTTTGTGAAAGGTGTAACATGTAATCATAAAGAAAACCGAAAGGGGAAGCCGTAAATGGAAACAACGCTTGAAAAATTAGACGAGCCGATTGTAATTGAAACAGCTGTGGAGGGAATCATTGATCAACTCGTAGAAAAGGGACTGCAAGCCTTAGATGATTATCTAGAGCTCAATCAAGAGGAGATAGATCATATTGTCGCCAAAGCATCTGTTGCCGCCCTAGATCAACATGGTGTTTTAGCAAAACATGCTGTAGAAGAAACAAACCGTGGAGTATTCGAAGACAAAGCTACCAAAAATCTATTCGCATGTGAACATGTTGTTAACTATATGAAAGGCATGAAAACAGTAGGGATTATTAGTGATGATCCAACGAAAGGAATTACTGAGATTGCAGAACCAGTTGGTGTTATTTGTGCGATTACACCAACAACTAATCCGACATCTACAACGATTTTTAAAGCATTGATCGCGATTAAAACTCGCAACCCAATCATTTTTTCTTTCCATCCAGCTGCGTTGAAGTCTTCTGCTCATGCAGCACAAATCGTTCGCGATGCAGCGATAAAAGCGGGAGCACCTGAAAATTGTATCCAGTGGATTGAACAACCTTCATTGGAAGCAACGGATTCATTAATGAAACATGAAGGAGTTGCTACAATTCTAGCAACTGGTGGGAATGCGATGGTTAAAGCAGCATACTCTTGTGGTAAACCTGCATTAGGAGTCGGAGCTGGAAATGTGCCAGCTTATATCGAGAAAACCGCTGACATTAAACAAGCAGCTTATGACATTGTATTAAGTAAATCTTTTGATAATGGAATGGTTTGTGCTTCAGAGCAAGCAGCAATCATTGATCAAGAAATTTATGATGAAGTTGTTACAGAGATGAAAAGTTACCATAGTTATCTCCTTAATGCTGAAGAGAAAGCACTGCTTGAAGAATTTTGTTTTGGTGTGAGAGCTTATGATGATAATGTCGATGAGGCAAAGTTGAATAGTAACATTGTAGGGAAACCAGCAACTTGGCTAGCTGAACAAGCAGGCTTTATTGTACCGGATAAGACAAATATTTTATTAGTAGAAGTCGAAGAAGTTGGTCCGAATGAGCCGTTGACGCGTGAGAAGTTATCACCAATCCTTGCCTTAATAAAATCAACATCAACTGAGGATGGTATTAAGAAAGCGGCACAAATGGTTGAATTCAACGGATTGGGACACTCTGCAGCCATTCATACTAAAGATAAAAAGATTTCAGAAGAATTTGGACGTCAAGTGAAAGCAATTCGAGTAATTTGGAATTCACCTTCAACTTTCGGAGGGATAGGTGATGTATATAATGCCTTCATCCCATCTCTAACTTTAGGTTGTGGATCTTATGGACGAAACTCCGTAGCAGGCAACGTAGGGGCATTGAATTTACTGAACATTAAAACAGTAGGGAGACGTCGAAATAATATGCAATGGTTTAAAGTTCCAAGCAAGATTTACTTTGAACGGGATTCTATCCAATACTTAAAAACGATGAAAGATGTAAACCGTGTGATGATAGTTACTGATAAATCCATCGTGAAATTAGGATTTACTCAAAAAGTCATCGAACAATTAGAAGCTCGTCCAAATCAAATCACTTATCAAGTGTTTGATCAAGTCGAACCAGATCCAGACATTACTACGGTTGAAGCGGGAGCTCAAGCGATGAGAGATTTCCAACCTGATACTATCATTGCTTTAGGTGGTGGATCTGTCATGGATGCTGCTAAAGTAATGTGGTTATTCTATGAACAACCAGAAGTGGACTTCCGAGACCTTGTTCAGAAATTCTTAGACATTCGTAAACGTGCGGTTAGATTCCCAGAATTAGGTGAAAAAGCCAAGTATGTTGGTATACCAACGACTTCAGGAACAGGTGCTGAGGTGACACCATTTGCGGTAATCTCAGATAAAAAGAACAAGATGAAATACCCACTAGCAGATTATTCACTTCTACCTACAATAGCCATTATTGATTCTTCTTTAGTTGAATCAGTACCGGATTTCGTTGCAGCAGATACTGGGATGGATGTTCTAACTCATGCGATTGAAGCCTATGTATCGGTAATGGCTAATGATTATACTGATGGTCTGGCCTTGCAAGCAATTAAATTAGTTTTTGAGAATATTGAATTGTCAGTTAAAGAGAATGATCCGATTGCCCGTGAGAAGATGCATAATGCTTCAACGATGGCAGGAATGGCATTTGGTAATGCATTCTTAGGTATCAACCATTCAATGGCTCATAAAATCGGTGGTGAATTCCATACAGTTCATGGTAGAACGAATGCCATTCTATTACCTTATGTCATTCGATATAATGGAACGAAGCCATCAAAACAAGCAAACTGGCCCAAATATACACATTACCAAGCTGACAAAAAATATCAAGATATCGCTAAACTCATCGGACTTGAAGCGAAGACAGCAGAAGAAGGTGTAAAAGAATTAGCCCAGGCTGTATATGACTTAGGTGAACGCGTAGGAATTAAGATGAGTATTCAAGAACAGGGTGTTAATGAGTCGGACTACATGGCTAAAACAGAAGAACTTGCTTATTTAGCTTATGAAGATCAGTGTACACCAGTAAATCCAAGACTAGCTCTAGTTAACGAGATGAAGACTATTCTAGAAAATGCTTACTATGGATATAAAGAAGTACAAGGTGAGTATTAGATAATTAGTAGACTCACTTACATTAATTAAGTCCCCTTTTTACATACGGTAATATTTTTGCAACTCTTCGCCAATGGAGTGCAAAATATTATCGTATTTTCTATTTCAATTCATTCACAATATCATTAAACTAAGTACTGTAAGCGAATATATTTAAAGAAAGGACTAGAACCAGTGACTCATACATTAACTAACACTGGAAAGGTTGCTAAAAACGGATTAGCAACGATTGGTGTACATCATCTAGAAGATTTAACTGACATTAATGAGAATTCTTAAGATCAACTTCATGGTGTAGGCCCAAAGGTAATAATGAACCTAAAAAAGCTTTGTCAGATAATCAATTGTCATTTAATGAGAAGAAGGAGATTATATATAAAATAAACTTTGTGATAGTAGATTATTCTAATATATTAAGTGAATTGAATCGTGATTTTTTTGCAGGAATTATTAATCTGGCATGGGACGAGCTAGAGGAACGCTATTCGGAAGAAATTCAGTCTAAATTTAATAGAGATAAATCCAGTATGACAACATATATTGACTTGCTTCTATCACAAAAATCATCTCATCATCAAGAAACGGAATGGTATTATGATTAATATTATTCATTGCATTATAACATTCCAATAATTAATAACCAGGAGGAAACAAATGTTAGGAACTCTGTTAAAAGCGGCTACCTTAGTAAGTATTATTGTTTTGGCTAATATTATGACTTCTAAAGGGTATTTTATAAGGGAACGTGATTTTGATACGATATCTAAGACGATCTTTTATTTAACTTTGCCTTGTGCAATCATTACTAATCTTGATGGACTGAATTTTTCACCTATTTTATTAGTAATTAGTGTCATTGGTTTATTGTGCAATATCTTGTATTTATTCATTAGTTATTTTATTGGTAAAGATAATAAAGAAAAAGGGTTTTTAATGATTAATATGAATGGTTATAATATTGGGAATTTTTCTATGCCATTCATCTCATATTTTTTCTCCGAAATAGCCATATTAGCTGTGAGCCTGTTTGATGCGGGAAGTGCATTCATGGTCTTAGGGGGTAACTATGGTGTAGCAAAGAACCTTCGTCAAGCTGAAGTAAAGATAGATATATATTCTATTGGTCGAACGATGTTATCTTCACCTTCGGTAGTTGTTTATTTTTTAATGATAAGTTTATCATTATTGTCACTTCAATTACCATCATTCATTATTGATATAACATCTATTATTGGAAATGCGAATACTTTTTTATCTATGTTTATGATTGGGTTAGCTTTAGATTTAAGCTTAGATCGAGCTCATTATCAACTACTGGTTAAGTCATTGGTGGGACGTTATATCGTTGCAGGGTGCATTTCGGTATTGCTTTATTATTTGCTTCCATTTAGTTTAGAGATAAGACAAACCTTAGCTATATTAGCATTTGCACCTGTTTCGGGTGTTGCAACTATGTATACACGAATGTTAAACGATAACTTTGAGTTAGCAGCTTTGATTAATTCGCTATCCATTATGATCTCAATTATTATTATGTCTATACTTTTGGTTTTATGGACATAAAAATATATTCAAATTGTAATCTAAATCACTCACTACATTTAAATAAACGTGTTAATATAAGTGTAAGAATGGGGTGATTTTCATGGATAAATTAAATCGTTTAGATCGTATGATTATGAAATATGTAGTCATTACGGCTGTGTTTATACTATTGATATTCAATTATCGGCACATTTTTGCTGGAATCAGTGCATTCTGGGATATAGTTTCTCCAGTAGTTTATGGTTTTGTTTCAGCTTATGTAATTAATTTAATTATGGTCATGTATGAAGGCTTTTGGTTCCCTAATACAGATAATGATAACTTGCATCGACTCAGGCGACCTGTTTCGATTATTCTTGCTTTAATCACAGTGGCTATTGTGGTTATCTTAGTTTTATGGTTAATCATCCCACAGTTAATTACTTTGGTTCAGACATTTCTTGAAAATGTCCCGCTTTTTATTAATTATATTCAAAGACTAATTGATGATATCGAGAAGATATACCCTCAATTGGACACCGTCTTTAATAATTTGAATATAAATTGGGAAAGCATTGCCCGCGATGCAGCAAGTTTTGCTAATAATTTACTAGGTTCGACTTTTTCTACCTTTCAACTGGTATCCTCATCCTTGTTTCGTTTAGTTGTAGTCATCGTTGTGACCGTTTACGCGTTATTCTCGAAAGAGCGGTTAATGAGTCAGTTTTTACGAACTGCTAAGGCTTTTTTGAAGCCAAAGAAGTATAACCGAATGATCTATGTATTGAAAGTAACCAATGAATCATTTTCGAGTTTTATTACCGGTATGTTATTAGAAGCGGTGATATATGGAACGTTAGTAACAGTGGGGATGATATTATTTAGATTCCCATATGCAGGTATGATAGGTGCTTTATCAGGAGCTCTAGCGTTAGTACCTATGGTAGGAGCTATCTTGTCAGCGATAATTGGAACGTTATTAATCCTAGTTCAAAACCCTATTCAGGGCTTATTCTTCCTACTATTCAATATTGTTGTTCAACAATTAGAAAGCAATATTATTTATCCAAGAGTTGTAGGAGGTTCAATTGGCTTGCCCGGTATTTGGACGTTTATTGCGGTAACGGTTGGAGGAGGAATTCTAGGTCCTACTGGATTTTTCCTTGGGGTGCCTATTGCGTCGGTATTGTTTAAATTATTGAAAACAAACATTGAATATCGTGAGCATCAACTAGCAACCAATCCAGAAGTGGAGTTAAGACAATTATAATCTATCTGATAATCCTAATAATAATACAAAATATCGATATTATATTGACTTTCAAAAGTTAGTTTGATAGTATCAGTGCATAAAGAGAGGTATTGAGCGAGGCGCGAATGACAAAAGTACAGTATAAGCTGGAAAGGGGATTTCGCCGAAGCATTAAGCTGGGGGCAGACCATAATAGGTTTGTCACTGTAATCACTAGCTGCCCTGCTAGTGAATTACGTGCAATCAATCACCGGGCAAAAGGATGCCAAGTAGTATGGCCACGAACCTTTTGTTCGTGGCCTTTTTTCATACAATTTAAGAGGCATAAGCTCTTATCTTAATAGATGTTGCTGTCTTCATATAGAAAGGAAATTATACATATGAAAAAAATATTACAAATTATTTTTGTTTTAGCGTTGTTGCCATTGGCTTTTTTTTCTAATCATCAAGTAAGTGCTCAAGAGGAACCATTAGTTATCGGGATGGAAGCAGCTTACCCCCCTTATAACTGGACACAATCAGACGATTCTAATGGGGCAGTACCTATTATGGATTCACAAGACTTTGCGAATGGTTATGATGTAAGTATTGCTAAACGCATTGGTGAAGCCTTAGGTCGGGAGGTAGTTGTTGCTAAGTATGAATGGGAAGGGTTAATTCCAGCGTTAATGTCTGATCGTATTGACTTAATTATTGCAGGGATGTCGCCAACTACTGAGCGTGCTCAGGCGATTGACTTTACAGACCCTTATTATGAATTGCAATTTGCTATCGTAGTACGTGCTGATTCAGAATATGCGGATGCGACATCTTTAGAGGATTTCTCAGGAGCAAGATTAACAGGTCAATTAAGTACATTACACTATGATTTAATTACGCAAATAGCTGATGTTCAACAAGAAGAGGCAATGAGATCATTCCCAGTTATGCGTGTTGCATTAGAATCAGATCGTATTGATGGATATATATCTGAAGTTCCTGAAGCAGAGTCAGCTACAAATGCTAATGATAAATTAGCTTTCGTTGTTCCAGAACCAACCTTTGAAGTTTCTACTGAAGATAAGACTTTAGCAATTGGAATTAAAAAAGGTAACACAGAACTTTTAGATGCTGTGAATAAGGCTTTAGCAGAAATTACAGAAGATGATCGAACTGAATATCTTCAACAAGCGATTGAGTACCAACCAGCTAATCAAGAATAATTAGACAAATTAACTCACCATTAGCTATGTTATTAATAGTAATGGTGAGTGTTTCTATTTATTAAAAACATAAAGAGGATTGTGATTTATATGAATGAATTTATTAGTATGATGTGGGAGATTTTTGTATCTAATCAGGATAACTTTATCCGTGGAGCAAAAATGACTTTAATCATTGCGCTAACAGGAACAATTGTTGGTGTAATTATTGGTTTACTTGTGGGGATTATTAGAACAATACCCGAACCAAAAAACAAAGCAATGCGAATTTTAATTGGTTTTATTAAGTGGCTATTGAGTGCTTATATTTCGATATTCCGTGGGACTCCAATGATTGTTCAAGCCATGGTTATTTACTTTGGAACATCTATATTATGGAATTGGAATATTACTCCATTGGCAGCTTCACTGCTTATAGTGTCGATTAATACTGGAGCTTATATGGCTGAGGTCATTCGTGGTGGAATTGTGTCTATTGATAGCGGGCAATATGAAGCGGCTCAAGCAATTGGAATGAATCACTGGCAAATAATGAGAAGTGTTGTTATTCCCCAAGCATTTCGTAATGTACTGCCATCTATCGGGAATGAATTTGTCATTAATATCAAGGATACTTCAGTTTTGAATGTTATTTCTATGAATGAGTTATACTTTACGACGAATACAATTGCAGGACAAAATTACCGTTACTTTGAAACATTCTTTGTAACAGCTGTGATTTATTATGTTCTAACTTTTGTAGTAACTCAAATCTTGAAGTTGCTTGAGAGATATTTGGATGGAGATGCTAACTATCAAGTTATTGGTGGTAATCAAGAACAAGTAGCATCACCAACGAAGTAAGGAGAATGACATGACAACTATAATTGAAGTAAATCATCTAAGTAAATCTTTCGGCTCCAATGAAGTATTAAAAGATATCAACTTAACTGTGAACAAGGGGGAAGTTGTAACTGTTATTGGATCATCGGGATCAGGGAAGTCAACTATGTTACGTTGCATTAATCTACTTGAAGAACCAACATCTGGTGAGATTATCTATCGCGGACAAAATGTCTTAGATAGTTCTTATAAAACAACGATTTACCGCAGCCATATTGGAATGGTGTTCCAATCATTTAACCTTTTCAATAATATGACGGTACTTGAGAACTGTAAAGTTGGACCGATTAAAGTCTTGAAAAAATCTAAAGAAGAAGCAGAAAAAACTGCGAAAGACTTCTTGGAAAAAGTAGGTATGGGTCCATATATTAAAGCTAAACCAAGTCAACTTTCTGGAGGGCAAAAGCAACGTGTAGGTATTGCTAGAGCATTAAGTATGCGACCAGACGTATTGTTGTTTGACGAACCAACCTCAGCTCTCGATCCTGAGATGGTTGGAGAAGTATTAAAAGTAATGAAAGACTTAGCGGAAAATGGATTAACGATGGTTATCGTGACTCATGAGATGGAATTTGCGCGTGAAGTTTCAGACCGTGTTATATTTATGGATAAAGGTGTGATAGCAGAGTCAGGCGGACCGGAAGAATTATTTACTAATCCTAAAGAAGAACGAACTAAGTTATTCCTAGAGCGTTATCTCAATCGTTAAATTATAGAAAATAAGCATCCGTCTTAGTATTCATAAGAATATCCAGGGGGGTGCTTTTATATTTATTAATTTGTTTTATCAAGTTTCAATGTTATTGTATTAAAAGCTACAATGACTGTACTTAATGACATGATAACAGCATCAACCGCAGGAGATAAGATGATACCCTATCTAGCTAATAAACCTGCTGCTAAAGGGTCAGCGATAAAGTTATAACCAGAACTCCACCAAAGATTTTTAATCATTTTACGGCTTGTTTGTTTTGTCTGATTCAAGTAACTTCTGATATCTAAAGGTCTGCTTTTTACAAGAATGACATCTGCAGAATCAATCGCAATATCTGGTCCAGCACCGATAGCGACACCTATATCAAAACGGGCTAATATAGGTGCACCATCAATTCCATCGCCAAACCTCATTACAACAAGTCCTTTTTCTTGGTAATCTCTGATGTTTTTATCTTTGTCTTCTGGAAGAAGTTAAGCATGGACTTGGTCAATATTTTTTTGTTCTGCTACAAAGTTTGCAATACCTTCATTCTCACCGGAGAACATGGTTATTTTTATACTTTGATTATGTAATGTTTCGACTAAATTATAAGCATCTTCTTTGATTTCGTCTTCTTAGGCAACAATTCCAGCTAATTTATTATCAATGATGAGGTAAATGATTGAGTTACCTCTATGTGATAGAGCATTAAACTGATCTTTGTTATATTAAATGCCTTCTTTATCAAGATAACTTTCTGAGACAATCATGATATGGTGATTGTTTACTGTAACTTCGAGCCCAACGTTAGAAATAGTTTGAATATTATAGGCTTGGTGGAATTGGATATTTTTCTCTCAACTTTTCTAGATTCGCCGGCTTTGACAACTAAGAAATCATCTACTTGAATCTCATTATTGGAAATTGTTTGAACGTCACCTTGTTCGTTTATTTTCTGTATCTCATTAGGTAAGAGTTGGGCCATCATCTCAAGATCGTTACCAACATTACCAACAGCTTTCATTTCAATCTAGGGCTGAGTAACATGATAATAATTAGAGGAGCTAGCTCCCAAAAGAAGAGCATTAAATGTCATGAAGTTGAGAAAAAATTCATAGTGAAAGCGTACAAGCTATAAAAATATGCGACCGTTATCCCAAGAGAAATTAATGTCATCATACCTGGAACTTTTATCTGGGTTTCATCCTTAGTCCACTCAGGAAAGGTTCTCCTGTATACTGGAAAAACCAAAAAAATATTATTCCTATATTTACTATGAAATTGGAATCTCTTTAATTGTAAATATGTAAAAAAGTTTGATTGATTAAGCTTTTTTAAATATACTAGCTGAAGGAAAGAAGAAAGTGAGGTGTCTTTGTGAAAGATATGACATCGGGTTCTCCGATTAAACGAATTATTTTATTTTCAATTCCATTAATAATTGGGAATATATTTCAGCTCTTTTACAATATGGTCGACACATTTATAGTAGGTAGAACTATGGGTGTGAACGCACTTGCCGGAATTGGAGCAGCAGGAAGTATCATATTCTTTGTTGTAGGTTTCTCACAAGGTTTTACAGCAGGAGCAACAATTCCAACTGCTCAAGCCTTTGGTGCACAAGATTACGAGAAAGTTAGTCGAAGTGTTGCAATAAATTGGGTACTTTCTACATTGGTAGTTATTGGGATGACCTTATTAAGTTTATTTTTCTTATGGGATCTCTTGTATTTAATGAACACTCCCGCTGAAATTATCCAATATACTTATGATTATTTAGTTATTATATTTGGTTTTATGGGTGTAACGATTTTATTCAATATGTTGAGTAATTTGATGCGTGCAATCGGAGATAGTAGGACGCCAGTGATTGCTTTAATTATGGCTGTGGTCCTGAATATAGCATTAGACTACGTCTTTATCTTAGTCTTTAATATGGGAGCAGCTGGTGTTGCGATTGCAACGATTATTTCACAATTTGTAGCATCTTTAATGTGTTTATTCTATATCAAGCGTAAGTTGTATATATTAAAAGTGAAACGTGAACACTTTAAATTACGTAAAGATGAAGTGATCCATCACTGTCGCATCGGATTCCCTATGGCTTTTCAATCATCGATTATATCCATCGGTTCCATGTCTGTTTCTGTTGCTTTAAACAACATTGGGACTGAAGCAGTCGCAGGTTATTCTGCAGCACAAAAGATTGATCAAATTGTCGTCTTTATACTAATGTCATTTGGGGTTGCTATGGCAACATATGTAGGTCAAAACTATGGAGCGAAAAAGTTTGATCGAATTATTAAAGGTGTGAAGCAAGTAACAGTACTAGCTATTGGTGTGTCTATAATTGCAACGATTTTACTTTACTTCTATGGCGGTTCATTAACAAGTATCTTTGGAAACAGTGAGTCTAAGGAGATATTAACAAGTTATGGTCAATTTTTCTTTAACTTAACGGGACCATTTTATTGGTTATTAGCTATTCTTTTTATATTAAGATATACCTTACAAGGGCTAGGGGAGAGTTTTATCCCAACGATTGCAGGAGTCATGGAACTTGTTATGCGGATTGTAGCAGCATTCGTTTTGAGCCATTACTTTGGCTTTGTTGGACCGGTTGTTTCAAATCCACTCGCTTGGTTTGGAGCATTAATTGCTTTAGTGCCAGCGTATTATAAACGGAGTAAAGAATTAGAACAGAGACATCAAGAACAATTATTATATCAGTTTGAACAGCATTCTTAGGATGCTGTTCTTTTTTAGTGAGCCTGGCATGGGGCTAACTTGGTGGTGAAACTTCACTACAAGCTTGGTAGTAGGAACTGTTAGCTGATGGCAAGGGTACCCACCGTGAGCTAGAATCTGAAGGAAGCCAGAGGAAAACGCTCGCACTGCTGAATAGAAACCGTACAGGAAGGCTGGATTAGGATAGACGAGCTTGCTAAACAAAGTAAAGTCTAATACTGCACGAATCCTATACAGCAAATGCGCCGGTGTGAGTGGAAGGTTAGTCCGCTTACCTAGGGAGGCGTCACTAACGCTTAAGTAGTAACAACGAATAGTAAGAAGTCAGGAGAGGTCATAGTAGCGGTACACCGATAAGGACTGAATAATATTTATACAAACTAAGCTTAAAAACTATCCTAATGACAGAAAAAACATGCTGGTTGGCTGTTGACGGAGTCAGCTTACGCAAGATATTAAACCGCCGTAAATGGAAAACATATGTACGGTGGTGTGAGAGGTCGACGAGTAAATTAATGAGTTGTATCCTACTTGATAACATGTGATATAATAAACTTAATATGTTAGTAGGGGGATATTATGAACAATAATCAAAAAAATAAAGGTATTCGACTGCTATTTTTACTTGTAATACTTTTATCTGCGAACGTAACTGTTACTGCTATTGGGGAAAGTCAATCAACAGATTATACGGATGAGATTCGCTGGTATGGTGTTTATGATAATTATTCACAGCTATCTTTAGATGAGATTAATCAACATTTCGAACAAATAATCAAGGAAGGTTCAACCGACCATCAACAGGAAGATATCATTGAATTGTTTGGTGAACCTTCAGATTGTTATATGACTGGAGCGAGTGAATATTTAATATATTATTCGATGAATGATTTGGAATCGGTTATTTTGTATTTCCATTTTTTCTCTGAAAAAAAAGCAGAAGAAATTAGCAAAACAACTGCAGAGAATTCAACTGATGATACAAGAGCATCCGAGGAAGAATTATCAGAAACTGACTTATACTTATCTGAAGTAAACAAACTAGTATTGAACCAAAGTAACTTTACACCATTGAAGATGTCAGTTGAAGAAGTAAAAGAATGGCAAGACTCACAAGAAGATGATAGAAGAATAAAAACAAGGGATGAATTAATTGATCACATCGGTGAACCTTCGGAGATAATTTATAACTTTAAGCAAGATAAATGGACGTATACTTGGTATAGAAATAATAAAAATGTTGATGGATTAACTTATTTAAGCGCAGAAGTAGACAGTGCCAACAATATTCAATTAATTAGTATTATGAATGAGGTAGATACCGAGGACGAAGAATAAGGTTACTATTAAAAATAATCCATCAAAGGATGATAGATATGAATCGTATAAGTCTTATTGCTTTAGGCGAGCGTAATATGAAGGGGTCATTAGCTTTTTATAAGGGATTAGAGTTTCGTACTTATGAGAAAGACTTAAATTTAGCCATTGTTTTTTTGATATTGATGGAAGTAAGTTAGAGTTATTTCCATTAGAAGAATTGGCAAAAAATATCACCCCTCATAATCCGCCAGTTCTTTCTTCTGAAGAATTTTATGGGATTACCTTAGTTATCAATGTGAAGACAAAAAATGAAGTCGACGACTTTTTCGAATTAGTTGTGAGTTTAGTAGGAACAATTATAAAAACTTCAGAGACAGTCTCATGGGGTGGATATAGCAGATACTTTCAAGACCTTGAAAGTTATACTATTTGGATGTTGCTTATGCTGATAGTTGTAAGTTCGAAGAACGCAATATGTTAGTTATCGAATAATGGTAGAAGCGAATAATTTGGAAATTAGTTATTTTACCTTATATGAAAGACTAACTAAAGCTCATATAGTTAGTTTGTACTTACCATTATTACAAACAACAAAAGGTTTGATCTCTGCTGAAAAACTGCAATTGATGAAAGTGAGTGTGATTTTAATTAATTGTTCAAGAGGTACAATTGTTGATAATGCTACATTAGCAGACGCTTTGAATGAAGGGAAGATTGGAGGAACAGTTATCGATATGTTCGATATGGAGCCCAACAATACTTGCTGATTATCAATTATTACATGCCAAAAATACAGTATTAACGCTTCATATTTGTTTCTTAACTAATGAAGGGATGCAGTAAAGATCTCGAATTGCCTTTGACAATACTTTAGCTTTTATTGAAGGTAAACTATAAAACTTAATAAATAGATAATAAATTAATAAAAGGATTCTGAGCATTCATGGCTAAGAGTCCTTTTTGCTTCTAATGAGTATCAATTTATTAATTCACTATTTTATGATGATTAAAAATTAATATAAATATTATTTATAAAAGATGGATAAACACAATATGTTGTGGTAGTATTGGTTTTAATCACGATATATTGATGAGAGGAATGGTTAGATGAATGAATTAATGGATAAAACAACTAATCAACTAAAAAGACAGTCTCCTATTATCGTTGTTAAACGAGATGGAAGGTTAGTAAGATTCAATGCCACAAAAATAGAACAAGCGATTAAGAAAGCAATCATTCAAGTGGATAAAGGAGTTACTACTGAAAAAGAATTAGAACTTAAAGACATTGTCCAAGAAATATTAGAAGAACTTGTCGAACGTTATGGTCAAGAAGTAACAATTAATGAAGTTCAAATGGTCACAGAAGGTCGATTGTTAGCATCAAACTGGAATGAAATTGCGGATGCTTACATAGCTTATCGGAGTCGTCGTGATAAAGAAAGAGCGAATGCGATAAATATCAATGAGCGAATGAAAGATTTAATGGCTAAAGATGAAACGCTTGTTAATGAGAATGCGAATAAAGACAGTAGAGTATTTAATACTCAGCGAGATTTAACTGCTGGTGTCGCTGCTAAAGCCCTTGGTTTACAAATGCTACCACCTCATGTTGCGAATGCTCATTTAAAAGGGCAAATTCACTTTCATGACTTAGATTATCATCCGTATATGCCAATGACGAACTGTAGTTTAATTGATTTTAAAACAATGTTTGAAGATGGATTTACAATAGGTAATGCACAAGTTGAATCCCCACAATCAATACAGACAGCTACAGCACAAATGGCTCAAATAATTGCCAATGTCGCTAGCAGTCAATATGGTGGGACAAGTGCTAACCGAGTGGATGAGATTCTAGCACCTTATGCGTTTAAAAATTTAGAAAAGAATCGTCAGCTTGCGAAGGAATGGATTGAAAACCCGACTAAACAAGAAGAATTTGCGATGGCCAAGACAAAAAAGGATATTTACGATGCCATGCAAAGTTTGGAATATGAGATCAATACATTATATACTTCTCAAGGACAAACGCCTTTTACTACTTTAGGTTTTGGCTTAGGAACCAGTTGGGTTGAAAGAGAGATACAAAAAGCAATTCTAAAAGTTCGCATTGAAGGCTTAGGGAAAGAAAAACGCACAGCAATTTTCCCTAAATTAGTATTTACATTAAGAGATGGTGTTAACTTAAATCAAACTGATCCAAATTATGACATTAAACAATTAGCGATAGAATGTTCAACGAAACGGATGTATCCCGACGTATTAATGTATGATAAATTAATTGAATTGACAAGGAAGCTTCAAAGTGCCTATGGGATGTCGTTCATTCCTCCAAGGTTGGAAGGATGAACAAGGAGTTGAAGTTAATGATGGGCGAATGAATCTTGGCGTAGTTACATTAAACTTGCCAAGAATTGCAATAGAAACAGCGTCAAATATTAATGATTTCTGGAGATTATTGGACGAAAGATTAGAGATAGTAGCAGATGCCTTAGTATATCGAGTTGAACGAGTTAAAGAAGCAAAGCCTGAAAGTGCACCAATTCTTTATCAGCATGGAGCTTTTGGGAATCGATTAGACGGGACAGATGCAGTTGATGAACTATTCAAGCACAAAAGAGCCACTGTTTCCTTAGGCTATATTGGTTTATACGAAGTGGCATCAATCTTTTATGGCGGTCAATGGGAAAAAAATGCTGAAGCTAAGGCCTTTACTATAGATATTCTAAAAAAATTAAAGCAGAAAGCAGATGCTTTAGGCGAAAAATACGGCTATCATTTTAGTGTATATAGTACCCCATCTGAAAGTTTAACTGATCGATTCTGTCGTATTGATAAGGAAATTTTTGGATCAATTAAAGATGTTACGGATAAAGATTATTATACAAACTCATTCCATTATGATGTTAGAAAGAATCCAACACCATTTGAAAAGATTGATTTTGAAAAAGAGTATCCAGTGTATTGTAGCGGAGGGTTTATCCATTATTGTGAATATCCTAATATGAGACAAAATCCAAAAGCCTTAGAGGCAGTTTGGGATTATGCTTATGATAAAGTTGGCTACTTAGGAAGCAATACACCAATTGATCATTGTTATGAATGTCAATTTGATGGAGAGTTTGAAGCAACAGAAAGAGGTTTTCGTTGTCCTCAATGTGGGAATGTTAATCCTGAAACATCGGATGTTGTTAAACGTACATGCGGTTATCTAGGTAATCCACAAAAAAGACCCATGGTTGCTGGACGTCATAAAGAAATCAAAGCTCGTGTGAAACATATTCCGTCATCAGTGATTGAACATAGAAGAAATAATAAAGCTAAGGAAGTCAATGACGCAAGGAGTTTTGACCTATGAGAAATCCAAAACCAAAAGAATGGTTAGCTAAAGACTTAAGCTTAGGTAAGATTGCTGATTATAAGCCATATAATTTTGTAGATGGGGAAGGAGTCCGGTGTAGCATCTATGTCAGTGGATGTCCTTTTGCTTGTATCGGTTGCTATAATCGTGTGGCCCAAAATTTTAATTATGGTTTTGATTATACTGAGGAACTTCAAGAACGAATATTAGATGATTTAGCCGCATCGTATTGTCAAGGTTTAACTCTATTAGGTGGTGAGCCAATGTTGAATACGAATGTATTAATTCCATTATGTCGAGCAGTGCGTCAAAGATTCGGCGATACTAAAGATATTTGGTCATGGACGGGATATACTTGGGAAGAATTGATGTCAGATTCCGAGGATAAACTTGAATTACTATCGCTCGTTGATGTGCTTGTGGATGGAAGGTTTGATATTGAAAAGAAAGATTTGACGAGACAATATCGCGGGAGTTACAATCAAAGAATTATTGATGTTAAAGAAAGTATTAATCAAGATCAAGTGGTGCTCTGGACACAGTCTAATGGTCAACCATATTATTAAGAATAGTAATACAGTAAAAATTTATGATTAAATAAAAAGCTGCTCACTAACTGTGAACATCCTATTTAACAGTTAGTGAGCAGCTTTTTTTAGCGTATAGACTTATATGAATGAATCACCTAGTGCAGTGATTATATATTCTTGAAGAAGGCACTTCCGATTCTTAGGTATGTAGCACCTTCTTGTGTAGCAATTGGATAATCCTGACTCATACCCATACTTAACTCTGTACAAGGAGCATAAGGAAGAGCTAGTTTTTGGATGTTTTCTTGCAAAGATTTAAGTTCTCCAAAGTATTGGTGTAATTCCTCTTCAGTAGCGTCAATGGGTGCCATTGTCATTAATCCTACAATGTTAATCTTATCATATTGACTCATGTCTTCTATAGTTTGGGATAATTCTTCGGGTTTAAAACCAGATTTACTATTTTCACCACTCACATTCACTTGCAAGAAGCAATTAATTGTTTTGTCAGCGCGCTTTTGAATCTCTTTAGCCAAACTCATCCGATCAAGAGAGTGTAAGTAGTCAATGTCATTAATAATTTTTCTTACAGGTCTACTTTGAAGGTTACCTATGAAGTGCCATATTATATCATCACCTAAATGAGATAAACTCTCTTTTTTACTTATCAACATATCAGGGCGGTTCTCTGCAAAATGTCGTTGACCTGCTTGATATAATAACTCCATAGTTTTACTGTCTACAGATTTGGTTACAGCGACAATTGTTGGGGAAGGTGTGTTTTTACTGATATTTTCTTTGACGATATATTCAATGTTTGCTTTATTCTTTTTAAGTTGCTCTTTCATATCCAATATAATCATTCCTTTAATAATGTATTGTAGTTGTTATGTAGCTATTCATTGAAGATAACAGTAAATAAAATCTGTGTCAAATTAGAATTACATTCAAATTTATGTCATAATGACTTAAAGTAAAAGAGCTCTCATATTACAATTAATTCGAATTAGAGGTAAAAGAAAAAAGCCTTCTAGTTGGACAATATTCGAGATGATTAAATTTGTTCATTTAAAGAATTACTTAATGATTGACCTAATAAACATTGGGTGTTAATATTAATTCGAATTCGATATTTTTTAATTAAATATCTCTATTTCGAGATAAAAATAGGAGGCATAATAAATATGAACAGGAAAGAAGAATCACTTAAAGCTTTTGTTGGAGTAAGACGTACGAGTGAATTGTTGGAGAAAGTTGTTAGAAAAGATACACGCCGACATGGACTTAATTTGAATGAATTTGCGGTTTTAGAATTATTATTCAATCGTGGACCTCAGCCAATTCAACAAATAAAAGAGAGAATACTGATTGCAAGCAGTAGTACCACATATTTAATTGATAAATTATGTGAGAAAGGCTTTGTTGAACGGATTACAGACCAAAAGGATCGAAGAATTACTTATGCATCACTGACTGATGAAGGAAGACAACTCATTGAAGATATCTTCCCAGCTCATGCGGATTTAATTACAGAAAGTTTTGGAAAGTTAACAGATGATGAATTAATACAACTACGGATTTTACTTAAGAAAATGAATGGAATTAAAATCAATCAACCAAGTAAAGGAGAATAAAATAATGTCAGATCACAAATTAAAAGGAATTCACCACGTTACAGCTATTACAAATAGTGCAGAAAGAAATTATAAATTTATTACAGAAATTTTAGGAATGAGGTTAGTTAAGAAAACAGTTAATCAAGATGATATTCAAACATATCACACATTTTTCGCCGATGATGTAGGTTCACCTGGAACTGATTTAACTTTCTTTGATTTTCCTGGAATTCCATCAGGAGTTTACGGGTCTAACTCGATAAGTCGAATCGGTCTAAGAGTTCCTAATGATGAGGCTTTAGAATACTATGCTAATCGCTTAGATGAATTTGGTGTAAATCGTGGTGAAATTACTGAATTATTCGGTGCAAAAGTCTTCGAATTTGAAGAGGAAGATGGACAACGATACCGCCTGTTCTCTGACGAGAATAATGAAGGTGTAGAAGCAGGTATTCCATGGAAAAGTGGTCCCGTACCAGAAGATAAGGCTATTTATGGATTAGGACCTATTGAAATAACTGTGAGTTATTTTGATGATTTCAAACAATTAATGGAAGTTATCTATAATATGAGACTCATTATTGACAAAGAAGATGTTTCAGTCTTTGAGATGGGTGAAGGAGGTCATGGAGGACAAGTTATTGTACGTCGAGATGAGAAAACACCTGTCGGAATACAAGGATACGGTGAAGTTCACCACGTTTCATTCCGAGTTGAAGACCATAAAGCAATTAAGGCATGGGAAGCTAAGTATAACCAATTAGGCATTCGTCATTCTGGTTGGGTAGATCGGTTCTTCTTTGAAGCACTATATGCAAGAATCGGCCATATTTTAATTGAAATATCGACAGACGGACCTGGTTTCATGGGAGACGAACCATACGAAACTTTAGGTGAAAGCTTATCATTGCCACCATTTTTAGAATCACAACGTGAAGAGATTGAATCAATGGTTAGACCTTTTGATACAAGTCGCTAAATAATATTAATTTATTACGGAGGTAAAGTTAATTGCAAGCAATTCAATATATTCATCATATTACAGCTATGAGTGGCCCCCCAAGAAAACCTACATTTTTATCGTGATCTATTGGGTTTAAAACTAATTAAACAAACAGTCAATTTTGATGATCCGAAAAAACACCATTTTTACTATTCCAATAAAAATGTCGATAACGGAACTATCTTAACTTTCTTCCCTTGGAATACTAAAAACCGTGGCCTTAAAGGGAGTGGGCAAGTAGGACGGATTATCTTCTCGGTTCCAAAGGGATCGATAGCTTATTGGCAAGAGCGTTTAACTCAATTTGAAGTGCTTTATGAAGTAAATGAATTATTCGGTCAGTCCATCATACACTTCGATGACACACACTCAGTTCGATTAGCTATTATTGAGAGTAAGATTGAGAGTGATAATCATGATATCATAGGTTTCTTTGGTGTAGAGTTACTATCTGACGTTCCGGAGAAAACTCGTGAAACACTTGTAAAAGATTTAGGGTTGAATGAACTTTCCTCTTCTGAAGAATATCTTCGATTTGAAACTGTTGGAGACATTAAACACACAATCTTAATACCTAAGGAAACAGCAGCAAGGGGTAGAGATGGCGTAGGAACTGTGCATCATATTGCTTGGTCAATGCCTGATGAGGACATTCAAAAGCAGTGGCAAATTGATTTACTCAAGCGTTCATACTGTGTGACAGACATTAAAGATCGAAACTACTTTAAAGCAATGTATATGAAAGAATTTGGGGGAGTTATCTTTGAATTTGCTACTGATGGGCCTGGTTTTAGTATTGATGAGCCGGTGGATTCATTAGGACAAAAACTAATGCTTCCAGAGCAGTATGAAGCTAAGCGCGAGGAGATTATGAATAACTTACCAAAGTTCACATTGTAGGAGGCATTATGTATTTTTTTAAAGCATCAGAAATGACAAAAAAAGATAAGAAAAAGAAATTAAGTGGGTCTGTTATTCCGAGACCGGTAGCATTAGTCCTTACACAAGATGAAGGTTTAATTAATATAGCCCCTTTCAGTTATTTTAACATTGTGTCTAATGACCCACCCATTGTTTCTATTGCGATTCAAAGAAACAATGGACAAATAAAAGACACGACGAGAAATATATTATCAACTAAAGAAGCTACTTTACATATTGTCAGCGAGGATAATGTGGGAGAAGCTAATAAAACTTCAGCATCATTGGCTCCTGATCAAAGTGAATTGGATCTTACAACATTCACATTATTAGATTCCACTTTAATAAATACACCAGCCTTGAAAGAAGCAGCCATTCGATATGAATTAGCATTCAACCAACATATCGAAATAAAAAATCATGACAATGAGATTGTTACTGATTTAATGTTGTTGGAGGTATTAGCTTTTCATATTGATGAAAAAGCATATGATGAAAGTCGAGGCTACATTATCGTTGATAATCTTAAGGCAATTAGTCGTTTAGCGGGTTCAGACTATGCTATGGTAGGTGAGCAGTTTGTCTTGAAGAGACCAGATTGAAAGGATAAGTAATAGATGATACACATTTATAAAGAAGGAAAGAAGAACCATCCAGTTTTCGTATTGTTACATGGAACGGGTGGGAATGAAAATAATCTACTTGGTGTTGCTGAATTTCTAGATCCACAAGCATCGATTTTAGCAATAAGAGGTAATGTAAGTGAGAACGGTATGCTTAGATTTTTTAAGCGAAAAGAAGAGGGGGTATATGACCTTGAAGACTTAGAACAAAGAGGTAAAGAGCTTTACCAGTTTATCGTCGATTCAAGTAAAGAATATGTTTTTAATTTGGAGGATGTTATTCTAGTAGGCTTCTCAAATGGATCAAACATTGCGATTAACATGTTATTACTAAAAGATAGCCAGCTGAATAAAGCTACATTATTCGCTCCAATGTATCCGGTAGACTTGTCGAATAATCATAAAGATTTAGAGGGTAGTGCTATATATATTTCTGCTGGTCGACGTGATCCTATTGTGCCCGTTTCAGATTCGGAAGAAGTCATTAATATATTCTTATCTCGTAATGCAACTGTCACCAGCTATTGGGTAAACTCACATGAGCTGAATCTTGACACACTAACACAAGCGAAAGTATGGTTAGCAAAATTATATCAAGCTTAATAATTAACAAAAACAGAATCCTAATCATAATGCTGTTTTAATAGTCCTTATGATTAGGATTTTTTATCTTATTTTTTATTAGTATTAAGTATATGATTTTGTACTAAAAGAAATAGTCGTTCGATAATTAAAAATAAAAGTACTGAAGTGAGGATAGCTAGAGGGTAGTAGATAATATTGGGTGTAGAAGCAAGGACTGGTTTGTCTTTTAAGTAAAAATAATTGCCATTAATCAAAGGATTCAATAAGGCTACAAAAAAGAAAATAAATAAGAAAATACTTAATAACTTTGCTGCGGTAACTTGTTTCTAGTGTCATCTTATAGGCGATTAAACCGTAAAAAGGCAATAACAAAGTGATGACATGATTAATTAAAAAACTAATCCCCCTAATATGAGTGATAGGTTCCACCTTTGAAGGTACTAAAAAACTTAACCAAGCAAAAACTGAAAAATAAGTGATGATATTAAACAATTTAGGAGATTGAGTTAACAAAAAGACTAGACCCAAAATGGTGTTAATTCGGCTTATATGTAATGGTAGAGACTCAGCCAAGGTAAATTCTCCAAGAAAGACGTAAGAACCGTACAAAAGAATTTGTTGATTGACAGAAACAGAGAAAATAATCTTTGTGATTTGATCTCGATGTACTTTGAAAAATATTTGGAAGTTAAATAATAAAAGAGTAAAGGCCAATAGAATAGCAAGATAAATTAAGTGGTCAATACCAAGAATTCGAACATATTCCAATGTTATGATTCCTTTCAGATAGTAATTTTAGTTGTATATATTATTATGTTATGAATCTAGTTTTAATTTGTCAATTTTTAAAGTATTATCATTGTAACAATAATTATGTAGAAAGGAGTGAATGATTTTGAGCTTAGAAGACTTGATTCATTTAATTAGTCCACCTATTATTCATATATTAGAGCTGGTTGGGATTTTTATTATTTTTTTTGGTTGTTTAAAGGTTCTATATATATTTATTAAATCAGGATTTGATTTCCATGATAAGGCTATTACTATCACATTAGGAGAAGTACTTGCTTTAAGTTTACAATTCAAATTAGGGGCAGAGATCATTAAAACTGTTGTTATTCGAGATATGCATGAGTTAATTATACTAACCGTAGTTGTAGCGTTAAGGATAATACTAAGTATTGTCGTTCATTGGGAAGTTAAAAATGCCAACGTTGCTGGAAGAGATGAGATTATCAGTGGATCTGATAATTTTTAACAAGTATAAAATAAGGAGTAAAGTACCTATCAGTGTAGATACTTTGCTCCTTATTATTATGCATTAAGTTAATAACTAATCTAAATTGAATACTTCTTTAAAGTATTATTAACGCTCTTCAAAACTCACGTCACGATGAATTTGATGAAGCATCCAGATGTAATGTGAATTATCTAAGAACATTGCGTTGATTACTCCCATCGCTTTCATTTCAGTTAAATTTTGAATAACAGTAGCACCTTGTTCGAGAGCTAGGGAGAAGGTTTCTTGAATATTTGGAACCACTATATTAAACCAAATAGTGTTAGGATTATCAGCAGTCGGTGCGAATAAATGATATTCATGATTCTCATCTAAAAGATTAAAACGAACCCCATATAGATTAAAGACCACTTCATTCAAACCTTGGTCAAAGGAAGTCTGCTCAACGACTTCAAGCTCATCTTTAAAAATAGCTTGATATTCTTCTAGAGCTTTTAAAGAATCTCTGACTACAAAGTCAATCTCAACATCTGTGTACATCAGAAGGCCCCTTCTTAGCCTTTGCCAAAGTAGTCTGTAACGACTGTAGCCATTGTACGCGCTGCAATCATCATTGATTCTTCATCAATATCAAACTTAGGATGATGGTGTGGAAATGCTTCCTTATCACGCGGAGCAGCACCAACATAGAAGAATGAACTTGGACGCTCTTTAGCATAATAAGCAAAATCTTCTGAAGGTGAAACAGGTCCTGCCTCAACCACTTTCGTCACTCCATCAACATTTGCATTTTCAACTACTTGAATTAAATGGTGTGTAAGTTCTGGATTATTATAGAGAACAGGATAGTCATTTTTATAGTCTAATTCGCAAGTTACATTGAACATAGCTTCTAGTCCTTTAGAAAGACGTTTAATTTCTTCTTCGATTAATTCGCGAACATCCTCAGACATTGCTCGCACATCACCTTCAAGAACTACAGAGTCTTTGATTGCATTAAAGGACCCTTTGCCATCGAATGATCCAATAGTTACTACACCTGTCGAGAATGGATTCAAACGACGAGAAATAATGGTTTGAACTGCTGTAACAAAGTATGAGGCAGCTACAATGGCATCATTAGCTTCGTGAGGGCTTGAACCATGGCCACCAATTCCTTGAACTTTTAAAATGAATTTTGCACGACCATTTTGTGCTTCTCCAGGAATAAAGTGAACTTCACCGAATGGTACATTACTCATAACGTGAATTCCAAAGACATTGTCTACGCCATCTAAGACACCGTCTTTAATCATGCCAATAGCACCACCAGGTGGCACTTCTTCAGCGTCTTGGTGGATGATAACAATCTTTCCTTCAAATTCGTCTTTCAGATCAATTAAGGCATCAGCTAAAACTAACATATAGGCAGTATGTGCATCATGACCGCAAGCATGCATCACACCAGGATTTTTAGAGGCAAAAGGTAAGCCTGTGTCCTCTTCAATAGGTAAGGCATCGAAGTCTGCACGAAGTGCTAAAGTCTTACCTGGTTTTCTAGAATCAATCGTAACCTTTACGCCACGATTTCCTACGTTCGTTTCTACTTCAACATTTTTTCCTTTATAGAAGTCCGCAATATACTTAGAAGTTTCTTCTTCCTCAAAAGAAAGTTCTGGATGTTGGTGTAAGTAACGACGAATTTCTATCATTTTTTCTTGATTTGCTTCAATTTTATTTAATAATTTTTCTAACATAAAATCCCTCCTATATTTGTTGTACTAACTTAATACTATGCTTATTATTGAATTTTTTCAAGCATTGTTAAAATAGAATCATGAGCCTTTGAAAATATACGAATATCAACAAAAAATATTATCGAAAATGAGCCTTTGGATAGAGAGGTCTGAGAACTTATGATAATGTTTAATTATAATCTTTATTAATATGGAATTTTTTAGTGAAGGGAGTTATAGTTTATGCGGACGAAGGATTTATTAAAGACCCCTATGCATGATTACTATATAGAGAAAGGAATTAAGTTAACGGACTTTGGTGGTTGGGCACTACCAATTCAATATACCAAGATCCAGGATGAACACAAGGCAGTACGTGATAAAGTCGGAATCTTTGACGTATCACATATGGGTGAGATTCTTATCAGTCAGGGAAAAGAAGATGTCTATAGTTGGTTTAACCAGATAATAACTAATGATGTTAACAAGGTAGATTTATATGATGCACAGTATACTGCAATTGTCAACGAACAAGGGATGACTTTGGATGACATCATTTATTATCATATTGCACCCCAACAATTACTACTAACCCCCAATGCAGCGAACAAGGAAAAAATCCTTGATTGGTTAGACAAACATAATATAAATGGTCAGGTGAAGATTGATGATCAATCTTCAAAGTATGGATTAATTGCTATACAAGGCCCATTCTCACAGAAGGTGTTGGAAAAACTTACGCAAGTTAACCTCAACGAGATTCCGTATTATTCAATCAAAGTTGATACAAAGGTTGGTGAAATTGAGAATATTCTTATATCTAAGACAGGATATACCGGTGAGTTAGGTTTTGAACTTTACACACCTTGGGAAGAAATACCTGCTTTATGGCAAGCATTATTAGAAGCAGGAGAAGAGTTTGATATAACTGAGTGCGGGTTAGGATCAAGAGATACATTAAGATTAGAAGCTGGGTTTCCACTTTATGGTAATGAGTTATCTGAAGATATATCACCTATTGAAGGGGGAATTGCTTTTGCTGTAGATTTGTCTAAAGATGACTTTATCGGTAAAGAATCATTGGTTGCTATAAAGGATAATCCAAACCGCAGAATGTCGAGAGGGTTCGAACTCGTAGATAAAGGGATTGCACGTCAATCTTATCGAATTTTTGAAACAGCTGAAAGTGACCAAATCATTGGTCAAGTGACTTCGGGAACCAAGTCACCGACATTAAACAAACCAATAGGTCTTGCCTTAGTTGAGAAACCGTTTGCTGAACTAAACCAAACAGTCTATATAGAAATTCGTAATAAACGAGTTGAAGCAGTGTTAACGAAAAAAGATTGGTTAAAAAAAGCTTAAAGGAGCGATAAAAATGGATAAAAATAAATTAGTTTACACAGAAGATCATGAGTGGGTAGAAGTAATTGATGACAAGACGATTCGTTTAGGAATTACCGATTATGCGGTCGATCAATTAGGTGATATTGTTTATGTTGAGCTTCCAGAATTAGAAGATGAGTTTGAAGTGGGAGAAGCTTTCAGTAATGTTGAATCAGTAAAATCAACGTCTGAAATCTATACACCAGTTGCTGGTGTTGTTACTAAAATTAATGAATCATTGGAAGACGAGCCAGAGAATATGAACGAAGATCCATATGAATTAGGTTGGATATGTGAGATAACTTCTA
This sequence comes from Aerococcaceae bacterium WGS1372, assembly GCA_044336205.1. Taxonomy (GTDB): domain Bacteria; phylum Bacillota; class Bacilli; order Lactobacillales; family Aerococcaceae; genus Ruoffia. Next base: position 1,489,863 of record CP172318.1, on the reverse strand, counting down.
AAGAAAGCTTTGATGTATCAAACTTAATGTCTTATGAAGCGTACCTTTCATTTACAGAAGAATAGACTGGGTCAGTTTGATTGAAAAGTATTAATAATTGAGAGGATGAACTTAGTGAAGAAGTTTCGTTATTTACCCCATACTGATCAAGATCGTCAAAAAATGTTAGAGACCATCGGTGTCGAATCTGTTGATGAGCTATTTGTTGATGTTCCTGAATCGATTAGAACAAAGGAAGCTATGGATTTAGATCCAGCTCTAAGTGAATATGAATTACTTAAGCATTCCCAAAAGCTTGCGAAGAGGAATGCCAATGCTAGTGATTATGCATTCTTTATTGGAGCAGGTACTTACGATCATCATATTCCTTCGGTTGTTCAATCAATCATATCGAGGCAAGAGTTTCTAACAGCCTATGTTCCTTATCAACCTGAAATTAGTCAGGGTGAGTTACAAGCATTATTCGAATGGCAATCAATGATTTGTGAACTAACTCAGATGGAAGTAGCAAATTGTGGAATGTATGATGGATATAATGCGATTGCAGAAGCTGCTAATTTGGCAATTAATGTGGTTAGAAAGTCGTCTAAAGTACTTATCTCTGGTGCAGTCAATCCACAAGGAATCAACACATTAAACACATATGCCTTTGGTAAGGAATATGGAGTAGAAGAAATTCCTTTAAATAACGATGTTACCGATTTGAATGCTTTAGAAGAAAGCTTAGATGAATCAACTGCTGCCGTAATTATTCAATATCCAAACTTTTTTGGTTCAATTGAAGATTTAAAGACAATTAGAGAAATTGTGGACAAGAGTAAGGCTTTATTAATTGTTGCTGCTAATCCACTTGCCTTAGGTTTATTAGAAGCTCCAGGTAGTTTAGGAGCAGATATTGTTGTTGGTGATGTCCAACCGTTTGGTATATCGATGTCCTATGGTGGACCACATTGTGGATACTTCGCAAGTACTCAGAAGTTAATGCGTAAACTTCCAAGTCGAATAGTAGGACAAACTACAGACCAAGAAGGACAGCGTGGATTCGTTATGACTTTATCAACTCGAGAACAACATATTCGTCGTGAGAAAGCGACTAGTAATTATAGCTCTAATCAAGCTTTATACGCTTTAGCCTCTGCTGTAGCTATGGCAGCCTTAGGGAAGCAAGGTATCGTTGATATGGCTTCGATAAACACTTCTAAAGCTCATTATATGAGTAAGCAGCTTCAAGAAAAAGGATTTACTGTGTTGAACAGCCATCCATTCTTTAATGAATTTGTGATTCAACTAGATCAAGATGTTGAAGAAGTGAATCGAAAGTTATATGAACACGGTTTTATCGGTGGTTATGACGCGAGTAAGATGACAGGACAACCACATAGTTATCTGTTATGTGTGACTGAGAAGCGAACACGTCAAGAAATTGATGAGTTTGTGTCAGTATTAACGGAGGTGACAGACCATGCTTAATGAATATAAATATTTAATATTTGAAATCTCTCAAGAAGGCCATGTAGCTTATGACTTTGAAGAGTTAGACGTTCCAAGTTATGATTTAAAGGCAGAATTGGATCCACATCTAGTGAGGAAAGAACCCGCAGAATTACCTCAGGTGTCAGAATTGCAATTAGTTCGTCACTACACCGCACTGTCGAATAAGAACTTTGGGATTGAGTCTGGCCCATATCCATTAGGATCTTGTACGATGAAGTATAATCCTAAAGTGAATGAAGTGATTGCTGCTATGGATGGATTTAGCCAAATTCACCCACAACAATCAGCTGAGACAGTACAAGGTGCTTTAGAATTACTTTATAATCTGCAAGAAGATCTTGCTGAGATTACTGGTATGGATAGTATTTCCCTACAGCCAGCTGCAGGTGCACACGGAGAATTAGCGGCAATCTTAATCTTCAAAGCCTATCATGAGAGTCAAGGTGAAGGAGACAAACGTAAGGTTATTATTGTTCCAGATTCTGCCCACGGAACTAACCCAGCGACCGCAACAGTTGCAGGTTACGATACTATTGAGATACCTTCAACAGCCGAAGGATTAGTTGACTTAGTAGCTTTAAAGGAAGTAGTTGGTGAAGATACAGCAGGTATCATGTTAACTAATCCGAATACTGCTGGGTTATATGAGCGCGATATTAAAAAAATTGTAGATATAGTGCACCAAGCAGGTGGATTAGCCTATTATGACGGTGCTAATTCCAATGCAATAATGGGAATATCTAATCCTGGAACTATGGGGTTCGATGCTGTTCACTTGAATTTACATAAGACCTTTACAGGACCTCACGGTGGAGGTGGACCAGGTTCTGGACCAATTGGAGTGAAAGACTTCCTTACACCATTCTTACCTGTGCCACGGATTGAAAAGAAAGATGATCATTATATCGTTAATTCTGATTATCCTGAGAGTATTGGAAGAATTAAAGGAAACTTTGGGAATTTTGGTGTTAATGTTCGTGCTTATTCATATATTAAGTCGATGGGAGCAGATGGTTTAACTCAGGTATCAAGAGATGCTGTATTGAATGCTAACTACTTAAAAGCACGTATGAAAGACTATTACGATATGCCATATGACCAACATTGTATGCATGAGTTTGTCGTAAGTTGTAAGCGACAAAAAGTGGACAATCAGGTGAATGCTAAGGATATAGGTAAACGTCTATTAGATTTTGGTATTCATTCACCAACGACTTACTTCCCACTGATTGTAGAAGAGTGTCTAATGATTGAGCCTACTGAGACAGAGTCAATCAGAGAATTAGATCACATTGCCGATGCATTTATCCAAATTGCTGAAGAAGTCATTTCAGACCCTGAGAACGTAAGACAAGCACCACATCTCACATCTGTAAAGCGTTTGGATGAAACCACAGCAGCACGTAAACCAATACTCATCTATCAACCTGCAAAAGCAAAATAAATATTAGCCTTAAGAATAAGCATTTCTATAATGCAAATTCTTAAGGTTTTTTGCTCTTTAAATTATTATGATATTTTCGTGAATGATGAAATAACTTGAAGAATGAGCGTTCCAATCGCTTATTATGGTAACTTTTGTCATACTATGGTAAATTAATTAATATAAATAAAGAATAATAGAATTTTAAGTTCAAGGTAAATGTCTATTAGATTAGTTGATGAAAAATATTTGAAACCACTATGCAAAATTATGCAATTGAATTTGCTGAAGCAAATAACTATAAAGCAATTAGGATTGATGTTAATGAAGTGAATGAGCCGGCCAAAAAAAATATATCCTTCCGTTGGTTTGAATTTATTGAACAAGTTCAGCTTTGTTACGAAGATACAGGCTAGGCTGATTATTTAATGTATGAATTATAGTATAAGGAGAAAGAGTAATGGAAATAACTATTTGGTCAGACTTTGTATGCCCTTTTTGTTACATCGGTGAATCTCACCTAAAGAAAGCCATAAAAAATGTTGATATTCCAGAAGACTTTGAGATAGAATATCGCAGTTTTCAGTTAGATCCAACAGGGTATTACATTCCGAATAAGAGTTATGCAGAGACACTATCCGAGTTTAAAGGTATGCCATTGGAGCAGGCAGAAGCCATGACAGTCCATGTCAAAGAAATGGCTGAAGCTACCGGACTTGAAGTGAATTATGAACAAGCGGTATATGCAAACACATTGGATGCCCACCGTGTATTCCAATATGCTAAAGAAATCGGCTTAGGTAATGAATATTTTAATCGTTTCTACCGTGCACATTTTGTTGATGGAGCGAACTTAGAAGACCATAATACTATTTTGAATATTGCTCAAGAACTTGGGTTAGACACTCAATTAGTTGAAAAAATTCTGAACGATTCGAGTAAATATCAAGATGACGTTCGTGGTAATATCTCATTAGCTACTTCTATTGGTGTTCAAGGAGTTCCTTTCTTTGTGTTTAATGAAAAGTATGCTGTCTCTGGGGCTCAACCGGTGGAGTTATTTGAAGATGTCATTAAGAAAGTATATTCAGAATCAAAGGAATAAAAAAAGGCTAAGAGAGAGGAGGAGATGAGATAATATGGAGAGAGTTAAGCAAATTCCAAAGAAGTATCTGATTACAATATTAATAGTTATCGTCATATTATTGGTTTATGTTATTGGGGCAAGTTATTTTTCGTCTCATTTCTTACCTAGAACTTACGCAGGTCCAATTAAAGTTAGCCAAATGACCGTAGATTATGCTAACGAGACCTTGGAGGAGGAAATACCCACTTCAACTTTAGTTTTTCAAGAAAAAGATGAGAATATTGGTTACATTGAACTAGGGCAATTGAATATTCAAATAAATATGAATGATTCACTTCAACAAGCATTAGAACAGCAAAATAAATGGGCTTGGCCATTTGCTTTAGTTCGACCTAAAAAAGTGATTAACATCAAAGAGCAAATTCAACTTGAGACACAAGTTGTAGAGGCACTTATTCCGAATCTAGGAGTTCATAATGATGATAGGGAGCCAACTATTGATGCTGCTATTATTAAAGATGAAGAAGGTGCGTTTCAAGTCCGTGAGGAAGTCTATGGTAATCAAGTAAGTTCTGAATCACTCACCGAAGCAATCAAAAATAAAGTGAGCGCAGGTATAGGAGAATTAGAGCTAGAAGAAGCGTACATTCAACCTACGAAACTAGCTGAGGGTGAGGCTATCCAAGAGCAGTTAGCGGAACTTGAAAAAATGAAGAACTCAACAATAACACTAGAATTCGCTGGAAATAGCGAAACGATTCCGAAAGAACTTATAGAATCTTGGATCTATATCGATGAAAGTAATGAATTACAAGTTGATGCGGAAGCAGTTGACGCTTATATTGTTTCATTAAATGAACAATATTCTGGATTACTAAATCCATGGACCTTCACAAGTACCTATCAAGGAGATGTTCAAGTACAGCCGGGGACATATGGATGGTATATTGATCGTTTCGAGGAGGCACCTCTAATTATTGAAGATGTCCACAACGGAGCACAAGTCACACGTGAACCTGTGGTATACGGTTCTAGTTATGGAATGGGCAATGATATCGGTGGAGACTATGTTGAAGTCGATATTACTTATCAAATGATGTTTATTTATAAAGACTACCAACTAGTTTTAGAGACACCCATTGTTTCCGGAATTGTAGGAGCTGAGACAGTTCCAGGAGCATATCAAGTGTGGAATAAAGAAGTAGATACTGAACTGGTCGGATACAATGTCATTACTGAAAGAGACTACGTCCAACCAGTTAATTATTGGATAGCCTTCGACGACAATGCTCAAGGAATACATGATGCTAGCTGGCAAGCCACATTTGGTGGAAACGCCTATGTAACAGCTGGATCCCAAGGATGTATAAACACACCTCCAGGCATTATGGGACAAGTCTTTGGCTTAGTAGAGTACGGTATGCCAGTGATGATTTTTTAATATAAAACCCGAGTATTATTTGTGCGTCATATTGATTACGCAAATAATACTCGGGTTTTATTCTTTGTTATGAATATACTAAAGAGTTTCTTTTAGTAATGTTCGTCTCCTAATTGCTCATCTTCTTCATGGTATTCAGTGTACCGCTCTTTATAGATTCGTAGGATATTATTTAGTTTAAGAAGAGACTCTTCATAATAATATATGGCTGACAAGACGTGGATGACTCCATGGCTATCATTTTCATAGCTTTCATCAGAATCTAATTCATTCCATGCCTGATCAAAGAAACGTTTCATAAATTCTTGTTGGAAATCTCTTTGTGGGTTAATAAAATTTACTTGCGCTGCTGAAACTCTACCACTAAATTTAAGCAGAATTTGTTCATGACCTACCATTAAAGTTTCAACACGTTCTCTAACCAAGATTCTTAAGTCCACAGGAAAATTCTGGAAGACATGGTCATTAGAATGCAAGACATCTAATAGATTAACGACAGACTCGGTTGTTCTGATCATTTGTCTATAAATTACTAAACGTCTAGCTTTAACCATTCGTTCGGATTTGGAGAAAATGACTTCATTATTCATCAAATCAAACAAAGTATTCAAATTATTAAATTCGCCACGAGCCCATTGAATATCTCGGTGTAAAATTGAAAATGTAACATTTTTCCGTAATGTTGCACGAATGAAAATCAACACTTCATTCGTAAGATTAACTAAAGTTGAGTAGAACGGCTTATCATGTTGAGGTGGATAGACTAACCAGTTGATGATAAAAGACACCACAACTCCAATGATAGTTTCTAGTACTCTATATGTAGCAGCTAATAAATAATTTCCGTTTTGTGTTAACATAACAGCAACGACAGTAATAACAGCAAGTGATAGCACATCCGAAAGATCAAGGGCATTAAGTACAGCGATAGTAACGATAGCAGCAATACCAATAGCAACAGGGTTACTACCAATAGCATAGAGCATAAACACACCGACTAAACCACCAATAATGTTGGCAAAGACTCTTCGATAAAACATATCGAATGACTTTCTAACAGATGGCATTGTAGTAGTAACAGCAGCAATTCCTGCCAAAGCGGCGCTATTATCTGGAATTAGTAACATTGACAAATAAGTTGCGAGTGCGATGGCTAGCCCGGTTTTTAGAACCCGTGCACCAATTTTCATTTTTTATTCTCCTAAGATTATAGTTTTGTTAAGTTAATAGTACTTTTTTTGTATAATAATTCAAGAAAAAGTGTATAATAAAAACACATAAGTAGTAAATTGTTTGAATAGAGATAGAGACAGAGACAGAGCAGAATCTATAATGAAAGGGGAGAGTTAATGAGTCAATCAGAAGAAATGGAACATGTACTTGATGGTTTACGACAAAAAGGAATGCGAATTACTGAAGGAAGAAAAGCAATACTTCAACTATTAATGGATTCCAACGATCATCCAACCGCAGAGGAAATTTATCATGAACTCAAACCGAAATTTGATAATTTAAGTTTAGCAACAATTTATAATAATTTAAACTTTTTTGTTTCTGAAGGTTTGGTTTATGAGATGAAATTCTCAAATGTAAGCAGTCGTTATGATTACTTGGGGCATTCACATTACCATATTATATGTAGAAATTGTGGGAAAATTGCCGACTTTCATGGCGAAGACTTGGATGAATTATACAAATCAGCGGCAGAACAGACGGATTACCTTGTTCAATTCGATAAATTAGAACTTTACGGCATCTGTCCAACTTGTCAAAAACTAATGACAACTAAGTAGAAAACTACGAAGCAAAATAATGAACTGCCCATTGGTAAGTAGACGGGCAATTAAACAAATATTTTTGTACCATGTGTGAATATTTCACGCATGTTTTTTTTGGGATTTTGAGTCCTATCTTTAATGTCACCCGTTGGGTATCATAGAAATTGATTTAATGTTTAATATCCTTCTCTAATTCCTCAAAGCTGTTGTAATTCTTCATATAATACATTTCTACCTTGATAATGCCCTAAAAAACTCCATGGTGCATTATTGAAACACTTCCTAACACGAGGCACGCTTTACTTCACCTCATATTTGGTAATAACTTTATTAAAACTGTGCGATGTATACTGTAAAATCCGGTCACTATGTCTCAGTGTCTGAGTAGGTAGGATAGCCTGTGTAATCTGCATAAAGGTATTAAGTACCAAGGCATTATTATTGTTATAAAATCTAAAGGCGATAATTTTATTGGACCCATGAAAATGGTTCAGATAAATCGTGATTCAACGATACCCATAAATCCTCTTATGACCTGCATAGACTTAAGCGATTAAATCTATCAGCTTCAGTAATCACTCGTTGGAAGCCGTCGTTTACCTTCAACTGTTGGGATAGTGCTCGGTTTCCCCACGTCCTAGCCCATCAACGTGTTCTTCTGATCCATGTTGTTTATATTTCTGAACCCATTTATAGTCATTATTATTGGAAACCTGATTTTTTAACGGTATCTTTATAAGATAACCCATTCGTTAGCTAATCTTTGACAAACTCAATCTTTTCATTCCTTTTTTTCTTCCCTTTTAGTATACATGATTATCCACTGCCTGACAGTAGAGTTTGATGGAATAATATATTTTCGAGCGAGTTCTCGCATAGATATCCGATAATTAAAATATTCTTTAACGAGAGCTTATTTAATCTTTTTAGGGTAATAGTTATTACATGGATTGGATTGGATACCGGATCGCCCATGCTTTTGATTTTTGATCTTTTTTTGATTGAATACAGATTCAGACAGTAATAAACCATGGGCATCCCTTAATTCTCTAAAACTTTATCTATCCTTCAGATACATGAAAATCAATCTTTCTAATTCTTCCCAGCTATGCTTCCTATTTTGGATCAAAAAACCCCCCTAAAGTAGTTTTACTTTCTGCAGTATCTACTTCAGGGAGAGTATATCATAAAATAGCTTCGTGGTTTTTATAATTAGTAATATAATCCAATGGCTTTTTCAACCCGTTCAAGAGTTGATTCAGCTGTTTGAGCGGCTTTTTTAGCACCATCTTGTAGTATAACGTATAAATCAGAGCCATTCATTAATTTCTCATAACGTGCTTGAATTGGTTCTAATTCGCTTACGATCACTTCTGCTAGATCTTTTTTGAATTGTCCATATCCTTTACCTTGGTAATTTTCGACAATGGATGGAATCTCTTGCCTACTAAAGCTTGAATAGATTTCTAATAAGTTAGTGACTGCTGGTTGTGATTCTTTATCATAATTCACTTCGCCAATTGAATCTGTCACAGCACTCTTTATCTTCTTAGTAATTTGTTTTGGAGTGTCTAACATGGAGATAAAGCCTCGTGCATTCGTATCTGACTTACTCATCTTGCTTGTAGGATCTTGTAAACTCATAATACGTCCACCTGATTCAGGAATAAATGGTTCAGGTTTAACTAATAAATCATCCCCAAAGCGAGAATTGAATCGATCAACAAAATTACGTGTCAACTCTAGATGTTGTTTTTGATCATCTCCGACAGGGACCAAGTTTGCATCATATAAGATAATGTCTCCTACCATTAAAGTTGGATATGCTAATAAACCAGCATTAATGGATTCTTGCTTGCTTGCTTTATCTTTGAATTGAGTCATGCGTTCAAGTTCGCCTAATCCTGTCATACATTGAATAATCCACGCTATTTGTGCGTGTGCTGGAACATCTGATTGGACGAACAATGTTGACTTGTTAGGGTCAAGACCAATGGCAATATACAATGCTGCTAATTGGCGTGTCATTAGAGCTAGTGTTTTTGGATCTTGGGGAACAGTAATTGCATGTTGGTTAACTACACAATAAGTTGAATCATATTGATCTTGAAGGTCAACGAAACCTTTCATTGCGCCAATATAATTCCCTATAGTTGGTATTCCTGAAGGTTGAACACCAGAAAATACTTTTTGCTTCATGAAATAAATGCCTCTTTTCAATTATTAAATATTTCTTAAGTTCCATAGATATTATAACTTACAGAGATAAAAATGACAAAAATAAAAAAATTAATACGTTGTAATTCCTTATATAATAAGGATGAAGTAGATTGTGAATTTTTGTTGAATTATTAAGAATTTATTGAAAATAAAATTTGAGGAGAAATTGATTATTCAGGATTAAAATGCTATAATACTATACATAAAGTGAATTAAAAGAAATTACAATTGTAAGTTTTAAAGTCAATCTTATTACATTTAAAACCTTTGTTTTTTCACAAAAGAGCTACTAAACGTACTAATAAGGGGCCACAAAGTTAACTTTAGCTTTGTTTTAATTTGAAAGGAGCAACTATATTATGGTTACTTTATACATCACTCCAAGCTGTACATCATGTCGAAAAGCTCGTACATGGTTAGAAGAAAATGAAATTCCATATGAGGAGCGTAACATTTTTACTGAACCATTAACAATCACAGAAATAAAATCAATCTTAAGAATGACAGAGAATGGGACGGAAGACATTGTTTCTACCCGTTCAAAGGCTTATTCTGAATTAGATGTGGAATTAAGTGAAATACCTTTAAATGATTTCTTCAGTATGATTCAAGAACAACCAGGACTTCTGAGACGTCCAATAATTATTGATGATAAGAGGTTACAGATAGGATATAATGAAGATGAGATCAGACGCTTCTTGCCAAGAGAAGTCAGAGCTTTAGAACTACAAAAGGCTCGTGCTCTCGTTAACGAATAAACTTATTTTTACTTAATAATTACCAGTAGATTAGTCAATTAATCTACTGGTATTTTTTTATATTTTCTTCTTAAGACTTGAAAGCTGAGTTGACGATTGGTATGATATCGTAACACAATCATTGTATATTATATAATTATTCGTATAATAGATGTAGAGGAATGAGGAGGTGTACGAAGATGGAAATGGAACACATTAATGAAAATCTAATTAAAGTGTTAATAGGACAGGAAGACTTAGAAGAACGAGGCATCGACTTTTTGGATTTAATTGGTGACCAGTCAAGTATTGAAAGTTTCTTCTATTCAATTCTTGAAGAGGTAGATGTTGATAAACACTTTCAAGGGTCTGAGGCTGTCACTTTCCAAGTAATGCCTAATCAAGACGGCTTAGAATTATATATAAGTCGTACGAACTTTGATGAAATGGATGAGGTTTGGGAAGATGAGTTAACCAAGCATCTAATAGAACGTAAACGCCAGATATCAAACAAGTCATCAAAATCACAGACTAATAAATCGGAAAAAACAATCTTAGATTTATTCAAAGACAAAGATGACCAACACAAAGCAAAAGAAACTTCACTAAATAAAATTATTGAAGGAGAAATCATTAAGATTGATCAGCTAGATGATTTTATTAAAATGGCAAGAGAGGTTGCAACAGATTTAATTCAAGCTGACCTATACTATATGAATTCTGCTTATTATCTTGTTATCGAAGCTATTGATGAAAGTATCGTAGAAGAGTATGCTTATAACAAATTGATTGCAATGCTTGAGTACGGTGATAAGGTTAGAATAACCAAGGCAATCTTAGAGGAACATGGTCAATTGATACGTAAAGATGACTCACTGGTGTACTTTGGTAAGAATTTCTAACTGATAAAATCTATGTATATAAGCGACGAACACTATTATATAGTGTTCGTCGTTTTTGACTTTCCTTATTATCTAAATTAGTTACTAATAAATACAAAGTGGATTTGCTCTCTTAAAAGTGTATATAAAGAGGGGGATTCATATGTTAATTGCTAGTTTAACTAATAATCAATTAATTTATGCGAATGAAGTGGTAGAACGACAGTTGATGAGTGAAGCATTTTATTGTACAAAGTGTGAGAAGCCAGTCATTTTAAAAAGAAGTAAAAAAGGTAAATATTTTTTCTCACATCTGACAGCTTGTGGTGTAGAGGCAACTAAGCTTCGACCTATAGAATCTATGGAACATCAACAAGCTAAAAAACTATTAGTTAAAGAACTCAGCCAAATACCAAGTTACAAAGTCATAGAGGAGAAGTACTTCGATTCTATCCAACAAACCGCTGATATATTTATAAAATTAGAAGGACAAAACTCATTCATCTATGAGTATCAAAAATCAATCATACCAGTAAGTGAAGTAAGAAAACGTCAAAAAAAATATTTGAAAATAGTAGATCATGTCTATTGGTTACTTGATTATCAATTGGCATACCACTTGTCGCTGAATTCAAACTGGCTACAAACAATGTTGAACTATTCAGATGAATTAGGATTTTATGTAAATTTCTTAAACTTAAAAGAAGAGCTTATAATTGTTAAGTCCCATTTACCTATTATCTATCAAAAAGAAAAGAATGTAACGATCGAAATGAAATATAATATTATAACCCATGCTAGGGGGAATTTGCCGGAAATAGCAAGACGAAGAATTGAAAGAGTAAAGCAATCCAATAAGTCGGTGAGTTATATACGAGAGCTTAAAGCGATTATGTCGAATGTGGCTTATCGCGAAGATATTTATTTACTTTACGAACAAGGAATCATATTAAGTGAACAAGCAGAATGGATTTTTACTGACAAATGGCAGTTGCTTTTAGTTGATATTCCATCATGGCTGGCGATTTTGTGGGCACTTGTTGTTCTTAAAGAATGTGGCAGTGAATTTATTTTTGAAGATTTTATAAAAGGCTTGAAAAATTCAAAAAGAATCCAATTAAAGCTATTACCCTTAATTTGTATAGACCCATATATTTATCTAGGAGAGGCACTTATTAATCTTTTTGTTAATAAAGGGTTTGTTAAGAAATTACCTACTGGATTATTGAAATCATCCTATTGGTGAGAAATTTCATCATATGATACACTTTAACTATGACAAATATTTAGGAGGAACAAGATGACAACATCAAAAGAAATTACTAGAGATCAAATTGATCCCCAATACCAATGGGATTTAACCCCTCTTTTTGAAACAGATGAAGAGTTTGAGAAAGCCTATGCTCATGCAGTAAAAAACTTAACAAATATATCAGCTTTCGAAGGTAAGTTAGCCTCAAATGCAGAAACTTTAGGTAAAGCGATTGATACATTATTGGCCTTATCTCGTGAAGTATCAAACTTAGGTGTCTATGCACATCTTAAGAACGACCAAGATCAAACGAATGCAACGTATCAGCAAATGAACGCAAAAACTAGTCAATTATACTCACAGTATAGTCAAGCAACTGCTTTCTTCAGACCAGAATTACTAGCTATCGATGCAGAGTCATTGAAGCAAATGGTACAAAGCAATCAACGACTTAAAGAATTAGAACAATTTATTGACGATATTGCACGTCACCGTGAACATGTTCTTCCAGCAGAACAGGAACTATTGCTAGCAAGTGCAAGTGAAATCTTTGATGGCGCACAAAATATTTTTGGATATTTAAATAATGCTGATTTGGAATTTCCTATTGTTAAAGATTCCAATGGTCAAGATGTTAAATTAACACACGGCTTATACGGGAAACTACTAGAAAGTACTGACCGACGTGTCAGAAAAGATACTTTTGAATCTTTCTATAAAGTGTACCAACAATTTGAGAATACATTAGCTCAAACCTTAACGACTGAGATAAAAACTCATAACTTTATGGCAAAAGTTAAAGGGTTTAAATCAGCAAGAGAAGCATCATTGTTTAGAAATAATGTTCCCGAAGCTGTATATGATACTTTAGTCGAAGCTGTTAATGGGAGGTTAGATTTGCTTCACCGTTATGTAGAATTGCGACAAAAATTATTAAAAATCGACAACATAGAGATGTATGATATGTACACACCTTTATTAGGAGAACCGCCAATTACGTTTAACTACGAAGAAGCGAAGGAGATTACATTAAAAGCTCTTGAACCACTCGGTGAAGACTATCTTGATATTATTAATAAAGCATTTGATGAGCAATGGATTGACGTTTATGAGAATAAAGGGAAGCGAAGTGGGGCTTACTCTTCTGGTACTTATGATAGCAAACCTTATATACTATTAAACTGGCAAGATACAATCAATTCGCTATATACCTTAGTACATGAATTAGGCCACAGTGCTCATAGTTACTTAACACATAGCAACCAACCTTATGAATATGGTAACTATTCGATATTCTTGGCTGAAATTGCATCAACAACCAATGAGAATCTATTAACCAATTATTTATTAAAAACTTACGATGATATTGAAATTCAACGTTATGTACTAAACCATTTCTTGGATGGCTTGAAAGGGACAGTCTTCCGTCAAACACAATTTGCTGAATTTGAGCACTTTATGCACGAAGAAGATGCTAAAGGTCAACCTTTAACAGCACAATTCTTATCTGAGAATTACCAAGAATTAAATGCGAAATATTATGGTTCAGCTGTCAACTCTGACTCAGCAATTCGTAATGAGTGGAGCCGTATTCCACACTTCTATATGAATTACTATGTGTTTCAATATGCGACTGGATTTGCTGCAGCCGCAGCTTTCGCTGACCGCATCGCTGAAGGAGACCAAGAAGCATTAGATAAATATCTAGGCTTTTTAAAATCAGGAAGTAGTGAGTATGCGATTGACACAATGAAGACCGCTGGTTTAGATATGACTCAGCGAGATTATATTGAGGAAACGTTAGATGTTTTCGAACAACGATTGAATGAGTTTGAAAGTCTTCTAAACAAATAAATCGTCATAATAATATCGGAAATCTCCTAGTTGCACTGGGAGATTTTTTAACGTATTACATCAAATGTCATGAAATATGACATTATAGTCATAAAGAAAATAATTATAAAACTCTTTCATATCAATGTTTTTATAGTGTTTTCATAAGTTTCCCAAAAAAAATTTGTAAAAATATATGTAAGATTATATAATTAAATAATAATTATATAAAAACTCTAACATGAGGGAATGATTATAATATTTTAATAAATAAGAAGAGGTGGAAAAATGGTTGCTTTTATGGGTTATTCGCTCATTATCGTGTTTATGATACTCATTATGTGGAAAAAAATCTCACCATTTGTTGGGTTAGTATTCTTACCTTTAGCCTGGGCTATCATTGGTCAACTGATAGGATTATGGAGTATTGACATTGGTGAAGCGGCTATGGATGGTCTTATGACGACGGCTAGAACCGGAATCATGCTATTCTTTGCTATTTATATGTTTACGATTATGATTGATGCGGGATTATTTGATCCTTTATCAAATGCCATGATTAAATTTGCTAAGGGAGATCCACTTAAAGTTATGTTAGCAACAGTTGCATTAACAGCTGGTGTATCACTCAATGGTGATGGGACAACAACAATGATTATTGTGTGTACGGCATTTGTGCCAATCTATAAAAGATTAAATATGAAAATGTTAGACTTAGCTGTATTGACAATGACTTCTCATTCAATTATAAACTTGCTACCATGGGGTGGGCCTACAGCAAGAGCGATAGCGGTTATGGATGTTGATGAGGCGCTTGTCATGAGAGGTTTAACGCCTATGATGATTGCAGGAGTTATTTATATGTTTGTGGTTGCTTATATTATGGGACGGAGCGAAAGAAATCGTTTAGGTGTTGTGAATCTTTCTGATAAAGAAATTGATCAGCTAATGATTATTGAAGACCCAGAGACATTAGAAATTCGTCGTCCGAAAAATGTATGGATTAATGCAATTCTTGTATTTGTAGCTATTGGCTTATTAATAGCAAACGTAGTTCCATCAGCCATTATTTTTATGGTAGGTACAGTTTTAGCATTACTCATTAACTATGGGTCGCTTTCACTTCAGAAAGCACGTATTGATAATAACGCTAGTGAAGCTAACCAAGTTGTTATGACGGTGTTTGGAGCCGGTGTCTTCATGGGAATATTACAAGCTACAGGGATGAATGACGGGATTGCTTCAAGTTTAATTTCAGTGATTCCTGAGAGCATGAGTCATTTCTTTGGACTAATTGTAGCGATTATCTCATCACCTGGAACGTACTTTTTGCATAATGATGCATTTTATTATGGTATGATGCCGATTCTAGCTGAAGCTGGGTTAACCTATGGCTTCTCTGCTTTAGAATTAACATTTGCTTCATTGATGGGACAAGCTTTCCATTTATTTAGTCCGCTAGTACCATTTGCTTATGTGCTATTAGGTATGACGAATGTGGAATGGGGCGAGTGGCAGAAGAAAGGTTTACTAGTATCTTTAGGAATATTCATTGTCTATATTGTTGTTGGTGCAGTATTAGGACTAATGCCTCTATCATTATAATAAATGACAGGCAATAAGGAGTGAAAAAGTTGAAGATTACATTAATTCCAGGAGATGGAATTGGACCAGAAATTACTGAGAGTGCAAGAAGAATTGTAGATGCATTGGAAATAGGCATTGAATGGGATGTTGTCGAAGCAGGAGAGGCTGTCTATAATAAAACAGGGGAGCTTATTCCAGAAAATGTATACCAAAGTATTGAAGAGAATAAAGTCGTTTTAAAAGGGCCAATTTCTACTCCTATCGGTACTGGTTTTAGAAGTGTGAATGTTTCGTTAAGAAAAAAATACGACTTATATGCTAATATTCGTCCAGTCCAATCACTAGGTAAAGTGCCATCATTATTCGAAGGATTAGACTTAATTTTATTCAGAGAAAATACAGAAGATCTGTATGCAGGAGTAGAAGAGCAGATATCTGAAGACGAAGCTCATAGTATTAAAATTATTACACGACAATCTTCAGAAAGAATTATTCGAGAAGCTTTCCAATACGCTGTAGATAATCAGAGAGAAAGTGTAACTGTCGTGACGAAAGCTAATATTATGAAACTCACTGATGGACTATTCTTAAAAGTAGCTAGGCAAGTAGCTAAAGAATTTCCATCTATGCCATTCAAAGAAATACTGGTAGATAATATGGCGATGCAACTAGTTATTAATCCAAAACAATTTGATGTGATTGTTACAGAGAATTTATATGGAGATATATTATCAGATCTTATGGCTGGTCTTATCGGTGGATTAGGATTAGTTCCAGGTGCTAATGTTGGGAGCGAAATTGCGATGTTTGAAGCAGTTCATGGTTCAGCGCCAGATATTGCTGGCAAAGGAATCGCTAATCCAACAGCCTTATTATTGGGTGTTTGCCAAATGTTAGACCATATTAAAGAACAACAATCAGCAAAACGATTACGAACTGCCTTAGACACAGTTTTAAGTGATTCTAGAAATTTTACAGCAGATTTAGGTGGAACGGTAGGGACCAAAGCATTCACGGATGCGGTTATCCAAGCCTTATAAATTTAAAAACTATGAATTTGAATAAGAAATTCATAGTTTTTATTTTGATTTCAAATAATATTTAAAGTCATCTAAACTAAGCTGATTATGAACAAGTAGGCGGTTTAATGCCATAGGATTAGTACTTTCTGTATTCAAATTACTTTGAGTGGTAAAAATAAAATTAATTCCTACTTGTACTAGATTATTTAATGTTGAATCATCAAGGAAACCGAACGGATAAGCAAAAGTATCTTGATAATCTACCCATTGATTACACTTACCTAAGTCTCTTTTCAAGACATTCAAGCTTGACTTCATCAAACTACTAGATGAATGATCTAGACGATGGTGTATGGTTAGACAATTCGAAGACATCACGGATAGATTGGAGCTGCTTCCAACTCATAATCTTTGATGTGTAATATCCATATCAGAAGAGTGGTTAAATACCCAATTACTTACTAAGAAGAGTAAGGCTTTTACTCCGGCTTGTTTTAGAATTGGATAGGCATTGTAATAAGTTGATTGAAACGCATCGTCGAAAGTAATCAAGACACTCTTTTCAGGTAAGTCAAAATTTCCGGTGTAAAAGTCATGAACCTCATTCATTGTAAGAAAGTAAAAATTTCTGATTGTAGAAACTCAATCTGTTGTTGAAATTGGTCTGTTGTAATATATAATGCCGGCGGAAGATCTATTTGGTAATTGTTCTGACTTAATAAACTAAAGGCTTGAGAAGAAGAAAAATCTGTAGAGTCACGCACTTCATGATAAACTAATGTATAAAAACCCATAGCTAACCTCTTTTTTTATAAAATAATTTTATGAAACAATAATTGAAATAAAGGTAATAAGCGTTAATAAAGCTCCAAAACACTAAAGTTTTGGAGCTAATTAGAAATTAGGGCTTATAGACACCGCCAGAGGGAATCGAACCCCCATCTCAAGAACCGGAATCTTACGTGATATCCATTACACTATGGCGGCCTAACTACTCCATTATATCGATGTAGAAGAAATAATTCAATATCTTTTCTTATTAATCATTTATTGGATTACTCTAAATAAAATATATTCGTATTTAGAATAATTTTGATTGCTATCTTTCTAATAATTGCATATACTTAGTTAAAATTATTATTGATAAGAGGGAACACTATGAAAGAAGTTAAAGTGGCTTTAAATGCTCATTCTGATGACATCGTTGTAGGAGAAGATGATTTTGTCATTAATGCTAAGGAACTCATTGAAGAATTAGAACTTATCGGGGATTACAAGGGCATTGAAGAAATAAAAAAAGATTTAGATAATTTTAAAAGCAAATAATCATATGATATGAATGAAGAACCGTCTGTTAACGGTTTTTTCTTTTTAATAAGTTATACTTTTCAGTGAATAAAAATCTATTAACAATTATTTAGATTATGTGTATACTAATTGGAC
Organism: Aerococcaceae bacterium WGS1372; assembly: GCA_044336205.1. GTDB lineage: Bacteria > Bacillota > Bacilli > Lactobacillales > Aerococcaceae > Ruoffia. The sequence continues at coordinate 1,471,665 of CP172318.1, read as the reverse complement.
AGCTAAAAATTTAATTTTCTATTAGCCTTGGAGGTTATTATGAAACGGAGTCGTTATCAAATTATGGTATACATTGCTATGCTATCTGCACAAGCAGTTATCATTAGTATTTTGGAAGGGGCTATCCCTTCGCCTTTATCTTTTGCACCTGGTGCTAAGTTAGGATTAGCTAATTTAATTACAATTATTGCCATCTTTACTTTACCGATGTCTAGAAGTATTCAGGTAGTTTGTCTAAGAATTATTCTCACAGCCCTAATTGGGGGGAATACGTCTACATTTTTCTATAGTTTAGCGGGTGGTCTGCTAAGTTATGTAGCTATGTTGCTTTCGAAACAACTCGGACCCAAGCGAGTAAGTATTATAGGTATCTCAATTCTGGGAGGTGTTATGCATAATATTGGGCAGTTAAGTGTGGCAGCTTTATTTGCTCGATCCTTCTCTGTAATGAATTACTTGCCAATTCTATCTATTAGTGGAATTCTTGCTGGATTTGTTGTTGGTTTCATTGGCAATCTTTTACTTGAACGAATATCAATTCTTCGGGTGTATCACGAGGAGTTAGTTCAAAGTAGCTTGCAATCAAATTGGTTAAAAGCAAATAGCCTGACCAAGGAATCGTGATTAATATAAAAGGAGTTAGCGAGGAAAAAAGTATTATCCTACTAACTCCTTTTTGATTTATGTTAATTCAATTGACCTTGGGTGCTAACTAATTGAAGAACCTTTTGTGTTACTCCTGTAGAATCAGTCCGTTCAATAACGAGTAGGCCATATATTTGAGCATAATAATAGCTAAAGGATTCACCAGTTTTTTCCTCATCAATTTTTACAACGTTATTAAAGACTTCACCGCCGACGGAATAGGAATCGATAATCTCAGAAATGGTTAATTGTTTTTCCTTATTATATCCACTAGAAAATTGCGTACCTTCATGAAGATTGGCTGGGAGTATTAATGATTCTGATCCATTTGTTGCATCTTGAGAGTACCTAAGGTCTTCAACAACGTAGTAGTCATTAAAAAAGGCTAATTCGTATAAACCAGATTCACGGATCTGATATACATAGGCTACAGTTTCTTGACCAGAAAAAGCCGTAACTTGGAAAGTACCATTACTGTCTGGTGCGTATTCCATAATTATATCTTTGACATCAAAATAATTTTGGTCACCTTGATATTGATAATTTATAAAATTTGCATATGGAATATAATCTTGGAAATTCACTCCTAAAGAAGGTTGTTTAATAGTTTCCTGTTCGGATGTCTCCGTAGAATCGGATTCTAACTCTTGTGCATTCTCCACTTCAGAGGAGAATGAACTTGTGTTCTCAGCATGAACATTAATGGTATTATATATATTGAACGATATTAGAGTCATTAATATCGCTACAAAAATACGCAATGGCAATATACAAAAATTGCGCAAAAAGGTCACCTACTTTCTTAACTTCTTCCTTTGTTACCAAAGTATATCATAATGTGAACGATTGTGTGTTAAGTTTTCAAGGATAAAAGATTGAATATTTCACTGTTAATCTGTGAAAATATGAAGAATATGTGAATTAGGCCTTCTCATATTAAAATTTTTTGAAATTATAGTTAAATTTAGTATGATTACATAAAGAGGAAAAGATTTGATGAAGGGATGAATATAAATGACAGATTGTATTTTTTGTAAGATTATTGAAGGTGAAATTCCATCGGCTAAAGTTTATGAAGATGATAAAGTGATGGCTTTTCTAGATTTGTCTCAAGTAACGCTAGGTCATACTTTGGTAATACCAAAAAAACATGTTGAAAATGTTTTTGAATATGATGGTGATGTTTCTGAAGATTTAGCCATTCGCATACCAGTTATTGCTAGGGCAATAAAAGAGGCTTTCCCGGAAAGTAAAGGATTGAATATAGTTAATAATAACGGTGAAGTTGCCTATCAAACTGTATTCCATAGTCATTGGCATCTAATCCCACGCTATGAACGTGAGGAAGGTTTTGCAATGCAATTCACAAACAACCAAGAAACATATGACCAAGATGAATTTAATCGACGAGCAGAGACTATTGCACAGAAAATTCACAATGCATAGGAGGTAGAGAGCTTATGGCAGGATTCAAAAATGGACTATTTTGGGGAGCAGTATTTGGAGGATTAGCAGGATTAATGAATGCTCCTCAAAGTGGTAAAGAGACAAGAGAAAACCTAAAAAACTTTATTGAAAATACGACAGACGATGTCAATGATGTTCGCTATAAAGTTGACAACTTGCGCATGGCAGTTCAGAGATTGTCTCAAGAAGGCCTAGGGAGTGTTCAACAAGCTTCTGAAGAGATTCAGACTACATTAAAACATTTTGAAGAAGAGACCAAACCTCGTATGAACCGAATTCAGGACCGAGCAGATACTTTGGCTAAAAATATTGAGACACATACTAAAGAATTAACGTTGAATGATAAAGAAATTTGAATTTATTTAGATTATTTAGTTAACTTTGGATTAACGAAGTCATAGTATGATATATTATAAGCCACAACTAATTTTATGAGGAGTTATTTAAATTTTATGAAAAACACTTTAAAAAAAGTTACATTGTTAGCACTATCGTCAGCAATGGCATTATCAGTCGCTACTTCGACAGTAACTGTATTAGCACAAGAATCAGATGATGAAGTGATTGCTACAGTAGGTGATACACAAATTACTAAAGAAGAATTATACCAAGCTATGAAGAGTGCAGCTGGTAACACAACACTTCGTACAATTATATTAGAAACTGTCTTAGAGCAAAATGTTGCAGATCCTGAAGCATTAAGAACAGCGGCAGAGGAAGAAGTTCAAACTCAAATTGAAGAATCTGGTGGGGAAGAAGTATTCCAGCAGTTATTAGCTTATCAAGGCCTAAATGATATCGAAACGTATACTTACCAAATATTTGTAAGTAAAATGTTCCAAGAAGTTGTAGAAGCACACATGGACATGTCTGATGAAGCCATTACTGAGTATTACGAAAATGAATACACACCAAAAATGGAAGCACAACATATCTTAGTTGAAACAGAAGAAGAAGCTTTAGATGTCATTGAGCGAATTAATAATGGCGAGGAATTTGATGCTGTTGCTCAAGAAGTATCTTTGGACTCAACAGCGCAAAATGGCGGTTTACTAGAGCCATTTACTTCAGGGCAAATGGTTCCAGAATTCGAAGAAGCTGTTAAATCATTAGCTAATGGTGAGATGTCAACTGAACCTATTGAATCACAATATGGTTTCCATGTTATTAAAACCATTAACAATGGTGAGAAAAAACCTTTAGAAGAAATTCGTGAAGAAGTTGAAGAGCAATATGTAACAACTCAATTCAATGATAGCCAATTTGCTTATGGAATTATTGGTAAGTTAATTCAAGATACAGGTTACGAAATCAATGATGAAGAACTTAAAGATGCGGTTGCAGATTTAATTGAATTGGCTAACACAGATACAGAAGCGGCTGAAGAATCTTCAGAGGAAACTACTGAAGAGGAAACAAGCAAAGAAGAATTAGCAGAGGAACAGTCAACAGAAGAAGAAACTACGGAAGAATCTATTGAAGAGTCTGCAGAATAATTAAATCATATGTATAAATGAAGGGACTTCGGTCTCTTCTTTTTTGTTGTATTAATAAATTGAAATTACTTAAAATTTCAACTAATTTAATCTATATTAAATCAATTTTATCTTATAATATTCTTATAAATAGATTTATATAGAAAAATAAATATGTGAAAAAATGAACTAAAAAAGGCTCAATGTTAAGGGTTGTTCAAAAAACACCTTGTGAAGTAATTAATTTGAAAGAAAAATCCATTGAAATATCAAGCTTTCATGGTTATACTTAAATACGAAATTATTTGATTGGAAGTGAAATATTTTGGTAAAGGAAATAGTCATCGTTGGTGCTGGTTTTGCTGGTGTTGCTGCTGCTAGAAAATTAGGAAAGAAATATAAAAAAGATAAAACAGTTAATATAACTTTAATTGATCGTCATTCATATCTGACTTATATGACCGAATTACATGAGATTGCTGGAGGCCGATTAGAACCTGACTCAATTAAATATGATTTACGTCGTATTTTTCACCGTTTACCAAACGTTAAACTTGTAACTGATAATGTTAAAGAGATTGATCATGAAACAAATGTGGTAGAAGGTGAACAAGGTAATTATAAATTTGATTATTTAATCCTTGCTGTAGGTGCTGAGCCTAATGACTTTGGTATTGAGGGTGTAAAAGAAAATGGATTCACATTGTGGTCTATGGAAGATGCCGAAGAAGTTCGTGAACATATCATTGATATGGTTTATAAAGCGGCACGTGAGCATGACCCAATTAAACGCCGTGCTTTATTATCATTCTTAGTTGCAGGTGGTGGGTTCACTGGAGTTGAGATGATTGGTGAATTAGTAGAATGGTTACCAATCCTTGCAAAAGAGCACAAACTAAATGAGGATGAAATCTCATTCCACCTAGTTGAGGCAGCACCAAAAATCTTAAATACAGTGACTGAAAAAGAACAAGAACGCGCAATGAAATACATGCACAAAAAAGGCATTGATATTACATTAGGTGACGGAATTGTAAAAATTGCAGAAGATCACATTGAACTTGCTTCAGGTAAACGTATCGATACTTATACATCTATTTGGACGGCTGGTATTAAAGCGAACACTGACGCAAGTGAGTGGGGAGTAGAACAAGCTCGTGCCGGACGTTTAGTTGCGGATGAGTATATGAAGGCAAAAGATTATGATAATGTGTTTGTTGCTGGAGATTTAGTGTACTATGAAGATCCGAACAACAATAACATGCCAACACCTCAAATTGTACAAGCTGCTGAACAAACAGGTGATACTGCTGCTACAAATATCATTGCAGAAATCAGTGGTACTGAAAATGAATCATATAAAGGTAAATATGACGGTAACATGGTTTCAATTGGATCAACTTATGGTGTAGCATACTTATACGATAAGTATAGCGTTCAAGGATTCATCGCTATGTTCATTAAACATGCTGCAAATGTCATCTACTTCTTAGGGATTGGTAGTTTCTATTATGCATGGCTGTATGTCCGTCATGAATTCTTTACAATTAAACACAAACGTAACATCTTTGGTGGGCACTTATCAGCTCACGGTAATGTGTTATGGGCCGTACCATTACGTATATTCTATGGTGCAATGTGGTTAGTTGAAGGGCTGAAAAAAACTTTCGGAATGTTTGGGGGATCATCTTGGTTTGGTGATAATGTCGTATTCCCATTCCCTTGGTTACAAGAGGAAGTAACAAGTGCAGCATCAGGTGCAGCCGAAGCAACAAGTGCAGCGTCAGGCGCAACCGAAGTCGCTGGAGCCGTTGCTGAGCAAATCTTTAGTTTAAACTATGTGTATGGTGAAGAACCAATGTTAGTATTTGATTCTATGCCAAAATGGTTTGCGTCAATTATGGAGTTTATGATGCCTAATCAAGATGTTGCATTATTTATGCAAAAGATGATGTCAATTGTAGAATTAGGTATTGGGTTAGCTTTAATTGCTGGTTTATTCACATTTTTAGTAAGTGGATTAACTGTAGTCTTAGTTGCAATGTTCTGCTTGTCAGGAATGTTCGTTTGGGTTAATATGTGGTTTATACCTGTTGCCATTGCATTAATGATGGGTGCAGGACGTTCATTCGGACTAGACTACTGGGTAATGCCATGGCTAGGTAAATTCTTTGATAAGTTGATTTGGGGACAACCTAAACATATTTACTCCGATACGAACGCATAATTTAATTTAAAGTAATTTTATAATTCGAGAGCTAGGAATTAACGGATAGCAGGCACCTATCCTCGTTAAGCCTAGCTTTTTTATAATTAAATGATTGAAGATAGGAGCAATACTTGTGGTACATAATATATGGCATAATTTTCCACCCATTAATAAAGCAATAATAGAAACGAAAGAATTGATGAAAGCTGACCTTTCAATTCAAATACCTGAAATTGAAGAAAAAATTATCGAATACATTGATGCGCCTGGAAAATACTTACGGGCAGGAATGGTATTAATGTTTTATTATCTAGAAAAGGGTCTAATAAATAAGGAAGCAATAAACTTGGCAGCCAGTGTTGAATTATTTCATCTTGCAACGCTAATACATGATGATGTTATTGATCTTGCACCGACACGAAGAGGTATCGAAACGATAGATTCGGTACATGGCAATAAGATAGCTATCTATGCCGGAGATTACTTGTTATCCTATAGTGGTCGACTCGCAGCTGAATTGAACCATAAAAAGAATATTAGCGCGCAAAATGCGCGGATGATGGAAAGTGTGATGCGTGGCGAGCTTAATCAGCTCATTAATACATTTAATAAAAATATGACCATGATGGATTATTTAAGACAAATTAGAGGAAAGACAGCCATGCTTTTTGCCTTATCAACATTTAGTGGTTATTACTTAGCTTCCAGTCATCTTCGAAAATCTCGGACTGCTAAACTAGTTGGTTTGAATCTGGGAATGGCTTTTCAATTACAAGATGATCTAATCGATTATAAACAGAGCCAATCAATATCGGGTAAACCGAGAGGACAGGACATTCAAAACGGGATTTACACGGCACCCTTGATTATTGCGAGAGATAATAATTCTGAGATAAAAAAACTCATGAACAATACTGAGAATTGGACGCAAGAAAGATTAGAATACTTAGATTCTTTAATTATTGAAGCTGGTGGGTATGAAGAGACTCAATTAGTAGTGAATAGGTATATAAATAAAGCATTGAATTATTTAAATAGACTAAGCCAGAATGAATTTAAATATTCTATCGAACAATTAGTAAGCTTTATTTCACATAGAGAATCTTAAATAGTCATTGCTAGACAAAAAAACATTTATATTATAAACTACAAATAAGTTCAAAATGCCTCTAAACAAAAGAGGTATGCACTTACAAAAAAAGGAGATGACGTTAATGAAAAAGAGTTTACTAAAAGGTACACTATTGTTAAGTTCCATGTTCTTATTGGCAGCTTGTGGTTCTAGTGAAGAAACAACAGAATCGACTGAATCAGAAGTAGCTAGTGTAGTAGAAGAAGAGGTTTCAGAAGCTGAGTCCGAAGTAGAAGAAGAAGCTTCAGAAGCTGAATCAGAAGTAGTAGAAGATGTTTCAGAAGAGTCTGAAGAAGCATCTGAGGAGTCAGAATCAGCAGAAGAATCTGAGTCAGATGAAGAATCAACAGAAGAAGTTTCGGAAGAATCAGAATCAGCAGAAGAATCTGAGTCAGATGAGGAATCAACAGAAGAGTCTTCAGAAGAATCAGATGAAGATTCATCAGAAACTTCAGAAGAGTCTGGTGCTGCGGTAGTTGGTGACTCTGATGAGTCACAAGAGTTAGTAGACGGTGAGTATGCGGTAGTTGGAAACCCTGATGAACGCGGATGGGCAATTACACACACATTAACAGTTAAAGATGGTGAAATTACAGACTCAAACTTTGATTATGTAAATGCTGATGGTGATTTAAAATCAGAAGATGAAGAATATAACACTCAAATGGAAGAAGTGACTGGAGTTTCATCTGCAGACGCAACACAACAGTTAAACGATGCATTAGTTGAAAAACAATCTGCTGATGTTGATGTTGTAACTGGAGCAAGTTCTACTTCTGCTTCATTTATATTTACATCTGAAGTGTTATTAGAGTTAGCTGCCCAAGGTAACACTGAAGAAGTTAACGTTGATGAATTAGAATTAGCTGATGGTGAATATACGGCCGAAAGCGACAATAATGAGACTGTTACCGTAACAGTTGAAAACGGTGAAGTAGCAGACGCTACGTTTGAAGCAGATGACCAAGAAGGGGCTGATGCCATCGTTGCAGCATACTTAGAAGCTGGTTCGTTAGCAGGTCTTGAAGCTGAAGAAGGTCAAGAAGAATTATTCGCGACTTTCACTGCATTGGTAACAGACGCAACAAATCAAGCTAAAATCGCAAGCTTGAAAGTAGAAGATGCAACTGAAGAAAGCTCAGAAGAATCTGAAACATCTTCAGATGAGTCTGAAGAATCAAACGGAGAATCAGCAGAATCTGAGGAATCGGAAGAATCAAGTGAAGAATCAGCTGAAGAAGAAAGTTCAGGAGAATCTTCAGAAGAGTCATCTGAGGATTCATCAGAAGAATAATCATATAATTTAATAATCTATTAAAAAAGTGAGCTAATTTTAAAGTTAGCTCACTTTTTCACTTTTACTAGATTCATTTGAATAGTATAATAGAATAATCAACATATGCTAGGAGTTACAGCTTTGAAAAAAACATTCACAAAAATATTATTATTAAGTTGCTCTCTATTATTAGTAGCTTGTTCAAATCAGACAGAAGAACCAGTAGATGTTGCTACAGGAGCAAGTCCTACTTCGGAAAAACCAGTTAATGAAAATGGATTACCTATTATTGAGGACCCAGTAACGCGAACGGAGACCCTACTACATACGGTTGTACAGATGCAAGTATATCACGAAGGAACAGAGGAAATTATCCAAGAAGCAGTGGATTACATGGTAGAAATGGAAGCACAATTATCTACTGATCTGAAAGGTTCAGATATATATCAAATAAATGAAAATGCTGGTATTAAGCCAGTTAAAATAAAAGTAGAGACTTTTGATATTATTGAGCGTGCTATCGAAATAGCTCAAGAAAGCGATGGATTGTTTGACATATCAATTGGATCTTTAACTAACTTGTGGCAAATTGGTAGCGAGGACGCTAGAGTTCCTACAAAAGAGGAAATAGAAGAAGCTATCAGTCTTATTGACTATGAAAAAATTATTCTTGATAAAGAGAATATGACAGTCATGTTAGAAGAAGAAGGGATGGCTCTTGAATTAGGTGGAATCTCTAAAGGTTACATTGGAAGTGGAGTCGTTGATATTCTTGAGGAAAATAATATAACAACAGCTATCGTAAACCTTGGGGGCAATGTTATTGTAATGGGAACTTCGCCAAAAAGTGATCAAGGGTGGAATGTAGGAGTCCAAGATCCAGATGAAGTGCGTGGAGAGATTGTTGGGACACAACGCGTTAAGAATGCAGCCATAGTAACCAGTGGTATCTACGAGAGGTATTTAGAAGTTGATGGACATAAATACCATCATATAATGGACCCACGTACTGGATATCCATTGGACAATGAGATATCTGGCGTAACAGTCTTTGCACCTACTTCTTTTGATGGAGACTCTTATTCAACTGCATTGTTCTTAATGGGGATTGATCAAGGTATTGAATTTATCAATTCTAAAGAAGGTTTTGAAGTGGCTTATATAGATAAAGACGGTGGCGTACATCTATCAGATGGAATTAAAGATAGCTTTGAATTAACTAATGAGGAGTATTACATAGTAAATGAGTAAAAAAGAATTAAGTATATTTTTAGAATTTGTAGAAATTAGAACAAAAATAGCTAGTTTATTTCCAATGATTATTGGTTTTTTATGGACAGCCTATTATTTTAAAGATTTTAATTGGCTTAATTCCATCGTCTTCTTTATTGCAGCAACGATTTTTGATATGACTGTTACAGCTATTAATAATACTTTAGATTATTACAAGGCAGTCAATGAAGATTATAAAAATGAGGAAAACGTCATAGGTAAGTATGGTCTCAACTTTCGAACGATGGTAAGTATTATCTTCATTATGTTAACGATGTCGTTAATATTAAGTTTTATATTAGTGGCCTTAACAGATCCGTTATTAATAATCATTGGTGGATTGATGTATTTTATTGGAATTATCTATACTTTTGGACCATTACCTATATCAAGAACGCCTTATGGAGAGTTTTTTTCAAGCTTAACAATGGGCTTCGGGATTACATTCCTTGCTGTGTATATGACTGCCTATGATCAGCTATTAGCGAGTCAATGGCTTGATCGTTCAGTTGAAGTGTATGTTGGTTGGTTTGATATTATGATGATTTTTTGGGTTAGTTTACCTCAAGTATTTTTAATAGCAAATATCATGTTGGCGAACAATACCCGTGATTTAGATACGGATATAACTAACCATCGTTGGACTTTAGTTTATTATATTGGTAGACCACAAGCTATCAAACTGTACCAATTACTTAGTGTTATGACTTGGGTAGCAATACTGACTTATCTATTATCCGGTTTAATACCTTGGTGGACTATCGTCGGTTTTGTCGTAATTTATTATCACTATCAAAGTATTCAACGCTATGCAGAGAGAATCCCTCAACCCATCGCATTTAAGGAAGCTATCCAAAGTTTTATAATGGTATTAAGTACTTACGTAGGTATGTTGCTGATAGCACAATTAGTGAGTCTTTTTTAAACGCAATACTAGTAGTAAAAAACCGAACCCGATATGATCGTCGCAGAATTTATGACGGCCATATCAAGTTCGGTTTTCTTTTTGTATAAGTAAAGGAAGTTTCAGGCAACTCTTTTAAGACCTCTAAGTCGATGTCTTCCAACTTACTATATATATACAGCTTTTACCTATGGTATGTTTGCACAAACGCCCTAATATTTCGTTTTTTTCTTTGAATTCCACTTCAACATATAGATTAAATTTAGCTTTTCTAGCTGAATAGCACAAATAAAAAGCATTACTTTCGCGTCCTGACTTATAAACATAATGATATTGGCCGTAACCAATTATGTTAGGATACCAGATAAGAGGCTCGAAACCGGTTATTTCTTTGAATAAGTCGAGTAAAACATAAGAATCTTCACGTTTTTATTTAGAATTCACGGCTTTGATGACGACTTGGTCAGTCAGTTTGAACTTTGCTTCAGACATAAAAAACCCTCCATAATACTATTCTTAGTTAAGTATAGTATTATGGAGGGATTGTAAACGAGCTACAATTAATTAAAGAGGTAGAATTAATTTATCTTCTGACATTTTACCAATAATCTCCAAGACTAAGCCATGAGGCAAGCAAATGGCTGTTTCTCCAGGACGGGAGATCCAACCAGTTCTAACACCGATTTGATCTGGGCTGTTGTCTTCTTTAATTCGAGCACGGTTATTGGATACTTCAATAATATTATATTGATTCTCGCTAGGGTAGAAAGTTTCAACGACTGAGTCACCATCTTCACTAAGTGGATACTCAGCGACTACTTCTCCATGAATCTTTACAATCGCGATGTTTTGAATATCTTGGTTTGAATTAAAGCGAGCATTAGTTATTAGGTTTGGGAGAAACGATAATACAATCGCTAAAACAATAAAGATATAGTCAAAGGGTTTAAAATAGCTGAAAATTTTACGCATCTACTCAACCTTTCTGTGAAATGGTCGTAATCATCCTATATTGTATAAAAAAATAATGGAATTATCTAGCTTTTTCGGTCAATTTTTGATACCATAACGTATGTGCGAAAATACTGATTAGAAATGCATCAAATAATTTTCAAGATAAGGAGTATAGTTTATGAATTTAAAAGCAGAATTAAGAACACAAACAGGATCAAGTGCTTCACGTAAAGCACGTAACGAAGGGAAAATCCCAACAGCCTTATACGGTAAGACAGTAGAAGCAACATCATTATTAATTGATCGTCGTGAATTCGAAGCATTATTAAAAGCAGAGGGTACGAATGCTGTTTTCGATCTAGACCTTGATGGAAAAACTCAAAAAGTATGGTTAAAAGCTTATGACCGTGCTTCATTAAAAGATGAAGTGTATAGCGTTGATTTAGAAGCTATTTCAGCTGACCAAACATTAACAGTTGAAGTTCCATTATATGTCGTTAATGAAGAGACAATTGATGAAGGTATTGTCGAAATTATCGAAAATAACATCGTTGTTGAAACAAAACCAGATTCAATTCCACAATCATTCGAATTAGATGTTACTGGATTAGTAATTGGTGATACATTAACTGTAGCTGACATTACTGTTCCAGAAGGCGTTGAAATTATGATGGAAGATGATGTAACAGTTGTATCTGTTTCAGCTCCAACTGAAGAAGCTGAAGAAGTTGATCCAGATGCAGAAGCAGCTGAACCAGAAGTAATTGGTGAAGAGGAAACTGAAGAGGAAGCATAATCTGCTGAATCGTTTAAGACACGTATATTACGTGTCTTTTTTTCTCTTGATGGTTTACAGTTATGAACTAGGAGGAAACAGATGATTAAGAATCACATTGCTTTATTTGAACCTTTAATTCCAGCAAATACAGGTAATATTGCAAGAACATGTGCTGCAACCAACACTACGCTTCACCTTATTCATCCCTTAGGTTTTTCTACGGGTGATAAGATGTTAAAACGAGCCGGACTGGATTACTGGGATAAAGTTGATGTTATAGAACATGACAACCTAGAGGAGTTCTTAAGTTTTGTTGGTAATAAGAAATTATATTTGATTACTAAATTTGCACCGAACATTTATACAAATGTCGACTTAAGTCAAAATGAATTTTCGGAACAGTTTTTCTTATTTGGTAAGGAGACTACGGGTTTACCAATTGAACTTATGGAAAGTCATAAAGAAGACGCTCTGAGAATTCCGATGAATGATGAACATGTTAGGTCATTAAATCTCTCAAACACGGCTAATATCGTCATTTTTGAAGCGTTAAGGCAACAACAATGGGCAGGACTTGAGGATGTCCACCATTACGATGATACTGAGAAAGCTAGACAACTAAACTGGTAGAAAATTACTTGACATTAATTAAGATTAATTTATAATTAGAATAAATGAGAAGCGAATAGTAAATGGAGCTTTAGTTAAGAGAAGTGATGGTTGGTGCGAATCACTCTAATAATCCATTGAATCCACGTTTTATTCAGCCTATGAAAACTTTTTTTAAAGCTTAAGTAGTGCCGGCCGGTTACGCCGTTATTGTTAATGAGAGCAATGTAGTCTAGCTTTTTTGAACGCTACATTGAACTTGGGTGGCACCGCGAATTAAGAACTTCGTCCCATGTGTATCATGGGAATGAGGTTCTTTTTTTATTTGTTAATAACTAATATTTTAACAGGAGGAATTAATATGCTAGACCGAAAATTATTGAGAGATCACTTTGATGAGGTGGCGAAGAAGTTATCAACCAGAGGTGTTGCTAAGGAAACACTTGAAGAGTACAGAACACTTGATATTAAACGTCGTGAATTATTGATGAAGACTGAAGAAGCTAAAAAAATTCGTAATCAAACGAGTGAAGAAATCGCAATTTTAAAGCGTAATAAAGAAAACGCTGATGACCAAATTAAAGCTATGCAAGAAATTGGAAAAGAGATTAAAGAGTTTGATAATGAACTTGAAGAAATTCAAGAAAAAATTGATAACATTGAATTCGGATTACCTAATATTCCACACATGGATGTACCAATCGGTGAAGATGAGGATGATAATGTAGAAGTTAAAAAGTGGGGTGAATTACCAAACTTTGACTTCGAACCAAAAAATCATTGGGATATCGCAGAAAATTTAGGGATTCTTGACTTTGAACGTGGTGCGAAAGTAGCAGGAGCAAGATTTGTATATTATGTCGGTTTAGGAGCAAGATTAGAACGAGCTATCTATAACTTTATGTTGGATACACATACTAAGAATGGCTATCGTGAGATGATTACACCTTATATTGTGAATGATAAGGCTATGTTTGGGACAGGGCAGTTTCCTAAGTTCAAAGAAGATGTGTTCCAGTTACAAGATGATCGTAATCTAACCCTTATCCCAACTGCTGAAGTACCATTGACAAACTATTACGCTGATGAAATTCTTTCTTTAGAACATTTACCGGTGCACTTTACCGCCTTCTCACCATCGTTTAGATCAGAAGCAGGAAGTGCAGGGCGAGATACCCGAGGATTAATTCGTATGCACCAATTCCATAAAGTAGAATTGGTTAAATTAACTCGTTCTGAAGATTCTTATGAAGAGTTAGAGAGTATGACGCGAGATGCAGAAAGTATTCTAGAAGCACTAAACATTCCTTATAGAACGATTGTCTTATCAACAGGAGATATGGGCTTTTCTGCAGCTAAAACTTATGATATTGAAGCGTGGATTCCAGCACAAGGAACATACCGTGAAATCAGTTCATGCTCAAATACTGAAGCTTTCCAAGCACGTCGTGCGAAGATTCGTTACCGCAATGAACATGATAAGATTGAACATGTTCATACCTTGAATGGTTCAGGATTAGCAGTGGGACGTACAGTTGTAGCAATATTAGAAAACTACCAACAAGCTGATGGATCTATAAAGGTTCCAGAAGTGCTCGTACCTTACATGGGTGTTACAGAGATAACAAAAGAAAACGCAATGGGGTAGACCCAAAAAAAGACTGTTAGGAATTTTAAATACCTAACAGTCTCTTTTGCTTATTACAATTGGAACAGTGAATATAAAATCACAATAGCTCCTAAAATAATACGGTATTTACCAAAACCGGTAAAATTATTACGTTGAATATAAGATAATAAGAATCGGATTGTAACGATTGAAACGATAAAAGCTACAAACATTCCAAATAACATGTATATCCATTCAACTTGCGTGAAAGCAAAACCTAATTTAATAAGCTTTAGCAATGAGGCACCGAACATTGCAGGAATACTTAAGAAGAATGAAAATTCTGTGGCGATATTTCGAGAAGCACCAACCATTAGTCCACCAATGATTGTTGAACCCGATCTTGAAGTTCCAGGAATAATTGATAGAGCTTGAAAGATGCCGATCTTAAAAGCAGTTGAAAATGACAATGAGTCAAAATCTTTAATGCTGGTTGAATGTCTAGCATTATCAGAATTTTCGATCCAAATAAAAATAACACCATAAACGATTAATGCGATTGCAACGACAATGGGATTATAGAAATACTCATCCATGTAATCGTTAAGAGCTGCTCCAAGAATTCCAACTGGAATACTTGCAAATGCTACCTTAAACCATAATACCCAAGTATCTTTCTTTTCAGTAGAGTTTTTCCTAGGTGAAAAAGGGTTAAGTTTGTTAAAGTATAATAATACAACAGCGAAGATTGACCCTAACTGAACGAGTACAAGAAAAGCCTCAACGAATTCAGAAGATAAATTAAGAGGCATAATATCCTCGAGTATTATCATGTGACCGGTACTACTAATAGGTAACCACTCAGTGATACCTTGCACTACACTAAGAATAAAAATCTTAATGAGTTCTATTAAATCAATAAATTGGTCCATATCTTGTTCCTTTCAAAAATATTTTACAACCAATTATAACATAAGAACGTTTATCTGGGAGAAAAAAGTAAAAAGCAGTTAGAAAGCAAGGAGAAAGAGTGTATCTAAGCATTATACCACTTGACCCAATAAAAAAACGAAGCTCTATGGTAGTGAAAGATACCTATCAGAAAGCTTCGTATAATTAATTCTATTTGGTAATTATGCAGATGCGATACATACACATTCGGATGCTAATGTTGAATTATTTTCAAAAGTTAATTTGCCAGTCTCAGCTGAGCGTTTGAAAACTGAGATATGATCTGTATCTTGATGAGCAACTAAGACATATTCTTCAGTTTCGTCGAGGTTAAAGTCTCTTGGGATTTCACCTTGCGTATCAATTTCTTGGATTTTTGTTAAGCGAGATCCATCCTCTGATACTTCATAAACAGTAATAACATTGTGGAAACGGGTCGAAACATATAAGAAGCGGTTGTCTTTAGTTAATCGGATTGCAGCACCTGCCGATTCTTCAACTTTATCTTGTGGAATATTTTGTTGAGATTCAACAATAGTTAATTTTCCTTCTGAATCTACTGAAGCCACAGTTGTAGTATTAGCTAGTTCACCAATGATATAAGCATAGTCTTCTTTATCATTAAGAACTAAGTGGCGCGGGCCAGTTCCAGCTTCCAACTTCACTTCACTTGATAAAGTTAATAAACCTTCGTTATCAACTCTATAAGTATGTACGAAGTCAGTACCCAAATCACAAACAAATAATAAGTTTTGTTTTGAATTTAATCCAGCAAAATGAACATGTGGTGCGTCTTGGTTAGTATGAGTGCTTGAACCTGAATGTTCAACTGTTTGAATGACGCTCAATTGCTCTCCGCCCAGTTTGAATACGTCAATAACTCCTGCATGATAGTTCGATACATAAACTGTTTGGCTCTCTTCACGGTAGCTAACGTGACATCCAGTACCATTATCTCTATAACCGGCTGTTAAAGATTGCCATTGTCCTTGTTCGTCTTTCTTAAAGGCTACAATGCCACCTTTATCGTTTTCTTTATGTATAGCAAACATCAGGTCTCTAGTTTGTGATAAGCCAACGTAAGTTGGTCCGTTTAGCTCTGCAATTAATTGACTATCCGAGAAAGTACCATCAGCAGAGTTAAATTCAATCGAATGAATTCCTTTATTGGCTCGTTTTGTGTATCCGCCTAGTATAAATAACTGAGTCATGTATTCCCCTCCTAATAATGATAGCTATATTATACCATAATATGAATTAAGAAGATGGGTATAAGCTCTTGCATGATTATTCTTAGTGACAAGTGTGGAGAGTTTTGCTATCAAATCAGTAAGTATGAGCTCCTCTTTAAAAAAGTTTTTTGTAATTGAATATGTTAGAATATCAATAACTAAAATCTTTGAGGTGATCCAATTGACAAACAGTCCAAGACGATTCAAATCAAAAGAAAATTGGTTTGTTAATCATTTTCTAAATAATAAAGTCGTCACATTTTTATTTATAGTTCTTTTAGTATTACTAATTATTTTACTTTTTACCCGGATTTCTTATTTATTTGCTCCTATTGCAACATTTGTTAATTTAGTGGCATTCCCAATTGTATTTGCAGGAATTTTATATTATTTATTCTACCCATTTGTTGACAAATTAATGAAGCGAGGATTATCTAAGAACGCATCTATTTGGATAATCTTTATCGTTATTATTGCATTGTCTGCATGGGGAATATCTACACTAATTCCTATTCTGCAACATCAGGCAGCTGCTTTTGTTGAAGATATTCCGTATTACCAAGAACAATTCACAAGAATTTTATCGTATCTTCCAGTAAATGTGACTGATACTATATTCAATTCGGATGTGAGAGAATTTTTTAATGCTATTGATTGGAATAGGATTACCGAACAAGTCCGAACCATTTTGACATCGACCTTTGGAGGATTAGGTAGTGTGATTGGAACAGTAGCCCAAGTAGTAACAGGTCTTATTACAATGCCTGTATTACTTTATTATTTATTGTTAGAGGGTTATAAGATTCCACAAATTATCTTATACCACGTTCCAGATAAATACCGGCCTAAAGTGAGTAAAATATTATTCCAGTCAAACTTTCAAATTGCACAATATATACGTGGGCAAATTATTGTAGCAATCTATGTGGGAATTACTTTTGCGATTGGGTATACGATCATTGGGTTAGATTATGGGATTTCTTTATCTGTTATCGCGGGATTATTTAATATTATTCCTTATTTAGGATCGATTATTGCGGTCATTCCTGCTTTGATCATTAGTCTTTTAACTTCGCCCTATATGTTTGTCAAAGTTATACTCGTAGTGACTATTGAGCAAATTATTGAGGGAAGATTTATCTCACCACAAGTTCTAGGTAATAATTTGAAAATTCATCCTGTAACAATTCTTCTAGTATTACTTGGAGCCGGAAGATTGTTTGGTCTGACGGGTGTAATTCTTGGCGTGCCAGGTTATGCCGTTTTAAAAGTGATTATTACAGAATTATATAAATCATTCCGAGAAAGTTCAGGATTATATGAAGAATTTGAATATAGGACACCCATCGATGATACAATAGTGGGTGCACCCAAAGAAGAATTAGAAAATGATAAAGGTTGAGATTATGAAAAAAAATAAAATAAATATATTTAAAAAAACGGGAATGATATTATTATCATCTCTATTCCTTGTAGGATGTGAGTCGTTGAACTTACAAACCGATGAAGTTTCTTCATATTCTAGTAATGGATCTTCAATCGTTGAGAATGAAAGTCAAGAACCAAGTAAATCCGATGTAGACCATCGGTTTGTACCCGAATTTAGTCAAGTCATTGCTGATTTTAAGGAACGAGAAGATATTGAATTGAGTGATAAACCTATCTTTGAATTAAGTGAAAGCTTTACTCAAACTCAAAATAGTTTCCAGTTCAATGTGGATAAGATGCAAGTGTATGAAGTCGAAAATATCGACGAAACGCTAAAGAGTGAGTTTAATTTTAAAGATGAGGCAGGAGCTATCTTATTATTAGAAGTAAGTATTACAAACTTAACTGACGAAACAATATATTATCCGATTGAAGGATTAAGGTTGAGTTATGAATCAGCAAACGTTCAAATGCACCCATCAATAGATTTATACCCTTCACAAACAGGTGAATTAGTGAATATCTTTGAACAAAATAATCATGAAATTGGTCCATCTATGACAGTGAACGGATACATTATTTATGGTTTAAGTTCCCAAGATTGGGAAGAGGTGTCAGAAGCGGGTAATGTTTACCTCACTGTTGTTGCCCCGCAAACTGATCCAGATGCTATTACTGGAATTGGAGCTAGTGAGCTAGGTGACGAAAGAGCCCTGTATCTACCAGTTAATGAAAGTGTAGAAGGTGATTTATTGTACAATAACAACACTATTGGTGACCGTCTATCGACAGAGTGGTGGGGGAATAAAGAAATTCTTGCGAGTGATAATGTTAATGTGACAGATACAGATGAAGATGTGACAGTAGAGTTACTACGTGTTGAACTTTCAAACTTTGAACCCCATTCAACCTATGAAGCGAATTTTCAAAACTTTAATTATGGACAAGTTATTATGTCGATTGAATATGAGATTACAAACAATAGTGAAAATGAATTATTACCAGTAGACGGTCAAGCAAGCTTACAAATTGGTGAAGATCCAATTCATAGTGATTATGTGCTAATTAATGATTTTAATGGAACGATACTTGAACCTGGAGAAAGTTATAAAACGGTTAAAAGCTTTGCTTTGGATAAGTTGAGATATTATGAAGTGTGGCAAGGCGAGCCAATTTATATAGCGGTTAATATACCTGTAAGAGAAGAGAATAGCCAACCAACCGAAGATTCCAATTCAGAGGAAATTGTAGTTTCTGAAGCTTTACTATATTTCTTTGAATTTTCTTGGACTCCAAAACTCGACCGTTTTATTAATGAATCGCTTGAAGTTGTAGAGGAAGATCCATCAGAACTAATGTCTGAAGAGGATGATAGCTTGGATGAGAATGAGTTAGTATCGGAAGAAGAATCAGAATCTGAAGATGCAGGGGAAAAAATAACGAATAATTAATAGAAAAGATAGGGGTGTAACATGGGAGCTATCGTCAATGCCGTCGTCATTGTTATTTGTGCGATAGTTGGTGTTCAATTACGTACCGGTATTCCAGAAAGAGTCCAAGCGAGTCTTATGCAAGGAGTAGGACTTTGTGTGCTAGCATTAGGAATATCAGGGGCAATTCAAGGACAGAATACTTTAGTCATGATATTAAGTATCGTCATAGGTACACTATGTGGAGAATGGATAGATATAGATCGCCACGTCCTAAGTGGAGTTGAGATAATCGAACAAAAACTGAATAAAAATGGAATAGCTAAGTTTGGTAATTTGAGTCAAGGGATGATCAGTGCGTCGATGATCTTTTGTATTGGATCTATGGCCATTGTAGGTTCACTTGAAAGTGGTCTAATTGGTGATAATTCAACATTATTCACTAAGAGCATATTAGATGGGATAACATCCATATTACTTGGCTCTTCATTAGGCATAGGTGTTGCATTATCTGCGATTCCGGTCTTAATTATTCAAGGCTCAATAACGATCTTGGCAATTTTTATTGAACCTTTATTATCGGAGGCAGTTATTACTGAGATTATTAGTGTTGGTTCAGTCTTATTATTAGGATTAGGTCTGAATATAATAGGGGTAACTCAGTTTAAGATAATGAACTTTGTCCCAGCGATAATCTTACCCGTTTTGTTAATGTTATTTATATAGTAAGACTTATCAATGTTACAACGTAGAAAACAAAATAAAGAGGTGTAGTAAATGTACGAATGGCAACTAGATGATTTATATGTAAGTTATGTGAGTAAATCTTTTCAAGAAGATTGGAATAAGTTGAAGAACTTCAAAGAGAAATTTGAAACTGTAATTTTCGAAGATAATATTCAATCAATTAAAGAAATGGTTAAGTTAAAAGAAGATTTTATTGTCACTTATCGTCGTATTGGCGCGTTTATTAGCTTGAAACTTTCAACTAATACTTCTGACGGAGAATCAACCAATAGGCAAGGACAATTAGCTAAGATTCTTTCTAATCTAACTGAGAATTTAGTAAAAGTAGATAAATTTCTAGGACAAATCCAAACAGATATCAAACAAGACCCGGAATTAGTTGCATACGAATTTATGTTCAATGAATTAAAAGAAGAAGCCAAACATACTTTAGCTGAAGAGTTAGAAGCTGTAATTGCAAAAATGGACATGAGTGGAGCGAAGTCTTGGTCTAACCTTCATAATTACTTAACTTCTACAATTGAGACAGAATTGGATGGAAAAACTTATACACTAAGTGAGATAAGAAACTTAGCTTATGATGCAGATAGTGAAGTTCGTAAAAAAGCTTATCATGCCGAATTAGCCATGTATGATCAAATTAAAGAACCTATTGCTTATGCCTTGAACAATATTAAGCAACAAGTGCTAACGACATCAGAATTACGTGATTATTCATCACCTCTTGAGGCTACTTTACAACAATCACGTATGTCTAAAGAAACATTAGATAGCCTAATGAATGCCATAAAGGCTTATTTCCCTGAATTTCGACGTTACTTGAAGCAGAAAGCTTTATACCTAGGTCATGAGAATGGGTTACCATTTTATGATTTATTTGCTCCAGTAGGTCAAACGGAGAGTCAATTCTCAGTTGAAGATTCTGGTGAGTATTTAGTACAACACTTTAGACCATTTTCCAATAAATTAGCTGATTTAGTTAGCGAGTTTTATGATAAGCAATATATTGATTTCTTACCGAAAAAGGGTAAGAGAGGTGGTGCATTTTGTTCAAACCTACCCTTTATTAATCAATCACGTATTTTGACAAATTTTGATGGTTCTCTTTCAAGTGTCATTACATTAGCACACGAGTTGGGTCATGCTTATCATGGAGCCATTATTCAAGATCATAAACCATTAAACTGGTCATATTCTATGCCAGTTGCAGAAACAGCTTCAACATTTAATGAGACACTTATTATGAGTGACTTAATGAAACACGCGAAGAATGACTTAGAAGAGTTAGCATTAATTGAGTCATTATTACAAGATGCGACACAGATTATTGTCGATATTTACTCGAGATATTATTTTGAATCGAGTGTCTTTGAAGCTAAAGAAAGTCAATTCTTATTTAGTAATCAGTTAGAAGACCTCATGAAGGAAGCGCAATTAAGTGCCTACGGAGATGGATTGGATCCAAACTACTTGCATCCTTATATGTGGGTGAATAAAGGTCATTATTACTCTGGAGGGCTAAGTTTCTATAACTTCCCTTATGCTTATGGAGGTTTATTTGCTAGAGGTTTATACACGATTTACGAGAAAGAACCTCAAGGCTTTAGTGATCGTTATGATCAATTATTATATGCAACGACAGTAACAACCGTCGAAGATACAGCGAAAGTTATGGGAATAGATGTTCAAAATGAGCAATTCTGGAAGCAATCTCTTGATTCATTTGTCACTTATATCGACCGATTTGAAGAGATAACGAATCAATTAATGGGTAAAGACCAATAAATATAATTAAAAAACTAAGTGTTCTATCTCTTTTCAGTGTAATAGATTACTTAGTTTTTTACTATTGTATATTATTTATAGCAAGCTCAACGATATGTTTAGCAAGCCATTCATTTCGTACAAGGAGAGGGCCGTGGAAGTAAGATCCAAAAGTATTTTTATAGCGGACTCCCTCAGTTTGATCTTTTCCATTGTTACCATGCCCTTTGATAACTCGGCCTAAAGGGCGAAGGCTATCGGTAAGATAAGTTACACCGTTATGGTTCTCAAAACCAACATATGTTTGTTGATTCAACTCATCAAAAATCTCAATATCTCCAATAAAACGTGAATTAATTTGGCGCTCAGTATAGTGTGGAAGAATTTTCGTTCCTTCAAGACGAATTCCAGCAGTATTGATATAGTATTGGCCGAGAAGTTGAAAGCCACCACATATTGCTACTAGAACACCATCATCCTCGATATATCGAGCAATTTCATCACTTATTCTAACAATATCTTTTGAAACGATAAGTTGTTCGTAATCTTGGCCTCCGCCAAAGAAGACTAGATCAAAGTGATCAGCTTTAAAGTCATCTCCAAGACTTATAATTTGCGTATCAATTTGGTATCCTGCTTCTTTAGCATAATATTGTAACATTAGGAGGTTACCGTTATCCCCATAAGTATTCATTAAGTTACCATATAAATGGGCGATGCGTATTGTTTTCATATTGATTGCTCTTTTCTATTAAGAATGACTAATCATTTATATACCCTTTTTCAGTGAGAATTTTGCGTAAGTCTAACATGGCTGTGTAGGTAGCAAAAATATGAATATGTTCAGTTTTTGCTTCTTTGATTGTTTGACTCACTTGTTCAAGTGAGTCTAGTTGCGTAATATCACCCTGACAAACGTTGGCTACCTTGAGACGTTTAGTCATGTCTTCTTTACGCATACCTGACACATAGACAGCTTCAATCGGGTAATCCACCATCTTCTCAAAGTCGCTATCCCATATCCAGCTGACATCTGTTCCATCAGCATATTGGTTATTCAAAATAGCAATGAGGGTAGAAGGCTCTCTATCTAATCCAACTAAATCAATTACTTGATTCAGACCAACAGGATTCTTTACTAAATTAATTAACACTTGTTTACCTTCAATGTTTAGAATTTCCTGACGACCAAATACTCGTTCTGCTTTTTCAAAGCCTTGTCTAATTTGTTGAGGATTTAATCCGAAAAAGCTTGCTAAGCTATAAGCGGCTAAGGCATTATAAATGTTATACAAACCAGCTACTGGAATAGTGAAATCATGATCATTAATTAAAAAACTAGATTCAGTCATTTTTAACTCATTCAAGCTTGTAACTTTGTAATCAAGCTCAGGACGTTTAAACCCACAGTTCTTACAATAGTATTTACCTTGGTTAGCATATGTTAGGCTGTGATAACTTAATATATGATCACGAGACAGGACATAAAATACCATCCGTATTGTGATGTGGGGTAACATCGCCATCCTCTTCATAATCGAAGCCAAAGTACAATCTTGGGTTTGGTAATTCAATGGAATTCAGTAAAGGTGAATCACCATTTGATATGACAGTTGCTTGTGGTGCTTCTTTAGCAGCATCAGCCATCAATTGGTAAATTGTATAGATTTCTCCATAACGGTCCATCTGGTCTCTAAAGACGTTAGTGTGAATGAATACTTTAGGGTTTACATGTTTAACAACATGTTTTAATGAACCTTCATCCACTTCTAACACTGCAATACCTTTTTTTCCGTGCTCAAGCTTCGGTGCTTGTAGGAAAGTACTGACAATCCCTTGTTGCATATTAGATCCAGTTGGGTTAGTAAGCACTTGCTTATACTGTTCATTTAAAGCATAAACACTTAAAGCAGTTGTTAAGGTCTTACCATTAGTACCGGTAATAATTGCAATATCGTAATTGGCAGATAATGATTGAAGGATATTAGGATCAATGGTTAAGGCTAATTTACCTGGAAGGCTACTTCCCCCAGATGTAAAGGTAGTAAGCGCCCATCGTGTGCTACGACCCACGAACGTCGCAAGATTACTTCTAATACTCATGATTATTCTCCTTTTGTTGAGTATATACTCTAATAACATTAGTATTCTAGCAATCATTGATGACAAAATAAAGTTTTTTTGTATTAGAGGCAAAAATCATTGCAGTTAATTATAACTAATACGAAAGAAATTTACATAATTCCATTAAAATTAACGGAGATAATTGACTAAGAGACTAGGTTATTTTATTATTGATAGTTGAAAGTAATAGAGAAGGGGTTATGAACATGGCGAAGTTGTACTTCAAGTATGGTGCAATGAACAGTGGTAAATCGATTGAAATCGTTAAAGTTGCACACAATTATGAAGAACAAAACAAAGCAGTGAAGATTTTTACGAGTGCCATAGACAATCGAACAGAAGTGGGACTTGTAGCGAGTCGTACAGGACTAGAACGCTCTGCTACACCAATAGCAGATGATACAGACCTTTTTGAATTAATTTCATCGATTGAAACAAAATTATATTGTGTTCTTATTGATGAGGCACAATTTTTGAAGAAGCATCATATATTAGAATTAGCTCGAGTAGTTGATGAGTTAGATATACCGGTGATGGCATTCGGATTGAAGAATGATTTCGTTAATGAATTGTTCGAAGGATCTAAATATTTATTAATATACGCGGATAAAATAGAAGAAATTAAAACAATTTGTTGGTTTTGTCATCGCAAAGCAACGATGAACTTAAGAATCCATGAAGGTAAGCCAGTTTATAAGGGAGAACAAATTCAAATTGGAGGGAATGAGTCATACCTTCCTGTTTGCCGTAATTGTTACTGGCATCCTAAATTAAATTAGTATAGAAATGAGGAAAGACAATGTTTGAACAATTAGATACATTAATTTTCCGATATGACGAAGTGAACGAATTACTTAGTGACCCAAGTGTGATTAGTGATTCCAATCGTCTAAGAGAATTAACTATTGAAGAAGCAGATTTAAGACCAAAAATTGAAAAAATCAAGCGATACAAACAAGTAAATGAAGAAATTGAAGGTACAGAAGAAATCTTAAATGATAGTTCAGATGATGATATGCTTGAATTAGCTAAAGAGGAATTAGCGGAACTCAAATTAGAGCGAACTGAACTTGAAGATCAAATTAAAATTATGATGATTCCTGAAGATCCAAATGATAAGAAAAACATTATTATGGAAATACGTGGGGCAGCAGGTGGAGATGAAGCTCAACTATTTGCTGGGGATTTATTGAATATGTATACCCATTATGCGAGTAATCAAGGTTGGAAAGTCGAATTGCTTGATGCGAATATAACAGGTATTGGTGGCTACAAGGAAGTCACATTAATGATTAGTGGCGATAAAGTTTATTCTAAACTTAAGTATGAGAACGGTGCTCACCGTGTTCAACGCGTACCCGAAACTGAATCACAAGGTCGTGTACATACATCAACGGCTACCGTTGTTGTTATGCCGGAAGCCGAAGAGATTGACTTCGAATTAGATGATAATGATATTCGTGTTGACATCTACCATGCAAGTGGGGCTGGAGGACAACACGTTAACAAGACAGCTTCAGCAGTACGTTTAACTCATATTCCAACGAATACAGTAGTAGCGATGCAAGATGAACGTTCACAACTTAAGAACCGTGAGAAAGCGATGAAAGTACTACGAGCTCGTGTATATGACTTAGTTCAATCTCAAGCTCAATCAGAATATGACGCCGACCGTAAGTTAAAAGTAGGTACAGGGGATCGTTCTGAACGAATTCGTACATACAACTTCCCACAAAGTCGAGTAACTGACCATAGAATTGGTTTAACAATTCAACAACTTGATTCAATCTTGAGCGGTAATTTAGATGATATCATTGATGCACTCATTGTCTACGACCAAACTCAGAAATTAGAAGAATTAAATGGGCAAAATTAGTGGTCTAACGTTAAGTGAAGCTTTAAATAAAGCTTCGCTTTTTTTAAGAAATCATGGGTATGATGGGGCATTAGCCAGAACATATTGGTTGATGACTTTTGACCGAACATTGACTGATTTGGTCATGGCATTGAGACAACCAATAACAGAAGATGATTATGTTACATTATTTGCTGTTTTAGAACGTATTGTTAAGGATGAACCTATTCAATACATTTTAGGTTATGCTGATTTTATGGATCGTCGATTTAAAGTGAATCAATCCACATTGATTCCTAGGGAAGATACAGCAGGCGTTATAGAGCTTGTACTTCCATTTCTAACAGATAATCCTCAAGCTAAAATCTTAGATATAGGCACTGGAACAGGTATATTAGCAGTGACTATGTCATTGGAATTTCCACAAGCTACAGTGTATGCTTCTGATATATCTGAAGAAGCATTGAAATTAGCTAAGTACAATGCAGATAGGTATGGTGCAAACATTCACTTTATTGAAAGTGATGTCTTTGATGATATTAATGAGCGACAATTTGATCTAATTGTATCCAATCCGCCGTATATTGGTGAAGATGAACTTGATTTAATGGACGCCAGTGTAAAAAAATTTGAACCACATATGGCACTTTTTGCTGAAGATCAAGGTTTAGCTATCTACAAAAAAATTGCAGAACAGATTCCAGAATACATCAATGATCAAGGAATGATTGTTCTGGAGATAGGCTATCAACAAGGTCAAAAAGTCAGTCAATTATTTAAGGAAAAATTTGCACGAGCTGACATTAAAGTTATACAAGATTTTAACCAAAAAGATCGATACGTTCAAATTATTAGGTAAGGTAGGTGTATCAATGGAAGAACAATATGAGAAAGCATTCAATACACGAATATTTAATAGGGAATCATTGAAAGATGCAGCTGAAGCTCTTCAAAAAGGACAGCTGGTCGCTTTTCCGACGGAAACAGTCTTTGGATTAGGAGCCATTGCAAATAATGAAGCAGCTGTTAGATCTGTGTTCGAAACGAAAGGTAGACCACAGGATAATCCATTGATTGTTCATGTTCATAATCCAAAGCAAGTAGACACTTATGTAAAAGAAGTGAATGTGATAGCTAAACAACTTATGGATGCTTTTTGGCCAGGGCCATTAACGATTATCTTTCCAGTAAAAGAAGATATATTTGCCCCAAGTGTTACGCCAGGACAATCGACCGTAGGCATACGAATGCCTAATCAACTAGAAAGTCTATTATTAATTGAGATGACTGGATTCCCAATTGTTGGACCTAGTGCCAATATCTCTGGCAAGCCTAGCCCAACCTCAGTTGACCACGTAATGCATGACTTTGATGGCAAAATTGCTGGTGTAGTTAATAATTATTCAGCTTTTACTGATGTAGGGGTTGAATCAACTGTTGTTAGACCTACAGAAGATAGTGTTGAAATCTTGCGACCTGGGGTTATTACAAAAAAGATGATTGAAAAAATTGTTAAAGTAAAAGTCATTGAAAAAACAGCAATAGAACAATTGAAAGATCCTTCTATAGCTAGCCCAGGTGTAAAATATACTCATTACAGTCCAAATCAACCTGTATATATGATAAATCCCAAACATTCTATTAGAGATTGGATGGATTTTATTACAAATACAGATAAAAAGATAGGCGTTTTAGCCCAAGATTCAATAATCGATGAACTCAAAGAACAAAATTTAGCTCATAGTTATTATTCACTAGGTGAATCTAACAACATAGAATCACCAACTCAAAGGTTGTTTGCTGGATTAAGGGAGTTAGAGTCTAGTGGATGTGAAGCAATCTTTGTTCAATCTTTCGAAGAGAATGAACACACTCACGCATACTTAAACCGTCTTTCTAAAGCTTCTAAGACTATGATATAATATAATAAATAAAAATGGAGGTGTCTCGATGATTTTTACTGAAGATACATTTGTCTTTGAAATGATTGAGAAAGAACGACAGCGTCAAACTAATGGAATTGAATTAATCGCATCTGAAAACTTTGTTTCTGATGGTGTTTTGAAAGCTCAAGGGAGTATATTAACGAATAAGTACGCAGAAGGTTATCCAGGTAGACGATATTATGGTGGATGTGAATTCATTGATGAGATTGAACAAGTGGCTATTGACCGTGCAAAGAAATTATTTAATGCTGAGTATGCTAATGTTCAACCTCATTCTGGATCGAGTGCGAATTTAGCAGTTTACCGTGCATTCTTAGAACCGGGAGATAAGGTGCTTGGAATGGATCTATCTCAAGGGGGGCATTTAACACATGGTTCGCCAGTAAACTTTAGTGGACAGTCATATGAGATGTATAGTTATGGCGTAGATAAGCAAACTGAATTGATTGATTATGATAAGTTAGAAAGAATTGCTCATGAAGTTCAACCTAAGATGTTAATTGCAGGTGCAAGTGCTTATTCACGTGAGATTGATTTTAAACGCATTGGTGAAATTGCTAAAGATGTTGGTGCAATTTATTTTGTAGATATGGCTCATATTGCTGGTTTAGTTGCAGTTGGAGAACATCCTGATCCTGTTCCATATGCAGATGTAGTTACAACAACAACGCATAAAACACTTAGAGGACCACGCGGAGGATTAATTCTCGCTAAAGAAGAACATGCTCAAAAATTAAACAAAGCAATTTTCCCTGGAATCCAAGGTGGACCTTTAGAGCATGTCATTGCCGCTAAAGCAGTAGCACTTCATGAAGCCAGCCAACCATCATTCAAAGAGTATATTCAACAAGTCAAACGTAATGCCAAAGCTATGGCAAGAATTTTTGATTTAAGTCCTTTAAGAGTCGTAGCAGATGGGACAGATAATCATTTGTTCTTGCTAGATGTTACCCCTATAGGTGTCACTGGTAAGTGGGCACAAGAACGCTTAGACTTAGTTGGAATTACCGTTAATAAAAACTCAATACCTTTTGATCAACAGTCTTTTGTACAAACAAGTGGTATTCGTATAGGGACACCAGCCATTACGACAAGAGGATTAAAAGAAGATGATGTTGAAGTTGTAGCAGATCTTATCTTAGATGCATTATCTGCAGAAGAATCTGAGATAGAAGAAATTAAAGAAAAAGTATACCAATTGATGGATGGACGTCCATTATTTAATTAAAACGATAATATTAGGAGGAATTAGCATGGCTAAATTTGAAGTAGTAGATCACCCATTAATCCAACATAAGTTAACTATCATTCGTGACAAGAATTGTTCTACGAAAGTGTTTAGAGAAGTTACAAACGAGATTGGAATGTTAATGGCCTATGAAATTACAAGAGATTTACCTCTTGAAGATATTGAGATTGAAACACCCATTATGAAATCAACTCAAAAACAGATTGCAGGGAAGAAATTAGCCATAGTTCCTATTTTAAGAGCAGGATTAGGTATGGTTGATGGTATTATGGATATGATTCCAGCTGCGCGTGTTGGGCATATCGGAATGTATCGTGATCCTGAAACGCTTGAAGCAGTTGAATATTTTGCGAAATTCCCAACTGATATTGACGAACGTCGTATCTTTGTTGTTGACCCAATGTTAGCAACGGGAATCTCGGCTATTACTGCTCTTAAACAACTTACAACTAAGTATGGTGTTCAAGAAGAAAACATTACATTTGTTTGTTTAGTAGCTGCACCAGAAGGAGTAAAAGCATTACAAGAAGCCTTCCCAAATGTAGATATTTATACAGCCGCATTAGATGAGAAGTTAAATGAGCACGGATATATTGTGCCTGGTTTAGGGGATGCGGGAGACCGTATTTTCGGTACTAAATAATTTTTTATTTAATATCAGATGAAGAGATGATAGGGTTAGTTGATTAATTTGAATTAGCCTATAATAACATTTTCTGGATAAATATTAACAGTAACAAGACAGTGAACAGTCACTAAAAAGATATACTATCGAGTAACAAGACAACATAGTATCATTGGTGAATAGACTTGCTTGTCATACTGTTAATATTTATTTTTTTGCATTCTTTAAGTCGTCAGTGTAATATCATAATGAACGAAAGTTAGAAAGGGAGGAATCATGGACGCTTTAAAGTATTTTTCTGGCTTTTATAAGCATTCAATATCTCATCGGATTGAGCTATTAGAACGTTGGTTAGATATTGACTTAAAAAATACCAACTTGGACTTAGACGAAAGTATTGCCAATCAAATGGTTGAAAATTATGTCTATAATTATGCTCTTCCACAAGGAGTGGCGGTTAATATAAGTGTTAATGATATTGACTATGTCGTTCCCATGGCGATTGAAGAGCCTTCAGTCATTGCGGCTGCTAGTTATGGTGGGAAATTATTAGGTAATATTCAGGCAGAGACTTTGGAGAGACTACTAGTGGGTCAGGTCATTATGGTCTATAAGGAAGAAATTCAAGATGTTGAGAATATCATCGCCGAGAACAAACAATTTATCTTAGAACAAGCTTCTAAAGCTAGCCAGTCAATGGTTAACCGTGGTGGCGGGCCACGAGATATATGG
Organism: Aerococcaceae bacterium WGS1372; assembly: GCA_044336205.1. Taxonomy (GTDB): domain Bacteria; phylum Bacillota; class Bacilli; order Lactobacillales; family Aerococcaceae; genus Ruoffia. The sequence goes on along the minus strand of CP172318.1, from coordinate 1,441,252 downwards.
GTAGAAGAGAAAATTCATAGCAATCAGAAGTTTATAAGTGTCTACTTGTCACTAGACCCTTGTGATGCAATGGGCGCGAATGTCATTAACACTGTTTTGGAAGCTATCTCACCTCTATTAGAGAACTTAATTAATGCACAAGTATTAATGGCAATTCTATCTAACTACCAACCAACAGCTGCGACAACTGCGACAGTGAGTCTACCAATAAGTGTACTATCAGATAATCAACAACAAGCAGAACAAATTGCCCAGAAAATTCAATGGGCTTCAGATTACGCACAGATTGATCCATACCGAGCTGCGACTCATAATAAGGGAATTATGAATGGGATTGATGCAATCGTCGTAGCGACTGGGAACGATTGGCGAGCGATCGAAGCCGGAGCACATGCCTATGCGGCAAGAGATGGCAAGTATTCAGGATTAAGTACTTGGACATACGACCAAGAAAATAAACGATTAGAAGGTAGGATTGGTATTCCTCTGCAAGTAGCTACGGTGGGAGGAACATTGTCCAACCATCCAACTGCCAAAGCCAATCTAAATTTATTACAAATTAATTCATCTAAAGAATTAGCCAATGTAATTGCTTCAGTAGGCTTAATTCAAAACTTTGCGGCATTAAGAGCCTTAGTCAGTGAAGGGATTCAAAAAGGTCATATGAGAATGCAAGCAAGATCATTAGCCTTACAAGTAGGAGCTTCAATCGAAGAAATACCGGAGTTGGTCCGGAACTTGCATGAACTTGGGCAAATGAATCGTGACACAGCAAAACAACTATTAGACCAATTAAGAAAAAAACAAAATAAGGAGTGATGACTTATCGTCAAAGTAGGAATTGATCAAATCGCATTTCACGTGCCAAAACATTATGTTGATATGGAGGAATTAGCACATGCGCGAGATGTAGATCCGAATAAGTATACAATTGGAATTGGCCAAGACCAGATGGCAGTTCCAACAATCGTTGAAGATATCGTATCTATGGGGGCAAATGCTGCTTTTCAGATTGTGAAAGAGTCTGATAAGGATTTAATTGATCAAGTTATTTTTGCTACAGAGTCAGGAATTGATTATTCAAAATCTGCAGCAACTTATATTCATAGTCTTTTAAATATTCAGTCGTTTGCTAAGTCATTTGAAGTAAAACACGCTTGCTATGGTGGAACAGCCGCTTTATTAAGTGCTTCTGATTATGTCAGATTGAATCCTGATCGTAAAGTCTTAGTAATTATGTCAGACATCTCTAGATATGGATTGAATAGTGGCGGTGAGCCAACGCAAGGGGCAGGTGCAATTGCGATGTTAGTATCAGCTACGCCTCGCGTGTTAGCTATTGATTCTGAAAGTGTGAGTATGACAGATAACCAATTTGATTTTTGGCGACCAAATTATGCTGATGTACCATTTGTTGAAGGAAAGTATTCTCAAGACTTATACATCCAATTATTCCTAGATATCATAGAGCACTACTGTCAAAATTACCCACAAAGATTAGAAGAAATGACGGCAATGGTATTCCATGTTCCGTTCACTAAGATGGGACGTAAATGTTTAAATGCGTTGTTGGAAAAAGAAGATACAAAAGTTGATAAGTCTCTGATTGAGAAATGGTTAAATTCTTACGATGAATCAGTGAAATTAGGTCGTCGTGTAGGTAATATTTATACGGGTTCTTTATATTTAAGTTTAATTTCATTGCTGAGTTATGCAAGTGAAGTTAAAGCTGGTAATCGTATCGGATTATTCAGTTACGGGTCTGGAGCAGTAGGAGAATTATTCACTGGAACTTTACAAGAAGGATTCGAGAACTTTGTGTCTAAAGGAATCAGCGAGACACACTTAGATCGTCGTAAGAAATTAGATATATCTTTATATGAAGAAATATTTAGCAAAGAAATACCTATAGAAGATGGTGTGGTTCAAATAAGTGAAGAATTAATGGCTACAGAAAACGGTTTTTATCTGACAGCTATAGAAGAACATCGTCGAATTTACAAACAACAATAAGTTTTGAATGGAAGAGTCTGAAACATTCGTTTCAGACTCTTCTTTTATACATAATTTTAAAGCAAAGGATATACTATTATGATTAAGAACGATTTCTATAATGATAATTATATTGCGTGGTTTATTTTTTTGCAAAAAATAACGAAAATAAAATAGATGATAATCGGTAAGAGAAGAAATTGTAATAATTGTAAAGTGTGCCTATGAAGCCAATTATCATAGTGCTTAAATTATAACATTTATCTTAATTAAAACCTAATTTCGATAAGTGTAAAATAAGGATAAAATAAATGAGTTTAATTCGATTCGTATTTATGCTATGATATCTTCGAACTAGAAAGGTGGCGACAATATGGCAATTTTTAATGGTATGGCAGTACTAATAGTCCGTATTACGTTTATCTTATTGACTTACATCGTTTTCAGAGATATTAATTGGCGTCAACTTTTTTCTAACCGAAAATATTACTTGGCACAATATGCTTGTATATTATTAAGTATCTCTGTAGGACATGTAGCAGGTTCGTTTGTACTAACGATCATTGAATTACTACAAAATTTATTTTTAAGTAGTTTTTATAAATAATTACAAATTTATCGTTCGCTCCAAAACGATAATGTTTTAAAGGGGATTAATTTAACATGCAAGAAATTATTGTACAAGGTGGAAATCGCTTAGAGGGTACGGTAAAAGTTGAGGGAGCCAAAAATGCCGTTTTACCTATTTTAGCTGCATCTATTTTAGCAGAAAAGGGTGTAACAGAATTATCTAATGTACCGATTCTATCTGATGTATTTACTATTAATGAACTTTTAACAAACATAAATGTTAAAAATGAATTTAATCAAAAAGAGAACTCAATGGTAATTGATGCTACAGGAGATATTACAACAATCGCTGATTATGATTTTGTAAGTAAGATGAGAGCATCTATTGTCGTAATGGGACCTTTATTAGCACGTTTCGGTCATGCTAAAGTAGCTATGCCTGGTGGTTGTGCTATTGGTACACGTCCAATTGACTTACATCTAAAAGGCTTTGAAGCACTTGGTGCTGTCATTAATAGTCAAGCTGGATATGTTGAAGCTACAGCTTCAAAACTTAAAGGAGCTCGAATTTATTTAGATTTCCCAAGTGTGGGTGCAACTGAAAATATTATGATGGCTGCGGTTCTAGCGGAAGGTGAGACAATCTTAGAGAACGTTGCACGTGAACCTGAGATTGTAGATTTAGCTAATTACCTTAATAAAATGGGTGCTCAAGTATCCGGTGCTGGTACAGAGACCATTCGAATTAAAGGAGTAAAATCTCTTCACGGAGCAAAACACTCAGTTATCCATGACCGAATTGAAGCTGGAACATTTATCGTCGCTGCTGCTGTGACACAAGGTGATGTCTTCATTGAAGGTGCGATTCGTGACCACAATAAACCATTAATCAGTAAATTAACTGAAATGGGTGTTGAATTCATCGAATATACTACAGGTATTCGCGTTATTGGACCTGAGAAGCTTAAAGCAACAGACATTAAAACACTTCCATATCCAGGATTCCCAACAGATATGCAAGCACAAATGTCTATAGCGCAATTAATGGCTGAAGGTAGTAGTGCATTAACTGAAACTGTATTTGAGAATCGTTTCATGCATTTTGAAGAGTTACGTCGTATGAGTGCTAACTTCAAGATTGATCGCCAAACAACGATTATGTACGGTCCAACAGAATTTAGCGGCGCTAGTGTTAAGGCTACTGATTTACGTGCAGCAGCGGCATTAATCATTGCGGGACTTGTAGCTAAAGGTCTAACACGCGTTTCTGAATTAAAATACTTAGACCGCGGATATTATAAATTCCATGAGAAACTAGCTAACTTAGGTGCAGACATTGAGCGTGTTGAGATTCAACCAATTTCTTCAGTAACGGAAAAAACTTCTGTATTAATTTAATTTAAAAGCGATGGGTGAAAGCATATGAGCAGAGATATTGGGATTGACTTAGGAACTGCAAATGTTTTGATTCATCTTAAAGGTCGCGGAGTGGTTCTGAACGAACCATCCGTAGTGGCTCTTGACAAAAAAACTCAAGAAGTTATTGCTTTTGGTCAAGAGGCATACGAAATGATTGGCCGAACGGCTGATACAATAGAAATTATCAAACCCCTACAAGGGGGAGTGATTGCTGATTATGATATCGCTGAGGCGATGTTAGTATTATTCTTTCAGAAAATTCATTCACAAAAGTGGTTCGCCAAACCTAATGTGTTAATATGTCGTCCAGCTTCTATTAGTGAGATTGAGCAAACAGCTCTTGTCGAAGCCATCGAAAAGGTTGGTGGAGGTAAAATTTTCATGGAAGAGGAAGCGAAAGTAGCAGGAGTCGGAGCAGGAATAGATTTACTCGATCCATCGGGCAATATGGTTATTGATATTGGTGGGGGGACGACAGATGTGGCAATTATTTCCGCTGGTGAGATAATCCGAAGCACTTCGCTCAAATTAGCCGGTGATGATTTTGATGCAAGTATTATTCAATACTTTAAGGGCAAGTATAAGTTATTAATCGGTGAGCGTTCAGCTGAACAAATTAAAATCGATTTATCCTCAGCGGTTTACGAGCCTGATAGGTCCAAACTTGTGTCTAAAACTTTAAAAGGTCGTGACTTAGTAACTGGGCTTCCAAAGTCTATTAATGTGACGTCTAATCATTTGTATGAAGCTATTCATGAACAATTAGCTATCGTTGCTCGCACAGCCAAAGAATTATTGGAAGATACTCAGCCCGAGATTGCATCAGATATTATCGAAAAAGGTATTATCCTGACAGGTGGGGGAGCATTAATTGGGTCCATTGATAGTTTCTTATCAGAATACTTGAAAGTATCAGCCATTCGTGCTGATCAGCCAATGAACTGTGTTGCAATTGGTACCGGTATGATGTTAGAGTTAATACAATCAGGAAAATTACAGAGAACGAATTTATCAAGACAGCAGAAAATTAAACGTTTTTTCCGAAGATTAAAACGAAGATTTTTTGGCTAAGGTGATATAAGGAGAGAGAAAATGTCAGAAAAATATATAAAAGACACTGTCTTATTAAACTTTTTGAAATCACTTTTTAAATTACTTATTTTCTTTCTGTTTGTTGTCTTATTCTTTGTGATTGGGTTATTCATTGGATATTCAGTCATAGGTGATGGTAATTATTGGGAAGTATTAAATCAGGACACATGGAAACATATTATTGACTTTGTAAGATGACAGAATATTTGAAACTCAATAAGAATGATAATGCCTATTAAAGTAGGTATTGTCATTCTTTTCTTTATGCTTTTAATTGTTATAATAGTCTAAAGGGTATGTATAGGAATAATTTAAATTTTGGAGGTGCAAGCTTTTGACTAATGATTTTGTATGGAGTGAAATTCTTCTTTATGTTGTACCAGTTATTCTCATCGTGATTATTAGAAGGTATGGACAAAGCTATTTAAAGTTTTTTGATAAGTTCCCGCTCAATTTAACTATTTTACTTATCCCCTTATGGCTAGTATTAATACATCTGTTTTCGCTACTTATTTTTAGTTTTTCTCTTTTACCCTATATTTTATTTATATCTGCGTTTCTGTTGGGCTTACATCTTTATGATTATATAAGAAAAATCGATGAATTTACCTTTAGAGCTTATTACATACCAGCATCAGCTAGATTATTTTTAATTCTGTCGTCATTTTTGCTAAGTTTAATTCTCTTACGCTTTTATACGTATTTCTTTATTTGAAAATTGCCTGATTGACTCCAGTTGTTAAGAGTAAAAAATGTTTAAAAATATATTTTTTTTATTAATATAGCATTATAGCTGAATTAAGCAATTAAGCAGTTCAAAACCAATCCACGTCACTGTACTTATATTTAACATTTTATAACTAAAGTTAGATATAGTAAGATATATCTCCCACTTTTTTAGCGAGTCATAAACGTTGATAAGACAAGGTTTAATGAGGCTGGGACAAAAGCCACTAAATAAAAACGACGAGAAATTAGATTAACTAATTTTCTCGTCGTTTTTGCTATATATAATTAGGCATACAAAAAGCACCCTGATATAATATTAGTAAATAGACACTAAACATTAAAGGGGTGCTTTTTATGTACGTACATTATAACATGAATCAAACTTCACTTCCATTAGAATTATCTACTTGTATTGATCCCAACCATATTGTTTTTTCTATCTATAACTTTGTCGATTCATTGGACGATCATTACTTTAAAATTTTTGAGACTCAGGACGGTCGTCCTGCCTATCACCCAAAACCACTCATCATGTCTCTTCTTTATGCTTACAGTAAAGGTATTTTTAGTGGTCGAAAGATTGAAGAAATGATGGAAGAAAATCTACCGATGCAATGGCTTGTTGCCCAACAAGTGATTAGCTATCGCACGATTAATCGATTTCGTTCTTCTGACAACTGTAGTCGTCTTTTAGAGAATATATTTATCGAATTTACAATTCAATTAAAATTGGAAAAACTAATCACTTTAGAGAATGTCTTTATTGATGGGACGAAGATTGAAGCCAATGCCAATAAGTATACTTTTGTCTGGAGAAAAGCAACGGAAAGATTTGCGGAACGTCTGAAAACATCTGCTCGTGAATATTACTTTGAAGAAATTCAACCGATGGTTGATGCAGGTATTCAATACGATGAAGAGTTGGAATTGGAAGAGTCTATGCTTCAAGAGATTACCGAACTAATTGAAGAAGAAGTTGAAAAACTGTCACAAGATATTGAAGAGAATCCTGTAAAAGGACCAGATCCTCGTAAACAAGCTCGTCGTCGCCTCAAGAAACATCATCGGAAAGTGAGCCAGGATTTTCTGCCTCGAAAACGAAAGTATCATCAACAGTTTGAGACGTTCGATGGTCGAAACAGTTACTCAAAAACAGATACTGATGCGACGTTTATGCGAATGAAAGACGACCCTATGATGAATGGTCAGTTGAAAGCCGGGTATAATATTCAGATTGGTACAGAAAATCAATTTGTTCTTCATTATGATGTTTTTCCGAATCCGACGGATACACGGACGCTACAACCTTTTATCGAAACCTTTCCTCATCGACCTAAACGCATTGTAGCTGATGCAGGGTACGGTAGTGAAGAAAACTTAACTTACTTAGACGATAATGATATTGACCATCTTATTAAATACAACCGATTTGATAAAGACCAAAAAAAGAAACACAAAACATCAGATAAAAACTTAGGAAATTGGGTTTATAATGAAGAAGAAAAGACCTTTACGCACCCAGACGGTACGATCTATTACTACAGCCATCAATCCAAACGGAGAAATAAATTGAGTGGCTATACTTCTCAAGTAGCGGTTTATAAACCAACAGATCCAGAGAATGCGCCGCAAAAGGCGCTTTACTATAATGAGAAGTATCAAATTTTGAAAAATACAGAAGCAGAAAAGCTTTTATCTAAAGAAGGTTCAACAATCTTTGCCAAACGAAAGATTGATGTTGAGCCAGTCTTTGGCCAGATAAAGGCTAATTTAGGATTCACACGATTTAACCTAAGGGGTAAATCGAAGGTAAAAACAGACATTGGGTTGGTCTTGATGGCCAACAATCTGAAGAAATATGCAAAAAACAAGGTAATAAAATAAGAGAACTTACAAATTCTTTGACAGAAAATGTAGGTTCTCTTTTATTTTAGAATCCAGGACCTTTTGTCCCAGCCTCATTTTTTTGTTTTTTTGGTAAAAGGTGGTACGAAGTGGGTGGTTGTGGTAGAATAAAATTAACTAATTTGGGGAGGTGTAATGAATCGTGTTAATTGGAGAATATCAACATAATATTGATGCCAAAGGTCGACTCATTATGCCATCAAAATTACGCCCAGATTTAGGACATAGTTTTATCATTACACGTGGTTTAGATGGATGTTTGTTTGGATATCCTATGAAAAATTGGGAAACAATTGAGGAAAAATTACAACAATTGCCTTTAGCTAAGAAAGATGCACGTAAATTTACACGTTTTTTCTACTCAGCTGCCACTGAAGTAGAAATAGATAAACAAGGAAGAATAAATATACCGCAAACTCTCATTGACTACGCTCAGATCGATAAGAGCTGTCGTGTGATCGGCGTATCAGATCGTATCGAGATTTGGAGTAGCGAGCGTTGGGATGAGTTTGCTAATGATATAGAAGAAGATTTTGAAGATATTGCAGAAGATATGATGGATTTTGGATTTTAGGATGATTGAATAGGAGGGTTATGAATGTCTTTTGAACATGAGACAGTACTATTGCATGAGACGATAGATATGTTAGAGATAAATCCTAATGGGGCATATGTAGATGCCACATTAGGAGGTGCAGGTCATGCTAGTTATATACTATCTCAATTGTCAGACCGTGGTCACTTATTCGCATTCGACCAAGATATCACTGCTATCGAGAATGCCAAAAAAGTCTTAAGTGAAGAAATTATAGCTGGGAAAGTAACATTTATCCATGCAAACTTTAGAGATATTGAAACCAAATTAAATGAATTAAATGTTCGATATGTTGATGGAATTTATTATGATCTTGGTGTGTCTTCCCCGCAGCTAGATATAGCTGAACGTGGATTTAGCTACCATCAAGAAGCTAAGTTAGATATGCGAATGAATCAGGAACAAGATTTAACTGCTATAGAAGTAGTTAATGAATGGGAATTTAATGAGCTTGTTAAGATTATAAACCGCTATGGTGAGGAGAGGTTTGCTAAACGGATTGCTAGGGCGATAGAAAGAGAGCGCGAGAAAGCTCCAATTGAAACAACCACTCAATTGAGTGACATTGTTAAAGAAGCGATTCCAGCGGCAACAAGACGTACTGGAGGACATCCAGCGAAGCGTACATTTCAAGCCATTCGAATAGCCGTGAATGATGAATTGAAAGCATTGGAAGAATCTTTAGAAGCAGCTTTAAGATTGCTCAAAGTAGAAGGTAGAATTAGTGTTATATCATTCCATTCGTTAGAAGATCGATTTGTAAAGCAATTATTTAAGGAGAAATCTACTCCACCAGAGACACCACCTAATCTACCTATTTTACCTAGCGAATATCAACCGGAATACCGGATAGTTACACGTAAACCGATTGTAGCTAATAGTGATGAATTAGAGCAAAACAATCGAGCAAGAAGCGCTAAACTAAGAGTGATTGAAAGAGTAACAATTAAAGAATAAGAAAGTAATAGTAAGGAGGCATAGGATGGCTGAACCATCAAGAAACATTGATTATAATGAGGAACAATACTTTAATCGAAAGCTATCAAATCATTATAATTATGATCGTCCTCAGGCCTCAGTGAGTCAAGATATTCCAAATACTAGAGAGACTTATGAAGAATTAAATTCTAGACAATTTGTAGTCAAAAAGAAATGGAAATTATCAAAATTTGAAATAAGTTGGTTGACCATCTGTGGTATACTAAGTGTCATTGCCATAAGTGCAAGTTTTATTGTTAGAAGTAACGTTTTAGAACAAAAGAAATCAATCAATGCCTTAGAAGCATCTATTGCCAAATATCAATCAAGTACGAAAGTCTATGAAGGTCAGATTACTGAACAGTATAATTATGATCGTATTAAAGAAGTAGCTGCTGAAAATGGATTGAGCATTGATAAAGATCGAGTAAGGACTGTTGGAGAATGACACAGAAAAAAAATGTTAATCCAAATTTTAATATATTAATATTCATTGGCGTCGCAACACTAGCATTCGTATTGTTAGGTGCGCGCTTCTTTCAATTAAACATAGCACAGACCTCGCACGGAGAGAATCTATCAGAATTAATTGAAGTGAGTAACAATCCAAGAAGTAGTATAATGGAAGCAAAACGTGGGACTATCTTTGATATTCAAGGTCAACCCATAGCCATTGATACTACTTCTTATTCAATGTATGCCATATTAAAAGAAGGAAATGGCTATGAACAAATTCAAGATGTAGATTATACTGCGCAAGTGTTAAGCAACTACATTGATTTGTCCTCAGATGAGATTTTAAATATTCTGCATAATGATCAAGCAGTTCAAGTTGAATTCTCACAAGCTGGAAAAAGCTTAAACCAAGATGTTCGTGATGCCATATTAGCTGAGAAACTACCAGGAATTTACTTTGTGAGTCAAAGCAGTCGGAAATACGTGAACAACTACTTTAGTTCACACTTGGTAGGATATGCTATCCCTGAAGAGATTGAGGGAAATAACTACCTATCAGCTGATTTGCTTGCTGGACAAATTGGTGTGGAAGCAGCATACAACAATCAATTGAGCGGACTAGATTTATTAGAAACGGATCCTGCACTGGTAGCATCTACGAATATGCTATATGGGAAAGATATATACCTTACTCTTGATAGCCGTTTGCAACATTATTTGGAAGAGTTATTAGACTATACATATAACAAGTATGAACCTGAGGAAATCTCAGCCTATCTTGTTGAAGTTGAATCAGGAAAGTTATTAACAGCAGCACAACGACCTTCCTTTAATTTGAATACTTTAGAAGGTATAGAAAAACAATGGGCTAACCAATTGGTTGAGGAACCCATTGAGCCAGGTTCGACTATGAAGTTACTTACACAAGCAACAGCTTATGATATGAATGTGTACGAAGAAGATGAGTTAATTCAAACTGGGTCCGTTGATATTGAAAATGTGACGGTTCGCGATTATAATCTGTACGGTTGGGGTGAGATAACTTTTGATGAAGGTCTAGCCCGTTCAAGTAATGTTACGATCGTTGAACTAGTTCGTCGTATTGGTTTGGATAATTGGTTAGACAAGCTTAAAGAATTTGGTTTTGGACAAAAACCAAATTCAGGGCTAGCTAATGAGACAACGGGAACAGTAGAATTTGATAATCCGGTATCGGCGACCATGTCCGGTTTTGGACAAGGATTCGCAGCTTCACCTCTTCAATTATTACAAGCATTCACATCGATTGCAAATGACGGAAAGATGATGAAGATACAATATATCAATGGTATTGAAGAAAATAGTGGTTATGAACCTGTGGAATTAGGACAGCCTATTAGTAGTGAAAGTGCTAATCATATTTTAAATATTATGGTTGATGCTGTGAATGAATCTTATGGTACAGCGCGAGATTATGCTATGACTGAGGTTCCTATCGCAGCCAAAACAGGAACAGCACAAATTGCTAACCCAGATGGAACTGGCTATATGACTGGACCGAATGACTATTACTTCTCAGTTATTTCCTTTTTCCCAGCTGATAATCCTAAGTACATGCTTTACTTTACAATGAAACGTCCAACCAATGATCACAATTTAATGGGATCACAGATTCTTGCTGAGATATTCAAACCATTTGTTGAATACATCACAGTATATGATTAGAAAGTAGGTTAATAATGCAACAAAAAGAATTAATTAGCGTGCTATATGATGCAAAAATCGTGAATGAGGAATATTTGTCTAATCCGGTGACAACAATTGTTAATGACAATCGATTAGTTGAACCAGGAGCATGCTTTATAGCGATTAAAGGTGAAAAATTTGATGGACATCAAGTGATTCATGATGTAATTGATAAGGGGGCGCAGATTCTAATTGTTGAACAACTACCAGAAGATGCAATTCATTTGAAAGCGACCTTTGTCGTAGTACAATCGACATATAGAGCCCAAGCAATTCTGGCTAATCAATTTTTTAACCAACCTTCAACTAAACTAAATGTTGTCGCTGTGACTGGAACCAACGGAAAAACAACAACAACGAATATGATTAGTCAACTACTTGAAAGCCTTCAACATAAGACGGGTGTTATAGGTACGATGCACTATAAAGTTGATAAAATATATTACCCAGCTGTAAATACAACGCCCAATGCTTTAGAATTACAGAAATTATTCAATGAGATGGTGGAAGCACAATGCCAAGATGCACTCATTGAAGCATCATCACATGCTTTAGCGTTAGGAAGATTGTGGTACACAGACATAGACTGTGCTATATTCACAAATCTGACAAGAGAACACTTAGACTTTCATAAGTCGATGGATAATTATGCTTATGCAAAGAGTTTACTGTTTAGTCAACTAGGTCAAAAATTTATTAACGGTAAACCAAGACTTGCCATACTAAACATTGATGATGATTATTATAAGGTCATGCAACAAGCAACGAGTGCTGAGATTGTTAGCTATAGTCTAGTGAGTAATCAAGCTACAGCATATGCTAGTAACATTACAGAAGAAAATGGTATCACTATATTTGACTTGCAATACAAAGGTGAAAAACATAGAGTTTCTCTTCCCATGCGAGGCTCATACAATGTATCAAACTACTTAGCAGCTTTCTTAACGTTAAATAAATTTTATGGATATTCTATCGAAGAAATCATCGAAGCTACAACATATTTCAAAGGTGTAGAAGGTAGAATGCAAGCAATTGATGAAGGACAAGATTTTGAAGTTGTAGTAGACTTTGCTCATACTCCAGATGCCTTAGAACGTGTCTTACAAGAATTAGTAAAGCATAAAAAAGAAAACCAACGTATTATTAGTTTAATGGGGCATAGTGGAGGAAATCGCGATAGTGGAATGAGACAACCGCTTGGAGATATACTATTCAAGTATTCCGATGAAATTGTATTTACTGCAGATAATCCGAGATTTGAACCAGTTGAGAAGATTGTCAATGAGATGATTGGTACCCACGAAAATGAACATAATCCATACTCTATCATTAAGGATCGGGCTGTTGCCGTTGAGCATGCGATAAGCATTGCTCGACCTAACGATATTGTACTACTTGCTGGTAAAGGTGGAGAACCTTATCAAGTGATTGGGGATGAGAAAATCCCGTATGATGAAGTTCAGACAGTCATTGATGCAATTCATAGACTGAAAACAAATAAAGGAGTGAATTAATCATGAATATATTCTTGCCTATTGTGACAAGTTTTTTATTAACAGTAATAACAATGCCGTTTTTTATTCAATATTTTAATCGCAAGAAACTCGGACAAACGACCCGAGAAGAAGGTCCTTTGTGGCATGAAGTTAAAACGGGAACGCCAACGATGGGTGGGACTGTATTTATCCTTGCAATATTAGTGACAATGCTCATCTTTGGGATGATACAAGTTGGACTGAATGGACAGTTTTGGATGATTTGGTTAGCATTCATACTCTATGCTGGAATTGGATTTATTGATGACTTCATAAGTATCTTCAAAAAACAAAATGAAGGTCTAACGGCTAAGCAAAAGTTTTTAACACAAATATTATTCGGTATTGTCATCACATTAGCTGCTTCGATCACTAATCAAACCCTAGTTATTCCGTTTTTTGGTTTTCAGATCACAAATATTGTATTAGTGGGAATCTTTGTTTTTATTTGGATTACTGGCTTTTCTAATGCTGTAAACTTAACTGACGGTTTAGATGGATTAGCAACAGGTTTAAATATCATTGCTTATGGAGCTTATTACTTTTTAGCAGCACGAGAGAATAATCAAACTGTCGCCACAGTTTCTTTAATTGTTGTAGGAGCTTTGATTGGTTTTTTAATATTTAATCGAAAACCAGCTAAAATATTCATGGGAGATGTAGGTTCTCTCGCTCTTGGAGCAGGATTAGCTGTCATCTCGTCGATCTTAAATAATCCATGGAGTTTACTTGTCATTGGTTTTGTGTTTGTTGTAGAGACAGTTAGTGTTATCCTACAAGTATTATCATTTAAAATACGTGGCAAGCGAATTTTCAAAATGGCTCCAATCCACCATCATTTTGAGATGTTAGGGTGGAGTGAATCTAAAGTTGTTTATATTTTTTGGTTTGTTGGACTCATCTGTGCAGCTATCGCGTTATTCATTTTTTAGTAGGGAGCGAACTAGTAAATGTTATCAAATATTGATTTATCAACTAAAACAATTTTGGTTCTGGGTTATGCTATGACAGGGAAGAGTGTAGCTGAGTTCTTATTAAAACAACAAGCGAATATAATTATTAATGACCGAGGGGATCTTTCTAAAGACCCGTCGGTTGCTTTACTTATAGATAAAGGTGTTCGTGTAGTAGATGGTGGGCATCCCTTACACTTATTTGATGAACCTATCGATATGATTGTCAAAAATCCAGGAATACCTTATTCAATCCCATTCTTACAACGAGCACAAGAATTGGAAATACCTATCTATACTGATGTTGAAATAGCCTCAATGTTTTGTGAAGCGCCTATTATCGGGATTACAGGAAGTAATGGTAAGACGACGACAACGAGTTTAATTCAACAAATTCTTTCACATCGAGAGAAAGGTCAATCTAGATTGGCTGGGAATATTGGTGTGCCAACCTTAGAAGTTGTGAGCGAGGCAACGAAAGAAGATGACGTTGTTATGGAATTATCAAGCTTTCAATTGGCCGGAACTCAAAGGTTTCATCCGAGGATTGCTGTCATTGTCAATATTTTTGAGGCACACTTAGATTATCATGAGACTCGTGAGAATTATGTCGAGTCCAAATTAAAAATACTTGCAAACCAAAATTCAGAGGATTTTGTTGTTTATCGTTATGATCAAGGAGAGCTCCATGATTGGGTGAGGGAATACCGTGGTGAACTTGTCCCATTTTCGGTAGAATATGACAATGAATTTGTTAAAGAGAATGGTGCATATATTGATAATCAAATGATAATGTTCAAAGGTGAGTCGATTCTTCCACTAACATCCATTCAAATTCCGGGTGAGCATAATATTGAAAATGTCTTGGCCGCCGTTGCGGTAGCTAAACTGAAAGGAATCAGTAATAGCCAAATAGAAGAAACGGTTAGTAACTACCAAGGAATGCGTCATAGAATTCAGCCAGTACTTCAAACGGATGGGCGAAAATTCTTCAATGATTCTAAAGCAACAAATACGGTTGCAACGATTACGGCATTAAAGAGTTTCAATCAACCTATCCGATATATTGGTGGTGGTTTAGATCGAGGGAACGAATTTGATGATTTACTTAAGTATATTAACAATGTTTCTGCAGCATATTTATATGGTGAAACAAAGCAAAAGATGGCCAATGTCTTCGAAAAAACAGGGACTCCAAAGATATTACAATTTGATAATTTAATTCAAGCAAGCACACAAGCCTACCGAGACGCACTTCAAGGAGAAGTCGTTTTATTCTCACCTGCTTGTGCTAGTTGGGATCAGTTTAAGAATTTTGAGATTCGTGGAGATGTATTTGTCGAAACGATTGAACACTTAGTTGAAAATGAACCATATAATAGAGAGAAAAAAGATTAATAAGAATTAGGAGATACCCATGGGAATTCAAAGAATTATTCTGTCCGGTGGAGGAACCGGTGGACATATTTATCCGGCTTTAGCCATATATAATCAACTTAAAGAATTAAATCCAGATCTAGAATGTCTTTATATTGGAACACAAAATGGATTAGAATCAACGATTGTTCCTAAAGCTGGATTAAACTTTGATTCAATTGAAATTTCAGGATTAAAACGATCATTATCGCTAGATAATGTTAAAGTGGTATGGCAGATGTTGAATAGTACTAGGAATGCTAAGAAGCTGATTAGAGATTTTCAACCTGATATAGTTATTGGTACAGGGGGCTTTGTATGTGCACCAGTTTTGTATGCGGCAACGCAATTAAAGATACCTACCTTAATTCATGAACAAAATAGTGTTGCCGGGATGACTAATAAGTTTTTAAGTCGTTTTGTAACTGCTATAGCAACGTCATTCAAAGAAGTTCATAAAGACTTCGATAAGGTGAGATCTAACATTACTTTCACTGGGAACCCTAGAGCGCAAGAGGTTGTTAGTTACCCATCAAATCCCACTATTTTATCTGAAACTTATAATTTATTTGATGATAAGCCAACCGTCCTGATTTTTGGGGGAAGTCGAGGTGCGCCAGCGATTAATAAAGCCGCAATAGAAAGTATTGAGCTGTTTAATGATAAAGAGTATCAAGTCATTATTGGAACTGGATCAGTTCATTATGATGAGTGGATGAAATTTATTGATGATAAAAGAATCAACATATCTAAGAATATTAAAATTGTCCCTTATATAGATAATATGCCTGCCTTATTCCAATCAGTTAAACTAGTCGTTAGTCGTAGTGGAGCTACAACATTATCAGAATTAACAAGCTTAGGTATTCCAAGCATACTCATTCCAAGCCCTTATGTAACAGATAACCATCAAGAAAAGAATGCTATGTCATTAGTAAACAATGGTGCTGCAGTGATGATTATAGAATCTGAATTAGATACTAACAGCCTAACTGATAATATTAACCGTTTGATGGAAGATTCTGATCGATTAGAGGATATGGCGGAAAATGCTAAATCTTTAGGAACTCCTCAAGCTATCGATGATATTATCAAATTAGTAGAAACTATCGTAAATAAATAAGTTGAATACGTCTGTATTGTTGTGCAAGGAGAAAGCAAGTATAATAGAAATTCACTGGTTTTTTGCACAATACTCTAGACTGAAACAATTAATGAGGAGGTGAATGTTATGACTAAGGACTATCGTTCGGGAAATTACCGTATTGATTATGAAAGTAATCGCGAAGATATTAAATTCAGGGAGAAGCAGGTGGAGAATCCTTCACGAGGAAATTATCGGATTGATTCTCAAGGGAATCCGATTATTAAGCAGGTACCGGATTATACAAGCCAAGAAGAACTGGAACAAGATTATTTTTCAAGAAGTTTAAAAGATACAATTCAATTTGAAAATTATTTAAATTCATCTATCCCTAATAATGAGCAAATGAATCAATCTTCACGTAATGAGCGACAACAGATATATCAATTTCAAGATTATTATCGTCGTGAGAATGAAATTAATCATCGTATGCGACAACCAAATCGAAGAGAATATCAGACTCCACAGCGTATGTATGTTTCAACTAGATATGGATCATCTAATAAGAGATCTCCGAATACACAATCTCCAATTAGAAATCATTATCAGAAAGGAAACAATCATAATCAAAGTTGGTATTACCGGTTCCATCAGCGGATGAATAAGCGATCGCAAACCGCTTCGCAAGCCAAATTACCGAAAGGACGAACCGCTCTCTTTGCCGTATTTTCAATGATATATATCATTATGATTGTATGTGGCTGGCAATTAATGCCTTTTATTCGGGTGAATAATTTATCTGTATCAGGCAATGAGTTAGTTCCAGAAAGCTTCATTAAGTCTTCCTCACGTATATTATCATATGATAAGGTGGATGAAGTATTAAAACAAAGAGAAGCGATAGAAGAGGTCATTAAGGAAGAAAACCCAATGGTGGAAAGCATAGCATTCACTCGACCGAATTGGAAAGTATTAGAAATCAATGTAGCAGAGCATGATATAGTGGGCCTAATTAATAATGATGGCTATCATCCAGTTTTAAGCAATGGAACTATTATAGATGCTTCTAGCAATCAAGAATTAGCAACGATTGCTAATGAATCTCTACCTGAACTTATCAACTTCAATACCAGTGGTGATATAGCTAAAGTCGCTGAAGGTTTGAGACAAATTAACGGGGAAATATTAGCTCAGATGGAGACGATAACAAAAGTAGATGATCCGAACAAACCTAATGCAATTTTGGTACAAATGAAAGATGGCAACCAAGTCCGTGCAATATCATCAACTTTTGCTCAAAAAGTGCAATATTATCCAGAAATCTTATCACAATTAGAAGGAGCACGAGGGACTATCAATTTTGAGGTTGGGGCTTACTTTACACCAGATGTTGTTAATGCTAATAGTATTAAGCTTGACAATAATTAAGATAAGTAGTAAGTAATAAAGCTTTCATTTATCCTTTTTTTCTTCTATTAAATTGAAGTTTATGCTAAGATAAGTTATGTGAAATCAAGAGATTATTAACAAAAAATACAAAACTATAATGTTGGAAAGGGGTAATACCTAAATGAGAAATCAAGAAATTTTAGTAAGTTTAGATATTGGTACGACCTCAATAAAAGTCGTTGTTGCCGAGTATATTAATGGTAATGTTAATATTATCGGTGTGGGGAACGAAAAATCACGTGGTTTAAGCCGTGGTGTTATTGTTGATATTGATGAAACAGTCTATTCAATTCAACAAGCCATTGCCCAAGCAGAAAGAAAAGCAAATGTTAAAATTAACGAAGTTGTGGTGGGTGTTCCAAGTAACCAAATCATGATTGAGGATTGCCATGGTATGATTGCTGTCTCAGGTGAGAACCGAGAAATTACTTCACGTGATGTTGATAATGTTATCTCTGCGGCTAAAGTACGTTCAGTACCACCAGAGCGTGAGATTATCTCAGTCATCCCTGAAGAATTTGTTGTGGATGGTTTTAACGGAATTAAAGATCCGCGTGGGATGATTGGTGTTCGTCTAGAACTTTATGCAAGACTCGTGACCGGACCAAGAACAATTATTCATAACATACGTCGCTGTGTTCAAAAGGCTGGCTTAACTATCAATGAGTTAGTTGTTCAGCCACTAGCGATTGCATCAGTTGCATTATCACAAGATGAGCGAGATTTTGGAACGGTCGTTATCGATATGGGTGGAGGACAGTCAAGTGCCTCGATTATTTATGATGATCAATTAATGTTCTCAGTTGTTGACCAAGAAGGTGGAGACTTTGTTACAAAAGATATTTCTATCATATTGAACACATCTTTGGATAGTGCAGAGCGAATCAAACGAGAATATGGATTTGCTATTGCAAGTCAAACGACTGACGATGAATATTTCCCAGTAGAAACAGTTGGAAAGAAAGAACCTGTTCGAGTTGATGAACATTACTTAGCTGAGATTATTGAAGCGAGATTGACTCAGATTTTTGAAACTCTATATGAAGAGTTAAACCGGGTTGATGGACTAGACTTACCGGGGGGTTATGTTATCACGGGTGGAGCGGCATCATTACCAGGAGTATTAGACCTAGCTAAACGTTACTTTGGTGGTAAGGTTAGACTATATATTCCAGAAGAAATGGGTATGAGAAATCCAATCTATACGACAAGTTTAGGTATGATTGAATATGTAGCAAACTTAGATGAAGTGCATCGAATCGCCCAAGGTACGATTGCAAACCAACCTCCTTATGATCAACAAAGACCTCAAACGGTTTCGTCACAAAGACCAGGACAACGTCCTACAAGCAATCGTAGACCTACTAGTAGTCAAACACCAAGAACAAGAACACAAAACCAGGGTGACTTATTAGCTGGACAAGGTCAATCTAACCAAGATAACGCTAGAGTAGCGCGTCAAGAACGAACGTCAACACCTGATAATGTATTAAGTTATAATCCTCATGAAGAATATCAACAATATAGTGCTTATTTTGAGGACGACTATGATGATGAAGTGGCATACTATGACGACTATACGGGAGAAAAAGAGGCAACAGATTACTCTGAGACAATACCACAAGAGAATAATGGCAATGGATTTACGTCAAAGGTTCGTAACTTTTTCCAAACTTTTTTTGACTAAGACTTGATAGAATAAACTGGAGGAATATAAATGGAATTATCATTCGATTCAACATTAACAAATGATGGAGCTGTAATTAAAGTTATTGGAGTCGGTGGAGCAGGTGGAAATGCCGTTAACCGCATGATTAAAGAAGAAGTACAAGGCGTAGAATTCATCGTAGCCAATACTGATACACAAGCTTTACATGGTTCAAATGCAGAAATCAAAATTCAATTAGGCCCTAAAGTTACTAAAGGTCTCGGAGCAGGATCTTTACCAGAAATTGGTGTAAGAGCTGCCGAAGAGAGTGAAGAACAAATCCGTGAAGTACTTGAAGGTGCGGACTTAGTGTTCGTTACTGCTGGTATGGGTGGGGGAACAGGAACAGGTGCTGCTCCTGTCGTAGCCAAAATCGCTAAAGATTTAGGTGCATTAACAGTTGGAGTTGTAACGCGTCCATTCACTTTTGAAGGACCAAAGCGCGGTCGATTTGCAGCAGAAGGATTAAAAAATCTGAAAGAAGCGGTTGATACTTTAGTTGTTATCTCAAATAACCGCTTATTAGAAATTGTAGACCGTAAAACACCAATGCTTGAAGCTTTCAGTGAAGCTGATAATGTGTTACGTCAAGGTGTTCAAGGTATTTCAGATCTTATTACTGCACCAGGCTATGTAAACTTGGACTTCGCAGATGTGAAGACAGTGATGAAAGACCAAGGTACAGCTTTAATGGGAGTAGGTCAAGCCTCAGGTGAAAACCGTACTGCCGAAGCAACTAAGAAAGCTATCTCATCACCATTACTTGAAGTATCAATCGATGGTGCAGAACAAATTCTACTGAACATTACAGGTGGAGAAGATTTAAGTCTATTCGAAGCACAAGACGCAAGCGATATTGTAGCGAATGCATCAAGTGGTGAAGTAAACATTATCTTCGGTACTTCAATTAATAATGAGTTAGGTGACGAAGTAATTGTAACGGTTATTGCAACAGGTATTGAAAATGAAAAATCAGACCGCAACCGTATGGGCGCGGCACCAAGACGTACATTTAATTCGACGTCTCAAGATGCTTCTGCATCATCTCAAACTCAACAACAAGCATCTATAAATCAAACGAACGAGGCACGTACATCAACATCTGAATCACAACCACGTCGTCAACAAAAACGTGATTTATTTAGTGATTGGGATATTAAACGTGAAACAAATACACGTGAAGTTGAATCAGCAGATGCTGAAACAAAACCAAAACGTCAGTTCGAACGTCAAAATACGGATGGAACACCAACAAAACAAAGTGAGGTCAATGATTCAGATGAATTAGACACACCACCATTTTTCCGTAAACGTAATAGAAACTAATTAAACAATAAAAAATTTAGCATCCGAACTATTAATGATAATTTTTCATAAAAGGCTTATTATCATTAGTAGTTCGGATTTTGTTGAATTTTCTATAATTTTTAATGAGTTATTTGAGTAGTTGAGTGAGAGAAATCTAGTTTTGTATTCAACACTTACTTGACAAATAGATTAAAATATAAAGAAAATATCTAATAGATCAAATCTATTTTGGTTACTTTATTTATATTATCTATGTTATAATTTATTGGATAAGAAATTAGAGGAGTGTTGGAATTGGGCATATTAAGTCTTGTGAATAATTTGTTCTACGCTTACTCGATAGTTTTAGTCATCTATGCTTTAATGTCATGGTTGCCTGGCGCTAGAGAGAGTGGCTTAGGTCAATTCATTAATAAATTAGCTAGACCTTATTTAGATATTTTTGATCGTTATATTCCATCTATTGGTGGAATTAGTTTTAACGTTATTATTGCAATTTTTGTTCTTCAGTTCATTAGAGATGGATTATTGTGGCTATTAGCTTTAATATTATTCTAAGAATGTGGTGATAAGTATGAATGAAGACGTATATCAACATTATCGAACAGAGGAGAAACCCTTCATTGATACTGTTTATGGCTGGTTAGATCAAGTAGATTTAACTTATGCTTCTTATACGACGGTGTTTTTAACACCAAGAGAGCAGATGATTGTTACACAATTGGTTGGTAGTCGTGATGATATAAAAGTTAGCTTACAAGGTGGTTACGAAGATGCTGAGCGAAAGCAAGCGTGTATCTATCCAGATTATTACGAACCCACGGATGAAGACTTTTCACTAACTTTATTCAATATTAATTTTCCTGTTAAGTTTGGAAAATTAACCCATGGAAGAATCCTAGGCACTTTTATATCAACGGGAATTGATAGAGATCGCATCGGTGATATTATTACAGATGGTGAACGTTGGCATGCAATAGTTGATAGTAGCATTAGTGAATATCTTAAGAACCAAGTGCGTAAGATTGCTAATGTGGGTGTGCAATTAGAGGAAATCCCATTAGAAGAGATGTTAGAGTCTGAAGAGCAATGGGAGAGTAAAGATATCGTAGCAAGTTCATTACGCCTTGACACGCTACTAAGCAAAGTCTATAATTTCTCTAGACAGCGTGCTAAAGATTCAGTATCACAAGGACTTGTTAAAGTTAATTTCGTACCGATGGAGAGACCAGATGTTGAGATTGGCGTTAATGATATAGTATCCTTACGTAAGTCAGGACGATTCTGGATTCATAATATTGATGGAATGACTAAAAAAGATAATTATCGATTGGACGTCAGAGTGCTCGTCATATAAGCATATCAATGGAAGTATATAGTGAAAGGATTTGTAAATTCATGGCTTTAACACCAAATGAAATTTTAAATAAAGAATTTAACTCAAAGTTCAGAGGTTATGACACAGATCAAGTTAATGATTATCTTGATATTATTGTTGCTGACTTCGAGAAACTAATAAACGAAAACAACCAATTAAAACAAGATTTAGCAGCCGCTAAAGAAAAAAATGAATACTTTGCGCAATTACAAGATTCATTGAACAGTTCAATTGTTGTTGCACAAGAAGCAGCAGACCGCTTAAAACAAAATGCTCGTAAAGAAGCAGAACTTATCTTATATGAAGCAGAACGTGAAGCGGACCGTATGATTAACAATGCATCAGATACAGCTAAGAATATCGTAACTGAATCAGATGCACTACGACGTTCAAGCAAGTCATACCGTACGAAGTTAGAACAAATGATTCGTAACCAATTAGAAGTGGTAACGAGTGAGGAATACCACCGTTTATTCGATGAGGAGCTTGATTCTAAGTTTGAAGCAAGTCATTTCCATGAAGCGGCTAACCAGCGTGTGAATGAACGTGTAGACCGTCTTGAGTCTGAAGATAGCGAATCATTTGAGGCAGCGAACCAGATTACTCACGACCGTTACTTGGATGAGACCCCTGAAGTAGGTGGTGCATTGGCTCCAGATTATCCAAACAATTTCAATTACCATGATACAGAAGATCTTGGTGAAACGAAGGTTGCAATGAATCGTGAAGAGTTCAGAGCCATTGAAGATATTGGAACTGAAAACAATGAATTGGATCATGACGAATTAGATGTGGATGACTTCAATAATGTCTTAGCACAAGAAGCTAAAGAGCAAGAAGAACGTGAGAAGCGCGCTAAACAACGTCGTGAAAGTGTTTTAGGACAAACAATACGAATTGAATTACCAAAAGACGAATAAGAACATATTCATAATAGTATATCTATAGCGAGTCAAGGATGGTGAGAGCTTGATGTTCCCTACTATTATGTCTATCATCTTAGTTTCTGTTGGGGTGAAATTAGTAAGCCCAACCGCTTAAATAGCGTTATAATGTTGAGAGAATAAACACTATTTGTTTATTAATTTGGGTGGTACCGCGTTTAAACGTCCCTTTTTAGGGGCGTTTTTTATATTTTTTAATCAGAATGGAGATAATAATGAAATTAAAAGATACCTTAAATCTTGGTAAAACAGACTTTGCCATGAGAGCAAATTTACCAATAAAAGAAGTAGAATTACAAAAAGAATGGCAAGATGCCGACATGTATCAAAAGATTCAAGCGAAGAATGAAGGGCGTCCAACATGGATTCTTCACGATGGTCCTCCATATGCCAATGGTAAGCTCCATATGGGACACGCTTTGAATAAAGTATCTAAAGACTTTATTGTACGTTATCATTCGATGGCAGGATTCCGCTCACCTTATGTACCAGGTTGGGATACACACGGACTTCCAATCGAACAAGCGTTAGTGAATGCAGAAGGTGTAGACCGTAAAAGCATGTCTGTAGCAGAATTTCGTAAACTATGTGAAGAATATGCGCTAAAACAAGTTGAAAACCAAAAAAATGATTTTATGCGTTTAGGTATCACTGGTGAGTGGGATAACCCATACTTAACATTAAAACCAGAATATGAAGCGCAACAAATTCGCATATTTGGTGAGATGGCAGAAAAAGGGTATATCTACAAAGGTTTAAAACCAATCTATTGGTCACCATCGAGTGAGTCTACTTTAGCTGAGGCTGAAGTTGAATATAATGATGTTACATCACCATCAATTTTTGTGGCTTTCAAAGTTAAAGATGGTCACGATTTATTACCTACGGATGCAGAGTTTGTAATTTGGACAACAACACCTTGGACGTTACCAGCTAACTTAGGTCTTGCTGTAAAAAAAGATGCAGATTATGTGTTAGTAACTGTTGGTGGTCGTCGCTTTGTATTGGCTAAAGAATTATTAGAAGCTGTTGCTAATAAAATTGGTTGGCAAGAATACACTGTTGATGCTGAATATAAAGGTGAGCAATTTGATAAGATGGTTGCTCAACATCCGTTCTATGATCGTGATTCACTAGTAATGTTAGGTGATCACGTTGAGCTAGATGCAGGTACTGGTGTGGTTCATACGGCTCCCGGTCATGGGGAAGATGACTATATTATTGGTAATAAATATGGTTTAGATGTCCTTTCACCAGTAGATGACCGTGGACATTTTACAGATGAAGCGCCTGGTTATGAAGGAATGTTCTATTTAAAAGGGAACAAAGTTATCGTTGAAGAGATGCGTGAAAGTGGAGCGCTCTTATTCGATGAGAAATTCGTCCATAGTTATCCTCATGACTGGCGTACAAAACAACCAGTAATTTATCGTGCAACGCCTCAATGGTTTGCTTCAATTAACAAATTCCGACAAGAGTTATTAAGTGCGGTAGAGAATGATGTGAAATGGTACCACCCATCTGGGGAGCGTCGTATGTATAATATGATTCGTGACCGTGGTGATTGGGTAATTTCGCGTCAACGTGTGTGGGGAGTGCCACTTCCGATCTTCTACGCAGAGAATGGGGAAGCTATTCTTACGAAAGAAACAGTTGATTACGTTGCGAATTTAGTCGAAGAGTTTGGGTCAAATGTTTGGTTTGAACGAGAAGCTAAAGAATTGTTACCTGAAGGATTCACACATGAAGGCAGTCCTAATGGAAAATTCACTAAAGAGAATGACATTATGGACGTTTGGTTCGACTCAGGTACTTCATATGCTGGTGTATTACAAGTACGTGAAGACCATGAATTCCCAGCTGATATGTATCTTGAAGGTTCTGACCAATACCGTGGATGGTTTAACTCTAGTTTCACGACTTCAGTCGCTGTCAATGGATTCCCTCCATATAAATCAGTTTTATCGCAAGGATTCGTAATGGACGGAAAAGGCCAAAAGATGAGCAAATCAATTGGTAATGTTATCACACCTGAAGAAATTACTAAAGAATTAGGAGCAGACATTATTCGGTTATGGGTAGCGAGTGTTGATTATGAGAATGATGTTCGTATCTCTAAAGATATCCTGAAGCAAGTTTCTGAGTCATATCGTAAGATTCGTAATACAGTTCGCTTTATGTTATCTAATATCTTTGACTTTAATCCAGAAACAGACATGATTGCTGAGGAGAATTTAGCTAAAGTTGATCAATACATGTTAGCTAAATACCGTATTTTAGTTAATGAAGTACGTCAATCGTATGATAACTACGAATTTTCGACAGTCTTTAAGAAAGTAATTAACTTTATTACAGTAGATCTATCAGCATTCTACTTAGACTTTGCTAAAGATGTTGTTTATATTGAAGCAGCTGACTCCAAAGCACGTCGTGCAATGCAAACTGTTATCTATACAATACTTGAAGGGTTCATTCCATTAATGACTCCTATCTTACTTCATACAATGGAAGAGGCTTGGAAGGAATTACCAGGAGCAACATCGTATGTTCAATTACAAGACTTACCAGCCTTTGAAGATGTGTCTAGAGATAAAGAAACTGTAGCTGAATGGAAGGTATTCTTTAATGTTCAATCTGCAGTAGCTAAAGCTCTAGAACAAGCTAAAAATAATGAAGAACATCCAATTAAGAAATCATTTGAAGCGAGTGTAACAGTTTATACTGACCAAGATATGATTGATCAATTGAATCACTTAAGTAACCACTTGGACCAGTTATTAATCGTTTCAGAATTAGAATTGAAACTTTTAGATGAGAAAGATGACTTATTAACTGATTATGACGGTATTAGTGTTAAAGTTCAGCCTACTCATGGACATGTATGTGATCGTTGTCGCGCAGTTAGACCAGAAGTAGGAACAATTGAAGGCGCTGAGGAATTATGCCAACGTTGTTATGATATTGTTGAGTCTGAATTCCCAGAGTATTTAAGTGATAAAGCTGAATAAGTAAATCATTGCGATTTATAAGCATGCAAATATCCGACCTTTTTATTATAAAGGTCGGATGTTTTTTATCCCATATAGATGCTATTTTTCTGTCTGTATTTTTGAATAACGAAACTCGCAGCAAAGTAGGCTAGACTTATTAGAATTTCAATCCCGAAGAACATAAGAATTTGGCTGATATGTTGATCTGAAAGTGTGTTACTTGATAATATAATCTCATCAGCTTGTACTTGCCAAATGGGCGTTGCGATTGTAGCTATTTTTTGCATGACGTCCGCGATAAATTCTCGAGGTGCGAATAGTCCACTGGCGAATGCTAGGAATAAACTTATAAAGGTTGATAAAAATGTAATCATCCCTTTATTAGGAGCGACCGTGACGATAAAGTAAGCCATAGCCTGAATTCCTATAGTCGCTATAAAACTTGAAATAATTAATAATATTCCTTTTTGTGAGAATATATTTTCTACCCCATAGATAAATACTGCTACACTAATAAGTAGTATCCAATATAAGATAGAGAAACTAAAGGTGCCAAGTAACGTTTGGCGTAGGTGCTGCCCTTCTGTCATCGTACTCATTCGGTTTCGTTTTACCACATCGGGTTGTCTCATTGAGATAATAGCATATCCAAAGACTGTAACAAACGTTGTCATTAAGATATAAGACATATAGTGAGTATAAAATTCACCAAAGGCTGTAATCTCACTTAATCCTTCGTTTGTTGCTATAGGAAGAATTTTAACCTTGATATTTAATGTAGTAGCCAAAGTATCTAGTAGTTGATTTAACTGGTCTTCGGAATATTCAGCGGGTAAGTTCGAAGCTAACAGTCTAGTATTAGTAATAAAAGTATTGAGGATGGTATCAATATTTGCTCCATCTATTTCTGAGTTAACGACTTGTCGCTCTAATGGCAAAGGATCTTGATAATGGGAAATTAAACGTTCACCAAAACCCTCCGGAATGGTTAGGGCATATTGAATTGAATCATCAAAGAAGGCATCTGCGAGTGCTTCGTCGTCTTCTTCAATTTCAACAATTTCTGCATTCTGCTTTAGATAGTCTATCAAATAATTGGATAGAGGATGTACGTCGTCATGATTAAAAATTGTCATTATTGACTCTTGCACTTCAAAAGTTTCATTTAATCTTTCTTCAAATTGAAGATTAACCGGAATTATTATTCCTAGTAGCAGAAAGAAATAGAGAAGAATTGAAGAAATGTTAGCCCGTAATAATTTATAAAATAATTTAAAGACTTTCATAATCAGTCCTCCTTAATCCAAAAATTGTTAGAGCTAATAAAATAATAATATAAGCAATAAGAATTAGAGTATTTTGATAGTATTCTTCATTCGACGGATAATTATTCAAATAATAAATACCGTCATTAATTAAAGAAACTGGGTTTACTTTATTGAACCAAGGGAAATTCTCATTAACTAACACTTTTAAACTGGAAGACATCATACCTGAAAAAGCACCTAGAACTAAGGGAAATCCAATGGCGATAGCTTGCATAAGATTTTCATTGGATTTTAGAATAGATGCAATTGTTGTACCCATAAGTAAACCAACAAAAACACCTATGCTTGCGATTAAGGAAACTTTTATTGGTGGACTACCTAAAGGAACATCGTTTAAGTAATATATCAAAATAATTAAATTAACGATAATCACACTAGGAATTGCCCAGCTGATAAAGGTAACGATAAAGCGGTAGGCTTTAGGAATTGGCGCCATTGTTGAACGTAGGGCTTGAGCTGAGAAATTAGCTTCATTTTGTCTAACCACTTCTATACCAGTTGACATAAAGAATATACAAATATACGCAATAGCAGCATAGAAATATATATTATTTGATGAAGAACTATCTTTATTTGTCGTATCAACTATAAGTGAATCATTTTGTTTAAATTCCTCCAACCTTTGATCTATTGCTGAGTAGGCTGTGAAGGGATTAGGTGAACTTAGAACATTCACATAAGCGGTTGAAATTGCAGCATTGACTGATTGAAACGAATTAAGAGCAGAGTAGATGATACTAGATGTAAAATTATTCACTTCTGCTGGAGAAACTTCAATAGAAAAGCTTGGAATACCTTGATTATTTTCTGCAATCACAGTCGCAACAACTAATCCTCGGTCTGCTAACTGCCTACCTTCATCTAAGTTAGTTACTTTAATGTATTTCATTAAGGGGGCTTCATCTAAGTCGTTAGTCAAAATTAAATCTTCATCTTTAATATCAGCGGGATGTGCTAGCCCTTGTAAATTAGTTTTAATATTAGCAATATCCACGGTATTCCCCTCAAAAACCATAGCAACTGGTATGGACTCTAATTTATTAGCATTGGATATTAGACCTGTAAAGACAAAGAGGTAAATGATACCAAAGGCAAATGGAAAGAGTAAACCGAATAATATTCCATCACGATTTAAAAACATCATCTGTGGAGTATAGCGAAAAAGATGTCTAAGCATTGTCTCTCAACTCCTTACCGGTAATTTCTAAGAAGACATCGTTTAAACTAGGTTTTTGGACAGTTAAGTTAATGACATTGATTTGCGAATCTTCTAAAATTTTCAATAAAGTGAGTAGGTGACTATCTCCTTTATTGAATTTTACGATTGTTTTGCCTGGTTCGTAGTCAAATTCTGCTACTTCCTTTATGTTTTGAATCTTTTCTTGGGTTGACGAATCTAGGTCAAATACTTCGAGTGTGACAATTTCTCCATGTGTAGACATGGCCTTAATTTCGTCACATGTTCCAGTAATAATTTCTTTTCCACGATCCATAATGGTGAGTCGGTCACATAGATATTCGACTTCTTCCATATAGTGAGTTGTATATATAATTGTTTTTCCTTCTTTAGCTAGCGACTTAATACCATTTAAGATACGACTACGAGATTGTGGGTCGACAGCTACTGTTGGTTCATCTAATATAATTAGATCTGGTTTATGAGCGATCCCACAAGCTAAGTTAAGCCGTCGTAAAAGCCCACCGGATAATTTTTTTGGGCGAAATTTTCTAAAATTTTCTAAGCCAACAAAGGCAATAGCTTCATTAACATATTGCTTTCTTTTCTGATGGTCATTGATGTATAAACCGCAGAAATAATCGATGTTTTCTTGAACCGATAATTCTTCATAAACGCCAATGTTTTGCATGACTAGACCGATTCTCTTTTTTACATCATAATTTGCAGGGTGCATGGCTTCACCAAAGATAGAAACGTTTCCGCTATCATAACGAAGCAAGGATAACATACTATTAATGGCAGTCGTTTTACCACTCCCGTTGGGTCCAAGGAGTCCATAGATTTCACCTTCTTGCACACTCATACTAAAGTGATCTAATGCAACTAAATCGCCGTAACGTTTAACAATTTCATTTAATTCAACAATCATTTTTAAACCTCCTTCATTTATCTGTTTTTCATTAACTTAATCATACACCGCTTTCACTCAACTTCATATTGTCAATTGTCATCGATAATGGTGACAAATGTCATTAGAATAAAATTATGATATGATGAAAGCAATAAAGGAGGGTTGCTTGTGACAAAAAATGATTATTATATAATAGTTGGTCTCATACTAATCTTATTCTTCTATTTATTAGGATTAGGCTTAGATCAAGTACCGATTGTTGAACTCACTTTAATTATTATTTTTTCAGCCCAGTATTATTTATTATTAGATTGGGATAGTTTAGACACTTACCAACCCTCTATTAAACTATTAATTATATACGCGATTGAGTTATCGGTAAGTAGTGTGTTTTTACCTTATCTTTTTTTCTTTTATCCAATCTTTTTTTATGAAGTTCATTTCAAATTCATTAATAGTATACTCACTTGTATTGGACTATTAGTTATTGGCTTTATATTGGGACAAAGTATTTATAGTATTGGATTTGTAATCGGATTATGTATTATTATTTCCTATATTCAAATGCATTTAAGATCAAATCGAATGAATGAAATAAAACATTTCAATGAAATATCTTACTTAAGGTTTCGCAATGAACGCATTGAAAGTGAAAGAAAATTAATGGTTAGCTTGCAAGATGAACGTATTAAAAACTCCGTACTTAATGAACGTAAAAGGCTCGTGGGTGAAATTCATGACCTCTTAGGTCATCAATTATCGAGCTCTATCATTCAGATTGCTGCCTTAGAATATGTTGTTGATGATGAAGTAGTCAAACAGAGCCTAAAAGAAATTAAGAGAGTATTGAACGATTCTATGGATAATGTACGTTCGGTCATTCACTCAGAAAGAGAATCTGCTACTAACTTAGAGAATGAATTGCAAAATGTTATTCAATCCTTTACAAAAGCAGCAGTTAACTTCACTTACCGAAATTCCAAGCCCTTAAATATACAAATGATCCATTCAATTGTTGCTATAGTTACTGAGGCATTAACTAACATTAATAAGCATTCGAACGCAACAACTGTTACAATACGTTTCATTGAACTTGCTGATAAATGGACCTTATTAATTCTAGACAATGGAAAAACACCTGGCTCTGCAGTAGTTAGGTTGAATTCAACAGGCATAGGATTATTAAATATGGAAGAACGTGTAAAGATGATGAATGGAACGTTATTTATAAGTAACGAGAAAGGCTTTCGAATATTCATAACAATACCGATGGAGGAGGAAGAATCGTGAAGATAATAGTTATTGATGATGATGCGATGGTAACAGGTGGCATTAAGACAATCATTGAAATGTCCACCAAAGATAATGATAATCCCTTTAAGGTTGTAGCAACAGGGAAGAATGGGGAAGAAGCTCTAAGTTTATATGCCCAGTATTATCCTGACATCGTTTTGTTAGATATACGAATGCCCGTAATGAATGGGATAGATGCAGCCAGAGACTTAATTGCCCACTATCCCGATGCCAAAGTCATTTACTTAACAACTTTTCTAGAAGATGAATATATTATTGAAGCTTTGAAAATAGGAGCTAAAGGTTATCTAATGAAGACAGACTTCGATAGTTTGATTCCAGCGATTGAAGCGGTTTCTAACGGCCATAGAGTCTATGGAGATGAGATTGTTGCAAAGATACCTTCATTTATTACCACAGACACTAAAAAAGAGCCTAGTGAGAATCAAACTTACAAGCTCAACGAGCAAGAAGTAGAGTTAATACACTGGGTAGCTCAAGGCTTAAATAATAAAGAAATTGCTGAACAAATGCACTTCTCAGAAGGAACAATAAGAAACTACTTATCCAACTTATTAGATAAACTTGAATTAAGGGACCGCACCCAGCTGGCGGTTTATTACTTTAAGAATATGGAGTAATAAGAATAGACTAAGTTCAAAAGCTAACCTTGTCAAAATCTAAATTTTTAATTTTCTTTTTTGAGAAAGAACTTTGGTTTGAAGATTAAAGTGAGGTGACCCCCAAAAGTAGATTTATTAGTCTAACTTTTGGGGGTCACCTCATTCACTACAATAATGTTTTGCTTTTTTATTTAATGTCTCTTCGAATTGAACATCAACAATTATTAGCTTGACTTAAAGATTACTAGCAATATTAATGGATAAAATAATATCGAGCCACAATAGAATTAACTCTTTGTGACTCGATAGGTTTATTTCTTATTTATAATCAACTTGGCTATCTTGGCGTTGTCTTTTTTGTTCATCCGAGATAGCTAGTAACTTCTGGTGTAACTCATTCTCCATTGATTGCAATTCTTCTTCGGCTAGGCGGCGTTGTTGGCGGCCTGTTTTTTGAATTTCCAAGGTTTCTTCAAGGGCATCGATTAAATTAGCCTGTGTTTTACGGAGTGACTCGATATCTATGACACCTCTTTCAGCTTCGCGTGCTATATCCACTGTACTTTGCTTCAACATTTCAGAGTTTTTAAGTAATAGACTATTGGTTGTTTCTGAAACTTGTCTTTGTGATGTAGCGGCGTTTTGTTGGCGAAGTAAGGCTAATGCAATCGTAATTTGGTTCTCCCATAAAGGAATGGCAGTATGGACGGACACTTGAATCTTCTCAGCAAGCACTTGGTTGGTATTTTGAATCATGCGAATTTGTGGGGCTTGTTGAATCGTCATCTGACGTGTTAGTCGCAAGTCGTGTGTTCGTTTGTCAAGTCGGTCTAGGAATTGGTTAAGGTCATTAACTTTTTGAACATCCATTTGATCTTGGGACTCTCTCGCTTTCGCAATGGCTTGTGGAATGATTTCTTGTTGAAGTTCTTCCATCTTAACTTCACCCGCTGCAATATAGACATTCAAGGCATCAAAGTAATCTTTATTCTTGTTGTAGAATTCTTCAAGCATTTGATTATCGTTAAGTAATTCTGTTTTTTCTCGTTCTAATCGAATAGCGACACGGTCGATTTGACTACCAATTTGTTGGTAACGCATTTGAGTTTCGGTAATCGAACTTTTGACGCGTTTGAACATGCGTTGGAATACATTAGGTTCTGCTGTTAAGTGTTTTGGATCGGATTCTTCTAACTTAGTCATTAATTCTGTTAAGACATCACCTACTTCGCCCGTATCTTTCATTTGAACTTGTTGTAAGATAGAGCGAGAGAACTCGCTAAGTTTTTTTGAGCGTTAGAACCGTAAGCAATGATGGCACTCATGTTGTTCTCATCAATTTGTGTAGCTAGGTCCCTAGCTTGAGTCTGACGATGTTCAGGCAATCGTTCAATTAATTTTTCATTTGATACTTGTTTTTTAGCCAAAATTTCTTGGTCAGCTAGTTCTTTTTCAATGGTTGATTCAATGGGTTCACCGAATGGATTAGCAATTAACTCATCAAATTCTGATGATTCAGAATGTATAACTTGATTATTACTTCTAGCAGACTCCTGCTCTAGAAGTTCATCGAATAAGTCTTTTTGTTCACTCATAGATTCTACTCCTCCTCAGATTCTTCACTATTATTGTTCCATTCATCAAGAATATCATCGACTGAATCAGGTGATTTTTCCCATTTTTGGGTTTTATCTAAGTTACGCTTAGCCAAATTAATTTCGTCATCAAGGTCTTGGAATGTAGACTTGTGGAAATTAAAGTATTCTTCAGTTAACCGTTGAGCTAAGTTATTAATGGTTTGCGCACTTTTTTCCAAGATCACATAGGTTTGCTTGTTCTTAGCGATATGTTCATTCACTTCATTGTATTTTTCGGTCAGATCAACTAATGATGGAATAATACGATAAATAACATCGCCGGCTTCACCGAAGCGCTTAGGTTCATTGACGATAGCCTTGAAGAATTGTTGACTAATTTCAATTGTATTATTACGAACATCGATAGCTCTTAACTTAGCTGTCTTATTCATTTGTTCTTCTAATACAAGAATATGTTCGCGTAGTTGAGCTAATTGGTCACGCAAATAAGTAATCTCATCATCTGATAGACCAGCATCACGATAATGTTGAATCATATCATTAGAAACTTTTTTATTGGAATCCTTTCTCGAGAAATTCCAGTTAACATCTAATAACTTATTCAAGACAAATACACAAAGAGAAAAGGAAATAATCATAAATACATTAGCGATTGTAATACCCAATATATCTTCAATAATAAAGACAAGACCATCACTATTCATTACATAGCCTAATCCAGTTCCTGCTATACTAAGTAAGGTGAATAGATAGAGAATGGTATGAAATACATGTGGCTTATTATCGGTCATTTGGCGATATAATTGATTCAAAGTTAATATTGAGACAAAAGTTATTATCATCATAATCAGTATACTAATTAATGATGTTGGAAACCGATATGAAAACAAGAATGACAGACCTATAATGAGTAAAACAATAAGCCCAAACGGTAATATTGTAACTGATTTATGTTCCATCCCTTTGCGGTAACGGTTTAAATTCACCAGGGAGCTAATAATAATAGCTAGGATGATTCCTATAATGAATAGTGTATATATAATGCTAATTGCAGCGAACATATTAATCCCTCCGTTTATTTATATATTTCAACTTTTCTTAGCTTATATAAAGTCTATCATAAGTTTTAAAAGGTCATATCAGACTCAAGGCGGATATTTTTGTTCATATATACTTTTTTGAATGGTTTGCGATAAACTATGCCATACAGCGAACTTTCTTATAGGTTGAATTGATATTTGATTTTGTAATACTTTTTATTATAATTATTCATTAGTTAGTCATGACATTACTGTATAATTACTTTAGCTACAACCATAAGGAGGATGTAAATGTACTCAAATCGAGATAATATTGAATTTCTTACTGACCCAACACTTGTGGAAAGTGAGTTAATCTATGATGGATCCATACTTCAATTATATCTTAACCAGGTTAGACTGGAAGGAGGAGAGTTGGCCTACCGTGAATTAATTAATCATCAGAAAGCTGTAGCTGTGCTAGCTATTAGTGACCAGGATACAGTGTTCTTAGTTAAGCAATACCGGGCTGCCGTAGCGGATTACTTTATTGAAATTCCGGCAGGGCTAAGAGATTATATTGATGGTGAAGAAGAAGATGCCTTGATGGCTGCTCAGCGAGAATTAGAAGAAGAAACATCTCTACAAGCAGATTTCTGGCAAAAACTTGGTTCTTACTATGTATCACCTGGTTTCTTAAATGAAAAGATTACAATTTATAAAGCTACAGGGCTAAAAATAGTAGACAATCCTCTATCTCAAGACGATGATGAATATATTGAATTATTAGAATTAAATCGTAACAAAGTCAAAGAGTTGATGGCTCAAGGTGAAATTAAAGATATGAAGACACAATTAGCCTTAAACTATTGGCTAAATTCAAAGGATGAGACTGATGTTTAGAAGAAGAATAAATAAAGATTATGATGAATATACAGATTATAATGGTTCGCAGAAAGACCATCATGAAAATGAACCATTGAATTCAACTGATCAATTTGTCAATGATTCGGACTATTTTGAAGATCAATATAATGAATATAAAAAATTCGATGAGTATGATAATAATCTGTATAGAGATAAATTTTCAACCACTTTGAATGAAGTAAATTCTTATGATAATGAATGGGGCATCGAAAGTAATGAGTCAAACTATGACAATACAATAGATGACTTAGATACTTCGATAACTGAATCAAGTCTAATAAGGCAAGAGGTGCCTTTTGATGCTCCTTCAGAAGTCCGAGGTCAAAGAAGTCGATATAATGCTAGAATTGATCGATTCTTAAACAATGGGATTATTATCGTAGGTGTCTTGTTGATTATAGTACTAGTAATAGCTTTTATGCTTTAAAAATAAGGAAAAGAGGATTAAATACATGATTATTGGATTAATTGGCGCCATGGAAGAAGAAATTCGAGAGTTAAAAAAAGAAATTATTAATCAAGAAGTTATTGACACATTTGGGATGACTTTCTACAAAGGAAACCTAGAAGATAAGGAAGTAGTTCTGGTTCAATCAGGAATTGGAAAGGTTAATGCGGCAATGATGGTGACTCTGTTATATCAACACTTTAATGTCACGCATATTATTAATACAGGGTCAGCAGGGGCTTTAGATTCAGCATTAGATGTAGGTGATATCATTATTGCTCATTCATTAACTTATCACGATGTGGATGTCACAGCTTTTGACTACAAAGTAGGTCAAATGGCAGGAATGCCTGAGTTATACTATCCAGATACGGAACTTATTCGTACAGCTCAAGAAGTTTGTCGCCATATGGGAATTGAACCATTCCTCGGGCAAGTTGTCTCAGGCGACCAGTTTGTAAGCAGACAAGAAAGTAAGCAAGATATTCTAGCTAAGTTTCCATTAGCAAGAGCTGCTGATATGGAATCGACAGCCATTGCCCAAGCTGCCTTTGTTTTAGACATTCCCTTTGTTATCATTCGAGCGATTTCTGATTCTGCTAATGAAGAAGCCTCAATAACTTTCGATCAATTTATTCTAACAGCAGGAAAAATTTCGGCTACGATGGTTAAAGAAACCGTCAAAGCAATGTAATTATTTATCAAGATATAACAATGAATACACCGGTAACTTTGCTAATTTGCAGTTACCGTTTCTTTATCCCAATATCACATTAAATTAAAAAATGATTAAAAATATTGACTTTTAATTCTGAATATCTTATTATATATTCATAAACAGAAGATTGATGAATGGACAAAGAGATAGCCCCCGTTATGAAAGAGAATTTGCGGTAGCTGAGAAGCAAAGCATAACGACCTATGAAGACACAGCCATTCTTAATTAATCAAGGAATGCCCCTTTATCGGCAAAGTAATACACATTACTTATTGAGTTAACTATCGTGAGATAGTTAAGAAAAAAGGTGGGACCACGTCGTAGACGTCCTTTAATCCAAACTAGGATTAAAGGACGTTTTTTGTTGCTTTAGTTTTTTAAAAAGGAGAAATTATTATGAAAAAAATTATGAGTAAATTATTGTTAGTCATTACGGCATTTACATTGTTTCTAACACAAACTTCATGGGTTAAAGCACAAGAAATAAATAAAGAAGAAAGCGTGATTATCGGCTTTGATGATACATTTGCACCTTTCGGCTTCAAAAATGAAGACGGTGAGTATGTTGGATTCGACATAGATTTAGCAAAAGAAATACTTGGACGTCTAGAAGTAGAGTATGAATTTCAACCGATTGATTGGAGTATGAAAGAAACAGAATTAAATACAGGGAATATCGATATGATCTGGAATGGTTACTCCGTGACCCCAGAGCGTGAAGAAATTGTTCAATTCTCTGATCCATATATAAAAAATAGACAAGTGATTATTGTTAAAGTAGACAGTGAGATTCAAAGCAAAGCAGACTTTGCAGGCAAAATAGTAGCAACACAAGAACAATCTGCGTCACTGGAAGCAATAATGAATGATGAAGACTTCGCTGCATCCATTGATGGTGGACAGCCAATAACTTATGCAACTTTTGTTGAGGTATTTAGTGACTTAGATAATGGTCGTGCTGATGGTATTGTTGTAGATGAATTATTGGCAACCTACTTTTTAGAACAACAAGAAAATGCTGAAGATTATCGCATCTTAGAAGATAACTTTGGTGAAGAAGATTATGCTGTTGGATTCCGCAAAGATGATATAGCTTTTGTTGAAGAATTCAATGGAGTTCTAGCAGAGATTATTGAAGATGAAACGTTCGATGAAATTAAATCGCAATGGTTTACTGAAGTTGAAGGGGAATAATTATTAATTACACTAAGGAGAGAAATTAGATGGATTTGACACTCTTGCAACCACTACTAAAAGGTGCAATAACTACATTTGAATTTTTTGCTTATACTCTTATTTTGAGTATACCATTAGGGTTGGTGATTGCACTCTTATCACAAAGTTTTCCTAGAAGCTTTGGAGTAGTTTCAAGAGTGTATATTTACATATTTAGAGGAACACCATTATTATTACAAATGATGTTTGTCTTTTTTGGTTTACCTTTTGTAGGAATATTATTAGGGCGGTTCGAAGCTGCCTTAATTACTTTAGTATTAAATTATGCAGCTTATTTTGCTGAGATTTTCCGAGGAGGATTGAACGCCATTGCAAAGGGGCAGTATGAAGCATTACAGGTCTTATCAATTAGCCGATTTACTGGATTAAAGAATGTTATCTTACCACAATTATGGCGAATTGTTATGCCTTCAGTTGGGAATGAAGTGATTAGTTTAATTAAAGATACGTCACTGATTCATGTTCTAGGTCTGGAGGAATTATTGAAAGTAGGA
Source organism: Aerococcaceae bacterium WGS1372 (assembly GCA_044336205.1). Classification (GTDB taxonomy): domain Bacteria; phylum Bacillota; class Bacilli; order Lactobacillales; family Aerococcaceae; genus Ruoffia. The sequence goes on along the minus strand of CP172318.1, from coordinate 1,403,252 downwards.
CGAACACTTTCAAACCAACAGGCCAGCTTACTTCCCTTTGTTTATGTGGGTATTATTTATTTAATTTTTACTGGAGTAGTGACATGGGTCTTACAACAAATAGAGAATCTTTTTTATTGATAGATAGACATTAATAATACAGTCATTACAAATAATATAACTTAACTGTTAAGGACCAATCATTCAGATCTTCTTCTTAGAGAGTTTGCGGCAGCTGGAAGGCAAATGATGAAACTGTTTGACGTCACAGCCTTATATCATGACAGTTACGGTGGTGCCGTTATACCAAACTTATTAATTGTTAAGTTAACAAGGTCATTATTGTGAGATAATGATAAAAAAAGGTGGAACCGCGTGATAACGTCCTTTACTCAGCATTGGGTAAGGACTTTTTTGTTAGGAGGAGATAAACATGATGAAAAAAATACTGAAATGGAGCTTAATATTGATACTATCTTGCCTGACTTTAGGACAAGTCAGTCTAGTATTAGCTCAAGAAGAAATAATAATTAAAGAAGGGGATACCGTCAAAATAGGGTTAGATTCGACTTTTTCCCCTTATGGATTTTTAGAAAATGGCGAGTACACAGGTTTTGATGTGGAATTAGCAGATCTAGTATTCGGCGAGATGGGGGTTGATTATGAATTTCAATCGATTGACTGGTCAATGAAAGAAGCAGAGCTAAATAATGGTAATATTGACTTAATATGGAATGGGTATTCTGTATCACCTGAGAGAGAAAAGTTAGTAGCCTTTTCAGATAATTATATCGAAGGGCGAACAGGTGTATTAGTTAAAAAAGATAGTGATATTAACTCACTGGCGGATTTGACAGGTAAGAAAGTAGCAACACAAGAAGGATCTAGTCAATTAGATGCTTTAATGAGTGAACCAGACCTAGTGAAAAGTTTCGATGAGCAACGGGTTATTACTTTTTCTTCTTTCAATGAAGTTTTGCAAGAATTAGCAACCGACCGAGTGGATGCGATTGTCGTGGCGGAACTTATCACACGATATTACTTCTCACAAAACGGACAGGCAGATGACTACCGAATGATTGATGAAGATTTTGGTATTACTTCAACCGCAGTCGGATTCAGGAAGTCTGACCAAGTCTTTGTAGATGAATTCAATGCCACATTAGCAGAGGTAAAAAAGTCCGATGAATATGCTAAAATAGAGAAAAAATGGTTTGCAGAGTTAGGGGCTGAGGAAGAAACACAATCTAGAGATATGTGGACACCATTACTTAATGCAGCCAAAACAACATTGTTTGTCTTTTTTGTTGTATTAATCGTTAGTATTCCCTTAGGATTAATATTAGCATTGTTAGAGCAACGATCACCTAAATGGATAAAAGTGCTGATTCAAGTTTACGTTTATGTTTTTAGAGGTTCTCCGTTGTTGCTTCAGATGATGGTTGTATACTTTGGTTTGCCATTATTAGGCATTACTCTGGATCGTATGGATGCGGCTTTAGGAACGATAATTATTAATTATGCTGCCTATTTATTAGAGATTTTCAGAGGTGGGTTGAATGCAATTCCAATAGGTCAGTATGAATCATTGAAGGTATTATCGATTAATAAGCTAACCGGTTATCACAAAGTGATACTACCACAATTGTGGCAAATTGTAATGCCGTCTATAGGGAATGAAGTAATTAGTTTAGTCAAAGATACTTCATTGATTTATATTCTAGGATTGGATGAATTATTAAAGATGGGGCGGACTTTATCCAATCAGTATGCAAGTATGTTGCCTTATCTGTATGTAGGAGCGATTTATCTTGCACTAACGGGAGTCGTAACCATTGTATTGAATCAAATTGAAAAGAGATTGGTTTAACAGGAGGGACAACGAATGAGTTTATTAGTAGAAAATGTTAGCAAGCAATTTGGAGATAACATTGTTTTAAAAGACTATTCTATGGAAGTTAAAGTAGGTGATATTACCATTGTGTTAGGTGAATCGGGGAGTGGTAAGACAACTTTTTTACGTATGATTAATAATCTGGAAGAAGTGGATACAGGTTCGATTTCCATCGATGGGAACTATTTAGTAAAAGACGGCCAATATCAAAGTAAAGAAGACATTAAGGCCTACCAACAAAAGATAGGTTTAGTCTTCCAAGATTATCAGCTTTTTCCAAATCTTTCTGTTATTGATAATCTTTTGCTAGCCCCATTATCTAATAAGTTTGCAAGTAAGGAAGAATTATTAACTAAAGCCAAAAGTTTACTGGAACAAATGGGCGTAGGGGATAAAGTAGATGATAGGCCTAGTCAATTATCTGGTGGGCAAAAGCAGCGTGTTGCAATTGCCAGAGCTATGATGATGAATCCAAGCTTACTATGCTTTGATGAACCAACATCGGCATTAGATGAGAAAACTGTTGCCAGAGTCGCAGAACTAATTGAGGAGTTATCAAATAATGGCATGATGATATTAATTATTACTCATGATACCGAGTTAGTAAGGCTGTTAACTAGCGCAACAGTGATTAGGTCTGAAGAATTTATAAATTAAGATTGATTTTATTCTTTAAGTCTGATACAATACTCCTTGTGTAAAATAATGCAGCTTATATACAGAAAGCGCGTCAACATTCCGAACCTTATCTAATAGGGCAACAAGTAACTGCGGCTGCTAAAAGTGAACGTGGAAAGAGGAATGCACGCATTCGAGTATATACCAGTTATTTTACTCCAAACAAAAATATTGGAGGAATACATATGTCAAGATATACAGGACCATCATGGAAATTATCACGTCGTTTAGGGATTTCTTTAACAGAAACAGGTAAAGAAATTGCAAAACGTAACTTCGCACCAGGACAACACGGTAACCAACGTAAAAAACTTTCTGAGTACGGATTACAATTACAAGAGAAACAAAAACTACGTTTTATGTACGGATTAAACGAGCGTCAATTCGCGACTTTATATAAGCGTGCAGGTAAATTAGAAGGTAAGCACGGTGAGAACTTCATGGTAATGCTTGAAACTCGCTTAGATAACTTAGTTTATCGTTTAGGATTTGCTAATACACGTCGTCAAGCTCGTCAATTAGTAAACCACGGTCACATCACAGTTGATGGTAAACGTGTTGATATCCCTTCTTACTTAGTTTCACCTGAGCAAGTTATCGGATTACGTGAAAAATCAGCAGATTTAGCTTTAATCAAAGAAAACTTAGAAAACGTTGTAACACGTTTAGACTTCGTATCTTACGATGAAAACAAAAAAGAAGGTACATTAACTCGCCTACCAGAACGTAGCGAATTAAATGCTGAAATTGATGAGTCATTAGTAGTTGAGTACTACAACAAATTAGGTTAATTATTACAATTAGCATAAACTAATGTAATCATTCTATAGCACATCACAATAACGAGTGTTAGTATTGAGACCTCTCATTACAACACTCGTTATTTTGTGTCATAGTACAAAAAAAGATACCAGCTGAGCTGATATCTTATAACTGAATATTTTAATTAAGTGGTTTATCTGGAACAGAAATTGTGCCGTCGATAATTTGTTTTTTGTAATCTTCTATGCTCTCTTTGCTGATTTCTGACAATTGTCCGTCAGCTAAGCCCACACCATCATTGGCAAGGTTAAACCATTGAACTCCAGATTGGAAGCCATTCTCAGCAACCTCTTCAGTGAACGCTTGAATGACATTTCCTGTATTTTTAAGGGTAGAAGTTAAATGGATGTTACGTGGTTCACCATCGATGGTAAATTCACCCTCGGCTGTTTGATCAAGGTCTACACCGATTACCCATAGATTTCTTGCTGGATCTATAGTAACTAAGTCTTTTGCTTCAGCAAATACACCGTTACCAGTAGGGCCAGAAGTATGGAAAATTACATCAACATCATCCGCATACATAGCAGCGGCTAGTGTACGACCTTTGGATGGATCTGTAAAGCTTCCAGCATATTGGATTGAAACTTCAATATCAGGATTGATAGCTTGAACACCGGCAACAAAACCAGCTTCAAACTTATCGATAACAATTCCTTCTACACCACCGATGAAACCAACTTTGTCAGTTTCAGTGGTCGTTGCAGCTGCGACACCAGCGAGAAATGCAGCTTCTTCATCCGAGAAATTCAGTGAAGCAACATTATTTAATTCTACAATTGAATCAACCATTGCATAATTTTGGTCTGGGTATTGTTTAGCAACTTCTGTTACAGCTGCTTGCAATCGGTAGCCTATGGCATAGATAATGTCAATGTCACTTTGGCTTGCGAGGTTCAAGTTAGTGATATAGTCCGCTTCAGTGTCAGATTGGAAGTAACTGTACCCATCAAGACCTTCTTTTTTGCTGTGTTTTTCACCCCAAAGCTTCATGCCTTCCCAAGCGCCTTGGTTGAAGGATTTATCATCGATACCACCAGTATCTGTCACCATTCCAATGGTTAAATTATCTTGAGCTTTGACAGGGATAGAACTTAGTGCTAGTAGACTTGAAAGTATTAACATAGTTTTCATATTTTTAACAATCCTTTCATTATTCAATCGCTTTATTATAGCATTATTTTTTGCAGTTAAATTTAACAAATCAATAGTTATAGTGACTTAAATAGTAAATCAATATAGATATGCATTTATTATGTGTTGCTTTGAGAAACTTTCAAAGATATCTAGAAGATTAGCGTACTAGAAAAGCGAACTAAGTTTTTGTTATGAAAGATATAGTGAAGTGATGTAGGAAAAACATATAGTTTGTACAAGTGGATTGTTAAAAAGTGTAACATGTAAAATTAATAAACTGTCTTTTGAAATATATTAATTTAGATAAAATGGAAAAATTTTGTGTTTTTTTATGATGGAAAAAGTTAGAGGCTATAATTTATCGCCATTTATGCTTTTATTAGCTAATCTTAAATGCTATAATTTAGTTTGACATTTATGTAGTAAATACAGGAACACTTATATACAGATTGGTGAGGAGCGATACAATGAATTTAAACTTTACTGATATTTTATTTATCATCGTTATCCTCTTTCTTGTTGCATCGGGAGTTATTTTTTATCTAAGAACGCAGCGTGCGAAAGAGATCCGAGAATTAGAGAATCGTAAAGACGAGATGATGAGCATTTCAATTGCTGATCAATTATTTACATTAAAAAACATGGACCTTGCAGGTCAAACTAAACGTAAATACGAAAGTTTAGTAGCCACATGGCAAACTATTACAAATTTTCAGTTTCCAGAAATTGAAGCGATGTTAGTTGGCGCAGAACAGTATAGCGAACAGATGAATTTAATGAAAGCGAAGACGGCTTTAGATGAAGCGAGCAACTTATTAGATGAGACAGAAGGTCAAGTTCATGACTTACATGATGAATTAAGCGCCTTATTACAAGTAAGTGAAGACAATCAAGAACGCAATGAAGGACTGCTTGAACGATATAACACAGCTCGTCAAAGTATTATGAATCATTCCTTTGATTATGGTCCAGCCATCGAAACGCTTGAGAAGAACCTTCAGTATTTAGAACTTAACTTTACTCGATACAATGAATTGACAACATCAGGAGATCATATTGAAGCCGATGATATGTTAGATACGATTGAATCAGATCTAGAAAGTTTAGAAAATATCTTAGAGAAGTTACCTTCTATGTATAATAAGATTAAGAATGAATATGAGGATGCTTTAGATGACATTATTGATGGTCATCAAAAGATGCTTGATAGTCACTTTAATTTTGAAGGTATGGATGTTGTAGAAAAAGCAGATGAAATTCAAGAAAAATTGAATGAAGCAAAAAATCATATTAAGAATGCTGATTTAGTAGATGCCCAAACTTTAATGGATAAGGCTGATCGCGAAATCAACTCCTTATATGATTTTATGGAAGCTGAGATTGATGCTAAAAATTATGTGAACACTCACATTAACCAAACCCAAAGCCTATTTGAACAAGTTCGTGAGAATAATCGTTATGCTGGCATTGAAGTGGATCGTATTGCGCAAAGTTATATTTTACACGAGAATGAAGTAGATCAAATTAGTGAATTAACTGAACAGATTAATTCTGAATATGGTCGTTTTCAAGATATTATTGCGTCAATTGAATCTAACGATGCGGTATTTACACAAATTGCTAATCAGCTAAGTAAAGTTGAAAAGCATGTGAATGAGTATGATAGTAAGCAACAAGAAATTGTAAGTAAATTAGCTGACTTGACTCAACGTGAACGTGAAGCTAAAAGTAACTTAGACTTATATGAATTAGACTTACGTAATTTAAAACGTCGCGTTGAGAAACACCATCTCCCAGGCTTGAGTGATAATTACTATGAACTGTTTTACAAAGTGACAGATGAGATAGAAAATATCTCAAAACAATTGAATCGTGTTCGTATAGATATGTCAGAGATTGAAGGTTTAGAAAGCCAACTTGCAGAGAATTTGAATCGATTAGAAGAATTGACTGAGTCAACCTTAGACAGCGCAACTCTTACTGAGTATATGATTCAGCATAGTAATCGATTCCGTTATGATTATCCTGAGATGGACGATGCAATTTATGATGCAGAATACCTATTCTATGATGAATTTAGATATGAAGATGCGTTGAATACGATTGAAAAAGCACTATACCGTGTCGACCGTGAAGGACCAACGCAAGTAAGACGTATGTATCAACAAGAAAAACAGAATCGTATATACTAATACTTTAACCTTTGAGTAATTAATATTATCTCAAAGGTTTTTTATTTAATTAATGTAATTTGATATAGAGTAGTTTGCTTAGCAAAAAATGAGACACTGACAATATTAATTTGCTATGCTATAATATTTGATGCCGTTTTTTTATCGAGTTAATAACCAAAGTGTAGAAGGAGTTAATTCATGTATTACTTTGACAATAGCGCGACAACTAAACCTTTAGAAGATGTGCTAGCAACTTACCAGCAGGTAGCTACAAAATACTTTGCTAATCCTTCAAGTTCGCACAAACTAGGAGAAGAAGCTAAGGGGCTAATGAATTTGGCGCGAAAACAAATTGCGGATATTCTTGGTTTTGATGATTCCGAAATATTTTTTGCCTCCAGTGGTACAGAAGTTAATAACTGGGTTATGCAAGCAATATTACCCGCTTTAAAGAACATTCATGTAGGCCGAAATAAAGTGTTAATTTCAAGGATTGAGCACCCGGCAACTATGAAACAAGTGAATAAGCTTCAGGAATTGGGTTTCGATATTGAATTTATTAAAGTAAATGACGATGGTGTAATTGATTTGGATAACTTTAGATCTTTGTTAACTTCTGATGTATTACTTGTCTCAATTATGGGAGTTAATAATGAGGTTGGTGCTATTCAGCCGGTGAAAGATATTGAGAGAATCTTAAAGGACTATCCTCAAGTTATTTGGCACATGGATGCAGTACAAACTGTTACGACCCAGTTAGAATTATTAAAATACCCTCGGATTGATATGTTAACTTTATCTAGTCACAAGTTCCATTCGGTTAAAGGTGTTGGAATTTTAGCTAAACGAAATAGAGTCGCTTCTCAACCCCTGTTATTCGGTGGAGGTCAAGAGTGTGGTCAGCGAAGTAGTACAGAGAATTTGGCAGCAATTGTAGCTACAAGTCGTGCACTTCGCATTATGAACGAAGTACAACAAGAAGCGAAAACTAATTTATCTACTTTCCGTCAACAAATTATAGATAGCTTTAAGCAGAATGGCTGGCAAATTTTTGCTGAGCATACAGGTAGTGAACATATAATATGTGCTGCTTATGCAGGAATTCCAGGAGAAGTCCTGTTACATGCCTTTGAAAGTCATGATGTGTACATATCAACAACAAGTGCATGTTCGAGTCGAACACACACTGATCATGCGACTTTAACAGCCATGGGAGTAGATAAAACTATAAGCAAATCAGCTATACGCATAAGTATGGCGCATACCACTACTCAAAAAGAAGTGGATTACTTAATAAAGACAATAAAACTAGTTACAGATAAATTTAGACAACAAAAATAAAGGAGAACCAATGGCAGATAAACAAATTAAAATTCACTACGGTGAATTATCAACTAAAGGTAAAAATAGAAAAATGTTCCAGCAAAAAATGGCTGAGCAAATTCGTCATAAAACAAAAGATATAGAACGTGTTAAGATTATTGCTAACCATGATTTTATGTATGTTAGATGGCAGGATGCAGCATACGAAGAGATTATTAAAATTCTCCAAGACATACCAGGAATTTCCCGCTTTGAACCAGTCTATGAAGTGGAGAAAGACATGGATGTAATTAAAGCCAAAGCTCTAGAATTATTTGAAGAGTTAGAAATCAAAGAGGGTGAATCGTTTAAAGTTGTCTCAAAACGTTCAGATAAGACATTCCCTTTCGATACATACATGATCCAACGTGAAGTGGGGAATGTTATCGCTGAAAAATATAAGACCTTAAACGTTAAGATGAAGTTGCCTACTTACAAGTTAACCGTAAGTATCCATCAAAATGATTCTGCTTACTTAAGTTTAAAATCATACCAAGGTCTTCAGGGAATGCCATACGGATCAAGTGGTAAAGGTATGTTGATGCTTTCAGGTGGATTTGATTCACCTATTGCAGGTTATCTTATGATGCGTCGTGGTATGCAAATTGAAGCCGTACACTTTGCCAGTCCACCATACACAAGTCCTCAAGCTTTAGAAAAAGCCAAAAAATTAACAGCGAAATTATCTCATTATGGTATGCCAATTAAGTTCCATAATGTACCATTTACACGTATTCAAGAAGAAATAAAGGCACATATTCATGATAATGAGTCTATGACAGTAATACGTCGATTCATGTTAAGGATTATGGATGAGCTAATTGATAAAAATAATGCAGATGCCATTATTAATGGAGAATCATTAGGACAAGTAGCATCTCAAACAGTTAAAAGTATGCGTGCGATCAATGATGTAACGAATATACCAATACTACGACCATTAATCGCGACAGATAAGAATGAAATTATTGCTTTAGCAGAAAAAATAGACACATTTAACATATCTAACGAGCCCTATGATGACTGTTGTACCGTTTTTGCGCCATCATCACCTCATACAAAGCCAAAAATTGATAAGATCGAAGAGCTTGAAAGTGTTTTGGACATTGATGCGTTAGTACAAGATGCCGTCAACAATACTCAAGTTGAGCTTATTGATGAGGAGTATTTAAACAAAAAAGAATCTGAATTCGTAGATTTATTATAATGAAGACTAAGCACTTTCTTTGAATAAACCCTATGCAAACGTTATAATCAATGTAGAGTTTAAAAAGAAAGGGAGTTATTACATGCAAGTTACATTTAAAGGAGATCCAATTGAAGTTCAAGGAACTCAACCAGAGGTTGGTCAGAAAGTACCTAATGCAACAGTGTTGAATCACAAAGGTGATGCTGTAGAGTTAACAGACGTTCTTGATGGGAATGTTACTATAATCAGTGTAATTCCGAATGTATTAACTCGTACATGTGAATTACAAACAAAAGCTTTTGCAGAAAAGACTGCAGATAAAGGGTACCAATACATTACTGTAGGACGTAATACGGTTGATGAATTTAATGATTGGAATAAAGAGAATCAATTGAATGTTGATACTTATACTGATTCAGATGGATCATTTGGTGAAGCATATGGACTAAACATTGATTTGGGTGGAGAGACAAGAACTACTCGAGCAGTGTTCGTTGTGGACAAAGAGGGTACAATTCAATATAAAGAAATTGTTAGTGAAGTAGCTGATGAGCCAAGTTATGACCCAGCTTTAGAAGTAGCAGATAAAATATAATAGATTGTAGAAGTCTAAACGATCAAGGAAATTTACTTGATCGTTTTTTATTTTTTAATAATAGGTTTAATTCTAGAAATTTCACTTAGTTTTTATTAAAAACTTCAATTAATGCAACATAAAATCACTTTTTCTTATTAAAATAAGCTATGATATAGAAAAGGGGTGAATTAAATGTTAGAGGAAAAATATTACACATTACTTAAGGAGAAGTTTCCGACTAAAGAGAGTGTTCTAACCGAAATTATTAATTTAGAAGCTATTATGCAACTCCCTAAAGGAACAGAGCATTTTGTAAGTGACTTGCATGGCGAGTATATTGCATTTAATCACGTGATGCGTAATGGGTCAGGAAGTATTAAAGAGAAAGTAATCAATTGTTTCAGAAACCGTGACGATGTAGAGGTTGATGTGGACGATTTAAGTGTATTGATTTATTATCCAACCGCAAAATTAAATTTAGAAGAGAATCGATTAACAGAAGAAGAGTTAACTGGTTGGTATCGTAAAAATATTCATCAATTACTCGAAGTGACCATTTTTGCTGGAAGTAAATACACACGTTCTAAAGTGCGTAAAAATATTGACAATCAGTACGGTTATATAATTGAAGAATTATTGTCGGAAGTAAATCCGGATTCGAATAAAGAAGATTATTACGCATCAATTGTTGACAAAATTATAGAATTAGGCCAAGCCAAACCATTGATACGTGCATTATGTATCGCTATCCAACATCTAGTGGTTGACCACCTTCACGTTGTTGGTGATATTTATGACCGTGGTCCTTCGCCAGACAAGATTATGGATCGGTTAATGGCTGTGCCAAGCTTAGATATTCAATGGGGAAACCATGATATTATTTGGATGGCAACGATGGCTGGCTCACTCGTATCTATAATGAACGTGATACGCATCTGTGCTCGTTATGATAATTTGGACATTATTGAAGAAGCTTATGGTATCAATATAAGACCGCTAATCGAATATGCTTCAAAATATTATCAACCGATTGAAAAGTTTGCCCCTAAAGTAAGTTCAGAGGGAAGGGTCTCTGATAATGAATTAAAAGTGTTGAATATTGTTCAGCAAGCGACAAGTATTTTGCAATTAAAGTTAGAAGGTCAGTTATATAACCGTCGCCCTGACTTTAAAATGCAAGATCGCGACATGTTAAGTCGTGTGAATCCAGCCGATTGGACTGTCTCTATTGATGGCAAAGATTATCCTTTAGTGAATTTTAATGCTCCTACCATAGATTGGAGTCATCCGACTCAACTCACCGAGGAGGAGGAAATTCTACTAGATAAACTACAGGAATCTTTTCAAAGTAGTGAAAGGTTAAAACGACATATTCATTTCTTACTAGATAACGGAGGTATGTATCTAGTTTACAATAATAATTTACTTATTCATGGGTGTATTCCTATGCATGATAATGGGGATTTTAAGTCGCTTCGAGTAGGCAAACATAGTTATTCAGGAAAAGCATTATTAGATTTCTTCGAAACTAATGTATATAGAAGTTTCCGCAATGTGAATGTTACGGGTGATTTCTCAACCGACTTGCTTTGGTACCTATGGTGTGGTGATTCGTCGTCGTTATTCGGTAAGGGAGCAATGAAGACTTTTGAACGGTATTACGTCGAAGATACGTCAACCCATAAAGAACCTAAAAATGCTTACTATTATTTAAGAGATAATGAAACAAATTGTTTAGATATATTATATGAGTTTGGATTAGATAATACCGGCCATATAATTAATGGACATACACCTGTAAAAGCGAAAGATGGAGAAAGTCCAATCAAAGGGAACGGCCGCTTAATTGTTATTGATGGAGGTTACTCTAAAGCCTATCATTCAACAACAGGAATTGCTGGGTATACATTATTATATAATAGTTGGGGCATGCAACTCGTAGCTCATCAACCCTTTGATTCAGTAGATGACGCAGTTAAAAGTAAAAAAGATATTGTTTCAGTTAAAAGGCTAGTAGACCGTGTGGAACATCGTATTAGGGTTAAAGAGACAACTATAGGTGAAAAATTGCAAAAAGAAATTTCGGATTTGGAAGAATTATTTAAAAATTTTGAAAGATATTAATTTGTATCAACATGAAAGGAAGGCTGTAATGGATAAAATTGAACAGTTAAATCAACGACTTCAAAAAGCAAAAAGGATTGTATTCTTCTGTGGAGCGGGCGTATCAACTGAAAGCGGTATTCCAGACTTTCGTTCGTCAGAAGGAATTTATTCAAAGGAAACAGGGTTGAATTATTCTGCAGAAGAAATTATATCTCATGCATTCTTCGCTCAACATCCTAAAGAATTTTTTGAATTTTACTTTGATAAATTAATTTATCCAGAGGCTAAACCAAACTCTTCACATCAGTTTATGGCAGATCTGGAGAAAGAAGACAAGGAAGTAACAATTATTACCCAAAATATTGACGGTTTACACCAAATGGCTGGGAGTTCTAATGTATTAGAGTTACATGGTACTGTTCACGAAAATTACTGTGTAGAGTGTCACACTCATTATGACTTAACAGACCTACAATTAGATACTCAAGGAATACCGAGATGTCCAAAAGATGGTAGTATTGTAAGGCCAGATATTGTCTTATATCAAGAGCAGCTAGACACACAAGTCTTGGAGCAATCCGTTGAATCTATTGAGAAAGCTGATTTGTTAATTATTGCAGGAACATCTATGACGGTCTATCCTGCAGCAGGCTTAGTGAATTATTTTAAGGGAGAACAACTAGCCGTTATTAATAAAACTGAGGTAAGGGTTCAAAGGCCCAATACACTGATTTTTAAAGATTCATTAGCCAATGTTTTTTCAAAATTATCACTCTAAAAAATATAAATATTCTCTTATTATAAAGTCTGTTTATTTTAAGATAATTTCATTTGAAAATTTGATAAAGAAGCTACTTGTAGATTGTATAAAGATTTGTTAAACTTATACTACATTTTAATATATTGCTGTGAAGAGAGGAGTAGTGGGCTAACTTTTAGAGAGGGAGATAGATGGTGAAAACTCCCATTGCCAACGAAGGTAGCTTGGAGCAATGGAGTACGAATTATTGAGTGCTTTACGGAGATTAATCTTCGATAACAATAAAGAGAATGAGTAATCATTAATTTAGGTGGTACCGCGATAACATCGTCCTATGTTCAGCATAGGGCGATTTTTAATGAGATTTATAATATTTATTCTTAATACATAAGTTAATTGAAAGGATGAAAAGATGAGTAAGAAAGAATTATCTACGAAATATAATCATCATGAAGTAGAAGCAGGTAAGTATGAAAGTTGGATCGAACAAGGTGTATTCAAACCAAACCAAAATCCACAAGCAGAGCCTTATTCTATTGTAATTCCTCCACCAAATGTCACAGGAAGATTACACTTAGGTCATGCTTGGGATGTTACTTTACAAGATATGATTATTCGTCAAAAACGGATGCAAGGGTATGATACCTTATGGCTACCTGGTATGGACCATGCAGGAATCGCCACTCAGGCCAAAGTTGAGGAACGATTAAGAGAAGATGGGGTTTCAAGACATGATTTAGGTCGGGAAAAATTCTTAGAGAAAACCTGGGAATGGAAAGAAGAATATGCTGATCATATTAGACAACAATGGTCTAAGATGGGAGTATCTGTAGACTACTCACGTGAACGATTCACTTTAGATGATGGGTTAAGTAAGGCTGTTAATAAGGTCTTCGTAGATCTTTACAATAAAGGATTAATATATCGTGGTGAATACATTATTAACTGGGACCCAGTTGCACAAACTGCTTTATCTGATATTGAAGTTATTCATCAAGATATACAAGGTGCTTTCTATCATATTGAATACCCTGTAGTTGGTTCAGATGAGCGCGTAGAGATTGCAACAACACGACCAGAGACAATGCTAGGAGATACTGCTATTGCGGTGCATCCAGAAGACGAGAGATATCAACATCTTATTGGAAAGAAAGTTTTATTACCATTAATGGATCGAGAGATTCCAGTCGTTGCCGATGATTATGTTGATAAAGAATTCGGAACCGGTGTTGTAAAGATTACTCCGGCGCATGACCCTAATGACTTTGAAGTGGGGAACCGTCATGACTTACCTCGATTGAATGTTATGCATAAAGATGGTTCTATTAACCAAAATGGTGGTCAATACGAAGGAATGGACCGTTTTGAAGCACGTAAAGCCGTTGTGAACGATCTTAAAGAACAAGGTTTCTTGATTAAAGTTGAAGAACACTTACACAGTGTGGGGCACTCAGAACGTAGTGGAGCAGTTGTAGAACCATACTTATCAACTCAATGGTTTGTTAAGATGGAACTATTAGCTAGACAAGCAATTAATAACCAACAAACTGAGAATGCTGTAGAATTCTTCCCACCACGCTTTAATGATACTTTTATTGGTTGGATGGAAAATGTTCATGACTGGGTAATTTCTCGACAATTATGGTGGGGACATCAAATTCCAGCTTGGTATCATAAGACGACAGGAGAAATATATGTAGGTGAAGTGGCACCTGAAGATGAGGCAGAGAATTGGGAACGTGACCCAGATGTTTTAGACACTTGGTTCTCTTCAGCACTTTGGCCATTTTCAACTATGGGTTGGCCAGAAGAAACTTCAGACTTTGAAAGATATTTCCCAACAACTACTTTAGTAACTGGTTATGATATTATCTTCTTCTGGGTAAGTCGAATGATCTTCCAATCATTAGAGTTTACTAAGGAACGTCCATTTAAGAACGTATTAATTCACGGATTAATTCGTGATTCTGAAGGACGTAAGATGAGTAAGTCACTTGGTAACGGGATTGATCCAATGGATGTTATCGAAGAATATGGTGTTGACGCTTTAAGATGGTTCTTAGCCAATGGATCGGCGCCAGGACAAGATGTTCGATATATTCCTGAAAAACTATCATCAGCTTGGAACTTCATTAATAAGATCTGGAATGCAAGTCGGTATGTATTAATGAACGTAGGAGATATGACACTTGATGATATTCAGATTAATGATGATACTACATTAGCCGATCGATGGATTTTATCTCGTTTACAATCAGTTACAGAGACAGTGACGAGATTATTTGAGAAATTTGAATTTGGTGAAGCAGGAAGAGTTTTATATCACTTTATCTGGGATGATTACTGTGACTGGTATATTGAGATGACCAAAGAAAGCTTACAAGATGTCTCAACAGATAATACAACGACTAAGAGTATTCTTATCCATGTATTAGACCAATTCCTACGCTTATTACATCCAATTATGCCATTTGTAAGTGAAGAGATTTGGCAACAAATTGCTCCAGCTAACCAATCAATTGTAGTTGCTAATTATCCAGTAGTTGATGATAGATTGATTGACACAGAGAGTGAAGATGCGATGACGAAGTTAATTGATATTATTCGCTCAGTGCGTCAGATTCGTAACGAAATGAATACAGCCTTATCTAAAAAAGTAGACATTTATATTAAAGTCAGCGATAAAGCGATTCAAGCTGTATTAGAAGAGAATAGTGCATATATTCAAAGATTCTGTAACCCAGAAACATTAGTCATTTGTACTGATGTCGTAGCACCTGGGGAAGTAGTTACGCAGACTTTACCTTTTGCTCAAGTATTAATGCCACTTGAAGGTCTTATTAAAATTGAAGATGAGATTAAACGATTAGAACAAGAACAGACTAAACTTGAAAAAGAAGTTGATCGTCTTGTTAAAAAATTAAGTAACGAGAACTTTGTTAATAAAGCTCCAGAAGCGGTTGTTAAAGAGGAACGTGAAAAAGAATCAGACTATAAAAAACAATTAAATGCAGTTGTCGAACGAATCGAGCAATTAAAGGCTCTATAGTATCTTCAATACACTTACTAAGTGAGATCACTCCGTAAGATGTTGTCTGTATTATATTAACAAGGAGTTAAGATGCTAATGAAATTTACCACTGTTGAACAAGCTGTTGCATGGCTTGATGAACAAACTAACCCAAAAAGTCGTGTAGGTATCGATAAGATACGTTGCGCCTTATCGTACCTAGATAATCCTCACAAAGGGCTACCTGTAATACATATTACAGGAACAAATGGTAAGGGATCTACGACGACATACTTGAAGCAGTTACTACTAAGCCAAGGGCTATCTGTAGGAACATTTACGTCACCACATATTATGAGATTTAATGAAAGATTCTCATATAACGGTATGAATATTAGTGATGAGGACTTAATTCGTATTACTGAGAAAATGGTCGAAGTAAATGAGTATATGGAAACAACAGAATATGGAAAATTAATATTCTTTGAACAATATACAGTGATGATGGCACTTTACTTTAATGAAAAGCAACCTGATGTTTGTTTAATTGAAGTTGGTATTGGTGGAGAGAACGACTGTACGAATGTATTTGATGCTCAACTAGCTATCTTAACGACCATTGGTTTAGACCACGAAGATTTACTTGGAGATACGGTAGAAGCTGTAGCTAAAGAAAAGTCAGGGCTAATAAAAGAGAATGCAGTAGTAATTACCGGGCCAATTCAAGAATCACCACTACAAGTTGTTATTGATCGTGTGAATGAGAAGCATGGTTATCACTATAAATTTGGAGTAGATTATGGCTTTGAGAATGTTATGAACCATCACGAACTTGGATCAACATTTGACTTTTGGCTTAACAGTCAAGGTGAGAAAATAACCCACAATTTTCATATTAGCATGTTAGGACAGTATCAGATTGATAATGCTAGTATTGCGCTGAGAGCATTCTGTGCATGGATGGTAATGAATTCTGAGATGATTGATTTTGACAGTGCCTACCAAGCCTTAAAAGAAACAAAATGGATGGCACGGATGGAACGTATATCTGATCGTCCGGTCGTTTATATTGATGGTGCTCATAATGCTCATGGTTTATCTGCCCTAAAGAAACTAGTTGATCAATACTTCCCTAACAAACGATTAACTATACTATACGCTGGGCTGTCGACTAAGAATCAAGATGAGCAACTTCCGATTTTGAATTCATTTAATGCGGAAACAATTTATTTAACTCAATTCGACCATCAAAAAGCAATGTCAATAGATGACTTTGTAGAAGTAGCTGACGAAAGTAACAACCTTCATAAATCATCATTTGAATTAGCTCCTGATTGGGAAGACTTCATCATGAACTATTCAAACGAAATAGATCTGAATCAAGATAAAATCCTTCTTATTACAGGTTCATTATACTTTGTGTCTGATGTTCGACAATTTATTTTAGAAAAAGTTCAAGTTTAATAATGGATTGACCTCTTAAAAGTGTATTTATGTATAGTACATCTTTTAGGAGGTTTTTAATTTGAGTTTAACGAAGTCATTTATTCGAGAAGTTTCAAGGGAAATTCAACCCCGTGAGCGGTTGCTAGTTTATGGTGAAAAAGCATTATCTAACCATGAGCTACTAGCAATCCTATTCAGAACAGGTACGAGGCAAGTAAATGTGTTAGAATTAGCAGTGAATTTTTTGAATCATTTTGGAGGGTTGAATGAAATTAAACATGCGTCTATTGAATCTTTTATGGAAGTTAATGGTGTCGGTAAGATTAAAGCCATCGAATTAAAAGCAGCGATTGAATTAGGCTATCGTTTCGCAACTTCAGCTATTCCAAAGCATGGAGATATTGTATCAACAAAGTCAGCGGGCGAATGGTTACTTAAAGAAATGGCCGATCTTCATCAAGAACATCTCATGGTTTTATTCTTGAATACTAAAAATGAGATTATTAGAAAGAAAACAATCTTCAAAGGCACCGTAAATAGTTCTGTCGCACATCCGAGAGAGATATTTAAAGAAGCGGTGAAATATCCGACTGCACGTATTATTATCGCCCATAATCACCCAAGCGGTGACACAGAGCCAAGCCCAGCGGATATTCACTTTACGAGAAGAATGATTGCTTGTGGGGAATTAATGGGGATAGACGTTTTAGATCACTTAATTATCGGACAAGGAGAGTATCGAAGTTTGCATGAGACGACAAATGTTTTTGATTAATCAAAAGGAAAGATAAAAAAGATTAAAATATTTCTAATAAACTATTGAATTATTTTTTTATTGTGATAATATTAACATGTGTTTTTGTAAGAGGTAAGAAAGATGATATAATCCATTTCGTACCATAAGCAAGAATATAATATGTGCTAAGGCACGAAAAGGAGGCTATGAAAATGGCAGAAGGTAAAGTAAAGTGGTTTGACGCTGCTAAAGGATTTGGATTCATCGAACGTGATGGTGAAGCAGATGTATTCGTACATTTCTCAGCAATCCAAGATGAAGGTTTCAAAACTTTAGAAGAAGGTCAAGAAGTTACTTTTGATATTGAAGATGGTGCTCGTGGACCACAAGCAGCAAACGTAAACAAAAAATAATCTATCTAAATTAATTTAAACGATTATGAAACTCGGAGATTTTCTCCGAGTTTTTATATTATATTGAACTTATTAATAATCATAATATTTGTAAGAATTTAGACTCTTTGATAGACTGAAAATAGTAGTATGAACAGATCAATCATTAAGAAAGAGGTAGAAGATGAAACAATATAATTTATACATCAATGGTGAATGGACAGACAGCCAAAGTAAAGAATATAAAGATGTAATCAATCCAACTACCGAAGAAGTCCTTGCTCAAATACCTTTAGGAAATGAGGCGGATGTGGATAAGGCAGTTCAAGCAGCAAAAGATGCCTTTCCTGCTTGGAATACATTATCAGTAGAAGAACGTGTTCATTATGTTCAAAAAATTAGCGAAGGTATTCGAGAACGTTCGGAAGATTTAACCAATTCTATTATCGCTGAATTAGGTTCAGCAAGAACTTACACTGAATACACTCAAGTTATTCGTTCAGCTGAGGAAATCGAAGCTTCAATTAAATCACTTAAGGATATTGAATTTACATCTCAGATTGGTAATGCACTAGTGACAAAAGAAGGTGTCGGTGTTGTAGCAGCTATTACACCATGGAACTTCCCATTAAATCAAATCCAACGGAAGATTACTCCAGCCCTATTAGCAGGTAATACCGTGGTCGTTAAACCAGCGTCAGATACACCTATTACTGCTATGATTCTTGCTGAGATTATTGATGAGATTGGATTCCCGAAAGGTGTGTTCAACTTAATTACAGGAAGTGGAAGCGGTATGGGTGATTATCTTGCAGGTCATCCGGATGTTGACTTAATTTCATTCACTGGATCCACCGAAGTGGGTAGAAACCTATACGACCGTGCTAAGACTAGCATTAAGAAGATAGTATTGGAATTAGGTGGTAAATCTGCACTCATCTATCTCGAGGGTGGTAATTTGGAAGAAGCCATTAAAGCTTCAGTGAATACAATTGCGAATAATAGTGGACAGACCTGTGCAGCATTAACACGCTTAATTATTCCAAAAAAAGAACTTGAAAGATCCAAAGAAATAATTAAAGACTATGTTCAAAGTCTTAAAGTTGGTGATCCAAGTGATTTAGAAACCGTAATAGGTCCATTAGTATCAGCAAGTCAAAAAGAAACAGTATTGGAATATATCCAAAAAGGTAAAGATGAAGGAGCACAAGTTCTAGTAGGAGGCGAAGAAATTAGTGGTACGGGTTACTTCGTGGAACCAACTGTTTTCATTGAAGTGACTAATGATATGTCCATTGCACAAGAAGAAATCTTTGGCCCAGTACTGTCTGTCATTACTTACGAAGATGTTGATGAGGCGATTATGCTTGCCAACGATTCAACATATGGATTAAGTGGGGCAGTCTTTGGCCCTGAGGAAGAAGCAGTGAATGTGGCTCGTAAAATGAGAACAGGAAATGTTATCCTCAATGGAGCAACTGTTAATAATTCGGCGCCATTTGGCGGTTACAAGCAATCAGGTCTCGGACGAGAAAAAGGTCAATATGGTATTGAAGATTATTTGGAAATTAAAGCAATTTTCAGATAATTAAAAAAATAATATTGTAAGAGTTTAGAGTTATAAAACACTTGTTTAGTTAATCATTGAACAAGTGTTTTTTATTTATCTTGTTATTGAATATAGATTATAAAAAACAAAAGGATTAAGATTTCATGGTCCTTACTTACCAATAATGAGCTTTAGATTATTTTACTCAGTAATCGTTAGTAAATTGTTTACAAAACAGAAATAACTTATATAATTTTATTAAGAGTATCGAGATTGGTAGCTTTTTTATAGGTGGATTTGATATAATCGTTTAGTATGATTATATAAAGATTTAAGGAGGGAATGCGATGTTTTGGAGTAAGCAACGACTAGGTATTGACTTAGGAACTGCCAATACCATTATTTATATTGAGAAAAAAGGCATTGCCCTCAGAGAACCATCAATTGTGGCTCGAAAAATTGCTACTGGAGAAGTTGTTGCTTTCGGTAAAGAAGCGCAGAGCCTGGTTGGTAGAACCTCAGATAGTTATGAGATTATTCGTCCAATGCGAGATGGCGTGATTGCTAATTTTGATATAACTAAACAAATGTTATCACATTACATTAAGCAAGCAGTTCATCGGTCAATTTCTAGACCTGAAGTGGTCATTTGTGTGCCAAGTAATATCTCAAAAGTAGAGCGAAGAGCGGTTATTGATGCGATTAAAGACTTAGGAATTTCGCGTGCAATGATTATAGAAGAACCTTTTGCTTCAGCTTTAGGTGCTGATTTATCGATTTTTGAACCTAAAGGTAAGATGGTTGTGGATATTGGTGGAGGTACAACAGATGTTGCAACAATTTCTTATGGAGAGATTGTTGACGATTTGACGAGTCGAGCAGGTGGGAATCGAATGAATGAAGCGATTCAAGCCTTTGTGAGAGAACATTATCAATTAGCTATCGGTTATAAAGATGCAGAAGAATTGAAGATTCAAATTGGTAATGCAAAGTTTACCGAATACGATAAAGATGATAAGATGCTTGTGAAAGGTCGTAATATTGCTACTGGTGTTCCAGATGAGCGTGTTATCTATGCAAAAGTTATTTCCCAAGCGCTTGATGAAGTCATCGCTATGATTGTATCATCAGTAAAACAACTCCTAGAAATTACTAAACCAGAATTATCCGCAGATATTATGGAGACTGGGATTGTACTTTCAGGTGGGGGAGCTTTATTGAAGCGACTTCCAGAAAGATTGTATGATGAGATTGGTATCCCTGTTCACCTTGCTAAAACACCACTTGATAGTGTGGCGATAGGGGCAGGTAAGATGCTGAAAGAAATGAATCGTCAAAGCAGAGAACACGAACGTCAACTACGCTAGATAAAATAGGTAAGGAAGAGGAATGAATGTTAAATAATAAGAAATTAATCGGATTGCTAATTGGAGGCATTGCGGTAGTTTCATTGGTATTCTTTTCACTAGGCAATGGGACATCAAATGTTGTCAGTAGTGCAGTCAATGAAACTGGAGCATGGGTTGGTAGAGTTTTTTCTGGCCCAGTGAATATGGTCGTATCGTTTGTAAATTCAGTGGATGAGGTTATTAGTACCTTTGAAGAGAACCAACGATTAAAGTCAAAAATTAATGAGATTGATGAGTTTCAAGTGCGAATCGCTGATTTAGAAACTGAAAACGAGAAGATGCGTCAAGAACTTAACTTATCAGAAGTTTTAAGTGATTTTACAAAAGTAAATGCGACAGTTATTTCTCGAAATCCGGATCAATGGATGGAAACTTTAACAATAAATGTTGGAGCAAATGAAGGGGTTAAAAAAGATCAAGCAGTGATGGCAGGTAATGGATTAATTGGAAGAATCGTAGAAGTGAATCCAACTAGTTCCAAAGTTATGTTGTTAACGAATCAACAACAAAATACAAGTATGGTCGCTGCACGCATTCAAACACAAAATGATTCGTCAGCAAATGGAATTATTAGTTCATTTGATGCATCAAAAGGAAATTATTTGATGACACAAGTGGATCCAGCTGCTGAAGTGTCACAAGGAGATATGGTAATTACTTCAGGACTTGGTGGAGTTATTCCAAGCACTTTGTTAATTGGTGAAGTGGCTACATCTTATATGGATGATTATGGTTTATTCCAAGTAGTAGAAATCAAACCCGCTGGTGAGATGACTGACATCCGTTTTGTGACAGTTATCTTAAGTGAAAGGCAGAGTGAGTAGATGAGAATCAACCGTTGGCAACGATTAAAATGGACGATTCCATTAATATTATTCATTACGACGATTATTGATGCTGCCTTACCAGCTATTTTTCCAGTTGCTTTTTTAGGAAATAGCCAAATTATTGTATCGCATATTACTTTATACTATATTATGGTCTTTGCATTTTATTTCAGAGACAGTAATATTCTGCTATTTAGTTTTATTTTTGGTTTATTCTATGATTCATATAACACAACAGTCCTTGGGGTTTATGCGACTCTATACTTAGTGATTGCTTATTTGATTATTCAAGTAAAAAAATTCTTTCCTAAAAAATTACCAATACATGGAATGTTGTTTATTATAGCAATTGTTTGTCTAGACAGTTTAGTCTTTGCCTTTTATTCTGAGATAGTTGACATTGCTGTTCCATTTACGGAATTTTTGGTAGGAAGATTAAGCCCTACGTTAATCTTTAATATTGTTATGGCGATAATTCTTTATTTTCCTACTCGAGGTCTATTGAATTGGCTCGGTTATGAGGATTATGTAATTTTTTAATAAATGAGACAAAGATGATAACTTTAATAAATTATCATCTTTTTTTTAATTTTCAGTTGACAACCGTTCGCAATATTGCTAAAATCATGTCAAGTTAATATTCAAGTCTGAGATTAAGAGAGTAGACAATTAAGCATCAAAGCGAGACAAGGTTAGGTGGAAGCTTGTCGGTGTGACACTGTTGAACCGCACTTATGAGACAAGTTGGTGAATTCATAGCTAACTTCGCTGTATGAGCGTTAACAATTTGAGTGAATGTAGCGATATTGACAAAGTTACATTAACTAGAGTGGCACCGCGGCTTTGTAACCGTCTCTATGTTCCCAGGAACATGAGACGTTTTTTTGTAGTTTCTTTTAATGTTAGTATGAAGTTGATGGTATAAAATGTATGACGTAAGTAATAAAAAGGGGATTTTATAAATGAAAAAAATAATAAAAGTAATCATATCATTTAGTTTATTGACTGGAATATTTTTCTCAACAATACATGTTTTTGCACAAAAAACATTAGATCAAATTAAAGAGTCTGGTGAATTGGTTATGGGTACATCAGCGGATTTTCCACCATTTGAATGGGTTGTTCTTGACGGGTCAGAAGCAAATATTATTGGTATTGATGTTGATATTGCACAGCTAATTGCAGAAGAAATTGGTGTAGAATTAGTTATTGAAGATACATCTTTTGACGGATTGATTCCTTCTGTTAGTTCAGGACGTGTGGATATGGTTCTTGCTGGTGTAACCTATTCAGATGAACGAGCAAAACAAGTTGATTTCTCAGATGTATATTATGAAACAAATAGTAAATTTGTTGTTTCATTAGGTGAAGAAGGGAATTATTCTGAGTTAGAAGACTTTGCAGACCTCAAGATTGGTGTCCAAAAAGGAACTATTCAAGAAAGTACCTTACAAGAAGTTTTACCAGAGGCAGAATTAGTTTCAATGAATAAAAATGGCGACTTAATTGAAGCTTTAAAAGCTAAACGCGTTGATGCGGTCTTAATGGATGGTATCGTAGTTGAAGAATTTGTAAACTTAAATAGTGATTCTATTGCCTTACTGGATGAAATTAAAGTAGAAGAAAATAGCGAAGGATTCGCAGTAGTAACAGCTAAAGATAATGTTGAATTAATGGAAGTTATTAATAAAGTGATTGCAGATACAATTGAATCAGGAGCCATTGAAGAAATCGTAATAAAAAACACTGAATTAAATGCGGATGCTACTGAATAATAAACAGCGAAAGTTGGAAAAACATGAAAAAAATATTTAAACTTTTATCACTATTAATTTTATTTTTATCTGTGTCAGTGCCATTGACTACGGGTTACGCTCAAAGTAGTCTAAAAAGTATACAAGAAAAAGGAAAGCTAGTTGTTGGAACATCTGCAGATTACCCCCCATTTGAGTGGATTGCTATTGAAGATGGGGAAGAAACAATTATCGGTGCAGATATTGAATTAGCACAGAAAATCGCTGATGAATTAGGTGTTGAACTTGTCATTGAGAATATGGGATTTGATGGATTAATTCCATCATTAAAAACAAACCGAGTTGATATCCTAATTGCAGGTATGGGTTATACGCCTGAGCGTGGAGAACAATTTGACTTTTCAAATCCTTATTATGAATCTACAGATTATTTTGTAGTTCGTGCGGATGATGCAGAAATTTTCACAGACCTAGAGTCATTTATTGACAAACGACTTGCTGCACAAAAAGGTTCAATTCAAGAAGGTATTGTACAAAAAGAGTATCCAGATTCAAATTATACAGCCTTAGCGAAGAATAATGACTTGATTCAGTCACTATTAACGAATCGTATTGACGCAGTTATGTTAGATGAAGTAGCAGCAGCTCAATTCATTAAGCAAAATGAGAGAAAACTTATTTTAGTTGAAGCTTTCCCGTTTATTGATGAAGAAGCCAAGACTGGCCAGTCAGTTCTTGTTAATAAAAACAATGAAGATTTACTTGAGGTAATAAATAAAGTTGTTGATGAGATGGTAGAATCAGGTGAGTATAAAGATTTAATTGAAAAATATATCGATTTGATTTAATAATAATGTCACTATTTGAACCGTATGAATGATTTCTGCGGTTCTTTTCTTAACTTTAAAGTCGTATGATACAATACGTATATAGATTTTATGATGTTAGTGAGGAGGAATATTATGAGTAATTCAGATTTATATAAACAATGGATAAGCAACAATAAAGATCGTATTGTCGATGGTTTAGTCGACTTACTGAAAATTAACACTGTGTTTGATCCAACAACGGTCTCAGACGAAGCACCTTATGGTCAAGGAATTGCTGAGGGGTTAGCTTATATGAAAGACTTGGCAGATAAAGAGGGCTTTGAGACTTTCGTAGATAATGGTCAATACTTAATCATCGAATTGGTGACGAAAGAACCCACGGATAAACGAGTGGATGTGGTAGGGCATATGGATGTAGTTGCTGTAGGTGATGGTTGGATATTTGATCCTTTTGGTGCTGAGATTATTGATAATTTACTATACGCGCGTGGTTCACAAGATATGAAATCAGCTGTCTGGTTATCTTACATGTCATTAGTCATGATTAAAGAGTTAGATATTCAATTAACGCATAATTTACGCTTAGTTATAGGGACTGACGAAGAGAGTTCATTCAAGGACATTGAGTATTATGTGGAACAAAATGGTTTGCCCGAATTTATGTTTACACCCGATTCATCCTTCCAAATTACTTTAGGTGAAAAAGGGGACGCAGCTTTTTCTATTGAAGGCAACCTTGAATCCGACTTCGTTGAATCTATTGAAACATTTAATTCAGAGAACATGATTAATGATAGAGTAGATGTCATAATCAAAGACAGCCAAATACAAGCAGTTAAAGATGCTCTTGTAAATCAAAGTTTTAATTTCTTATTAGAGCATAATAAATTAACGATTATAGGGAAAGCAGCTCATAGTTCAAGACCAGAACTTGGAGAGAATGCTTTGGCATATCTTTTTAAGTTTTTAGCAGAATCGTTAAATGATGAAGTATTTTCTAAGTTCAATAAAAGTTTATACGATTATAATGGTTCAGGGCTTGGTTTTGAACCGTTTTATGAACCGATGGGTACGGTGACTGTGAATCCATCTCAATGCCACTATGATGGTGACGAGATAAAGTTGGTAGTGGACATTCGCTTTCCTAATCCAATTACGAGAGATGACTTGTTAAAAGCTTTAACAGAAGTATTTTCAACTTTTGATATTGGCAATCATTTCCATTTTCCGCCTACAGAGGTCTCTTTAGATAATCCTTATGTTGAACAATTGACTCATGTTTATGATGAGTGGATTGGTGAGAACCAACCTGCTTTTTATAGTGGGGGAATCACTTATGCGAAGTTATTCCAAGGTGTAGGCGTTGCTTTTGGAATTAGTTACTTGAACGATGGGATGGAAAGTTTAGCCCACCAAGCGAACGAATACTTTAATTTAGATTCTATACCAACGACTTTAGGAGCTTTAACAGATTCTATGATACGATTATGTCAATTATAGGACGGGATACTATATGAAGTTCATTAATCTTCATGCAGCTACTTTAATGCATACGACTTTATTGGGAGCTGATGCCTTAATGCAAAACAGCCAAACTCACTTAGATATTCAAAAGTTAATAGATGGAGGGACGATGGCACAATTTTTAGCTGTTTTTTATGTTGAATGAGAAGATTTTTGAATCCCTAGACCAGCCCATCGTAGGTGATTGGAAGTACATTAAGGAATTACATTCTCATCTAGACGAATCCTTATAAAAATATGGAGAAGATATTAGCTTAGCGACAAATTATGATAGCCTAGCTAGTATTCAAATGGCCAATTAAATATATATCTTCTTAACCTTAGAAGATGGCCGACCTATTGATGAAGATTTATCCAATGTGGAAAAGTTATATAAGATGGATAATGGAACCATTGAGAAATTAGCCTGTCAAAATGCTTTACGAGTTATAAAAGGATGTTATGAAGTAGTGAGGAGTTTGTATGAGTTTTTTATTTGATCAAGCAAGTTTTGCGGTTTTTGAAGTGGATGGGGTGGACCGACGAATGGAGGCAGTCAAAACTATTATTCAACCTAGCTTTAATTATTATGGCAATTTCGTGGCAGATTATTTAGTAAGTGAATTGAAAGTTGAAGATAAACCGTATGTTCATATAGCAAAGCATCTGCGTCGTACTGTATATCCCGTTGAGTCGACTTGGTGTGCGATCGGTGGGGATAAACGGGGGTATAAAAAGTATCCTCACTTTCAAATTGGAATGAATGATGAATATCTTTTTTATACGTTAACTTTTATTGATAATATTGAACATAAGAAAGAAATTGCTAAGGCTTATAAAGAGAATTTAGATTTATTTGCAGATTTAAGCTCTGACTACATCATCATTTCAGATCATACTAAACTAGATTATCAATTTTCTATGGCTATGGATCTCTCGGCGTACTTTGATAAATTTACAAAAGTTAAAAAGGCCGAATTAATGGTTGGTAGAATTATTAAGAGAGAAGATTCGCCCTTAGAAAATCAAGAAGCGTACGAGTCCTGGCTAGGAGAGACAACGCATGACTTATTGCCATTATACAAACTTGCGATGAATTTGTTTATAAAATAGTTTTTATGTATTGACGATAGGGAATCAATTTGCTACACTATTAACGTTGTATTTGTGCACCCATCTGCAACCGCACAGTTTAAGTTTTAAGTGATATGTATCCACTTAACCTGGCGAGTCTCGGTGTAGGAGTATTTATTACTCTGAATAATAATAATAGGAGGTGCTTGAATGTACGCAATTATCAAAACTGGCGGAAAACAAGTAAAAGTTGAGGTAGGTCAAACTATCTTTGTTGAGAAGTTAGATGTGAATGAAGGTGACAAAGTTACTTTCGATAAAGTTGTATTTGTTGGAGGAGACGATACTAAAATCGGTGCTCCATTCGTAGAAGGTGCAACGGTTGAAGCGACTGTTGAAAAACAAGGACGCGGTAAAAAACTTACTATTTTCAAATACAGACGTCGTAAAGACTCTCATACTAAACAAGGTCACCGTCAACCATATACAAGATTAACTATCGATGCAATTAACGCTTAATTATCTGTAGAATATGATTAATATCACATTTTATCATGATACTAATAAGAAAGTCAGACAAGTCTTAATGACAGGGCATGCAGGTTATGCAGATTCAGGTTATGACATAGTATGTGCTGCGGTATCAAGTCAAGTTATCTCAGTTGAGAATTCATTAGTTCAATTACTGAACATTGATGTCGTAACTGTTGTTAATGAAACTGAAGGTGGTTACTTGAAATTAACGTTACCACCTCATTTAAGTCATTCAGTCTCTCAAGATGCGCAACTATTACTTAAGCATTTATCATTTGCTTTTGAGGTGTTGGCAGAGAGTTACCCTGAATTCATTCGTATATATAATAAAAGCTTTAAATCATAGGAGGTGCAACGGAATGTTAAAATTAAATTTACAATTATTCGCCACTAAAAAAGGTGGAGGTTCTACTCAAAACGGTCGTGATTCAATCGCTAAACGTCTAGGAGCTAAAGCATCAGACGGTGAAACTGTTACAGGTGGATCAATTATCTTCCGTCAACGTGGTACAAAAATCCATGCAGGGAATAACGTAGGTCGCGGTGGTGACGATACATTATTCGCTAAAATCGATGGTGTAGTTAAATTCGAACGTAAAGGTCGTAACAAGAAACAAGTTTCTGTTTACCCAGTAGCTCAAGAAGCTTAATTGCATAACATCAAGCTTTCATAGGGTGTTTTCATTGTAGTGAATACCTTAAGGGGCAAATAAGGGGCAAAGTTAGATGATTTTAAAGTCTAGCATTGCCTCTTTTTGTTGTTTTCTCATTGTTTCGGTAAAGTGGAAATATATCTTATCAATCATACTTGTGTCGGTATGTCCTACTTGCTGGGCGATTAATTCTTTGCTCATACCATTCTGTACAGCGTGTGTGATAAAAGTGTGCCTGAAAATATGAGTCGTTACATTTTTATCTAAATCCACCCGCTTCAAATATTTATTCATGGTACCGGTTCGAATTGGCGTACCATTCTTTGTACTAAAAAGCAGTTTATTACCACGGTCTAGGTTATCTTTCAAAATCTTAATTCGGTTATACTGTATTTGATCCATGATGAGTTTTTTTATATCGTCACCGAAATAGATAGTACGGCTGTCGCCAGTCTTAGGTGTGGTAAATATTTTGTTATCCATATCATAATTCTTGGTAATATGAATAGATTGCTCATCTAAATCAATATCTGCTTCATAGTCTAATGCGACCATCTCGCCGAATCGCATACCAGTATTTACTTGTAGCGTAACTAATCGTGCAAATTCATTCATGTTTTGTTCTTTGAAGTATTCCAAGATTGCGTTGAGTTCATCAGGTTCCAAGTATTTGAAATCATCCTTAACCGTGACGTTAATTTTAGGCACTTCTAATTGGATCAAAATTTCAGTCTTATCAATCCCGTGATACTTTAAGGCGTGTTTGATGATTCTATCTACAATTGAACGGATTTGTTTCATTGTATTATATTTAAATCGTTCGTTCATTAAATTGTCCATGAAATATTTGTTGAAGTGTGCTGCTGTTAATTTATTGAAATCTAATCTACCGAATGCCTCATTGAGTCTTTTAACATTTGTTCGCCCCCTGATATAAGTTGATTTCTTGACGGTTTGTTTATAGTAAGCCAACCAATCTAACGATATTTCACTAAAAGTTACCTTTTTTCATTTTTTTTCATCTTAGATTGCAGTATTTCAAAAGCTTCCGCCTGTGCTTCCTTAGTCTTCTTGGTCATAGTAACCGATACACGCTTAGACTTTCCAGTCGCTTCATCTTCGTATCTCTCGACAAATTTATATTTTCCGTTATCTAATTTTTCTATCCACATATTTATCAACTCCTATCATAATTGTGCTATAATAGGGCTTAGCAAATAGCCCGTAATTTGGGTTGTTTGTTCGCTATCTCACTCCTTACCGGCCAAAGTAGGGGAGTGGGATTTTTTATTGTCCAATTTTCTCAATTAAAGATTCTTGTAGCACTTTAGAAAAATTAATATTTTTTGATAAGGCTTGTTCATTTAACCATAAAGGAATAGTTAAAGTTTTTTTAACGGATTTTGTCCGTTTACTTAAATCGACATCCGTTTCAATTAAAATAGGTGAAGCCTCAGAGGAATCAAGTTCTGAAACGTGACTAGCACTTGGAACATTGTCACCATTTTCTAATAAATCTAAAATATATCCTTCCATAGCTTCACGAGAGTTAATTAATAACTCTTCTAATGAATCACCTTGCGTTGAGCATCCTGGTAAATCCGGAAATTCAATCCAATATCCATCTTCTTCATGTAACAATCCTGGGAAAATATACAACATAATAATTCCTCCTTTTATTTACAGAAAGAGTTGGGACTTATTTAAGTCCCGTTCTCTTTAGAATGGCATTTAGTAACCCTGGTTTCATATCTTTACCGTGAACTGGAATAACTTCACGTTGATTTCCTTTTTTCAAAATATGATGACTACCATTAATTCTTGATAATTCCCAACCGTTCTTTTTTAACAGTTTTAATAAGTCTTTATCTTTCATGCCATCCCCCTTTCTGCACTTATATTATAACACGTATACACGTGTTTGACAATAGTGAATTTTAGTTTCCCCGAAATTTTACACCAGCAATGTCAGACAAAGTAGGGGGATTTGTATTATTTAAAATATCGTTCAATGTTATCAAATTCAGATTGAGTTGCTATAAAGTTTATTTTTTTAGTCGTACCATCATCAACACTTTTCAAATTAACGGTCCCTTTACCCGGTTTTTCTGTTTGTACCGTTTTTGATTTAGAATCAAATTTCCCTTTACGTTTTCTTGCGCCGCCCATAACAGCTCCGACGTCACCAAAAAGCATACTGCCCACAAGAACACTTCCAGCTCTGCCTTGTTGGGTTGTTTTTCCTTTTGTTGTTGTTTCGTGGGTGATTTTAGAACCGTTAAATGAAATGAAGTCAAATTCATAAGTTGGTTTACTCTCGCTAAACATATCACTTATATAGTAAGTACCATCCGCTTTCTTTCTGACTTTAGTTTTCTTGATAGCTCCCAGCGTCTTATTCGTCAAGGTGATAGTTGATTCTTGCTTTGCTTTCTGATGCTTTTCTCCTAAACCTTTGGCTAATTTTAACGTTTTATCGCCTAAATCTTTCCAATCCATTTTCATACTCCTATGCTTTTTTTCTTTCATCTCTCAATTGCACTTTTACTATATCATGTGATTTTTGCATTATTTCAAATAGTTTATTTTTCAATGGCTCATAACTGGTAATATCATTAATTTTTAATTCCCTTTCATGAGGGATACTATAATTTGCCAACGGAGCAATTCTTACTTTTTTTAATTTACTTAAATCAATCTTGGCGAATAAAAAGTTCGGTTCGCCGAATTCTTCTTCCAGCACACTAGATAAAGCTTGTTGGAATTTACTTGGTTCATTCTTTACGTAACGGTGGTTTGTAAACCCGAAAGATTTTGATGATTGTATCAAATCATCCGGTGTAGCTTTACCAAAGAAACTATATTTAATTAGTAATAAAGATTCTCCTTTTAGTTGTTTTAAGTTTACACCATTTAATAACGAACTGTTATTTTGAGTTGCACTAAGATAAATCAACAAGTTATTAGAGTAATCCTGAAACGGCGCATTATCAAACCTTTGTTTTAACTTCTTTAATATTTCCATTGCAGGGTACAGATCTCCAGAAAGGATTCTTCTTTCTATACCATAAAATAATACAAAAACATATCCGATTTCTATATCTTTATCTATGTTTTGAAGCCATTCTAAGAATTTATATCTTTGACCAGGTGTCATAGTTCTATATGATGGATAATATGGAAGTTTATCCACTGTAAAAGTTTTTTTAACTTCTAAGCGTTTGTCAATTCGTAGTGGTTCATCAGTATTGATCATAAGAGGTAAGTCATCTTTCTCGCTATACATAACCTTAAAAATATCATCTGGTATTTGAAATCTATTTCCTCTCACTTTCAATGTACTTTTATTCACTTTTGGGTTAACTTTTGCTAATTCATTAGTTTTTTTCGGACTTTCTACAACAGAGGGTTCAGTCTCTTTTTTCGAATTAGTATTAATCTCTCGTTCTTTAATTTCGTTTTTAAAAATTTGCTTTTCTTTTTCTTTACCGCTAAGTCCTATGAAAAAACAAACTATAATGCTTAAAGAAGTTATTAAATATCCATGCTCAGTTGTTACACTTCCTCGTGTAAATACATCATATATCAAACCAATCCCCGCTATATTAAATATTAATCTAAGAGTTTTCAATAAACACACCTCCCATGGTATAATGTTCACGGAAACACTACACCCTGAGAGGGTAACACTCACTAAGCCTGCCCGCTTTGGTGAGTGTTTTTTTATTTTATAAAACAACTTGACCAACTAAGGTGATTCCGTCATCAGCTGTAAAGATTAAGTCTTCATACTTATCATTAAGTGATACCAGTCTTAAATGGTCATCTTCTACATATACTTTCTTTAGATATGACTCACCATTTATTATGAATACTCCAAACTGCCCATTTCTTAGGCTCTCTGTTTTCTTAATGAATATATACTCACCATCTTTAAATGCTGGTTCCATTGAGTCACCGACAACTTTCAAAGTAATGTCGTAGTGTTGTGTGGGCACGTCCGATTTATGCAATCGTATTGATTCAATTGGATTGTCGAACACTTGTTGACCAGTACCAGCAGAAGCATATCCGTATAAGTCTTCTTCTATATAATCTGATAGATTGACAACTTTGTTTTGCT
Organism: Aerococcaceae bacterium WGS1372; assembly: GCA_044336205.1. Classification (GTDB taxonomy): domain Bacteria; phylum Bacillota; class Bacilli; order Lactobacillales; family Aerococcaceae; genus Ruoffia. The sequence continues at coordinate 1,370,734 of CP172318.1, read as the reverse complement.
CTTCTAACTGTTCCTCGGCGACTGAATATACATAGGATTGACGCGGTGAACTAAGTTGATTGTATATATTTAAAAGATTGCTTTGTGCAAGTACTAAATCCATTCCTAGTAAATAATCAGTAGATAAATCAAATAATTTAGATAACATTTTCAACTCTTTACCTCGTGGTAAACTGCTACCAGACTCCCACTTTGATACGGTTGTATAATTTTTATAACCCATTTCTTCAGCTAATTCTGTCTGAGTTAAATTTTTTCCTTCTCTTGCTTTTCGCAATCGTTCCGCAAATACTTTTTCATTTTCCATTTGTTCCCCCCTTCCTTATGTCGATTTTAACATTAATATGAATTAAAATCAACATAAATAATAGAAGTATGAATATAATTCATAACACACTTGACATATGAATTATATTCATATATTATGTAGTTAACAACAAGGAGAGGGGTGATACCATGACAAGCATTGCAGAGTTACGTGCAAAAAAAAATAAAATGACACAAGCGGAATTAGCAAAGGAATTGGGTACAGATCAAGCGAACATCAGTCGTTGGGAGCGAGATCCCATGACGATGAGTTCTAAAAACCTAATTAAAGTTGCTTTGTATTTTAATGTAACAATAGATGAATTGTTGGGGTTAAAGAAACATGTCGTGTAATTTTTTTAAATATTATATGAATTAAATTCATATAAGGGGGGCGATTTAATCGGAAAGAAAAATACAAACACTGTCACAGAATCACCAAGGTTTTCTTTATTGATGATAAACAAATATTCAATGTACTCGAAGATTCTGTAAAAGTAGAACACATTAACGACAAAGCAATAGAAGTAACAATTTTATTCATAGCAAGTGATTATTCAAAAATTTCAGATAATCAACTTAGCGATAAATTTAGTGATGTTTGACGGAATGAGAGATATCGATTCGAAGAAAGGGAGTAAATACATGAAAAAAGCGAAAGAGCCAAGTTTTGAAGAAATAAAAAGAGTTGCAAAACTATTTGAAAAAGCGATAGTGCAACTCGTGATAAATATTTTAGTCTACTTGGTTTTTGATAACTTCATCGTTCTTTCTATAAATACAGTCTTGTTCGCATGGACAATAGGAGCTTTTATTTTAGCTTTTAATGAGCTGAATTATTTAAAGAAAATCGATTGAATCCACTGAGTTATTTGATTTTCGAAAACGGTACGAACCAGTGTATAGAGCCAATACAGAAGATTTGCAGTACGAGATATTGTGCCAGTCTCAGGTAATCCTAGGTAACTTAATATATTTTTAGGTAAAAAGATGATGAAATCTACCCAATATCTAAGCGAAAATATTTCCTTATATTTCAAAGTGTAATAATCCTCTAAATTATCTAATACCAATAATTGATCAGGGATAAGTTTTGGTTGTGTAGTAGGAAAGGTTTCGACTAAATCAACAGGTATTGAAGCTATAACCGCAGCGTTCTCTTTGTATATCTTTGTGATAGCTGAATCAGTCCCATATCTTATTTTATAAAGTTGAGCAAACTTAGCGTTGCTAGGGCGTTGGTTTTTGGCATTAAGAATCCAACTATTGAATTCAGAGTTTAACTTTTTAATAGAGTCCATGTTGTGTTTAGCGTTTAAGAATTGGTGCAAAAAAGAAATTGCTGTAATCGTAAATATCACAAAAATATACCTCAAAATCATCATCCCCTTACATATTTATATATAAGCATTATACCACAGGAAGGAGATTTAAATTGAATGAAATAACATTATCAACTGATTTGAAACAAATAGAGTTGGAAATTAATCATCATAAAAATATTGCAGGTCAATCCATTTGGGAGATAGGTAGACGCTTGAACCATGTTAAGGAAAATGATTTAGCGCATGGGGAATTTAGAAAGTGGCATGAATCATTAGGTATTGATAAGGATTTTGCAAGCAAGTCAATGAGGGTCGCTGTGGAACTTCCAAATGTAGAAACATTTCGACATTTAGGTGCAACAGCATTAAGTATTATATCCACTCTACCAGAAGAAGAACGCACCAAAGAACACGTTACTAACAAAGGTGAAGTTAAAACACCTGACGAAATGACGGTACGAGAACTACAAGATTTAAAGAAACAACTCAAACAAAAAGATGAACTTATCGAAAGTCTTGGGGACAGCATGCACGATTTTGAAGTGTACGCTAAAGAGTTGGAAGACGAAAACGAAAAGCTGAAGAATCAAAAACCACAAGAGCCGACGGTGATTGAAAAAGAAGTAATTCCTGAAGATTACGAAAAAATCAAACAAGAAAACGAACAGCTAAAGCAATCGAATCAAAAGTTACAAAGGGATTTGGAGTGGGTTCAGGATGACCTGAAGTTAAAACAAACGCAATATAGCTTGTTAGAGAGCAGCACCGCAGAAGCTAAAGAATTAGAAAGAAAAATCCAGTCTCTACAGTCACAAGAAAAAACGATTGTTGAAAAAATGGAAGCGGTCGAAACGTTTTATGAACTCGAAAGAAATTTCAATGATTTCTTTGATACAAAAATGGCACCAATGAGATTTAAAGGGATAGCAAACCACCTATACGCTACAAATGCTGTAGACAGAATACGGTCGATGATTACGCAAGCGGAATTGTGGGCAGAAGAAATGAATAAAATACTACCAAATAAAAATATGAAGATATTAGAGGGAGAGATTATTAATGACTGAATTGTTAAATAATGAAGAAGTTAACCAATTAGAAGCGATTAGTTTCACTTTACAGCGACAAGACGATGCAAGCAAGGCTATTCAAAAAGTAGTTAATTCTATGATCGCTACTAAAAATGAAGTCGTTGGAATAAAGAACGAAATGACGGACATGAAGTGCGAAATAAAAGCCGACATTAAAGAATTGCGCGACAGCATTACTTTAAATGACGAGGAGATTAAAGACATCCAATCGGCTGTTGGTACCGTTTCTTGGAGATTAACGAAAGAATATTTCAGTGGAAGAAGCATATCGGATGACTTGTTTATGGCAAAGTTGGGCCACCTTAGAACCGGTGTTTATTATCACCTTAAAAAAGACTTTTGAAGCAGGCAGATATACCAGAATTAAACGCATAGATTTTAAAAAGGCGATGAATAAGTTAACCAGTTTTGGATTATCTGATTTAGAAGAGCACCAAACAAGATTAACCCCAAGACAAAAAGAAATCGCGGCACTTAATGATGATGACATTAGTGGATTACGTTAAAAAAGGAGTGATTTAAATGAACAATAAATTAAAAACACTCACCTTAATCACCACAGGATTGGTAGTCGGTGTGGTTTTGGGGCGAGCTAAAAAATGAAGAGGTTAATCTTTTTTACCATCGTTTTTTTAGTCGGATTAATATCAATTTATATAGCGGAAAACAAAGTTAATATGGGCCAATGGTTCAAATATTATGTCATCGTCATTTTGTATTTGTATTCTCTGTTTGAACTAATTTCTTTAATACAGGAATGATGGTGTCTGTGTACTTTTTAGAATGCAATAAGCCTATTAAATTGGGATTGTTAGATGCCATTTTAACAAAATATAAAAAATCTTTTTTGTTTTCATAAGGAATATACGGTGCTAATAAATTGTAACGTCGAAAAAGTACTGATTCTATTTTTTTTAAAACTTCAGGATCGTCCGAATAATACATTTCATTTACCTCATATAGACTTTCTATGAAATTTTCAGCAAGTTGCCTAATATGCAATTTAGAATTTTTGATGTTTTCTTGTTCAATCTCTATTCTTTTTAACTTTTGATTATGACGATTATTAATAAAAGTAGTTATAACAGGAGCGATTATTGCAGCAAGAGCAATAATCCAATTAGAGTAATCCATTTTCGTTCACCTCCTTCCATAAGGAGATTATATCAAAGAAAGGAAGATAATAATGAATATAATCAAGGCTAGTTTTACACCACAATACTGGGCATTCCCCAAGGACATCGCACATATATTCGGCTACAAAAGCCCAACCAAGTTGTTAACCAGTTTTAGAGCATTCTGCGACAGCAGACCGAATTATTTCAATCCTACTAAACCATACCGTGAGGAAGAAGGAGCGAAGACGCTGTATAACATTTACGCTTTTGCCCACTATTTCGAAAACCGCGAGCTACTGGATGCAGGGAGTCGGTCAATTAAATTTGAAGATGACTTGCCGAGGTTGATTGAAGCTTACGGTTTACATTTACTAAGGGAGGAAGTGGTATGAGTTTTATCGGAGAGAACTTGAAGCATCTACGCACTGAAGCGGGTATGACCGCACGAGAATTAGCCATAGAGATGGATGTCCACCGAGCCACCATATCTCATTGGGAAAGTGGCAAATGGGAGATTCCGGATGAACGAATTGAAGAGTTGGCAGAGATATTTGATGTGACTTTTGAAGAATTGATGTACGGGGTGATGAGATGAGTAAGATTGATATTTATTTAGAGCAGAAAGATAAGTCGAGACGGTTATATCTAAAAGCCCTTGACGAAGGTAATCGAGAACTTGCGAGAGAACATGCACTAGATATATACCTGTTCAGAAAGATGATTGAGGCTGAAGCGAACAAAGATGGTATGGGGTTCGTGATAACCGGGTTAACAATCGTGGCGGTAATTAGTTTTATTGGAGCATTTTTTATATAAAAAAAGCCCGCTAGGCAAATAGCGGACTTTGGAAATTAACCAACTTAAGTATACCAAAAGAAAGGGAAATTAACCATGAAGAAAATGAAATTTATTGATTGCGGAGAAGTATTTGTCTGGGACATGACTTACGACAACATGCACGAGGTATTAGCATTCCATTATGACTATGAGGTAGCTAGTGAGCGTGTTTGGTCGGAGGGGTTTGGTGAGTGGATAGCTCAAGGGATGAGATATTACTGGGTAGACGGTGAAAGAGTGCCAGCAGACTACGAAGCAATGGAATGGGCAATCGAGGAAGCCTTAGACCTTGAAACAGGCGACTTTGAAGAAGAGAGCCAAGAAGAATACAGCAAGCCTTATTACGACGCTCAATTAATGCAATACATGATTTAAGGAGGAATAAACATGAAACTATCAGAAAGCACAAAGAACATATTTAAAGCGTTGGCGGACTTTAAAAAACAATTTAGACAACCGCTAAAAGATGCAAATAACCCATTTTTCAAAAGCAAGTATGTACCGTTGGAAAATGTAGTTCATTCGATAGATCAAGTAGCTCCGTCGGTAGGATTGAGCTACTTCCAGTCAACAGTGAGTAACGATCAAGGTCAAGCTGGTGTAATTACGGTTATCACACACGAAAGCGGTGAATATATCGAATTTGACCCACTATTCCTAAAAGCCGATAAACTAACAGCCCAAGGTATGGGAAGTGCCATCACATACGCAAGACGATACAGCTTATCAAGTGCATTCGGTATCGCTTCAGATATAGATGATGACGGTAACCATGCAAGCGGAAATAATACAACACATAAGCCAGAACATTCTAATCAAGGTAGAGAGATTTCAGAACCTACTAAATCAGAGGCTCTTACAAAAGCCAAGGAACTCAAGAAATCAATCGCCACACTTAAGAATGTTACTCAAAAACAAGTTGATGAATGGTTATTCGAGTACATGGGAGTTACGGACGCAGGGCAGATTAGAGACTGGAATAAAGCAGTGGTTTACTTAATAAAACTAGAAAGCAAAGCAAAAGAACAAGCGGATGGGTAATGTATGAATGGTGAGATTATAGACAAAACTGGCGATGTTCTCTCCGTCAAGCTACATAGCGAGTTTGACGGAAGGTTCTTAAATAAAGCTGAACATAATGGGCGGTATTTTGTTTATTTAGAACCTGTTCTAAAAAATAAAACAACTGACCTACAAAGGAAACACTACTGGGCATTAATAGGTGATATATCAGAATACACTGGTGATCCGCAATGGAAAATAGTCCTGAACATGAAGTACTTATATATGATGACTCATGATAAAACAACTGAACCGAGTATGGCTAGAAATAAAATGACCATGAAAGAAGCAGCTAATCTAATTCAAACCATTATAGATTACTGCTTAGATAACGATATTCCGTTCAGGAAGCAACGTTGGTACGAAACGATAGATACTTCAAAGATGAACTTTAAATTGATTATGAAGCGAATGTGTAACGTTTGTGGTCGACCACATTCAGATATACACCACGCTACAAATTTAGTAGGTATGGGAAATAAGCGTGCCAACCATAATCATGCAGATTCAACATACCTTTGCTTATGCAGGGAACATCACGTATCCGCGCACACAATGGGTCTTGAGGAGTTTTGCCAAAAACACCACCTAAAACCCATCAAATTAACTGAAGTAAATTTAAAGGAGTTGGGCGTTTATGAATAGCAATAGAGAAAATTGGGCTCCAATAAAAAGTTATGAAGGATGGTACGAAGTTAGTGATCTTGGGAGAGTAAGAAGTGTGGATAGGGTTGTTCGCTACAGAGATGGAAGAATGTACAAGTATTCCTCGAAATTAATTAAACATAAAGCAGATAAGAGGGGGTACCTGTATGTCGGCCTCAACAAATCCGGTAAAAAAACCGCTAAAAGAGTGCATAGGTTGGTTGCGGAGACATTCTTACCTGTAAGGGATAAAAGCCTAGAGGTTAATCACATTGATGGAAATAAAAATAATAATAAACTAAGCAATTTGGAGTGGGTTACAAGTAGTGAGAATACATTAAAGGGGTATGAACTAGGGTTATTTGAGAAGACTAGAGAAGCTGCAAGATTTCGAGCAAAAAACAATTCCGACTTCGACCGATCTAAACCGACTAAAGTGACCAATATCATAACGGGGGAAGAATGGGATTTTCCTTCCGTGAAAGAGGCAAGCGAAGCATTTGGTTATAAAAAGAACACCTTCAATGAAGCAGTGAGGGTTAGAGGCGGGATTTGTGGCAGACGGAAAGAGTTACTTGTTGAACTTATTAAGAATGACGGATAAAAATTGGGGTGATTCAGTGAAGCAAAAAACGGAATTTATGCGAGTTGAAAAAACTAAAAATTATAGCGTTATAAGTAATGAGTTTATTCGTAGGAAAGACTTATCTTGGAAAGCTAAAGGAATATTAACTTACATTTTAACTTTGCCAGACGATTGGGTCATCAACATAAAAGAGGTTATGACACATGCGACCGAAGGCGAAAAAGCTTTTAGGAGCGGTTGGAAAGAGTTAAAAGATGCAGGATATGTTAATCGTTACCCGGTAAGGGATAAGAAAAGCAACAAGATAACGCATTGGGAAACCGTAATACGTGAAAGTGTTGATACAAAGGGAATCGAGCCACTTACCCAAAACGTACATGTACAAAACGTACATGTACAAAACGTACAAGTACAAAAGGTAGATGTACAAAACGACAAGCTACTAAGTACTAATAATACTAAAGACTTAACTATACCAAGTACTAATAATACTAATATCGATTTAGAAAATGATTTTGAAAAATTATGGCAACTCTATCCTAACAAGAAAGGCAAAGCCAAAGCATTAACAGCATATAAGAAAGCTATTAAAGACGGAGTAACTAATAAACAAATTCAGGACGGTATTGTTGCCTATAAGAAAGAGATTGAGTTAAAGCGTACCGCTCCAGAGTTCATAGCATACGGTAGTACATGGTTTAACAATAAGCGTTGGGAAGATGATTATGAAATTAATACTCAACGAGAGTTAGGACACACACAAGAAGCTCCTAAAGATAAAAAGGACTTGGTCTATGACTCCGCCACGCTGAAACTTGTTAATGAATTAATCGAAAGCGGAGAGAGAGAATTTAGTTCGTTTGATGAACACGAACAAAATCAACTAAATAACTGGCGAGAAGATAACGGCTATGAAAGGTTGGTGAGCTGATGTTTTCAATGCAGGGTATGGAAGTCAGAATACCAGAGCATATCCGTAAACGAGCTGAAAAGGCTTTGGCGGACGCTTGGGATGATAAAGATGTTAATGAGTTCATTAAGAAAAACCAAGATGTCATAGATGATGATATGAAAAGCAGAGCTGATACAATCATCTTAAATTATGTTCAAAGTAAGAAAGACCCACGCTATCGTCAAGAGTTAGTAGTTTACGCAGGGAACATCCATGTATTAGAGACACCTAATCAAACAGCAGAAAGACAAATGTTTGAGGACGGTGTTCTAAAAATACAAAAGTATGATGCGATTACTCGAAACTTTAATAACATAAGCGATTATTTAGACGGTGACATGGGAACAATCGCAGCCGAACGTTTTTTAGCTAATTTTATCGAGAATTATCAGTATGGGTCAAAACAAAAAGGCATGTGGTTACATGGTGAGCAAGGCATAGGTAAGACTCACCTAATGGGATATTTCACCACGCTTTTGAAAATGAACAACATAGGTTTTACGTTCGCCAATTCAGTCCAGCTATACAAGGACATGCTAGAGGTACAACGCAACTTCTCAAAAGATGTTAACAAGAATGTATGGAAGTTGAAAGGTGCGGAGGTATTGATTGTTGATGATTTAGGAGCTGAAAAATCTAGCGACTTCATGATTAATGATGTTCTGTTTGAAATTATGGACTACCGCATGAATAAAGGATTGCCAACGTTCGCAACAAGTAATTTTACAAAACATGACTATATAGAGCATGTATTGAACAAGAGAATGGTCGCACCAATGGACGGTAAACGACTGAAAGAAAGATTAGACACACTAATGACCGAAGTACAAATGTCAGGGACAAACAGGAGGAATAAGCAATGACACCAGAACAATTTGAGCAATACTACCAACTACCGAAAGAAGTCAGAATGACGATGTTCCAACAAGTCATTGCTGAAATCGAAGATGAGGGCACACGTAAGTTGTATCAATCACTAAAAGTGAGTGATGACGAGTGATAGTTATACCGCATGAACTAATGGACTTGAACAAGTATGTAAACTCCCAGCGTGCCAATCGGTACGGTGGGAACAAAGCAAAAAGGGAACAGACAAACTTATGTAGCTTGTACGTTAAAAGGGCAATGTCAAACGGGCTATCGGTAGATGATAGCCAAATGCCCGTTCTAATCACTTTCAAGTGGTATGTCAAGAACCGTCGCAAGGACAAGGACAATATCGCTTTTGCCAAAAAAGTTTATCTTGGACGCTATGGTAGAAAGTGGCTTGCTACCTAATGACGGCTGGCGAGAGGTTTCAGGTTTTATAGATGACTTTTACATTGATAAAGAAAACCCACGGGTAGAGGTGAGCATATGTTAAGTAGTAAAGAGCGAGATGTATTGGAATATATGCCAATAGGGCGAGAACGCTCAAAGACAAGTGATTATTTTAAGGCGAGATTAGGAATGAACCGCAGGGACTTATGCACGATCATAGAGAGTCTAAGACTGAAAGGGTACCCCATTGGCTCCGTTCGAGGGCGTGACGGTGGTTACTATATCATTGACAGCCGAGAGGACTTAGAAAGTACCCTAGCGGTGTATGACGCACAAATAACTAAAATGACTAAAGTGAGGAAAAGTTTAAGTAATTCAGCGATTGGAGGTAACTAACGTGAGTAAAGAGCAGGCGCTACACATAGCAGAACTTGAGGAGAAAATAAGTCGAGTTGTTAAAGAAATTGAGGATTGGTATTTCAGAGGTAAAAATGGCGTTATATGCTTGGACACAATCGCAGAAATACTAAACATTGAACTATCAGACAAATAGGAGGGTAATACATGAATAATTTTACAGGCGTTGGGAGATTGACAGAAGTTATTGACCTCAAATATACGCAATCTGGTGACACTGTAGGTAATTTTACACTAGCAATTAATCGCAACTTCACTAACCAGCAGGGAGAACGTGAAGCGGACTTTATACGTTGTGTGGTGTGGCGGAAAACAGCGGAAAACCTAGCTAAATTCACAAAAAAAGGGTCACAGATTGGAATTGAGGGGCGTATTCAAACACGCAACTATGAGAACCAACAAGGTCAACGTGTTTATGTTACAGAGATTGTTGTTGAACAATTCCATTTATTAGAACCGAGACAAGATAACCAAAACCAGCAACACCGCGGTTATAGCCAAAATTATGTACAGAGCCAAGGGCATAGCCAATCTAACCAAGGGAATTACAGTCAAGGACAGAATCATGGCAGGTTCAAAATGCAAGACGGGCATCCCGTGGATGTGTCACCAGATGATTTACCATTTTAAGAGGTGCAACAGATGGAATTAACAAGTATTTACGGTGAGATGTTTAAAGGTGAAATTATATCAGAACTTGAAAATGTAGTGATTGCAGAAGGCGAGGACGGGAAGAGGTATGTCGTCCATAAGGAAAAGCTAGGCTCTCACAAAAGACCTAAAACAGGGCGGCATTTGAATGAAAGGTACGATTTAGAAGGCACCATGATGAGAAGTGTCATGCCGAAACAAATGGATAGGCTAGTAGAGATATGGCGGAAGTGACATATACCTACACACCATCAAAGGAGGAAACACAATGATTAAATCAACCACCATCACAGACTTAAACGCAGCCTATGCTCGTGACGTTTTGGAAATCACCAAAGAAGCGGAGCATTTGAGGATGCGCCCAGAATTGTTATTAAGTTACATGATAATGTTGGCGAATATTTACGAGAAGAATAAGGAGCGAATCAATGGTAAAGAGGTATGAGATTCTGTTCAGCAACGGAATTAAAACCAAGGCTGAATTTGACAATTTGGATGAAGCATTAGAGCGATTCAACAAAGATGAATATCACTTTGCGTGGGATAAATACATGAAGCGTTGGATTAATTTGGATCATGTGGTGCATATGAGGGAGATCGAGAGAGATGAATAAAGAGTTTAGAGAATCGCTAGAGGAAAAGAGAAGAATTGCAGAAAGTATAAATACTGACGTAGGGCGTGGGATGCGTGTGGCATATTCAAATGTGATTCAGGAATACGATAAAGCCCATGCACCGGTGAAGATTCCGCAATTCGTGGCGGATTGGCTGGAAGCTGACAGTGGAACGATTAGCACATTTGAGAAAGTGTGGAATATGTGTCTTGAAGAAAATCCAGTAGACGTATATGAATGGGTCTTTGATAAAAACAACCTCGATACATTACTGAACGCAAGTGTGAATGGATATGAGGTTGAGGAAGAAGCTAAATACAATGTGAGAGTGCCTTTTACGGAAACTACTTACTACTATCGATATGATGAAGAACTTAGAACCTCAAGGTGGGTTGGGAGCGGTATTAAAGAGAGTGATGATTTCATCTTCATGGAGCAGCAGATAAAAGATTTATTGCCAGATTTACCTAAAAAATATTGGGAGGAAATTAAATGATTACAGTATATTCAAAACCAAATTGCGTACAATGCACGTTTACGAAGAAACACTTGGAAGAACATGGAATTAAATACGAAGAGATTGATGTTACGCAAGACGAACAAGCTTTGGCAGAGTTGGAATTTCACAAATTTAAATCTGTGCCCGTTGTGAGAGTAGGTACTTTTGATAATGCGTGGGCAGGATTTAGACCTGATCGCTTGGATGAGTTGGTGAACCATGGCGAATATTAGAACACATCCTTATGAGTGGGAACGCATGCTGTATTTGTTAGACCTTGATGAACTCAATGAAGATAATGAGAGCGAATTAGGCGAGCTGCAAAAACTTTTTGGCACAGGAGATTCGAAGCGCAAGCGACAACCTCGAAGAGAACAATTATTACCAGTCAATCAAAAAATAAAACAATTGGTTTTAGAAAGCGGGTTATCCCTGAATAAAATTACACAATTCTCAGGAATTGGTCATGGGACTTTAGGCAATATCATCCGTGGAGAAACGAAGAACATTAATTTAAAGACCGCATTTTTATTAGCTGACTTTTTTAAAATTGATGTGAATGAATTTCGAGAGGAGAATTTGTGAAATGCACGATAGAAATTATATTGATTTAGATGGTAAAAATGTAGACATGGTTAACCATCCTAGTCATTACCAAGGGTTAAAAGGGCTAGAAGTCCGTGAGGTTATGGAGAACTTTGTCCCTAAGTATAGCAAGTATGGAGGGATAGTATCGAGCGATGCTAAAGACGCCATTAAATACATTTTACGAGCGCCCGATAAAAACGGATTAGAAGATTTAAAGAAGGCGCAGCGAATGATTGAATATATGATTGATAGTTTGGAGGGTAAACTTGAATGAAATTATCCAGTTATTTACTCGAGTTGACGAATTGGAGGTAATGGAATGAAACTACTATTGTCATTCGTTGGTATTGTTTTGATGTTAAGGTGGTTGGTTCATGAAAAACCTTGAAGTAATTATCATGTTGCCGCTGGCTACCCTTAGTTTGCTATTGTTGATGGCAATTGATTTAGTTCGAGTAGCGCAGGGAAAACCGACAGCGGATGAAGATTGGCATAGGGATTATGTGGACTCGCAATTAAACCACGGTCAGGGCCGAGGAGGGAAGAATGAAAGAAAATCTAAAAACTATGTTTATGCTGATAGGCATCACGGCAACAGCTTGCGCGATGGTATTCTTGGTATTTCATGCGCTCAATGAATACAACGCAGTGCCTGACATTCTAAGCAACTTTAGACGTGATCCGATTTATCAAGTGAATATCGTCAGCAGAGAAACACCGCAAATTGTCTATCAGACGAAAGTGGGGGATGATGTGGAACCACATAGATATGAAGTGTGGTATAACCCGAAGACTCAAAATTATATGGAGAGGATAGTGGATTAGGTGAAGAAAGTCATAGTAAACGACAAGTATTATCTCAAGGTAAATCCTTTTGGATATGATTTAATTGAAGTTTATGAAGTCCAAGACGAAGACGGAATAATTAACCAGCGTGAAAAGAAACTAGGGTATTATGGACAGCTTGCACACGCACTAAGGGCGGTTAATTATGAAATTGTTCGAAATAATGGGGAAGAAAGCACATTGAAAGAATATATCCAAGATATTAATAGCGGTTTTGACGATTTGAAAAAAGATGATTACAGGCGATAGGAGAGAGTGACACGAGACTCGTGAGTATTCGGATATTATTGTGGAGGTGGAATGATGACTTGGAAAGAACTCATGAAAGAAATATACAAGGTCAAAGGCTATCACACGGAATCATTAGAAACGATGATTGATTGCGGTGGAGTAAATATTGTGTTGACTAAAGATGAATTGGAAGAGTTAGCAAGTCAATTAATTTTAAAGGATGACGACACCATCACACAGAATTACTACACTAATTTAGATTAGGAGCGATAGTTTGAAGCGAAGTACTTTTAATTACGTAAAACAAATATTAAAAGATTACCCGAATATCGATAAACACATCCAGTTAAGGGAAGAAGAATTAAGGTATCCTTACCGAGAGTCTGATATCAATGAAGATATCAAATCGAACGGACAAACTGACCGTATGACGAATATGTTAATAACTATTGACCAAGATAGGCGATTGGCTGCGCTTGAAAGGAACAAAAGAGTTATCGAACATAATCTACATATGGCTGATGAAGATACTCAGACGATTATCAAAGAGCTTTACATCGCAAGATACCCTAAATACACAATGAGTGGGCTAGTTAATCAGATGATGGTAGAGTGCGGACGTAGCAAAGCGTTCAAGTTAAGAGATGAATTCTTTGAGAATGTGGCGGATGATTTAGGATTAGACAAATAAAAACGGACGATTTTCGGATTTATGACCCTAACAAAAGTGTTATTATGGTAGTGTGAGATATTAAAAAGTATCTCACCTCCTGTATTAGTAAGTAGTCGACGCAAAACCAACTTTTACTGACAAAATGTTTGTTCGACTACTTACTTATTCGTTGAAAACATTAACTTATCACGGTATTAAAGAGCGCTAGACGACTCCGTGCGCTGAGTTAATGTTTTGAGCGAATAAAGCTCGAATAAATTAATACTGTTTTATCGTCGAAAAGTCATCTGAATGGGGTGGCTTTTTTATTATGAAGAAAGGTGGTGGTTCAGTATGCTGACTCCGAAGCAAGAAAAATATGTACAAGGGTTGGTCGCTGGACTATCCCAAAGACAAGCTTATTATGAGGCATTTCCTAATAGTAAAAAGTGGAAGCCTGAAACGGTTGACAACAAAGCGAGTAAACTGTTCAAAGAAAATGAGGTTTTGGCTAGGTACAACGAGTTAATAGAAGAACACAAAGGTAAAGCTTTATGGACACGAGAAGAGGCTGTAAAAGAGCTAAAATGGCTATATAAGCAAGCGATTAAATCAATCGAAGAGCAAGACGAGGGCTATGTTAGGCAAGGAACATCTAGTGCTTTGTTAGGTGCCATACAAGAGCTTAATAAACTTGAAGATTTATATCCTAGCGACAAGCACCAAGTCGAACATATTGGGCAGGTGAGTTTCGTTGACGACATTAGTTAAATTATCTGATTTGATACCACCTAAATTTCATGACGTATGGCGTGCTGCTATTGATGATAAAATCTTGCATATCGTTTGTAAGGGTGGTCGTGGGTCGGGTAAATCATCTGATATTGCCCATGTGATTATTCAATTACTGATGAGATACGCAGTAAATGCAGTAGCAATCCGTAAAGTCGATAACACTTTGGAGCAATCTGTGTTTGAACAATTAAAATGGGCGATTTATGAGCAGGGCGTTTCGCACTTGTGGAAAGTGAATAAAAGTCCTTTGCGATTAACTTATATACCGGTTGGTAATTATATTGTATTCCGTGGTGCTAGAGAACCAGAAAGAATAAAGTCACTAAAGGATAGTCGTTTCCCATTTGCTATCGGATGGATTGAAGAATTGGCAGAATTTAAAACAGAGGATGAAGTAAAGACGATTACCAATTCGCTATTAAGGGGCGAGCTGGATGATGGTCTTTTTTATAAATTCTTTTATTCGTATAACCCACCAAAACGAAAGCAAAGCTGGGCGAATAAAAAGTACGAATCCGTTACTGTTCCAGAAAATACATTTGTACATCACTCGACTTATCTCGATAACCCTTATATCTCTAAGCAATTTATCGAAGAAGCCGAAGAAACCAAAAGAAAAGTGAATGGCGTTACCGGTGGGAGTACTTGGGCGAAGCCATTGGTTCAGGCGTGGTACCGTTTGATAATTTACAATTCGAAACCATTCCTGATGACCTATTTCAATCATTCGATAATATCCGAAATGGATTGGACTATGGTTATGCAACAGACCCTGTAGCTTTTGTCCGGTGGCATTATGACAAGAAGAAAAATGGCATTTATGCAGTGGATGAGATATACGGTCAGAAAATCTCGAATAGGTCGCTGGCCAAGATATTGCATTCAAGGGGTTATCAATCTGATGAAATCATATCAGATTCAGCAGAACCTAAGTCTAATGCAGAGTTAAAAAATGAGCATGGAATTAAACGGATTAAAGGAGCTAAAAAAGGCCCCGATTCAGTGGAGTTTGGTGAGAAGTGGTTGGATGATTTGAATTTTATTTGTATAGATCCAAAACGCACACCAAACATTGCCAGAGAATTTGAAAGCATTGACTACCAAGTAGACCGTGATGGTAATCCAAAACCAAGACTGGAAGATGCGGATAATCACACTATTGATGCAACTCGATATGCATTTAATGATGATATGCGTTCAGTTAAGAGTTCATCCGTCAAATCAAACTATAACGCTATCCTATCAGGATTGCTTTAATTGAAAGGAGTGTTGCTATTGGCGTATATAGAGACATTTGTCAGTTCGAACGGCGAACAAAAAACGCTTAAATTGCGCTTTGATAGAACATCGAGAGAAGTTTATCGGGCGAATGACTTTGCGACTTTAGAAGAGAATGGTTTTGAGGAGTTAATTAAATTCATTAACCACCACCGTGAAAAACAAGCCCCACGAATCAGAGAGTTATATGACTATGCAGAGGGGAACAACCACACGGTTTTAGAAGGTGAAAGCAGACGGCTAGAGCAAGATGCCACTGACACGAGAGCTGTCCATAACTTTGGTAAGTCGGTTGCAACTTTTAATTCTGGTTATATTGCTGGTAATCCTATCCAAATTAATTACATTAATCAAAAAATCCATGACGGGTTGCAGGAAATCGCCAGAGCGAATGACTTCAATGAGCTACATCGTAATTTAATTTGGGACTTAACCATATGCGGGCGAGCTTATGACATCACATACCGTACGGAAGATGATAAGACCAAAGTCAGGCGATTAGATCCGATGGAAACATTTGTGATTTTTGATAACACGTTGAGTGATCATAGCTTGTGTGGCGTACGCTACTACAGTACAAACCCTTTTGGTGATGCTTCTATCAATGTAGAAATTTATACAGACCACAATATTAAAACGTATGAAATGAAAAGTAATGCTTTGCATGAAATTGATAGCAGTGATAATTTATTCGGAGAAGTGCAAATCACCGAGTACAAACGAAATTTAATTGGTATGGGCGCATACGAAACCGAGCTAGATTTATTTGATTTATACGATGCCGCTCAATCTGACACGGCGAATTATATGAAAGACTTATCAGATGCGATTCTTTTTATCAGTGGTCGAATGGAATTTCCAGAAGGAATGTCAGAGTTAGAGAAAGCAGAATGGCTAGCAGGTATGAAGCGGGCCAGATTAATATTAGGGCAGCCCGAGGTTGACCATGAGAGAGGTATTAGCGGAACGATTGATGCCAAGTATCTATACAAACAATATGACGTTGCAGGAACGGAAGCATATAAAGACCGAATCGCCAATGATATTCACAAATTTACCAACATGCCGGACTTGACGGATGAAAAATTCGGAGGAAATCGTTCGGGTGAGTCGATGAAGTACAAGCTATTTGGCTTAGACCAAGAAAGAATGACGACTGAATCGTTATTTAGAAAAGGATTGACTCGTCGAATTGAATTAATCGTAAATATAGAATCATTAGGTAGTGGTTGGGAATCATTTGACCCGACTCAACTTACTATCACTTTCACACCGAACAAAACTTTATCAGAGCTAGATGTAATTAATACAGCTAGAAATATGTTTGGAATGACGTCTGATTTAACTGTTCTGGAACAACTGTCTAAAGCAACAGGCATTGACGCAGAAGATGAATTAGAACGAATTGAATTTGAACGAGGGGAAACACCACCACTACGACGAGAACCGTTAGTAAGCGAGGTGACAGATGGCGAAGATGACCAAAGCGCAGAAACGAGCGATACGGCTTGATTTTAAGCGACAAAATAAAAGTCATGATAAGTATTGGTCAGACCGCATCGATGATATCTTTAGGTATGTAGACCAAAGAGATGTGGAGTATTTTAAAGAGCTGGAAGAATTGTATTCAGACCAAGCTTTGCAAATACAGAAAGAAATTTTTAATTTCTATCAAAAGTATGCAGATGAAAATGAGATTACCTTGCAAGAGGCCAAACAACGTTTGCGAGGGGAAGACTTGTCAGACTACCGAGCTAATGCGAATAAATATTTTAAACAAGCAGAAGACGACAAAGACCCTGAACTACTCAAGCGACTCAATGAACAGTACAGGTCAGCAAGAGTCACACGATTAGAATCATTAGAGTTAGATATCACTTATCAACTAGGCCTTTTAAGACGAACGGTCGAAGTGACATTTGCAGACCATCTAAAGCAAGTGGCAACTCACTCCTATCGCAAGATTATGGGTGGGAGAAGCACGAGTACACTAAACCGTCCTGCGCTGGAACAATTAATTAAAACACCTTACAACGGATATAACTACTCACTACAACTGTGGGGGAACGTCGATAACCTTGCCAAAGATTTAAAGAAAACCTTAACCAATGGATTTGTGAAAGGTTTAAATCCTCGAGAAATGGCAAGGGAAATTAAAAATCGTTACAACGTGGCTAAATATCGTGCTGAAACACTACTCCGCACAGACGGGAGTATGGTCGTAAATAATTCAGTTGTACAAAGGTACATTGATGCAGGACTTACCAAGTACACCATTTTGGTCAATATGGACGAACGAACATCGGACCGATGCATCGAAGAAAATAAAAAGAAGAAAGTTTACTTGTTAAAAGATGCCAAGGTCGGAATCAATTTACCACCATTACATTTTAATTGCAGGTCGACAATCATACCGCTTGAAGAAGAATTAAACGTTGAGTTTGAATTTGTATCGTAGAGGAGGTGAGCCTATTCTTGAAACTAATGAAAACTTAAAGGACTAGGTGATCCATATGCTTAGTGTAGGCGGTCCGATGAGATTGGTAAGCAAATGAGTTTATTTTAGTTACCACGTCCACCACGACGTTAAACTGGAAAATAAAATTAAATGCACTAATCGGGGTTAAAAATAATTGAAATGAACAAGCACTCATGACACATCGACGGATGTGGATTTTGGGCTTATTTGAATTTCAGTTGATTTAAAACTGATGTGGGCAGAGGAGTGTAAACATGGATAAAAGATTACCGTTGAAAATGAATTTGCAACTATTTGCAGAAGAAACCGAGAAAACCGAAGAGACTGAAATTAAAACAGAAAATGAATTTAAACCAATTGAGTCACAATCTGAATTAGATTCGCATATCGGTAAAGCGGTTCAAACCGCACTATCAAATCAACAAAAGAAACATCAAAAAGCGATCGATGAAGCAGTTCAAGAAGCGTTAAATCGTGAAAAAGATTACAGCAAATTGACCGAAGAAGAACGCAAAAAACGAGAATTGGACGATGAGCGTGCACAGTTCGAAAAGGAAAGAGCAGACTTTGAATACCAAAAGCTAGTGAATGATGTTTCAGCAGACCTACTCAAAGAAGAAATTCCGGTTGATTTTGCACCGTGGTTAGCGGTCAAGGGTGATATTGATAAATCACTAGAGAATGTTCGAATATTTAAGGATAAATATGACGAATCGGTGTCTCAAGGAGTCCAGAAAGCACTCCGTCAGAAAGAACCAAGATATTCGGGTGGAAATACCAATGTACAGTTACAACAGAATTATGGCGAGCAATTAGCCAATCGTACAGGTGCTATGGCACGTAAAAAACCATTTTAGGAGGAGTATATATGAAGTTTGGAGTAAGTAAGAATATTTTACGTACATCGAAATACACAGCCATCGCTGTAACTATTTCAAAAGACACAACTGGTGTTATTGATGTAAACGGCCACAAAATTTTACCGGCCGGAACAGTGTTAGCGGGTGTAGGTGGTTCGGTATTTGACGACGAAACACAAGCGAGAGTTGCAGTTAAAGCGACGGGCGAAGCGGTGGCAGACGGAGTTTTATTAAATGATACTGATGTTACTGAAAAAGATGCTGCAGGTGCTTGTGTTTATCAAGGTGAGTTATATGCCGATAAAATTATCGACTATACAGATGCCTTAAAAGAGCAGTTGTCATTGATTAAATTTGTTAAATAGGGGGAGAAAATATGCCATTAATTCATGAAGTATTTACAGCGTCGAATTTAGCCGGTTATTACGGTGTAGCAAGCGGAGAAGGTGTTGACCAAACGTTAGGTCGTCGTCTATTCCCAGAGCGTAAACAACTAGGGTTAAACTTATCGTATATCAAAGGAGCGAACGAAACACCCGTAGTGTTGAAAGCGTCTGAATTTGATACCGAAGTTACTCTACGTGACCGTATGGAGATTTCTTTACATGAAGAAACACTTCCGTTCTTCCGTGAAGGAATGTTAATTAAGGAGAAGGACCGTCAACAATTAAACACTTTAGAACAAACAGGTAACCAAGCGTTGATTGATACAGTGGTTAACACTATTTTTAATGACCAAGCTAAATTATTAACCGCAGCGCATGCACGATTGGAAGCAATGCGTATGCGAGTTTTAGCCACAGGTGTCATTGATACGGTGTCAGACGGAGTACCATTAAACTTTGATTACAATGTGCCAGAAGAAAATAAAGGGACGGTTGCTGTTTCTTGGGCAGACGAGGGAGCAGACCCACTTGCCGATATCGAACAAGCGAAAACCGCGTTAGAGGAGTTAGGCAAGAAACCAGAGATCATCATCATGAACAGCAACACATTTTCTTTAATCCGAAATGCACCAGCGACTCAAAACTATATTGATCCAAATGGTGGCAAGGTGAAACGAAGTGATGTTATTGATTATTTATCAGACGAATTGGAGTTAACAATCGAACTGAAAAATGACACATTCAAAGATGATGATGGAGTAGTGAAGAAATATTATCCAAATGGTCGAGTAACATTAATTCCAAATGAAATTTTGGGTTACACCGTGTTTGGTACGACACCAGAAGAGTCTGATTTGGTATCAGGGAACGACTTGACGGTATCGATTGTGGATACAGGAATTGCAATCACAACTGAAACACACACAAAGCCAGTTAACGTTGAAACAAATGTGTCAATGATTACATTGCCTTCATTCGAAAACATCACAAGCGTGTACATGCTAGAAGTTGTACCAGAACCTTAGGAGGTGTTTGGATGGCTAGACCAGTAATTAAAGCCTTCATTGACAAAACAAGAGGGGGCAGGTTATATGCGCCTGCTTCCCGTTTATTTAATACCTATGAAGGCGAACGAGAAGAAGAATTATTTGAAAAGGGTTATTTGGGTGAAGAGGAAGCCACAGATGTGGATACTGATGTAATTCACACCCCTGATTCCTTGGAGGATTTAACTAAAGATGAAATTAAGTCAATACTGAATGATAAAGGTATTGATTATCCAAAGAGTGCATTAAAAGACGAGTTAATCGCATATTTAACTCAAGAATAGCGAGGTGGTAATATGTCCGCTATTGACAAAGACAAGATTCTTAAAAACGTCAAAGAGGATTTGGCGATTGAAGGAAGTATCCAAGACACGGTGTTGAAACGGTTGATAGTCAAGGTAATCAACCACTTTACATTCAAGTATGATGTAACGAAAGTTGATTCAAAATTCGGTTTTATTATCGAAGATTGCACAATTCGGCGCTTCAACCGCCGTAAGGCAGAAGGTGCTAAACGTCATTCCCAAGGAGATTATTCAGTCGAATACGACGAAAAATCAGAATTCGATGAATGGCATGATGATATTTTAGCAATTCTCCATCCAATCAAAGATGAAGATGATAGCTATCGTGCAGGGAGGTTGTACTATCTATGAGATTTGACGATAGTGTTACCTTGCTTGTCGAGGTGGTTGAAAAAGGCTTTTTAGGTGAGGAAGTGGTGCGAGAAGAAAAGGTTACCGTACCATGCCTAAGAACACCGCTTAGTCATAATGAACAAATGGGTTTGTTTGGCTCATACAACCTAAAAGCCTTTAAACTTCATCTTGATGGTCAGTTTGATAACTTTACCAATATCATTTATCGGGGTCATAAGCGGATCGTGCGTGAATTGATACATTACAACCATTCAACCGTGGTGATTGTATGAGTTTTACATTGAAATTCTCAGGTTTAGATAAATTCTTGGCTCAAGTGGCACGTAAAGGTGCCGAGGCCCAAAAGGCGGTAGACCAAGAGCTTAACCGGTCATCTCTAAGAGTGGAACGACAAGCTAAGATCCTTGCGCCGTACGATACGGGGTGGCTGGAAGCGAGCATTTACTCATACCGTGAGAGTTTTAAGCGGTATTTGGTCGTCTCTCCCGTACATTACAGTATCTATCTGGAATTAGGGACTCGTAAAACGTCAGCCCAGCCGTATATGTACCCTGCTTTGGAATCCGAAGCGCCAAAATTATTTAAGAACTTACAAAAAATGTTTGGAAAGTAGGTGCGACATGGAATACTCGCCTACAACTTTATACTTGAAAGATTTACAGGAACGACTAGCTATCTTAGATATGCCAGTCGTTTTTAAATTGCCAAAAGATGATTTTCCAGAGCCGTTTATCTTAATCGGTGGAGGAACCGGAACAACGATTGATTACCAATTTGGGGGATGGGTTGAAACACAAACCACACTAATTGACATATTTTTACCACCAAATAGCCGGACACAAGCCGAAGAGATTCGGTCAAAAGCAGTCAGGGCGCTAGGTCGCCAAGTCGTGAGTCATCAATTGCTATTAGACACATCACTAGGCCGAGAGGTCTATGACATAAAAATCAGAGTCACAAAATTATTAACATAAAAGGAGAATGCAAATATGGGAATTCAAATTACAACTTCTAAACCCGTTACAGGGAAGAAGATTTTTTACTTCATCCAATCGGTTGATGCAGAAATCGGAAGCGATGCGCTATTACCCGCTTACCGTACGGATGGGTCAACTACTTTGGGTGGAGAATACATTGACGAACAAACACAACAAGGTCGTATTTTAGATAAAGCGACAGATGAACACACCATTTCATTGACACAATACTTTGCACCGGCAGACCCATCTTATAAAATTATCGAGGAAGCATCTGTTTCAGGTAAATCAGTAAAAGTATGGGAAGTTATTGCGGATGAGTCTGTCGCTAAAACTGAAGGAAGCTCTACCAGATATCCAGCTAAATTTGGATACGGAAAAGTTGGAGAGTTTGATCGTAGTACCGGTGTATCAGACTTAGTAGAAATCAGCTATGACTTAAACATTGTAGGTGCGTTGAAAGATGGGTTATTCCCGCTAACTGATGAAGAATTGGCGTTATTAAACGAAGTGTACGCTTACCAAAATCCAGGTGAAACGACAGGAGATTATGACGCTATTGTCACAGCTGATGAACCATAGATAAAAGACGGACGTATTGGGGTAGCTTAGGCTATCCCTTATTTTTTTGATAAAAAGGAGAGAAATATATATGGCATTTACATTTACAATTGCAGGAAAAGAAGTAGAAATCAATTTTAATTATCGTTTAATGTTTAAGGTCCAAAAAGAGTTAGCCACAGTGAATAAAGAGACTGGCGAGAAGAATAATGACGGTGTAGGAGTGTTATTTTCAGCCATTGTCAATGAAGATGACAAAGGGTTAGTTGATTTAATTCGCTTATGTTTACCGAAAGGCAAAAAGATTGAAGACAATGAAATTATTGAAGGTATTGAAAGAGCTATCTTAGAGTTGGACAAAGAAGATACGGAAGCGGGATACAGTTTGCTCTTTGAGCACATTAAAGATGAGATGATTGAGTCCGGTTTTTTCAAGAAGAAAATTTCAAAATATATCGAGAACATGCAGCAAATTACAGGCTACTTAGAGGAGCAAGAGGACAAAGAGAGTCAAATGCAAATAAAACTCATCAAGAAACAGATTGGCGAGATGGAAAGCGCAATGTCCTAAGAAATTGCGCACAGCTTGGTTTAACGGACTTAAACACAATTTTAGATTGCAATTTATGGGAGTTAGACGCTATTCTTGAGGGGTTAGAGAGTCGCCAAGCAGATGAAGCGGAGCTACTAGCTAAGCATGCCTTTGACCTTAGATACACACTCAACTCCAAGAAAGCCAAATTTGAAAAAATCTTTGATCGTAAGATATTGAATCGAAAAATTAAGTTGAAATATCGTAAAGGTGATAAGCCTACAATGAATAACAAGCATATTGATGCAGTCACGAGATTAAACAATCATTTTATGCGAAAGGGGGAATAAATATATGTTTGATGGTTCGATTGAAGCCTATATAGGTGCGGATACGTCCGCTTATGAGCAAGCCATGTCCAAGGTGCAATCCATTACATCCAAAGCCTTTAATAAAGCTCAACAAGTAGCGTCAAAAGGGACTAGCCAGCTAGCGACTGAAATAGCTGACTTAATGAATAAATTACAAAGTAGTACAGATGGTATTGGGAAGAAAATCGGAACAGGACTCACTGGCGGAATTAATATCGCTATGGGTCAAATTCAACGTATGGCTTCCCGAATTGGGGAATTCTTACCCCAGCCCATCTTAAACGGGATTGAAAAAATAAAAGCGGGGTTCTCGAGTTTAACGGCCCCGCTTAGGAGTTTCGCGAGCAGTCTAAATAGCTCTTTAGGTAATGCATTTGGTAAAGCCATGAACGGCGCAAGGAATATGTTTAATGGCTTGGCTAAAACCGTATCAAATGTATCGCTTAATATAAAAAATACTTTAACAAGCATAGCGGACACCTTGCCAGTCGGTTGGGGTCGTGCATTAACATCCGTAGCTAATGGCGTGCGTTCCTTTGGATTAAGTGCGTCATCTACATTTACTAGATTAGGTCAAACAGCTTACAAAGCAGGGCAGGCCAGTGGTGATGGATTTTTAGCTGGAATGCAACGATTAACGAGCGGTTGGGGTTCAGCTTTAGGCGGCATGGTATCCAAAGCGGTGGCCACCACCAATCAGATAGCGAATGCTTTTAATTCTTTAGTTGGCAAAGTGGGTAATGTTGCCAATCGTATGAGTTCTACATTCGGCAATGGCATTCAAAACATGTCTAGCAAGGCAGTAAGTGGATTGAATTCGATTAGTGCAAAATTCGCCAATGCCACCACAGCTGGCGAAAAAATGGCTAGCGGTGTAAGGAATATCGTAAGTGCCTTTAGTTTAATGGCCGTGGCTAGCAAAGCGATTAATTTAGTTACTGGCGCATTAGATGGAGCCATAAGCCGATATGATACATTAAATCAGTTCCCTGAAATTATGCAGTCATGGGGGTATAGTGCCGAACAAGCACAAGCTTCCACTGATAAACTAGTTGCAGGAATTGACGGACTACCTACCACACTTGACGGTATCACAGCCAATGTACGTACTTTGGTTACAGCAGGACTAGAGTTAGATAATGCAACAGACGTAGCGCTAGCCTTCAACAACGCCATGCTAGCTAACGGTGCAAGTACAGCAGACGCCGAAAGTGCTATGACACAATATAGTCAAATGCTAGCGGTTGGAAAAGTAGACCAAATGGCTTGGAACTCCGTAGTAAATGCGGCCGGAAAGCCAATTGATGATGTGGCCAAAGCGTTACTAGGCGCGGAAGCAAACCAAGCTTCACTTTACGAAGCGCTTAAAGAAGGAACTATCACCATGGATGAGTTCAACTCGAAAATGGTTGAGATGTCCGAAGAAACAGGCGGATTTGCAGAGCAAGCACTGAAAGGTGCGCAAGGTATCAGGACATCAATGTCTATTGCTAGAACAGCAGTAGTAAACGGCGTGGCGGGTATGATTGACGCTTTGGATTCAGCTTTAGAACAAAATGGTTTTGGATCCATTGGTCAACAAATAGCTGGGCTTAAAGCACCGATTGCAAGCACATTCAAATATATCCAAGGATTCATACCAAATTTAGTTGGTGCATTTGTGCAATTAAAAGAGTCAATTAACATTGATTTTTCGCCAATATTAAATGGTGTAAAGACAGTCTTTGATTTTATTAATAGCGTTTTAGGCGAGTTTGCAGAAACAGGAACTTTAGCCACGGATACAGTAAATAAGATTCAAGATGCAATCAGGGGCATAGCGCCGAAGGCGATTTTAGCTTGGGCCGCTTTAAATCCAACAAGTGCCATCGCAACCATCATGCCGTTGTTCAACATTTTAGGTAAAATCGGTGTTGATTTAGGCTCAATTGGATCAATAGCCGTATCATCAGCAGATATTATTGGCGGAGCTTTCTCAAGTATATTTGGAGTTATTTCGGGATTATTAGGGTTAATCGGTGGTATACCTGCTATATTCGGAACAGTGGCAGGAGTTGGAGTCAATGCGTTAGGTGGTATGGTACAAGCCATTACATCTATTGCAGGAGTCGCTTTAGCATCAATTGGACCTGCTGCAATTCTCGGATTGGTTGTTGCAGGTTTAGGTATCATCAACAACGAATTCGGAAATCAAATTAATCAAATGATTGTTATGGTAACACAAAAAGGCCCTGAAGTGATTAATAACTTTGTGACAGGTATTCTTAGTGGATTACCTCAATTAATGGCAAGTGGTACGCAACTTATTGCAAACCTAGCAATGGGTATTGCTACTATGATTCCGTACATCGTCCAAGCTGGAGTGCAATTGATAGCTGGATTAGTCCAAGGATTAGGGTCTAACATCGGTTCTATCATTTCATCCGGATTGCAAATTGTGACGTCATTGGCAACAAGTTTATTAAGTGCTATTCCACAGTTATTAGTTGTCGGAATGCAATTACTATTAAGTTTAGTGCAAGGAATTATTGCTAATATTCCACAGATTGTAAACAGTGCGCAACTTATTTTACAAGGGTTTGTGCAGTCGTTGGTGTCTAATTTACCAACAATTCTATCAATCGGAATTCAGATACTCATGAACTTGGTTCAAGGGATCATGCAATTATTACCGCAGTTAGTACAAGTTGGTGCGCAAGCTGTTGTTACTTTAATACAAGGTATTATGAATAACATTCCAATGTTGTTACAAGGTGCAGTACAGCTTATCCAAAGCTTTATCCAAGGGCTTATCTCAGCTTTACCAAGCGTAATTTCTAGTGGTATGCAAGTGGTAGGTTCTCTTATCGAAGGTGTTATCACGAATATCCCAGCTGTCATCTCGGCAGGGATTCAAATAATCCTAGCTTTAGTCAATGGAATACTCGAAGCTATACCGGCTTTATGGGAAGCAGGAGCGACAGCTGTCCAAGGGTTAGCAGATGCATTATGGAACGGAATTCAAGGTGCTATAAGCAAGGTTAAAGGCGTATGGGATGACTTTGTAGGCTGGCTAGGCGGAAGTACAGAAGGCGCTTCAAGTGAAGTTGAATCTGATATAAGTGCCATGACTGATAGTGTGGAGATAGATGTTTCTACCATGTCAGCGAATACACAAACGGAAATGGATGCTTTAGTTGCCGGATTAACATCTAGCGCAGAGCAAGCCAATACTGGTGTGACGAATCAATTTGATTTTATGAGCCAAAACAGCCTAGTCAATTTCCAACAACTTAACACGGGCGCAAATAGCGAGTTACAGGACTTGTATTCAACAAGTTCAGCGACTACCGTAATGACCGCAGACGCTATTGTCGGAAACATGCAAGGAATTTATGGCGCACAAGCACCAGTACAGGACTTTGCACAAGATTCGATGAGTTGGTTAACCAATTTAGAGTCACACGCACAAACAAGTTCAGCGGGTGCAGTCGAAGCAGTAGAAACAAACACTAGCAAGGTCGCAACATTTGCAGAGTTTTACAATCAGTTAGGTGCCGACGCGCAAGCTTATTTAGGAGAGTATGACGCAGTTGTTGATTTAATGACCGCCGAAACAGCGAACACCGCCTTTAGCAATACCGGCGAAGTGATGTCGCTAGTGGATTGGTATAGTGCTTTACCAGAGTGGACACAAGCGAGTCTTGCCGAATATGGTGTGACGGTAGATACATTAACCGCTCAAACAGCGCAACAAGCAGTAACCAACACCCAGCAAGTTGAGAATGCGGTTGCGCATTATGAAAACTTTGCAAGCGGAGCTGGCGGAACGTTGAACCTAGCGCATGCAGAATTACCGGCAATCGCAGGCATGACAGCTCAAGAGGTAGCGGAAGCTTCAAACGCCGTGGCAAACGGGGTACAACCTTACCGTGATTTTGCAACCGATGTAAATGGTGAGATGTCAGGAATCCAAGTGACGGTGCCTACTATCGCAAGTGACACCGCTTCTGGAGTAGTGAATAGTTCAAGCCAAGTTACTGGCGCAAGCTCAACTTATCAAACAGTTGGAGCTGAAATGTCTCAGGCGATGGGCGAGATGTCGACAAATGTTAATACGACGATGGGAACCTTAAACGGAACTATTGCGACAAACACGGAACACCAAAGAAATACCGCAGTAACCGCATATCAAAACATTTTAAATGACATCACAACCAAGATGAATAGTATTAAGAATCGAATTACTGGTGATACGAATGCTATGAATGCTACTTGGACAAGTGCTATGTCGACGATGAATTCCACAACTTCATCGCAAATGAACAGTATGGTATCAACTGTCAGAAGTACACTGAATAGTGCGGTAAGTGCTATGAGAAGTGCGTCAGGACAAGCAAGGTCTGCTGGTTACAACATGGGTGCAGGATTTTATAGCGGGCTTGCAAGCATGTCGGGATCAATCATCAGTTTAGCGAGAAGTATCGCAAACAGTGCATCGGCTGCAATGCGTTCAGCTTTACGAATCCATTCTCCTTCACGAGTTACGTCCGAAATTGGTTCGTATACCGGTGAAGGTTTTGTTGTCGGAATGGCTGGATGGATAAGTGAAGTTGAGACTGTCAGCAAGGAGTATGCAAAAGCTATCCAAGAACAAGATTTTGCGACTAACAGCACGATGACAATGAACGGAACGGTAAGAAATCAAGGCGTTACTTCATCTCTTGATACATTATCCGAAGAAGTGCGAAATGCCGAATTACAAGAACCAGTGTTTGAAGTTCATAATGAAATTGTTGGTGATGAAATTCACACGACAATCAAGCGTAAAGAGGCACGAGATAGGAACTTGTCAGGTTACTTTAGCTATGGCTAGGAAGGAGAATCCATGGACTTACTAATCGAAAAAGATACAATATCTACCAGACTAAGCAGAATGGCTAGTATGAGAGTGGAGTCTATTGTAGACACTCCGCCGAGCTTGGTTTTAGATAAAAGAGTTGTACGAGGTCGTAGCGGTGTCGTTTTGGCCAATTCGCAATTTGAAAGCAAGATGATTACCGTCAACGGTCGTTTGAAAGTCGATTCATTATATGATTTTGAGCTATTAAAAGAAGATTTAAAAGGTTTGCTAGTCGATAGCAAGCCTTTTTATATCACTAAAATGCTACCTACTGATGAAGGACTATACCACTATGAATTACCCGGAGAATCAACAGATGATTTAGATTTTAGTGCGAAACAACACGAAGCGTGGCCATACAGATGGTACGTAACTGTGGCGGATGATTTAACCTTTTCATTCCGTGGACGAACAATTAATTATTTGCTTTATGATTTTGAATTTGTTTTTGTTACCGCAGGATTACCATACGGTGAAACCAAAGAACGAAACTTAATTATTGGGCAGGGTGAAATTCCTTATAAGGGTAACGCCAATATCAGCCAATTAGAATGGCCTTTTGCTATTGAGTTAAGAGCAGGGGTCACGCAGACAAATGTGGATTTAACCATCAATGGCAGACGGTTCTTATATGAGCATAGTGCAACAATCAAAGCAAATGACGTCCTATTGATTAAAGGTTTTGAAACCACTTTGAATGGCATGAATGTAAATAACCGAACGAGTTATGAGCATTTTGAGTTAGTTCACGGTAAAAATACATATCAAACAACCTTCAATGGATTGATTACAATTTTAAATTACAAAGAATTTTACAAGTAGGAGGTGAGTAGTTTTTGATAACATTTTTAGATCATCAAGATAATGAATACGGAACACTTACCTCGATTACTGTAAGTAATGGGGTGAATGGAGAGAGGTCTATCAGTGGTACCATCGTAGAGGGTGCAGACGTCATCCATAATATAGATTTAGGTTGGCGATTACGCTTTGAAGATGAATATTATTGTGTCATTTTCGCAGAACCCATTGATTTAGGTGATAGGGTAGAAGTTCAATTCGATGCTATCCATCAATTTTTCTATGATTTTTCTAAATCGGTTGTACACCGACGTTTAGATGGATCGAATACAATGTTGAATTATCTGAATTTTATATTTAGCAACAGTGGATATAGCTTTAGTTTAGAAACCACAATTGGAGCTTTTCCGAAAGAGAATTTTGGGTATAAGTCACGTCTCACGTTGTTTAATGACATTATGTCAAGTGTAGAGGCAGAGTTTGTCGTTCATGGTCGAGTCGTGAGAATTCTATCAAGGGTAGGTACAGATTTAACCACGGTTGTTAAAAAAGGGTTTAATTTAAATGAAATTAGATTAGAAAAGAATATAGGTAATTTCATTACACGTAAAAAAGGATATGGTGCTTATCATGACGAAGAAAACCAATCCGCCGGACGTTTAGAAGTCGAGTACATCAGTCCACTAGAAAATATATATGGTGTACATGAAGGTGAACCAGTATTAGATGAGCGGTATACCGTTGAAAGTAATCTAATGAATCGATTGCAAAAAGAAGTTGATGGTTCTTATGATATATCCGTGCAAATTGATATGGAAGATTTAACCAAATCGGGATATGAGTATGACCAACCTCGCACAGGGGACTACATCACAGCAATAAATGATGATTTAGGGTTTAAGCGTAGTGTCAGGATTGTTTCGTTTAGTAGCGAGTATGATGTACAAGGTCGCCTAATTAAGCACGATATCGAGTGTAATAGTATTGGAAACGTAAAAAAAGAAACCGGTGAATACGCACGTCTTGAAAAACAATTCAATGATAAATTAGCCGAAGCCGAAGATAAATTTATATCTTTGGTTAGTGCGAATGGTCGTAACCGAAACTATTATGGTTCTGAATTTCCTCTGGATGACCCGAAGGGAACTTTGGTTGTTGGTGACCAGTTGTTTCTAACTGTAGGAGAGGTAGTAAAACGCTACTACTGGAATGGTGAGGAGTGGGTGCCAGACCCATTTAGCGAAAATCCAAACTGGATAACTGAACTCATTGAAGAAACAGACCGAAAAATCAGAGAGGAATTGTTGAAAGAAATTGAAGCATCTGACAGAAAAGCAGAACGGGCAGTAAGTAAGGCAGAAGAATCTTTAGAAGGTATCGGTCGTATCGACACCACCATCATAGATTTAAGGAAAGACTTAAACACCGTTGGTGACAGAGCTACATCAAACCTAGAAATCATCGGGATAGATGGCGGTGCGATGTATAACAAGAATCGCCGGCTAGGAGCCAAATCGCAAGCGATACAACCTGACAGTCGTGGATTAATCCAACATAACGGTGAAGGCTTTGAGCTGGGTGAAACTTATACGCTAAGCTTTAAAGTGTCATGCTTGCTAGATGATGTTATCACATGGGAAGAACGTACAAGAACAGAGTCGGTGCCATTTGTCAGAGAAATTACTTATAACACTAACTTAACACCGGAAGAAAGCTATATAGAGCGTGCCGGAATTAACGGTACAGCAACATATACATGGAAAATTGAGTTGGTTAACGGTGAACCTACTGGTAATAAATCGGAGGAAGTTAGAACGAATTATAAAGCACCAGTCAATGAGATATTCATTCAAGGGACGAAGCAAGAAAGCACCTTAACGCTCAACTTCACAGCAGATGATTTATTACCTGCACCAATGCCTAGAAGTGAATCAGAAGTTGTGCTGAACTTCATTCCACCCGGTGGAAGTTTACCCGTAGAGCCTACTGATCCCGTTGAACCGGGCGAAAGTAACTTTGATAATGCTAGAGTTATTAATTTAGCTGATTACGGCGGTGTTGGAGACGGTGCGACGAACAACTTTAATGCTTTGCTCACAGCCATCAACGAAACCGCTGATGAGCCACTTATCCTTGAAGTAGATGAAGGAACTTACAATGTTGACCCACCGGAAAATGCAAGAGTACAAATGGAGCCTTGGAAAACAGCAACTTCAAAAGGCCTAAGAATTGTAGGTAAGGGAAATGTAGTCTTTAGACACAAGAACAATCGTACTGTAAACCGTCACGAATTTTGGCTTATGCAAATGGTGATGGCGCCTGATAGTTTAGGGTTTGAAGTAGAAAATATTACAGTGGACGGAATTAGAAATCCACAAGAAGAACTATTTTATACACAATCAGAAAGCAATCCAATTCCTAATATCCCTATGACAAGAGGATTCGCAGTTAAGGGTGCGCACCACGTACTATTTAATGATGTTCATTTTAAAAATATGTACGGTGGGTACGGAATCCTTACTGAAGAATACCGAGATGTGTCAATAACTAACACTACGTTTGACAAAGTAGGTGGGAATGACACCCAAGAATCGTTCGGTATGGCGATATATTTAGGTGGGCATACAGGTGATGCGATAGTTAATATCGATAACGTTCATGCAAAAGGAATGACCACGACGAAAGATTTAAGACTATCTTGGATTGGTGTCGTATTAGAAAACGGTTCTATCCAGTCTAATGACCCAACAGTGTGGATGAGGGATAAGAATACAACGGTAAATATTAAGAATTCAAGTTTCTTAGACTACCACTCAACGTTCCACGTCGAATCAATCGCTGGGAATGTGTATTGGAATGTGGATAATGTTGATGCACGCGGTTCAAACTACCAAATTGTTGCTGGGGTTTATGGTGAGTATAAAGAAGTGTCTAATAATGTCCGCATGGATGTACTTCCATATGGTAGATTATGGGGAATTGTGAAAGGACTCTACTATTCAGAGGCTCAAGAAGCAGAAGATAACTTCAACGGACATAACCGCTTGGAGATGCATAACTCTGAAATTAACTTTATTAAAGTTGCAGGGTTTGATGACCCACCACAAGCAATAGCTTACGGGTCAAATGTGACTGGTCGTCTGTATAATACGGCACTGAATAACGTACCACATAAACTTGTTACCAATGGGTCAGCGTTGCTATATGACAGCGAAGTCAATTTAGCACAAGGAAGTCAAGAAACAAGACAAACGTTGATGAATGGTAACTTCAGCGATACAAATAAACAGCGAGTTGAATTGAGTAACACAAATGTCAATGCATATGGTAGCCACAGGCAAGTGCAATTTGGTAATAAACCTGAATTTGTCAAAAACACTGGTTTCGTAGCACCATTTATTGAATTGCCAATCAAGCCACCACTTTAAGAAAGGAGCGAGAACTTGGAGCAGATAACAGTTAAATTAACACCTTTAAATTCTAGTAATCCAACGATTACTAGGTCAACGACTGATTCAAAACTTGTTTTACCAAAATTGAAGCATGATACGTACACTTTGAGTATTACAAGTGCCGTGTATAGTCCATACACCACGCAAGTTGTCATTGATGGCGATACGACTTTAAACATCCATTTAGATGTGCCGATTGTACAGACAGTAGAATGGAGACCGATGTCAACAGTCACGACCATACCAATTACAACCAGATATGTTGATGATCCGAACCTTAATCAAGGTGCAGAAGTGGTGGAATCTCAAGGTGCAGTCGGTAAAACTACCAAAACATGGGAAGCTGAATATATTAATGGTGTGGCAACTGGTAAGAAACGAAACGAGAAGACATCTACCGTGCCAATGGTTCAACGTGTCGTAAAGCGTGGTACTAAAGTGCCTCAAGGACCATTAGTTGATGTGCTTACGCAAAAAAATACTGGTGTGACTTACTCGACGAATACATATGTCAATAACCAACGCACTACAAAGGACGAAATACCGACAGGTGGCAGTCCATTTGAGCTAAGGCAATGGGAAAGTCCATCAGGTGGTTTAAACATCCTAGATGGCGATTTAGAGCCGAATTCACAATATACTCTAGCCTTTGAGATGGAGAACGTCGGTCCGAACTTTACAAAAGCGCATTTTGTTATAGGGATGGCTTTCTTTGGTGGGAAACATTACTTTAATGGCGCACAAAGAACAGTAACACCGAATGCTGGAGAGTATAACTTCACAAGCAACATGTCACAAAGTGGTAAAGTAACTTATTATTACCAATTTACGACAGAACCAAACTCACCTACTGGAGATTACTTCCAAGTCAACTTTGATAATGATTCTAACGACACCCGCATTAGATACAGCAAACTGGCCTTGTATAAAGGGCATGTGAATCCGTATGGATAAGGCGGTGAGTAAATGAAATTTATCATAGACGGTAAAGAAGTCACAGGTACAGTCACTGATGATTATGTGACGGTCACTTTTACCAAAAACACAACATCAGACATTGAAGTCATGCCCCTCGAAGATTGTGGGGGCGTGACTTTTTTAGATGACATTCAACTCGAAAAAGGCAACGAAGCCACAATGTATGAAGACCCCGCTTTAGTCCAAGGGCCAGCAACTGGCTTAATCAAAGAAATTAGGGCATTGCAATATTCAATCCACGATCCCGAAAGAGGTTTAACCTCACGTTTTGCACAGCTGGCACAAGGTTTTGAGCAAGAAGTCAATGACTTAATTGGTGGGTACTCAAGACAAGGTCAAACAATTGATGGTTTATTCAGTGAGGTATTTAGTCTGGACGGTCGGGTTAGCCAAGCGATTCAAACGGTGGATGGATTTAAGCAAACCGTAGAAGATTTAGAATCAGGTCAAGGAACTATCTTTGAGCAGATCGTAAATGGTGCTAGATTACGTGTGGAAAACGGCGAATTATTTAGTCAAATGCGTCAAAGTGTGGAAGCAATCGAAGGTATGGTAACCGACGGTGATACGCTAGCCCAAATGATTTTAGGCACGGATGTGTGGCAGACAGCCATATCAAACAAAGCGGATAAATCGCAAGTATCGCAATTGGCAGACAGCTGGGCGCTTACACTAAAGTCTGGTAATGACTTGAAAACTGCTATTAATGCTACAACAAGTGGGATTCGCCTGAAAAGTTCTCTGATTCATTTAGACGGGGATACTGTCATGACGAATGCATTCGCTAGAAAGCTAATGGTTGATAATCTTATGGCCAATGACGTCACGGCATTTACAGCGAAGTTCAATAATGTGATTGCGATGAACTTAGACATCAATAGCATATCAGGAAACAAAGCCGCCTTGCTGACTGCATCTTTTGCAGGGCTTAACTCAAGAGTTGTCATTGACGGGGCTCGAATAAGACTAGAGTCCGGAATCCAAGGCGCTTTCGTTGAGATGAATAACATACCGGAATTTAGGTCACAATTCCACGACGGCACAGGTGTTGTCATGGCAAAAGGTCGGACGCAATACTTCGAGCCTAATGGCGGTTCTCAAGCTTATATTGGTCGAGATATTCATACAGGTACGAATGACTTTGGGATATTTTTGAGTAAGCGAAAAGGGTTTAGAATAGCTCAAAATAGTGAATCGTCATCCGCTACAGATGATTTATACTATTCGGTGCGAGCTGGGCAAGGCCCTGTCAACGTGATAGAGGATATGATGGCGAAAGGCTTAATAGTAAATAATTTTAGTCAAGCAAGCTCATTGATTCGCTCATTAAACGGTTGGCCGTCAAGTGGTTGGCCAATGCTCCATCCGGGTGACCAGATATTATATAAGAGAGGTACTGTATATACCGGAGGGTCATCCGATGTCAATTATTCAGACGTTGTCAACTTTGGATTAAACGGTGCATTAACCGAATGGTGGTGGTACTTCCGTAAACACGTAAGATATGAAGCGGGTAGTTCTACCGCCTCTGATAGGCGACTCAAAAAGAATATCGAGGACTCAAAAATTAATGCTTTAGACGAAGTGAGCCAATTAAAATTTAAAGAGTACGATATGAAAGCAGATGACCGTCATGTAGAGTTAGGTTTGATAGCTCAAGAAGCAGGTCTATTACGAGTTCCTGACCCTGAAACTGAAGGATTAGATACCGACCTTATAGGAATGCTGGCGTTAAAAGCTATTCAAGAGTTGCAGGCAAAAGTCGAGGAATTGGAAAGGAAACTAAATCATGAAACTTAGAAATTATGAAATTGTAAATATTAACGAAGTTCTGAACGACCTTGCTAATCAACCTTTAGCAGGTCGTTTTAAATTTAAATTATACAAGCAAATCATGGCAATCAAAAACCCCATAGAGGTCATCTTCAAAGCCTTTGAAGGATTGTCGGAAGAGGAAATCGAGGAGCTAAGTCAAGAAACGCAAGAGGTGAACTTAGAGTACTTTACCTATGCAGAACTAGAAGACTTACCACTTTCCGCCTTACAGCTCATGAAAATTGAGAAAATTTTAAAAGAGGAGTGATGGCATGTCAGGAATCCTAATCCTAAAAGATTTAAATAAAGGAAGCACCTTAAAACAAGGGGATAAAACAGAGTTGGTTTACCAGCTTGCAGACGGTGATGGTGATGCTTTAAATTTGGCGAATAAAAAAGCCACAGTCAAATTATTAACCCCTGATTTCACCGCTACTGGCTATGAGAAAGCTGGCATAACCGTAGGTCAGGATAACATTGTTCGTTTTACTATCGACAAAGTCATTCAAGCCAGAAAATATTACGTTGAAATCATTGTGGATGGAAAATTCATTTTCCCGTCCGTTGAAGGTGGACGAATATTAAATATTGATAGGTCAAGTCTTGGGCAAGAATCGAACATCATCGAAATCATAGGCAAAGACAAAATCGTTTCCGAAGTCAAAGCGCAAGTGGATGCTGAAATAGCAGGTGCCCTCACCACCCTCTCACAAACCAACGACAGCATCACCCAAGCTGAAGAAGCTAGGAAACAGGCGGAGAACGAACGGAAAGCGAATGAAGAAGCTAGGAATTTGACGTCTGTTGAGGAGTTCGTGAAGTTGCAGGAAGCCATTGGTGGGAGGAATTTAATTAAGGGTGATACATCAAAGGTAGTAACCGATTTTACGCCGGAACAAGGGGTCTTCACAGGAATCACCTTTGGCTATCAAAACTTTAAGGCTGGCGTTACTTACACAGCCTCTGTGGATGTTAAAGTCTCGGAGGGAATAAGAGCCTTAAATTACAACTATTTTTGGGCTCGAGAACATGACACAGGCGGTAATCAATCAATTGGTCACATAGCGATTGTACCTGTTGATGGCAGTTGGTACAGGTATTCAAAAGCGTTTAGTTTTCCAATCGATAGATACGGAGAAGTAAAGTTCGGACTAGATTCACGCCAGCAAAATGTTGGTTCAGGATTAGAGTACTCATACAAAAATGCAAAATTAGAAAAAGGCTCACATGCTACACCTTACTCGAAGGCACCCGAGAATTATACCACAGTTACAAAAGACGATTACTACAACCACATCAAAATGATGACAAATTACAACAACAATTTAATGCAAGAATTACGTGAGGCAATCGTTTTCACGGGGGGGCTTAAATTAGTCAATTTGGTTGAAAATGGTAATTTTATTGATGGTTTAGAAAAATGGAATCATGTATCAGCGCAAACAACTCTATCGTTGGATGATGAGCATTTAAAAGTCAATTATGTTACTAAAGTTGACAATTTGATGATTAGCTACAATTCTCATCCCATAAATTATACGAATCACAAGTACTACTCAATCGCACGATTTAACCCAATGAATCTAACAGGTGAAGCAAGGTTAAGGCACAATACCGGTCAGTATACCGTGCGACAGTCATTAGCACAAAATGAATACCAGACTATTAGTACAATATTTGACGGTAGTGTCGGTGGAAATATAACCGAGTTTAGGGTGTTCGCAAATAACACAAAAGCAGGAGATTACTTCTACTTAGACTATTACATCGTCCTTGACCTCACCGCCACTTTCGGCGCAGGCAACGAACCATCACAGCAAATCATGGACGCCATTATCGAGGAGTATGGTTACTTTGACGAGCTAATCATCAACAAAGATTTTATCCACGAATACGAATTACGACAGATGAAAGACGCAATCCTTAGATTAGGAGGAACGCTATGAGAGAGTTTATAAAAGACGGTATCATCAATGGCGATTTTACTGATGAAGAAAAAATTAAATTAACCACTAACTACTTATCCAAGGACACCATTAATCAAGATGATGTCCTTTTTATTTTGAAATCTATTTATCCGAGTACATTTACCGAAGAAGGTGAAGAAGTGGAGCATGAAGGATTAGCTGGTGTTTTAGAAGAAGTCATTGCTAACGCCGAAACCGCTATGCAAGAAAATGATTTACACCAAATTAACACCGTGCTTAAAACAACTTCAATGAGTTTATCGGAACTAATCATGCAACTGTACATGGGCGGCAAACTATGATGTGGCTAATCAAATTACTATTTAAATATATTTTCGACAAAAAGGAGGTGGATGTTTTGATGATTAACTTATTCGTTATGCAAATAACTTTAGGTTGGATTACGATGGAGCAAGTTCCGGAACCATTTAAAGCCAAAGTGCAAGAATTATTAGATTTAGCAAATACTGGTAATGAGCAGTCTTAGTTGACTGTTCTTTTTATTTTGAAAGGAGCGTGAGGGATGTTTGACACTTTATCTAGCAATATCCAACAGGTAGCAACTTTAATAACGAGTCTTACCGTCGTGGGTAGTGCGCTGATGTGGATATATAATAAATCCGTATCTCAACCACGAGAGAAGAAACGAAAGCAAGAAGCGGATGAAAGAGAGCGTAATCGCCTTGAACATGAGCGAAAACAACAGGCGATATTGACAGAAGCCTTAAAACCTATCAATGAATTTATTCATGAAAGTAAATCTGATAGGCAAGCTTTGAATAAAGTTGCTTTTGAGAATACGGAGAAGCTGAAAGAACATGACTCAAGAATCAGTAGTATAGATGACCGCTTAATCATCGTTGAGACTAAACAAGAATTTAATGGGCGGTCAATACAGTACACAGAAGTTTATAAAGGAGATGAACAATAATGAAATTAAATAGCCAAACATACGACATCATCAAGTGGATTGTGCAAGTAGTCATGCCAGCACTCATCGTAGCCATCGGTACCATCGGTGGAGCGGTACAATGGGAACATACAGAGCTAACTATGACAGTGCTAGGGGCGGTAACCACGTTCTTAGGAGCGAGCTTAGGCTTATCATCAGCACAATATTATAAAGACGAGGCGGACGAATAGTCCGTCTTTTTTATATGGAGGGAACCATGTTAACTGAAACAGAAAAGATAAAACTCATAGAAAAATACGCCCCCATTATCGCTAAGTATGAATCACCTATTTCAGGAGAAGTCCGACTAGCCCAATTAATTCTAGAATCGCAACTATTCACTTCTGATTTAGCTAAGAAATCCAACAATGGCTTTGGTATTAAAGTTTCAGCACCGTGGACAGGTGAGAAAGAGTTACACAATTCCATGGAGGTCGGAGGGGCGAGAGACAGCTATTTCCGCAAATATCCAACTCATGAAGCGTCTATCAAAGACCATGCAGGTTTCTTTACCTCAACTGATTATCGTGCCAATACAGCCTATAAAAAGGCGATAGACGCAACGAATTATAAAGACGAAGCGAATGCGTTGACTGGTATTTATGCAGGTGACCCGCAGTATGGGCGTAAATTGATTGAGATTATCGAAAAGTATGATTTGACGCAGTATGACAACAAGAAAGAGGAGACTAAAAAAATGGCATATATCGGTTTAGATATTGGACATGGTAAGAACAGTCCTGCACGAGGTGGAAGTAGAGGTTGGACTGGGGATGAACATGGATTTAATTCAAAAGTAGCAATCAGAACAAGAGCTTTACTTGAAGCGATGGGGCATAAGGTAACGTTTGGTGTGCAAAATCCAAACTCAAATGAAGTTGGTTTGGCTCCACGTACAAATTATTTTAACGCTCAAAAGGTAGATATTTTAATATCTATTCATGCGAATGCACATAGTAATACATCAGTAAATGGTGTCTCAGCATTTTATGACCGTTACGGGCGTGGTCGAGACAGTGCATCGCTTAAACTGGCTAGAGCAATCATGGACGAGTACCGTAAGCAAAAACAAGTTATTTGGTCAACAGGCGAAGTACCGTCTTATCGTGGTAACTGGACGGACTTTCACATGAATCGTGAATCTGTTATGCCATCTGTATTGATGGAATTAGGGTTCATGACAGGAAACCGAGATCGTGAATATGTTTTTGGTAGTAAGCAAGCTCAATTTGTTGAGGATATGGCACATGGTATTGCAAATGGAGTGGATAAATATTTTGGCGGAGCAGGTCAAACTGGGTCGACTTATAATCCTCAGGGATTAAAAGAAACTACACCAGTGAAGTATACTGCTCCTCGCTTACCATTTAAAACACTGAAGGTAGGACAAACAGTTACACTGTTGGACGATAAGAACGCAAATGACGAATATATCTGGCAATGGTATGACTTGAAAAATAAAAAGTTACTTAAATCTGGTAAGCAAGCAGAACTCGCTGGTACAACTGATGAGATTGTAGAGATACGTGACATTGATGATGTTCAGCATTCAAGCTTCGCTTATAAATTAAAAAATTATAACTCATGGATTCTTGAAGAGTATTTAAAAGAACCTCGTTCTGACTGGGAAAAGGTAGAAGAGAAGCCAGAAGATGAAGGGTTACAAGAAGGTCAATTTGTTTTAAACGGTGTGAAATACCAAATAAGTGAAATTAAATAGAACATTTACCCCTATTCTTTAATCGGAATGGGGTTTCGTTTCTAACCGTATGGAATTACATAAGGTTAAAGGACGAGCGGGGCGTTTGACATAGACAACAGTTCGTTGTATATTATGTATGAGGAAAGCTCGTCTAGCTCCCTCGTTGTGTCGTGTGTGTTGTCGACAAAAAAACAAATGTTAAGGTGTTCGTTCGGATACACCAAACCCCACCTTACGGCAATAAGGTGGGGCTTTTTTATCTATTAAAGAGGTGTTTTAGTATTTATTTAGCGGTCTTTATTTGACCACTTAAAACTACAGAACGAGATAACAAGCGGAAATATCAAGTACTGTAGAACAAATGCTAAAGATTCGTTCATAAACGATACACCTCCTTACATTTAATCACTCCTCGGAGGTGCATGCCCCTCTCTGGAGCATAAATCAAATATACCACAATGTATAAAATAATAATATGACATATTTTAACCCCACCGCCAATATGGTAGTGGGGTTGTTTTAGATTATATCTAATTTATATATAAATACTTGTTTTAGTTAAATAATCAATAAATATCAAAAGTTTTAAAAAGCCAATATAATCCTTTGACTATTAAAAGCTATGCGTTTACAATTGTGGTGTAGAATGTATATGCATTACACAAACTTTAGAGTTCTACGAATCAATATATTGTGCTAAAAAAATATATGTGTACAATATATAGGGTTGACAGGTGTGGTACAATTAGGTTAGAGATGAATGATTTAAATTACAGAGTGATATTGCAAAAAAAAGGAGGAAAATTAATGAAAAAAAGTGATTTTCTTGTTGCGGAGAATAGCTTTTTCATTGGTATGAGTAGGATTCTTGATTTAGGGTCAACAATAAATAAAAAATCATACAATTTCTCTGATTCTGAAGAAGAAGCTGATAAAGTTGCATTATTAAACGATTGGGAAATGATTGGCCAAGACATGAGGAATGTAATGAATGAACAGAGAAGAAAACTACAACCAAGATAGTGTGTCTTTAAATACAGATAATATAAATGAAAATTCTCATGAGGACTTAGATACTAAGGAACTTACAAGCGAACTAGAAAAAACAACAGAGTCTGATGCTGAACTAATTTTAGATAGTGTTCCTGTTGAAGTTAGAGATAAAATAGAAAAAGAAGTTTTATCAGTTTCACAGTATCGATATTCTGGACCAATTCCACATCCTGATTTATTGAGAGAATTTAATGATATTATACCTAATGGTGCTGATCGTATTTTGAAAATGACAGAGGTGCAGAGTAAGCATCGGCAAGAGATAGAGAAGCTTGTTATTACAGCAAAAAATAGAGACAGTAGAAACGGTGTATATTTTGCAGGTTTAATTGGTATTATAGCAATTATTGGAACTATAGTCTTGATAGCTATAGATAAAACATTCGCTGGTCTGATAGTAGGCGGAGGTACTTTAGGATCTCTAGTAGGCATTTATATAAAAGGGACATATATTGGCGAAAAAGATTTAGATGAAAAAAAACAAAGTATTAAAGAAAACCAATCCGAATCTGATAGTAAGAGCAAAGAAGAATTAAGTGATTCTTCAAATGATATGATAGAAAGCCTTGATTAGTCAATTAAACCCCACTACCTTAATCGGTAGTGGGGTTGTTTTTGTTCGTTAAACACTTGCGTGTTAAATCAAATTGTGTTAAAATTCCGCACGTTGCTCTTGCATTTTTAATAAATGATTGGTATTTTATACTTGTTGGAATGTAAGATACTATAAAAAAAGTTAAAGGAGGAAAGATTATGGCGACTGTGAATGAAATTGCTAACTACCTGATAAATTCATATGAAAAAATTACAGAATCATCTTTTAATAATGATGAAATAACTTTGCAAAAATTAATGTATTTCTCTCAAAAAACATCACTAGCTTTAACTGGAGATGTTTTGATCGATGAATCTTTTGAAGGTTGGAAACATGGTCCTGTATTACCATCTTTAAGATTCTTTTTTGAGTATTATAATCCAAATGATGATTTTTCTGATGAATTAACTGAAACGCAAAAATATATTATTGATAATACCATTTATCATTACGGAAAATTCGCACCATGGACTTTACGAAATATGTCTCACGATGAATCAGCATGGATAAAATCAAGAAATGGTTTATCTGAATCCGAACCTGGAAATAATGAAATTAAAGTCGAAGACATTAAAGATGATGCAAATTTAATTAGATTATATGACCATGAGTTCGATATGTATTTAGATGAATTTGAAGATGTTGAGGAGGGGTTTATTAGTGTCTCTTCTTCCTGAAGATTATATTGGAAAAATATATAAGGTTAGGTTTCCATATTTTGATTCATCCACTAAAAAAAGAAAATTTAAAGCACGCCCAATGTTGATTATTGGGATTGAAAAGAATAATTTTCCATGTGACTTTGTTGTTTTGCCAGTTTCATCAGTAAGCAATTCTGATAACATTTCAAGAGAATTTGATAAAAAAATAACTGGAAATGATTGCACTCTATTAAATTTAAAAAAAGATCCATCCTATATCAGGATTCACAAGCAAGGTACTGCGAACTCCAATGATGTTGATAGAAATGGACAAATCTGTGATTTAAAGCAAACATTACCAGTTTTATATCGAGAATTGAACGACCTTTCTGTTAAGTTTCTTGAAACATTATATTAATCAAACCCCACTTCATTACGTAGTGGGGTTATTTTTTATGTAATTATTTAATTCTTCTCTAATAGACTCTATCCCTCGATAGTCACCGATGTTTTCTAAATTTTCAAAAAGTTCCTGAACATCAATTTCAAAGGGATTTTGATTGCTTTTATCTAAAATAATCTTATCACCATCAAATTTAATCGCTATGGATTACCTCAATTTTTATTCATCTTTATTTTCATATGACTCTAAGAAAGGCTTATATAATTCTTCTTCTGCATCTTTTCTTGCTTTCGCAGCTTCTTCTAAAGTGTCATGTGTACCTAGATAAGTCCTCTTGCCTTTAAAACTTATGTATGCACGGTACTTACCATTCTTGGTAGGGTGTACACCTTTAACACCGGTAGTAGAATTTTTTGCAACTTTTTGATTTAGAATCAAAAGATTTGTATTCTCTACTAAATTCTCTTTGATAACTTCATTCATTAACTTTGCATTTTCGGGTGTATCATATTCTTTTTTAACATGCCCACATGATCGGCTAGTGCCATTTAACAATGAGCTTGCCGTAACAACTCTTTGAACCCCGCACGAACACTTACATAGGTATTTAGATTGGCCGCTTTTATTCACACGCTCTAAGGGCGTCCAGTGTCCGAAGGTATTGCCAAGAATTTTCTTGTCTGTACGTTTGTAGTGTGATTGGATATTGTGGGTTACTTTAGCATGACCACAAGACCTACTAACCCCATTTAAAAGGTCAGTGTTAGCAACGTCTTTAACTACACCACACGAGCATTCACAAGTGTGGTGACTAGATTTATCTGATTTTTTTAATACTGTCCATTCGCCAAATTTATCGCCTTGCTTAATTTTGTTCATAAGCTTCTGCTACCTTATCTTTTAACTCCTCCCATGCTGGAAGATAAGCAGGGTGCAAGTGATCACTGTAATCTTCACCATCCCACTCGTCTTCCGGCAAAAAAGCTTCTTCAGGAGTAGGTACCATTTCGTTGATGTCATTTTCGTCATCTACATAGTAGAATCCGTCTGACTCAACACTAACCTCGTCTAACATGTAGAATTCTTCAATCGTCATATTTTTAATCATTTCAATTTCCTCCAATTTTGATTTATATTCTACTAAAATTTCCGCTTTACCAAGTGCCATGTTTTCCAATTTGCTTTTACCGCTCCGATAGTTATCAACGTATTGAGGGCTTAAACCGGTGTCTTTTGCGATTGAGTAGCTAGTCCGATTTGAGTTAAGTAATTGCTGTATTGTTTCCATATATTTCATTTTATCTAGCTCCTTTTGTCTTTGATCATGCTTAACTTCTAATTATATTATACAAAGAACTTTGTAGTTTGTCAAGGATTTATGCAAATTATTTTGTAGTTTTTAATCTAGGATGTATACGCCATATCCTTGGTCTACTCCGTCATACTTATCGTCTCGCACTTCCTCACCTAGTCTTTCGTATAATCTTTGGTTATTCTCATTTGTTGGCGCTAGGTAAGCTGTCCAAAACTCACTCGACATCTCCT
Source organism: Aerococcaceae bacterium WGS1372 (assembly GCA_044336205.1). Lineage (GTDB taxonomy): Bacteria > Bacillota > Bacilli > Lactobacillales > Aerococcaceae > Ruoffia. Next base: position 1,326,324 of record CP172318.1, on the reverse strand, counting down.
TTAATACTTGGGTGCCATATCCTTTATTTTGATACTCTGGATTAATTCCAAAGTCCTCGATGTAACACAAGTCTTCTTCTTCAGCTAAACAAGTCATGTAGCTAATGTCACCAATAACCTCGCCGTTAAGTAAAACATCTCTCTTATAGTGTTTCCAACCGTCTGCTGTGTATAATTCTTTTGTTTCAAATACTAAGTTTGCCATTTTTAATTTCCCTTTTTTATTCTTTTTGTCTTTCCCTACCTGTTATATACATTATACAAAAAACTTTGTATAAAGTCAACAGTATATACAAAATAATTTGTATATATTTTAAGTTTGTAACTTTTGCCTGTATGGTATACACACCGCACAATTGATTTAGTCACTTTTGGTAGCTAAAATATTATCGAGGTGAATATATATGAAAGAAAATATCAGACGCTTATCAAGTAGTAGTTTTCTTGAGCTAGAAAAGGCGGTGACAGCATTTTACGATGGGGTGATGCCTTTTTTCACTTTAGCCCCTGATATCGAAAAGTCTATGCATTCAAGTGGTATGGATTATTTTAGGTTACCTGCAAGCAAATCAAAGGATAATTTAGATCATTACTTTTACTTTAAAATTAATTCAGATGATGAGTGGGAATTCTATAAATTCGATGACAGAGAAAAGACCACCTCGTAAGTAGTGGTCTAGCCCTATTATATGTGGATGTATTTTTAGGGGCAAAAAAGGGGCAAAAAATTATGATTTTATCCGACTTGAGATGATGTGGGTAAAATCAGAACGCTTTTATATCAAGGTTATCTGACTCTGGACGACCTTGATAAAAATTAGCTTTAGAATCTGTTTACCCAGTAGCTCAAGAAGTTTAATTAACTGCATTTTTAAGGACTCTGACTTAGTCAGGGTCTTTTTTTGTTGATTTCGTACCGGGTTTTGTTCCGTAAAGATAGTGTATAATCTATTAATCATGCTTGTATTAGTCTGACCAAGGATTTATTATAATATGGACGGGTTTATTTTAAGGGTATATTAAGTCTTGTAGGACATAGGGCTGAATTAACTTTATAGTTGCATTGATATATTTAAGCGTAAAATAATTATTTCCCCTAAAGTATTAAGTTTATAGTTATATACTTTTTAATTTAAATGAGTAATTCCGTAGTTGATATGATAATTGATTAGTTTATAGTGACACATATTCTATATGATTTAAGATTTACTATATAAAAATGAAGTTATACATTCACTCGAATATTTCAAGTGGGTATGAGGAGGAATTGAGATAAGAATGGATCAAAATGTTTATATTTTAGCAGTTAATCGAACAGCTATAGGGAGTTTCCTAGGGACTTTGTCTGATACAACCCCTGTAGAAATAGGGACTAAATTAATAGAAAAGATGTTAGATAAACATCCGGTTGTAAGGGATAAGGTTGAAGAGGTCATTATTGGGAATGTTTTGAGTGCAGGACATGGACAGAATGTGGCACGACAAATATCAATAAACTCAGGCGTTTCAAACCAAGTATCAGCATATGGGGTTAATATGGTTTGTGGGAGTGGTTTGAAGGCAATCTATGAAGCTTACACACATATTAAAGCAGGTGAAGCAGATTGTATTATTGCTGGGGGAGTTGAATCAATGAGCCAAGCCAAATTTGTCAGTTCAGCTAACCTTCGCAAAGGGAAAAAAATGGGTTCATTTGAATTTGTGGATACAATGCTTTCAGATGGTTTGACGGATGCCTTTGATGGATTGCACATGGGAATAACTGCTGAGAACTTAGCCAAGCAATACAAAATTTCTCGCCAAAATCAAGATGAATTTGCAATGAACTCACAGGAAAAGGCACGTAAAGCAAGAGACAATGGAAAATTTAAAGAAGAAATAATTCCAATTACAGTCCAAGTCGGTAGAGCAGAGGTAGAATTTGAAGAAGATGAGTATATCAATGATACAACTACTATGGAAAAACTTAGTCAGTTACGTACTGCCTTTGAAAAAGATGGAACTGTCACTGCGGGAAATGCCTCAGGTATTAACGATGGAGCAGCTTTTGCTTTTATAGTTTCTGAAAAATTTGTCAAAGAACACCAACTTGAACCACTGGCTGAGATTTTGGCATTTGGCCAAGTGGGAGTTGATCCAACTATTATGGGTATCGGACCTGTGACTGCTATAAAAAAATCATTAGATAAAGTTGATTTGTCTTTAGAAGATATGGATGTAATTGAACTTAACGAGGCTTTTGCGTCTCAATCATTAGCTGTATTTGAAGATTTAAGTAAGGAATACAAAATGTCTAAAGAATCATTAATGTCTAAAATAAATCCTAATGGTGGAGCAATTGCACTGGGTCATCCAATTGGAGCATCGGGAACTCGCATTACAGCAAGCTTAATTCATGAGTTATTAAGAGAAGATTATACTTACGGACTTGCTTCACTTTGTATTGGTGGAGGTATGGGGATCTCGATGGTAGTTAAGAAATATGATAAAAACTAAAATTTAATCAAAATGAAGAGAGGCTGGGACAAAAGGTCCTGGATTCTAAAATAAAAGAGAACCTACATTTTCTGTCAAAGAATTTGTAAGTTCTCTTATTTTATTACCTTGTTTTTTGCATATTTCTTCAGATTGTTGGCCATCAAGACCAACCCAATGTCTGTTTTTACCTTCGATTTACCCCTTAGGTTAAATCGTGTGAATCCTAAATTAGCCTTTATCTGGCCAAAGACTGGCTCAACATCAATCTTTCGTTTGGCAAAGATTGTTGAACCTTCTTTAGATAAAAGCTTTTCTGCTTCTGTATTTTTCAAAATTTGATACTTCTCATTATAGTAAAGCGCCTTTTGCGGCGCATTCTCTGGATCTGTTGGTTTATAAACCGCTACTTGAGAAGTATAGCCACTCAATTTATTTCTCCGTTTGGATTGATGGCTGTAGTAATAGATCGTACCGTCTGGGTGCGTAAAGGTCTTTTCTTCTTCATTATAAACCCAATTTCCTAAGTTTTTATCTGATGTTTTGTGTTTCTTTTTTTGGTCTTTATCAAATCGGTTGTATTTAATAAGATGGTCAATATCATTATCGTCTAAGTAAGTTAAGTTTTCTTCACTACCGTACCCTGCATCAGCTACAATGCGTTTAGGTCGATGAGGAAAGGTTTCGATAAAAGGTTGTAGCGTCCGTGTATCCGTCGGATTCGGAAAAACATCATAATGAAGAACAAATTGATTTTCTGTACCAATCTGAATATTATACCCGGCTTTCAACTGACCATTCATCATAGGGTCGTCTTTCATTCGCATAAACGTCGCATCAGTATCTGTTTTTGAGTAACTGTTTCGACCATCGAACGTCTCAAACTGTTGATGATACTTTCGTTTTCGAGGCAGAAAATCCTGGCTCACTTTCCGATGATGTTTCTTGAGGCGACGACGAGCTTGTTTACGAGGATCTGGTCCTTTTACAGGATTCTCTTCAATATCTTGTGACAGTTTTTCAACTTCTTCTTCAATTAGTTCGGTAATCTCTTGAAGCATAGACTCTTCCAATTCCAACTCTTCATCGTATTGAATACCTGCATCAACCATCGGTTGAATTTCTTCAAAGTAATATTCACGAGCAGATGTTTTCAGACGTTCCGCAAATCTTTCCGTTGCTTTTCTCCAGACAAAAGTATACTTATTGGCATTGGCTTCAATCTTCGTCCCATCAATAAAGACATTCTCTAAAGTGATTAGTTTTTCCAATTTTAATTGAATTGTAAATTCGATAAATATATTCTCTAAAAGACGACTACAGTTGTCAGAAGAACGAAATCGATTAATCGTGCGATAGCTAATCACTTGTTGGGCAACAAGCCATTGCATCGGTAGATTTTCTTCCATCATTTCTTCAATCTTTCGACCACTAAAAATACCTTTACTGTAAGCATAAAGAAGAGACATGATGAGTGGTTTTGGGTGATAGGCAGGACGACCGTCCTGAGTCTCAAAAATTTTAAAGTAATGATCGTCCAATGAATCGACAAAGTTATAGATAGAAAAAACAATATGGTTGGGATCAATACAAGTAGATAATTCTAATGGAAGTGAAGTTTGATTCATGTTATAATGTACGTACATAAAAAGCACCCCTTTAATGTTTAGTGTCTATTTACTAATATTATATCAGGGTGCTTTTTGTATGCCTAATTATATATAGCAAAAACGACGAGAAAATTAGTTAATCTAATTTCTCGTCGTTTTTATTTAGTGGCTTTTGTCCCAGCCTCTTTTTAAATGCAGAGATAAGAAATTGTCCATGCCGATTAGTAGCGGCGGACATATACAGGCTAAACTGTCCGTGGTGTTAATTAGAGACGGCCATAAAAGTGCTAACTATCCAGGCGACCCAGTACAACGGAAATTTAAACTCAATTCTCATAGTCATTAAGGTTCAATTCAATAAAGCCTGTAGGTGTTAATTCAACAATACGATTACAGACTTCTTTTAGAAATTGACGGTCGTGAGAGACAGCAATCAGCGTTCCAGGAAATCGTCGGAATACTTGTTTAATCTCTCCTTGAGAAGTTGGAGAGAAATTACGTGTAGGTTCATCTAACAATAGAACATTTTGTCCTTGAAGGTCAAACTTCAATAATAAAAGCTTAGCTCGTTGTCCACCAGACAGATTTTTAATTGGTTGAGACATCTCTTCAGCTAGAAACCTCATGCTAGCTAAGTAAGTCATAATTTGCGTTTGCTCATCTGTAGAACCAGCTTGAGTGAGAAATTGAATGGGAGTTTCATCTTCGCGTAAAGAATCTTCGTAATTTTGTGGCATAAAGCCTACATTGAGATGATTCTTTTTCATTAGAATAGGTAGAATCTTTTTCAGAAAACTACTTTTTCCTACTCCATTTTGGCCGATGATACCAACTTTATCATTTGCGTTAATATTTAATGACAAGTTTTCAGCTAATAAATTATCTTCGATTGCCAGAGTTTCATTATAGAGACTAATAATTGGCTTTGAAGTAGCAACGGGCGTGGTTTGATTAAATTCAATGTTTATCGCATCTTCTTGAATGGGGATCTCTTCAAATTTCTCCCTCTCACGGTCCAGCCGTTTAGCAGTGGATTTAACTGCGTGCATTTTCTTGGCTAAGAGTCTACCAGCTGTGTCAAGACGAGTAGCTCGAAGTAGATGAGTTACACTTTGTTCTATACGATGGTGTCGCACTAATTTATTCGCATGGTCTTCGCGTTGTTTTAAGGCAGTCTGCATCTGTTTATTGAACTGAAGCTCTCTTTGTTTCATATAATCTGTATAGTTTAGTTGAGCAAATGTAGTTCGCACTAACTCTTTATGTTTGATTTGCTCTAAATGTAAGATACTTGTGGCTGACTGCTCAAGAAGCCTTACATCATGCGAGATAAAGATGATAGTTGCGGTTGCCTGTTGAATAAAAAGTTCTAACCAATGAAGTGTCTCAATATCTAAATCATTCGAAGGTTCATCTAATAACAGTAAGTCATGATCTTCAATTAATAGTTTGATGAGTTGAACTTTGATCCGTTCACCACCAGATAAAGTATCCATTAACTGTTGACTATAGAGACGATCGATATCAAAATTTAACTGGCTACCAATTTGATACAAGCGATTATAATCTATATCCGAGTAATCTAAAGAACCAAAAAAGAACTCTTCAACAGTCAAATTTAATTGACTATCCTCTAGTAATTGAGGTAGATAACCAATGCTTTGGAAATGATTTTTCTTCTCTCCTTGAATATCTAGATAATTGTGAATAGTTGAGTCATTAAGAATATAATGCAATAGGGTGGACTTACCATTGCCTTCTTCACCGATAATGGCTAATTTGTCTTGAGGGTTGACAACAAAACTGACATCCTCCATTAAAGTAGTTAAATTATATAAATGTTTAATCGTTAAATGGTTAATTTGTAACATAAAATATATCCTCACTTTCAAAAAAAAGGCCGACTACAATAAAGTTTGTAGCACGGCCGTTCTTAGGAAATGGTAGGATAAAGTATAAAAGGGAATGTTAAATAACCCTAAAACTTTATAATTACACATTAACTATCTAAAAAAGGCCGCAGAAAATATCACTGTATTATCACAATGATTTTTCTATTAGCTACTTTTTTAGATAATCAACATGTATACACCCCTTAAATTTATTGGTTAAAGTATAACATTCCAAATTTTAATGTCAATTCCGATGGAATTAATATGGAGTTTATAAACAAATGGTAACTTTAGATAGGAAATTGAGTGACTAAGCTTAATAAATAAAAAAATTCGATATTCATAGTTTAGTCGTAATAAATTATAAGAAAGTGTGAGTATATGTTAGATCTAATTAACTTGAAAAAAGAATATAGAGTTGGGAACACTATTACGAAAGCTTTGGATGGAGTTTCAGTATCTTTTCGCCAGAAAGAATTTGTTGCTATACTCGGTCCAAGCGGTTCGGGTAAAACAACTTTTTTAAATGTAGTTGGTGGCTTAGACCGTTATGATAGCGGTGATATGATTATTAATAACCAATCAACGAAGGAATTTAAAGACCAAGAGTGGGATTCTTATCGAAATAATTCCATTGGATTTGTATTTCAAAGTTATAATTTAATTAGTCATTTGGGTATTACCGATAATGTTGAATTAGGAATGACCTTAAGTGGAGTTTCAAAAGAAGAAAAAAGAAAGAAAGCTGAAGATGCGCTGCGTCGTGTCGGCTTAGGTGACCATCTAGATAAAAAGCCTAATCAATTATCTGGAGGACAAATGCAAAGGGTTGCTATTGCACGAGCTCTTGCTAACAATCCTGATATATTATTATGTGATGAACCTACCGGAGCTCTAGATTCTGAGACAGGCGTCCAAATTATGGAATTAATTAAAGAACTTTCAGAAGAAACGCTCGTAGTTATGGTGACACACAACCCGGAGCTAGCACACCAATACGCTGATCGTATTATTGAATTTAGTGATGGGTGTATCGTGAATGACTCTAATCCATACCAAAGTAATGATGAGAGCGGACAATTAAATTTAAAACGAACAAAAATGAGTTATTGGACAGCACTCTCGCTATCATTCAAAAATATTTGGACAAAGAAAGGCCGGACTTTTTTAACTGCTTTTGCATCGAGTATAGGAATTATAGGTATTGCAATCGTTCTTTCCTTATCTAATGGTTTTCAGAAGCAGATAGATGAGACTCAAGCAGAAACTTTAGCCCAGTTTCCGATAACTATCTCACAACTTGCTCAAGACAATTCACCGGAAAATTTCCAAAACATGGATGAGTCCGAAGAAACATTTCCAGATACTGATAAAGTTGTTGTACAATCTGATTTTCGTGAAGCATTACAACACATTAATCAGATCGATGCCGAATATATTGACTATATCGAGAACATAGATCCGAACTTAAGTAGCCAAATTAATTATTCACGTTCAACTAAATTAACACTGATGCGTGAAATTGATGGTGAACCAGAATTGGTTCAATTTTCGAATGTAAACCAAGACAATCAAACAACGGGTGAAATGTTATCAATGATGTCTTCAATGACTGGGGTGGGTGTGTCGACATTCCCTCATAGCTTAGATAGAGATGATAATACTTTCTTAGAAGACCATTATGATTTATTATCAGGAAGCTATCCAGAAAACGAGAATGATGTTGTTTTAATTGTCGATGGTAATAATGAAACTAATATTCATGCCTTAAAGAATCTAGGCTTTGATATTGCAGAAGGGGACAAACTTTCTTTCGACGATATTGTCGGAACTGAGATTAAATTGGTTTATAATGATGCCTACTATCAAGAGTTACCAACAGGTAATTATGTCCCTAAACAAGATTTAGAGGCTGTATATAATGATAATAATAATGAAGTGATTACTGTATCTGGAATACTTCGTATTAAAGAAGAATCACCTATGGATCTGCTAGCAACAGGAATCGCTTACAGTGATGAATTAGCTCAAAAAGTTATTGAAGTCAATCAAAATTCTGAAATTGTCCAAGCTCAAGAAGACTCAGATAATAACGTTATGACCAATGAGCCATTGGAAGGTGAGGGTAAGGACACACTCATGGCGTACTTAGATGCGAGTGAGATTCCTAATACCATTATGATCTATCCTAATAATTTCGAAAGTAAGGATGAAATCTTGTCTTACCTTGATGAATATAACGAGACTAAGGCGGAAGAAGATAAGATTATTTATTCAGACTTAGCAGGGACGGTTACTGAGTTAACAGGTGGATTAATGGATGCTATTACATATGTATTAATTGCTTTTGCTGCAATCTCACTCATTACGAGTATGATTATGATTAGTATCATTACGTATACATCTGTTCTAGAAAGAACAAAAGAAATTGGAGTTCTAAAAGCATTAGGAGCACGTAAGAAAGATATTACACGTGTGTTTGATGCTGAGACTTTAATACTTGGACTTTTCTCTGGAATTATAGGTGTTGTTGTTGCTTATCTGTCAACTTTCCCAATCAATAGTGTTATATATAACCTAACTGATCTAACAAATGTTGCTCAATTAGATCCACTTCATGCTGTTATTCTAATTATAGTTAGTACAGCTCTGACTATTCTTGGTGGACATATCCCAGCACGAATGGCCGCTCAAAAAGATGCAGCAATTGTTTTACGTGCTGATTAATAGCAATGTGTTAAACATGTCTTCACTTAGAAGGCATGTTTTTTAGTGATCCTAGTATATAGTATAGGTGTTAACTTGGAGGTCAAAGTCCAATACAGGCTTGACAGTAGAAACAGTTAGTTGAGACAAGGGTGCCCACCGCGAGGTGGAATCTGAAGGAAGCCGAAGGAAAACACTCACACTGATGACAGAAAATACCGTGGCGGTTGGCAGTCAATGGAAAGAATAGGTGGGACCGAAAGAGGACGTCGATGTGTTTAGTAAACTTTAGGTGAAATAAAAGAAATGTCCAGGTAAAGGGACGCACAGTGCTTTGAAATAGTGTGTGACATACTATGGGGTAGGGGACAAAACATGGTCGATTGTGACTAAAAAAATGTTTTGATAAGTTAAATCACGATAAACTTATATACTATCTAGAACAATTTATTCAAGCCAAGATGATTTTAACACTTATTCGTAAGATTTTACTCGCTAGTGTCGTAGACCTGTCTGGCGAATACGTAGACATCAACACAGGTACAGCTCAAGGATGGGAATTGTTTCCCTTATTGAGTAATGCATATTTACATGAATTGAATAAAAAACTAGCTAGACGTGGCCATCGCTTTATTCATTATGCCGATGATTATGTCATCTTTTTTCGGAGTAAATGATCGGATGAACGCGTCCTAAAAAGTGTGTGAAAGTTTATAAAAATATTTTATAGTTAAGAGTCAATATAAAAAGAAGTTAAGTGGAAGCACCAATCCGTTTAAAGTGTTTGAGCAGTCTGATTTTCCATGTGAATGGAACATATCGATTTATTCTTACCTAAGTAGCCAAGTAGACAGTCAAACGTACGTTAAAGAAACTATTGAGTCGTCAACAACCTAGAACGTTTGAAAACATTATACAATAAATCAACCGCGTCACGCGCGGTTGTATAAAATACTTTGGACTTGGTTTTATCAAACATTTTATAACTAGAGAGATTGAATCCTAGTTACATCACAGGCTTAGATAGCTCATCTTTAAACGATGGAAGACACCGAAGATGATTATCAAGAAGCTTACTTCTTAAGGGTTTGATCTTGATACCGCGAATCGTATTGCGTACTCACGAAAAATGTATTGGCACCTAGCAATGCCCCATGAAAACCTCATGATTTTGACAACACAACGACTCCATCAACGGAGCTTAGCCTCATTAAGAAAGGTGACGCAAGATATTAAACTGCCCGCCGTATACGAAACCGTACGTACGGTGGTGTGAGAGGTCGACGAGTCAATTAAAGACTTGTATCCTTCTCGATGAGTTATTCTTAGTTTTAGTGAAAATATTGTTTCATATAATTAACATTATGAGAAATATTATTTCAATTCGAACTAAGATATGTTAACATAAATATGAAATCGCATTCATTGAATATATTAATAAGAAAGCTAGATTAAATACGCGAAAAGGTTGCTTCTTATAAGATAAAAGTTATTATTGAGAGACGCTTACGCTGAAATTGTTTAATATAAGAGTTCAAGTCATTCCTTAAGTTAGTAAAAAAGAAAAGTGGTGAGCAAAATGAATGAAACTAATATAATCGGATTAATTAAATCTATCAAAGAGAGTCTACCAAAAGCAGAGAAAAAAATTGCAGATTTTATTATTAATTGGCCAGAAGAAACCATTTATCTGTCTGCTAAGGAATTAGGAGAGAAGTCAGGCTCAAGTGCACCAACAGTTATCCGATTTTGTCGGCGGTTGGATGTTGATGGATTTACGCAGTTAAAGCTAATGCTTTCCAGTGAACTTTCTTCACTTAATAAGAAGGGTTATTCTGATATCACAGAAAATGAAAGTTTCACAGAAATTAAAAACAAATTACTTGGCAATGCCCATCAAGCATTGTTAGATACAGCCTCACTAATTAATGAAGCAGCCGTTATGGATGCCGTAATTTTAATAGAACAAGCAGATATCCTCTATATTTATGGGATAGGATCTTCGTATCTTGTCGCTAAAAATTTTGCACAAAAATGGAGTCGAATTGGAAAAAATTGTATCGTAGAGAGTGATCCTCATATTTTAATTGCAGCTATGACTGGTAATAATCAAAAAGCTTTATTTGTTGCAATATCAAACTCGGGAGAAACAAGTGAAGTCGTTAAATTAACTAAATTAGCTCGGAGAGTTCAATGTAAATCAATTTCTATCACTCACTTTGGTAAGAACCTGCTTTCTGAATTTGCAGATGTGTCCATTAATCATTCTAAAGCAAATGAACAATTGTATCGTAGTGCTGCAACAGCATCATTACATGTTCAATTCTATGTCATCGATATTCTATTCCATAGTTATGCAACAAAACACTACAAAAATACCATCGATAAAGTTCTTTTATCTCGGAAAGAAATAGAAAATTATAATCAAAACGCATAATATTTCTAGACCAGAAATATAATGAAAGATATTATAGTATTTCGATTAGAAAAAGATTAGAAGAGGTAAAGAGATGGAATTTAGATTAGTAAGTTCGACAGACTATGAAGCTATGTGGCGTATCTATCAACAATACATTGATAGCAACATCACTTTTGAATATGTGTTACCAACTTTGTCAGAATTTTCAGAACGTATTAACCATATTACTGAAGACTATGCCTGTATTGTATGTGATGATGGTGGTGAATTGTTAGGTTATGCCTATGCACATCGATTTGCATTGAGAGCAGGATATAATTGGGCAGCAGAATTAAGTGTATACACATCAAAACAATCCAATGGTCTAGGTATTGGGAAAAGACTCTACCAAGCAATAATAGACATATGTAAAATTCAAGGAATTCAAACAGTTTATGGTATTGTCACAGTTGGGAATGTAGCCAGTGAGTTATTGCATGAGAAATTTGGCTTTCAACGAGTGGGAACTTTAAACAAAGTAGGATATAAAAATAATCAGTGGTTATCGTGTTCATACTATGAAAAAGCAATTGGTCATTACTCAACGCCAGTAGATGAACTTAAAAAAATTAAACAAATCGAATTAAAACAAATTGAAGCAGTTCTAAAGCAATAATCTATTTAAGTTAGGGTGAGACATTGATTAAAGTATTTTGTGCTGAGAATTTACTAACGTCCCTGCGGTGTTCGAGTAGGAGATAATCATATGAACTATGCGATAATCTTTCAGAAAGTGGAAGAACTTCCTCAATTGGAGTCACCAAACTACGGTTGAATATTGCCAAGATTACGGAGTAGAAGTTATGGTAATGATTTCTCCAAGAGGAGATTTCGACTATAGTCCTGTCATATGAACTTTTATGATATCTTACCTCAGCTTCAATATAAAGTGATTGATTAGTTGATTGAAATGGCGTCAAACATATATTGACACATGGCGGACTATTAGATCAACCAATTGAAGATGCTCGCATTGACTTTGTCATTAGTGGTGGGGTTACATCTAATAACCTAGAAGCTACTGTTGAAACTTTGGAAATAAATGAAGTTCATGGAAGCAAAAAAGTTGAGTTAGACCTAATAATGAAGGGTGATTAGCTATTCTTCAAGTCATCATTGGTGCATGGGGTCAAGCAATTTAAAATTTATTAGAAAAGAATATATCTACAAAGAGGCTGGGACAAAAGCCACTAAATAAAAACGACGAGAAATTAGATTAACTAATTTTCTCGTCGTTTTTGCTATATATAATTAGGCATACAAAAAGCACCCTGATATAATATTAGTAAATAGACACTAAACATTAAAGGGGTGCTTTTTATGTACGTACATTATAACATGAATCAAACTTCACTTCCATTAGAATTATCTACTTGTATTGATCCCAACCATATTGTTTTTTCTATCTATAACTTTGTCGATTCATTGGACGATCATTACTTTAAAATTTTTGAGACTCAGGACGGTCGTCCTGCCTATCACCCAAAACCACTCATCATGTCTCTTCTTTATGCTTACAGTAAAGGTATTTTTAGTGGTCGAAAGATTGAAGAAATGATGGAAGAAAATCTACCGATGCAATGGCTTGTTGCCCAACAAGTGATTAGCTATCGCACGATTAATCGATTTCGTTCTTCTGACAACTGTAGTCGTCTTTTAGAGAATATATTTATCGAATTTACAATTCAATTAAAATTGGAAAAACTAATCACTTTAGAGAATGTCTTTATTGATGGGACGAAGATTGAAGCCAATGCCAATAAGTATACTTTTGTCTGGAGAAAAGCAACGGAAAGATTTGCGGAACGTCTGAAAACATCTGCTCGTGAATATTACTTTGAAGAAATTCAACCGATGGTTGATGCAGGTATTCAATACGATGAAGAGTTGGAATTGGAAGAGTCTATGCTTCAAGAGATTACCGAACTAATTGAAGAAGAAGTTGAAAAACTGTCACAAGATATTGAAGAGAATCCTGTAAAAGGACCAGATCCTCGTAAACAAGCTCGTCGTCGCCTCAAGAAACATCATCGGAAAGTGAGCCAGGATTTTCTGCCTCGAAAACGAAAGTATCATCAACAGTTTGAGACGTTCGATGGTCGAAACAGTTACTCAAAAACAGATACTGATGCGACGTTTATGCGAATGAAAGACGACCCTATGATGAATGGTCAGTTGAAAGCCGGGTATAATATTCAGATTGGTACAGAAAATCAATTTGTTCTTCATTATGATGTTTTTCCGAATCCGACGGATACACGGACGCTACAACCTTTTATCGAAACCTTTCCTCATCGACCTAAACGCATTGTAGCTGATGCAGGGTACGGTAGTGAAGAAAACTTAACTTACTTAGACGATAATGATATTGACCATCTTATTAAATACAACCGATTTGATAAAGACCAAAAAAAGAAACACAAAACATCAGATAAAAACTTAGGAAATTGGGTTTATAATGAAGAAGAAAAGACCTTTACGCACCCAGACGGTACGATCTATTACTACAGCCATCAATCCAAACGGAGAAATAAATTGAGTGGCTATACTTCTCAAGTAGCGGTTTATAAACCAACAGATCCAGAGAATGCGCCGCAAAAGGCGCTTTACTATAATGAGAAGTATCAAATTTTGAAAAATACAGAAGCAGAAAAGCTTTTATCTAAAGAAGGTTCAACAATCTTTGCCAAACGAAAGATTGATGTTGAGCCAGTCTTTGGCCAGATAAAGGCTAATTTAGGATTCACACGATTTAACCTAAGGGGTAAATCGAAGGTAAAAACAGACATTGGGTTGGTCTTGATGGCCAACAATCTGAAGAAATATGCAAAAAACAAGGTAATAAAATAAGAGAACTTACAAATTCTTTGACAGAAAATGTAGGTTCTCTTTTATTTTAGAATCCAGGACCTTTTGTCCCAGCCTCATTTTGTGTTGAAAAGTATTTAAACTTATATTTTTTATCAAGCAAAGAGCTTATTAAACAGTAATTCATAACACTTTGAAAATAAAACGTTTTAATAATTTTTTATATTATTATTGACTTGTTTTAATTACTGATATTGAATATAATTAATAAAGTTAATCATTAACAATGTTAAATAAAAAGGGGGGCAATTTGAATAAGCGTCATTTGGTGCAACGTTTGTATAATATGACGACTCAATTCAATCGTATAACGATGAAGTGTAGTCAATCGATTATGCAAAAAAGTGAGCATTTTCTTATTTCTCTACTTTTAAAGCACTATAGAGAAAGTCAGACTCTACTGACATCTAGAGATATTGCAGATTTGACTCATGTATCATCACCTGCAATTTCCAGAACAGTAAAGTCACTCGTTCAAAAAGGTTGGATTAAACAAATTGATAATCCAGAAGACCGTCGAAATATTTTTCTTGAAGTGACAGATGAAGGTGAAGAAAACTTTAATCGAACGTTTCAAGAGATAGACTCGACCATTCAAGCCATCTTTAATGAATTCAGTGAACGAGAGATTTTAGAATACATTGAGACTGGTGAGAAAATTACTCATATTATGGAAAAAATATATAAAGAAAGTGAGGAATCATAATAGTTAATGAAAAAGATAATTAATCATTTAAAGCCTCATTGGAAATGGGTGCTTGTAGCTTTATTAGCACACTTTATTCAAGCTTATACTACTTTATTATTACCAACTTACACTTCGAATTTAGTTGATGTGGGGATTCAAAGTAGTGGGATTGAAGACGCTGTTCCTCTTTCGATGACGAACGATGCACTGGAAAAATTCCAGCTATTGTTATTTGATGAAGAATTGCAACTCATTGATGAATATTATTCTCGATCAGTGAATGGTGTTTATACACTTAAAGATTCAGTTCGCGAGGATGAAGAATTAATGGCTCAGCTCAATGATCAATTTGAGATTCCATTAGCCATGCATCAAACAATCTCGAATTTATCTGAAGAAGAGTTACAACAGCTCATCGTAGAAAATATGAATGGTGGAGTAGCCACTAATTATATGGACCTTAATGCTATTCGAGATAGTTACGAAGAGCAGATGAACACCTTAGGTCCAGCTATGATTCATTCTTCAGCAGTTCAGTCAGTAATCTCGATGGCTGAGGATGCTAATGAAGATCTTGATTCAATTCAAATTAGTTATGTTCTCTCTCATGGTGGAATTATGTTATTAATCGCTTTGGTTGCTTTTGCTGCCGGAGTATTGGCTGCTTATGTTGCTGCCATTGTCGGGGCTAAAGTAGGTAGCGACTTAAGGGAGAAAAGTTTCTCAAAAATCTTAAAATTCTCAAACAAAGAGATGGGTAAATTCTCTACAGCTTCTCTGATTACTCGTGGGACCAACGATGTTCAACAAGTACAGATGGTTACTACAGTTATTCTGAGAATTGTCTTGTTCTCACCAATGTTATCACTTGGTGCTTTAATTTATGTATTCCAAACTGAGATAGCTATGTCATGGATTACAATTCTTGCTTTAACACTTGTTGGAGCTTTAATGGGTATAATCATGGCGTTAGTTATTCCAAGATTCAAAAGACTTCAAGGTCAAATTGATAAGGTAAACTTAAATGCTCGTGAAATTTTAACGGGATTACAAGTTATTCGTGCATTTGGACGTCAAAAGTATGAATCAAATCGTTTTGATGAATCTAACGTTGACTTACGTGATAGTTATATTTATGTTGGTCGGATTTCTGCACTCATGTTCCCAGTCTTATTATTAATTGCTAATGGTATCTCGGTGTTAATTGTTTGGGTGGGAAGCCAACGTATTGGTGATGGATTAATGCAAGTAGGTGAAATGATGGCATTTATTACTTATACTATGCAAGTTATCTTCTCATTCTTTATGTTAACTATGATGTCTATCATGATTCCTAGAGCGATTGTGTCGATCGGACGTATTGAAGAGATTATTAATACACCATTAAGTATTACGGATAAAGAAAAGCCAACTGTGATTGAAAACCCTAAAGGACTTGTAGAATTTGACCATGTTGATTTCCATTATGACGGAGCAGATGGTAATGTGATTGAAGATTTAACTTTTGTCGCTGAACCTGGTAAAACTACAGCAATTATCGGTGGGACAGGTAGTGGTAAATCAACTGTCTTGAACTTATTGATGCGCTATTCTGATGTATCAGAAGGGTCAATTAAAGTGGATGGTGTCGATATAAGAGAACTTAGCCAACATCAACTTAGAGAGATGATAGGTTATGTTCCACAAAAAGCGTTCTTATTCTCTGGTACTATCGAAAGTAACATTGGATATGGGGTCGATAACTTATCCGAAAAAGTAAGAAATAAAGCAGCGGAAATTGCTCACGCTGAAGAATTTATATTAGAAAAAGACAGAGGCTATAAAGAAAAAATCTCCCAAGGCGGTGGGAACGTGTCAGGTGGACAGAAACAACGTCTATCGATCGCACGTGCAATTGCTAAGCAACCTCAGATTTTCATCTTTGATGATAGCTTCTCTGCACTTGACTACAGAACGGATGCTTCATTACGACAAGCTCTTAGCGAACAAATATCTGATGCAACAGTCATCATTGTAGCTCAACGTATTAGTACAATACTTGATTCAGAACAAATTATTGTGCTTGATGAAGGAAAAGCCGTTGGAATTGGAAACCACTTAGAATTAATGGAATCGTCGCAAGTTTATCGAGAAATTGCGACTTCTCAATTATCACAAGCTGAGTTAGATGCTCAAGCTAACAAGATGAAAGAGGAGGTGTAATAATGGCAAAGGAAAACACTCAGAATCCACCAGCTAATATAGGTCCAAAAGGACAAGGAGCTGCTGAAAAACCAAAAAACTTCAAAGATAGTTTATTACGAATTTTTAAAGAAGTAATGAGCTACAGATGGAGCATAATTGTTGTTATTGCTACCACTTTACTTTCGGTACTGTTTAACATTGTTGGACCTCGTGAATTAGGGAAGGCAACGTCTACTCTATTCGAAGGGGTTATTGCACAAGTTCAAGGAACAGGTTCAATTGATTATAATCGAATTGGTCAGATATTATTGACAGTTCTTGGGTTGTACCTAGTAAGTTCATTATTCAGTTTCATTCAAGGATTTGTAATGACTGGTGTAACTGAAAATGTTACATATAATCTAAGAAGAAGAATGTTGGACAAAATCGATAACATGCCAATGAAGTACTTTGAATCACGTACTCACGGTGAAATTCTTTCAAGAATTACGAATGATATCGATACACTCGGATCTTCATTATCACAAAGTTTTGCTCAATTACTTAATTCAGTCATGACAATGATTGGCATTGCCATTATTATGTTCACAATCAACTGGATTCTAGCGTTGGTTGTAATTCTGGTAGTACCTATTAGTTTAGTAACAATTCGTGTGTTAGTTATGGTATCTCAACGATACTTCCGTCAACAACAAATCTCTTTAGGAATTATTAATGGGCAGATTGAAGAGACATTTTCAGGGCAAAGTATCGTGCGTGCATTTAATCAAGAAGAGAATACTTTGAATGAATTCATTCACCACAACAAAAAATTAGAGGAATCTGCTTGGAAATCTCAATTTTACTCTGGGATGTTGTTTCCATTCATGCGTTTCTTACAGAACTTTGGTTATGGTGCAGTTGTAATCATTGGAGCCTACTTGGCAATACTAGGAACCATTCAAGTTGGGGTTATCCAATCATTCACTCAATACGTTAACCGATTTACACTACCAATTACGCAATTAGCACAAATTGTTACAACAATGCAAACAATGGTTGCGGCATCTGAACGTGTCTTTGAGTTATTAGATGAAGAGGAAGAAGACCAGCATACTGGTGAGACATTAGATGTAAGTGATGTTGAAGGTTATGTGAGCTTTAACCATGTTAAATTTGGTTATGATCCAGAGAAAATCATTATTCATGACTTCAACGCAGATGTTCTATCAGGCCAAAAAGTTGCCCTAGTTGGGCCAACAGGAGCTGGAAAATCCACAATGGTCAAGCTTCTTATGAGATTCTATGATGTAGATACTGGTGCGATTGAATTAGACCACATTAATGTGAAGAAATACAGCCGAGCTTCTTACCAACGTTCGATATCGATGGTTCTTCAAGATACTTGGTTGTTCAATGGAACGATTATGGAGAATATTCGTTATGGGCGTTTAGATGCAACAGACGAAGAAGTTATTGCAGCTGCTAAAGCAGTTCACGTTGACAACTTTGTTAAAAACCTTCCAGGTGGCTATGACTTTGAGATTGATGAAGAGGCTTCAAACGTCTCACAAGGTCAAAAACAACTCCTTACTATTGCTCGTGCCTTATTAGCTGACCGACCTGTACTAATTCTTGATGAGGCAACAAGTTCGGTAGATACTCGAACAGAGATTCAGATTCAAGAAGCGATGGACCATGTTATGGAAGGTCGTACGAGTTTTGTTATTGCGCACCGATTATCAACTATTAAGAATTCAGAATTAATTCTATACATGGAACACGGTGACATTGTTGAACAAGGTACTCATGATGAATTGATTGAATTAGATGGCAAGTACGCTAGTTTATACAATAGTCAGTTCGCAACAGGTGCTTCACCATTTGAAGAATTTGATTAGGAATAGAGTTAAGTAAAAGCTTTATTGAACCTTTATGATGAAATAATCTTCATAAAGGTTTTTTGTGTGCTTTTTAGTAGTTAAAATTTGAACAATTGTTCATATCCAATTTATAATATAAAAAACATTAGATTGGAGTGGATAAAATGAAAAAATTCTTAAAGCTTAGTATCTCATTGTTAATAGTTTTCACAATGATTCTACCGACATCAATCTGTGCACAAGAAATTGATTCAGATCAAGTATTATTAGGTGTTATTAATAGTTTAAAAGATATGAGGTCTTTTAAAGGGGAATATGATGGTGCAATGTTTTTGGAGTATTCTGAAGGTACAGTAGAGTTCACCGCTGAAGGAGTTATGCAACTTAAAGTTTTACCGGAGCTAGAACTTGGCTTTGACCTCAACTTACTTATGGATACTGATGCAAATGATGGATCTAAAAAACAGGAATCATTAATGTTTCAGACGTATTTAATTGATCAAAAAATATATATATTACAAGATGATTCCACTGTAGAAGATGATGGTCAATGGCAGACGATGGATGCCAAAGAAATTGGATATGACATTCAACAAATTGCTCAACAATATCAAATGATTATCTCAATACTAGAAGGAGTCGTTCGAAGTTATTACTTACCATCTGATGTCTACAACCTAATATCTGATAAAACGACCATAGAAACAATTAATGATGGATATAGTATTGTTATTCGGTCATTCGAAACGGAAGAAGAATGGTTAGAGTTTTTTGAAGCTTTAGAAAGATTACAATCATCTACTAGTGACCAAGTGTCGGAGGGAACAGGGGTTGACCTTAAAGCAAATATTGATAAGCTTGATGGGTTTGAAACTCAAGCAAAAGCATTAGCAGAAGGATTAACTTATACAATGACTATCTCAACAGATTCGAGTTACTTTATTGAATCTATTGATTTAATTGTGGATACACAAACAGATAAAATTGACGAATCATCTTTGGCGGGAACAGATTCTGATTCTGAGACGCCGAAGTCAGTTAAAGCCCAGTTTAATTACCAATTAAATGATAAAAACTTTGAAAGCTCTATTGATATACCTGAAGATTTACCGAATTAAGATTAAAATATTATTAAAATATAATGTTGAATCCATGAATATAGTAAGTTATACTAAATTCTAGTCATTGAATTTTAAGAGGAAAGTGATGAATTATAAATATAATTCAATCATCAAGTATCCTCTTAAATGTAATATAAGCGGTAATATGAATAAGAACTGCTTAGTTTCAATGGACTAAGTAGTTTTTTTATTAGAGGAGTGAGAAGATGTCAAATGTTAATAAAGGACTGAAGTTATCGGAAATATTAGCAATGGTAGCAAGCTTTCTTATTATAGCGTTAGCAATTTTTAATAGTAGTATGAATATAGGGCTATTTTCGATACAGACTGTTACTTTTTCTGTCTTGGCAATTTTTGCAAGTAGTTTAATATTATGGTTATTTGTTGCGATTGATTGGCCAAGTATTTTATGTTTAATTTCCTTAGGTTTTTTGCCTGAGATGAGTTACGTACAAATTTTTCAGCAATCATTTGGTAATACAACTTTTGTGTTTTTATTTTTTACTTTTATTGTAACATACGCACTTGAACAGACGAATTTCTTAAAGAGATTGTCTGCTTGGGCGATTAATAGTTCTTGGGCTCAAGTGAGTCCTTGGCGATTTGTAGTGGCATTATTATCTATTATGTTATTAATTGGTACATTTGTTTCTCCAACTATTCTGTTTATGATTGCTTTTCCTATTTATGAGGAAGTGGTCGCACAATTTGGTCTAGAAAAAGGTGATAAGCAAGCATCGAAGTTGTTAGTCGCACTCTTTAGTTCTATCGCCATTGGGACAGCTATGACGCCAATTAACCACGTGTTTGCCATTACAGCTATGGGACTTTACGAAACTGCCTATGGCATAGCAATTACTAATGGACAGTATATGAGTTTTGCTGTACCAGCTGGATTAGTTATTTTCTTAGTATTATTAATTGCATTGAAGTGGATTTGGCGATTGGATTTGTCGAATGCTTCACTTTCTGAGGTTAAGTCATTATCTGATCTACCAAGTCCAGATCGAAGAGAGAAGGCTACCGTCGCAATCTTTGGGGGAGTTGTTTTATTATGGTTACTTCCTGAATTATTAAGCTTTATATTACCTGACTTTGCAGGATGGTTGAAAGATGCAGGGATCGCATTTCCGCCAATGGTAGGTGCTGCAGCTCTTGCCATTTTAAGAATTGATGGTCAGCCATTAATTAAACTCCAAGATGCTATCTCCAAGGGAGTTTTTTGGCCTAGTCTATTAATAGTTGCAGCAACCTTAACTTTAGGAAGTGTTTTATCAATGCCTGAAATGGGCGTCATCCCATTAATTGAATCTTTCTTAACACCAATATTGTCAGGTTTGACTCCGTTATTGATGGTATTTATATTTGTTTTTTGGGCGGGTGTACAGACAAACTTTTCGTCTAACTTAGTAACTGTTTCTGTAGTAACTACTATTGCGATTACGATTGCAAATACTCAAACTAATTTCCCAATTAATATGGCTGTATTGTCATCACTCATTGGATTTATGGCTTCATTAGCATTTATGACGCCTCCGTCTATGCCTTATGTCGCTATATCAATTGGTTCGGGATGGACGTCCGCTAAAGATACTTTCTTATATGGAGGATTCTTATTAATAGGGAGTAGCTTAAGTGTTGTTTTAGTTGGGTATACTTTAGGTAACTGGTTCTTAGTATAAAAAATAAAGGAGATTTATATGTTAGAAAAACAAAGAGAAACGATTGATCGAATTGATCGCGAGATTGTTGCCCTATTCGAGGAACGTACTCGAACAGTTGAAGAAGTTGCTGAGATTAAACTAGCTAATGGTATTGAAATATTAGACAGTGGACGCGAAAAACAAGTTATCGAGAAAGTCCAAAGCTACTTAGAAGATGAAAAGTTAAAAGATGAGTTAGCTGATTTGTACGAGAATATCATGAGAATTTCTAGAGGTCACCAACAAAGATGGATGGAAGACCAAGACAAATAGGAGAGACGAGGGATATATTTATGAAAATTAATCCGAACTTTAATCGGCTCCCTGGAAATTATCTATTCAACAATATTAATCAAAAAGTATTCACTTATCAAGAACAATTCCCTGATAAAGAATTAATAAAGTTAACCATTGGTGACGTCACATTACCGATGGTTGATTCAGTGATTGATGAGTTAATTCAAGCTAGTGAAGAACAAAAGGATAGCGAAACATTCAAAGGTTATGGACCTAGTTCAGGTTATTCATTTTTAAAAAAGCAAATTATCCAATCGGATTATCAACCATTAGATGTGGAATTGGAAGAAGATGAAATTTTTATCTCAGATGGTTCCAAGACGGATGCAGGGGCGATTCAAGAATTATTCAGTATTGAAGCGAAAATTGCCATAGGTGATCCAGCTTATCCAACTTATATAGATAGTAATGTTATGGCGGGAAGATTGGGAGATTATAATTCTGAAGGATCAACTTGGTCTGATTTAATATATATTCCAATGAACGAGGATAATAATTACCAGCCGCTTCCGGAAGATTTAAATGGTGTAATACCTGATGTAATCTACATTTGTTCGCCAAATAATCCAACAGGAGTTGCCTTAAACAAAAATCAATTACAATCTTGGGTAGATTTTGCCAACGAATACCAAAGTGTCATTATTTTCGATGGAGCTTATTATGCATTTATTCAAGAGGAAGATATTCCTCGTTCAATTTATGAATGCGTAGGTGCAAAGCAATGTGCCATTGAATTGCGGAGTTTTTCAAAAACTGCAGGGTTTACAGGTCTACGATTAGGGTATACAGTTATTCCGAAAGAGCTTGTCTTTGAAGGACACTCCTTGAATGAGATGTGGGCGAGAAGACAACCAATTAAGTTTAACGGTGCACCGTACATTATTCAAAAAGCTGCCCAAATTACGTATCGTCATGATGTTCAAAAACAATTGCAGAATAATATTAAGTATTATCAACGTAATGCTGCCAAGATGTTAGAAGCATTTAAACAAGCAGGAATCGTATCTTATGGAGGTGTGAATGCCCCTTATGTATGGCTAAAAACACCTCGTAATCTAACTTCTTGGGAATATTTTGACGAATTACTCAATGAACAACAATTGGTAGTAACACCAGGATCTGGTTATGGCAGGAACGGTGAAGGCTTCATGAGACTGACAGCATTTGGTAATAATGAAGCTACTGAAGAAGCTATCGATAGAATTGTTAATAGTTATTTTAAATAAATATATGCAAACTTTAAATCCGATTTGTAAGAGTAAAGGAAATTATCCATTACTTTATATAGAACGGATTTTTTGGTATGAGATTATATTCTTTAAATAGTAGATTTCTAGTCAGTTTAATTTGGGTCGTGTGTACGACGGACAGTAATGGTTGATAAGTGTCCCTCGCTTTGATTGACGACGAACATATATCAGTGTTTAAGCGATTATTGTCTAATAAATCGGCTTATTTCATAATTATATTGAACTAATACTAGTTTTGATTTCAATAAAACAATAGTTTTTGTATGAAGTGTCCCTCGTGATAGAGTACGACGGACAGTAACGATTGAAAGTGTCCCTCGCTTTGATTGACGACGAACATATATCAGTTTTTAAGCGATTATTGTCTAATAAATCGGCTTATTTCATAATTATATTGAACTAATACTAGTTTTGATTTCAATAAAACAATAGTTTTTGTATGAAGTGTCCCTCGTGATAGAGTACGACGGACAGTAATGGTTGATAAGTGTCCCTCGCTTTGATTAACGACGGACATATATCAGTGTTTAAGCGATTATTGTCTAATAAATCGGATTATTTCATAATTATATTGAACTAATACTAGTTTTGATTTCAATAAAACAATATTTTTTGTATGAAGTGTCCCTCGTGATAGAGTACGACGGACAGTAACGATTGAAAGTGTCCCTCGCTTTGATTAACGACGAACACTAAATGAATTAATTGGTCATAGTTATATAAGTGAAGTCCAGGAAATTTATAAATAGTTCATAGCTAAGAAGAACTAGAGGAAGCGATTCATAATTATATTCGTTATTATAACGAGGATCGCATTAAAGAAAAATTGGGATGGATGAGCCCTTTAGAGTACAAAGCGCACCAATATTCTTTAAGTGCCTAATTATGTCACTGAATTAACCAATTTATTAAATACAAATAAAGAGCTACCTACTTAAAGGTAACTCTTCATAACATTTAGTCCATTTTTTTTAGGGTCACTATATAAAAGATTAGGTATTTTCAATGTATCTTAGGTAAATAGCTTTTCAATTAACATATCAGCTAGGTATTGAATTGTATATGTCGAATTAGTTAAGTAAACAGCTCCACTTATCAAAGAACCATGTGCGTGTAAGTTTGAGAATTCACCCCAACTAGGTGAGATAACTGTCAGATAATCAGCATTAATTGATATTCCACCTGCTGTGTCTGTTGCGATATATCTCTTGTTTAATAAATCTTCTAGAAGAGGGTGGTTAACAGTTTCAAGTTCTAAGTTATCTTTTAACCCTGTGGCATTTACAACCCAGTCAGCACGAACTATTTCATTTTTATTTTTATCTACCATGATGAATTGTTGATTCACCTCATCATAAATAATATCTGAAACATCATCCACAATATGTAGTTGACCATTATCTTCAGCGTCAATAATTGCTTCAGCAGAAAGAAGAGGTATTTTTCCTTTTGTTAGTGTGAAAGCATCATGATACTTTTCTTCGAACCGTGCACGATCAGCTTCTGGCATGTATTGCCATAAGTGGATAAGAATTCGTGTCGTAACCGTTCCAATCTGTTCCATTTTAGACATCAAGTCACTTTCTACGAAAGACTGGCGTAAGCCTTGTGTTCCTGATTGCTGGACAATTGAATTAACTATTTCTAGACTAATGTTGTGAGTATTAAATTCATATTCAATCAACTCATCAAGGATTTCAAAGCTTAATTGCTTATAATTTTTTGCAATCAATGACTCTATATTAGGTAAAGTTAGTTTTGATAATTCTAGGTTAGCCGGTCGTTTCAATCCAACAACTGGAAAATTATTTTGTCTTGAGAAAGCATAAATTGTATCCATATTAATTGCCTGGCTAAGGTATTTGATTACATCAATGGCTGTAAGATTTGTACCAATAACAATAGCAGATTGTGATTTACCAATTCCAGAGGGTAGTTGATCAAGTGGATATGGATTAGCAATATAGTTTGTAAACTCAGATAACTGATAAGGGTCATGTGTGGGCAAGCTACCACAACACAGATGAACTCGGTCATACTCCTTCGATTGACCTGTAGCATCAGTAATTATCCAAGTATTCGTTTCACTATTCCAGTTAATGGATGTTATCTGACTATAGATAATATTCGCTTGCATTGATTTTGCTAGTTTAAGCATACTCTCACGTAGGTATTGTCCAAAAAGGGGACGTGTACTAAACTCGGGGGTAGCCTCATCATGGTATACATTACTTGTTAGCCAATCATCAAAGTCACCTAAATCTTCAAAATCATATCCTAAATCTTGTGAGCGTGTATTCAGTAAGACAAGGTCAGAATCTTTTCTGAAAGGCAAGCCACGGCCAAAACTGTCTTCGCTATCGTAGCAATCAATATGAAATGAGCTATTCTTGTTATTTTGGCTATGTTTATTATATGCAGTTAAAACTGCTGAACCGCTAATCCCCATTCCTATTATAGCAATATGTTCCATTATATTCTCCTCTACAGTTTTTAACCACCATATCATAGCATAAATACAAATGACTGACTAAGAAAACCATAATTGAAATATAATTTTAAAAAATAAAATGTTTACAAATATCTATTGAAACCAAATTTCATATAAGATATAATAAAATAAAGCGGTTACATAAAGGGGGGTATTGTGTTTGGATTTTCTGTATATCTTAACGAAGAATTGACTGAAACTGAGAGAACTTATATTAAGAAGATGAGTCAATTAGGTTTTAAGGGTATTTTTACATCCATTCATATTCCTGAAGATGAACCAAAACATCATCTTCATCGACTTGAGCAACTTGGGAAAATGGCTAAGGAACAGAAGTTGGATTTGACGATTGATGTTTCAGGAAATTCGCTTGAACGAATTGGCATTCATTACAATGATTTATCATTATTAGTTGATATGGGCGTTACTGCTTTAAGAGTAGATTATGGTGTGAGTCATGAAGAAATATTCAAGATTAGTCAACAAATGAATGTTGTCCTGAATGCTAGTACATTAACAAGGAAAGATATAGAAGCATTGAAGGGCTTGTCGATTGATTTTAGTCGTATAGAAGCGTGGCACAATTACTATCCTAGACCTGAAACGGGCTTAGATAAACGTTATATGATTCAATTGAATGTATGGTTACAAAGTTTAGGGATGAAAGTCATGGCATTTGTTGCAGGCGATAGTATGTTAAGAGGTCCAATACATAAAGGGTTACCAACCCTAGAGAAACATCGTTATCATCATTCATTGGCTGCTGCTTTGGAATTAATAGGAGATTGTTCAGTTGATAAAGTATATATTGGAGATCCAATGATTACCCCTTATGCACAATTGCAATGGAATAATTTCATCCAAGAAAATATTATTTATTTCGAAGCAGAAAAGTTGATTCAAGATCAGGGACAGTTGAATCATGTAGGTGGAAAACATACTCAAAGACAAGATGTTGCTAGAGATGTTGTAAGGAGTCAAGAGGGAAGGTTACGAAAGTCAGTCGAAATTAAAACGTTGAATCAAACTGTTCGAGAGACAGGCTCCATAACAGTTGATAATCATTTGTACGGAAGATATGAAGGTGAAGTTCAGATTACAAAAGTTAACTTACTAAAAGATGAAAAAGTTAACAAAGTGGGTCAAATTCAAGAAAAGGATTTAGCTTTATTAGAATACATAAAACCGAATCAAGTATTTGAGATTAAATGGGGAGAAGGTGTATAAATGGAATTAGGTAAATTAACAACAGAAACTAGAAATGAATCCTCAATGAACCTTGACCAACTTACGATCACAGAAGCAGTAACATTGATGAATCAAGAAGATGTGAAAGTTCCTCGAGCTATCAAAGGGGAGATAGCTACGATTGCTAAAGCAGTAGAATTAATTGTAGCTTCTTTTAATCAAGGTGGGCGATTAATCTACATGGGTGCTGGAACTAGTGGACGTTTGGGTGTATTAGATGCAGCAGAGTGTGTCCCAACATTTAGTGCATCACCAGAAATGGTAGTGGGATTAATTGCTGGTGGCAAAGAAGCGATGTTACAAGCAGTGGAAGGAGCCGAAGATTCTGTCGAATTAGGTGAAAAAGATCTACAGATACTTGAACTAAATGAACGAGATACCGTAGTTGGTATTGCAGCAAGCGGGAGAACACCTTATGTCATTGGTGGGTTAAAGTATGCACAAAAAGTAGGAGCTTCTACCGTCACTATATCATGTAATAAATATTCAGAAATCAGTCAGTATAGTCAAGTAGCTATCGAAATAGATGCAGGTCCGGAAGTGTTAACGGGTTCAACTCGTCTAAAAGCTGGAACGGCCCAAAAACTCGTTCTTAATATGTTATCAACAGTATCGATGGTTCAAATAGGTAAAGTATATCAAAACTTGATGGTAGATGTTCAGCCAACTAACTTAAAGCTAGAAGAACGGTCGAAACGAATTATCATGCAAGCGAGTGAATGTGATTATGAAACTGCTAGCCAAGCATTTGTTGATGCAAATAAAAATGTGAAAGTTGCTATAATGATGGTATTAACAAACAAAAGTCGCCAAGAAGCTGAAGAATTATTGACCGAATCTAATGGGTTCGTTAGAAAAGCCATTCAATAGTCAGGAGGATAAAAATGAATACAACAAAAGAACATTTATTAGCCAAAGAAATATATAATCACATGGGTGGTAAAGATAATACCACAGATATATACAATTGTATGACACGTGTTCGAATTGATTTAAAAGATCCAAGTATCGTAGATGTCAGTTCATTGAAAACTGTTGATGGTGTCATGGGGGTCGTTCAAGATGGGTCTAACCTACAAGTTGTAGTAGGGCCAGGGACTGCAAGTAAAGTTGCAACAGAGTTAGCTTCAATGTCTGGAAGCGTTAAAGGTGCTACGGTTGATGAAAACTTAGACCCTGAGTTGACAGAAAATAGCAAATCATTAGATGAAATGACTCTAGAAAATAAACAAAAATATAAAAAAGGTGAAGATAATGCCTTCAAACGGATTACCCGTTCTATCGCTAGCATCTTCGTTCCATTAATTCCAGCATTCGTTGGGGCAGGTATTATCGGAGGGATTGCTTCAATCTTCCAAAATATGATTACTGCAGGACAAATAGATGCTCAAACTTGGGGGCATGCTGTTGATATTCTGAATATTATTAAAAATGGTCTTTTTGCTTATCTTAATATTTATGTAGGTATTAATTCAGCGAAAGTCTTTGGAGCAACGCAAGGTTTAGGTGGAGTTATCGCAGGGGTCATCTATCTGTCTGGGATGAATCCAGATAATCCATTAATTAATATCTTTACTGGCCAACCATTATCTGCTGGACAAGGTGGTATTATTGGTGTTATTTTTGCAGTATCTATCTTAGCAATCGTTGAACGCAATGTTCGTAAAGTTGTTCCAGATTCAGTGGATATTATTGTTACTCCAACTGTATCCTTACTAGTTGTTGGATTACTGACCATCTTCATTATTATGCCAGTGGCAGGGGTCATTTCCACATCCTTAGTTGGATCCATTAACTGGGTATTAGATATTGGTGGAGCCTTTGCCGGATTCATTCTAGGAGCATTCTTCTTACCATTAGTAATGTTCGGTTTACACCAAGTCTTAACACCTATTCATATTGAGATGATAAATACTATGGGACAAACCAATCTATTACCAATTCTTGCTATGGCAGGTGCGGGTCAAGTAGGAGCAGCTTTCGCGGTATGGATGAAAGCTCGTGAGAACAAACAATTAACAAACGTTATTAAGGGTGCACTACCTGTAGGAATCTTAGGAATTGGGGAACCACTAATATATGCGGTAACATTACCCTTAGGTAGAACCTTTATTACGGCTTGTATCGGTGGTGGTATTGGTGGAGCAGTTATTGGATTCTTCGGTAATGTTGGTGCTACAGCAATTGGACCAAGTGGGGTGGCATTAATCCCATTAATTTCTAACAATTTATGGTTACAATATGTGCTTGGTTTAATAGCGGCTTATATTGGTGGATTCGTTATAACTTATCTCTTTGGAGTGCCAAAATCTGCCATGGAACCATCAGAATTACAAGGTGCAGGCTCAGAGAATATTGACCCATTAGCTGGATTTAATTAAATAAATTTACATATTAACACAAGATACCTTATAGGATTACTCCTGTAAGGTATTTTTTTGTTATAATCTTTATAAGGATAACAAGCATAGGTAGAAGAAAGGAGTGTACTATGAAACGGATAATTACATTACTCAGCCTATTAATGATTAGCTCACATGTAATTGCAAGTGCTGAAGATGAAAAAAATATTCCTGCTGACCTAGCTACTCAAATACTTGAAGGAGAATTCAGTAGCGAAAGTAAAGAGTCTGCATATATTAAACTCAAAGAACTCATGGACTTAAGTGCAGCGTCCATTGAATCAGGAGAAAATTCAGGTGGATTGTTTGGAATTGATGAATTAATTCAGCGATTTGGAGAGGATTATACCTATTCTATAGATAGTATTGTTTATGATATGTGGGTCAGTGTGGATACTTTCACGTTATTTGCACATCCGAATAATGATAAAATACAGTATTTTTATGGATATTTTTATCCTACATTTGAATCGGTAACAACATCTGATTCTGACAGTGATTTAGAAATTGTTAAGGAGCTTTTAAATAATTCATCTGCTTTAGAATTGGATTTTAATAAAGTTGATACGAACTTCGAAGACTATGATTGGTCATTTACTAATCAAGAATTGACATATATTGACGGTACTGTAGGACTAACTTATGCTTGGGAAAGCAAAGAGTTAATACAAATTCGTATAGGATATGCAAATTATGGTAAAGCTAAAGTTATTATTACTGAATCAGAGATGACTGAATTAAATCAAGGTGAAGATTTATTATTCGTTGATCTCATAGGACAAATTGGAAAAAATTGGACATTTATCTATGATGTACAAAGTCAAACTAAGAAAGTTATATGGCAAGATCCGCTTGGGCCACAAGTATTAGTAGAACTCAATGATTCTTTAATGGTAAACCGAATAGAAGGAAAAAACTTAAATGAAACTACAAATGAATAAGGAGCAAATTGATGTCAGATAATCGTAAAAATGAAATATTTATCTTTTTAAGTTTATTGGTGGTTTTAGTAGGGGGATTTTTTATTTATAATACACTCTCTTCAGTGGGTGGCAGTAGTCAGATCGCAGAATCTAACACTCAACAAACAGATAGTACTGAGAGTGATATTTCTGAAAATGAAGAACAGACGAATGAAAAAGCAGAGCCAGCTATTAATATGGAGTATTTATATGTTGGTTTGACTCCAAAAGATTCCTTAGAGCCACTTGAAAATCATGAAGGCGAATTAACTTTTCGGTCGGTAGGGGACGTTTTAATTCATGATCGGGTGAGTCATTTAGCAGATACGAGTTCACCTATCTATCAAGATACTGTAAGTTCTTTGATTGAAGTAGGTTTTGATGAAGAACTCTTTAGTCCTACTAACGACTATGACTTTATGCCAATGTTGGCTTATATTCAACCATTTATCGAATACGCAGATGTAAGTATGGCGAATCTTGAAGTGATTGCAGCTTCACCGCAATTACCAATGTCTGGTTACCCGCAATTTAATGCTCCTAGAGAAATTATTAGTGCTCTAAAAATGATAGGGATTGATATTGTAAGTAATGCAACTAACCATACTTTAGACTGGTCGAGTGAAGGGGCCCATTATTCTCTGGCAAACCTTCAAGAAGAAGAGTTGATGTATGTAGGATCTTATGATTCTTGGGAAGACTATCAAACTCCACGTATCATTGAAAAGAACGGAATAAAGTTAGGTTTTCTAAATTATTCTTATGGAACGAATGGTATTCCGGTGCCAGCTGGCGAAGAATATTTAATCAATCTTATTGATGTTCCACTGATGGTTACTGAAGTTGAAGAATTAAACCAACAAGTGGATGCGGTTATTGTTAGCTTACAATTAGGCGAGGAATATGGTACTTTACCAAATGATGAACAGTTCTATGTATTCCAGTCACTGAGTGATGCGGGTGCTAAGTTAATCTTAGGGGGGCATCCTCATGTCCTACAACCTGTAGATTGGTACAATGACGGTAAGACTTTCGCAATATACTCTCAAGCAAGCTTCTTATCGGGTCAACGTGACTTAGATAATAAGCAAGGGGGAATTACTGAAGTTACTTTCAAGCGAGATGAAGGTGGTGAAGTTCGTGTTACTAATCCTAAATTCATGCCTATCTTTAACTTAGGGGTGGAAGCTGAGAAGATGTATCAAGTCGTACCTTACGCTGACTTTGACTTCCAACAAATTCCAGATGCTCAATCATGGTGGGACACGATTGACCAACGTATGCATACTTATACTGATGACTTTGAATTAGTAACTCATCTTGAAACAGAAGCTACTCATGAAGGTCAGGATGTCTTCAGATAACTAATCAACAACAATTGAAATAACCGGGTGAATTGTCTAGTGAAGACATTCACTCGGTTATTTTTTGTTTCATTTTATGTATCTTTATTAGTTCCAATCTTCAGAATGATAACCCACAGGGTAAGCAATCTCAGTTGGAACTAGCTTGCCATCTTCTACGACGGGTAAGTCAACGGGTAATTCACCAGTTGGAGCTTCACCAGAAGACGTTCGACCGAAAATTACCTCAACAACAGCTGGAATATTCGGTCCAAAGGAACTTTCAGGCTCCTTACCACCTTCGGTTGGATCCATGCCATTATACCCAAAGGATAATAATTTAGCATCGGTGTCTGTAAAGTGAACAGTATCGTATGGTTTATTAATACTTACTTGTACGGTAGTAATACCTTGCTCATGAGCATAGGTGAATATTTCTTGAGGAATTGCTGTGCGGAAATTATCAGCAGCCAATGACTCTTCATCAACCATACTAGTGTAGACAACGACATAATCAGATTGACTCACTGCATCTGCAAACTCTATAAAGTCACTGTCCTCACTATAGGTTAGAACTTCATAAGTAAAGTTATCTGACAGATGTCCCTCTGCCTTCATTCGTTCAATACTGAATTCAGTACCAGGAACTTGGTTAGCATCTGCGGTAATAAAGATTGCATGTTCCCCATCTGCTGGTTGAATGGGTAAGGCAGTTTGAGCATTCTCGATTAAGGTGATAGCACGGTTGGCAATTTCTCGTTCTCCTGCACGATTTTCCTCATTACCAACGATGGTACTAGCTCGTTCCATCGCTTCTTCTTCGGAATAGTTCAAGAAATCATCATCTAATAAACCAAGCTTCTCTTTGAGTGTCAAGATGCGATGTACAGACTGGTTAATATTTTCCTCACTGATTTCACCATTATTAACAGTTTCAACGAGCCCCTGAATCACCTCATCTAGAAGCTGAAGGTCATCATTAGATCTCAAGATAACTGGCATCAACAGAATATCAGCTCCTGCTTGTTTAGAAAGAATTGTTGCTTCTACTTCACCAAAGTTATTAGCAATTGCTTCCATATTTAAAGCATCCGTAATCACAATACCTTCGTATCCCATATCGTCTCTTATTAAGTCTGTCAATATGGCAGGTGAAAGGGTTGCGGGTAGAAGTATATCTGAGCCATCTTCTTGTGAAACTTTACTTTCGGATTCAAGTTGAGGGAATTGGATGTGAGCTGTCATTAACATATCAACATTATTTTCTACGGTAGCTTTAAAAGGGATGAGCTCATTAGCTCCAAGCTCTTCTAGGCTTTTATCCACAATAGGGAGGCCGTAGTGTGAATCAACATCTGTATCCCCATGACCTGGGAAATGTTTGGCTGCTGTTGCTACATTATATTGGCGAATACCATTCATATAACTTAATCCAAATTCACTGACTAAATCAGGATTAGATGAGAAAGACCTTAAGCCTATAACTGGATTCTTTGGATTGTTATTCACATCAACAGACGGAGCAAAGTTCACATTAATCCCTAAAGCTTCTAGTTCACTTCCGATAATTTGGCCTGCTTTTTTAGCATTTTCTGGGTCGGCTGTAGCACCTAATGCCATATTACCGGGTAATTGTGTCCCAGATCCAAGCCGATTAACAATACCACCTTCTTGGTCAATACCTACTAATAAGGGAATATGATTACTTTCTACCATAGCAGACTGGAATTGGTGAACGAGCTTAGCTGTTTGTTCGGTTTCAACGACATTCTCTGCAAATAATATAACACCACCAAATGAATAGTCAGCTAAAATTTGTCGTATGTCATCATTTAATTCAGTGACTCCAACTTCTTCTCCATCTACTATCCAATTTCTAAAGTCAGGCATGATTGTTTGGGTTACTTTCTCTTCTAAAGTCATCTCATTAATAAGTGCATCAATGTCAGAAGCTGTCTCTTCTGAATTAGCCAGTGCATTTTGAAAGGGGCTTAATGCACTTAATAATAATGTTGACGAAAGTATAATTTTACTAAATTTTTTCATTAATATTCTCCTTTAATTTAGATTGTTAATCTGATATTATGCACCTTCACCTCCACTATAATGACTTTAATTAAGTATAACAAAACAGCGTTTTCATATCGAATAATGTCCATCAAAAAACTCAGGAACATAAAAGTCCTGAGTTAAAAAGCAAAATTATTCGTAACCCTCCGTCATACAACGGTTAAGAATCTCAACGATGTCATTTGCATCAAGGGGAACATAAGCTCTAGATAATCTTTCAACCGGACGTTGAGCCATTTCTTGGAAGTACTCATCACTAACGATGCCAACTTCTGGAAGAGTCATTGGCAGACCATTGTCTTTGAAGAATTGGTAAGTCTTGGCAATCGCTTTTTCAGCCATGGCGAACTTATTATCTGTTTTTTCTATGTTCCAAACATTGGTAGCATATTTAACGAAGCGATCAACAGTTTGCTCATTTAGGATGTACTTCATCCAACGTGGGGTTAAGATAGCCAGACCTTCAGCATGAGTAATGTCATAATATGCGGATAAATAATGTTCAATCGGATGACAAGTCCAACCGCCACCTTTCCCTATCGATGTTAAACCGTTTAACGCCATTGTCGAAGCCCACATCAAGTTCGAACGCGCTTCGTAATTGTCTGGTTCACGAAGAGCAATGGGTAAGTATTTGATACAGGCTTTTAAGATAGTTTCGCTTAGCCCATCGGTAATAAAAGCATTATCTTCTTCTTGGAAGTAGTTCTCTAAAGTATGAGACATAATATCTGCTGTACCCGCAGCTGTTTGGTTAACAGGAACAGTATAAGTATATGTTGGATCTAAGATTGATGCATAAGGGTAAGTATGATAAGAAGAAGTGCCTTTCTTCTCTTTAACATGAAAGTTAGTAATAACTCCATTGGTATTCATTTCAGTTCCCGTAGCTGATAAAGTTAAGATATCAATTAGAGGCAGAGCATATTCAATGAGACTACCATCCATAACAAGGTCCCAGGCATCGCCATCATATTTGGCACCAGCAGCAATTACTTTAGAACAGTCAATGACTGAACCACCACCGACTGCTAAGATGACATCAATGTCGTGCTCTTTGCAGATTGCGACACCTTCTCTTACAGATTCAATATGTGGGTTAGGGTCAATCCCAGATAATTCATAAATCTCGCAACCATCAAGTAATTCCACCACTTTATCATAGATACCATTACGCTTAATACTACCTCCACCATAAGTTAATAAGACTTTGTTACCAAATTTTTTAATGAGTTTGGGTAGATGTTTAATCTTATCTTCACCAAAGTATACTTTAGTGGGAATATCGTAATTGAATGCTCTCATTGGAAGTTCTCCATATTCTATTTTCTATATGTATTATTTTAACAAAAAATGACAACATTCACATTAAAAGACAACTTTAAATATTAACAAGGCTCAAGTACATAGTCTCGAGCCTATATCTTTAAGAGTGATTAATTTATATCTTTAAATTATTTGTGCTTGCTACATTAAATAAGTCGGCATTGAACTGAACTTCCCAGTTCTCATCAGCGACGGCACTCACCATTGAAACTGTCACATTACACATAGTACGTCAGTAGTATGACAACACCAACTACTAACACTTTTTTATTTCTTAAGAAACGAATGGATTCGGTAAAGAATGAAGCAATAATAACGATTGAAACAATATTAGATTTACTAGACATTACAGAAAGAATATTGTTTGGAATCAGGTCTAAGAAGAGCAGAGGCAAACTTTCAGTTGCAATGCCTGACATACTTTTAATTTTTGCTTCAGTTAACTCACATGCAAATGACGTTGGGGGTAAATTAAAAGCTTGTACCATTAAATACTCCGACAATCGCAGCGATAGCCGTCGTTTCAAACAATAGAGTAAATTTTTTGCCAGTCAGTGACATAATATTCCCTGATGCCACATTCGTTAACACATCAATAATAGATAAGAATACTACCGGGACAGCTAACATCTGAACAAACCTCAAGAGCAAAGTTCCTAAAGGCCGAACCAAGCTGACAATTCATCTTGAGCAAAGTCTGCATAAACACTTACTAAGTTGGACCCGATAAGGTCAACTTCAACTCCCAAGACTAATCCCAATATGAGAGCATCGATCATATGTAATGAGAATGATTTCTTTACGTATAAAAATTTATTTGACAACTATCCATATTTAAGATAATCTTACACAAGTTAATTGAATTAATTGTAATACAGTATTGAGGTCGCTAGTAAAAAGAGTAGTCGAAAGACGAAAGGGTTGCTAGCCGAAATGTCATTTTGATATTGGGGGTAGGTTGAATAAGCCTATCACTGCTTAGTTGGCTTGCCCAAAGCCTATTCGAGTGAGCGTGCTGTATTAGGGCAAAAGAATACGTCCATGAATGGCTGTGAGCTTTTGCTTGCAGTCATTTTTATTATGGCAGTGAATAAATTTATTGGAGGAGAAAGGTTGAAAAAACTATTTAGTGCATTGGCAAAAGTCCGAATGCCACACACTTATGTTTTATTATTTAGTTTTATTTTAATTGCGGCGATTTTATCATGGATTGTTCCAGCAGGTCAGTTCGAACGTGTCATAGTTGGAGAGCGTGAGGTTATTAATCCTGATTCTTTTAAACTTGTAGCGAGTAATCCTCAAGGGATTTTTGATATTTTAACGAGTTTACCTAGAGGGTTTGCTCGAACTCAGGATATCTCATACTTCTTGTTTGTTACTGGAGGATCATTCTTTATCATTAATCAAACGGGAATGATTGAGGCGGCTTTGAGTCGGATTGTAAGTTCCTTAAAAGGTAAAGAAGCGATTGTGATTCCAGTCGTTGTATTAATGATGGGATTAGCCGGATCAACCATTGGTTTGAGTGAGGAAACCATTGTCTTTATCGCACTAGGAGTCTCTTTAGCACGAGCTATCGGTTATGATTCATTAATCGGAGTTGGGATGATTGGTTTGGGAGCGGGCATTGGATTTACTTCTGGTTTTATGAATCCTTTCTCAGTAGGAGTGGCTCAATCGATTGCTGATTTACCATTGTTTTCTGGAATTGAATTAAGATTAGTCTTATTCTTTATACTTTGGATTGTTACATCCATTTACTTAGTGGTTTACGGCAGAAGAGTGAAGGCAGATTTGTCTGCAAGTATTGTTTATGAGGAAGAGTTAGAAGCTAGAAACCACGCGGATTATCAAGATTTGAATTCAACAGAATCGATTGAATTTTCTAATAAACAAAAGATTATTAGTTTTGTTTTTGTTGTAGGTTTTTTCATTATTGCCTTTGGTGTAATGAATCTGGGGTGGTTTATTACAGAAATTGGAGCCGTATTCTTAGGTATGGGGCTATTAAGTGGTTTAATTTACGGCATGAAAGCAGATGCGATTGCGGATGGCTTCATTGAAGGAGCTAAAGATATGATGTACGCGGCCTTAATTGTAGGATTAGCTCAAAGTTTAATCATTATTATGGAAGATGCGATGATTTTGGATACTATCATTCATACTTTAACCGGCGCGATTTCTAACTTGCCATCTGTATTATCAGCGGCAGGTATGTATATCGTCCAAATTATAATTAACTTCTTTATTAGTTCTGGTAGTGGGCAAGCTGCAGTAACGATGCCGATTATGGTACCTTTAGCAGATGCCTTAGACGTGAGTCGTCAAACTGCCGTTTTAAGTTACCAATTAGGAAATGGTTTCTTAGATTCGATTATGCCAATGTCAGGTATCTTAATGGCACAGTTATCGATTGCTAAGATTCCATATAGAAAATGGGTTAAATTTGCGATGCCACTTATGGGGATTTGGTTAGCTATCGGACTTGCCTTCATTATCTTTGCACAAGTCGTTGGTTATGGACCGTTTTAATCATTGAAAGGGGAAGAATATATTATGAAAGAGCAATTACACGAAATTGTATCAGGGATGCGAGAAGAACTACAAAATTTAAGTGATTATATCTATGAGAATCCTGAATTAGGGTTGAATGAATATAAGTCTTCGCAAGCCCATGTGGATTTATTAGTTAAGCATGGATTCCAAGTTGAATATCCATACTTAGGCTTTGATACAGCATTTAAGGCTATTTATGAATCAGATAAAGAAGGTCCAACTGTGGCTTATTTATCAGAATATGATGCACTACCTGGGATTGGTCATGGTTGTGGACATAATATGTTAGGAACGGTTGATACTGGAGCAGGAATCGCCTTATCTAAAATCATCGATGAAATTGGTGGGCGTGTCGTCGTACTAGGTACACCAGCTGAAGAAACAGATGGCGTCAAAGTTGATATGGCTAATGGGGGTACGTTCGATGATGTCGATGTTGCCTTATGTACGCACCCACATGATCAAAACTTAATGAGTAATGTGTCGCTAGCTATGGAAGCCTTAGAATTTGAATTCTTCGGTAAGACGGCTCATGCTGCAGGAGCACCTTGGGAAGGAATTAATGCCTTAGATGCGGCTATTAATATGTTCAACTTAGTGAATGCTAGTCGTCAACAATTACGTCCAGACGCTAGAGTCCACGGAATTATAGCTGAAGGTGGGGTAGCAGCTAACATCATTCCAGAATACACTCGCGTACAATTCTATGTGCGTTCACTCGATATTAATTACTTACAAGAAGTTAAGGCTATGGTGGTTCGTAGTGCTGAAACGGCAGCCTCAGCTACTGGATGTACAATGAAATATGATAATTTTGAGAAAACTTATTATAATATGATAACGAATCAGAAATTATCAGATACTTATAACCGCAATGCGGCTGACTTAGGTATTGAAATGATTGATGCCGGTGAAGACTTATCGGGGTCAATTGACATGGGGAATGTTAGTCAGGTAGTTCCATCGATTCACTCTTATTATGAGATTACTGATGGTGTTCGTACTGCGGGACATACCGTGGAGTTCCGAGAAGCTACTCGGACTGAATTTGGTTATCAAGCGATGATGCGCACCGTTGAGATCCTTGCTCGTACAGGTTACGATGTTATAACTGATAAAGAATTACTTAAAGAGATTAAAGCAGAATTTGCTGAGATTCAACAAGTTAAATAAAGAAAAAAGATGATGTCACATTTTGATATCATCTTTTTTATTATACTTATTATATTATTTATTTAAAGGAGTTATTTAAGGCATGTGCCATAGTTGGATGGGTAAAGATATGGTCTCTTAGTAAAATGAAATATGCTTTTGTTTTCATAACGGTTGCGATAATATTAATTATTTCATGTGATTCTAGATCGAATAAGGTTATACCTAAAATTTGATTGGTTTCAGCATCATCAATTTCTTTATACAAGCCTTCAGTTTGTTCTGAATCCTGACTTCAGGAATACCATCAACTTAGACAGTATGTTGATTAACGAAAGAAACTATACCATCTGTTTCTTCAACTTTTTCAAAATTTTGAACATTATTATAATTACCTTGATAAAGCTTAATTATCAATTCATTTTTAACATTTATCACTACTGATTAGCCTAGTTTTTCACAATCAAAAAGCTAAGAAGTTAAGTTTCTTAGTCAAAATACATGCGATATTAATACAACATATCACACCATACGTTTTTCTTAGATTATTCCACAACGAATGTTGACTCCCATGACTTGGTAATTCGTTTGCTAAAGTCTTTCCACCCATTCCAAATCCGATAATTATATTAGTTACTTTTTTATTATATTATCCCATTTTATTATATTCTGATGTGAAAGAATTTCCTAATAATTTACTCAAAATGTTGGTCAATAGGTTCTAGGACGCAAAAAACTTTTATGATTGAAGTAGGGAAAATTGAAACTAAAGCTCAAAGTTGCGCAATCATAAAAGTTAAGTGATAACTTGTATTTTAATTGTGAAAGTGATAAAAATATTTTTGAACGCCGAAGTAGGTTGAACTACTGCGATATTCATCATTCCGAACGCCAGAGCGACCCAAACTACTCCGGCGTTCACCAAGTCTTTAAATATTATTATTAATTTTTCAAACTTTGTAGTGG
The DNA here is from genome assembly GCA_044336205.1 of Aerococcaceae bacterium WGS1372. GTDB lineage: Bacteria > Bacillota > Bacilli > Lactobacillales > Aerococcaceae > Ruoffia. The sequence goes on along the minus strand of CP172318.1, from coordinate 1,286,694 downwards.
GGCAGGGATGCGTCCGCCTCGGTGAACAAAGACTTCTGGTGATTTTGGATTTAAGCGCATAATAGAACCTTTGCCGAACAAACCTCCAAAGTCTAATTCCTCATCATCAGATCGCCCAATGGCGGGAATCAACCGAACCGCAGTAGTTTTAGAATTAATCATTCCAATAGCTGCTTCATCTGCAATAATCGCAGAGATAACCTCAGAAGGTGTTGTACCTGGTACGACAATCATATCAAGACCAACAGAACAGACAGCCGTCATAGCTGTTAGTGTTTCTATATTTAAAGTTCCATTGGCAGCTGCTGCAATCATCCCCGCATCTTCTGTTACTGGAATAAAAGCACCAGATAATCCACCAACGTGAGAAGAGGCCATAACTCCACCTTTTTTTACGGCGTCGTTTAACATGGCTAGAGTAGCAATTGAACCGTGAGCACCAACTTGTTCGAGACCAATCTCTTCTAAGATATGAGCAACTGAGTCACCTACAGCAGGGGTAGGAGCTAATGACAAGTCCACAATACCAAAGGGTACGTTAAGCATTTTTGATGCTTCAGTACCAACTAATTGTCCCATACGAGTGACTTTGAAAGCAGTCTGTTTGATGGTATCTGCAACTACTTCTAATGAAGCAGATTTATCTAAGTTGACCAGCGCAGAACGAACAACTCCAGGCCCTGATACGCCGACATTGATCACAACGTCAGGTTCCCCAGCCCCATGGAAAGCCCCGGCCATAAAAGGGTTGTCTTCCACAGCGTTACAGAAGACAACAATCTTTGAAGCTCCCATACATTCATTATCTTGAGTCAGTTCAGCAGCTTGGCGCACAACTTTACCCATTAAAGCCACAGCGTCCATATTAATACCTGCACGCGTTGAACCAATATTAACTGAAGAGCAGACATGATTAGTTTCAGCCATTGCTTGAGGAATTGATTCTATTAATTCTAAGTCTCCCTTACTGAAGCCTTTATGCACTAGGGCAGAGTAACCACCGATATAATTGACACCAATATCTTCGGCAACTTTATCTAGGGTGTGAGCATACTTAAGAGGGTCACCTCCTGAAGCAGCCAACAGTTGTGCAATGGGTGTGACAGCAAGACGTTTATTCACAATCGGAATACCATATTTTTGTTCAATTTGCTCACCAGTCTTTACTAAATCTTTGGCAGCATTGTAGATTTTGTCGAAAACTTTTTGACACGATTTATCAATATCTCCATCCGCACAGTCAGCTAAAGAAATACCCATAGTGATGGTACGAATATCAAGATTATCGTCTTTAATCATAGAGACAGTTTCGATTATATTTTGCATTTCTAACATTTAATTAACTCCTTAGATACGGTGCATTGAATCAAAGATGTCCTCATGCATAACATGAATTTCCATCTCAGGCATACTATTTTTTGTGTTTTGCTGAAATTCCTCGAAATCAACGTTTAATTTATCAATATTCACTAACATAATCATCGTAAAATAATCTTGCATAATAGTTTGTTCAACATCTACAACGTTCGCATTGTGAATAGCACATTGATTAGCAACACTTGCTAATATTCCTACTTTGTCTTTTCCAATTACAGTAATGACGGCTTGCATATAAACTCCCACCTTTAGTTTGATTTTTGTAAAGTATAGCACAATCCTCATAAATATCACATCTAAATGAGAAAAAAATTAAAATGTTTGAAAGGAACTTCGAAAAATAGTCTTATTTCTATACATTATGCTGGAATAGATTATAATTAAATTAGATTTTGAGAAAGGATGATGCATGATGAAGAAAGTTTATTATTCAGAGAAAGCCCCCAAACCCGTTGATCCTTATTCCCAAGCAATTCAAGTCGGTAACTTCCTTTTTGTTTCTGGACAGATTGGAATTGATCCAGAGACGAATCAATTAGTTAAAGGAAATGCCGGTGAAGAGACAAAACAAATCTTTAAAAATATCGCTCATATTCTAGATGCAGCTGATTTAAACCTAACAAGTGTTGTTAAAGTGGGATTATATATGACCGATATTGGAGATACATCATTAGTCAATGAAATTTATGAAATGAATTTTAAGATGCCGTATCCAGCTCGAACAACTTTCGGAGTGTCTAGTTTACCATTAGGAGCAAAAGTAAAAATTGATGTCATAGCCCATTATGAATCTTAATATTAAGTGTAAAATAGACTGTTCTTCATAATATACAGAAACTATAACATTATTTGTCAAAATTATAAGTAAAATCAGATTTCTTCTGTTATAATAAAGATATTAAATAATTACAACTTATGATTAAAGGGAGAGAATTACTAAATGTCAAAAACGTTTGCAATTAACGCTGGAAGTTCTAGTCTAAAGTTCCAACTATATAATATGCCTGAGGAAACTGTAATCGCTAAAGGATTAGTTGAGAGAATTGGAATTAATGATTCAATTTTTAAGATTGAGTATGGTAACGACAAAGAATTCAAAGTAACACAAGATATTTCAACACACGCTCAAGCAGTTGACATGTTATTCGAGAAATTAGAAGAATTCCAAATTGTTTCAGACCTTACTGAAATTACTGGTGTGGGACACCGTGTTGTTGCAGGTGGAGAGATTTTCAAAGATTCAGCTTTAGTTACTCAAGAAGTAATTAAACAAGTTGAAGAGTTGGGTGAGTTTGCACCTTTACATAATTATGCTGAAGCAGAAGTTATGCAAGTATTCATCGATCGTTTACCACATGCAACTATGGCAGCCGTATTTGATACATCATTCCATACAACAATGCCAGCTGTGAACTATCTATATAGCTTGCCTTACGAATACTATGAAGATTTCCAAATCCGTAAGTACGGTGCACATGGAACAAGTCATGAATATGTAAGTCAAAGAGCCGCAGAATTAATGGGTAAACCAATCGAAGACTTAAAGATTATTACTTGTCACTTAGGTAACGGAGCTTCAATTACTGCGGTTGATGGTGGAAAATCAGTAGATACATCTATGGGATTCACTCCTTTAGCAGGTGTAACGATGGGTACTCGTACTGGAGACATCGATGTGTCAATCATCCCATTCCTAATGGAGAAATTAAACACTGACAATGTGAATGAAATCATTGATATCTTCAACAAAAAATCAGGTCTTCTAGGATTATCTGGTGTATCAAGTGATATGCGTGATGTTGAAAATGCGGCAGCTGAAGGAAATGAGCGTGCACAATTAACGTTAGATATCTTCATGAACCGTGTTCAAAAATATATCGCTCAATACATCGCTGTGATGAACGGTGTAGATGCAGTTGTCTTTACTGCAGGAATCGGAGAAAACTCTGGAAGTACACGTAAACTTATTATGGATGGAATTACATTCTTTGGTGGTAAGATTGATGACGAGCGTAATAATACACGTGAAGAAGCATTAATCTCGACAGATGATTCAAAATTCGCTATCTATAACATTCCAACGAATGAAGAAGTTGCGATTGCTCGTGAAGTAGAGCGTTTTAAAAAATAATTACTTTATTAAACCGCACTCCTCTGAGGGGGTTGCGGTTTTTATTTAATAATTTGGAGGTGGATAGATTGGGAAAAAGAGAATTGATGAATGAAGATGGAATGCAACGAACTTTAAAACGTATCGCTCATGAAATTTTAGAACGTAATAAAACAACGGATGATCTAGTATTAGTTGGGGTCAAAACGAGAGGGGAATTTCTAGCATATCGACTTCAGGAAAAAATAGAAGAGATTGACGGTGTTAAACTACCACTGGAAATTTTGGATATAACTTTTTATCGTGATGATTTGACGAAAAAGCACCAAAGTCCGGAGGTGAATGCTGTTGGCTTTAAGCATGAATTAACTGATAAGAAGGTTGTCATTGTTGATGATGTATTATATACAGGACGTACTGTGCGAGCAGCGATGGATGCCATTTTAGAGAATGCAAGACCTTCGCATATACAATTAGCCGTTTTAGTAGACAGGGGACATCGTGAATTACCAATTCGACCAGATTTTGTTGGGAAAAATATACCAACATCTAAACAAGAAATGGTTAAAGTTGAAGTTAGTGAAGTAGATGAAATTGATCGTATCCAATTAATTGATTAGATAAAGTTAAAGTCTGTGTTGATCAACACAGACTTTTTTAATAGAAATGTTTATTTATCTTGAGAATTATTGAATTTCATTAAGAAGTAGAATACAAACATCATAAAGAAAGTGACTAATAAAGCAAAAAACATCCACATTAAAAAATAGTCGATTTGGTTAAAAATAACTAAAACGAGTCCAAGAAGACCTACAATAAATAATAAAATACTGAAGGCAAATACAATTTTATTTGCAGATTCACCTAATAAAACTAAAAGGGTTGTTCGATAAAGAAGCATAAATGTCGCTAAAACCATGAACATTGCGGGAAATGCATACATAAGTACTGTAATAAACATTTGAAACCTTTCTAATTAAAACGATTTTGTTGTCATTCCTTATTGTAGATGAATATTATAAAATTGTCACGAGGGAATAACTCGATACAAAAAAAGCCAATGTAAGTAGGTATACTACAAATACATTGACCTAATTATCCCATTGGTTGAAAGGATTAAATAAATATTGATAGAATAAATTGAATCATTACGATCTATTAACTGACTTTCTCTGGTTCATCATTTGCAGTTCGAATAGCTGCAATAATTAAGATAACGTACCAAATAATTTTAAGCCAAGGCCATTTTTTCATAGTAATTCCTCCTAACTTATATGAAATATTATACTAAAAAACATCAAAAAAATCACTAAAAATGAATCAGTATGTTGTGCAATATTATTATATCAATTCCATAAAATATGTTGAAAATAAAAAGAGTCGGCTGTTAAGCCGACTAAAAGGTATCCGGTGGTGCCGTTTCCGCGCACATATGTTTTGAACCTGCAAGTAACTACAGGTGGGCTCCACACATACCATTTCTGGCTTCCAAGTGTAAAAGGCTTGCCATAGAAGTATGATCATAGGATCCCAAGGTAAAAAGAAATGTTCGGTCCACACAATACATGCACAACGTACACCTCAGACCACCTTTCCTATGTTTATTATAGCACGTTCGATAATTAATGCAACCGTTATACAAAGATGATTTTAATTGATTTGGAAGTGTTTACTTAATAAATTTATTTAGATGGAATTACTTCTTCTTAATTTGACGATAGATTTGAGCCAAGGCTTCTTCGTATTTTCCAGTAGGTTCAGGTTCAAAATATTGTTTGTTTTTTAATCTGTCAGGTAAATATTGCTGTTCAACATAATGATTCGGATAACTATGAGGGTATTTGTAATTGATACCTCGGCCAAGTTTTTCTGCACCTGAGTAGTGAGCGTCTCTAATATGATCAGGGATAGGGCCTAGATTTCCAGCTGCAATGTCTGCCATAGCACTGTTAAGACCGCGATAAGTCGTATTTGACTTAGGGCTCAAAGCAAGGTCAACCACTGCAAAAGCTAGAGGAATCTTCGCTTCTGGCAAACCAACTTTTTCTGCTGCAATGACTGCTGAGACTGTTCGGCTTGTTGCTGCTGGGTTCCCCAATCCAATGTCTTCATAAGCAATAATTAGAAGTCTTCGACATGCTATTACCAATTCACCAGCCTCTAATAAAATGCCGAGATAATACAGACCGGCATCGACATCACTACCGCGAATTGATTTTTGAAGGGCAGAGATAACGTCATAATGGGCATCCCCATCTTTATCATGAGTTAGTCGCTTATGTTGCAAGCATTCTTCCGCAATTTCTTGAGTAATATAAATCACGCCGTCTTCAGCGGGTGAAGTTGATAATATAGCTAACTCTAACGAATTCATAGCTGATCGTATATCTCCATTTGTAACATGTGAAAAGTGATTTAATGTATCATCTTGAATATCTACCCTGTAGTTTCCCAGACCTTTTTCTTTGTTCTCAAGAGCATTGACTAATCCAGATTTAATTTCTTGAGGTGATAAGGGTTTGACTTCAAAGATTTGAAGTCGACTTCTAATAGCTGGATTAATATTGATGTATGGATTTTCAGTGGTTGCACCAATTAAGATAACGCGTCCATTCTCTAAGTGAGGAAGCAGATAATCTTGTTTTACTTTATTAAGGCGATGAATTTCATCAAGGAGAAGGATGACTGTACCAGACATCTTGGCTTCTTCAACAACTATCTCAATATCTTTTTTAGAATCAGTTGCAGCATTGAGAATTCGGAAGGCATATTTGGTGCTTCCGGCAATCGCACTAGCTATACTAGTCTTACCAGTGCCTGGGGGTCCGTAGAGAATCATGGAAGATAGTCGTTGAGCATCAACCATTCGACGAATTATTTTACCAGATCCTACTAGATGCGACTGACCTATGACCTCATCGATATGCTTTGGACGCATACGGTAAGCTAAAGGTTGTTGCATACAAATCTCCTTTCTAATAATTGAATTAAACTAACTTTAAATATAGAGTAAATATTTCTAAAATTCAAATATATCATAGCCACTGACCGATAATAAAAAACATTATAATAAACTAAGAATAAAAAATAACTATATTATTGCTTATATTCAAATGTATGTTATAATATTCAAGTTGTAAAAGATACTCAGTGAAAGGAGGGATAAGATGGTTTATCTAGATTATGCAGCGACAACGCCTGTAAGATCTGAGGTTGTACAAGTTATAACAGACAACCTAATGGAAGATTACGGTAATCCTTCAAGTGCTTATCGAATTGGAAAGTCAGCTAAACATTTGTTAATTAAAGCGCGTCAACAACTCGCTGAACTTCTCAACGTAGATGAAAAGGAAGTTTACTTTACAAGTGGAGCGACGGAATCTAATAATTGGGCTATCCGATCACAAGCTAAAATGTCTCGACAATTAGGTGAGGGTAATCATATTGTCACTACTGCAATAGAACATCCATCAGTCACTAATGTGACAGAATATTTAGAAACGCAAGGGTTTGATGTAAGTTATATTCAACCGAATGAAGAAGGTGAGATAACTGTCCAGCAGTTTATAGACGCTACGACAGACGCGACCATTGGTTGGATTGCGATGCAAGTAAACAACGAAGTTGGGTCGATATTGCCAGTATTTGACTTAGGAGTGAAAGCTCATCAACTCGGGCTCTGGTTCCATGTTGATGCTGTACAGGCTATTGGTCATTTGGATAATAATTATAGTGAATTAAAAGCTACGACTATTTCTGGAACAGCTCACAAGTTTAATGGGCCAAAAGGAATTGGTTTTTTAGTATTTCGCTCATTGCAAGAACATAATCATCTTGCACCCTTCATATTAGGTGGTGGTCAAGAAAATAAAATGCGTTCTGGAACAGAAAATTTGCCTTATATATTAGGTATGGTTAAAGCTTTAGAATTAGCGCAACAAGACTATGCAAAAAACTTAGAACATTATAAAAATCTTCAAGACCATTTGTTTTCTGAATTAGATAGCTACCAAATTAATTATCAAATTAATGGAGATAGTCATAATCGAGTACCATATATTAATAATTTGTGGTTTAATGATAATATAGCAAGCCAAATGCTAATCAAATTAGATTTGGATGGAGTCTATATCTCAGCAGGCAGTGCATGTTCGGCAGGAAGTTTAACAGAAAGTCCTATATTAAAAGCTTACTATCCTTCGACACCGTCAAGATGGGGACAAAGTTTACGTATTTCTTTTGGCTACCAAACAACCATTGAAGATATTGACCAATTTATCCAATCGATAAAGAAAATATCAGAAGGGAAGATTGACTTATGGCATTCAAAAAAACAGCAGAACTAAAAGGATTTAATCGCATATTCAGTGTGAGCCCAGAAGCTAAACCATATACTTTAAGGGATAATGGATTTGTAGAGACAAAAAGTGGTAACCACATTTATAAACGTCCATTAGATTCAGTTAACAAAGCAGGGCTTGTGTTAAAAGTTACAATCAATAAAGCATTAAATTCATTAAAAATCTCAACGGTTAATGAAAAAGGATTGAAAGCCGTTGACATTTCAAAACTTGAAGATAATGCAATGCTCGTTGAAAAAGTGAATTTCATTTTTGATGGATTCATTGATCGAGATGTGTTAATAGAAAAATAATAAAGAAACAAATAATAAATAGAAAGGAAATAACAATGTCAGATAACAGCAAAACTAGAGTTGTTGTAGGAATGAGTGGCGGTGTTGATTCATCGGTTGCAGCATTACTACTTAAAGAGCAAGGCTATGACGTCATAGGGTTATTTATGAAGAATTGGGATGACACAGACGAGTTCGGTGTATGTACCGCAACAGAAGATTATAAGGATGTAGCTTTAGTTGCTGAACAGATTGGAATTCCTTACTATTCTGTAAACTTTGAAAAACAATATTGGGATCGTGTGTTTAAATATTTCTTATCAGAATATAGGAAAGGGCGCACGCCAAATCCTGATGTGATGTGTAACAAAGAAGTTAAGTTTAAAGCATTTTTAGACTATGCCATGGACTTAGGTGCAGATTATGTTGCTATGGGGCATTACGCTCAAGTGAAACGTGATTTAGATGGTACTGTTCACTTATTACGTGGAGCTGATGATAATAAAGATCAAACGTACTTCTTAAACCAATTATCACAAGAGCAATTACAAAGAAGTTTGTTCCCATTAGGACACTTACAAAAGTCTGAAGTTCGTGAGATTGCAGAGCGCGCAGGTCTTGCAACTGCAAAGAAAAAGGATTCTACAGGAATATGCTTCATAGGTGAACGAAACTTTAAAGAATTTCTATCAAATTATTTACCAAATAAACCTGGTAAGATGGTGACACTGAATGGTGAAGTGAAAGGCGATCATTCTGGTCTCATGTATTATACAATTGGACAACGCCAAGGGTTAGGTATTGGTGGAGGCGGTGATTCGAATGAGCCATGGTTTGTAGTCGGTAAAGATATCGAAACTCAAACTCTTTACGTTGGCCAAGGTTACCATCACGAAAACTTATATTCTGATTATTTAGAAGCATCTGATCTAAGTTTTACAAGTCCATTACCGATGGATAAAACGTTCGAATGTACAGCGAAATTCCGCTATCGTCAAAAAGACATCGAAGTAAAAGTAGAATTGGATATGGAAGGCGACCGTGCGGTTGTTCACTTTAAAGAACCGGTTCGTGCGATTACACCAGGACAAGCTGTAGTGTTTTATGATGGCGAAGAGTGTCTAGGTGGCGGGACGATTGATGCTGCTTACTCAAACAATATCAAAAGACAATATATTTAATTAAGATTTAATAACCAAACTATTATTCTTATGTGACGGCTTATTTTCGTTTCTATAATAGTTTGGTTATTTTTATGGATAAGTTTCTTTTAATCGTGTTTAATATTATTTTCAACTTATGGTATGATAGTTAGGCTATATAATTTTAATTCAGGATAAGGGGGAGCGTATGTCAGAAGATGATTTAATAGTAGGAACGGTCGATGCTATTTATTTTGAGAATCCGTCCAACTTTTACAAAGTTATTCGAGTGAGTGTTGATAGTGATGAATCTGACTTACTAATTACGGATGAGATTGTAATGACAGGGCAATTCGCAACGCTTCATCTGAACACTGAATATCAGTTCTTTGGTAAACTTACGAATCATCCTAAGTATGGGGAACAATTTGCGGTAAATCGTTACCAACAACAAGCACCCACATCTTTTGACGGCTTGATAGATTATTTATCAAGCGATCGATTCAAAGGTATTGGGAAAGTCTTAGCAGAACGGATTGTCGATAAATTAGGACAAGACGCAATTGCTACGATTATTGCTGATAGCAATGCCTTAACTGGAGTAACCGGATTAACAAAAGAAAGAGCAAGTAATCTAAGAGAAGCTTTACTACTCCACCAAGGAACAGAACAGATTTTTATGCAATTAAGTGAATGGGGATTCGGACCAAGTATTGCTGATCGAATCTACCGAAAATACGAAAGTAGTAGTTTAGAGATTATTAAAGAGAATCCTTATAAATTAATTGAAGATATTGATGGGATTGGGTTTAACAAGGCTGATCAGTTAGCTGATTTATTAGGTTTTGATGCAGAGAATCTCGATCGAATTAGGGCAGGAATTTTTGTTGCTGTGTCTGAAACGTCTAACAGTGAGGGCGATACATACGTAGAGAAAGAAACGGCAAAAATTTATGCCAGGAAGTTACTTGAGACGAGCCGACGACACCTTGTATCGGATGAATTACTTGAAGAAGCTGTGTCATTATCAGTCGAACATGAACAGTTAATGGAGTTAGCTGAAAGTTTAATGATTCCAAGTTTATACTTTTCAGAGATTAGTATTGTTAGGAAAATGAAAAATTACTTAGAATTTGAGCAAGTTGAACGTTTTTCTGAAGAAGAAATTAACGAAGCGATTGATCAAGTTATTAAGATTAGTGGAATTGAATACGATAAAGGTCAACAGAAAGCGTTAAAAACAGCAGTACAATCACCAATGTCAGTCATAACTGGAGGACCAGGTACAGGGAAAACAACTCTGATTAAAGGGATTATTCTTCTTCATTCAATATTACATGATTATGACTTGCAAAAAGTAATCAAGAAAGTTGATGAGCAACCGATCCTTCTAGCAGCTCCTACGGGAAGAGCAGCCAAACGTATGCAAGAGACAACTGGGCTCCCAGCTTCGACCATTCACAGATTAATAGGTTATAACCGGGATACAATTGCCGAGGAATTTTACGCCCAGGAACTCGATGCCTCATTATTAATTGTTGATGAGATGTCTATGGTTGATACTTGGTTAATGAACTGGCTAATGCAAGCCATCCCATATCACTTACAAGTTATCTTTGTAGGAGATAGGGACCAATTGCCATCTGTGGGTCCAGGGAAAGTATTCAGTGATCTAATTGATTCTCAAGTGATTCCAGTCTTAACTTTAACGAAGATATATCGACAAGCACAAGACAGTAGTATAGTGAAGCTCGCCCATACGATTAAAAACGGTCAGTTACCTGATGACTTCTTAGATAAACAAGCAGACCGTTCCTTTATTCAAGCACCAGGAGCTCAAATTAGTCATGTTGTTCAACAAATCATTGTTGCTGCTCAGAAAAAAGGCTTTGATGCTAATAGCTTACAAGTTTTAGCCCCTATGTATAAAGGGCCGGCCGGGGTCAACTCACTGAATGTATTATTACAAGAATTAATGAACCCACCTAAAGCTAAAAAACGTGAGATTAATCATTTTGATACCATCTTTAGAGTAGGGGATAAAGTATTGCAATTAGTAAACAACGCTGAAGATGAAGTCTATAATGGGGATATCGGAAGAATTGAATCAATCCATTTTAAGAAAGAAACAGAGTCGAATGTTGATGAGATTACAGTTTCATTTGAAGGGACTGAACTCACTTATAAACGAACTGACTTAGACCAACTTACTTTAGCTTATTGTACAACTATCCATAAGTCTCAAGGGAGTGAATATCCTTTAGTTATTCTTCCGTTAGTAGATATGTATTCACGTCTATTGCAAAAAGATGTTCTATATACTGCAATTACTCGGGCTCAGTCCAGCTTAATTATGATCGGTAATCCTAATAGCTTTTACAAAGCGGTAACGAGTCAAAAGCCTCCACGTAAAACCTTTTTATGTGATTTATTAAAAGTCCAGTTTGACATTGATGATGAAGAATCTGATCTTCTTATTCAAGAACCTGCAGCACAAGAAGAGGATGAACAGGAAGCTGTTATGACAATAGAACACCAGGAAATGGCTCAAGAGTTAAATGAGAAAGTTGAAAAATTAACAATGGATACTGTTGAGTTAATTGATCCTATGATTAATATGGAAGGTATTAGTCCATATGACTTCATAGTAAAGACAAAGTAAAATATTTTGTCTCAAAAATATATTATATTAAGCAAGCACCGTTCCAATTGTCACTTTGTGAGAATCGGAACGGTGCTTTAATAAATCTTATTTTTCCTTTAAACCTTGTTGATAGAAGGCTTGCATATCTTCTTCAGGTACCATACTACCGCCCGTCGCCCAGGCAATATGGGTAGCATTAGCAAGTTTGTCATGTAGTTGATGTTTATCTAAAAATTCTTGACCTGCTTTAGTAGATAACATTCTAGCCACTCCTGGAACACCTGCTAAGGCAGCAGGTTCAAGAGGAATAGATTCTAGATCAATCATCTTAGATAATAATCGCATTGATTCGGACTCACTCACTGTGTAGCCCGCATCAAAGTAATATTGCATGACTTTGGATACTAATCCTGATGTTCTTGGAACGGCTAATCCATCCATGACGGTTTTGGATTCGATATTAAAGTCATCGACAGTGACGTCGTCAAAAGCTTCTGTTATTAATCCCAGTAACATAGAGGGCATCTGTGTAGGTTCAGCAAAGATTGAGTAGACATTATCCATATACACATTCTTCAAACCAAAATTCACACCACCCGGACTTCCACCAATACCACAAGGTGAGTAGATAAAGAGCGGATGGTCAGCATCTACCTTGATATTAGCAGCTTCTAATTGTTTAGCTAATCGTTTGGAAGCTACAGTGTAACCGAAAAATAAATCTAATGAATGCTCATCATCGACAAAATATGAATCTGGATCAGCATCAGATTCACTTCGGCCTTTAGTAACAGCTTCAGTAAAGTTTGTCTGATGTTCAACTACATTCACGCCATTAGAGCGTAAGAGGTCTTTCTTCCACTGCTTAGCTTCTGTGGACATATGAACGGTTACTTTAAATCCTAGTTTGGCACCCATAATACCGACACTAATTCCTAAATTCCCTTGTCGTTCCAACCATAATTTTGTACTGGCTGAAGAAATCTTTGAATTCATCAGTGAGGAATAATTCATAATTATCATAATATGAATCTAAGATGCCTGCTTCTAAAGCCAATGTTTCAGCATGTTTAAGTACTTCGTAGATAGCACCTCTAGCCTTGATTGTCCCAGCGATGGGTAGGGTATCATCACGTTTTAGATATAAACGACCTGGAATGTCTAGTTGATAATATTCTTCAAGATATTCTTTCATATTACTTATCTCACTAATATCTGATTCGATTAAACCATCGTTTTCAGCCGTTTCGGGATAAGCTTTTTTGAAGAAAGGAGCAAAACGTTCTAATCTGTCTGCTGCGTCATTAATATCTTCAATTGAAAAATCTACTTTAGTGCTCGCTTGATTGAATGGCAGTTTTAAGTCATTCTCCCAAAATATTGGTTGGGTAGTTTGGATTTGTTCAATCAATTCTCGTTTTTTGGTATTTGAGATAGTGTAATTAGTCATAAAAATAAAGTCAACTCCTTAGAAATTAAATATAAAATGGGTAGTTAGATAAAGTACATTCCAAATCTACCGCTTTCTCTGGTAACACTTCGCCGTCAACATGTCCACGGATCTCTTCAGATATCTGCAGGGATAATGTTTTCCCAGTATAACGGCTAATGTTTTTGGATTGGTTAGTCTTTTTTGTAATTAATACTTTGAATAATAAGTCAAGCATTGAAAGGAAAGTAATATCGTGGTAAAGCACAAGGGCAATTTCTTCATTATGAGCTTTAGTAAGCCGATCAATATTAATTCCACCACCGAGAGTCGGAGAGTTTAAAATAGCTGCAATGCTCACATCATTATAATGAAATTGATGATTATCAATTTGTCCACTTACTTTAAAATGTTTGATACGACTCATGCTTAATAATAAACCAAAAAGATAAGAAAGTTTTCTAACTTTTAATTTATTAATTAACTGGTTTTTCAGTAGTTTTTGAGCTTGATAATTTGCCTCAGCATCTACTCCCTTACCAAAGTTATTCACAATTACACCTGAACGGTTTTCTAATTTGTCGGTGTATTGAATGATTGGAATATGCTTTGGTTTCGAAGAAAAGAGCATTTTTTCAATAATTAGACGAATATTTCTCCCTTTTTGCCAATTCAAACTAAAGTCGTTCCCAGTACCAGCTGGAACATAAGTAATTGGTATCTTGGCTTGATGCTTTATTAAAGTTTGTACAACTTCGTGTAAAGTGCCATCACCACCGATAACAATTAAATAATCAAAGGCAGAGCGATGCCATTTGTAGATGAGTTGTTCCGTCAAAATCTCGGCATGGGTTGAGTAGTTGGTTTTGAATGTGATATGTTCAAGTTGAAAGCTGTCTAATTCTACCCTAACTCGATGAAGGACATTCTCTCCTTTTCCACCACCTGACTTTGGGTGACATATAATATGGACACGATTGGACATAATATACCTCATTCTATCTTTTATTTAGTGGTTGGACTGTTTTTTCAAAAAGAAAGATAAATTTTAAACAAAAATATCGATACTTCCAACCAATCCGTAATATTATCATCATTTAATGATTGCTTTTTTATTATACTCAAAGATTAGGATGAAATAAAGGCAGTTTACTTGTTGAAATATTAAGTATTAATAAGAATATTGAAAAATGATATAATTAATGCTATTTGAGTACGAATTCGTTAAAAACTTAGCAGTCTATGTTACAATATGAAGGAATAATAATTTTCAAATTGAAGGAGCGTAATAATGGCTTACAAAATGTTAGTTTTAGACATTGATGACACATTGTTAAACAGTGAATACAAGATTAGTGACTTAACAAAAGAGAGACTCATTCAGTTCCAAAAGGATGGGTTCAAGTTAGTACTAGCAACTGGACGTCCCACGATCTCTGCAGTTGAAGTTGCAGAGGAATTATTATTAGATGAATTTGATTCATTTATATTATCTTTCAACGGTGCTGTAGTTACATCTGCAAAAAATCGCCAGGAAATATTTAGTCAACGTATGGATCTAGATGAACAGAAAAAATTAGTTCAATATATTCATGAGACAGGACTAGCAATTATTGCCTACGGTGATGATGCATTATACTTGAGTAAAAAGAATGATTATAGTGATATGGAAGGTATACTCACTGGAATTGAAACCATCTATGATGAAGATTATGCCAATAATCTCGAGACAGAAGAATTGAAATTCATTGCTGTAGGAGACCCAACCCTAGTTGCCAAGCATAATGATGAATTAAAAGGTAAATTTGGTGAGTCAACGAATGTAATGACTTCAAAAGATTATTTCTTAGAGTTTATGCATAAAGACGTATCTAAAGGATTAAGCTTAAAACGCTTATGCGATCATATGGGGATTGATATCTCAGAAGTAGTAGCGGTTGGAGATGGGAATAATGATGCGCCAATGATCATTGAAGCCGGTATTGGTATTGCTATGGGGAATGCCTCAGAATATCTTCAAAGTATTGCCGATGATGTAACAGGAACGAATGATGAAGACGGTATCGTCAATGTATTAGATAAATATTTTTATTAATTTGGCTTTAGAAACAATATTGCAAAAAGGATATTTTTTTTATATAATGAGTGAGATTTGAGATCAAGTCATACTTACACACAGAGACATTTCATTTGCTGAGAGAAATGATAAGTTTGATGCTCCTCAATGGATTCTAATTGAAAAATTAGCGTATTCCGGCGTTAACGGTCATTAGAGATATAAGAACTAAAGTTGTTATAAACGAGGTGGAACCGCGGTTATCGCCCTCGAATATAACAGCTTTTTATTATTTTTAGGAGTGATTGAATGAAAGAATTAACAAGTTCAGAAATTAGACAAATGTTTTTAACTTTCTTTAAGGAAAAAGGCCATGAAATTCGAACAAGTGCATCATTGGTACCAGTGAATGATCTCACTTTACTTTGGATTAATTCAGGGGTTGCTACGTTAAAAAAATATTTTGACGGTACAGAAGTGCCTAATAATCCAAGAATAACAAATTCTCAAAAGAGTATTCGTACAAATGATATCGAAAATGTTGGATATACTGCACGCCATCATACTTTATTCGAGATGTTAGGTAACTTTTCCATTGGAGATTACTTTAAAGAAGAGGCCATTGTATGGGCTTGGGAATTTCTAACAAGTGATCAGTGGCTTGGGTTTGAACCAGAAAAATTATATGTATCATATTATCCTGAAGATGTAGAAACAAAAGAGATTTGGGAATCGATTGAATCATTTGATGCATCTCATTTAGTCCCTATTGAGGATAACTTCTGGGATATCGGTGCTGGACCTTGTGGGCCTAATACAGAAATTTTCTACGACCGTGGTGAAGAATTTAATGATGTAGCCGAAGATGATCCAGAAAATTACCCAGGTGGAGAGAATGAGCGTTGGTTAGAAATCTGGAATTTAGTTTTCTCAGAATTTAACCACATGTCCGACGATACATATGAACCATTACCACACAAAAATATTGATACGGGGATGGGGTTAGAACGATTAGTTTCAGTCATCCAAAACACTGAAACAAACTTTGAGACTGACTTATTTATGCCGATTATTAAAGCCATCGAAGCTTTAACCGATGGAATTGTTTATGAAGAGAGTGGCGACAAAAAAGTTAGCTTTAAAGTTATTGCTGACCATATTCGTGCGGTTGCTTTTGCAATTAGTGATGGTGCTTTACCTTCTAATGAAGGACGAGGTTATATTATTCGTCGTTTAATTCGTCGCAGTGTAATGCACGGTCGCCGTTTAGGCATCAATCATTTATTCTTAAGTAGCTTAGTGCCAACAATTACTGAAATAATGGGTGGTTATTATGCAGAATTAAAAGAGAATATGGATTTTGTCCAAACAGTCATAAAAAATGAAGAAGAACGATTCCATGAAACTATTGAAGGTGGCGAGCTACAACTCGAAAATATCTTAGCGCAGTTAACTGAAGACGGTAAGACAGAAGTATCAGGTGCTCAAGCTTTCCAATTATATGATACATTCGGCTTCCCATTAGAATTAACTGAAGAGGTTGCAGGAGAAAAAGGCTTCACTGTTGACAAAGATGGCTTTGAAGTTGAGATGGACAAACAACGTTCACGCGCTAGAGCAGCTCGCTCAAATGAAGATAGTATGTCAGTTCAATCAGAAGTCTTACAATCCATTAAGTCTGACTTTGAATTTGTTGGTTATGACCAATTAACTAGCAATGCTTCGATTCAAGCTATCGTAAAAGATGATCAGCTTGTTGACCAATTGGCAATTTATGATGAGGGCTGGGTATTCTTTAATCGTAGTCCATTTTATGCTGAGATGGGTGGACAAGTAGCTGATAAAGGAGGCATCTATGATGGAACTGAAATGATTGCTGAAGTGAGTGATGTTCAAAAAGCACCTAATGGTCAATATATGCATAAGATAAAACCACTTTCTATGCCATTAAATGTAGGTCAATCATACACCTTAGAGATAGATGCGCGCAGTCGATTAAAGATTAATCAAAATCATACAGCGACCCACTTATTACATAAAGCATTAAAAACAGTACTAGGTGAGCATGCCAATCAAGCAGGTTCTTATGTTGGGCCAGATCATTTAAGATTTGACTTCTCTCACTTTGGTAAAGTTACCGCAGAAGAATTAAGCGAGATTGAACGCTTAGTGAATGAATATATTTACAGAGCTATCAATGTGGATATTAGTGAGATGACCATTGAAGAAGCTAAAGCAATGGGAGCGATGGCATTGTTCGGTGAAAAATACGGTGATTTAGTTCGTGTTGTAAACATCGGGAATGAATCAATTGAATTATGTGGGGGAACTCACGTAGCCAATACCAATGATATTGCAACATTCAAACTCGTAAGTGAGTCAGGTATTGGTGCGGGTATTCGCCGAATTGAAGCATTAACAGGTCAAGTAGCTATTAATTACTATCAAGAGAGAGAAGCTGTATTACGGTCAATTCAAGCTGAATTAAAAGTTAAGCAAGAACAACAAATATTGCCAAGAATTCATCAATTACAAGATGAATTAAAAGAGAGTAAGTCAAAAGTTGAATCATTATCTGCTAAAATACTTCAAGAAGAATCATCAAATCTTTTTGATAATGTCGAGGAGATTAATGGTGTAACTTACGTGAGTGTCGTTCAAGAAAATCAATCAGCTGACGGCTTACGTCAATTAGGAGATGTATGGCGAGATAAGAAAGTTTCGAATGTACTGGTAGCTGTATCTACCCAAGAAGATAAAGCGACATTACTCGTTTTCGTTGACGATGAGACAGTAGCTCAGGGAATTAAAGCGGGTGATATTATTAAACCACTAGCTAAACTAATTGGTGGCGGTGGGG
Source organism: Aerococcaceae bacterium WGS1372 (assembly GCA_044336205.1). Taxonomy (GTDB): domain Bacteria; phylum Bacillota; class Bacilli; order Lactobacillales; family Aerococcaceae; genus Ruoffia. The sequence goes on along the minus strand of CP172318.1, from coordinate 1,268,443 downwards.
GCGGACGCCCACAAATGGCACAAGCTGGTGGAAAGAACCCAGCGGGTATCACAGATATGTTAGTTGCTATTCCAGAAGCCATTAAAGCTACACAAGCTGAATAATTAATATTCCACTTACTTTAGTCTTAATATAAATATATAGTATATATTCTAATAATAAAAACTTTATATTATCTTAATTAACAAAGTTATTTTTATTTTTCGTTATAAAAGTCAAGATGTTTTGCTTTATTTTGTTAACGATGAATGTGTGTTTTTTAACAAAATGCTATCAATTAAGTTTTTAATGAGTAATTTAAATTAAAGTATGATAGAATATTGTTAACCTAAAGAGCATTGTGATTTTTAATGCCTTTATAGATATGAAAGGTTTGGTGAACGTAATGCAATCATTAGATGAAACAATATTATTTAAGCTAGACGATATTAATAAACGTTCAGTAAGAGAAACATTGGAGATTGTCTATAGTGCTTTAGAAGAGAAAGGCTATGACCCAATTAATCAGATTGTTGGTTACTTACTTTCAGGTGACCCTGCTTATATTCCACGTCATAAGGACGCTCGTAACTTAATTCGACGCCATGAAAGAGATGAAATTATGGAGAAGTTAGTTGAATTTTATCTAACACAAGAAGAGAGTTAATGGGACAATATAAACGTACACTTGGATTGGATGTTGGGTCAAAGACTGTTGGCGTAGCAATGAGTGATTTGCTTGGTTGGACAGCACAAGGACTTGAGACCATTACGATTGATGAAGATGCTAATCAGTTTGGTATGAAACGTTTAAGCGAAATTATTAAGCAAGAAAATGTTGGTACAATTGTTATTGGATTACCAAAGAATATGAATAATTCCATCGGGCCAAGAGCTGAAGCATCATTAAAATATGGTGAACTTGTAAAGAAACATCATCCAGATATTAACATTGTCTATCAAGATGAACGCTTGACGACGAGTCAAGCGGAGAAGATGCTAATTAATGAGGGAAATGTTTCGCGGAAAAAACGCAAAAAAGTTATTGATAAATTAGCTGCTGTCATCATATTACAAAATTACTTGGATTCTAACCAATAGTAAGGAGATTTTAAATGGATAACGAACATAACTACGAACACAATCATGATCATGAGTACATTACAATTTTCGATGAAGAAGGTAATGAAACACTTCATGAGATTTTATTTACTTTTGAATCTGAAGATTTCAACAAGAGTTATGTATTAGTATACCCAGCCGGCACAATCGATGATGAAGATATTGAGTTACAAGCTTTTTCTTATACAGAGTCACCGGACGGGACAACAGGATCATTACAACCAATCGAATCTGAACAAGAATGGGATATGGTAGAAGAGGTTCTTAATACATTCCTTCTAGATGAAGATGAGTAATCAATAATAAATATAATCTTACATAACAACGTCACACTCTTACTTGAGATAAGTAAAGTGTGATGTTTTTGTAATAGACATATTATGGAAATAAAAACTGTTATTTGTTATAATCCTTCAGAGCAAATGTGTGTTATAAAGGAGAGAGTATGGCAAAAGAAACTTGGGAAGAAGTAAAAGAACGAGCTAAAGATATCGAAACCACTCGTGTTAAAGAAAGATTGTGGACCAATCGAATCGTTCGAATTATTATATTGGTTCTGCTGTTAATAATAGTGAGTGTTGGCCTTTTTGGCTACTTCTATATTCAAAATGCATTAAGTCCAGTCAATCCTAATCAGAATGAGACCGTTGAAGTAACGATACCTTTTGATAGCACAACGGATGATGTGGCAAAAATATTAACAGAAAATGGCATTGTACGGAATGCTGACGTTTTTGGTTTTTACATGAAAGCTAACAATGAAGTTGCCCTTCAAGCGGGTCATTATGAGTTCTCTCCATCAATGGATGCAAGTCAAATTGTTGAAGTATTGCAAGAGGGTGGCGAGCCGATTTTCGTAGATGCCGATACAACCATTACTGTTATTGAAGGTGCTACGATTGAAGAAATTGCTACCGTTGTTGGCGAAAATACAGCGATTGAAGCGGAAGACTTTATTACGACTGTCCAGGATGATGACTTTATTAATAAATTACAAGCACAATTCCCGTCACTTCTTGAAGGAATTACTGAGATTGAGGGGCTTAAGTATACCTTGGAAGGATATTTATATCCTGCAACTTATGATTACTTTGCAGGAATGTCTGCTGAAGAACTCATTACAGAGATGGTTAGTGCAGCAAACCTAAATTACCAACGACTTGTTGATGATATGGTGAATACTTATTTAACTTATCATGAAGTTTTATCTTTAGCTTCAATTATTGAACGTGAGGCTATCACCGAGGAAGATCGCGGACTAGTGTCTGGTGTCTTTTATAATCGTATAGATGCTGGTATGCCGCTTCAATCGGATGTGACTGTTTTATATGCTTTAGGTGAACACAAAGAGTTTGTAACTTATTCAGACTTAGAAGTTGATTCACCATATAATTTATATATGTATTCTGGCATTACACCTGGACCGATTGGCGCACCGAGTTACCAATCAATTGTTGCTGCGATTTATCCTACTTATAATGATTATTATTATTTTGTGGCAGATATTGATACTCAAGAAATTTATTATTCAAGTACGATTGAGGAACACGATGCCTTAGTAGAAGAGTATGTGAATAGTAGACAAGAAAGTGTCCTTGAGGAAGAAGGCAATGCTGATTCGCCTGAGAATACAGAAGAAAATATTATAGATGATTCAGAAGAATAGAATCATAAAACATAGAAAGTAGGGTGATGATTTGCTATGAAACCAGTAGTAATTGGTGTTTCTGGAGGGTCCGGGAGTGGAAAGTCTAGTGTCAGCAGTAAGATACTAGAAACATTTGAAGGGCTTTCGGTAATGCTTTTGCAGCAAGATTATTATTATAAGAATCAAAGTGATCTCCCATTTGAAGAAAGATTAAAAACAAACTACGACCATCCATTAGCCTTTGATAATGATTTGTTCTATGAACATTTAACTACTTTGATTAATGGTGGCACTATTGAAAAACCAGTCTATGATTTTACAAATCATACGCGTAGTAGTGAGACAGTTATAGAGAGCTCCCGAGATGTTATTATCGTTGAGGGGATTCTGATCTTAGATGATAAACGTATTCGTGATCTTATGGATATTAAAGTTTATGTGGACACTGACGATGACATTCGTCTGGCTCGTCGTATCCTTCGAGATATTAATGAGCGAGGAAGAACGGTTGACTCAGTTATTAAGCAATATGTCGAAGTAGTTAAACCTATGTTCCACCAATTTATTGAACCAACCAAACGTTATGCCGACATCATTGTTCCAGAGGGCGGATATAACCAAGTGGCGATTGATTTGCTAACGACTAAAATTGGAACAATTTTAAATCATAAATAAGGCTAAAAACGATTGTAACAAAAAAAGTTACGATCGTTTGTCATTATATTACATAAAATATTAAATTTATATTGAAATGTTAGAAGTAACGTGCTATCTTATTGCTAATGTTTCAGAGAAGGAGAGAATCGAATGGATCAAAAAGTCTATCCAATGACTTTAGAAGGTAAACAAAAGTTAGAAGAAGAATTAGAGGACTTAAAAGTTAATAAACGTAAAGAAATTATCGAACGTATCAAAATCGCTAGAAGCTTTGGTGATTTATCAGAGAACTCAGAATACGAATCTGCTAAAGACGAGCAAGCCTTTGTAGAAGGACGCATCTCAACTATTGAAACGATGATTCGTTTTGCAGAAATTATTGATGATACGGATGTTGATAAGGATGTTGTAACTTTAGGGCGTAAAGTAACTTTTGTTGAAATGCCAGATGGAGAGGAAGAAACTTATACAATCGTTGGGAGTGCAGAAGCAGACCCATTAGATTATAAGATTTCTAATGACTCACCCATTGCTCAAGCAATTTTAAATCGCAAATTAAATGAGGTTGTTTCTATTGAAACACCAGGTGGCTCTTTTGATGTTAAAATCACAAAAATTGAGTCAGCAGATTAATAATCAATTTATAATAAAGAGATAGTCAAAGGGTTGATTATCTCTTTTTTGCATTTGTTGTAGTTAATTAAAATCTACTCATATTATTAATAGATTCAACTATGAATCTGTTATAATGACAATGAACTGAGGTGAAAGAATGCAGCATTTTTTGAAAAGAAATATTTTTATTGTTTTTTCAATTAGCCTATTAATTATTTTATTCGATATCTTTTTTGATTATAAAAATGTGGCTTTAGTAGGAGTCGCCTTTATTATCATTTTGTTGAGTTATTTTTTTACTAATAGATGGATTCGTAGAATTCTCTTGATTATTGGTTTATTCATTATTATAGTGAATTTATTATTACTACGGTCGCTCTGGGTTTTAGTTATAGTATTGATACTTTTCTTTATCTTGTTTAGAACAGAAGATGGGAATGAATTTATTCATTTAAAGGAAGCATTCATCACCCCTAAACGATCAGATAGCCAGTATTACGGTGTTAAATTAATTGAGCCTCAAAGTTCCCAACGGACTATGTTGAAGCAGGAATCTTTATTTGATATGTTTAAGGAAAGTCATCAAGAATATGAATGGGATGATGTGAATATCGTTACTATAGGTGGTAACCAGATTATTGATTTTGGTAATACTATCTTACCAATGGACGAAACCACTATAGTGATTCGTAAGTTTTTTGGAAGAACTCGCATCATAATCCCTAACGAGATAGGGATAAAGCTTAATATTAGTTTAATTTCTGGTGCGGTTGTTTTTGAATCGCAAAGATATCCACTCACTTCTGAGAACTTTAAGTGGATGAGTCCTGATTATCGGTCATCTAAAAGGCAGATAAATTTAATCATTTCAGTAGTGTTCGGTGATGTTGAGGTGATTATTATATGAATTTACGTTTATGGATTCATTTATTCTTTATTCAATTATTTAGTTTTTCTGGTATTGTCCTATTGTTTTTATATGTATTAGTTTTTGAATTAAAGCTTCTAACTTTTCAACAATTTATTGACATCAAAATATTACAGATTCCTCTATACATCATAATTATTGCATTCATTTTGACATTAAGTATTGTCATTGCGGTTATATTGACGATAGCGATAAGTTCACCCTTTGACCAAATTCGAGCTAGAATTAATTGGTTACTTTTAGGAAAATACCAACACGAAATTTTCCGGCAAGATATCCAAGGAAGTAATTGGTTAGATTCAACGCGTCAGACTGCTAAAGAGATTAATTACTTAAGAGATCGTATTGTTGAATTATCGAGTGACCTACAAGAATATACGGCTGCCCTTGTCTTTGTTGGAGAAGATACTAAAGAAGAAATAATTGAGAATGAGCGGAATCGTATTGCCAGAGAGTTACATGATTCGGTAAGCCAGCAACTTTTCGCCGCAACAATGATGATTTCAGCCATTCGTGAGGTCAGTGAGAGGGAATCACTATCCATATCGAGCCAGATTGTACGTGTGGAAGAAATCATAGGAAATGCCCAAACAGAAATGCGGGCACTATTACTACATTTGAGACCGGTTGATTTGATAGATCAAAGTCTAGATGAAGGTATTAAACACTTACTTATAGAACTAGATAGCAAAATTCCTTTGGAAATCCACTGGAAATTGTCCCCGATTAGAATTGAAAGTGGTATTGAAGACCATCTTTTTAGAATTGTTCAAGAAGCAATCTCCAATACTATGCGACATTCCAAAGCACATCGGTTGGAAGTTTATTTGACACAAAACATTAATTCAGTTCAACTTAAAATTATTGACGATGGCCAGGGCTTTGATATTAAGACAGCTAAGCAAAAAGGGAATTACGGACTTAGAAATATGGAAGAGCGTGTAAAAAGCTTAGGTGGAAGTCTTAATATTATAAGTAGCAAAGATAAAGGTACATCAATCAATATTCAAATACCAATTTCTCAAAGGGAGGTTATTAAGTGATTAAAGTATTATTAGTAGATGATCATGAAATGGTACGGTTAGGCGTATCTTCTTATTTAAATGTGCAAGAAGACATCGAGGTTATAGGGGAAGCAGATAATGGACTTATGGGTTATCATAAAGCCTTAGAATTACGACCGGATATCATCTTAATGGACTTAGTTATGGACGTCATGGATGGTGTTGAATCAACGCAAAAAATTATGAGTGAGTGGCCTGAAGCAAAGATTATTATTGTCACTTCCTTTATAGATGATGAGAAAGTTTATCCTGCTATTGAAGCAGGGGCAAAAAGTTATTTATTAAAGACGTCTTCAGCTCACGAAATTGCTGAGGCGATCCGTTCTACCTTTGCAGGAAATAAAGTAATGGGTCCTGAAGTGACCAGTAAGTTATTAGAATTTGAAGATAAATCTAGGCAAAAAGCTGCCCATGATGAATTGACCAAGAGAGAATATGAAGTATTACTACTAGTTTCAAAAGGGTATACAAATCAAGAAATAGCGGATGAATTGTTTATCACCTTAAAAACAGTAAAAACACATGTATCGAATATCTTGTCAAAATTACAAGTAAATGATCGTACACAAGCAACAATCTACGCTTACCAACATGATTTGATATAAAAATAGGCAGAAAGCTAGTTTATTATTCAAACATCATATATAATTTCAATAAGTAAGTAAAAAGGAGGAGTGGCTTAGGCCAACTATATATGCAGATAATATTAGAAGATAAAGCAGTAAAATGGTTTGAAGAAGAAGTAGGGATTCCAGAAGGTGGTGGAATTCGTTTTAAAGCCAAAATTTATGGAAGTAGTCCTGTAAATGAAACGTTTGCTTTACAAATTGAGCCAACAGTTCCTCATTCACCCATTGTAAAAGAAACATCAGATAATGGTTTATTGTTTTTTATTGAACGTGATGATGAGTGGTTTTTCCAAGGTCATGACTTAGTTGTTTCTTACGATGAAGAACTTCACGAACCAAAATATATTTACCGAAAAGACGGTGTAGATTTAAATTAATAAACTTATGTCAAATTAAGAGCTATTTGTCCTATTTTTAGGTGAAATAGCTCTATTATATTGCTTTCAATTGGAATTGAGTATAGAATAGTAGCTTATCTATGTTTCACTGTGCTTGTAATTAGAGGGAGAGGTTGAAGTGGATCAAAGTATGAAGAATGATTATGTTGATGAATATGATTTAGAAGAAGCCTACTTGAAGAATGTTTACAGTGATATGCTTGAAAGTCAAAAAGAATGGGCGAATTTTATTGAGATAGCTACGATGGAAGGGCTCAATGAAGTTCAAAAATTATCCGAGGATATTAGAATAGATTTTTCTTCTTATGCAGATAATATTGATACCCTGGCAACGATTGAGATGAAAAATAGAGAAATTGATCAAATGAATTCTAGAATTCAAAGCTCGAGAAACTTACTTGATAATGTGAGCCGATCACTAGAATCACCGTATTTCGGTAAAGTAATCGTAGACTTCTTAGATGGCGAACCCAAAGAATCCTTCTATATTGGCATTAATAGTTATACAAATCAAGAAGAAAAAAAGTTAGTCTACGATTGGCGCTCACCCATAGCAGAATTGTTCTACAATAATGAATTGGGAGATTCATCTTATGCGGTTAATTCCAATCTTATAGAAGTAAAAATTGATAACCGACGTCAATTTGTTATCGAGAAAGATAATTTACTTCGATATTTTGATACATCCGTAGCGATTCAAGATGATATTCTACTAGAAGCCTTGGAGCAAGACAGTTCAGCTCAACTCCAAGATATCACAGCAACAATCCAAAGCGAACAAAATGTCATCATACGCGATACAACAAATCCCATTCTGTTAGTTAATGGGGTGGCCGGGAGTGGTAAAACTTCTACTATTATGCAGCGAATTGCTTACCTACTGTATACCTTTAAAAATAAAATAAGTTCTGATAATTTTATGATCTTATCGCCTAATGAGCACTTTGTTGAATATATCTCTAATGTCCTGCCTTCTTTAGGTGAACAAACACCACTCAATCTAACTTTTAGACAATTTGTTTCAAATCATATTGACTTAGAAATAGAAAGTGAAGACCAATATTTTGAACGGATTAGCCGTGAAGAAGTAGACGAACAAACTCAGCTAATACGAAGTGAATCTTTTATCCAATTTATTGAACAATCAGAGGAGCTTTTATCTAAGGAATTTGATTATATTAAACCAATCTACCGCAAAAAAAGCAGAACGTGTCAAAAGAAAAAATTATTAATATTTTCCAGCAAACGCCTAGTAGTTCCTCACTCATTCAAAGGATTCAAGCTACAAAACAATTATTAGTTCAAGATTGGGAAGAACGCATGGTGAGGATGTCTAAAAATCCGAAAGTGATTGATCGAATATTGTCACTTCCTGAAGAATTACAATACCGATTTTTTGGAGAGCAAATTACTGAAGAGACACAAGCTTCTTTGCAAAACTATGCTTTAAGATACCTGCGAATTCAATATGGTCGAGTTAAGCGTGATATTATTAATATGAACTGGATTGATCTGCCTACATTATTCAATCAATTATTCAAAGCATTTACTAAAGATGATTATCAGTATAAAAATCAATCTTATTACAATGTAGATGAAGTAGTTGTGCTTCTATACTTAAAAAATCAGTTTGTTGAAAAGATTTCTATGCCGCAAATGAAATTCCTATTAATTGATGAAGTTCAAGATTATAATTCAGCTCAAATATTATTATTAAACAAATTATTCCCTCGAAGTCAATTTACAATGGTAGGGGATGAGAATCAATCGATATTTAATTCACATATACGATTTGATAAAATTATTGAACATTTTGATAGTCGTCCTGCTGCTATTCAATTATATAATTTATTGAATAGCTATCGGTCGAGCGGATCTATTACTAAGCTTTTTAGTCAATTAGCTTTAAATAATGACCAGTGGGAGATTGTTCCAATTAGACCGGAGGGAGATATTCCAATAGCGAGAAAAACAGTCAAAACTAGTGAACTTATCGAGTTTATAACAGAAATTCAAAAAAAGATTAATCAACAAATTCTGACTATCATTACCAAAACAGATCAACAAGCCAATGAATTATATTCTCAAATAGGAAAAGATCAACTTCAAGCATTAAATTGTGAGATTTTACCCATAACCTTGTCTAAGGGTTTAGAGTTTGATCACGTACTGATATATCAAGTGTCTGAAGATAATTATCATAATCAGCGCGATAAACGCATACTTTATACAGCGGCTTCAAGAGCAATGAAAAATCTATTTGTTAACTATTCTAACTCAATTAGTTCACTTCTAGCTGAGGGTAGTTATATCGAATCGAAAGTTTAATAGAAATCGTATTTTAAAAAAGTAAAAATTAATAATAGAGGCTGGGACAAAAGCCACTAAATAAAAACGACGAGAAATTAGATTAACTAATTTTCTCGTCGTTTTTGCTATATATAATTAGGCATACAAAAAGCACCCTGATATAATATTAGTAAATAGACACTAAACATTAAAGGGGTGCTTTTTATGTACGTACATTATAACATGAATCAAACTTCACTTCCATTAGAATTATCTACTTGTATTGATCCCAACCATATTGTTTTTTCTATCTATAACTTTGTCGATTCATTGGACGATCATTACTTTAAAATTTTTGATACTCAGGACGGTCGTCCTGCCTATCACCCAAAACCACTCATCATGTCTCTTCTTTATGCTTACAGTAAAGGTATTTTTAGTGGTCGAAAGATTGAAGAAATGATGGAAGAAAATCTACCGATGCAATGGCTTGTTGCCCAACAAGTGATTAGCTATCGCACGATTAATCGATTTCGTTCTTCTGACAACTGTAGTCGTCTTTTAGAGAATATATTTATCGAATTTACAATTCAATTAAAATTGGAAAAACTAATCACTTTAGAGAATGTCTTTATTGATGGGACGAAGATTGAAGCCAATGCCAATAAGTATACTTTTGTCTGGAGAAAAGCAACGGAAAGATTTGCGGAACGTCTGAAAACATCTGCTCGTGAATATTACTTTGAAGAAATTCAACCGATGGTTGATGCAGGTATTCAATACGATGAAGAGTTGGAATTGGAAGAGTCTATGCTTCAAGAGATTACCGAACTAATTGAAGAAGAAGTTGAAAAACTGTCACAAGATATTGAAGAGAATCCTGTAAAAGGACCAGATCCTCGTAAACAAGCTCGTCGTCGCCTCAAGAAACATCATCGGAAAGTGAGCCAGGATTTTCTGCCTCGAAAACGAAAGTATCATCAACAGTTTGAGACGTTCGATGGTCGAAACAGTTACTCAAAAACAGATACTGATGCGACGTTTATGCGAATGAAAGACGACCCTATGATGAATGGTCAGTTGAAAGCCGGGTATAATATTCAGATTGGTACAGAAAATCAATTTGTTCTTCATTATGATGTTTTTCCGAATCCGACGGATACACGGACGCTACAACCTTTTATCGAAACCTTTCCTCATCGACCTAAACGCATTGTAGCTGATGCAGGGTACGGTAGTGAAGAAAACTTAACTTACTTAGACGATAATGATATTGACCATCTTATTAAATACAACCGATTTGATAAAGACCAAAAAAAGAAACACAAAACATCAGATAAAAACTTAGGAAATTGGGTTTATAATGAAGAAGAAAAGACCTTTACGCACCCAGACGGTACGATCTATTACTACAGCCATCAATCCAAACGGAGAAATAAATTGAGTGGCTATACTTCTCAAGTAGCGGTTTATAAACCAACAGATCCAGAGAATGCGCCGCAAAAGGCGCTTTACTATAATGAGAAGTATCAAATTTTGAAAAATACAGAAGCAGAAAAGCTTTTATCTAAAGAAGGTTCAACAATCTTTGCCAAACGAAAGATTGATGTTGAGCCAGTCTTTGGCCAGATAAAGGCTAATTTAGGATTCACACGATTTAACCTAAGGGGTAAATCGAAGGTAAAAACAGACATTGGGTTGGTCTTGATGGCCAACAATCTGAAGAAATATGCAAAAAACAAGGTAATAAAATAAGAGAACTTACAAATTCTTTGACAGAAAATGTAGGTTCTCTTTTATTTTAGAATCCAGGACCTTTTGTCCCAGCCTCTTTTAAATTAGATAATATTATTTTTTACTAATGTTTCTGCAATTTGAACTGAATTGGTTGCGGCACCTTTACGTAAGTTATCGGCTACTACGAATAAGTTCACCCCATATTCAACTGACTCGTCTCGGCGAATTCGTCCAACGTATACATTATCTGTATCTTCAGCAACAGATTGTAAAGGATATTCTAACGATTCTGGCGAATCAGCAATAATTACCCCTTCAATTTCACCAATCTCACTACGTAGCTCATCAACATCAAAATCTTTTTCAAGTTCGATATTAATAGAGACACCGTGTGATGTTTTGATTGGAACGCGCACTGCTGTAGCGGTTACAGGCAGATCAGGTGAACGTAAAATCTTACGGGTTTCATCAATCATTTTTTGTTCTTCTTTTGTATTACCATTTGGTAAGAAAACGTCAATTTGTGGGATGACAGTTTCATTAATTGAATAAGGGAAGTTTTTAGTTGTTTTATTCTCAAGATCTTCAATCCCAGCTCTTCCGGCTCCTGATACTGCTTGGTAAGTGCTATAAACCACTCGTTTAATTCCGTATTTATCTTGGATTGGCTTTAGTGGAACAACTGATTGAATAGTAGAACAGTTTGGATTAGCGATAATATGATTATCTTTAGTTAAGACATCACCGTTAACTTCTGGAACAACTAAAGGAATATCTTCATCCATACGCCAAGCAGAACTGTTATCAATAACAATGAGTCCATTTTCTGCGGCAATCGGGGCGAATTTCTTTGAAGTTTCACCACCAGCAGAGAAAATTGCTACTTGAATCGGTGCTTTAAGTGAATCTTCTGTTAACTCTTCAATAGTCAATTCCTCTCCTTTGAACGAAATTTTTGTTCCTGCTGAACGCTTAGAAGAAAATAGACTTAATTGACCCACTGGGAAATTTCTCTCCTCTAAAACATCGATCACTTTACGCCCAACTACTCCTGATGCTCCAACTACTGCAATATGATACTGTTGACTCATAATTGGCTCCTTTCGACAATTATACATAATAGTTTATAATTATTTATTCTTTCAATACTTCTATAAGGTAAGCATTTTAGTGGAAAAAGTCAAGTTAAAAATAGAAAACACTAATAATTAAACGCTTTATCTCATCATATCTTAATGTTATTGACAACTGTCGGAAGCATTGTTATAGTATAGATAAATCTAAAAAGGTATTGTGCGAGGCGCGGTTGACAAAAGTACACTTAGGTGGAAAGGGGATATCGCCGAAACATATTATGTTGGGGGCTAGCTTAAGAAGTTGGTCACTGTTATTATCGAACAGCCAATCGATAATGAGGAGCAATCAATTGCCGGGCAAAAGGATAACGTCATAGTTAGTCAATAAGGATTAATTAAACGTCAGCGCACCTTTTGGTCGTTGGCGTATTTTTTTAAGAAAGGGTCATTATGCGATTAGAATCTTACCAAACCATTGAGAATAAGATGTTGGTTCATTCAGGTCATACTTACGATAGCTTAGCGGAGGCTTATGGTACTCCACTATATATTTTTGATGAGGAAAGTTTTAGAGAAAGAGTTATGAACTTTAAAGAGGCGCTTAAGAGCCCATACTTTGGGACAGAACTTCTATTTGCATCCAAGTCAATATTAACTTTAGCCATTGCGAGATTAATCGCTAAGTATGATATTGGACAAGATGTCGTGAGTTCTGGAGAAATCTATACAGCTATTAAGGCTGGAGTAGATCCTACTAAAATATATTTCCATGGTAATAATAAGTTGAATGATGAATTAGCTTTCGCGATCGATAATCAAATTGGCACAATTGTCATTGATAATCGAATGGAAGCAGTACGATTGCAGAAGATATTAGAGTCAAAAGATAAAAGACAAAGAGTTCTACTTCGTATTAATCCAGGTGTGGAAGCACATACGCATGAATATATTAAAACAGCAAACTTAGATTCTAAATTCGGTGAAAGTGTTTTTGACGAGAATATTGAAAAGATTATTAAAGACATTAACGATTCTTCTAATATTGATTTTGCTGGGTTCCATTGTCATATTGGTAGTCAGATTTTTGATTCTAATTCATTCTTTAAAGCGGCAGACGAGATGTTAGCTTTTGCAGAAAGCATTCAGAATAACTTATGCATTCAAATTCAAGAGATAAACTTCGGGGGCGGCTTTGGTGTATATTATACTGAAGATGATACTCCTTTTGACATCGTAGCTTTTATACCAGATTTTCTCGAATACGTTCACAAAGTTTCAGCTGAGAAAGGAATTAAATTGCAAAAAGTGACTTTAGAGCCTGGGAGGTCTTTAGTTAATAATTCTGGTAGTACGTTATATACGATTGGAGATATAAAGAAAACAGTTGGAGGCAAGGAATATTTATTCATTGATGGTGGGATGACAGACAATATTCGTCCTGCTCTTTACCAAGCAGAGTACGAAGCAGCTTTACCTCAACACATTGAAGGAAAACCAACGAAACAATATACCATCGCAGGGAAAGCGTGCGAAAGTGGTGATATCATTGTCCAATCTATTCAGCTTCCACAAGCTGAAAGTGGCGATTTATTATTAGTTAACGGAACAGGTGCCTATAATTATTCTATGGCAAGTAATTATAATCATATTCCTATTCCAGCCATGATTCATATTGATGGTAATAAAGTTTATCAAACAGTTAAGAGACAATCATTCGAAGATGTTATAGCAAATAATATTAATATGGAGGAGCTTTAAAATGAGTATTTTTGAAGGATCAGGCGTAGCGATTGTAACCCCATTTGTTGAGAATACCCAAGAAATTGATTGGGTAGCTTATGAGAAGTTACTTGATTTTCATTTGGATAATTTAACGGATGCTTTGATTGTGACGGGTACAACCGGAGAGAGTCCAACCTTATCGGATGAAGAGCAAATTCAGTTAATTAGGTTTGCGGTTAAGCATGTAGATGGTCGTATTCCTGTTATTGCTGGAACAGGTATTAACGATACTCGTCATGCGATTAAATTAAGTCAACAAGCAGAAGAAGTCGGAGTTGATGGTTTATTAATTGTCACTCCATATTATAACAAAGCATCTTATGATGGGATGTTAGCTCATTTCACTGTGATTGCAGATGCTGTTAATACACCAATTATACTTTATCACGTTCCAGGGAGAACCGGTGCAAGTTTAACTCCGGAACAAGTTGCAAAGTTAGCAGAACATCCTAATATTGTAGGTTTGAAAGATGCAGTAGGTAATCTTGATTACACTCGTTCTGTCTTAGATTTAGTTGATGATGACTTTGCCATTTATTCAGGGAACGATGATATTAATTATGATATTATCGAAATGGGTGGTAAGGGAGCGATCTCTGTTACAGCTAATATCTTACCTCGTGAAGTACATCAGTTATGCCGTCTAACTCTAGATGGGCAGTTGGAAGAAGCTCGTCAATTAAACTATCAACTGGAAGATATTAATCGAGACTTATTCGTAGAAGTTAATCCAATTCCAGTAAAGTATTTAGTACATCGTATGAAGTTTTGTGCCCTAGCTTACCGATTACCAATGTTGCCACCAACCGAAGAAACACAAGAATTATTAGATAAATACCTTGACCAAGTTCAAGATAATATTGTTGATTAATTGGAGGTAATGACATGAATATTATACTAATTGGTTCAGATGGTGCTATGGGTAAAGTTATTCAATCGCTTGCTCCTCTAATGAATCACAAAGTTGTCATAGGTTTACAAGCGACTCAAAGCGATGAATCTGACTTACTAATTGTAACGTCATTTAAAGAGATGGAAGAGCAAATGGATCGATTTAATATTGAAGCTGATGTGATGATTGACTTTTCAACACCGAAGTTGACTGAAGAATTATTAGAGTTTGCTGTTAAGCATAAATTACCAATTATGCTAGCGACGACAGGGCAAACAGCAGATCAAGAAGCTTTAATACATGAATCAGGGAAAGATATTGCTATCATTGATGCACATAACACCTCAATTGGGGTGAATGTGATGGAGAAGATTGTGGAACAAATGACTTCTATTTTATCTCCACTTGGTTATGATATTGAGATTATTGAGAAACATCATCGTTATAAACAAGATTCACCAAGCGGAACTGCCAAAATGTTATTGGATGCTGTTAAAAAAGGGATGATAGAGGAACCTTCTATTGTCTATGGTCGTGAAGGAACTGAGACTCAAAGACAAATCAATGAGGTTGGTGTTCATGCTATTCGTGGCGGAGATATAGTGGGAGAGCATAGTGTTATTTTTGCTAATAATCAAGAAGTTATAGAATTAACACATCGCGCAGGATCTAAAGAATTATTCGCTAGAGGTGCTCTTTCTGCCGCGGAGTTCTTAGCCAAGCAGTGTGAAAATGGTATTTATTCAATGAATGACATCTTTTAATTATATAGCTATTCTTCTTTTTAAGAGAAGGATAGCTTTTTAACATTGTCATATTATAATAAAAAATACTATTTTACTGATAATTTCACTTCATAGATAGACTATTGTAATCTTAAAATCATTAAACTATTTTAATCAAAAGACATTACTACTATTAGTTCATAAAGTGGCAGAAAAATTTCTAGGTCAGATAATGATTTAGTCAAATATTAAGCTTTCATTCAGATTTTATGATCTTAAAGAAGGGCAGTAATCATTGATAATTAAGTGATTGAGAACAATAATCACCATACCATTTGTCAAAAGATTGGAATTGGTCTGCATGAGACTTACTTGTTCTCGGGAATTATCTTATCGAATATTACGATGAATAATCCAGATATAAAGGAAGAGATGGCCATTCTCAAAAAGAGGCGGCAACTTATTTCTCTTGCAAGAAATTTAGATAATAGTCCTAAGATACTAATTCTAGATGAAGCAGCTTAGCATATTAAAATTGAGACTGAATAAGTTATTCGACATGAGTGAAAGTAGTGAAAGAAGGGCGATAAATCTTTATTTTTTCTCATCGACAATCAACGATAAAGGATGTCAATCAAATTGTTGATTTATATAATGGTCAAAAAGCAGGAATTTATACACAGATGTAGGATATGCAAGTGATAATGACTTAAAGATAAAAAACATCCGAACTTTTATAAAAGTTCGGATGATTTTGTCAATTATATTAAAATATTTAGCCGTTCGCTGCTTCATCTGCTAGATCTTTGAAATGATCGGTTTTGTTATATGCTAGCATTTCGAAGTGACCGTGTTGGTATTTAACAATTGATACCGAAGCATTTTGTAGCGGCTCAGTTTCATCGAAGTCAGCAACTAATCCATGGAGAAGATTGCGGATCGTCATACCGTGACATACTACTAAAATATTTTGATCCGTCCCTGCATGGCGGTTTAATAACTTTAATAATCCAGATTCAACACGATTCCAAAATTCTTTATAATTTTCAGCATAATGGAATGGGTCTGCTTCTTTAAACATGTCCATAACATCTTGGATTTGAACTTCTGTTCCTTCAGGTAAGCCGTGTTTAATATTCACTTTTTGGACGACTTCAGGCCATACTTCTGCTGAAGATAATCCTTCAAATGATCCAAAATGTACTTCTCGAAATTCAGGCATTTCTACAATCTCAAGTCCATCATTATAATTATTTTCCTCTAAAATGATTTTTGCAGTATCAATCGTACGCTTGAGATCACTCGTATATACAGCATCAAACTCAATATCAGAAAGACCTCGCCCAGATCGGTGAACATTATGAATGCCTTCCTCAGTTAATAATGCATTGGACCATCCTTGCATTCGACCATAAAAGTTAAAATATGTCTCACCGTGACGAACAAAATAAAACGTTACTCCTTTTGTCATGCCTTACCTCCTAAGTATTCTACCTTCATTATACTGATTGTTTATACTTCTGTCTAAGGAATATATTTTTTATCATACTCTTTAGCAATCTTAAAGTGAAAAATGTTATAATTTATGATAGTCTTATGTAACGATTATCGAATGACTGGTATTAATTAATTAATTGTACCAAAGTGTGTAGTTAGGATTATGCTAGACACAAATAAAATGAGTTCTAGCATTTCCTATATAATATAAGATGAATAACGGAGTGAAATATATATGGCAGATCAACCGTCGATATCCAAACGACTAATAAAAACCTTTCAAGTGAATAATAATCAATTAGCTTTTGGAAGTTATGCCGCAGAATTATCATTTTATGTAATTTGGGCGCTTGTTCCACTTATGTTAGCTTTGTCTAATATTATTGCTGTCTTACCGTTTTCGGAAGCTGAGATTATTCAAACCATTAAGATGGCCTTGCCTGATGAAGTTGAAGTGACTGTGATTCCTCTGTTGGAAACATATCTAACAGGAACAAGTGCTGGTTTGTTTTCTTTGAGTTTAATTATCTCATTGTGGCCGGCATCGAATGTATTCAATACTCTACAAAGAGTATTAAATACAATTTATAAGACTGAACCAAGAAAAAACTTTTTTATTTCCAGATTGTTCGCTTATGTGTTTACACTCGTCTTGGTCATTGTTTTAGTTATATTTACTTTTGCTTTAGTTTTTGGCGAAATAATCATCAACTATATCCAAGATGTTTTCCATATCCAATTACAATTACTTGATTTTTTTGTTAATCAAGGTTGGTTATTAGGAATTCTAGGTATATTCATTCTACTAGTTGGCATTTATTATTATATGCCTAATGTCCAGTGGAATCTTATATATGCAATACCAGGAAGCGTCTTTACACTTTTAGGATTCATATTGGTTTCGCAATTATTTAATGTGTATATGTCAATTGCAGGTGGTAATGTAGGGAGTGGAACGATTGGAGTATTTATCGTTGCTATCATTTGGCTTTATCTGAATGCAATGGTTATTGCTATTGGAGCTTATATCAATGTTTTCTTTCATGATTTTAAGGAGAAAAGTTATTGGCGTTTAGTAGAAGAGACAAAGACGTACAAGAGTTTTACTTCCTATAGTGATAATTATAGCCGATATGACTCTTCACATAATCGATTTAATAATATAATATATAGAGATGTTTCACAAAGCGTGAAAGAGAAAGGTGAGATGAATGACATCCATTAGACAAATACGACGCGATAACGAAAATCGCATAGATTATGGAATAATTCTGAATGTAATGTTACTTGCAATCCTTGGGTTAGTGAGTGTTTATTCTACAACGGTACTCATTGAGGGAGGAAATTTAGTTCCTACTTTAATGCATGCCTTATGGTATGGGGTAGGTATTATTGTTGTTATTGCGGTAATGCAATTAGACAGTGAACAGTATTGGAAATTAGCAGACTATCTTTATGGTTTTGGTATATTACTATTGGTATTAGTGCTGTTTTTTTATGACAGAGAATTAGATGTTACGGGAGCGAGAAGTTGGTTAAGAATAGGTAGTTTAACCGTTCAACCTTCAGAGCTTTTTAAACCTGCTTATATTGTTTTTCTGGCAAAAGTTGCAACTGAGCATAATAACAAGCATCCGAATCGAACCATTAAATCGGACTTTACACTCTTAGGTAAAATTATTATGTTTGCTATTCCACCCATTATCTTAATTCAACTACAAAATGACTTAGGTACAAACTTAGTGATTATGGTGATTACAGCGGGGATTATATTACTTTCAGGAATAAGTTGGAAGATACTAGCGCCCGTCGCAACGACAGTTATTGTCTTAGCGGGTGGAATCATTATTGTTGTAGATAATTATCCCGAATTCTTAATCGATAATAATCTTGTACAAGAATATCAAATTAACCGTATATTAGATTGGCTGCAGCCTTTTAACAATACACAAGGAAGTGGGTATCAGTTAGCCCAAAGTATTAAAGCCGTAGGATCCGGTCAATTAAGTGGGAAAGGTTTTGGCGTTTCAGAAGTACCTGTTCCTGTTCGTGAGTCCGACTTTATTTTCACTACAATTGCTGAAAATTTTGGGTTCTTAGGAAGCTCAGTCCTATTGTTTATTTATTTTATTTTGATTTATCAAATGGTTCAAATTTGTTTTAAAACGCGCAATGAGTTTTATACTTATATTGCTGCGGGAGTTATTTCGATGATTTTATTCCACATCTTAGAAAATATTGGAATGACGATAGGATTATTACCAATTACTGGAGTACCATTACCTTTTGTATCTCAAGGTGGTTCTGCCTTATTAGGTAATATGATTGGGATTGGATTAATCTTATCAATGAAGTATCATCATAAGAGTTACATGTTTGGTGAAGACAGTGAATTTAGTTATTAGAGAGGAATTAGATAAATGGAAAAAAATAATATTTGGATGACCGAAGAAGCAGGTATCATTACAATCGGTTTAACAGAAGTATTACAAGATGAAGCAGGGGATATTGCTTATGCAAATATTGCGCCACTAGGTTTGATTGAAGAAGATGATACTTTATTAAATATTGAGGCTTCTAAAGCGGCGATTGAGTTACCTTCTCCAATAAGTGGTGAAATTATTGAGCGTAATGAAGAAGCAGAAGATACTCCAAGTTTATTAAATGCAAACGACCCATTAACAAATTGGATTGTAAAAATTAAAAAATAATTAACCGCACAAACGAATATAGCCAAGGATCATTCCAAAGCTTTATTCGTTTTTATTTCATGATAATACTATAATTGATTAATTGGAGGTGTCGGGTTGGATTTTCAAGCTGTAATGCAAAACTTGAACCGTGGTCAACTTCATCAGATTTATACATTGATTGGTGAAGAGGGTTACTTAAAACAACAATTTATGGAGAAGCTCTATGAGGTACTCGGTGGCATTGACAATTTAGATATTTCAAAGATTGATTTACAAGAACTAACGATAGATCATGTACTAGATGAAGCTGAGATGTTTTCATTCTTTTCTGATTATCGCCTCCTTATCGTCTTTAATGCAAGCTTTTTAAATGCTCAAGGTAAAGTAAAACTTTCTGATAAGGAACAGAAACGATTGTTAGACTATATAGAGAACCCGAATACAGCTACCATCATCGTTTTTAATGTTGATAATTCTTCACTAGATAAACGTAAAAAACTTACAAAGTCATTCAATAAAAACACGATGATAGTTGATATTTCTAATCTGGATGAAACGCAAGTGAGTCGTTATGTTCAAGCTTATATTAAGGAATCTGATATTAATTACACTCGTGAGGCTATTAATGAATTATTAATAAGAGTCAATTATCAGTTAACAAATGCAATGGTGGAAATTGAAAAACTTGAGCTATATGCCCAAAGTGAAGGGCGGATTACGATTGACACTGTTCGAACACTTGTTGCTCGAACCTTAGAATCAGATGTCTTTCAATTATCTAATGCTATTGCTGATAAGAATATTTCGCGAGCTATTCAAATTTACCAAGATTTGATATTAATGAAACATGAGCCAATTGCCTTACATGCTTTAATGGTTAGTCAGTTCAGGGTCATGGTTCAATCAGTCATTCTTGCCCGGACTGGCCTGAACCAAGCAGATATTGCTAAACAATTAGGTATTCACCCATATCGTGTGAAGTTAGCAATAGAATCAGTTAGATCACTCCAGTTCGAAGAATTACTTAAATTTTATGCAGAATTGTCAGAGGCAGACTTTAATATGAAGACTGGCTTTGGGGATAAAGAAACCTACTTCTATATTTTGTTAACTAAATTAGCAAACTTATCTTAATTAATAGTTCTGTAATAAAAAAAGAAGGAAGCCAAAATAGTTGGCTTCCTTCGTATTTTTGATAATTAGTTTTAATTATTTAGAAATTAATTTTGCTAATTTTGCTTTATCACGGTTGGCTTTGTTTACGTGAATTAACCCTTTACCTGCTACACGGTCGATTTGTTTAGAAGCTTTTGCGAATAATTCATTCACATCTCCTTCACCAGTTTCTACCGCTTTACGTAAATCTTTAACTAATGAACGCATTTTTGAAACTTGTGATGTATTACGTTGTTCTTTGACGCTATCTTGACGGACGCGTTTTAAAGCTGATTTAGTGTTTGCCATGGTGTCACCTCTTTCTTACTAATTTCATTTGTTTAGTATATAAGTCTTTACAAACTTAGTCAACAAAAAATATTATACTATATATTCGGAAGTCGGGGCAAACATTTTTTGAATTTAATCAAAAATGTTCTATGAGTAACTTTTAATGAGCAACTACGTGCGAATTTATAGAAATTCATGTGTAAATAGAGTATGATAATAGAAGCGAATAAATGTTCGGTTTGTAAGGAGGCTATCTATGGAAAAATTCAAATTAGTTTCAAAATATACGCCAAGTGGTGACCAACCTAAAGCAATTAAAAAACTTGTTGAGGGATTGAACCATGACGAAAAAGAACAAGTACTTCTGGGTGCTACAGGTACGGGTAAGACCTTTACTATCGCTAATGTTATCCAAGAAGTGAATAAACCGACTTTAGTTTTAGCTCATAATAAAACATTGGCTGGACAACTTTATAGTGAACTCTTAGAATTCTTCCCCGATAATGCGGTGGAGTACTTTGTATCTTACTATGATTATTACCAACCTGAAGCTTATGTTCCTTCATCAGATTCATATATTGAGAAAGAAGCGATGGTTAATGATGAGATTGATAAATTAAGACATTCGGCATCGTCTGCGCTTTTAGAACGTCGTGACGTGATTATTGTTGCATCTGTCTCTTGTATCTATGGATTAGTTGATCCGGAAATGTATCGAAACCAAGTTCTTTCACTAAGACAAGGTCAAGAAATCAGTCGTGAAGATGTTATGCGTCGACTTGTAGATATGCAGTTTGTGCGGAATGATATCGACTTTCAGCGCGGCACCTTTCGCGTTCGTGGTGATGTTATCGAGATTTTTATGGCATCAAGAGATAGTTATGTTGTCCGAGTTGAATTCTTTGGTGATGAGATTGATCGGATTCGAGAAGTGGATGTCATGACTGGAGAAGTTAAAAATGATGTCGAACATTATCCAATCTATCCAGCAACCCACTTTGTGGCTGACCAAGAACAAACTTTAAAAGCAGTGAATAGTATTAAAGAAGAGCTTGAAGTACGACTTGAGGAATTAAGAGCTGAGAATAAACTTTTGGAAGCTCAACGACTAGAGCAACGGACGACCTATGATTTAGAGATGTTATTAGAGATGGGATATTGTAATGGGATTGAGAACTACTCTCGTCATATGGATGGACGAGCACCAGGAGAACAACCTTATACCTTGCTTGACTTCTTCCCAGATGATTACTTAATCGTGGTTGACGAATCTCACATGACTATGCCTCAAATTAGAGGAATGTATAATGGGGATAAGGCGAGAAAACAACAACTTATTGACTATGGATTCCGACTACCAAGCGCATTAGATAACCGACCTTTAAGATTGGAGGAGTTTGAAAAACACGTTAATCAGATTATTTATATTTCAGCCACTCCCGGTCCGTATGAGATGGAACATACTAATAATGAGTTTGTAGAACAAATTATCCGACCGACAGGTCTATTGGATCCTATCATTGAAGTTAGACCAATTAAAGGGCAGATTGATGATTTAGTAAATGAAATTGCAAAACGTACAGAAAAAGATGAGCGGGTATTTATTACAACCTTAACGAAAAAAATGTCAGAAGACTTGACTGACTACTTGAAAGAGTTAGATATAAAAGTAAAATATCTGCATAGTGATATTAAGACTTTAGAACGTACAGAAATTATTCGTGACCTAAGGCTAGGCGTCTTTGATGTATTGATTGGTATTAATTTGCTACGAGAAGGGTTAGATGTTCCGGAAGTCTCTTTAGTTGCTATTCTTGATGCAGACAAAGAAGGATTCCTTCGTGGCGAACGTGCATTAATTCAAACCATAGGGCGTGCGGCACGTAATGAGCATGGACGGGTTATTATGTACGCAGACAAAATGACTGATTCAATGGACTTTGCCATTAAAGAGACGGAGCGTCGTCGTGAGATTCAAATGGCATACAATAAAGAACATGGAATCGTTCCTAAAACGATTAAGAAAGAAGTTCGAGATCTTATTCGAATTACGCATGACGTTGAAAGCGAAGAAAGAGAAGAGAATATCTTAGTTCAATTCAAACAATTATCTCGTTTACAACGTGAAGAAGAGTTAGAACGTCTAGAAATGGAAATGCGTCAGTATGCCAAAGATTTAAACTTTGAGGCTGCTGCAGACTTAAGAGATATTGTCATGGAGTTAAAAGCGACTTTCTTTAAACGTTAATAATAATGAGACAAAATTTACTTATATAAAGATCAGTGTGATTTTTTATCATACTGATCTTTTATTTGAACGTATAAAATTTGGTTTAGTACTTTGTCTTTTTTGATGATATAATGCACTTAGTAATTCAAAATTATTTTAATTTCGTATCATTTAACACTTTGAATGTTTGGATGATACTGTGTCTTGTCTATAAGAAAAATAATTGGAAAAGGAGGAAACAACTTGCAAGAAAAGAAGAGAATTGAAAGTTTCGATGGTTTAAAAGGACTTTCCATTATAGCTGTCATTCTTTATCATTTATTTCCTTCAGCTGTTCCAGGTGGATTTTTCATGGTGAACACTTTTTTAGTGATTGGTGGTTTTTTCTTTGCATGGAGTATTGAACGGGTACAACCTGTAAGAGAACCGATTCGCTGGAAAGCGATTGGGAAGTATTTATTAAAAACAATTGAAAGGTTATTCATCCCGCTGATGTGGCTATTCATCATCATTGTTGTAGGTTTATTCCTTATTCAACCTAGTGAATTGCGGTACTTAAGGAATGATATTTTTTCAGGCCTATTTTTCATTAATAATTTTTATCAAATTTTATCAGATAAATCTTATTTTGTTCAAATGTCTGATAGCTCACCTTTTACACATCTTTGGTATAACGCCATTCACTTACAATCTGTGCTCATTGCGACTGGGATTATTTTGCTGTTTCAGAAATTAAGGTTGTCGATTCCAGCAAAAGGGATTATATGGTTGATGATTGTATTTTTAAGTCATTTAGCTATTTTCGCCTTATATGTGCCCGGAGAAGACCCATCGCGAGTATATTATGGTATTGAGACTCGCTTTGCTTCCTTTGCAATCGGAGTTGCGTCTGCTTATATTACGCCCACGATTTTGAACCTTTTTTATCGTTCTAAAATTAAGCGCTTTGTATACAACCTCCTAGCCATATTATCAGCAGCTAGTATGTTGTATCTTGTTTTAACACGATCAGATCAAGATCCAAACACATACTTATTATGGATGTCAATGTTTAATGGATTGAGTATGCTTTTAGTCTTTACGATTACTGCTGGAGCTCCTTGGGTCACTTCATGGCTAAGTATTAAGCCTCTTAACCTGATAGGTAAGCGGTCATATTCATATTACCTTTGGTATTATCCTATCATAGTACTTGTTCTTAGCTTTTACCGTAGTTTAGGCGAGAATATCATGCTAGTTAATATCCTTTCGTTAATTGGTATCTTTGTTGTCGGTGAAGTTTTTTATCGTGTCATTGAAAGCGGTGGAGTGAAAATTTGGTTTGGATCAAGCTTTGACTTTAAGAAAGATGTGGAAGAAATCGGGCAGATGATTGATCAGCGTGATTTTCGTCAACCAAAACTTTGGGTTTTTGTACTGTATGTAATCTTAATGTTCTTTTTCATCAAAGGACTCCTATACTCTGGTAATGATAAACGCGTTGCTTTATTCGAGTTAGAATATCAATCTTTTCTAACAAAAGAGAACATACAAAATGCTAGCTATCCTAATAGTAGACCTGTTATTGAAACGAAAGAACTTATTAAACAGATGGATGATCAGCTAGATACAATATTAGTTTCTGATCTTGACCTTGAAGACCCAGTAGAAGGGATACAAAAAATCTATCAATCAATGGAGGAACAATCTGCAGAAATACAAGCTTTAATTAGAGAAAACCAAGAAGTTTTTGATCGATTTAAAGAGTTAAATCCGATTGTATTTGATGAATTGACACCTCAAGAGCTTCTTTTTGCGACAGAAGTACCGGTTACATTTTTCGGTGACTCGATTGCTTTACACTTTACACCAAAAATGGATGAAATCTTTGACCAAGGGAATATATACGGTCAAGGTAGTCTACAAATTTGGGATGCAAATGATATCTTAAGGGAGTTGGTTCAAAGCAATGAAGTTCAAGAAAATCTTGTCGTAGTGCTTGGAACTAATGCGGGATTAGATCAAGAGGGAATGGATGAATTGATGTCCATTGCTGGTGATGAGCGTAATGTCTTTTTCGTCAACACCAACTCAAGGGTTCAACATATTCAAGAAGTTAATAATTGCATTAAAGATACGGCTAAAAAGTATCCGAACGCCTATGAAGTTGACTGGTATTCATACCAACAAGGTAATCCTGATTGGTATACAGAAGATGAAATTCATCATACCCAAGAGGGAATGCAACACTTTGCGGTTATCGTAACGCAAACGATGTTTGATGTGTTAGGGCAGATGGAATAAATTGTTTATTCACTTAGAGATTTTTTTAATATTTATTGCTTGCAATTAACAAATTAATCGTGTATATTAACTTGTAGTCAATTGTTGCTGTAAATATTACCGATGAATGACTAACATACAGCCTATGCTCAGTTTAGCGACTCACCAACGTTTTACTTGGCCTAGGGAATAATCGAAAGAAAGAGGTGGAATGAGTTGGCTATTTCAAAAGAACGTAAAAATGAAATCATGAAAGAATTTGCTACTCACGAAGGGGACACTGGATCTCCAGAAGTACAAATCGCTGTGTTAACTGCTGATATTAACTCATTAAACGAGCATATTAGTACACACAAAAAAGATTTCCATTCATACCGTGGACTAATGAAAAAAATTGGTCACCGTCGTAATTTATTAGCTTACTTACGTAACAAAGACGTTACACGTTACCGTGAATTAATCAAACGTTTAGGATTACGTCGTTAATATGTTATTGAACTCCTGTCTTTTAGATAAGACAGGAGTTTTTATGTTTTTATATAATATTAGCTTATTTTGAGCGAAATTCTTAATCAATTGTGATAAACTGTATGAGTGTGTTTTTACAATAAAGTACGTTTGGAACTACTATACAAGTATGAGTTTATAAGTTGACTTGTAGACTGATATTTGTTTAGTAGTCCATAAAGCATACAATATTCATGAATAAAGGAGTGATACGATGTTTGAGAAACATGTATTTGAAACAACGATAGGTGGACGTCCTCTAAAGGTAGAGATTGGTGAATTAGCACGACAAGCTAATGGTGCAGTGCTTGTAAGTTATGGGGATACTTTAGTTCTATCAACGGCTGTAGCGTCTAAACGTCCAATTAGTGCTGATTTCTTTCCATTAACTGTAAACTATGAAGAAAAAATGTACTCTGTAGGAAAGATCCCAGGAGGATTCATTAAGAGAGAGGGCCGTCCTTCTGAAAACGCGACATTAACAGCGCGTTTAATTGACCGACCAATACGTCCAATGTTCCCAGATGGGGTTCGTAATGAAATCCAAATCATTAACACTGTCTTATCAGTAGAACAAGACTGCTCTCCAGAAATGGCAGCAATGTTAGGATCATCATTAGCTTTAGGTGTATCGGATATTCCATTCAATGGACCAATTGCTGGTGTAAATGTAGGACGAGTGGATGGTGAGTTAGTAATTAATCCAACGGTTGAACAAGACGAACAATCAGATATTCACTTAACTGTTGCTGGAACTTCCCAAGCGATTAACATGGTTGAGTCTTCAGCTGTAGAAGTGCCTGAAGATGAGATGTTAGAAGCTTTATTGTTTGGGCATCAAGCAATAAAAGAAATTAATTCATTCCAAGCGGGCATCATAGATCAAATAGGTAAAGAAAAATTTGAACTAACTATCGCTGAAAAAGATAGCGATATAATGGAAGAAGTGTACAATCGTTACCGTGAAGCGATGATAACAGCCGTTAAAACTGAAGAGAAAAAAGCTCGTGAAGATGCGATTGCCGAAGTGATGCAAGGGGCTATTGCTTACTATGAAGAGTTACATGCTGATAACCCTGAACTTGATGAAGTTATTACATCAACCAATGCTGCTTTACAAGACTTAGAAAAAGATGTTGTAAGACAATTAATTACTAAGGATCGTATTCGTCCAGACGGCCGTAAAATTGACGAAATCCGTCCATTAGCTTCTCGTGTTGGTATCTTACCAAGAACGCATGGATCTGGATTATTCACACGTGGTCAAACACAAGCTTTAACGGTAGCTACATTAGCTCCGTTGGGTGAACACCAAATTATTGATGGCTTAGGTGTAGAAGAATCTAAACGATTCATCCACCATTACAATTTCCCGCCATATTCTGTTGGAGAAACTGGTAGAATGGGAAGCCCAGGTCGTCGTGAAGTAGGACATGGAGCATTAGGTGAGCGTGCATTGGACCAAGTCATTCCTGAGGTTGAAGACTTTCCTTATACAATTCGTTTAGTATCAGAAGTTCTTGAATCAAACGGATCTTCTTCACAAGCTAGTATCTGTGCTGGAACCTTAGCATTAATGGATGCAGGTGTGCCTATTAAAGCACCAGTTGCAGGAATTGCCATGGGGTTAGTGATGGATGGAGAAGATTACACCATTCTTACAGATATTCAAGGTCTAGAAGACCATCTTGGAGATATGGACTTTAAAGTAGCAGGAACTGAAAATGGTATTACAGCCCTTCAAATGGATATTAAGATTGAAGGAATTACTGAACAAATTCTTACTGAAGCATTGGTTCAAGCTAAGAAAGCCCGTCTTGAAATCTTAGAAGAATTAGTGTCTACAATTGCTGAACCACGTAAAGAGCTTAGTCCATACGCACCTAAGATTGAAATGATTCAAATCGATGTCGACAAGATTAAAGTCGTTATCGGTCGTGGTGGAGAAACAATTAATAAGATTATCGAAGAGACTGGTGTTAAAATTGATATTGATGAAGAAGGTAATGTAAGTATTGCTTCAACAGATCAAGCTATGATTAGCCGAGCTAAAGAAATCATTGAACAGTTAACACATGAAGTTAAGGCAGGAGAAATCTATGAAGGAACCGTTAAACGTATTGAGAAATTCGGTGCTTTCGTTGAAATCTTACCTGGAAAAGATGGTCTTGTTCATATATCTGAATTAGAACACCACCGTGTTAACAAAGTAGAAGATGTATTGCAATTAAATGATAAGGTGAAAGTTCGTGTTCAAGAAATTGATGATAAAGGGCGAATTAACTTATCTCGTAAAGCTTTATTAATTAAAGATTAATAACTTAACTTATATAAGGCAAGCTTACTCAGTGAGCTTGCTTTTTGTTTGCTTAATATTAATAAACTGACAAAATTGAACATAAAGCAATTTTTTACTTTGTGAGGATATATGCTATAATATATGAAGTTAATAGAGCAAAGATAATAAAAAATATAAAGAGGTGTCAAATGAGTACAATCAAAATAATCCCCTTAGGAGGGGTTCGTGAAGAAGGTAAGAATCTTTACGTTGTTGAAGTCAATGAGTCAATCTTCGTACTGGATTGCGGACTAGTCTTTCCAGAAGAAGAATTACTTGGAATCGACGCAGTTATTCCTGACTTTACCTATTTAATCGAAAAGAAAGACCAGATCGTTGGAATATTCCTAACTCACGGTCATGATGATGCTATTGGAGCTTTACCATACTTGTTAGATAAAGTAAGTGCTCCGGTATTTGGAACAGAATTAACCATTGAACTTGCATCAATCTCAGCAAAAGCCCAAGGACTTAATGATCATATAGAGAATTTCTTTAAAATTGATGAAGACGTAGAAATTGAGTTTGATAATGCGACAGTTAGTTTTTTCCGCACAACTCATACCATTCCAGGTTCGATTGGTATTGTTATTGGAACGGATGAAGGCGCAATTGTATATACAGGAGACTTCAAGTTTGATCCAGGGTCAGCTGACAATTACCAGACTAACTTTGGTAGATTAACGGATATTGGAGAATCAGGGGTCTTAGCCTTACTAAGTGATTCGGCAGATGCTGAAAATCCAATTCAATCTGTGGGTGATAAAAAAATCACTAAAGATATGACAGAAGTCTTCCGTAATGAAGAAGGAAGAGTCATTGTTGCTTCTATTGGAAGTAATATTGCACGTATCCAACAATTACTATATGCGGCACAAGACTCTGGAAGAACCATCTTCCTCGCAGATGATCAATTATATAAAATTGTAGATATTGCTATTCAATTAAATTTGATTGAAATACCAAGTAAAGACGTTATTGGGCAAGTTAAAGATTTAGCAAGAACTCCTAAAAATAAAGTCATTGTCCTTGAAACAGGCGATGTAGGGGAGCCAATTAAAAACGTTCAATTGATGGCTAATAATCGCCACCGTTTCGTTAATATTGAAGAGGGAGACCTTGTATACTTAGCAACAACGCCATCTATTGCGATGGAGACAGTGATTGCTAAGACAAAAGACATGGTGTACCGTGCGGGTGGATCAGTAAAATCTGTTACAGATAACTTTAAGACATCAGGACACGCTGGCCAGCAAGACTTAAAGATGATGATGAACTTTATCAAAGCAAAATATATTATTCCAATAAATGGAGAATCAAGAATGCTTAAAGCTCATGCTGACCTTGCCAATGAAGTAGGTTATGAAGATAGTCAAATTTTCTTACCTAACATCGGTGATGTCATTGAGTATAAAGACGGTAAAATGACAATGACAGCTCAAGTACCTGCTGGAAATGTATTAATTGATGGTATTGGTGTCGGCGATATTGGAAATGTTGTCCTAAGAGACCGCCGAATCTTGAGTGAAGATGGAATTTTTGTTATCGTTACAACAATATCTCGCCGCTTAGGTAAAGTACTAGTTGGACCGCAAATTACTTCCCGAGGATTTGTTTATATGAAGACTAGTATTGATTTAATTGAAGCTTGTTCTGATATGACTCTAGATATTTTAGAAGAACATTTAGCAACTGAAAACTTTGATTGGAGCGAATTAAAGGGTGATTTACGTGAGAAAATTGGTAAATATCTATATAAAGAAACTCAACGTCGCCCAGTTGTCTTACCAATAATTATGGAAGCTTCTAACTATCAACCTAATGAGCAAGCTAAGTAAGAGGTGACTTTATGAATCAAAGAACTAGAAGTTTATTATTAGATTGTTTAATTGCTTTAGCACTCAGCATTATTCTTGCATTAGGGACGCAATATACAGCGAATTTTATAATTGGTAATTATTCTGCCTTGACACTCTTGCCGTTAATTTGGCTTGCTCTCCGTTTTGGGCCACCGACTGCCATTGTGCTTGCAACCATAACAGGTATTATTATTGGTATTGTACAATTAGGATTCAGTTCATGGCTAACGCAAGTGGTTGAGTATATTTTACCTTTATTATTTGCTGGAATAGCTGGTTTGTTTGCCAAATATACACAAAAAACCCTTAATAATCGCAGATATTCATCAACATACTTGAATATTGTGACAGCAGTGGCTTTAAGTACCTTAGTGTTTATGCTAACAAAATTCTTCTTAGCACCAATAGCTCTAGGAGAGATTAGTGGTCTACAAATCACATCTATGGAATTTTGGTTAAGTTATGTGATTCTAGTCGTTGTCATGAGTGTGATATTGATTGTAATGGCACGATCAAATCCTAAATTAATCATTCCAAAGCGAACAAAATACTTATCACGCAAGGAAACATCCTCATTACTTAATGATTAATATATAATATACTAATAAACGAGGCTGGGACAAAAGGTCCTGGATTCTAAAATAAAAGAGAACCTACATTTTCTGTCAAAGAATTTGTAAGTTCTCTTATTTTATTACCTTGTTTTTTGCATATTTCTTCAGATTGTTGGCCATCAAGACCAACCCAATGTCTGTTTTTACCTTCGATTTACCCCTTAGGTTAAATCGTGTGAATCCTAAATTAGCCTTTATCTGGCCAAAGACTGGCTCAACATCAATCTTTCGTTTGGCAAAGATTGTTGAACCTTCTTTAGATAAAAGCTTTTCTGCTTCTGTATTTTTCAAAATTTGATACTTCTCATTATAGTAAAGCGCCTTTTGCGGCGCATTCTCTGGATCTGTTGGTTTATAAACCGCTACTTGAGAAGTATAGCCACTCAATTTATTTCTCCGTTTGGATTGATGGCTGTAGTAATAGATCGTACCGTCTGGGTGCGTAAAGGTCTTTTCTTCTTCATTATAAACCCAATTTCCTAAGTTTTTATCTGATGTTTTGTGTTTCTTTTTTTGGTCTTTATCAAATCGGTTGTATTTAATAAGATGGTCAATATCATTATCGTCTAAGTAAGTTAAGTTTTCTTCACTACCGTACCCTGCATCAGCTACAATGCGTTTAGGTCGATGAGGAAAGGTTTCGATAAAAGGTTGTAGCGTCCGTGTATCCGTCGGATTCGGAAAAACATCATAATGAAGAACAAATTGATTTTCTGTACCAATCTGAATATTATACCCGGCTTTCAACTGACCATTCATCATAGGGTCGTCTTTCATTCGCATAAACGTCGCATCAGTATCTGTTTTTGAGTAACTGTTTCGACCATCGAACGTCTCAAACTGTTGATGATACTTTCGTTTTCGAGGCAGAAAATCCTGGCTCACTTTCCGATGATGTTTCTTGAGGCGACGACGAGCTTGTTTACGAGGATCTGGTCCTTTTACAGGATTCTCTTCAATATCTTGTGACAGTTTTTCAACTTCTTCTTCAATTAGTTCGGTAATCTCTTGAAGCATAGACTCTTCCAATTCCAACTCTTCATCGTATTGAATACCTGCATCAACCATCGGTTGAATTTCTTCAAAGTAATATTCACGAGCAGATGTTTTCAGACGTTCCGCAAATCTTTCCGTTGCTTTTCTCCAGACAAAAGTATACTTATTGGCATTGGCTTCAATCTTCGTCCCATCAATAAAGACATTCTCTAAAGTGATTAGTTTTTCCAATTTTAATTGAATTGTAAATTCGATAAATATATTCTCTAAAAGACGACTACAGTTGTCAGAAGAACGAAATCGATTAATCGTGCGATAGCTAATCACTTGTTGGGCAACAAGCCATTGCATCGGTAGATTTTCTTCCATCATTTCTTCAATCTTTCGACCACTAAAAATACCTTTACTGTAAGCATAAAGAAGAGACATGATGAGTGGTTTTGGGTGATAGGCAGGACGACCGTCCTGAGTCTCAAAAATTTTAAAGTAATGATCGTCCAATGAATCGACAAAGTTATAGATAGAAAAAACAATATGGTTGGGATCAATACAAGTAGATAATTCTAATGGAAGTGAAGTTTGATTCATGTTATAATGTACGTACATAAAAAGCACCCCTTTAATGTTTAGTGTCTATTTACTAATATTATATCAGGGTGCTTTTTGTATGCCTAATTATATATAGCAAAAACGACGAGAAAATTAGTTAATCTAATTTCTCGTCGTTTTTATTTAGTGGCTTTTGTCCCAGCCTCGTTTAATTTAGTTGAATAGTTAACTGAATATGAATAATGAACAAGCCTCTTATACTCGCGGGGATTATGCAAGTTATAAGAGGCTATTTTCTAAGCTGCATTGGCAGATACAGATAGAATTTGTTCTAAAGATAGGATAAAAGATCGATTTGAGTGAATATCAGACACTGCAATTCGACGGTCTGCTTGAACTGTAGAAACAACCTTAACTTGGATTGTTTCTTGTTGGATGTGATGATGTTCATCGTAATATTCAAAAAGTATATCTATAGGTTCAAGCGATACATAATGTTCATGAAGTTTTTTCTCAACTTGAGAAAGTGGCATAATAAGTTGCTCTTTTTTAGTTGTATGTGTTTGAATAAAGGGTTTAAAGAAATTTTGAATTGAAAAGGATAAGTTAGAATTTGGTTTAATTGGTAATTCCATGAATGTCACTCCTTAGTACGAACAAATGTTTGTATATACACTATACGAACATTCGTTCTTTTTGTCAATAGTTTATTTATAGAAATGAATATTTTTAATTGTTGAGGAATAAATACCTTGTGTACTGTTCTTAGCTGTTTATAATTTGAAAACCAGACAACAAAGTAATACAATAGATAACAAAATTAATATCTGAAAGGATACAATAATGACTGATAATAATTTATCTCGCCGTGAAAGACATGGACATAGAACAAAACGACGCCCTAAGAAACGTAGATTAGGTTGCCTTATTATTTTAGGAATCCTATTATTTTTACTCTTAATAGTCATAGGGGTCGGTGCATTTTTCTATTATCGAGTAAATACAACCTTAACTGAAATTCAGCAAAGTAGACCGGAAGAACAAATTAACTTACGTGATGAATCTGTAAGTAATTTGGTTCAAGAGAAGGAATCATTCTCTATCTTGTTACTAGGTGTGGATACAGGGTCAGAAGGCCGAATAGATCAAGGACGTTCAGATATAATGGTTGTAGCTACTGTGAATCCTTATACTGAGAATATGACCCTCACTAGTATACCGAGAGATACTTTAACAGAGATCATTGGTAAAGGAACGGAAGATAAGATTAATCATGCCTATGCCTTTGGAGGTGTCTCAATGGCTGCTAATACGGTACAAAATTTATTAGATATTCCGATTGATTACACTATTTCTGCCAACATGCAAGGATTCTCGGATATTATCGATACTTTAGGAGGCATTACTATTACTTCTGTGGATACTTTTACTCAAGGAGATTATAATTTCGTTGAAGGTCAAAGTTACACCATGGATGGAGATATGGCATTGGCTTATACACGTAATCGTTATGACACGGGTGGTGATTATAGTCGACAAGAACGTGCAAGGCAATTAGTTGGTGCCATTGTCGAACAAGCGACTCAATTGGACTCAATAGCTAATATTCCTGGAATTCTCTCAAGTCTAAACGGGAACGTTCAAACGGATCTATCACTGAATGATATTAGAAAGATTGCGATGGATTATCGTCATGCCATTCAAAATATCGAAATGATCCAATTGGACGGTTCAGGTGAAATGATCGATGGAGGTTTATTATGAAATTATTGATCCATCAACCTTAGAAGAAGTACAAGCGAAATTACAAAATGAATTAGGACTATAACGAAGTCAATTCAATCGAATTAACAGATAGTGTTTAAAGACTTTGAATATTATGATATGATAGAGCTTATAGATTTTAAGAAGTGAATTTGGAGGTAAATATGAACGATACAAGAGGTTTATTAATTGTATTATCAGGCCCATCCGGTGTTGGAAAGGGAACAGTTAGAGCTGCGATCTTTAAAGATAACATATACAATTACGTATATTCAGTATCAGCAACAACTAGAGAGATGAGACCGGGAGAAGTGGATGGTGTAGATTATCACTTTACCTCAAGAGAAGAATTTGAAAAATTGATTGAATCCGATACATTACTTGAATATGCAGAGTATGTAGGGAATTACTATGGAACTCCAATTCATTGGATTGAAGATAACTTATCTAAAGGGAAAGATGTCTTCTTAGAGATTGAAGTCCAAGGTGCATTGAAAGTGCGCGAAAGAATGCCTGATGGAATCTTCATTTTTCTTGCACCACCGAACTTGAATGAGTTAGAATCAAGAATCACAGCGAGGGGTACAGATGCCCAAGAAATCATCTACGAACGCATGCAAAAAGCACGTGAAGAGATTGATATGATGAAGCATTATGATTACGTCGTTGTTAATGATAAAGTTGAGAATGCTGTAAATAAAATTAATGGCATAATACAAAGTGAACATTTAAAAGTTTCTCGCGTTGTAGATCAAATTAAGATGCAAATTCATAATTTTTTTCAAAAAGGAGAGTAATCAATTATGATGTTATATCCATCAGTGGACAAGTTAGTAGAGAAGGTCCCTTCAAAATATAGTTTAATCATTTTAGCTAGTAAACGTGCTCATGAGATGAAAGTCTACAAACACGAAATGTTAGAAGATTATAAGGCAATTAAGCCAGTCGGTCGCGCGCTTGAAGAAGTAGTATCAGGTGACCTACAAATTAAACAATAATAAGAAGCTACTATGAAAGAATTCATATCACTTTCATGGTAGTTTTTTGTCATTAATAGCAGATTATTTTTAAACTATTTATATTCGATAAAGGAGTAGAAAAGTTATGATAGTGAAAGTCATCGTGGATATTCCAGCTAAACAAGTAAACCGTAGCTTTGACTACAAAGTACCAGAAGACTGGCAAGCTGCTATTCGAATCGGTAGCCGTATTCAAGTTCCTTTTGGTAATATTCAACGAACTGGCTTTGTTGTCGACATTATTGATGAATCAAAATTCGATGGGAATTTAAAAAATATTCATTCTATCATGGATTATGATGTCTACTTAAATGAAGAATTAATTAAATTAAGTGAATATCTTGCGAATTACTTACAAGCTTTTAGAATTTCTATACTCCAGACGATGTTACCCAGCTTATTAAAAGTAAAATATGAATCGGTAGCCATTATTCATGACACCCAAAAAATGCAAGAGCTATTAACTCATAACTATGCAGGTGAATCAAAGATTAACCGAAAGGAACTAGAAGAACATCTAAGTCCTAATACAATTGCTAAACTAAAAAAAGAGGGTATATTGAGTATCGACTATCAAGTGATTGATCAAACAACTCGTAAAACAAAAGCAGTAATTCAAGGCCTGTTATCAGATGAAGAGATTATTCAAGCTAAGGAGCAATTGAGAAAAGGTAGTCACAAGCAAAGTTTAGTTCTTGATTATTTAATGACGATACTTAAAAAAGGAACGGTTGATAAATCAACTTTTATGGAAGATAATGACTTGTCACATGCTGTAGTCAAAACAGCTGAGGAAAAAGGCTGGATTAAGACAAAATACGTTGAAGTCTATCGTAATCCTTTAGCAGGGCTGGATTTTCAGTCGAGTATAAACAAAAAATTAATGCCAGAGCAACAACAAGCCTTTGATTTAATTAGTCAAAGTATAGAAAATAATGATCCACAGACCTATCTCATAGAAGGTGTAACCGGAAGCGGTAAGACAGAAATTTACTTACAATTGATGGAGAAAGCACTGGATGAAGGAAAATCAGCTTTATTATTAGTCCCAGAAATATCACTAACTCCTCAAATGGTGGAGCGAGTAGTTAGTCGATTCCAAACCGGTGTCGCCGTTCTTCACTCTGGTCTATCCATTACAGAGAAATTTGATGAGTGGCAACGGATAATTAGAAAGGAAGCTACGATTGTAGTAGGGGCACGCTCATCAATCTTTGCACCCTTAGATGATATTGGAATCATCATCATTGATGAGGAACATGAATTGACCTATAAACAATCGGATAATCCACGCTATCACGCCCGGGATGTAGCAAAATGGCGGGGTGAATATCATCAAGCTCCATTGGTTTTAGGAAGTGCAACACCATCATTAGAGAGTAGAGCAAGAGCTCAGGTTGGCAATTACCAATTAATAAAATTGGAGAACAGAATCAATCAACGTCCTTTACCTCCGGTGGAAATTATTGATATGACACAAGTTCCATTAAGAGAATCAGCTAACGAATTGTCTCCTCTTCTCATTGAAAAGATTAGAGACCGGCTTGAAAAAGAAGAACAAATTGTATTGTTACAAAATCGTCGAGGTTATGCATCTTATTTGTTATGTCGTGAGTGCGGTTTTATTTTGCAATGTCCGCGATGTGATATATCATTGACTTACCATAAGTTTGACAACCAAATGAAATGCCACTATTGTGATTTTCACCAAGCTGTTCCTGATACTTGTCCAAGTTGTCACTCAAAACATATACGTACTCACGGAATAGGCACTCAAAAAGTTGCTGAAACGTTGAGAGAATTATTCCCGCAAGCAAAAATTACTCGAATGGACAACGATACAACGAGAAGGAAAGGGCAACACCAAAAATTATTGGAAGAATTTTCAAGTAAGCGGACTAATATTTTGCTTGGAACTCAGATGATTGCCAAAGGGTTAGACTTTGAGAATGTTACTTTAGTTGGAGTAATTAATGCGGACACAGCCTTAAATTTACCGGATTTTCGTGCGAGTGAACGAACTTTCCAATTATTAACTCAAGTAAGCGGAAGGACTGGACGTGGTAAGTTAGCGGGTGAAGTTGTTATTCAAACTTATAATCCAGAACACTATGTCATTCATTTTGCCCAGCAGCATGATTATGAGAATTTCTTTCTGTATGAGATGAAACGTCGGCACTTGACCCATTATCCACCGTATTACTTTACTACCTTAGTGACTGTTTCAAGCAAACATCAAGGAAAAGCAAGTCAGATGATCTATGATCTAAAGGCTCAATTATATAATCCAGTTAGTACTTCTGAGGATCAACTGTACATAATTGGCCCTAATCGGAATAATATCTCCAAAATTAATAATTATTACTACTTTCATATCCTTTTAAAATATAAGGAAAAAAGTTTAATTCAAGGGCAGTTGGAAGATATTTTGAACCAATCTCAATCATATGTGAAGCAAGGTGTCTATATCAATATAGATCATGAGCCCTTATATTTTTAATTAGGAAGGAATAGAAGATGAAAAAAATTATTTTTATGGGAACACCCCAATTTGCAGTAGAAGTATTGGATGGAATCATCCAAAGCCAACAATATGAAGTAGTTGCAGTTGTGACACAACCTGACCGACCAGTTGGACGTAAAAGAATATTAACACCTACAGCTGTTAAAGAGTTAGCATTAAAACATAACATTAAAGTGTATCAACCAGAAAAAATTGCCAAATCACCAGAAGCAGAAGAATTAAAAGCATTAGGTGCCGATTTAATTGTTACAGCGGCATATGGACAGTTCGTGCCTACTGACTTGCTAGATGCACCTAACTACGGTTCAATTAATGTTCATGCATCATTATTACCAAAATATAGAGGAGGCGCACCGATTCATTATGCTTTATGGAATGGTGATGATGAGACCGGTATCTCAATCATCTATATGACGAAGAAAATGGATGCGGGTGATATTCTCTCGCAAAGAGCGATTAAGATTGAAGATAGTGATGATGTTGGGATATTGTTTGAAAAGCTAGCTGTTGTAGGACGAGATTTATTATTAGATACTTTACCGGCCGTATTTGATGAGACGGTAAGGCCAGTGAGTCAAGATGAATCACTGGTTGTATTCTCTCCAACAATTACAAAAGAACAAGAACAACTAGATTGGACACAATCATCTCAAGAAATAGATAACCATGTACGAGCATTCAGACCATTCCCATCAACTTATACGATTTTTGAAGAAGAAAGAGTCAAAATCTGGCAAGGACAAGTTGTTAACTATAATGGAGAGCCCGCAGCCGAAGGCACAATCATGGCAGTGGAAGATAATCAAGTGATTATTCAATGTGGTCAAAACAGCTATTATGGTATCTCAGAATGGCAAGAGAGTGGAAAGAAACGAATGAGTATTGAAGAATGGTTGAATGGGAATAATCCAAAGGATATAATAGGTAAAGCATTTACAATTAAATAAAGAAGTAGGGTTAACAGTGAAAATAAAACAAAGAGCTAAGCAAAAGCTAGTTAAGAATTTACGCTGGCATGCGCTCATATTACTTGATAAAATTGAAAACCAAAAAGAATATTCAAATGTTGTGATTGATGATTTCTTAAGTGACTCTCCCTTAGAAGACCGTGATAATCGACTTGTTGTCCAAATCGTTTATGGTGTGGTTCAACATAGACTGACAATTGATTATTACTTGCAACCATTTCTTAAAAGGAAAAAAACAGAAGCTTGGGTTGAGTCGCTATTTAGACTATCGGTCTATCAATTGGTGTACTTAGATCGCATACCAAGCCACGCTATTGTCAATGAAGCGGTAAACATTGCAAAAAACAATGCGCATGGGGGCTTGGGTAATTTCGTTAACGCCATATTACGAAACTTCATGCGGAATCAATTAGCAAATATCGATAATATTGAAGATATTGCTGAGAGATTCAGTGTTAAGTATAGTATCAACCAATGGATTGTAGAATATTTGTTAAAAAAAGAACGACTGAAGAAGTTGAGGAGATATTAGCTAGCCTTCAATTGGTACCACATATTTCAGCACGTGTGAATACGACATTAATCTCTCGTGAAGACCTCATTGTCTATCTTGAGAAGGAAGAAGGTATTAAAGTACGTAAAAGTCTAATATCAGAATATGGTATTATTGCTGAAGAAGGGAATCTTGTAAATTCTGACGCATTTATGAAAGGTTGGCTAACTATTCAAGATGAATCATCAATGCTTGTCGCTCCGCTTGGACGACTGAAAGGTAGCGAAAGAGTCCTTGATGCTTGTGCTGCTCCTGGTGGGAAAGCAACACATATTGCCCAATTCCTAACTGACGGTCATCTAAGTGCTTTAGATATTTCAGAAAAAAAGTTAGAGCGTGTCAAGGAACACTTAGTGCGTCTTGAGCTAGATGATAAGGTGACCTTATACCATCAAGATGCGACTAAATATTTACCAAATGATGGTCAAAAATATGATATTATATACTTAGATGCACCGTGTTCTGGCTTAGGTTTGATGCGTCGTAAACCAGAGATAAAGTATGATAAATCTTATCAAGATGTGATTGAATTGGCTGAAATTCAAAAGAATTTGCTAGATCATCTATCAACATTACTCAATGACGGTGGAACGATTGTTTACAGTACATGTACAGTAACATCAGAAGAGAATGAACAAGTTATGAATCAGTTTTTAAAGACGCATTCAGATTTTGAACACAAACCAGTGAGTTCGGAAGATAATATCCCATCAGATTTGATTACTTCAGAAGGTAATATTAGAGTATGGCCAGATCAATATCAGACCGATGGATTTTTTATTGGAAAATTAATAAAAAAGTCAAAGAACTAACTAATTAGAATAAACAATTGAGGTGAAATGATGCAAATAGCGCTCCATTCAAATGTGGGTAAGCAACGTAAGTCGAACCAGGATTATGCTGATTATTTCGTGTCAGGTTATAATCAGTATTTATTTGTCTTATGTGATGGAGTTGGTGGTCATCAAGCCGGTGACGTCGCCAGTGAACTTACAACAAAATACTTAGGGAAAGAATTTAAAAGTCTTGATAAACAATTATCCAAAGAGGAAGCATCACAATGGGTTGATGAAGCTATTCATAAGGTCAATGAATTCATCTACGAAGAATCCTTAAAGGATAATCAGCTCAGTGGGATGGGAACCACTTTAGTGCTTGCACTAATTATTGAAGAATTTGTCTTAATTGCTCACGTGGGTGATAGCCGGGCATACGTGTTTGAAGAAAATCAATTAATCCAAAAAACGGAAGATCATTCGTTAGTTAATGAATTAATTCGTTCAGGAGAGATTACAAAAGAAGAAGGCGATTTTCATCCACAAAGGAATGTTGTTACACAGTCGATTGGTGTCACTCCGGATGTGGGCTACGAATTAAGCGAGACCCAAACTAATTCTATTGACGGACTTATGTTATGTTCAGATGGATTAACAAATATGGTTAGTCATGAAGACTTAGTTAACTTTTTTAACACAGAATCAAGGGTAGATGACTTAGCGATTGGATTAATCGATGCAGCTAACGAAGCAGGTGGAAGAGATAATATAACTATTATTATTGTTAAGAATCTACATTCACTCAGCATTGAGGATGGTGAAGTTGTATGATAGATATAAACTCTAAATTATCGGGTAGATATATTATCTCACAACTGATTGGTACAGGTGGTATGGCTAATGTTTATTTAGCCCGAGATCTCATACTTGATCGTGATGTCGCTGTTAAAGTATTGAGATTTGACTTCCAAGATAATAAAGATGCTATTCGTCGCTTCCAAAGAGAAGCGATGGCAGCGAGCCAATTACTTCATCATAATGTGGTAGAAGTTTATGATGTCGATGAAGAAGATGGGCAACAATATATTGTTATGGAGTTTGTTAAAGGTAATGACTTGAAAAACTTCATACGTGATAAATCTCCTATATCTTTAGAATTAGTCGTGAACATTATGTCACAAATTCTGTCAGCCATCGATATTGCACACCGAAATAATATTATTCACCGTGATATTAAACCGCAAAATATTTTGATGAATGCAGACAATGAGGTAAAGATTACTGACTTTGGAATTGCGGTCGTATTGTCTGATACTTCATTAACTCAAACCAATACCCTCTTAGGTTCTGTTCATTACTTATCGCCTGAACAAGCTAGAGGAGCTAATGCCACGATTAAATCAGACATCTATGCTTTAGGTGTTGTCTTGTATGAGTTAATTACGGGTGAAGTTCCTTATGATGGAGAATCAGCGGTTTCCGTTGCTTTAAAGCATTTCCAGGAGGAATTTCCTAGAGTTAAAGAGAAACTAGACTATGTACCACAAAGCTTAGAGAACGTTGTAATAAAGGCAACAGCTAAATCACCTGAACATCGTTATAATTCAGCACAAGAAATGTTGAGTGATTTGAGTACGAGTTTAAGTGTCAACCGTATGGATGAGAAACCTTTCGATCCAAAGGCTGATCCAGAGGACACTTTAATCTTGAACCCAATTAAGCCTATTAGTAATGCAAGTCAAGTACTATCACAAGCTGATGTTCAAGAGGATTTTCAAGAAGAGTTTTCTGATGATATCTTACAATATCATGAATTCCCCCAAGTTGGTAAACCAAGAAGATTAAGAAAAATAATTAGTTGGTTAACTGTTATTGCCTTAGGCATTCTGCTTGTTCTAGGTGGCTATGCCATCTACAATCAAACCATACGTTATGTCAATGTTCCGGAAGTTGGTAATCTTACACAGGCTGAGGCTGTTAAATTATTAACAGACAATAATATTGAAGTAGGAAATGTTATCAATAACTGGCATAATTCGATTGTCGAAGGTAACGTCATCGGAACAGATCCAGAAGCGGGTCAAAAAGTAGAACGGAATTCTTCGGTGAACTTAATTGTTAGTAGTGGGGAAGAACAAGTTCAAATCAGTGATTATACAGGACAAAGTTATGAACCGATTCGCCAATTGTTAATAGATGCCGGCTTTATTGTTGAAAGACAAGATTTGTTCACTAATGATGCGAGTCAAACAGGAACAATCTTAGCTCAAAGTATCGAAGCGGGTTCACATGTTGTCCCTGGTAGGACAGCTATTACTTTAACGGTTGGAAGTTATTCAGAATCAAGTGTCATGCAAGATTTTTACAACTTATCTGAGTCAATGGTTCAATCCTTTGCGGATGGCTATGGCTTGTATGTTGATGTATCTTATGAATACAGTGACTTCATACCTGAAGGACAAGTTATCAGCCAAAGTCCAGAAAGCGGCTCATTATTATATCCAGGAGACACCATTTCTGTGGTAGTCTCAATGGGACAAGAAGAAGAGGAAATATCAACTTCTAGTATTCCTATTTACATTGAATACCTCCCGACCTATGAGAATAATGATACAGAGCAAGAGACGCCATTACCGAATAATATTCAAGTATATATTGGGGATGAGTATAATAATATAACTGATCTGGCTGAAGAATTTGAGATTAGAGAGTCGCAAACAATTGGTTTAACGCTTTATATATCATCAAATGGTACAGGGCAATACCGAATTATTCGTGATGGCGAAGTCTATGAAGAAAGTAATAATGTCGTGCCACAGTAAAGTAATTAAGGTTAAATCTTTGTTTATAAAGCAAGGTTTAACCTTATTTTTTTAAAGGAGGATCGAATGGAAAAAATTCAAGGGGTTATTTATCAGTCTATTAGTGGTTTTTACTATGTTTGGGCAAATAATAAAAGTTATGCGACGAAACCTAAAGGATTATTCAGACATAAAAATAAAAAACCACTTGTAGGTGATGATGTAATCATTGAGGTAGACCACAATGATCAACAATCAGAAAGTAGATTGGTTGAGATTTTAAAGAGAAGGAATGAATTGGTTCGACCAAGTATTTCTAATGTCGATTATGCGATGGTTGTAACATCACTCGTCGAACCTAATTTTTCGTATAATTTATTAGATTACTTTCTCGTTTCTGTTGAGTCGAAACACATTGAACCTATTATTTTATTAAGTAAATTTGACTTACTTAAAGATTCAATGACTGAAGAAGAAGCTAATCAATTGGTAGAGTCTATTCGAACATGCTATGAACCGGCAGGCTACCAA
The DNA here is from genome assembly GCA_044336205.1 of Aerococcaceae bacterium WGS1372. GTDB lineage: Bacteria > Bacillota > Bacilli > Lactobacillales > Aerococcaceae > Ruoffia. The sequence goes on along the minus strand of CP172318.1, from coordinate 1,224,975 downwards.
TTCGTTATACTACAAAATGATAAATCGGATGTTGAACGAATTAAAAACTTAATCGACCAAGGAACTTATGTAGTAATGGGACAATCTGGAGTAGGTAAGTCTACACTATCGAACCAATTATTACCTGAAATTCAAATTGAAACCGCTAGTATAAGTGAATCACTTAACCGTGGAAGACATACGACCCGTGAAGTGACTTTATACCCGTTTCAAGATAGTTTTATTGCTGATACACCTGGTTTTAGCGCGATTGAGTTTCCAGATATTGAGAAAGAAGACTTGCGTTTTTATTTCCCAGAGATTCGTGAAGCAGGTGAGCACTGTAAGTTCCGCTCATGCGTGCACCTCAATGAACCAGCTTGTCATGTAAAGGAATTGGTAGAACAAGGTGAGATTGCACAGACACGCTATGATAATTACGTTCAAATATATGAACGTATAGAACAAAGAAAAACAGTATATAAGAGAAAGAAATAAAGGGAGGAATTATTAAATGAAGATAGCACCATCAATTCTTAGTGCTGATTTTAGTAAGTTAGGGGAAGAGGTTATGGATGTGGTTCGCAGTGGCGCAGACTACATTCACATTGATATGATGGATGGGACGTTTGTTCCAAATATTTCATTTGGACCAATGGTCATGGAATCTATCCGTCAGTTAACTGATCTTACTTTTGACTGTCACTTAATGATTGAGGAACCAGGTCGTTATATTGAGGATATAGCGAATGCAGGGGCAGATATTATTACGGTTCATATTGAATCATCGCCTCATATCCACCGCGTCATCCAACAGATCAAACAAAGAGGTAAAAAGGCAGGGATTGTACTAAATCCAGGGACACCGATCGAATCATTGAACGCTGTACTAGCAGAGGTTGATCTTGTCTTAGTCATGTCTGTGAATCCTGGTTATGGAGGTCAACTTTTTATACCTTCAAGTCTAGAGAAAATAAAATACCTTGCAAACTACCGCCAAGAGCATAATTTATCTTATGAGATTGAAGTAGATGGGGGAATTAATGATGATACTGCTAGGTTGTGTATCCAAGCAGGAGCTGATGTATTAGTAGCAGGATCATATATATTCAATCAAGAAGATCGCAAGAAACAAATAGATTCATTAAAACAATAGAAATAACTTATTTTAATTAGATGGGCGTGAAACTAGCAGAATGAAACAAGAAAAAAAACTGCAAGAAATTATTATTTGTGGAGGCGCATCATATCCTGCATTTGATGAATTGGACAACTATCTAGATGATTCGAAGTCAATCTATACAATAGGCGTAGATGCCGGATGTCTGAAACTAATTGCACATGGTTATCAGATTGACTTTGCGGTGGGGGATTTTGACTCTGTTACCGAGGAAGAATTTCAATCTATTAAAAAAAATTCTAAGACACTTATTCAACATCCAGCTCAAAAAGATGATACCGATATGGAATTAGCTATGGAGATAGCTTTTGAACACTATCCCCAAGCAAGTTATTATATATTAGGAGCAATTGGCGAAAAAAATGGACGTTTAGATCATATGCTGGCTAATATTTGGATGGTTTACCAACCAAGATATAAAGCAATGATTAATCAAATGTACTTTATTGAGTGCAATCATGTCTTTCAATTTCTTACAGCAGGAACACACCAATTGAATATAAACCCAGAAAGTCAACTTCCTGACTATTTGTCGGTGATTAGTATGACACCAGTTAAAGCTTTGAGTATAGAGGGTGCTCTATATGAACTTCCACCAACGGACTTTGATTATCCTAGAGCATTAATATCCAATGAATTTATTAATGATAAGAGTTCAATTCAGATTTCTTTTAAAGAAGGACTTGTTTTAGTATTATGGGTTAATGAGAGAAATTAAAGGAGAGGTTCATATGTCTAAAGCAATCTTAGCTGTTTATGCCTTAATTAAAGATTGGCAATTAGAAGAATTAGAGCAAACTGCTGTTAATTATGACGTTAAATTAAAAGATGATATTACCGAAGAAGATTTATCAAAGATAGAAATTATCTATGGATGGAATAAAGACTTATCAGAAAATAAAGATAAATTAAGCTCGTTATTATGGATTCAAAAAGACACCGCTGGACTTGATTCTATCCCTGAAGTCATTCGTTCTAATGAAAATATATTAATATCAAACATGAGCGGTGTTCACGCTATACCTATTACGGAGAATGTATTTGGATTCATATTGGCTTGGGCAAGAGGAATTATCCAAGGAGCTGCAAACCAACGTACTAAACAATGGGAGTCTAGTATTGGCAAGCAGATGTTTTCAATGAAAGATAAATCAATTCTTGTCTATGGAGCTGGAAGCATTGGAATGGAGATTGCTCGAACTGCCAAATTCTTTGGAATGAAGACTTATGGAGTAAACTCTAATGGGCGGTCTGTCGAATGCTTTGACAAGTGTTTTACCATGGATACAGTAGATGATATATTAGCTTCTGTAAATATTGTAGTGAATGCCTTGCCTTTGACAGATGCAAGTAAGCATTACTATAATGAATCTTTCTTTAATAAGATGAATAAAGAAGGTCTTTTTATTAATATTGGACGCGGTGAGTCAGTCGTTGATGAAGATTTAAAACAAGCTTTAGAAGAGGGAATCATTCAAGGGGCTTATTTGGACGTTACGTCACCTGAGCCACTACCAGCGGATTCATCTTTATGGGATACCCGTAACTTAGTGATTACACCTCATGTCTCTGGGATGGTCGAACACTTTAGAGATGAAATTTATCCGATTTTCAAGGAGAATTTAGATAGTTTCTTAAAAAATCAAACTCTAGTTAGAAATGAATATAGCCGTTCTAAGGGCTATTAATCATTAGAGAATGGCACTATATGAAAAATGTAAAAATAATTATCTAAATACTAGGCTGTCAAGAAAAAACACTTGATAGCTGATAAGGCTTGTTATATCATATCTAATTGTAAAGAATTGACACCGTAAGAAGAATTTTAAATGAAAAATTTCTTGCATAAGAATTGAGATTATGATAAATTAATACGGTATGAAAAAGCAGTGACAGAGATCCTGCATGGAATGGAGGTTTTACTAATGGCTAAAGAATGTTACTTCACAGGACGTAAAGCAAAATCTGGTAATACACGTTCTCACGCAATGAACGCAAGTAAGCGTCGTTTTGGAGCAAATTTACAAAAAGTTCGTATCCTAGTTGACGGAGAACCCAAAAAAGTATGGGTTTCTGCTCGTGCATTAAAATCTGGTAAAGTTGAACGTGTTTAATTTAGTGTAATTATAAAGCAAGCTAATTTGCGTTGAGCAAGTTAGCTTTTTTTCATGATTAAGATTTTATCGTTAAGAATAAATGTAGAAGTTCAATCCATTTATATCTATGAATATCTCGTATCACACAGGTAAAATAGTGAATATTCATAGCAATTATGTTAAAATGACTAGGATATAACCAATAGGAGGAGATTGTATGTCAATAAATATTCCAACCCCAAACGGACAAATTACTCTGACTAACGAAGTAATAGCAACCATTGTTGGTGCTGCTGTTACTGACAACTACGGAGTTGTTGGGATGGTTAGTAAGAACTTCATTCGTGATAATATAATTGAAATATTGCGTCGTGAGAACTACACAAAAGGAATTGTTCTTTCACAAGAAGGAAATAAAGTAGCAGTTGATGTGTATATCTTAGTGACTTATGGAACCAAAATATCTGTCATCTGTCGAAATATTCAAAAAACAGTAAAATATAATGTTGAACGTTTATTAGGATTTTCATTAGACTTTGTAAATGTTCACGTTCAAGGAGTAAAAGTTGACTAATTAATAGTTAGCTAGTTATAAGGAGGACGAAAGTTGGAACTTAATACGTTAACGGCACCAGAATTTCAAGCGATGATGATTGCTGGGGCGGATCGTTTAAATGAAAATGTAGACTTGATCAACTCGTTAAATGTGTTCCCAGTTCCAGATGGGGACACCGGAACGAATATGAATATGTCTTTTGTATCTGGAATTGATAAACTCAAAGAATCATCATCTAATCACGTTGGCGAGCTGAGTAGTGCTTTAGCTAAAGGATTGCTGATGGGTGCACGTGGAAACTCGGGGGTGATATTATCACAGATTTTCCGAGGTTTTTCTAAAGCGATAGAACAGGAAGAGCAACTTGATGCTCATAGTTTTGCTAAAGCATTTGCTGGTGGTGTTGAGTCCGCTTACAAGGCCGTAATGAAGCCTGTAGAAGGAACTATTCTAACAGTAGCTAGAGAATCAGCTTTAGCAGGGGAGCAAGCGGCTAAGCAAACAGATGATATCATCGAAGTTATGCGTGAAATCGTTCAAGGTGCTAGCATTGCTTTAGAGAAAACAACAGAAATGTTACCTGTATTAAAGCAAGTTGGGGTCGTAGATAGTGGTGGTAAAGGGCTTCTATGTATTTATGAAGGCTTCTTATCAAGTCTAACAGGAGAAGTTATTGTTTCTCAAGACCAATCGAAGAAGTCTGCATCACATTCGCATGCTATCTTTGAAGAAACTGACGAGCATCCACTTTCTATGGATGACATTACTTTTGGTTTCTGTACAGAGATTATGGTTCGAATTGGTCAAGGACCGACAGTTAAACGTGAGTTCGACTATGATGAGTTTCGAAATATTCTAAATGAAAAGGGCGATTCGTTACTGGTTGTAGCCGATGATGAAATTGCTAAGGTGCATATTCACACTGAAAATCCTGGAGAAATCATGCAATTAGGTCAAGAGTACGGTGAATTAATTAAAATTAAAGTTGATAATATGCGTGAGCAAGTCCGTGAGTTGGAGTCACAAAACCAAGCACTGATTGAACGTCAACCAATGATCAATGAAGTGAAAGAATACGCTATTATTGCAGTAGCAGCCGGTGAAGGTATGACTGAAATGTTAGAATCGATTGGTATCGATTATGTACTAGCAGGTGGTCAAACTATGAATCCTTCTACTCAAGACTTTGTTGAAGTGATGGAATCAATTAATGCAAAACGATACATTCTCTTACCAAACAATAAGAATATTATTATGGCCGCAGAGCAAGCGGCTCAGCTCGTTGACAAACCAGCCGTTGTTATTCCTACTAAGGCGATACCTCAAGCTATTAGTGCCGTATTCTCATTCAATCCAGATGCATCCATTGAAGAGAACGCAGCAATAATGAACGAAAACATTGAGATGGTTTCAACTGGTCAAATAACTTATGCCATCCGAGATACAACCATTGATGAAGTTGAGATTAAAAAAGATGAATTCATGGGAATTGTTGATGGTAAAATTGTCTTATCAGTAGAATCAGCTGAGGCTGCTTTACTTGAGACCCTTGAAAGTATGATCAATGAAGACAGTGAGATTATTACGATCTTTATTGGGGAAGATGGAAGTGAAGAAGTTGCTGAATCAATCATTGACCAATTAGAAGAACGTTATAATGACCTTGATTTTGAAGTTATTCAAGGTGACCAACCTGTTTACGAATATATTATGTCAGTAGAATAATCAAAAATTAAGGAGAGGGACAGCTGTCTCTTTCCTTTTTTATTTATACTTTTATGAAAGGAGTTTTCTATGGAGTCAATTGATTGGATTGAATCGGTCAATCAGTTAAAAGGTGTAGGTCCCGCTACGGAAAGCAAATTTGCTAACCTAGGAATATATACGATAAAAGAACTTATGTTTCATTTTCCATTTCGCTATGAGGATGTACAGGTAAGATCCTTAGATACGATACTTGATGGCGAGAAAGTAACCTTAAAAGGAAAAGTAGTCAGCCCTCCAGTTGTCAATTATTATGGTGGCAAAAAAAGTCGTCTAACCTTTCGTTTAAGTTTAGATGAATACAATATTATTAGTGTCTCTTTTTTCAACCAACCCTATCTAGCTAAGTCCATTGAATTAGGGCAAGAAAAGGCCGTGTATGGTAAATGGCAGAGTAATAGACAAAACTTATTGGGTATGCGGATCATTAAACTGAATGATCAACAAAGTGATTTCTCGGCTGTTTACTCAACGACTAAAGGATTGAAGCAAACAACCCTTGTCCAAGCGATTCATTCAGCTTTTGAATTAAGTAGACAAAGCATCATTGATCCAATACCCGAATTATTGAACCATAAATACCGATTGATTCCATTAGAAAAAGCTCTGTATCAAATACACTTTCCTAATAATGAAGCAGAATTCAAAGAAGCAGAACGTAAAATCATCTTCTTAGAGTTCTTCTTATATCAATGGAGACTGCAATCTACGATGAAGCGTTCCGACCAAGATGTTGGCATGAGGATTTTTTATGATAATGAAGACTTAAAAGAAATTATTAGTCAAATTCCATATGAATTAACTGTAGCCCAAAAGAAGGCTGTCAATGAGATTTGTTATGATTTATTAGCTACTTATCCAATGAGACGTATGCTACAAGGAGATGTAGGAAGTGGAAAGACACTGGTTGCTTTCTTAGCGATGATGGCCACGGTGATTGCTGGTTTTCAGGCTGTATTAATGGTACCCACCGAAATATTAGCCAAACAACATTATGAGAAGTTCAATGAATTATTCGAACCCATGGGTTACCATGCAGAGATTCTTATAAGTGCGATGAAAGCTTCAGATAAAAAAGCTGTCCTAGATGGTATAGCCACAGGTAGAATTAGAATTATCATTGGAACACATGCCTTAATTCAAGATGCTGTATCTTATCATAATCTCGGCTTAGCGATTATTGATGAGCAGCACCGTTTTGGTGTAGACCAGAGGCAAACCTTTATTGATAAGGCTGGGGAAGATGCTGTATTGAATATCTTACAGATGACGGCCACACCAATACCAAGATCATTGGCTCAAACAATATACGGAGATATGACCGTATCAACCATTGACCAAATGCCCAAAGGTCGAATTCCAATTCAGACCAAGCTCATAGATGAAGATAAGATAGATAGCTTATATGACAAAATGCGAGCAGAATTATCAAAAGGCCATCAAATCTATTACGTGCTACCAATTATTGACTATTCAGAACATCTGGAACAAATTGAGAATGTGAACGCCATTCGTGAGAAATTATTACAAGAGTTTCCGGACTATCAAGTGGCAGCTTTACACGGTCAATTGAGTAAAGATGAACAACAAGCGGTTATGGACCAGTTCCAGCAAAATAATGTTCAGATACTTGTAGCGACAACCATGGTTGAAGTGGGTGTTGATGTTCCGAATGCAACGATTATTGTTATTCATTCAGCTGAACGCTTTGGTCTCGCACAATTACATCAATTAAGAGGTCGGGTAGGACGTAGCGATTTGCCAAGTTATTGTTACTTAATAGGTAAACCAACTACTGAACAAGGTAAGAAACGGTTAGAGATTATGGAAACTGAATCAGATGGTTTTATTATTAGCCAAGAAGATATGAAAATTCGTGGTATGGGTGATATCTTAGGTCAGGCTCAAAGTGGTATTCCACAATTTAAGTATGCAAATTTAATTGAAGACCAGCACATCCATGATGTTGCCCGTAAAGAAGTGAATGGGTTAATCAACCATCCGTTGGAGCTAACTGAAGAAGAAACTAAGCAAATTAATCAATGGATATTAGAACAAAGAATAAAGATTTAAATTCGCTTTCTACTTATTGTATAATATGGAAGGACTATTAATACTAATCAAAATAAAATTATGAATCATTCACAATAAAATAAAGAACATGAGGAGGATGAATATGATAACAATTGCGATCGATGCAATGGGTGGAGACTATGCTCCTAAAGCCATTATAGAAGGGGTCAACCTTGCAGTGAAGGCTTTTCAAGATATTCAAATTAATTTATATGGAGATAGTGAAGAAATCAATAGGCACTTACTTAAAGATGAGCGGGTGCAAGTTATTCATACTACCGAAATAATTACTGGAGATGACGAGCCGGTAAAATCAATTAGACGTAAGAAAGATGCTTCGATGGTAGTCGCTGCTCGTGATGTTAAAGAAGGCAAGGCAGACGCCCTATTGTCAGCTGGTAATACAGGAGCTCTGCTAACGGCAGGCTTATTAATTGTTGGGCGAATAAAAAATATTGACCGACCAGGATTAATGCCGATTATTCCAACCGTATCTAAAGAATCTCCTCAGGTGATTTTAATGGATGCGGGAGCGAATGCAGAAGTTAAAGCTCTAAACTTAGAACAATTTGCTGTGTTAGCTAATTTCTATTCACAAAAAGTACTTGATGTAAAGCAGCCACGTATAGGGTTATTAAACAACGGAACAGAAGAAGGTAAGGGGAGCACTTTAACTAAAGAAGCGTTTGAATTAATTAATCAAATAGAATCCCTTAACTTTATTGGAAATGTTGAAGCGAAAACAATTTTAACTGGTGAAGTCGATATTGTTATTACAGATGGATTTACAGGAAATGCTGTGTTAAAAACTTTAGAAGGTTCAGCCAAGTCATTAATCGGATTGTTAATTGATAGTCTGAAAAACTCTGGCTTAAAGACTAAAATTGGAGCAGCTTTAATTAAAGACACTTTAAAGAGCACATTCGCAGATATGGACGATACTAAACAAGGTGGAGCAGTATTGTTAGGTGTGAAGTCACCAGTAATCAAAGCTCATGGTTCATCGAACGCTGAAGCGATCTTTAATGCTATCCGACAAGCTAGAACGGTTGTTAGTTCAGAAATCATTGAAGAAGCTGTAAAATATTTTGAAAAATAATTTAACCTAGATGATAAAACACCTGATGTATATCACTGTTTTTTGAGGATTATATACAAAAATTCATAATAGTTAAATTAAAAAATGATAGACAAATGAGATGTTTATTTGTATCATATTATATAATATAAAATAGTTATACTGAACGGAGGTGTATCGAAATGAGTAATAATCAACCTACTTTAGAAGTTGTCCGTGAGATGATTGTGGACCGTTTTGGAGTACAAGAAGATAAAGTGACTGAGGACATGACTTTCCAAGATTTAGGTGCAGATTCTTTAGATGTAGTTGAATTAGTGATGGAATTAGAAGATCATTTTAATGTTCAGTTTGACGATGAGAAAATTGAAGAGTTATCTAATATCGGAGATGCTGTCAGATACATCGATGAATTGAAGTAACTAATATTAAATTAAAAACAACACTGCTTGTTTTTCAAAAGTAGTGTTTTTCTGTTTTTTAGAGGACGACATCGGAGGAGAAGTATGGAAAGTAACAAGTTACTATTAGAGATAAAAGATGTTGAAATTGGCTTCCGTGTTAAAGATGAATATTATAACGCGGTAGATGGCGTTTCAATTACCTTATCTAAAAATGAAAAACTAGCCATTGTCGGGGAGTCAGGATCAGGTAAAAGTACTTTAGCGACGGCTATTGTTGGTTTACATGATCCTAATAATACAAAAATAAAAGGAGAAATTAATTACAAAGGGAATAATTTACTTAATTTCTCTGAAAAAGATTATTTAAAAATTCGTGGGGACGAAATTGGGATGATTTTCCAAGATCCTTTAGCTTCGTTGAACCCACTAATGACTATTGAAGCACAGATTGAAGAGCCCTTATATTATCATACAAAATTAAATAAAAAAGAAAGACATCAACGCGTGCTTGAGTTATTAGACCAAGTGGGAATTGCCAACCCACAACGTACGGCTAAACAATACCCGCATGAATTATCAGGTGGGATGAGGCAAAGAGTGATTATTGCTATCGCCTTGGCATGTAAGCCAGGAATTATTATAGCAGATGAACCTACTACAGCTTTGGATGTTACTATCCAAGCGCAAATATTAGATTTATTGAACGAGATTCAAGAAGAAACTGAATCTGGAATCATTCTGATCACGCACGACTTAGGGGTCGTTGCTGAAACTGCAGACCGTGTTGCCGTCATGTATGCAGGTGAATTTGTGGAAATTGCGACCGTTGAAGAGTTATTCAATAATCCAAAACATCCATATACTCGCTCATTATTACGTTCAATACCACAATCGAATGATTTAGTGGATGACGAGACAGGGGAGTTACACGTTATTCATGGTGTCGTACCACCAATAACCCACTTACCTCGAACAGGTTGTCGTTTTGCTCACCGAATTCCTTGGATTCCAGCTGAAGCACATGAAGATAATCCAGTTTTACATGAGGTATCAGAAGGACATTGGGTTCGTTGTAGCTGTCATGAGCATTTCTATTTTCCTGAGGAGGTTGAATAATGTCTGGATTAATTGAGATTAAAGACTTAAAAGTTCATTATCCAATCCGTAGTGGATTCTTGAATAGAGTGACTGACCATGTCTACGCTGTTGATGGCGTTAATTTATCCTTTGAAGAAGGTAAAACTTATGGTTTAGTTGGTGAATCAGGTTCAGGAAAATCAACCATTGGTAAAGCAATCATCGGATTAGAGAAGATCACAGATGGTAATATCTATTACAATGGACGTGACGTATCACAAGAAGCTAGAAAACGCCGCTCAGAATACCGTCGAAATGTACAAATGATCTTCCAAGACGCAATGTCAAGTTTTAACCCTAAAAAGCGTATTGCAGATGTCTTAGCAGAACCGATACGTAACTTTACTGATATGACACCTCAAGAGGAACGTAAGCGTATGCTTGAGTTACTTGATATCGTTGGTTTGACTGAAGATGCTTTAACGAAGTATCCTCACCAATTCTCTGGTGGTCAGCGTCAGCGTATTGGGGTAGCACGTGCCGTAGCGATTAACCCTAAATTAATTATTGCCGATGAGCCAGTATCAGCATTGGACTTATCAGTGCAAGCTCAAGTATTAAACTTCATGAAACGAATTCAAGAAGAGTATAATGTAAGTTATTTATTCATCTCTCATGACTTAGGGGTAGTTAAGCATATGTGTGATGAGATTGCTATTATGTATCGTGGGCGATTCACTGAATACGGTAATAAAGAGGATATCTATTCTAATCCTCAACATATTTATACGCGCCGTCTATTATCAGCGATTCCTCAAATTGACCCGAATAATCGTGAAGAAAACAAACGCAACCGTTTGAGAGTTGAGAAAGAATATCAAGAAAACCAATCACGTTATTTTGATGAAAAAGGTAGAGTTTATGATTTAAGCCCAATTTCATCAACTCATTCTGTTGCTTTAAAAGATACTCGTTTTATTACAGAAGGGAGCATTAGTTAATATGTGGAAAACGATATTGAGACGTGTTATTTTAATGATTCCTCAAGTACTAATTCTAAGTGTAATTGTTTTTATCTTAGGGTCTTTAATGCCTGGGGATGCCTTAACGGGGTTAGTTGACCCAACCATCTCAGCTGAACAAGTAGAAGCGATGCGTGAACAATTAGGTTTAAACAAACCTTGGCCAGAACGTTATTTTGACTGGATGGGTGGAGCGTTAAGTGGAGACTTTGGCCGTAGTTGGGCTCATAAAATGCCTGTATCCCAAATCATTAGTCAAAGAATTGGACCAACTTTATGGTTATCTTTATTAACAGTGATTATTACTTATGCCATTGCTTTACCTTTAGGTCTATTAGCAGGTAGATATCAAAACTCATTCTTTGACCGTACTGTCAACGTCTATAACTTTATAACTTATTCTGTACCTACATTTGTTTTAGGTCTATTGTTTATTTGGTTATTTGGATATACTTTAGGATGGTTCCCAACCCGAGGAACCGTTGGTTCAGGTCTTCAACCAGGTACGTTGGATTATCTATTATCTCGTTTATACCATATGATTCTTCCAGCATTAACGATGGGAATCTTGAGTACAACTGGAATTATACAATACTTAAGAACGGGAGTTGTTGATGCGAAAACTCAGGATTATGTGAGAACGGCAAGATCTAAAGGTGTTCCAATGAGTAAAATATACTCTCGTCACATCTTTAGAAACTCATTACTTCCTATTGCACAAAGTATGGGATATACCTTAACAGGATTAATCTCAGGGGCTGTTATTACCGAACAAATTTTTACATACCAAGGTATGGGGCAATTGTTCATCACTTCTATTACAGGACGCGATTTCTCGGTTATGACGACACTTGTATTACTCTTCGGTGCCATGACTTTATTGGGAACATTACTTTCTGATATTATTATGATTATCGTTGACCCACGGATTCGAATCAATTAGAAAAGGAGGAAGCAAAATGGATAAAGAAGAAAGACAATTTAACCAACCAGATCCAATGATGGAAGAAGAAATTCAAGAACAATTATTGGATCAGGAAGTTGCGACAGGTGAAGCATTGCCTCCTATGGGATTCGAGGTAATACGACGTGAGTTTATGAGAGATAAATTAGCTATATTCTCATTGATTGTGTTCGTCACAATCTTACTCATTGCGTTTATTGGGAGCATGATTGTAGATAAGGATGCTGCAACAGTGGTGGATCTATTCAGCCGTTATGCAAAACCGGGTGAAAAAGGATTCATATTAGGTGCGGACGAAGGTGGACGTGATGTCTTATCTTTATTAATTATTGGTACGCGAAACAGTGTCTTCATTGGTTTCGCGGTTACAATCATCACGTCAGTTATTAGTATCGCATTGGGTGTTATGGCTGGTTATTATGGTGGAATTGTTGAAGATATTATGATGCGTATCGTCGACTTTATTATTATCTTACCGCCAATGGTACTGATTATTGTTATAGTAACGATTGTACGTCGCTTCGATATATGGTCATTAATTGCTATATTATCAGCGTTAGGTTGGGCTGGAGGTGTAAGATTATTCCGTACTTCCGCCTTAAGTGAAGCATCTAAAGATTATATTAGTGCCTCCAAGACGATGGGAACACCCGATTGGAAGATTATGTACTTAGAGTTAATGCCTAACTTAAGTTCTTTAATTATTACGAACTTAACTTTGAGTCTATCAGGTAATATTGGTATTGAGACAGGTTTAACTTTTCTTGGCTTTGGATTACCTCCTTCAACGCCAAGTTTAGGAACACTTATTGCGACAGCAAGTAACCCAGATGTTATTCAGAACAAAGTTTGGGTTTGGGTACCGGCAGTAATTGTTATCCTAATCTTAATGTTAAGCATTAACTATATGGGACAAGCCTTCCAACGTGTTGCTGATGCAAGACAACGTATAGGATAATTATTTACAATAACACATACTTTTTATATAGAGAGAGTTTAGAATCCAATCTAAACTCTTTCTTTTTTTACTACAAAACAATACATTAAATAAACTTTTATTAATTAAAGCACTATAAAAGTTTTATATAATATTTATCCATGTATGAACGAATATTCTTAATATTTTAATAGTGTCAGGCCATTGATCTGAGTAAGTTCGTTTATTATATTTATATCATAGATGATGAAATAATTAGGGATGCCTAATTATCATAGCAAGACGACTTGATTTAACTTTTGAAACTAAGTTTAAATGAAAATATTAAAAAAACATTAATATTACACTTGATATTCTCATGGTAAACGGTTAATATATTAATTATAAATTAATCAATACTAATTGGAGGTTAGTTCATGAAAAAATCAATTCAAAAATTGTTCGCTTTCACAACTACGGCTCTAACTTTATCAACAGTGTTAGCCGGTCCAACTGCAACTTTAGTTAATGCACAAGAAGAAGGTGCAGAAGGGGACGTACTAGACTTCTCGGCTATCGCGGAAAACGAAGGGGAAGCCATTGAAGGTGGAAGCTTACGTTATGCCTTAGTGTCTGACACGACATTTGCTGGTGTACTTAACTACATGTTATATAGTGGGCAACCAGATGCAGAAATTATTGAATTCTTTAACCCAGGATTATATGGCTATGATGAGAACTTTGCGATTGACAATTCAGGATTTGCTAATGTTGAATTCGATCAAGAGAATAAGCAAGTTACAATTACAATTCCTGAAGGAGCTACTTGGCATGACGGTGAAGAGATTACTATTGATGACGTAATCTTCCCATACTATGTAGTTGGTCACCCAGATTATACTGGAATTCGTTATGGAACAGACTACCAAAACGTTGTAGGAATGGATGAATACCATGCTGGTGAAGCAGAAGAAATCTCAGGTCTTGAGCGTGTGGATGACTACACCTTAACCATTACTTATAAGAACTTTAACAACTCACTGTTACAAGCTGGTGGGGGAGTTTCTAGTTATATTGAGCCAGAACATATCTTAAAAGATGTGCCAGTGGCGGAATTAGAAGACAACGAATATGTTCGTACTAACCCAGTTGGATTCGGACCATTCAAAGTAGAATCAATTACACCAGGTGAAGCTGTTACATTCTCTGCTTTCGATGAGTATTATGATGGTCGTCCAAACATTGATGAAGTTGTACTTGAAGTTGTTAACCCATCAACGATTGTATCTGAATTAAAAGCGGGTAACTATGATGTTGCGACATTACCAACTGACCAATACGATACTTACCGTGATGCTACAAACTTCTCAACCGTTGGATTCTTAGAGAATGCCTATACTTATATCGGATTCAAACAAGGAACTTGGGATGAAGATAACAGTGAAGTAGTTACTGAAACTGACCGTCCAGTTAATAACAAAGCATTACGTCAAGCCATGGCTTATGCTGTTGATAATAACGCAATTGCAACTGAATTCTATTATGGAATTCGTCAAAACGCTAACTCATTAATTACTCCAAACTTTACTGACTACTACAATGAAGACCAAGAAGGATATAACTATGATCCTGAAAAAGCACAACAAATTTTAGCAGATGCTGGATTCGTTGATAACGATGGTGACGGATTTGTAGAAGATCCAAATGGTGAGCCATTCACATTAGGTTTTGCTTCAATGTCAGGTGGAGAAACTGCTGAGCCAATTGCACAATACTACATTCAAGCATGGCAACAAGTTGGAATTAATGTTGAATTAGTTGATGGCCAATTAATGGAATTCAACTCATTCTACGAGCGACTAAAAGCGGATGATCCAGCTGTTGATATATACCAAGCTGCTTGGGGAACAGGTGGAGACCCTAACCCATCAGGATTATATGGTCGTAATGCTGCATTCAACTATACTCGTTGGACAACAGATGAGAACGACGAATTATTAGCTGCAATTGAATCAGATGATTCATTCGACGAAGAATTCCGTCAACAAGCATTCTATGACTGGCAAGCATATGCGATGGAAGAATTACCTGTAATTCCTACATTATTCCGTTACAAACTGTATGCAGTTAACAATCGTGTAAGTAACTGGGATACTTCAATCGGTAACGACTTGAAATGGTCAGAAATTTACTTGTTAGCAGATAGCCCAATTGCAGAATAATCTAATATATCTTTAATAATTAAAGTATAAATAACTTAATAGTTATCATACTTACAAACCGAACTTTTGATTATAGTTTATAACTCTTAAAGTTGCTGATGCGAACTTGGGTTTTAATAACTATATCGAGGTTCGGTTTTCTTTACATTCATTAAGACAGAGAAAAAGGGTAAATATAGCATCATTGTCCTATTCATGATAGAATAGTTGAGTATTCTGAGCTTATAATAGCTTCGTTATAAATAAAAGTGAATAAAATAATAAAAGGAGTGAACTATGAATAATTTAATTAAACATTTAAACAGGATATTAAGTTTCACCATAACAAATGAAATATTATATAAGAGGGCGTTTATGCATAAGTCTTATGTCAATGAACAAAGATATAAATTGCTAGAATCTAATGAACGTCTTGAATTTCTAGGAGATGCTGTCTTAGAAATCATTGTGAGCGACTATCTTTATAATTATTACCCGAATGAACCTGAAGGGAATTTGTCTAGGATGCGAGCACAGCTCGTTAGAGAACCGAGCTTAGCCCTCTTAGCTCGTCAAAATGAATTCCAAAAGTATATTCAATTAGGTAAAGGTGAGAAAGCGAGCGGGGGAAATCAGCGCGATTCAATTCTATCAGATTGTTTTGAGGCGGTTCTTGGTGCTATCTACTTAGACCAAGGCATTGAGGCAGTTAGGGAATTCTTAAAAAATCAATTACTAGATAACCACAAACAAATCATTAAGCAAATTAACCAAGACTTTAAAACAATGTTTCAGGAATTGGTTCAAGTTAATGGGGCTGTTGTCATCGAATATAGATTGTTATCAAAAGAAGGTCCAGACCATCATCAGGTTTTTGAAATGGGCTTGTATGTTGATAACAAATTATTAAGTAGTGCAAAAGGGAATAGCAAGAAACAAGCGGAGATACAAGCTGCCAAAATTGCCTACTTAAGATTAATTGGAGAGAAGTAATTATGTACTTAAGTAAAATAGAAATGACTGGATTCAAATCCTTTGCTGATAAAACCATTATTGAGTTTGATCAGGGAATGACTGCGGTTGTTGGCCCCAATGGTAGTGGTAAGAGTAATCTTTCTGAAGCAATTAGATGGGTATTAGGTGAACAATCTGCTAAAAGCTTGCGCGGTAGTCGCATGGAAGATGTCATCTTCAATGGGACTCAAGAGCGAAAGGCTGTGAATATTGCCAAAGTAACACTTGTGTTGAATAACGAGGATCGATATTTGGATTATGATTATAGTGAGATTAGTATTACACGTAGTTATAATCGAAATGGTGATAGCCAATACTTGATTAATAATGAACAAGTAAGATTAAAAGATATCGTCGACCTACTTCTTGATTCAGGACTGGGTAAGAATAGTTTTTCAATCATCTCTCAAGGGCAAGTTGAGCAAATCTTCTTGAACAAACCTGAGGAACGCCGAACCATCTTTGAAGAAGCAGCTGGCGTACAAAAGTATCAATATCGTAAGAATGAAGCACAAAGAAGATTGGTTAAATCTGACGATAACTTAAGCCGTGTAAAAGACATTATCCATGAATTGGAACTTCAACTGAATCCTTTGAAGAAGCAACGTGAGGCTGCTTTAGAATACCAAAGTAAAAAGGAAACACTTAAAGAATTGGAAGTTTCCTTGTATACGCACCAAATTCGTGAATATCAAACAGGATGGATTGAGTTAGAAAAAGAATTAAAGCAAATCAATCATTTATTAGAAGACTTAGAGGACCAAAATCAATTACTCTCTAGTGAGATTAGTACAGCTAAAGAAAATCAAGAGCAATTAATTGAAGATATTGACCATACTTCTGATTTGTTCCAACAACTAACAACCACGATTGAAAAACTAAAAGCACAAAAACAGGTGATTGAGCGTGATATTAATTATGCTCAAACAACGCAACAAGACCAAGACAATAACCATGTTGAATATATCAAGCAGCGAGATGAATTAGAGTCAACGATGAATCTCCAACAAGAACAACTAAAAACTCATCAAAGTAAGTTAGAGGAACTTATTGAAGAACTTGACTATTTAGCTAAAGAAATTAAAATATCTCAAGGTCTAGATGATAATCAACAACATGAATTACGTAATCAGATGGTTGAACATTATCAACTTGAAGCAAAGTCGAATAATGAGATTCAACGTTATGAAGAAGAGATTAGAAAGCTATCACATCGAACGAATGAGCTTAATGTTAGTGTGGATCAAGCAAAGAAGAATATTAAACATGCAGAACTAGATGTCAAAGAAACAGAAGCTGAATTACAAGATTTCAATGAAAGTCAGTCAAATCAACGCCAAGAATTACAAAAATTCATTGAGAGTAATGAAGCATTAAACCGTTCTCGCTCAGAGATTCAACAACAATTATTTAACCAAGAACGTGAGACCCAATCGATAGAAACGCGCTTAGAATCACTTCAACAGATGCACGACAGCTATGCAGGCTATTATCAAGGCGTTAGGGCAGTTATGCAAGCTAAAAATCAGTTAGAAGGTATAGAAGGAACCGTCGCTGATCTTATTCAAGTTGAAGAAAACTATCAATTAGCTATTGATACCGCCTTAGGTGGCGCATTACAACATATCGTAGTCTCAGATGATTATGCGGCGCGATCAGCAGTAAACTATCTTAAACAACAAAGAGCCGGTCGAGCAACCTTTCTTCCACGTCCTAATATTAGACCGCGATCGGTCCAATCATTAAAGTTATTCCAAGCACAAGAAATGCCAGGCTTCTTAGCTGTTGCCTCAGAAATAGTAGATTATAAAGAAGAAAACGAAAACATCATCCAAAACCTATTAGGGAGTACGTTA
This sequence comes from Aerococcaceae bacterium WGS1372, assembly GCA_044336205.1. Classification (GTDB taxonomy): domain Bacteria; phylum Bacillota; class Bacilli; order Lactobacillales; family Aerococcaceae; genus Ruoffia. Next base: position 1,206,795 of record CP172318.1, on the reverse strand, counting down.
ATTGTCGATGGACTAAAAGAAGCCCAAGCAATTAGTAGAAAGCTTGGTCATTCTACTAAGATTGTTACATTAGACGGAGATGTACTTATGCCAGGAGGGGCTGTTACTGGAGGACGTCAACAACAACGTCAACAGTCAATGCTACAAAGGCAAAATGAAATTAAACAAATGAGTCAATTGTTTGACCAAGCTAAAGAAAAACTTCGCCAAGTTGAGTTAAATTGGGGAGAGGTTAATCAAAAACTGTTAGAAAATGATACAATTCTCAAAGACAAGAGAGAGCGGGTGAATCAAGCTGAAGGTGTCTATCAACAATTGTTCCAAGCACATCAGTCAGCCAAACAAACGCATAAACAATTAGCCAACCAATTAATTATTTTGAAGGATAATCAACAAGAAACAGCTGGAGATTTACAAGATGCTAAGTTGAATTACGAATTAGCACAGAAGAATCTTGAAGCTTCTAAAGCTTCCATTAAGGAATTAACACATATATTGGAACAACATAACCTTGATGAAGATATTCGCCGTGAAAAGTTAACTCGACTTGAAGCTAACCGACAAGAAAAATTGACTGAAAAAGCTGTTTTAGATGTCGAAATAAAGCAAATAAAACAAAGTTTGAATAGCTTATCAGACCAACACGAAGAAGTCATCCAATGGATTGAAAATTATGAATCGAATCGAACTTATGGTGTCTCTTCACTGGAAGAATTAGGCGTACAATTGAAGAACGTTGAAGACCAATTAACAACTTCTGAGGAAGAAAGTATTCAGCTTCAGAGTAAACTCCAAAAAGACCGTAAACAACGTCAAGAATTCAATGAATTTATACGTGAAAAAGAAGCTTTTTATAGTCAATTGCAAAATAAAAGTCAAATTAACTATCAAAAACAAGCCAAATTACAAGCTCAAATTGAAAAAAATCAATCATTCATTGATAATCACTTAAATCATTTGAATCAAGAATATAATTTGACCTTTGAATTAGCAGAAAAAATTGCCAAACCGATCGATTCGACCCAAGGTATTCAAGAGCAAGTTAAAGAAATTCGTGCATTCATTGATAAGCTCGGGCCAATAAACTTGCAAGCGATTGAAGATTATGATGAACTTAATGAGCGGTATGAATTGTTAGTTGAACAACAAGAAGATTTACTTACTGCCATGGATCAACTGCAAACTACCATGGATGAGATGGACCAAGAAGTAACAAAACGTTTTAGTGCGACCTTTAAGCAAATTAATCTTAAATTCCAACAAACGTTTAAACGTCTTTTTGGTGGTGGAGATGCATCATTGGAATTAACCGACCCTAAAGATATTTTAACAACAGGAATCGATATCATTGCTCAGCCACCTGGAAAGAAAAAACAAAACTTGGCCTTACTATCTGGTGGGGAGAGGGCATTGACGGCTATAGCCTTATTATTTTCTATCTTAGAAATCAAGCCGGTACCCTTTGTCATCCTTGATGAGGTTGAAGCAGCCCTAGATGATGCGAATGTATACCGTTACGGCGAGTATATTAAAGCCTTTAGAGAACAAACACAATTCATTGTAATTACACACCGTAAAGGAACAATGGAAAGTGCTGATCGATTATATGGTGTAACGATGGAACGATCAGGTGTATCTAAGCTTGCATCAGTTAAATTAAGTGAAGCAGAAGAAACACTAACTAATTAGAGGAGAAAGATATTATGATTAAATTAATAGCGATTGATCTAGACGGAACATTACTACATACAGATAAAACTATTTCACTAACAAACATTGAAGCCATTAATTATGCGCGTTCAAAAGGAGTGAAGGTTGTCATTTGTACTGGTAGACCATACTTAGGAACGAAAGATTTTGCTGAGCAGATTGGCTTTGACGATGACGATGAATACTTAATTGTATTCAACGGAAGTCAGGTGCGTAAAGCGAATTCGGGTGAGATATTAGTGGACGAAACGGTTGATACCCAAGATTTAAAACGTTGGTATGAAGAGACAGAACGTTTATCATTACCGTTGAATCCTATTGATAGTGATTGGGTCTACGATCCACCTTATTATCCTGGAGGAAATGATTCAACTTATGAAACACCTGCTCCAAGGAAAACCATTGATTTCGCGGAGTTTGAAGAAGGACATAAATTTAATAAATTTGTCATTTGTACGACTGAGGAAATCTTAACTGCTAAGCGGCCTTCAATCGATGCTGACTTATTCACTGATTATCAAGTAGTTCTATCACATCCACATCAATTAGAAGTTGGGAAGAAAGATGTTAATAAAGGGAATGCCTTGAAACAATTAGGAGAAATATTAAATATTAAGATGGAAGAAATGATGACAATTGGAGACCAAAATAATGATCAAACAATGATTGATATGGCTGGAATTGGTGTTGCAATGGGGAATGCCGTTGATAATATATTACAAAGTGCGGATTATATCACAGACACCAATGATAATGATGGTGTTGCTAAAGCAATCTATCACTATATTAAAGATTAAGCTCATATTAAAATAACAAAAATCATGGTACAATCATTATAGATGAGGAGTGTGAGATAATGGGTATTTTTGATCGAATAAAACGGGCCTTTACTGGAGAAGATCAAGTTGTAAAGGAAGAACTTAAGGAGAAAGATTCTGAAATTGTCTTCGATACGTACACCAAAGGTATGGAGAAGACACGGAAAAATTTCTCTGAACGAATTGCGGATTTATTTACGAGTTTTAAAGAGATTGATGAAGACTTTTATGAGGATTTAGAAGAAGCTTTCATTGGAGCAGATGTTGGATTCAACATGACGATTGCACTTACAGATGCTATACGAGATGCGATTGAAGCTCAAAATGTCTCTCGCATGGATGATGTGAAACGCGTCGTTATAGAACAGATGGTTAATATCTATGAGAAAAATGAAACAGGCACGATTGCTATCAATGAAAATCCTGATGGCCCCACAGTTATCTTATTCGTTGGGGTGAACGGGGTAGGTAAGACAACTTCAGTTGGAAAGATTGGATATAATCTGAAAAAAGAAGGCCACAAAGTCTTACTAGCCGCTGCGGATACTTTCAGAGCTGGAGCGATTGAACAACTGAATGTTTGGGGAGAGCGTTTAGATATTCCGGTTGTTACAGGTCCAGCTAATAGCGACCCTGCTTCCGTTGTCTTCGATGCAGTTAAGCGAGCCAATGAAGAAAACTTTGATTATTTATTAGTTGATACTGCAGGACGTTTGCAAACTAAAGCGAACTTGATGGAAGAATTAGCCAAAATGAAACGAATCATTGAGCGTGAGAATCCTAATGGTGTTCAAGAAGTCTTTCTTGTATTGGATGCTACTACAGGACAAAACGCTTTAATCCAAGCTAAACAGTTCAATGAAGCTACTGAAATTACAGGCCTTGTATTGACAAAATTAGATGGAACGGCTAAAGGTGGGGTAGTTCTTTCCATTCGGTACGATCTAGATATTCCTGTAAAATACATTGGTCTTGGAGAACAAGCCACTGACTTGCATCAATTCGACCCAGAACAATATATGTATAACTTAGTTCGAGATGTCATCGAATCAGAATAAAAAAGAGAACTGACCTTTTCTAGCTGGAGTGGTCAGTTCTCTTTTTCTATACTTATTAAGAATTAGTTACCTTATTATGTGTCATGGAAGGAATTAAGACATTAGTTATTGTAAAAACAACAATAAAAATAACAAAACCACTCACAGCAACCATACTTGAGATAGATGTATTAAAGTAAATGGCTACGTAAAAACCTATGATTGAATTGACTACAGCGACTATAGCTGACCCAATTAAAAGCGTAGAGAATTTCTTTGTCAAACAGCGGGCAGTCATTGAAGGGATTGCCATTAAGGCAATGACTAAAATTGATCCCACACTTTCAAATGAAGCCACGGCTGTCAATGATACTAATGTCATTAATACAAAGTCAAGCAGAGCAACGCGTATTCCAATCGAACGCGCGAAGGTCTCATCGAACAAGCGGACTTTCAAAGCAACATAAGTGATTAGAATAAAAATAATATTAATCATTAAGATAAGTAATCCTATAAATAATGCTTGAGGCATATGAATTGCTAGGACTTCAATTTGCTTTAATGGGGCTAATTCTACTTGACCTAACAGTACCATATCAATATCTAAGTGAACGTTTGTATAATATTTTGAGATGATGATCACTGCCAAAGAGAAAAATAATGGAAATACCAAACCAATCGCTGAATCACTTTGCACTCTTCCTGTTCTCTCTAGCAACTCTATCGATATCACAGTAATAACACCAAAAATTGTAGCTCCTACAATTAAGTATGGAGAAGACAAGTCGTTAGTAAAGTAATAAGCAACAACGATTCCAAGTAATATCGTATGGGAAATGGCATCAGCCACCATCAAGTTTTCTTTTAGTAAAAGCAAAGCTCCAACGAGACTACAAGAAATTCCAACAACAATCAATATATATAAAATTTGAAGCATTATAGTGTATCACCTCTTTTTGAATAAATCCGTGTCCCTAATATTCCATTTGGTCCGATGATAACGGAGATTAATGCAATGATTGAAAGAACTATGACAATCGTAGGTCCCGTTGCTAAGTTGGAAATCTGAGTACTTAAATAAGTTCCAATGAATCCCGACAATAAACCAACAAAGCCGGATAACATAATTGTTTTAGGGTAGGAGTTCGTCCATTGAAGGGCAGCAACAACGGGTGCTACTAACATACTTGATATCAACTTAGCTCCTACCGCTTGAAGACCAATCGCTATCGTTAGCAAGCTTAAGGCGAGCAAGAAGTAATTAATTAATCTAGTATTAATTCCAATCGATGCTGCAAAAGTTTTGTCAAAGAGATATAACTTAATCTTAGGATAGAGTAAGTAAAAGGTGATCATGATAATAAATGCGACCACACCGATGACTTTGACATCAAAAAGTGTTAGGAAAGCTGCTTGACCCATAATATAATTATTTAAACCAGAAAAATTCACTGTTTGGAAGGTCGGATTATTTTGAACAACTTGATATAATAGTAATCCCAAACTGAAAAAAGACGATAAAACTAAAGCTAAAATACTTTCATATGGAAAGTGGCTGTTGTAATCAATCCATTCAATAAGAAGAAAAGCGATAAAACCGACGATGATAGCTCCCATAAGAAGAACTAAGGAATTACGAGTTTGAAATACCATAAAAGCAATAATCACACCAGGATAAACTGAGTGACCAATCGCATCCCCTAACTGACTTTGTTTCTCTAAAACAATGGTAGTACCAATAATGCCCGAAGCAAGACCTAAGACCATTGTTCCTAAAGCAACGACCAAAAAAGTAATTAAACATTTTCTTCACCCGCTTTAAGCATAGTGGTTCTCAAGAAGTTATCTCTTGAATTCATTGAAGCTTGTGGTTGGTTTAAATAGGTTTTATCGATATTTTCTTTTGTATATGCTTCTTCAATAGGACCTTGGGCAATTTTTGTCTTATTCATAAATAATACATGGTCAAAATATTTTTCGACGGTGTTTAAGTCATGGTGGACTGTTAAGGATGTCTTACCTCTATCTTGGAACAACTTCAATTGATCCATAATAATGGCCTCTGATTTCATATCTACACCTGCCAAAGGCTCATCGAAAAAATACAATTGAGCGTCTTGGACGATAGCTCGTGCAATAAAAACACGTTGCTTTTGTCCACCAGACAATTGACTAATCTGACGGTGAGAAAGGTCAGTGAGTTGCATGGCTTCCAAGGCTTGTGCAACAATTTCTTTTTGATCTTTGCTAATACGTTGAAAACCCCAACGTTTGGAACTTATACCCATCATAACGACATCTTCTACGGTTGTAGGGAAGTGCCAATTTACTTCAGAAGTTTGGGGAACATAGGCAATCTTTGAACGTGCTTCTTTTAAACTACTTCCATTAAAGAAAGTTATTTCTTCGCTTTGTGCAGGAATTAAATTCAGAATGGATTTAATTAAAGTTGATTTACCTGCACCATTGGGACCAACGATGGCCAAGCGGACATTATCTGGGACAAGTAAATTGACATGTTCTAATGCTGTCGTTTGTTGGTAATTCACGTTTAGATTTTTAACTGTAATGATTGATTTCATTTGAATACTCCTTGTAGTTTGGTTATTTTAGTAGATTATTCACAATGACCGATACATTATGGCGATACATATCGATATAGTTATCATTATCTTTCCCTTGGGCGGCGAGTGAGTCTGAATAAAGTTCTGCATCTTCGCCAGATATAAGTTCTACCGACTGTCCCAGTTGGTTAACGCCTTCTTGTAACTTACTCATGGCTTGTGGATTTGATGTTGTATCCAAGAATATAGCAGGGACTTGATGTTCTACGATGAAATTCACTGTTTGAATAATAGCATCGTTGGATACTTCGGATTCTGTACTAATACCTTGAGGTGAGTAGACAGTAAAGTCATACCTCCTAGCAAAATAAGTAAAGGCATCGTGAGGTGTGACTAGAATTCGATCTTTAGGATTTAATTGGTTAATCTCTGTTGTAATCCATTGATCTAATTCATCTAATTCGTCTAAGTAGGCAGTGGTATGTTCTTTTATTAGTTCACTATATTCAGGAAATGCTTCTATCATTATTTTTTGTGCTTGCTCGACCGAGTTTTTGTATAAGTCAATGTCGAACCAATAATGTGGATCTACTTCGTCTGAATCTTCCGAGACATAAATTAAATCTTCAGGATCAAATGCCTCAGTCACTGACTTGGCGTTGTCAGTCTGCTCTAATACTTCAGCCATTTGTGCTTCAAAATGCAAGCCATGGAACAATACTAAATCTGCTTCAGTAATATTCATTAAATCACCCGCCGAAGCTGTGTAAATGTGAGGGTCTCCACCTGCAGGTACAATTGAAACTACTTCAAAAGTATTCGGAGCGATCCGGTTAACAATATCACTTAAAAAAGTAGTGGTGACAGTAATTTTGGGTTTGTCTTCCTGAGCGGACACGGAAGTGACCGTTAAGCAAGTTGTCAGCAGGACGATAGATAGTAGTTTAATCATTTTTAATGTGATGTTTTTCATAATAAACCTCCATAAGAAAATTAATATTTTTAGGCGAACCTAAAACTTAAAAATATTATAATTTTAGGTTCGCCTAAAGTAAAGAGGTTTATTTTAAATAGTATTTGAGGCGCATTAAGAATAATGGTAGAATAGGGTTTGGTATTAAACATTGAGGTGAATAAAGATGTCTCAAAGTCGTGAAGATTATGTTAAATTTATGCTTGAACATGGTGGGGATGAAGCCATAACGAATAAAATGATTGCAGATGGCTTAAATGTCTCGCCAGCCTCAGTGAGTGAAATGATGCAAAAGCTTGCCAAAGAAGGTTTAGTTAAAACTCAGAGGTATCGAGGAAGTGAATTAACTGAAGGGGGCTATCAAATAGCTCAAGAGTTGGTTCGTAAGCATGAAATTTGGGAATATTTTCTAGAACAAAAGTTAGGTTATTCTAAAGAAGAAGTTCATAATTATGCAGAAGTCTTAGAACATGCTACGCCGATTGAATTAGCAGATCGCTTAGCACGTTTTATTGATTTTCCAGAAAATAGGGTGAAGTAAATTGTCATTGGAGAAAACAGTATATATTAGTCAATTATTTTCTTTCTACAAGTCATTACTCACAGAAAAACAACGAGGTGAATAAAGATGTCTCAAAGTCGTGAAGATTATGTTAAATTTATGCTTGAACATGGTGGGGATGAAGCCATAACGAATAAAATGATTGCAGATGGCTTAAATGTCTCGCCAGCCTCAGTGAGTGAAATGATGCAAAAGCTTGCCAAAGAAGGTTTAGTTAAAACTCAGAGGTATCGAGGAAGTGAATTAACTGAAGGGGGCTATCAAATAGCTCAAGAGTTGGTTCGTAAGCATGAAATTTGGGAATATTTTCTAGAACAAAAGTTAGGTTATTCTAAAGAAGAAGTTCATAATTATGCAGAAGTCTTAGAACATGCTACGCCGAATGAATTAGCAGATCGCTTAGCACGTTTTATTGATTTTCCAGAAAATAGGGTGAAGTAAATTGTCATTGGAGAAAACAGTATATATTAGTCAATTATTTTCTTTCTACAAGTCATTACTCACAGAAAAACAACGCGATATGCTTTCGCTTTATTATGAAGAAGATTTATCTTTGAGTGAAATTGCTGAAGAGTTTGATATTAGTCGCCAAGGTGTTCATGATAATATTCGCCGTGGTGAGAAGAGTCTTGTAGACTACGAAAGGTTTTTGAACCTCAATGACCGACGCTTAAAAAGAATGGAATTATTAAATCAATTAGACCATCTAGTTAAAGACGAAGAAGCAAGTAAGCTTATCTCTCAACTACTAAAGCTAGATGAATAAAAAGAATTAATTATAGTATAGGGGGAGTAATATTATGGCATTTGAAGGATTATCAGAAAGGCTACAAGGCGCAATCAGTCAAGTTGGCAAGGGAGGTACAATTACTGAAGCTGACTTGAAACAAATGATGCGTGAAATTCGACTTGCACTACTTGAAGCCGACGTTAACTTCCAAGTCGTTAAAACTTTTGTAAGAAAAGTGAATGAACGTGCTTTAGGTTCTGATGTATTAAAATCATTATCACCAGCACAACAAGTACTTAAAATTGTTGATGAAGAATTAACAGCATTAATGGGGGGAGAACTCGTTCCCTTAAACTTTAGTAAGCAACCACCAACAGTGATTATGATGGCTGGATTACAAGGGGCAGGGAAAACAACGACTGTCGGTAAACTTGCTAAGTTCATCACTGAAAAACAAGGAAAAAAACGCCCACTATTAGTAGCAGCCGACGTCTACCGACCGGCAGCGATCGAACAATTAAAAACAATCGGTAATCAATTAGGCTTTGATGTTCATACTGAAGGAACAGAAGCCAATCCGGTAAACATTGCAAAAAATGCACTTGAAAAAGCACGTATCCAAGGAAATGAAGTAATTATCATTGATACGGCCGGACGTTTGCATGTTAATGAAGAATTAATGCAAGAACTTCTTAATATTAAAGACATAACTAACCCAAATGAAATTCTTCTAACCGTGGATGCGATGACCGGGCAAGATGCAGTGAACGTTGCGCAAGCATTCAACGAATCGCTAGAGATTACTGGGGTAGTTATTACGAAGTTAGACGGGGATACCCGTGGTGGGGCTGCCTTATCTATCCGTTCTGTGACAGATAAACCTATTAAATTTACTGGTCAAGGTGAGAAGTTAGATGACTTAGAACCATTCTATCCCGATAGAATGTCTAGCCGTATTCTTGGAATGGGGGACATGCTAACCCTTATTGAAAAAGCTCAGCAAGATTTTGATGAAGAAGAAGCTCAAAAAATGGCGGAGAAAATTAAAGACGCCTCCTTCGACTTCAACGACTTCATTGCTCAAATGGATCAAGTTAATAAGATGGGATCAATCAAAGATATTATCAAAATGATTCCAGGTATGAATAAACTACCTGGAATTGATGAATTTGATGTCTCCGAGAAAGATATGGCTCGTGTTAAGGCCATTGTATTGTCAATGACACCAGAAGAACGTGAGAATCCAGATATTATCTCTCAAAGTCGCCGGAAGCGTATTGCTGCCGGTTGTGGTCAAGACTTACAAGCTGTAAACCAATTGATTAAACAATTCAATCAAACGCGTCAATTTATGAGTTCAGCTTCTAACGGCAAGATGGGTGGCATGAAGAAAATGATGAATAGACTTCAACAAGGTGGTCAGGGTATGCCTAATATCCCTGGAATGCCGTCAATGAATGATGCTGACTTTATGTCACCAGAACAAAAAGCTAAACTACAAGAAGAAAAAGAATTACAACGACGTCTGAAAAAATTACGTAAGAAACGCCGTTAATTACTAATAAATCATAGTTTAAAAATATTTTCAAAAAAATTAAAGCTGTAAAGCAAAAACACTTTACAGCTTTAAAATAATCTGTTAATATACTTAACTGTGAGATAAATTAATGGAGGTGACTTACATGGCAGTAAAAATTCGTATGAAACGTATGGGTTCTAAGAAAAATCCATTCTACAGAATCGTTGTAGCTGATTCTCGTGCGCCACGTGATGGACGTATTATCGAGCAAATCGGAATCTACAACCCAGTTCAAGAACCAAAACAATTAGAGATTAACGAAGAGTTAGCTTTAAAATGGTTAGGTAATGGTGCGCAACCTTCTGATACAGTGCGTAACTTATTATCTAGCAAAGGAATCATGCAAAAATTCCATGATTCAAAATCAGCTAAATAATTTTTGTTAATTCATCGAGTATCACTAAAAAGGATGATAACACATGCCAGATATTAAAACTTTAATAAAAACAATTGTTGAACCGCTCATTGACAATCCAAGTGATTTTTCAGTGGATGTTGTTGAAACAGAGGAATTTATTGAATATCGTCTGAATTTACATCCGGAAGATATTGGACGTGTCATCGGCAGAAAAGGTCGAGTTGTTCGAGCGATTCGAACAATAATTTATGGCATTCGCCAACGTGACTCAAAACGTGCACGCGTTGTCATTGCTGATGATGATAATTAACAAGATAGTAAGTGCTAAGTCGAAACATCTGAAAGTGTTTCAACTTAGCACTTTTTGTTTTGTTTCACTATAATAGAATATAGATAATATACAATAAACGAGTGAAAGGAAATAAAGATGAAATTTTTTCGTGTAGGAAGAATAGTTAATAGCTTTGGTATTAAAGGAGAATTTAAGATTATTGCTGACACTGATTTTCCAGAAGAGCGTTTTGCCAAAGGAGCAGAATTATCGATTATAGACAATAACACAGCAGTTAGATCATTAACGGTGGAGAATTCTCGCTTGTCTAAAGGGACTTATATTATTAAATTCAAAGAAATTAATAATATCAATGAAGTTGAACCATATAAAAATATGTGGTTAGCGGTTCGGGAAGACCAGCAACAGAGCTTAGAAGAGCATGAATTTTATTATCATGAAATTATTGGACTAACAGTAAAAACAACTGAAGGAAAAGAAATCGGGATGATTAAAGATATTTTAGACTTAGGTTCTAATGATGTCTGGGTTATTCAAAGACATAAAGCAAAAGATGCTTTAATACCATATATCGAAGATGTCGTTAAGGAAGTTAATATTGAAGAAGGGTTGGTTATCATTGAATTAATGGAAGGATTAATTGATGATGAAAATTGATGTATTAACTTTATTCCCTGAGATGTTTGCCCCAATGAATTATTCAATTATGAAACAAGCTCAAGAAGAAGGCTTGATGACATTCGCAACTCATGACTTTAGAAAGCATGCTGTGAATAAACACGGTCATGTTGATGATTATCCTTATGGAGGCGGAGCGGGGATGCTTCTAAGGGTAGAGCCCATTGTTCAAACGCTAGAGGAGCTTAACTTAAATGACAAGGCTCGGGTGATTCTTATGGACCCAGCAGGAAAACCATTCTCTCAAGAGATGGCTCATGACTGGTCTAAAGAAGAACATCTTGTATTTATTTGTGGTCACTATGAAGGTTTTGATCATCGAATTCGAGATTATATAACCGAAGAAGTATCTGTAGGAGATTATGTATTAACAAATGGTGAATTACCAACGATGGTTATGATTGATGCGACAGTACGTCTAATACCAGAAGTAGTTGGAAATGCAGATTCGATTGTTAATGAATCCCATCAACGGAGTCTTTTAGAACATCCACAATATACAAGACCTAGAGAGTTTAGAGGGAAGGAAGTACCCGAAGTATTATTCTCAGGTCACCATAAGATGATTGAAGAGTGGCAACGAAAAGAATCAATTCGAAGAACTTTGATGAACCGACCAGATTTATTAAAACATGCTGAGTTAACAGAAGAAGAACAATTATGGCTTGATGAGATTAATGATAATACAAGTAAATTGTAATTAATTTAGTTCACAAAATCAGCGTGAAAATAATATTTTTTACATAAAAATCTTGGTAAATAGATTAATATCCTCTTTTTCTTGAAAAAAATCCTTGTAATGTTACTGTAATAAAGGTCAATTATTAAGGAGGAGAACGTAATTGTGATAGAATTCAAAAACGTTACTAAACAATATGCTAGTGATGTACTAGCAGTAGATGATTTTAACTTAAAGATTGAGGATGGGGAGTTTATTTGTTTTATTGGAACATCTGGTTCAGGTAAGACAACATCAATGCGAATGATTAACCGAATGATTGAACCAACATCAGGTCAAATCTTAATTGATGGTCAAGATATTATGGATATGAACCCTGTTAACTTAAGAAGACAAATTGGATATGTTATCCAAAACATTGGTTTAATGCCACATATGACGGTCAAAGAAAACATTCTAATGGTACCCAAATTATTAAAGTGGGACGCTGATAAAATGGAAGAAACAGCCAAAAGAATGATAGAACTTGCAGAATTACCTGTGGAATTTCTTGATCGTTATCCTTCAGAATTATCTGGAGGACAACAGCAAAGAATCGGGGTTGTTCGTGCCCTAGCAGCTGACCAGGATATTATTCTGATGGATGAGCCATTTGGTGCTCTAGACCCATTAACACGTGACAGCTTACAAGTTATGGTGAAGGAACTACAAGAGAAACTAGGTAAGACCTTTGTGTTTGTAACGCATGATATGGATGAAGCTCTTAAATTGGCAACACGTATTGTCATTATGAGCCATGGTAAAATTATTCAAGTTGGAACACCTGATGAAATTTTATCTAATCCTGAAAATGAGTTTGTTGCTCAGTTTATTGGTCAAGATCGACTGATTCAAGCCCAACAAGATACAACAACGGTTGGTGAAATCATGAGTAAACGTCATGTGGCCATGACGGAAGATCATTCGTTAGTTGATGCTTTAGAATTAATGAAAGAACAGTCGGTAGATACCCTATTAATTACGGATGAGTTTAATGTGCTTAAAGGATTTGTTGACATTCATATGATTCAACGCCACTTTAATACGGCGATTAACTTAGCAGATATTACGAGCCATGATTTATTCGCTCTACGTGAGGATGCCCTTGTGCGTGAATCTGTTGATTTAATTCTTAAGCGTGGTTATTCCTATGTGCCTATTATTGATGAGCATGGGTACCTTAAAGGTATTGTTACTCGAGCTACCTTTGTAAATGTTATTTATGATGCGATTTGGGGAGAATATGAGACCCTACAAGATGTTTCACCTGAGAATTCAGTTGAACATGCTGCTCAGATTGAAGGGGAGGGTGTCGTTATCCCACCTGCAGCGGTTGATAGCGAAGAGGGTGACCACTCATTATGATAGAATTTTTAAACAATAATGGGAGGGAACTGCTAACACTGACTATAGAGCATATAAGTATCTCAGTGATTTCACTGAGTCTAGGTGTCATTGTTGCAGTCCCATTAGGAATTATTTTAACCCGCTTGCCAAAAGTTGCTAACATCGTCATTGGTATCGCAAGTGTTTTCCAGACGGTTCCGACTTTAGCCTTACTAGCTTTAATGATTCCAATTATTGGAATTGGACGAGTACCAGCGATTGTAGCTCTATTCATCTACTCATTACTTCCAATCTTACGCAATACTTATATTGGAATGAATGATGTTAGCCCGACAGCTAAGGATGCTGCTAAGGGTATGGGAATGACTACTTTCCAATCGATTACTAAGGTTGAATTGCCACTTGCAATGCCAGTAATTATGGCTGGTATTCGTTTATCAGCTGTCTATGTTATTGCTTGGGCTTCATTAGCTTCATATATTGGAGCAGGTGGATTAGGAGACTTTATTTTAAGTGGTATTTCACTTTATCAACCAGATTTAATATTTGGTGGAACTATTCCTGTGACTATTATGGCCTTGTTAGCTGATTTCTTGCTTGGTAAAGTCGAAGCTTACTTTACACCAGAAGTTAGCACGACGGAATAGGAGGGTGAATATGCATATTAAAAACATAAAGAAAATATTAGTTTTATTAGTCAGTGTATTATTGTTAAGTGCTTGTGCTCTTCCTGGATTAGGTGGAAGTCTTACAGGGAAAACGGTAAAAGTGGCTGGTTTAAATACGACGGAAGGTCAGATTATATCATCTATGATGCAAATTCTTATTGAAGAAGAAACTGACTATAATGTAGAGTTAATCAGTAACCTTGGAACTGGTATCGTAGGACATCAAGCCTTAATTAACGGTGATGCAGATGTGCTAGCTCCGACCTATACAGGAACTGACATTGTAGCAATTTTCGGAGAAACGGCTTCATATGATGCTGATGAGACGATGGCTTATCTCCAAGAACGTTTTGCTGAAGATTTTCAACATAAGTATTATGATACGCTTGGATTTGAGAATACTTATGCATTTTTAGTCACTGAAGAATTAGCAGAAGAACATAATTTAGAAAAAGTGAGTGACTTAACAGATCTTGCGGGAGAATTAAGTGCAGGATTTGACCAAACTTGGTTAATTCGTGAAGGAGACGGCTATCCTGCCTTCAAAGAAGCTTATGGGTTTAGTTTTGGACAGACGTATCCGATGCAGATTGGTTTAGTTTATGATGCGGTAGCTAGTGGGAATATGGATGTTGTTTTAGGTTATTCAACGGATGGACGAATTTTAAGTAATAATTTAGTCGTCTTAGAAGATGATTTAAACTTCTTCCCACCATATGAAGGAGCTGTTCGAGCAAGAATGGATGCTCTTGAAGATTATCCTGAACTTGATGCTTTATTCGAAAGACTCGTTGGAAAAATCAATACCAAAACAATGCAGATGCTTAACTATGAAGCAGACGATAATTTACTTGAACTAGCTATTGTAGCTCGAGAATTTCTAGAGGAAAATAACTACTTTAGAGGGGAGGAGCAATAATGGATATGGATTCAATGAATTTGTTAGAACAATTTATCTATTATTTTAGTATGAACGGAAGTTACATTCTTAGTCAGTTTTGGCGTCATTTCTTAATTTCAATTTATGGTGTAATATTTGCAGCGATTGTTGCTATACCTATTGGAATTTGGATTGCACGTCACCGCAGTATGAGTGGCTGGGTCATTGGTATCGCCAATGTTCTCCAAACGATTCCATCACTTGCGATGATGTCGATTATTATGTTAGCTGTAGGATTAGGTGTTAATACGGTCATTGTGACAATATTCTTATATTCACTCTTACCGATTATTAAGAACACTTATACAGGAATGATTACCCTTGATGCTGATGTCCTTGATGCTGCTAAAGGAATCGGAATGACCTCTTGGCAAAGACTTAAAAATGTAGAACTTCCACTTGCGATGTCAGTCATCATGGCTGGGATTAGAAATGCTTTAGTCGTTGCTATTGGTATTACAGCGATTGGTGCTTTTATTGGTGCTAGTGGTTTAGGGGATATTATTATCCGTGGAACGAATGCAACAGATGGTGGAGCCATAATCTTGGCAGGTGCGATTCCAACAGCCTTAATGGCAATCATTGTTGACTTATTACTGGCATGGATAGAACGACGATTCGACAAACGTTTAAATTAGTTGTTAAAAGAAAATTATTATGGGGGAAAGATGATATTTTTTCAATTTTCCACTTTACAATGAATTATTTTTCGGTATAATATTACAAGTGGCTAACGCCCTGAATTAACGATAATCCGCTAGATAGAATGAACTATCTAAGATTGTTTGTTGGAAGGAGAAGGATAAAATGAGTATTAATCCAATTATCGAAAAAATCACTTCATCTCAATTACGTAGTGACATTCCTAATTTCCGCCCTGGAGATACAGTACGTGTTCACGCTTTAATTGTTGAAGGTGAACGTGAGCGTGTTCAACTTTTTGAAGGATTAGTAATTAAGCGTCGTGGACAAGGCATCTCTGAAACTTACACAGTTCGTAAGATTTCTAACGGTGTTGGTGTTGAACGTACATTCCCAATTCATACACCTCGTGTACAAAAAATCGAAGTGTTACGTCAAGGTAAAGTACGTCGTGCGAAACTTTACTATATCCGTAAATTATCTGGTAAAGCAGCTCGTATTCAAGAGCGTGTTAGATAAAACAACTGCTAAGAATGGCTATACAAAGCTGTTCTTAGTTTTTTTATGTTTACTTTTTGTCCGTATCATGTTTGGCTTAGGTGTTTTTCAGATTATAATGGCGAACTTCATCAGATGCATGATATTGTCTTAGTAAAATAATCTACAATCGTCTTTTTTTATCTTTCTAAACTCACACTTTGCTTGGCTAAGTGTGGTTTTTTTATTCTTTTAGTTATGGAGCATAAAGTACCCATTATTAGTGAAATTTAATACCTAGTCTAATCAGGCCAATGATGCTCTTCGTAATTTGGATATTTCTGGATTTGTTCATATTCTCCTTAATTAACAACTTGATAAATCTTAATTTCCTCCTAAATTTATCTTCAATATTTACTATCTGACTTCATCATGTGATTTATTAATTTCCAAACTAATATAACCTCATATATGAGACTGACTCATTTTATATTCTTGTAATGACTTCACAGCAATAATTGCTTAGAGAAGACATTTAATTATTTTTCCTATGATTTATTCATATTTTGCAATTTAGGGGTGACATTTCTCGCACAAATTTCGTATTTAATAGTAGATGGATAATTTTGAGAAAGGAGTGGGTGAATGATTAGAGATTGAATGTAACGATGACTTAATCAAAAAGCTTAAAATTTAAAAAGTGAGTCAACAATGCTTTGAATAGACAGAATTATATACAGGAGGAAATTATGGATCGACATAAACTAAAACTACTCATAAAAAATACCGGAAAAAGTGTGAAAGCTATACAAGATGAATCCGGCTTGAAGTCAGGTGCCTTATACAGATTGTTAAGTGGGGAGCGCAAAGATTTAACTTTAACAAATGCTTTTTATTTAGCAGATGCTTTAAATGTAGATGTGAATGAACTAAGAATGGATGCCAAAAGGGTTTAGAACATCTAATTATCAAATTGAAATAGCTGTGTCTAAAGTGAACATAGAAATTATTCAACAAATTATATAAGGTTATTTAATAGAAAAAGAGAGGTTTAAGATGGTGTATCAACCAAGTTATTATTCAATTATTCCAGCGACAGTGAGATATGATAAAGAGTTAAAAGCTAACGAAAAGCTATTATACGGGGAGATTACTGCACTTTCTCAAGCTCAAGGGTATTGTTGGGCAAGTAATAGTTATTTTGCTAATTTATATCATGTTTCAAAGGAGACAGTTTCTAGATGGATATCAAAGTTAGAGAAAAAAGGATACATCTCAACAAAAGTTGTATATTTTGAAAACTCTAGACAAATAGATAAGCGATATATTTATATTTCTGACATCCCTATTGACAAAAGAACCAATAGGTCGCAAGAAAATAATCAAGAGGGTATGGATGAAAATATCAAGAACCCTATTGAGGAAAAGGTCAAAGAGAATATTACAAGAATTAATAATACAAGAATTAATAATAGTACTAGTAGTGACGATGATCTTGAGATTCAAAATATGGACCGAGACAAATACAAAAAAGTATACAATTTTTATGAAAATAACTTTGGATTAATCAAAGCATCTGTAGTAGATGATCTGAAGGATTATTTAGATATTTTTAAAGATCCTGACATGCTTATACATGCCATGAAAAAAGCCATAGATAATAACGCGACATTTGGGTATGCCAAGTCTATAATGCAAAGATGGTTGAATTCTAAATTGATGACTTTAACTGATGTCAAAGCAGATGAGCTAGCTTTTACGAATCGTACATCGAATTACAAGCGTAATATCCATTATAAAGAAATTATACCGGAACTCATTCAAGGGAAACCGGAATTAGAAGTGAATATGCCTTTGGATGATCATCCTATACTTAGTGGAGATTTAGAACAAAATGAATTGGAATTAAGGAGGCGGCTGAATAAATTGCTTGAAGCTAGTTAAGTAATGATTGAACAAACCAATGAGTGCCTATTTTTTTAAAGACAACGAATTAATAGTTCCAGTGAAAACTATTCACAGCTTACTAAGATGGTGAATACTTATCTTTAAGCTAAATGTAGATAATCCCTTCTTATTTAAGTACACGCAAAAGGTGCAAAGATGCTAGACTTTTATGATATTTTACGTTATCCTATGATTTGCTGATTTTAAAAAGAAGCATTATACTAGCACCTAATGACTTAAGAAATTTTATTAGATTAATTATCTTTTTTGTAAACTAACTCGTTTTCATTAGTTTACGAGATAACACTGAATTAAGAATTGCTTTCGATTTTAATTAATGTTTATAATTATTAAAAACTATGTATACAAAATGATAAAACAAGAGAACTTTAGAAAGGAAATGATGGATGACAACGAATTTTTGGCAAGAGTTACCTAAACCATTTTTTATTCTAGCTCCAATGGAAGATGTCACGGATGTAGTCTTCAGACACGTCATTCAACATGCGGCAAAACCGGATGTTTACTTTACTGAATTTACGAATTCAGAGAGCTATTGCCACCCAGAAGGGATTGAAAGTGTTCGTGGACGCTTAACCTTCACTGAAGATGAGCAACCCATTGTTGCACATATTTGGGGTGATAAACCAGAAAATTTCAAACAAATGAGTATTGGTATGGCTGAGATGGGTTTCAAAGGGATTGACTTAAATATGGGATGTCCAGCACCAAATGTTGTAAAACATGGTCGTGGCAGTGGACTCATTAAGCGGTTTGAAGTGGCAGCTGAATTAATTCAAGCAGCTAAAGCAGGTGGGCTTCCTGTAAGTGTTAAAACCCGCTTAGGTTATTCAAAAGTTGATGAATGGAAAGAGTGGTTAACTCACTTATTAAAGCAAGATATTGCGAATTTATCGATTCATCTTCGTACAAAAACTGAGATGAGTAAGGTAGATGCCCATTGGGATCTAATACCCGAGATTAAACAATTAAGAGATGAGATTGCACCCAATACTTTATTAACTATCAACGGAGACATTATGGACCGTCAAATGGGTCAAGAACTTGTTGATAAATATGGTGTTGATGGTGTTATGATTGGTCGTGGTGTCTTTAAAAATCCATTTGCATTTGAAGTGGAGAAGAAAGAACACAGCCCTCAAGAATTGTTAAACTTATTGAGATACCACTTAGATCTATTTGATCAATATAATCAAGATGGTCAGAGAAATTACCGTCCTTTAAGACGCTTTTTCAAAATTTACGTTCGTGAATTTAAAGGCGCTAACGATTTGCGTATTCAACTCATGGAATCAGATTCTACCGATGAGGCACGTGAATTAATAAAAACCTTTGAAGAAACCTACTTATTCACTGAATAATGTGTATATTTAAAGCATTAGTTTTTCTAAGAACTAATGCTTTTTTATTTTAAACTTATTAGGTAAAACTTTCACAATCTATCACTTATAATCATAAATATAGTGTATAATAATATAAAATAAATTAATGATAGAAGAAAGGGTAAGTGTCATGAGATTAGGCAGTGAATTAATAGAATATACCGCATTGATGGGTGAGAAGAAGATTAATAGGACTTTAAGGTCCAAAGCGATTTTAGGTTTTGCTGGTGGTGCACTCATTGCTTTAGGGTTTTTAGCGTGTATTAGAATTGGCGCAGCTTTTCAAGGTAACTTGCAGGGAATAGGTAGTTTTTTAGGGGCGAGTGTTTTTCCAGTTGGTTTAATCATTATTATTATAGCTGGTGGTGAATTATTTACTGGGAATATTATGGTTGTTTCAATGGCTTTTTTTGATAAAAAGGTGACCATAAAAGAGATGCTTGTAAATTGGGTCCAAATACTGTTATTCAACGCGGTTGGAGCTATTTTCGTAGCTTATTTCTTAGCGTATTTAACGGGTTTGTTAACTGAAGGTATTTTCTTAGAGCAGACTCTTCGATTAGCAGAAGTAAGAGTGAATCAAACATTTATCCAAGCATTTTTGTCTGGGATTGGATGTAATTGGTTCGTTTCTATGGCTGTTTATCTCAGTTATGCTTCAAAGGATACGGCAGGAAAGGTTTTAGCAGCGTGGTTTCCGGTCATGACATTTGTGTTGATAGGCTTCCAACATAGTGTTGCTAACTTATTCCTTTTGCCTTTGGCGGTGTTTTTAGAAAGTTTTAGTTGGTTGGATGTCATAATGAATGCCATTCCCGTTATATTAGGTAATATTATTGGTGGAGCGATTTTTGTGTCAGCTCTATATTATTATTCAAAAGATTAGTAGGTAAATGGATCACTATTCTAATTGCATAAGCCTTTGCTATCAAGCCTTATAAGTGGTATGGTTGTACTTTAAAGATAGAAGTTAGGAGTCGCTTATGAAAGAAAATAAAAAATTAGTCAATTTTAGTTATGGAATGATTCTAACCATTGGGCTAGCACTCGTATCCTTTTTTATCGTATCGTTGTTACCTAATGGATACATTAGTGCTAGTGTTATAGCTATGCTCATTGGTATGGTATTACATCCGCTTGTAAAGGCACAATTACCAACCTTTAGTGGGATTGATTTTGTTGCTAAAAAGTTATTAAAGTTCTCAATTATACTTATGGGTGCAACTTTAAGCCTGAATCAAGTGTTGAGTGTGGGACGAATATCTTTAATTGTTATGTTATTCACATTAGCTGCCGCTTTTGGTTTTGGTAATTTGTTCGGTAAATGGTTCAATATGGATTGGAAATTATCAAATTTAATTTCAGTAGGTACAGGAGTTTGTGGTGGAAGTGCAATTGCGGCTGTATCGCCCACTATAAATGCTAAAGATGAAGATGTTGCTTATGCATTATCAGCCACTTTTATTTTTGATATTCTAATGGTCATTCTCTTTCCAATAATGGGGAGATATTTTGGTATGTCAGATCTTGGATTTGGTTTATGGTCAGGAACAGCAATCAATGATACTTCGTCAGTCGTGGCTGCATCATACGCATTCTCTGAAGCTGCTGGTAATTATGCCGTCATTGTAAAGTTGACTAGAACCTTATCGATTGTTCCAATTGTTATGATATTTTCGATTGTGAATATGAGAATTGAAGCAAAGAGCTATCAGGGACCTATGATAAGTAGGGCTAAGCCATCATTATTAACAATCTTTCCTTGGTTTATTTTATACTTTTTAGCTATGGTTTTACTGAGAAGTGTTGGTTTCATCTCGGAAGATTTTGCAGCTAATTTATCAACGATTAGCAAATTTCTTATGGTGATGAGTTTAGGGGCTATTGGATTGCGAACTAACTTCAAAGCAGTAGCAAAGAGTGGTTTCTTACCGATGCTTCATGGATTAATCATATCAACGATTGTCGTGGTCGTATCTTTTGCCGTACAGATATTTTTAGAGCAAGTATAATTCATTTTCAAAAATCTGATGTTTAATAGCAAGACTTGATATTTGTCTGCAATTAAATTTCGGATTTTTTTGTTTTATGATTTACTATCAGGATTATATGTTTAATTTTGTCCTAACGAATTGAAAAAAATACAAAGACTTTGGTTTGTTCGTCCTTCAATTAATGATATACTGAAAACAGTAAACATTATTGATAACTTTGGAGGTTAATTATGTCTAAAATTCAAACTAACTTTGAGAATAAACTAAATGAAGTTAAAATTCCTTTTAATAAAACTGAAATTGAAAGTGGTCATTCGCTGTATCGCTTTAGTTTTCGACTATCTACAGAACGTGCACTGATAGTAGAGGTTATTATTCAAAATACACAAGATAAATATGCGGATGCTCAAATTATTTACCGTCATGTTCATTTATTAACCGACCGAAGTAAAGAATCAGATGCTTATGAACTACTCAATGAATTAAATGAAATGAAGACGGGGTATTACAGCCTATTCTTAGCTGGTGATGGTGAAATTTTCTTAAGAACATTACTTCGTACCGGTGAAGATGCCGAGCCGTTATATCAAACCTTAGTGATGGGGTCAGGTATCGCAAAAGGATTACAAGATGAATTAACAAACGTATTAGGTGAGTCCGGAAAAACTAACTAGGTGACGATGGATGATTAATAAAGTTCTTGCCCAATACCCAAAACTGAATATTTTAATACAGATATTCGTTATATTGTTTTCAGCCTTGTGTTTTGCGACTGCTTTGAATTTGTTTTTAATCCCGGGTGATATTTACAGTGGTGGTATTTCTGGGATTTCTCAATTAATTACTTATTCATTGAATACTTTTACACCTTATCAACATATCATACAGACTGGGACGCTAAACTTTATTCTTAACATCCCACTATTAATTCTAAGTTATTTAAAACTGGGAAGACGTTTTACGGTGCTGACGATGGTTGTTGTTACAACTTTAACTCTTTTTACCTATATTGTGCCTATTCAACAAATATCTACTAATCCTTTACTTAATGGGATTGCTGCAGGTGTACTAAATGGTTTAGGTGGTGGTTTAACTATTAAGTTTGGGATGTCTGCTGGGGGTATTGATATTATTTCCTTAGTTTTAACTAAGGTGATTAACTTGAATGTTGGGAGCTTAAGTCTACTCTTTAATTCGATCATTATCGTTGGCGCAGGATTTTTATATTCATGGGAATTTGCCCTTTATACATTAATATCTATGTATGTTTGTTCGCGTGTCGTTAATTCGATTCATACTAACGAGCAGAAATTAACGGCCCTTATCGTAACGGATAAAGAGGATGAAGTGGTCAAATCAATTTACCAAAGAATTCATCGCGGTATTACAATCCTTGAAGGGAGAGGTGGTTATTCTAAGCAACCACGGAATACCTTGATGATTGTAGTCAACCGTTATGAATTGTATGATTTAGAAATGGCGATCGGTGAGGCTGATGTGAATGCTTTCGTTAATATCATTCAGTCAATCCGTGTTAACGGTAACTATTTAAGTAGGGACCAACAACAAAAATTAAAAAAGATAGCCCTTAGTAAATAAACAATTATAAAACCCGATAACATCATGACTAAGTGATGTTATCGGGTTGCTTTTTATAATGAGAAATATTCAGTTAAGAAATGTGCAAGACCATCTTGGTCATTAGTAAATTTCGTTTGAGTATCAGACACTCCGAGGATCTCATCGGTCGCATTAGCCATGGCGACACCAAGGCCTGCGTATTTTATCATTTCTAAGTCGTTGTTTTCATCACCAAAGGCAAGAATATTGCTGTTTGGAATATGATAGAAGTCGCTCACTCTATCGACGGCTACGGCTTTATTAATACCTTGTCGGACGACTTCTAATATCGGAAGGATTCCCCCCATGTACGAACAGATACTTGGTCGCCGTATCGCTTAGTAATTCTCTTCTCAATACTTTCTTGCTTGTCAATATCACATAGAATCGTTAAGGCAGTAGGATTTTGTGTCAAATTAGCACGGTCTAGTCGACTGATCTCTGCTTGATCCTTAGGGAAGAATGGACTGTCAGGTAAGTTCATCGAAGAAGTGAATAGACGTTCACGACCTTCTGCAATGAGTAGGTTAATATCAAGATTATCTTGATTAGCGAACAATTCGAAGGCAATTTCTTTGTCTAATTCTTCGTGGTAGGCAGGAATCCACTCTGATTTTCTAGGGTGGTGGCAATAAGCCCCATTAAAGTTAACCATTGGTGAGTTTATATTTAATTCATTATAAATATCTATACTGTTACGATATGGACGACCCGTCACAATCATAACAATATGACCTAAATCGTCTAATTTTCTCAGCGTTTCTATGGTGAAGTGAGATAATTTTGACTTATCGTTAAGTGTTGTACCATCCAAGTCAATGGCAATTAAGTGTTGCTGCATAAAGTTGAAGCTCCTTTCATCAATAATGACATTATACTTAATTAGAATCAATCATTCAAACGATACTTAATAGTATCTTTAAAGATGAAGTTTGTTAAAATAAAGCAAAAGACAATTCTACAGGAGGTAATTATGAGACTAGTTACTAAGTACTACTACATTAATGATATTCCGGTGATTGAAATGATCCAAGATGCCTATGATACGAAAAAAGCACCTTTAGTTATTTTCTATCATGGATACTCGAATACAAAAGACGGTATGATGACCTTTGGTAATGAGATAGCTAAAAAAGGATTCAGAGTTATTATGCCGGATGCCATACATCATGGTGAAAGAAGGGCCTACGGTTTAGATTACAATACGAATGGATTGGTATTCTTTGAAGCACTTAAAGCGAATGTCCAAGAGTTTCCACAAATTATTCAATATTATAAGCAGAAGGACTTAATCCAAAAAGATTATATTGGGGTTGCAGGGATGTCTATGGGTGGTATGACAACGTCTTTAATTATTGCAACACATCCAGAAGTGAGTGCTGCGGTTGTTTTGATGGGGAGTCCTAAGCAAGACAGCTTTAACCAATGGATCATAGATCAATATACTTCTCAAGTAGAGATGAGTCAGCCTGTAGACCAATACTTAATAGATAAAATTCAAGCATTTAGAGAATTCTTTAAGCAACATGACCTTGCAAAACATCCTGAAGCGGTTCAATCAAGACCATTATTATTCTGGCACTCTAAGCAAGACCCAGTTGTTCCTTCGAGGTTTGTTGAGGAATTCATAGATGAAGCCAGTCAACTCAATGATGGTCAACATATTGAGCTCCATCTAGATGAATCAGGTGGACACAAAGTGCCTTACAAAGAAATGGCTCGAATGGCTGAATTCTTTGATGCGACATTAAAGCATGATAAGCACGATATATTTAAAGTTACTGAAGAATCAATGGTTGAACGATTCGGTTAATATTATAAATTAGGTGGAATATAGAAAGCGTAATCATCTTTGTATTGAAGTCTATAAATGATAATGATAAACTAAATTTAATACATCAGATGATTTAGGAGGACTATGATGAAAGCACCTAATTTGAAGACATTAAGTAAAAAGATTATCACAGTAGATGGATTAGAATTTAAAGATTTAAATGACAATGGTCGACTTGATCCTTATGAGGATTGGCGATTACCAAGTGAGGAACGCGCTAGAAACTTAGTAGAATTAATGAACCTTGACGAAAAAGTCGGAATGTTATTAATTAACCAGCTCAATATGGGAAAGGCCAAGACAGAAGTCGACAACACTCAAATTCTTGATGAAGAATTTCTAAAAGCTGATGGTTCACCGATGCGATCAGTCGATAAGTACCCAACAACCGAAACTATTGAAAGATTGAAAATGCGTCACTTTATACTAAGAGACAATATGCCGCATGAGTTAATTATTGAATGGATTAATAAACTAAACGAAGTTGCTGAAGCGACACGTTTAGGAATACCTGTTATCGTAGCGTCAAACTCGCGTAATGAATTTAATAGTGTTTTAGCTGCTAAAGATATTGATGAGTTAGGATTCTCACTTTATCCAGGGACTCTGGGGATTGCTGCAGCGGTTCAAGGTGACTTAGATAATGGAAACGAATACAAAGTCATTGATGACTTTGTTAAGTTTAGTCGTAATGAGTGGTTACAATCTGGTCTCCGTAAGGGTTATATGTATATGGCTGATGTGGTAACAGATCCAAGATGGCAAAGAACTGATGGAACCTTTGGTGAAGATCCAGAGCTAATTAGTCAGTTAATTAAACGATTGATTATTGGTTTCCAAGGGGAAGAGTTATCAGATGACTCAATTTCTTTAACAATTAAGCACTTCCCTGGTGGAGGAGCTCGTGAGAATGGCTTCGACCCTCATTATAAAGAAGGTAAGTGGAATATTTATCGTACGGAAGGTAGTTTAGAGAACTATCATTTACCTACATTTGTGGAAGCAGCTAAGCATAATCCAAGTTCAATTATGCCTTATTATTCTGCACCTAGCATTGAAAAAAGTCATTTCCAAGAATTTGACGGTGAGCTAATACCTTTTGAAGAAGTTGGGATGGCTTTTAGTCATTATATTCTGGATACTTTATTGAGAGGGAAACTAGGTTTTAAAGGATATATCAACTCAGATACTGGAATAATTGGAAAGATGGCTTGGGGAGTAGAGAGCCTTTCGAAAGCTGGACGATTTGCTAAAGCAATTAATGCTGGGACTGACCTCATTAGCGGAACGAATGAAGTGGCTGAATTGAAAAAAGCGGTTGAAAAAGGCTATATTTCAATGAAAAGATTAGATCAAGCGAATGAGCGTCTATTGATGGAGATGTTCGACTTAGGTCTTTTTGATGAAAAAACATATATTGAAGCAAATCAAGAACAAAATGAAGAAGTGAAGCAACAAGCTAAGGAAGCAGCATATAATGCACATCTTAAATCAGTTACCTTATTAAAAAACCAATCCGTCTTACCAATACCGAACCAAAAGGTTTTGTTAAAGCCTTTGGAAGAGATGAAGAACAAACTGATATGTACCAAAAGTTAGTTCTTAAAGACGCTAAAGTTTTAAATCTTGATCTTGTTGATGATTATCAAGAGGCTGATGTTGCGTTATTATTTATCTATCCAGTGAGTGGTTCTTACTTTGATGCAACTAAAGGTCTATTAGAATTACAAATCGTTGAAGACCATGATTCCATTGCCTTAAATGGGGATAGTTATAAAGAAACAACCTTAAGCAATTTATATGAATTTAATAAAATTACCGATTATATGCACAGCCAAGGTAGGAAGGTGGTCTCATCTGTTAATATGATCTTACCTTGGATTTTAACAACGATTGAACAACAATCCGATGTCTTATTCGCGGGTTATGATACTTTCCCTAAAGCTGTAATGGAAGTGGCTTTAGGGCACTATAAGCCAACTGGGAAATTACCTCTAACTCTACCAAAAAATACTGCTGTTATTGCTGTAGATGAGCACGGTGTATCAGTAAGTAGAAATGATGTGCCTGGTTATGACAAAGATAAGTACTTACGAGAAGGTATGAGTTATGCTTATGTAGACAAAGATGGAAATACTTATAAATTAGGATATGGCTTAACTTATTAAAGGCAAAAAAGCTATTAACAAGTTAGGAAGGTTTAATACCTATACAATATTAAGTATAATAGCAATAGACTTGATATTGTAAAATGGAGGTGCAGATTTGACATTTCAATATAAACGCAAATCAGCTGATTATTATTACTTAAAAATTCAAACCCATCATCTAACCATTCCATATTATAGGGAGAAAAGACGGGTAAGAGTCATGACGCCTAAAGATTATGATATTGATACAGACAGACATTATCCTGTCTTATATATGCACGATGGGCAAAATGTCTTCTATAGTAAGGAAGCTTTTGTAGGTCACTCTTGGAAAGTCATCCCAACGGTAAAGAATAATTTACACCTTCCTAGAATGATCATTGTAGCCGTTGATAATGCTAACGAACATCGATTGGACGAATACAGTCCTTGGGTCACAGAGCTAGAAAAGAATGAAGAACATTCAGATGCCGGTGGGGATGGTTTCGCTTATGGAGAATGGTTTGTGAACGAATTGAAGCCATTCATTGATACAAACTATCGGACGCTGAGTGATAAATCCAATACTTTATTAGCTGGAAGTTCTATGGGTGGTATTATCACTGCATTTATGGGTGCTGCCTATCCAGATATATTTGGTGTTTTAGGCGTATTTTCTTTAGCATCTTGGTTTAGTGAGAGACAATTCCTAGAATTCATTGACAGACATCCACTTGATCCAGCAACAAGGGTTTATATTCAAGTAGGAACTGATGAAGGAGATGCAACAGACCGAAGTTTTCTCGATGGGAAGATGAACCAAGCATATATTGATGCGAGTTTAAGATATTACAACACTATGCTCCAAAATGGACACCCATTAGAAAATACATGGTTAAGAATTTTAGCCGATGAACGCCATCATGAAGTATATTGGGCAAGGCATTTTGGTGAATTTTTAAACTTTGCTTATAATGTTTGGCCAGATTGAATAATTTTAGTAGATTTTTAGATTCATCGAGGTATATAATATAACTTCGGAATTACCGCTTAGACATTTTAAAAGGAGTTTTCAATATTAATAACCAACTAATCACCCATACGATTGGATTGATTGATGAGTTTCATCCAATTATGGCTCAATTTGAATTATCAGTGATGCTTTTAGTTCCGAGCGCCTATATAGCGACAGATATAAGAACCGGCTTTCCAAATCTGATCAGCAAGGAAAGGACGATGATTAATCAATTAATTTTTAGCCGATTCAAGCAGTATAATGAAAGTCTCTCGTCGAATGCTGTCAGACCTTTGTTATATGCTGATAATTTCTTACAGATTGTAGAAGAAGACCTTTATAGTTATTTTAACCAACATTTAGATATTGAGGTAATTAGTTGTAATGTGAATATTTTTACTGAAACGGAGTTAATTCCTTTGAACAGTCAAATTGATTCACATAAAAATAGATAGAACTAGCTAATTAATCTGATATAAAAGGAGTGAAAGCATTGAAGATAGCCCTGATAGCCCACGATAAAAAGAAAGACAATATGATTAAACTAGCAACAGCATATCGAGATATTTTGTCCCAACATGACTTATTTGCTACTGGGACTACGGGTACAAGAGTCATGGAGGCAACAGGACTGAACGTTCATCGGTACAAATCAGGTCCACTCGGAGGCGACCAACAAATTGGGGCGGCAATTTCAGATAATAGAATGGACTTAGTTCTTTTCTTGAGAGATCCTCTAACGGCTCAACCACACGAGCCAGATGTATCGGCTTTATTGCGTCTTTGTGATGTGTATGACATCCCTTTAGCTACGAATATGGGAACGGCTGAAATACTCATAAGAGGACTACAAGAAGGATTCTTGGATTGGCGCAATTTAAGAAACGGTCACGAATTAGAAAAACTTGATATTTAATAACGATAACAATTATTTAAACCAAAGATTGATTTAAGAAGCATTCTACTTTTTTTAATCAGTCTTTGGTTTTTAATTTGCAAAATAATTATTTCAATAAATAGTCAAAAAGCATTTGACCTTTCCTGACTAATGATGTATACTTTATTTAACCTCAAAAGAGGTTATTCTATTATTTTAACTTTGACTAATTTTGACTAAAGAAAGGCTGTGTAAAATGATTGATAAATTAACAACAACAATGCAACAAGCGATTGGTGATGCACAGCAAGTTGCGATGACTCGGCAACATCAAGTTATCGATATACCACATTTGTGGTTAATTTTGTTGCAGGCAGATCACTTCGCTTACAAATTGTACGACGAGATGGATATACCAATGGATGAATTCCTGACTGTAGTAGAGCATGAGATAGATAAAATATCTCAAGTATCTGGTTCGAACATCCAATATGGACAAGGTATAAGCCAAAACTTAAATAAGTTATTACAAGATGCATCAATAATGGCAAAAGATTTCGGTGATGAGTATTTGTCAACAGAAATCATCTTGTTAGCCATCTATAAACAAAAGCATAATGCTATTACACAATTTTTAATTAATAATAACTTAACTGAAGAACGGTTGAGTCAACGAATTAAAGAATTAAGAGGAGGGGAAAAAGTGACGTCACAAAACCAAGAAGAAACTTATGAATCATTAGATAAGTATGCAATCAACTTAAACGAAGCAGTCAAATCCAATAAAATGGATCCAATCATTGGACGTGATGAAGAAATTCGCGATGTTATTAGAATTCTATCTCGTAAAACTAAAAATAACCCGATTCTCATCGGGGACCCTGGTGTTGGTAAAACAGCTATCGTTGAAGGTTTAGCCCAACGAATTGTCCGAAACGATGTCCCAGAAAACCTTAAAGGTAAAATCCTTTACTCATTAGATATGGGAGCACTTATAGCTGGTGCTAAGTATCGTGGGGAGTTTGAAGAACGATTAAAAGCTGTGCTTAAAGAAGTGAAAAAAGCCGAAGGCCAAATCTTACTATTCATTGATGAGATTCATACCATTGTCGGAGCAGGTAAGACAGAAGGGTCAATGGATGCGGGTAACTTGCTTAAACCAATGCTTGCCAGAGGAGAGTTACACTGTATTGGTGCCACTACCTTAGATGAATATCGTCAAAACTTTGAAAAAGATAAGGCTTTAGAACGTAGATTCCAACGCGTATTAGTTCAAGAACCTACTGTAGAAGATACCATCTCTATCTTGCGTGGTTTAAAAGAACGTTTTGAGATTCACCATGGTGTAAATATTCATGATAATGCACTGGTAGCAGCAGCGACTTTATCTAATCGTTATATTACAGACCGGTTCTTACCGGATAAAGCCATTGACTTAGTCGATGAAGCATGTGCAACGATTCGTATGGAATTAAATTCTGTTCCACTAGAGATTGATCAGGTGAATCGTCGTTTAATGACATTAGAAATTGAAGAAGCAGCTTTGAAGAAAGAAGATGATGAAGCGAGTGTTCGTCGCTTAGAAATTCTTCGCGAAGAAATTGCTGACTTAAGAGAAGAAAGTAACCATCTTAAAACTCAATGGGAAGCAGAAAAAGAAGAAACAAATCAAATTAGAGAAAAACGTGAACAATTAGATCAAGCACGCTTCGAATTAGAAGAAGCAGAATCAAACTATGACTTAGAACGTGCCGCTGAATTAAGACACGGTATTATTCCACAATTAGAAAAAGAAGTAGTGGATATTGAAGCAGCACATGAAGATTCAGACAATCAATTGCGACTCACCCAAGAGTCTGTCACTGACGATGATATTGCCAAAGTAGTTGAACGATTAACAAAAATACCTGTGAATAAAATTGTCGAAGGCGAAAGAGAAAAATTACTTCATCTAGACAAAGAACTTCATAAACGTGTTATCGGACAAGATGATGCTGTGCGATTAGTTCAAGAAGCCGTGTTAAGATCAAGAGCGGGGATTCAAGATCCAAATCGTCCAATTGGTTCATTCCTATTCTTAGGACCTACCGGAGTAGGTAAGACAGAGTTAGCTAAAGCTTTAGCAACAGCACTCTTTGATTCTGAAGATCACATGGTCCGTTTGGATATGAGTGAATATATGGAGAAACATACGGTGTCCAGATTAGTTGGTGCCCCTCCAGGATATATCGGGCATGATGAAGGTGGCCAATTAACAGAAGCAGTAAGACGTAATCCATACACGATTGTACTATTAGACGAGATTGAAAAAGCTCACCCTGATGTGTTCAATACATTATTACAAGTATTGGATGATGGTCGATTAACAGATTCAAAAGGAAATGTCGTTGATTTCAAGAACACGGTTATTATTATGACAAGTAACATTGGTTCGCACTTGCTATTAGAAGGTGTAGATGATCATGGTGTTATTTCTAAAGAAACGGAATCTCAAGTGTATCAATTACTACGACAACACTTTAAACCAGAGTTTCTGAATAGAATTGATGATACAGTATTATTCTCACCATTAACCCTAGACAATATGAACGGCATTGTATTGAAGATGATTGCTAATCTTAGCAACCGTCTCATGGATCAAGATATTAAGTTAGAAGTATCACCAACAGCGACACAATGGTTGGCTGAACATGGATATGATCCAATTTATGGAGCACGTCCATTACAAAGATTCATTATGAAAGAGTTAGAAACACCTTTAGCGAAAGCTATTGTATCAGGAGAAGTCTATCCAGAATCAACCATCCATGTTGAATTAGAAGACGATCGTTTAGTTTTTGAGAGCAAACGAACAACTTTAAACTAAAATAATTAAACCATTATATTATAATAAACTGAACTTAAATGTATTCATACTTAAGTTCAGTTTGTTTTTTTGTATTAAATTCAAGATAAGAAAAATGTATATGAGAAAAGGAATATGTTATATTAAAATAAAGAAACTAAGTAATTAATTGATGACATTATCAATTGTTATAAAATATGAGCGAACTGCTGCTGAATTAAAATGATTTTACTTAGTAATGATATAAAGGAGATAGTATATGAAAAAAATAAAAGATAATGAAAAGAGGATTATTTGTTATTTACTCATAGCAGGATTGATTATCTTAGCGGTGATGAATTTTGACCGGATTATGGGGCAACTTAGTTTGTTATTATCAATATCTATGCCAATTATAACTGGTTTTATTATGGCATATATTTTGAACATCCCTATGTCTGCCATAGAGAAGATATATTTTCCGAATTCTGATAATAAATGGGTTAAAGCCAGTCGTCGACCAATGAGTATTTTGATTTCGATTATTCTAATTTTGATAGTATTAGTCTTTATATTGAATTTAGTTATACCTCAACTTGTCTCAGTATTGGGAACATTCTTAGAAGCCATTCCGCAATTAGCCAATCAAATTAGAAATTGGGTTATTGAGAATGAAGAAATATTCCCTCCCCTTGCTGAATTGGCAGAGAATACCGAATATGACTGGCAAAGTATTGTATCGAATACATTAAACTTTGTTAATCGTTTTACAAGTAATGTAATTGGTACGACACTCTCAACGGTCAGTTCTGCATTAGGAATTGTATTTAATTTATTTATGTCGTTAATGATTTCGTTATTTGTATTGATGTCCAAAGAGACTTTAGCAAGACAGTTTAAGCTTACTTTGAATACATACTTACCAAAGAAACTATATAGCACAATTCTTTATGTGATTGAAGTAACAGATCATTCATTTAGACATTTTATTACTGGTGAAGTTATTGAAGCTATTATTTTAGGGACAATGGTAACGGTCGGAATGTGGATATTCCAATTCCCATATGCAGAGATGGTTGGTGCTTTAACGGGTGTGACTGCGTTGATACCTGTCTTAGGTGCCTATATATCTGGTGCTGTAGGTTTCTTGCTTATTCTAGTTGAATCTCCAGCGCAATCCATATTCTTCTTGATTTTCCTAGTTATTGTACAACAGTTTGAAGGAAATGTAATTTATCCTCGAGTGGTTGGAAGCTCGATTGGTCTCCCTGGTTTATGGGTTTTAGTATCTATAACTATCGGTGGAGGTTTAATGGGGATTTGGGGAATGCTCATTGCGGTACCATTAGCTTCTGCGGTCTATAAATTAATTAAAAATGATATACATTACAGACAAAATCGCGATCTATCAGTGGATTAGGCTGCGACTACTAATAATGAATGATGATTGTATTCTATATTCTCAATGTAAATTTTTAGGGCTGATTCATCTTCTAGTGTATAATAAAAGTAGAAAAGGAGGGACACGATGGTCGTAGCATTATTGTTAGGTACATTTTTACTTTGTTTATGTCTTTTTTATAATCCAAAATGGCTGTTTCTAACACTTTCAACCATTTCTTTTGGTTATTACTTTGGCATACCTGGTGATAATTTGCTTATTTTTATTATTTTTTTACTTGGCATTTTGTTGTTAATCATTGAGGTATATGTTCCTGATTTTGGAATTATTGGTACCGTTGGACTCTTGGTGTTAGGCATTGCGTTGTATATGCACTTAGGTGATTTTGGCGATGTGGTTTTAAATTTATTGTATATGTTGGTAGTAGGCGTGATAACTTTTGTTGTTCCGCTGAATTTAGGCAAGAACTTAGCTATTGGTAAAGGTTTTGTATTAGAAACTTCTTTTGAGAAAGAAAAAGGCTACTCAAGTCATCGTGATTTTTCCTATCTTAATGGTAAAAAAGGTATCGCAGTGACAACACTCCGTCCTGTCGGCAGAGCTTCTATTGATAATGAATATTATGAGGTGATAAGCTCGGAAGGTATGATTTTGAGTGGTGCGAATATCTATGTAGCGAAAGTAGAAGGTTCTAAGATTTTTGTCAGAAAGGATTGATTATATGAATAATTTTTCAACGAACAATTTTGAGGTAACGACTTTTATCTCTATTGCCATTATAGTAATTATAGTTATTATATTACTTTCTATATTTTTTAGATTTGTTCCATTTGGATTATGGGTGACAGCTTATTTTTCTGGGGCAAAAGTTTCTATTGGTAATTTAGTAGGAATGAGATTGCGTCGTGTTCAACCTTCTGAGATAGTACGACCACTGATCAAAGCTACAAAAGCTGGTTTAGCCCTTGATACGAATCAATTGGAGGCTCATCATCTTGCTGGTGGGAATGTTAACTTAGTCGTTGATGCTTTAATTGCTGCTCAACGTGCCAACATTGATTTAGAGTTTGAACAAGCAGCGGCCATTGACTTAGCAGGTCGTAATGTATTTGAAGCTGTTCAAGTATCGGTTAACCCTAAAGTGATTGAAACACCTTTAATTTCTGCGGTAGCGATGAACGGTATTGAAGTACGTGCAAAAGCTAAAGTAACAGTTCGTGCTAACATCGAACGTCTAGTAGGTGGGGCAGGAGAGGAAACAATTATTGCTCGTGTAGGTGAAGGGATTGTAACGACTGTTGGTAGTTCAAGTACACATGCAGATGTACTAGAAAATCCTGATTCAATTTCGCAAACTATTCTACGTAAAGGACTTGATTCAGGTACAGCCTTTGAAATTCTTTCCATTGATATTGCTGACGTGGATGTTGGACGTAACATTGGAGCAAAATTACAAGCAGACCAAGCAATTGCTGATAAGAATGTTGCTCAAGCTAAAGCTGAGGAACGTAGAGCCTTTGCTGTAGCGGAAGAACAAGAAATGATTGCAGAAGTTCAACGTATGAGAGCTCGCGTCGTTGAAGCGGAATCGGAAGTACCATTGGCTATGGCGGAAGCTTTCAGACAAGGGAATTTAGGCGTGATGGATTACTATCAATTAAAAAATATTGAATCTGATACTTCAATGCGTGATTCGATTGCGAAAGGAACATCATCTCTAGAAGAAGGTAGAGAATAATGAACTTTATAGCTTGGATTTGGATAATATATTTCGTTGGATCCTTTATTCTGACGTTTTTTACTAGAAAAAAAGTTACAGACAAAAAGAAGTCTAAATTTACTCCAAAAACAGATACAAATAACAATAAGCAAATTCAAACATATAAGGCTCAATTGAATCATAGAGATTCTAAAATTCGTAAGAATAATGAGCATGTGAAACAACGGCGTAAAAACCATCAGGCAAAGTTGAATAATCAAAGGAAAATGAAAGACTCAGCATTAAACGACTTAAAGAATACACTAATTTCAGTTATAGAGTCGAAACCAATGATTTCAAAAGACAATAATTTTGACGAAATTGCCGATTATGATGTGTCTGATGGTGAGAGATACCAACAATTCTCAGGAGAATTTGCTGATTCAAGTGAGTCTTTTGAAGCTGAATTAAAAAAAGCTGAAATTAACTTGAATAAACTTGATAAATTATATTCTGATAGTTCAATTGAAGATACCTCATGGATGGGCTTAGATGACGAGGAAATATTATTGGAGGATCCCTCTTCAGAGTTATTAGGAAATCGTCACAATAAAAAGCATCCCATTCAAAAAGTATTTGCGGATAAGGATACATTAAGAAACTACCTTATCTTTAACGAAGTTATGAGTAAACCAAAGGGCATACGTCGTTAGGATTAACTATTAGTTTGAACATAAAAATTACGCATATCCCAACGATATGCGTATTTTTTATTTGGTAAATTTTTTGACAATATTTCTTAAGGAAGGCGAAGTAGGTAAACTTTGATTCAAGGCATTGTAAAGTGAAATAAGATTTATAATATGTTTATGTTCTTTTTTTATTGCTTCAGTGTGGTTGTTATAATAATACTTTGCAGTGTCAATAATTATCTCATTTTGTTTTTTATAAAATCAACTGTTTCTTCATCCAATTGGCGGTATTGTTTTAATATTTTTCTTGCGATATTAATGTGGTTATTATTTATTTGATTGAAGCTTTGAATACCAGCATCGATCAAAATATCGAACAAGTCATTGATGTATCTTTTGCGATCTTCAACCGTCGTTACTTTTATCCATTCCATACTCACATATTGAAACAATTTACTACTTTCACTTAATTGTTCACTTCGTTTAAATTTTGTCCCGTCAACTTCCCATAGGTTAGTTAGATGATGTAAAAAACTCATTGAATTACATTGAATAACAGTTGGTTTAGAAGTGTGATTAAGCATTAAACCGACAATTGAAAAATTAGCTATATAATGATGAACTTTTTGGCTAGTATAGATAGGATGGTTAGCATATTCCATCATAGTATCAAAACCTGGCCCATCAAAGGCGTAAATAGCCTTAATGGAGTTTGATTGTCTCACTTCTAGTTGTAAAGCAGAGTATACAGCGAGCTTAGCACCTTTTGAGTGGCCAGTTAAATAGTAGTCAAAAGAGCCGTCAATAGACTGTAGTAAATACTTGTAAGCTAAAATTTGTGAGGGCATATTTTTGCCTATAGCAAGGTTGAAATTCTCACGCCATCCAATAACAGAATCGGTTGTACCTCGGTAAGCTATAACTCTTTCTTTTGAATTCAGTTGGAAAGTAAGAGCTGTAAAATTAGTATCCTCATCAATGTAATCAGAAAAATTAAAAAGTTTAATGTGCTCGTATCACTTGGAACGTACAATGATTTTCATTATTTCAATCCGATGAGGTGTACATAAATAGGCATTAACTTCAGTCATTTGCTCATAGTGAGTAATAAAATCTTCTGCTACATCAGTTAGGAATAAATCATTTCTATGTGCTATGACTGCTCCCAATGGTAGGTAGACAATTTCACTAAAAATAGCAAAATCTAACTCTGTCATTGGTAATAGGTCGAAGCTTATATCTTGCTTGTTTTTAAGAAAATCAACATAATTCATTGTGTCACCTCACACTTTAGGATTAGATAATTGTACTAAAAAAGTATTCACGGAGCTTGTCTAACTATCTATGATTATATAAAGTTTTATTAATGTTTTCTAGAATTTATAAATAAAGTTAATTATTAATGTTGAATTTTAACTTTAAGCTTGTAATTCATGAATGAGTGTAGTATTATTATCAACGGTGTTAAGCCAAATTCACACGAATAATGATAACTAGGCGGGTGCTTTCTCACGGGAGTCGTTTGGTTAGTTGATTTATTCGGAGGAAAACAAACCAAAAGGAGAATGATAATTATGGCAGTTATTTCTATGAAACAATTGTTAGAAGCTGGTGTGCATTTCGGACACCAAACACGTCGTTGGAACCCAAAAATGAAACAATATATCTTTACAGAGCGTAATGGTATTTACATTATTGACTTACAAAAAACAGTTAAATTAGTTGATAAAGCGTATAACTTTATGCGTGATGAAGCAGCTAACGGAGCTGTAGTTCTTTTCGTAGGAACTAAGAAACAAGCACAAGGTGCGATTGAAGAACAAGCTAAACGTGCTGGTCAATACTATATTAACCATCGTTGGTTAGGTGGATTGTTAACAAACTGGGAAACAATCCAACAAAGTATCCGTCGCTTAAAAGCTATCGAAAAGATGGAAGAAGACGGAACATTTGAATTATTACCTAAAAAAGAAGTTTTACAATTACGTAAAGAGTTAGATCGTTTAGAAGCTAACTTAGGTGGTATTAAAGATATGCCACGTATTCCTGATGTAATCTTTATCGTTGACCCTCGTAAAGAACACATTGCTATTCAAGAAGCTCACAAATTAAACATTCCATTAGTTGGTATGGTTGATACAAACTGTGATCCTGATGAGATTGACTATGTTATCCCATCAAACGATGATGCTATTCGTGCGATTAAATTAATCTCACAAGCAATGGCAGACGCTATTCTTGAAGGTAACCAAGGTCATAGTGAAGATGAATCAGAACAATCTGATAAAGAATTCTTCGATAACTTATTTGAATCTGAAGAAGCTACAGAAGCAGAAACTACAGAAGCTGAGTAATTAAAGTAGTCACAGCTGTCTTAATTCAGGACACCACACAGGTCTAAAAGCCTTGCCCTGTGTTAGGACAGCTTTTTATTATTAATTAGATATAAAGACAGGAAGGATTTGAATTTAATGGCTAAAATTAGTGCACAACAAGTAAAAGAACTACGCGAGATGACTGGTGTAGGTATGATGGACGCAAAAAAAGCGTTAGTCGAAGTAGATGGAGATATAGATAAAGCGATAGACTTATTACGTGAAAAAGGTCTATCTAAAGCCGCTAAAAAAGCAGACCGTATTGCTGCAGAAGGTTTAGCTGCAACAAGCATCAATGGAAACGTTGCTGCAATTATTGAAGTTAACTCTGAAACAGACTTCGTTTCAAAAAATGAACAATTCAAATCATTAGTAAAAACTATTGCTGATGCTATTGCTGCTAACGCACCAAAAACAATGGAAGATGCTTTAGCTATTGAAGTAGATGGACAAACTATCGAAAACTTAGTATTAGAAGCTACAAACAAGATTGGTGAAAAAATCTCATTCCGTCGTTTCGAAATTATCGAAAAATCTGATAACGACGCATTTGGTGAGTACATCCATAACGGTGGACAAATCGCTGTTGTGACTTTAATTGAAGGATTAACAGACGAAGAAGTTGCTAAAGATGTATCAATGCACGTTGCCGCAATCCAACCACAATATGTAACTCCAGATGAAGTACCAGCTGAAGTAGTTGAACATGAGAAGAAAATCCAAACAGAAATCTCACTAAACGAAGGTAAACCAGCTAACATCGTTGAGAAAATGATTGTTGGTCGTATGAAGAAATTCTTAGCTGAAATCAGCTTAACTGAACAACCATTTGTTAAAAACAATGATGTATCAGTTGGACAATTTGTAAGCGAAAAAGGCGGAAAAGTTGCTAAATTCGTTCGCTTCACAGTTGGAGAAGGTATCGAAAAACGTCAAGATAACTTCGCTGAAGAAGTTGCAGCACAAATGAAAAAAGACTAAAATTAATTCATAATTCTAGCCCCAGAATTCTGGGGCTATTTTTAAAGCAGGAATTATTATGAAAGGCAGATGAATATGACTGAAGAAACTAAATACAAACGCGTAATACTAAAATTGAGTGGGGAAGCTATGGCTGGTGATCAAAGTTTTGGTATTCATCCTGATACAATCAAATCAATGGTCGGTGAATTAAAAGAAATTCATGAACTCGGTGTTGAAATTGCCATCGTTGTCGGAGGTGGGAACATCTGGCGTGGACAAATTGGTGAAGAAATGGGTATGGAACGCGCTCAAGCCGATTATATGGGAATGCTAGCAACTGTTATGAATGCACTTGCTTTACAAGATGTGTTGGAAAATCATGATGTACCTACACGAGTGCAAACTTCTGTAGAAATGCGTCAAATTGCTGAACCATATATTCGTCGTCGTGCTATCCGTCACTTAGAAAAAGGACGTGTAGTGATTTTTGCGGGTGGAACAGGTAACCCTTACTTCACAACGGACACAACAGCTGCTTTACGTGCTGCTGAAATCAATGCAGATGTGATTTTAATGGCCAAAAACAATGTGGATGGAGTTTATGACTCAGATCCAAAAGTTAATACGGAAGCAATTAAATTTGATAACCTAACACATTTAGATGTTATTGCTAAAGGATTAAAAGTGATGGATTCAACTGCAAGCTCACTAAGTATGGATAACGACATACCATTAGTTGTATTTAACCTTAATGAACCAGGTAACATTCGTCGTGTCATCTTAGGTGAAAATATTGGTACGACTGTTCAAGGTAAAGAAAGCAATTAATATATTTTCGATAATAACTTTAAGCTAATAGTATGAAATTTTATCATTGTTATTTTGATGAAGTTTATTTTATAGCTTGAGTTATCAGACTTTATCATATTCATAAATTGTAAGTTATGCTATAATATTTGATAAGGATCAAATAAGTTATTTATAGGAGGATTTTCTATGACACCAGGAGAAGTTTTAAAGACGACAAGAGAAAGAATGAATAAATCGGTAGAAGCATATCAACGTGAAATTGCATCTATTCGTGCTGGACGTGCTAACGCGAGTATTCTTGACCGTGTAAATGTCTTATATTACGGAGTTCCTACGCCATTAAACCAACTTGCAGGAATTTCAAGTCCTGAAGCGAGAATGTTAGTTATCTCACCTTACGATAAATCAAGTTTAACTGATATCGAAAAAGCCATCTTACAGAGTGATGTAGGAATTACACCTTCGAATGACGGTGATGTGATTCGTTTAGTGATCCCGGCATTAACTAAAGAGCGTCGTACTGAACTAGTTAAAGTAGTTGGTAAAGAACAAGAAAACGCAAAAATTGCTGTCCGTAATATCCGTCGTGATATGATTGATTCTGTTAAAAAGTTAGAAAAAGCTAACGAAATAACAGAAGATGATGTGAAAGATTACGAATCAGATATTCAAAAAATTACTGATGAAGCAACAAAACAGATTGATGTACTAACTAAAGAAAAAGAAGATGAAATTTATAATGATTAATATCATTGTTAAATCCTTAGAAGAATTATATTCTCTAAGGATTTTTTGTTTTAATATGACTTTATTGGATTTTTTGTTCGTATTTCAAACTTCTTTTGGTATAATGTTTTGGATGATGATTATTTTTAAGGGAGTAAGTTATGACAAAAGAATTTAAATCTGTTCCCAACCATGTCGCTTTTATTATGGATGGAAATGGTCGTTGGGCTAAAAAGAGATTTTTGCCTAGAGTGTTAGGACACCGAAAAGGAGTTCAAACGATTAAGAATCTTACAATAAGAGCTAATGAGATTGGGATAAAAATAGTTACCCTTTATGCTTTTTCAACAGAAAATTGGGGTCGTCCAAAAGATGAAGTGAAATTTCTTATGCAACTACCTAAAGAATTTTTTGATGACTTTTTACCTCAATTAATTGAGAATAATATAAAACTTAATACGATTGGTGATATTGATGGTTTACCTGATGAAACAAAATCTGTTCTTAATAAAGCTTTAGAAGCTACTAAGAACTGTTCAGGAATGATATTAAACTTTGCGATTAATTATGGTTCACGTCAAGAAATCGTTGAAGCGGTCAAGCATATTGTGGAAGATGTTCAACACAATAACATTACTGCTGATGACATAACTGAATCATTAGTTAATAATTATTTAATGACAGCCCCATATAATGAGTTAGCAGATCCAGATTTAATCATTCGAACAAGTGGAGAGCAAAGAATAAGTAACTTCTTGCTTTGGCAAGCAGCTTACAGTGAATTTTACTTTACTGATACCTTGTGGCCAGATTTTACAGCAGAAAATCTTGATGAAGCCATTGACGAATATAATAATAGACAAAGACGGTTTGGAAAAGTAGATTCAGAATCGTCGAAATAGGAGGAGTTTAGTTGTTAATTAGAATTAGAAGTGCTTTAATTGCACTAGCTCTCTATATCCCTTTTGTATTATTGGGTGATGGTTATTTTGCATTTGTTATGTGGATTATTGGACTAATTGGATTATATGAATTTTCTCAAATGCAAAATATTAAGTTTTTCAACCATATTGGTTTAGTTTCTGCGGTCGCATTGACATCAACTCTTGTGCCATATTATTACATCCCTGCGATGTTTCGTTCGATAAATTCAGAATATCTGTTTTATATTTGTTGTATTTTACTTCTCATTTTTACCGTGTTTAACCATCGCACATTTCATTTTGAAAATGCTGCCGTACTTATGCTCGCATGTATATATATTGGATATGGTTTTCGCTTTTTAATTAATATAAGAGACATGGGAATCGAATCTTTAGTTTACTTATTTTTAGTTGTATGGGCGACAGATTCAGGTGCTTATTTTATGGGCCGTAAATTAGGTAAACGAAAGCTAGCACCGATAATAAGTCCAAACAAAACGATAGAAGGAATGGTTGGAGGAATACTAACTGCTCTTATTATCTCATCTATCTATGTTATATTATTTGACCCGAATTTGGGTGATGTTCAACAAGTTTGGTTTTTAACTATTATCATCTCGCTTTTTGGTCAGTTTGGTGATTTAGTAGAATCCGCATTTAAACGTCACTTTGGCGTTAAAGATTCTGGTAGGTTTTTACCTGGTCATGGTGGAATGTTAGATCGATTTGATAGTTTGATATTTGCGAGTTTTATGATGATGATTTGGATTAATATTTTTAGATAGGATGAGATATATTGACAACCTTATTAGTTTTTTTGGTTATTTTTTCAATTATAGTAGTAATCCATGAATTTGGTCATTACTACTTTGCCAGACGCTCAGGTATTTTAGTAAAAGAATTTTCTTTAGGAATGGGTCCAAAGCTTTTTGCCAAACAAGGTAAGGAAGGCACAACATATACCATTAGAATGTTACCATTGGGTGGATATGTACGCCTTGCTGGTCTCTATGAAGAAGATGATATTCAAGCCGGTATGGAAGTAGGACTGAGAATTAATGAGAATGATCAAGTTTCAATTATTAATTTATCAGAAAATTTTGATACGAATGAATTACCTATCCGAGTTGACCGTGTTGACTTAATTGATGAGATGGTTATTGAAGGTATCCCTGTTGGACAAAGTGATATGGTTCGTTATTCAGTCGCTAAAGATGCATCTATTATTGAGCCGGATGGAACCCA
Organism: Aerococcaceae bacterium WGS1372; assembly: GCA_044336205.1. GTDB lineage: Bacteria > Bacillota > Bacilli > Lactobacillales > Aerococcaceae > Ruoffia. The sequence goes on along the minus strand of CP172318.1, from coordinate 1,164,224 downwards.
ATTACCTGTAGCTCCTCGCGAGAAACGCTATGAGTCCGCCACGGTCTGGCAAAAAATCCAGACTAATATAGCAGGTCCGATTAATAATTTTATATTATCAATTATTGCTTTTGCTTTAGTGGCCCTACTGGTAGGAATACCTGTCACAGACAGTGTTATTGGTGAAGTCGTTGCTGATTCTGCTGCTCAAGAAGCTGGTTTAGTAGATGGGGACCACATTCAGTCAATCAATGGAGTTGAAGTGACTACTTGGGAAGAACTTGTCACCATCATTCGAGAAAGTCCTAACAAAGAACTCACTATGACTTATGACCGTCAAGGTAGTACGAATGAAACAGTAGTTCATGTACCAGGCGTAGAAGATGCTAATACTGGTGAAAGCATTGGACAGATTGGTATTACAGTAGGACGAGACAAGGGATTCTTTAATAGTGTCTTATATGGATTCACAGCTACTTGGGGAGTAATTACTGGAGTGATAGGTGTCTTAGGAAGTATGATTACAAGAGGATTCAATATTAATAATTTTGGTGGACCTGTAGCGATGGCACAGATGACAGATCAAGTTGTAGGCTTAGGATTACCAGTTATTATTAATTTCTTAGCGATGTTATCAGCAAACCTTGGTGTGTTTAACCTTCTACCGATTCCAGCCCTAGATGGTGGGAAGATCGTGTTGAACATCATTGAAGGTGTCCGCGGGAAACCACTGAGCGAATCCAAAGAAGGTATCATTACAATTATTGGTGTAATTCTGATGGTCATCTTAATGATTGCTGTAACTTGGAATGATATTAATCGCGCATTTTTCAATAAAGTTATGTTAAGGATGTATCGCTAATTGGATCATTAGTGGGTACATCCTTAATTTGATGAAAGGAGTCTCTATGAAAGACAAACGACAATTATTTGAACTATTATTAGATCATATTCAGTTAACCGATGAAGAAATGAATGAAGCTTTAAGTCATGTAACAATAAAAAAAGTTGACATCTTAGCACAATCTAATAAGTGGGTTTTTTCTTTTGAAGCTAAGGAACGATTTCATGCGAATGTTTATCGGATTTTTCAACACCATCTTCTTGAAGCTTTTAGCCCAATAGGATTCGTAGATACTTGGTGGGAGTTTACCGATGATCATTTATCGAACGACATTGTTATGGAGTATTGGGAAGCTATCATGTCAGTTGTTGCTCATGATAAACCATTCATTCGTTCAATTCTATTCAAAGCCAAATTCGAATTGCTAGATCAAACGATGAGAATTGGACTCGCAGATCAAATTCAAATTGATACAATCAAAGGTAAGTATGAATCCCTACTACTAGAAAAATTAGAACAACTTAGAATACCAGATATTTCATTAGATTATTATGTTGATGAAGATTTATTACAGGAAGAAATTATTGCCGTGCGAGAACGTCAATCATCTGAAGATGAGCAAAGTCTTCTGGAAGCTTTAGAAATTCAAGAGAAAAGGCAGAAGATGGAGAGAACAGTGGTTCAATCTACTTCAGAAGATATCGGAAAGGATATACCAAATGTTCCTGCTCTTCCATTAATTGAACTTGAAGATAATCAATTTAAACAAGTGATCGAAGGCTATATTTTCTCGCATGAAATTAAAGACTTGCGTAATGGTGGACAGCTATTAATTATGAATATTACTGATTATAGTTCTTCAGTAACGGTTAAACTAATGTCTGGTAGACGTATATCTAAGGAAGCCTTAAATCAATTTAATAAAGGTCAATGGATTCGACTAGAAGGAGATATGATTCCAGATAACTATACGTCTGAATTATACTTTAGACCTCGTAGTATCCGTAAGGTAACCATGCCTGAAAGGGAAGATAAAGCTTCAGAGGATCTTAAACGCGTTGAACTCCATGCACATACGACAATGAGTGCGTTAGATGCAACAAATACTGCCTCAGATATCATTAAACAAGCACACAAGTGGGGACATAAAGCAGTTGCGATTACTGATCATGCGGCTGCACAAGCTTTCCCAGAAGCTTATCATACAGCACGAAGTCTCGGAATTAAGGCTCTCTTTGGAATAGAAGCCTATGTGGTGAATGACGGTGAACCTATTGCTTATAATCCCCAAGATATTAGTTTAGATGATGCCACTTATGTAGTATTCGACGTGGAAACAACCGGACTTTCATCCGTCTACGATGATATTATAGAACTCGCTGGAGTTAAAATGCACGCAGGTGAAGTGGTTGACAGTTTTGAAGCTTTTATTAATCATGGCAAACCACTTTCAGCTTTTACAACAGAATTAACAGGTATTACTGATGATATGCTTAAAGATGCCCCAGAAGCTAAGGTTGTTTTAGAACAGTTTCAAAATTTTTGTGGGGATTCAATTCTTGTCGCTCATAATGCAAGTTTTGATATGGGATTCCTTAATAAAGGTTATGAACGTGTTGGACTAGAACCTTCCACAGCGCCTGTCATCGATACATTAGAACTTTCAAGACTAGTAAACCCAGAGTATAAATCACACCGATTAAATACTTTGGCTAAACGATATAATATTGTTTTAGAACAACATCACCGAGCTGTGTATGACTCTGAGACAACAGGATACATCCTATTAAAACTATTAGAACAGGCTAAAGACCAGTTCAATATGACGAATCATAATCAATTGAATGACCAATTAGGTCAAGGTGATAGTTATAAGCAATCACGACCGTTTCATGCAATATTATTAGTTAAGAATCAAGCAGGATTAAAAGATCTATTCAAGCTAATCTCTATGGCTAATACAGAGTATTTCTATCGGGTTCCTCGCATACCGCGCTCTGTATTAAGTGAATACCGTGATAATATTCTGTTAGGGACAGCTTGCTCTGAAGGTGAAGTCTTTACAGCTATGATGCAGAAGGGATATGAAGAAGCTAGTGAATTAGTAGATTATTATGACTATATCGAGATTCAACCTCCATCAGCCTATGAATCGTTAATTAAAGATGAATTGATTCGTAATATGGACGATTTACATAATATTATTAGAGAATTAATTCGCTTAGGTGAAGAGAAGAACAAACCCGTTGTAGCAACAGGAAATGTTCATTACTTGGATGAGAAGGATGCCATTTACCGAGAAGTGTTGAAAAAATCTTTGAAAATCAATGCTAATCGGACATTGCATATGCCGAAAGTTCATTTCAGAACGACTGATGAGATGTTGATAGAATTTAACTTCTTAGGTGAAGAGAAAGCTCAAGAAATTGTCGTTCATAATACTCAAAAAATTGCAGACAGTATTGAAGATGTTCAAGTCATCAAAGATGAATTATATCCACCAAAGATTGAAGGAGCGGAAGATGATATCACAAATATGAGCTATGAGAAAGCTCATGAAATGTATGGGAATCCACTGCCAGAAATCGTTGATGCTCGAATCAAAAAAGAACTTAATAGTATTATCTCGAATGGGTTCGCTGTAATCTACTTAATCTCTCAAAAACTAGTACATAAAAGTAACCAAGATGGGTACTTAGTTGGTTCAAGGGGTTCTGTTGGGTCAAGTCTTGTTGCAACCTTAACTGGGATTACGGAAGTGAATCCACTAGCACCCCATTATTACTGTAAAGAATGTCACTTTAGTGAGTTCTTCACCAACGGTGAAATTAAATCAGGTTATGATCTACCTGAGAAAGAATGTCCGAACTGTGGAGCCATGTTGAGTAAAGATGGTCAAGATATTCCGTTTGAAACTTTCTTAGGGTTTTATGGGGATAAAGTACCGGATATTGATTTGAACTTCTCGGGAGATTACCAAGCAAGAGCCCATGCTTATACCAAAGAATTATTCGGTGAAGATTATGTATATCGTGCAGGAACGATCGGAACGGTAGCGAACAAGACGGCCCACGGATATATTAGAGGTTACCTTGAATCCAAAGGGGAGCACTTACCACAGGCTGAGAAAGAACGACTTGCTTATGGAATTGAAGGTGCAAAAAGGACAACCGGACAACACCCGGGTGGGATTATTGTTATACCAGACTTTATGGATGTGTATGATTTTACACCTGTTCAGTATCCAGCCGACGATGTAGATGCTGAATGGAAAACCACCCACTTTGACTTCCATTCCATTGATGAGAACGTACTTAAATTAGATATCTTAGGGCATGATGATCCAACGATGATTCGAATGCTACAAGATTTAAGTGGTATCGACCCCATGGATATTCCGCCAGTGGATGAGAAAGTCATGCAAATTTTTAGTGGAACCGAAGTATTAGGTGTAAGTCCTCAACAAATTAATTCAGATACTGGAACACTAGGTGTTCCCGAATTCGGTACAGCCTTTGTACGAGGGATGGTTTCAGAAACAAAGCCTAAGACATTTGCTGAATTATTACAAATTTCAGGATTATCTCATGGGACAGATGTATGGTTAGGTAATGCTCAAGATTTAATTCGTGACAATGTTGTTGAATTGTCAGATGTTATTGGTTGTCGTGACGATATTATGACAACACTCATTCAATATGGTTTAGAAGATGGCGTTGCGTTCAAAATCATGGAGAGTGTACGTAAAGGTAAAGGAATTCCTGATGATTGGCAAGCAGAAATGCGTAAGAACAATGTTCCGGAGTGGTATATTGATTCATGTCTTAAAATTAAGTATATGTTCCCTAAAGCACATGCGGCTGCTTATGTATTAATGGCACTTCGTGTCGCATACTTTAAGGTTTATCATCCAATGTATTACTATGCAGCTTACTTTTCTGTCAGAGCTAAAGACTTCGATCTTGTAGCTATGCATCAAGGTAAAGAGATGGTCAAACGAAAGATAAGAGAGATTAATGATAAAGGTTTTGGTGCAACGAACAAAGAAAAAGAATTAGCAACAGAATTAGAAATTGCGAATGAAATGTTAGAACGTGGTTTTAGATTTCAAATGGTTAACCTTGAAAAGTCAGATTCTCATAATTTCATCATTGAAGAGGACTCATTAATTCCACCATTTCGTGCGGTGCCTGGTTTAGGTCAAAGTGTTGCTGAACAAATCGTTAAAGCTAGAAATGAAGCGCCATTTCTTTCAAAAGAGGACTTACAAAAAAGAGGGAAAGTATCTAAAACAATTATGATGTACTTAGATGATAATGGCGTCCTTGAAGGAATGCCAGATGAAGATCAATTAAGTCTGTTTTAGTTTTACTATTATTAATGGCAGATTTATTGGATATATATCAGCTAACTTTCAATAGATTGTGAAATAGATAAAATTTTAACAATTAAAACATAAAGATTTACTTATAATATCGCTAATTTTAGTGATGGTTCTAATTCGAATTAAATATCGATTTTGTGAATATAACATTTGTATATTAATTTGATTGTCTGTAAAATAGATTTGTAATCAAATTAAAGGAGATGTTTTATGACAAAAATTGGTATTGTAGTAGGTAGTCTTCGGAAAGAATCTTATGCACGTAAGTGGGCCCAAGCTTTAGTAGAATTATTCCCTGCTGATGTAGAAGTAGAATTCTTAGAAATTGGGAATCTACCCTTATACAATGAAGAGTATGATCAAGACAGCCCTGCAGAATATACAGAATTTCGTAATGTTGTTGCAGCTCAAGATGCAATCATTTTCTCTACACCAGAGTACAACCGTTCAACTTCAGGTGTTTTAAAAAATGCCATTGATATAGCATCTCGACCTTGGGGACAAAGTGTATGGTCAGGTAAACCAGCTCTAATCATGGGACATTCAATCTCTAATATTAGTGGGGCTAATGCAGTTCAGGCTCTTCGTCCAATTTTAGCTTTCTTAGATATGCCAGTACTTAATCAACCAGAAGTTTACCTTGCTAACTCACAAAACTTCTTTGATGAAGGTGGCAAGTTAACTAACGAAGATACACGTGGATTCTTACAAACTGTTGCGGATGCTTTTATGCAACATATTGAGAAAAACACTAAATAATTACGTTTTAAGACTAAGATAAGGTAATTTCATCATTACCTTATCTTTTTTTCAAAAATATATTTAGCCAATAATTTGTACATTTTTTATAATTGATTATTTATTTAATAAAATGGCGAAATCATTAATATAAGAAAACTATCTTGTTCGTACAGTAATTTATATATTATCCATGTGATAAATAGATATTAAAGCCTTTCAGGAAATATTATTCAAGAATTCAATAGAAAGAGTCTTTCCTTGTGTAATAGATCAGGATGAAAATAAGAACAATTTAATAGTGATAAAATTAACATATTAAGTTGAATAATTAATAAATATACTGATAAAACAAATGATAAAGTACAAAATAAATGTGAAAAACATAACAAAGTAGTGGATTTTTATATAAAGATGATTTATAATAGATGTATAAGGAAATCCAAAAAGAAAAGGGGAAATTTAAAATGACAAGAACAATTACTGCTTTAAAGTTTATATTCCATAATGGTGGCGAATGGGAAGTTCCAGTAGATTTAATTGGTGATATGTGGATTAAACGAGTTTCAACAAGTATTGGTCGAATTCGTGGTGGAGAAATTGTAGAAATTCATCCTGCCCAAGCTTTTCGAATTGAGATTCTCCCGAATGCAGATACAGTTAAAGTCGATGACATTAATAAAGGTGCCTTAGAAGTTGGTATTTTTGAGACAATTGTTAAGAACAATGATATTGAATTATTGAGAATCACTTGGGATAATCAAGACGAAGAAGAGATTTATTTCCCATTTGAAACCGCTGATGAAAGTGGTACTGAAAATAAATTCATGACCGCAAAAATCATTGATAAAAAATTATACATTGTCATTGATGAAAACAATACTGTGGAAGATATTTATAAATAAAATTTAAATTTAAAACAAAAGTTCCCTTAATATTTTAAATAAGGAAACTTTTGTTTTTTTGTATAAAATGTATTAAACACAGCTTGTTTAAGTGTCGTCACTTGTTCTTTTGCTTATTGTGTGTTATATTTATTTTAGAATTTAGAAGAGACGTGGGAGGAGTGAGCGGTGACGCTTGCTCCTTTCATATTTAGAACGATAGATTAGCCGAAAAGGATGAGGTGATATTTTGAGTAAAGTAATTAATGCAGTTGTTCCGGTGATTGAGCCAATTGTGGAAGCTGAAAATTGTTATTTAGTAGATGTGGTATATATAAAGGAAGGTCCAAATTGGTTCTTACGTGTATATGCAGATAAGGAAAATGGAATTGACATTGAAGATTGTGCCAGAATAAGTGAGAAGTTGAGTGAAGCACTTGATCAAATTACACCAGATCCTTTCCCTAAAGCATACTTCTTAGAAGTATCTTCACCTGGTGCAGAAAGACCGTTAAAAACAGAAACAGATTTGGAGAATGCTATTGGAGAATACGTTCACCTAGACTACTATGTACCGCAACATGGAGAGAAGTTTCATGAGGGAACGTTGTTAAATGTATCAGAAGATACTTTTGACATAGAGGTTATAATTAAAACTAGAGTTAAAGAATTGTCAATTGATCGTAGTGCGGTGTCCAAAATCCGTCTAGCCATCAAATTCTAAAAGATTAAATTAATGAGGTGATAAGAAAAATGAGTAATGATTTAGTTCAAGCTATGCAAATCCTTGAAGAAGAAAAAGGAATTTCCCGTCAAGTAATTAAAGAAGCATTAGAGTCGGCTTTAGTCTTAGCTTATAAAAAACGTTATGATAACGCACAAAATGTTGAAGTATTATTCGATGAAAAAACTGGAGATATTAAAGTCTTCTCGGTGAAAGAAGTCGTTGAAACAAAATACGATCCAACCTTCGAGATTTCATTAGAAGAAGCTCTTGAGATTAATCGTGCCTACGAAATCGGTGATAAAATTAAGTTTGAAGTGACACCAGATGACTTTGGTCGTATTGCAACTCAAACGGCTAAACATGTTGTAATGCAACGCATTCGCGAAGCAGAAAGAGATATTGTTTATAACGAATTTATCCAATATGAAGATGAGATTCTTACTGGTACCGTTGAACGATATGACAGAGGTAATGTCTTTATTAATTTGGATAAAGTTGAAGCAGTTATGCCAGTACGTGAGCAAATCCCAGGTGAGGAATTATCTTTTAACCAGCGTATTAAAGTGTACGTATCTAAGATAGATAAAACACCAAGAGGACCACAAGTCATTGTGAGTCGTGCACATCCAGACTTCTTACGTAGATTGTTTGAACAAGAAGTTCCAGAAATATACGATGGAATTGTCGAGATTGTCTCAATTGCTCGTGAAGCAGGAGATCGCTCTAAAGTGGCAGTGAGATCAAGAGATGAGAATATTGATCCTGTGGGAACATGTGTGGGACAAAAAGGACAACGTGTCCAAACGATTGTGAATGAGTTGAATGGCGAAAACATGGACATCATTGAATATGATGAGGATCCAGCCGCCTTTATTCGTAATGCGATGAGCCCTGCAGAAGTTATCGATGTCATCTTCGAGGAAGAAGATGGCAATTCATGTATAGTAGTGGTACCTGATTATCAATTATCATTAGCTATTGGTAAAAAAGGACAAAATGCACGTCTAGCAGCGCGTCTAACATCTCATAAAATTGATATTAAATCTGAAACTGTTTATGCAGAGTACTTGGAAGAAAGAAACCAAGAAATCAATGCTAATATGGAAGAGTTAGAAGATGAAGAATATTCAGAAACACTAACGGATATCAATGAAGAAGATATAGTAGCAGATATTGAAGAGATAGAAGAACTTGAAGAAACAGAATTTGTCCGAGATTTAATTGAAGAACAAGACATTGATGAGCAAAATTATGATTCTGATTCTGTTGAAGAAGCTATCTCTGAGATTGAAGCAGATTCAGAACAAGATTATGAAGAATTAGTCGAAGAAACAGAAGAAGACTATTAATAAAGTATTACTCATTAAAGGAGCAATATTATGGCAAAACAAAAACGCAAAATACCAATGCGTAAATGTATTGTGTCGCAAGAAATGTATCCTAAAAAGGATTTAGTACGTGTTGTGAAAACAAAAGAAAATGAAGTTTTTCTTGATCCAACAGGAAGACAAAATGGTAGAGGAGCTTATATTGCACTTGAACCAGAATTAGCCTTGAAAGCAAAACAAGAAAAAACTTTTGACAGAGCATTTGGTATTAAAATTGACGATGAATTTTACGATGAATTATACAAATACGTAGATCATCAGAAAGCTCGTAAAGAACTACTATGATGACTAAAGAAAAAAAGCTAAATATATTAGGACTCGCGATGAGAGCACGGGCACTTGTCTCCGGGGATGAATTAGTCGAAAAAGCTGTAAAGCAACAGAAAATTCATCTTATATTATGTGCCAGTGATGCGAGTATAAAAACAATAGAAAGATATCGTATGATTAGTGAGAGAGAAAATATTCCATTAAACAACGAATTTACAAAGTATGAGTTAAGTCATGCAATTGGTAAAAGTAGGTCAATAATAGGAATTGAAAATAAAGGAATGGCAAACAAATTTCTTTCTTACGACATGGAGAGTGAGGAATCATATGACTAATTAATTAGGAAGGTGATTACATGACTAAACGCGTATACGAATATGCAAAAGAACAGAACATGACAAGTAAGGAACTATTAGAGTTAGCTCAAAAAAATGGATTTGAGTTCGGAAGCCACATGTCTTCTATTAGTTCAGAGCAAGAAAAAGAATTGGGTAGTTTGATTAACAAATCTAAATCAAATGCAAAGCCAGAAGCAAAAGAAAAATCAAATAAACAAAGCAACGGAAAAGAAAATTCAAAAAAATCGAACAATAAACAAAGTAAACAAAAGTCAAAGAAAAATGAGGACAAGCCTACGGACACAGAATCGAAAAAACAAGCTAATAATAACTCTAATAAAAATCACAAACAAAAGAATCAAAACAACACAAACAACTTTAATAAACAGTCAGCTCGCAAAAACCGTCGTAATCGACGTGGTAGAGGGAACAAAAACTTCAATCAGGCTGAATCAAAAGGAATTACACAACGTAAGCACAAAGATTTACCTGAAAAACTAGTCTATAGCGAAGGTATTAATATTCAAGAAATTGCCAAAATATTGCACCGTGATGCAACTGAAATTATCAAAAAATTAATGATGAATGGTATTATGGCAAACCAAAACCAAGCACTATCTAACGATGTCGTTGAGTTGATTGCGCTAGAATATGGTATCGAAGCCGAAGAAAAAATTGTTGTTGATGTTTCTGATTTAGAAGTTTACTTTGAGAAAGAACAAGACGAAGAATTATTATCATTACGTCCAGCAGTAGTAACAATTATGGGACACGTAGACCACGGTAAAACCACTTTACTTGACCAATTACGTAAGTCTCGTGTTACTGAAGGTGAAGCTGGTGGAATTACTCAACATATCGGTGCTTATCAAGTAGAAACTGAAGATGGTGAAATCATTACATTCTTAGATACACCTGGACACGAGGCCTTCACAACGATGAGAGCACGTGGAGCGGATGTAACTGATATTGCTATAATTGTTGTGGCTGCAGATGATGGAGTGATGCCACAAACGATAGAAGCTATTAACCATGCGAAAGCTGCGGATGTTCCAATCATTATCGCTGTGAATAAGATTGATAAGCCAACAGCTAACCCCGATCGTGTTAAACAGGAATTATCTGAACACGGTATTATTTCTGAAGAATGGGGAGGAGAGCATATTTTTGTTGAGATTTCTGCGAAATTCAATCAAAATATCGATGAACTCTTAGAGATGGTTACATTAGTTGCAGAAGTGCAAGAGTTGAAAGCTAATCCAAATCGTTTAGCTATTGGCACTGTGATTGAAGCAAGGCTAGACAAGTCACAAGGTGCGACAGCGACATTATTAGTTCAAGATGGAACATTAAACATCGGAGATCCAATCGTTGTTGGTGATACTCATGGACGTGTTAGAACGATGGTTAACGATTTAGGTCGTCGTATAAAGACAGCAGGTCCAGCTACACCAGTGGAGATTACGGGACTTCAAAATGCACCACAAGCTGGTGATTTGTTTGTTGTCTTTGAAGATGAGAAAACAGCTCGTCAAGCTGGAGAGCAACGTGCACAAATGGCACAAGAAGCTCAACGCCGTGCAACGAAAAAGATTACATTGGATAACTTGTTTGAATCACTACAAGAAGGTGAGTTAAAGTCAGTTAATGTAATTATTAAAGCCGACGTTCAAGGTTCTGTAGAAGCTTTATCAGCCAGTTTACAAAAAATTGATGTTGAAGGTGTACGAGTAAATGTTGTTCACCAAGCTGTAGGAGCAATTAATGAAAGTGATATTTCACTTGCTGCTGCTTCAGGAGCGGTGGTTATTGGATTTAACGTTCGTCCTACTCCTCAAGCGCAAGTTCAAGCAGGTACGGAAGAAGTTGAAATTAGATCATATCGTGTAATTTATGACGCTATTAATGATGTTGAGACGGCTATGACTGGATTATTAGATCCTGAATATGTCGAAGAAGTTCAAGGTCAAGCGATTGTTCGTGAGACATTTACAGTTTCTAAATTAGGTACGATAGCTGGATCGTTTGTAACAGACGGATACATTGCTCGTAATAGTCAAGTTCGCTTAATCCGTGATAATATTGTTATTTACGAAGGTGAATTAGCTAGCTTGAAACGATTCCAAGATGATGCGAAACAAGTAGCTAAAGGTTTTGAATGTGGAATTATGCTTGAAAATTACAATGACATCAAGATGGATGATATCATTGAAGCATTCCATATGGTCGAAGTGAAGAGATAATATCTAAGAGGGGATGTTAACATGGCAAACTATCGAGTAGGTCGTGTACGCCAAGAGATTTTACGAGAGGTTAATAATATTTTCTTAAGAGAAATTAAGGACCCAAGAATTGAAGGTGTAACGATTACTGATGTAGATCTTACAGGAGATTTGCAACAAGCAACTATTTACTACAGTACTTTATCGGATAAAGCGGGTGAACGACAAAAAACAGAACGTGGTTTGAAAGCTATCACAGGTAAAGTAAGAAGTGAATTAGGTAAAAAATTAACACTTTATAAAACTCCAGAAATTAAATTCGAACGTGATCGTTCGATTGACTATGGAAGTCATATTGATGCATTATTAAATCAAATCAAAAATGAAGATAATGAAACTTCAAACGATTCTGATGAAGACATTGATTCAACAGAAAAATAGTTAGTAAACTTTAAGCCGAATAATAATAATAGTTGAACTGTTTCGATTGTTCGAAATATACAAAGCTGTTATTATCTATTCGGTTTTTTTGCTTCATTGAGTATTACAGTACTTCAGATAGAAGTCCGTGAAGTAGTTTGTTATAATAAATTGTCAGAAAGATCAGTGAAGGAGTCAGCTATGTATAACGGAATGTTAGCAGTATATAAGCCAAAAGGCATGACAAGTCATGACGTCGTCTTTAAATTAAGAAAAATACTTAAAATGAAAAAGATTGGTCACACAGGAACGTTGGATCCTGAAGTTGAAGGTGTTTTAGTCGTGTGCTTAGGAAAGGCAACAAGATTGGTGGAGTTACTCATGGACTCACCTAAAGTTTATCGGGGTGAAGTCACACTGGGATTCTTAACGGAAACTGAAGATGCCCATGGGCAAGTTGTCGAGTCAAAAAAAGTTCAAGAACCCTTTACTACAGAAGAAATTGATGCGACTATGGCAACGTTTGAAGGTGTCATCGAACAAACACCTCCGATGTATTCAGCAGTAAAAGTAAATGGAAAGAAGCTTTACGAATATGCGCGAGAAGGGTTAGAAGTTCAAAGACCTCGTCGTAAAGCTGAGATTTATTCCTTAAAACGTGTTAATGAGCCTAAGTTTAATGAAGAGGAAGGCGCACAGACTTGGGAGTTTGATGTTCATTGCGGTAAAGGTACCTATGTCAGAACGTTAGCAGTAGATATAGGGAAAAAATTAGGCTATCCAGCTCATATGTCACATTTAATTCGTAAAGAAACAAGTGGTTTTAATGAGAAGAGCGCCTATTCATTAGAAGAAATTCAAGCATACGTTGACAAGGGAGAAGTTGAAACCATTATAAGATCGATTGAAGAAACTATTAAAGACTTACCGAAAATAGAATTAAATACTGAACAATACACAAAGATAAAAAATGGGCAAGTTTTAGATTTAAACTTTTTCAATGAACCTATCATTAGTAAGACGGCTTTATACTATGAAGGTAATTTGATAGCAATCTATCATCAACACCCGAATAAAAAAGAATATATAAAACCTTATAAAATGTTTACTTAATATAGAAGGAGATTAAATGTGAAGATAATTAAATTAACACACCCTTATGACCCTAATCAAATACCAGAACAGGATGTTGTAATGACCTTAGGTTTTTTTGATGGTGTTCATCTTGGTCATCAGAAAGTAATTCGCTGTGCGAGAGAAGAAGCAGACAAACGTCACCTTCCTTTAGCATTATTGACTTTTAACCAACATCCTAAAATTGTCTATCAAAACATTAAACTTGATGAGTATAAATACTTATCAACAAATCAAAGGAAAGCAGAGCTGGCCAAAGAGTTAGGCGTTGATTTCCTGTATTTTGTAGATTATACCTTTGCTTTCGGCAGCCAATTACCTGAAGAATTTGTTGATAACTATCTTATTGGACTACACACTAAAGTTGCGGTGGCAGGCTTTGACTACACATACGGGAAGAAAGATATTGCGAATATGAAGACCCTCCCGATCCACGCTGCTAATCGTTTCGATGTGATTGAAGTGGAGCAATTAAGTCATAACAAACATAAAATAGCCACGACTCATATTAAGGAATTACTTGAAAATGGGAATGTAGACCAGGCGAATATAGAGTTAGGTTATATTTATGAAGTTTACGGAACTGTAATCCATGGAGAAAAAGTAGGTCGTACTTTAGGATTTCCGACCGCTAATATTCAACTTCCTCACCCTCAGCTTGTGCCAGGCATTGGAGTCTATGCTGTTGAAATAAAAGTAAGAGGCAAGTGGTATCAAGGTAGTGCTTCGATTGGCAATAATATAACATTCTATGATAATGCTGATTTAACCGTTGAAGTATATATATTAGATTATAAAGAAATGATTTATGGTGAGAAAGTCCGGGTTAGATGGCATCATTATCTTAGAGGAGAAGAAAAATTTGATAGCCTTGATGAATTAATTGAACAATTACACAGAGACGAAGAAAATACTCGCCAATATTTCAATAGAATGAGTGGTGAGATGGATGGTTAAAGAAGTTACTAAGAATATAACCTTAGTACTAATAGGTACGTTGGTATTTTCAATTGCAATTAATTCGGTAGTAATACCTAACCATTTAGGTGAGGGTGGTGTAACGGGAGTTACTTTATTACTTTACTATGTTTTTGATATTAACCCCTCTGTATCAAACTTTATAATTAATACATCTTTATTAATCGTCGGTTGGCGATTATTAGAAAAGAAAACAATTATTTATACAATGCTTTCAGTCGTATCTTTATCAATCTTTTTGGACTATGTTTCTGTCCCTGTTTTTATTCCGTCCAATACTATGTTAGCTCCCTTGCTTGCAGGAGTGCTAATCGGAATTGGCATTGGTATTGTTATTTTAGGACATGGGACAACAGCGGGTGCAGATATTATTGCCATGATTGTAAACAAACAGACTGGTATACCAATATCTACGGCCCTTTTAGTTATAGATATTTTAATAATCATACCATTAAGTTTTGTTATTGGACTTGAAAGAGGCATTATGACTGTTATATCGGTTTATCTGACTTCAAAGCTAGTTGACTTTGTTATGGAAGGATACAATCCTAAAAAAGCATTGATGATTGTCTCTGAAAACTATGATCAGATAGCTGAGGAGATCATGTTGAATGTTGATCGAGGTATTACCGTACTAAAAGGTTATGGCTATTATTCCAAAAATGAAAAAGATATTCTGTATGTTGTTATTAGTCGGTTACAATTAATGAAGGTACAAAGACTTATTAATGAAATTGATCCGAATGCTTTTGTTACGGTTACAGGGATTCAACAAGTATTAGGTGAAGGTTTTACTTTCCACCTAGAAGAGCGGCATAACGTCAAAGACCAAGAAATAATATAGGAAAAATATGTATTAATAGCCAATTAGCACTCTGCATAAAGAAGTGCTAATTTTTTTGTTTTTTTGTGTATTTTCCCTTGACAATACTATGCAAGGGGTGTACTATAATAAGTGTTAGCACTCAAGTAACAAAAGTGCTAATAAGCGAGGTGGAAAGATGTTAACACCAAGACAGCAAGAGATATTGAACCTTATCATACAATTATATGGGAGATTCGAAGTGCCAATAGGTTCAAAAACTTTACTTAATGAAAGTTACTTAAAGGTAAGTCCAGCAACAGTCCGAAATGATATGGTAGTTCTTGAGCGACTTGGATTGTTGATGAAGCCACATACCTCGAGTGGACGGATTCCTTCTCAAGACGGATACCGTTATTACATTGAACAAGTCATCCATCAAGAAGAACGAGATTTGACGATGATTGATGAGAATGTAAACTTCAAAGAGATATTACAAGCAAGAAATTATAGCCCACTTAAACTAACACAATTAAGTGCTGACATTCTTGTGTCCCTTACTGGTTTTACTGCCATTGTATTAGGACAAGATTTAGAATCACACTTTTTTGATGAATTTAAGTTAGTTGCTATAGATTCAACACGCTATATTTCCATTATTATGACAGATAAGGGAAATATTGAGAGTGAGCATATAAATTTAGGGCTCTCATTATCTCAAGATGATCTTGATAAAGTCACTCAATTGATTAATGAAGAATTATCTGGTGTGGAATTAGAAGATGCTTACCAACGTATGAAGTTGGGGATACCTTTATTAACACAAAAAATAATAGGTTACCAATTAGACTTCTCAACATTAGTAGAGAAAGCGATGAACCATATAAAAGGGCATCATTACTATATAAGTGGCAAGTCTAATGCCTTTGAACTTGTCGATGGCCCCACTGATAAGAAAGCTTTAAAACATTTGTTTGAATTACTTGATGGTTCAAAAGAAATGTATAAAATTTTAGAGCAACAGCCGAGTGGAATTGGAATAAAATTTGGTCATGAATTCTTACAGCCAAGTGTATCAAATATTAATTTAATCACTGGATCTTTCATGAAAGATAACCAAAAATTTATTCTAGGATTATTAGGACCATCAACGATGGCTTACGAGAAAGTAATCGCCTTGTTAGAATTGTTAATAGGTAAATTATCAAATTAGTTGTTTATAAAAAGGAGGGTGTCTTTTGAAAGAAAAAAATACCGAAATAACTGAGGAAAACATTGAAAAAGTTGACTCTGTTGAAAATGAAGAAATAATTAACGAAGAACAGATAGAAACTGAATCAGTAGAATCCAATGAAGAATCAACTGAAACAGAAATATCAGAATTAGACCAATTAAAAGAAGAGATTGAAGCACTCGAAGAAAAAAACTTACGATTACAAGCAGAAATCGCTAACATTAGAAGAATCAACCAACGTGAACGTGAAGATGCTGCTAAGTATCGATCGCAATCTTTAGCAAACGAATTGCTAGATGTTATAGATAACTTAGAGCGTGCATTAGAAACGGAAGTTGAATCAGAAGATGGCTTAGCATTGAAAAAAGGTGTAGAGATGGTACATAACTTATTCTTACAAGCCTTTGAAAACGAAAAAATTGAAACAATTAATCCATTAAACGAACCATTCGATCCTAACTTTGAACAAGCTGTCAGCGTTATGCCAGCAGAAGAAGGACAAGAAAGTAATACAGTTGTGAATGTATTACAAAAAGGATATCGAATTGATAAGCGGGTCATTAGACCTGCGATGGTTATCGTATCAGAATAATAAATAAAGGAGACTTAAATTATGGCAAAAATTATTGGTATTGACTTAGGAACTACAAACTCAGCAGTTGCTGTACTTGAAGGTGGAGAAGCAAAAATCATTCCAAACCCAGAAGGAAACAGAACAACTCCTTCAGTAGTTGCAAGTAAAAATGATGAAATTCAAGTAGGTGAAGTTGCTAAACGTCAAGCAGTAACTAACCCAGAAACAGTAGCATCAATTAAACGTTACATGGGTGAAGACTACAAAGCAACTATGGGTGGAAAAGACTATACTCCACAAGAAATCTCAGCGATGATCTTACAATACTTAAAGAGCTATGCTGAAGATTACCTAGGCGAAAAAGTTGATAAAGCAGTTATTACTGTACCAGCTTATTTTAATGATTCTCAACGTCAAGCAACTAAAGATGCAGGTAGAATTGCCGGTTTAGAAGTTGAGCGTATCGTTAACGAACCAACTGCAGCAGCGCTTGCTTATGGTTTAGATAAAACAGATAGCGATGAAAAAATCTTAGTATTTGACTTAGGTGGAGGAACATTTGACGTTTCTATCTTAGAGCTTGGAGATGGAGTATTCGACGTATTATC
Source organism: Aerococcaceae bacterium WGS1372 (assembly GCA_044336205.1). Taxonomy (GTDB): domain Bacteria; phylum Bacillota; class Bacilli; order Lactobacillales; family Aerococcaceae; genus Ruoffia. The sequence continues at coordinate 1,146,700 of CP172318.1, read as the reverse complement.
TACAGCAGGTGATAACAACCTTGGTGGAGATGACTTTGATGACAAGATTATTGAATACTTAGCTGAAGAGTTCAAAAAAGAAAATGGTATCGACTTATTAAATGACAAAATGGCTAGTCAACGTTTGAAAGATGCAGCAGAAAAAGCTAAGAAAGACTTATCTGGAGTAACATCTACACAAATTTCATTACCATTTATTACTGCATCAGAAGCTGGTCCATTACACTTAGAAATGACATTAACTCGTGCTAAGTTTGATGAATTAACAGATGAATTAGTAGAACGTACTAAACATCCAGTACGTCAAGCATTAAAAGATGCGGGTATTGATAGAAATGAAATTGATCAAGTTATCTTAGTAGGTGGATCTACTCGTATTCCAGCAGTGGTTGAAGCTGTACGTAAAGAAACTGGTAAAGAACCTAACAAATCAGTAAACCCTGACGAAGTAGTTGCAATGGGTGCTGCTATCCAAGGTGGAGTGATCTCAGGTGATGTTAAAGACATCGTATTACTTGATGTTACACCATTATCATTAGGTATTGAAACAATGGGTGGAATCTTTACCAAATTAATTGAGCGTAATACAACGATTCCAACAAGTAAATCACAAGTATTCTCAACAGCTGCAGATAACCAACCAGCAGTAGACGTTCACGTGTTACAAGGTGAGCGTGAAATGGCTCAAGACAACAAGACGCTAGGAAGATTCCAATTAACAGATATTCCTGCAGCACCACGTGGTGTACCACAAATTGAAGTAACATTTGATATTGATAAGAACGGTATTGTTAACGTAAGTGCTAAAGATTTAGGAACTCAAAAAGAACAAACAATTACAATCAAATCATCTTCAGGACTATCTGATGAAGAGATTGAACGTATGGTTAAAGATGCAGAAGCAAACGCTGAATCAGATAAACAACGTCGTGAAGAGGCTGACTTACGTAACGAAGTTGACCAATTAATCTTTACAACAAACAAAACTTTAGAAGAATTGAAAGATAAAGTATCTGAAGAAGAAGTTAAACAAGCTGAAGAAGCTAGAGATGCCTTACAAGAAGCTGTAGATGCTAATGATTTAGAAGCAATGAAAGAAAAACGCGATGCATTGAATGAAGTCGTTCAAAACTTAACAATAAAATTATATGAACAAGCAGCAGCTGAACAACAAGCTCAAGCTGATGCAAATACTGAAGCAACTGATTCTAATGACGATGGAGTTGTTGACGCAGAATTTGAAGAGGTTGACGACGAAGAATAATTAGTTTAAAGTTCTTATTCGAATGCTTAACCCGTAGCCAAGGGGATGGATACCCTTGGCTTTTTAATTAAAATTGATATTACAATTAATCTTAGAATGTCATTGTCTGAAGAAGGAGGTAGATTATGGCTGAAAAACGAGATTATTATGAAGTCTTAGGCGTTTCAAGAGATGCTTCAGATGCCGAGATTAAGAAGGCCTATCGTAAACTTTCAAAAACATATCACCCCGATATTAATAAAGAAGCCGGAGCGGAAGAGAAATTTAAAGAAGCTACGGAAGCTTATGAAGTATTGAGCGATTCTCAAAAACGTGCTGCTTATGACCAATATGGCCATGCTGCAAATGATCCGAATTTTGGTGCAGGTGGATTTGGCGGCTTCGGTGGTGGAAGCTATGGTGGAGCAGGATTTGGTTTCGAAGACATCTTCGAACAATTCTTTGGTGGATCTGGTCAATCAAGAAATAATCCTAATGCCCCTCGTCGTGGTAGTGATTTACAATACCGCATTACATTAACTTTTGAAGAAGCCATCTTTGGTAAGCAAGAAACTGTTGTTTATAATCGTAATGAAGAATGTCATACTTGTCATGGTTCAGGTGCAAAAGTTGGAACAAGTCCTGTGACTTGTCATAAGTGTCACGGATCAGGAGCGATTCAAGTTGAACAAAACACCCCATTTGGTCGTGTCATGACGCAACGTCAATGTGATGTGTGTGGTGGAAGTGGACAAGAAATTAAAGAAAAATGTGAAACTTGCCACGGTTCAGGTATTGAATCTAAACAACATTCAGTTAAAGTAACTGTTCCAGCCGGTGTTGAAAATGACCAACAAATTAGATTAAGTGGCCAAGGAGAAGCTGGTCAAAATGGTGGACCTTACGGAGATTTATATGTTGTTTTCCGTGTTCAACCAAGTGATAAGTTTGAACGAGATGGGACAGAAATTTACTACGAATTACCTATCACATTCGTCCAAGCTGCTTTAGGTGACGAGATTAGAGTACCTACCGTTCATGGTGCTGTTAAGTTAAAGGTACCAGCGGGTACACAAACTGACACTAGTTTCCGATTAAAAGGAAAAGGTGCACCAAGTTTAAGAGGTAACTATACTGGTGACCAACATGTAAAAGTTAAAGTAGTGACACCAAAAAAACTTTCAGAAAAAGAACGTGAATTATTCCAAAGCTTAGCGGAAGAATCAGGGCAGTCTGTTAAAGAAAGTAACGAAGGTGGATTCTTTGGTAAAATGAAAGATATGTTTAATGATAAGTAATTATCAGAGCATATAGAATGTCATTGAAATAACATATATTAATAACCGAACTTTTTATAGTAAGATACTCCTACTCAAAGGGGGGTGATTAAACTATTTAAAAAGTTCGGTTTTATTAAGTTATTCGTTTAATAAACTTATAATGAATTCTTTTGTATACTTCTTTAATCTATTCAAGTTAATCATATAATTATGCTATAATAGACTAGTAATAGAGGGTGAAGCCTATCTTTATAGTATCAATTTTGGTAAGATAAGGTGTGGAATTCTTGTAGGTAAGCCGAATGGCTATAAAAGGATGTGTAGAAAAATATGAATATAGAAGAAATGAAACAGAGGCAGAAAAACATTCGAAATTTCTCGATAATTGCCCACATTGATCATGGAAAATCAACACTAGCAGATAGAATACTGCAACAAACTGAATCGGTTGCTGATCGTGATATGCAAAACCAATTATTGGATTCAATGGAATTGGAACGTGAGCGTGGAATAACGATTAAACTTAATGCTGTTGAATTAACATATACAGCTAGAGATGGAGTTGAGTATACATTCCATTTAATCGATACACCAGGTCACGTCGATTTTACTTATGAAGTTTCAAGATCTTTAGCAGCTTGTGAAGGTGCCTTATTAGTTGTAGATGCCGCTCAAGGAATTGAAGCTCAAACCTTAGCAAATGTGTATCTTGCTTTAGATAATGATTTAGAGATTTTACCTGTTATTAATAAGATTGACTTACCAGCAGCTGACCCTGAACGTGTTCAATTAGAGATTGAAGATATCATCGGTATCGATGCGTCAGAAGCGGTACACGCGAGTGCAAAGACAGGAATTGGAATCGAAGATATTCTGGAACAAATTGTTGAGAAAGTTCCTTCACCACCAGGAGATATTGAAGCACCATTGAAAGCCCTCATTTTCGACTCAGCTTATGATAGCTACAGAGGAGTGGTGTTAAACATTCGTCTAATGGATGGAATTCTTAAACCAGGTGACCGCATTAAGTTAATGAGCAATGGGAAAGAATTTGATGTTGTTGAAGTAGGAGTCTTCTCACCAGCACCAGTTCAAAGAGATTACTTAATGGCAGGAGATGTTGGTTACGTCACAGCGAATATTAAGACTATCCAAGACACTCGCGTAGGGGATACGATTACATTAGCAAACAATCAAACTGAAGAACCTTTAGAAGGATATCGTAAATTAAATCCAATGGTTTTTGCGGGTCTTTATCCAGTAGATTCAAGTGATTATAATGACCTAAGGGAATCTTTAGAGAAACTTCAGTTAAATGATGCTGCTTTACAATTTGAACCTGAGACTTCACAAGCCCTAGGCTTTGGATATCGTACAGGTTTCCTTGGATTATTGCATATGGATGTGATCCAAGAACGACTAGAACGTGAGTTTAATCTTGACTTAATTATGACTGCTCCTTCGGTTATCTATCGTGTAATTAAAACAGATGGGTCTGAGGTGACAGTAGATAACCCGTCTGAAATGCCAGATAGTACTGAAGTAGACAAGATACTCGAACCATATGTTAAAGCAACCATCATGGTGCCCAATGACTTTGTAGGGTCAGTGATGGAGTTATGTGAACGTAAACGTGGGAACTTCATTACGATGGATTACCTCGATGATTATCGAGTGAATGTGGTTTATGAATTACCAATGGCAGAGATTATATTTGACTTCTTTGATAAGTTAAAATCTAACACTAAAGGTTATGCGTCATTAGACTACGAAATTATTGGATACAAAGTATCAAATTTAGTAAAACTTGATATTATGTTAAATGGTGAAGTAATCGATGCATTTAGTACCATTGTTCATAGAGACTTTGCGTTTAACCGAGGAAAAGAACTTGCAAGTAAATTGAAAGAAATCATTCCGCGTCAAATGTTTGAAGTGCCAGTTCAAGCTGCCATCGGCCATAAGATTATTGCACGAACAACTATCAAGGCATTCCGTAAAGACGTTACAGCAAAACTATATGGTGGAGATGTTTCTCGTCGTAAGAAATTATTAGAAAAGCAAAAAGAAGGTAAGAAACGTATGAAATCTGTTGGAAGTGTGGAAATACCACAAGAAGCCTTTATGGCAGTACTATCAATGGATGAAGATTAAATTGTGGTTAGCTTTATCAGTTCAATTTTAAAAGTGAAAGCCGTTTTATCGAACGCTTTCACTTTTTTCATTCTATTCTGGATTATTCTAGCAAGCTTTACTATAATAAAATAAAGATTAAAATATTTTAGATTGGAGATTTATCCTATGAATCATTTATTTAATAGCTTTTTATTAGTAATACTTTCGTTCTTACAAACGACAGTTGCACAAGTGTCTAGTTTGCCTAATACAGGGGAAACAAGTTCTTGGATTTATATCATCATTGCGGCAATTGCAATTATTGCAGGTGGATGGTTAGTATTTTCTTCTAGAAAGAACAAATAACATTTGCTGAAGCTCTTTTATTGTGGATGATTTTTTTATAATTTATAATCCGGGTTTTTATTATAGCCGCCAAGCGAATAGACTCATTCTGCCAGAGTTATGACTGGTTTAAGTTGAATGAGTATGGTTAATTTAGCTATAATGAATGACTCGGTCTTTTTTTGTGTTAACTATATTGTAAAGAGTATTGATTATTGCTTTTGAATAAGCCATGTATCTGGGTTAGAATAGGTAAGAAGAATTAAAAAGAGGTGCTATATGCTTTCAAAGTTTTTTTCTTATTATAAACCATATAAGAAATTATTTTTAATTGATTTTATTTGTGCGGTTATTTCAGCAGTTTTGGAATTGTTTTTCCCGGTTGCTGTAAATATGGTTATTGATACGATTTTACCTCAAGGTAATCTAAAGAATATATTGATGTTCTCGGTATTATTACTTTTCTTATATTTGTTTAATATGACAATGAATTATATTGTTGTTTCTTTAGGTCATATCTTTGGTAGTTATATTGAGACAGATATGCGTAATGAATTATTTGAACATTTCCAAAAACAGTCTTTTGCGTATTTTGATAAAAAGAAAACTGGAGAATTAATGAGTCGAATCACTTCTGATTTATTTGAAGTAAGTGAATTAGCTCACCATGGACCTGAAGATGTTTTTATTACAGTAATGACTTTAATTGGAGCCTTTATCTTGATGTTGAATGTTCATGTAAAGCTTGCCCTAATGACGGTTGCTTTAATCCCGATACTTGCGATTGTATTAGGTATCTTTAGTAAAAGAATGGTTAAAGTGAATATGAACATTAAGAAAAACTTGGCGTCTTTTAACGCTGGAATTCAAAATGCGATTAGTGGTATGCGGGTTGTTAAGGCATTCGCTAATGAGAATTATGAGAATAAAAGCTTTAAAAAATTAGCAGAAGGCTATCGCTTGGCTATGGTTGATTTTTATAATTCAATGGCCTTAAGTTTCTCATTCAATTACATCATCATGCGTTTAATAAACTTATTTGCTTTAATTGCGGGTGCCTATTATACACTCCAAGGCGAGATGACTATTGGTGAATTAGTTGGATATATTCTACTTTCTAATGTCTTTGTTCGCCCACTGGAAAAAATTAATAATATGTTAGAAATCTATCCAAAAGGGTACGCCGGTTTTATGAGATTCATAAAAGAAATCGAAACAGAACCAGATATTGTTGACAAACCAAATGCGATTGAAGCACCAAAGTTCGAAGGTAATATAAGCTATTCAAATGTGTCCTTTGGATATAGTGAAAATCGTCCTGTATTAGAAAATATAACTATCGATATTAAAAAGGGTCAGACTGTCGCCTTTGTTGGACCAAGTGGGGCAGGAAAAACAACTTTAGCAAACTTATTACCAAGATTTTACGAGATTAGTGAAGGTACCATTACAATTGATGGAGTCAATATTCAAGATGTGACTATGTCTTCATTGCGTAAGCAAATTGGGATAGTTCAACAAGATGTTTTCTTATTTGATGGGACGATTAGAGAGAATGTCTTGTATGGGAGACTGGATGCTAGTGATGAAGAAGTTGAAGCAGCTATTGAAGCAGCTAAGCTTACAGAGGTAATTACAAATCTTCCAGATGGTATTGATACTCAAATTGGTGAGCGTGGTGTCTCATTATCAGGTGGGCAGAAGCAACGCCTCTCTATTGCTAGAATTTTCTTGAAAAATCCTAAGATTTTGATTTTAGATGAAGCTACGAGTGCGTTAGATACCGCAACTGAGCGGTTCATTCAAAGTTCATTGGATGAATTATCACAAGGACGTACGACATTAATTATTGCTCATAGATTAGCCACAATAACACACGCGGATCGTATTATAGTTGTGACAGCTGATGGAATCATAGAAGATGGGACACATGAAGAATTATTAGCTTCAGACAATGTGTATGCAGATTTATATCAAAGTCAATTCACAGCCATCTAATATAAAAATCCTGAGATTAATTCTCAGGATTTTTTATATGGTCTTTTATGGTATAATGAGTTGACTTTAGCGAGGTGTGAAGATGAAAGAATTAAAAATTATTAATTTGCATAAGACATATGGTACTAAAACATTACTAGACGGTATCGATCTTTCGATTAGAACAGGTGACCGTGTGGGTTTAATTGGAGCTAATGGGACGGGTAAAAGTTCTTTTTTAAAGGTATTAGCGGGTATTGATAGTTATGATGAAGGAGGATTACTTTCACCGAACGATTATCAAATTGGTTATTTAGACCAACAATCAGAGTTAGATCCTTCCAAAACCATTTTGGAGACGGTATATGATAGTCCAGCACCACAAATTCAAAAGTTATTACGTTATGAACAAGCAAGATTAAACTTAGAAGCAGAAGCTAATAATCAAGCTTATTTTGACCATTTTAACAAGATGAGTGACGAGATGAACTTGAACAACGGTTGGGATGTAGAAATTCATGCTAAGTCTGTTTTAAGTCAATTAGGATTAAATGACTTAAATCGTACTATTGCTAGTTGTTCTGGTGGGGAACGTAAACGTATAGCGATTGCACAGGTTCTAATATCAGAACCAGATCTTTTGATATTGGATGAGCCAACGAACCACTTGGATGTCCAATCAATCCAGTGGCTAGAGAAATACTTGGCTAATTATAAAGGGGCGCTTTTATTAGTAACTCATGATCGATATTTCTTAGAAAGATCAGTTAATAAAATTATAGAATTAAGATTTGGGAAGATTCGAGAATATTCAGGTAATTATCAAGATTACCTTATTAAGCGTACTGAAGAAGCAGCTATTAATGAGAGAATGCAAGAAAAACAAGATAGTTTATTTAAGCAAGAATTAAGTTGGATGCGTAAGGGAGCTAAAGCGCGTACAACTAAACAACAAGCACGAATCAATCGTTTTAATGATTTAAAGGATACGATCCAAACACGCCATCAAGATGCTGAAGGTATTGACTTTAATTTTGACCAACAACGTATTGGGAATAGAATTATGGATCTAGAGGATGTATCGATTGAAATAGCTAACAAACAAGTTATTAATCATTTCACTAAATCTTTTGTTCGAGGAGATCGACTCGGTGTTATTGGTGATAATGGTGTTGGTAAAACAACTTTCTTAAATACTTTAGCAGGATTACACTCAATTTCATCAGGTATCTATGAGATTGGTCAAACTGTTAAGATGGCTTATTATAGACAACTTGATGAAGATTTACCTGCGGAAATGAGAGTTTTAGAATATCTCACACAGGTGGCTGATGAATTTAAGTCAGAAGGTGGCCAGTCTGTATCAGCAGCATCAATGTTAGAACAATTCAACTTCCCAAGAGTAACTCATGGAACACAAATAAAAAACTTATCGGGTGGAGAAAGACGTAGACTCTATTTATTGACACTGTTAATCCAAGAGCCAAATGTCTTACTATTGGATGAGCCGACGAATGATTTAGATATTGAAACCCTTCAAGTATTAGAAGACTACTTAGATTCATTCATAGGTGTTGTCATTATAGTTTCACATGATCGTTACTTTATTGATAAAACGGTTGATCAGTTGTTAGATATTCAAGGGCAAGGACACTTTGGATTAATTTTTGGTAATTATAGTGATTATTTAGAAAATCAAACTCAAAAAACGTCGCCAATCGAGGTAAATGAAAGCACTAAAGAAGTTAAAGACGAGCCAGCTACAACTAGTCAAAGTAAAACTAATAAAAAACGTATGACATATCATGAGAAAAAAGAGTGGGCGGTTATTGAAGATAAGATTGCAACAACAGAATCTTCAATCGAATCGATTCAAGCAGAGATGGGTCAACAAGGTAGTGATGCTTATCGATTAATGGAATTACAGGAAAAACTCGATCAATTAGAAGCAGAACTATTAAAATTCTACGAACGTTATGAATATCTGAGTGAATTATCACTATAAAACAATATGAGGTGTGACAAATGACAAAACAATATCAAGAGTTAGTTCGTACAGTATTAGAACAAGGAACAGAAAAGAGAGACCGTACTGGTGTTGGAACAGTGAGTATGTTTGGTTATCAAATGCGATTTGACCTTAGCGAAGGATTTCCACTTTTAACTTCAAAGCGCGTGCCTTTTAGTTTAATCAAGTCTGAATTATTATGGTTTTTAAGAGGTGATACGAATATCCGTTACTTATTAGAGCATAATAATCACATTTGGGATGAGTGGGCATTCAAGAATTATGTCGAGAGTTCAGATTATAGTGGCCCTGATATGACAGATTTTGGTCTAAGAGTCTTGTCGGATGAAGCATTCAAAGAACAATATGAGATAGAGATGGAGAAATTCCAACAACAGATATTAAATGATGAAGCATTTAGTGAGAAGTATGGTCATTTAGGTGATGTTTACGGCAAACAATGGCGATCATGGGAATTAAGAAATGGAGAAACTTTAGATCAAATAAAACAAGTTATTGAACAAATTAAGGTGAATCCCGATTCTCGTCGTCATATGGTGACCGCTTGGAACCCAGAGGATGTTCCGCGTATGGCTCTTCCTCCATGCCATTCATTATTCCAATTTTATGTAGCGGATGGTAAGTTAAGCTGCCAACTTTATCAGCGTAGTGGTGATATCTTTTTAGGTATTCCGTTCAACATAGCTTCCTATGCTTTATTAACGCACTTAATTGCACGTGAAACTGGGCTTGAAGTGGGAGACTTTATTCATACGATTGGGGACGCTCACTTATATTCTAACCACCTTGAACAAGCTAAACTCTTATTAACAAGAGATGTGCGTCCTTTACCTAAGTTAGTAATTAATAGTGATGTGCCAATGGATGAATTAAACGTAGATGATATAAAAGTTGAAGGGTATAAACCTCATCCAACAATTAAAGCGCCGATTGCAGTATAAGGGGATGATATAATGATTACGTTTGTCTATGCACAAGATTTAGATGGTGGAATAGGATACCAAGGGACATTGCCTTGGAATCTTCCCAATGATATGAAATTTTTCAAAGAAACAACCATGGGTCATACGATGTTAATGGGTCGAAAAACCTTTGATGGAATGAATCAACGTTTATTGCCAGGACGCCAAACGGTTGTAATGACACGTAACAAAGACTATGGAAAAGAAATCGAAGGATTGCAAGTTGTTCACAATGTGGAAGAAGTACTGGACTTAGCAAAAGATCAAGAATTGATGGTTATTGGGGGAGCTCAAATATTCTTAGACCTCATTGATTATGCCGATAGAATTGTCAGAACGGTTATTGAAGGGAAATTTCCTCATGATGTCTTCATGCCTGAAATAGATGAAGATCAATGGGAATTAGTAAGCAGAACCGAAGGTACTGTTGATAATAAAAACTTATATAAACATCAATTTGAAGAATGGAAACGGAAGGATGAAGTAGATTAATGGCGATTGAACGTTACACACGACCTGAGATGAAAGATATATGGTCAATGGAGACAAAATACCAAACTTGGTTAGAAGTTGAGATCGAAGCCAGTCAAGCTTGGGCAAATTTAGGTGAGATTCCTCAAAAAGATGTCGATTTAATAAGAGAAAAAGCGAGTTTCTCGGTAGAACGTATCTTAGAGATAGAAGAAGAAACACGTCATGATGTGGTAGCATTCACGCGTTGCGTTAGCGAGAGTTTGGGAGACGAGAGTAAGTGGGTCCATTATGGACTTACAAGTACAGATGTTGTTGATACGGCTTACGGTTATCAGCTCAAACTCGTAAATGATATATTACGCAAAGATCTTCAACATATTCTTGATGTTGTAGCGAAAAAAGCTATTGAACATAAATATACTATTCAGATGGGGAGAACTCATGGTGTCCATGCTGAGCCAACCACTTTTGGATTAAAACTTGCTGGATTCTATTCTGAGATGAAAAGAAATCAAACTCGCTTTGAAGAGGCTGCCCACGGTGTTGAAGCGGGTAAAATTAGTGGAGCGGTAGGAACGTTCGCTAATACACCTCCAGAAGTTGAAGCTTATGTTTGTGATACGTTAGGTATTAGAGCTCAAGATATCTCAACGCAAGTTCTACCAAGAGATTTACATGCCGATTACGTAGCGACTATTGCATTAATAGCTACTTCGATCGAGCGATTCGCAACTGAAATACGTGGACTTCAAAAAACAGAAATACGTGAAGTAGAGGAGTTTTTTGCAGCTGGACAGAAAGGTTCTTCAGCTATGCCTCACAAACGAAATCCAATTGGTAGTGAGAATGTAACAGGACTTGCTAGAGTTATTCGTGGTTATATTACACCTGCTTATGAGAATGTCATTTTGTGGCATGAGCGAGATATCTCTCATTCTTCTGCTGAACGTATCATTTTACCTGATATTACTACATTGTTGAACTATCAAATTAATCGTTTTGCTAATATAATAGAAAACTTAACTGTGTTAGAAGAAAACATGAAAGATAATATGAATAAGACTTTTGGACTTATCTATTCGCAACGTGTCATGCTAACCTTAATTGACGAGGGGATGACACGAGAAGCAGCTTATGACTTAGTACAACCATTAACAAAGATTGCTTGGGATGAATCGAAGTCGTTTGAAGACTTAGTTAAAACGAATAAAGAAATTTTAGATAAACTTGATGCAGATACAATTAATTCATTATTCGATCCTAGCTATCATTTAAGTCATATTGATAATATTTTCAGACGTGTAGGATTAGATTAGAAGGAGTGGTTTAATGCCAACAATTGGAATGATTGGTGTCGGGAATATGGGTTCTGCCATTGCAAAAGCAATTCTAAAAGCAGGTTATCCAATGATTCTTCATAATCGTACAAAGGAAAAACTTCATGCTTTTATAGATGAGTTAGATGCTGACGTTCAAGCTATAGACTCATTGAAAGATTTAATTCTTAATTCCGATATTATATATATTGGTGTGAAACCACAACAATTTAAACAATTGTTTCAAGACCTAAGTGAATTTATTTCAAGCTCACAACCGAAAGTATGGGTTAGTATGGCAGCAGGATTAAGCTTAGAACAAGTTACAAAGCTGACCCCGTCTAGCCATCATTGGATTCGTATTATGCCCAATACACCGGTTGAAATTGGGCAAGGCTACATTGCTTATTGCCATACATCAGCAATTAAACAAGAAATCCTACAAATGTTTGAAGAAAGTTTAGTGGAGGCTGGAATAGTTGAAAAAATTGATGAATCGCTTTTCAATGCCGTCACAGGTCTAGCTGGGTCAGGACCTGCTTTCATCTATCAACTAATTGAAGCTATGAGTGATGTCGGTGTTAAATATGGCTTATCGCGAGAGATGAGTCATAAGATGGCAGCCCAAACAGTTAAAGGGGCAGCTTCAGTCGTCATAGAAACAGGGCAACATCCTGGAGAATTAAAAGACAAAGTAACAAGTCCAGCTGGAACGACGATTGAAGGAATCGTCGCATTGGAACATGCTGGCTTTAAGTCTGCCATTAACCAAGGTGTGAGTGCGGCTATAGAGAAGTCAATTCAGATGGAAAAGAAGAAGTAGATAGAAGGAGATATTTAATGACTATTGGTTATGTTAATACACCTTTGAATCATTCATATTACGTCGAAGTGAGTGATGGTCATCAATTGTATGTAGAAGAATGTGGTAATCCGGAGGGGATTCCTGTCTTGTTTCTCCATGGTGGCCCTGGTGGATCAGTTAGTGACTTATCAAGGAAGTTCTTCAATCCAGATATCTATCGCATTATTTTGTTTGACCAAAGAGGCACAGGCCAAAGTAAACCATTTCTTTCTCTGAAAAACAATACAGTTAACCACAGTGTCTCGGATATCGAAATAATTCGGAATTTTTTAACATTTCGCGCTGGATTATTTTTGGTGGGAGTTACGGATCTACATTAGCTTTAGCCTATGCGATAAAATATAAACAGCATGTCCAGCACTTAGTCTTGCGCGGGATTTTTTTAGGGCGTCAAAGTGATATAGATTGGTTGTTTAAGTTTGGGGCGAGTGAGTTTTTCCCACAAGCATTTGATAAATTCAAGAACTTCATTAGTAAGGAACAACAGACTGACCTAGTAACAGCTTATTATGAGCTGATGACTTCTGGTGATCAAGACTTATTTGAGCAAGCCTGCATGAGTTGGAATCAGTGGGAATCTTCAGTTATTCATCATTTACCAGTTGAAGTAAGTAATAACTCAGTATCAGCGTCTGACCTTTCCATAGGTTTACTTGAAGCTCATTATTTTCACCATAAGATGTTTTGGGAAGATGATAATTATATTCTTAATAACATAGAGGCCATTAAAGATTTACCGATTGATATTTTTCATGGGAGATATGATGTAGATTGTCGTTTAAGTGGTGCGATGGAATTACAAGATGCATTAAACAATGCCAATTTACATATCGTAGAAGCAGCAGGACACTCACCCTATGAATCCTTAATGTTCGCTGCTTTAGTGAATAAAATGGATGAGCTTGGTCAATGAAATTTTCGTTAGTCAGTATGACATTGTCATACTGGCTTTTTTATTGTTTAATCTTTAATACAATCAGATGAATGATTCAAGTATTAAATTATAATAATAAAAAAATTAATCCGAACGTTCGTTTTTATAATTTTCAGTATCAGCTTAAGAAGATTGTTTTAGCAAATTAGAAAATGTATCGTATTTATAACAATAAAATTATTTTATATAGCTAAGTAAAGTGGGAGTGAAAAAATTGATAAGACCGGTTGCAGGCATGAGCACCATTGGAGATGGCTTCCGTGGGATTGATAGTGTTGTAGAATCTGGGGGTTATTTGGTGTTTGGAACCATCCTATGGCGAACAAAATCACCTATTTTGGATTACATGCGCTACAACACCGCGGACAAGCAAGTGCAGGAATTGTTACGAAAAATAGTTCGACCTTTAAAAGCTATCGGGGACGAGGTTTAATTTCTCATATATTTGATACAGAAGATAAATTAGAAAAATTAACAGGTGATAGTGCCATCGGTCAAGTTCGATCAGCGACAGTTAAAGATCAAGAAGATGATTCTAATATTCAGCCGTTATTATTTCATTTTAATAATCAATCGATTGCTATCACACATAATGGTAATTTGACTGAAGCATTATCATTGCGTCATCAACTAGAGAATGAAGGCGCCGTATTCTCAACGAATTCAGCCGCAGAAATTTTGATTCATTTAATTAGAAGGTCTGAAGAAAGTGATTTTACTTTAGCCTTTGAAAAATCAATCCAACAATTAAACGGAGGTTTTAACTTCTGCTTGTTAATGGATGATGCTTTGTATGGTGCAGTAGATAAACATGGTTTCCGACCTTTAATTATTGGCCAATTCGCAAATGGTGCGTATATTTTGGCGAGTGAGACCTGTGTGTTATCAAGCATAGGAGCTCAGTATATTACTGAACTTCATGCTGGTCAATACGTTATTATTAATGATGAAGGTTATCAAATTAAACAATATTATGAAGATGCACAGACAACCTTAGAACCGATGGAGTTTATTTATTTTTCTCGTCCAGATTCAGACATCGCAGGGATTAATGTACACATGGCAAGGAAGGAAATGGGGCGTCGTCTCGCTAGAGAGAAACCAGCTCCAAATGCTGATATTGTTATCGGAGTGCCTAATTCTTCTTTATCTTCAGCTAGTGGTTACGGTGAAGAATTAGGGCTGCCGTATGAGATTGGTCTCATTAAACACCAGTACATAGGGAGAACCTTCATCCAACCTAATCAGACCTTACGTGAACAAGGTGTTCGCTATAAACTATCCGTAGTAGATAGTTTGATTCGTGATAAATCCGTCGTCTTAGTTGATGATTCAATTGTTAGAGGGACAACTATCCGCCATCTCGTAACGTTATTGAAAGAATCAGGGGCTAAAGAGGTTCACTTACGCATAGCGAGTCCTCCCATCCGCTTTCCTAATTATTATGGGATTAACACAACTCATACGGATGAATTAATCGCATCAAATTATACTACCAGAGAATTGAATACTTTATTTGGAAGTGATTCACTAGGATATTTATCAGTTGAAGGATTAGTGGATAGTATAAATTTTGATCCGACGATTCCTAATTTAGGTGTCAGCTTAGATGCCTATAATGGAGAATATCCGTCTGATATTGGTGATTATAAGGAAGAATTTGAATTGAGTTTAACCTCATTACAAAAGAAAATATTAAAAGGAGAGTTTCAAGATGAGTAATGCTTACCAACAATCTGGAGTCGATATTGAAAAAGGCTACGAAGCAGTAAATAGAATGAAAAAACATGTTGCTAAGACGATGCGACCGGAAGTAATGAATCAATTAGGAAGTTTTGGTGCATTATTCAAACTAAATACTGAAAAATATAAAAAACCTGTGTTAGTGAGTGGAACTGACGGAGTTGGAACGAAGATATTATTAGCCCAACAATCAGGTATTTTAAATACTATCGGTATTGATGCAGTTGCCATGTGCGTGAATGACATACTAGCTCAAGGTGCTCAACCCCTTTTCTTTTTAGATTATTTGGCAGTAGGTCAGACTGTTCCTGAAGATATTGAACAAATAGTTGCTGGAATCTCACAAGGGTGTCTACAGGCTGGTGCAGCCTTAGTAGGTGGAGAAACAGCTGAAATGCCAGACCTATATGGCAAAGATGAATTTGATTTAGCTGGTTTTTGCGTAGGGGTTGTGGACGAAGATAAAATTCTAGATGGTTCAAAAGTGAAGGCAGGAAATGTATTAATTGGACTGAAAAGTTCAGGAATACATTCTAATGGTTACTCACTTGTTCGTAAGATATTTTTCAAAGACCATGCTTATTCATTTGAGACAGCCTTGTCAGACGGCCGTACTTTAATTGACCATCTATTAGAACCAACAAAAATTTATGTACAGGATGTTTTGCCATTAGTAGAAAATCAAGTAATAAATGGAATAGCTCATATTACAGGTGGAGGCTTTTATGAGAATTTACCTCGAATGTTTGGTGAAGGTCTAACAGCAGTTGTCGATATTTCAACTTGGCAACTACCAGTAATATTTGAAAGTTTAAAGGAATTAGGACAACTAGACTTAAATGAAATGTTCAATGTGTTCAATATGGGTGTAGGTATGGTCTTAGCCGTAGAAGAAAGTCAAGTTGATCATGTATTAAAGTCGATCGATTCGAGCTTTGTTATGGGACATATTGAGAATCAGAAGACTGAAGGAGCGACGGTTCGCATTATATTAGATGAAGATAAGGAGTAAGCATGAACATAGCTTTATTTGCTTCAGGGAATGGGTCGAATGTCCAAGCGATTATTGACGCTGCTAATCAAGGAATTATTACTGAGAATATAGCTTGCTTAGTTTGTGATAATTCAGATGCGTATGTAATTGAACGTGCCAAGGCAACCAAACTGAATGTTCTTGTATTAGAACCAAGAGATTGTAAAAGTCGTAAGCAGTGGGAAGGAAAAATATTAAATTTCTTAATCGATAACCAAGTTGACTTTGTTGTATTAGCAGGTTTTATGCGGATTATTGGTGAGCATCTATTAACACATTACCAAGGCCGCATGATAAATATTCATCCGTCGCTGCTCCCTCAATTTCCAGGTCGACAGAGCATTAATGATGCCTTTGAAGCCAATGTGAAGGAAACAGGTGTGACTATACATTACGTTGACAGTGGTATTGATACAGGGGAAATTATAACTCAGGAAAGTCTAAAAATTCATGAGGATTGGACATTCAATGAGTTGAAAGAGAACATTCATGCCATTGAGCATCGTTTATATCCAATCACTATTCAACAAACAATAGATAAAATCAAGAAAGAAGGTATTTAGAAGTAATGACACAATATGCACTATTAAGTGTTTCTGATAAGACTGGATTAATTGAAATAGCTCAAACACTTCATAATAAAGGAATAAAGCTTCTATCTACAGGAGGAACATATAAAGCCATTGAACAGGCAGGAATCGAGGTACAAGCTGTAGAAGACTATACCGGCTTTTCAGAGATGATGGATGGTAGAGTTAAAACCTTACATCCCAAAATTCACGGAGGATTATTAGGTTTAAGAGATAATGCTGAACATCTTAAATCGATGAAATACCACGGGATTGCTCAAATTAACTATGTCATAGTTAATTTATATCCATTCAAAGAAACCATTAGTAAAGATAATGTCACTTTAGATGATGCCATTGAAAATATTGATATAGGTGGACCATCCATGTTACGCAGTGCAGCTAAAAATTATCAATCTGTGACCGTTGTTACTGATCCAGCTGATTATTCAAGTTTAATCACTCAATTGGAAGATAAGGGAGAAACTACGCTAGAATTTAGACAATACTTAGCTACAAAAGTCTATCAGTTGACTTCCCACTATGATACTTTAATTGCCGACTACTTAGGTCAATTCAATAGCCAATCAAAGAGTTTTGAAACCCACAATTGGTCACACAAAACGATGACTTTTGTGGAGGAGCAACCGTTACGATATGGGGAGAACAGCCATCAGTCTGCTTCTTTCTACAAGGAATTAAATGCATCAGCTTCGTCAATTGCCCAAGCAGTCCAATTAAATGGCAAAGAACTTTCATACAACAATATTAAAGATGCAGATGCAGCTATTAAGATTGCGAAAGAGTTTAAAGAACCTGTTGCCGTCGCGGTAAAACATATGAATCCATGTGGGGTTGCGATAGCTGATACAATTGAATTAGCTTTTGAACGTTGTCAGTTAGCGGATCCTGTCTCAATTTATGGTGGAATTGTTGTAGTTAATCGAGAAGTTTCCCTCGAATTAGCTAATCATTTATCTAAAATTTTCTTAGAAATTATCATTGCACCAAGCTTTAGTGAAGAAGCATTAGCAAAGTTGAGCAAGAAGAGTCAATTACGATTATTAACTATTGATTTTGATGATGATAATAATAATCAAGAAGAGTTCGTTTCAGTATCAGGAGGCTTGTTAGTTCAATCGATTGACCAATCGACGGAATTGGATGTTGAAGATGACTTATCCATACCCGAATCATGGGAATTATCCACTCAGCGCCAACCAACTTCAGATGAAATAAAAGCAATGAGCTTTGGAATGAAAGTTGTAAAACACGTTAAAAGTAATGCCATTGTCGTAAACAATGATTACATGACTTTAGGTATCGGAGCTGGCCAGATGAACCGTGTAGGTTCGTTGGATATTGCTCTTAAGCAAGCTGAGGAGAAGCCGTCTGAGCTTCGTCAAACGTTTGTTATGGCGAGTGATGCCTTCTTGCCAATGGCGGATACGGCAGAATTAGCTAATAAAGGTGGAATAACTGCTATTGCCCAACCAGGTGGATCAAAATATGATGTAGATTCAATTGAAGTATGTAATCGCAATGATATGGCGATGGTAATGACTGGATATCGTCATTTCCGACATTAAAAAGAGTTAAGTGAATGGAGAAGTAGGATGAATAATGTACTAATCATTGGATTTGGAGGTAGAGAGCACGCATTAGCAAGAGCATTTGCTAAAAGCACTCAAGTTCAGACAGTGTATGTGGCTCCAGGTAATCCAGGAATGGTGATTCATGATGAGCAGATTGAATGTGTGAATATTCAAGCTACTGATTTTGAAAGTCTAGTAAACTTTGTTGTAAATGAGTCTGTCACAGTAACACTTGTTGGTGCGGAGCAACCCTTAGAATTGGGAATCGTTGATTACTTTAATGAAAAAGGTCTAGCTATCGTTGGTCCGAGTAAAGTAGCCGCTAAATTAGAAAATTCAAAACATTTTGCTAAAGAAATAATGAAGCAAGCAGCTGTTGAAACAGCACAATATCGTTTCTTTTCCGCATCTGAATTTCAAGATGCCATTGATTATGTGAATACTTTGTCTTTACCATTAGTCATTAAAGCAGATGGATTAATGGACGGGAAAGGAGTAGTCATTCCTGAGACAATGGAAGAAGCCTATTCATGCT
The DNA here is from genome assembly GCA_044336205.1 of Aerococcaceae bacterium WGS1372. Taxonomy (GTDB): domain Bacteria; phylum Bacillota; class Bacilli; order Lactobacillales; family Aerococcaceae; genus Ruoffia. Next base: position 1,127,685 of record CP172318.1, on the reverse strand, counting down.
TGGAGTTAATGATGCAAACTAAAGGAAAAAATGTATTAATAGAAGAGTTTCTAGTTGGAAACGAATTCTCTCATTTTTCTTTAGTTAATGGTAGCCATATCATACCGATCGCAAGTGCTTGTGACTATAAGCGGAGCCATGATAATGATCTTGGTCTGAATACAGGAGGTATGGGAGCATTTGCTCCAATCCCTTGGTTTGACGAATCGAAAGAAGAACGTGTCTTAAAAGACATCGTTCAAGCAGTCGCAGATCAGATGGTTGAGAACGGTACACCTTTTACTGGTATTATCTATACAGGAGCCATGTGGACTGAGTCAGGACCAAAAGTCATTGAGTTTAATACTCGTTTTGGAGATCCCGAGACACAAGTAGTATTGCCACTTATTGAGAATGATTTTTATGATGTGATTCAAGCACATCTAAATAAAGAAGATATAGAAATTAGACTCAAAGACCAATTTAATTTAGGTATTGTGCTTGCGGCAAAAGGCTATCCAGCAGATCCAATAATGAATATTCCGATTAAGTATACAGAAGAATGGGCTGAACAAGTTTATTATGCGGGAGTTCGACTTGATGATAACGACCAATTAGTATCAAAGGGTGGACGGATTTTAATGTTAACATCTTCTGGAGAGACTCTTCAAGAAGCTAGAGAAAATGCTTATAGTTTAATGCATCAGCTTAAAGTTCAAAACAGTTTTTATCGAAATGATATAGGATTGAACCGAGAGATGGAGGAATAGAGTATGACAAAACAAGTGAAAATTGCGGTAGTTATGGGAAGTTCTTCAGATTGGGAGCAGATGAGGCATTGTTGTGATTTTTTAGATCAGTTAGATCTACCCTATGATAAGCAAGTTATCTCGGCGCACCGAATGCCAGAGAAAATGATGCAATTTGCACAAGGTGCTAAAGATAAAGGTTATCAAGTTATCATTGCAGGAGCTGGAGGGGCAGCTCATTTACCTGGAATGATTGCATCAAGCACTATTCTCCCAGTTATTGGTATTCCAATCAAATCGAGTAGTTTAAATGGTATCGATTCACTTCTATCCATCGTTCAAATGCCTGCAGGTGTACCAGTGTCAACCATGGCAATAGGTCCAGCTGGTGCAAAGAATGCTGCTTTAATGGCAGCTAGAATCATTGCATTAAATGATAAAACTGTTGCCGAATCTTTAATTTCCTTTCATCGTAATCAACATCAAGCAGCCATAGAAAGTAGTGTCGATATCAATGTTTAAACAACTTGAACCTGGAGCACGTATTGGAATCATTGGGGCCGGTCAATTAGGTAAAATGTTAGCTCAATCTGCTCAAAAGATGGGTTACAAAGTAGACATGTATGATCCTAATCCTACATCTTGTGGTTTTAATGTAGCTCACTCGACTTATGTTGCTGACTTCGACAATAGAGAGCAATTACTGAATTTTGTTAAGTCAGTGGATGTAGTTACATATGAATTCGAAAATATTAATGGTGAATTATTACAAGAATTAGAGAGTGTAAGTTACTTACCTCAAGGAACTAAATTATTGTTAAATTCTCAACATCGAATTAAAGAGAAGGAATGGTTGAATGAAATCAATATTCCGACAGCAGATTTTAGAGAAATTAAAGCCTATACCGATTTACATCAAGCAGTAGAACAGTTAGGTTTACCTGCAATATTAAAAACAACTCGTTTTGGTTATGACGGTAAAGGCCAATTATTTATTAAAGATATTGATGATGTAATTCAAAATAAAGAATACATTGAACAATTAGTAGAAAATCAATCACTCATCTTAGAAGCTTTTTATGATTTTTCCTTTGAGTCATCGGTTATAGTTGCACGAGATGTTCATGGTTCGGTCAACGTTTTTCCTATGAGTATTAACCATCATATTCATGGCGTCTTGTTCTCAAGCTTAGTTGGTAAGGTTACTTCGCGAGAATTCGAAAACCTAACGATTGAAATTCAACAAATTGCTGAAACGATTGCCAAAGAAGGTCAACTCATCGGTGTATGTGGTATAGAATTCTTTATTAGTTCAGAGGGTGTTATCTTAGTCAATGAGATTGCGCCAAGACCACATAATAGTGGTCACTATACTATTGAAGGTTGTAACGTCTCACAATTTGATCAACATATTTTAGCTATAACTGGACATCAAATTATCGAAAGTCGCTTACTTGAACCTTCACTGATGGTTAATATTTTAGGTCAACACCTCCCATTAGTTGAAGCAATGAGGTCTGAGTTGCCAGATGCACTCTACCATATATATGATAAAGGTGAACCGAAAAAGCAGAGAAAGATGGGACATTTTACTTTAACGAACTCAAGTTATGACAAGTTAAAAGAATTATTAGAACAGTCCAAAAGTATACAATCATGGCGTACTTTATTCTAATTCATAATGAGGTGTAATATGAAACTAATTTATCAAGGGAAAACAAAAGATATTTACCAAGCAAGTAAATCTACAAGTGTACTAAAGTTTAAAGATGACGTCACTGGTGTAGATGGTGTTTTCGATCCAGGTGCTAATCAAGTAGGACTATCAATAGACGGAATGGGACATAAAAACTTAGCACTAACGACTTATTTCTTTAAGAAATTAAAGCAAGCAGGTATTCCAACGCATTTTATTGAAACAAATTTAGAAGACAATACGATGACAGTTAAAACCGCAAAAGTATTCGGTCAAGGATTAGAAGTCATTACGCGTTATAAAGCAACGGGGTCTTTTGTTCGTAGATATGGTGCTTATATTCAAGATGGTGCCCCCTTAGATCAATACGTTGAATTCACTTTAAAAGATGATGAACGCGAAGATCCTTTAATCAACTTTGAAGGATTAATCACTTTAAAAATAATGACAGAGGAACAATATCAGTTTTTGTATGCACTTAACTTAAAAGTTACGGACCTAGTAAGGTCAGAATTAGAAGCTCGTGGTATTGACCTCTATGACATTAAACTAGAGTTTGGTTATTTGACTAAGAGTGAGGATATTGTCTTAATTGATGAGATTTCAGCAGGGAATATGCGTGCATTTAAAGACGGTAAGTTATTAGATCCGATTGAATTAAGTGACATATTTCTAGAATTATAAAATGAGGAGAACATTCATGAGCAAATTTATCGTTGTAGCAACAGATGATTCATCGTTTTTACTTAAAGAAGCACATAATTTTCTTAATTTAAACAATTTAAAAGCTGTAAAGCGATATGAAGTGTTTGAATCAAATTCTGATGAGGACCTACAAGCTATCTTATCATTATTTGACTCTGGCATTATCTATGAAGATTTATCAAATTTTGATCAATCAAATACTTTTAGGTATCGCCAAGTTTTAGGTCAATATAATGAAATAGAAGAAATGACAAATCGTTTAATTAATAATCTACGTGGGCATAACTTACAATTACATCACTCAACCATCATTGAGTTGGTAGGATTAACAGAGGAAGAAGTTCAAACTTTTAAAGCTTATTATATTAATCAAACTGAAGCAGAAATAGTTCCTTTTGAGCCACTGAACTTTGATATGGGAATCAGTCCGGCTTCAGATTTACAGACAGTTGAAGGGTTTATAGAGTTAAATGAATTAGGATTGAAAGAATTTATTAAAGATTATTCGATGGACCTTGCTGATATTCAAGTAGTTCAAACTTATTTCAAGACCGAGAACATTGATCCAACCGTTTTTCAATTAAAAGTTATTGATACGTATTGGTCAGACCACTGTCGCCACACTACCTTTTTAACTGAATTATCAGAGATTACTGTCTCAGATGGAAAGTACCAAGAAGCCATTGAAGCAACAATCGCAGAGTACAATGAAGTTCGCCAAGCAGTGTATGCTAATCGCCCTAAGGCAAAAGCAGTAACCTTAATGGACTTAGCAACAATTAATGCAAAATATGCTAAACAACTTGGCCTATTAGATAACTTAGATGAATCCGATGAGGTAAATGCTTGCTGTATTCGTGTGAAAGTTGATGTCGACGGTGAAGAAGAAGACTACTTATTGTATTTCAAAAATGAAACCCACAACCATCCTACTGAGATAGAACCGTTCGGAGGAGCGGCTACATGTATTGGTGGGGGCATTCGTGACCCTCTATCAGGACGTAGTTATGTGCACCAAGCCATGCGCATTACAGGTGCCAAAAATCCTACAGTAGAATATGAATCAACTCGAGATGGGAAATTAGCTCAACGAGTTATAACTCAACGAGCAGCTAGAGGTTTTAGCGATTATAGTAATCAAATTGGCCAAACTTCAGGGTATGTAAAAGAATATTATCACGATGGCTTTGAAGCTAAAAGAATGGAATTAGGAGCTTTAGTCGGTGCAGCGCCAGTTGATAATGTGGTTCGAATTAAACCTGAACCAACCGATAAGATTATTCTTCTTGGTGGAAGAACTGGTCGAGATGGTCTTGGAGCTGCTGTTGGGTCTTCGATGTTACAGACAGAACAATCTATCGACTTACAAGGGGCAGAAGTACAAAAGGGGAACCCAACCATTGAACGTAAGATTATTCGTTTATTCCGTAAGCCAGAAGTTACTCGATTAATTAAGAAAGCTAATGATTTTGGTGCTGGTGGAGTTTCTGTCGCAATTGGTGAGTTGGCAGATGGATTAATTATTGATCTTGATAAAGTCCCAACCAAATACCATGGAATGGATCCAAGCGAAATAGCACTTTCAGAATCTCAAGAACGTATGGCAGTTGTTGTGGCTGATTCAGATGTGGAAACATTTATCGCTTTATCTATAGAGGAAGACTTGGAAGCAACAGTTGTTGCTGAAGTAACTGATTCCGATTATATGGTTATGAATTATGATGATAAAGAAGTGCTCAGATTGAAGCGTTCGTTTTTAGAATCAAATGGGGGAGCTAAGAGTGCAGTGGCTCACATCACTTACTCAGATGTAGAGGATTTTTTCTTAGATTCACGTGATGTTATCACTCAACTTCAATCGATCGAGAATAGCAGTCAAAAAGCATTAGCACAAAACTTTGACTTTACTATAGGAAAAAACACAGTATTAGCACCATTGGGCGGAAAGAATCAACTAACGCCTCAAGAAGGTATGGTTGCTAAAATGCCTGTCCTTGGAAAAAATACAAGCACCGTTTCAGTCATGACTTCTTCGTTTAAGCCTGACTTAGCTTCTTTATCACCATTCCATGGTGCATATTACGCAGTTTTGAATTCGATAGCAAAAGCAGTTGCCTTAGGTGTGCCTTATCAAGATATACGTCTGACACTTCAAGAATTCTTCGAAAGAATGGTAGATGCTAAGAGTTGGGGTAAACCTTCCTCAGCATTACTTGGAGCCTTCAAATTAATGAAGCAATTAGGGCTCGCTGCTATTGGTGGTAAAGATAGTATGAGTGGAACATTCCAAGATATTAATGTCCCACCGTCATTAATTAGCTTTGCCGTGGCAACTACAAACGTAGATAAAGTAAATTCACGAGAACTCAAATCCACTGATTCTAAGGTGATTTTATTAGAAGCAGAATTAAACGCTGAAGATCTAATTGATACGGAAGCTATTAAGCAATTATTCGGTAAAGTGACTCATTTAATTAATGACGGCGATGTTCGATCAATCTCAACGATAGATGATAAAACAATCGAAATGAATTTAATTGAGATGGCCTTAGGTAATGAGGTTGGTTTTGAGATGGAGACAGAATACTTACATAAAAAACCAGCATTAGGCTTTTTAATTGAACTAGCTAATGATGTTGAAGTTGAAGGAGAAATTATTGTTGCTCGTACTAATGGAAGTCAATCAGCAATATTCAACAAAGCTTACTCACTAGCAGATTTAAAACTCTTATATACTGAACCTTTAGCAGATGTATTCTCTGATATTGAATTCGTTAATAAAGTAGAAACAATCAAGGATCCTTTAGCTATTCCAAATATATCATCTGATGCTAAAGTATTAATACCTGTCATGACAGGAGTTCACGGTGAGTATGATTTATATGAATCATTTAAGCGTTATACTGATCATGTTGATTTCTTTATTATTAAAGAAGAATTAGGATACCAAGCATCGATCAAGGAATTTGCTAATAAGCTAGCAGATTATGATATTTTAGCTTTTCCTGATGGATCAATTTTATCGAATCAACTGCAGTACGGCCAAGCAATTGAATTATTAATTAATGATATTCAAAAAGAATTAGAAGCTTTTATTGAAGATAAGTATATTCTAGCTATTGGTGCGTCCTTTGCAGGTTTTGTACGCAGTGGATTAATGGAGTTTGGCAGAGTTCAAACAGGTACTTCAATTCAGTTTAAAATTAACCCGCTAGAAAAATTCGTATCAACCATTGTCTCAGCGAATGTCATTAAAGATTCTGTTTATTCATCCGAGGGATCGTATACGACAGCTCTTTCAGGTTATCATTTAACGGTTAACTTAGATGAAGAGAAATTCTCTAAGCAAATCTTATCTAAGTACACCGCCTTCTTTGAAGATGAAATTGGTATTGATGCAATGCTTGATCCAAGCGGTCATATATTAGGTGTGAATAGTAATTTTGAACGATTCAATATCGATGGATTCAATAATATTAAGACGAATGAAGCACCATTTATCGCCAGTTTATTGAAGAAAGTCAGTGAATAATTTAATAACTTATTAAATTTATATGTTCTAATATAAAGCAATCATTTTTTAACCAAAGATGATTGCTTTTTTATTATTTGATTTTACAGAAAATATTATTAAAAATACTTCCGTGGGATATAAACTGACACAAAAATATAGGCAAAATAATAGCTAAATAATATTGATGAGAAATTATAAAAATACATTGATACATGTACATTTATGCTAAGTGATTGTATCATAATTCCAAGAGCTATTTTGGGAACTTTACTCAAAAACATTCCATTTAATGTGTTACTTAAAGTAACATTAATTGTAAAAAAATAAAATAAAATTAGGTGATTAACTGAAATTATTTGCTTTTATCATCAAAAACTAATATAATTTCCTTATTATTAAGAAGGAGTGATGGGATGGATTGTCTTAATGTGTTAAAAAATATGACAGAAACATTCAATGAAACTAAAAAAATATTTAGATACTTACATCAACATCCAGAATTATCTTTTCAAGAACACCAAACAAGAGAGTTTATTCTACAGCAACTCCAAGAATATGGATATGAAAATATTAAGTCAAATGTAGGAGGGGGCGGGATCATTGCTAGACTTAAAGGACGAGTAGCAGGACCCACTATTGCTTTTAGAGCTGATTTTGATGCTTTAACCATTCAAGAAGAAACTGGACTAGAATACCAGTCTATCAACAAAGGTGCTATGCATGCTTGTGGTCACGATGCTCATACAACGATATTATTAACAGCAGCTAAATTATTAAAAGATATACAAGCAGAAATAAAAGGAACTATATTATTCTTGTTCCAACACGCAGAAGAATTGAAACCGGGTGGAGCAAAAGGAATCATTGAATCAGGTGAACTAGATGATGTTGATGCAATCTATGGATTTCATGTTCGTGGAGACATCCCTTATGACGGAGTCGTTGAGTATTGCCCTGGTTATGCATTAGCGGCTTCAGATTCATTTTCCATTCGAGTTCAAGGGAACGGTGGGCATGCAGCGACCCCCCATAAAACTGTTGATTCAACACTAGTAGCAGCTTTTTTAATTCAACAATTACAGACCATAATTAGTCGCAACAAAAATCCATTAAATTCAGGGGTATTAACAGTAGCTAATTTCCACTCAGGCACTGGGGGAGATAATATCATAGCGGATTATGCCAATATTTCTGGAACAGTCAGAAGCTTTAATCCAGCCTTGCGTGTAATGATTAAGAAACGTATCCATGAGGTCAGTGAACAAATTTGTTCAGCTCACGGTGCAACAGTAAAGATTAATTATCTCGATGGTTACCCGCCATTATTCAATTACCATGAAGAGACTAAGTTAATCAAGAATTTGTTTATACAACAATTTGGTGAACATAAAGTGGTTCAGACAACAGCTAGAATGGGTGGAGAGGATTTCGCCTATTATTTAGAGAAGATTCCAGGATCCTATTATTATATTCGAGCTGGAGCCTTTGAATCAGATAATTATCCACACCATCATCCAAAGTTCCAAATTGACGAACGGTGTATCTTAACTGGTGTAAAAACAATACTAACGATTGTGAACCATTATCATAGTGCTAAGGAAGGTGTATTACTATGATTGTAGATACAACAGCAACTCATATTAGAACACACTGGTATAGCTATGCCAAAGACATAGAATCAGAGGTCATTCAGATTCGGCGTCATCTACATCGTCATCCGGAATTATCTTTCAAAGAAGAACAAACGTCTAATTTCGTATATCAACAACTTATGTCGTATGGTATTAGAGATATTCGTCGCAATGTTGGAAACGGCTATGGCATTGTAGCTAAAGTTCACGGAAATGGTAAAGGACCTGTTATTGCTTTGAGAGCTGATATGGATGCTTTACCCATCACAGAGGATACAGATTTAAAGTTTAAGTCTATCAATTCGGGAGTGATGCATGCTTGTGGACATGATGCTCATACAGCCATATTGCTAGCCGTCGCTCGAATTATTAATCGCTATCGCTTTGACTTCGTAGGAACAATTGTCTTTATCTTCCAAAATGCGGAAGAATGTAAACCAGGTGGTGCCAAGAGTATGATTGAAGACGGTGCTTTAGAAAGTGTAGAGCAAATTTATGGCATACACGTGGTTCCTGAACAGGATGTGGGCAATGTGGGATATTCATTCGATTACGGTTCAGCTGCTTCAGATACCTTTAAGATTAGAATCCAGGGACGTGGTGGACATGGAGCGAAACCACATCAATCTATTGATACTGTAATCATTGCCTCTGAAGTGATTACTAACTTACAAACGATAGTGAGTCGATACGTTGATCCAATTCACCCTGCTGTCCTTTCTTTTGCTTCAGTTAATGCAGGGAGTGGCGTAGCCAATAATATTATTGCGGATAAAGCAGTAATATCAGGAACAGTCCGTACTTTCTCCGAAGATATTCGCCAATGCATTAAACGTAAATTCTTTCAAATGACCAAAGCCATTGTTGAGATGAATGATGGTTCAGTCGATATTCACTATCAAGATGGATATCCAGCACTCCTTAATCATAAAGATATTGTTGAAAGTACGATTAATCATCTCGAGGATTCCAATTTATTTAAACAATTAGTTGAAATTGGTCCAATGAATGGTGCTGCAATGATCGGAGAGGACTTCGCTTATTACTTAAAAGAAGTACCTGGTGCTTTTTTAAATGTCGGAGTGAAACATTCAAGTATAGAATCCTATCCGCTTCATCATCCTAAATTTAATTTAAATGAAGAGGGTTTATTGAAGGGGGTAGAAGTATATCTGACAATATTAATGAATCAATTAAAAGAGGTAGAATCATAAACGATTAAAATGATTACTGGAATATTTTCAACTATCTCTGTTTTGTTTTCAATTATTCAAAATATATTAGAGAGATTCAAAGGTAGTGAGCTATATATTCACTCTAAAAAAACCGTCATAGACACTGTTTTATCAGTGTTTGTGACGGTTGTTAGTTTTTTAACATAGACCTGTGAGAGAGCTTCTAACTGTAAAGATTTAATGTAATTCCTTATACATATAGTAAAACGCTGATATACATAAAGAATGCACCAGCCATTACGAATAGATGCCAGATAATATGCATCCACTTGTTAGACTTCATACTATAGAAGATGACACCTAAAGAATAAACAACCCCACCAATAGCTAATAATGCTACCCCAATAAGTTCAATTGATTGAAGAAGGGGATATATAATAAAAATTCCCAACCAACCTAATCCCAAGTACATAAATGTACTTAAACGAGGATATTTATTAATTTGGAATAATTCGAAGAAAATTCCAACAAAAGCTAGCCCCCAAACGAAAACTAAAAAGGTTAATCCTAATCGCCCACCAATGGCCACTATTAGATAAGGAGTATATGTTCCCGCAATTAATAAGTAAATGGCACTATGGTCAAGTCTTTGAAAAAAGCTCTTAAATTTTGTGAAACTTAGACTATGATATAAGGTAGAGTTCAAAAACAAAACAATAAGACTGGCACCATAAATGGTATAGGCAACAATTGCCGAAGGGGACGAGAGGTCAATTCCTTTCATTAAAAGTAAAATTAGACCAAAAATACTAAGTATGGTTCCAATTCCATGGGTCAAGGCATTAAGTACTTCGACAACAATTTCTTTAGTTTTTGACAACGTTTTATTAACCATAGTTTCACCTTCCCAATTTAATTCCTATTACAATTATATCAAACTATCATAATTATTAAAGAAATTGTTTTATCTATAACAGTTCTATCTACTAATTCATATTATCCCATGACTCAACTTTAGTTGTTATCAAAAATATATATATATTTATGTGTCGTATACCCTTCAAGATGTTATAATGCTATTATTATCACAGAAAAAAGTAATGAAAGAAGGTCATAAAGTGCAATTAACCTATTATGAATATATTAATCGGTTTGTGGATTACGATGCGGATGATCCAATCAGTCGATTAGCTAATCGTATTCATTCGGATAACGCGTTCCCAAAGAGAAGTAAAGACTTTGAAGAGATATCAACTTATTTGGAGTCTTCATCAAAGTATAGTAAGCTATTAGTGATATTTGACGAAAGTTGGCAAAATTATCAATATGAAAATTAATAGGAGGAATTAAAATGAGTGTACACATAGGAGCAAGTAAAGGTGACATCGCAAAAACAGTATTATTCCCTGGAGATCCATTAAGAGCAAAATTTATTGCTGATACATTCCTAGAAAATGTTAGCCAATATAATACTGTACGCAATATGCTTGGTTATACTGGAGAATATAAAGGTGTGAAGATTTCAGTTCAAGGATCTGGAATGGGAATTCCGTCAGCTATGTTATATGCGGAAGAATTATATACGGAATTTGATGTCGACACTATCATTCGAATTGGTACGGCTGGTGGAATGAAAGCAGATGTTAAAGTCCGTGATATTGTATTTGGACAAGGAGCAACAACTGATTCAAGTATTTTAAGAAATATATTTGATGGTCAAGTTCATTTTTCTGCCTTAGCTGATTTTAATGTTTTAGATACTGCGTATCATATTGCAGCTGATTCAATTCCGAAAGAGAATATCCATGTTGGTAATATTCTCTCTAGTGATCGATTCTATAATGAAGAGATGGATAAAATAAAATTAGCTGATTACGGTGTACTAGCTGTGGAGATGGAAGCGGCAGGGATTTATGCTGTAGCAGCCAAGCACAATCGTCAGGCTCTAGCTATGTGTACGATTAGTGATCATATTCTTACTGGGGAAGAAACTAATGCCGAAGAACGTCAAACAAGTTTCACACAAATGATGGAAATTGCATTAGAAACAGCCGTAAAATTATCAAAATAGTGTCAATTGTAAAGGGGAGAATATGAAAAATAATCAAACAAAACCACTCCTAACATTAGTAAGTATTTTCGCCTTTGTGTTAGTGCTTGTTTTCAGCTTCAGTCGTCACAATTTAACCCAGGTGTATGGATTTGAATGGTTATTCAATAATGATTCAGAAACAGAAAAAATGACAGAAGAGGATATGCAATATATTGTTGATATCTACAATTCAATACAACAATATTATGTTGAAGAGGTTCCTAAAGAACAGTTACTAGAAGGTGCTCTCAAAGGAATGGTAGATTCAATTGACGATCCACATTCTGAATTTTTAAATGCACAAGAATCTGAAAGCATGAATGAAACGGTTGAAGGGTCGTTTCAAGGTGTTGGAATTCAAATTATGTCTAGTGATAATCAAATTGTAGTTGTTACTCCAATTGAAGGAACACCGGCAAGTGAAGCAGGTATACAACCTAATGATGTCTTACTAGAAGTGGATGGTACTGAATTGACAGGAATGGATACGAATTCGGTTGTTGATTTAATCCGTGGAAAAGAAGGAACCACAGTCAAATTGTTGATTCAACGTGGTGATTCAACTTTTGACTTAGAACTCGAACGAGCAGAAATACCTATCATTACTGTGACAGGCGAACTCGATGAGGAGAATAATAAAATTGGAAATATAAAAATTTCTCAATTTAACGGTACAACTTATGATGAACTCGTCGAAGTTGTTACAGATTTAAGGGATCAAGGAGCAAATTCTTTTGTATTTGATTTAAGATACAATCCAGGTGGCTTATTAGATCAAGGGTTAGCTATTAGTAATATGTTCCTAGAGAATGATGATATCATCATGCAGATGGAAGAAAGTGGGAATACTGATTCAAGAATTACTTATGTGGCCAATGATAAGGAGTATGGTGACTTCCAAATTACCGAACCCTATGTTCTATTAATAAATGAAGGAAGTGCAAGTGCAAGTGAAATACTTGCTGCTGCAATTCAAGAAAACACAGAAACTCCAATCGTTGGAACAACTTCGTTTGGGAAAGGGTCTGTACAAACAGTCATCAACCAATCTGATTTAGGCGAATTAAAAATAACTTTTGCTAAGTGGTTAACACCGACCGGTAATTGGATAAACGAGAAAGGCATTGAACCGTCGGTTGTTGTTGAGCCTTTACCAATAGAAAAATCAGTACTGTTAAGTTCAGAGGACACTTTAGCTATTGGGGATGGATTAGATCAAGTTCAATCATTGACTTATATGCTTGATGCCTTTGGTTACGAATTGAATGTTGGAAATTACTTTGATGAATCTGTGCAAGCGGCAGTTGAACAGTTCCAAAAAGACAACGATTTAGATGTTACCGGGAAAGTTACCGGTGAAACAGCCTCATTACTAAATTCTAGGGCGCGTGAATTCGTTCAAGAAAATGACGCTCAATATGATGAAGCTGTTAAAAACTTAATGGAATTATCTCAAGAGGGTTAAATAGCATGAGTTTTTTAAAGAAACTCCTTAATGAAATAGTTAGCATGGTTTTTGCTGTTTTAATAGCCATATTGCTTTTTATAACAATGAGGGAATATGTACTTCAGCCTTTTCAAGTAGATGGTCATTCTATGGAACCTACTCTACAGGACCAAGACCAAATGATAATGTTAAGAAATTTTGACATTGAACGATATGATATTGTCATTTTTCCAGATCCGAGAGGGTCTGGAGATTCTTATGTTAAGCGTGTTATTGGCTTACCTGGAGATGAATTATACTTCGTAAATGATACGATGTTTCTCAATAATCAAGCTGTTGAAGAAGCTTATTTGGAACCTAGTAAATCCGAATACGATGGAGATTATACGGCTGATTTTAGTCTTTGGGATACATTAGGTTTAACTGAAATTCCCGAGGGATACTACTTTGTTATGGGAGATAATCGTCCATATTCAGGTGATAGTCGTCAATTTGGTTTAATTGCTGAAGAAGATATTCAAGGCGAGACCAATTTTATATATTTTCCAATAAATCGATTTGGTAAAGTCGAGTAAAATTTTGAATAAACTAAGATATAATCCTATTCTTTTAAAAAAGAATAGGATTTTTTACAAGTGGGCGATATCATTTGATATAATTAGTCGTATGAGGAATAAAATTATTAGACAGTTTCTATTAAGATTAGATTAACTAGAAAAATTAAGATCGTTAAAGGAGTGGATAGAATGTCATCGAATGTTATTCAATGGTTTCCTGGACACATGGCTAAAGCCAGGCGGGAAGCTACTGAAAAAATGCATCTTGTCGATGTTGTCATTGAATTGGTGGATGCGAGAATACCAGAATCAAGCCGTAATCCAATGATTGATGATATTGTGGGGAATAAACCACGTATTATTGCATTGAATAAGAGTGATTTAGCGAATCCTGCCTTAACTCAACAATGGATTGAAAGTTATGAGTCACAAGGTATACCAGCAGTAGCGATTGATTCTCAACATAATAAAGGATTACGTGGCTTACAACAACGTATTCAAGTATTAATGGTACCCTACTTTGAGAAGCAAAAAGAACGCGGTGTAAAACCTCGATCAATTCGTTTAATGATTTTAGGGATACCAAATGTAGGTAAATCAACACTTATTAATCGTTTTGTCGGTAAAAACCAAGCACAGACAGGGAACAAGCCGGGTGTAACTAAAGCTCAACGCTGGTTAAAAATTAACAACCAATTTGACCTATTGGATACTCCAGGAATATTATGGCCAAAGTTTGAGGATCCTAATGTCGGAACAAAATTAGGTATAACTGGAGCAATTAAAGATAGTTTGCTCTATATGGATGATCTAGCTATCTATCTATTATCTTTACTTCAGGAAATATCAGCAGAAACCATAAAAGATAAGTATGGGGTGACGATGGATGTTGTTTTAGATAGTACATCAGTAGACTTATTACTTGAAATTACAAAGAAAATGGGATTGAAAGATAACTTTGATGAAGCAAGTCAGAGAATTATCATGGATTACCGCAAAGGAAATCTTGGTCAAATAACGCTAGATAGGGTGGTTGATACTAAGAATGTCAAAACAAACGATTAAAGAAATTAAAGAATTCATTCAGTCAAAAAAAAATTTGACTGAAGAAGAACTAAATAACCTCAAAAAAGATCCTCGAATTGGGGTCCAGAAATTAATTCACCAATATCATAGTCAGCAAGAAAAACTCAATAAGCTAATATTAGAACATCAACAACGTCAACACTACGAACATGAATTATATTCTAGGGGCTTTGAATTTATTGCAGGTTTGGATGAAGTTGGTAGAGGCCCCCTCGCAGGACCTGTTGTATGTGCTAGTGTTATCTTACCTAAAAATATGGATGCTTTTATTGGTATAAATGAATCCAAATCATTATCCCACCAACAGCGTAAGCAATTTTCACAGATCATTAAAGAAAATGCTCTTGCCTATTCTGTTATTGAAATAGATAACAAATTAATTGATAAAGTCAATATATTAGAGGCAACAAAGCTGGGAATGATAAAAAGTATAAAGAAATTACCAATTAAACCACAACATTTGTTGATTGATGCACTTAATATTAATTGTGAAATTCCGCAAACAGCTATTGTAAAAGGCGACCAGTTATCTATCTCTATAGCGGCAGCAAGCATTCTAGCGAAAGTGCACAGAGATGAGCTAATGATTCAATATCATGAGGAATATCCTGAATTTGATTTTATTAATAACATGGGTTATGGTACGAAAGCACATTTAGAAGGTTTAAAAAAATTCGGTTATACTCCAATTCACCGCCATTCTTTTTCACCGGTACAAAATGCAAATTTTCCATATTAATAAACGGAATAAGACAAACTTTTGAAGTTTTGTCTTTTTTTAATGCTTTTGAGCATTTTTAGTGTATTTATAGTAGGAGGTGCAATTATGACATATACGATTAAAGAACAACTTATTATATTATTGCTCAATGGATCAGGGTACTCGGTTTTATCGCGTTACTTAAAAGCTATAACATCAAATCATCAACTTCATCAAAAATTAAACTTATATGAAATAAGAAAAACAGTAGATAGAATTTATGAATATTCAAACCTTAAAAAAAGAATTCACATTAACTTAGATCCAACGTTTTATCATCAACTAGCTGATTTAACAATACAAGCTATTATGATTGGAGAGTCTGAATATCCAATTTTGTGGTATGAGATTTACAAACCTCCAATTATATTCTTTTATCGGGGTGATCTTTCGTTGTTATCTAAGCCGAAGGTTTCTGTCATAGGTACTCGAAAAATCACCACAAATGGGAAGAATATGACTCAATTAATTATTGATGCTTTTTCTAAAAAGCAGTGGGTTGCTGTATCCGGCCTGGCTTTAGGTATTGATGCTCAAGTCCATCAAAGTGCAATCAATCATCCTAATGGTAAAACAATCGCAATTATTCCTTGTGGATTAAACTATTATTATCCTAAAGCTAATCAATCTATTCAACACCAACTTGAGAAGCATCATTTAATATTGAGTGAGTACTTACCCAATGCAAAGCCTCATAAACATCAATTTATTGAAAGGAATCGATTAGTAGCAGGTATAGCCAAAGCCAGTGTGGTCATTGAAGCGGCACAAAAAAGTGGTAGTTTGATAACAGCTAATTATGCATTACAATGCAATAGAGAGCTGTTCGTTTTACCAGGAAGGATAACGGATCAACAATCTATGGGGTGTTTAGAATTAATCGAAGCAGGTGCAAGTCCTATCATTAATATTAATAAATTAGTTAACGATATTGAACAAATCTTTCAATACCAAGGTTACTAACATTGCACGAAACTATGCTTAATCTTTATTATATAGGCTATCTTAAATCTAATATGATTAGAGTTTAATTCGATTAAATTATAAAATTTTGTTATTTGTATTTGACAAGCCCTAAAATATCAACTAATATGTTTACGATTTTACATATTGAACGCAAAATAAAAAAATCCAATGAAAATATAAATTCGAAGGAGTTGATTGAGGATGGCCTATAAATACTTAGTCATCGTCGAATCACCAACGAAGGCAAAAACAATTGATAAATATTTAGGAAGAAATTATAAAGTGGTGGCTTCAAAAGGTCATTTACGTGATCTTCCTAAGAGTAAAATGGGAATAAACTTTGATGATAACTATGAACCCCAATATATAACAATTCGTGGCCGTGGTGATACAGTAAAAGAATTAAAAAAATTAGCAAAAAAAGCAGAAAAAGTCTATCTCGCAGCCGACCCGGATAGAGAAGGAGAAGCGATTGCTTGGCATTTATCTTTCATGTTGGGCCTTGAAGAAGGAGCAAAAAATCGTGTCGTCTTTAATGAAGTTACCAAAGATGCGGTTAAAGAAGCTTTTAATCATCCTAGAGAGATTAATCAAGACCTAGTAGACGCGCAACAAGCACGTCGTATTTTGGACAGAATTGTTGGTTACTCAATTTCTCCTTTATTATGGAAGAAAATTAAAGGTGGTTTAAGTGCAGGAAGGGTTCAATCAACAGCTCTCAAGCTAATTATTGATCGCGAGCAAGAAATCCGAGCATTTGTTCCTGAAGAGTATTGGAGCATTCCATCTAAATTTAAAAAAGGACGCTCATCATTTGAAGCACAGTTTTACGGTGAAAATGGTGAGAAATTAAAATTAACTAATGAAGAACAAGTTAATAGTATATTAGATAAAATCGATCAAGAAAAACCATTCACAGTAAAAGAAATTGTCGAGAAAGAACGTCGTCGTAAGGCACCTAAGCCATATACGACAAGTACTTTACAACAAGATGCTTCCAATCGGATAAATTTCCGTGCTGGTAAGACGATGATGATCGCTCAACAATTATATGAAGGAATATCAATAGGACGTAACACAGTCGGATTAATTACTTATATGCGTACCGATTCAACTCGTATATCTCAAACAGCTAAAGCTAGCTCAGCTACTTATATTACTGAGAAATTCGGTAAGGAATATCTAGGTAATAATAAAGTTGCTGTAAGTAATTCTTCAAATGCCCAAGATGCTCACGAGGCAATTCGACCATCTGATGTAACTTTAGCTCCCGATGATATTAAAGATTATCTTTCTAGAGACCAATTCCGTCTATATTCCTTAATTTGGTCACGATTTGTTGCGAGCCAAATGTCAGATGCAGTATACGATACTATTCGTGCAGACTTAACTCAAAATAATGTAGAATTTAGAGCCAATGGGTCAAGAATTAAATTTGATGGTTTTATGAAAGTGTATGAATCAAATTCAAGTAAAGATAATTATCTTCCTGTCCTTGTTGAAGGGGATGAAGTGAAAGTATCCGAGATGAAACCAGAACAACACTTTACTCAACCGCCGGCTCGCTATAATGAAGCGAGTTTAGTAAAAGTATTGGAAGAATTAGGTATAGGTAGACCATCTACTTATGCACCAACACTAGAAACATTAAGAAAACGATACTATGTTAAGATGGTTGCTAAACGTTTTGAACCGACTGAATTAGGAGAAATTGTTAATAGTGTTATGGTTGAGTTCTTCCCAGATATAGTGGACTCTGATTTTACGGCAAGCTTAGAAAAAGGTTTAGACCATGTTGAAGAAGGTCAAAAAAATTGGGTAAACCTTATTGATAGCTTCTATAAAGAATTTGAAAAAGAATTAGATAAAGCTGAAGTAAATATGGAAGAAATCGAAATTAAAGATGAACCTGCTGGCTTTGATTGCGACGTGTGTGGAAACCCAATGGTTATTAAAATTGGCCGTTATGGTAAATTCTATGCATGTAGTAATTTCCCGGAGTGCCGTAATACTAAAGCCATTGTTAAAGAAATCGGTGTAAAATGTCCAACTTGTCACGAAGGTGAAGTTGTAGAACGTAAATCTAAGAAGAATCGAATTTTTTACGGTTGCACTCGTTATCCAGAATGTGAATTTGTATCGTGGGATAAACCAGTAGGACGCTCATGTCCTAAATGTAATCAATTCTTAATTGAGAAAGTATCACGTAAAGGTAGTCAAGTTAAATGTAGTAATTGTGACTACGAAGAAGAATTAGTAAATTAATTATAGAAATATTAGTGAGAAACAAGTTTTAAGTTTAAATACTTTCGACTTGTTTCTTTTTTGTTAATATTTTGAGGGAATTAATAATTATTTAACATAAATTAGTACAATGGTTAAGAGTAACTTGATAATTGGATTAATTTTTTAGCGAATTTGTGGTCATTATTCATGAAAATATCAGAAATCGGGCCTAAGTTTGATGTGTTAAAGTGTAATAAATGTTATTATAAGAACAAATGCGATAAGATTAAAGGATGAAAGACCATGATGAAAGATAAAATATTAATTTTTATCAATTACTTAACGAATGAACGAAGATACTCTGAGAAAACAGTATTAGCCTATCAAAGAGATTTATTTGAATTTGATGATTTTATAAAAAAAAGTGGCGATACAAACATGGAAGAGTTAACTTACCAAGATTTTAGGCTCTTTATCGCTCACTTAAATGAGCGTCAATTAGCAAGAACGACGATTGCAAGGAAATTATCTAGTCTTCGGTCCTATTTTAAATACGCATTAGAACAAGGTTGGGTCGATAATAATCCGATCGAAGGAATCAATTATAGTGTCAAAAAACAATATTTACCTGACTTTTTCTATGAAGATGAATTGAATCAAATCTTTGATGCTATTCGGCATTCTGATTCTCCCTATCAGCCTTTACATAGCGCAATGATTGAACTTTTATATGCGACAGGTATGCGAGTAGCTGAGTTGTGTCAATTAGAATTGAATCAAATTGACTTTGATTTATCACTAGCACGTGTCATAGGTAAAGGTGAGAAGGAAAGAATCGTTCCAATTGGTGATGTGGCTATGAGTAGTTTAAAGTACTATATCGAAACACTTCGGCCACAATTGTTAGCTAAGACTCAAGGAATAGATTCACAAATCGTATTCCTATCGAGAACTGGGCGACCAATTAGTCCAACAATTGTACGAAAAGAGTTAAATTTTGTTGTAGAAGATGCGGGTCTAAAATTATCTATTCACCCGCATAAATTAAGACACACTTTTGCGACACATTTATTAAACAATGGGGCTGATATGCGGATTGTTCAAGAATTATTAGGACACCAAGATTTAAGTTCAACTCAAATCTATACACATTTAACAAAAGACAGATTACGTTCTGCATACTTAGATGTGTTTCCAAGAGCTAAACAAATTACTAAGGAGGAAGAATAAATGACAACAATATGTGCAGTAAAAAAAGAAAACCAACTAGCAATGGCTGGTGATGGTCAAGTAACCATGGGTGAAAGTGTAATCATGAAAGGTGGCGCAAGAAAACTTCGCCGGATCTATGATAATAAAGTTATAGTAGGATTTGCCGGGGGGTAGCCGATGCGATTACTTTATCAGAGATGTTTGAAGAAAAATTACAAGCTCACAACGGACAATTGCAACGTGCTGCCGTAGAAGTTGCTAAACAGTGGAGAACAGACCGCTCATTACAAAAACTAGAAGCTTTATTGATTGTAATGAATCAAGAAACATTGTTATTAGTAAGTGGTACTGGAGAAGTGATTGAACCAGATGATGGAATATTAACAATCGGTTCAGGGGGGAATTATGCCTTATCTGCAGCCAGAGCCATGCTACGTTACGGAGACCTTTCCGCTGGAGAAATCGCTAAAAATGCTTTACAAATCTCGAGTGAAATTGATGTGTTCACTAACGATAATATCATTGTAGAATCATTCAATGAATAATTAGGAGGATATTATGGAACAATTGACACCCAAAAAAATAGTCCAAGCTTTAGACCAGTATATTATTGGACAAGATGAAGCTAAACGCTCTGTGGCGATAGCATTAAGAAACAGAATTCGTCGCCTTAAACTTGATAGTGATATGCAAAAAGAAGTTAAACCAAAAAACTTGTTAATGATAGGACCTACCGGAGTAGGTAAAACCGAAATTGCGCGTCGATTAGCTGACATTGCTAAAGCACCTTTTATAAAAGTCGAAGCAACCAAATATACAGAGGTCGGCTATGTCGGACGAGATGTTGAATCGATGGTTCGCGACCTTGTTGAAGAAAGCATCCGCTTAATCAAACGCCAAAAACAAGAAGAGGTCAAAGAAGAAGCCGAAGTGAAAGCAATTGAACGTATTGCAAAAGCATTAAAACCAGGAGAAAAACCTGCTCAAAAAACAAACACCTCACAAAGTACGAATCCATTTGGTGACTTTGCGGCTATGTTCCAACAGATGAATCCTCTAGCCCAAGAGGATACAGAAGAGGAGGAAGTTGTTACTGATGAGGTTGCGGCAACTCGTCGAGCTATTCGCCAACAAATTCGTGATGGTAAGCTTGATAACCACGAAGTAACAATTAAAATGGAAGAGAAAAAACTTCAATTAAATAGCATAAACCCTGCTATGGAACAAATGATGGACATGCAAGAAAGTTTAAATGTCTTAAAACCTAAAAAGAAAATTGAACGAACAGTAACGGTAAAAGAAGCCATTAAGTTATTAACGGAAGAAGAAGCTGATAAGTTAATTAATCAAGATGATATTAATCAAAAGGCTTTAGAACTAGCTCAAGACAATGGGATTATTTTCATCGATGAAATTGACAAAATCGCAACTAAAAATCAAAATTCAGGTGAAGTCAGTCGTCAAGGTGTTCAACGTGATATCTTACCAATTGTAGAAGGAAGTCAAGTTCAAACTAAGTACGGAATTATTGCGACGGACCACATCCTTTTCATTGGAAGCGGGGCATTCCATGAATCTAAACCTTCTGATTTGATTCCAGAATTACAGGGACGATTCCCAATTCGAGTTAACTTAAAAGACTTAACTGAGGATGACTTTGTTCGTATCTTAACTGAACCAAAAAATGCGCTTATCAAACAATATCAAGCCTTACTTCTTACAGACGGGGTTGAGATAAACTTCACTGAAGGTGCCATTAAGAAATTGGCTGAATATGCCGTGCAACTAAACGATAACACAGATAATATTGGAGCAAGACGTCTACATACCATCTTAGAGACTGTGCTTGATGAGCTATTATTCGACGCAGCTGAGATGCAAATGGGACAAATTGAAATTAATGAAAACTATGTTATCGAGCGATTAGACAAGATTGTAGAGAATAGAGATCTAAGTCACTATATCTTATAATGAATGAAGGAGATATCGATTTATGATTACACTAGAGAATGAGCATTTAATTGTAAAAATTAAAGAAGATGGTGCAGAACTAACATCAGTCATAGATAAAAAAACGTCTCACGAATTTTTGTGGCAAGCCGATGATAAGTATTGGGGCAGACATGCACCTGTATTGTTCCCGATCATTGGTAAGTTAAAGGATGATCGTTACCACTTAAATGAGCAAGGATATACAATGACTCAACATGGATTTGCTCGTGATATGACTTTTACAACCCAGAATGTAACGAGTAACTCAGCGAGTTTATACTTAAAAAATGATGACACGACTAAAGAAAAATATCCCTTTGATTTTAGTTTACAAATTAATTATATTTTGCACTATGATAGTATTACTGTAAGTTATGAAGTACTAAATCCATCGAATGAAGATTCATTGTACTATAGTATTGGTGGACATCCAGCTTTTAATATTTCTCAATCAAAACAAAATAGTAAAGTTGAATTCGATGACGTGAACTTTACTTTCGAACCATCTGGGCAATACTTACAAATCCCATTAAACAAAGAAGGTTTGACACAGCCCAATAAAGCAAAATATGTTGAAGTGGATAATATACCCTTAAAACATACAACCTTTAAAAATGATGCGTTAATATATCAAATTAGTCGGCAAACAGAAATCGTCTTGACTGACCACCATGCAGATGTTGAGATTAGAGTGAAACCAAACCGAATGGATTATGTAGGGATTTGGTCTCCTTATCCAAAAAGGGCCCCGTTTATCTGTATTGAACCTTGGTCGGCGATTGCTGATCCAGAAGATTCAACTGGTCAATTAAAAGACAAATACGCCATTCATGAATTACTACCTTCACAGTTAATGACGCATGATTACACCATTCAGTTTAAAAAAATCTAACAAAAAATCCGTTCATCTTTTGTATTAAGATGGCGGATTTTTAAGCTTTATTTTTTAGGTTTATTGAAACCAAAGTTAATTCGATTTTCTGTACCTTTTATTAGTCTACTTATATTCTCTCTATGTCGGTAAAGTAAGAAAAGAGCACTCAGTATAAATCCAATTTTATAACTTATTTCATCATAGGTGAGGGCAATATATAAGGCTGTTAGAGAATAACTCACCATGGCAGATAAACTGACAGTGCTTGTAATCAATATAAGTAAACCTAAAGTGATTAACATAACGAAAGCTATCCAAAAATTAAAGGCAAGCATAACTCCAATTGACGTAGCTACTATTTTACCACCTTGGAAATTAGCCCAAATTGGATAAGCATGTCCAATCATACAAGCTAATGCAGTTAAAATAATGATAAGTGGATAATCCGCAAACCAGTTCTTTGCAATGAAGACCGGGATGAAGCCTTTTAAAATATCAATTGATGTTACAATAACAGCGGCTTTAAAACCGAAGTTGCGCCCAATATTAGTGCCTCCGCTACCTCCACTACCTAATGTTCTGACGTCTATATTGTGTTGACTTTTTGAGTATAACACTCCTGTAGGAAATGAGCCTATGAGATAAGATAGTATTAAAAACAGTAAAGGCCATAAATAATCAATTATTGTTTCCATTGGAACCTCCTAATATTTGGATTTATTTTACCATAGTTCATTAGTTTAGAATAGGTACATTATTATATAGATTATCAATAGCTCTTTAATGCATGATAATAATGATTAAGTTGCAATAAGTAGAGATAATGGCTAAACTAGAAAAGATTGTTCATAAAAGATTTTGCTTAATTTATAATTTATTAGGCAGACAATCAACTTTTTGATATGATAAGGAAGTTGATTAATTTCAGGAATAGAGGTGGAATTTTGGAACAAAAACCAAACCTTACAAATTATAATGATGATGCCATCCAAATACTAGAAGGACTAGAAGCAGTAAGAAAAAGACCAGGAATGTATATTGGTTCCACAGACCAGAAGGGTTTGCATCATCTCATATATGAAATTGTAGATAATTCGGTGGACGAAGCCTTATCTGGCTTTGCTGACGAGATAAAAATTACTTTATTAAAAGATGGTAGTATCCAAGTTGAAGATAATGGACGAGGGATGCCAGTAGGGAAGCACGATAGTGGAGTTCCCACGATTCAAGTAATCTTTACGATACTTCATGCCGGTGGAAAGTTTGGACAAGGTGGTTATAAGTCTGCTGGGGGTCTGCATGGAGTTGGTGCTAGTGTCGTTAATGCATTGTCTTCTTGGTTAGAAGTGACTGTATACCGTGATGGTTACCAATATACAATGCGCTTTGAAAATGGTGGAAATCCAGTTGGTAAATTGAAAAAAACAAAAATTTCCAATAAAACTAAAAGAGGTACAGTAGTGCACTTCTTACCAGATCCAATAATATTTGGGAATGCTAAGATAAATTTCGACACAATTGCTGAGCGTTTCCGTGAATCAGCCTTTTTACTTAAAGGTTTGACCATCTCAATCACAGATGAGGTCCATGACAGAGAAGAGACCTTTATGTTTGAGAATGGATTACACGATTTTATCAATTACCTTAATGAAGAAAAAGATACAATGGGAGAGATAGCAAGTGGCTCGACTGTTATAGATGGTTTTGAAATCGATTTTGCTATGCAATATAATGATGGTTATTCTGAAACTATTTTATCATTTGCTAATAATGTCCGGACTTATGGGGGTGGGACTCATGAAACTGGGATGAAAATTGGTTTGACTAAGGCCTTCAATGAGTATGGACGTAAGGTAGGCTTATTGAAAGAAAAAGACAAAAACTTAGAAGGATCTGACGTTAGAGAAGGACTTTCCGCAGTCATTTCGATAAGAATACCCGAGAATTATTTACAATTTGAGGGGCAAACAAAGGAAAAATTAGGAACGCCAAAGGCACGACAATTAACAGATAATTTTATTAATGAGTTACTGTCGGCGTTTCTTAATGAGAATGGTAATTTCAGTCAGACCATTCTAAGAAAAGCAATTAAAGCTCGTGAAACTCGCGAACTTGCTCGAAAAGCTAGAGATGCGGCACGTTCAGGTGCCAAAAAATCAGCTCAAGAAAAACTTATCTCTGGAAAATTAACTAAAGCTCAGTCTAAAGACGCATCAAAAAATGAACTTTACTTAGTCGAGGGAGACTCAGCGGGTGGATCTGCTAAATTAGGACGAGACCGTCGTTATCAAGCTATCTTACCTCTTCGAGGGAAGGTTATTAATACAGAGAAAGCTTCGATGGCTGACATTATGAAGAACGAAGAAATTAATACAATGATTTATACTATCGGTGCAGGTGTAGGGAATGACTTTAATATTAAAGATTCAAATTATGATAAAGTCGTTATTATGACAGATGCTGATACGGACGGGGCACATATTCAAGTATTATTATTAACTTTCTTCTATCGTTATATGAAACCCTTGCTTGAGGCAGGTAAAGTCTACTTGGCTATGCCACCTTTATATAAAATTAGTAAAGGGAAAGGGAAAAATGAAGTCATAGAGTATGCATGGACAGATGAAGAATTAGAAGAAAAGATTCAATTAGTTGGTAAAGGTTACACACTTCAACGTTATAAAGGTCTCGGGGAAATGAATGCAGACCAATTATGGGATACGACCATGAACCCGGAAACACGCTTATTAATTAGAGTAACGATTGATGATGCAACGACTTCTGAACGTCGTTTAACGACTTTAATGGGAAGTAAGGTTGAACCACGAAGAAATTGGATCGAGAATAATGTACGTTTTACTTTGGATGAGGAAGATACATTGTTGAAAGAATCTGACATATCTACAGCCCATAATAACGAAGAAGCTCATATTGATGTGGATGAAACACTTATAGACCAAGTAGATGATAATAAAACTTCTCAATCAGATACAACAACGATAGATGATCAATTAAACTTATTTAGTGAGGATGAGATGTAATGGTAGTGAATCCTAATGAACATATAGAAGAATTATCGTTCGCCAATGTTATCGGTGACCGGTTTGGGAGATACTCCAAGTATATTATTCAAGACCGTGCCTTACCAGATATTCGTGACGGCTTAAAGCCTGTACAAAGACGTATCTTGTTCGCAATGCAACAAGATAGAAACACTGCAGAAAATGCTTATCGTAAATCGGCTAAAACGGTTGGGAATGTTATTGGTAATTATCATCCACACGGAGATTCATCAGTATATGATGCAATGGTTCGATTAAGTCAAGATTGGAAACTCCGTGAACCACTGATTGACATGCATGGGAATAACGGGAGTATGGATGGGGATCCTGCAGCAGCAATGCGTTATACTGAAGCAAGATTGTCTCCAATTGCCTCAACTCTTTTAGCTGATATTAATTACGAAACGGTAGATTATGCTTTAAACTTTGATGATACGATTGAAGAACCTGTTGTATTACCTGCAAGATATCCAAACTTAATAGTTAACGGTGCAACAGGGATCTCAGCGGGGTATGCAACTGAAATACCTCCTCACAACCTAGGAGAAGTCATCGATGCTGTTATACACATGTTAAAGCATAAAAAATATACGCTGGATGACATTTTAAAATATATAAAAGGACCGGATTTTCCTACAGGAGCCATCATCCAAGGAGCCAAAGACTTAAAAAATGCTTATAAAAAAGGGAATGGAAAAGTATTAGTTCGAGCAAAGACTGATATTGAAAATCTTCGAGGCGGTAAGAAACAAATCGTTGCGACTGAATTACCTTACGATGTAAACAAATCCAAATTAATCCAAAGATTAGATGACATTCGATTACAAAAGAAAATTGACGGTATCGCTGAAGTTCGAGACGAATCAGATCGAGAAGGGGTTCGTGTTGTTGTCGAATTACGACGCGACGTTGATGCTGAAGGTGTTCTAAATTATTTATTAAAGAATTCGGATTTACAAATTAATTACCACTTTAATATGGTAGCAATATATAATCGCCGACCAATTACTGCTTCATTAATTATGATACTAGAAGCTTATATCGCCCATCAACAAGAAGTAATTACTCGCCGAACTAAATATCAATTGAATACGGATCGTAGTAGACTACATATAGTAGAAGGGTTAATCCGTGTTGTTTCAATTTTAGATGAAGTGATTGCAACAATTAGAGATAGTGAAAATAAAGCAGATGCTAAACGTAATTTAATTAAAGCTTATGACTTTTCTGAAGATCAAGCAGAAGCAATTGTTTCACTACAATTGTACAGATTAACCAATACTGACGTGACGGCATTACAAAATGAGCGGCTTGAGCTCAATGAACGCATTGCAATGTACAATAATATTCTTACGAAACCAGATACTTTAAATAAAGTATTAATTAATGAATTAACAGAGATTCAAAAGAAATATAGCACGACTAGACGAACTGAAATTGAGGCTGAAGTTGAAGAAATTAGTATTGAAACTTCACTTCTTATACCGAAAGACGATGTTGTTGTCTCAGTTACAAAAGAAGGATATATAAAAAGAACAAGCTTTAGATCTTTCAAAGCTTCTGATACTGAGAACCTTGGTCGTAGAGACTTTGACTTTGCAATATTTGTGGAGAAATTAAATACTCATGAAGCCGTGGTTATTTTAACAAATAAGGGTAACTATATTTATATCCCAGTCCATGAATTGCCGGAAATCCGTTGGAATGCTATGGGGATGCATATTTCTCAAAACTATAAATTATTAGACGGTGAGTCAATTATTGCTGTATTTAAAGCAGCAGAAGGGATTGAAGCTAGCGAAGAGACTCAGCCTGAAGTTGATGATCATATTGTAATAACAACACGTCTGGGAATGATTAAGCAAACGGCCCTAAAAGACTTTGTAACATATAGAAGTTACAAGACAAGAACTGCTATGGCAATGAAACTTAAAAAAGATGACGAAGTCATCGCTGCTCACCATGTAAGCAATCGGAGTGATGTACAGGTCATCTTGGTTACACATCGTAGCTATAGTTTAAGATATCGATTATCTGAAGTTTCAGTTTATGGGTTGAAAGCCCAAGGAGTCATTGGTATTAATCTAAGAGATGACGACTTTGTCGTTCAATCATTAGTAACTGATAATATTGATTCGACTCAAATTTTAGCCCTTACTCAAAGAGGTAATATTAAACGTTTTGAGAGTTCAATAGCAGGAGACGCAGCTCGAGCAAGTCGTGGAATTTTAATATTCAAGGAATTAAAAGCTCAACCTCATCGTATTATTAGTGTAGTTGCGGTAACTGATGAAGAGACACCTATAAACGTTATGGGAGATACTGGACATGTGAGTGAATTTGTTGCAGCTGATGTTCCTGTTTCCGCTCGCTTAACAAATGGTTCATCTGTCTTTGAACTAGACAAATTAGGACAAGTTGTTAGCATGCATAAAGCAAAATTAACTATCATCGACCAACGTACATCTGATGATTCGGCTGATGAATAGTTTTGAAGATTTAATTTTATCATTGAACATGATAAACTATTATTGTAATACCATTAAGGAGGAATATGTTATGTCAAAATACTTGGTTTTTGGACACAAAAATCCAGATACAGATGCAATTGCTTCAGCGATTGCCTTTAGTTATTTCTTAGAAAAAACTGGAAATAAAGCAGAAGCAGTGGCTTTAGGAGAAGCAAATGATGAAACTCGTTTTGCCCTTGATTATTTTAATGTAGAGCAACCTAGAGTGGTTGAAACTGTAGCAAATGAAACTGAACGTGTGGCTTTAGTAGACCATAACGAAGTAACGCAATCAGTGAGTGATATTGCAGATGTTGAGGTAGACTATGTAGTAGATCACCACCGTATTGCTAATTTCGAGACTTCTAATCCTTTATTTTATCGCGCAGAGCCTATCGGAAGTACTGCTAGTGTTCTTTTTAAGTTGTTTAAAGAGAGTGACATTGAAATTCCAAAAGATATTGCAGGTTTAATGTTGTCAGCTATTATTTCTGACACTTTATTGCTTAAATCACCGACGACAACTTCACAAGACAAAGAAATCGCAAAGAAATTGGCGAAAATCGCTGAGGTTGACTTAGATGAGTATGGACTAGCTTTATTAAAAGCAGGAACAAATCTTAGCAATAAAACTGCCACTGAATTGGTAAATTTAGATGCAAAAACCTTTAACATGAATGACAATTCTGTAAGAATTGGTCAAGTTAATGCGATTGGCTTCGATGAGATGTTAAATATAAAAGAACAGTTACTTGAAGAAATGCAAAAAGAAATATCAGTAAATAACTACGATTTATTTGTTTTATTAGTCACTGATATTTTAGAAAGTAATTCATTTGCATTCGTTTTAGGTGGGCATTTTGACGAAGTTAAAGAAGCTTTTAAACAAGAAGTGGTTGATAATTTCATTACACTCGATGGTGTAGTATCTCGTAAAAAACAAATCGTTCCACAATTAACAGAGGCTTTCTTAAGCTAATTCAACGTATTTAGTTAGCTAAATAAAAAAGGATTGAATTTCTATCGATTTAACAGATGGAAATTCAATCCTTTTAATTATTCTTTCAATTCTAGTTGCTTAATTTCTGATTCAACAGGTGTAACATAGAGTGTATTTTGTCCTTCATAGATAACAAAACCAGGTTTCGCACCGTTAGGCTTTCTGAGGTGTTTAGTCTGAACGGCATCCACTGGAACATTCGCAGAGTTTTGAGATTTAGAATAGTAGGCGGCAATGGACGCAGCTTCCAACATCGTTTGCTCACTTGGTTGGTCAGATTCTACAATTACGTGTGCACCAGGGATGTTTTTGGTGTGCAACCACCAATGATTTTTACTTGCTTTTTTGAGACTTAATTCATCATTCTGTTTATTATTACGTCCAACGTAAATCATAACACCATCACTTGATTGATAACGACGGGGTTTTGATGTTGATTTAGCTCGTTTTTTAACAGATTTATTCCGTTTCCCACCGTATCCTTCGCGTTCTAACTCATCTTTAATATCTTCTAGATCTTCTATGTCAGCTTGTTCCAGCTGAACTAAGATAGATTCAAGATAATCAATTTCCGCTTTTGTCATTTGTTCTTGTTTATCAATATAATTTAACGAATCACGGTACTTAGTGTACTTTTTGAAGTAAGATTGACTATTTTCTGAAGGGCTTTTTCGCGGATCTAATTCAATCGTGCATGGCTGATTATTATCATAGTAATTCTCAACGGTCACTTCACTTTGACCTTTTTGAATTTTGTAGATATAAGCATTAACTAATTCACCTTTTAATCGATAAGTGTCGGCAGCTTCTGCAATTTTACGGTCATTGGCTAAACGGTCTAATTTAATTAAGTCTTTATGAATTATTTGATTGATTCGTTGGATAAAGTCACCGGAAAGTTGTTTAACTCTATCTAATCGAGCTTTCTCACTGTAATACGCATCTAAAGATTCACCTAAAGTATCAAAGTACTGTCTATCAGTCTGTAAGTAGGGTAAATCAAAACTATAAAACTTCATCTGATCTTTTTCTTTAAAAATGACAGGTTGAATATTATTGAATTGATTCATGAAGTTAGATAAAGCTTGATAAGGCGTCATATGATTATCAGTGATCCAACTTGCTAATTGTCGGCTTATAAGCGGTGACATACCTTGAATAAATTTGTGTGCTTGACCAGCTTCTATCATTTCTTGATGTTTGATAGCGAATTGAATCAATTCGTCCTGTGCGAAAGTAAATAAATTCTTTTGTTTGTCATTTTGTGGAGGCAGTACATACTTTGCACCTGGTATTAAACTTCTGTGTCGATTCATAGCCGGAGAGATATGTTTAATACAATCAATAATTTGATTGGTTTTAGGATTAACTAGCAAGATATTACTGTTACGTCCCATTAATTCAAATATTAATAAATAACTTTGTAAATCACCTAACTCATCTCTTCCGCTTAATTCAAAAACAATAATACGATCATTTGTATACTGTCTAATGTCCAGAATTGTTGCATTTTCTAAATGCTTCCGAAGCAACATGCAAAACATAGGAGCATGTTGAGGGTTAGTAGATTTATGTTGAGTGATATGTAGACGATAATAAGTAGGGTGTATTGATGCTTCTAATCGATAATTTTTTCGATTGGCACGTATAGTTAATTGTAATTCTTGCTCATAAGGTTGATAGATTTTGTGAATACGACCATTCACCAGAGTATCAACAAGTTCTTTTGTCATAGCATGTGTATAAAAACCGTCAAATGACATAATCAGTCCTCCTTTAATGATAATAATGATCATGTTCATTCATGCTAATTGAATGTTATGTCATATAATGGTGTAAAATAAAAAGTTAAACATTGCTAGATAACTATTGTACTGTATTTTCTAGTAATTATCTATGATGGCACTTTGGCTTTTATTAAAAAATGGTTAAAATTTTCATAGAAAAGTATTGACAATGTTTATTTGAATCTATATGATGTAGTTATCAAATTGAGAGAGGAGCCATTGGACAATGAAATTTCAAGTAACCAACACAGAAAGTAAAATCTGGCAAAGCTGGCGTAGATAGGTTGTAGACTTGGAATTTGTTCCATGGATACAGCCCAGTTTGAATTTAACTGAACTGTATCTATGTGGGCTTCAAAATCAAGTGTACCACATACTATTTGTTCTCATACAAATTATGTGGTTTTTTGTTAAGTCGACACATAATTTGTATGTGTCGGCTATTTTTTATAAAAAAGGAGAGTACATCATGAAAGAATTATTTAAAACTATCGTCACTGCATTATTAATCATCTTAACAATGAGTCAAATGTTAGCTAATCAGGTTCAAGCACAAGAAGAAACCTTAGATGTTGCTGTGGTACAATTAGTGACACATCCATCTTTAGATGATATTCGACAAGGAATCTATGATGGTTTAAATGAACAAGGATATGTTGAAGGCGAGAATTTAACTATTGATTACCAAAATGCTGAGGGAGATATTAATATTCTCTCAAGCATTGCTCAAAGTGTTGTCGCGGAAGAACCAGACTTGATCTTTGCCATTACAACACCTGTGACACAAGCATTTCAAAATGTTACAAATGAAATTCCAATTATTATGGTAGGAGTTACTGATCCTGTTTCAGCTGGTATTTTAGATGATCTTGACCAACCGGGTGAAAATATTACAGGAGTGAGCGATGTTGTTTCTTATGAAGACCAATTCAACTTACTTTTAAAACTAAAACCCGAAGTTAAAAAAATCGGAATGATTTATACGACAAGCGAAGACAATTCTTTAGCTGAGACAGAAGCAGCTCGAGATGTTGCTGAGGAATTAGGACTTGAAGTGCAAATCGAAGGACTAGCCTCTACCCTTGATATGCAATTAGTTGCACAGAATTTATCTAGCCAAGTGGATGCGATTTATGTAGGTTCAGACAATACGATTGCAAGTGCGTTCGAGACACTCGTTGATGCAACTGATATGGCTGGTATACCAGTATTTACCACAGTAGATCGTATGGTGGAGCAGGGTGCGTTGTCTGCGGTAGCAATTAATCAAAAAGACATCGGCTTGTTAGGGGCTCAAGTAGCTCAAAAAGTTATTGATGGTGAGAATCCTGGAGACATTCCAGTACATTTCTTAGAAGATTTACAATCTGTTGTAAACTTTGATACAGCAGCTCACTTAAACATTGAGATAAGTGACGAACTTAAAGCAGAAGTCCAAGACGTCAAATACCGTCTAGATGAGGAGTAGTCAGTAACGATGATGATTTATTTAAGTGCTGTATATCAAGGAATTTTATGGGGAATCATGGGATTAGGATTGTTCATAAGTTTTAGAATTTTAAGATTTGCTGATTTAACGAGCGAGGCATCCTTCACATTAGGAGCTGCCTCCGCCGTTACTTTAATTACGATGGGAGTTAATCCTATTTTGGCGACCTTCGTTTCCATCATAGCTGGTATGTTGGCTGGACTTGTTACAGGGGTTATGACTACTTACTTCGAGATTCCTAGTCTCTTAGCGAGTATCATTTCTTTCACGGGATTTTATTCAATTAATCTCAGAGTAATGGGAAGTCCAAACTTAAGCTTAAGAGGGTTTGATACAATTTATAGTTACTTTTCATTGATTATTGAAAGTGCGCAAACTCAACGCTTTGTCGTTGGGATTGCTATGGTAGTTTTAGTTATTATTCTTATGACTTTCTTATTTAAAACTGATTTAGGCCAAGCGATTATTGCAACAGGTGATAATGAAATTATGGCCAGCTCATTCGGTATTAAGACGGACAGTATGAAACGACTTGCATTAATGCTTGCTAATGGATTAATCGCATTGAGTGGTGCTTTAGTTGCCCAAGATAATGGTTTTTCCGATGTTCAGATGGGAACCGGCACGGTTGTAGTAGCGATGGCGTCGATCGTTATCGGAGAAGTTGTGTTCAGAGGTCAACTGACATTATCAGCGCGATTTATATCCGTTATAATTGGTTCAGTACTATATCGTTTAATTATCGTGTTTGTTTTACAACTTGGATTTAACCCTAATGACTTCAAAGTTGTATCAGCGCTTATCTTAGCTATATTCCTTGCACTACCAGCCATAAGCAAAAAGCTTGGAATGAATAAAGTCAAAGTTAAAAAATTATAGAAAGGCTGAAGAATATGACAGAAAAATATTTAGTATTGAATGAATTATCTAAAGTCTTTCAAAGAAAAACAGGAGATATTGTTCAAGGGCTTCAAGATATTAATTTAACTGTTAATAAGGGGGAAATTATTGCGATTATAGGAACGAATGGTGCAGGAAAATCAACGTTATTCAATGCCTTAACGGGTCATATTAAGTTAGATAGCGGTTTAATTCATTTAAATTCAAAAGATATAACCGATATTCCTCAAGTTGAACGGGCAAGCATTGTAGCAAGAGTTTTCCAAGATCCTAACATGGGTACTGCACCACGTATGACTGTTTTTGAAAATATGATGCTAGCAAAAAAGCGAGGCCAAAAAAGAGGTTTATCTTTTTCATTAAATCAAGAAAATAAAGATAAGATAGGTCAATATGTTGCTCAATTTAATCTTGATTTGGAGAAAAGATTAGACTTACCCATTGAACATCTATCTGGTGGACAGCGTCAAACTATCTCATTAGTTATGGCAACACTTCAACAACCAGAATTATTGTTACTTGATGAACATACTTCAGCCTTAGATCCACGTACGGCAAAACAAGTGATGGAAATGACACATAAAATGGTTAAAGATAATCATCTTACAACACTGATGATTACACACCATATGCAAGATGCACTAAAGTATGCTGATCGAATTGTTGCATTACATCAAGGTAAAATTGCAAAAATATATAGCAATGAAGAAAAAGAATCTTTACAAATTGGTGATTTACATGAATTACTTGAAAAAATGGTAGAGATAGATGCAAATGCTTAACAATCAATTCTGAATTGAAAAGACTTAACCAAACAACTATATATTGTGTGTAAATTAATAACGAACACGATATATAGTTGATTTTTTGTTTTTATCAGTTATTATATATACAGAGATAAATAGAAAGAAGGAAAACAAATGCCAAAAATTACAGTATATTCAAAACCAAATTGCATGCAATGCAACTTCACAAAAAAATATTTAGATGAAAAAGGAATCAATTATGCAACTTTTGATGTTTTTGCTGATGAAGATGCATTAAACCATATAAAATCACTAGGCTTTCAGTCACTTCCTGTTGTAGAAGTTGAAGGAGAAGAAGCGTTCAATGGTTTTAGACCTGACTTATTGGCTAAGTTAGCTATTTAATTAAAACGTATAAAAACTCAGTACTAAAGTTTTGACTACTTTAATACTGAGTTTTTTGTGAATTATTTTAATTAAATAGTGTAATTAATTATTTACGATAGATTTTGCATAGGTAGACGGACTTATACCAAATTCTTTACTAAAAGCACGAGAGAAGTATTGAATTGACCCATACCCTAAATAATCTGCAATTTGCGAGAGCGTCATTTGCGTTTCTCTAATCATTTCTTTACTTCGATTTAAACGCAAACTATTAATATAATTTTTAGGTGTTGTATTAGCATATTTGTTAAAAAGAGATTGAATGGTAGATCTTGAAAGTGAGAAGTGATCTACTAAATCACTCACTTGATTTTGTTCTTCTACATTAGCGTCTAGGAAACTAACCATTGTTTGGAAGAGTTCACTCTCATAGTTCTCACGCATAGAAGTAGTTGGATTTTCATTATAATTTCCTTCTACTTGAACCATCTTCAGTAAAATCGCTTTTAAATTCAATAAAATTTCATCCGTACTGTATGCTGCATTGACTTCGGTATTAGCTAGTTGAATAATGCGTTCAATGAGTTGACTATTATGTGTTCCTAGTTGAAACAATTGATTTGTAACAGAGCCTGGTAGACCTGTTGCATCGAATAAGATAGATAAGTAGGAAGTAACCCCTTCAGATTCAATTCTTTGTCTTCGTGTTTGGCCTGGTTGGTAGATAAAACAATCATTTTTACGAGCAATATAATCTTCATCTTCCACTTTATGGATTAACTCTCCCTGGTCAACAATGATAAGCTCATAATAATCTCCAGGAAGTGACATACTTTGATAGGGAGCCATTTTGACTTGATAGAATATAGTATGAAGACGATCAATACTTATTTGTTTTTGATATTTCTTTACCGAAATTTTTTGATCGGTTGGAACTGTTATGGGTGGTTCTTTGCCTAAGGGTTCCATATATATACTACAGTCATCAGTGATTGCCAGAGTATTAAAAAAGACACCAGGGATTAAGTCAATACTATTAGTTAAGACAAATTCCTGATAACTTTCATTATCTTCATAGTTATCTGTTAGAACGATTAGAGCTAAACCACTGTCGACAGTTAGACGCACAGCATGTTTAAACTGAAAGAATAACTCAGATTCTCCTTTCTGAATTAACATACGTCGATTATTTTTAATTGACTTTCCAATAGAGTTTTCATCGATGATAGTATAAAATTCAGATTGTGTATTTGACGTTGTTTTTAAGTACATATTTCACCTCTTCTAAAAGCAGATATTATTTATGATAACATTATAACTTAAAAAGTATACATAAGCTAGTGCTTATCTTAATTAACAGATGTACTGTGTCATGTTATTGATAATCACTATACCAAATTGACACAATTAATGTTAGATTAGCAATCGTATGATTTTATTTGATATTTATTAACAACGTTAGAAAGGATTGGTCATAGTTATGGCGAACTTACGTATGGCACTAGTGGATAATCACTTACTCCATGGCCAGATCGCTGAATTATGGTGTGAGGAGGTTCAAGCATCGTTAATGATAATTATTAACGATAAGTTATCCACTAATAAGATGCAACAAGGATTATTAGATATGGTAGTTCCAGATGGAATAACTTGCAGATATTACAGTGTAAAAACAGCTACTTGTAAGATAAATGAAATTAATCCAAACAAAACATTTTAGTAATTGTTGAATCTTTGAGAGATCTAATTTGGCTTTATCAATTAGGTTTTAATTTCCCAAAGATAATAATCTCAAGTGTAATTTCATCTCATTATAGTAAGCTGTTGGCGCCAGGGGTGGCGTTAACTGAGGAGGAAATCAATTGGTTAAGAAAGCTAAAATCATCAGGGATTGATGTTCGAATACAACAAACACCAGAAGATGAAATGACTTAATTTTGATTATCTGGGATTTTGATTAGAATTATCTAAGATAAACTTAAAAATATTTAATGGTTATGTTATAATTTATTCTATATTCACAACTATAATGGGGGGTTAAGTTGAAAAAAACATCGACTAAGAAAGGACAACATACAAAGCGTAAGAATAAAGAATATAATAAAAATTTGATAATAACAGGGGTTATCATTCTTTCTTTATGGATATTTTTCCCTGATTTACTAGATTTTGATTATCATCAAGGAACAATTAACTATGAAGAAAGTATCCTGATTGAAGAAGAATTTAATGGCAATAACTTTGAAGTCTTACCTAAACAAAAAAAGATTCCTGTAGAAGTTGTTTCTGTTAATGACGGGGATACGATTAAAGTCAGGTTGAATAATCATAAGTTTGCGGTGAGATACTTGATGATTAACGCACCTGAGATGAATTATAATGAAGGTAGTCCTGAGCAATATGCCGTTGAAGCTAAATTAGCCAATGAGAATTATCTATTTGAAGCTGAACAAGTATACATTGAATTAGATGTAGGTCCATCCACCGATAATTACAATCGTGTCTTAGCTTATGTATATGCGGATGAAGTGTTACTTAATGAGAGACTAGTGGAAGAAGGTCTAGCAGATGTTAGATACATTAACCCACCTAATAATTCTTATGAAGAGTTGCTAAAACAAGCTCAGAAAAAAGCAGAGCAGAATGCTATAAACATATGGGAATAATCATATTGGAAAATGAATAGATGGAGTTGACACAATGAATAAAATTAATAAAGTTTTGATTGCTAACCGTGGAGAGATTGCTATACGTATCATTCGTGCGTGTAAAGAATTAGGAATTACCACAGTAGCAATCTACTCAAAAGAAGACATCGGAGCCTTACATCGACAAAAAGCTGATGAATCTTATCTTGTAGGAGAAACACTAAATCCAACAGGTGCTTATCTTGATATTGAAGGGATTATTGCCTTAGCAAAAGAAAAAGATATTGATGCTATTCACCCTGGTTACGGATTTTTGAGTGAAAACTATGAATTTGCAAAAAGATGTCAAGAAGAAGGAATTATCTTCATTGGACCAGAGTTACGCCATCTAGAGATGTTTGGTAATAAAACACGTGCTCGTCAAACTGCTATTGAAGCAAAGTTACCAGTAATTCCTGGGACTTTAAGTGATGATAATTCACTTGAAGATATTCAAGAATTTGCCCGTGAACACGGTTATCCTATTATGGTTAAAGCTATAAGTGGTGGTGGTGGAAAAGGAATGCGTATTATTCATTCAGAGGATGAGCTTGAGCAATCATACCAATTAGCGAAGTCAGAAGCTCTTACATCCTTTGGTGATGGAAGAATGTACGCCGAACGATACATCGATAAACCAAAACATATTGAAGTTCAAATTCTCGGGGATACATTTGGTAATGTAATCCACCTATATGAAAGGGATTGTTCAATTCAACGACGCCATCAAAAAGTTGTTGAAGTAGCGCCATCGTTCAATCTTTCAGACGAAATGCGTAAAAAATTAACAGATGCATCACTTCAATTAATGAATCATATATCTTATGTAAATGCAGGTACTGTTGAGTTTCTAGTTTCTGGGGACGAGTTTTTCTTTATTGAAGTAAACCCACGTGTTCAAGTAGAACATACGATAACTGAATTAGTTACAGGCTTAGATATTGTGCGTACTCAGATTTTAATTGCAGATGGTGAATCTTTATTTGGAGATATGATTCATTTCCCACAACAAGAAGATGTGCGATTAGATGGTTTTGCGATTCAAGCTCGTATTACAACTGAAGATCCATTAAATAACTTTGCTCCTGACTCTGGAAAGATTATTGGTTACCGCTCACCTGGTGGGATAGGTGTAAGATTAGATGCTGGAGATGCTTATAGTGGAGCAAATATTACACCTTACTATGACTCATTGTTAGTTAAAATATCTACCTATTCTATTCAAAAAGAAGGAGCTATTTCTAACTTAAAACGTTCATTAGATGAGATGAGTGTCGTAGGTTTAAAAACAAACATTCGTTTTATCGAAAACATTATTAAACATCCACAATTTGTGTCTGGAGATTACGATGTAACTTTCATAGACACTCATAAAGAATTATTTGACTTTGTTCCGCCTAGAAACCGCGGGAATAAACTATTGAAGTATATCTCAAATGTTACAGTGAATGGTTTCCCAGGTATTCCACAAACAGAAAAACCTTATTTCGAATTGCGTCAAGTGCCGAAAATTAAAGGGCAAAGAAAGAATTTCCACCGTGAATCATATGATAGGGCTGGAAAAGTTTGGGACAAATACCAAAACAATAATCAGTTAACCTTTAAACAAATCTTAGATCAACAAGGACCCGATGCAGTTGTAAAAGCCGTTCTTGATTCAAAAAATGCACTATTAACAGATACTACACTGAGGGATGCGCATCAATCTATTTTAACAACGCGATTAAGAACTACTGATATGCGTGAAATTGCGCCATTTATGAATGAAACGATGAAGGATTACTTCTCACTAGAGATGTGGGGTGGGGCAACCTTTGATGTGGCATATAACTTCTTAAAAGAAAGTCCATGGCAACGATTGAAAGATTTAAGAGCTTTAATTCCTGATATCCCATTCCAGATGTTACTACGAGCTTCAAATGCAGTAGGATACAAAAATTATCCAGATAATGTTGTGAAGCCATTTATCCAAACGAGTGCTCAAGAAGGCATTGATATTTTTAGAATTTTTGACTCACTTAATTGGTTAGAGGCAATGAAGTTACCCATTGAAGTTGCCCTAGAAACAGGAAAAATTGTTGAAGGAACCATCTGTTATACAGGTGATATATT
This sequence comes from Aerococcaceae bacterium WGS1372, assembly GCA_044336205.1. GTDB lineage: Bacteria > Bacillota > Bacilli > Lactobacillales > Aerococcaceae > Ruoffia. The sequence goes on along the minus strand of CP172318.1, from coordinate 1,088,344 downwards.
AAATCCCGAAAGATCAAGAATTTATACACTAGATTACTATGTTGAAATGGCTAAAGAACTTGAAAAATTAGGTGTTCATACCATCGCAATTAAAGATATGTCTGGTATATTAAAACCAGAAGCAGCTTACCAATTAGTTTCAACGTTAAAACAAGAAGTTTCCAAACCGATTCACTTGCATACCCATGATACAACAAGCAACGGTGTAGCCATCTACTCTAGAGCCATTGATGCTGGGGTTGATATTGTAGACACCGCAAACGCGGCCTTATCTGGTCAAAACTCACAACCAGATGGCAATGCATTATATTATACAAGACAAGGGCTAGGCCGTACGGTTAATATTGATACTGAAGCTAACGATATAATGCAAAATTATTGGAGAGCAACACGTAAGTACTACGAACCATTCGAAAGTGATCTTACAAGTGCTTGGACAAAAGTGTATGAATATGAAATGCCTGGAGGTCAATACAGTAACTTAAGAATGCAAGCACATTCCTTAGGTCTAGGTGATCGTTACGACAGTGTGCTAGAGATGTATCATAGAGTTAATATATTGTTTGGTGACATTGTTAAAGTAACACCATCTTCTAAAGTTGTTGGTGACATGGCCTTATTTATGGTCCAAAACGATTTAGATGAAACTTCGATTATTGAACAAGGGGAAACGTTAGACTTCCCACAGTCTGTTATTTCTTTCTTTAAAGGAGAGATTGGTCAACCAGCAGGTGGAATGAATAAGGAATTACAAAAGTTAGTCTTAAAAGACGAAATTGCTTATACTGACCGTCCTGGTAATCATATTGATCCGTTTGACTATGAAGCCGCAGAAGAAGAATTAACTGAAAAGTTATATAAAGATGTTGATATGAGCTCGATGTTAAGTTTAGCCTTATATCCAAAAGTTTATAATGAATACTTAAACTTTATCGAGGATTTTGGACAAGTCGATATGATTGATACACCTACTTTCTTCTACGGAATGAAATTAAATGAAGAAATTGTTGTCAAACTTGAACCTGGAAAAACTCTATTAGTTGAATTAACAAGCATTGGTCCACTGAAAGAAAATGGAACCCGGGTGGTTTACTTCAATTTAAATGGTATGCCAGAACAAGTAGAAGTTATTGATAATAATGTAGATCTTTCATCTGTTGCTCATCCTAAGGCTGATCGCTCTAATGCTAACCATATCGGAGCTCAAATGCCTGGTTCAGTTTTCAAAGTGAATGTTAAAGAGGGCGATAGAGTAAGTCAAAATGATGTGCTAATTATTACTGAAGCTATGAAGATGGAAAATGCGATTCAAGCGCCAAAAGATGGAGTAATAAAGAGCGTTCATGTAAAAGAAAAAGATCAGATTGTTGCTGGTGATTTACTTATTGAGTTTGAATGAGAGTGGTTAGAAATGAATAAAAATAGAAAATTATCGTCAATATTATTGAGTTTACTCCTACTATTTACATTGACTGCGTGTTCTATTGACACTACAAGCAATCAATCAAACGATGAAGAATTGGTTCAACAAGCTAGTGAGTATGGAGAAGTGCCCATTGAGGAAAAACAGACTGATGAACAGCAACAAGAAATAATAGAAACCGTAACCATTCGATCAATCGGAGACATATTAGTCCACGATACTGTGTATCAAGATGCTTATAATGGTGAGACCTACAATTTTGACCACATGTTTGATGGGGTTAGAGAATATTTGCAAAATGCGGATATTACAACGGCTAACTTAGAAACAATTGCGGCTGGAAGTATCTTCGGTCCTACAACTTATCCTTTATTTAATGCTCCAGAGGAGATTATTGATGCTTTACAAAATGCTGGAGTGGATATAGTTAATAACGCAACAAATCATACGATGGATTATGGTGTAGAAGGAGTTTATGCTTCTATAGATGCATTAAAAGAACGTAAGATGGAGTACGTTGGAAGCTATGAGTCATGGGAAGACTATAATACTTCACGTATCATTGATGTTGGGAATATATCAGTAGGTTTTCTATCTTATGCAAATGATGCTAATGGAAACTATGTACCTGAAGACCAAGCCCATGTTTTATCTTTAATAGATACAGAGTTAATTCCATTAGAAGTAGAGCGATTAAGTTCAAAAGTAGATGTTTCTGTTGTGTTCTTTCATAATGGTAATGAATATGATTATCTGCCTAGTCAGTGGCAGTTGGACGTCATGCAATTAGCTAGGGATGCTGGCGCTAACTTTATACTAGGTGGACATCCACATTATGTACAACCTTTTGTCTTATATAATTCTAGTCAGGCAGCTATGTTCTCACATGGGAACTTTTTAACCGGACAATATGAGATAGAAACAAAAATGGGTGGGATTACGGAGTACAGCTTCAATAAACTATCTAACGGTGAGGTAGTTCTTGAATCAATGAGGTTTATGCCAACATATAATTTTGGTATGCCTGAGACTTCAGTTTATTCCGTTGTACCTTTAGCTGATGCAGCAGACTATGGTTTAGTTGATGCGGAATATCTTTTCCAAGATATAGCTGAAAGAATGACGTCTTTCACTAATAAAGTAGAAGTGGTTGAATATTTAGATTAATAGTTTTATTTAATTAGGAGAGTCCTTACGTAGGCTCTTCTATTTTTTTATAAAATTACAAATAAAATAATGGATTTGCCTCTTTTTAGTGTATTTATATGTGGAGGTGTATTTATGAAAAGAATATTATATCAATTATCAATTCCATTATCACTTATTACTTTGCCATTAAATGTCGCTTACGCTCAAGAAGCTCCAGAGCCCTATATAGTTAGTCAGTCAATTCCTACTGAAACGATTAGTATGGAAGAGTGCGTTATCATTTTAAAAAATCCAATAAATGATGACCTAGTAGAACCTTCTTTAGATTCTTCAACAGTCATTGAAGAAACTAAAGCTTTATTACAAAATTTACAAGAAAAATTCAATAATCTGAATGTAGAAATTAGTCAATTAGAGTCAGGTGAAATAGAATCCTTGGACTGGGCTAACGAACAATTAAAACTTGTTATCGAAGATTTATATGAAGAATATTTACATTTTGATGACGAATTTATCTACTTGTCAGACGAAGAACAAACTAATTTAATCGCTAACCATGATTTGGTTAATGAGTGGCGGGTATATATGCAAGAGATTCAAGCTATTATTAACCAAAAGATTGCAGATAGGAATCAAGTAGAATTAGAATATTCGCAAGTCAGTTATACATATAACGAACTATTGAAAGAAGAAGAAGATGTCAAAGAATTAAAAAAACTATATAATCAATGTCAATTATATGCCTATTCGTCTGAATATCTTTCTTCTGACCAGATCCTGCTCAATCATGAAAGTAATTTAAACGATTATATTATTCAAATGAGTGACTATCTTGATAAAATTATTGCAATACCATATCGAAAAGTTAGTTTTGAAGATATTTACCAACAATTCACAAAACAATTAACGAGTGATATTGAATTAATTTCAAATAAGAACAAGATAGTTCTTGATTCTATAGCCTTAGAAATTTACTCATATGCTAAAGAAATTAATTTATCGGATATTGAAAGTCTCACACAACAAGCACGTATTAGCTATGAAGAAGATGAGGATTTAACTAAATATGGTGATCGCTACCGTGAGCTCATTGAACTTAAGGAAAATCAATGGAATTATATTTATCAAATTAATTTCGAAGCTTTTGATAAATTGAAAAATGATTTAACTAATTTCTTAAATACTGGGGATTATACTAATGATAATGATATCCAATTAATTAGTGATTTACAGAGTAAATATCAAGTAAAACTTGTATTTTTTGATGAAAATAATCACCAATGGATAACTAATTCAACTGGAACTTCAGGTTACTACGATCAGTATTATTATAAAGAATTCAGTTTTGATTCTGAGATAAATGTTTTAGATTCAGAAATAATTGAAAATCTACCAGATGAATTAGAAACACAATCATTGTTCGATGAGAAAGCCAATCTTGATGAAACTAATAATGACATCGATGTAACTGAATCAATGAACGACAAATTATCTAGTTTAAAAGAACAGTTATCTAATTCACGTAATAATACGCAAGTAAAGGATTTATCAGTACCTAAGAGTAGCAGCGACTCAAAAATGAATAAACCTCCAAAATCTACGAATAAATCAAAAAATATAGAATTACCAAGTACAGGGGAAAAGCATCCACTAACTGTCGGAGCAATACTCCTATTAATATTTGGATTATTACTAATATTGACAAGTTCATACTCGAAAAGAAAGAAGAAGGAGAAGAGTTTAAAAATACATTTAGACTGAAATATTTACAATTATAGTCTTTTTTTAGTATGATGCTAGTATAAATAAAAAGGAGGTTATAATTAATGAGTGAAATAGAAATTTTTAACCAATTAGTCAATGATTTTGAAGAAATTAACGCTGAAGAGGCTGAAGATAAACTACAATCAGTTCAAGGTACTGTTGTTTTCTTAGGAAGACCAACTTGCCCTTTTTGTCGTAAGTTTGCACCTAAATTACATGAAGTGAGCAAAAATGCAGAAGTAGATGTTTACTATGTAAATTCAGAAAAAGAAGGACAAGAAGTGGCATTAAGTGAATTCCGTGAAAAATATGGTTTAGCTACTGTACCTAGTTTATTAGTTTCAGCAGAAGATAATGTAAAAGTACGCTCAGATAGTTCAATGTCAACTGAAGAGATTACATCTTTCATCAAGGTTTAGTAAACGTAATACTAAATATGTTTTTGATATTGGATTGATTTTAGGTGTTGACATTTTACTCTCATTCTCTTAATATAATTCTTAATTAAATAACAAGTCGATGATTTAAGAAAGTAAGTTTAGTGAATCTTTAAAGCGATGTGGCAATTGGTGAAAGGCTACAATGTATTACTTTACTGAAACGCACTTAATAGACATATTAGTGAACAAGTGTAATTAGCTAATATCGCATGACGCGTTAGAGTGAAGTGAATTGATTTTATCAATTAAGCAGAGTGGTACCACGGATTTTTCGTCTCTATTTTTAATGTTTTCATTAGAAGTAGAGACTTTTTATTTTCTATAAACTACATTGTCATTTACTTACCAAATTAAATATAAAGGAGAATACAAGATGAACATCATACAAGAATACTTTCCGCTTTTTATTAACGGAGCATGGTATACAATTCAATTAGCATTTTTTACTGTTATTTTTTCATTACCTTTCGGAGCAGCATTAGCATTAATGAGGATTTCTGATAATCGATTTATTAATGCGCTTGCTCGTACATATATAGAGATTATTAGGGGAACGCCATTATTAGTGCAGGTATACTTAGTCTATTTTGGGTTACCAATGTTTAATATTTATTTAGATGATTTTGTTTCAGCTGTTTTAGCTGTTACTATTAACTCTACTGCCTATATGGGGGAGATCATGAGATCGGGGATTCAGTCTATAGATGAAGGACAAACTGAAGCAGCTCGTGCTCTAGGTTTACCTAAATGGACGGCTTTTAGACGAGTTACTTTACCGCAGGCCATAAAAAATATTTTACCTGCAATTGGTAATGAATTTGCGGTATTAATCAAAGAAACATCCATAGTATCAGTATTAGGAATTAAAGACTTAATGTTTGCCTCAGATACGGTAAGAGGTGCTACTTATACTACTTTTGCACCATTATTATTCGCAGCACTTTTGTACTTCATAATGACTTTCACAATTTCCCAACTAATGAACTTGTGGGAAAAGCGATTAGCTAAAGCTGATAAATAGATACTCAACAAACGGACATTTAATATGTCCGTTTTTTATTGAATTGTTTTTGCCATCCAAATTATGTCATGCCATTGCTCAAACTTATAACCGAATTTTGGCATATGACCAACTTTAATGAATTGATGTTGTTCAAGGAATTTTTGAGCTGAGATGTTTGTACCAGTAATATTAGAATATACTTGTACAATACCTGATTCGATGAGTTGTTTTTCTAGCTTTTCATAAAGTAAATGACTCACTTCGCCACCATGAAACTTTGCATCGACATAAATATTAGCGATACAAGTATATTTATAGGCTTGTCTTTTTTCCTGGAATCGACTAGCAAATGCATAAGCAATGATTGTGCCGTTTATCTTTACCACTAGAAATGGTAATTTGGATAGTTTGGTATTCTCAATTAATTGTTTAATTTTTAAGTTTGTTGGCACGGTTGTTTCAAACGTATATGTGGTTTTCTCAACAAACGGCTTGTAGACATCTATAATGCCTTTAATATCCGAATCGTTTGCTGTTCTGATAAAAAAATTTGTCAATCCTACACCTCTTTTTGGATACTTCTGATATGATCGTTGTATAATTAATTTAAAGTATAGCACAGAAGGGGAACTAATATGATTGAAATAAATAATGAATGGCAACCAATTTTGAATAAATTAAGCCAAACAGAGTCTTATAAATCTTTGAAAAACTTTCTAATCGAAGAGTTTTCAACTCAAGTCATCTATCCGCCAATGGATTCTATATGGACTGCTTTTGAACTTACTGATTATTCAGATGTAAAAGTTGTTATTCTTGGCCAAGATCCATATCATGGTCCTAATCAAGCACATGGCTTAAGCTTTTCGGTGAAAAAAGGAGTCACAATACCACCTTCATTAAGGAATATCTATAAAGAGTTAGAAGCAGATCTCGGATATCCTCCAGTAAATCATGGAAATCTAACAAAATGGGCAAAAGAGGGCATCCTGCTATTAAATACTGTTCTCACAGTGCGAGCAAGTCAACCTAATTCTCACAAAAATAAAGGTTGGGAGCCCTTCACTGATTCTGTCATCGCATCATTGAATAATTCAGATCATCCAATCGTATTTATTCTATGGGGTAAACATGCGCAAGCAAAGAAAGAATTAATTAACTTAGAAAAGCATTATATTATTGAATCGAGTCATCCAAGTCCTTTCTCGGCTAATCAATCATTTTTGGGTTCGCGTCCATTTTCAAGAACGAATGAATTATTAATCGAATCAGGTCAGCGTCCTGTTGATTGGCAATTAAAGGATATATCATAGGTATTATAAGGTATATATGATAGTTAAAATCTCTATGGTTTGACCTGAAAACAAAATTGTCATATGATATCGCTAACACATAAAATGGGAGGTTTCATTATATGAGTCAAACTGTTTATACTAACTACTGGGTAAATAAACGTGAAGATTTTCGTAAGGAACACGGAAGTTATCCAACTGAGGAAGAAGCTATCCAAGGAATTGAAACTTGGTGGGAGATCCAAAAAGATAAATATACTAATGTAAGTAAACGAAGAACAAATTCAGGTGCCTTAGAAATAAATTATGGCGATGACTATTACTTCTATCGCATCGAAAAACGACAAATTAACGATAAATTACCTAAAAGGACTTATAAATTAAAAACAAAAGGTGAAATTGATGCACAAAGGAAACGATTAAACCTAGATGACCAACAATTCCTATTTGATGAGTTGGCAGAACCTTACCGTGATCGTCTTATCATTGCGATGTCTAATAGTATTACACCAAGGGAATACCTATACAGTGAAAATGGTACACCTACTGTTAAAATAGAAGATTTAAAACAAATTAATAGCAAATAATAAAAGACTGACTAAACGTAATTTTTAATAAAATTACGTTTTTTAGATATGACGAGAGAAAAACTATTAGAAATGGGGAGATACTGTGACAAAAGAAAAAGAAATGATGAACGCTATCGTTGTTAAAGAGTTTGGTGGACCAGATAATCTTCATTATTCACAAATAGAAATTCCAAAAACAAGAGCTAAACAAATAAAAATTAAAATTAATGCCATTGGTGTGAACCCAAATGAATCCTATGTTCTAACAGGTAACTATAATTTATACCAGCCTGAATTACCGTTTATTCCGGGTTTTGATGCTGCAGGGACAGTTATTGAAGTAGGTTCAGACGCAACAAAATATAAGGTGGGAGATCGCGTCTTTGTTGGGAGCTTTAAAAAATTAGAACAATCCGGAACCTATGCTGAACAGATGGTTGTAGATGAAGATATTGCTATTCCACTCCCTGAGAATGTTAGTTTTGAAGAAGGAGCCTCTCTTGGTATTCCAGCCTTTACTGCTTACCATGTCTTATTCCAAAGAGCCAAAATATCAGAAAATGAGACCATTTTTATCCATGGAGCTACTGGTGGGGTAGGTACACTTGCAGTTCAAATGGCAAAAGCAGCTGGTCTAACAGTTATTGGTAGCTCAAGTAATGAAGCAGGACGCAAAGCTATATTAGAGAATGGCGCAGATTATGCCATACCACATTTAAGTGATGATACATTGGATCAATTACTCTCTATTACCAATAATGAAGGACCTGATGTTATTGTGGAATTTTTAGCTAATAAAAATTTAGAAAATGATCTAAAAACCATCAAAACCAAAGGGAGAATCATAGTAGTAGGGGCAAGAGATTCAATTGAAATCTCACCTCGATTAATATTAAGTCGAAATATAGATATATTAGGGGCATCGCTTCCAAATCTTACTGAGAAAGAGTACGAGGAAGCAAAGGAAGGGATTTTAAAACTTCTTAGCTCAAATCAGCTCAAACCAATCATAGGTGAACAATTGGACTTAAAAGATGCAGAAAGTGTCTTAGACACGATTACAAGTCGATCTGGAAGAGGTAAATCAATACTCATCCCGTAAAGTAATAACTATAAAAAAATTATATAGAATATATAAGTATGTTAATGTATTTTAGTTTGTAAGCGTGTTAAAATATTAGTAACAACATAAAAAGGAAGTGATAAGAATGAAGTCGACTCGTAAAATGTTGCTGATAGCCACATTGGTCTTTTTGATCATTCCTTTGACAGCTCACTGTACCATTGCCCAGTCATTTGAAAAGATAGAAATTGAAGAGACTATCAAAGATTTATCTATATTGATGGAAAACTCATTTGAATTTGATGATAAGGTAAAAGATGTTTGGTTAGATTATGTAGAACTTTTAAATAAAGCAGAATTTCAAGATTATACAAAGGAAGACGCTTTAAATACAGGGAGTAGTTACGAAGATATTAAGGAATTTTTCTCTCCAGACGCTGAAGAATCAATATTAGAATTTAGGGATTACGAGCAAGAATTTATATATCAATATGAGACTGATAACTTAGAAGAGTTATCTATTCATCTATATTTCTATAATGGAGGCATCTATGCTTCTTCAATTATTACGAACTTAGTAGCTGTGTCAGCAGATCAACTGTTAGACTTAGAAACAGTTAACAAGATTATTGCTCCTGGTTGGCCTAAAATGGATACGTTGATTGAAGAAAATCCAACTGTTGTTGGGATTATTAACATGGTGAAAGATGATCAACTTGGTTCAATTATAGCCTATCCGTCTGGAAATAGTCTTGACGAGTCAATGTTAGAGTTCACTTCATATGAAGGAGATATGCCGACATCAACAATATACTTTACGCATGAAAATTATATTGGAATCAATGATGGAAGCTTACAACCTATGCCGGCTCAATTCCTATATTATGCAACTTTAGACTTTATCCCTCAAAAATCTCTGCGAGAATTGGTGAATCGCAATACGACCCAGAACCAAGGTTACCGTATCGCCAGTGAACAATTAACATACTTGTTAGATAGTTTTGTAGTAAGAGGATTAGTTGATAATGTGCCAGGCTCTTCAATAGAAGAAGTTAAAAGTGATTATGATGTCGATGTTGAAGCTATAGAGCTTGAAGGCCTAGAGAGCCCGTTGACGGGATTGGCCTACCAATTCCCAGATCCTAATAATGCGAATAATCTAGGAGTACTAACATTATATTTCTATGATAACCAATTAGCATTCCTAAGCATTGAGGAAGTAAGATCCGGTTGGAGGAGTGCATCGGTGAATTATGATTATAGTAAGGGGATTCAGGAATCAGATATTCATAAAGGTGAAACACTTACTTATCTAACGCAAATGAATATCCAAGTACCAGCTATAGGAATTATGGTCAAAGACGCCTCAGCTCACCAAGTAGCTGTCATACCTGTTAAAGATTCAGAAAAAGAAGTATTTTTCGTAGATATTAGTGATTACAAGATTGAAAACAGTACGGTTTTTGAGATAACTGAAGATACGGGAGAATTAAGTGATGATCTATTCGACTATATATTCAATCAATATCAATAAAAGCCCCATAAATGAGGCTTAAAAATAAAACGGAGAAATTCGGATTTGAACCGAAAGCCTTTTCCTTAGGAGGGAAACGCTCTATCCAATTGAGCTATATCTCCATATTACTAAATATAATAATAACCGCATGTAATTCATGCGGTTATTTTATTTACTATAATGGGAGCAGAGGGGATCGAACCCCCGACCCGCTGATTAAGAGTCAGCTGCTCTGCCAACTGAGCTATGCACCCGAAAACAATAAAGTCAGTATACTCCTGTTATAAAAAAATGTCAATAAAATATGATATATAAATTATATAATTGATGATTCACTACAACTACAAAATAAAAGATATGACCTTTCACGTCCGGAAATTAAGATAAAGCATGAATTTTTTATAGTTTTAACAATAATAATCACACAAACTATCACAAAAAACGCTATCATAACAACGGTGTAGCAAGTTAATTTTAAAAAAGACAAAGATAACGCTTGCATTAATGAATGTTTATAGGGTATAATCACAGTAAATGAAAACGAATACATCATATGACTTTCTAGGTTTATATTTTTTTATTTGTTAAAAGATTTAAGAATAAAAAAATATTAGCTGTTGTTGGTTGAATGTATATTTAATATTTTAGGAGGAGTAAATATGACTGAACAAGTAGAAGTGTCAAGAAAATACCATACAGCAAAGCAATGGGAGATTGCTTTTTTCTCTCTGAATAACTCTGCTACAAACTTATATTTGTTTGCTTTTGGTTTCTTAACGTACTATGCCACTGGGATTGCTGGTTTGGCTACACTAACTGTTAGTAATTTACTAGGTTTTGCCAGATTATTTGATGGTTTAATTGATCCAACGATTGGAATTGTAATGGATCATATTGATACACGTTGGGGTCGTTTCAGACCAATTATGTTAATAAGTAATATTGCTTTAATTATCTCATTTGTTTTTATGTTTAATCTTCATAATTTTGAAGGTACTACATTAATGGTACTTTATGTTGTGGCTCTAATTTTCCATAAGATTGCTTATTCATTCCAACAAACTGTAACAAAGGCTGCTCAACCTGCATTAACGAATGATCCGAAGCAACGTCCATTATTCTCTGTATATGATACTGTTTTTAGTTCTATCGGGGTGTTTGCTATAGGACAAGTTATTGTTTCAAATTTCATTGTCCCTCGGCACGGTGGTGAATTTAACTTAGCATTCTACCAAGAATTCATTCTTGGAATTATGGTTATATCAGCTATTCTTACTATTCTAGCTATTATTGGAATATCGCGTAAGGATAGAGAAGAATACTTTGGTTTAGGTGAAGATACAGTTGAAACTAAGTCGATTAAAGATTATCTATCAGTTATTAAAGGGAATACACCTTTACAAACCCTTGCATTAGCGGGTGCAGCTATGAAATTACTTGCTCAGCTATTTTCAGACCAAGCAATTGTGGTGATTGTATTCGGAATTATCTTAGGTAACTATGGTTTATCTGGACAAATATCTCTCTATCAGATTATTCCAAACTTAATTATCATTGCATTGCTTACGGCATTAGCATCTCGTAAGGGATTAAAGACGTCATATACAACTTCATTAATATTCCTAATTATTTCACTGGGAATTACTGGTGGTGTTTTATATACGTCAGCGGATTCTACTCAAATATTTACTAATGGTGGGTTACCTATGATATTATTCATCGTTGGTTATATCGGAATGCGGGTTTTTGCAACTTATCCAAATTCAGTTATTTTAACGATGGCTGCAGATATTACCGACTATGAAACCGCAAGATCAGGACGATTTGTATCAGGATTAATCGGAACTATTTTCTCTCTGACTGATTCAATTGCATCTTCATTAGCACCAATTTTAATTGGATTTGTTGTAGCAGGAATTGGATTTGCTGATGCGTACCCAGATGCTTCAGAACCATTAACAGATGCATTATTCTCAGGAGGAATGACTTTATTAATCATTATTCCATTTGTTATTGCTTTAATATCACTATTCTTAATTATTAAATACCCACTGAATAGTGAAGTGATGGAAGAAGTACAAGCAACAATTGCAGCCAAGCGTGCTGAAAAAATTGCTGCAGATACACCTCCGAATATAATTACGGAAGTACCAGAAAAAACTAACCCGATTGCACATTTTGATGATACAGAAGAATAACATGTTAAAAACTAATATAACACAGAAAATTAACACTCCAAGCAAAAAATGGAGTGTTAATTTTTTTGAGTATTACTGAGCAAAGAATTGCTATAAAGTAGACACACATCCATTTTTGTCAAAAAAGACATCAGATGACTATTTTATCAGGAAAAATGAAAATACTCTATGAAAACGGCGTCAAATTAGTATTTTAAGCTATGATTGCGTTTGCTATAAAAAATAAGGCTTGTAATTATGTAAACGGTTAGTGTATAATCAGTTTTAGAAAAACGCATTCATCATATGACTTTGAGTTTGAAATGTTTTTCACTTAGTTTTTTTAATTATAAATATAGTTTTAGTGAAAAATTATTAGACTAATTGATGAAATTGCTATAGATTTATATATTATAGGGGGATGTAGTAAATGTCGGAAAAAGTAGAAATATCTGAAAGATACCATAGAGCAAAACAGTGGGAGATTGCTCTGTTCTCATTAAACAACTCTGCCACTAATTTATATATTTATGCCTTTGGTTTTCTTACGTATTATGCAACGGGTATTGCAGGTTTAGCCACATTATTAGTAAGTAATGTATTAGGAGCTGCGCGATTATTTGATGGGATTATTGACCCAGCTATAGGAGTGATGATGGATCACTTTGATACAAGATGGGGGAAATTCCGTCCGTTAATGTTAGTTTCAAACATTGGGTTAATTTTATCTTTCTTAATGATTTTTAATGTTCATAATTTATCAGGAGTTACTCAAATAGCTGTATTCTTTATTGCGCTAATCTTCCATAAGATTGTATATTCATTCCAACAAACTGTTACAAAGGCTGCTCAACCAGCTTTAACAAACGATCCAAAACAACGTCCAATGTTCTCAGTTTATGATACAATTTTCAGTTCAATTGGTGTTTTAACTTTAATGCAAGTAGTTGTTTCACAATTCTTAGTACCTCGTAACGGTGGATCATTTACACCTGAATTTTTTAAAGAATTCTTAACAATTGTTATGGTAGGTTCATTTATTTTAACTATCTTAGCTATTATTGGTATTTGGAGAAAAGATAATAAAGAATTCTTTGGATTGGGGGAAGATACAGTAGAGACAAAGACCTTAAGCGATTACTGGTCAGTAATTAAAGGAAACACACCTTTACAAGTACTAGCTATCTCTGGTGGTCTTGTCAAATTCATGGTTCAATTTATTGGAGACCAGGCCTTTTTAGTTTTATTATTTGGTATTATTTTAGGTAATTTTGAACTATCCGGAACACTAGCACTTTGGTTAGTTATTCCAAACTTAATCTTAGTAGTTGTGTTTACACGTCTAGCTGGAAGCAAAGGATTAAAAGCTTCTTACCAAGTATCGATTCTATTTTCATTAATCTCAACAATTATTTTAGCTTCAACTATTTACTTTGCACCAGATTCAACTCAAATCTTTGCTAATGGTGGCTTAGGAAGTATTGCTATTATTATTGGTTATATTGGAATGAAAGCATGTGGCAACTATCCATCATCTATTGTATTAACAATGGCTGCTGATATTTCTGACTATGAGACTGCACGTTCAGGTCGATTCGTATCTGGATTAATTGGAACAGTATTCTCATTAACAGATTCAATTGCTTCATCACTATCGCCAATTATTATCGGATTTATCGTTGCTGGAATGGGTTATACAGAAAGTTATCCAGACATAACAGAGCAATTAACACCGGTATTACTTAATGGTGGTATGACTATGTTCTTCATCATTATAGGCGTGTTAACTGTAGTTCTATTCTTAATTAGTAGATACCCATTAGATGCTAAAGCAATGGAAAAAGTTCAAGAACAAATTGCAGAACGCAAATCAAAAATTGCTAATGCATAAGTATTATAATTTGATCCAACTTCAACAACTGAACTTCTAATTTAGAAGCTCAGTTGTTTTTATTTGGTTAATAAAGTCTCAGTAGAATAGATTTATTCAATGATTTCATACGGATTTTATGCAAAATGAATAATTTTACTGTAAAATAAATGTATAAATCATTTTAAATTTAACAAATATAATACGAGGAGGAACCTATGACATTATTACTAAATGAACAACAAATTGAGAATTTAATCACAGTATCGGATATTAATGATATTGTGGATAAAACATTTATTGATTTTGGAGAGGATAAAGTAGTAAATCCAACAAAAGTATCTTTGGATCTTGGTGAAACAGGGAACTGGCCTGATTATGAAGGCTTTATGAATGCTATGCCAGCTTACGTTAATTGGTTAGATGTTGCTGGGCTAAAATGGGTAGGTGGTTTTGCTGGGAAGAGAAAAGAAGCGAATCTCCCATATATTACGGCACTTATTCAATTAATTGATCCTAAACTTGGAACTTTCACTGCAGTGATGGACGGTTCATATATATCTAATATGCGTACTGGATCTCAAGCAGCTGTAGCATTAAAATATCTTGGTAAGAAAGATTCAGTCACAATTGGAATGTATGGGGCTGGTTTACAAGCACGTAAAGCTGTCATGTGTATAGCTGATCTTTTTAATATTGAACGTTTAGTTGTTTGGAACCATCGACGAGTGACCGCTGAGAAGTTTAAAACTGACATGGAAGAGTATGTCAAAGGTGAAATTATTCTTGCCGACCCAGACCATCCGGAACAAGCAGCAGATAATGATGCACTGTTCACATTTACACCAGCTCAGGAACCCTTCTTAACAAGAAAAATGATTAAATCAGGGACCATTGTTTTCCCAATGGGGTCATTTGTAGAAATTACTGAAGATATAATATTAGAAGCAGACAAAATCATTGTCGACCATATTGATCAAGCTTTACATCGTGGAGTATTAAAACCTTTAACTAAAAAGGGTAAAATTAGTGAAGAAAATATATATTGCACAATGGGCGAGTTAGCCGCTAACAAGGTCAAGCTAACAGATATATCAAAAGAAATTATAGTATGTATCCCAATAGGAACTGGCGCTTTAGATGTCGCTGTAGCAGAGGTAGTCAGACGACGTGCTTTAGATAAAGGTGTAGGATCACACTTTGACTTCATTTAAGGTTAATTATTATGAAAGATCTATAGAAAAAGCAACCACTCTTAAATTTGTTATTTTAAGAGTGGTTGCTTTGTATATTATAATGAAAAGTCTAATATTGGTCCTTGAGGTACGATGCCTGTAGGATTAATTGTTCTATGACTCTTATAATAATGGTCTTTAATATGTTGCATATTAACCGTTTCTTCAACGCCATCTATATTGTAAATTTCTCTAGTTAATTTCCATAAGTTTGGATAATCAGTAATGCGTTTGTAATTACATTTGAAATGACTATAGTACACTGCATCAAATCTTACTAAAGTTGTGAATAAACGAATATCTGCTTCAGTTAATTGATCTGCAACTAAATATTTTTTACCTTCAAGATGAGCTTCTAATTTATCTAACGCTGTAAATACATTTTTTACTTCTTCGTTGTATACATCTTGAGTAGTCGAAAAACCTGCTTTGTATACACCATTATTCACATTATCGTATACTAATTCATTTATTTGATCAATCTCATCTCTTAACCCTTCAGGATAATACTCACCTTCTTTAGCTCCAATTTCGTCAAAAGCAGTGTTTAGCATACGAATAATTTCACTGGATTCATTATTCACGATTGTACCAGTCTTCTTATCCCATAACACCGGTACAGTAACACGTCCAGAATAGTTTGAATCAGCCTTTAAATAAACTTCATATAAGTAATCTGAATGGTTGATTGAGTCTTTAATCACTCCAGGTCCATCTTCAAACGTCCAACCATGTTCTAACATTATAGGATTAACAACTGAAATAGAAATATAATCTTCTAATCCTTTTAATGCTCGAACTATAAGTGTTCTGTGAGCCCAAGGACAAGCCAATGATACATAAAGGTGGTAGCGATCCTTTTCAGCCTTAAATCCATCTTCACCAGAGGGTCCTATACTCCCATCTTTTGTTACCCAATTTCTAAACTGAGACTCTTTACGGATAAATCTTCCTCCACTACTTTTAGTATCGTACCATTTATCTTGCCATATACCATCTACTAATAAACCCATGTTGATTTCCTTTCTGTTTCTTTTTTAATTAAATTGTACCATATTCTATTTACAAAGCTTGATATAACGATTTTAGTTAAAAATTAAACTAATACTTGATGTATTAATATAAATAGTTCCTATTTGCTTCATTTTTTTTCTAGGGTAGACTAGTTAAAATAATTAGAAAAGAGAATGGAAAACATTGAAGAATATAATTAAAGCAGTTAAAGAATTCAAAGCCAATGAATATAAAAACAATATTAATCTTTACCAATCCTTAAGTGAGATGCAAGAACCACATACATTGTTTATTGGATGTTCAGACTCTAGAGTTAGCCCAGAACGACTATTACAAGCTTACCCTGGGGAGATCTTCCATATTAGAAACATAGCGAATATTGTTCCCGCGCATGGGCAAAGCGTAAAATATGCGTCAACAACATCCGCGATAGAATACGCGGTAGAAGTGTTGAATGTAAAAAATATTGTAGTTTGTGGTCATTCAAATTGTGGAGGATGTGCTGCAAGTGTAAATCCCCCAGAAAATATACATCAACTACCTTATACAAGTATTTGGATTTCTCAATTAGAAGAGTTAAGAGATACGATTAATAAGCAATTCCCTAATGCTACATCACAAGAAAAAGCACGCACCCTAGAGAAGATGAATGTCGTAGAACAAATTAATAATTTAAAAACATATGACAATATTAAACGTCGTTATGAATCTGGAAGTCTAACTCTCAATGGCTGGCATTACAACATAGGGGATGGAGTCATTTCTATTTTTGATGAAGAAAAAAATGAATTCTTTGAGATTTAATCTTACAAAATGGGTTTAAATTCATTGAAAATTAAAATTTAATTAAAAACAATTGACTTTGTATGAGTGTAATGTTAGACTTCCATTAAATACTAGCTGAGGAGGAAATTATCTTGAAAACTGTTATGAGTGCTACATTCTTTTATTTTTATAACTATTTTTACTTTTACTATTACTTTAGTAAGAGTGATTTTTGTTGCACTCAAATAGGACATTCAAGATACAATCAAACTATAGTCTAGTACCATAGGGGAAGTGTATAGAGGCCTAGCAACTTTAATCACGCTAACAAGCTGATTAGGGTTGCTAGGCCTTTTTGTATCTTTATATCCTAATCGTTAAATCGCTGTCCCTTGTTAATTGTTGGTGTCACTTTACAGTTCATCCAAGGAGGATAAGAAAATGATTGTTACATTAAAACCTAATACAAAAAATAAAGAAATTGAGTTACTTCAAAAACAATTTAGCGAGTTAGATTTAAAAGCTACGGTATTACCACACGTTCAAGAATTAATGTTAGAGCTACAAGGTGTTATTACAGAAGATAAATTAGAAATCATTTACAAGATACCAAAAGTCTTAAAAGCGGAAAAAATTCAATCACCTTATAAAAAAGCAAGTAAACAATTCCACCCTGAAGATAGTGTAATTACGGTTGGAAATGTCAAAATAGGTGGCGGTCACTTCGCTATGATGGGTGGACCATGTTCGATTGAGAATAAAGATCAACTTAAAGAAATTGCCCATTACGTACGAAGTGCCGGGGCAAATATATTAAGAGGTGGGGCATTTAAACCTAGAACTTCTCCATATTCTTTCCAAGGTTTAGGAAAAGAAGGACTAGAGATGATGTCCCAGATTGGAAAAGAATTAGACATGCCAATTGTTTCAGAGGTTATGTCAATTGATCAGATTGAATTGTTTGACAATGTTGATATGTTCCAAGTAGGTGCAAGAAATATGCAAAACTTTGACTTACTTAAAGCAATTGGGAAAACTAATAAACCTGTCCTTTTAAAGAGAGGAATGTCAGCTACTATCCAAGAATGGCTAATGAGTGCGGAATACATCATGTCAGAAGGTAATGAGAACGTTATTTTATGTGAGCGTGGAATCCGAACTTTTGAAACAACCACGCGTAACACACAAGATTTATCTTCAATCGCAGTAGTTAAATCATTGAGTCATTTACCAGTTGTGATTGACCCAAGTCATGCAGCAGGAAGAAGGGATATTGTAGAATCACTTTCATTAGCGGCAGTAGCTGCGGGCGCAGATGGATTAATTATTGAAACCCATCCAGACCCAGATAATGCTGAGTCGGATGGCGCACAATGTCTATACCCAGACCAATTCGATCGCTTGAGTCGAAAAGTAAGGCGTCTACACAGTTTTATACAAGAAATAAATCAGTCAGAAACAACGGTACAGTCATGATGGAAACAATTAATATTGAGGTCAATAGACCTTATCAAGTGATTATTGGAAGACAGATCCTTTCAAACGCTTCAAAACATCTATCAAAATTCATTAATAACCGAAAGGTATTGATTGTAACTGATACAAACATAGAATCGAATCAATATCTTTCCCAGCTTATTGACAATATTGATACAATACCAGTCCAACTAGAAAGCTTGGTTATACCTCCTGGCGAATCACAAAAAAACTTTGAAAACGTCCAGAAGATTATAGATAAGTTGGCGATCAACCACTTCTCCAGAGATGATTTGTTAATAGCATTAGGCGGTGGAGTGATTGGTGACTTAGTAGGTTTTACAGCAAGCATATACTTAAGAGGAATCGATTATGTTCAAATTCCTACCACCTTTCTATCCGCTATTGATTCTTCTGTTGGAGGCAAGACGGCGATTGATATTACACATGGTAAAAACATGGTCGGGGCTTTCCATCATCCGTTAGTAGTCTTATGTGATGTTGATAGCTTTAAGACCTTGCCACAGCATATTTTTGAAGATGGATGCAGTGAATTAATTAAGTATGCAATGATAATGAATTCTGATCTATTAAGTATATTAATAAATAAAGAAGAAGCTATTAATCCGACAGATTCAGATATTATCTCAATTGTAAGTAGTTGTGTTCAAATGAAAAAGGAAGTCGTCTTAAATGACGAGTTTGATCAAGGTTTGAGACAGTTATTAAATTTCGGTCATACTTTAGGCCATGCGATAGAACAATTGAGTGGTTATAGTATCAGTCATGGTCGTTCTGTTGCTTTAGGGATGTTGCTTTTTACAAAAATGGCCTATACTCAAGGTGTGTTAGAGTCAGACTTAACCAATTTACTTAAAGAACTATTAATGAAATATCATTTATTAGCAGACGAAATAAACTTCAATTCTGACCAACTATTAACAACGATGTTGAATGATAAAAAACGACGCGGCGATAATATTACCCTAATATTACCTAAAAAATTCGGACAATGTAAACTCATTGACCTAAGTATTAATACATTTAAAGATTGGTTTACCGAGGAGTGGCAAGCATATGAAATACGTTAAAGAAATTAATACTCAATCCAAATTAGCTGCCGTCATTGGCTCGCCGATTAGTCATAGCTTATCACCCTTCATATATAATTCAAATTTCGAAAACCAAAATCTAAATATTATTTATATGGCCTTTGAGACTAGTGAGGCCGATACAGTAAAACGAATTGAATCACTTAAGAATTTAGATGTTTTAGGTATTAATATCACTATGCCAGGAAAGCATGTTGCTTTACAGTGTTGTGACCAGATAGATCAAGTAGCAAATTATGTCAAAGCGATTAATATGTTAGTTAAGCAAAATGATCAATGGATTGGGTATAACACGGATGGTGTCGGTTTTTGGAATTCGGTCAAAGCAAAAAATTATCAAATAGAAGGAAGCAAAATAACGCTATTTGGTTCAGGTAGTACAACTCGAATTATATTAGCTCAAGCAGTGATAGAAGGAGCTTCGGATATAAGTATTATTGCAAGAAATCTAAACAGAAAACTAGAAATAAAAAAAGTTATAGAAAGACTGAAAGCTGATTATCCTCAAGTAAAAATTAATTTAATCGATATTGAAGACCAAAAGATAGTTAAACAAGTAATTAACCAAGCTGATATTATCGTTCAAACCACAAATGTCGGAATGAAGCCAAATGAACAAGCTTCATTATTAGAGGACCCATCTTGGCTTAATGCTAAAACTTTAGTTTGTGACATTATTTATAACCCACGAGAGACACTCATTATTCAACAAGCTAAAGAAATGCAATGTCAGACTTTAGGTGGGATTTATATGTTAGTCCATCAAGCCGCAATTAATTATCAATTAATGACCGGTTTAGAGATGGATATCCAAAAAACATTGTCGCTGATTCCGTAAAGATAAATGAAGAAAGTAGGAGAATTATTATGTTAAGATTTATTACCGCTGGAGAGTCCCATGGCCCTAGTTTAACAACGATTATTGAAGGTCTTCCTGCAGGCATTCCGATTGATACAGCTATTATCAATGAGGAGCTTGCTAAGCGTCAAGAAGGTTACGGCCGAGGCAATCGAATGAAGATTGAAACAGATATAGTCGAAATCACATCAGGAGTCCGCTACGGTAAAACATTAGGCTCGCCATTAACAATGGTTGTGACTAACCGAGACAACAAAAACTGGAAAAGTGTCATGGGCATTGAACCTAATGATGATCCAAAAAGTCGATTGAGAAGGGCAGTACACCGCCCAAGACCCGGTCATGCAGATTTAGTTGGAGGCATTAAATACCACCACGAAGACCTAAGAAATGTACTCGAACGTTCTTCTGCGCGTGAGACAGCAATGCGTGTGGCGATTGGTGCGATTGCCAAGCAAATTTTAAATTTATTAGGTGTTGAAGTAGTTTCTTATGTAAGAGAAATCGGTGGTATTCAAGGAGAAGCTGATATCAACACCACTTCGTTAAAAGAAATACAAGATATAGCTGATCGGTCGATAGTAAAGATGATAGATGTTTCAAAAGAGAAAGAAGTTATCGAGAAAATTGATGCGACTAAATTAGAAGGAAATACTTTAGGCGGAGTCGTAGAAGTGATTGCTGAAGGTCTTCCTGTTGGATTAGGTTCATACACACAGTTTGACAAAAAGCTAGATGGAAGATTAGCTCAAGCGATGATGAGTATCAATGCTTTCAAAGGTGTGGAAATTGGTGATGGCTTTGAGATGGGAAGTCGTTACGGGAGTGAAGTCATGGATGAGATTGGTTATACGCCTGAAAAAGGTTTTTTCCGCCTAAGTAATCATCTAGGTGGTTTAGAAGGAGGTATGACAAATGGTATGCCAATCATCATACGCGGTGTAAAAAAACCAATTCCTACGCTTTACAAACCCTTACAAAGCGTCGATATTTATACAAAAGAAAATTACGAAGCCAATATTGAACGCAGTGATACTACAGCGGTTCCAGCTGCTAGTGTTGTTGCTAAAGCAGTCATTGCCACAGAATTAGTACAGGCTATACTAGAGAAATTCCCAAATGATAGCTTTGATGAGTTAAAGAAAGCTGTCAATGACTATAGAGAATACAGCAAGAACCCTACAATGTGGCAAAACGCAATAACTGATGAGGTATAAAGTATGAGTGAATTAAAATTAAAAACAGCTGCTTTCGGTATTCATAGAGAGATGACAGTACCGGGTGATAAGTCAATTTCTCATCGAGCGGTTATGTTAGGATCTATCGCTGAGGGAATTACCACAATTACAGGTCTTTTAAGAGCAGATGACTGTCTACCAACCATTGAAATCATGCGACAGTTAGGTGTAGATATCATTGAAGATGGAGATCGTTTAATTATTCATGGGAGGGGTCTGCAAGGACTTAGACAATCAAATGAACCATTAGATGCGGGTAACTCGGGTACAACTATGCGTTTATTAAGTGGAATTCTTGTAGCTCAAAACTTTTCTTCAACGTTAATTGGTGATGAATCTCTATCTTGTCGACCAATGGATCGAATTGTTAATCCATTAAAGCTTATGGGAGCAGATATAGAAGGGCTGGGAGAAAGACATCTACCCGAATTAATTATTAAACCAGTCAACAAACTTCATGGAATTGACTATGAGATGCCAGTGGCAAGTGCTCAGGTTAAATCATCTATTCTCCTAGCAGGCCTTCAAACTGAAGGGGTTACGCGAATAATTGAAAAAGAAAAGTCAAGAAACCATACTGAAGAAATGTTAGAACAATTTGGAGCTCAAATTAAGATTAATGGGAATGAAATTACACTTAAAGGCAAGCAACAATTAACTGGACAAACCATTGATGTTCCTGGAGACATATCATCCGCAGCATTCTTCATCGCAGCAGGATTATTAGTTGGGAATAGTCAAATAGTTTTAAAAAATATCGGCTACAATTATACTAGATCAGGTATTCTTGACGTAATTCAAGCTATGAATGCAAATGTTTCTACCACAATTAATAATAACGGGTATAGTGCCGATATTGCTGTTCAGTCGAGTAATTTACACCCAACAGTTATTGAAGGTGATATTATCCCACGTTTAATTGACGAAATCCCTATTATTGCTTTACTCGCCACCCAAGCTGCAGGGACAACAATTATTAAAGATGCACAGGAATTACGAGTAAAAGAGACAGATCGTTTAACAGCAGTTGCAGAAAATCTGAACAAAATGGGAGCAAACATTATAGAAACAGTCGATGGTCTTATCATACACGGACCAACTCAATTACATGGCGCAAGCGTAGATAGTTACGATGATCATCGGATTGCCATGATGTTGCAAATTGCGGCCTTATTAGTCAAAAATAACGATGAAGTTAAACTAAATAATGCTGAATGTGTCAATATTAGTTATCCAGGTTTTTTTGAAGTTGTTAACCAATTATAGGTTAAATACTCATGGGAGGTGCTTATTTATGATACTTATAGGATTTATGGGAGCAGGAAAAACAACTATCGGAAAAAATTTAAGCGACACGCTAAAGAAGCCATTTTATGATTTGGATTACGAAATTATCAAAGAAATTAACATGCCGATTTCAGAATACTTTTCTACATTTGGTGAACAGATGTTTAGAGACATTGAAGTCAAATATTTATCTAAATATTCCATAGTCCCAGCAATAATATCCACGGGCGGAGGATGTATTGAAACCAAAACAAACCGAGAGTTATTATCGAATCGTAATGATGTGATTTATTTAAAAGCAGATTTTGATGTGTTATTTGATAGAATTCAAAATGATCCTATTAACTTAAGACCGACAGCAAAGAATAAAAGTTTTAAAGAATTAGAAGCCGTATATACCAAAAGAGCTCAATATTATGAGCAATGTTCAGATTACATGATTAATACTAGTAATAAATCAATTGATGATATTATTAAAGAAATTATTATTCATTTTTCATTCGATGATAAAAGAAATCAAATTATAAAAGATAGATCGATACTTTATTAAGTTATCGATCTATTTGGTTTGTTATGGGATTGCTTATTAAGCCGTTTAGCAATCATAAGTATTAAATAGAGTTTGAAATGGGCTTAAAATCGAAGTTTATGAATGCAAAATATCGAATGTTTTTATATAGAACTAATTTTTTCGCTAATTATTCTTTTATCTAAATAAGTTCGATAATATATATTATGTAAACCCAAATGTTATTATTTGCAGACTCATTGATTGTGGATAATGGATATAGCAAAAGTAAAAGTCAAAATTAACTCTCTCGATTAACTTTGACTTATCTTATTCTTATTTTACTAACTTCGAAGCAGAATGAATCACGCGCTCAGATAATATCTCACTTGTAATTGACCCAATACCGCCTGGAACTGGATTGATATAACTAGTTAACGGTTCAACTTCATCAAATTGAACGTCTCCAAAAACTTTGCCATCTTCATAAGTAGTACCTACATCTACTACAACAGCACCCTCTTTAATAAAATCTTTCGTTATTAACCATTTCTTACCAGTAGCAGTGATCAGTATATCAGCATTTTTTGTATGACTTTTAGTGTCTTTCGTATCAATATGACAAGTGGTTACAGTAGCATTTCGGTCCATTAATAACATAGATAAAGGGCGTCCAACTACTAAACTATGCCCTACTACGACTACCTCTTTACCTTTTATATCTATATCATAATACTCTAACATTCTCATAACAGATACTGGAGTAATTGGAAGATAATCTGTAGGTTCTGGAGAGAATGTTTTACCAATATTTGTTGGGCTCATTCCGTCAACATCTTTGTCAGGATCGATGGATAAACTTATTTTATCGTAATCTAGGTGGTCTGGCAGTGGTCTTAAAACAAGAATACCATGGATATCATCGCGATAATTTATTTCTTCAAATTTTTTCATAAAATCTGATAGATCTATATCATTTTCAAATACAAAAGATTCACATTTTATTTTATTTTTTTCTGCTTTTTTGATTGCCGAATTATGGTAACCTTTCGAAGCAGGATTATCCCCCACTCTAACAAAAGCTAAGGTAGGTTGGATACCACTTTCTATTAATTTTTCCGCTTGCTTTATATTCTCTTCGTGTATTTCTTGAGCAATTAATTCTCCATCCATAATAACACTCAATTAGATTCACCTCATTAATTGTAATATTTCTGAGTAGACTTTTTCAGAGATTTTTTGGCCTTTTTCAAGTAAATCAGTTGCTTCTTCTTCAATTATACTTCGAGTTTGCTTATCTTTAATCGATTTTGTATTAACTAGGACATTCATGTAAGCTCCTTTTAAAGAAGATTGTGAAATAATTGCTCCCGTTCCTACATCACTCACAATCATTTTATTAGATAATGACATGGCTTTTTGATGAAGTTGTATAGCCTTATAATTCATTCGCATAATATCTAAAGGAGCTTGTGCTGCAGTCACTAAGCCTTGTTGAATTTTTTCAAGTCGTTCTGGATCTGACTTAGATAATTTATAAGCATTAGAAAGAGGAATAAAAGCTTCTGCATCAGCTTCAATCATCCCATAAAGATTATTTCTCAAGTCCTTAATCTGAGTGATTAGCTGTTGGATGGTTGGAACAATTTCTTCTTTTGTGGTTTTAGCTGAGATAGTTAATGCCATTTCTGATAATGATAACCCTAAAGCCCCAACATATGCTGATCCTCCACCGCCTCCTGGAGTCGCAGCGTCAGAGGCTAAGGCTTTTAAAAAATCTTTTTTATCCATCAAATCAATTCCTCTCAATATTAACTTTTTATATATTAATAATACCTAATTCAGTGACAATGGCATCTACTTTTTGATCATGTTGCTCCACCGGAAGTTCCTCTTGAATGAGTTGTTCACGACATACAGCCATTCGGAACATGTCAGATCTTAAAAAGTAACGATCATAAAAACCGCCACCATAACCTAAGCGATAGCCACTACGTGACACTGTAATATTGGGTATTATCCCCAATTCAATATGTTCAGGGTCGATAAGTAAGCTTCCTTCCTTAGGCTCATGAATTCCAAAAGAGCTTAGTTCAAAGTCATCAAAACCATAGATCTCAAAGGCTTCCATTTTTCCTTTTGATATCACTTTAGGGACACAAACAATTTTCCCTCTATTTAAAGCATCTTCAATAATAGGACGGGTATTAACCTCGCTTTCCATACTCATGAAGCAGAAAATAACTTTTGAAGATAAGTATAGCTGGCTGTTTAATATATTCTCTATTATAGCTTGATCAGAATTTTGGACATAAGTTGTGTCTAAGGAGGTTCTTAAATTCAACATGTCCTGACGTAATTGTTTTTTTACCTCTTTCATTAGAATAATCCTGATATAATGCCGTCTTCACTTAAGTCTATTCCTTCAGAAGCTGGGGCTTTTGGCAATCCTGGCATTGTCATCATATCACCTGTTAAAACAACAATGAACCCAGCGCCTGCAGAAAGTTTAATTCCTCTAATACTTACTTCAAAATCCGTTGGGCTCCCAATTTTCTTCGGATCATCTGAGAAGGAATACTGTGTTTTAGCCATACAAACTGGTAAGTGTCCATAACCATTCGCTTCAATATTTCGGATTTCTCTTAATGCTGCTGAGCTATAACTCACACCGTTACCACCATAAATCTTAGTTACAATGGCTTCGATTTTTTCTGTTACTGTTGTATCGTCATCGTAAACAAATGAACCTTCAGATACTTGTTCGGTAATCTCAACAACTTTATGAGCAAGGTCTATAGCACCTTCGCCACCTTTTTCCCAAACTTCAGACAGGTATACATCTACCCCAAGCTTACGACATTTTTCAGTGACTAATTCGATTTCAGCGTCAGTATCAGTTGGGAATTTATTAATAGCGACAACTAAAGGCAGCTTGAAAACATTTTGAATATTTTTAATATGTTTGACTAAATTTGGTAAACCATTTTTTAAAGCGTCTAAATTTTCTTCTTGTAATTCAGTTTTCTTTAAGCCACCATGCATTTTTAAAGCACGAATAGTTGCTACTAAAATGACAGCATCTGGTTTACGACCTAATTCTCTCCCTTTTATATCAATAAATTTCTCGGCGCCAAGGTCTGCTCCAAAACCTGCTTCGGTAACAGTATAATCAGCTAATTTTAATGCGGTTTCTGTTGCAATCACTGAGTTACAACCGTGAGCAATATTTGCAAAGGGACCTCCGTGTATTAATACCGGATTATGTTCTAATGTTTGAACTAAATTTGGTTTAATAGCTTCTTTTAATAAAGCTGCCATCGCACCTTGTGCTTTCAAATCTTCAGCTGTAACAGGCTCAGAATCATAATTATAAGCAACTACAATCTTTGCCAGTCGTTCTTTAAGGTCTGTGATATCTTTAGCTAAACATAAAATAGCCATAACTTCTGAGGCGACTGTGATTTCGTAACTATCTTCACGAGGAACTCCATTAGCTTTACCACCTAAACCATTGACGATATTACGTAATTGGCGGTCATTCATATCTACAACTCGCTTCCAAACTATCCGTCGATTATCAATGTTTAATTTATTACCGTGATGAATATGGTTATCAATTAAAGCAGCCAATAAGTTATTAGCAGCCCCAATCGCATGAAAATCTCCCGTAAAATGAAGGTTTATATCTTCCATAGGAACTACTTGAGCATATCCGCCCCCAGCAGCTCCCCCTTCATACCAAAGACAGGACCTAAAGAAGGTTCCCTTAAAGCAATAATAGCTTTCTTACCAATACGGTTTAAGCCATCTCCAAGACCAATAGAGGTCGTTGTTTTACCTTCTCCAGCTGGTGTGGGATTAATAGCTGTTACAAGGATCAATTTTCCATCAGTTTCTTGTTCTCTAAGACTATGAACATTAAGTTTGGCTTTATATTTACCATAAAGTTCGAAAATATCCTGATCCAACTCTAACTTATCAATAATTTCTGTTATGCTTTTTAATTCTGCTTGTTGTGCTATTTGTGCATCTGTAAGAAATTCTGTCATTTTATTATCTCCAATCAAAATAATCTACTCATTTAATGTTATTCCAAAGGTAATATTAATAATTTCGTAGTTATTGGTTTCTTATTTGATACTTAAGATTATCTAATCATATAATATCATTTTAATACTATACATCCAAAGAGCATATGAATATATATAATAGATATTTTATAAACATTCGTAAAATTCCCTATTTCCTATTATTGATTTAATCATAATAGAAAAGTCTAGTATAAAATTTGGGGCATTAATTATATTTACTCACAGTTTATCTATTAGTAAATGATTATTTTATTGAGTTAAATTAGAATTATCTATATCATAGAATATACATTGTATTATTTCAGTTTTGTAATCATTGATTGTTACTTTATTGCTTTTCTTAACCTTTGTATTAACCACTAAAACATAGCCAATGTATTTTTCACCAGTTAAGCTATAGACAATAATAACAACTTTACCTACTTCTCCACTACAGAAAAGAATTGAATCACCATCACTAATATTAAACTCATCTTCTGTACTATAGAGAATAAACCCTAATAAACTACATGTAACCCTTCCTTTTTAGCTGTTAATAGTACATCTTTACCATTAAAGTCAGTATCCCAGTCAACTGCCTAGGCAAATCTAGATTTTAAAGGATTAGTACCACCACCGTCACTCATTAATATTT
Organism: Aerococcaceae bacterium WGS1372; assembly: GCA_044336205.1. Taxonomy (GTDB): domain Bacteria; phylum Bacillota; class Bacilli; order Lactobacillales; family Aerococcaceae; genus Ruoffia. The sequence goes on along the minus strand of CP172318.1, from coordinate 1,059,856 downwards.
ATCCTTTTTCACGTGAGACATTAAATAGTATTTTTGCTATAGCGACTCCTCGTTTAACGCATCAATTGATTAGTGGGCCCCATCCACTGGTAATAATATATTCTGTACATACCCATCATAACTATAACTCCTCCCTCTATGTAAGCAAGTACTATTCTTAATTATATTATATGCTAAAAAACATATTCAAATACTTACATTACTATAAAAAAATAAGCAAACTGTTTATACAATTTGCTTATCTTTAAATCTAAATTATTTGTTGAATGGATTAAAGAAACGTCCCTGGTTACTAATAAAAAGAAGTGAACCAACAACCACTATTATTGCAATTATAATCATTGCAATAATATCAATCTGGGTAAATGGTCGATAACGATACCAAGTACGTTTTTTACCTTTTCCAAAACGTCGTAACTCCATGGCTTGGCTAATTACCTCAATTCGCTCTAAACTATTAAAAATTAAGGGCATAATAATTGAAGCAGAACCTTTGATACGGTTTAATAAAGAAGTTTTTCGACTCAATTCCAATCCTCTTGCTTGCTGAGCTTGTCGAATCTCGAAGAAGCTATCTTGAATATCTGGTATATAACGCAATGCCAAAGATACTGCATAACTGATCCGGTAAGAGACACCAATTCTATTCAAGCTTGAAGCGAACTCACTAGGATCTGTTGTAAAAATAAAAATGAGCGCTAGTGGTATGGTTGTGAAATATTTGATTGCCACATTTAACTCGTAAAATAACTGCTCAGCTGTTATTGTATATCTTCCTATCCCCTCTACTAATAATGTTCTTGAACCGTATAACTCTACGCCATATTCAGGTTCAAACATATAAATTGTAATTAAGTTCAAGATTGAAAAGACTAATACAAAATAAATTAGAATTCGTATATTATCCCAAGGTATCTTCGCCATCATGAATATAACAAGACTAAATAAAGTGACACCAAGCAGAAACCTTGTATCATAACTTGTCATCACTATTAGGGAAAGTAAGATGAAACATATTAACTTGGTAGATCCACTCAAACGGTGTATAAGAGTATCTTTCTCAATATAGCCGAATAAATTAGATTGATTATTCATCGTATCCCCTCCTCATAATGCATAAAGGCTTCAATGAACGTTAATGAAGACATATTAGGCAATGATTCACCTAATTGATATAAGCTTGTTTCAGCTAAATGAGCTGCTTTAATCAACGAGTCATCCGAGAATACTTTAGATGGTTTTGTGTCAGCTAATAATCTTCCCTTATTAAAAACGAAAGTTCTATTTGTATATTCTTGCATTAAGTGCATATCATGAGTAATCATAATAATTGTTATATTTTTTTCTTGATTAATCTTTTCAATGAATCGCATCATTTCAGTGTAATGAGCATAATCTTGCCCTGCGGTTGGCTCATCCAAAATAATAACTTTGGGGTTTAACACGAGAATACTAGCAATAGTTACCCGTCTTTTTTGACCATAACTTAAAGCTGAAATTGGCCAATTTCTGTAAGGATACAACCCACAAATTTTGAGTGCTTTTTCAACTTTTTCTTTAACTTCGTCTGGATTAATATTCCTGAACAACAATCCAGAGGCAACCTCATCAAAAACCATTGTCTTAGAAATCATATTATTTGGATTTTGCATCACAAAGCCTACATGATCAGCAATTTCTGTAATAGAAAGACTTGAGATATCTGTATCATCAATTAAGATTCTACCCTCTTTAGGTCTTACGAATCCACAAATAAGTTTAGCAAGTGTTGACTTACCTGCTCCATTTGCTCCAACAATACTGATCATGTCACCTTGGTTAATCGTTAGTGAAATATTGTCTAAGGTCTTAGTTGGAAAAGAAAGGTCATAAGAATAACTCACTTCTTCAAGCTGAATAACATCAACAGATTGAGATACTTTTTCACTTAATGGTACTTGTTTCGCCCATTCTTCAACTTGTTGAAGCTCACTTTGATCTAGTTCTATTTCTTTGAATGTGCCTAATTTTTCAAACGAATCTAAGTTAACACCACTATACTTAAGTGCTGTTAAATAAAGTGGCTCTCTTATTCCAACATCAGATAAAATATTACTTTTTAATAGTTCAGTGGGAGTCGTATTGGCAATGATCTTACCATCATTAACAACTAAGATTCGATCAACCTCAGATATTAAAGCCTCTTCCAATCGATGTTCTACGATAATTGTCGTATACTGTCGGTCTTTCTTTAATTGTTTAAGAAGCCGCATGGTCTGCTCTCCAGAAGCTGGATCTAAATTAGCTAAAGGTTCGTCTAATAGTAATATTGGAATATCATTGACTAATATACCACTAATGGATACGCGTTGTTTTTGTCCCCCCGATAGTTTGCTAGGCGTCATTGATAAGTGTTGATCAATATCCAATGATTCACTCCATTTTACAACTAGATCTTGCATTTCTACTTGAGGGACACAATCATTTTCTAAAACAAAAGCAATATCTTCAGCAACAGTCAAGCCTACAAACTGCCCATCTGTATCTTGAAGAACGGTCCCAACATCATGAGATAAGTCAAAAATTGAAGAAGATTGAACTTCTTTGCCCTTAACAATTAATTCTCCTTCAGTTATCCCATGATAAGTATGAGGGATCTGCCCATTGATACAACGAGCGATGGTTGATTTCCCAGAGCCGCTCGGACCAAGAATAAGAATGGTCTCACCTTCATAAACTTCAAAGTTTATATCTTTTAAATTCTTTTCAGCTTGGCTATCATATTTAAAGTTAAAATTTTCAAACTTTATAATAGGAGTTTCTTTTGTTTTTTCCATATACATTATTCTTTCGTTAGACTACCGCTTTTAGTTTGTGTTTTTGTATAAGCTATTAATAGAATTGTACCAAGTATACCAACCGCTAATGAATTTGATACAGCAGAGATGAGACCTTGGAAGTACACTTTATTTGCTGGTTCAGAATATATGAGAATGTCTAATGTTGGAGCAACTATCCCCCAAGCAATCACATTTGTAATTATTTGACCGATATTGAATGAAATCATATCCTTCTTTGTAAACTCACCAGATTTAACATTTAATCGTGATGAGATCAATCCGTAACCTAAACCTGTAACACCTGAAGAAAGAACCCAACTCCACCATAAACCGTAGGTAAGTAAATCTTTAATAGCGTGACCAATTAAGCCAATTAACATCCCCGCCATCGGACCAAAGATTACAGACATTAACGCTAAAAATGGATAAGTTGTTTCAATGCTAGTATTAGGAACTCCTGTAGGAATTGATAGGAATCTTCCTAAAATGAAAAATACAGCCGCACCAATACCAATAGCAACTAACGTAGTAATAGAATTATTATTATTTGTTTTCATCTTTTTCACTCTTTCTGTTCTATTATTTGTCTACTTTTTTCACTTGGATTTCCCACTCATTACCCGTACCAATATTGTAAGTTTGTGAGAAGTTTTGTTGGTTTATTGCCACACCCAAGTTTATTAAAGAATTAATATATCCGACAGTCTCCCCAACAGCGACATCTGCGAAACTATGTCCAAAAAGTAATTGATTGTCATATTTCTTAATACCATTATTGTAAATAACAATACTAATCGTATCGCCAGTTTCAATACCAATCTTTTTGATTAATTCTAACGGAATATTTGTCCATAACGATCCAAAACGAATATCTAAAATATCAATGACACCGTGAATCGTTCGATCTTCTAAGTACGGATCATTTATCTCTAAGGTTACTATTGAATCAGGTTCAACACTTTTAGGTAATTGTTCATAATATGATTCATCATTAGCAATCATAGCCCCATTATAAACATAAACGTCTCTTCCGTGGAAAGTATGACTATGTTCTGAGTGAGGAAGACGATTAACTTTTTCATCAATTTCTTTAACGCTTTCTAAGCCTATGTGTTTCTTAATATGGGATAAAGTTCCATTATCAGGCGTTACAATATAATGCCCTGATTTTGTCTTAGCTACGATACTTCGACGACTACTTCCTACACCTGGGTCAACGACCGAAACAAAAACAGTTTTTTCTGGCCAATAGTTAACCGTTTGAAGTAATCGGTACGAGCCATCATTAATATTATAAGGTTCAATATCATGAGTTAAATCACTCACATTCAATTCAGGAGCAACATAATACGCTACCCCTTTCATTGCAGATACTGCACCATCAGCCAGACCAAAGTCTGTTTGAAGCACTAAAAAATTCTTACTCATATTCCACCTCTGATTATTATTTGATTAATAATGTATATAAGAGAAATAATTACAATAAACATAAAAAAATCCTTACGTAAAAAGCTACGAAAGGACGGGAATAAATCACGTGTTACCACCTTTATATTTGAATACCTCACGATATTCAACTCACTCAGTTAAATAATCAACCGAAGCACATTAACGGGTGCATCCGTACAGATTGTTATTAGTCAATCTATCCACTCCAAGACCATCTTCCATTGAACATTTATTGCCTATTTTCACTGGCAAGGCTCTCTAATAATAAATTGTTCAACGTACTCTTCTTTTCAAAGTGTTTACATTAAATTTTTCTCATCATTAATCAAAGTTAATATAGCAAGTTATCTTTTTAATGTCAATGAATTAAGACAACTTTTGTTATTATTCAACGACCTACTTCGTTATTTGATTCAAAAACACCTGCTAGAAATGATCTGCAGGTGTCATTATTGAATATATTATTAATTTTGCGCTTCTTTTGCTGCTTCAACTAAGTCCCAGGCAGGAAGACTTCCACCTTGAGTAACCTCTTCGATTTTCGCAGCTACATCATCTTGTTGGAAAAGCTCAACAATCTTGAGTAAAACTGGATTTGATGCGTCTTCCTCACGCGACACTATATTATTAACTCGATCGATATTTATAGTATCGACGGTATCTCCATACACATAAATAGCATCTGAAGGTATAAAATCAGTTCCACCTAAAAATGAATTATCGATGAATGCTGCATCCACATCAGGTACAGCTGCTGGAATTTGAGCCCCGTCTAATTCGATTAATTCAATTTGTTTTGGGTTATCTTTAATATTCGATGGTGTCGGAAGAAGTTCCTCCTCATTATCCAAGGTAATTAATCCTGCTCGAACAAGTGTTTGAATATTATAACCCAAACTTGTTGGTGCTGAATTTACAGCTATCTTAGCCCCTTCTGGTAATTCATCTAATGACGTATATTCTTCTGAATATACACGTGTAGGTACTGCATAAGTATAACCTAAAGTAACTAGAGTCCCTTGGTTCTCCTTATTCCAATTATCTAAAAACACATCATGCTGAAAGGCATTTAAGTCAATTGAACCATCTCTTAAAGCTTCATTAGGTGTGTTGTAATCTGTGAATAAGACAACATCTAATTCAATACCTTCTTCTTCACGTGCTTTTTCAGCGACAAATTTCCAAATTTCTTCATACTCCGGGCCCACTACACCAACGGATACTTTCTCACCTTCAAATTCCTTATCTTGTGCCGAGATATAGTTTGTGTTTGTGAGAGTGAAAGCACTCAATATACTAATTATCCCGAATGTTTTTAGCCATTTTTTCATTTAATCACTCCTTTTGATATGCTAATAGTTTTATCATAGTTCAGTAAAAATGTAAATGTTTGATTAAATTTATATAAGATTATGAGTGAATCCAAGTCTCTTCCAATATATTATTTCTCGCACTGACGGATGCTTTATGGAAGTCGGTAATTAAAGGTCGCTTTATTAACATACCATGTTGTGTTAATAATTGGATTATTTCGTCTTCGGTCATTGAGTCAAGCTTATCTTTTAATCCCATTTCTTTATAGAGATTACCTGAAGTATTCATAATCTTTTTGATGTTTCCATTTTGTGACTGGATTGCTAGTATAATAGTCTCTTTAGTTGGAGGTGTTTCTCTGATATCAATTAATTCCTTAATCTTAATTCCATTTTCCTCTAAAGTCTTAATAGCTTTTTGCGTTGTTGTACAGTGTGCTAATCCATATACAGTTAACATAATCATTCCCCTTCTAATAGTTAATAAGTTTCGCTAGATTTATTCCTAAAAAATCCTCGAAATAATACTTCGATAATCAATGCCGGAAAGCCAAGGTAAAAATATGAAAAGCCCATTATAAATGGTAAATCCCACGGCATTAAAGTAAATAACAATGGAATAACGGCACTAAGAACTAAAATGACTGCAGTAGTCAAAATCTTACTCGATCGACTAGTATTCTCATTCCATCTCTGATAGATATAACTCACAATACAACCATTTATAATTGTTGCCATTATGGCTGTAAGAGGGAGTAGTAATAATAAATAACCCATCGGTTTCAAGTCAGAAAATTGTATAAACAAGTAAATAACAATAATTTGAATGAATACAGTATATAAGACTCTTCCAATTGATTTTAAAGTTTTTCTAAGATAATCCACCACTTTGGCCCCCCTCTTTTTTATTATTCTGACATAATTTATGAATCTTTTCTACTGAAATGTATTCAGTTAAGTTATTCTACCGCTACTTTAAGGCGTTCCTGAAGCAGATTAAGGAAGTCTTGAGCAATAGGTCTAAGTACATGCGTATCATTGGTAATATATCCTAGTTCGATGACTTCTGACGAATCTAAAGGTCTGGCAATGATATCCTCTCCATTCAGGTCAGCATTAATAATTCCAGAACTAATTGTATAACCATTAAGCCCAATCGCTAGGTTAAATAATGTTGCTCGATCTGTGACGATAATAGCTTTTGAACTGGCATAATCCGCTAGTACCTCCTCCCAAAAATAAAAGGAATTATGTTGGCCTTGATCATAACTTAGCTTTGGAAAAGCTTTTAAGTCTTCAAGTTGTATTAAATCTTTCTTTGCTAATGGATGCCCTCTATACATAAAAATATGCGGCTTAACTTTGATTAATGATTGAAAGCTTAAATGCTTATTTTTAAGCTCTGCATTGATAACTTGTGTGTTGTAATGACTACGATAAATAACCCCAACTTCACTTTTTAGATTAGCTACATCTTCGATGACCTCGTAGGTTCGCATTTCTTTCAGTGAAGCTTGATAATCTGTATGCTCATATTGCTTTAATAAGCGAACAAATGCATCAACAACAAATGCATAGTGTTGACCTGCAACACTAAAAATCTGCTGGGGAGCTTCATTTTCTTTATAACGGCGATTCAATAAATTGATTTGCTCTAAGATTTGACGAGCATAAGTCAAAAACTCTTCACCCTCTGTTGTAAGAATGACCCCTTTTTGACTACGATGAAATATAGTGATATTCATTTCTTTTTCTAATTCTTTTATCGAGTGTGAAAGTGATGGCTGGGAGATGTATAACTCTTCAGCTGCTTTAGTTATTGACTGAGTTTCTGCTACTTTAACAAGATATTCTAGTTTTTTTATATTCATAATAACCTCAAATAATTTGCTTCATAGTTTAAAACTATGAAACTCATACAGAAATAGATATTTTTAATGTCTTAACTATTATCTTACACTATTAAAAACAAATTAAAAAGGAGTTTTTACTATGACAAACACAAAACAATCAACAAAACGTTTTTTAACTGTAGGTTCATTATTACGCCCAGATAACTTATTATCATTTAAATCTAAGATCGAACATCGTGATGATATTAGCTATCCATTTTATGATGCGTTTAAAGGATACAAAGAAGTAGAAAGAAAAGCTGTAGAAGACGTACTGAATAAACAAATTGAACACCAACTACCAGAATTAACAGATGGTGAGTTTACGAAGTCATTATGGCATTTAGATTTCGTATGGGGATTGAATGGTGTACGTCGTTATATTGCAGATAATGGGTATTTTTTCCGAGATAAGGACCAAGAATCACGTTATGAAACACGTCGTGACATTGGTATTGATATTCATGATTCATTAGATGGACATAACCATACCTTTATTGAGCATTTTAAACACTTACAAGATATTTCACCTAATGGTAGTCATTTAAAGCAATGTATCCCCTCTCCATCACATATTTATGGTGAATTAAGTTTAAGTGGCAATATTATTGGTGGGAAGGTATATGCTGATACTGAATCTTTCAAAAATGATTTAATTCAAGCTTATCAAGACTTTCTCAAAGAGTATGCTGAAGTAGGTGGAAAAATAATCCAGTTTGACGATTGTTTATGGGAATTATTTGCAGATGATAATCCAAACAGCCCTTTTAGCGGAGAGGAATTTGACCGACAAACTTATCTAGATCTAGCTAAAGAATTTATCGAATTGAATAATGAAGTAATTGCTTATGCTCACTCCTTAGGATTAAAAGTCTATACTCATAATTGCCGAGGCAACTATGATTCTCGTAATATGGGAGGAGGTAGTTATGCAAAAATAGCACATATCTTCTTCGAGAAACAAAATTATGACCGTTTTTATCTAGAATGGGATGACGAAAGAGCAGGAGACTTAAGTGCTTTAGAAGTATTCCGAAACAAACCAGATACAGAAGTTGTTCTAGGCTTCTTATCTAGTAAAACGAACACTTTAGATGATGAACAGTTAGTGCTTAAACAATTAGAACAAGCTACAAAATATATTCCAAAAGACAAATTATATTTGTCTCATCAATGTGGATTCGCTTCATGTGATAGCGGTAATGAATTGACTGAAGACGAACAATGGTCAAAAATTAAACAGGGTCAGCGAATCGCATATAAATTTTGGGGTGAATGATCTTAATGAAAAATTTGTTGATTTTATTCTTTTAATTGTTTTCCAAACTTATATTATATCTACCGTGCTCTAATCTAATTATTCGCAATCTGTTATCTACTTATGTAAACTATAGTTATTAATTATAACAAGAGGAATAATAGAATGGAAATCTTTGCAAACGAATATATAAACAAACATATTATTCGAATAAAAATGCCCTACGTCTGTGCTTATATTATTAAAGGGAATGATCGTGCAGTGCTCATCGATACTGGATTTGGGTATGGTGATTTACGGTCATATGTAGAATCGCTCATTGAACTGCCTTATGATGTCATTGCAACCCATGGCCATCCTGACCATATTGGTGGGAATATGCAATGGAACCGAGCATTCTTGCCTGAAAAAGAAGTACATTTAGAAGCCTACGGCGGAAAAGTGAGTACACGTCATCTCATAATGAATCGTGTAATGAAAAAGGAAGGATTGTATTTTGATAAAGAGTCCTTTTTACCTTACAAGAAAATCAATTACATGTTATATAATGAATTTGATGAGTTTAACTTAGGGGGTATTACTCTCATCCCAATTCATCTTCCTGGTCACACACAAGGTATTATGACTTTCTTAATTCCTGAGTTAAAGACATTGTTAACCGGTGATGCGTGCTCTAACCCTACTTACTCAATGTGGAATCTAGTGCAACGGTTGAAGAATTTCGATATGCATTGATTAAACTTATGCTATTTGAAGTCGATTATGTTAGTGTTCTTACTCGACATGAATCATTTAGCAACCCTAAAGCTGTAGTAAGAGATAACCTATATTGGTCAGAGAAAATTCTTCTGAAACAGGATGATCACTTTAAAGTACGATTAGGTGGAGTGGATTGTTTTGTTGCCCGAAATAAATTTAAACCACACACTAAAGGGTTATCAGGAAATATTGTATACGTAGAAGATAAAATTTGGAAAAATAATTAAGGAAAGGATGCAAATAATGTCTGAAAAAATCACACAAGCTTATGTTAAAGAAAATTATTTAGTAGAGTCTAACATCGAGGGATTTAACTATACTATGGATTACACAGAGCGTTATCCTGATCGAATTAGTCAAGGCACCTCCCCCACTGGTTTGCTTATTGTTTCATTACTTGGTTGTCATTTAATGACAGCTGTTTCTTACTTAAATATGAAGAACATCGCTTTTGATATTCTAAAAGGAGAAGTTGAAGCAGATTTTATCGATGAAAAATCGAGTTGGAAATTGGATGCTAAAGTAACTTTGATAACAGATGCAAAGTTATCTGAAGATGCCATCAATGGCTTAACACGTTTTATTCATCGTCATTGCAAGGTATCAAGTATGTTGAGTCATGGTAATGACATCAGCTTAGAATATAGTTTTATCAAATAAATTAATTATCTCTGTACTAACTCTTTATAATAATATTCAAAACCCAAGCTGTTATTAGGAAAGGATAACCCTACTAATAACAGCTTGGGATAAATATTTACTACTATTAATCAACATCACGATTAACTTAGATTAAAAAGATATATTCCCGCCTATTTTCGGAACGACTCCTTCAACTGACTTTAATTGTTTAACAAAACCATTCGGCTCTTATTATAACTCTTTCATAGTATTGTAATGAATAGGTACAACTGTTTTGGATTTAAGCTATTCAACACCCTCTGTCAAATCAGCTTTGAATAATCAATTAAAAATCCCTAAAGATATTGCTATTATTGGCTTTGATAATATTGATCTATCTAATAGACTCTCTTTTTTACTATCAATAGTGAATCAACCTCGGCTCAACATAGGATATCAATCTTTTGAATTATTACATGAGGAAATTAGATAGTATAACCGCATTGAAAATACAAATATACGTATAAGATAATCTAACTCTAAGAGAATTCTCTTAAATAAAGAACCGTAAAAACTCTAATAGGTTCTAGAAGTTTTTACGGTTTCTATTTTAGCATATTCAAATCTTAATTAGCCTGTCACTACAATAAAACTTTCTCTAACACCACTACTCTGAAGGATTTTACCTTCCTTTGTAACAATAATCGCCTCAATATTAGGAATACTTTCCAGTAATGCTAGAGCTTCTAAACTATTATACTGATAATACATAGTCGTATAGAGTTCACCTTGCAATGATGTTGGCGATATAATTGAAATACTGGCAATATCATTTTTTATTGGATAACCTGTGTTTGAATCAAAAATATGATGATAATCTTCACCTTTATATGTGAAAGTTCGTTCATAAATTCCTGACGTCACAATAGAATTATCTTTTCCTTTAAGAATTCCAAGAATATTATGTCGAGTTTTGAATGGATCTTGAATCCCAACTCTCCAATTCTCATCCTTATTTTGAGGATGATTACCTATCAATAATACATTACCACCTAAATCAATAATGCCATGGTTGACGTTCATATGAAGTAGAAACTCTTTAACCTTATCAGCAAAATATCCTTTAGCAAGCGCTCCGAGATCAATTTCCATCCCTCTTTCGCTTAAGAATACAGTGCTATTCTTTGAATCAAGAATAATATTATTAGGATTTATTAAATTTAACCGCTCTTTAATGGCTATCTCTGAGGGAAGCTGGGCATCCTTAAAGCCAATTTTCCAAAGTTTAATTAACGGACCTATAGCGATATTCAAGGTTGTTGAATTATCTAGACTATATTTTTTACCAAATTGAATTAATTCAAATAAATCGGAGTCAACGGGCATGGCCTTTTCACCGGCGGCCAAGTTAACTTGCATTAATTGGCTTTGATCATTATTAGCGCTAAATCGTTGTTCGTAATCTAATAATAAATTTTTCGCTTGATTTAATACTAATGATGCAAATTCATGCTCAATCTGAAGTGTGATGGTGGTACCCATCGCTTTAAATACAAGATTATCCATGAGTTAACTCCTTCTATAAAATCTCAGCTAATTAATGTGATGAAGCTCCTGAAACAGTGTCTACTTGTGGTGTTTCATCTGCTACAGATTGACTTGCTCCTGAAACAACATCTGCTTGTTTATTATCTTGGCCTGATGCTCCAGATACAGTATCTTTTCCTCCAACTAGTTCTTGACCAGTTTGTTGTAAGTACCAGTCAATTGTTGGTTTTAAATCCAAGATATATTCGTTGATTCCCATGTAGTTTCCTTCATCATCACGGATTGCCTGATAATTGTGAACTACATACTTATCTGGACCATGAGTTGGGACATGAATTCGAACTAAATCTTGTTTACCTGAACGAAGTTGAGATATAACCCATTTAACATTTTTGTGAGTATAGTCCGGATGACAAGCCCCCAATGGGTTACCAGCTTGTTCTGGATAGCGTTTCGCGAACATTTCTTCTGGTGCCTTAACACTATTATAGTATAGGAATTGATTATTATTATCAGCAAATGTTAATTCCATTGGCATAGAGCGCAAGAATTCATCAATTTGTTTTACGGTTAGAATTCCACGGTTCAGTCTTACATAGTCATTTCCAGAAGCTGCATTTACTTTCTCGCTGGCTTGTTCTACCCAATCTGGTGCGGTCATTTCTACACCATCGATGGTTGAGTCAATACGGCCATTAGCAAATAAATCTTCCTCGACAACAGTTTCTGACGTTTGAACTGGTGCGTTCTCGTCTAATTGCGATACCACTTTGATGAACCGTAAGAATTTTTCTAGACAAGTGGTTAAGAATGAAACTGTTTGTTGATCTTTTAAGTTTTCTTCTTCATCAAAAGCTTCCTTAACGTTCCCTAATAGAAACTCATTACCTGGCATAACAATTGCATTCACACCGTGTGAGTCTAATATCATTCTTAAAGATAACTGGGCTCTAGATGAACCTTGGCTAAAATAAGAAGCCCCTACAATCATTACTGGTTTATTTTCTAAAGGATGAATTTTGAATGATAACCATTCTATAAGGCTTTTCAAGGCTGCTGGAATAGTGTGATTATGCTCAGGTGTTGCCATAATAACACCGCTAGCTTGTTCAATGCGTTTAGCAATATCTTGAATAACTTCTGAGTTAGTTTGATCGTCACTTTGATTGAATAATGGTACTTGATCAATTTCAATAATGTCTAATTCAAATTTATCTTTGTATTGTTTCTTGATAAATTGTAATAACGTGCGATTATATGATTTTGGTGCGTTTGATCCTACAATTCCTACTAATTTCATATACTCTTCTCTCCTTCTTAATCTTCCCAAGAATAATTTCTTACTTTTTCAACATTTTTTTCATGTGCAGCCATTAATTGCGTTGTAAGCTCAATAAACAATTGGAAATCTTTAAACAATCCCTCAAGTAATTCTACTTTCTCCTGAGAAATTAGATTTCCATTTTCATCAAATGCTTGTAATGAATGATCTAATAAATATTCAGAACTAGGCATAATACGAGCACTTAATTCTGGTGAGTCTAAAATAATACGAAGATTCATTTGCGCACGAGATGAACCTAAAGTTCCATAAGATGCACCAACAATCATGACAGCCTTATCAACAAAAGGATGTGTTTTAAAAGATAACCAGCTCAAAGCATTCATAAGTGCTGCTGGTACAGAGTGGTCATATTCTGGTGTTGCAATAATAACACCGTCGGAACTTTCAACTTTGTCTGATAATTCTTGAACAACAGCTGGTAGTTCAATCGACTCATCTTTTACAAAGCATGGCAAATCTTTTATTTCAGCTATCTCAATATCCGCTTCATTAGCGAAGTGTTTTTGAATAAATTGGAGAAGTTTTCGGTTTGTTGAATGATCTGAGTTTGTTCCTACAATAGCCAGTATTTTTTTCATGTTTTCCCAACTTTCTTTTATTTGTATAATACTTTATCTTCCATTTGCTTTAGTTTCTTTAATCCAATAGTATTGCGGTTTATTTTTGAATAGGCTCGTGCATCATAAATTAATTCAAGAATTTCTTCCTTTGCCTCATCAGTTTTCATTGCATTTTCTGCAAGCTGAATGGCAGCTCTAGCTAGATAATAGGTTACGTGATTATCTGAGCATATTCTTATAGCATGTTTGGCTAATTCATTACTGATATCAATCTCACCGATATCAGAATAAAATTGACTCGATTGATAGACGATATGTAATACACGCCATATATCTTCCGTGCTATTAGTTTGCATTGTATATATTTGTTCTAATACCTTATTAAAGTAAACCTCTGCCTTTTCGACATCATTCATACTGTAATACACCATCCCCGAACCCGTATAAGCAATTAAAGAAAAGATATTGCTATCTTCCTGCGTCTGCATTAATAAAATTTGATCTAGCATGAACAAACAATCGGTAGGAGTTTCATTATTATGAATCATTGTAAAAGCTTTGAGGTAAAAATATCGTGTCTTTAGATGCGGATAATCAAGTGTATCAGTTTGTATCTGATTAATTATTTTAGTTGCGATTGAATACTCGCTTAATATTAATTGAAATTCTGCTTTATCCATTTGGCGGACGATCTCATCATTTTGAATTTCCACTTTAGGAAACAATTCACTTAACGAAAGGTCTAAACGGTTACATAATTGTATTAAAATCTTAATATTTGGAATATGTCCATTGTTTTCAAAGCGACTTAACGTTGCTTGTGTACATATTCCATCGCATAATTCGCTCTGCGACACTCCTTTCATCTTACGCTGCTCAATAAAACGTTCAATATTCAAATAATCACCTCGAGTTTCCCAAAAAACATTCTTATTGTGATTCAATTCACTTGAACGGTTATAGTATACTATAAATTATTTTAAAATCAATAGAAATATCATTTTTTATAAATTTATCATATAAAATATTATATATACTTTTATATGATAAAAAAACAGCTAGAGAAATACTTTCCCTAACTGATTAGCTAAAAATATTATTCAATTGTAAGTCTATTCAAATAGTCCATATCTGTAGCAAGGATTTCAAAATCTAAGTCAGCATTATTGTCGACATATTCCTTATGAACTGATTTAGGTAGAACGACTAATCCTTTTTGATAACAATATCTGATTGCAATTTGTGCCACTGTTTTATCGTATTTATCAGCTATCTTTTTGAGATCTGGATTTTTTAATAATTTGCCTGTTCCAATTGGTGAATACGCCTCTACTATAATATCATTTTCTTGGCAGAACTGAATTAGTTGCTCGTCTCTGTGACCAATATGATATTTAATTTGATTCAACATCGGCTTTACATCTTCCTACACCTTCTTCATTCCAATACGTTCTTGCCGTATCTATGTGAATGTAGCCATTTTTTAATGCGTAGTCTACCATATTTTCTGCTTCTTCTTGAGACATTTGCCATGTTCCAAGTCCAATCGCAGGAATCTCTATCCCATTCGATAGTATAAACTTTTCAGTTAATTGTGACATCTGATTCACTCCCTAAGTAATTATATGCTATTATTAATACTAATTAGAAAAAATATATAACATTATCTGTTATATGGAGGCTATATGTTAGTATTTAATATATTATTCACTTTTATTCCGTTATTATTATTTATGGGGCTCTTAATTGAAAGTATAAAGAAACACCCTCGTAATGGGCTCCTAATTTTTATATTATTCTTTTTCACTCTTCACATAATATTTAATAGTTCTAAGCATGTAATCATTGATGCGTTTATTGATATGTTACTAGGTTATGTTTGGGGACTATTTGTACTTTTATCTTTATTCATTAATGCTTACACCATTGCTTTAATTTACAAATTACTCCCAACAAACCAATCATATGATTTAGACTATCTCATTGTACTTGGCGCAGGGTTAAAAGGCACTGAAGTACAAAGGTTATTAGCTAGTCGAATAAATAAAGCAATCCAATTATTCAATCATAATAATAATTTAACGATAATCATGTCAGGTGGACAAGGACCTGATGAGGATATTGCTGAAGGAATCGCTATGGCACACTATGCAAGATACGCAGGTGTACCATCCTCAGCAATACTAATGGAAGTCATATCAACAAATACACATGAAAATATTAGAAATTCGATGCAATTAATTCAATCTTCATCACCAAAAATAGGGATTGTAACGACCTATTACCATACATTACGTGCTTATATTGTCGCTAAAGAGTTGGGGGTCGACGCTATTATCTTTGGCTCTAAATCAACAAAGTCAGTATTATTTGTACTGCGTGCTTATGCTAGAGAAATTGCCGCTTACTTGTACCGACGGATAAATTGGGTTCTTATTATTGTAAGTAATTATTCGATTTACCATTTTTATTTGAATTCACATTTATATATTAAATGTATAAAAAAATTATTGTTTATACTTCTTAATTAATGAAAGGAAGACATTGATGTTAACTAAAGATTCTGCATTCCATGTATTAAATACAATTATGACCATGTATCCTGACGCTAAACCTACAATGCGTTATGCTAATCCATTCCAATTACTTATTGTCGTAATTTTAAGTGCTCAAGCAACGGATGTCTCTGTAGAAAAAGTCACAGATAAATTATTTGAACGCTATCCTGATCCAATGGCAGTTATTAATTCTTCACCCGAAGAAATTGAATCTTATATTCAAACTATCGGTTTATATCGCAATAAAGCAAAGTATATCTATAAAAGTAGTCATCAATTGATTGAAGACTATAACGGTGAAGTGCCAAAAACACGTAAAGAACTAATGTCTCTTAGTGGCATTGGACAAAAATCTGCGAATATTATTTTGAGTGTTGCCTTCAACCAACATGCATTCGCTGTCGATACACATGTGGCTAGAATATGTAAACATCATAAAATTGTTGATGAAGAGGCTACGGTAAAAGAAATTGAAGAACGAGTAACCGAAATTTTACCTCCAGAATTATGGGGTCGTGCTCATCAATCAATGATTAACTTTGGTCGAGAAATATGTAAATCTCGCAATCCATTGTGTAGCAACTATCCAGAGCTTTACTCATTTATAAAAGAAATCGAATAAAAAATTTCTATGTAGTACGAGTAATTACTATATAGTTTTTTTCTTAAATATTTTTGTATTTACGACTCACTTGTAAGTAAGCGCTGATAAATGGAATAAGAATTGCTGAAACCATAATTCCGAATACGTTAAATATCATCGTACAAGCTATCACTACAACAATAGGGAGCCAAAAAGGTAATTCTAAATCTTTACCCAAAAAGAAAGATTCAATCAACTGCTTAATAATCGTTATACTCAAATATATAACTAAAAGTTGCCAAGCTTGATTCGGATCAACAGACAACCACTCTATGATTATCCAAGGCATAAAGATAATACCAGATCCAACAATAGGAATTAAATCAATGAGACTGATACCTATCGCTATAAGAAAGGCAAATATCATACTCATTCCAATATAATTGAAAGTAAAACTCATTAAAAGAGTAATAATTGTAATAACTTTGAATTCAGCTTTTGTAAATAACCAAATATTTCTAATTCCTATGGTCATTACTTCCGAACAGAACTGTCTAAAACGATTCATCCATCTACCCTCTTTATATTAGTATATGTTTATAATATCAGAAAGAGGTAGAATTAAATCAGTCTCTAGGTGGATATTCAACCCAATTATACTCAAGCAATTCCTTGTTTTAACCCCTCAGCTGACAAGATAAAGTCTGGTGCAGGGACTTGTTCAATGCGTCTCTTTACGGTCTCATAGTCATAATCACCTTTATGGAAATCATAATCGACCCTTTCTAGATAAGCACCTACAACTTGAAAATCTAAACTCGAGCTAATCTGTTTATGAGAGGTGCCTGCAGGTAAAAATAAACCTTCACCTTGTTGTATAGATAAGATCGGTGCGTTTGGTCCACCTACCTGTATCTCAGCATGACCTCTGACGACTATATTTAATTCATGCGTATTAGAATGGAAATGATGCGTACTATATACCCCGTCAATCCAAAAATTATAGAAACGCTGCGTTTTAAGCCATCGAATGATGTCTTCAGCATCAAATTGTTCTTTTTCATTGAAAAGATTTTTATAATATCGAACAGGTAATGAGTTATTTGGAAATGGTTTATTCTCAGCAATTGACAATTCAATGTAATTCATAGTAGACGCCTCCTATTTTGTTTTATATTATAGATAAATAATTTGAATATTATATAATTTATAATACCAAATTATGTAAGCGTTATCAATGTAATGAATTATATATATACACGTAGAAAACAAACCTAACTACCATAAAACACTGCCAATAATATAATAAAATTAAAAGCATCGATTTATAAATATTATGTTAATATTTGAAAATATATCAAAATTTAGTATCTCAATCGTTGTGATATATTAATATGTTCTGGCATATCAACTTCCTCAACAATATACACTTTACCTTTTGAGCTGATAACTTTTGTAATAGGTGCTTTTATAAAGTCATCATCAGATCCGACATATGAACCTTGATCAGTAATTGATCCCATTTGAGAGAAGTTATTGTTAACTAATAATTCATCCACACGCCCTTCTGCAACGCTCATTGCTAAATCATTTAATAAATTATCAACTCTAAATTTCGGAGAAGTTTCTCTAAAGTGAGTGAACATTTTATCTTGCTCTTTTTTAATAATTTTAATCCTTTTTCTAATGCTTTTTCTTTAACTGTCATGTCCATACAAATTCATCACTCTTTGTTAAAAAACAGTAAGACATTTTAGATCTAATGTCTTACTGTTATAATATCTTAATTTACTGTGTTTCACTTTCTTGAAATTCAACTTGCGCTTTATTTAATTCTTCAATGACTTGATCATAGCTAGCTTTGATTGCTTTGTCATCTGTAACAATGTAAGTGGTCTTATCATCTTGGGAATTTACTCTTTCCGCTAGCTCACTCGCTTCGATTTCTTCACCATTCCAATGAATATTACTACCGCTAACGGTGATGTTTATAACGGTACTTTCAACATCATTACCAACTTCTACTGACGATGAATCATTTTGGACAGTTGTTGAAGGATTACCACTACCGAAGCCACCTCCTAATAAATTGAGTCCTAAGCCACTTAAAACTAGTAAAATAATAACGAGTATCCCCATAGGTCCAAATCCAAGTCTTTTCTTTGTTTTCTTTGCCATAACTATTCACTCCTTCAATTATTCATTAATGATTTGCTCTTGATATACAACTGTTTTATTAGATTCATGATCGATTTGTGTTATTGCTGAGATTATATTGCGATAATCCCTCAAGTAAATCTCCTCATTATTATAAGTAAATGCGAGAATGACCACTTCTTCCTCAAGTTGATTAACGTAAGAGTTTAACCAGCTTTTTATATCTTGAGTTTCTTCTTTTTGGACTCTGTTTCCATTTCCTAACACCAAATACATGGGATCTTGGTCTAAACTCGAGTTAAAAACAATATTTAATTTACCAATTGATTGCTGATAAGACTGATACCATGCTCTCTCAGAATCGGTGGCAGGAATTTGAGTAGCTTCTAATGTCTCAATCTTCTGTTCGAGTTCAGTAATCTGGTCAGTAGAAGCCTGGCTCGTTGATGCAATCAGCATAAAAAGTAATATTAAGATGACATCCAAAAGTGGAGTTAAATCAATAATCATCTCTTTAAATTT
The DNA here is from genome assembly GCA_044336205.1 of Aerococcaceae bacterium WGS1372. GTDB lineage: Bacteria > Bacillota > Bacilli > Lactobacillales > Aerococcaceae > Ruoffia. The sequence continues at coordinate 1,040,472 of CP172318.1, read as the reverse complement.
CATCGTGTATTTCACCGCTTTGTTGCATCAAATGTCTCTCTTCATAAGCATCTTTTCTCACTAAGTATGTTTGAACTAATTCATTATTCTCTTCCATCCTTGCTTGTAAATACCCATTTAAAGCTTTGAAAATAATGGCAAAAATAATTCCCCAAAAAGTTGATGTCAAAGCCATATAAAATAAACTAGTATCAACTGAGCCTACCATTGGGATTAATGAGATGATTGTTCCTAATAATCCCATTAACGGAAAGATAGCGACCACATTAGTAAATAGCACATATTGACTATTAGCTTTCTGTCTTTGTTTTAATATTTCATGCTCACCTTTAGGGTTCAAATATAATTGATAGTGGGCGTTTAATTGGTCTTGATTTTTCTTACCTAGAGCAACATTGCCCTTGGGAATTAAGATATTAGTGAGTTTTTTTGCACTATTTAAACATTGATAATATAGATAAGTGGCTCCAATCGCTAATATAATAATTAGAAAGTCGAATTTAAATAAATTGTTAATAATCGGGTCAATAAACTGCATTCTGGTTCACCTCAAATCTCTATATCGTTTATATTATCTTACCACTTTGCTATCTATCATTGAATAAATAACACTTATTTTTTAATTTATTTAATTAGATATTAGAAAATCTTGATAACTTTTTACAAAGAAGTCCGTTATTTTGTCCATTGTTTGAGGTTGAACCAAATGGCCGGCGTGTTCGAAATGAACTTCTAGATTTAGATCAGGATTATTATCAACAAAATCTTTAGTTTGTGAGAATGGTACTTTATCATCTTCATCACCATGCCAGATAAACAAAGGTCTATCTCCTAATAAATGTGTCTGTCTAGATAGATCATAATGAGTTACCCAATTTGTAAGTATTTCATAGTCTTCAGGAAGATAGATATTAGCCTTAGTTGCATAATGTTTAATCATGTCGCGATAGTCAGTTAATGCTGGGGTTCCCATTACGCAAGCAGCTGCATTTATTTGCGGATTGTGAGTTAATAACGCACAAGTGGTCATTCCACCCATTGATAACCCACCTACACCTATGAAATCATTCGTAAGATGTCGTTCTTTAAAGTAGTTAATGATATATCCAAATTCAAAAAGATTTGTATGAATACTTTGGAAAAATGTTAGTGATGGAATTTTTGATATATCCTGAAGTCTTTCTCCATGATTCATTGCATCAGGTAAAATAACTCGGAATCCTTTCTGAGCAAGTTTTCTACCTTGAGTGAATACGAGTGTTTTATTGATTTGCCAACCGTGATAATAAACTATTATTGGAAGTGGATTATTTTTATCTAATTCATTTACTAATTCAAAACTGGGTATCGTACCAATGAATCTTTTTCTCACAGTTATTTTCAACTTATCGTCCTTCTTTCATTGTTTTATCTAACTTTTATAGATTTTAATGGCATGACAAATTGTATCATATTTGCTATTCTAGTTGTATTATAAGGCTTTAATACAGAGGAGGATTATAATGAGTTTGGATTCTATTATCAAAGACCCCTTAAGACTATTAAGTGGTTCAGAGATTCCTGAATTTTACAAGCGTTCTCATCAGAATGAATTACTTGATGTCCATGCTGTAGCATACCCTACCAACCGTTCTGAAGTTGTTGCTTTAGTTAGATATGCCAATGAAAAGGAGTTATCAATTGTAACGTATGGTGCAAACACTGGCCTATCAGACGCAACAACAGTGTTTGGTGGTGAGTTAATTATTGATTTAAGTAAAATGAATCGAATCATTGAGTTTGATGAAGAAACCTTAACCGTAACGGTTGAGCCTGGTGTAACAAATGGGGAGATTCAGGAATTTGTAGAGTCTAAAGGATATTTCTACCCACCTGATCCAAGAGCTAAACAAGGACTATCGGAGGAAATGTCGCTACAAATGCCGGAGGTATGCGAGCAGTCAAATATGGCACAACCCGTGAATATGTCCGTAAAATGGAAGTTGTAATGGCCAATGGTGATGTATTAGAAACAGGAAGTATTGCAATAAAAAATAGTTCCGCTTACAATTTAAACCATTTATTCATTGGTTCAGAGGGAACATTGGGTATTATCACCAAGATATATTTAAAAGTCATTCCATTGCCAAAATTCAAACATTCCTATATCGCCGCCTTTAATGACCTAGATGATGCTGCAGAAGCCGTACTATCTATATTAAGGAAAGGACTTGATATTACTGCTGTAGAATTTTTTGAACGTCGTGCGATAGCCTACAGTGAGCAATTGTTAGGTTTAGACTTTCCTTCTAAGGAAGGTGTTGCATATCTGTTAATGACCTTAGATGGTATGCACCAATCTGTCATTGAGGTAGAAGCAAAAAGACTCGAATCAGTGGTATTTGACCATGGTGCTGTCGAATTTCTTATATTATCTGAAGATGATAGTAAGACAGCTTGGCAATTAAGGGATAATATTCTCGCTGGAATTATGACAATTTCTCAACAAGAGCCTTTAGATTTTTCTGTGCCTGTTAATGAATTTGTCAATTTTTTCAAGTTCACACATGAAGTAGAATCTGAGAGTGGAATGAAGTTTATTAGTTTTGGACATGCGGGAGATGGGAATGTTCACTCTTCTATCTTAAGGGGTAACTTGCACGATAGTGAATGGGAAGCTCTGAAACATACAGTATTAACAAAATTATACAACTATGTATCAGAAGTTGGGGGGCTTCCATCAGCTGAGCATGGAATTGGACTTGTTAAAAAAACTTACTTCAAACAAGTAATGACTGATGAGTATTTACATTATCTAAAAGCAATAAAACATGCCTTAGATCCCGATAACCGTCTCAATCCACGTAAAATATTTGATTAATGTTAATATTATCATTATGTTTTACAACTTAATAAATGAGCCTAACCGTTAATGTTAACAGTTAGGCTCATTCTTTCAATACTTATTTTATTATTTCAATTTTTTCAATTTCTTTTAGTTTTGTTTTGACTTGACTAATGACTTCCATAGCATCCGTGGGATTATGGACAATGTCAAATTCATCAATGTTAATTTTTAACACTTGTGAAGCGTGATAATGGTTATCTACCCAATCATCGTAACCAGACCATAAAGTATGATAATATTCAACAAGACCAGCATCTTGCTCAAAGTCTCGACCTCTCATACTAATACGTTTAAGAATAGTATCAAATGATCCTGTTAAATATACCATCAAATCTGGTGATTTCTTTGGTAATTCATCTAATTCTTCGAGCATGTTATTTAATAGTTTCTCATAAATATTAAACTCTATATCTGAAATTCTCCCTAAATCATTATTTACTTTTGCAAAATACCAATCTTCATAAATTGAACGATCTAATACATTATTTCTATGGTATAAAGCTTCTTTAATACTATAAAAACGACTGCTCAAAAATTCTAGCTGCAATAGGAATGGATATCTTTTTAAATTCTGCTCTTCCTCTGAAGCCGTGTAAAACAAAGGTAAAATGTCGTTATCATCCACATTTTCATAAAAAACTTCTGAATTTAAAGCTTGGCTGATTAATTCTGCGACACTCGTTTTTCCGGCTCCAATCATACCTCCAACAACTATAATTGCCATCGACCCCTCTCCTCTTTCAAATTTATCATACACAACATGTAATGTCAGTCAGTACATTTCACCACTATATATTGTGTTTCCAAGTAATAATTTACTCATTTGAAAAAATCATACTCAAATACTATACATAATAATAAGACAGGGTTCAAGTACATAATTATTTCAACTTTTAAAGTTTACTAAAATTATATTGATAAATTTGAATAGGGTAATTCTCTTCAATAAAATGAAATATTTTCTCCATATGCCCTCTAGCAACTTTATAATTACTCGCCACCATTACAAAAGCAATTTCACTTTGATTAACTATATCAAGGTAATTTACTTCTGCACTCGAAACTTTAAATCTATCTTGCGCTTTATGGACAATACTTTTCACAATTCTACGTTTTTCTTTAAGTGAGTATGAATCATCGATAATAAAAGATACCGTCAATAAAATAATCGTCAATCTATTCGCCTCCAGTCAGTAAAATAATTACAATGGAAAAAGCTAGGAATTGACCTAGCTTTTATCAAATATACTTTCTTTTTTACCATACTCTATAGCCGATATTGGTTATTAATAACCCGTTTTGGATGTCCCAACGACAATACTGTATATAAACCATATCATCACCATTACCATAATACGCTAACCCAGGTATGTAGTCATCTCCATAAAATTGAAGATGTTGGTCCCCGTGTAAAAATTCTAATGTTTGACTAATTTGGTACCCTTTGCTTAGACCATTCTCATCGGTTATCACAACTTCATAACCAACTTCTAATAAATTCTGATCAACCAAAGGATTAAATACCCCGTCTCCCGTTAAGTCATAATAATGTCCAAAAAATGTATTGATATTATTATTACCAACATAGGCTACTTTATTTTGGACTAGCACTTCATTCATATAATCAAAGTCATCACCATAACCAAGATTTTCTCGCAAATTTTCATAAACAAACTCGTATCCATTAACTGTCAAGCTATCTCGGGTATATCCTTTATCTACACCATTTTCGGGCATAGATTTCCTATCAATCTTATTGTAATTTTCAGGAAATATCGGTTTATGTACGATAGCGCCCTCAACATCTTCTGGCATTAAACGGTTATCTTCAAGTAAATTTTCGGATCCAACTTGATTAAATACATCAAAAGCGGATAAAGATTGACAATTAACTCTCATCGGAATCAGAGCAAAAAAGATACTTAACGTTAAAAAGGATATAAATTTAATCATCATCACCTCAAAAAGTTAGGGATTTCAACTATTTACTTCTATCTCTAGTATTATCAAAAACGTTCATTTTTGCAATCTTTAAGGATCGAAGTTTCGGTGTTTTTTTCACTTGGTGTTCTTCCATCTTAACTAAAATATCATGGAGCATTTGAATCGTTTCAGGTAAATAAGTACCTTTATTCAACATCACACACTCAGCACGACTACCTTCAGCGGCATCCGTCACTTCAGCCCTAGAAGGAATCCCTTCTTCTAGCATGGTAGCTAATACTTCTGTTCCCCAGATGACTGGAGTATCTGACGCTTCACAAATCCATAAAATTTCTTGTTGTAGTTCAGCCAATCTTACATATCCACTTTCAACTGCTAAGTCTCCCCTTGCAATCATTACAGAAATTGGATTCTTACTACCAGCTTTTAGTACAACTTCTGGCAAGTTATTCATAGCTTGAATCGTTTCGATTTTAAGTGTTAAAGGTATTTCACTAAGTGGTCGATCAGTCGCTCTTTGTATCTCATTTTGAATTTCTTCAATATCTTTTGCAGTTCGAATAAATGAATATCCTATCATATCTGCATGTTCAACAGCAAAACGTATGGATTCTTTATCTGCTTCGGTAATAACATCCACATCGAACTCAGTTTGAGGAAAATTAAGTCCTTTCTCCGCTTTGATTCTTAATGAATTACCTTTCACTTTCTCAACGTTTAAGATTGCTTCTTCATCATTAACTGATTGAACACGCATCTCTACAGCACCATCATCTAAAAGTACAGGATCATCTATTTTTAACTTGTTAAAAATGTTTGAAACACTGCAACCTACTGTTACTTTAATATCATCATCTAACGAAGGTAATGAATGATAGTTTCTTGTCATTCGAATTTTATCGCCTGCTTGTACTTTAGGCTTTTTAAATCGTGTGAAGATCCAATCGGTTCTAATTTTAGGTCCTGCAATGTCTATCAAAATTTTTATAGATTTTCCTTCTTCTTCAGCTATATCATGAATATTCTCAATCATTGCTTTCCAAATTTCTGGATTGTCATGTGCAGCATTTATTCGCGCAATATTCATACCACTCTTAATAAAACGGCGAACAAGTTTTTTATCTTCACTTACTTCTGTGGGCATTGTAACCATTATTCGGGTTTGACGATTGTCAGAAGCTTCCCCAAAAAATAATTGTGTATTTTGAAGAAGACGTTGTTGACCAGCAGTCGAATAATGAAGTGAAGGTTGATCAATATTCACTTCTGTTCCCAATGTACTACTTAAGCGTTTAATAACTGACTCTAATGTAAATAAAGCTCGAGATTCAGAACGCCCCAAACTAGATAAACCCCAACTAGATAATTCCGCTTGTAGATCACGGATATCACGGCGTCTTAATGCCAAGTAGGCTAATAAGTTTTTTGCACTCGCTTTGAATTCTTCTCGAACTATATTAGCTTCAAGTACATTGAATTCGTGTTCTGATTCAGTTCTCACGTCCTTATATAATTCAATGAGATCATTAAGTAATTCAGTTTGAAGATCACGATCTGTTTTCTCCATCGTACACACTCCTTAATAATTTATTCATTTATAATTATACCAATATTTATATAATATTGATAACGATACCAAAATTATTTATACAAAAACAAACACTACAGTTCACAACTGAAAAAAGCTTGTACTATAGTGTTTATATATTAATAATATAATATTATTTAGTCTCAATAAATTTGTTAGTAAGTGATAAAGTAGACCCACGATCATAGCCATCGTAATATGCTTCACTTTCTCGATTTAGATTAGGACGTTTAAATGCGAGTGAACCATTAATTTCTTGATTGAATTTATCGACTACATCTTGAGGAACTTGAATAATCAAGGCATATTTCTCATTTGCGTCTGCCATCTCTTCTCTTTGCTTGGCAAATTTATGTTGTAGTCCATCCATAAAACCTTGATAATAAGACTTTCTTACATGAGCTTGGCCTTTGCTAGTATCTTGCGTATTTTCTTTTATATGAACACCTGCGTAATGTTTCATTGATTCTGCTGCCAAATAAAATACTTCATAGGCCAATTCAACATCTTCTGGATAGCCCATAAGAACAAGTTTTCTTTGAACACTTTTTTGATGAGGTAGGCGATTACTTTGAACATAAAACATAACTCTAAAATTCTCTGCAATTATTTTAACTAAAATTTTTTCCCACCAATATAATCGTTTATATACCGAAAGTGATTTAATAACAATCTCTTGTCTTCCACCCTCATTAAGTTCGTCTTGGGAAATTTTATGTTTTAGCATTAACTTCTGAGCCATCAACAATGCTGTCTGACTCTCTTCGTCATTACCCCCATCTTCGGCTAATGAAAGTAAATTTCTAATCTTATCAAGAATTTTATCATTAATTGACATCTAAAAACCTCCTGATTTATGGCAATATAGTTTATTTTATCATAAAATTTTATTAAATTATAATAACTTGTTCTGTATTACTTTAAGGTTTTTAATACTTCTTCGAACTTCTCAGGTAATTCCGTTGTGAACACCATCTTTTCATTAGTTCTCGGATGGGTAAAATGAATTGATCTCGCATGTAGAAATTGCCCGTCATTTAGAGAGGCTAACTGGCCTTTCATTTGTCCAACGCCTTGTCTATATAATGGATCTCCCACAATTGGGTGACCAATAAATTCTAAATGGACACGTATTTGATGTGTACGACCGGTTTTTAATTCAACTTCTACTAAAGTATTATTTGAAAAAGTTTCTAATACTTTAAATTGCGTTATAGCAAATTTACCATCATGATCAGTAGTAAATTTAATGCGGTTTTGATTATCCCTTTTAATCGGTGCTTCAATAGTTCCAGATGGAGATTCAATTACGCCATTAACTAAAGCTACATAAGTTCTTCCCATAGAATGATCTACCAATTGGTCAGCTAATTTTTGATGTGCAAAGTTATTTTTGGCAACCACGATTAACCCAGAAGTATCTTTATCAATTCTATGTACAATTCCTGGTCGAATTCCTTCACCATTATTAGACAGGTTATTACCTAAATAATAAACCAATGCATTCACTAGAGTTTTTGATGGGTGACCTTTTGAAGGATGGACAACCATCCCTGCTGGCTTATTAATAACAAGTAAATCATCGTCTTCGAATAAAATGTCTAACGGTATATTTTCTCCTACGATATTGAGGTTTTCTTCCATAGGAATAATTACTTCAATGGACTCTGTACCCTCAACTTTATAATTAGCTTTCACAAGTTCATTATTGACTTTAACTAACTCATCTTTTAACAGTTTTTGAACAGTGGAACGACTAATTGATTCATCAGAGAGCAAATCGACGAGAATTTTATCAACTCTCCCTTTTTCACCTGCTAAATTAAATTTTTTTATTTCTTTTATATTCGTCATTATAATACATCCTCTGAATTTTGATAAAACAACATAACACTAATTAATAAAATCACACCTAAGGTCAAAGAGATATCCGCGACATTGAATATGGGGAAATTAATAAATTTTAAGCGAAACATATCTATGACATAACCTAATCGAATTCGATCTATAAAGTTCCCCAGAGCACCACCTAACACTAGCCCATATGCAATTCTGACTAAGAGATAATGGTCTCTATTCTTAATAATTAAGTAACATATATATATAACCGCTAGGATAGTAACTATTACAAGCAGATTAATTCTCCCGCTGAACATTCCCCAGCCAGCACCTGTATTCTGCAAGTAAAAAAAATCAATAACTCCAATAATACCTGATGCTGATTCACCAACTTGTAAGTTAGAAATAGTTAAAAATTTTATATATTGATCCAATAAAATTGAAAAAACAGCGATTAAAAATGGTAAAAACATTATATCTCCTTATATTTCTAATCCCTAAATCGGAATAATATTTGAATTGCTAATATTCTTATTATATACTAATCTAAGTAAAAATTAAATTTTATTATTATTTAAACAACTTTAAAAAAACTTAAGGAGATTTTATGAAACAATTGAATAAAATTGTCGTAGTCTTAGTTGTCTCGCTCATTCTTACTGGTTGTAATAATGCAGTAGAGAGAACAAATAGATTAATTACATTATTACAAGAAAATATAACAGCTATAGTAAATGAACTTACAGAAATTCAATTAGCTGAAAATAATCTTCAGGCTGAATTCGAAACGACATTAGATAGTGGGTCAGATGATTTCTCAGGATTCATGAGTAATGACTCGCCGATTCAACAAAATATACAACGACGCAAAGATCATCTTTCAAAGTTAGACGAACATCGAAATGATTTACTCTCACTCATTGAAGAAGTGGAAAATCAAAGTGCTAAAACTCCATTACCTGTAGAGCAAGTAAATAGTCATATTTCTCAACTGAATGGCTTAGCTGAAGAACTTAGTATTTATATTATTGATTATTCAGCTAATATGGACACTGAATCAATTATTTACAAATCATTAGCCAATCCTGAGACTGATTATACATCGTTCTTTTCTGTGTTTGATCGCGTAGCAGTTTTACAAACGACAAACAATATTAATTTAGAACGTATTTTAGGTTTTTTTGAACCTATCAATACACAATTAATTAACTTTAAAGTATATTTGGCTAATTTACAAGAAAATAATTAATTGTCAGCAATTTAGACAAGAGGAGTTTTTTATATGTACAACTTTGCAAATAATAATCTAAAACGGATTCTTAAAAGTATTTCCTTTATAACTCTTACAATCTTTGTTTTAGCAGCCTGTTCAAATGAACAATCCCAAGAATCTACACCAGAATATTATACTTTACCAGACGTTAGTCCTAAATATGATGATCAAGTTATTAGTGATTTTCATACTAAAGTCACTCAAGGTAATACAAATAGATATGAGGGATTAGTTATACCTGATGGTCCTTTATTAGCTCAACCTGAGAAGTTACCTTCGGCTTTATTCTACGACACTGGTGTTGATATCCCCTACCCTAAAGATGGTGTTAAGGGAGTTTACCTTACGGCTGAGAATATTAGTAATGAAGAATACTTTAACTATATCATTGATTACATAAATCAAACCGATCTTAATGCGGTTGTCATTGACTATAAAGATGACTGGGGTAACATAATCCATTCGATTGAAACAGATAATGAGATGGTTCAACAAAATGTTGTTGGCTCAGTGGATTATGCTAAAGTATTAAAAGTATTGGAAGAAAATAATATTTATCCTATTGCTCGTATTGTTACGTTTAAAGATAATCTACTTGCGGAAGCTCGCCCAGACCTATCATTCCAAGACACAATGACAGGTGAAACTTGGACAGATGGTAATGGATCTAAATTTATTAATCCATTCAACCAAGAAGCATGGGAATATGTTTTAACAGTTGCAGAATCTGCTGCTCAAATGGGCTTCAAGGACATTCAATTTGACTACATCCGTTTCCCTGAAGGATTCGAAACTTTCCATACACAGTTAGAATATGATGTCGGTGAATATGCAGCTTTTGAATCAGATATTCCAGAAGAACAAGGTTATGAGCGTGTTGCTGCGATTAATGACTTTTTAACTTATGCCGATAATCGTCTAACGCCTTATGGTGTTGATGTTAGTGCTGATATATTCGGATACACTGCCGTAGCAGGTGATGCACCGGATGTTCGAGGTATTGGTCAAAACTTTGCTCAGATGGCAGAACGAGTTGACGTAGTGTCCTCTATGATTTATCCATCACACTGGAGTGAAGGATTCTTTGGTTTTGATGTTCCAGATTATTATCCATATGAATTTACAATTGCCTATATTCAAGAAGAAGAATATGTTTTAGGTCCAGTACAAAATAACGTTACATCTCGCCCTTGGTTACAAGACTTTACGATGTTTATGGAATATGGACCTAATGAAGTTCAAGCTCAAATTAATGCTTTAGTCGAAAACGGCATCCATGAATTCTTACTTTGGAATGCTTCAGGAGAATATACAACTGGTGTTGATTATGCACCAGATATAGCCAGTAATTAATAAAGAGGAAGATTTCTCATAAAAGAAATCTTCCTCTTTTATCATTAAAAATTATAGAAATCAGTAATCTCTATAGATTCTCCAAAATCAAGTAAAATTATATAAGCCTTAACAACTGGCTTAGAAAAAGCTACTTCCAATGCTTTGGAATACAAACTAATTTGAAAGCGATACTTAGATATTAATTGTTCTATCTGATCTTTACGTGATAAATTAGTATACGGCTTATATCGATCAGTTTTGTAATCAAAAATTACTATCGAATCATCAAATTCAATAAAATTATCAATGACACCATGAATGAGTAATTGATTATCATTAAGTTCATTGATATCAAGATCAGTTAGATTCTCACCAAAAATGTTTTTTGCTTCAATTAGATAAGAGAAAGCTTGTTCTCTACGAATCTTATGCGCATTTTCTATGGTGACTTTACCGATATCACTTTCAATAAACTGAATAATACTTTCTGTATTTATTTTATCAACTAAGCTATCGCTAAGATAGCCATCTTCTCTATAATTATTTATTTTGTCTTCTACAATTTGCTTACTTTCTTCAGAATTCAACTCAGCAAAAGATGAAAAATCTAAATGTTGTAACACAAAATGTGTCGCACTACCAATTTCTGCATAAGTCACCGTCAGATCATCGTCATTTAAAAAGGCTGGTGGTTGAAAAGTATCTGCAGTATATCGAATACCTTGAATACTAGATGTATCTTCTTCTGTTTGATTTAAGTTATGACTTGTATTTTCTCTTCTATCTACATAGTAATCAATTTTTTCAATTCTCGGTTCTTCATAAAGACGCTTCAATTCTGATACTGACTGATAACTAGATGTTCTAGTAGATAATTGGAAAGGATATTCATTATAAAAAGTTTCGGTTAGTTGATCATAAATATCTCTACTTCCAATGGTCTCAATGGAAAGTTGATTAACAATTTTTTTGATATCCTTTTGGATAGTGTATTGATTTTCCAAATTAGATAATTGTGGATGATCCATTAATTGCTGTTTATTTACAAATTCAATATCAACTTGAGTCGGAAGAAAATCAGTATTTGAGTTTTCAGATTCACCTACGGCTATCGCCTGTTGCATCCAATCAAGCCAACTAGAAGCTGATTGTCTTGAATTTTGAGGGACAAGTAATTCACCTGTTGATTGAGCATTAGTAATACTTTCACTTTGCTCTTCCCAACTATCTTGATTTTTAACAGCTCCTACAATAATTAATTTTTGCTCGCAGCGTGTTAATGCGACATAAAGCTTTCTCATTTCTTCAGCTTTTAATGAATTTTCTTTCTCGATTTTAAAAGCTTGTTTACTGAAAGATTTGAATCGAATCCAAAGCTGATTATCATAATAATCCGAACTTAATCCAAATTTCTTCGAGGGTATATAAGGTTTTGTTCGTGCATCTTGAAGGTTAAACTTCTTAGCTGTATCCATAATGTACACAATTGGAAATTCTAAACCTTTACTCGCGTGGACAGTCATTAATCGAACAGCGTTCTGATCAGATTCTATAAGCACAGGTTCAGCTAAATCATTTTGTTGTTGCATCATTTGCTCTATAAATTGAATAAAACCAAAAACACCCATAAATTGACTCTGCTCAAAGTCTCTAGCCTTTTGATATAAAGCATGGAGGTTTGCTTCCCTTTGTACCCCATTACTCAAACCAGCTACATAATCTAAAAAGGACGTATCCTGATAAATTGTCCAAATAAGATTCACCAATGATGATGATTCTGCAATAAGTTGCCACTTGTTCAATTGTTGCATAAAGTATGTCAATTTATTTTGCAAGTTTTTATCTGTATCGTCACTTTGTAAATAAGATAACATCGCTTCATAAAACAACCCTTGCGGCTGATGGATGCGGATAAGACTCAGTTCTGAATCCGTTAACTGCACAAAATAAGAACGAAGTATTGCAACCAAAGGTATATCTTGTAGAGGATTATCTATAAGTTTTAACAAAGCTACCATAAGCTGAACTTCTTGCCTTTGGAAGTAATTTTCTATTTTCTGCGCATATAAGGGAATGCCATACAGTTCGAAAATACGTTGTGTCGTTAAAAATGGATTACGAGTCGAAGTCAAAATCACAAAGTCAGAAAATGAGACTGGACGTGTTTTTTTAAACTCCTTATCGTAAATCTCGTATTTATTATTAACTTTCTCCATAATATCTTGTGCAATAATATGAGCTTGCGCTTCTATAGAACTATCAATAATAGTTAGCTCATTCAATTCGTCAACCAAATCTGGCATATCTAAATTATCATTGTCATCTTCTTTTTCAAACAACTTAAATTCAATATTAAATTGTTCATTTGGAGCAATCGGTATAAAACTATAGTTTCCGGTTGTCAGAGACTCTTCAATACCATAGTCCATCTCACCAAATTCTTTATCCATAATCCGCTCAAAAATAAAGTTTGTAAACTGTAATATCTCATCACGAGACCGGTAGTTTTTGTCTAGGATGATTAACTCTCCATTATCGGTTTTTTGGTAATTTCGATACCGTTCTAAGAACAGACTAGGCTCAGCCATACGAAACCCATAAATAGACTGCTTAACGTCTCCTACCATAAATAAATTTTTATCTAAATCTTCTCTAGTTTCGTGAGATAAATAATATAAGATGCTATTTTGAATATCATTAATATCTTGAAACTCGTCAATCATAATTTCTTTAAAATGTGATTGATAATATAAGGCTGCTGGACTTGGCTTTCTTGAATTAGTTTCCGTATCTATGGGGGCTAGAATTTGCAAAGTTAAGTGTTCTAAATCATTATAATCAACCAAACTATAATGGGCCTTATACTTTGATAAGTAATCCATAAATATACGAGTCAATTGAGAAAGTAATTGTATATCGTAGGCCACCTTTTCCTCAATCTCTTTTGACAATTCATAGTCATAAGTGAATAAACTTCGAATGGCTTCAATAGTTTTTTTAGCCTCATCCCTTAAGTCTTTCATTTCATTAACAATTTCATAGTCATCTGATTTTTTTGAGTTTGATTTCCATTTGTCAAAATATATTTTGTCAATACTTTGGAATAACTCATTTATATTATTATCTTTCATAGCTTGATAAATTGAATTTGTCTGTGCCATCTCATTGTTTATTAATGATTCATACTTGCCTATCGTTTCATTAGAGCATGTCTGCATAATATTTTTTACTTCGAGTAACAACTGATTTGCATGTAAAGTCTTGTTCTTAATATAAGGTCTTATTGTTTGTTGGAATAACGAAGTTTCTATAAATTTTGAGAAATTACTTGAAATTAAATGAGTTTTATTTAGCCATTGTAATGGCTCCGGTTGTGATCTAGCAAATAAGTATAATTCGATAACAATATCAAATAAAGATTCATCTGATCGACTATTAGTATACTTACTGAGCAAATAATCGTACTGCTCAATTGATATAGGAACGCTTACTTCATCTACTTTATTATCATTAATTGATTGAATCATCTCGTTCCAAACTTCTTGATGCATTAAGTGAGTTTGCGTGTCATCAGTTATTAATGAGAAGTTAGGATTAAAATCAATGAGATAAAAGAAATTTTGGATGACTTCTAAACAAAATGAGTGCAACGTTTGGATATTAGCATTGGGTAATAAGGACAGTTGTTGGACAAATCTTGTTCGTTCATTTGTATCAATAGTATTATTAACTGCATTTTTTAACCTGCGCTCCATTCTCTCTTTCATCTCATTGGCTGCTGCTTCGGTAAAAGTCACAACTAATAATTCATTGATTTCTGCGAATTCTTGAATAATATGATTATATATTCGTTCGATTAATACCGTCGTTTTACCTGATCCAGCCGAAGCAGATATTAAAATATTGTTCCCTTTTTGCTGTATTGCCTGCCATTGTTCATCGTTAAATGATGAATTGGCTGGTTTAGGCTCAATACTAAATGTCTTCTTCATTATCTAAATCACTTCCTTCTTCCAAATCCAGTTTCATTTGTTCGATGACCTTTTTCTTATTAATCGACTTCGCCCTGTATGCTTGATAATTTTCAGTTGCATCAAAACCACTAATTACACGGTAATTAGTTTGAAGAGATGTTGTAAACTGATTCTCTTTAAATGGATTTAATTCGATATTTCCAGATTGAATTTCATCGGCTGCCTGTTTAAATTTTAAATGGACATAATTTAAAAGGGTATCTAATTCATTTTGTGTAAAAACTTTACTACTTGCCATATAGTTACCATCTTTTTTAAGAGTCACTGGATAAATTAAGCTTTTATTTGTTTCTTCAATACTTCCATCTACAATAAGCAAATCTTCTTCAGGAAGGCTTACGAAGCCTTTCAAACGATTGTTTTCTAATTGATCTTGGCTCATTACATCCAGATTATTTAAATGAGATTTTTGAATCAATTGCTTATCCGCTATATCCAAATATGAATGTAATAATGGTTGGTAAAAAGCTCCAAATGCTAAACTGTTCGGATAGTTATTCAATGCAACACTTAAATATGTTAATACTTGTAAATCCAGTCCATAATAAGTGTCAATTATATCAAAATCTTTTTTACCTGATTTATAATCTATAATTTGTAAGAAGGAAGCCTTGTTAGTTTGAGCGATATCAATGCGGTCGATTTTACCACTTATATTTAACTTACCACCACTTTTCAATGGATAAACGAAGCCATTTAACATATCTCGGCTTGGATTAATTCCAAAAATAGCTTCAGATTGCTTTGTCGCCATTCGTGTTCGTTGTAATTGTGCTTGTGTGAATTTTATGAAATTCATTAATCTTACATCCATTTGTCTTTTTATCGCATTGAATTTTGCATGACTCGTCATTATGTTAAAGCGATTATCTTGGGTAATTTCTTGGTTCACCTTATTAAAATAGTTAACAATGTCTTCATCCGACATATCTTTTATGCTTAAATTATTATTAATAAGTTGTCGAGTGAATTGATCCAGAAAATCATGGAAGTAATCACCAGAACGTGCATAATCAAGTTCAAATAATTTTCGTTCTTGCAATTTTAGCCCATGAATTAAAAAATGACTGAACGGATCTTGATAATATTGCTCAATTTTTGAAACCGATACGTTCATATCCTTACCGAATAATTTCAGGGCAATAGCTGGAGATATTTGTTTTGGTAATTGTCCAAAATCAGTGACAGCTTCAATTAAGAAACTCAATGACTGGTATGGATGGGTTACGGAATGATTATAATCTCTCATAGCTAATAAAACTTGTTTTTGAGTGTTATTCAACGGTAAATCTGTTTTATGAATTTGATGAATAAGTTGGAGAACTAAATTTTGTTCCATTACATAACTTCCAAAAGTACTTGCGTGTAGAGTGAGTAAGTCATCTGTTAGATTATGTGTGAAATTATAAACGGGTAATTTGAGTAATGATACCAATTGGTGAATATAAGGACTCATTCGAACACTTACGTTGTTAACACTTGTGGAAAAACTAATGTACATAGCATCTGTCGCTCTAAGCAATAACTGATAAGTTAATAATAATTCTTGACTATACTGTTGCTCATTAAGTTGCATTAAGTATTGATGCGCAAGTAAAGAATTGCGCAGACTTTCTCTTGTACCTTGGTCAAGTAAAGAGCTTTCTTGATGAATAGAAGGTAATGATTTTTCATCCATCCCTATTACAAAAGCAACCTTATATGGACCGACTTGAGGAGATTCAATACTTGTAAATGTTACCTGGTCTAAAGTAGTTGGAATAATATGATAAGTTGAATTTGTCAGTCCGACAATCATTAATTCAGTGAAAAAATTAAAGTCAATTATTTTGTCTTGATAAATTGTGTGAAATTCTTCTAGCAAATTAACAAATACTTGCCAAACTTGCTCATCTCTTCGAGATTTTTCAATATTTCCAGATTCAATTGCATGGTCCCTTGAAAGGATAAATTCTTCTTTTATTCCTAAATCATCAATTAAACGGTAAAGCCAAGTAGAGGCTTGTTTACCTGTCATAGGCTTATTCCAAGCTTTAAAGGCTTGATCTGTTTTAGAATGCAACCATGTTCGCCAATTATTAGCGAGTTCACTAAAAGTTTGCTCTGGAATTTCATCTAAAACACTTTGATATGTTGAATCTTCATTGTCAAAATGCCAAGTAAAATCCATCGAATTAAAACGATATCCAAAATAACCATTGGCTAAAACAATATTTTCAAAATAATTAATTTGTTGCCGTTTTTCTTGATGTGGAGATGATATTGAAAATTCTTTAATAAAATCTGGGAGAATTAAGTTTGACTTGAGAACAATCATAATATCATCATATTTAAAATTATATAATTTCAGATTCATTAAACTCTTAAGTAAAATAACAAAAGGATGATCAAGCATTTTTGCTAAATTATCAACAAAAACCGGAATATTATTAGCTTCAAAATAAGGACCAATAATAGATTCATAACGGTTTATATCTCGAGTCATCACAATAATGTCTTGATAACGATAATCTTTTTCGTTAATTAAATAATTGATCTGATTACTTACATGTCTTAACTCTGTCTGAATTGTATCCGTCTGCCATATCTCGATAGGTGGGCTTAAATGATTTACTTTATGTTGACTAACTGTCATCCCAATTTCCTGGATATCCTTAAATAACCGTGCAGTCTCTAAAAGGTCTGGGTGAATATCAAGATCACCTATTGTAATATCCCAATCAGGTAATAATGGTATTTGCCGATAGTTTGCTAAGTTTTTAATTTGATTATATGTATAACGTACAGAATCGAGGAGTGGTTGAGCTTTTTGACCGATAGCATCGCTATGTGATAAAGGTAAGTTAATATATAGTGTATTAACTTTATTAGCCAATGTAAGAATCAGGCTCATTTGTTGTGCATTGAAATAATGATAATGGTCTATCACCATATAATGATCATCTAACTTCCCTCCCTGACCTAAATAACTTTCTAATTGAGTTAATGTAGCATATTGAGTGATATTATACCTTTCAATATATTCAATAAAAGTTTGATAAAGACAAGACAATTCATAATTTTTTTGTTTGTCTAGATTCGGAATTCCTTGTCCGTTCACATTATCGATGTCAATAGTATCTAAGTAGCTGATTAAATCTTCCGGTTGAATATTACCTTCAATTAACTCATTGAATAAGGTCAAAAGTTTGTCTATAAAGCCCTGGTGATTTATTTGTGATTTAAAGACTATTAATTCATCAGCCTTTTCAGTTAATATTTGCTTGATTAGCATTGATAACCCAACTTCTGAGATAGATAACTGGTCCGCTTTTTGGGGTTGAATCATATACCAAGATAAACGTGAAAAACTGACAACTTGTAAATTCACCATAGCAGCTTGTCGGACACCATTTCTCTTTTGAATTTCCTCAAGTACAAACTTTTCCATATCGAATTTTAAATGGTCTGGGACAATATAATAAATAATCGCCCTGGGATTTTTTTCATCAAACTTATTAAATGATTAATTATTCTACTTTTGTTATTAATAGATAAGTCGGCAGTAATAATTTGTAAGCCCATCTAAAGCTCCTTTCTTGAAAATTCAAGAATATAATATTTTTAAAAACGGAAAGTTTACTTGTCGAGTAAATTTTCCGTTTTCTTCATTCTGTAAATTTTTCAAATAAAAAACATTAAATATATTGAATCTTTTGATTGAAAAATTATTAATATATTCTTATTTTGCATTTAATTCAATTATTTTAATAATAACTTCAGTCGCTTTGACCATCGTTTCTACTGAAACAAATTCATAACGACCATGCATGTTTTCTCCACCTGCAAAGATATTAGGTGTTGGAATTCCCATAAAACTAATTTTTGAGCCATCTGTACCGCCTCGTATAGGTTTAATTATTGGCTGGATATTTAATTCCTCCATAGCCTTTTGAGCTAGATTAACTGGAGTCATATCTTTTTCAATAATTTCTCCCATATTATAATATTGGTCAAACATATCCATTTCAATTGGTGGAATTTGATATGATTCATTTATTTCTTCTACGATATTTCTTACAAATATTTTACGTCGACTGAATTCATCTCGATCATGATCACGAATTATCATACTTAATTTTGCGAAGTCAACGGTACCTTCTACATCAGAAACATGATAGAATCCTTCACGCCCTTCAGTATATTCGGGTGCTTCATCTGCTGGTAATTTTTGAATGAAATCATTCATAATTGTAATCGCATTAATCATTTTATTTTTTGCAGTACCTGGGTGAATATTTTTTCCTGTTATCTTTAAGTTAACACCTGCGGCATTAAAGCTTTCATATTCTAACTCCCCTTCAGGTCCACCATCCATCGTATAAGCAAAATCTACATCGAATCCTTGAGCATCAAAATGGTCAGCCCCTCGACCAATTTCCTCATCAGGACCAAAGGCTACACGAACTTTCCCGTGTTTTATTTCCGGATGTTGAATCAAGTATTCTACAGCAGTCATAATTTCAGCAATCCCTGCCTTATCATCTGCACCTAATAAGGTAGTACCATCTGTTGTGATCAATGTCTCTCCTATATAGCGCATCAAATTAGGAAATTCTACTGGATCCATGGAAATGTTTTTTTCAGCATTCAATGTGATTGACGCCCCGTCATAATTTTCTACAATTTGTGGTGATACATTCTCAGAATTAAAATCAGCCGTATCAACATGGGCTATAAATCCAATCGATGGCAGAGTTTCATCCGTATTAGCAGCTAAAGTTGCTGTAACAAAAGCATTGTCTGGATTAAGCTGGACATCAGTCATACCTATCTCTTTCAGTTCTTCAACTAATAAGTTTAATAAATCAAACTGCTTTGCCGTTGATGGAATTGTCGTACTTTCTACATCCGACCTTGTATCAATCTTTGCATAACGAATTAATCGTTCTTTCGTTTTTATAAATAAATTCATCAATATCACCCTTCTTATACGTATGTGTATGGATTAGTATTTATTTCACTTTCAATGATTTCAACTGCCCATTCTTGTTCTTGAGCTAATTCATCTAATATTTGTTTCATTTTATGTTTAAAAACTTGTTCAATATAGTGACCAGCATCAACTGTCAAAATATTTTGTTCGTATGCGTCGTGTCCTTTATGATATGTAATATCTCCTGTAATGAACACATCAGCTTGTTTATCTATCGCCCAATCTATGGATTCAAAAGAAGCTCCGCCAACGATGGCAATACGTTGGTAAGATTCTTTATCTTGTTTTTCAATAATCTTAAGATGTGGGGCATTTAATTGCTCTTTGATGTATTGTAATACGTCTTTTTTCCCTAGAGGCTGGTCTAATTCACCAATTCTTCCTAATCCAGTTAAACCATCTACTGATTTATGAAGCTCCTCAATATGATTAAGTTCAAGTGCTTGAGCTAACCAATCATTCATACCATTTTGCGCTTTATCAAGATTCGTATGCATAGCAAATATATTTATATCGTGTTTAATAATCTGACTATACATTACTAAATCAGCGGTAGAATAATCAAATCGTGCAATAGGTTTAAAAATAGGTGGATGATGAACTATAATTGTATCAATATTTTTTTGAATTGCTTCATTAATCACTGCAGGTCTAATATCTAAAGAGGTCATAATTTTTTGTGTAGGACTCTCCCAATTACCAAAATGAACACCTACTTGATCCCATTCTTCAGCTAAATGAGGCGGATAAAGTTGATTTAGTTCAACGATTAGATCAGAAAAATTAATTGTTTTCAATTATAATATCTCCTTAATCTGTTTTATGATTTTCTCTATTTCTTCAAGTTTATCACTCTTATCAGTTGAAGCAAGTTTAATAGAATCGGCAATCCTTTGTCTACTTTCTAATTCTTGTTCCCACTTAGCTTGAAAAGCCTTTGTTTTTTGGTTCAGATTTACCGGCCCAAAAAATAATTCTAAATCTGTTAAGTTTTGTTTAGGTTTATTTGGTTCATGCTGAGCGACGATAATTTCATAATGATGTTTATGCTCAGTAATAATGGATTCATCAATAATATAGTAATTATTATCATTTAACCAATTTCTCAACTGATATTCCGCCATATTAGGTTGAAGAACTAGAAGATGATTTGATGTGATTCGTTGATGTCCTGCATCTAATATGTCACGAATAAGTATCCCCCCCATACCACAAATAGTAACAACATTGATTAAGTCATTAAGATTTACTACATTTAAACCATCGCCAAAACGAACATCTATTTTATCTGCAAGCATTTGAGTACTTACTTCTTTTTTTGCAGATTCATAAGGACCGCTAACTACTTCACCTGCAATGGCATATTCAATATGCTGATTTAATACTAGATTGCATGGCAAGTATGCGTGATCACTGCCTATATCGGCCAAACGGATAGGTTGCTTTCCATAATTAATTGTAAATTCCGCAACTGCTTCTAAACGTTTTGATAATTTATTTGAATTCATTTTTTACCTCGTTAAATTTCGTTAATAGTTTAATTTTATCATGACAAGGAGTAGAATGTCATCCATATCACAAAAATATAAATCGGTCTTTAAAATTAGTTAAAAAACTAATTTTAAAGACCGACAATTTGTATCCTATTATCTCGATTGATTCCACCGCTTTTGCATCCGTCTAGCGTACATAGATATTGAGAAGTTGATGATAAAGTAGATGGTCGCTAATAAGGCATAAAGAATGAAAACCTGGGTTGTCGTTGAATAACGTCCCATTAATATATTGGCTTTTCCTAGTAACTCTTGTAAAGCTAGCACTGACCAAAGAAAACTCGTATCTTTTATTACTGTCACAAATTGCGACAGTATAGCCGGCAACATGTTTCTATAAGCTTGTGGTAATATAATATGCCACATAATTTGACTACTTACTAAACCTTGAGATGCAGCTGCTTCAATTTCTCCTTTATCAACACTCTTCAATCCACCACGTATTATCTCCGCTAAAGCCGCAGTTGTAAAAATTGTGAAACTCGCAATACCAGCATCTACTGACTTAAGTTTAAAGATTAAAAATATAACAAAAATCCAGAGGATATTAGGAACGTTCCTAACAATTTCAATATAAATCGTTGCTAACCATTTTAGAAGCCCCTTCTCACGATTTCTTAAAATAGCTAGAATCGTACCAAAAACAGTACTTAATATAATTGAGACAGCAGATATAAATAACGTAAGCTTCATCCCATCAAATAGGAATAACATATTGTTTAATGTAAAAACTTCATTTATTTGTTCCATAACAGTCATTCTAATTCCCCACTTTCCTTAATAAGCTTTTTATTTTTTCCCTCTAACCAAGCCGAAAGTTGGGTTAATGGGAAACATAAAACAAAATACAGGAAAGCTACAAAGGCAAAAGCTGGAACATAATGCAAATTCATCGAAGACCAAGTATTTGCCACAAACATTATATCTGTTCCAGATATTACTGCAATAGCAGATGTATTCTTAATTAGATTGACTACTTGATTAGTTAATGATGGTAACATGACTCTCATTGCTTGAGGCAGAATGATATACCACATAGCTTCCCAATATGAAAATCCTTGAGAAAGTGAGGCTTCCATTTGTCCTTTGGGAATAGAACCAATCCCTGAACGAATCACTTCAGCGATATATGCTGCATGATATAAACCAATACAAATAATACCAATGACATAAGTATCTATGACAATTCCAACTAGAGGTAAACCATAATAAACAAAAAATATTTGTATTAATAGTGGCGTATTTTGAAAAAACTCAACATAAATACGTGTCAAGAGGGTGAGTACTCTACTTCTAGATGAAGAGACAATCCCTATAATTGTACCTAATACAAAGGCGAAAAGTAAACCAGCTAATGACAGTCCTAATGTATAAATTAGACCATCAATAAATATATCGATATCACCAACTAAGTCACCCCAACGATATAATGCAAAAGGCCCCTCTTCTAACCAGGAGATACTTGTTAATAAATTCATTTTATCCTCCTTAAGAAAAAGTATTAAAAACGTGAAAGTTGTGTGACACGCATTGCTGCATCTCACACAACTTCGGAAAATATATGTCTAGTGACATCTATAACCTACTAGCTTATTCTGCGCTAGTATCACCCGTTGGCTCTAATCCATTATCTTCTAATAGCTGATCAATCGTTCCATCTTCTAACCAACCAACTATTAAATCATTGATATAATCATGCAATTCTGTATTAGACTTTTTAGAAGCCACGCCATAAGATTGTGGAGAAAAACCAATATTCAAGATAGATGAATTTTCATCCACATATCCTGCTAAAATCGATTTATCTACTGACATTGCGTCAATTCTTTTAGATGTTAGAGCTGTTTTTAATTCTGGATAAGTTGCTAATTCGCTAAATTTCACTGTAACCCCTTGTGCATCTGCTTCTGTTTGCACTAAATCTTTAGTAGTAGCAGATTGAGGCACACCAATAGTTTTGCCTTCTAGGCCAGCAAAATCAGTTATATTATCTTCATTGCGAACTAAGAATCCTACTTCATCAATATAGTATGGTTCTGTAAAATTATATGTTTCTTTTCTTTCATCAGTGATGGTGAAAGTTGCAATAACTACATCCACTTCTCCATTATCTAATAATGGTCCACGAGTTTTCGGTGTTACTCCTGTAAATTCTATATTATTAGCACTACCTGTTATCTCTTCTGCAATTAATTTAGCTAAAGCAATTTCAAACCCTTCATGCTCGTTCGTATCAGGATTTAAAAAACCAAAATGTGGTACATCTTCTTTAATACCAACTTTGAATATCCCTGCATCTTTTATTGCTTGTACTTGCTCTGGTAATTCATCTTGAGCTGAAGCTCTAAGCGGAGTGAAGATTCCAAGTGACGTTGTTGCGAATAATACCGTAGTTAATAATTTTTTCCATTTTTTCATAATGTATTCTCCTTATAATAAAATTAGTTCCTATTTGATTTACAAAGTGTACCTTCAAATATCAAACATGTTGAATAATCTTACTTAAAAAATCTTGAGCTCGTTTATTTTGAGTATTGGCAAAAAATGTTTCTGGGATTCCAGATTCAATAATTCTACCATCATCCATAAAGATAATTCGATCTGCTACTGAACGTGCAAACCCCATTTCATGTGTTACTACAACCATTGTAATATTACTATCAGACAAGTCAGTCATTACATCCAATACTTCTTGGATCATTTCTGGATCGAGAGCAGATGTGGGTTCATCAAATAAGATAACTTCAGGGTGCATATTTAAAGCTCTAGCAATAGCTACACGTTGTTGCTGCCCACCTGATAATTGTGCGGGGTATTGATTTGCTTTTGCTTCCAATCCTACTCTTCTTAAGTATTCTAGACCAGTCTTTTCTGCAGTTGTTTTATCCACTTTTAATACTTTTATTGGAGCTAAGGTCACATTCTCCAGAATTGTCTTATGTGAATAGAGATTAAAGTTTTGAAAAACCATCGCAACTTTTTCACGAATTTTCTGGACATACTTGTCACTATTGCTTATATCCAACCCATTAACAGTAAGTTCTCCATCTGTAATTTCTTCTAGTCTATTCATGCATCGGATTAATGTACTTTTACCGGACCCTGAAGGCCCAATGATTACAACTTTTTCACCTTCTTTTATGTGAAGGTTTATATCTTTTAATACATGGTGATCGCCAAAATATTTATTGACCGATTCCATTTGAATCATCCGTTCACGTCCTTTCAAATAAAATTATTTCTTGATTAGAATATTATCATACTTTATTCATAATAACTAGCAATATTTTAAACTTTATTTAATGTTATTATTAATTTAATACAAATAGTCACTCACTAAACAGTCATTTTTATCACTTTTAATGTCATGTTATATAACATTTAAAGTGCTGTGATTGAATGCTGATAAAAAGCATAAGGCTAGCTTTTCGCACATTAACTTATTAATCTTATTCGAAAATTCAATAAAATAAATTATTATATAAAATATATTTTTATTTTTATGTTATATTAACTTACATAATGTTCAGTAAAAAAATATATTACTTTTTTACTGAAAATATTATTTATAAACTATTCAAATACATATTTATATTTCTAATAATATTTTAATGCTTTAATTCAATATATAATCATTGTAATGAGATTAATTCCGACAAAAAAACCGTAACAAACATTGTTTGTTACGGTTTAATAACTATTCTAAGAAGTCTTTTAATTGTTTGGAGCGACTTGGGTGGCGTAATTTACGCAAGGCTTTCGCTTCAATTTGGCGAATACGTTCACGAGTCACACCAAATACTTTTCCAACTTGTTCTAATGTACGAATGTTACCATCGTCTAATCCAAAGCGTAATCTTAATACATTTTCTTCCCGATCAGTCAATGTATCAAGAACATCCTCTAACTGTTCACGTAAGAGTGAGCTTGACGTAAAGGCTTCAGGACTCATTGCACCTTCATCTTCGATAAAATCACCTAAGTGTGAATCATCTTCTTCTCCAATTGGTGTTTCTAAAGAAACAGGTTCTTGGGCAATCTTTAAGATTTCACGAACTTTTTCTGTAGGAAGATCCATCTCAGCACCGATTTCTTCCGGTGTAGGTTCGCGACCTAAATCTTGTAATAAAGTACGTTGAACTCTTACTAATTTATTAATCGTTTCAACCATATGAACTGGAATACGGATCGTTCTAGCTTGGTCTGCAATAGCTCTTGTTATCGCTTGACGAATCCACCATGTTGCATAAGTTGAGAATTTGAAACCTTTATGGTAGTCGAATTTTTCTACTGCTTTCATCAACCCCATGTTACCTTCTTGAATAAGATCCAAGAATGACATTCCACGACCTACGTAACGTTTTGCAATTGAGACAACTAGACGTAAGTTTGCTTCTGCTAATTCTTGTTTTGCTAATTCATCGCCTGCTTCAATACGTTTAGCTATAGATACTTCCTCATCTGCTGTAAGTAATTCAACTCGTCCAATTTCTTTTAAATACATACGAACTGGATCACTTACTTTTATTTTTGATACAGCTGCTGATGATGCTGTCGTAGATTTATCTGCTTCTTCCGCACGTACCATTTGTTGTTTTGTTGGACCACCATCGTCTCCAACAACCGAGATTCCACTGTCTTCTACTGTTTGAATTAATGTATCAATTTCGTCTGCATTTAATTCATATGGACTGGCAATTGTTTTAGTTAATTCATCATAGTGAATTTGACCTAGGGTTGTTTTTTCACTGATCAATTGTTTTGTAGCTTCTTCAACTGTTAATTTAAGTTGATTGTCTTTTTCTACCATCAGAACAGCCTCCTATATTGCTTTTATTTGACGTGTTAGGTTCATAATCCTAATCATTACTTCATTTAATTTTGAATAATCCTGTTGTTTTCGATATTGTATCACTTTTTTTCTAAGTTCGTTAATTTCTTGCTGTATAAATTCTTGATCAATAACATTAAAACAGTCTTTTAATACTTGAGTAGAAAATTCAAAAATTTCTTGCTCCCACATTAATGAGGTTAAAAATCCATTTACTTGCGTATCATCAATTACATTAATTATTCCAGTTAAGGGCAAACTATTACCTTCATAGTAGTAACGTTCTAGCGCAAAATAAGCTTTACTAGCATAGTCATGGAAAAAGACCGGAATATTGTCTAATGATTCTAAGTATTTCCATGCTTCATCATAATAAATTAAATTAAAAATAATTTGTTTCTCACTATTATAAGCACGTTTAGAGATAATAGTAATCGAATCATTATAATTACCTTGATTAGCTAATCCATTTGTCCAATCATCGGCTATGAATAAATATTCATCATTTTGATTATTTGAAGTAGACTGTGTTGAATATTGGTGTCGTTCGAGATTCCTTTGTCGATTAACTTGTTCAGATATTAGTGATTCAGATAAATTATATTCTTGTACTAAATCTTGAATTCTAAGTTGTTGTTCAATCGGAGATTTAATTTGACTTATTAACTCAATAATTTTTTCAATATATTGTGCCAATTCATACTCATTATTTAAATTATAATCATTTTTGTAAAAATCACGATTAAATTCAAATTGGGAAATACTTTGATTAATTAACTGTTGAAAACTTTCTTTACCTTTTTGTTTAATCCAGTCATCTGGATCTAACTGATTAGGGATTTGTAAAGCTTTAATATCGATATTCTTATTAACATGGACTGCCTGTTCAAATGCACGACTTGTCGCTTTCTGACCGGCACTATCACCATCAAAAGCTAGCACTATAGAATTTGTCATTTTTGCCAATTGATTTAAATGGTCTGTTGTTAAGCTTGTCCCCATTGAGGCAACAGCATTCTCAAATCCAGCAACAGATAAACTAATAACGTCCATAAAACCTTCGGCAACGAGCACTTGATTTTTATTACGAATAGGCAGACGTGCTTTATCTAAATTAAATAACATGTTACCTTTTTTAAATATACTAGTTTCCGGAGAATTTAAGTATTTTGCCGTGTTATCAGAATTTTCTCCAAATACTCGACCTGAGAAAGCAACGATTTGCCCCCTTGCGTTTCGAAGTGGAATGATAATTCTCTCCCTAAAACGATCAATAAAATCACCTTGGTCATTTTGATAAAAAATACCAGATTTCAGTAAAGACTCTGAACTATATCCTTCTTTAAGAAGATATTCAATAACTAATTTTGAATTGGATGGAGATAGACCTAATTGAAATTCTAACATATTATCTTTTGAGATTTCTCGATTTGACAAATATTGAAAAGCTTCTTCACCATTCTTTGTATTTAAAAGGTAATAGTGATAGAAGTCTCCTACTTTGTTATGAATATCATAAAGTATGTTTTCTTGTTTTGAATGTTGATGATCTGTATTTATATATTGAGAATCAATTGTAATATTCGCGAACTCAGCAGCTTTACTAACTGCTTCTGGAAAGCTTATACCTTCAATCTCTTGTAAGAAACCAAAAACATTACCTCCTCTTCCACAACTGAAACATTTATAAATTTGTTTTGATTGTGACACAGAAAAAGATGGGTTTCGGTCCTCATGAAAGGGACACGATGCAATAAAATTTGTCCCTCGTTTATTTAGGCTGACATATTGACTGATTAATTCCACAATATCTATATTAGCTTTTACTTCATTGATGACTTCCTCTGGAATATAACTCATTTGAAAATCACCTCATTGTGTTAATTAGATTGATTGTAAATTTTATTAGGGTTTGATAGATACAATAAGATAGCTCCAATTATAAATTGTACTATTAAAGCAAATAACCCCTTCAATGAATCCCCTGTTGCTTGAGCTACAATACCTAAAATTGTTGTCCCTAGAATTGATGAGAATTTACCGAAAATATTATAAAAACCAAAAAATTGATTACTTTTTGAAGATGGTATGATTTGACCAAAATATGAACGACTCAAACCTTGTATACCACCTTGTGCAGTACCTACTAATATAGCTAAAATCATAAAATCACCAAAGGTCTCTAATCCAAGACCAAAAACACATATTATAATATAAGTAAAAACACCTAAAAATAACATAGTTCTTGCATTAAACTTCTTAGCTAAATATCCGTAGATAATTGAACATGGAAAAGCAACAATCTGTACGATAAGAAGCATAATGATTAATTCGTTAGCAGACAGACCTAAATCTGTCCCAACAGAAGTTGCCATTGCAATAATTGTTCCAACGCCATCAATATAGAAAAAGTAAGCTATAAGAAATATATAAATGTGCGGATAGTTTTTTATTTCACATAAGGTTGCTCGTAAAGAATTCCATGTTGTTTTGATGATACCATTTGGTTTCTCTAAATAGTCTACTTGATGGAAATTTCCAATACGGAATGGTGAAGAAGAACCACCAAGCAGCAGTCAGAATGAAGCCAAAATTCACTGTAACACTCGCCGAAAAAAATCCAGTTAATTGGAATATCATAAAAATTAGAAAAGGAAAGACACTACCGATATACCCAAAGCCAAAGCCTGTTGAACTAACTAAGTCAAGCCTATCCAAAGTTGTTACATCCATTATTGAGCTATCATAAAAAATATTTGCTACGTGGAAGCCGAATGATGATAATCCATAGATGACTAATAGTAATAACCAACTATCAGATCCAAGAAATACCATGGCTAAAACTGATCCGATTCCTAATAGTGTAGAAATAGTAAATAATGGTTTGCGAACTCCTTTATAATCGGCACTTGTGCCAAAAAACGGAGCCAAAAAAGCTGTTAATCCCGTTGCAATGGCATTTGTATACCCAAGGTAGGCAGTAGAATCGGCACCACTAAGGTTTGCTTCCGTGGCAACGGCCTTATAGAAAATCGGGAATATTGCCGTAGTAATCATTAGTGAATACGCTGAATTCGCCCAATCTTGAAAAATCCAACTCCACTCTGCTTGGTCGAATCGTTTTTTAACTTTGTGATCATTTGCTTCTCCTCATTATGCTAATCGAGTTGACTTAATATAACATCCCAAATTTCATCTCTACCTTCACCAGTTTCGGAAGAAAAAAGGAATAAAGCATCACTACTTGGTAAATCTAATTGTTTAACAAAAGCAGCTGTATGTTTGTTCCATTGACTTTTTTTAACTTTATCAACTTTAGTTAACACAATAGCGTAAGGAATATCTAATTCTTCAGCAAATCTTTTCATTTCTTTATCTTGTTCAGTTGGATCATGTCGGAAATCCATCAATAATAATAAAGTAATAAGATTATCTCTATTTGTTAGGTATTCAGTAATCATGTGTGCCCAGCGTTCTCGATCTTTTTTCGAGACTTTTGCATACCCATAACCAGGCACATCAACAAATCGAAACTTATCATCCATATTATAAAAATTTAAAGTTTGGGTTTTTCCGGGCTGTCCGGATGTTCTAGCTAAACCCTTTCTTTCAATCAAGGTGTTAATGAAAGATGATTTTCCAACATTAGATCTTCCAGCTAAAGCAATTTCAGAAATATCCATAGGTGGGTATTGATTTTTATTAACGGCCGTTACTTCAAGCCTTGGATTCTTTAGTTTCATTCTGTACCTCACTTATGATATCTTTTGATTATCGATTGAATAGTATTTGGGTTGATGTATCCCTTCTACATTTTCTTTTGTAATGATAATCTTAGCAATATCTTTACGACTAGGGACTTCGTACATTATTTCTAACATGACGTTTTCAATGATAGATCTTAAACCACGAGCTCCAGTTCCACGTTCCAATGCTTCTCTAGCAATAGCACGTAAAGCATCTTCTTCAAATTCAAGTTCAACATTATCCATGTCTAATTGTTTTTTGTATTGCTTTACTAAAGCATTTTTTGGTTCTGTTAGAATTGCCACTAAATCATCTTCAGTAAGTTTTTCTAAGGCTGCTGTAATTGGAATTCGACCAATAAATTCTGGTATTAAACCAAATTTTAGTAAATCTTCAGATGTCACTTGTTGCATGATACTTTTCGATTCATCAAGTTTACCAGATGATTTACCAAAGCCGATTACTTTGCTTCCAAGCCTTTCTTTAACAATATTCTCAATACCGTCAAATGCTCCCCCTACAATGAATAGAATATTTCTTGTGTCGAGTTTCAAGAATTCTTGGTTTGGATGTTTTCTTCCACCTTTTGGTGGGATATTTGCTTCTGTTCCTTCAAGTATTTTTAGAAGAGCTTGTTGTACCCCTTCACCACTAACATCTCGTGTAATTGAAACATTTTCACTTTTACGAGATATCTTATCAATCTCATCAATGTAAATGATACCTTGTTCAGCCCGTTCAATATTGTAGTCAGCAGCTTGAACTAATTTAAGTAATACATTTTCAACATCCTCACCCACATAACCTGCTTCGGTTAATGTCGTAGCATCTGCTATCGCAAATGGGACATTTAAAGTCTTAGCCATTGTTTGTGCTAAGAAAGTTTTACCTGAACCAGTTGGTCCGATTAACGCAATATTACTCTTCTGTAATTCTATTTCATCATCCGATGATATTTTTTGGTTAATTCTCTTGTAATGATTATAAACAGCAACGGATAATGCCTTTTTAGCAGCATCTTGACCAATCACGTATTCATCTAATACTCTTTTAATTTCACTTGGTATTAGCATTTTGACAGGTTCAGGAATCTTTTCATTTTTCAATTCTTCATCTATAATGCTTTTGCATAATTCCACACACTCATCACAAATATATACATCAGGTCCTGCTACTATTTTATTCACTTCCTCTTGTGATTTACCACAAAAAGAACAATAAAAGTTTGTCGTTTCTTTTGATTTATTTGCCAATTATTATCCTCCTTAATATTAAGTTTTACGTCAAAAGAGGGACGCAATCTAGTCCCAACATACAATCTAGTGACTTTTGCTATCCCTCTATATATATTAATCTACAACCTTAATTATCTTATTCTTCTACGGCTGTGTCAACAATAATGCTCATTGCTTTCTTCATCTTGATGTCTGAATCAAGCATATCAGTTGTAACGAAACCACGAACTTGGTCTGCTTCCATACCATATTGTTCTGCCAGTGTGTTAATTTCTTCTTCTTGCTCAGCTTCTGTTACTTCTATGTTTTCTGCTTTAACAATTGCTTCTAAAACTAAATTAGTTTTTGTACGTAATTCAGCTTCTTCTTCGAA
The DNA here is from genome assembly GCA_044336205.1 of Aerococcaceae bacterium WGS1372. GTDB lineage: Bacteria > Bacillota > Bacilli > Lactobacillales > Aerococcaceae > Ruoffia. The sequence continues at coordinate 1,008,858 of CP172318.1, read as the reverse complement.
CTGATCATGTAAATCTTTCTCAGTTGTACCTGTAATTTGGTAGTACATTTCTGGTTGGATTCCTTGACGGCTTAAGTTATTTAAGAAGTAATCCATTTGACGGTGAATTTCTTCATGAGTCATTGCCCAAGGAATTCCGCCTTCAACTTCAGCGTTCTCTACAGCAAGACGTAAAGCACTATCCTCACGTAAATCTTTCGCTGTTTGTTGTTTTTCTTCTTCTAAACGAACACGAACTTTATTCTCGTACTCTGCAAAAGTTTCAACTTCATCATCAACATCTTTTGCAAACTCATCATCTAACTCAGGTAATTCTGTAGCTTTAACTTCGTGTACTTTTACTTTGAATACTGCATCTTTACCAGCCAAATCTTCTGCTTGGTAATCTTCAGGGAATGTAACATTAACTTCTACATCGTCACCCGCAGATGCTCCAATTAATTGGTCTTCAAATCCTGGAATGAATGAATCTGAACCTAGTTTTAATGAAGAGTTTTCAGCTTTTCCGCCTTCAAAAGCTTCTTCACCCACAAAACCTTCATAATCAATTACAACTGTGTCACCATTCTCTGCAGCTGATTCTTTAACTACTAATTCAGCTAATCTTTCTTGTTGTGATTTGATTTCATTTTGAACTTCCTCGTCAGAAACTTCTGTTTCTTGTTTTTCAATTGTTAATCCTTTATATTCACCAAGGACAACTTCAGGTTTTAATGTCACTTCAGCTTTCATAACCCAAGGTTCATTTTTGCCAATTGTTTCGATATCGAATTGTGGTTGACCTACTACATCAATATTCGCTTCTTTAACTGCGTTCTCAAATGCAGTTGGTAATACTGCATTTAAAGCTTCATCATATAAAGCTTCTTCACCATATACATTGTTAAAGATTTGGCGTGGAACTTTTCCTTTACGGAATCCAGGTACCGTAACAGTTTTTTGTACTTTCTTAAATGCTGCATCCAAAGCTTTCTTAACTTCTTTTTCAGGAATCTCAAAAGTTAATGTTCCTTCATTACCATTAGTTTTTTCAAAATTTGTAGTCATTAAATTAACCCTCCAACACTTCTTGTTTTACATACCTATGTATTTTAACTGATATTAATTGGTTTGTAAACAGTAATGTAGCAGACTTTCTTTAAAAATAGCTTTATACAATCTAAATATTATGGTTAGTCACAGTTTCTTCATATTATTTTTATTTAAATATGATAAAATTTATAACACTGAGTTTTAATACTTATTTTTGTACATTATTAAGGTTTTTATTGATTTAACTATTATCCAGGAAAATTATTAGTTATAATGAAGGATAGTAATAAGGAGGGGAAATATGGTTAAATATCCCTTAGGACATGGGCCTCGCAAGGATTTTCAGAAAAAAACGACTAAAAAAACGATTACCTATGGTAGCCGTGGTATGTCACTTGAAGAACGTTTAAATAATAGTAATCAGTATTATTTAGCTCATGGCCTTGGAATTATTCATAAAAAACCAACACCTATTCAAGTCGTAAAAGTTGATTACCCGAAAAGAAGTGCTGCTAAAATCACTGAAGCATACTATAGACACGCTTCTACTACTGATTATAATGGTGTATATAAGGGTTTTTATGTTGACTTTGAAGCTAAAGAAACACGTAATAAAACAAGTTTTCCACTTTCAAATTTACCTGAACATCAACGAGATCATATGATGGCTTGTATCCATCAAGGTGGGATTGCTTTTTTAATTATTTCATTCACAGCTTATGATGAAATATTCTTAGTTCCGTATCAACTAATAAATAAATATATACAAGAAAATAACAAACAAAGTATATCGTATGAATATATCAAAGAAGTTGGGTATATATGTCCTACGAGTTTCAATCCTATGATTGATTATCTCAAAGCTTTAGATAATTATTTAGAAACAAGAGTAAATAGTTTGTAGAAAGGAAGTCATATATGGCTACAGGAAGTCGCGTTGAGCGAAAAAAATATAAGAAAAATAATCGAAATAGATCTAATAAAAGGAAGTTCAATACAAGTTCAATTTTTAAAAAAATAATCATTGTATTGATTTCATTATTCTTTTTAATTGTACTAGGAGGAGCTGGATTGTTCGGCTACTATGCAATGAATTCTCCAGAAATAACAGCTTCTGATCTTCAAGGTCAAGTCTCATCAAAAATATTCGATAGGACTGGCAATCTCATCAAAGAGCTCGGTGGGCAAAATAAAGATGTTATGGAATCTTCTGAAATCCCTCCTATTCTTGAAGAAGCCGTCGTAGCTATTGAAGACACAAGATTCTACAATCACATCGGAGTTGATCCAATTCGTATATTAGGTTCTGCATTAGCTAATTTACGTGCAGGTGAGATTGTCCAAGGTGGTAGTACTATTACACAACAATTAATTAAATTATCCGTATTCTCTACCGATTTTCAAGATCAAACTTTAGAAAGAAAATCGCAAGAAGCATGGCTATCCATGCAGATTGAACAACAATATTCTAAAGATGAAATTATGACACTATATCTGAATAAATTGTTCTATTCTAACAATATTTATGGAGCAAAAACGGCTGCTAAAGAATTCTTTGGTAAAGACATTCAAGAGATTAATTTAGCTGAAGCAGCCCTAATAGCTGGGATCCCTCAAGCACCTTCTGATTACGACCCATATTCAAATCCAGAATCTGCAAAAGAACGTAGAGATCTAGTTCTTCAAGTTATGCTTGATCAAGGAAGAATATCTCAACAAGAACACGATGAAGCATTAAACACTTCAATAGAATCAATGTTGATACCTTTATCAGACAGCTCGACACAAGAAGTTGACTTGACTATTGATGCTTATCTAGATGTCGTTGCACAAGAAGTTCAAGATAAGATGAATATAAATATCTATACAGATGGTGTTGAAGTTTATACTAATATGGATTACAAAGCTCAAGAAAAGTTGTATCAAACGGTGAATAACAATGAGGCTGTTATATTCCCAGATGATGAATTACAAACAGCGTCATCTATTATTGATGTTGATAATGGACAACTTATAGCAATCATAGGCGGTAGAAAACAAGAAGTGGCAATGGGACTTAACCGTGCAAACACTTTAAAGAGGTCCATTGGTTCGACGATGAAGCCTTTATCAGCTTATGGTCCTGCCATTGAGTACCTAAACTTCTCTACGGGAACACTAGTTGTTGATGAGCCTTACACTTATTCTGATGGTGTCGTCTTAAATAACTACGACTTTGAATATGAAGGAAACCTGACTATTAGAGAAGCCTTAGCGGGTTCTCGTAACGTTCCAGCATTAAAAATGCTACAAGCTGTAGGTCTTGATAATGCCTATGCTTTCCTACAAAAGCTAGATATTAATATATTGAATGAGAATAAGCGTGAATTATTAGAACACAATGCAATTGGTGGAGAAATGACACCTATTCAACTATCAGCTGCATATGCTGCAATCTCAAATTATGGGGTATATAACAAACCATACACTGTCAATAAAGTCATTACCTCAGCAGGAACTGAGGAAGTATTTGAAACTGAATCAAGACAAGCAATGAAAGATTCGACTGCTTATATGCTTACAGATATTCTTAAGGGCGTTCCTGGTGTCTTTGCAAGTAGTTCGAACATTGAAGGAATTTATCACGCTGGTAAAACCGGAACAACAAACTATACCGACGCTCAATTGGAACAACTTGGCTTAGATGCATCTACCTATGCCGCTCCTGATGGCTGGTATGTAGGTTATACTCCACAATATGCAATGAGTACATGGGTTGGTTATGACAATATGACTGAACCGGGTAATTATCTAACATTAGATGAGACAGCGATACCTCAACGTATTTATAAAGAAATGATGTCTTATCTCATGGAAGATGTCCCAGTAACAGATTGGCAAAAACCAACTAACGTTGTGGAAGTTGAAATTGAAAAATATACTGATCCTATCTTATTGCCTGGTCCTTATACACCAGCAGAAGTACGATCAATGGAACTGTTCATAGCTGGACAAGAACCGAAAGAACAATCACTTGCTTACGGTCGATACATCAATCCACCAGCGAACTTCTATGCTGAATATGATTCAGAAAATAAAGTTATTAATGCATCATGGACACCAACCTCTGATTCTGGGCAATTTGAATTATCAGTGAATGATGCGGTCATTTATACTGGTACGAACACTGCAATGCAAATTCCAGCAGAATCAATGGGTGAGTATGTATTGAGACTAAGAATTATCGATGGTAATAGTAGTTCTGATACCTTAGTAATTACACTAACTTTATCCCAAGAAGAATCCGAAGAGGAATCATCAAGCGATGATAAATCTGATAGTAATGATGAATCAACGTCGCCAACTGATGAAAGTGATGGTAACAGTGAGGATAGCTTAGAGAACCAAGAATCTCTAAATAATCCTTTATCTGAACCCAATATGTAATAATTTTAAAGAGCGAGATTATGTAGTGCCCCCAAAAAGTTGGACCAAAATTCTAACTTTTTGGGGGCACTACATTATGAGATCTCGCTCTTTTTTGTATATACTTTGGAGATTTAAACTAATAATTTTTAATATTATTCACCTTATATGTTATAATCTGATTACGAATATTAAGGAGAAAATGATTATGAATAGTTATTCTAATAATAATGCTAGGAGATTAGTAACTCTTTCTCTATTTACTGCGATTATTATTTTACAAAGTTGGGTTCCATTTCTTGGATTTATTAATATTGGACCTATTGCGATGACCATTATCCCTATTACAGTGATATTGGGAACTTTATGGTTAGGAATTTCTGACGGTGTGATTTTAGGATTTATATTCGGTTTAAATTCATTAGTACGTGCTTGGCTTATTGGTAATCCCATCGAAAGAATGATTTTTACATCCCCTCTTGTAAGTGTATTACCGAGGATATTAATGCCACTAGTTACAGGGATATTAATAAAATACTTTCTTGATAAGCTTTCTAATACGACTAAAGCTGCTTTAGCAGGATTTATAGGCTCCTTACTTAATACTCTGCTTGTACTTACATCAATTGGTCTATTCAAGCCTACTGAGTACATTAGTGCTATTGAAGGGGCTAGCACAAGTCAATTATGGACAATTCTGTTAGGAGTCGTCACAGCTAACGGGATTCCAGAGGCAATCATTGCAACAATCATTACGCCAATTATTTATGTTGGTGTAAAAAAATCAAGACGTTAGCCTTTATATATGACAAAAAAGAACGTTCATCATAACTTTTATCTATAACCTTTATAAATGTGGGGTTAAATGTTTAAAGTTTCGATGACCGTTCTTATTTTTAATGATTATATTTATACATTTTCTAAATATTCAAAACATTCCTTACTTCTTGATGTACAGTAATAACGGCCAAATAAAACTAATAATTGGTGGGCCTTACTCCAATACTCTTCAGGAAGTTTTTCCATTAATGTTTTTTCAATTTGTAAGGGCGTTGCATCTTTTTCAACAATACCTAACCGTTTACAGACTCTTTCAACATGTGTATCTACAGCAATAGCTGGTGTGTTAAATACAATTGATAATACGACATTTGCTGTCTTTCTTCCTACTCCTGCTAAAGACATTAATTCTTTTCTTGTACGAGGTACCTCCCCTTGGTAATCCGCAACAATCTTTTGTGCTGCTGACACTAAATATTTAGCTTTATTACGATACAAACCTAAAGATTGAATATAAGGTTCTACTTCTTTTGAGCTTGCTAAACTCATTGATAGTGGATCTGGGAATGCTTCAAATAAAGCAGGAGCAATCTTATTAACTTGCTTATCAGTAGATTGTGCACTAAGTATAACTGCTATTAACAGATGGAATGGATCTTCATATTCCAATTCTGATTTGGCATCAGGAATTAATCTTTCCATGCGATGAATTAAATCGAGGACTTCTTCTGAATTTAATAACATAGATTATTCTCCTTATTCAATATTATCCCAATAATTAATAGGAATCTTCAAATGGTCATACTCCGAAAGCAATTGATCTTGATTATTAATTTGTTTATTTGAGCTATGACGATTTTCAAATCGTTCAATATCTCTCTGGGCTTCATTCACTGTTCTAATATTTTTTTCTCCCAGTTTAAAAGGATTCTATCAATATACTTTAAACTTAAGGCTTGATTTAATACTGCTTGTTTTAGTGCGAGTTTAATTAATTCGCCATCATATTTTGAGACATTCACCCAATCACCTAAAGTTTCAAGCTCAATTTGGGTTAATTGACGTCCAAATTCTTGCTCAAAAAGTGGCACAACATTTAAACTTTCATTTGAAGCTGGTTCATTAACTGTTTGACTTGTTTTTTGAAAATGGATTTCATCCAATTTGTCAAACAACGGTCGTAAAGTATAGTGGTCTTCTTTCTTACCTTCTTGATTAGTCACAAGTTCAATATCTAAAAAATCTTTGTTCAACAGAGCATTAAGTCCCTCAAAAACCTCGTGATTTGACCAACCTAATCCATTAGCTACTTGTTCAATATCTTTTACGGGGATATTTCTATTAATTAAAGACATCATAAAAAGCAACAACACCATCTCATCTCCACTCAACTCTAAGGAATGGAATTGGTCAAATAATACATTTGGAATTGCTGTAAATCCATTTTTCATCCAATCATATATAGAACTTTGCATAGTATCCTCCTTTCTAACATCATTAAATTACCTTGCTAAAATAGAAAAGACCGAACTTTTTAAGTGTCATTCATACCTCTTATGCAACATCGCCAATACTTTACAGTATTCAATGGTTGAGACCGATGTACAAGGTGACTTCACTATAGTAAAAAGTTCGGATTTTTTAAAGTTTTGCTAAATATTTTACATATTTAACTCTAATATAATTTATTAAACATTATGGATATAAACGGTTTAATAATCTTGGGAATGGAGCAGTTTCTCGAATATGTTCAATACCACACATCCATGCTACAGCACGTTCTAGCCCCATACCAAATCCACTATGTGGCACACTACCGTAACGTGAAAGATCTAAATACCATTGATACGCGTCTAGGTCTAAACCAAAGTTCTCTATATTTGTTTTCATTTTGTCATAATCATTTTCACGCTCAGACCCACCAATAATCTCACCGTAACCTTCTGGTGCAATCATATCCGCACATAGAACAGTCGAAGGATCCTCAGGATTAATTTTCATATAGAAAGGTTTAATATCTTTTGGATAATTCACAATGAATATTGGTTGCTCATATTTACTTGCGATGTATGTTTCATGTGGAGAACCAAAGTCATCTCCCCATTTAATATCATCAAAACCATTCTCGTTTAATAAAGTAATGGCATCGGTATAAGACACTCTAGGATAAGGTGTAATAGTATATTTTTCAAGAAGCTCAACATCTCTCTCCAATGTTTTTAATGCTGATTGACAATTATCAATCACATTTCTAACTAAGAAAGCGACATATTCTTCTTGAAGTTGTAAGCTTTCTTCATGATTATAATTAGCCATTTCAGGTTCCATCATCCAGAATTCTATTAAATGACGACGAGTCTTCGACTTTTCAGCACGGAAAGTCGGCCCAAATGAAAAGACTTTACCAAAGGCCATAGCCGCTGCTTCAAGATACAGTTGACCACTTTGAGATAAAAAAGCATCTTCGTCAAAATATTTTGTATGGAATAATTCAGTAGTTCCTTCCGGTGAACTTCCTGTCAGAATTGGAGGATCTATCTTAATAAATCCACGGTCATTATAAAATTGATATGTTGCACGAATAATTTCATTTCTCACAGTCATTATGGCATGTTGCTTTGTAGAGCGTAACCATAAATGACGATGATCCATTAGAAAATCTGTACCGTGTTCCTTAGGCGTAATTGGATAGTTTATACTTTCTCCAATAACTTTAATTGATTTAACTAATAATTCATAACCAAGACTTGAACGATCATCAGTTTGAACAATCCCTGTAACCTCTACACTTGTTTCTTGGTTAAGGTGTTTAACTAAATCAAAAGTTCCCTCGCCTACTTCATTCTTCAACACGACACCTTGGAAATACTCCTTACCATCTCTTAATTGTAAAAATGCAATTTTGCCACTACTACGTTTATTTGTTACCCAAGCATTGATTGTAACTAATTGGTCAACGTATTCACTTGCTTGGCGCATTGTAATTGTACTCAATAGAATCCTCCTAAATTAAATATTAGCTATGCTTTGTATCCACTCACCATTAGCTGCATTAATATAATAATATGATAACGTATCATTAGTTGATTTAAAAGATATTTCCCATACCGCTTCGCCATTTAATAAACCGAGTCTCGTATTTAATAATTCACTGAGCTCATTCTCATTCAATGTGATTGACATAGCATCCTCACGCGAAATAATGTCTTGGTGGGTATAATATTGTATGTCACCACCCTCTTGTGCAACAATGGCATATCTTTGCGTTCCTTCTCCATCAATAAAATCGAGACTAAAATAACTTTCATTGATTGTTACCCAATCGAAATCATTGACTCTGTCAACTGAATAATCTAATTCTACCAACTCAATCGTTTCCTCTTGAGCTTGTGTAATATCATTCATGCTTTGCGAGTATAAGAAAAGCAATGCAATCAGAATAATTAGAAATATAACGGTTAGAGCAGATACCATTTTTCGGTTCAAATTTTCACTCCTCCTTTTATGATATATCTCAAATAATTTAATAGCTTCAGAGACTTGACTGTAATATTCTACCATAATAACGATAAAAAGTATTAGAAATTTATTTATTTTATTTCTATTTCAATCATTGGTGTAATTTCATCAATAATACTTTTTGAATAGTATTTAGAATACAAACGGTTATCGAAGATATAAAATAAATTATTTGAATAGTGCTCATTAGTATAATGCATCAGTTCTTTCAATCGTTGTGTCATCTGTGGCAATAAGAGATTATCAAACAACTGAAATTCTGAATGTTCCTTCTGCATAAAATTAAATTTCGCTTGGATATCGATATTTTCAGGTGAATCAAAAGGTAGGTTAAATAAAATAACTGTAGTTTCTTCACAATTATCTTCCCAAAATAATTGTGTAAATGTCTTCTCCCTCAATATAACTATTGAGTTATCTGTTTCGTTTAACCTTCGACGAATTCGATTTAAGCTTCCTGTAATTGATTGGGCAAAAATATGATAATCAGTTGATAGTTCTCCATTATTAACAAATTGCTTATAGCCTTCGACAACTAGGTCTTGGTTAGGAAAAAGAATGATGATACTACCTGATATTTTTTCTTTTTCCTTTGTTATGAAGTTTATTAAATCAAACAAACGCTCATTATTATTTGACGATTGAACATACTCTGATGGGAAGTAAATTGGATAAGACTGAGCATTATTTAACGATGGTAGTTTTATATATTTATAAGATACTGGTAAATTCAACCAAGTAGATTGGCCAGATAATTGTTGATTATAATAATTTCCAGCACTTATAAGAAGCACTTGACTAAATTCATCCATCCAGTTTAGCTGGTGTTCATTAATAACTACAGATTTTTGAGATATTTGAATATTATAATATTTTCCATTGATTCTTGTTGCATTAATTATTATGAAAAGCTCTGTATTATTATCACTGAGAATATTCTTTAAAATATCAATAAATTTTTGAATCATTGATAGTCGATAACCAATTAATTTAAAGCTATCTTTTTCTTTATTGATTATTTTCTTTAAATCCATTAATTTACTCTGAATATGTTTTAGAAAATTCAGAATTTGAATAGCATGAATTGATTCCAAATCCAAATATAAGTCTACTTCGTCTTGTTTATGTGACTCCTCATAGTCCATTTCTTCATCGAACAAAAGACTTATTATATCAATCACTGAGTGAGTTTGATCCTTCATTGATTGTAATATACGATTCACAAGAATCGTCGTGTCTTCACGTGAATGTAATTGATTTATTTCGTCATAGATTGACATGATTAAACTAATAAGTCCACTTATCTCCACTTGAGCACTTGTATAGTATTGAGAAACACTATATAAGGAAGAGAGGTTCATAATAATTAATTTTCGATTGAAAATGAATTCAGTTTTATAAGTCGAATTTTTTACAATTGAAAGTAAATTCAAGTCATTTGTTAATAAAATACGGTAATTCATAGCGTGCTGACGTGCTAATTCAAAATTTTTATGAATAGGCTTATTGGGAACAAAATAATCATGTTTATCCAAGAGTGATTTAATTGATAATTCTTTATTCAGCTCACTGTAATCCGCAAATTTAGTTTGAGATAACCAATGAATGGTTGCAGCAATGACTAATAATTCCTGCTGATTTCCTTTAACAAAATTATAATGTTTAATATAATGATCAAATTTGGCTTTATATAGATAGTGATTACTAGATTTTAGTAAAGCAATATCTAATGAATAAGATTCTTGAATATAGTTTGCCCAAAAATTTAATTCATCTAAATTCGGGAAAGAAAGTATGTATTTTTCCTGACTATTCAGTATCACTTGGTTAAATATAAGCCTATTTGGTATTGGTTTATCTGAATCTTCTACGACTAGATGTGGATTTTTAGACCATTCATCATCAATAAACTCTGACATTATTTTTTTAGTTTTATCCTCAATCCCATTGCTTTGTACTCTTGGTGATTCTAAGTAATCGTGCAGTTCAGCATTCAACATAAAAAGTTCAGGCTGAGTAAAAAATAATAATTCGTCGTGTTTCATTTGCTTAATAAACACAGCCATCTGATCTAATGTGTCTGAGGGAATTTCTAATACCTTCCTTGCCAACTTATTAATAATATCTGCTGTAATAAGCGCATCTGAGAGTGCGTCATGTGCTTCATTGTAATCAAAATTAAAATGTTGACTCAAGTCTGTAAGGTTAAAACCCTTTGCAGTTGGAAGAAGTATCTTTGATAAAATAACTGAATCTAAAGCAATGGGTGAAAAGTTTAAATTAAAACGAGCAAAACTTTCTTTTAAAATTCGTAAATCAAAACCTAAATTATGGGCAATAAAAATACAATCTTTAAGCCGTTCATACCATAAAGAAGCCACACTCTGGAATTTTGGTGCATTGGCTACATCTTTATCTTCAATACCAGTTAATTTCACAATATGATCAGGAATATCTCGCTCAGGATTAATAAGCATTGTATATGTATTTACAACATGACCATTAGAAATGATAATCGCACCGATTTGTAAAATTCGGTCTCCTTCATCAATATTGGGGCCCGTTGTTTCAATGTCAACAATCGCAATTTTATTATCTAATCTTGGCATAACTATCTCCCTAATTTAACTCAATTGAATGTTGTATATAATTCTTTATACTTTCATAATTATTATCTAATTCGTTATTTACTACTAATAGTTCTATCTTCTCTATCCATTGGCCGACTAGTGGTCCACCTTTATTTAAACCTAATATATCAATCATCTCTTTACCGTTTACGCTTAATTCATTACGCGATTTAATTGGGAGTTGTCGATATATGTGTTCGATGTTTTTTTGTTTAAGGAGTCCTTTGTTATACAAATAAGTTTCTACGATTTTTAATAGTTCTAACTTATGTTGATATACTTCTATGGAGTTAATAGAATTTGATTTATATAATTCAATAATTTCCATCATTTCAACTACATCGTAGTTAAACGTATTGCTGTGAGTCCATTGGCGTAAAAGTTTCCTAGCATCTTCAATCGAAGGAAGATTCATATGTTTTAACATTAAAGCCCACATTAGTCTTTCATCCCTATCAGAAAGCTTTATCCCTTCAAAATCTTCTGCCAATAAAATCATAACTCTTTCTGCTAAATCATTGGTAAAACCAGGTAAAAAATCTGCAAGTTCAGATTTACTAAGTAAATAGGCTTGATCAGTAAAATAGTTTCCTTGAAGAAATTTATTGAATTCGATTCGAATACGTTCTATAGAAATGTACTTCAAATTTTTTTAACTTTAAAATTGCTTCAAAACTTTTTTCTTCAATAAAAAATCCGAGTTGAGAGGCAAAACGAATGGCTCTCATCATTCGTAATGCATCCTCTTCGAAACGTTCCATAGCTATTCCAACACAACGAATAATTTTATTATTTAAATCATTGACTCCACCATGATAGTCAAACAGTTCACCGTCCCCATTAATTGCCATAGCATTAATAGTAAAATCTCTGCGCAAAGTATCTTCTTCTAAATTTCTTACAAAATTTACTTCATCTGGACGACGGTAATCTTTGTAATCTCCTTCTGTTCTAAAGGTCGTTACTTCATATGGTTCGTTATTAACTAAAACAACAATAGTACCATGTTCTTTACCAACATCAAAAGTCGTTTTAAATATCTTCTCTATTTCTTCTGGCCGAGCACTCGAAGCAATATCAATGTCATTAATTGTTTTATTCAAAAGTGTATCACGAACACAACCACCAACAAAATAAGCCTCATAACCATGAGACTCAATTTGTTTTAGTACAGGGAGTGCTTTTTTAAAAAGCTCATCTTCAAGTAATACAGGCATATTAATCTTCCTTTAACTTCTCTATTTGACTTAGGTAATAAGTCACTTCATCAAAATTATGTTCTAACAGAGCTTTGTTTAAATTTTGATGAAGAATATTCAATTTTGCTTCAATAGAAATTTGTAGAAGTTGGTCTTCTAAATATTTCAAAGCACGAATATTCTCTGGAACATAGGGATTTTCTTCAAAAATATCAAAACGGTATAATTCTTGATATGAATTAGGTATATTCAATTCCACGTAAAAATCGTTTTGATATACTCGATGATTCAGACGAATATCGTGGAATGCTTGGTCAGAAAGCGTAAAACTTAATTGATCTTTGTAGTATATGAATGATAAAGAAGAATTAGTTTGGTAAGAAATATAAATTCCTCTTGGTGCATATTTTGCACCTTCAGAGAACTTCAAAGATTTCATTAATTCTAAATGTTTTGATAAATAAATTAATAAGTAATTAACCGATGCATTTTGGTGCTTAAAATTCATCGTTAACCATAATAAAAATTGTCTTTTTCGTTCATCTTTCTCCATCTATTTACTCCCAAATATCATTATCGTCAAATAGCTTATCTTTCTCTCTAGCGATTAATTCTTTGCGCAGTCCTTTTAACTTTTTATTATCATAAAAAGTATTAGCATATTTATTCGCAATTCTAATTGCTTTATTAGGATGGTAGTTATGGTAAACAAAATTCACATAATCATAAACTAAATTATCCTCTGGCAATAAGTAATCAAGAGCCATTTGATAAAATTCTTCCACCTTTTCATATAGATTAAGTGCTTGATAAATTCTCGCATAATTATAACTGAGGTATTCCTCTTCAAGAAAATACTCTTTTATATTATTTAATTTATAAAGAGCTGCTGCTGAATCGTTAATTCCTAAATAATAATCAACAACAATATTACTAACTTTATAGATCTCTTCATGATTCTCAATTAAAGATGAATATTTCATTAATTTGTCAATAATTTCTTCAGATAGATAATTTGAATCATATGCTACTTGTGCTAATTTAACAATCATTGGATCAAGATCAGGCAATGATTTAGCTACATGTGATAATTCTTTTACCAAATTTGTTTCCTGACCAACTATATTATATAGTTCAATCAATAAAAGTGAGTAATTAATATTATCTTTATCTTTTTGTAAAGCTTTTTTTGCGTATTCAATGGCTCTTTCATATTGATGCAATGAAGTATAAACGTTGGCAAAAAGATAAAACTCATCCTCAGTTTCTACAGGTAAATCTGGATTATTCTCTAATTCTTTAATTCGATCTAAATTAAAGATTTCTTTCCATGACTCCAATTGAACGAGTTTCATTCTAACTTCTCTGATATCTTCAAAATCAAACAAATAATTATAAACTGCAAGGAAATATCTTTCAGCTTCATTATTTTGACCTAGATCAATTAACAAATCGCCTAAGTCTTTATAAGCCTGTGCATAGGTTGGATCAGTTTTTATAATATCTTTAAACACTTCAATCGCTTCAGATTTAAAATCTAATTTATCTAAAAGTCTTGCTTCGCACAGTCTAACTTCACTATTATCGTTTGATGTTTTTGCTAAATCAAGCCATAGATAGTAGGCCTTATCAAATTCTTCATATTGATATAATCGTTTTAAAATTTTCAATGCGCGTTTTGGAGTACCATTAATCTCATAAATCTCCTTCATTAGCGTATAGGCTAGTGAGACCTGACCTCTATTAAAAAGTGAATCTGCGAGTTCATCTAAAATTACTAAGTTTTTTGGATTATCAATGGCCTTTTGAATATTATTAATGAGTATTATGTTCTGCTCTGCTTCAGTTGTAGCAATCGTTAAATCGTTTAAGACCTCTTCTTTAACTATCAATATACTACCCTCCTACAATCATTCCTATACATTATACCACCGTCATCAATACTTTCCAAAGTATATATAATGTAATAAAAAATCATTATATATGAAGACAAAAATAAAGACAAAAATAAAGACAAAAATAAAGACAAAAATAAAGACAAAAATAAAGACAAAAATAAAGACAAAAAAACCCTAAAACCTTACGGTTTCAGGGATAAATTATTATTTTACTGCTTCTTTTAGCGCCTTACCAGCTTTAAACCCTGGTACTTTACTTGCTGGAATTTGAATTTCTTCACCAGTTTGTGGGTTACGTCCTTTACGAGCAGCTCTATCACGTACTTCAAATGTTCCAAAACCAATAACTTGTACTTTGTCACCTGAAGCTAAAACTTCTTCGATTGTTTCGAATAATGCTTCAACTGTTGCTGTAACATCTTTCTTAGTTAGGTTTGTTTTTTCTGCTACTCTTTCGACTAATTCTGCTTTATTTGCCATTAGTACTCCTCCTTGTTAAATCTATATTGAGATATTTGAAATATACCATATCTCTTCTACGGATATTTCTTAATTAGAATAACACATAAAGGCTTATAATACAATGATTTGCCCTTTTATATAGCTATTACTTAACAAAATTTAATCATTATGAACGAGCTCGAGTAATTAAATGAATCGGTGTACCTTCGAAGTAGAAACTCTCACGAAGTTGATTTTCTAAGAATCTTTCATAACTAAAGTGCATTAATTCGACATCATTAACGAACACGACAAATGTGGGTGGGTTAACAGCAACTTGTGTCATATAGTAAATCTTTAGACGTCTACCTTTATCCGTTGGTGTAGGATTCATTGCCACTGCATCCATAAGTACATTGTTAAGAACTGATGATTGAACTCTTCGGTTTCGATTTTCGTGAATCGTACTTATTAATTCAGGTAATTTATTCAGTCTTTGACCTGTTTTAGCACTCACAAATAAGATTGGTGCAAATTTTAAATACTGAAATTCTTTGCGAATTTCTTTAGTAAATTTCTCAAATTTATTATCAGACTTATCTACGGCATCCCATTTGTTTACTATAATGATGATACCTTTACCTGCTTCATAAGCATAGCCAGCAACACGCTTATCTTGTTCGATAATACCGGTCTCAGCGTCTAAAACCATACAAACGATATCACTACGTTCAATAGCAGATAAAGCTCTCATGACACTGTATTTTTCAGTATTTTCCCAAACTTTCCCACGTTTTCTTATACCAGCAGTATCAATTACTGTGTAAAGCTGGCCATCAGACGTTGTGAATTTGGTATCAACTGCTTCCCGAGTGGTACCTTCTATATTAGAGACAATCACACGTTCTTCATCAAGAATTGCATTCACTAAACTTGATTTCCCAACGTTTGGTCTTCCAATAAAACTAAATTTAATTGAATTATCTTCATCTTTGTCAGCAGAATCTTCTGGAAAAAGTGCAACAATTGCATCTAATAGATCTCCAATACCTGTACCATGTGAACCAGAAATAGGAATAGGTTCATCTAATCCAAGTGTATAAAAGTCATAAACCATCTGACGTTGTTCTGGGTTATCCGCTTTATTAACAGCCAATACAATTGGTTTGTTTGTGCGATGAAGTCTGTGTGCTATTGCCTCATCTTCATTTGTTACACCTTCACGAACACTTGTAACCATAACAATCACGTCAGCTTCTTCCATCGCGATATCTGCTTGATAACGGACTTGATTCATCAAAGGTTCATCGCTCATGTCGATGCCCCCTGTATCAATTAATTGGTAATCTTTACCAATCCATTTACCTGTTGCATAAATTCTATCACGTGTTACCCCTGGCTGGTCTTCAACAATAGAAAGCCTTTCACCTATCAAACGATTAAATATTGTAGACTTACCTACATTTGGACGTCCGACAAGCGCAACAACTGGTACTTTACTCATTATTTATTTCACCTCCAAAAATTAAGAAAAGGCTGACTAAAAATAAGTCAGCCTAATCTTTCTATCCATTGAAAATATTATTCACCTTTAAACTGATCTAATTGGTCTCCTAACATATCTGCTAAAGTGAAACCTGATTCGCTATCATCAGATGAAGTTGTATCTTGGAATGTTCTTTGACGATTTTGTTTTGGTTTATTACCTTGACGTCTGTTTTCACGACGTGGTTGGTTATTTGATGCTTCAGCTTGAGCTTCCTCAAAACCTTCAGGTTTATCTAATAAAGCTTTAACTGATAGTGATAAGCGATTCTCTTCAGGGTCAACGCTTAACACTTTAACATCAATTTCTTGGCCTTCTTCTAGACGCTCGTGTGGTGTAGCAATGTGCTCGTGAGCGATTTGCGAGATATGAACTAAACCTTCAACTCCTGGGAATACTTCAACGAAAGCACCAAAGCTTGTTAAACGTTTAACAGTACCTTTTAATACTGAACCTTCTGGAGCTTTTTCTTCGATGTTATCCCATGGTCCTTCTAGTGTATCTTTAATAGATAATGAAACTCTTCCATCTTCTTCATCTACTGAAAGAACTTTAACGTTAACTTTATCACCAGGTGTTAAGTAATCACTTGGCTTGTCAACGTGCTCGTGAGCGATACGACTAATGTGAACTAATCCATCTACTCCACCTAAATCAATGAAAGCACCGAAGTTTACAAGTCGTGCAACTGTACCTTCAACGATTGAATCCACTTCAAGTGAAGATAATAATTCAGCACGTTTTGTTTCACTTTCTTTACGGGCAATTTCTTTGTGAGATAAGATTAAGCGGTTTTCACTTGGTTCAATCTCAATAATTACAAATTTTAAAGTTTGTCCAACATATGGCGAGAAGTCTTCTACAAAGTGATCTTCAACCATAGAAGCTGGTACGAATCCACGTACACCTGCATCTACAACTAAACCACCTTTAACCACACTCTTAACTGGTGCTTCAATAACTTCTTCATTATCGAATTTAACTTGTAATTCTTCCCAAACTTTTTTAGCATCTACACGTTTTTTAGATAATAAAAAGTTTCCGTTTTCTTTATCTTTAATTGGTTTTAAAACTACTAATTCAATTTCGTCACCAATCGAAACTACATCTTCCATGTTTTCTACAGGTGTAGCTGATAATTCATTACGTGGAACGACTCCTTCAAGTCCGCCACTTTCTTGAATTGATACACGAATTTGATTATCATCGAAGGCTAATACGTCACCAAGAACAGTATCTCCTACTTTAATTTCTTTGACGCTATCTAAAGCATCTTCCATAGTTTCCATTGTTTCTTCAATTTCGTTAGAAACTACTTCTTCATTTTCATTTACTTCTACAAACTCTGACATTTACCCAATTCCTCCTAAGCGTTACCTAAAAAATAGTGGTTCACATAGTATTATGAACCGTATATAAACATATAATACCAAAAAATAGACCAACAGTCTAGTAAAATCACAATTAATCACCTTATTAAGCGTCGTATCCCTTTATTTGTTTAATTATTTCTTCAACAACTTCCTCGACACTGAACAAATCTGTATTAATAGAGATAGCATCCGATGCTTTTTTTAGAGGGCTATGCTCACGATTCGAATCATAAGTATCTCGCTCGATAATAGCCCGTTCAATCTCTTCTAATGACTGATTAGAAAGTCCTTTTTTGATATTTTCTAAATATCTGCGTTTGGCTCTTACTTTAGCACTCGCATTCAAATAGAACTTGAAATCTGCTTCTGGTAATACGACTGTCCCAATATCTCTTCCGTCCATAATCACTGAGGTTGATACAGCCATAGCTCTTTGCTTCTCTACGAGAAATTCTCTTACAAATGGGTAAGCAGAAATCTCTGAGACATTTTCTGTTACTCGATCCGTTCTGATTTCTTTGCTAACATTTTTTCCATTTAAGTAAATTTCTTGATTGCCTTCTTTAGATCGTTGAAATTCTAAGTTTAAACTTGATAACAAACTTTCCACTTTTTTAAAGTCGCTCACTGTAATTCCTTGATCTAAAACAGCTAATGTTACTGCGCGATACATAGCACCTGTATCAATATAAATAAGGTTTAATTTTTCAGCGATGATTTGAGAGACAGTACTTTTACCTGAAGAAGCTGGTCCGTCTACCGCAATTTGAATAGTTTCCATTATTATTACCCCTTTTATTCAAAATAAATAGAGACCTAAACAGATCTCTATAGATACTTCATTAAAATTTTATTTCCTTTACCTTTACGGTATTACAATTTGCATACCAGGGAAAATAGCAGTTTCTGTAGAGGCACCATTAGCATTAAGTAGTGTATTCACATCAATACCATGATTACGTGCGATAGCATACCACGAATCTCCCGCTTGGACCGTATAAGATCCTGTTGTTGCTGGTGGTTCTTCTACCACGGTTGGCTCTTCATATACTGGCTCTGTTGGGGTCGGTGGTGTAACTGGTTCCTGCTCAACGGATTCAACAGATTCTCTACTAATCTCTTCAGAACTTGATTCTTCTATGCTTTCTGAAGATTCACTTTCGTCAGAACGTTCTGATGATTGTGATAATTCTGAATTTCTTGAATAAGTAATCTGTTCTGCACTTCTTGTAGGTATTTCTTCATTATTTCTTTGCGAATTCACCCAGAAGAATAGTACAAAAGGTGTAATCACTGTAATGATTATAATAAACAACAATACTTTAGATAAAGTTGTTGCTTCTTTAGCAGGCTGGTTCCGTGCAGCTCTGGAATATTGACGGTTTTTTAAATTTTCATTTTCTCCAAATTTACGATTCCAAGGTTTATTTGTCTCATTTAAAGGTGCCCCTTCAACAGTTTCTTCAACCTCAGATTCAAAAATGTCTTGATCTTGTTCCTTTGACAATAGAATCCCTCCTAAATATGCAAATTAATGCTGTTTAGACAGCTATTTTATTAACAAGCATTATTATATTACCATAGTTTTCTAGTATTTTAGCTATTTAACAACAAATCTACTATTAAAAAACAAAAATGAAATATAATTGTAAATAAACAGTAATAATAAACGGTCATTTATTTTTCATTATTTATTATACATTATTTTCCTTACTATGCCACTATTTAACACATATTCAATAGCAGTTTAATTCATAATATATTTTTATTCTGTCTCGCAGTAATAAAAATATCCAAACTTTATATGTCGAAAGGTTTGAATAGCAATCAAGATTGCTTAATTCGTTAACCTACTCATCAAAGTTTGGATAAAATCAAATATTTTATTTAAAACTATCAGAACTACTTTAAATTAAGTTTGTATCCAGAATAGATAGTATCACGCTTAGCTAATAAGTCTGGAACCAATCTAATAACAGCAATTTGTCCAACCGCTAAGAATACACCTTTAATTGCATTAAAAGGAATGACCACAGCAATAATATATGACATAAAATCATCGATAGGAAAATTCAAAAGGGTTGTATAAATCGGTAATGCAATATAGTAATTAATAACTGACATTGAGACTATCAAACCGATTATAAGAGTCAAGCTCATTATAATTTCTTTGAAACGCATTGAGACAGAATTAAATTTATTGAGTATATAGTGAGTTGGAAGGAACATCACTATGGATGCTACAACACTCATAAATGCTCCAATTGGAAATCCTACCTCTCCACCTTTCATAATATACAAGACTACATCGCGTATGAGTGCAACTGTTACAATACCAACGGGTCCATTAACTAGCATACCGATCAATACTGCCAAATCACTAAAATCTATTTTGAGAAACGGTGCAGCAGGTAAAATTGGGAAATCAAAAAGCCGTAAAACAACAGCCCAAGCTCCTAAAATCGCTAGAAATACCATTGTCCTTACATCTGGTCGTTTATTCATTATCCATTCTCCTTCTTCGTCTCAAGACTAAAAAAATACGCTTCCTCCTTAGATTATGCTTCAAGGAAAAACCGTATTTTAAAAGAATATACTCTAAATAATGTATATCATTTAATCTTCTTCCATCCAGACTTTACTGTCGGTACTGGAATTACACCAGTTCAACTTAATTGCTTAAGCTCGTGGACTTTACCACCGGTCGGGAATTACACCCTGCCCTGAAGACGTATTATTTTATTTGATTACATTATAACACAATAATTAGCAATTGACAATCATATTGTGAAATAAATAACACTCAAAATCATTTTTTAATGACTTAAAAATTCTAATCTGAATTAGACATTGCCATCTTTTTTAATTTATCAACTTCAAAAGCTGTCAATTCACGCCAGTCACCTGGATTTAAATTACCTAAATCTAAAAATGCAAAACGTTCACGCTTCAACCTGTATACTTGATGTCCTACCGCCTCGAACATATTTTTTACTTGATGATTCCATCCTTCATGAATAATTAATTGAACGACAGCTGTTTTTTTCTCGTTATTTGTAGATAGGATTTTAGCATGAGCTTTTGATGTTTTTTTGCCATCAATAATAACACCATTTTGCAATTTGGCCATTGCTTTTTCATCTGGAATCCCATTCACCGTTGCAATATATACTTTATCTATATTAAATCTGGGATGCATAAGTAAATTAGCGAAGTCACCATCATTTGTTAACAAAATCAAACCAGTCGTATCATAGTCTAATCTACCTACCGGATAAATACGTTCATCGATACCATAAATATAATCAGTAACAACTTTACGATCTGTAGGATCACTTACTGCACTAATAACATTTTTAGGTTTATAAAGCATAATATATCTTGGTTCTTCTTTGTAAATTGGCACACCATTTACTTCAATGATGTCATTTTTTGAAACTTTCGTTCCCAGTTTTGTTATAACTGTTCCATTCACTTTAACTTGTCCGCTCGTTATCATGTCTTCACATTTTCTACGGCTTGCTACACCTGCATTTGCCATTACTTTTTGTAATCTTTCCATCTATATCTCATCCTCATTCTCGTTGTCTTAGTCACTATTGTCAAAAAATTCAATAGACCATTCTTTTAAATTGAATAATTCTTCAGAAGCTAATTCCGCATTAAGAGCAATAGGTTCGATTTCTGGTAGATCTTGTAAAGTTGTTAAGCCAAAATAATCCAAAAAATAATCGGTTACGCCATATAATACAGGCCTTCCTGGTGCTTCAATTCTACCAACTTCTTTAACCAATTCTCTCGAAATTAACTTTTGTATTATACTCGATGATGATACACCACGAATCTCATCAATAGCCATTCTTGTTATTGGTTGTCTGTAAGCAATAATAGCCAATGTTTCGATAGCTGCTCTAGTTAAGTTCTGTGAGAATGGTGCTTGGGCAAATTGTTCAACATCTGATGCTAATTCATGTTTGGTTATTAATCGGTAACGCTGATTAAAATTAACGAGTTCAACTGGAGAATCAATATCATGTTGTAAATTTAAAGTTAATTGAGTAAGACATTCATCTATATCTTCAATTGGTAATAATAAACTTTGTGCTAATTCTTGACGGCTAACGCCTTGATCTCCAGCTACAAAAATAATCCCATGAATTCTTTTATGACGCTGTTCATTTATTCGACTCCTCAAACTTCCTAATCTGAATTGGATCATCTTTTGTATTTTGTATAAAGATAAGATGCTGTTTTCTAACAAGCTCTAACATAGCTAGAAATGTCGTTACGATTTCTGACCGAGTCCCATACTCAATAAAGTGATCCAAGGTGATGAAGTCTTTTTTTGACTGCCTATCAATAGCTGCTAGCATCTTATCCATTTGATCTGATACCGTCAATGTTTCATGGTGAATCTCTCTTCTAATGGTTCACGACTTGCCATCTTTTCGATAACTATTGACATTGCCTCAGCTAGTCCTTCAATTGTTATGCTTCCTTCATCCAGAGGTACAAAAGATTGATATTCTGATAAATCAGACATTGGCCGTGAATATAGTCTCGATCTATCTTCTTGTTTTATTTGTAATTGAGTTGCTACAGTTTGAAATTGTTGATAGAGAAGTAATTGTTGAACAAGGATATCTCTAGGATCTTCCTCTTCATAATCTTCATCAAATTCTGGATGAGGCTCTATGGGTAAAAGCATATTACTTTTGATTTCTAATAAAGTTGCTGCCATAACTAAATAATCACCAATGATATCTAATTCTAATGTTTGCATCGCTTCAATGTATTCAATATATTGATTGGTAATCTCGGCCATAGGTATATCATTAAGATCGACTTCCATCTGTCTGACTAAATGCAATAATAAATCAAAAGGCCCTTGAAATGAATCTAATTCTATCCGTAAATCTTGATGATTCAATTAATCTCCTCATATCTCTCTTAGTGATTTTGGTTGTATCTTGTCAACCATTTTGATAATAATTCCACTGTATCCATTGAGCCAATAACTGAAGCATTTGGATATAATTGACGAAGTGATTCATACATTCTATACCCTACTCCTTCATCTCTGAATGAAGGTACAACTGCTATTCGGTGGACAATAATTGTCGTTGAACTTGGTTTATCTAAATCATCAGAAGGGCTTGTATTTAGTTCGATACAGATTAATCCAATGAAGTTTTCACTTTCTTCGTCTTTAAATAATAAAATGTCAAAATTAGGATTTTCACGATAATTTTCAAGAAGCTTCTCTAAATCTTCCATTGAGGCATTTCCGCCCTCAAATGTATATGAAAGTAATCCTAAAATAATTTTCCCATTCTTTGTTTTCGAACTGATTAACATGGTAACCTCCTCATCCCTTAATTACTTGAGTGATATTACCATGTAATGATAATTATTTCAAGAAATTGTCTAATTTAGTAATTATTATAGAAACTTTATAATTAGTCATAATCCGTTAATACTTTTATTAAATAAGTAAAGTTTTCTAATAGATTACATACTAATAAAGAGATAGGCTCTATCAATATGAGCTGTCAATTATAGACTCGTGGATAGACCTATCTCTTTGATACATTCAATTATAATTCTTTCATTAACTCAGTCAGTAATAACTTAAATCTCGGTTTAACTAAAGTAGAGACTTCAACAACCTCTTCATGATTTAAAGACGTCTGCATTCCAGCAGCTAAGTTAGTAATACAAGAGATACCAACCACTTCTAAACCGGCATGTTTGGCTACAACTGCTTCAGGAACTGTTGACATTCCTACAGCATCTCCTCCCATGACTCTCACTGCTTTGATTTCCGCCGGAGTCTCATATGTAGGACCAGTAAACCAAGTGTATACTCCTTCTTTTATTTCAATGTCGTTATCTGCAGCGATTTGTTTTAATAGCTCTTGTCCACGACGACTGTAGGTTTCAGTCATATCAACAAATCTCGGTCCATGTGCTTCATAATTAGGTCCAATTAATGGATTTTCACCCGTTAGATTGATATGGTCAGTAATTATCATTAAATCACCAGGCGAGAAAGTTTCATTTACGCCTCCGGCGGCATTAGTAATAATCACTGTTTTCACACCTAAGTCTTTAAAGATACGAACCGGAAATGTAATTTTATTTAAGTCATAGCCTTCATAATAATGAAATCTTCCTTTTAATGCGATGACTTTTTTACTAGCTAGGTCCCCGTAAACTAACTTCCCATCGTGTCCTTCAACCGTAGAAACAGGAAAATCTGGGATATCTTGATAATCAATTTCAATAGCATTCTGAATCTCATTAGCTAAGTCCCCTAATCCAGAACCTAAGATTAATCCAATAGTTGGTTCAGTAATGCCTTGTTGTTTAATATATTCTGTAGTTGCGGTATACATATCATATCACCTCTAATAATTCATTATTATACTAATTGGCCTAAGAATGACTGACCTTCATCTGTTTTATTTACAGAGAAATTATCTGAAATCGTTGCTGCAATATCCGCAAAATAACTTGCATTAAGTTTTTTTGGCTCTTTAATTGATTTACTATAAACCAAGATAGGAACATATTCTCTCGTATGATCTGTACCACTAAAGGTTGGATCGTTCCCGTGATCAGCTGTAATAATTAATAAGTCATCTTCACGCATATGGTCAATTAATTCAGGAATTCGATTGTCAAATTCTTCTAATGCTTTTGCGTATCCTTCTGGATTACGACGATGACCATATTTTGCATCAAAATCTACTAAATTAGTAAAACTCAATCCAATAAAATCTTTATCCATAACTTGTATAAGTTTATCTACGCCATCCATATTGTCATTAGTTCGGTGACCTTCAGTAATCCCAGCCCCATTAAAAATATCTTCAATCTTACCAACTGAAATGACATCAAAATTTGCATCTTTAAGATAATCTAGGGTCGTTTTACCAAATGGGCTTAAAGCGTAATCATGACGATTACTTGTACGGTTAAAATTACCCACCTCTCCTAAATATGGACGTGCAATGATACGGCCTAACATATAAGGATCTTCCAATGTGATTTCTCGAGCGTATTCACAGATCTTATATAACTCATCCAAAGGAATAATTTCTTCGTGTGCAGCAATTTGCAAAACGGAATCTGCTGATGTATAGACTATCAGATCACCTGTTTTCATCTGATGTTCCCCTAATTCATCTAATATTTCAGTTCCTGAAGCTGGTTTATTACCTACCACTTTTCTTCCTGAGAATTGTTCAATTTTTTCAATAAGTTCATCAGGAAATCCTTCTGGGAAAACACGGAATGGTTGGTCAATTCTAAGACCCATAATCTCCCAGTGGCCAGTCATTGTATCTTTACCAGCAGAAACCTCTTCCAACTTAGTGTAATAAGCAGTAGGACTTGAGCTTGCTTCAATGCCTTTTAAAGGGCTGATGTTACCTAAACCCATTTCAGTCATATTCTTTAATGTTAAACCTACTGTATCGGCTATACTTCCTAATGTATGAGCTCCTAAATCTCCAAAGTCTTCTGCATCAGGAGCTTCACCAATTCCTACAGAATCCATCACTAGTAAGTGTATTCTTTTAAATTTCATAAACATTCTCCTTTTCTTTTATTCGATAGCTCTTGGAAATGATTGTCGATATACTTCCTGCAATCTTTGTTTAGAAATATGTGTATATATTTGAGTAGTAGATATATCCGAGTGTCCTAATAACTCTTGAACCAATCTCAAATCCGCACCATTTTCTAATAAATGAGTAGCAAATGAGTGACGCAACATATGGGGTGATACATCTGAATTTATATCCGCTTTAATAACATATTTTTTTATGTTTTTCCATATTCCTTGTCGTGTAAATTGCTGACCTCTTTGAGTTAGAAATAAATTTTGTGAATTTAATTTATTGCTCGAAAAGATAGGATAAACCTCGTCTAAATATTTATTAACCCAATAAACAGCCTCTTCACCCAACGGGACAATTCTTTCTTTATTACCTTTCCCAATCGTTTGTAAGAAACCTAACTCGATGTGAATATCATCTGTCTTTAGATGAGTTAATTCGCTAACCCTTAAGCCTGTAGCATACATTAATTCTAAAATAGCTCGGTCTCTAATGCCTATATTAGTTGTTGTATCAGGTGATGTAATGAGCTTTTCTACTTCTTTTGAGCTCAAAGCTTTAGGTAATTTAACTCGCTTTTTGGCACTTTTTATTAAAGTCATTGGATTAATTTCAATCACATGTTCATTAATAAGATATTGGAAGAAATGTTTTAGTGAAGAAACGATCCGATTTGTCGTACTTACCGAGTATCCTTGTTTATTCATAAAAGCTAAGAATAGTTGTATTGAATCTCTAGTAACAAGTTTTAAATCTCTTATATCATTATCTTGCATAAAATTAATAAATTTTCTAAGATCTAAGATATAACTTTCAATTGTATTTTGTGATTTACCTTGGTCTATGAGTAAATATCGTCTAAATTCATCGATAATTTCTTCCACACAACCCCTCCTACTATTCGATTATGAATATTCCCTTATTTTTCTCTTGTCTAACACGATTGTTCTTCATAAGTCTACCAACAGCTCGTTTAAATTGAGATTTACTTAAACCAAGATATTCTTTAATCTCTTCTGGATCTGATTTATCGTGAAGTGGGAGAAACTTTTCAGCCGTACGAGATAATACTGCATAAATCATTTCAGAATCGTCATCTAAAGCTTCAAAAGCTCTAGGTTTGCTCGACCCATTTAAAGTACCATCATCATGAACATGGATGATTCGTAATTGAACTAATTCTCCAACTCGTAATTTATGATCCATCTCAGATTGATGCACGAATATTTCAAAGCCTTCTACCGAAAGAGCTTGAACTCCCACACCTTTATCATTAATTACTGTAGCACTTACTTCTTGGTTCATCATTCTTGAAGGTGCTTTTCGTTTTATGTTCTTATAATCTTCTGCTTGAGCAAGCACTCCCCAAAATCTATTTTTATCATCTACTCGATACGTTAAGTAAAGTTTATCCCCATAGCGTGGCCATTTACGATCATCTTCAGGTAAATCATCTAATGAAACAACAATATCTTTATTAATTAGTCCAACATCTACAAAAATACCTAAACTCGGAATAGATTGGATAACTTTCCCCCAACCGAAAATTCCTGGACGAATATCGGGTAATTCTATTTGTAAAATATCTGTCCCATCTTTATCTTGATAAATGAGACCTTCGACTACTTCTTTTTTCTCTAAAGTATCTTCAATTGATTTTTTAGGAATCATGTAAGTGAAACCATTCGATTGTGCAAAATAATTTGACCCATTCTCATCGGTAACTGTTGCTTCAATAATCTCACCAAATTGTACCATTTCAACTCTCCTTCCATATATAACTGAATACCTCAAGTATGTCTATTCTATAATACTTTTTAACCTGATGAATAGCAAAAACCCTTATATTATAAAAAAACTCAAAACATCCAATAACGTGGAAGAAGTACTATCAAATCAAAAATACTGGCTGATTTGATAGTACTTCTTATCAATTTCAATATAAATCTAATAAATTAGATTAGATACTTACGGTTGCACCACGATAAACACGTCCACGACGAGCATCTACAGTAACTAATTCATCTGCTTTAATTGCATTTAATGCACCTTTTGCAGCAACAATTACTGGTATACCACGTTCTAGACCAACAACTGCAGCATGCGAAGTGATTCCACCTTCTTCAACTACCAAAGCACCAGCTTTATTAATTGCGTCAGTGTAATCAGCATCTGTATTTTTAGCAACTAATACTGAACCAATCATTGTTTTAGTATTAGCTTCTTCTGCAGAGTTAGCAATAACAGCTTTACCAATGTAGTTTCCATTACCGATACCTTCACCTTCAGTAAGTAAAGTACCAATTAATTGGATCTTCATTAAGTTTGTAGTTCCTGATTCTGTGACTGGAACTCCTGCAGTGATGATGATTAGGTCTCCCTCTTTAGCAAATCCTTTAGTCTGAACTAAAGCAGTTGCAGAATCTAACATATCATCTGTATCTTTAGGAGCTTTAATCTCAAAAGCCTGAACTCCCCATGTTAATGTTAATGAACGACTAACTTCTTCATCAAAAGTTGTTGCAATGATATTAGCTTGAGGTCTATACTTAGAAATCATTTGAGCTGTATGTCCTGATTTAGTTGCAGCAACGATTGTATTAATAGCTAAATTACGAGCTGTATGTCCAACCGCTTGACCAATCGCTTCAGTTAAGTCATGCTTGTCATAAGCTTTCAATGTCATAGCATCTTGACCAACTAGTGCTTCTTCAGTACGTAAAGCAATACTTGCCATTGTCTTAACAGCTTCTACTGGGTAATCTCCAGCTGCTGTCTCACCAGATAACATAACCGCATCTGTACCATCAAAGATTGCGTTCGCAACGTCCCCTGCCTCTGCACGAGTTGGACGAGGATTTTTTTGCATAGAATCTAACATTTGAGTAGCTGTTATAACTACTTTTCCTGCTTCGTTACATTTCTTGATGATGTATTTTTGTACTATTGGTACTTCTTGTGTAGGAATTTCTACCCCTAAATCACCACGAGCAACCATAATACCATCAGACACTTCTAGGATTTCGTCGATATTATCAACACCTTCTTGGTTTTCAATCTTAGAAATAATTTTAACGTTTGGACGACCTTCTTCTTCTAATACTTGACGAATCTCCATAACATCAGAAGCACGACGAACAAATGAAGCCGCGATGAAGTCAATACCTTCACGAACTCCAAAACGAATATCACTTTCATCTTTTTCAGTAATTCCTGGTAAGTTTAAAGAAACGTTAGGTACGTTTACCCCTTTACGAGACTTTAATACTCCAGTATTTTGAATTTCAGTTACAATCTCATTATTGTCATGGTCGATTTCAGTGACTAATAAATCAACTAAACCATCATCTAATAAAATATGTCCGCCAACTTTAACATCATTAATTAATTCGCTATAGGTAACTGAGAATTTCTCTTCTGTACCAGTAACTTCTTCCATTGAGATTCTAACAGTATTACCTTTAACTAATGGAACAACATCAGTTGCCATTAAGTGTGTTCTAATTTCTGGCCCTTTAGTATCTAGTAACATCCCAACATTACCTTTTGCTCTTTTACGAGCTTCTTTTAATGTATTGAATCGTTCTAATTGCTCCGTGTGATCACCATGTGAGAAGTTAAAACGGGCCACATTCATCCCCGCATCAATTAGTTGAACCATTGTATCAACGTTGTCTGTTGCAGGTCCTAAAGTACATACAATTTTAGTCTTTTTAATATTCATTAAAATACCCCTTCATCTAAATTTTATCCATTCCACGATCTGTTAAATCTTGGTTTAATTGGTATAAGTCTTGTCTAACGTGGTGCTCAGTTTTCTCTAATGTTTCTACGATATCAAAAATAGCTAATTGTTCTTCACGAACTCCCATATATATTGCCTTTTGACCTTGGATTAATAAGTCAACAGATTTTGCTCCCATCAGTGTTGCAAAGACACGATCTCTAGCAGTTGGCGTTCCTCCACGTTGAATATGAGACAAAGTAATTCCTCTAATACTTTGTTCAGGTGCTAACTCCTTGAATTGCTCAACAAAATTATCCACATCCATGACACCTTCTGCTAAGACTATTAATGAGTAATCCTTACCAGCAGAACGACCACGTTCAACGCGTCGAACAACATCCTCCATAACAAATCCTTCTTCAGGGATAATGATTGCGTCAGCACCTGCTGCCACACCAGCCCAAATTGCAATATCTCCAGCATGGCGACCCATTACCTCTACAACAAAAGTACGATTATGAGAAGCTGCTGTGTCAGAAATTTTATCGATAGCATCGATAGCCACACTCACCGCTGAGTCAAAGCCAATCGTATACTCGGTACCTGGAATGTCGTTGTCTATTGTTCCAGGTATCCCAATAGCTGGGAATCCTAACTTACTTAAGCTTAATGCTCCTTGGAATGAACCATCTCCACCAATAACTACTAAAGCATCAATTCCAAATTTTTGAAGTTGACTAATTGCCTTCTTCTGAACTTCAACATCTTGAAATTCAGGATAGCGTGCAGAATATAACAACGTTCCCCCACGACGAATATTATGATGCACACTTGATAGTGTTAGGAGTCTAAAGTCCCCATCTACGAGACCTTTATACCCATAATAAACCCCATAAACTTCTAAACCATGGTGATTCCCTTGCTCAACCACTGCACGAATAGCAGCATTCATACCTGGGGCATCTCCACCACTAGTTAAAACAGCAATACGTTTGATTTCCATATTCCACCTCTAATTCAATATTACAGATAGGTAATAATACCACTGGAGTTATTTTATCATTATTCATATATAAAGTCATATTATTTCCACAGTTTTTTATGAAAACAACGTTTTCATTTTCAGTTTTTTACGATTATAACAATAATATCGACTTATATTAGTTAATTTATTACTCATAGATGTCACTTATTAATTCATACTACAATTATTCTATTTGAATACCACATTAGAATTGCCGAATATTTCACTTACTTGCTGTTGAACTCTATAACTATAACTAATCATAAATGGTGGATCTAGTTGAATGGTTTGACGATGACGATCTACTAGTATTATTGTAGCTGGACCATTGTTTTCAAGCGCTAATCGTTTAAGCTGTTCAATCTGGTTCATCGACTGTTCAAAGTCTTTAACTTGGATAAAACAACGACTAATTTCAGGATGTACTGTTGATGATTGAGTAAGTCTTTGATAATTTTTTATATTATAAATTCGATCCGCCACTATTTGTATTTGACCGTTTCGATCGAATCCTATTGTACCTTCGATGACAACAATGTTATTCTCTTGCAATAAGTACTGAACGCGTTGGAATATCAGCGGAAAAACTACTATATCTATAGTATCAAATTCATCTCCAATTGATATGAACGACATTAACTCATTTCGCTTAGTTCGAATGGTTTTAACCATTTCAATAATTCCTATGACTTTAATTTTACGTTTACGATTAAAAGTTCGTATACTTTGGATTGAATATACCAAGGAATCATTATCAATAATATCTTTATATGCATCTAAAGGATGACCTGATAAAGTAAATCCAAGAGCTTCTTTTTCAAATTCTAGTTTTTCCATTAATTGGTATTCATTATGCCAATCGAATTTGGGTTCCATTTCTTGGAATAAACTCATGCTTTCGCCACTGAATTCTATATATTTCATTTGTGCCGGTAAGTTTTCTACTAAAGTTCGGCGATTATAACCAAACCCATCAAACGCCCCAGCGTGTATTAATGGTTTTATTAAGTCAATTTGTAGAAGTTTTATAGGTAATCGTTGTAAAAAATTTATAAAGCTTTTGTAATTACCTAAAGTGCTTCGATCCTCTAATATATGATTAACTAACTCTCGTCGAATACCTTTCACCGATGCAAAACCAATTCTTAGTCCTTTATCTACAATGAAATATCCCTGACTTAAATTAATATCCAAAGGAAGAATTTTCCCTAAATGTCGCTTAGCTTCCTGGATATACATACCATAACTTGTTAGTTGCGACCGACCATTATTCAAAATTGCTTGAAAGAACTCTTCAGTAAAATTAGCCTTAAGATAGGCTAATTGGTAAGCAAGTGTAGAATATACTACAGCATGGGCGCGGTTAAACCCATAATTACTAAATTCATATATATAATTATAGACTTGTTCAGCTGCTTCTTGAGTGTGACCTTTTGATAAAGCCCCTTTAATAAAATGTTCTCTTTCTCTTTGCATAACATCTACTTGTTTTTTACCCATGGCTCTTCTTAGAATGTCCGCCTCACCTAAACTGAATCCAGCCATATCTACCACAATTTGCATAACTTGTTCTTGATAAATAATTATTCCATAAGTGTTTTTTAATATAGGTTCGAGAATTGGATGGATATAAGTAATTTCCTCTCGACCATGTTTTCTACGAATAAATGTATCGATTTGTTTCATCGGACCTGGCCGATATAGTGCATTGACAGCAACAATATCTTCGAAACGCTCAGGCTTTAATTTTTTTAGCACTTCCTTAATTCCGTCAGATTCAAATTGAAACACACCGTTAGTGTCTGCTTTTTGGAATATTTTCAACGTATTCAAGTCATTCATAGGAATGCTTTGAACATCGAAATGGATGCCTTTATTCATTTTAATATTATTAATGATGTCATCTAAAATGGTTAAATTCCTTAATCCTAAAAAATCCATTTTTAAAAGACCCATCTTTTCAACATCATTCATCGTAAATTGAGTAAGTAGAAGATCATTTTCACGGTCTTTAACAGGAATAATTGTATCTAATGGGAAATCATTTATAACCACTGCGGCCGCATGTGTTGAACTATGACGTGGCAAGCCCTCAATGGTTAAAGATGCCTCAAATATCTCACGGTTGAAGACATTCTCATTAACGATAGTGCTTAATTCTGATGACTCTCTTATTGCTCTTTGTAATGACATTGATTGGTTTTGGTCCGAAGGGATCGCTCGTGACCACTTTTTTAGTGTATTGGAGTCTTCTCCTATCACACGAAGTGTGTCCCTAACTGAAGCTTTAGCTCCAAAAGTTCCCATAGTAATTATTTGTGCAACTTGTTCATGACCATAACGATCTTTAATAAAATGTAAGACTTCATCTCTTTTATTATCGGGAATATCAACATCAATATCTGGCATATTATAACGTTCTGGATTAAGGAATCGTTCAAATAACAAATCATATTCAATAGGATCAACAAGGGTAATTTGAAGTAAATAACTAACTAAAGAACCTGCAGCTGATCCTCTTCCGGGTCCAACTCGTATACCTCTTTCATGGCAAAACTTAATAATATCCCATACAATGAGGAAATAATCACTAAACTCCATCTTATCAATGACACCTAATTCATACGCAAGTCTTGAAATATACTCAGAATCAGAATCTTTTTGAATTTCTTTCAATCTATCTTGAGTAAGTTTCTGTAAGAAAGCAGCTGAACTAAAATTCTCTGGTGTTTTGAATTTTGGTAAGTAACTTTGAGAGGTATCTATCTTCACATTTAATTTTTCAGATAAATTCAAAGTATTTTCCCATATATTGGTCAAGTTTGCTTCTTTATACAATGACTCTAACTTCTGACGTTCCATTAAGTAATGATTGCCTTTTGTGTACCGAGTTGAATCATCTATCACTTCGTTATTTTTGATTGCGTTTAATATTTGCAAACTAAAAGCTTCATCTTCATGCAAAGAATTTACTAGTTGGCTGGCTACTTGTTTAATCCCCATAGATTTAGCGAATGATGTTAGTTGTTTCATCTCAAGTTGATTTTGTGGATAGGCATTGATTCCTAAGTAAACATTTTCCTCACCGAATATATTATAGAATTGATTTAAAATTTCATATGCCTGTTCAATATTTTCATGAATGACCGATTGTTCTATCTCACTTGGTCCTCCAACTGAAATATAAACCAACTCTAAAGGTTGCGTCTTTAAATAAGACCAAACTTCACGGTCTGTTGATTGAAAGTTTTCTAGGAGTCTAGAAATCTTAATAAGTTGTAAATATCCTTGGTAGTTTTTAGCATAAAGTAAAAAAGGATATTCTTTGTCACCTTTATTTAACCCTTTAATATTAACAGTCAATCCAATCAGTGGTTTAAGTCCGTTATTTAATGCTAACTCTTGAAACTCTAATACGCCTGTCAAAACGTGTCTATCCGCCAACCCTATGGACTGATAACCTGATTCTTTAGCTTTCGTAACGTAATCTTTTAATCGTAGTGTACTATTTAACAATGAGTATTCACTTTGTACGTTGAATAACATATAATCACCACCATTCTTTTAATATAATCATATCATATTCCTATATATTCTATTATAAAGTAATGAAAAAGACACTCACCAATCATAATGGATGAAGTGTCTTAATTATAAAGTTATAAAATTAACATAGCATCACCAAAACTGAAGAAACGATACTTCTCTTTTACTGCATGTTCATAAGCTTGTAAAACTTTTTCACGATTGTAAAAGGCACTTACTAACATCACCAATGTTGATTGCGGTAGATGGAAGTTGGTAATCAGATGATCAACGACTTTAAATTCAAAGCCAGGTGTTATAAAAATTGAAGTCCACCCTGAACTCGCTTGAATGTTTCCATTGAATTCTTGTGCAATTGTCTCTAATGTACGAACAGTTGTTGTTCCTACGGCAACAATTTTCCCACCATTTTCTTTAACAGCATTAATTCTTTGGGCACTTTCTTCACTTAAGGTATAAAACTCTGCATGCATATGATGTTCTTCAATACGTTCAGCAGACACGGGTCTAAAAGTTCCTAAACCAACATGTAACGTAAGCGGAATAATCTCAATCCCTTTTTCTTTAGCTTGGTTGAACAATCCTTGTGTGAAATGTAATCCAGCGGTAGGAGCTGCAGCTGAGCCATTATCTTTCGCATAAACCGTTTGATATCGATCTGGATCGTCTAAACGTTCTTTAATATATGGGGGTAATGGCATCTGGCCTAAACTTTCTAGAATTTCAAGAAAGACACCTTCGTATTCGAACTCAATAATTCGTCCACCATGCTCTAATTCTTCCTTAACAACCGCTCTCAGTTGACGGTCATCACCGAACTCTATCACAGCTCCAACTTTTGCACGACGAGCATGTTTAACTAATACTTCCCATTCATTCCCTTTAATATTATTTAATAATAATACTTCAAGATGTCCGCCAGTATCAGGTTTTACACCAAATATTCTAGCAGGTATAACTCGCGTTTCATTGACGACTAAAGCATCCCCTTCTTCGAAGTAGTCTAATATATGTTTAAAATTAGAATCTTCAATCATATCCTTTTCTCGATTAATGACTAATAAACGCGATGAACTACGGTCTTCTAATGGGGTTTGTGCGATAAGTTCTTCAGGTAATTCATAATCAAAATCTTTAGTTGTTAACATCTTTTACCTCTTTCAATTCCATCCAATTATATCCAAGATGGTCATATGCTTTTTTAGTTGCTACTCTCCCACGTGGAGTACGTCTGATAAAGCCATTCTGTAACAAAAATGGCTCATACATATCCACAACAGTTTCGATATCCTCACTGATATTTACAGCGATGGTATTTAATCCTACTGGCCCACCTTGGTACAACTCAATCATTGTTGTTAGTAATTTGCGGTCTGTATTATCCAATCCATATTCATCAATTTCTAATATACTTAAGGATTCTTCAGTAATAAATTGATTAATAATTCCATCACTTTTTACTTGAGCAAAATCTCTGACTCTTTTTAGTAATCGATTCGCAATTCTAGGTGTTCCTCTACTCCTTACGGCGATTTCGTAAGCACCTTCTTCATCAATTTCAGCCTGAAACACTTCTGCATTCCGTGTAACTAATGTTTGAAGCTCTAACGGTGAATAATATTCAAGGTGTGACACAATTCCGAATCGATCACGCAAGGGTTTAGATAACATCCCTGCACGTGTAGTCGCTCCAACTAGTGTAAACGGAGGAAGTTCGAAATGAATAGGTTGACTTGTTGCCCCTTGACCTATGACTATATCTACATAAAAGTCTTCCATTGCTGAATATAGTACCTCTTCAATAACTTTCGGAAGTCGATGAATTTCATCAATAAAGAGGACATCCCCAGGATTTAATTCATTCAATAAAGCTAATAAGTCACCTGAGCGTTCGATCGCAGGTCCACTAGTTGTTTTAATGCCTACTTCCAACTCATTAGCAATGATCATGGCTAAGGTTGTTTTACCTAGTCCAGGGGGGCCATAAATTAATGTATGATCTAAAGCTTCACCTCTTAAATTTGCAGCCTTTAAATACACAGATAGTTCAGATTTTAACTTTTCTTGTCCGATGTAATCTTTTAATAATCGTGGTCTTAATAATAATTGGTCCTGTAATTTCTCAGATTCATTAATGATTTCACCAGTCACTAATCTTTCATCGTCTAACATTCATCAACCTCCTTTCTCTTATTATAGTTTATTTAATTAATAATTTGAACGCAAAGCTTAGTCCCTCTTGAGTTGTATCAAAAGTCTCGTTAACTATTGCCTTTTCTACTCTTTGAATCTCACGTTTAGAATATCCTAATCCTTCTAAGGCATCTAAAATTTCTTGGTTAATTTTATTATTAGTAGAAACGGTTACTTCATCGAATAAGTTTAATGTATCGGAATAAGCAGATAACTCTCCCTTCAAGTCCAAAATCATTTGTTGGGCTGTTTTTTTACCAACGCCAGGGAAC
This sequence comes from Aerococcaceae bacterium WGS1372, assembly GCA_044336205.1. Lineage (GTDB taxonomy): Bacteria > Bacillota > Bacilli > Lactobacillales > Aerococcaceae > Ruoffia. The sequence goes on along the minus strand of CP172318.1, from coordinate 972,648 downwards.
TTTGTTAAGTACTTCGAGTCGCCCGATTCAATTGCCTGGATAAGCCCATCATGGTCTTCAAGTGCAAGAATTGATAAAGCACTCTTTGGACCAATACCAGATACTTTATTCAATTTTAAGAAGAGATCTTTTTCAATTGAATCGTAGAAACCATATAAGATCATCGAGTCCTCACGAACTACCATTTCAACAAGGCATTTGACTACTTTGTTTAAGTCTTTCTGCCAACGAAACGGATTAGCAGTTACTATCCGATATCCAATCCCATTAACATTAATTACAATATATTGAGGACTAATCGACACTAATGTCCCTTCAAAAAATTCATACATATTATTTACTACTCCACATATTTTTTATATTCGCTATAACCTTTTTCATCCATAGAATCCAAAGGAATAAACTTTAATGGTGCCGAATTAATACAATATCTTAAGCCGCCACTTTCAACGGGGCCATCGTTGAAGACATGCCCTAAATGAGAGTCAGCATCTTTACTTCGCACTTCTGTTCGAACCATACCGAAGGATGTATCAGTTTTTTCAACAATATCTTCTTTTTTAATAGGCTGAGAAAATGAAGGCCAACCACAACCCGCATCATATTTAGTTGAACTTGAAAATAGTGGTTCGCCACTTACAATATCAACATAAATCCCTGCTTCATAAAAATCATCATATTCCCCAGTAAACGGTCTTTCAGTTGCTTCGTTTTTGGTTACTTGATATTGTAATTCATTCAATGAGTTAATTTGATCTTGGTATGTTGATTTAGCCATTTTAATCGCTCCTAATTTACATATTTTAAGAAATCACCGTAGCCTTTTTCTTCCATTTCGTTCTCCGGGATAAACTCTAGAGCAGCAGAGTTAATACAATATCTTAATCCACCTAACTCCTCAAGCCCATCTTCAAATACATGTCCTAGATGCGAATCTGCTTCTTCACTTCGAATTTCTATTCTTTGACGACTTAAACTATTATCTACATGCTCAGTAACCAATGACTCTTCAATTGGTCGAGAGAATGAAGGCCATCCACAGCCCGCATCATATTTATCAGAACTTGAAAATAATGGCTTTCCACTAACAATATCTACGTAAATGCCACGCTCATAAAAATTATCATATTTCCCTGTAAACGGTCTTTCAGTTGCATTTTCTTGTGTAACTTTATACTCGATTTCACTTAATTGCTTTATTTTGTCTTGATATTTTTCTTTTGAACTCATCTCATAATTCCCCTCTCATGACTGTCTTGAATACGCTTGAATAGTTTCTCTAATGTTGTCTGATTAAACTCTACAAATACTGGTCTACCATGTGGGCAATGATAAGGGTCTTCTAAACCATCCATATCTCTGATAAGTTGTATAGCTTGCTTATCATCTAAATAATGATTGGCCTTAATAGCACCACGACATGATTGCATAATAATCGACTGCTCTTTTATTTGTTGTACAGTTAGTTCTTTGTTCTTTTGGAATAATTCTATAAGATCCACAACTGCTTTCTCAACTTCTTCATAATACAACCAGTCGGGATAACTTTCCAATTTATAGCTCGTAGGACCCATCAATTCTAAATGAATGCCCAACTCCTTAAATCTATCTTCAAATTCACTTACTATTAACATTTCAGAAGTTGAAAAATTAAAGATGAATGGCATAAGCAATTGTTGCTGAATGTTCACATTAATGTTTTCGTTCATCAGATTTTCATAACGGATGCGCTCTTGGGCTGCATGTTGGTCAATAAGATAAAAGCCACTCTCACTTTCAGCAATTAAGTAAGTGCCGTGTATTTGCCCAATGTATCTTAAACTATGAAAATCTAACGAATAGGATGTCTCTTTACTATTCTCTGATTGCTTAAATGAGTGAGCTTCTTTTCGTACCCCGTGTATATTTTTTGTATTTTTCAATTGATAATGATGACTTTCCTTATCTTCATTTACTTGGTCAGAAAAATCATCTGTTACCCATTCTTTTTCATCCACTCGTTTTTTTAATTTCGAATGATTAGTTTGTTCTTTGTCCAGTGCATGACGTAATTGATTTTGAAACTGGGTCTCTGGATTGTTATTCAGTTGACGATAAGAAAAATCTAAACTAATATTCTCATAGTTTTGATTAGAAGGATTAGATTTTGGTAAATCATCTTCAGTTAAAGATGGAATTGGGTTAATAGTTCTCAATGACTCTTTAACGACTTGAGTGATTAATTCACTTAGTTCTTCTTCTTTACTTAATCTCACTGTTTGCTTAGTTGGATGCACGTTGACATCTATTAACCTAGGATCAAGTTGTATATTTAATACAGCGATAGGATAACGCCCAATCATAAGTTGCTTGTCGTAGGCTTTGACAAGAACTTCATCCAACATATAACTTTTCACTGCCCTTCCATTAATGAACCAGTGAATATACTGTCGACTAGTACGTGTTAGGGTTGGCTTTGATATGAATCCTTTAATCAAAAAATCATTGGAATTACTCTGTAATTCAATTAAATCACGAGCAATACTAGGTTGATAGACGTTAGCAATCACTTGCTGTAAGTTATTATTCCCATAACTTGAAAAGATCTCTTGATCATTATGAATTAAATTAAAACGGACATGAGGATACGCCATGGCAATATTTTGCATAAACTTTAAGGTGTGTCCTAATTCAGTTTTAATCGTTTTTAAATGTTTTAATCGAGCTGGCGTATTATAGAACAAACTATCTACTTTCATAGTTGTTCCTTTTCTAGCTTGTGCTTTACCCTCATTCACAAGCACAGATCCCTCAATTTCAATAAAATTTCCACTCTCACTATCTGCAGTTTTAGATTCTACTCTCACTTTACTTACTGAACCAATACTTGCAAGAGCTTCTCCACGAAAACCTAAAGAATTGATTGTCATCAAATCTGTTGTCTCATAAATTTTACTTGTAGCATGTGGAAGAAAAGCCATAGCTAAGTCTTCAGCAGGCATCCCATGACCGTTATCACTCACAATAATTTGTTGAATTCCTGCTTCTTTTAATTCAACAATAATATGGGTACTTTTAGCATCGATAGAGTTCTCTACTAATTCTTTTACAACCGAAGCGGGTCTTTCAACAACTTCACCCGCTGCGATTTGATTAGCCAAAACATCGGGCATTTGTTTGATAATTCCCATAATCTTAGCTCCTCATTTCTATATATTAATTTAAGTTTTGATGCCATTCATATATTTTTTGCATGGATTCAAATGGTGTCATGTTATTAAGGTTTAATTGTTTAATCTCTTTTAAAATCGCTAAATCTTCATCATTTATTGGATTTTCACTAACATCAACTGGTAAATTATCGTTGAATAGATTTAATTGAACCACATCTGGGCTTCGCAATCTTTTAGCGCTGGACTCTAGTTCACTTAATATTTCTTGACTTTCATTTATGACGCTTTGTGGCAATCCTGCTAACTTAGCCACATGAATACCATAACTTTTATCCGCTGGACCATCAATCACTTTATGCAAGAATACTAATTCACCATTATGTTCTTCAGCACCTACGTGAATGTTTTTGAGGCTATCAATCGAAGCTTCTAACCCAGTTAGTTCATGATAATGTGTAGAGAATATTGTTAAGGCTCTTACTTCATTAGCTATATATTTTATAATAGCTTCAGCTAAAGCCATTCCATCAAACGTTGCTGTTCCTCGTCCAATCTCGTCAAATAACATAAGACTATTCTCAGTGGCCTCTTCAAGTGCTGTATTAGTTTCCATCATCTCAACCATGAATGTACTTTGACCACTCATTGTGTCATCAGAACTACCAATTCGAGTATATATTTTATCTATAATTGGTAATTTGGCATATTTTGCTGGGACAAAGCAACCAATTTGGTTTAAAATCACACAAAATGCTACTTGGCGCATGAAGGTACTTTTACCTGACATATTCGGTCCAGTTAATAATAATAAAGATTGATCGGTATCTGTTATTAAGTCATTAGGTACAAAGTTTGCCTTCCCAATAATACTTTCAACAACTGGGTGTCTTGATTCTATTAGTTCAATAGTTTTATTGTCATAAGTAATATCAGCTCGAACATAATCTTCTGCCTCACTTATATTGGCAAAGTTGACTAAAACATCAAGAGTAGCTACTTGCTTAGCCAAAACTTGTAAATCTTTAACAAAATGACTGACATATTCACGCAATTCAATGAATAAGTCGTATTCTAAAGCCGTTGATTTTTCTTGAGCACCTAATATAGTTGATTCTATGTCTTTTAATTCATCTGTGATATATCGTTCTGCATTCGTTAATGTTTGTTTCCGAACATAGCGCGGATCTTCAAAGTTTGTAGCTTGCAATCGGCTAATTTCGATATAATATCCAAAAACTTTATTGTATCCTACTTTTAAAGTCTTTAGTCCCGTGTGCTCACGTTCTCGTTTTTGTAATTCAGCTAACCAGTTTTGCCCATTCTCTAAGGCGTCACGGTATTTGTCTAATTGTTCACTGTAATCTTCATGAATTATGTTTCCTTCGGTTAATGATATCGGTGGATCATCTACAAGTACCGCATCAATATGGTTCACTAAGTCTTGAAAGTCATTCAAAAGATTAAACGGAATAATGTTCACTCTATCACGAAGCTGATTATTAATTGTTTCTAATACATTATTGATTCTTGATATACCTTTCAGAGATTTTCTTAATTGATCTAACTCTCGAGCATTCGCACTTCCTAAACTAATTTTTGTCACTAACCGTTCTAAATCATAGATGTTCGTTAATGCATCCATAAGATCAACTCGTTCGAAATAAAAGCCCAATAATTGCTCAACTTTTTGATGGCGATCCACTAATTCGTTAACATCCAATAGCGGTTTGTCTAACCATTGATGTAACATTCTGCCACCCATTGCTGTTTTTGTCTTATCTATTAAATCTAATAACGATCCTTTTTTCTTTTGGTATCTTAGTGACTTAGTTAATTCTAATTGTGATTTGGCATAATAATTCATCTGCAGATAACTGCTTAATTCATATCTTTGTACTTTCTTGATATGGTCTAGAGAATTCATATGAATACTTTTCAGGTATTGAAATAATAAATTAAATACTTGTTTTTCTTCCGAATCAACTTCTTCTACTAAATTTAAAGTGTCTGTATCTTCTTCTAGCTCAAACTTTGTCATGTACGTATTAACTTGAGAGGATAATGCATCAAAAATTTCTTCGTCTAAATCACTTGATACAATTAACTCTGAAGCTGATAAATTTTTTAGTTCATTCAATATTTGTGACCAAATTTTTGAACTCGTTAGATATATCTCTCCAGTCGACACATCAATATAGCTAAGATAATAAGTCTCTTTCGAGTATACAAGGCTTGCTAAATAATTATTTTCTTTACTAGGAAGTGCATCGTCATCCAAAATTGTACCTGGTGTAATAACTTTAACAACTTCTCGCTTGACCATGCCCTTAGTTTTTTTGGGGTCTTCCATTTGCTCACAAATAGCAACCTTGTGGCCAGCTTCAATCAGTCGTTTGATATAATCCTTTGCAGAATGGTAAGGAACTCCACACATGGCAATGGGATTTTCTGCATTTTTATTTCTAGATGTTAAGGTTATTTCTAATATTTGTGAAGCTTTAATTGCATCATCTAAGAATAATTCATAAAAGTCACCCAGACGGTAAAATAAGAATGCATCAGGATAGTTTGCTTTTATTTCCAAATATTGTTCCATCATCGGGGTATGTTTTGTACTTTTTGCCATTGTTTCCTCCTACCTTACTTTTTTATATATAGACTGGATAGATTGCGCTAAGCCTGTTTTTGGATTTGTCTCAATAATGCTCGCGCATAGTATTGCTTCATTAGATGTTTCTTGTTCTAATCGCGTAGGTAATTGCGATCTAAATCGTTGAATCGAATCTTCTTTTCGGAAACCAATCACACTATTCAATGCTCCCGTCATTCCCACATCAGTTTGATATGCAGTTCCTTTTGGGAGAAGCCTTGCATCATTCGTTTGAACATGAGTATGTGTACCAACTAAGGCAGATATCTTACCGTCTAACCAAAAGGCCATAGCTTGTTTTTCACTGGTAGTCTCCGCATGAAAATCAATAAAAATATGGTTTGTTCTTGCTCTTACCTTTTCAATTAGCTTAGACATGTAATCAAATGCATCTAAAGATGGCTTCATAAACGCATTACCAAGTAGATTTATAACTGCTAGTTCAGTATCGTTAATTCTCACAAAATGTACACCTTTACCTGGAGTACCCTCTGGCATATTAACTGGCCTTACTAAACATTTTGCATCATCAATGAAAGAGAAAATATTACGGTGGTCAAAGGCATGATTCCCTAGAGTGACTACATCTACTCCTGAAGACATTAGCCATTTATATAGGTTTTCTGTAATTCCTCTTCCATCCGCAATGTTTTCACCATTTGCTATTGTGACTTGTGGTCGATACTCTTTTTTTAATTCTGTTAAATGATGTTTAATTGCACTTTGGCCACTTTGACCAACAATATCTCCAATGAATAATATTTTCATTCGATGCCTCTTTCTAATTTATCATATCTTTTATCATATCAATAAACAGCCCTAAAATAAAGCCAACTATCATACTGATAACTCGTAACGGGCATAGATAAATAAAAAACTACGAGCTAAGTGCTCGTAGTTAAACTCACTTATTTGGCATATTCGACAGATCTTGTTTCGCGAATAACCGTTACTTTAATATTACCAGGATAATTCATCTCAGCTTCTACACGTTTTTTTATATCATAGGCAACTTTTGCAGCTTGAGCATCATTGATTTTGTCTGGTTTAACAACAACTCTGACTTCTCTCCCAGCTTGAATTGCATAAGCGTGCGATACTCCGTCAATACTATTAGAAATATCTTCTAATTGTTCTAAACGACGAATATAATTCTCTAATGATTCATTTCTAGCTCCCGGACGGGCTGCTGAAAATGCATCAGCTAACGCGACTAAGACTGAGATAATAGATGTAGGTTGAACATCTCCATGGTGTGAAGCAATTGCATTGACTACTGTATCAGTTTCATTATAACGTTTAGCAATCTCTGCTCCGATTTCCACATGTGTTCCTTCAATTTCATTATCTAATGCTTTCCCTAAGTCATGCAATAAGCCTGCACGTTTAGCAAGGGCAACATCTTCTCCAAATTCACCAGCCATATAACCTGTAAGCTTAGCTACTTCAATCGAGTGTTTTAAAACATTTTGTCCGTAACTCGTTCTATAAGCTAAACGACCAATTACTTTGATTAAATCTGGATGTAGCGAGTGTATGCCTAACTCAAAAACAGCTTCCTCACCCACTTCTCTGATTTTTTCATCGACTTCTTTTTTAGCTCTTTCAACCATTTCTTCAATACGAGCTGGATGAATTCTTCCATCTTGAATTAATTTTTCTAAAGCAATTTTTGCAATTTGACGACGAATAGGATCAAATCCACTCAATACGACAGTATCAGGTGTATCGTCAATAATCAAGTCTACCCCTGTCAGACTTTCAAATGTACGAATATTGCGCCCTTCACGGCCAATGATTCGTCCTTTCATATCGTCATTTGGCAGATGGACAACGCTTACGGAATTATCTGTGACTATATCTGTAGATGTTCTTTGAATAGCTTGTAAAATAATATTTTTTGCATTTCGATCTGCTTCACTTTTTGCTTGATGCTCAGCATCACGAACCATAATTGCTATATCATTTGTTAAGTTATTCTTAGTTTCATTGAGAATAATTTCTTCTGCATCATCTCTAGATAGCATGGCAATACGTTCTAATTCTGCTTCTTGCTCTTGGATTAAATTATTGACTCTTGTTTCTTTATCAGTAACATTTTGATTACGTTGGTTTAAATCATTTTCTTTTGTTTCGATATTTGATTCTCTTTTATCTAAATTCAAACTTTTTTGATCTAACAACTCTTCTTTTTGAATTAAACGATTTTCTGATCTACTTACCTCAATACGACGATCCTTTAATTCAGTCTCTATCTCATTACGGTATTTAAGATTCTCTTCCTTCGCTTCAAAAAGCGCTTCTCTTTTAAGAATTTGTGCCTGCTTAATTGCATCATCAATTATGACCTCTGCATTGGCTTTAGCACCATCAATTTGTTTATCATCTGATATTTTTTTAACGATAAAACCAATAATCATTCCAATTATTAAAGCAACGATCGCGAAGGCGATTGACTTAAAGTCCATATGAGTCACCTCCTGATCTATATTATTTTTTAATATTCATTTTATTTTTTATTAGGTAAAATAAATAGTGTATTATCACACCTACTATCATATGATTATTTTGTAAAATAGTCAATCAATCCAAATTGTATTTTTTAAATTTATCAAACTGTTTTCTAATGCAATCCTCTTAATATAACGCTTTATTTCCCTTTTTTATACTTCAAAAAATAGTTAATTGATCTTTTCTAATAAAAAATAGTTTTGAAATAGCAAAAACTATCTCAAAACTATATCTCATTTAATTATAGGTTATTCAGTATCTAAAGGCAGCTCAGTAGACTCTTCCTCGATAATCTCCTCTTCTACTACTCCTAGACTTCCTTTTTGTTTGAAGTAATGATCTCTTACTTTTTCTTCAACAACTTTTAGTATTTCTGGATTTTCCTCTAAGAAAGTTTTCGCATTTTCGCGTCCTTGTCCGATTCTCTCGTCTCCATAAGAATACCATGAACCGGCTTTGTTAATAATCTCTAAATCTGCTGCAATATCAACAAGTTCACCAATTTTAGATATTCCTTTTCCATAAATAATATCTACTAAGGCTTCTTTAAACGGAGGTGCTACTTTGTTCTTAACCACTTTAATTCGTGTTCTGTTACCAACAAAATCACCACTATCTTTAATTGATTCCGTTCTTCTAACTTCTAAACGAATGCTTGAGTAGAATTTTAACGCACGTCCTCCTGGTGTTGTTTCTGGGTTTCCGAACATAACACCAACCTTCTCACGGATTTGGTTAATAAAGAAAGCAATTGTTTTTGTTTTGTTAATTGACCCTGATAACTTTCTTAATGCTTGTGACATCAGACGAGCTTGAAGTCCAATATGTGAATCTCCCATTTCTCCTTCAATCTCAGCTCTTGGGACTAAAGCAGCGACTGAGTCAATTACTACAATATCAATAGCTCCTGAGGAAACTAGGGCATCAGCAATTTCCAATGCTTGCTCACCAGTATCAGGCTGAGATAATAATAACTCATCAACATTGACACCAAGATTGGCCGCATAATCTGGATCAAGTGCATGTTCTGCATCAATAAAAGCTGCTAACCCACCATTCTTTTGCACTTCAGCAATTGCATGAAGGGCCACTGTTGTCTTACCAGAGGATTCTGGTCCGTAACACTCAATAATACGGCCTCGAGGGTATCCACCTACTCCAAGTGCAATATCTAATTGTAAAGAACCAGTTGGAACCGTAGAGATTCGTGCATCTGTACGATCTCCCAAACGCATAATGGCCCCCTTACCAAAATTCTTTTCAATACCTTTTAACGCTAAGTCTAAAGCTTTTTTTCTTTCATTATCTACCATAGTTAACTTTGCCTCCATTTCATTGTCAAGTATATTGTAACTTTTGTTTCTAATTATTGCAAGAGAAAAACGAACATTTGTTCTGTTTGTTTAAATATTTATTCACACACTTTAAAGCCTCATGTTTAGCAATATCTCTAACTATTTCTCTTGGTTTATTTGTAATATTCAATTGAATCGTTTCCGTTTTTGAGTTGGTAGCAGCTAAAGAAATAAACACTTCTCCTACAGGATGATTATCTAGTTTTTCAGGCCCAGCCACCCCTGTTAATGATATTGCAATATCAGATTGAGTTAAGTCAAGCGTTCTTTCTGCCATTTGAATCGCTACTTCTTTACTTACGACTGAATATCTTTCAATGATCTCTTTTGGAATGTTTAATATTTTTTCCTTAGATTCCGTTTGATATGTAACAACTCCTCCTTTAATTACTTCAGAAGCTCCCGGAGTATTTGTTAATTTCTCAAGCACCAGCCCACCCGTTAAACTTTCAGCAACAGATAGAGTTAAGTTTGCTTTTTTTAGCTGATCTATGGTGAATTTTTCATAAGTTTGATCAGATCCATAACCAATAAAATACTCTGAAAGACGATCTAAAATCTTATTTGAAAGTTTTTTTAAAGACGAATCGACTTCTATTTCAGTACTATCACTCGCTGTTAATCTTACTGTCACTCTTTTAGGTTGAGCGTATATTGCAATCGTAGGATTTGTTTGTTCAACAATTAAATCATTTATACGATCTGCAACAGCAGATTCTCCTATATCAAAGAAATTCAAATAGACGGAATTAATTAATTCTCTTTTAAAGATTTTATCGAGCAAAAAATTCTTTGCATAGTTTTTAAGCATATGATTCATTTCGTGAGGCGGACCTGGGAGAACAATATAATACTGGTCTTTATTCTTAACAGTATAAATTAATCCAGATGCTAGACCCACATCATTCGGTAAAACTTTAGCCCCTTGGATAGTATAAGCCTGTTTTTTATTAATAGATGTCATTTGTCTGCCACTGTCTTGAAAATATGATTGAATTCTTTGTAAGTGATTATCGTCAAGAACAACTTCCTCTCCTAAAAATTCAGCTAAAATTTGTTTTGTAATATCATCCTCAGTCGGCCCTAATCCTCCGGTTATTATAATGATATCTGATCGGTTAGAAGCATTATTCAAAGCTTCCTTAATACGTAACTCATTATCTCCAACGACGGATTGATAGTAAGTTCCAATGCCAATGTCTAGTAACTCTTTAGCTATATCTTGTGCATTAGTATTAAGAATATAGCCCATAAGTAATTCTGTTCCAATTGAAATAATTTCTGCTTTCAAAAAACCCCTCCATCTATATATACACTTTTTAACGTCATTCCCATTAATTAATTTTAAATATTTGCAAAATAAAACAATTTACTTCATCAAATATATCATGAAGTAAATTGTTAATAAAAACATATGAATTGCATTATGTGTTTGAATCTAAAAAGACATGACGCCCTTGATAAAAATAATCTGCTCCAGAATAAATAGTAAAAATTAAACAAACATAAATTAAAATAGTTGCTATTGGAATATTGAATAATGCAAATCCAATATCATTGAATAGGTAAAACAAGATAGCAAACATTTGAGTAAAGGTCTTAACCTTACCAGGTAAAGCAGCTGCCATAACTTTCCCACTATGCGTGGCTAAAAGCACACGCAAACCTGTCACTAACAACTCTCTACTAATTATAATAATAACAATCCAGGCTGGAATTCGCCCTTGTGCTGTGAGCATAATTAATGCTGAGATAACTAATAATTTATCAGCCATCGGATCAAAAAACTCCCCAAATGAAGTCACTAAACCGTGTTTTCTAGCTAAATGTCCATCCAAATAATCAGTAAAACTCGCAACAGCGAAAACAATCCCTGCAATAAATTGAAATTTCGGTATACTAGCCCCTAGCAAATCAATCGTTCCATAGTCATTCGATATGTACATCAATACAATAAAGACTGGTATTAGAACCATCCTAGCTACTGTTAATTTGTTAGCAATATTCATTTGCATATTATTCAGCCCCGTCTGTATTGTTCGAAGGATCTAAGACAGCAGGCCCTTGGAACTCTTCTGCGTCACTATCTTCCTCTGGAATATCTAATTCAATCGTTTCAGATCCTGTATTAAAATCGGTATCCTCAGGTAATCTAAAGATAATCGTCTCAGTTAAGTATTGTCCAACAGGTTCAATGACAGTTCCATTCACCTTAAGAGTCGCCCCTTCGGTATATCCAAATGATACTCTTACTTCTTGTGTTCCAGATGATGCGGTATATTCTAAGGTTTCACCTTCGACGACAGTAGTATCTTCTACAATAACACCATCTTCAAAGATTCCTACCCAGACATAGGCATTTCCTTCAATTTCAAACTCATAGTTATTAAAAGCAGCATTCAATTCATAGGTTGTTGGCTCACCAACCTCAGAAGTAAGTGTTAGTACTTGATCACCAACTCTAATATCGTTTTCGGAAAGTTCTACTTCTTCTACGGATTCCTCTTCAGCACTTTCAGATACTTCAGATGAAGCAGATGATTCTGGCTCTACAACACTTACGATACTCGTCGAAGAATCATTTGAAGCCATTTCTTCAGATTTTTGTTCATTGTTAATATTGTTAATTGCTATAACTAAGAATATCATAATAGCAACAACAATTGTAACTAATAAAACTAAAGGCAAATAAGATAATAAAGCTTCAATACCATTTTTTTCTTTTTCTTCATATCTTTGTGCTCTACTAGGTAACTCTTCCTTTTCAGCGACTAGTGTCTCCTCTTCATTTTTATTGAGAGATAATTCATTTTCGTATTCTTCTAATAATTTATCCCCATCGAGACCCACTGTATCAGCATATTGCTTCACGAAAGCTCTCACATAAAAGCTTCCTGGCATTTCATCATAATTTCCTAATTCAATTGCTTGTAAGTATTTTTTTTGAATTTTTGTCATTTGTTGCAAGGTATTGAGTGTATACCCTTTTTCAACACGCGCGTCGCGTAACTTTGTTCCCAATTCACTCATATAACAGACCTCTTTTCGCATCGATATATATACTATTATGTATTATAGCATAGATAAATCTTTAGTAGATAAATAAATTAGACAACAAAAAAATATAATTTTTGCAAAAAACCAAACTCTTTCATTCAGTTGCTTTCTAGCACTAACAAAATGAAAAAGTTTGGTTTAAATTTAAATGTCTCGTATTTATGTACTGTAAATATTACTGTATAATTTCACACCAATTATTTTGATTTAATGTATGTCTTTCCGTTTGCTGCTGGCCCTAATGATTTACCAACAAAGCTAACTAAAACAATGATTGTAATCACATAAGGTGCAATTTGTAAGTATACTGGATCAATATTCTCAATAAATGGAATTTGAGAACCTACTACTGATAGGCTTTGTGCAAAACCGAAGAAAAGAGCCGCTAACATTGCACCTACTGGATTCCAATTACCAAAAATCATTGCTGCCATTGACATAAACCCTTGTCCCGCGATTGTAGATATTGAGAAGTTTAAAGAAATAGATTGAGATAATACTGCTCCACCAATTCCCCCAAAGATTCCTGACAAGATCACTCCTGCATACTTCATTAAATAAACATTAATTCCTAAAGTATCAGCAGCAAGTGGGTTCTCACCGACAGAACGAATTCTTAAACCAAAACGCGTCTTAGCTAGTACAAACCAACAAATAAATGCTGCGATAATACCTACATAAGCCGGTAATGAAGTTGATTGGAAGAAAATTTTTCCAATTATTGGAATATCTTTTAACACTGGGAAATTAAAATATCCAAAAGATTGTCTAATAATATCTGTCTGACCACGTTGTTCAAACAATACTCTTGTTAAGAATACTGCAAGAGCAGGAGCTGCTAAGTTAACAACGGTCCCTGAGATGATGTGGTCGGCACGTAGGTTAACAGTTGCCAAAGCATGGATAAAAGCAATAGCTGCTCCCGCCACTGCTCCGACAAGCAAACCAATCCAAGGTGTCCATGTTCCAAATGAATCAGCATAATATAAATTAAATACAACGGAACTGAAAGCTCCCATAACCATGATACCCTCAAGTCCTACGTTAACGATCCCGCTACGTTCAGAGAATACACCACCAATTGCTGTAAAGATTAACGGGGCAGAATACACTAATGTAGACGAAACAATTAATGCTAATAAATTAACCATTACTCATCCCCTCCTTGAGTTATTACTTCGGTATTACTTAGTTTTGATTTAGCACGACGATCCACAAAGTAAGTAATAACATAGTTAGCACCTACAAAGAAAATGATTGCCGCAGTCGCAATATCCACGATTTCTGATGGTACACCTGCCATTAGTGGCATAATAGTTCCACCTGTTTTTAATCCACCGAATAATAAACTTGAGAAGATAATTCCGATTGGGTTTAAAGTACCTAATAAAGCAACAGCCAATCCATCAAAACCTATAGCTGGTGCTACACCATTTGTTAGAAAAACATTTCTAAACTCTCCTAAACCGTTCATGACACCACCTAAACCTGCAAGTGCTCCAGAAAGCAACATAGCAATGATAATATTACGTTTAGCATTCATACCTGCATAATTCGCTGCATGTTTATTAAATCCTACTGATTTTAATTCAAATCCAACAGTCGTTCTCTGCAATAAGACATAAACTAAAAAGGCGAATATTAACGCTAAAAATATACCACCGTGAATAGTAGATCCGTTGGTGAAATCTGTTAACCATTGTATTCTCAATGATGCATTTTGACCAATAAAAGGTGTTGCATCAGCACGGTCTGTAATGACATTACGTACGATATGATCAGAAATATAAATTGCTACATAGTTCAACATAATCGTCACAATTACTTCACTCGTATCAAAGAGCGCTTTTAACACACCTGCAATACCTGCCCATAAAGCACCAGCAAGGGCTCCTCCTAGTATAGCTAAGGGAAGAACAATAATAGTAGGTGCATCTGGAAGTGAAATTCCAATCCAGACAGAAACCAACCAACCACAAAGTGCTTGGCCTGCTAAACCAATATTAAAGAAACCAGCTGTATATGCTACTGAAAACCCTAATCCTGTGAAGATTAACGGTGTTGCCGCTCTAATCGTTTGCCCTATATTGAATGGATTACCTAAAGCACCTGTTAGAAGTGCTTTGTATCCAGCAATTGGGTCATATCCAAAGAGAATCATAATGATCGCTCCAAAGATTAAACCAATTATCACAGATAGTAGAGGCACCATCATTTTGCTAATTTTTGATCTCATTGCACAGCACTTCCTTTCTGACGTTCTTTTACGATTTCAGAATAAGGTGTCCCAGCCATCATTAGTCCTAAATCTTGTTCATTAGTCTCACTTGTTGGAATATCAGCAACGATTCGACCATCAAACATAACTAATACTCTATCCGTCACATCAAGAATCTCATCTAGTTCGAAACTCATGAGTAATACCCCTTTTCCATTATCGCGTTGCTCAATAATACTCTTATGAATAAATTCAATCGCTCCAACGTCAAGTCCTCTCGTAGGGTTAGCAGCAATTAAAAACTTAGGATCACTATCTATTTCACGAGCAATGATAGCTTTTTGTTGGTTTCCTCCTGATAATGATCTAGCTGTAGCTTTCTCAGATGTGGTTCTTACATCGTATTCTTCAATTAAGCGTTTAGCTTGTTTTTCTAAATTACCAAAGTTAAGTAATCCTCTGTTAGAAAAAGGCTTTTTGTAATAATTTTTAAGTGCAATATTACTTTCAATGCTCATATCTAATACTAAACCATATTTATGGCGATCTTCAGGAATATGTGAGATTCCAGCTTCATTAATTTGCCGAGGTGTTTGTCCAGTAATATCTACACCATCATAGATAACTGTTCCTGATTCAATCGGCATCAGACCTGTCATTGCAAGTATTAACTCAGATTGACCGTTACCATCAATCCCAGCAATACCAACAATTTCTCCTTTACGGACATTCAATGATATGTTTTCCACCACTACAATATCTCGTTCATCTTTAACGACTAGGTCTTTGATTTCTAAAATATTATCTGTGGGGGTTGCTTCCACCTTTTCGGTTGTAAACGACACAGAACGACCTACCATCATATCTGCTAATTGTTTTGGCGTTGTCGTCTTAACGTCAACAGTATCAATAGATTCTCCACGACGAATTACTGTACATCTATCAGCTACTTGTTTAATTTCATCTAGTTTATGAGTGATAATAATAATTGACTTACCCTCATTGGCTAATTTTCTCAATGTTTCAATTAAGTCAGTAATTTCTTGAGGAGTTAGTGAAGCAGTTGGTTCATCAAAGATTAAAATGTCAGCTCCACGATACAATACTTTTAATATTTCAACACGTTGTTGCATCCCAACACTAATAGAGGACACTTTTGCTTTTATATCAACATTTAATCCATAAGCACGAGATAACTCTTCAATTTTAGCTTGAGCAGATGCTTTATCTAAAGTCAATCCAGAAACTGTTTCTTCTCCTAACATAATGTTTTCTAATACTGTAAAGGCATCAATCAACATAAAATGTTGATGAACCATTCCTATTCCTAATCGATTGGCCCTTGAAGGTGAATCAATTTCAACTTTTTCACCTGACATATATATATCCCCTGAAGTAGGTTCTAATAATCCAGATAGAATATTCATTAAGGTAGATTTACCAGCACCATTCTCTCCTAAAAGAGCATGAATTTCACCTTTCTTTAGTTGTAAATTGATATTTTTATTTGCATAAAAATCACCAAATCTTTTAGAGATATCTTTCATCTCTATAACAGGCATATTTGAGTCTGTCATATTCGCTCCTCACATTCTTATAAATTTTTGGCAACGTTTTATTGTTCTCTAATATTATAGACAAGTTTACAATAAAAACCTAGTTATAATTCCAATTAAAAATATAATAGCAGATGATATTATAGCAAAGTTCATTCAAATTGTATCCATTATCTTTTGAAAATTTATTATTATCTCAATTAGTTAAAGTATTAGTAGTTAGTATAAGTTGTCTTTTTTGTTAATATACTATTAATAACATTGTAATTAATACAACTACAGCATTATTCTTTCTAAATTAATGACCTAAGTAAAATGACCCATTAAAAAATCCGATTTTCTAATAGAGATTAATACTTAATCTCAAGCCTCAAATCAAGGCTTAAATAATTAAGTATTCCGTCATGGTTTAAAAGCTGTCCAATGGCGGTTCACTATCAAAAAATCGGATTTTCTATATAATCATTTTAGATTCTTACATATTATAATTTGGATGTCATTAGTTTTCTGGTTGCTCAGGAATTTCAATTTCTCCATCAATAATTTGTTGACGGTATGATTCGATTTCTTCAAGAACTTCTTCAGATAAATTACCATCCGTTAAATCAACACCACCATCAGCTAAACCAAATACTTGGTTACCTGCTTTAAAGTCACCAGCTTGAGTTTCATTTGTGAAAGTTACCATTGCTTCACCAATTTTCTTTAATGTTGAAGTTAAAGTCAGTCCTCTTTCCTCACCATCTATTTCAATAATTCCTTCAGCAGTTTGGTCTAAGTCAACGCCAATAACCCATAAATTACGAGACGGATCAGCTGATACTAAGTCTTTTGCTTCAGAGAATACGCCATTACCAGAGTCTCCAGCTGCTTGGAAGATAATATCAGCTCCATTTGCATACATAGCTGCTGCTAATTGTCTTCCTTTTGGTGCATCAGCAAAACTACCAACATATTCTACAGTGATATTAATATCTGGGTTTACAGTTTTGGCACCAGCAACATAACCAGCTTCAAAACGATCAATAATAACCCCTTCAACCCCGCCTACAAATCCGATATGGTCAGTTTCAGTTGTTAATGCAGCCGCAACACCAGCTAAAAATGCTGCTTCATGGTCTTTAAAGTTAATAGATGCTACGTTCGGTTGATCTACAACTGCATCAACAATAACAAAATTTTGTTCAGGATATTGCTGTGCAGCATCGTTCAATGCAGCTTCTAATTTAAAACCGATACCGTAAATTAAATCAAAACCACTTTGAACGGCTGTATTTAAGTTTGTTATATAATCTGAATCAGATTGAGATTCCATGTAATCAAATCCATTAACGCCTTTTTCTAAGCCGTGCTCTTCACCCCATGCTTGTAAGCCAGTCCAAGCAGATTGGTTAAATGATTTATCATCCACTCCACCTTGGTCAGTAATCATTACAGTAGTAAAATCTTGGGCATTAGAAACGACAGGTGAGAAAATCCCCCCGCTAAAAGTGCAAGTGTAGATAATTTTAGAATTTTTTCAAAAATAATTCCTCCTTAAATAATTTGTACCTATATTATAATTTGAAAAAACAATCAAACAATAATTCTCCGTATATTACGAAAAATATTTGTTTGATTGTTCGTCTTTATTTACTAATTTTCTGGAGTTTCTGGAACTTCGATAGCTCCTTCAATGATTTGTTGACGGTATTCTTCAACCGCTTTAAGTACTTCTTCAGATAATTGACCTTCTGAAAGCTCAACACCACCATCTGCTAATCCATAGACAGTGTTTCCGCCTGTGAATCCATCCGCTTCTGTTTGCTCAGCGAATTGTTTAACAGCATCTCCTACTTGTTTTAGTGTTGATGTCAGGGTCAGGTGACGTTCTTCACCATCAATTGTAACAATTCCCTCTTCTTCTTGATCTCTGTCAACACCAATTACCCATAAGTTTCGTGATGGATCATTAGTTACCAAGTCTTTTGCTTCAGAGAATACACCATTACCAGTATCACCTGACGCATGATAAATAATATCAGCACCATTTGCATACATAGCTGCTGCGATTTGTTTCCCTTTAGAAGCGTCCCCAAAGCTACCAGCATACTCCACAGCGACATCAATATCTGGGTTTACTGCTTTAGCCCCCGCGATAAATCCTGCTTCAAAACGGTCAATAACTACCCCTTCAACTCCACCAACAAAACCTAATTGATCTGTTTCTGTTGTTAAAGCAGCTGCAACTCCTGCTAAGAATGCAGCTTCGTGGTCTTTAAAGTTAAGTGAGGCTACATTAGGTTGGTCAATGACAGCATCAACAATCGCAAAATTACGATCTGGGTATTGTTGAGCCATATCATTAATGGCTGGTTCCAATTTAAACCCAATTCCATAAATAAGATCGAAGTTTGAAGATAATGCTGTATTGATATTCGTAATAAAATCAGAGTCACTGTTAGATTGTAAGTAATCATAACCTGTTACTCCTCTTTCTTTACCATGCTCTTCTCCCCAAGCTGTTAATCCTTCCCAAGCTGATTGGTTGAATGACTTGTCATCTACCCCACCAATATCAGTAATCATAATAACTGAAAAGTCATCTTGAGTACTTGCTAATGTAGGTACTACAGCAGAAGCTGCGATTAAAGCCATTGCTGATAATTTTAATAATTTTTTCATACTTTTCCTCCTTAATATTTCTTAAATAATTATACATGAAGGTTAATTAAAAGACAATGTAAGCGGTTGATGTTTATAGATTAATTTATTAATTTCTTCGCTTTTTTACTCTGTTCAATTTATACCGATAATAATTTTATACCATTTTGATAATATTAACAATTGACACTTCTAGTGAAATAATATTACTAATAAAGATAAAAAGGACTCAATAGACCTAATGAACTGACCCCCTTAAGTTGGATTTTCTTGGTCCAACTATTTGGGGTCACTCTACTAAATCTATTAAATCCTTTTTAATTTATTTAATCATTGATTAGTACTTGTCTTGGTTTACTTCCGTCAGCTTCACTCACATATCCGATAGCTTCTAAATCATCTATTAATCGAGCTGCTCTATTATATCCTATGCGGAATCGACGTTGGAGTTGTGAGATACTAATTGTTTCCTGCTCTCGAATTAAATTGATTGCATCTTCAAAATATTCGTCCTCAGAAGCATTGGCTTGTTCTAAACTTTCCTCTGATACAACGATTGATTCATCATATTCAGGCTCGCTTTGATCTTTGATAAAATCAGTAATACGTTCAACTTCAGCATCGGAAATATAGGCTCCTTGTACACGCAATGGCTTATTCATTCCCATTGGTTGGAATAACATGTCTCCTCGTCCTAATAATTTCTCAGCACCCACAGAATCGAGAATAGTTCTTGAGTCTGTCCCACTAGAAACAGCAAAAGCTAACCTAGAAGGCACATTCGCTTTAATAATTCCTGTAATTACATCGACAGATGGTCTTTGTGTTGCGATAATCATATGAATACCAGCCGCTCTCGCCATTTGAGCTAATCTTGTAATAGCTGTCTCTACATCATTACTGGCTACCATCATTAAGTCAGCTAACTCATCGATAAAGACAACTATCTTAGGCAATTGCTCATAGGCTGTTCCTTGAGTTTTATTTTGTTCCTTTACATAGTCATTATATCCTTCAATATTTCTAACACCAGTTGAAGCAAAGAGTTCATAACGATGTTCCATCTCTTGGACAACATTATTCAAAGCCTGGGCTGCTTTTCTTGGATTAGTCACAACCGGTGACAACAAGTGAGGTAGTTCATTATACATAGTTAATTCGACTTTTTTAGGGTCAATCATCAAAAACTTCACTTCATTCGGTTTAGCTTTCATTAGTAAAGATATAATAATAACATTCATACCCACTGACTTACCGCTACCGGTAGCCCCAGCAATGAGGAGATGAGGCATCTTGCTAAGGTCAGCAGTACAAACCGTTCCAGAAATATCTCGTCCTAAAGGAACTTCCAAGATGTTCGGTGATTTTAACCCTGCATCTACAATCTCCCAAAAAGATACGGGGCTTACTTGTGTATTAGGAACCTCAATACCTATCAATGACTTTCCAGGTATAGGTGCTTCCATTCTGACATCCCTTGCAGCTAATGCTAATGAGATATCATCTGTTAAAGATACGATTTTGCTTACTTTAACCCCAATAGCTGGTTCAACTTCATATTTTGTCACAGATGGGCCTAAGTTTGCTTTGACTACCTTAGCATCAACCCCAAAACTTTCAAACGTCCTTTCTAATTTCTTGATGTTTTCATTGATACGCTTATATTCCTCAGATTGATCTACTGGAGGAATTTTTGTTAGTAAATTTTTCTGCGGTAATTTATAGCCTTTATGATTTGATTTTGCTTTGTTAGACGTTTGGTTTTTACTCAATTGTTGACTACTCTCTAGTACACTATCTAACTCATTGCTCGTTGTATTTTGAATGCGACTAGATTGTTGTTGCCAATGAGAAGCATTCGGCTGCATTTCAGATTCATTAGCTTCAGTCTCGTCAAAACTTCCTTTAGTTTCTCTACCATCTAATGACGACAGATCTGTACTATTTAATTGATGGTCGCCGTTAATTATTGGCTTTGATACATCCTCTTCATCATTGTTTGGTTGGTTAACTAAATCTCGCTCATGATAAGTATGAGAATCTAAAGAACTGTCCTCTAAATCAACTGAAGTTTCGCTCTGTTCATTTATTTGATCAAAATAATCTAAATCCAACACTAAATCTTTCTCGCGTTCTAATCTCGCACGTTCATTAGCTGCTGTCGTAGCAATCATGTCATTATGATCATAAGTTTCAAACTGAACATTTCGGTCAAGATCTATCGGTGGTTCATGTCGATGTCTCCACTCAAGTGGCAATTGATAATCATCTGCCTTCCTAGAACGATAAAAATTATCTTTAATCTTCTCAAACAAACCTTTTTTTCTATATAAACTTTTATCAATACTAGATTCATTTTGATAGTTTATATATTCATTAAATTCATCTGTATTGTCTATCTCAAATGATTGATGGTCATTAATAGCTATAGTATCATCAGTGAATTCTTCTATATCTGTATCCTCTTCCTCTTCAAAAGAGTCTTTATAAGAATATCTTGCCTCATTGATCGAATGGCCAACTCCTTTAAAGAAGTTTCCTAAAGAACTAATAATCACTTTTATTGCCGAGATAAATGCATCAAAAGTTGCATTGGTAATTAAGAGAAGTCCTATAAAGAATACAATACCTACTAATAAGTACGTTCCCATTCTTCCAAATAAGTAGCCAAAACTTGCGTAAAATACTGCGCCTAACATTCCACCACCTAAACTAATCAAGTGTTGTCCAGTAACAAATTCATTCTTAAATATGTTAAAGGTCATTGTAAAAATGGAATCTTCTAAAGGTTCTTGAGGATAAAAAAGATTATAATGTAATAAAGTTGTTATTGAAATAAGAATGAAAATAGTACCTAAAAATCTTTTTATCGGGATGTTTACTACTTCTCTCTTCCAAACCATAGCTAATCCAATAAAAGAGATAGCAACAAGTAGTAAATCATACGATTCACCAACAAAAAGTCTAAATGTATTCAAAATAAGTGATCCAAAAAACCCCATTCAAAAAGTGCAATAACGGCTATAAATGAAACAACAAGCCCAATAATTGCATAGATATAATGTTTTGAATGATCATTTGCGTTGGTCGTTTTCTTAGTTTGAGACTTTTTCTTCTGAGCCACTGATCATCCCTCCTACTTTTTAAATTTTATCTAATTGCTACCCGCTATTATAACATTTAATTCCTTATAATTCGAACTCTTAATGACTTATATATAAGCACTTTTCTTATTTTATACAACATAATAGTAGGTCACAACTAATAATATACAGAAACCGTATAGTATAATCGAATACAATCCTCAAAATCAAATTATTTAAAGGTATTTTATCAACAAAAAGGAAGATATGTTACAATAATAAAAAATATAAAGGGAGCGATTTCATGAAGACTACAGAAATTATTATATCTGGCAAAGTTCAAGGTGTTGGTTATAGAAACTACGCTAAAATAACTGCAGATAAATTAAAAATATACGGCACAGTGCGAAATTTATCAAATGGTGATGTAAAAGTTATTGCACAAACTGATGATGTTAAACTAAAACAGTTCATCAATATTTTAAAGACTCCTCAACATTCATTTATGAAAATAAAATCTGCGACGACTAAGGAGATTGACATCGATAAAGAATATGACTCATTCTCTATTGTTTATTAACTTTACTTCATTATTTTCTCTTAAAATTTTATTGAATTATCCATTAATATTCTATATGATGGTAAAGTATGAATTCTAATGGAGTGATAACTTAAATGAAAAATAAACAAAAATGGTTTAAAATTTTCGGCTTACTAGCTATTGTAATGCTAGTAATGTCCGGATGTGTTTCTTATGATAGTGCTGGTAACCCTTCAGGTTGGGTATATGAATATATTGGTCGACCTACTTCTACCTTAATGGATTGGATAGCTGGAATATTCGGTGGTAGTTATGGTATGTCGATTATCATCATTACAATTATTACACGTTTGTTCATGATGCCTTCATCAATTAATATGACTAAGAACTCGATGATGAGTCAAGCTAAGATGAAATTAGCTCAGCCTGAAATTGATGCAATTAATGAAGAAGTTAATGCAACGGATGACCCACAAAGAAAAGCTGCTCTACAACAAGAGCTCATGGCCGTTTACAAAAAATATGACATTAATATGTTTGGCGGTCTTTCTGGCTGTCTTCCACTATTAATTCAAATGCCTATTATCTCTGCTGTTTATGCAGCGATTCGTTCATCAGAACGTATTTTAGAAAGTAACTTCCTTGGTATTAGCCTTGGTGAGAAAAGTTTAGCTTTAGTAGTGGTGGTTGTACTAGTATATGCCCTACAAGGATGGTTAATGCAACGTAACATGCCACAATCAGATAATCCACAAGCACAACAAACTTCTCGAACAATGATGCTAATGAATCCATTAATGATTGGTTGGATTTCATATGCTTCTGCTGCTGGTTTAGGTTTATACTTCCTAACAGGTGGAATCTTTGCCTTGTTCCAACAACTGTACACGAACCATATTGTCAAACCTCGTATTGAGAAGCTAATGGAAGAAGAGCATAAAAAGTATAAAGATATCCAAAGTAAGCCTAGAAAACAAACACATCAACAATCAAAAGATGGCCAGAAACGTTTAGTTCCTACAAAACAACAAGTTAAGATTCAAGGTCAAAACCCAAAACGTCGTAATGAAGGAAAACAACGAAGAAAATAAGTTTAAAATTAATATATAAATAAAATCAGCATGATATAACCATGCTGATTTTTTATACTCTTTTTCTCGTAAAAAATAGAATCAAAGAGTTAGCCATCTGATTCTATTCTAAAAAACATTAAAATTATAATTGTTTTCTCTCCGCGATTTGTTTACTTCTATAGATTTGTCGGGTATCCGTTAAAATTGGAAACTCGATATAGAAAATTGATCCATGATGTAAGACGCTATCTACACGTATAGATCCTTTATATCCTTCAACTAATTGCTTCGCAATACTTAGACCTAATCCGTTACCGCCCTTATCCCTAGATCTTGCTTTATCAATTCGATAGAAGCGACCAAAAACTTTCTCTTTATCTTCCTCAGACATACCTTCACCAAAATCTTGGATAGCAATTTCAACTTGGGTGATATTCTTACTTACAGATATATGAATTTCTTTGCGATCACGGCTGTATTTAACCGCATTATCTAAAAGAATAATCAGTATTTGCTCAAAATGGTTCCGAAATGCTTGAATATATAACGGTTCTCCATCTTGATCTGTATCTAAATAAAAATCAAAATCTTCTCGAATGATTTTGAAATTATTGTATACTTGCTCTACCGTTGAGTATACTTCTGTAATTTCATCTTTATAATCGATATCAACGTTTTCCGCTCGGGATAGGTCTAACATTTCTTGAACTAACCCTTTCATCCGCGTAATTTCTTGTAATGAAGATGCAATTGATTCTTCTAACACTTCAGGGTCATCTTTCCCCCATCGGTTTAAAAGTTTAAGATGTCCTTCAACGATCGCTACTGGAGTTCTTAACTCATGAGATACATCTTCAACAAATTGCTTCTGATTACTAACGTATTTATCGATTTTATCGAGTAATTTATTGACGTGGATACTTAAATCACTCCACTCATCATTCGATTCTGGCCTACGAACTCTAATATCAGATAAATTCTCTTCCTCAACTAAATCTAATGAATTATTCAAGTATGTTAATGGCCGTAAGAACCGATGACTTAAGACAAATGATAAAATAATCATCAATACACTAAATAAAACAAGGATTCTCCAAAATAAATCATTTTGGTAATTCACTGTATCCATATAATAATCAGGATTCACTATCAATTGGAAAGAGCCAACCTTTCGACCAGTTTCCTGGGAAATAACCTGATTCAATCCCATTAAATATAAATTATTATTATATTCTACTTCATTTAATTGATCTGAATGATTAACGGATGGAAGTGCCATTGAATATGTCTCATAGATTAATTGATTCGATTCACTAAACACTCTAATAATCGTATGTTCGTCTTCAAAATATTGTAAAGCATCAATTAATTGGCTCTGGGCGATATAATCTTTATCCCCAACTGGTTCCACTTCATAAGGATTACGTTCGTATATTAATGGCTGATTAAAACTTTCCAAATAAGCATCGATCAACTCATACTTAGTTTGGTAATTATTATAAACTTGGTTTTTAAGACTATTATTTACTTGATGGTGATACCAAGTTAGACCAATAACCAACAGCGGAACAAAAAAAGTTGATAATAAAATCCCCCATTTCCATTTTAAGGAAAGGGGTTGTTTTATTTTTTCTGTGATTCTTTCCATACTAGTTTCTCATGACATAACCAGTTCCACGAACAGTCTGAATATAACTATCCTGACCTGGCACATCAATTTTATTACGCAAGTATCGAATATAAACGTCGACTACGTTTGTTTCTACTTCTGATTTATATCCCCATACTTTGTCTAAAAGAACGTCTCGCGACATAACCATGTTGATATTTTCCATTAAATAAAGTAGTAATTCGTACTCACGTTTTGTTAGGTCAATTACTTCGTCACCACGTTTAACGATACGGTTAGCCTTTTCTACTGTTAAATCACGATATTTTACAGTAGGCTGTTGTTGTGCACGTTGCTCATCTTCATGATCAATTCGACGGAATAAAGCACGTAATCTAGCTAATAACTCCTCAATTGCAAATGGTTTTACAATATAATCGTCGGCCCCTTGATCTAGTCCAGAAACTCGGTCGATAACCGAATCTCTCGCAGTCATAATAATAATGGGCGTATCTTTGACTGGACGAATACGTCGACAA
This sequence comes from Aerococcaceae bacterium WGS1372, assembly GCA_044336205.1. Classification (GTDB taxonomy): domain Bacteria; phylum Bacillota; class Bacilli; order Lactobacillales; family Aerococcaceae; genus Ruoffia. Next base: position 946,661 of record CP172318.1, on the reverse strand, counting down.
ACTTCTAATCCATTAAGTTCTGGTAGCATTAAATCCAAAAGAATGACATCCCAATCCTCATTTAAAGCTGTATCTAATCCACTACGTCCATCATAACGTATCTCGGTCTCATAACCTTCGTGTTTTAATTCTAAATCGACGAATCGTGCTAAGTTTTTTCATCTTCAATAATTAAAACTCTTTGTTTGTTTTCTTCACTCATTCCTTATCCTCCTTAACTTTTCTAATTACTTCCTTATTAATTCTACACAAAAAAATGTTATATTGCTACTATTTAGTTGGTAGTTTCTCATTTAATTAGAAAACTCAAATATATAAAAGATAAATAAGGACCGAACTTTTTATGGACGGCCCTTACACAAAAATTATTGAAAATCATTCTATTTTACCAAGTAATTTCTTCTTCTTTTCCTTCGTTCCATAAGAAATGGAAGGTTCCTTCTTTATCTACACGGTTATAGGTGTGAGCACCAAAGAAGTCACGTTGTGCTTGAATAATATTAGCAGGTAAAACGGCTGAACGGTATGAATCATAGTAGGCAATCGCTGCAGAGAATGTTGGTGCTGGAATACCTGATTCGATGGATTTAGACAATACTTTTCGAACCGATGTATGATTCTTAGCAATAATTTCTAAGAAATAATCATCTAACATTAAGTTATCTAATTGAGGATTATTTTCATACGCATCGGTAATGTTTTGTAAGAATTTCGCACGAATGATACATCCTTCTCGCCAAATCTTTGCGATCTCACCATAAGGTAAATCCCACTCGTTCTCTTCACTCGCTGCACGTAATTGCGCAAATCCTTGCGCATAACTCATAATCTTACTGAAGTATAGAGCTTCGCGAATCGCTTGAATAAAGTCTGCTTTCTCTTCGTCCGATAGGTTAATCTGGCTATCCATTGAAGGAATAATCTGGCTCGCTTTAATTCGTTGGTCTTTTTGAGCAGATATGAAACGAGCAAACACGGATTCAGTAATTAATGATAATGGCTCACCTAAGTCTAAGGCACTTTGTGATGTCCATTTTCCTGTTCCTTTGTTCCCTGCACGGTCCATAATAACATCGACCATTGGTTTACCTGTGTCTGGATCGTCTGTTTTTAGGATTTGAGCTGTAATATCCATTAAGAAACTATCTAACTCACCATTATTCCACTCGGTGAAGATTTCACCAATTTCTTGAGCAGATAAGCCTAGACCGCGATGCATAATATCATACGACTCCGCAATAAGTTGCATGTCTCCGTATTCGATTCCGTTGTGAACCATTTTTACGTAGTGACCTGCACCGTTCGGTCCAATATAAGTCACACAAGGTGCCCCATCATCAGCTTTAGCTGAAATAGCTTCAAGAATATCTTTAACTAATTCATAAGCTTCTTTTTGTCCACCAGGCATAATTGAAGGTCCGAAGCGAGCCCCTTCTTCTCCACCAGAGATACCTGTCCCAATAAAGTTTACACCTGAATTCGCTAAGTATTCATTACGACGAATAGTGTCTTTATAATAAGTATTTCCACCATCAATTAGGATGTCTCCTTCATCAAGATGAGGTAATAAGTTTTCAATCGTCGCATCTGTTCCTTTACCAGCTTGAACCATTAATAATATTTTTCTTGGCTTTTCTAATGAATCAATAAATTCTTCAATGCTGTAAGTCGCTTTTAATTGCTTATCTGGATTTTCATCCACGACTTCGGTTGTTTTCCAATCTGTACGATTATATAATGCAACCGAATAACCACGACTTTCAATGTTTAATGCAATGTTACGACCCATCACGGCCATACCTACTACACCGACTTGTTGTTTTGTCATATTAGTTTGCCTCCTTATGTTTACCCTATTATAATAGCAAAGTCTGCACAAATATAAAAGGATTTGTCTATGTTTTTAAAGATATGATTAGTTTTTTCTGCAATAATCATTATTTACTCATATTCGTTAATAATTAACTGAAAATCACTTTTATTGAAATAAGAAAGTCTGACATTCATAAATTATTCATTTGACCCATTTATATTAGAAGCATATAATAAACATTAAGGAGTGAAGTCTTTCATGAATAGAAACAATATTAATTATAATAAATTAGCAAAATCTACAAAGAAAAAAACTAAACGAGAAAAATATATTAAATTTTCAGCTCTAATAATGGTTTTAGCCATTGTATCTTCTGTCATCATCAGCTTACTAGTTAGTTTATCTAGCTTCTAAAAAAGCTCAAACACTTAATTCATGGTCAAATTAAGTGTTTGAGCTATTTTTTATTTAAAGTTCAGATTTAACTTTTCCTGTCCACTTTGAAAAACCGCCATCTAAGATATAAATCTTATCATAGCCTTCTTTTTTTAAGATATTAGCAGCTCGTGACGCATAGTTTAATGCATCATCGTATAAATATACAGCTTGATCTTTACGAATCTCTTGGAAGCGTTGTTTAAACTGAGACATAGGAATATTTCTTGCACCAAGTATGTGGTTTGCATTAAACTCACTTGTCTCTCTTACATCTACAACTTGGTTTCTCCTCATATTTTCACGAATTTCTTGACTGTCAACCATTACTGCAGATTGCTTACGCATTATCCAAAGTACTAATAGATAGATTCCGTAACCAACCATTGCAATAACTATTAATGCGAATAGAAACATTAAAATATTCATTAACCGACTAACTCCTCTTTACTTTGTTCATTTAATACTACTTTACACGCCCCATAAACACCAGCATCATTTCCTAATTTAGCAATCACTATTTCAGTAACTGGTCGTATTGTAGGGAACATAAATTCCTTACTATATTGGTCTACTTTACTTCTCAATACTTCCCCAGCCTGTGATACTCCACCACCTAATACAATCTTGCTAGGATTCAAAGTATTAGCAAGGTGTGACACTGCAAGACCAAGATACTTACAGAACTTGTCAACAATAAATGACGACAACTCATCACCTTTTGCCGCATAAGAGAATATATCTTTTGAACTGAGTACGTCTTCTTCTTGTAGAAGGTCTTTTAAGGCTGTTTCTCCATCATAGTTCGCTAAGTAATGAATAGCTAGATTTACAATACCTGTTGCAGAAGCCACCGCTTCTAAACATCCTCGTTTACCACAAGTACACTCAATCATACTATCAGGGTCTACCGTAATATGACCAATCTCACCGGCAGTTCCCGTCGATCCGTGAAGAAGTTCACCTTCAACGACAATCCCACCACCTACACCTGTCCCTAAGGTGACCATCACAACATCTTTGTCATTATTACCGGCACCTTTCCACTGCTCGCCCATTGCGGCGATATTGGCATCATTTTCAATATAGAATGGTATTGAAAATGCTTCTTCAAAAGCCTTACCAATTAATTGTTTTTCAGTCCAATTTAAATTATATGCACCGATCACGGTCTTATCAATATGGTTGACACTCCCAGGACTTCCCATTCCGATTCCAAGTATATCATTCGTTGTCAGATTGAAGTCAATCAATTTTTCTTGGATTGAATTAATGAGATTTGGAACAATCACCTGCCCTTTATTATTTTTATCAGTCACTACACTCCATTTTTCAAGTATTTGACCTTCTAAGTCCATCAAAGCTAACTTCGCAGAAGTTCCACCCAAATCAATTGCAATAATGTGTTTTTTCATTCTCGTTAACTCCTTATCCTAATATTGTATTTCTCCCAATCATGATGAGAAATATCGTTAAACCACCTAAAAGAAGAAAAACAAGCAGGGCTCTTTTAATTTTAGAACTAGATTGAGTACTTCTACCTATCCCATAGGTAATAATCGCACCGAACATTGCCCCACCAAAATGTCCCCAGTTATCTACATCTGTCGAAAAAATTCCATTTAAAAAGTTTAAGACTAATAATATAGTAAAGGTGTTGGCTCTTTGCTTTAATAATTGAGATTCTGGGTTCATATACGATAATACTAAATAACTCGCAAACATCCCAAATATAGCGGTAGAGGCACCAGCAGATATGTTTATATTAAACGCGAAAGAGAATAAATTCCCACCAATAGCCGATACTAGATAAATAATAGCAAAAACCCAGTGGCCATGTAGTATCTCTAACTCGACCCCTAAGAAGTAAAGTGTTAAGCAATTCATTAACAAGTGAGAAAAACCAATGTGGATAAAGGCAGCAGTAATTAGCCGCCACCATTCATTAGATAAAACGACTGCCGGCGTGAAATTAGCTCCTACTTCTAATAGTACCATGGAGTTTGTGGTTGTGTTATATCTTAAAACCATATATACATAAACAGCAACATTCAACGCCAAGAAAATGTATGTCATAAAAGGGGTAGGTATTGTTTGATTGTAAACTTTATACTGATTGCTCATATATTACTCCTTACTGCCAATAAACAGTTCATTCATTAACTAAGCTTTGCAAAAAACGCATAATAAAAATTATAGGAAAAAATAATGAACTCTTCGTTAAATTAAAGCTTGAAAAGTTTGAGTAAAATATTTATCCTAATGCACTACAATACCAATGTATCCGTTCTCTAAATTGTATATATGTATTCTACCATAGTTTAATCAACAGTAAAGAACGTCATTGAAGAAATATATAAATAAAAAAGTAGTGATAACTTGATTTCTCGTATATCACTACTTTATATAAATTATTTTTTAACTTCTCTGTGAAGCGTAACTTTTCGATCACGAGGGCAATATTTATTTTTCTCTAAACGATCAGGGTTGTTACGACGATTTTTGTTCGTTAAATAATTACGTTCTCCACACTCAGTACATTCTAAATTAATATTAATGCGCATTATTATCCCTCCAAACTTATTGAGCTTTGTTGTATCTTTCATACAATACCTGAATATTATAGCATAGATTGTTAAACTAACAAATATATTTTTCCATTTTGTTAAATTTTTTTACTTAACCCACTGATACATTATGTTAAGATGAATATTTAATATAAAAGTAATACCCTTTAAGTTGAAAGTTGTTATAGATTTGTTAAAATTAGATAATGAAAGAATATATTCTATGGAAAGAGGTGCTTTATGGACATTTGGATATTAGTCATTGCATTGCTAGTAATAGCTATTATATTATTAGTTGCATCATTTTTTGCAGGAGATGACCAAGATGTTGCAGAGCAAATTAGCGAATATTCAGTTCAACAGTCTGAAGAACTGTACTCAATCAAGACACGCTTAGCTGAATTAGAAAAAAACCAAGAATTACCTTACAGTAATACGGTAGTGTATGGTGAAGCGGATGAAATAATTGATGAAGAAGTAGCTGATATACAAGAGGTTGAAGATGTTTCAGACTCACAACATGAGAAAATAATTCGCTTATATTCTCAAGGTTACACTATGCATGAAATCAGTCAAGAAGTTCAACTGAACTCTGTAACGATTCAAAAAGTAATTGACGATTATATCGAAAATCGTTAAGAAAGGAACATTCAATGAATAAAAACACATTACGTTCCCTAGGAATCGGATTTCTTTCTGCCGGAATATTGTCTGCTGCTTTTGCCATTTTTGTACAAGGTCAGTCGCCAGTAGAAGGTATTAAAGTCAACTCACTGCTAAATAACAGTAATGCAGCTCAAGTAAGCCAGTATGAAGAACAAATTAGTTCTTTACAAGCAGAGCGAGACTCAATGAGTGAAAGTTTATCTGCAACAAGTAATCAAGATGAATCAGCTTTACAAGAAAGTATATCAAGCTTAACTGAGGCCAATGAATCATTGAAAGCTCAATTAAGTGATCGTAATACTGACACTGCTAGTTCAGCAGATAATAATGACGAATCAGAAAGTAATGAAGATACTACGGAAGCATCAACAGTAGAATCTGGTGAAGTGGCGCAAGCACAACCTGATGTTGAAGGAAGCTTTACAATTAATTCAGGGGAAACTTCATCAGAAATCGCCGACCGTTTAGAAGCTGAAGGTTATATTTCTTCTGCGACTGAATTCCAAAGCTTGCTAGACGAATGGGATTTAAACTCGGTCATCCAAGCTGGTGATTTCGATATTAATTCAGATATGAGTATCCACGATATTGTATCTATTATTACAGAAGGTGCTTACTATTACTACTAAGTTTTAGTTTAAGTCTGAGACAAGAGTCTCAGACTCAGACTGTAGACAAAGTCTCCAAAACCACTGTTATCAAGTGAGTTTGGAGGCTTTTTACTGTATAATAAAAAGAAAACGGGTGATGAGTATGATGTCGAAAAACGCAGATAGTAAAGCTTTTGAAGCACGTAATCAAATTGCTTTTTATGCCTTAGAAGATTTAGTTCCCCAAGATCATTTACTTCGTAAAATAGATAGGTATATTGATTTTTCTTTTATTTATGACATCGTTGAGTCAGTATATTCCAAAGATAATGGGCGGCCTAGTATTGATCCATTCACACTGATTAAAATTCCTATGATCCAGTATTTGTTTGGGATTCCAAGTATGAGGCAGACCATTCAAGATATTAGCGTGAATGTAGCCTATCGTTGGTTTCTAGGGTTATCACTTTCGGATCCCGTCCCACACTTTTCAACGTTCGGAAAAAATTATAAACGCCGTTTCGAAGGGACAAGTTTAGCTGAACAAATCTTTTCAAATATCTTAAAGCAGTGTCTGGACGCTGGTTTGGTTGAGACCAATGACGTATTTATTGACGGGACACATGTTAAAGCTTGCGCCAATAGCCATAAATATGTCAATAAAGAAGTCCATGTCTCAGCCAAGTGGATGGCGGATGAATTAATGGAAGCCATCCAAGATGATCGTGAGGCTCATGGTAAGAAACCATTAAAAGATAAAGAGACAGAGCCTGAACTAAAAAATCAGAAGACGAGTAAACATGATTCTGATGCAGGCTGGTTTCACAAAGGTGAACACAAACAAGTTTTTGCGTACAATATTCAAACAGCTTGTGATCATAACGGTTGGGTGTTAGGCTACAGTGTGCATCGCGGGAATGTTCATGACTCTCAAGCATTTCCACATATTTATAATAAAATCATTCATTATAATCCTTCTCATATCGTTGCGGATGCCGGGTTTAAAACACCCACCATTGCACATTTTTTAATCGATGAAGGCATCACCCCAGTCTTTCCGTATACAAGGCCACGACGTAAACCTGAAAATCGTGACATCGTTTATGATGAATACTTTGATTGTTACTTAGACGAAAATAATGTTGTCTATCATTATAAGACTACCAACCGTAAAGGATATCGTGAATATCAAGCGAGTAAATCAGATCAAGAACGATATGATAATTATCGAGTTATTACACGACATGTCTGGCAAGATGACCTTGAAACTTGCGAGGATATCCGACATCAAGACGGGATGAAAGACTTATATCGTCAACGAAAAGAATCCATAGAAAGACTATTTGGCACTGCCAAGGAACATCACGGCTTTAGATACACCCATTTAGTGGGGACGGAGCTAATGGAGTTCAAAGCAGGGCTCACATTTGCTTGCATTAATATGAAAAAACTAGCGAGAATACTTGATAGTAGAGGTTAAATAGCCTCTCTTTTTTTATTTTATGGATATTTTTATTAAGATACCAAAAACAAAGCCCCATTGAATTTTATCAAAGGGACTTTGTCTACTGTCTGAGTCTGAGACAAGAGTCTCAGACTTTTTTATATAGGACGAATTTACAATTTAAATACAACACTCCAAAAATGTTTAAAATAGAACACTTCATATGAAGTCTTTTATAATGAAACGTTGCGCTTAGTTTGACAATTCAAGAGCAAAAAGATCCGATTTATTAAAATCGGATCTTTTACTAAAGTTTATTAAAAAATGTTAGTTAACCTCTTGTGAGGCTGGACTAGCTAAATAATCTTTAATTAATTGACTTGTTTCTGCTTGCGACTCAAAGTAGGCATCCATTACCTTTCGTGCAACTCGCGTACTCTCACGTCCCCAGTTTTCTTCTTCAAGATATGGAATAACAACTGTGATTGCAATCTCTGGATTATCATAAGGTGCAAAACCTATATAAGTTGCATTTGTAACTGGTTCATTCTGTGCGTATTGAATTGGACCAGAATAGAACGCTTCTGTTGTACCTGTTTTTGAACCTACTTCGATTGGGTATTCCATAAACAGGTAACGAGCTGTCCCTTCTGACGTATGAGAAACTTGACGCATCCCTTCATGAATACGAGCCATTTCCTCTTCTTCAATTTGAATGACGTTTAAGATTTCTGTTTCATTCGCACCGACAACTGAACCTAACTCACCATTTTCGTCTGTACCACGTATTTCTTTAACTAATCGTGGTGCGTAGCGGACACCCCCGTTAGCAATCGTTGCAACATATTGTGCCATTTGTAGTGGTGTATATAAGTCAAACTGTCCATATGAAAGGTCTAAGGCACTTACTAGTTGATCACTTTCAGGACTAAATCCAGCGGATTCAACTGGTAAGTCGATGCCAGTTTTGGTTCCTAATCCGAACTGAGCAAAGTAATTTCTTAATATACTAATGGTGTCATCCGAGATAGCTAAACGCCCGTTTTCTTCGTAGTTACTTTGTCCACCAATCATCATAGCTAGTTTAATCATATAAATATTCGATGATTTCTGCAAAGCTTCAATATCATCAATTGGAATCTGACCTGTACGATTAAAGACCGAAGATTTTTCTTGAGATGCTTGGAATTTTAAAGGCTCATCCACCAATGTATTGTTAGTGGAAGAGATAACATCTTCCATGTACCCCATCGCCACCATTGCAGGCTTAACACTTGAACCCATACCATAACTTGTATTAATAGCTCCTAAGGTGTCGTCTAAGATAACATCTTTATTGTATGAATCCGTATTCTCATTGTACTCGAATCTTTTTCCTGCAATACCATAGATATCACCATTATTAGGGTTCATCGCTACAATGTAAATTCGGTCATTCAAGCCTGCTTGTTCCATATTTTTGAGTGAATCCTCAGCAATCTTATCTAACTTAGCTTGGAAGTCAGAATTAATTGTCAGTACTAAATTATCACCTTTACTACCTTCATATAGCATATCACTTTCTAATATATCATCAGATGTATCTGTTACAAAGTTGAATAAAGATTTGGTTCCTTTAAGTGCATTCTCATATTGTTCTTCAAGGTAGCTTATACCTACACGGTCATTCATAGCATAACCACGTCTTAGTAATTCTGGTGCTAATTCACTTGGAATACCACCTTGTTCAGATGATACCTGGCCAAATAAAGACCTTAACATATCACCTTGAGGATAGACACGTTGCCAGTCGGTTCCGATGCTAATACCAGGTAAGTTACTTAATTGCTCAGATACACGGGCAATTTCTTCCTCTGTGACATTCGTGTTTTTTACTGTTACGGTAGATAATGCATAGGCACTGTTCATTTGTTTGAATAGTGCTGCTATTTTCATTTCAGCGTTTGAAAAATCAATATCTTCACTATAAACATGTTCTAATTGAACTGGGTAAAGCTCTGCTGGAACTAATTGCTTTTCTTCATCTGACAGTCGACTATTAACTAGATCTTCGTTTTTAACAATAAAGTAATCCTTTAGGTCACGCTCTGTTAAATTTGAAGTAGGTATCTCAATTAAAGAGGCTAATTGTGTCGCTACATCAACAATATCCGTTGGTGCCACACTTGAATCTCTATCTCGAGTATAAAGTATCGCTTGTTCAGGACGATTTCCAACCAAAACCATACCACTACTATCATAAATCATTCCTCTAGGAACAGAACCAGATGATAGTGTTGATTCGGTTCTTTGCACCATATTGGCATACCTTTCACCACTATAGAGCTGAATATATGCTAAACGCATAAATAAAGCAGTGAACACAAGAAAGGCAATAAAAAACAGAAAATTCAATCGGCCAGGAATATGCGACCTATCTTTTTTCTGTTTAATTTTATATCGCGCCATCAATCTTCTCCTTTCAATCATTATAAAAAATCCTTTGCTAATTATAACAAACAATTAACAGAAATTGTATCAAACACTGACACATTACTCAAACTTTAATTTTTCTTATATTTCTGTGTTTTTGATGAATCGTTATCTGATATTTGTTAAGATACTTAGGTGATAAGTATAGATGATTGGAGTAAAATATGTTAAAAAAGTTAAACCCTATTTATTAAATACCTTATTAATATCCATATTTTTTGTAGCTATAGCTATTATTTATGAATTTACCCCTTTTGGTAAAGATACTATGTTAACCGTTGATTTAGGCCAACAGTATATTGATTTTTTTAGTTTATATAAAGATACATTATTAAACTCACCTGAAAAATTTCTTTATAGTTTTGAAAAAGCTCTAGGTGGAGAGATGATAGGTCTATGGGCATATTATTTACTAAGTCCATTTAATCTAATTTTTTTATTTTTCAATGAGTCTAATTTTGAGCTAGCGGTTACCCTAATAACATACTTGAAAATTCTCGCTATGAGTTTGTCGTTTATGTGGTTTTCTAGACAGAAATACAAACTTAATACAGTTTCTTCATTAATATTCTCATTGTCATATACTTTTATGAGTTACGTCATTGTTTATCAATTGAATATAATGTGGTTAGATGGTTTAGTGTTACTTCCAATCATTGCCCTAGGTTTAGATTACCTAGTAACAAAGAAATCTCCACACTTATATGTCATCAGTTTAGCATTATTACTCATAGCTAATTATTATATTGGTTACATGGTATGTTTATTCTTAGCTATGTATGCTGTTTTAGTTATTGTTGAAAATCAAGATAAATTTGACTTCATAAAGTTAGTACAGTCATATGTTCGTTTTGGAATTTATTCAATTAGTTCAGCTCTTATTGCTGGTATAGTACTTATTCCAACATTTTACTCCTTAACTCAAAATAAAGGGAGTTATATGAATTTTGAATGGAATTTTGAGATAGCCCACTCTATCCAAGACATCTTCTCAAAAATTTTTGTTGGAAGTTTTAACTTTGATGAAATGTCTTCTGGCTCACCGAATTTATATGCAGGAATGCTTGTACTATTATTCTCAAGTCTATTCTTTTTTAATAAACATATAAAACTATCAGAGAAATTAATAACCGTTGGAATTATGCTTGTGTTCATTTGCTCATTTTCTTTTGAGGTATTGAACAAAATATGGCACGGTGGTCAGTTCCCAATTTGGTATCATTTCCGTTTTTCTTTCACAACAACTTTTCTATTGATTGTTATGGCAATTAAGGCATTTATTAACCAGCCAAAAATTTACTCGCTTAAGGTACTACTTGGATCTATTATTACCATGACCCTATTCAGTATGTATTATCTCTGGATAAATGAATATAATTTCTTAGATGAGTTGAATATCATTTTATCTCTCGCATTTTTCTTAGTCATTATTATTGTTATTCAACTGAACCAAATTGGTACAAGCACACGCGAAACAATCCTCTTAGCTATCGTAACAGTAGAACTATTTACCAACGCATTCATTGTTCTGTCAGATATAAATTATGTCCAACAATCAAAGTTTGAAGATTATACTGAAACCTTAAATGAAGGTCTAACGGACATTCGACATTCAGAGGATGAATTTTATCGAACCAATAAAACCTTCATGCGAACAAAGAATGAAGCTATGTATACACACTATAATGGGATGGACCACTTCGGTTCGACAATTGAAGCACACGTCCCAGAACTATATGGCTACTTAGGATTACCTGATGGTAATGGTTTTGCAGTTTACACTAATGGTACACTATTTCTTGACGATTTCTTTAGTATTAAGTACTTTCTAAATCCATCAGAGAACTCAGCAGAAAATACGGATGAAGATGGTTATGTACTCTATCCAGAAGCTACTGATTTAGATATGGCTTTTCATCCTATTATCAAACAATCGAACCGTATTGATATCAATGAAAATGAACAGTATTTTGGCTTAGGAATCGAAGTAAGCAATGATATTATAAATCCTGACTCTCAATTCTTTGCACATCAACCGATTGCTAATCAAGAACTACTTTTAAGACTCATTGATTATAATGGTAACCAAGATCCTTACTTTAAGCAGCATGAATTCAATAATATTACTTATGAGAATATCGAAGTGACTGATAAAGGTGACGGTGATTATTACACTTATACGGATACAACAACTAATGACAATCAAATAGCCAAGATGATTTGGGAATTTGATACAGAAAGTACTAATCCCTATTACTTTAGTATTCCAAGTCAATACTCAAGTAAAAATGTTAGTTTAGATCTAAATTCAAATCATTACAGATTCTATTCTCCATTCAGACGTAGACAACTATATAATGCGAGTTATGGTTCAATTCAAAATAATCAAGAATTCGAAGTTGAACTTATTGACGGAGATCTAAAAGCCAATCTCGTTGAATTGTATGAATTTAATCTGGATCGTTATGAATCACTCATGGAAAGTAAGTCTGAAAATATGTTCGAAGTAACTTCCTTCAAACACAATCATATAAAAGGAAATATTAATGTAGAACAAGAAAAAGCACACATTCTGTTCACCATACCTTATGATTCACAATGGAAGATTAAGGTAGATGGAAACGAAGTAGAACAAGCTAGTGTCCTAAGTGATACATTGATGGCGATTCCTATAACTCAAGGATATCATAATATTGAGTTAGTATATTTCCCACGTTCAATTACTTATGGCCTAATTACCAGTAGCATTGGAATAATTTTACTTTTCGGCTTAAGAAATTATGAGAAAAATAAAGGCAAAAAGATGGTAATCATGCATGCTTGGAATAAGTAGTTGTCTATTTTAAATACTTGATATTTTTCCTTCCTTTGATAAGATGTATGAATGAAATTAATTAGTAAAAGGAAGTTTCTATGAAGAAAATATTTAATTTACTAAGACTTGGCTTAAAAAATCCAAGATATTATATTGAATCAATTAACCTACATTGGCGACAAGTAAATTTTGTTGCATTACTTTCCATATTAATGATGACAATTTCAATGTTTGCTAATATTATTCCCGTGTTTTCAAGGATCGCTGACGACTTTCAAACGGCAATAAATTATGTCCCAGATTTTACTTATAATAAAGGACAGCTTTCATTAAATGAAAGAGAAAAGCCACTCTATTATCAATCTGATAACTTAAAAATTGTTATTGATGAGACTGTAAGCACAACAACTAATTATGGATCGGGAATTCCTGAGAAGCAAAGAAATATATTAGAATCTAACTCGCCAATCGGGATTTATCTTATTAAAGATTTTGTTTTTATAACGATTGGCCAGACTGCTCAAGAAGTACCGGCTTACGATTATTTATTCGCTAATAATCATCGTTTTAAATTATTTTTGAAATATATCGCTGAAGAATCTTTTTCTATCAATAGTATGGTCTTTATTATTCTGTTTATTACAAGTTCATTAATCTATTGGTTCCAGATGCTTCTTATCAGTATGTTGGCAGGTTTTTTCAATGTTCGTTTAACTCGAGCTATAACATTCAAATCCAGACTAAAATTAACAATTATAATTTCATTTGTACCGATTATTTTATTGGAATTAACTTCGATCATTATCCCAGGTTTTGTTGTAACACAATTTACTTTAGTAATGATTACGTTATTCATTCTTTACTTATCTTTTAAGAATCACACAGAATTTATTCATGCTATTATGAATAATTTAGATGATTTAAATATAACTAAAAATTTGAATGACACAAAGCCTAAACAAGATAAGTCTAAAGAAGACAAGTATAAAGATAAACAAAATAATAAAGAATAATAAAAAACACAAAACGCATGATTTCCATTTGAGGAATCATGCGTTTTTTTAATTATTTATTACGGCGTTTATTGTCACGGCGTTTCGCTCGTTCGTTTAATTTTCTTTCTTGCCTAAACTTATTACGTTTATGCTCTTTAATTTGTCGGTCAAGTTTCTTTTTATAGCCTGGTTTGACTTTACGTTTCTTATTACGTTCTATCATCCCTCTAATTGTTGAATCTTCTTCCTGATTCTTATTAGATGACTTAGCTTGATTCAATCTTGTTTTGGATTCTTTAATTTCTCCTTTAACTATGTCAACATTTTTGAATTCAATTCCTTTTCGTTCTAACAATTTAATATCACGTTCATTATCAGGATCAATAAGTGTATAAGCCGTTCCGTTCATATCATGACGCCCTGTTCGACCAACACGGTGAATGAAGAACTCTAACTCTGTAGGAACTTCCATATTAATAACCATGGATGTTCCTGGAATATCAATGCCTCGAGCAGCTAAGTCTGTTGCTACGACATATTGGAATTCTAAATCACGAACTTGTCGCATAATGCGTTTTCTCTCACGTGGAGGGATTCCACCATGAATAGTTGCTACTTTTAGACCTTTTTCTTTAAGATAATTCGCTACTTCATCAGCATATTGTTTAGTATTGCAAAAAACAAGAGCTAAGTATGGTTGTCCCATAGTTAATAATGAATAAGCTAGTTCAGTACGTGAGCGACCACGCGTATAGATTAAATAATTCTCAATATTACTTGAGATGACAGAGTGAGAGTCAATCTCAATAAACTTAGGTGCTACCATATACTTATTGAGAAACACCTCTAAAGTTTGTGGAATCGTAGCTGAAAATACCATAATCTGAAGTTCAGCTGGCATACGGGAAGCAATTTCATCAACGATATTAAGAAAACCTAAGTCCATCGTCATATCCGCCTCGTCTACAACAAATATACTAGTTGATTGAACCCACAATACATTCTCAGACATAAGATCAAAAATTCTACCTGGTGTACCGATTACAACATGTGGTTGTTCGCCATTTTGTAGTTTATCGATTTGACGTTGTTTATCTGTACCTCCAATATAGCGTGCTACACGAATTGTTTGATCTGAAAAAGATACAAGTTGTTCGCATACTTTATATAATTGTTCTGCTAATTCACGACTTGGTGCTGTTATAACAGCTTGTACAATATTCTCGTTTGGATTAATAGTATTTAAAATGGGTAATAAAAAACTATGAGTCTTCCCTGAACCAGTTTGGGACTGAACAATTAAGTTTTCTCCCTTTATGGCCTGAGGAATTACTTCTTCTTGTACAGTGGTTAATTCTTTAAAATGGATTGCTTTCAATGCTTGCTGAAGAAAGTCTTTTAAAGGTAATTCATTAAATTTTAACATGTTAATCTCCTTTCACTCTACTTTGATTGCCCTAAGCATTATACAAGTATTGTTAACTAAAAACAAACACAAACTTTATGAGAATAAAATGAAATTTATATTAGATATTTATCTTGATAAATTGTAATAAGAAGATGAATAGGCTATAATATCTATGTTGAAGATGGAGGGATTGAATGAAAAAGCATCGTTTATTAATAACATTATTCGGAGCTACCGGAGATTTAGCTGCCCGAAAATTATATCCAGCAATTTATCGTTTATATAAACACAATTATATTTCTAAGCACTTTGCTTTAATTGGTACTGCCCGTAGACCTTGGACAGACGATTACTTACGTGAGGTTGTTCTAGATAGTATCTCAGAAGAAATTGAAGATAACACTCACGCTGAGGAGTTTGTCTCACATTTTTACTACCAATCTCATGATGTTAATAATGTAGACGAATATCATAATCTACAAGACTTAGCGAATGAGTTAGAAGCAAAGTATCAGACTGAGGGTAATCGTATTTTTTACATCTCACTGTCTCCTACTTTGTTCCCTGTCATTACTAAACATATTAATGCATCTGGTTTGGCTACGGATGCAGGTTATAACCGCCTCATCATTGAGAAACCTTTTGGGAACGACTACAAGAGCGCTGAAGCATTGCAAGAGCAGTTAGAAGAATCTTTCAAAGAAAATGAAATTTATCGTATCGATCATTATTTAGGTAAAGGATTCATCAAGTCATTGCTTAACTTACGCTTTAGTAATATGATGTTTAAGTCAATCTGGAATAAAGAATCCATTGATCACTTTCAAATTACTTTAGCTGAAGAAGTTGGTGTGGAAGATCGAGGTGATTACTACGAAAACAGCGGTGTTTCTAAAGATATGATCCAAAATCACGCACTTCAGATGTTAGCTTTAGTCGCTATGAATGAACCTAAGGATAGTAATCCTGAATCCATTCGTACTGAAAAAATTAGAATCTTAGAGAACCTACACCATTACCAATCTATTGAAGAATTAGAGGCGAATGTTGTTAGAGGTCAATACGGACCAAGTGAAGATGGTAATTATAAAGGCTACCGTCAGGAAGACAAAGTCGCTGATGATTCCATCACTGAAACATATTTTGCCGCAAAAGTTACAATTGATGTAGCTGAGTGGGAAGGTGTGCCTTTTTATATTCGTTCTGGAAAACGTCTTGATGGCAAGTACACAACGATTCATGTACAATTCAAGTCTACCAAAGAAGGTGTAGCTGGCAATCGACTTATGATTGAAATTGGCCCTGATAATGTTTATCGACTTTACTTAAACCAAGAAACGATCGGATATTCTACCGACCTACACCAAATCGAATTATCATATAGTCCTAGCGAAACGGAAAAAGAAGCAGCACCAAATGATTACGAACGATTAATATTAGCTTGTATACAAGGTAACTTGAATAACTTTAATCATTATTTAGAGGTCGCTCATGCTTGGAAGTTTATTGATAATATCCAGAACCTATGGAAAGAAAAACAACCTACAAACTTCCCTAATTACCCTGCTAATACAAGAGGACCTATTGAATCGGATAAATTAATTAACGCTCAAGGTTTTGATTGGTTTGACTAAGCTAATCAAAGTTTGATAAAAGCACGTGAATATTTAAAATTCACGTGCTTTTCAAATTTAATTAATCATCTTTTGTTAATGCGTCCATATCTTCAATTAATTGATTCTTTTCTTCAACGCTATATACACTTGCACCACTTGCTTTTGCATGACCTCCGCCATGATATTTAGCTGCCAGTTCATTAATTATGATATTTTTAGAACGGAGTCTAACACGCCAGAATGGACGGTCAGTATCTTGTTCTATGAATAATGCCCAAGTTTTAACTCCTTCAATTGTCCCTGGTAGCCCAATGACCGCATTAGATTCTTCTTCAGTAATACTGAATTTATTCAAATCATCTTGGCTAATAATTGAATACGCAAAGCCACTATCTTTTAAAATCAAATTATCAAGAACATAGGCTTGAAACTTAGCTTGCTGAATAGTGATCGTAGTGAAACGATTATTAATCTCAAAAGGATTTACTCCTTGATCCAATAGTTTTGCTGCTGTCTGGAAAGTAAGCGAAGAAGTTGAATCATATAAGAAACGACCAGTATCTCCAACAATTCCAGCATAAAGTAACTGACTAGCTTGTTGATTTAAGGGCAGATCTTCTCCAAGGCTTAGCGCGATATTTGCAATAATTTCACTACAAGAACTTGCTTGTGAATGAACAATATTAAAATCACCATATGGGTCTACCTCAGGATGATGGTCAATTTTAATTAAAAATTTACCTTGGTCATATCGCTTATCATCAATTCTAGGATGGTTAGCCGTATCCACAACAATAACTAATGCATCTTTATACTCTTCTTTATTAATTGCATCCATTTGCCCCATCCAAGTTAAACCTTTAGACATTGAACCTGCTGCGAGTATATTTTTTTCTGGAAATTTTTCTTTTATTAGATATTTTAGACCTAATTGAGAACCAATTGCATCGGGATCGGGTCTTACATGTCTATGAATAATAATTGTATCTGTCTCTTTAATGTATTGATATAATTTTCTATATTTCACTTGATCTAAGTACATTCTAATTCTCCTATATGCTTTCAATAATTTGAGCGGTCAAGATAGTTTTAGCTCCTAAGGTATTTTCATGGTATACATCCACTTCAATTAGTGCCGTTTTTCTGTTTTGGTTAAAGATATCAACTTTGAATTGAATTTCATTACCCATTTGTATTAATTTAAAATAATGAATATCAATTTTTTCTACAATTAAATTTTGATTTGTTTTATCAAAAAACTTTTGTGATGCAGCATGAGTTATTAGCTCACATAATATTCCATAAGAAATTGTCCCTAGGCTGTTCAACATTTGTGGTTGAACAACAACACGATAATCATATTTTTGATCTACTGTTTTTATAATATATTCTTCAAAATGCATGACAATATCATCATGGAAAGTATTAATAATTTGTGGTTGTTTTTGTACTAACTGAATGCCCCTCATAATATCTTGCCGAGAAACAACCCCTAATAATTCTAGGTTATCTTCAACGACTGGAATCATTTCAATATCTTCTCTAACCATAAGATGGGATACAGAAGCGACAGTCATATGTTTTTGCACCGTAACTAAGTCCTTTGTCATGACACGTTCTATTAATATGGTATCAGACTTACCAATTAAATCTTTAGCAGTAACTACTCCAATTAAACGACCATTATGATGGACTGGGAATCTTGATAAACCCGTTTTACGTGACAATTTAAAAAAGGTTTGGGCAGTATCTTGGGCTGTCAATGACTCTGTTTGTTCAATGGAAGTGTATACATCAGCAATCGTCATAATATCTTTTTTAATCTCTTGGTCTGCCATCGAACGATTTATAATTGTCGCTACTGTGAAGGAATCAAAAGATGTTGAGATAACAAGGAGTTTCTTTTCATTGGCTAATTCAATAATTTCTTCACTTGCTCCAAAACCTCCGGTGATAAGTACAGCAACTTCATTCTCAAGTGCTAGTTTCTGTACACCTTCTCGATTACCTACAATGATGAGTGAATTAGGAACAAAATACTTCTTAATCGCATCTTCCGTCATCGCACCAATAATGAATTTATTCAAATGACGGTCTAAACCTTCTTCCCCGCCTAAAACTTCACCTTCAATTAGTGAAATAATTTCATTAAATCTTAACATCTCTGGTAAATATTTTGACTTCTTTTCAATACGCATAGTCCCTACGCGTTCGATCGTAGACACTATTCCTAATGTTTCAGCATTTTTTATTGCACGATAAGCAGTTCCTTCGCTCATGTTCAGTTGCTTGGCTATGCCTCGGACCGAGATTTTCTCCCCAATGGGTAATGATTCAATATACTGTAATATTTGATTATGCTTAGTCGTCACGAAATCCTCCACATTAATAAAAAACTGTTATACAATAAACCAATGTCTAAAGTATAACAGTTTTTGAATTTAATTAAAATACAATTTATCCTAAAGCAACATCAAGAATCATCATAATAACAAAACCAACCAACAAAGCAAGTGTCGCATCATCAGTATGATTAGAAGATTGAGATTCAGGAATAAGCTCCTCAACTACAACGAAAATCATTGCGCCTGCTGCGAAGGATAAAGCATAAGGTAAAATTTCTTGAACAATTAATACCGCTGCAGCACCTACTAAAGCTGATATAGGCTCGACTATTGCCGATAACTGACCCATATTAAAAGCTTTCCATTTTGATCTACCATCAGCATATAAAGGTAGCGAAAGTGCTGATCCTTCTGGAATATTTTGAAGCCCTATCCCTATCGTCAATGCAATCGCTCCAGCTAAAGCAGCACCTTCACTACCTATCATGGCAGCAGAAAATGCTACCCCTAAGGCTAATCCTTCCGGAATATTATGAATTGTAACAGCTAGAAATAGCATCATTGTTTTGGATATTTTTCGATTCGTTGAGTCACCATGGTCCTCTGACATATGCGTATGTGGCACAACATAGTCTAAGAAACGAAGGAAAACACCTCCAAGTAAAAAAACCAATCGCTACGGGTAGCCAAACGGGTAAAGCCTGCGAGCTATTTTCTGCAAAATCTAATGCCGGTGCTAATAATGACCAAAATGAAGCTGCAATCATAACTCCAGCTGCAAAACCTTGCATAATTGCTAAGAATCGCTCATTGACATCTTTAAATAGAAAAACAAAGGATGAACCAAACATCGTACATAGCCAGGTGAATAGTCCAGCGATAAACGCTTGAGTAATAGGACTGCCTAGGATAATATTCATAAAGTAAAATCTCCTAATCTAAATCAAGTTTGATATTTGAATAAAGCGGATGATCAAAATTTGAAAACGTGACACCTAACAAACGGATCGACTGGTCTAAATTACCATGCGCAGACCATATTTGTTCTGCTAAACGCTTCGATTCTTCAACAGATTGAATTGCTTCGAAACTTTGAATTTGTCGAGTTATTGTCTCAAAATTTTCGAACCGAATTTTTAAGGTAATCGTATGTGCGTTTAATTGTGATATCTGATGCCTTTCATCAATTTTATTAATTAATTTATCAATATTATCTAATACTTCTGATTCTAATTCAAGAAAAACTGAGAAAGTTCTTTCTCTTCCAATCGATTTTCTTTCTCTCTTATTATTAACTGGAGAATCATGAACACCTCTAACTTTATAATAAAGTGAATAACCCATTTTACCAAAGTTAGATATCAGATTATCTAAGCTTCTATTAAACAAATCTTCCCCAGTTTGAATTCCGAGTTGATGGAAGTGTCCTACTGATTTCTTCCCAACACCATAAAATTTATCGATAGGTAACTCCATTAAAAACTTATGGGCATCTTTAGGTTCAACAAGTGTTAATCCATGTGGTTTGTTGTAATCCGATGCTATCTTTGCAATAAACTTATTATAGGAAATCCCTACCGAACAAGTTAACTGCGTTCTTTGATATATTTCATTTTGAATTTGTTGTGCTATTATGGTGGCGCTTTTCATGTTTTTCTTATTTTTAGTTACATCCAAATAAGCTTCATCAAGTGACAAAGGCTCAATCAAATCAGTATATTCTTGAAAAATCTCACGTATTTGCTGGGAAACACTTCGATAATAATTCAAATCGCCTGGAATAAAAACAGCGTGCGGACAACGAGAATAAGCTTCTTGCGCTGACATAGCCGAGTGAATACCATACTTTCGTGCTTCATAATTGCAAGTAGAAACAATGCCTCTTCCATTAGTTAATTTAGGATGCTTAGCAATAATCACTGGTTTATTTTTTAGTCTTGGATTGTCTCTAATCTCAATGCTAGCATAAAATGCATCCATATCGACGTGTAAGATTTTTCTAGATGTATCTGGCTTTAATTCGTCAAATTTCAGCATACCATATTGCATTAGATTCACCTTCCTTATACATCCTAATTATACAAACGTTTGTTCTTGTTTTCAATCACTCATACAAAAAATCCAGAACAAAATGTCCTGGATTCTCTCGCTTGTATATTGAGTTTATTCTTCAATATCTTCTTCGTATTGTTCTACAGCTTCTTCATTGACTGCTTCAATTTCTTCTTGACGCTCAATAATATTGCCACCTTGAGTCACTGAAGCAATCGCGTTTAAGGCGAAAGTTAAGTATACACCTTCACAGTCTAACACAACCGTAGAGCTACTTTGATTTACTTCGTCTACGACACCATGCAATCCCCCAATAGTGACAACTGCATCACCAGGTTGCATATTGTTTAACATTTTTTGCTTTTGCTCAGCTTGTTTCTTTTGAGGTCTAATTAACATGAAGTACATAATCCCCATCAATACGATAAAAGGTAAAAAACTAAGTATCAATTCCATTTATTGAACTCTTCCTCTCTTTTGGTGCATAAGAATATTTTAACAAAAAAATAACCATTTATCTAGATATTAGAAATTTTTGGCGTTCTCTTTATTATAGCCATAATGTTCAAAGAAATCTTCTCTGAATTCTAGTAACTGATCATTTCTAATTGCTTCACGAACATCTTTCATTAATTGTAATAAGAAATAAACATTATGAATTGAAGCCAATCTCATTCCAAATATCTCATCAGATTTAATTAAATGTCTAACATAAGCTCTTGTGAAATTTTTACATGTATAGCATTGGCAGTGTTCATCAATTGGTCTAAAATCACGGGCGTATTTAGCATTTTTAACAACTAATCGTCCGTGGCTAGTCATACACGTACCATTACGTGCGATTCGGGTAGCTAGCACACAGTCGAACATATCTATTCCACGAATAACGCCGTCAATCAGTGCATCTGGAGATCCAACACCCATTAAATAACGAGGTTTATTTGATGGTAACTCTGGAGTTAAATAATCTAGTACTTCATTCATTTCTTCTTTTGTTTCACCAACTGACAAACCACCAATAGAATAACCTGGAAAATCAAGTGATACCAAGTCTCTTGCATGTTGAATTCTTAAATCTTTGAAGCCAGCACCTTGTACAATTCCGAATAAAGCTTGCTCATTCGGCTTTTGATGAGCTTTCAGCCCTCTCTCTGCCCATCGTGTAGTACGATTAATCGAGTTCTTAACATAATCATATGGTTGGTGGAAATCAGGACACTCATCGAAGCTCATAATAATATCAGCTCCTAAGGCATTCTCGATTTGAATAGCTTTTTCAGGTGATAAGAATAATTTCTCTCCATTAATATGGTTTCTAAAGTGGACACCTTCTTCTTTAATTGTCCGCATATCACTTAATGAAAAAACTTGAAACCCTCCAGAATCTGTTAGAACCCCTCGGTCCCAATTCATAAACTTATGTAATCCACCCGCTTCTTCAACAATGTCCTCACCAGGACGTAACCAGAGATGGTAAGTATTACTCAATACAATCTCAGCACCCATATCTTTCAATTCTTCTGGTGATAAACTTTTAACTGTTGCTAAAGTCCCAACTGGCATATAAATCGGAGTTTCAAAACTTCCATGAGGAGTATGAAGTATACCTAATCTTGCACCCGTGTTTTTTTCTTCTTTTATTAATTCATATCTAATTGCTGATTCTGTCATAATTTTCCTTTCCTATCTTTTTAATTCAACTTCAAATATTACAGGATAATACTTGCCTGTAATGTAAAAACGATTATCTCGTATATGAGCAATGCCATTAAGGGTATCAATTGATTCTAGCTGTTCTTTTGATAAATTATTCGATATTAACTCCGTCATGTCATATTGGTAGTCAATCTCTCCAGTTATCGTATTAATAGCAATGATTTTATTAGTATACCATACATTTGCATAGAGATATCCATTGGCATACTCTAATTCATTAATATTTTCAACTGCTAGATTATTAAAATATATCTCAATGGTATCTATAAGCTCAAAGTCTTTTGAATTTCTCTTTTGAATGATATGACTCCCATCCGACATCCAGATAATATTTAATTTGTCATCATAAGCCAATCCCCAACCTTCGCCTTCATAATTGAGAATATCAATAATATCGTAAGTGTCAGGATCTCTTTTAAAAACTGTATTTTCCTTCCAAGTCAGTTGCCAAAGGGCATCGGGAGTGAAAGTTATCCCTTCTCCAAAGTAATAGTCATCCAATTGATCTATGGTATTGAATTGACCTGAATTCTGGTCTAAGATTCCAATCTTAGATTCACCATACAGACCCGTAGCCATAACAATCTGTCCATCCTCATTCAGCTCTAAACCTTGAGTAAAAGCATCGGATTCACTTTTTTTAATATCATATAGAATATATTCATCTTGAGAAGAAGCCCTCTTTATTGGTATAATTAAAAACGCTAATATAACAAAAAATACTTTCAGAAAAAAGTTACGCATAACACCCTACTTTCTATGATCGAAACTACTTTATTATATTATCATATTTACTATTGAAAGGCTGAATGTAATGACACTCTATTCGTTTTTATTAACCATTGTTAAATACTTATTAATTATTATAAATGGAAAACAACTTGTTATCGGGAAAGAAAATATCCCAGAAGATGTGGCAATTATAGCTTCTACTCATCGTCACTGGCTTGATCCTATTATTCTTGCCCTTGCATTTCCGGATAAAGAGATAGCTTTTATGGCTAAAGATACACTGTTTAAGAATTCTATTATTCGTCAAATACTTACTAAAATAAATGTCTTTCCAGTAAACAGAGAAAAACCTTCTGCTAAATCACTTCGACATGCAATTACTGTAATGAATGAAGAAGATAAATACCTTGGTATCTTTCCAACAGGTTCGCGCTATTCTACCGAAGTTAAAGGTGGGACGGCATTTATTCAAAGGCTAAGTAAAAAAAATATTATTCCCGTAGCAGTTCAACCCCCTATGTCCTGGAAAGAACTATTCGCTCGTAAGCAAATTAAGGTGGCAATTGGGCCAGCGATTAAATATGATGAAGCTGAAGCTAAAGACAAAGATAAAATGAAAAAAGTAGATCAGAATATAACTGAGGCTTTTGCTGAATTAGATAAACAATTGGATCCAAACTATGTATATGTCCCTAAGAAAAAAACTGACTCACAAGCATAACTTTGCATTCAATATAAATAATCACACAAAACCGTACGCCTATTCAGCGTACGGTTTTCTTTTTATGTATTTAATTGACTTTCTTTTAATTGAAGTCGGTGCAATTGATAATATGTTACACCTAAAGCAATCAGTTGAGCATGGGTACTATAATCTCACCTTAAAACTAATATTATTTAAGAAGTTTTGTTGGCCATCATAAGAGAAGCTAACATCTTCATATTCAATTTTTACATCTGTAATCTCAGCTTGAAGGTTGCTTTCTTGTTGGGGCACAACTTCATTGTGCTTCAAAATAGTTAGTATTCATGAGCCATAATCAATTCCATCTTACATAAATCTTAAACTATATCCATCATGGTATCCATTAATATAAGAATTTCTGGATTACTTTACATCGATCTCGCCATCGAAATTCTTTGTTTCTGTCCACTCCACAAGGCTCCCATCACTCACCAACAATGCACCATAGCCTTCAACAAAATCGAAAATATCATAATGTACATAAATTAATTGTACCGCTTTCTGTACTTGTTCTTCACTAGCATGGATATCAACAAATCAAATGAACGATGAATTAAAGTTCGGCATCGATACTGTAAAAAATCATTTAATTATATTACTTTTTTGCTACCTTTGGTCTGAAATCAAAAAAATGAGGCTGGGACAAAAGGTCCTGGATTCTAAAATAAAAGAGAACCTACATTTTCTGTCAAAGAATTTGTAAGTTCTCTTATTTTATTACCTTGTTTTTTGCATATTTCTTCAGATTGTTGGCCATCAAGACCAACCCAATGTCTGTTTTTACCTTCGATTTACCCCTTAGGTTAAATCGTGTGAATCCTAAATTAGCCTTTATCTGGCCAAAGACTGGCTCAACATCAATCTTTCGTTTGGCAAAGATTGTTGAACCTTCTTTAGATAAAAGCTTTTCTGCTTCTGTATTTTTCAAAATTTGATACTTCTCATTATAGTAAAGCGCCTTTTGCGGCGCATTCTCTGGATCTGTTGGTTTATAAACCGCTACTTGAGAAGTATAGCCACTCAATTTATTTCTCCGTTTGGATTGATGGCTGTAGTAATAGATCGTACCGTCTGGGTGCGTAAAGGTCTTTTCTTCTTCATTATAAACCCAATTTCCTAAGTTTTTATCTGATGTTTTGTGTTTCTTTTTTTGGTCTTTATCAAATCGGTTGTATTTAATAAGATGGTCAATATCATTATCGTCTAAGTAAGTTAAGTTTTCTTCACTACCGTACCCTGCATCAGCTACAATGCGTTTAGGTCGATGAGGAAAGGTTTCGATAAAAGGTTGTAGCGTCCGTGTATCCGTCGGATTCGGAAAAACATCATAATGAAGAACAAATTGATTTTCTGTACCAATCTGAATATTATACCCGGCTTTCAACTGACCATTCATCATAGGGTCGTCTTTCATTCGCATAAACGTCGCATCAGTATCTGTTTTTGAGTAACTGTTTCGACCATCGAACGTCTCAAACTGTTGATGATACTTTCGTTTTCGAGGCAGAAAATCCTGGCTCACTTTCCGATGATGTTTCTTGAGGCGACGACGAGCTTGTTTACGAGGATCTGGTCCTTTTACAGGATTCTCTTCAATATCTTGTGACAGTTTTTCAACTTCTTCTTCAATTAGTTCGGTAATCTCTTGAAGCATAGACTCTTCCAATTCCAACTCTTCATCGTATTGAATACCTGCATCAACCATCGGTTGAATTTCTTCAAAGTAATATTCACGAGCAGATGTTTTCAGACGTTCCGCAAATCTTTCCGTTGCTTTTCTCCAGACAAAAGTATACTTATTGGCATTGGCTTCAATCTTCGTCCCATCAATAAAGACATTCTCTAAAGTGATTAGTTTTTCCAATTTTAATTGAATTGTAAATTCGATAAATATATTCTCTAAAAGACGACTACAGTTGTCAGAAGAACGAAATCGATTAATCGTGCGATAGCTAATCACTTGTTGGGCAACAAGCCATTGCATCGGTAGATTTTCTTCCATCATTTCTTCAATCTTTCGACCACTAAAAATACCTTTACTGTAAGCATAAAGAAGAGACATGATGAGTGGTTTTGGGTGATAGGCAGGACGACCGTCCTGAGTCTCAAAAATTTTAAAGTAATGATCGTCCAATGAATCGACAAAGTTATAGATAGAAAAAACAATATGGTTGGGATCAATACAAGTAGATAATTCTAATGGAAGTGAAGTTTGATTCATGTTATAATGTACGTACATAAAAAGCACCCCTTTAATGTTTAGTGTCTATTTACTAATATTATATCAGGGTGCTTTTTGTATGCCTAATTATATATAGCAAAAACGACGAGAAAATTAGTTAATCTAATTTCTCGTCGTTTTTATTTAGTGGCTTTTGTCCCAGCCTCCATAATCGTTATATTAACGCTGTTTCATTGAGTTCATAATTTGTTGAACTTTCTTTTTAGAAGGCTTTTGACCCATTTGAGCCATCATTTGTGTTATCATTCGCTCATCAATTGGTGGATTCTCTTTAAAGTAGTCCATCATATACTTTCTAGATAAAAAGAATCCTGCGACAAATCCAATAATCAAAGCTACAAATACAATTACTAGCCAAATCCAAGTTGCCATGACTTACACCTCTCTTCTAACATCATATTAATTATAATACTAAATTTTACACCTAATAACTAGGGAATTATTCTTCATCACGTCCATGAAGACCACGATCTTTTTGGATTTCTTTTACTTTATCTGGAGTGATATCGTTACCCTCTTTATCTACTAATTTAATACCTTCAATTTGTCCACCTATACTCTCACGCATACTTTTAATATACTCTTGGTGTAAGGCTTTTCGCTCAGCAGCTTCCGTCTCTGTTAATATTCCCGCTTTATGTTTCTTAGACAATTCATTAATACGTTGGATTTTTTCTTTACTTAACATCTTAAAATCTCCTTTACTACGAACGTTTGTTTGCTTAATACTTGTTTAAATGATATACTAAGTCTAATAAAAATGAAAGAGTTGAAATTATGAAATCAATATCAGCAAAACAATTAAATATACTGAGTTGTATTTATAAAGCAATTGAATCTAATGGATACCCTCCTACAGTACGTGAAATTGGTGCAGAAGTTGGACTTGCGTCTACTTCAACCGTACATGGTCATCTATCTCGTCTTGAAACAGGAGGCTATCTTACTAGAGACGCTAGTAAAACTCGCGCTATGGAGCTTACACCGATTGCTCTGGAAGTCTTGGGTGTTTCACCTAAGAGTATTCCTTTATTAGGACGTGTTGCTGCCGGTGCACCCATCTTAGCTGTTGAAGAAGCTGTTGACTATTACCCTATTCCTCCATCATTAAAACATTTCGATGCAAATGACTTATTCATGCTTGAAATCGATGGAGAAAGTATGATTAATGCTGGTATTTTTGATGGTGACTTAATCACTGTCCGTAGACAATCTGTTGCTAATAATGGGGAGATTGTTGTGGTACTGACAGATGATGATGAAGCTACCTGTAAGAGATTCTTTAAGCGTGACAACCATTATATATTACGACCTGAGAATGATGCGATGGATGATATCATTTTGAACTCTGTTCAAATTTTAGGTAAAGTAGTTAGTTTATACCGAGAATTCTAATTATTATACAAATGATCCGAACTTTGTTTTTCAACGAAGTTCGGATTTTTTATTAATAATGCATTAATGCTTTATAGTTGTAACCCTTTATTGCTTCCCTACCATTTAAATCATCAAGTTCAATTAAAAATGCACACGCAGCTACTTCTCCACCTAGTTTTTCAACAAGATCGATTGTTGCCTTAACTGTTCCACCCGTTGCTAAAAGATCATCAATGATGATTACTTTTTGTCCAGGTTTAATTGCATCTTTATGCATAGTTAATATATCAGAACCATACTCTAATTCATATTCAACCTCAATTATTTCACGAGGTAACTTACCTTTTTTGCGTACAGGAGCAAAACCAATCTCCATGGCATAAGCCACTGGACATCCTACAATAAATCCTCGAGCTTCAGGTCCTACAACAAGTTCTGCACCTACTTCACGTGCGTAATCAACAATTTTCTGAGTAGCATAAGCAAACGCTTTGCCGTCCGCCATTAATGGTGTTATATCTCTAAATGTAACACCATTTGTGGGATAGTCTTCTATTGAAGCTATAAAGTTAGTTAATTCCATGTTTATATTCATTTCCCTTCAAAATATTCTTGAACCTTATCCAATGGTTGATAATTCAATAAAGCCTCCGAATGATATTCATTTTGATATTGGTTAAAAGTCTTTAGTTCTGTTAAATCTATCTTGTTATCCATAGATTGTTTATTAAAGTCCAACCAACCATTCTCTATTGTAACAAATTCAGCTTCCAAAAACATCATAAACATTGCTTTCAATTTTACTGGATGGAAATCTAATGATTTTGATAGTTTTGGGAACATTTTTCTGTAATTAAATGGTGCAAGTCTGTAAACATTTTTGTATAATGCCACAAAGTCTTGACGACTTGGTAATCCCGCTAAGAATTTTGATTCGTGTACGAATGAACCTAAATAGATGGTCTCCCACGCTTGACTTTTGATAACTACCTTCAAATCAGTGAGATCAATAGGAGGTTCCATTATAACTAGTTGTTTATACTTGCTTAACTCATTATATTGAATATTTGAGTATAAACAAGCCTCTTTGCCATTTAATTGGTTGGCAAGCATGAATTCAGAAATTTTCTTATGTGAAAAGGCATAGAGTGCATCTTCTAGTTTAAATAAATTAGGGTGAATGGTACTGGAACGGTAATCAATCCATTGCGATCCATCTATGCCTAGATCATCAATTATTAATTGTGGAGTTCTTTTACCTTGCCATTCATTAATACTTAATTCCCCGACTATAGAAATATTTGCTCCTTTGTCCACGCCACTTGCTTGATTTGCTTTCCCAAATCCTATCGTTTGAAGGCTTCCCCCTCTTGACCCGTTAATTGCATTTTCAG
Source organism: Aerococcaceae bacterium WGS1372 (assembly GCA_044336205.1). Taxonomy (GTDB): domain Bacteria; phylum Bacillota; class Bacilli; order Lactobacillales; family Aerococcaceae; genus Ruoffia. The sequence continues at coordinate 917,237 of CP172318.1, read as the reverse complement.
GTGATTACTATTAGCACCAATTTTTCTTATAAGATCAACTCGCGTATCTTTCAATATGAATCTTGGTTTTGGATTTCCTGTCCCAAAAGGAGATAACAAGTTTACTTCATCAATAAACTCCAAGTTAACTTCGTTTATATCGAGACTTATATCAACATCAAGAATTTCAGGTTCATTTAAAAGTTGTGTATACTTTTCAAATTGTGATTGAATTGCTTGGTTAAATCGTTGCCAGTTAGTTTCATCAATTGTCAGTCCAGCAGCTTGACTATGCCCTCCAAAATGTGCTAATAATTCTTTTTGTAAAACTAATTCTTCAAAAATATTAATGCTGCTAACACTTCTTGAACTTCCCTTATATTGACCTGTCTCTTCAATATATTGGAACAAAATAACTGGTCGATGATATTCATTCACAAGTCGGCTAGCTGCAATACCTAGAATTCCCGCAGGCCAATTTGGAGCGGATTCAATAATGATATTAGGTATTGTTTCATAGCTTTTTAGTTTCTGCTCAATTTCTGAGGTGATCGTTTTTGTAATACTTTGTCGTTCACTATTCTTCTCATTTATTATAGTAAGTAATGAGATTGCCTCTGATTCATCGAACGTTTTTAATAGTTCTAAAGCAGGTGTAGGATCTCCTAACCTACCAATGGCATTCAATCTAGGCCCGATAATAAAGCCAATTGTATCAGCTGTTATTGAATTTCTTGAAACTTTTTCACCTTCTAATAAAAGGGATAATCCTATTCTCATTGTATCTTTCATTAGATTTAATCCACTTAATACAATGGTACGATTTTCATCGGTCATACTGACCATATCAGCAACCGTTCCAATTGCTGCTAATTCTAATGATTCTGTTGGTATTTCACCTAATAAGGCAGAAGCTAATTTTAATGCGACCCCAGCTCCACTTAATTCAGTAAATGGATATTCTCCTAACGGATGATTTGGATGGATAATGGCATAAGCTTCTGGTAGCTCTGATTGGATTTCGTGGTGATCTGTGACAATGGTGTCAATATTTAACTTATTAATTTCTTTAATTGTTTCAAAGCCAACGATACCATTATCAACAGTTATAAAGAGTTGTACACCTAATTCGTCTATCAAAGCCTTCCAACGATCTGTATTTGGCCCATAACCATCCGTTAGACGGTTTGGGAGATAATAATGAACATTAGCCCCTATAGATTCTAAAGCCTCATACATGATTAGTGTACTAGTAATTCCATCAGCATCATAGTCTCCATATATTAATATTAACTCATGCAACTCAATAGCTTTTTCAATTCTTTCTACTGCACGGTCCATATCTTTAAGCAGGAACGGATCATGAAACATTTGAAATTGTTGGTCGGTTGCTAATTCTAATTGTTTCGGTGTATTGATTCCTCTACTTGCACACAAACGCAAAAAAGCGGGACTATAACTAATCCCGTCATTTTTTAGTTGTGTAGCCATTTTATCAGTTTCTGGAGTAGACTTCATTTTCCAAATGAACTTTGATAAATTGTATTTCATTTCCTACACGCCCTTTATATCATCTACATTATTATCTACACTCTCATCAACTAAATTATTATTTACATCGTGAGTATCTTCTTGAACATACATAGTGGTGTGCTTGTTTTTTAATTCGTTCTCTTCTAAGTCTTTTCGTAACTGTGCAATAGTAGAATCCTTCTTTAAAATCGAAGAGGCATTCTCTGATCTTTCTTTCCCCAATTGTTTCTCTAATTGCTTATTTTTACGACGGTTAGACTGAATTGCACCCATTGAGGTTACCATTCCAATAATCACACCCACTAAAATACTAAACAAGACTACTAATACTAATGAGACGTTGAATTGTGAGAAAAACAAGTCAATTGTAACGACATTCGTGTTTTGCAAGGCAAAAATCACAACTAATATTAATAATATAATTATTAATATGACTTTCCATTGTTCTTTCATTTACTGATTCTCCTTAAAATTGAATAAATCTCCAGCTAAATAATCTCCAGTTTTTGGGAATAATTTATAAAGTATATCGACAAGTGTAAAGAAACGTGGTCGGGTTATTTCTCGCTTAACCTTATTGGCATTCATATATTCAACAATGTCTTCAGCTAAATCTTCTGGTTTTAAACTAAGCCATTTAACTTGTTCAAAGTAATCTTGAGATTCTTCTTCATGGCTAAAAAAGTCCGTTTGGGTTGGTCCTGGATTAATTGTTGTTACATTAATACTAAAACGTTTTAATTCCAATCTTAGGCTATTAGAATAACCTATGATTGCGAATTTACTCGCAGAATAAACACTTGAATTAGCTGTTGCTATCTTACCTGCAACCGATGCAACAAAAAATATATGTCCTGGAATACTTTGTATAATCATCTCTCTTGCAACTAATTGAGCTAAGTACATCATGCCATATACATTTAACTTAAACATATAATCCATTTCATCGTAGGAATAATCTATAGCCTTTTTGAAACTTCCGATTCCACTACAATTAATTAAAAAGTCAATTCTAGCAAAATATTTCATAGCATCCTCTACTGTTGATTCAATATCATCTTTTTGTGTTAAGTCTCTGGCTAAGACTAAAACTTTAATAGAATAAAGATCATTTAATTCTTTTGAGAGTTGAGTAAGCTTATTCTCATTACGAGAGACTAGTACAAGTTTAGCTCCCTTTTCAGCTAATTTGTAAGCTAGCGCTCTTCCAATGCCACTAGAAGCCCCAGTTAAAATAACCACCTTCTCTTGTAAAAACACTTTTACACCCCTTAAATGTTAGACACTAAACTCATAAAAATCATACACTATTTTAGATGAAGAGAATACTTTTTGAGTAACCTCTTCTAAATGCTTTGCATCTTTCCCTAGATACCTTGAGCTAATATGATTCAATAGAAGTTGTTTCACCTTAGCTTCTTTAGCAACGGTTGCCGCTTGCACTGTAGTTGAATGATAATGACGATTTGCTAATTTTTCTTCACCCTTCGCATGAGTTCCCTCATGAACTAAAACATCTGCTCCAGACGCTAATTCTAAAATATTCGGGTTTGGGCGAGTATCTCCTAGGATTGTAATCACTTTACCTTCTTTTTCTTCTCCAATGAAGTCTTTTCCATCAATCACTGTCCCATCCTCAAGTTCCACTACTTCTCCCCTTTTTAACTTACCGAAAATCGGTCCATTAGGTATATTGAATTGTTTCAATCGATCAATTTGTAGTTCTCCAGGGGAAGAAGGTTCTTCAACCCGGAAGCCAAATGATAAAACACCATGTTGGAGCGGAAGATAATGAACTTTCCAACCTTTTGTTAACTCTAATGTACCACCTTGTGGATTTAATTCGACGTAATGAATAGGGTAAAGAATGTTTGATTTTGAGTATTTTAAAGCAGATTGCACAAATTCTTTAATTCCTTTAGGTCCATAAATCATGATTGGTTTTTCGTCTCCACCTTGAAATGAACGACTACTTAAAAAGCCAGGTAAACCAAAAATATGATCGCCATGTAAGTGAGTGATAAAAATTTTATTGATTTTTCCAGGTTTTAAAGTCGTTTTTAAAATTTGATGTTGTGTTGCTTCGCCGCAATCAAATAACCAAACTTCATTCAATTCATTAAGTAACTTTACAGCTAATGAACTTACATTTCGTGAGCGTGAAGGTACACCTGCACCAGTGCCTAAAAATAATATTTCCATGGTCACTACCTTTCTATTCTAGTACTTATTTTACTATAATTTTAAATGAAATCATTCGTTTCTTCTAAAATAATTGACTATCTTGATATTTTCTTAAAAAACACAGATATTAGCATCGTATACAAATATCTGTGTTTTATATTGTAATATGATTTGTTAGATAAAATCTATCTTTGTCTATATATTTCTTTAGCAATAAAACTTGATAACTCTTTCGCTCCTTCATCTGTTGGATGAGCTTCATCTTCACGTTGCCAACCAACTTGATCATTAGCATAGCTAGCCCAGTCGATGATATGAACATTGCCAAATCGTTGCGAAGCAGCAACTAACTGTTGATTAGCATCATTCACCCAAGCTCTATTAGCATCTGAAGTTACAAAGAATATATCATGATTGGCTCCGATAGCATTAATATAATCATTAAGCTGACTTTCTGTAAAAGTACCATTAGAACCCAGTATAGTTACAACAGTTGGTTTTAATAAATTATTATCTTTCAAATAATTAATTACCCAAACACTATTATAAAGCTGTCTACCAACTTCTCCATTAATAACAGCTTTAGGGAATACATTTTGTACATGATTAGCTGAAGCTAATAATATCGAGTCCCCCACAAAAGTAATGTCTAGCCCATTAGCATAAAGCATTTCTTGTTGTTCGAGTCCTTCAATATTATTAACAATTTTTACATTTTCAGTATCCGTTGTTTGTGTTTGATCTGCTAATTGTTGGTTCTCTTCAATTACCGTCTGTAATTCTTCAGCGGTTTTCGCTCTTTCTTCAGGCGCGGCAAAAATACCAATAGTACCCAGAACGAGAAGTATTATATAAAGCGTTGAAATAACTTTAATATTGATCAATTTCCCTTTATGTTTACGCAAATAATCAAACTGATAACGAGATTTTTTTAGATTAAAATCTTGACCTATCGGCAAGCTAATTTGAGTTTGTTCAAAAAGTCTATAAGAAATTTCCGCTAAAATAATAATTATTATGAATTGGATAGTGAATTTGGACCAAGCAGGAATGGACCAATTCTGCATTAAGTTTGGCATAATGATATAAACTGGATAGTACAATAGGTAATAAGAGTAACTTCGTTTACCAATGAAAGTTAAAGGTGGTAAGCTTAATATCTTATTCCAAATCGTACTTGGATGGATACTTACCAATAAGAAAAAACCACTCACAAGCGTAAATAAACTCATCCCAAATCGATAGGCAAAAGGTTGAGTACCATACATAAACTTACTCATAAGAAATAATAGAATAATTAATAGCGTACCGAACCCATTAAAAATCCATTTAATCTTTCCTTTGATTGGTTTAGCAGATAGACGTGTTGGGAGCAGTAAACCGACTACACCTCCAGCTGTGTATGCAAAGGCTCTAGTGAAAACACTATAATAAATGCCTGTTGGATCTTGCCCCTCCTTATATGAGTAACCCATTAAAAATGCTGAAACAATTGTTAATATACTCAACATATTAACGGCAGTACTCTGTTTTTTATGCCAAGAATAAAATAATAAAATCAACAAGGGTGTTAATAATATTAACTGACCTAATATACCCACATACCATAAATGTATAAAAGGACTTGGATTAGCTGCTTGTACAAAATAAGATTGTTCATTCCAAATCTGGTAATAATTATTAATAAAGAGCAAACTACTGATTCCCATATTTCTTAAATTAAAAAGATTTCCACGAGCAAACAGTAATATAAAACTACTTACAGTGATTATCATTGCCAACATAGGGAAAAACAGTCTACTTAGTCTTTTTTTAATAAAACTTAAATAATTAACTTTCATCCCTTTTTGAATAGCATTCGTAAAGTGTCTAAAATTGAAGAAGCCCGCGATTAATAAAAATGTATTAACCGCTAAATAACCACCAGGTAAGATATGTTCAAAGAAATAATAAATAATGATTGAGAGCATTGAAAGACCTTTTAGGCCATCAATCATATCCAGTCTTTGTTTAGAAGTCTTTGTATCTTTAGACATTTTATCACCTAATCCATAAACTCAAACTGGAATGTTGAAAGCTCAACAATATCTCCTGATTGAGCCCCAGAATCTCGAAGTGCTTGATCAATACCCATTCCACGCATTTGTCGTGAAAATCGGGCAATACTTTCGTCATGAGCCATGTTCGTCATTGCAAATAATTTCTCAATCTTATCACCCGTAATACGGTAGAAGCCTTCTTCTACTTTCTCAACATGAAATGGCTCCTCCTCAGCCTCTAAGGTGTAATAAGCTTCTTCCACTTCCTCTTCTTCTACCAGTGGAACAAATGCAGCCTCTTTAACAAGTTTTGCGGTTTTATTTAGTAATTCTTGGACACCTTTATTTTGCCAAGCACTAATTGCAAAGATTTCTGGGATGTCTAACTCCTTATCTTCATAATATATGTCAAGATTCTTTTTAAATTCTTCTAAATTCTTAGCCGCATTCACTTCGTCCATCTTATTAGCCACAATAATCATAGGTCTTAGCAACAATCGTTCGTTATATGTTTCTAATTCATCCATAATATCAACGAAATCTTGGAATGGATCTCTTCCATGGACAGCTGCCATATCAATAACGTGCAGTAATATCTTGGTACGTTCGATATGACGAAGAAATTGGATTCCTAACCCCACTCCTTTAGAAGCACCTTCAATTAACCCTGGCATATCCGCCACAACAAATTCTTGTCCGTTTTTTAATTGTACAACCCCTAAGTTAGGCACAAGAGTTGTGAATTGGTATTCAGCTATTTTAGGTTTAGCATTACTAATCACTGATAAGAATGTAGATTTTCCTACACTTGGATAGCCTACTAAACCAACATCAGCTAACACCTTTAATTCTAATTCTAATTCAAGTTCTTCGCCTGGCTCTCCGTTTTCAGCGATAGAAGGTGCTGGGTTTTTATGAGTAGCAAATCGAATATTCCCTCGACCACCTCGGCCTCCTTTAGCTACGGTAAAACTTTGATTATGTTCAACAAGGTCTGCTATGAAGTGGCCAGTTTCAGCATGTCGGACAATTGTTCCAGGTGGAACTTTAACGAATAAATCTTCAGCTGCTGCACCGTACTTACTCTTACTCATCCCATTTTCACCATTTTTGGCTTTAAAATGACGGTTATATCTAAAATCCATGAGGGTTCTAAGTCCTTCATCAACTATGAAGATAATGTCTCCACCACGACCGCCGTCACCACCAGCTGGTCCACCATCTGGTACATACTTTTCTCTACGAAAAGCTACCATACCATCACCGCCTTTTCCGGCTTTGACATTTACTTTTGCATGATCTAAAAATGTCGACATCAAATCTCTCCTTTCTATAATTTTCGTTTTTATTATTTTAAAATTTACTGTTTAATTCCCTTGGATCAATCAATTTCAGAATTTGTTCTGTAATGTATTTCATCGTTGCTAATCTGTTTTTACGTATCTTCATATCTTCATCGTTGACCATATTGTTCTCAAAATATTCTTCAATAGGACGAGTTAAATGACGGAACCTCTCTAAATCTGAGAAGCTTGGGTTGGTAAACTCTGATAAGATGATATGCATTAAGTTGCGCTCTGACTCGGTCTGTGCCATTGATTCATCAATTGTACCATCTACTTCACTTTTAGCTCCTAGATTTACAACACGAGTGAGTGATTCTACTAGTGCACGGTATTCTTCAGGTGAATTCTTCTTCAATATTTGCATATCTTTTACAAGTCGCATACTTGATACAATATTGGCCTCATGTCCTTTAATATCAGCTTGGATAATATCATAATCAATATCTTGTCGTTCAAGAAACTGTTGGAAGCGCAATTTGAAGAATTGGATGAATTGATTGATAATCTTTACTTCTTTTAATCCAATCGACCTAACCACTTTTGTAACAAATTGTTGGATATCAAAGTCCCATCCAAATTTTTGGTTAATTTCTACTAGTCCCATTGTCTGTCTTCTTAAAGCATATGGATCATTTGATCCTGTTGGAATTAAACCGAAACTAAAGTAGTTTAACAGAGTATCTAACTTATCAGCAAAAGCTAATAATGCGCCAGCTTTCGTGTTAGGAAGCTCTCCACCACTACTTGTAGGTAAGTATTGTTCTCCAATGGCTGCGGCAACTTCTTCATCCACACCAAATTTCTTAGCATATATTTCTCCCATATATCCTTGTAATTCTGCAAACTCATTCACAATTTGAGTCATTAAATCAAATTTATAAATTTTTGCTGCTTCATAAGCAATGTCTCCAGCTGCTTCTTCTCCAACTGTATCAGCTAATTTTTTAACAATGACTTGTACACGTTCTTGTTTATCTAAATAACTTCCTAATTTATAATGTTCTTTCACTGCAGAAAGTTTATTAACAAAGAAATCTAAATCATGAGTCATATCTTCATTATAGAAGAACAATGCATCTTCTAAACGAGCTTTTAAAACTTTTTTATTTCCTTTAATAACATTTTCAATATGTTTGCTATCACCATTTCTAACTGAGATAAAGAAAGGTTGAAGTTGATTAGTTTTTTTATCTAAGGCGTAGAAATAACGTTGGTGGTCACGCATCGCTGTAATTAATATTATTTGAGGAATTTCTAAATATTTTTCTTCAAAATCTCCGAAGAAAGCCGTTGGCCACTCAACAATGGATGTCACTTCATCAATTAAATCTTCAGTAATTGGAATATTCCAATTATTCTCTTCTGCGATTTGATTAATTTGATTAATAATCATTTGTTGTCGCTCATCAAAATCCACAATCACATATTCATTTCTTAGTTGATCAATATATGTGTGAACAGATGTGATATTAGTTTCATTACCTAAAAACCGATGTCCAAATGAAACATTAGAAGCTTGAACATTAATAAAATTAAAAGGGACAACTTTATCATCAAGCAAAGACACAATCCAATGTATTGGACGAATAAAATTCTTATGGTAAGTATGCCATGTCATGCTTACTGGAAATGAAAGAGAATTTAAAACTTCATCCATTTTAGTTAATACACTCTCGGCTTCTTCACCTTCTAAGAATTTATCTACAAAGATATAATCCTCATCTTTGATATTTTTTATCACTATATCATCGGTTGTTAGCTCTTGTCCTCTAACAAATCCTTGAGCTGCCTTCGTCCATTCACCTGAATCATCTTTAGCAATTCTTAAAGCAGGGCCTTTAACACTCTCTGTGATATCTTCTTGTTTAGAAGCAAGACCCTTAACCATAACAGCTAAACGTCTTGGAGTCGCATATGCCTTAGTTTCAATGAAACTAAGGCGATTTTCCGTTAAGAATTCTTCTACTTTATCTTTTAATTGATCACGTAAATCTGTTAAAAAACGTGCTGGAATTTCTTCCATTCCAATTTCCAATAAATAATCTTTTGTCATTCTTATCGCTCCTCTATGCGTCTTTGTTTTTTAATAATGGAAAACCAATAGCTTCACGTCCGTCTACAAATGCTTGAGCAACAGAACGGGCCATTTTACGGATACGACTTAAGTAACCAGCACGGTCCGATTGTGAAATAACTCCTCTTGCATCTAGTAAGTTAAAGGTATGACTACACTTTAAAATATAGTCATAGGCCGGATGTGATAAACCAGCTTTGATTAGTACTAAGGCTTCTTTCTCAAAAGCTTCGAATTGTTGGAATAACATTTCTGTATCACTTGTGTCAAAAGAGTAGATAGAATGCTCTTTCTCAGCTTGTTTAAAAATCTCCCCGTATTTTATTCCTGGTGCCCATTCTAATTCATATACATCATCCACATCAAGAATATACATGGCAAGCCTTTCTAATCCATAAGTTAATTCACTAGTTACAGGATCACACTTTAATCCACCAACTTGTTGGAAATAAGTAAATTGCGTAATTTCCATTCCATCAATCCATACTTCCCATCCTAATCCGGCACATCCTAGAGAAGGATTCTCCCAGTTATCCTCTACAAATCGAATATCATGAGCTAATGGATCAATCCCTAAAGCCACTAAACTATCTAAGTAAAGCTCTTGAATGTTTATTGGTGATGGTTTCATAACGACTTGAAATTGGTGATGTTGATATAGACGGTTAGGGTTTTCACCATATCTACCATCAGCTGGTCGACGAGATGGTTCAACATATGCAGCATTCCAAGGTTCTGGTCCTACTGCTCTTAAAAAAGTATAAGGACTCATCGTACCTGCCCCTTTTTCAGTATCATAACTTTGTAAGATTAAACATCCTTGGTCTGCCCAAAAATTTTGTAAAGTTAAAATCATTTCTTGAATTGTTTTTGCCACTTTTATTACCTCTTTTCATTAATAAAATAAAAAAATTGTCCCTATGATAAGAATAAATCTTAATCATAGGGACGAATATTCATTCGCGGTTCCACCCTAATTCAAGCATTTGCTTGCACTCGTGTATATTAAGTTTTGATCATGTTATTACCGTCTTAAGAACCGCCATCGATTTGATCTAGCTTTCACCTACCTAGACTCGCTTTTCTATCTTATTATCCCTTAAGTCATTAATTATCATACTACATTCGATGAAAATTCTCAATTAGATTTCTTTCGTTTTTGGATAACTTTCTCTATTGATTGGCCCAATGTATCCAAATTATTTAAATAACTTTTACTTTTAAGATTAATTCCTACATATTCTTTATAGATTTCATCCATTAACCGTCTAAGTTCTTGTTTGGTATCAGAGCTGACATTAATTGATTGAATCTGATTAAATGAAACTTTGTCTAATTGACTTGCAATATACATAGCCCTCGGATTTATTTGAAGTCTAAATTCATCCTCGTGAAAATGGTGCTCACATAAAACTCCATTTAGACGAATTGAAAAGTCAAAGGGTTGCTTTTGAGTCTGACAAACTATACATTCTGTGAAATTAACATCCGTTCCAAAGTACTTTAATAATTTGATTTCCATAGCAATGGTAATAATCTCATAAAAGTCATTATTCTCGATAAGTTCTAAAGACTTACTAAACATTAAGAACAATTGTTTATTCTCTGTGTTGTCTTCTATAGCTGCATCTACAAGTTGGGCTACATAGCTTGCGTAGGCTTGTTTCTTATAATCACTTTGAATATTCCAATTAAAATTTTGAGTTGTTGCTTCTTTTAGAAAAGAAAGACCGTCTTGATTTATATTCCCTAAATAGTTATTAAAAGTTAATGGGATTAATTGGGTATTGAGTCGGTGGTTAGGTTTTTGTAATCCTTTCACAAAAAACATCTTTGTCCCATAATTATCGGTAAATATCTTAACAAGTGCATCATTTTCTCGATGTTTTCTTTTAAATAATACAATCCCATCAAAACGTTCGTTCAAGCAATCACCTCAATTCGTCTATTAATAATTATCTGGTTTATAACCAAAATCATTGAGATAGGCTCTACGGTCACGCCAGTTCTTTTGAACTTTGACCCAAAGTTCTAGATATACCTTATCTCCTAATAATATTTCTATATCACGTCGGGCTTTTTGTCCAATTTGTTTTATCATACTACCTTGTCCACCGATAATGATCCCCTTTTGTGAGCTACGTTCAACAATAATGGCAGCATGGATTTCTACCTTATCATCTTCATTGCGACGCATACTCTCAACTTGGACTGCTACAGAATGTGGTATTTCTTCACGGGTTAATTCCAAGATTTTCTCCCTAATAAACTCTGCAACAATAAAGTATTCAGGGTGATCCATTACTTGATCTGCTGGATAATATTGTGGTCCTTCAGGCAATATATTCTTAATACCTTCTAATAATTGATCAACATTATTCCCTTGAGTCGCACTTATAGGATATATTTCATCAAAATCATGTTCTTGTCGGTAGCTTTCAATGATTGAAAAGACTTCATCAGGTTTGATTAAATCTATTTTATTAATAACTAAAAATACCGGCACATTAGCTTTTTTAATTTTCTCTATAACTAGTCGATCACCTGGCCCTATCTTTTCGGTTGCATTGACAACTACCAATATTCCATCCACACCTTTTAATGCACTATAAGCTGCTTCTAGCATAAAATCACCTAAAGCATGCTTAGGTTTATGGATACCAGGGGTATCAATGAATACGATTTGACTGAATTCATCAGTAACCACTGCTTGGATTCGATTACGTGTCGTCTGAGCTTTATCAGACATTATAGCCACTTTCTGACCTACAAAGCGATTGAGTAATGTTGATTTACCCACATTAGGTCGACCAATAATTGTAATAAAACCTGATTTAAATTGTTTATTTTTCATAGACACTCCCTTAATGAATTAATAATAGCAATAACTCCCACACTCTAGGGAGAAAAACGATGATTCCAACAGTAACAGAAATTAATGATGCAAATAAGACAGCCCCAGCGGAAGCATCTTTAGCTTTTTTGGCTAATAAATGATATTCATTATTACTAGCCAGATCAACAACATTTTCAATAGACGTATTGATAAGCTCTAGGCTAAGAACTAAACCAACACACAGTATAATCATTAACCACTCAATTCGGCTAATTTGAAAAAAAATCCCGCAGCTATGACTAAACATGTTATGAATATATGACTTTTAAAATTCCGTTCTTCTTTTGTAGTAGTCATAATTCCAGTGATGGCATTTTTTAATGACTGATATAAATTTGCATTTTTAGCGGGAAAAGCCATTCTCACTTAACACCTCTTCTTGTAAAGTGAACATAACTTCTTCATCCTCTTTAGTCATATGATCATAGCCATTCAGATGTAAAAATCCATGCACTGCTAAGAAAGCTAATTCACGTTCAAAAGAATGATTGTAGTCTATAGCTTGCTCCTTAGTACGTTGGAAAGAAATAATAATATCCCCTAGATGTCTTGCTACACCAATCATTTGACCGTTGTTAAGATTCTCACCCTCTTCCATGGGTGATATGATGTCTGCAAATTGGTCAAAATCAAGGCTTGGAGCATCATCAAGGTCTTCTTCTAATGCAAAACTTAATACATCAGTGGGTTTATCAATACCACGATAATCTCTATTCAATTGTTGTATGACATCATTATCTACTATCGAAATATCTACTTCAATATCCTCACCTAAAGATAATTTGTTAGCAGTTTGTTGGATAACTTTTTCTATAATATCATTGTGTTCTTCCGTTAAGTAATTATTTTCATCAATTAAATCTATAATCATTCATAACACCTCTTCTAATCTGGATAATCAACCCTAGTATGATACATACTAGCTACTGAATGCACAAGTGCTTTACGCACAATGTTAAGTTCAGAAACTGTCATATTAGATTCATCAAACTGCCCTTCTTCTAGCTTACCTTCTATAATTCGATCAACGAGTTGTTCAAAAGCCGACTGAGAATGTTCTTTTACAGTACGAGAAGCTGCTTCAATAGAATCAGCTAACATAATTATCATAGCTTCCTTGTTTTGCGGTTTCGGTCCGGGATATCGGAACAAGTCTGTTTCAACTTTCGGGTTAGATTCTTTGGCTTGCGCATAAAAGTACTTAACAAGAGTGGTTCCATGATGTTGCAAACAAATGTTAATAATACTCTCTGGCATATTGTTTTGTCTTAATAATTTCTCACCTTCTGTCACATGCTCAATAATTATTGTTGCACTTTCTTCCGCACTAATCATTGTGTGAGGTGATTCCATACCATCTGATAAATTTTCAACAAAAAACAATGGATGCAACGTCTTTCCAACATCATGGTAATAAGAAGCAATTCTAACAAAATCAGAATCCGCACCAATCTTACTAGCAGCTGCTGATGCAATATTTGCTACCATCATACTATGGTGGTATGTTCCTGGTGATTTTTCAACAATTTCTTTTAATAATGGATGGTTTAAGTTAGCTAATTGATTCAGAGTTAATGGCGCTTTACTACTTAATAGCTTGTGCCAATATGGCTCTAAAAAGAAATATAACCCTATACTTACTAATGCATTCAATAATGTGAATACTATAATAATAATGGAAGGATCCGAAGTTAAACTCACATTCGTCATTAGAATAATTGGAACGACAAAGATTAACTGAGTAATACTTGCAATAGTCAATTCTAATCTTAAGGATGTATTATTAATATACAATGGATATAAGACCGCAAGTATTGAGCTGAATATATAAAACAATATAGTAATAAAAGTAACAGTTAAACTATCTCCATCATGGATTATAAATAAATTCATAAAATTAAATGAAGTAATAAAGAATACGGTTAAACGATAGTTAGTTCGAGATATAAGTAACTTAACCATACTATATACTGGTAATAATAGTAGTGCATAATCTATGCCATTGATTTGGACAAGATGCAACACTTTAGTTAGTAAAAAACCAGTAACAAACAAGATTGAATAAGCTGTGACATCCCTTGCTCTGTCATTTAGTTCTCCATTCTTAGGATTGTCTTTTATCATTTGATAAAAAAGTAATATTCCATGAATAATGACAATTATTGCGAAAATTATTAATAAGTCATTATTCGTTTGACGATTTAAATAGCCTAGTAAATCAAGTTGTCTATAAGTATTTTGGTCAATAATGTGACCTTTTTGTGCAATAATTTGTCCTTGAAGAATGTATGACGGTTGGATCGCATTCGCTGCTTCTTCTTTACGTTTTTCAGTTTCACTTTCGCTATATATAGATGTTGGAATGATAATTTCTTGCAACATTTCTGTTAATATAGTCCGTCTGGTACCATTAATTCCTATATCATTAACTCGTTCAATTGCAGCTGATACTGCTTGATTTAATTCAGGTGATAATATTTCCCTAGATAAAATTGTTTGAGAAATCTCAATTAATTGATTACGATATTCGTTTAAGTTCGCATCACTGGTAGTTATTAAAGCGACAACTGAATTATTAGACAGTGATTGGCTTAATTCGATTATCTCATTGGTCTGTGCATACATACTATCATAATACACCACTAATTGTTCAGCTGTGTTCAATTGGCCGAATGGAACAGACTGTGTATCCGTTCGATTTGTTTCGGAAGTATTAATATCTATAGTATTATCAAAATAGTTATTCTCAAGCATCGTTTTGATATCATTCGTTGAATATTCGGTTTCTCTAAGTTCTTTAAGTATAGCAAAGAACTGATTTACTAAATCCATTTGTTCTTGAGCAATCGAAGGTTGGAAGGCATATACATCCGACACAGATGAACGAGCCCTCTCCTTATTAATCTCTGTTTGTTCAGCATCTTCGACTGTTACTGGTGCTTGAATTGTCTCCTCAGCTACTTGATTGATTTGAAAATTGTATGTGTTAGGCTGTACATCCGAATAGCCAATAATAAAAATAAAAACAGACATCAACAATAAAACGAGAGGAATATAAAAATCTCCAAGAGTAGTTTGTAATTTTCTTAACTGTTGGTTCATTTAATTCCTCCAATATTTAATCTTGTGAATATGCTCTAATAATATCGGCAACTACAGGATGTCTAACTACATCAAACTCATCGAATTTAATAAATTTTATTTTTTTTATCTTATTCAATTTTTGTTCCGCATCAATTAACCCCGATTTTACACCTTTAGGTAAGTCAATCTGCGTTTGGTCACCATTGATAATCATTTTCGAGCCAAAACCTAATCGTGTTAAGAACATTTTCATCTGTGCGATCGTCGTATTTTGAGCCTCATCCAAGATAACAAAAGCATCATCTAATGTTCTCCCACGCATATAGGCTAAGGGGGCAATCTCAATAATCCCTCTTTCCATTAGACGGTTAGTATGTTCCAACCCGAATATTGAATATAAAGCATCATAAACAGGTCGTAAGTATGGATCAACCTTTTCTTTCAGGTCACCAGGCAAGAATCCTAAATTCTCTCCAGCTTCAACAGCAGGACGAGTTAGGATGATTTTCTTCACTCTTCCTTCACGAAGTGCTTGAACTGCCATTACAACTGCTAGGAAAGTTTTACCCGTTCCAGCAGGCCCCATTCCAAAGACAACATCATGAGATGCAACTGCTTGGGTATATTGAAGTTGTCCAAAGTTTTTTGCACGGATTGCTTTACCATCTGATGTTCGACCAATGACTTCTTCATAGATACTCACAAAATAATCAATAGTACCATTTTTCGCCATTTTTATCGCTGTCACAATATCCATTGTCTTTGGAGATTGTCCTAACTTCAATAAATCAAGTAAATTCAAGATAACAGACCTTGTCATTTCAACTTGAGGCTCTGAACCAGTAATCGTGATAACCTCACCTCGGTTACTTACTTTGACATCAAAATTTTCTTCAAGTAATTTGACATACTTATCATGGGTGCCTAAGATTGCTAATAACCAATCTTGATTGGAAACGATGACTTGTTGTGAAACTTCAGTAATTTCGTTCAAAAAATACGCTCCTTTAGTATTCATATTAATTAAGTAAAGATTAACATAAAAATACAGAAAAATGAACTTTAGTCCTATGTTTAATTATATATTTCATTTAATTATACACAGCATGAATTAATTTATAAATAAATAGCCTCTGCAATCATTTTATCAATGATTACAGAGGCATAATATTAACTATGTTAAACTTAAACTTATTTAGCTTAACCTAATAATTTTTTTGTGATACTGTTGACAACTTTACCATCAGCTTGACCTTTAAGTTCTGCCATGGCTTTACCCATAACTTTCCCAAAATCTGCTGAAGAACTCGCGCCAATATCATCAATAATTGATTTAATTTTTGATTCAACTTCTTCTTCAGTTAACTGTTCTGGTAAATAGCGTTCAACAATTGCTATTTCAGCAGTGACTTCTTCAACTAAGTCTTGACGTCCAGCCTTTTCGAATTCAGCTAAAGAATCTTTTCGTTGCTTTAATTCACGAGTAATGATGGTCAATTCTTCCTCATCAGTTAATGGTTCAGAATGTTCCAATTGCTCTTTTTGTAATCCTGCTTTTAACATTCGGATTACTTTTAAAGTATCCTTATCTCTAGCCTTCATCGCTTCTTTGACATCTTGATTAATTCGATCAGTTAGTGACATTTCGCCTCACCTATCTGTTAATTAGAATTTTCTCTTACGAGCTGCTTCAGATTTTTTCTTACGTTTAACACTTGGTTTTTCGTAAAATTCACGTTTACGAGCTTCTCTTAAAGTACCTGTTTTTGAAACATCTCGCTTAAAGCGACGAAGAGCGTCTTCTAATGATTCGTTATCACGAACTACTGTTTTAGACATTATGAATCCCCTCCTCCCAAGCTTTACTGACCTATTATTTCTTTTCAAAAATAATAAAGTTCTCTAAATATTATAATCAAAGAATATTGTATTTGCAAGGTAATATGGAAATAAATACTACTTTTTTATATTGTTTTGGATCATATAACTTTGTCATTAGATTAATTATTTGATTAATAATCGAATTATTTACAACTACCACATAAGCCGAATATTTCAAAACGATGACTTTGCACTTCGACATCCGCTAAAGCATCTGAAAAACTTACCGTTTCCATTGGACAAGCAGCAATAGGAATAGTCATTCCGCATTGAGTGCAAATAAAGTGATGATGGTGATGGTCATGCTTTAAACAATTCATTCTAAACCGTTGTTCTTGATTATATTCAGTTGATTCTAAAATACCCGTTTCACAAAAATCATATATATTACGATACGTTGTATTGTAACTCATAGTTGGGTATATCTCAGATAATTGTTCGTGTACCTCTTGTGCACTTATGTAGCGGTCATTCAAGGCAAATATCTGCAATATTTCTTGTCTTCTTTTGGTATTTTTAAAACCAGATTCTTTTAGTCTTTTTAGGGCATCTTCAATCTTTTCATGAGTGACTTGGGAAATTGTTTCTTGAATCATTTCAATTCGTCTCCTTTATGATTTTGTGCTATGATTGAGTAACAAATAGGGGGAAATTTAATGGAGAATAAAACTACTTTACATTATTATATCTTATCAGATTCAATTGGTGAAACTGCACAGAAAGTCGCAAAAGCTTCTTTAGTTCAGTTCCCTAATATTACTACAGTATTGCATAAATATACCTTCATTTCAAATCAATCTACTTTACATACGATTCTTGAAGATGCTTATGAACATGACGGTCTTATCTTCATGACTATCGTTGACAATGACTTAGCTAAATATGCAGAAAAGTTCTGTGTTAAAACAGGTTTAATCTGCTACAACTTAATTCAACCTTTCACACTTGAAATTGCACGAAGATTAAATACAGAACCTTCAGAAATTACTGGAGCTCAATATGAACTTTCAGATGAATACTTTGAAAGAATCAAAGCTATGGAATTTTGTATGGCCTATGATGATGGGCAAGACCCTAAAGGTCTTAGAGAAGCTGAAATTGTACTGTTAGGTATATCACGTACTGGGAAGACACCTTTAAGTATGTATCTTGGAACATTAGGTTATAAAGTTGCTAACTTGCCGTTAATACCAGAAAAAGAAATTACACCCATCCTTTATGAAATCGATTCGAAAAAAATTGTTGGACTAACTAATAGTCTCACCGTTATTAACAAACATCGTGAATCACGAATGAAAGAATACGGTTTAGGTCCTGGTTCTAAATATGCTTCTAAGAACCGTGTAAATGAAGAGTTAGAGTATGCCCATAAATTATATGCAGAATTAGGATGTCCTGTTATTAATGTTGCTGATCGAAGTATAGAAGAATCGGCATCAATTGTCATCGAAAAAATGAGTTTACCACAAAAATTTTAATTAATTAAAAAATCGAACTTCTTACATTATGTAAAAAGTTCGATTTTTTATTTTTCATACTAAGATTTACTGGTTCAAAATCTTCTCAATAAGATTTTCATCGAATTGGTTATTTTTGAACATTTCAATCTCGAATTTATAAGGCGCTAATTTTTGTTTGTCATTTTTAGCTTTTGGCACCCAAGGTGTTTCAAGTATTTTAGGAATCTCTTTCAATTGTGGATGATGAACTATTGAATTCAATACATCAAAACCAATCGAACCTTGCCCAATATTTTCATGGCGATCTTTATGGCTCTTAAAAGTATTTTTAGAATCATTAATATGTATAACTTTCAAACGGTCTAAACCAATTATCTTATCAAACTCATTCAATACACCATCTAAGTCATTGACAATATCATAGCCGGCATCATAGATATGGCAGGTATCAAGTGTAATTGATAGTTTTTCATTAAATATTACGCCATCAATGATTCGTGCTAATTCCTCGAAAGTTCTCCCTAACTCAGTCCCTTTTCCGGCCATCGTTTCTAAAGCAATTTGAGGGATTTGTTCTCTAGTCAAAATACCATCCAAACCAGTGATAATTTGAGAGATACCGGCATCTACACCCGCTCCAACATGGGAGCCTGGATGTAGAGTAATCTGATTAGCACCAATAGCTTCAACTCGTTCAACTTCTTCTCTTAGAAATTGCATGGCAAATTCATGATAACCTTCTTTTGTTGTATTGGCTAAGTTAACGATATAAGGTGCGTGAACCGTAAAGAATTCGATATTATTTTGATCCATAAATTCTTTAGCTTCTTCGACTCTGAAGGTAGAAACTTCTTTTCTACGAGTATTTTGAGGTGCACCAGTATAAACCATGAATACATTGCTTCCATAGGAAGCAGCTTCCTGTGCAGATCCTAACAACATATCTTTACCTTTAAGCGAAACATGTGATCCTAATAACATTTATCTCATTCCTTATATTAATTAGTCTGCTTATTTACTCTTGTTCTCTTTAATAGATAAGTGTAATTCTCTTAATTGATCATTGCTTACTGTACTTGGTGCTTGAGACATTAAGTCTATGCCGCGACCTGTTTTCGGAAACGCTATGACTTCACGGATATTAGGCTCGTTAGCTAAAATCATAACTAATCGGTCTAACCCTAATGCAATTCCTCCGTGAGGTGGGAATCCATACTCTAAAGCATCAAGTAAAAATCCAAATTGATTATGAGCTTCTTCTTGTGTAAAGCCTAATAATTTAAACATTTCTTCTTGCATGTCACGATTATGGATACGGATACTTCCTCCACCAATCTCATAACCATTTAGGACAATATCATAAGCATTGGCAAGGGCCTCTTCAGGCTTAGACATTAGTGCTTGAATATCTTTATTTTGTGGTGAGGTGAATGGGTGGTGCATAGCTACATAACGTCCACTTTCTTCGTCAAACTCTAATAATGGCCAATCTACAACCCATAAGAAGGCTAATTCCGACTCATCATATAGTTTATGTTTGTTCGCTAAGTGCATACGCAACGCGCCAAGTGAATTTGCTACAACCTCGCGTGTATCCGCTACAAAGAAGATAATATCGCCAATTGTAGCATCTAAAGCGTTAGTTAGGTAATTATAATCTTCTTCAGATGAGAAGAATTTAGCGATTGGGCCATTAAATCCCTCTTCAGAAACTTTTGTCCAAGCTAGACCTTTTGCTCCATATGGTTTGACAATGTTAATTAGTTCATCTGCTGTTTTACGAGTATATTCATCAGCAAGCCCTTTTAAGTTAATAGCTTTAACTTGCCCACCTTTTTCTACGGCTCCTTTGAATACACCAAATTCAGATTCTTTAGCGAAGTCAGATAAATCAACAAGTTTCATTTCAAAACGAATATCAGGCTTATCACTACCGTAGTTATCCATTGCATATTGATAAGTCATAACAGGGAAATCATCTGTTAACTCAACGCCTTTAGTTGCTTTCACTACAGCTTTTAACATTTTTTCAGTGAAATCTTGAATTTCCTCTTGTTCTAAAAAGCTTGTCTCAATATCAACTTGAGTAAATTCTGGTTGACGATCACCACGTAAATCTTCATCACGGAAACAACGAACAATTTGGTAGTATCTATCAATTCCTGCACCCATAAGTAATTGCTTGAACAATTGTGGCGATTGTGGCAATGCATAGAAATGACCTGAATTATTACGTGTAGGTACTAAGAAATCTCGAGCTCCCTCTGGAGTTGATTTAGTTAAATATGGCGTTTCTACATCAATAAAATCTAAATTATCTAAAAACTCTCTAATTGTTTTTGTAACTTGGTGACGTAATCTTAAGTTATTAAACATTTTAGGACGACGTAGGTCAATCACACGATTACGTAGTCTCACTTCCTCATCAATATCTGATTCATCATCAACATAGATAGGTGGTGTTTTACTTTTAGCGTGAACAACTAATTCCTTTGCCATTAACTCAAATTCGCCTGTTGGAATTTTAGGATTCACTTGTTCTGGTGCGCGACGTTGTAATGTTCCAGTTACTTCAACAACATACTCACTTCTTAAGTGGTCTGCTTCTTCCATTTGTTCAGGAATATATTGAGCGTTGAAGACAACTTGAGTAAAGCCCTCTCTATCTCTTAAATCAAGAAAAATAACTCCACCTAAGTCACGACGTTTTTGCACCCAACCTTTTAAGGTAATTTCTTCATTAACTAAAGACTCATTAACAAGTCCTGAATAAATTGTTCTTTTCTTCATTAATATGTTCCTCCAAAATATTTATCAATTGCTGATGTATCAACAGTTAACTTGCGATAAAACGCCATAAAATCATTGATTAATTCATCAAAATGAACACTAATTTGTTTTCCAGATTCTTTATGTTTAAGCTGAATCATTTTACTCTCTACTTCTTGATCGCCGATAACGATGGTCACTTTGGCATTTAGCTTATCAGCTGTCTTAAATTGTGACTTCATACTACGATTTAAATAATCGCGGTCTGCACTTAGCCCATCTTGGCGAGCTGCTTGTACAAGTTGTAAAGTCATACCGTTTGCAATTTCTCCCATATTCAATACAAAAAGATCTAATCCTTCTTCTTCGGGAATTTCAACTCTTTGAGCATCCATGGTAATTAATAATCTTTCTAAGCCAATTCCAAATCCAAATCCAGGTGTCTGTGGCCCACCTAATTGTTCTACTAGCCCGTCATAGCGCCCACCACCACAAATGGTAGATTGGGCACCAATTGAATTATCAGTTACTAATATTTCAAAAATTGTATCTTGATAATAGTCTAGCCCTCTAACTATCGAAGGAGTAACCTCAAATGGAATATCCAATTGATTGAGTAGTTCTTGAACCTTTTCAAAATGCGCTTTACTTTCTTCACCTAAGAAATCTAAAATTATTGGGGCATTTTGGACTAGTTTAATATCAACTTTATCCTTTGAATCAATAATTCTCATAGGATTGTCTTCTAGACGACGTTGTGAATCAGCGCTCAGTTGATCCTTAATGGGTTCAAAATATTCAACTAAGGCATCCCGATAAGTCTGTCTTTCTTCTGGTTTTCCTAATGAATTAATGTGTAAGGTCAAATTATCTAACCCTAATTCTTCAAAGAAATCCATAGCTAAAGCTATTCCTTCAGCATCTGTTGCAGGATTGGTACTTCCAAACACTTCAATCCCTAGTTGGTGAAATTGCCTTTGTCTCCCCGCCTGTGGTCTTTCATATCTGAACATCGGTTCTAAATAGAATACCTTTAAAGGTTGTGGATGCTCTGGTCCGAATAATTTGTGTTCAATAAAAGCTCTAACAATCGGAGCTGTTCCTTCTGGGCGAAGTGCTATATGACGATCACCCTTGTCATAAAAATCATACATCTCTTTAGATACAATATCAGTTGTATCACCCACCGAACGTTGGAATAATTCAAATGCTTCAAATAATGGTGTTCTTATCTCCGAAAAATTGTATGAAGCCATTACAGAGCGTGCAATATCTTCGACATATTGCCATTTATTAATGTTTACTGGGAGAATATCTTCAGTTCCCTTTGGTTTCTTTATCATACTTTCGCCTCCATTAAATAAAAAAGCCCTATAGCTAATGTATAGCCATAGGACGTTGAAAAAAACGTGGTACCACCTAATTTTGTAATCTTTGAATAAATATTACCTTGTAATTGTAACGCGATTAGCGGGATAACTTTTCATTATCCATCTCCATAGTGTCTTCTAACCTTTCTTCTCTTTCACCGTTATGAGAAGTCTCTATAGTTTCGGTTATACTTGTCTACTTCATAGATTTTCCTAAGTTCATCTCTATTATAGAGTCTAATTTAAATTTAATCAACTAATTTTTTCATCCATAAATTAATAAATCGTTATCAATGTCATTCCAGATATACATCACAATTTTTTAGCAACTATATTACTGTTATGTGACAATGATTAAAGGTATTTGAATTATATTCATAACATTTATATAATGAGATTAATTATATACTAAATACGGATGGGACGGGGGGACTTATATCGAAACATTTAGTAAGTTCTTAAAGAGATTATATACAAAACGGTATTTTCCGCCTTTTATTACATTGTTATTAATTCTTTTAAGTAGTATAGCGGTGCTCTCGCTAACTACAGGTGATATTATTGTTATTAATAAAGAGCGTGTTATTCTTAGGAGCCAACCTGCAACAAACTCACAAGCTATCGAAACGATAGAATCTGAGTCCATACTACATACACTGTCGGAAAAAAACGGCTGGGCGGAAGTTCGCTACAACGGTGTGACAGAGGGATGGTTACCATTATGGTTGATTCAAAGTGAAAGCTTAACCTCTGACCAAAATATAGCCGCACATATGCTTACCGCTTCTCCTATATATTCAGAACAATCGGCCGAATCGAATCAATTGACAAATGTTAATGCCGATTCTTATTTGATTGTAAACTTTGAAAGCAATGGCTGGGTGCAAGTTAATTACGATAATCAATATGGATATATTCCAACAAGCTCGGTTGAAATTATAAACCGTGAAGATATTCCAGATGAACCTATCGAAAAAGAACCAACCCTTACTGAGGATGATCAGTTTTCTGATGAAGAAATAGCTAATGCTGAATCTACCATCTTTGTTCGGGTAATTAATCAAGCCTTCTTGACTGCCCCTGACTTATACTCAGATATTATCTATACTCCTGAATATAATCAAAGATTTAAACTGATTGAAACAGTCACGGATGTAGAAGGTAATGATTATTATCTTGCAGAGGATGAAAATGGAATTAGAGGGTACTTAGAGACGCGAATCACAGCTTTAGCGAGTGATTATCTTGGTCATAGTGGCCCAACTAATCCAGGTTCATTAAAAAATGCGACAATAATGATAGATGCTGGTCATGGTGGTGAAGACTCAGGTGCCATCAGTTTTGATAATCTTACTTACGAGAAAGATGTTACTTTACAAACTGCACAAATACTTCAAAGTAAATTAGAAGATTTAGGTGTAGAAGTAATACAGACACGTCTCGATGATTCTTTTGTAGATCTTGATGAGCGTGCTAATATAAGTAATAATTCTAAAGTCGATGCATTCATATCAATCCACTTTGATGCATCACCAGTGAGTGATTGGCATGGAACTACTACTTACTACTTCAATGAAGATGACTTTAGTTTAGCTGAGAGCATCAATGAACAACTTGAGTTATTACACTTACCTAATAACGGTGTTTCTTTTGGGAATTACTATGTACTTCGTGAGAATACGAGACCAAATCTTCTATTGGAACTTGGTTATATGAGTAATAGTATAGATCTTGAGAATATTCGTTCAGAGGCGTATCTTAACAGTTTAGCTGATTCGATTGTAAACGGACTAACGAATTATTTTTCACAATAATAAGAAAACTGTCACTTAATTCTCTGTTACGAGATTAAGTGACAGTTTTTTTATTAATCAACAACTGTTTTAGTTTGTTAGCAAATTCAGTCCAACTACAGACTGTTCTTCTATCGCATCTGCTCTTAACTTCGTTACCTCACTGAATCTAGCAATTCAAAAATATAAGTGCGTGCCATTGAACTCAATAGGAATCAGTGTCCACTCACTAATATCAACAAAAAAGATGAATATATCCTTAGATACATTCATCTATATACAGTCTGCTATTTTTATAAATCTTTATTTTTTGAATCTAATAAGATTGTGACTGGCCCGTCATTTGTAATTGAAACTTTCATATCTGCGCCAAATTGACCCGTTTGTACCTCAAGTCCATAATCGTCTCTTAGTTGTTGATTCAATTCCAGATATAGCTGGTCTGCATAAGCTGGATCGGCAGCTTTTATGAAGCTAGGTCTGTTTCCTTTTTTTGTATTACCATAAAGTGTAAACTGGCTAATTGATAATATCGATCCGCCAACATCATTTAATGCAAGGTTCATTTTACCTTCATCATCTTCAAAAAGTCTCATATTTGCGATTTTTCGTGCCAAATATGTCACATCTTCCTGATTATCCTCATCAGTAACCCCAACTAAGATGACAAATCCCTTATCAATTCGTCCGATCACTTCATTATCTATTTCTACTTTACTAGATAAACTACGTTGAATGATGACTCTCATGTTACTATCCTTTCTAATTACCTTAGCCTGTTACGCGTTTCACTTCATAAACATCTGGGATATTTTTAAGTTTATTAATCAGATCATCTAATTGCTTTGTATTAGAGATGGCTACTTTTAAAGATACTGTTGCCATACTGTTTTTATCACGTTTACCATTAACACTGATCAAATTTTTAACAGTATGGCTAACGACATGCAGTACGTCATTAATTAAGCCTGATCGGTCGAAACCAATAATAAAGAGTTCACTAACATACTCTTCAGCTGGTTGAAACTCCTGATCCCACTGAACATCAATGAGTCGATTATTTAGTTCTGATTCCGAAAGTAAATTAGGACAATCTTTACGGTGAACTGAAATACCACGACCTCTTGTAATATACCCTACAATTTCGTCCCCTGGCACTGGATTACAACATTTACTTAAGCGAATCATGAGGTTATCAGCGCCTTCAACAACTACGCCACTTTCGTGAACTGTTCTTGATTTAGCTCCTCCTGATGCCTCTTTTGAAATTGTTGTATCGTTGTTGAGTTTTTCATTCTCTTCATTGTCGTGTCTAAGACCTAAATAGTTAATTATCGTTGAACTATTTACTTCTCCTAATCCAATGGATGCATATAAATCAGGCAAACTATTAAAGTTAAACCGTTGAAGAACGTTCGATTCCGTCTTCTTATTGTTGAATATTTTCAGTGATTGATTATATTCTTTTAGTTCCTTCTCAAGAATATCTTGTCCTTGCTCACTATTTAATTCACGGTCTTGAAGTTTGAAGAATCGTTTGATACGGTTTCTAGCTTTACTGGTGTTAGTAAATTTTAACCAATCTCGACTTGGACCATTGGAGTTGGAATTCGTTAAAATTTCTATAATGTCCCCATTTTTTAATTTATAATCCAAAGGAACAATTCGTCCATTTACTTTAGCTCCGATCGTTTTATTTCCAATCTCTGAGTGTATGTGATATGCGAAGTCAATCGGACCTGAGCCAGTTGGCAATTCCATAACATCTCCATTAGGGGTGAATACATATACTTGATCTTTGAATAGATCTTCTTTAACAAAGTCCATAAATTCACTCGCGTCACGCGCATCATCTTGTAATTCGACTAAATCTCTAAACCATGACATTTGCTTATTAATTAGGTCATCTTCGTTAACTTTAGCTGTTTTTCCTTCTTTATAAGCCCAGTGTGCTGCTACCCCGAACTCCGCAACTAAGTGCATCTGAGTCGTACGTATTTGGATTTCTACTGGTTTGCCTGTTGCTCCAATAACAGTCGTATGAATTGATTGATACATGTTTGCTTTAGGCATAGCAATATAATCTTTAAACCTTCCAGGCATTGGTTTCCATTGTGTATGAACTGCCCCTAAGACTGCATAACAATCTTTGATTGTGTCGACAATAACTCGAATCGCAAGCAAATCATAGATATCATCGAACTCTTTATGTTGATCCACCATCTTACGATAAATTGAATAAATATGTTTGGGCCTTCCAGATATATCAGCTTCAATATCAAGCTCTTCAACAGCTCCCTTGAGTTCAGAGATAGTCTGTTCAATAAATAATTCTCTTTCCGTTCGCTTAGTATCCATTTGCTTTACGATATTATAATAAGCTTCAGGATTAACATACCGTAAAGCGATATCTTCTAGTTCCCATTTTATCGAACTAATCCCTAAACGGTCTGCTAATGGTGCATATATATCAATCGCTTCTTGAGACTTTTCAATTTGTTTCTCTTTTCCCTGATACTTCATTGTACGCATATTATGCAATCTATCCGCAAGTTTAACGATAATTACACGTAAATCTTTACTCATTGCCAACAGCATCTTACGATGATTTTCAGCTAAAGCTTCTTGCTTGCTTTGGAATTTTAACTTTCCTAACTTAGTTACACCATCTACTAGGAAAGCAACTGTTTCACCAAATTCTTCCTGAATAACTTCTAACGAACAATCAGTATCCTCAACTACATCATGTAAAAATCCTGTAGCTATTGTTGATGGATCCATCTGTAACTCAGCAAGAATACCAGCAACTTGTATAGGATGAATAATGTAAGGCTCTCCTGATAATCGATATTGACTTTTATGTGCTTCAGTCGCATAATCGGCTGCTTTTTGAATAAAGTCGAGATTTGACTTATTCATGTATGCTGCACATAACTCAATCACTTCTTTAGTTGAATAATCCTGTCCTTGCAAATTTATTCACCTCTCCTCTTAAAATATAGCGATATTATAAACTAATATCTCGTATTAAACAATCTTGGTTATATATATCATAAAAAACTGCGCAAAAAAACGCAGTTTGAGCATTAAATATCATTAATACGAATCGTCAGAATTACCTGTTAGTTTACCAGTTACAATCGCAATTCCTTTTGAAGCACCAATTCTTGTGGCACCTGCTTCAATCATTTCAATCGCTTCATCATAATTGCTTACCCCACCACTGGCTTTAATATCAAACTCAGGACCTACTGCTTTGCGCATCAACTTCACATCTTCAACTGTGGCACCACCAGTACAGAATCCTGTAGAGGTCTTAACAAAATCTGCTCCTGATTCTTTCACTATTTGTGATACTTTAGTAATTTCATCTTTAGTCAGAAGCGCTGTTTCAATGATTACCTTTGTAGTTATATCTACACCTGCTGCTTGAACAACTTGTTGGATATCATTTAATACATAGTCCCAATCGCCATCTTTTGCTTTTGAGATATTAATTACCATATCAATCTCATCAGCTCCATCTTTAATAGCTTGTTGAGCCTCAAATACTTTCACCTCTGTAGTATTCGCTCCTAAAGGGAAACCAATAACCGTACATACTAGGCTATCTGAATCATTCAACAATTCACTTGCTAGTTTAACATATGCTGGATTAATACATACAGATTTGAAGTTATATTCCGCCGCTTCTTGACATAACTTCTCAATCTGGTCTTTAGTTGCGTCCGCTTTTAATAATGTGTGGTCAATGTATTTTTCTAATTCCATTTTATCCCTCTTTCTTAACATTCAAATTGATAACTAATTGCACTTAAAGCATAGATAGGTGCCGTTTCCGATCTGAGAATTCTTGGTCCTAAACTACATTCAATATACCCTACTTCTTTTAGTTTTTCTACTTCTAAAGGACTGAGTCCTCCTTCTGATCCAAAAACGATAATCAATGACTCGCCTTCTTTAATCTTTAACAATGTTTCCTTCAGTTGGCCATGTTTATTATTTTTTGCTGTTTCTTCATAAGCAATTAATTTATGATCAAACTTATCATTATCTTTAATAAGAGAATCTAAGTTAGTTAAAGCGTCTACTTGTGGAATCCACGTTCGATGACTTTGTTCCGCTG
Organism: Aerococcaceae bacterium WGS1372; assembly: GCA_044336205.1. Lineage (GTDB taxonomy): Bacteria > Bacillota > Bacilli > Lactobacillales > Aerococcaceae > Ruoffia. The sequence continues at coordinate 888,703 of CP172318.1, read as the reverse complement.
CTTCTTTGACATTTTTTTGTAATCGTTCAACTTTGTTTTGTACTTTATTCCCACGCCATATGACAACATCACGTTCGAGACTTAATGGTATAAATTGACTCATACCACATTCTGTTCCCTTTTGAACTATGAAGTCAATCTTATCATTTTTTGAAAGACCGCAAGCAATCGTCACATCAATAGGCAATTCCTTTTTCTCGTCAATTTGTTCAACTACTTCTAATTGACCAATATTATTGTCAATTGTGACTAACTCGCTTATAAAAACATTATGATTAACATCGACTACAAAGACTTTATCATTGACTCGTGCACGCATCACTCTAATCAAGTGATGGTTATCATCTGAGTTTAAGGTAAACAATATTGTTTGATGAAGATCTTGTTCAATAAAATATCTTTGCATTCAAGTTACTCCCCTTTGATCGCAATATATGATACCCAACCCTGCGATTCAGTCTTAGAGTATATAGTGAAGCGATGTTCTAGCAAGGAGTTTTCGATAAATTTAGCTTTATCTTTAAGGATTCCACCAAGAATTAGATACCCATCATCTTCTAGAAGTTTGTATGCATCATCGAACATGTCTATTAATATATGTGGCAATATATTAGCAACAATAATATCTGCTTTTTGATTGATGTTATTTAACAAGTTATTTTCAATAAAATTTATACGATTCTCATCAATCATTATTTTTAATTTAGGATTATTTCGCTGGCTTTGTAGATTATGATTAGCAGCTGAAACAGCTTGTGGATCTAAATCCATCCCTAATACTTCTTTAGCTCCAAATACGCCCGCAATAAAACTTAATATCCCCGTACCCGTTCCCACATCAAGGATAGTTTCATTACCTTTCATAGTAAATTCTAGAGCTTGAGCACTTAATCGCGTTGTTGGATGATTCCCTGTTCCAAATGCTACACCTGGGTCCATATAAATAACTTCATTATCAAGTTTTTGATAATCATTATCCCATTCAGGAACTATTGTTAAAAAGCGACTAAGCCGCTCTACTTTATAATACTTCATCCAATTTTGATGCCAGTTTTCATTTATTATTTCGTTAATTTCAACTTCGTACACCAAGTCTTCAATTAAACCAAGTGATTGCTCTAAGTTTACTAGGTCAACAGCACTTTCAAAATACCCAACAACTACAACAGGATGATTTAAATAATCGTCCGGTAATTCCTCAGGGATTTCACCAAACAAATTAGGATGATTCTCCAAGTAACCTTGGGCATAATTGATTTCAGTACCTATAGCACCCATCTCACTTAAGTAATAATTTACAAGATCAATTACATCGGCTTGTAAACTATTTATTGTTATACTTACTTTTGTCCATTTTTCTGACATAATTTTCCCCCTTGCTTTTTAGTTTGGAAAATATACGAGTGTATGACTATATTGCTTGCTATCAATCAATCGATTTTTTATCTTATTATAGTCATTCCAATTCCAATCTACAGTGAAAGAATGTGCTTGATTTGACTCCATAAATTCTCGCCATTTCACTGGTACCGTTGATGTAAGAACTTTTAAATATTTGACCAAGGACAAACATTCCCCATATTCTACACCTTGGTCAAAATCAAACGGAATCAATATACTATGACAATCATTTGAGTAACTATTGGCTTTTGAATCATATATCAATACACTCATTATAAAGACGATTTCTTTATTCTGTGAATATGTTTTATTATCTTTCCAAAAAATTTTTTGATTGGGATTTTCTAACTCCATTTGAAATGATAATTCAATGTTATGGTTCTGCTCTTGCCATTCAATTGCCCATTCACAGTGAAAGTAAGATTCATTAATAAGTTGCTCTAGAACGTTCAGAACATTTAATCTTTTCATTAATTCACCACCCAATATTATCTTTCTTTATTATGACTCATTGTAAATAAGATTTCAATTTTATTAAATTTATAACTATAAACAATTGTTAAATTTCTTTTTATGTTAAATAATGATTAAAATCGCGTTTTCCGCTTGTCAATCTTCAATAAAGCCATTATAATTAGTTAGCAAAATGTACAATTTCATGGCATAATTATAATAAATATGTGTAATATCAATTCGATCCAATTATGCTGCATTAAGTGATTTGATATTCATTATTATAAATAGTAGACTAGTACATAGCTTGATTCGACGTGCCATTATTATAAAAAAACATACGAGGTGAATAAAATGGCAGAAAAAAATTTAACTGCAAAAGATATTTTACAAAAAGAATTTAACAAATCAGTAAGAGGATATAATACAGCGGAAGTTGATGAATACTTAGATAGTATCATCCGTGATTATGATTCTTTCCAAAAAGATGTTGTCTACTTGAAAAATGAGAATGAGCGTTTAATTAGTAAGGTTGATGAATTAACAAAACAATTAGCACTGGCTAAGAAGAACACTCCAAGCACTCCTGGTAGTGGCGTAACAAACTTTGATATTTTAAAACGTTTATCAAACCTTGAGAAGCATGTCTTCGGTTCTAAGATTGATAATACTGACAATACTATTGACTACTCTCAAGCTACTAAATATTAACCATTAATTAGTAAATTTCAGATAATCGCGGCTATTTAATTAGTTGAGGAAAGTCCATGCTCGCACAAGCTGAGATGCTTGTAGTGTTCGTGCTTAACGAAACAATAAGTTAAGGTACCTTTTAAAGGTAACGGCGGAGAAACATTCTAAGGTTCAACTATGAATCAGTACTCCATAAAGTGCCACAGAGACGAGGTTTATGAGAAATCATAAGATTGGAACGCGGTAAACCCCTCGAGCGAGCAACCCAAACATTGGTAGGGGCACTTCTTCTATTAGAAAAATGAACTAACGAAGAAGACAGTTTATACTGTAGATAGATGATTATCCGATACTTAAAGATCCTATGATTTAAGTGTCGACAGAACATGGCTTATCGAAATTTACTAGGCCATAGGATTTGACTCTGGTATCAGAGTCTTTTTTTATGTACACTAATATTGATTACAATTGGAGGAAATTAATGAAAAAGTATAACCTACTCGCAACGGCCGCTGCAGGTATTGAAGCGCTCGTTGCTAGAGAATTAAAAGATTTTGGTTACCACACGCAAACTGAAAATGGCTTTGTTCGTTTCCAAGGAAGTGCCAAAGATGTTGCTTACACTAATCTATGGCTTCGAACGGCTGATCGTGTAAAAATTATCTTTGGTGAGTTCGATACTAAAACGTTCGATGATTTATTCAATCAAACTTATGATATTCATTGGGAAAATATTCTCCCAATGGACGCAGAGTTCCCCGTTAGTGGAAAGTCAATTAAATCAACTTTACATAGCGTTCCGAACGTACAACGTATCGTAAAAAAAGCCATTAGTAAACGACTCATGAACTTTTACCATCGTCGTTCTGATCTTCCTGAAACTGGTGACTTATACCCTATCGAGGTAGCAATTCGTAAAGACCATGTCATGTTAACTTTGGATACAAGTGGAACAAGTTTATTTAAAAGAGGTTACCGTGAACATAAAGGAACAGCTCCTTTGAAAGAAAATATGGCGGCTGCATTAATCAAATTAACAACTTGGCGACCTGACCGCCCGCTTTATGATCCTACTTGCGGATCAGGAACTGTACTTATTGAAGCGGCACTAATGGGAAGAAATATTGCACCAGGATTGAATAGAAAGTTCACTGGGGAAAAGTGGCAATTAATGAATGAACATTCCGATGTTTGGTCAAATGTCCGCGAAGAAGCTAAAAATTCAATTGATCACGATATTGAATTACAATTATATGGAACGGATGTTGATGGTCGAATGATAGATATAGCTAGAGATAATGCTGAAGCTGCGGGTGTTGGAAATTCAATTGAATTCAAGCAAATGCAATTGTCAGATTATCGACCTCAAAAAGAATTCGGAATATTAATCTCTAATCCTCCTTATGGAGATCGTATGATGAGTGAAGATAAGGTTCATGATATTTATCGACAAATGGGAGAACTGTATGAAACAATGCCAACTTGGAGTAAATATATTCTGACCAGCGATGATAACTTTGAAGAATATTATGGGAAAAAAGCAACGAAGAAGAGGAAGTTATACAATGGTGCTTTAAAAGTTACCTATTATCAATATTGGGGCAATAGAGGAAAAAAATAACCTTCAAAAATCGAAGGTTATCCTCTTATAAGTCAGAATAATCTATAATGGGTGTGTCGAATGCTTTATATAGCTTCCCTTCCCTTCTAAGTGCTTGCCTTGCTAAGTGATCCGCACCTTTGTTTTGGGCTTCTGGAATCCATTTAGGGAAAAATAACGGAATCGTGTCTAATTGATTTAAAAGATACGCTAAGGGTTTGCTATACTCATCATGCTTACTATAAGCTTTTTCTAACGATTCTATTAAAATTCTACTATCCGAGTAAAATAGAACCGCTTGATCTAACTCAAAGTTAGTTGTTACATAATTCAAAGCAGAAATTAAAGCTAAAAATTCCGCCACATGATTATCAAAAACCCATGGTATATATGTCTTATTAAGTATTCTTTGTTCCTCTGAAATTATTTGAATACCTATACCTACTTCTCTAGTCTTTTGTTTAAATGCTGCATCCGAATATATTTTGATCATACTATTCTCCTTATGAACATTTTTATTTTGTAGAAAGGATTTATCTAATGAGTGATATTACACCAATGCCAAACAATGCTACTAACTATTATCGCAAGGCTATAAATGCCCTGCAAAATAATGACGATCGCAAAGGTATCCACTTTCTTGAAGAAAGTTATCAATTAGATCCTCAAGATCAAGTTTTTTATGAATTAGTTAATTTATATATTAAGCATAATTTAACTTCTAAACTAAAAAGCATCTGGAAAAGCAAAAACTTTTCATTAGATACGATCGCTAATTCGGCTGTATTGTCTGTTTTATATGCGCAAACACTAATTAACATGGATACACGTCATGAAAGTTTAAGTGAATTATACCAACTCAGAGACTTAATACAAGATTCCGAAAGTTTATTGCAAATCAATCAGGCAATCGATGCCATTCAAAATATTTTATCCACTCAAAAAAAATTGGATGAATTAAATTCTGACGATGATATAGATAATTTTGTTAAATTTTATCTACAAAGTAGCCAACTTGAACTCTTATCCAAATTAAAATCATTATACCTTTTTGATTTAGATAAAACACTGGCTGTTTATCTAGCTATTCTACAAAAAGACGAGATATATAATTTCATAAAAAATGATGTTTTACATTTTTTAATTTCCAAAGGGTATTTAGAAACTATTAATTATTCTTGGTTTGGTAAAAAAAATACGATAAATATTAATGAACTTAAACCTTATAATAACACTGAATATTACCGAAAAGCTATTCAATTAATAACTGATTTTTTTACTAAACAAGACCCACACTTAGAATCTCAAATAATAGAACTTTTTAATTTACATAGTATGGTTTTATACCCTTATTACGACGAAGCGATAGATGATCCTGCTAAATGGTTGAATCATACTTTAATGATCTATGATCTTATAAGTGAATCGGAATATAATAGCGTTTCGCCTTTGACAGCTGAAGAGGTAACGTTCTATCATCAAGCACAAGACGAAATTTCAAACTTATTATCAAACTTATTATCAAACTAAAGAAGAACAAGCTTTTATTAAGCTTGTTCTTCCAGTTCTTTTGTTTTTATATCATCATATTCGAATACAAGATCATTATCTTCCGCTTGTGGTGGTAAGGATACAAATGATTCAATATCTTTAAAATTCACAATCGTTCGATCTTCGCATATATCTCGCATTGTAATATCCGACTTCTCCCAATAGATTTCAACTACTGCGCTATTATTTAATAGTTTAGTAATAATCCCCGTCATCTTACTATCTCTAAACTTAAATTCAATTTGATTACCGATTTCAGGTCGTATATCATCTTTAACACTGCGGATTTTATTCAATCCATCTTCATAATCAACATTTAAAATTGTGGCAATTCTTGACTTGCTAGTACCTCTTCTTAACTCTCGTTCAATAATCTTACGTTCATTGGCTGACACTTTTTGTGCACTCACGTTAATTCCCTCTTTTCTTGTTGACCTTAACGCTCACTACTTCTAGTATAACTTAATATCAATAATTTTGCTCACAATATGCTTAGACATTATTTAGGTACTATCACATCAATAGCATGTTTAATAATTTCTACGTCAATGGGTAAGTTTGGGCCTTTGTCTCCGTCTATATTTGTTTTTATCTCAACATTATCGAGTGATTCAATTTTAAATCTCTGATCAGATAATTTATATAAGTTATCTGCACTTAAATTTGAGAATCCAACTTCCAAACTAGCTGCAATGGTGCTAAGAGGTGTGTGTCCTTTGATTGCAATGAGATACCCTTCCCCGTCATTATAATTAGCTTCAGGTATCATAAACTCAACACCACCAACACTATTCGTTAATCCTACTAATAATAAATTTGTTTTAATATCTATTGGATTATCTTTTGAATCTGTCACTCTGATATTATATCCTTTGCTGGTGAAAAAAGCTTTTAAACCATCACGAATATATGCCAACACTCCAAATTTATTTTTATCATCAGAATCAGTTGTCATAACCTCTTCAGCGATGGGGCCTATAGCAATCACATTAATAAAATACTTGTCGTTGACTTTTCCAATGTCAAGTTTATCTAATTTAATATTAACAAAATCATTGACTGCTTTTTCGGGATTCAAATGATAACCTAAAGATCTTGCTAAATCATTAACTGTTCCCATTGCTATAAAGCCGAAGTTTGGTCGTTGTTGATTTTGCATTAATCCACTTACTGTTTCAGATACCGTTCCATCACCACCTAAGCATATCACACTACTGAATCCATCACTGTAAGCATTTTTGCTCCATTCATAGGCATCATTCTCTTCTTTAGTCACTTTTATTTCGACAGAAGATTGATGGTTATCTTCAAGAATTTCTTTTAATTTATTCGCGTATTTCTCCCCCTGGGCTTTACCAGCCACTGGGTTAACAATTAATAAAACTTTATCTAACATTCTTTCACCTACTTTTTCTTTCTCATTTCCGATGTTTATTATAACAATTTTTGATATATATCACATCTAATATATGACTTTTATATTAAGAATCAATGAAAATTACAGAAAACTTGTTACTATTATTCATTTAATAGTATAATATATATTTAGAAAAACTGTAGTATGCAACTACAAGGAGGAATTTATTTTGGAGAAAGAATTTAGAGTATTATTATTTTATAAATATCAAACAATCGAAGACCCTGAAGCATTTTCTAAGGAGCATTTAGCTTTTTGTAAGGGAATCGGTTTAAAAGGTCGTATTTTGGTTGGAACTGAAGGTATTAATGGAACTGTTTCAGGAACTGTAGATCAAACTGATAAGTATAAGGATTATGTTCATTCATTACCTGGCTTTGAAGATGTTTGGTTCAAAGTAGATGAAGCCGATGACTACGCACATAGAAAAATGTATGTACGTCCACGCAAAGAAATTGTATCTTTAGATTTAGAAGATGATATTGACCCATTAATAACAACTGGTAAACATTTAAAACCAGCGGAATTCCGCGATGCCCTTCTCGACGAAGACACTATCGTATTAGACACTCGGAATGATTATGAATATGATTTAGGTCATTTCAAAGGTGCGATTCGCCCAGAAATTAGAAACTTCCGCGAACTACCAGATTGGGTAATTGAGAATAAAGAAAAATTCATGGATAAAAAAGTAGTAGTATATTGTACCGGAGGTATTCGCTGCGAGAAATTCTCAGGCTGGATGGTTCGTGAAGGAATTGGTACTGAGGTAGGACAACTAGAAGGCGGAATTGATACATACGGTAAAGACCCAGAAACTCAAGGGGATCTATGGGAAGGTCAAATGTACGTGTTTGATGAACGTATTTCTGTTCCAATTAACCACGTAAACCCTACAGTTGTTGGACGCGATTACTACGATAATACACCTTGTGAACGTTATATAAACTGCGGAAATCCAGAATGTAACGAGCAAATTCTAGCTTCTGAAGAAAATGAAGCAAAATATGTTAGAGGTTGTTCACCAGAGTGCCGTCGCCACCCTCGTAACCGTTATATCTCAGAGAATAATCTTTCGACTGAGGAATGGGAATATCGCTTAAATCAAATTGGAGAATCCCTACAAGATAGTAGTATCGCGTAGTAATAATAATTGAAGGAAGAGGGTGAATCAATGACTGATAAAAATTCTAATAACCATTCGCCAAAAGATAAAAATAAATTTTTTGATGTTTCATTTGACGAACCTGCACAAGATGATAACTCTGATTTCAAAGAATCTGACTTTGTAAGCCAGTCTCAAGCGAATAAACCAGATGGATCAATAGAAAAATCAAACAAGTCTGATTATTCAAACATAATGATTAATCGGTCATTCAATCGTGTTCAGAATTTATTCAATGAAACTAATTTAAAATCGAGCGATGATTACAAGCAGATTAAATCAGCTAAAGGAAAAAATCTTGCTGATCGTGCCAAACTTAGTAGTTTTCATTCAACGTCATCTGCTCAAAAAAACTTTACGACAGGAAACCAATCTACAGATAATCAGAAAGTTACATCAGAACTCAATCAAGCTGATTCGTTAAATGACTTCCCTACCCCTGAACAATTGGCTAGGGAAAGAGATCGTCGCCGTCAGCTCCGTCTCGAAAAACTTAATGACATAAATTCCTCAATTGATCAAGATGGTACCGATCAAATAAATGAGGAACAGTTACCTAATATTAATAGTAAAAATATAGAGATAGCTAAGAACATTCAAAATTCAACTGATGAAGTTAATCAACTTGATGATTTAACAAATGTAGATAAAAATGGAAAGGTACATGATGAACAAATTCTCCAACCACCATCTACTTTATCAATGAGAACTTCTGATTCTATCAAATACACGCATAATGGTAATAAAGTAAGTTCGAAAAATAACTCACACAAAAATGATCGGGTTGATGAACTGAGCTCGTTTCAGCGAATCGAACCGACACAGAATGAACAAAACGAGGCAAAAATTAATGATACCAATAACAATTATCATGACGATCTTGCCGTAGTCATTCATAATAATAACGATAATGATCTTGACTTAGAGACAATTGATGAACCAGTTCAGTCAGAAGACAATTACAAGCCTAAAGGGTCAAAAAAGCGTGAAAATAAAGATAAGTATTCTTTAAAGGGGCTTTCTAATAAAGAAAAAACTTTCTTTGGGTTGAATGTGACCTTTAATGTTATTAAAAAATTACTTATTTATATTATTATTATCGTAATTTTCCTTGGGGTTCTAGCAGGTGGTGCAGGAATTGGATATTTTGCTAATCTAGTATCCCAGACAGCTCCCCCTACTGAGCAACAAATGCGGGAGCAAATTAACCAACTTGAACAACAAAGTACACTCTATTACGGAAGTGGTGAACTCATCGCAGATGTTAGAACGGACATTGTACGTTCGATTGCGAGTTTGAATGATATCTCCCCTTATATAACGGATGGATTAATAGCGACCGAAGATGAGCATTTTGAAGAACATAAAGGGATTGTTCCTAAGGCAATTTTAAGAGCTGTTATTGAAACCCTACTGAATGGTGCCGGTACTGGTGGTTCAACTTTAACTCAACAGTTAGTTAAACAACAAATGTTATCCAATGATGTGACCTTCTTTAGAAAAGCGAATGAAATGTTATTAGCTTTGAGACTCGAGAATTACTTTTCAAAAGAGGAAATTTTAACTGCCTATCTAAATGTTTCGCCTTTTGGTAGAAATAATAAAGGTGATAATATTGCTGGTATTACAGCAGCTTCTGAGGGAATTTTTGGAGTATCTCCAAACGAGGTTAGTTTACCACAAGCAGCCTTTCTAATTGGGCTTCCACAAGACCCATATACTTATACCCCATATGAACAAACGGGTGAATTACGTGAGCCTGAATCTATTCAATATGGTGTTGAAAGAATGAAAGAAGTTTTATTCCGAATGTATCGTGATAAGAAAATTACAAGAGAAGAATATGAGGAAGCAAGTGCCTATAATATTACTCGAGATTTCTTAAAAACTGAAACACGCCCTGTTGAACGTCAAACATATCTATATCAGGCTATTATGAATGGTGCTATTGAGAAAATAATGTTATTGAACATTCAAGATGATGGCTACACTTGGCAACAAGTATTCAGTGATGATGATTGGTACAATGAATATTACTTCGCAGCTGAGGAACAACTCCGTACCGGAGGTTATAAAGTATATTCTACAATTGATAAAGAGATTTATGAACAGCTTAACGCCTCTGCACAAGCATATGAAGACCAACTAGGTGCAGTGTACGATGGAGTCTATACGGATCCTGAAACTGGCCATGAAACATATTACATTGAGCGAGTACAAACTGGTTTAGTCGCTATTGATAATAACTCTGGACGTGTCTTAGGATTTGTTGCAGGTACGGATTATGAGAATAATCAAATTGACCATGCGTTTAATATGAGACGTTCTCCTGGTTCAACAATTAAACCATTAGCAGTTTATGGACCAGCAGTTGAGAATAATTTAATCACCCCTTCTACTATTATTCCAGACACATCGTTTGTTCGTGAATATGATGATGGTTCAGTATGGGAACCTACTAACTATGGTACTGTCGTAAGTGATAGCTTCATGACTGCAAGAACTGCTTTATATAGATCGGATAATATTCCTGCAGTTCGAATTTATGAAGAATTGATTAATCAAGGCGTACATATTATTAATTACTTGGAAAAAATGGGATTCAATACGGTTGACTCTTATACAGAAGACGATACATTGTTATTACCCTTTTCATTAGGTGGTGTATCAACAGGTCCAACTGTATTCGAACAAACTCGAGCTTTCTCAACATTTGCTAATAATGGTCAATATGTTGATGGTTATTATATTGAGCGTATTGAAGATGCATTTGGCAATACGGTCTTCCAACAAAGTAAAACACCAGAGCAAGTCTTCTCTGAAGATACTAACTATATTATGGTTGATATGTTACGAGATACGTTTACTGAAGGTACTGGGCGTACTGCCAATGAATACATGGAAGTACCTGGTGATTGGATAGCAAAATCAGGTATCAGTGAAAATTCTAAAGATATTTGGTTTATCGCCTCTACTCCGTCAATTACAATTGGTTCTTGGATTGGGTACGATTCAAGATTTTCTGAATATACAATTGACGTTAATGATGGTTTCGATCGAGAAAGTGTCCGGAGTCAGATCTATTGGGCAAGAATTGTTAATGATTTATATGCTCTTCGTCCGGAGATATTTGGAACAAGTGAAGTGTTTAATCAACCAAGCTCTGTACGGGAACAAACTGTTCTAGAACAAACTGGTACTCTACCAGGTAACTTTACCTATAATGGTTCACATTACCAGTTAACAGGTCCGACAAAAAATGAGCTGTTTAAAGTTTCTAATCCAGCTCCAGCGTTAACCTTTGACTTTATGTTAGGTGCTTCTGAAGAAGATCTAAATCGTTTCTGGAATAGTGTTCGTAGCCAACAACTTGAACAACAATCTAGACAATCGACACAACAAACTGAACCAACTGATAGTAATCCTGAAAATGATGAATCTGGTGAGTCTGATTCAACTGATAATGCAGAAAATACAGATGAAAATGCTGACGAGCCTACAGAAGAAACTCCTGTAGAATCTTCTGAGTCTTAAATAAATTTAAGAAAACAAATAGCCCTCTTTATAAGTTGAACATAGAAAGAGGGCTATTTTTATATAAAATAATAGGCTAGCCTTATAACAAATACATGTTTGTCACAAGGTAGCCTATTTATTTATAATGCATTATTCATCTTCTGTATGAATTGTAGAACCACGGTGTTTGATTTTATAAGGTAGAATGACTTGTTTCTCATCAACTTCTTCATTATTCATAATTTTCGTAAGAAGACGCATTGCCACAGCTCCAATATCATATAAAGGTTGTTGAATACTTGTTAACTTAGGGCGAACGATTTCTGTGACAATTGAATTGTCACTCGTAATTACTTCTAAATCTTCAGGTACTTTTATTCCTGCATCCATCGCTGTGTTCATTAACGCTGCTGCAAAAGTATCATCTTTGACAATAACACTGTCAGCTTTAACATTGTGTAATTCTTCTAAAACTTTCTCAGCTTCTGTATACTTTAAGGCCTGTTGAATGACTAATGATTCATCAAACTCAATACCCATTTCGTCGTAAGCAGCTTTGAAACCAGCTAAACGATGTTGTGAAATTAAAAATTCAGGTGCATCTGTAACTAACACGACTCGACGTCCATGGTCTAGTAATTCTTTCGTAATATCTTTTGTTGCTACAGTATGATCAATATTTACTGCATAATATTCTGGATTATCTATAAGTGTACCTGCGAATACAACAGGTGTGGAAGTACGATCAATCTCTTTCCTCATTGCTTCTGATACATTCTGTCCCATGAAGATAATACCATCTACTTGATTATCAAGTAATATATTGAAGACTGAAACTTCTTTCTCTTGACTCTCATCTGAGTTTGCTAGAATAATATTATACTTATACATAGACGCAATATCATCAATTCCTCGAGCAAGCGCTGCGAAAAATAAATTTGTTACGCTTGGTAAGATAACTCCAACTGTTGTTGTTCTTTTACTTGCCAGACCACGTGCAACAGCGTTAGGTCTATAATTTAAACGTTCAATAACTTCTGAGACCTTTTTACGCGTAGCTGGTTTTACATTAGGATTACCATTTACTACACGAGATACTGTTGCCATTGAAACCTCTGCTTCTCTAGCAACATCGTAAATGGTAATTGTTTGTTTTTTCATAGGACTAACCTTCTTTCAATAAAGTATCTACTTATGATAAATCTATCATAATTCATTTTTTTATGCAAGCGTTTTATTTACATCCAATAATTAAGAATTTCATGTTTTTATGAAAAGAATCTCTTAATACCTAAGGTAATATCTTCCTATATTTTAATGAAAAAGTCAATAAAAAATGAATATCTCACAAATAAAATGTGAGATATTCATATAAATTTTATTAATAAAATTATTTTCTTACATCATCAACTGCATCTTCTGCAGAATCTTTAATATTGTCCGCTGCTTCTTCAGCTGAATCTTTAACATTACTTGCAGATTTTTTTACATCTGAAGATAATTTACTTGCTTCCTCTGAAACAGTATCTCCAAAATCTTCAGCTTCATCTTTCAATTCATTTTTTGACTGTTTTAAGTCAGTTCTTACTTTCTCCCATTCATTGGATGCTTCATGGCGAAAATCATCTAGCTGAGATTTAAAGGTATCTGCAGATTCTTTTAAATTTACTTTAATATCTTCTTTTGTTTCGTAAGCAGTATCATATAGTTCTACTCCACGTTCAACAGCATAATCTGTGTATTCGCTAGCATTTTCAAGTAATTGATCTACTTCTAAAGCAATGTCGCGACGTAGTTCTTTACCTGACTTTGGTGCGTAGAGTAAAGCAGTAATTCCTGCAATAGATGCTCCGAATAATGCCCCTAAGAAAAATCCTTTATTGTTGTTACTCATTATAATCATCCCTTTCAAATTAATACATTATTGTTTAATTGATATTTCCCCTGCTGTTGTTGATGGACGTTTGTTCTTAATTGTAAATAATTCTGACTCTGAGCTCATATTCGGTTTCCCTGGTCTTGGGACTTCCACATCAGCTTCCTTCTTTTTTATTGTAGATTCTGGATGAATCGTTGATTGGGCCAGTGGATCTGTCACAGGCTTAGAAGGTGAGGGTTGTCTTTTACCTAGACCTTTTGCAGAACTTACAAATTTTTCAATCGGCGATTGCTTTTTCTTAGTTACCCCTTTGAGTAAATTTGACGTCATGTTTTTTGTTGAATCATTCAGGTCTGAAACCGTTACTCCTAAATCTCCAATGGCAGTGAATAACGGATCAGTTTTACTTAATTTGCCATTAACATCATCAACTAAAGTATTTGCTTTGTTCAATAGTCCTTCTACTTCAATTGATAAATTATCGACATCTTTTGTAACAACGTCAATAGTTGTGTTGAGCCTGTTTACTGTATCTTTAATTTCTTCTAAAATCTTCGAAAATTTAGATAAATTTAAACAAATAAATACAACTAACACAACAAATGCAATGGCAGCAACCATTCCTGCTAACTCTCCTAATGTCATCTCTTACACTCACTCCTCTCATATCTTATAAGAATAATATATCATTTTTAACAAAATTGTACAAAACATTTGAATGGTAATCTCGATATTTGACAACCAAATTTATTATGAATAGAATAGTTTAAACAGATTATTACTATAATAAGGAGGATAAAATCTATTGTTTAGTCCAAGAAATATTACACAACTTTTTCAAAACTTTTTACCTGAAGATATCTCGGAAGACGTTCTTTCATTGAGTTCATTTATTGTATATTTACTGGTTATAACTATAATCTTCCTGATTGCTAAATATCTTTTAGAGAAATTTTTTGACGCTAATCCTGCAGGCAAGATAGATTTTAGAAACAAACAATCCGTTCAACGAGTATGGACGATTAATAATCTTTTAAGAAACTTTACGATGTATATATTGTATTTTATTTTTGCATACTACCTTCTTTCTGCCCTAGGATTCCCTGTTAGAACACTTCTAGCTGGAGCTGGTATCGCAGGTGTTGCCATTGGTTTAGGTGCACAAGATCTTATTAATGATATGATTAATGGATTCTTTATTATCTTTGAGAATCTGTTCGAAGTCGGAGATTTAGTCGAGATTACTGGCGAAGATATTGTAGGAATAATCAAGGATCTAGGTATTCGAACGACAACTATCGAAGCAGCTAATGGTGATACATATTACATCCCAAATAGTCAAATCGCGATTATTAATAATAAAAGTCGGAAAACTCGTCAAATAACGATAGAAATCCCCGTCGCAGACGAAACAGATTTCAGAAAATTTGAAGAGACAGTTGCTAAAATAACCCAATCAATTACAGAAAAATACGACTCTGTCTTACAAGATGAACCGTCGATAGTAGGATTCGTTAGAGGGGCTGACCAGACTTTTAACTATCGTATAGCTTTTGTTGTGAGTGTTGGAGAGGATTATATGCACACGAGTATTTTTTACCGAGAATACTTATATGGACTTCAAGAAGAATCAATTAAAATTCCAAGCTCAGTGTATGATGAAATGGCTTAATTTATTATACCATTTCACTAAGTATAGTTATTATTAGCTTTCGTTCATCTTTTAATCGTTAAATAAAACTTAATTTATATTCTAATAGGATATGAGTTAGGTTTTTTTATATTATATTAATTTTAATACTTATGCATTCCTAGTTTATTTTAGAGCTAATAGTGAACAATCGCTCGTACATCTGAATTGCACTAATATTACTACCAATGCACCTTTTTTATAAAGCAGTCTTTCAAAGTCATTCTTCTGATTAGGATCACTTACACAAAAAATTCCTTACTCTCACTTACTGAGCATCGTAATCATAATACACTCAAAACGAAGAAAAGCCAAATTTTATTATAATGCCAAGAAAGAACTGACACACATCAGACCATAGATCTTCAGGTCGTACGGAATGTGTAGTCAGGAGAAAGACGGTTCCACTATAATAAAAAATTTGGCTTTTCGTAGCGTATTTTGTAACAGTATATCTTCTAAATATTATTCCACAAAATATGTTTGTGTTAATTCATCAAGTAAATTCATCTCATCATCGTAATAGTTTACTTCCAATGCATCTCCATCTACATTAACAATGGCATAAGTTGTGCCAGCATGCAGTCCTCTAGGATTATTCAAGGCACCGGGATTAACAAGTAAAATTCCGTCATTTAACTCACTGAATAATCGATGAGGTGTGCCCATAAAAAGCGAAATCTGCACCCTTTTCTTTGGCCAAACTCAGAATATCATCGTGAGAACGGTTTACATTCAATAAATGCCCATGAACTAAGAGTACTCTACCTTTTTCTGTATCAATAATTCTCTCTTGTGGATATAGGAATGGTTCATCCATATTCCCTTCAACCATCGCATCAACTAACTTCCATACCGGATCATCCTTTTGAAATTCAGAATCTCCTAAGTGGAAGATATAGTCAACATTTGGCCGTACATTTTTAATAATATTATATGTTTGATTCCATCTTCCATGATTATCACTAATTAACATCATTTTCATATAATTCTAACCCCTCTAACCATTTATTTATTTGTTTATTTAATTCATCCATCGCACGCGACCTGTGGCTAATATTATTCTTTGCTTCCAGTGTTAATTCTCCAAAACTCTTCTCTAATGGAGGATAATAAAATAATGGGTCGTAGCCAAAACCATCATGACCTCTTTCTTCATCTAAAATTACCCCATCTACTCGACCTTCAACCACTAAGCTTTCATGGTTTGGATAAGCTAACACCAAAGTTGAATTAAAGTAAGCCTGACGTTCTTTGCCACGAAGGCTTTTCATTTTTTCTAGTAATTTTTGGTTATTAGCTCGATCATCTTTATCTTCCCCCGCATAACGAGCGCTATATATGCCAGGTTCCCCATTCAAAGCAGGTACAACTAAGCCCGAATCATCTGCAAGTGTCATTTGCCCTAATTGTTCGGCAATCGTCTCTGCTTTTAAACGTGCGTTAGCTTCAAATGTATCACCAGTTTCTTCTACTTCATCAATCTCAGGGTAATCAATCAATGAAACAACCTCTATATTAAGTTCTTTAAACATTTCATTAAATTCATTAACTTTCCCCTTATTATGACTCGCTATTATTATCTTCAACAATAATCTCTCCTTTTATATGAGCTTTCTTTACCACAATCTCTGATTGATCAAGCCAACTTTTAGCAAATTCTTGGAATTCGTCAACCTGACCTGTTGTATAAATCTCTTGAGTAGGAGGATGCTCACGAGCTTCTTCTGCTGTTCGACTAAGGTTAAAATAATCCAACAACATACTGACCTCGTTAATGGTTTCGACACCGGAATCAATAATTATTACATTCTCACCCATGACATTAGTTATTTGGTCATAAAGTAACGGATAGTGTGTACATCCTAAAACTAGACTGTCAACTTGAGCTTCTTTGAATGGACGTAATCGTTCTTCTATAATAGTTTGGGTCTTTTTGTCATTAATTCTATGTTCTTCGACAATTTCAACGAACTCAGGACAAGCAATACTCATAATATTCAACGAGTTTACTTTATCCAACATGACATTTTCATACATATTACTATTAATCGTCCCTTGAGTACCAATGACTCCCACTTTTCCACTTGTTGTACGTTTAATAGCCGTACGACAACCAGAATGTATCACACCTACAACTGGAATCGCAAGTGTCGCTCTAAGTTCATCCAAAGCTGCTGCCGTTCCCGTATTGCAAGCAATCACTAGCATTTTAATGCCTTTTTCTCTCAAAAAATTAGTCAACTGCCATATATAGCGTTTTACTTCTTGCGAGCTTCTCGGACCATATGGAGCCCGTTCATTATCTCCTAGATAGATAATTGATTCGTTAGGGAGTTGTTTTAAACTTTGTTTAACGACGGTTAAACCACCTAACCCTGAATCTATATAACCAATCGGTAATTCTCTCATGCATTCAACTCATTTCTAAAACTAACGTATATTATATAATAAAAAGCAAATAAGCAAGCTAGCTTATCTATATAGTTATAAGTATAACCCTGAAAATGGAAATATGCTAAATAAATGTATACAATTCAAAATGTTTTTTCTTATTTTTATTTCTCTTTTAATATATTTCTCTTCAGTCTCAACAAAAAAAGAGGCTAAGTAAATTAGCCTCTAAACTATTATAATGATGAGCGTTCACTCTTCCACAGTTCAAATGATCGCTTAAAGGTATTAATCATACCTTTATCACTATATACCAACACATTACTCTTGTAAAAGCTTAATGAGAACCATAAAGTAAGCACCATGAAAAGCACAGATAATATAACAGAAATAAGTAACTCAGCTGTACCTACTGTTTCTGCGGCAATTCTAAATGGCATAATAAAAGGTGTAAATAGTGGGAATTGTGAAGAAATTCTAACTAAAGCATTATTAGTTGAATTTAAAGCAAACATTCCGATATAGAATCCACCCAATGCTAAAAATATAATCGGTGTAATGGTTTTATTTACATCTTCTGTCTTAGATACAAGTGAACCTAAAAATCCTGCTAAAGTAGTATACATAAGTATACCTAAAAGAGCATAGACAAGCCCCAATCCAATAATACTTGTAGTTCCTTGGAAAAAACTAGCTAGATTCAATTCAGCAAAACTATCAAATATTCCAAATTGATTCACTAATACCATAATTAATAAGCCCATTATTAAATATATAATAATTTGAGTCACAATAACTAATAAGATTCCTAAGAGTTTTCCTAAAAAATGAGTTGTTGGAGAGACACTTGATAGTACAATCTCCATAATCCTTGAACCCTTTTCCATCGCAATTTCTTGAGAAATGATACTTACATAATTCATAATAAATATAAATACAATAAACGAGACGACATAAGCTATCCCAATTCGTACAGAACGATTTGGATCAGATGCTGATTGCTCACTTACAGCACCATCATCACTGACTGTAACGTTAATATTTTCTATCGATATATTTGAGTTTTGTAAGCTCGCTAATTGCTCATCATTTAATCCAAGTCTCTCGGCATTAATACCAACTTTATATTGATTTAATGCTGTTTCAATCTCTGTTAAATTAATATCTTTGCTTGTTGTTTTACGGTAGTACTTAGGTGCTTCTATCGCATCGTTATTGGTTGAATCTTCAAATAATATAAATCCTTCAATCGAATCTTCATGTAAAGCTGTTCTCGCTTCTTCAATCGTCATAGAGTAATCAATATTATTCTGATCATCTGATTGATCTATAATGGACTGAACTGCCTGATCTGCTCCTACAATTGCAATATCGCCAACTGAGGAACTATTTTGTGTACGACCAATAAAATAACTTATCAGTATGATCACAGCAGCCATAATGATAGGAGAAATAAACATCCAAAAAAATGACCATGAGAAAACATTCTTCCTATAAACTTCTTTGACAATAATCCCTAATCTATTCATTGATGTCCTCACCTGCTTTTCTTTTAAAAATTTGTTCTAATGAAGGAGGTTGCTGGCTAAACTTAGCTATATACTCACCTTGAGTAATTGTATCGAATAAATGCTTACCATGAGATGCATCAACTAAACTTAAGAGAAATTCATTATGAGATATTTCTTTAACTGCTTCAACCCCTTCAAGTGATTGTAAGTTGTCTTTATTCCAGCGATCGGTCTCTATATATAATTGTGTTCGACCAAAGCTTTCTCTAACCTCTTGAACACCACCATATAATAACTGCTTACCATGATGGATCATCACTAAACTATCACAGATTTCTTCAACATTACTCATATTGTGACTAGAGAAAATAATCGCACTACCTTTTTCTTTCAATTCTATAATACCGTTTTGTAAATATTCGGCATTCACAGGATCTAACCCACTAAAGGGCTCATCCAGAATAACGAGTTTAGGTTCATGAATTAAGGTTGAAATCAACTGAACTTTTTGTTGGTTTCCTTTAGATAAAGATTTTATTTTATCAGTTTTTTTGCCTTTTACATTGAATTTCTTCATCCATTCGTCGATTTTGTTTTGAATATCTTTTTTATTCATCCCTCTTAGTTGAGCAAAATAAGTAATTTGTTGCTCAATGGTCATCGCCTCATACAAACCACGTTCTTCAGGTAAATAACCAATGATACTATAGTCCTTTTCTGAAATGTTCTTCCCATCCCAGTGTACTATTCCATTTTCTTCTGGTGTTAAAAAATCTAAAACCATTCTAAAAATAGTTGTTTTTCCTGAGCCATTTTGTCCAATCATGCCCATAATTCTTCCATCTTCAACGTCAAATGACACGTTATCGACAGCTTTAAGCTCACCAAAATGTTTGATTAAATTTTTAACTTCTAACATATTGACCTCCTTTAACTTTTGTTCATATTGTAAAATACACATTTTTTATTAGCAAGTAAAAGCAAAAAAGCTTGTGTTTCAAGATTTTCTTAAAACACAAGCTTTTTTAATTGACTTAATTTAATTCAATTTTGTTCTATATTATTCTGTACTCCACTTAATCTCTCTAATGTCCCCTTCTCCTGTCGTGGTAAATTCTACTTCAGTACCTGCCTGTAAGAATGGAAGTTGGTCATTAAGTTGGATATCGGCTTTATACACTTGACCTTCTAGAGTGAAATAATAAATCGTATTCCCTTCTACAACCACCGCTTGAATGTCTTCAATCTTCCCAGATAAAGTTTCAATTTCTTCGTCAGTCTCGATTTCTTCAATATCTAATGGATTGTCGATAGCATATACTTGCATCAAACTTGCTACACTTGACTCTACATAAACTGTTTGGTAGTTTTGTACATCAACGAGAGCATACTCTTTAATTAAGCCAGAATTATCTTTAAGTGTCAGTATATACATTGGCTTACCATTAATATTAATTAATAGAGGGAATGTGGCTGTATAACTTGTCTCCTGAACGCTTCCTTCAGCTGAACGCATAGCAGAAAATTCTTCTGCAGCACTTAATGGGTACATCGTTGCCTCTTTCGTTCTCATATTCACTAAGACAAATCCAATGTTTGATTCATCAGCCACTACAGATGTGATACCAGTATACAAGGTAAAGGTCATCTCCAATTGGTAGATAATTATAACCGGCCGTTGGTTCGGTAACTCCTTCTTGGGCAAATAGTGAATTAAAGAATCCATTACGATAATGTCCCTGCATAGTCAATTGGTGCATAATAAGGTCAGCACTATATACACGATCAACCCAAGTAGGAATATTGTCTAAATCGTAAATAGAAGATTCACCTGTCATTGCATTCAGTGTAATTACACCACTGACCTCAGGTTCTCTTATAAAGAAATTACGTTTATAAGTTGAAGCGACATAATATGGGTTCCCTTCATCATCAATCTCAAAGGATGGACTATCAAAAGAGAAAAAGGATTGGAAAATCTTAATTTTCTCATGACATCTCGGTTTAAAATTTCTGAATGACTATATTTAATGGGTTGTTCAGGAGTTTGTAATACTACCTCACCAGTCACATTATCTACTTGAATATAATGAGGTATGCCAGTTTGGAAGTTATTCAACCATCTAAAGAAACCAGCATACTCTAACGGAGAAACTCGGTATGGATGAGAATCTATCGTTATTTGAGTATAATCTTCAGCCACTTCAAATTGTGAAACCAGATTTGTAATATTCCCTAATTGACGGTTTCCTAGTCGTTCAGCAGTATCTCTGTCAACTAAAGGAATTTGATTAATATCTGTTTCAGGAAAGTCTTCACTAAAATTAGCTTCATTCACTGTAATCATCTTAGAATAGCTATCAGAGAAAAATACAGGCGATAAAATTAAGTAAGATAAAACCCCAATGACTAGTAAGATTGGCCAAGGATAAAGTAAAAGTTTATATTTAATAGATGCTGACCGCCATGACCATTGCCCATCTGTATGGCTTGATCTTATTGATTGCATACCGTCAGCGATTAATTCGATAATTAATATCCCACCTACAATTATTAATAGAAAAATCCATAAATCAAATGATGCATAATGTAAAGGTGGTAACATAATATAATAGTAAATTCCCACAATTATGGCTAATAATATATACAAATATCGTACTTTAACTTTTTTTACTTTATTTGTTGTAAATATTGTTTTAAACCGATTAAAAAAGCCCGTAACTTTGGATGATTGTGTTACGTCTTTCATTAATTATTCCTCCTTATGAATTAATGTACATTACTAAAAATACTATACGACGATTAACTTTCTATGAATTATTTACTAGATACCTTAATCGAAAAATTTATATAAAAAAGGTTCAAAGTTAATACCCCATCTTAACTCTCTTTGAAGTTGAATTGTATTTTCTAATACTAATTCAATAAACTCTCCAATACGCTCAAGTGTTTCGTTAATTGCTACACCTCTACTATACCATACAGTTGCAGCGCTTACGACTATATCTCCTGTCCCAAAGAAATGTTGAGGATAATACTTGTGAAGAATTAGATCTTTACTTTGATCAGAACCTTGAACTAAAAAACCAATTTTCTCTTTATCTTTATTAGAATGTACTCCTTGTAATAACAGAGTATTTGACTCCAAATTCTATTAATTTTTCACCAATGTTACTTAGCTCATCAACTGTAAAATTTTCTGAATAAGGCGTGTCTGTGATAAAACATGCTTCAGTAATATTAGGGAAGATGATATCGGCTAATTGCATTAATCCTGCGAATTTTTGAGCAATTTGATTATCAAAACCAGGATAAAATTTTCCATGATCTGCCATAATTGGATCCATAATGAGAATCATGTCAGGATTTAATTGTTTTTCTCTTGTATAATATTGGCGAAACTCTTCAACTTGTTCAACCGTTGAGAAATAACCAGTCATCACGACATCAAAATGGATATCATTTTTCTCCCAAATATCCATAAATGCCTTAAAGTTTGTTCCAAATTCATGTCTGACAATCTCTGTATAGCTCTCACCCGTTTGTGTTGATATTACCATTGTAGGCAGGATAGAAACTTCTAATCTACCTGCTGATAATATAGGGATATTCACATTAGCCGCTACTTTGCCGGCCCCTGGGATATCATTTACTACCAATACTCTTTTTACCATAAATTCTTCACACCTCTCATTTTACTTATTATAGTCTAGTTGAAATGAAATAACTAGATGATTATGAATTAGAATAACAAAATAATCCGAATAATTCACTATAGTGTTAAATCAGCCACACTATAGTAAATCATTCGGATTGGTAAAGTAGTTAGGATATTATACTTCGATGTTATTTTTTTATATATTATTCACGTTATTATACGTATTGATTTAAGATTTCTGTTAAACGCTCTTTATCATGGTATCCTACTAATTTCTCAACAACTTCTCCGTCTTTTTTAACTAGAAGTGTTGGGATAGACATAATACCAAATGATTGTGCTGTCTTAGGTTCTTCATCAACATTCATCTTAAAGAAATCAACTTCGTCCATTTCTTCTGCTAATTCATCAATGATTGGTGATTGCATACGACAAGGTCCACACCAAGGTGCCCAGAAATCTACTAGAGTAACCCCTTCTTTTGTTGATTTATCAAATAATTCATCTGTAATAACTTGTGTCATATTCATTCTCCTCCCTTTTATATACATAATTATAGCACCACCATAGTCTTGATTCTATTTTAATGCTCAAGTACTCTTTATAATGTTAATACTATTTAAAGTAAACTATTGTTGACCCGTCTCCCCCTGCATTAGGTGGAGAATACTCAAATCGATCGACTTGTGGGTGCTTACTTAAAGCTTGTTGAACCCCACTACGTAAAGCACCTGTTCCTTTACCATGAACAATTGTGACCATTGGATGATTTGATAACAAGGCTTGGTCTAAGTATTGTTGTAAACGAGTTAACGCAGAATCATAGCGTTCTCCTCGAATATCTAAAGTTGTTTGAACCTTACTTCCTGCACTTCTTTGGATATTCAATGATTTCGTTTCTTTAACTTTTTTGAGTGGTTCTAAATCTTTTTCATTAATTTTCATTTTCAAGATTCCCATTTGAACTATGTATTCATTCGATGATGCTTTTTCTACAATGGTACCTCTTTGTCCATAAGAAGTCACTTCAACGTCATCACCTACTTTTAGAGATTTTTGTTGTTTAGCACGTGTTAATACTTTATTTTTCCTTAATTCTACTGGAACTTTGAGTTCTTCTAATGATGACTTCTTATCAATGAGCACGTGTTCTTTAATCGTTGTATTCTGTCCTTGTTCTAATTGAAGCTCACGAATTTCACTTAAAATTTTCTCTGCTTCATCTTGTTTTTTACGTAACAATTCATTAGCTTCTTCTTTGGCTTTTTCTTGAATTTTACTTTTCTGTTCTAACCAACGGTTATATTCTTGTCTTAAATCTTGATGAAGTTGTTGAGCGTCATCTAAAAACCGTTGAGCTTTCAAATGACTTTGTTCAGCCGCGCGACGTTCATGTTCCAAATTAGCAACCATCTCATTAATAGAATGCTCATCTCTGGATATACCCTCTTTAGCCGTCTGAATAATGGAGTCGTCTAGACCTAAGCGCTGTGATATCTCTAAGGCATTAGACCTACCTGGAACTCCAATGAGTAGTCGGTATGTAGGAGATAAAGTATCTGAATTAAATTCCATACTGGCATTAATTGTTCCTTTAGTATTATTAGCATATAATTTCAATTCAGGATAGTGGGTTGTGGCCATAACAGTCGCATCAATTTTCCTAAAATGTTCCAAGATTGCTACAGCTAAAGCTGCTCCTTCTTGAGGATCCGTCCCTGAACCTAATTCATCAAATAAAACTAAAGAACGGTAAGTTGCATGATTAATAATTCTAACATTGTTTGTCATATGGCTTGAGAATGTACTCAGACTTTGTTCGATAGACTGTTCGTCTCCAATATCAGCAAACACATTATCAAAGATCCCAATCTGACTTCCTTCTTCTGTTGGAATGTGCAAACCAGACTGTCCCATTAAGTGTAGTAGTCCTAATGTTTTAAGTAGTATCGTTTTACCTCCGGTATTAGGCCCTGTAATAATTAAAGCTTTATATTCTTCTCCTAGAAGAATGTCATTAGCTACAATATCTTCCGAACTGATTAATGGATGTCTTGCTTGCCATAATGCAACAATTAGGTCATCAGAAAGAATCGGTTTCGTTGAATTTGTTTCTTTGGCATACCTTCCTCTGGATTGAATAAAATCAATCTGAGCTAAAATTTCTTGGTTAATTGTTATTTCATCTACATGAGGCATAAGTTCCTGAGATATTTCAACCAAAATACGTTCTATTTCTTTTCTTTCAGCAACTTTTAATTCTGATAATTTATTATTCAAATTTACAACGCTTTGTGGTTCAATATACAAAGTCTGTCCTGTACTACTTTGATCATGAACTGTTCCGCCCATTTGATAACGGTATTCTGCTTTAACAGGGACTACGTAACGCTCATTACGAATTGTTATCAATGAGTCAGTAAGTTGTGATGCTTTGCTTTTTAGAATTTGGTTGAGTTGGTTACGGATTTGTTGTTCTGTATTCGACTGATTACGACGAATACTAGCTAATTGGGCTGAAGCTGACGACAACACACTACCGTCCTCATCAATCGATTTATGAATTAGTTTCTCCACTTCAGGTAAATGAATACATTGGTCAACCCAATATTGAAGGGAAGGATATTGCTTATCATCATCTTCTGCTAAACGTTCAAAGAAATTAGTTACTTCCTTTACAGACTTGAGTAACCGTCCGATTCTTGCTATTTCTTGTCCATTTAAACTAGCTCCCACTCTTAATCTTTGAATAGCTTGTGTGAGAGATTTTAAGGTGGAAACTGGAATAATTCTATCTTGATTCAGTATAGATAATGATTCCTCAGTTTCATCTTGCCAATTTTGAACCACTTCGATATCATCTGAAGGGGTCATTTGATTAATTAATTGGTTTGCTAATTCGGTTTGTGCATAGTTTCTAACTGCCTGCCGAATCTTCTCAAACTCCAGAGTTTCAAAAATCTTATCATTACTCACAGAGAACTCATTCCTTCCTATCTTACTTGTCAACATTATATTATAGCAAAAAAATATCTTTATGTGTAATCACATAAAGATATAACTTAACTCCAGGAGTTAATTAAATGGATTAACGTTTAACCAAGTCTCAGCAGCAAAGTCAGAGAAAAATGGTGTGTTCGCCACAACATGGTAAGCCAGTGGATTATCTACAAATTGTTGTTGGATAAATTCTACTGGAATTAACGATAAAACGAAAAATATAAAGAAAATAATGACATAAGTGATCAATAAATTAACCACTCCCCCGCCAATGGCATTCACATGGTTCAAGAAATCATAGTACATTACTTTATTGAATAATAATGATAAGAAGTTAGTTATTAACCAACCAATCACTCCAATAAGTATAAACGTAATAGCATAGTAGAAAGCATCATCAAGGTAAAAACTAGTAGCCTCGTCATAAAATGCTAATGATGTATTTGGTTGAATTGATGGAAATGGCACTAACATTTCTACAATCTCTGATAATGGTTGGTAATATTTCGTTGCCAGAACAAATGTAATAATATAACCTACTAATCGGATTAATTGAAGAGCTAGTCCCCTACGGTATCCTGTATAAAAGCCTAATAACAAGGCAATAATTAATATGATCGTTAACATAAAAACTCCCCTTACTCTTTAAATCTTCTTTCAAATGGCACTTTATCAAATCTTCGACTTTGGGTTAGCATATTGTCATATGAGTTTGCTGATTGTGTCGAAGGTGTTGGTGTTTTGTTGAAAGGAGTTTGTTGATTTTTAACTAATTCTTCTTTTAATTTATCAATTTCTTTTTCAAGTTCAATAATCCGTGCTTCTTTACTTAATTGATCTGAGACTGCATTCACCGACATTAAGATACTGCGGTCAGAGTAGCTTAATTCAGGAGCTAATTCACTCAATTGATCAAGTTGATTATTGACTATATCAACTACATCTTGCAAGTGGTTTGGATCTTTTTGACCAACAATCGTGTAGACCTTCCCAGCAATAGTAGCTTTAAATCTTAGTTTTTCTTCCATAGTTATTCATCCTTTTTCGTTCTTAATCTATTCTATCAAATTATGTTTGAATTTTCAGGATTTTGTAGATTAATCGATTATTACTCTCTACTATTTCACAATTTCGTCAAGCTTTATTATAATAGAATTTATAAACAAGGAAAAGGATGAATTAAATGGCATCAGTAAGTATTCAAGTAGGCAAACAAATGTTTAAACAAATCGAAACATTCTATAAACCTTATCAAATTGAACCCGTACAACATAGCGTTTTTCGCTCAAAGATTGGGTCGACGACCATCACAGCTTATAAAAGTGGTAAAATACTCTTCCAAGGTGCACATGCACAGTCAGAAGCCGACCAATGGCAAAATTCTACCAATAAACCAAATAATACTAAGTCTAATAAACAAACAAGTTCAGACAAAAATAGTTCCTTACCAATAAACTTTGATCAATGGACAATTATCGGTAGCGATGAAGTTGGTAACGGCAGTTACTTTGGAGCTCTTACTGTTTGTAGTGTTTACCTTTCTCCTGATCAATTTGAATTAGTAAAGCTTTATGGAGTCAAAGATTCTAAATTGCTATCAGATTCGGAAATAATTAAAATTGCAGAAGATTTAAAACAGACTGTTAGCTATCATCTGACTGTCTGTAATCCTGAAAAGTATAACCAAGCTATTGTTTCCGGATATAATGCTGTTAGCATTAAAGTATCATTACATAATCATACGATTCGACGCCTCATCTCAAAATTAACAAAAGCACAGTCTGAGCGTTTACAAGCTATTCTCATCGATCAATTCACGCCTGCAGCAAATTATATGAAATACTTAAAAAAAGAAAATCATCCGATAGATAATAATCTATACTTTGAAAAGCAAGCAGAAAGGAAGCACCTGGCAGTAGCAAGTGCTTCAATAATAGCTAGAGCAGCTTTCTTAGAGTCATTAAAAAAACTAGGTGAAGAATACCATCAACAATTGCCTTCGGGAGCTGGTAAAAATGTTGATGTTATTGCAGCAAAACTTATTCGTAAATATGGGGTTCAATCTTTAAATAAGACGGCTAAACTGCATTTTAAAAATACAGACAAAGCTAAAATCTTAGCAAAATAGCATCAGTAAAACAAAACAATAGCCTCCTAAAAGGAGGCTATTGTTTTATAACCAGTTATTGTAAGATAGTCTGATATTCCTATTCTGCACTTTCTTCAGTTTCTTCTTCAGCTGATACATCATCTGACTCGGTACTTTCTTCTGTATCAGATGCATCTGTTTCTTCTTGTTCATAATAAGCTAAGTTTGTCATTTCATCATTTTCAAGTTGAACTTCTACAGCTGCTACTTCACCAACCTCTACCTCTTCATTACCTACGACAGACCATAATAAAGTCTCTGTAAATCTTTCAGTGAAGAGAGACGTTGTTGTAAATTGTGGTTGACCGAATTTTTCTTCGAAGGCTTCAACGTCGCCTGCATTATAAAGCTCTTGTAATTCTTCGACAGATGTTTCTAATCGTTCAAACATTTTTGCTGTTCTATATTCGAAATCCACGTTTGTTAATTCAACACCACGTTCTTCTGAATTTAAATAAGTTTGGTAAGTAACGACTATAACAATATCATCTTCTATAGCAACATATCGGAAAATCTCACCATTATCTGTTTCTGAAACAGATGTTGGATCTTCCCCCATAATTCTAACTACGTCTTCAAATGATAAGTTTGTCTCGCCATTCGTAGCTCTTTCTTTAGCTGTTTCTAAAACTTCTTCATATCCCGTTTCTAAAGCATCTCTTTCCATTACTAAATTTGGATCCCATTCATTTGTAGGTTTAATTAATTCAGTAATTTCAGCTTCAGTATATGGATTGTCAGCACTTGGCGTTAAATCTTCTTCCATAGATTCTGAGTCCTCAGCAGATTCAGAATCAGTTGATTCTTCACCTGACTCTGTAGCTTCTTCTTCAGTTGTTTCTTCTGTTTCTTCAGTTTCTGCAGTTTCTGCAGTTTCTTCAGTGGTTTCAGCAGAATCCGTATCATCCGTTGCATAGGATGTAATTGGAACCATTGCTAAGAATAAACTTGCACTCAACGTACCTAGTACTAATTTTCTCAGTTGCTTTTTCATAATTCATCCTCCTCATTTTCATAAATAAATATAAAATTTATTATTTATGTTACATATAATGATAAAGGGATTTGTATAAAAAAACAAATGATATGACTTTGAAAAATTCTTAAAAATCTTATTATAACATACTTTTGAATAATGTTTAATTTTATTAACAATGTATTTATTATTATAAAATAAATTACATTTTTTGATATATATATAGCCTTAAACTATAATTATAATGCTTTCACAAAGTGTAAAATACATAAATGTTATTAATGATTTATACATTATATGTTTTATCATTATTATTTTTTATAACTAAATTAATGAATTTGTAACATAAGTAATAGAAATATTTATGTTGATCAAAATGAACTTACAACCATAGTAGTCAAACTTCTGATTGAAGCGAGTCCCCTATGATTGTAAGTTCAATTCAAATCTTATCTTTAATTATTTATCTAATCTCTAAACCATCAAAATTCTCAAGAGAACGAATGATTTGGTTCATAGCCTCTTCAACATCTTCATCTTTAAGTGTATTGACAGGATTACGGAAAACTAAATGATAGGCTAAAGATTGTTTATCTTCTGGAATATTATCCCCTACATAACGATCAAATAAGCTCACTGTTAGTAAGTATTCGCCACCATTTTGTTTAATAATATCGACTAACTCTTGATGTTGTTGATCTTTATTAACTAGCAATGCTATATCACGCGAGCTAGATGGATATTTTGGAATCGCTTGTTGAATAAGTGACTCTCTTTGATATGATAACATCATTTCAATATCAATCTCAGCAAAGTAACTATCCTGTGATAAGTCAAACTCTTCCGTAATCGTTGGGTGAATTTGCCCCATATATCCAATAGGTTGACCATCTAAAAGAATTCTGGCTGTTCGTGTTGGATGCAAGACATCAATCGATGACATTGATTCATAACTAATCACATCTGTTAATCTAAATCCTTCAAAATAAGTTTCTAACATCCCTTTTAATACATAGAAATCATAGTTTTTGCTTGACCCATACCACGTAGATTGTTGATATTCACCTGAAACCAATATAGCAAACTTTTCTTTCTCTATAGGCTGTTGATGCTCACCTTGCGCATAGAAAACTTTCCCAGTCTCATAAAAACCAAGGTGGTTATTCTGACGAGCTTGATTATACTGAGCCGTCTCTAGTAACGCTGGGAACATACTTTGACGAAGGTATTTACGGTCTTCACTCATTGGGAAATTTAACTTAATAAATTCACTTTCATCTGATTTAATTAAGTTAGCCATCTTTTCTGAAGTTAAGATATAAGTAATGACTTGATTGAGACCTAATCCTTCTGCAATGACACGTGTCTGACGAATCCATTGTTGTTTATTGTTTAATCGTCCTGGACGACTAGCTATTGCTGGTAAGTTCGTCGGAATATTATCGTAGCCATAAATTCTTGCAATTTCTTCTAGAATATCAGCCTCAATCGAAATGTCCCAACGACGACTAGGTACTGATACTACATATGAGTCTTCTTCAAATTCGATTGTAAAGCCAAGACGGTCTATAATCTCTGCAATCTCTTCATTAGTTAAATCGATGCCGACTTTGTCAAGTAAGGATGAATTTTTTACTCTAACTTTAACGTCTTCCAACTTTAATGAGCTGCTTTCCTTATTTCCTTTAACTACTTGACCATTCCCTAGAGTTGCCATTAATTGACTAGCACCCTCTGCGGATTCAGTAATAATAGACTTGTTAATCCCTTTCTCAAAGCGAGCACTTGATTCTGAACGTAATCCAAATTTCTTAGATGTTAGACCTACTCTTTCTGGGTTAAAAATGGCGGTCTCTAAAAGAACATTGCGAGTATCTGTTGATACTTCAGAATCTAAGCCACCCATTACACCAGCCAGAGCAATTGGGGTATCGTCTGATGCAATCACAATGTCTGTTGAGCTAAGTGTTCGAGTTACTCCATCTAACGTAGTGAATTGTTCACCATCATTAGCAGATTTAACTTTAATAACTTTAGAATTTAATTTGTCAAAATCAAAAGCATGCATAGGTTGCCCATATAACAGCAAGAAATAATTCGTGGTATCTACGATATTGTTCACTGGTCGAATACCAGATTTCATCAAACGTATTTGCAACCATAATGGGCTCTCAGCTACCGTTATATCTTTGATTAGACGCAATTGATAACATTCTGATAATTTTTCATTTTCGATATCGATTTTTACTTGATCAAGTAAAGATGTATCTGAATCATAATTGTATGACCTAGTGTCTACTTTAAACTCTGGTACTTGACTCAGAATTGCTCCAACTTCATGGGCTGTTCCATAAATGCTTAAGGCGTCAGCACGGTTAGGAGTAATATCTAATTCAATAATACTATCATCAAGTTTTAAGTATTCAACAATATCTGTTCCAACTTTTGCGTCTTGCGGAAGTGGGAAAATACCCTTAGCATACTCTTTAGCTACAACGCTATCACTAAAGCCTAATTCTTGTAATGAGCAAATCATCCCATTAGAGGTATGACCACGTAATTTGCTCTTTTTAATTTTGAAATTACCTGGAAGGACTGCACCTGGTAAAGCAACAATAACTTTTTGACCTTTTTTAACATTTGGTGCACCACAAACAATTTGAACTAGCTCTTCTTGTCCAACATCTACTTGCGTAATCGATAGATGCTTACTATCTTCCATTGCTTCTAATTCAACAACTTCTCCTACAACAAGATTATTTAAGTTTACTCCATAATTATAAACACTTTCAATCTCAATACCTGTTCTCGACATTCTATCAGCTAATTCTTCAGCCGTTATTGTTGACAAGTCAAGGAAGTCACTTAACCATTCAAATGAAATTAACATATTAGTTTTGTCCCCCTTCAAACTGTTTTAAAAACTTCAAATCATTTTGATAGAAATGACGAATATCATCAACACTGTATTTCAACATAGCTACACGTTCAATTCCTAAACCGAATGCAAAGCCACTATATTTATTACTATCTAATCCAGACATTTCTAAGACGTTTGGATGTACCAAACCTGCACCTAAAATTTCAATCCAACCGGTGTGTTTACATACTGAACATCCACTACCTCCGCATTTGAAACAACTT
Source organism: Aerococcaceae bacterium WGS1372 (assembly GCA_044336205.1). Lineage (GTDB taxonomy): Bacteria > Bacillota > Bacilli > Lactobacillales > Aerococcaceae > Ruoffia. The sequence continues at coordinate 856,506 of CP172318.1, read as the reverse complement.
ACATCCACTTCTACAGAAGGTTCCGTAAATGGGAAGTAGCTAGGACGTAAACGAATTTCTCTTTCATCACCAAATAAGTGTTGGACTAATAATAATAATGTCCCCTTTAAATCTGCTAGTGTGACTTTCTTATCTACAACTAATCCTTCAATTTGCTGGAACTGATGTGAATGCGTCGCATCATCACTATCACGGCGATAAACTTTACCGGGGCTAATCATTCTTAGTGGACCCTCTTCGAAATTATGTTGATCCATTGTTCGAGCTTGAACTGGTGATGTATGTGTACGAAGTAACACTTCACTATCAATATAGAAAGTATCTTGCATATCTCGAGCTGGATGGTTCTTAGGTAAGTTCATACGTTCAAAATTGTATGTATCTAATTCTACTTCAGGTCCTTCTACAACTTCATACCCCATACCTAAAAAGAAATCTTCAATATCTTCTAGTGTCTGAGTTAACAGATGGCGAGTACCATATTCGAACTTATAACCTGGTAAGGTAACGTCAATTTTCTCGCTAGCTAGTTGTTCTTCCAGCTCTTTAGCTTTAATCAATGTTGTTTGCGATTCAAAAGCTTCATTAAATTCTGAATGGAAAGCTTGAATAGCCTTACCTAATTCTGGTTTTTCTTCATTAGAAAGATTTCTCATTTCTTTTGAATATTGTGCTAATTCACCTTTTTTACCTGTAAATTTCACTCTCACTTCTTGTAATTCTTTGGTTGATTGAGTTGTTTTAATTAGTTCAATGGCCAAATCAGCTAGTGAACTAATTGATTCTTTAATCTGTTCCATGTTTGTTGACATATCAATGTTCTCCTTTATGATAAAATACAAAAAAATAACGCATCCCTACAAAGGGACGCGCTACCGTGGTACCACCCTAATTCTTAGTTAAATTAACTAAGCTCTTGAGCCGGTAACCTTGGCTAATAGGTATCCTTTTCGGACTCAACAAGAATCCTTTACAGATATACTCAGAAACTGAACGTTTAATACGACTTACTAATTATTTAGTTTCAGTCTATGCTAAATATCCCTGAGTTGCGTATCTTACTAATTTCGTCATCATATTTATTATTATATTAATTTATTATAGTCGATTCAATGAATAAGTCAAACGCTTAATTCAATCGATTGCCTTCCACTGAAATTTCCATTGCTTTGATGGTTTCGCGGTATAAGAATGACCACGCTCCACTCAATAATTCAGCTATACATGAATGCTTATCCATTAAAGTAACAATCCAACTTTCGGCATACTTAGGTACATCTCGTGTCGCCCCGGCCATATGTTTTAGGATAATATCACATTCTAATTCAGATAAGTCGGTTAATTTCTTAGCATTTTCTAAAGCGATTCGTGGATGTTCATAATTATGACCTTTTCCGCCTACTTCATGTTTCGTATCGCTATCATAGAAGAATAAGTCATGCAATAGACCAGCTCTTGCTATAGCTCTTGTATTTAATTTAAACCTCTTTGCCCAACGATAACTACGATAAGATACCGATAAGGAATGAGCTAAACGGTTTGTAACATGATGATGTGTGTACATTTCCAGTTTTTGAACCATTTCGTTTTCTAATAAATCTTCGATAAGAGCTAAATATTCTTGGTCATTTTGCCACTTTTTCGTCAAATAAATTCCTCCAATTATCGTGATTAAGTATATTATATATGAAAAATTTAAAAATGCTATGAAGAATATGTTAATTTTAAATAAAGTTCATAAACTTTTATGTGCAAATAGGTTAAGTTGGTTGATTAACTAATGCACAAACTAATATACTAGCTAAATCCTAATAAAATGGAAGAGCAAGATAGCTGTAGCAACTGCTACATTAAGCGACTCCGCTTTTCCTGGCATTGGAATATAAGTGAACTCATCTGCTAAACTTTGTAATTTCTCCTGAACTCCTTGACCCTCATTACCGACAATCAATGCCATTTTTTCTATTGATTGAATTTCTGTATAAGCCTTAGCTTCTTTATGTAATACTGTCGCATATACTTTGACTTGATTATCTTGTAAGCTTCTTATTGCATCCGTTAGTTCCATCTCAATAATTGGCAGATGCCAAATGGATCCCTGAGTTGAACGTATCACTTTGTCATTATAGACATCTACTGATCCTGATCCAATAATCACACCATCAACCGCTGCAGCATCAGCGGTCCGAATAATGGTTCCCAGATTCCCTGGATCTTGAACTTGATCAATCAGCACATATCGAGATCCATCCCAATTGAATTCCTCAGTACTTCCCATCTCTAATATCGCAAAAATTCCTTGAGGGCTTTGAGTTGCTGATAGGTCATTAGCCACACCTTCTGTAATAAACACAAACTTAGCACCTTCACTTATTAATTGAATGACAGAAGGATTCTCATCGTAATATTTTTCAGTCATAATCCACTGTATTATCGGAGCTTTTTCTTGAAGTGCTTCTAATACAAGGTGGGTTCCTTCTATAATATAGCTTTGAGTTTTAGTACGTTCTTTTTTATTTAGTAGCTTTTTCCACGCTTTAATCTTTGGATTAGTCTTAGACTTAATTACTTCTCTTTCCATTTGATTATCTCGTCAGTTCATAGATTGATTCCGCATAGATAGCTGTTGCTTTTAATAAATCATCTAAGGCGATAAACTCATTAGCTTGATGCATCGTATCGATAGAATCTGGGAATAAAGCTCCAAAAGCAACACCACGAGGCATTAAACGACCGTAAGTCCCCCCACCTATCGTTTGTTCTTCACCTTTTTCACCAGTTTGTCTTTCATAGACGCTTAATAATGTCTTCACTAACGAATCATCTGCTGGAACATAATGAGGCTCTTTGAAATCTGACATCGATACATTCACAGTATAAGCAATAAGATGTTTTTTAATTTGTTCTTCCATCTTCTCTGGTGTTGTACCTTCTGGGAAGCGGAAGTTCACATCAATATGTCCACCTTCTGATGCATCAAAGGATATAATTCCAACGTTCATAGATACTTCGCCCATCACTTCATGATTATGGTGCACATTAAGCTTCTGTCCATTAAAGCCGAGATATAATTCTCTAGCTAAAAGATGAATAAAGTCTTGCGATCCTTGAGTGTCAAATGAATATTTTTCTAGGAACTTTGCCAAATGAGTTCCTGCATTGATCCCTTTTTCTGGAGTTGAACCATGAGCCGCTTTACCACTTAAATTTAGTGTAATAGCTAAGTCAGAGATTGTATAATCTCCACTTAAGTTCTCATAATCATTAAAAAAAGCATCATAAGCCTTTGTTAATTCACCGACTAAGTCATTCTCTTGCACTTCAATGACCGCTGTCGCGTCTTGAGGTACCATATTCGGTCTTAGTCCTGATTTAAATTGAACTAACTTTAAATCTCCCTCAATATTCTCCCCAACTTCGAAGTTGAATAAAGCAGAGACATTACCTTTTTCACCGTTAATAATAGGGAATGTAGCGTCGGGTGAGAATCCTAAATCAGGCATTGGAGCATGTTGGAAATAATAATCCATACATTGCCAACCACTCTCTTCATCAGTTCCGACTATAAGATGGATACGTTTATTAAATTCTATACCTAATTCTCTAAGAAGTTTGATTGCAAAATATGCTGCAACAGTTGGTCCCTTATCATCACTTGATCCACGCCCATAAATTCGATTATTGATTAATTGAGGCTCAAAAGGTTCAGTATCCCAACCTGTTCCTGCAGGAACCACATCGACATGTCCTAATATACCTAGTAGTTCTTCACCCTGACCTAGTTTCACATGGCCTGCCCAAGGTCCGAATTGCTCAGTTTCAAAACCGTCTTCTTGAGCCATCGATAAAAATTCTTTTAACGCCGCTAATGGACCAGGTCCAACAGGAGCTTCTTCAGTTGCAAGGTCATCCTCACGTACTGATTCAATCTTAAGTAATCTAAAAAGATCTTTAAGCAATAAATCTTGTCTTTTTTCTACTTCTTCTAACCAATTAATATTCATCTTTCTAAACTCCTCTACTAATTAACATTAACACTATTCTATCATTTATTTTGTTCAGTAAAAAGTGAACGACTAGGATTTATCAATTAAGATTTAAAAGACGATCTAATATTAGAGTAATAAATCAACCAAATCAATGGTCCACAGTCTAATAATAAGATCGTCTTTTTCGAATTACTAACTATAGTAAAATATATTCAACTTACTAAAGACCATAAGGTTTAAGTAAATTCAATTCATCTTGATTCAATTCTCTATAATCACCAATTTCTAGATTAGGATCCAGTTTTAATGGTCCCATCTCTAAACGTTTAAGTTGAATTACTTTTTTGTCCACTGCTTCAAACATCCGTTTTACTTGATGGAATTTTCCTTCCGTAATAACAACATGTATGTGAGACTGAGCCAGTTCTTGGTCTATACTTAAAATTTCTAATTTCGCTGGTTGACTTATAAAGTCACCTAAATCTAAACCTTGTTTAAACTTTTCAACATCTGACTTAGTGACAATACCATCAATGAGTGCTTCATATTTTTTCCTAACTTTTTTCTTTGGTGATAGTAATTGATGAGCAAGTTGTCCATTGTTAGTTAATAGTAATAAACCCGTAGTATCAATGTCTAAGCGACCGACTGGAAATAAATCTACATGCTTATAGTCCAATTCAACCCAATCAACAACGGTTTCGTATTGCCGATCTTCCGTCGCACTAATAATTCCTTCAGGCTTATTTAACATAACATAATAAAATTCTTTATAATTCACAACAATGTTCAAATACTTAACTGTATCAGTTTCAGGATTCACATTAAAGCCTGCTTTAGTCACTTTCTCATCATTGACTGATATTTCTCCACTGATGATAATTTTTCTCACATCTTTACGTGATCCTAAACCAGCGTGGCTTAATAGTTTATCCAATCGCATTACATTAACCTCATTTTATCTTGTAATTCTTTATATCGATTACCAATTAGAACTGGTAACATATTCGTAATAGCCAATATGCTTCCGTAAGTTAATATTGCCATTATGATGACAATGACTATTTTTAGGAATGTTAAACCACGTCCTACTGGACCGAAGAGTAGATTCAATGATTCATTCCACATAACCGCTGAAATTGTCATTAATATCGCAGCAACGAGAATTTTAATTCCGCCACTTCTTAACTTACGGTAATCTAAGTTCAATTCGCGATCTAATTTCATACACATTAAAACACTTGATACTAAGAAAGCAATAGCAGTAGAAATCAAAGCTCCATGGGCTTGGAGTAAAGCTACAGCTGGATATTGAAGAATAGCTTTTACAACAATTCCTACTAATAAAAATCTAACAGCCAATCGACGATAATTCATAGATTGCAATATTGTCGAAAGAACTGTATAAGCTCCTAAAACGATACTAGAAATCGATGCTGTTATCAAAATATTCGGTCCTAATTCAAATCCTGCGGGATAGAAGAAGAAATAAATATTATTAGCAATCGACGCCATGCCTAATGAAGCTGGTACCATTATGATTGTGAACAGCAACAATATATGTTCAACTAATGAACTAGTTCCTTCAACATCACGACGAGCGAATAATTTTGATATTGTGGGTACAAGTGATGAAGCTAGTGATACAGCAAGTGAAATAATAATCATCACAAGCTTATCAACGTCTAAACTCAGTGCCCCATACATTTCACTAATTTCTGAGAATAAGAATGTTGAAGTTGATGATAGGATTTGACCGAAAGTAAATTGGTCAATTAATTGTGCGATAATAATCCCAGACCCTAATAAGATAAAAGGAATACTATCCACTACCATAATCTTCATACTTTCTTGGAAACTCAAATCAACTGTCTCTTCAGAAGTTTCTTGTAATTTCTTAATAACAGGAAGTCTTCTAAAATACTCGATAATCAAATAGATTAAAGAGAGCAAAGCACCAATGAATGCTGCAAAGGTAGAATGAACAACCGCGGTTGTTACTTCACCACGAAGTACCATCATCACAGCATAGGTGGCAGCTAATAAATAACCTACCCGAGCAAACTGTTCAAGAATTTGCGATATTGCCGTAGGCTTCATATCATTAAATCCTTGGAAGTAACCTCTTAATAAACTCATTATAGGTAAGATAAGTAATGCTGGTGCAAGAGAACGAATCACTTGAGTCGCTCCAACAACATTCGTCGTCGATGAAGCTCCCGCTACTAGTGGTGCTAATACAAATAATAATAAGGCAGAAACAATTCCAGTTACTAACATGACTAATAAACTGTTTTTGAAAAGTTTATCTGCTGTTTTATATTCCTTTTTAGAATGGTAGAATGCCATCTGTTTGGCAATAGAACTCGGGAAGCCTGCTGTTGCCACCGCTAAAATTAATGAATAAGGTTTATAACCAATACTATATAGAACGTTTGCTTGAGTATAATCCTCACCTAGCCATGAAGCCCATGGAATCACATACAATGCTCCAATAACTCTAGATAAGACATTCCCAATCGTGAGCCAAGACGCACCAACAGTGATACCTTCCTTATCTGATTCAACTTCGTCAGCATATTTTTCGTCATTGTCATAAGCTGAGTTCATCTGAATGTCCTCTTGACCGTAATAATCATTAAGAGCCTGGTCTGTTAGAATAGGCTCATCAAAAGCTGCTGTTTCTTGACTAATTCTAGTACTTAGTTCTTTTAATTCTTCATCTGAGATAGCTTTATTAGTAAATACTCGGTCTTTTTCAGCTAATTTATTTTCCTCTTGAGGATCTTTGGTTAGATTTTCTGAAATATTATTTTCAGCTTCTTCTGTATCAACATACAATTCAGTAATTTCTTCAAATTCAATGTCCTCATCAGAATCTATTATTGAATCTTCATCCATGTCTGTCGGATAGATGGTCTCATCAGAAGTTTCTGATATGTTCTGTCTTTCCTCTTCATCGATTACTGAAGCATCAATCACATATTCATCTTCTACATCTCGATCCTCAGAACCATCCGCATCATATTGTTCTGTGCCATAATCGTCTTGATGCAACCAATCCGTTTGATGAACTTCTTCTTCGAATTTCTTATTTGCAGTTTCATCCAGAACTTCTTCAGTTTCTTCATCGTTTTTTGACTTAGAGAACATGCTTTTAACTGAATGAATAAAACCTTTCCTATCTTCTGATTTATTTTCAGAATTAGCGTACTGGTTATAACCTGAAATATCTTCGAGTTCATTCAAATCATACTTTTCTTCAAAGCTTGGATTAAACAAATCTCCTAATGCTTTTCTCTTAGGTTTTATTTCATTGTTTTGCAAAGTTTCTTGTTCACTTTTTAATCGTTCTTCTTGTAATCTTTCTTTTAAAGGTTTATAACGGAATTCATTAATTGGTTCTTTGGAATTATTTTTAGATTTATAGTCAGAATTGTTCTCATCTAATTCATCAAAGTAATCCATTGAATCAAAGTTGTCTTCTTTTGAATGTATATCTTCCTCTTCTACAACTTCAGAATTCTCTAATCTATCTTGTTTATTTGTGGTTTGTTCAAAATAGTCACTATCTAGTGGCTGACGATTTGGTCTACGAAGAAGATTTTTTTCTTTTTCGCTAAACTCAATCGTTCTAGATAGATCAGTTTTATTATTATGTTTTTGTGATAAATCTGATAATTTATCGGGATTATTGTGCTGTTTATCCAAAGCACTTCCTCCTTTAATTAGTTGGCTACAATATTCACTAGTCGATTAGGGACTACAATCACTTTTCGAACGGTTTTATTAAGTACTGCTTCTTTAACTTTTTCTTCACTAAAGACAATACCTTCTACTGCTTTATTGTCCAAGTTAGTCTCGATATTCAGTTTCATCAACAATTTTCCATTTAATTGAACAACAATCTCAACTTGTGTATCTTTTGTTAACTCTTCAATATATTCTGGCCATTTAACTTCTGATATACCATTTTCATGTCCAAGTTTCTCCCAAAGTTCTTCTGAAATATGAGGAGCAAGTGGTGCAAGTAATTGAACAAATCCCTCAATGTAATGTTTTGGAAGTACTTCAACATCTCTAGCTTCATTTAAGAAAATCATCATTTGAGAAATTGCAGTGTTAAAGTGAAGACTCTCGTAATCTTCAGTTACTTTTTTAACAGTTTGGTGATAGATTTTTTCTAATGATTTGTCATTTGATTCTTGAATATTATCATTAATTGTTCCTTTATCTTCGTTAATAATAAGTCGCCAAACTCTATCTAAGAAACGTCTACTTCCTTCTAGCCCTTTTTCACTCCAAGCAATTGATGCATCAAGAGGTCCCATAAACATCTCATAGACACGTAGGGTATCGGCACCATATTCATTAACAACATCATCAGGATTTACAACATTTCCTTTTGATTTGGACATTTTTTCATTATTCTCCCCAAGAATCATTCCTTGGTTAAATAATTTTTGGAATGGTTCATTTGTAGGAACGATTCCTAGGTCGTATAAGAATTTATGCCAGAATCTAGCATATAATAAGTGAAGAACCGCGTGTTCTGCCCCTCCAATATATAAATCAACTTGATTCCATTTCTCAAGTGCTTCTTTAGAGACTAATTCGTCGTCATTGGTTGGATCCATATATCTTAAAAAGTACCATGAACTTCCCGCCCATTGTGGCATAGTATTCGTCTCACGACGACCTTTCATACCGGTCTTTGGATTTGTGACATTTACCCATTCTGAAATGTTGGCCAATGGTGATTCTCCAGTTCCACTAGGTTGAATCTTATCGGTAACTGGTAAAGTAACCGGTAAGTCTTCTTCACTGACAACGGTTGTCGTTCCATCTTCCCAGTGAATAACAGGGATTGGCTCCCCCCAATATCTTTGGCGTGAGAAAATCCAATCACGAAGACGATAATTTACTTCACGCGTACCACTATTGTTTTCTTCTAACCAGTCAAACATATAACTAATTGCTTCATCTGTCAGCATTCCATTTAAGTACTCTGAATTAATATGTTCGCCATCTTCAAGATAAGGTAAGGTTGAATCTGGTCCTTGAATAACCGGAGTAATTTCTAATCCATATTTTGTCGCAAAGTCAAAGTCGCGAGCGTCATGCGCTGGAGAACCCATTACTGCACCGGTACCGTATGAGGCAATGACATAATCTGCAATCCAAACTGGTATTTCTTTATTATTTACTGGGTTGATTACATATGTTCCAGAGAAAACACCTGTCTTATCTTTAGATAATGATGTCCTTTCTAATTCACTTTTCAGCTCAACCGCACGAATATACTCTCTTACTTCTTCTTCTTGTGAAGTCGAGATTAATAACTCAACATCTGGGTGTTCTGGGGCAATAACAATATAAGAAGTCCCGAATAAAGTATCAGGACGTGTTGTATAGGTTTCTATGACTTGATTAGAATTTGCAACTTTAAACTTAACAATTGCTCCTTCTGAGCGTCCAATCCAATTTCTCTGCATTTCCTTAATGCTTTCTGGCCAATCTAAGTCTTCAAGATCCTCTAATAATCTTTCAGCATATGCAGTTATTTTCAGCACCCATTGTTTCATTGGGCGGCGATAAACAGGATGTCCACCACGTTCAGATACACCATCAACAACTTCCTCATTAGCTAAAACTGTTCCTAATGCCGGGCACCAGTTAACCATTACTTCATCTTGATAGGCTAAGCCTTTTTCAAATAACTTTGTAAAAATCCACTGAGTCCACTTATAGTAATGAGGATCTGTTGTGTTGATTTCACGATTCCAATCGTAAGAAAAACCCAAAGATTTAATTTGACGTTTGAAATTCTGGATATTCTTCTCTGTAAAGTCAGCAGGATTATTACCGGTATCTAATGCATATTGTTCTGCTGGTAAACCAAAAGCATCCCACCCCATTGGGTGTAACACATCATAACCTTGCGATCGCTTCATACGAGCAATTGCATCTGTAGCAGTGTACCCTTCAGGGTGACCTACGTGAAGTCCTTGACCAGATGGATAGGGGAACATATCTAATACGTAATATTTAGGGTGATTCACCCCTCTGTTTTTTGTTTTAAAGCTTTGATTTTCATCCCAAAAATCTTGCCATTTTTTTTCTATAATTCGATGTTGATAAGTCATATTCTTCCTCCATTTATTATAAATCCTTATCTATTATACCTTATCTCATAGTATATAAAAACATATGAAGTACTTTAAATAAGTAAAAAACCCTATATTATTTAGTAATCCTACTAAACAATATAGGGCGAATAAGCGCGGTACCACCTATGTTTTGACCAAAAGTCTCTCAATAATGACCTTAACGCGGTAAACGGCATACTCTAATTACTTGTTCAAGTAAGCACCTAGTTAAATGAGTTCAATATACTTTCTGACTTATTTGCACCAACCATAAGCTCTCTTAACAGTTAAAATATTTACTAGTTTTAATTAAGGATTTATTATTTATCTTAATATATCACGCTTTAAAGCTTATTTCAAATTGATCGACTGGCCAACTATGATATTCGTTGAACCATTATTTTGTTCAACTAATTGATAAACATCCAAACCATTACGTTGAGCAATACTGTATAGTGTGTCGCCTGCTTTAACACTATATGTATTGTTAATTGATGAAGTTTGTTCTTCTACAACTATTTCTTGATTAGCAACTTTATCAGCTGTCACAGTAGTTTGTTCTGTTTCAGCCTCAGCTGTTTCAGTCACTACTTGTGAACCCGATTCTTCCACTACGGCATTGTTAGTAGTCGCTGTTGATGTAGCTGTCTGTGAAGTTGTATTTACTTTTAATATTTGTCCAGGATGAATTAGATTACTTGTTAAACCATTTAATGATTTCAATTGTTCCAATGTCATACCTTGGTTAACAGCTATGCGATATAATCCTTCTCCAGCTTTAACAGAATATGTTGATGAAGAGGTAGTTGAGTTTGTACCTACTCCTTCTTTAACAGCTGAATTATTGTTGTTTACTGTATTACTACTATCTGAAGCTGTTGTAGTATATTCAGCCGATCCTGTTACTTTCAACACTTGACCAGGGTGAATTAAATCACTCGTTAAGCCATTTAGTGATTTTAATTGACTTAATGTCATACCATATTTACGTGCTATTCCAAATAATCCATCACCACGCTGAATGGTATAAGTTGCTGATTGTGATGAAGGTTTTTTATTTGAATTACTAGTTTTAGTTTGATTGTTTGGTGTATTTGGTTCAATAACAGCTGTACTTGGCAGTTTTAGAATTTGGCCAGGGTGAATTAAATTGCTTGTAGCACCGTTTAATGCTTTTAAAGCTTCTACGGTCGTACCATATTTACGTGCTATTCCCCAATAACCATCCCCTGCTTGCACTGTATATACTTCCGAAGAAGCTTCTACTGGTTTGTTTGCTGGTTTTTCTACTACTTCTTGATCAGATATATCAGCATTGCCAGTATTAGATGTAATGTCATAACGAGTTAAATTATTTTCCGCTATAATGCGATTTAATTTATCACCATAGCGAGTATCTGTTGCATAACGCCCAGTTAAGTGTTTAGTTGCATCTTCATATGAATTCGTGCTACTTACACGAACGCCATGATAGAAATTATAACGCCAATTATTCGGATTATCGTCTCCAGTCAAAAGAGAGGCATAGTCTGTAAGTGACTGACCATAATTGTCATATTTACGGAAACCATCTTTGATTCCGTAATAGTTTCCAGTACCATCATCCTCTAATGTATCTTTAACTACAGTATTCCCATTATATTCACCTTTAATGCCAAAGAGATTATAATTTGGGGCTTGAGATAAAGTACTGTTACCCCACCCAGATTCTAAAGCAGCTTGGGCAATCATGACAGAAGCGTATAAATCATTTTCTGAAGCTATTTTCTTTGCATAATCTGTAATTAAACCAAGGAAATCTGACTTACTTAAACGAGTAGATTGTGCTTGGACAGTCACAGTTTCACTAACCGTTACATGACTTAAAACCGCACCAGCTGTCATAAGTACAAGACCAGCATTTAAATGCTTTATTGCTTTTTTTGTTTGTTGGATATTCTTTAATCTAGCTTTAGCTTGAATAATTTCTTTTCTCTTCACGATTTAACCTCCACTATCAATCTCAATTAACTTAAATTTATGTCGATTCTTATTATAGCTAATAATTATTAAGAAAAGTTATTAATTATTTACTTTTATTTTAGTCTTAATATATGTAACATGATTGTAACAGGAGGATGATAAAAATATGTACAATGCCCTACAATATAGTCATAAATTATTAAAAAAACAAGTTCAACTTGCCCCAGATGGATTGTTTATAGACGCCACCTTAGGAAACGGCCACGATAGCCAGTTCATATTGTCATTAAAAGATTTTACTGGTGAATTAATTGCCTTTGATATTCAATCGGAAGCAATCAACCGTGCGAACCAAAGAATTCAATCTAATATCCAAACAATTAATAAACGTTATTTCTTTGTTTTGGACTCACATGAAAATGTTTCTAACTATATAGAGAATCAAACTGTACAAACAGCTATTTTTAATCTTGGTTACCTTCCAGGCGGTGACCATACTATTACAACTCAATATAGTAGTACAATAAAAAGTATTAACGCTATTCTTGCAAATCTCAATACTCATGGACAGGTATTGATTGTCATTTACAGTGGCCATGAAGAAGGCATGAAAGAGAAGAATGAACTAATTAATTATTACTCTAAACTCCCACAGGAGGAATTCCAAGTTCTAAGTTATCAATTTATTAATCAAGTCAATTATCCACCTATGCTAATGGTTATTGAGAAAATTAAATAATAAAACCGGCTACTCCATTTAAGAGTAGCCGGTTTTTACATAGATTAATTGATTAGTCGTTTTATTTGTTCTACTTTATCTAATTTTTCCCAAGGTAAATCTAAATCAGTTCTCCCAAAATGACCATATGCGGCTGTTTGAGCATAAATTGGTCGCCTTAGATCTAGCATATCTATAATCCCAGAAGGTGTTAATTGGAATACTTGGCGTATTACTTTAATAATATCTTCATCACGATATTGACTTGTATTGAATGTGTTTAATGAGATTGAAGTAGGCTCACTCACGCCAATGGCATAAGAAAGTTGCAATTCTATCTTTGCTGCTACACCTGCAGCTACTAGATTCTTTGCTACATAGCGAGCAGCGTAACTTGCTGATCTGTCAACTTTCGTTGCATCTTTTCCAGAAAATGCTCCTCCACCGTGATGAGCGGAACCACCGTAAGTATCTACAATGATTTTACGTCCAGTTAGGCCTGAATCTCCAACAGGCCCCCCAATAACAAACTTTCCAGTAGGATTGATAAAGTATTGAGTTTCTTCATCTAACCATTCAGAGTTAACAATTGGTTGAATGACATGTTCAATCATATCTTTTCTAACTTGCTCTAAGTCGATATCATCACTATGCTGTGTACTAATTACTAAGTTATCAATGCGTTTAATTGACCCATCATCATTAAATTCAACCGTAACTTGCGTTTTTCCATCTGGCCCAAGATATGGAAGAGTACCATTCTTTCTTACTTCTGAAAGTTGTTTTGATAATTTGTGACTCAATGAGATAGGTAGAGGCATAAATTCTTCTGTCTCATTCGTTGCAAAACCAAACATAATCCCTTGATCCCCGGCTCCAATAAGCTTTTCATCATGACTTCTACGTGATTCTAGGGCATTATCAACTCCCATAGCAATATCGGCCGATTGCTCATCTAAAGATACCAAAACAGCCACATTATCGGCATCAAAGCCATATCTAAAATTAACATAGCCAATTTCAGCGATTTTTTTACGGACTATTTGTTGTATATCGACATACGCTGAAGTTGTAATCTCACCAAAAACTAAAACTAATCCAGTATTGACCGCTGTCTCACAAGCAACTCTCGCATATGGATCTTGTTCTAAAATAGCATCTAAAATAGCGTCACTAATTTGGTCTGCTATCTTATCAGGATGTCCTTCTGTTACTGATTCCGATGTGAATAATTTTTTTCTTTCATAATATCTCCCCCATTAAAATAGTTGGTTACAAGGCATATTCACTCTAATTAAGTGAACCCTATCGGGAATTTTGTTTTGTAACATCGCCAATTATATCATAACAAAGATGTGATAGTATACAAGAGTTTGTAAACACTGACAAATCAATCTTTTTAGTTTTAATCGGATTGAAAATTTATACGATAATATATACCACTATATACTTTCTGCCCCTTTTTTGCCCCTTTATTATTTGTAGTTAGAAAACTCCCACTCGTCCCTTCTATTGACCTTAAAAATGAAGTAGTGGTCTAAGTTATCTTGTGATTCAGATACAGGTCATCTGAGAAAGTTAACCTTACCGTGGTGCATGGTCTTCTCTATATCATCAGTGAGTGCGAAGAATAGTTGTGTTCCATTATAAAATTTCGAAAACTCTTTTTCTAAGTCTAGGATATTTTGACTTAGATGTGCAAGTTGTATAGTATTTTCTTTCATTTAAAACACATCAGATAGATTATAGCAATTTTAGCCAAAAAAATACCCCCGCAACTATGCGGGGGTATCAAATAAAATCGATATATATAACGAGAATGATAAACATTATATAGGGAAGTTACGCTAACTACCCACCATTAATATACACTGATAATATTTATAAGTCAATAAAAAATAACCCCACCTCGCAATACTATATATCGAGTCTGAGGATGTACCGCAAGTGATAGAAAAGATACGAGAAGTGATGATAGGTTTTGAATCAGACATGCTAGAAGTGCAGCTTCTTACCTGAATGAGGTTCGGTGAAATTTCAGCACTGACCAAAGATGATTGGAACTTCGATAAGATAACGATTAATAAATCTGTAAATGCAAGAAAAAAGAAGTGCTTTTGACACCACTAAGACTTATGCTTCTTATCGGGTTATAGATTCAAGCAAAAAGATTAATAAAATTACTAGCCGTAGAATAGAAGAAAATGATAGAATGTATAGATGAGAATCCTCGCTTATATTTGCTAACACGGCGAATCGTCCACTGCTTTTAGATCCAATCAATAAGAAAATGAAACTTATCGACAAAAACTATACGAGACATACAATGAGACACACATATAAGTATGCTTGCGGAGAATAACATTCCGCTTAAATATGTCATGGAAAGAGTCGGTCATGCAGATAATGGAACTACCATGAAGATATATACGCACGTCACGAACAAAATGCGGGAGACTAGCAGGGACATTATAGATAAATTTTACTGATTTTTTGCCCCTTACTTGCCCCCTTTTCATAAACAGAACAAAAATGACTAACCCTAACTCCTTGATACATAAGGGATAAGTTGTTTCCTATTGTAACATCACCATTTATACATTAATATGTATAGGAATGATAGTTTTACTATTACAAAATTTATTTATATGAAAGGTAATTTTAATGAAGTATATTATTAATTTTTTCCAAAACCCATTAGTAAAGATATTTATATCGCCACTTGCTTCGATTTTGTTTGGTTTATTGATTGGTATTAGCCAGACCGAACAAATTCAATGGCTAATGATATTATGGCTATATCTTATTATAATATCTGCACAATTGGTAGATCATTTCTTATATTTAAAGAAAGATAAAAAAGCTGATGATTCTACACCAAATTTCTTGCTTTATATTTTTGATGGTATGTTGATTATTAGCTCTGTTTTATTAATGTTAAATTCTCATTGGATTATCAATCTTTTATTATTCTTTTATATTGTCTATATACACATTCAGTACTTTCCATTTAAGATGACAGGTACTTTATATCATTTTATTTTATCAGTATTTTTTAACAGTTTTATATTAAATGTCATTGCATATAATTCTCAGACTCATGCCTTAACAAATAATTTTATTATTAATACAATTCCTATTGTCTTAATGTTCATCGCTTTAAACATTGAAGTTTTTAATTTAAAGAGTCAGATAATAAATTCTAAACAAATAGCTTTTGTTAAACGCATGCCTTACGTTAGTCTTTCTATTGGAGTCATCGCACTAACGACTGGCTTTTATCTATCAATACCGTCAAACTCATACTATATAACTCAAATTATTTTTGTTATCTTCTGCGGTATGACAATGTTACCTTTATTAGTCAATACACAAAGAGAACATCAAGCACAAAATAAAATGAACTACATGCATGCTGTAACTGTTATATTTGCTATATTTTATAGTTTAAGTCAATTATATTAATATTAATAGAAAATGGTTGGAGATAATCTATATCTCCAACCATTTTTTGTCTTTACAATTAGATAATCTAATAGGATATAAACAAATTAATTCTTCTCATTATTTTGAATAGATTCAACAGTTTCATCAATCGTCTGATTTACTCGACCTGTTAGATTCTCCGCTTCTTCATAGGCTTTTGTTGACTTTTCACGTGCTTCTTCACGCTTTTCTTCACCATCTCGTACAGCTTCTTTGCGTAATTCTTCTGCTTTTAAAGCAGCCTCTTCTTTCAATCTTTTTCCTTCATCAATGGCCTCTTTTAGCTTTTCATCAGCAGCTGTATGTACGCTTTCGCGCGTTTCTTCTACATGACGCTTCACATCTTCCACTGCTGATTCAGCTCGCTCCTTATAATTTTCACGAATTTCATCAACATGTCCACGCCCTGAAGCAATAGCTTCTTTAATTTCACCTTCAACTTGTTGGGCTACACCCTTAGCTTGTAGTTCAGCATCATTTGTTGCTTTACCAAATACTTCTTTAACTTTTCCAACAATTTCATCTTTTTGTCCTTCAAGGTTTTTCCATGTATCTGTCATAATAATACCTCCAAAGTTTATTATAAATTTAATATACCAAAAGAGCGACTTGATAACAATTAAAACGCATACACAAATTGCACTTAATATTTAAGGTCTAAATATACTTAAAAAGTAAAGTAAAATCGAATGGGTTCTAAAATAAATAAAGTTGATGACGAAATCGTCATCAATCTCTTCTTTGATTCTACACAAAAAACGCAGATATCCGTTAAATTAAAATACGACCAAGTAACATAAGAAGGATATCTACGCATGAATCATTTTATCGAAAAAACTTCAATTGAAAGACTGGTTCTTCATCAATCTTATTTGACAGAGTTCCATTAAATGGATAAAAGGAGCAAGCAGCTAGTTGAAAAAGTGTAAAAAAAAAGCAACTAGTTGACCTAGTTGCTAAAATAAGCGGGTGACGAGAATCGAACTCGCGACAACAGCTTGGAAGGCTGTAGTTTTACCACTAAACTACACCCGCATATACGGTCCGGACGGGATTTGAACCCGCGATCTCCTGCGTGACAGGCAGGCATGTTAACCCCTACACCACCGGACCATTAGCTTAAATATTATATTTAAGTTTATTCAAAAGGAGGATAAGGGATTCGAACCCTTGCACGCTTTTACACGCCTGACGGTTTTCAAGACCGTTCCCTTCAGCCGGACTTGGGTAATCCTCCACTAATGAAATGATCCGTACGGGATTCGAACCCGTGTTACCGCCGTGAAAGGGCGGTGTCTTAACCACTTGACCAACGGACCGTTGCGTAAATAAAAATTTAAAGCTACGGAGAAGGAGGGATTTGAACCCTCGCGCCGTTATAGAACGACCTACACCCTTAGCAGGGGCGCCTCTTCAGCCTCTTGAGTACTTCCCCAGATTCCAAAGTCATTTAAACTTTTAATGGGCCTAAGTGGACTCGAACCACCGACCTCACCCTTATCAGGGGTGCGCTCTAACCAGCTGAGCTATAGGCCCTTAATAAATCTAAGCGGGTGACGAGAATCGAACTCGCGACAACAGCTTGGAAGGCTGTAGTTTTACCACTAAACTACACCCCGCATAATAAATATATATGCTTAGTAGATTTATTAAGTAATTGCGGGGGTAGGATTCGAACCTACGACCTTCGGGTTATGAGCCCGACGAGATGCCAGCTTCTCCACCCCGCGATAATTATTGAAAAGGAGGATAAGGGATTCGAACCCTTGCATCGCTTTTACACGCCTGACGGTTTTCAAGACCGTTCCCTTCAGCCGGACTTGGGTAATACCTCCGTAAAACATATGATTTGTCCTACAATGGACCTTGCTAGGACTCGAACCTACGACCGGACGGTTATGAGCCGTCTGCTCTAACCAACTGAGCTAAAGGTCCTCTATAGCGGCGAAGGGGATCGAACCCATGACCTCCCGGGTATGAACCGGACGCTCTAGCCAGCTGAGCTACACACGCCCAATATAATATTATTATGGAGAATAGCGGGATCGAACCGCTGACCTCCTGCGTGCAAAGCAGGCGCTCTCCCAGCTGAGCTAATCCCCCATGTTATATCAATCGGGAAGACAGGATTCGAACCTGCGACCCCTTGGTCCCAAACCAAGTGCTCTACCAAGCTGAGCTACTTCCCGTTTTATAACGCACCCTGCAGGATTCGAACCTGCAACCGCCTGATTCGTAGTCAGGTACTCTATCCAGTTGAGCCAAGGGTGCATATTATAAATTGCACTATTTAACTATATTAACACTGATGTGTTATGCCGAGGGCCGGAATCGAACCGGCACGGTGATCACTCACCGCAGGATTTTAAGTCCTGTGCGTCTGCCAGTTCCGCCACCCCGGCAATTAATGCCTAAGTTTTATGATTGGCAAAGCGGAAAACGGGGTTCGAACCCGCGACCCCCACCTTGGCAAGGTGGTGCTCTACCACTGAGCTATTTCCGCATGAATGCCGGCTAAAGGACTTGAACCCTCGACCCTCTGATTACAAATCAGATGCTCTACCAACTGAGCTAAGCCGGCTTATTAAGTTATAGATGCGGGTGAAGGGACTTGAACCCCCACGCCCGAAAGCGCTAGATCCTAAATCTAGTGCGTCTGACCGATTCCGCCACACCCGCATGTTCTCTCTTTCGAGATATGAGTCGTACAGGGATCGAACCCTTGTGACCCTCTGATTAAAAGTCAGATTCAATGGCTCTACCAACTGAGCTAACGACTCAAAAGAGATGGAGGATGACGGGATCGAACCGCCGACCCTCTGCTTGTAAGGCAGATGCTCTCCCAGCTGAGCTAATCCTCCATATTTTTAAAACAATGCGCGGCAACGACCTACTCTCACAGGACCAAAGGTCCAACTACCATCGGCGCTAAGAAGCTTAACTGCTGTGTTCGGCATGGGAACAGGTGTGTCCTTCTTGCTACCATCACCACACATTGTTGATTCGAGTTATCCGTAGATCACTCAAAACTGAATATCAACACTCACTCTCTTATTCTCAAACTCCGAATTGCTCGTGGTTAAGTCCTCGACCGATTAGTACTCGTCCGCTCCGTACATCACTGCACTTCCACTTCGAGCCTATCTACCTGATCGTCTTTCAGGGGTCTTACTTCCTAAGAATGGGAAATCTCATCTTGAAGCTGGCTTCGCGCTTAGATGCTTTCAGCGCTTATCCATCCCACACATAGCTACCCAGCGATGCTCCTGGCGGAACAACTGGTACACCAGCGGTGTGTCCATCCCGGTCCTCTCGTACTAAGGATAGCTCTTCTCAAATTTCCTACGCCCGCGACGGATAGGGACCGAACTGTCTCACGACGTTCTGAACCCAGCTCGCGTACCGCTTTAATGGGCGAACAGCCCAACCCTTGGGACCGACTTCAGCCCCAGGATGCGATGAGCCGACATCGAGGTGCCAAACCTCCCCGTCGATGTGAACTCTTGGGGGAGATAAGCCTGTTATCCCCAGGGTAGCTTTTATCCGTTGAGCGATGGCCCTTCCATACGGTACCACCGGATCACTAAGCCCGACTTTCGTCCCTGCTCGACTTGTAGGTCTCGCAGTCAAGCTCCCTTATGCCTTTGCACTCTGCGAATGATTTCCAACCATTCTGAGGGAACCTTTGGGCGCCTCCGTTACTGTTTAGGAGGCGACCGCCCCAGTCAAACTGCCCACCTGACACTGTCTCCCGTATGCTATACGCGGGTTAGAGGGTTCATTCATCAAGGGTAGTATCCCACCAACGCCTCCCGGTAAACTGACGTCCACCGTTCTTAGGCTCCTACCTATCCTGTACATGACCAACAAACACTCAATATCAAGTTGCAGTGAAGCTCCATGGGGTCTTTCCGTCCTGTCGCGGGTAATCGGCATCTTCACCGATACTATAATTTCACCGAGTCTCTCGTTGAGACAGTGCCCAAATCGTTACGCCTTTCGTGCGGGTCGGAACTTACCCGACAAGGAATTTCGCTACCTTAGGACCGTTATAGTTACGGCCGCCGTTTACTGGGGCTTCAATTCGTACCTTCGCATGCGCTAAGCACTCCTCTTAACCTTCCAGCACCGGGCAGGCGTCAGCCCCTATACGTCACCTTTCGGTTTAGCAGAGACCTGTGTTTTTGATAAACAGTCGCTTGGGCCTATTCACTGCGGCTGATCGTTAAATCAGCACCCCTTCTCCCGAAGTTACGGGGTCATTTTGCCGAGTTCCTTAACGAGAGTTCTCTCGCTCACCTTAGTGTTCTCCACTCGACTACCTGTGTCGGTTTGCGGTACGGGTTATGATTAATTCGCTAGAAGCTTTTCTCGACAGTTTGATTACTCACCTTCGCTACTTTAGTTCGCTCCCGGTCACAACTCATCCTTAAAAGTAAGCATTTGACTCACTTTCAGACTTATTGCTTCGACATCCTATTCCATCAGGATGCGTGAGGTCACCTCCTGTGTCCCTCCGTCACTCAATCACCAATCATAAGTACAGGAATCTCTACCTGTTATCCATCGCCTATACCTATCGGCTTCAGCTTAGGTCCCGACTAACCCTGGGCGGACGAGCCTTCCCCAGGAAACCTTAGTCTTTCGGTGGACGGGATTCTCACCCGTCTTGCGCTACTCATACCGGCATTCTCACTTCTATGCGCTCCACAGCTCCTTACGGTACTGCTTCGCCGCACATAGAACGCTCTCCTACCACTCAATACATTGAGTCCACAGCTTCGGTGTTCAGTTTAGCCCCGGTACATTTTCGGCGCAGGGTCACTCGACTAGTGAGCTATTACGCACTCTTTCAAGGATGGCTGCTTCTAAGCCAACCTCCTAGTTGTCTGGGCAACCCCACATCCTTTTCCACTTAACTGATACTTAGGGACCTTAGCTGGTGGTCTGGGCTGTTTCCCTTTCGACTACGGATCTTATCACTCGCAGTCTGACTCCCAGAGATAAGCAGATGGCATTCGGAGTTTATCTGGATTCAGTAAGACAATCGTCCCCCTAGTCCAAACAGTGCTCTACCTCCATCGCTCTCACTCTGAGGCTATACCTAAATATATTTCGGAGAGAACCAGCTATCTCCAAGTTCGATTGGAATTTCTCCGCTACCCACATGTCATCCAAACATTTTTCAACATGTCCTGGTTCGGTCCTCCAGTGCGTCTTACCGCACCTTCAACCTGCACATGGGTAGGTCACTTGGTTTCGGGTCGACGACATCTGACTTTCGCCCTATTCAGACTCGCTTTCGCTACGGCTCCGTCTCTTCGACTTAACCTTGCCAACTATCGTCACTCGCCGGTCCATTCTACAAAAGGTACGCCATCACCCCTTAACGGGCTCTGACTACTTGTAAGCACACGGTTTCAGGTACTCTTTCACTCCCCTCCCGGGGTGCTTTTCACCTTTCCCTCACGGTACTTGTTCACTATCGGTCACTAGGGAGTATTTAGCCTTGCCAGATGGTCCTGGCGGATTCCGACGGGATTTCGCGTGTCCCGCCGTACTCAGGATACTCTTAGGTAAATCATTGGTTTCGTCTACGGGGCTCTCACCCTGTACCGCTGGCCTTCCCATGCCATTCGACTACCGCTGATCCGTCCATGTTAGAGTCCTACAACCCCAGTGTGCATGCACACTGGTTTGGGCTCTTCCCGTTTCGCTCGCCGCTACTCAGGGAATCGATCTTTCTTTCTCTTCCTGCAGGTACTTAGATGTTTCAGTTCTCTGCGTCTACCTCACTTGCGTGTAACAGCCAGTAGCTGTTGGGTTCCCCCATTCGGAAATCTCTGGATCTTAGCTTACTTACAGCTCCCCAAAGCATATCGGTGTTCGTTCCGTCCTTCATCGGCTCCTAGTGCCAAGGCATTCACCGTGCGCCCTTTGTTTCTTAACCACATATTTCTCGCGCTTTTTCTTTACTCTGTATGTCTACAGACTCGGTCAATTCTCGGTTCTTTGATTTAATCTCTTTGAAATTATATCTTTTTAAGAAAATTGTTCTTATACAATGCGTCGCATCGACACATTCTATAAGTGTTGATATTCAGTTTTCAATGAACTACTTGAGTGAAAGCTCACTCAAAACTAAACAAAGACAATAACCAAACTGTGAAGGGTCCAGTCTCCTTAGAAAGGAGGTGATCCAGCCGCACCTTCCGATACGGCTACCTTGTTACGACTTCACCCCAATCATCTATCCCACCTTCGACGGCTCCCTCCATAATGGTTAGGCCACCGGCTTCGGGTGTTACAAACTCTCGTGGTGTGACGGGCGGTGTGTACAAGACCCGGGAACGTATTCACCGTGGCGTGCTGATCCACGATTACTAGCGATTCCGGCTTCATGTTCTCGAGTTGCAGAGAACAATCCGAACTGAGAATGGCTTTGAGAGATTCGCTTGCCCTCGCGGGGTCGCTGCTCGCTGTACCATCCATTGTAGCACGTGTGTAGCCCAGGTCATAAGGGGCATGATGATTTGACGTCATCCCCACCTTCCTCCGGTTTGTCACCGGCAGTCTCACTAGAGTCCCCAACTGAATGCTGGCAACTAGTGATAAGGGTTGCGCTCGTTGCGGGACTTAACCCAACATCTCACGACACGAGCTGACGACAACCATGCACCACCTGTCTCCTTGCCCCGAAGGGTTTCACCTATCTCTAGGCTATGCAAGGGATGTCAAGACCTGGTAAGGTTCTTCGCGTTGCTTCGAATTAAACCACATGCTCCACCGCTTGTGCGGGTCCCCGTCAATTCCTTTGAGTTTCAGCCTTGCGGCCGTACTCCCCAGGCGGAGTGTTTATTGCGTTAACGCCAGCACTGAAGGGTGGAAACCCTCCAACACTTAACACTCATCGTTTACGGCGTGGACTACCAGGGTATCTAATCCTGTTCGCTCCCCACGCTTTCGAGCCTCAGTGTCAGTTACAGACCAGAAAGTCGCCTTCGCCACTGGTGTTCCTCCATATATCTACGCATTTCACCGCTACACATGGAATTCCACTTTCCTCTTCTGCACTCAAGTTCGCCAGTTTCCAATGCAATTCCACGGTTGAGCCGTGGGCTTTCACATCAGACTTAACAAACCACCTGCGCTCCCTTTACGCCCAATAAATCCGGACAACGCTTGTGACCTACGTATTACCGCGGCTGCTGGCACGTAGTTAGCCGTCACTTTCTGGTTAGATACCGTCAATCCTGTAACAGTTACTCTACAGGGTGTTCTTCTCTAATAACAGTGCTTTACGATCCGAAGACCTTCTTCACACACGCGGCGTTGCTCCGTCAGACTTGCGTCCATTGCGGAAGATTCCCTACTGCTGCCTCCCGTAGGAGTTTGGGCCGTGTCTCAGTCCCAATGTGGCCGATCACCCTCTCAGGTCGGCTATGCATCATCGCCTTGGTAAGCCGTTACCTTACCAACTAGCTAATGCAGCGCGGGACCATCCTTCAGTGACAGCCGAAGCCGTCTTTCCCGATGGAGTCATGCGACTCTGTCGTCTATGCGGTATTAGTCATCGTTTCCGATGGTTATCCCCCGCTGAAGGGTAGGTTTCCCACGTGTTACTCACCCGTGCGCCACTCACTTTGAGAGAACAAGTTCTCTCTCCGTGCGTTCGACTTGCATGTATTAGGCACGCCGCCAGCGTTCGTCCTGAGCCAGGATCAAACTCTCATAAAAGATTGTTTGAGCTGTATGCTCTTACTTAACTAGCTTTGTTGATTTTTTTAACTGGTTATCATCCAGTATCCGAATTGCTTGGTTGATTCGTTTGAACGAATCCCCTACACATTTGGTGTTTGTCTTTGTTCAGTTTTCAATGAGCTTTTGTTGCGCTCTCAAGCGACAACCTTTATAGTATAGCACCTCCTTTAGAATCTGTCAACACTCTTTTTGAAGTTTGTTGAATTCTTTTTGAAGGGCAGTCGTTGTGTTTCAACAACTCTTATAGAATATCACGGTCGTGATTGTTCGTCAACCACTTTTTAAAATAATTTTCAAATTCGATAGAATTGATTAATTATCCACTTGCGATACTGTCGCTCTTTTTGCGACCACTCTATCTTATCACCCGGAACATATTGTGTCAACAATATTTTTAACTTTTTTAAAGTTTGTTTTCGCGGTTGATATGGTTGTGTTTCGACAACTTTTATATCCTATCATGGTTCACTTGGTTTGTAAATCTTTTTTGAAAAAAGTTTAACCGGAACGCAATCAAGTTGTAAGCGCTACATATGTTATTGTAGCGACTTATGTTATATTATCATCGACGCTTTAATTCGTCAATACTTTTTTGAAGTTTTTGTAAAAAAGATATAAATTCTTAGTAAACCTTCATGTACGTCCCATAGCATTGTGACAACGCCCTCGTGACGACAAGTGATAATATACCATGGGTTGCGATAGAGTGTCAACACTCTTTTTCAACTTTTTACCTTTTTCTAATAATTCTTTCGTTTTTTCTTTATTCTTCCATTATTCTATTATACTTTGAATTATTATTACAACATTTTCTTCAATTATATGCGTTATCGATGCAAAACAAAAGAGCTCCTTTATCGGAGCTCTAAAAATGTCATAGATAATTATCATTATAATCGTTCGTTTAATTCATCTGCTAAGTCTTCAAAGCCCGGTTTACCTAATAAAGCAAACATATTACGTTTGTAGTCTTCAACGCCCGGTTGGTCAAATGGATTTACCCCATTCAAGTAACCAGAGATTCCGACAGCTTTTTCAAAGAAGTAGATTAAATGTCCTAAAGATTTAGCATCCATTGCTGGAATACTAACAATTAGATTTGGTACATTCCCATCTGTATGGGCTAGTAAAGTTCCTTGGAAGGCTTTTGTATTTACAAAGTCAATCGTTTTACCTTCTAAGTAACCTAAACCATCTAAGTCTTCATCAAACGCTGGAATCTCAATATCTTTTCTTGGTTTATCTACTTTAATGACAGTTTCAAAGATATTGCGTTGTCCATCTTGAATAGTTTGTCCGATAGAATGCAAATCGGTTGAGAAGTTTGCACTTGCTGGATAAATTCCTTTTTGATCTTTACCTTCTGATTCTCCAAATAACTGCTTCCACCATTCAGCGAAGTATTGTAATCCTGGTTCATAGTTGGCGAGAATCTCGATAGTTTTACCCTTCTTATAGAAGAAGTTTCTAATTGCAGCATATTGATAAGCTGCGTTTTCCATAATATCAGGGTTACTATACTCTTCCATTGCTTCTTTAGCACCCGCCATCAGCTCATCAATATCTCCACCAGCTACCGCAATTGGTAATAATCCTACAGCTGTTAACACTGTGAATCGACCACCAATGCCATCAGGAATTATGAAACTTTCATAACCTTCAGCATCTGCTTCTGATTTCAATGCACCTTTAGCTTTATCTGTAGTAGCATAAATTCTTTTAACTGCTTCTTCATGGCCGTATTTCTTATCAA
The DNA here is from genome assembly GCA_044336205.1 of Aerococcaceae bacterium WGS1372. Taxonomy (GTDB): domain Bacteria; phylum Bacillota; class Bacilli; order Lactobacillales; family Aerococcaceae; genus Ruoffia. The sequence goes on along the minus strand of CP172318.1, from coordinate 830,688 downwards.
GTAATTGCTTGAACACACGGAATGCAATAGAAGGTTCAGTTGTTGTACCAGACTTAGAAATAATATTCACTGAAAAATCACGGTCACCAATCAAATCAACTAAATCACTTAGATAAGTTGAGCTAATACTATTCCCTGCAAAAATAACTTGTGGATTTCCTTTTTGTCCGGCTTTAATGTTATAGAAAGAATCGTTTAAGAACTCAATAGCTGCACGGGCTCCCAAATATGATCCACCGATTCCGATCACAACAAGTACTTCAGAATCAGATCTAATTTTATCTGCTGCTGCTTTAATTCTTGAGTATTCTTCTTTATCGTATGTTTCTGGCCATTCTACCCAGTCTAAGAAGTCACTTCCAGCTCCGGTCTTTTCATGTAGTTGTTTATGAGCCAACTCCACATAAGGGCTGATTTGAGTTAATTCATGTTCTTTAAAAAACGATAATGCTTTAGAGTAATCAAATGATAAATTTGTCATTTCTACATCTCCTCACTATTTTTTAATTTTTCAGATTGATGATCTTCAATTTGTTTTAAACCATCTTCTATTAAAGAAGGCATTGCACGACCCAAAGTTTTAAAACCAATCTTTGGTAAATATCTCTTAGGGTAACGTTTTATCTTTGCAGGAAAAGGGGGGTATTAATGTGTTTTAGTGCTCTAAAAGATAGACTTATCTTTTTAGTATATTCATCTATATCTATAATTTTTACTTTGACCTTGTCTCCAACTTTAACAAAGTCATCAACCTCAGTGACAAATCCATGCTTACACTCAGATATGTGCACTAATCCCTGCTCATTATCCGAGAGTTTCACAAACACTCCATAGGATTGAATACCTGTTACTTCGCCCTGAATTACATCTCCAACACGAAATTCTCTAACCAATACTTATCCTCACCTTTACAGTAAATTCATTTAATCATTGATAGTTATACCTGTAATAACAATATCCTCAACTGGTTTATCTTGTACACCTGTTTTTTGATTTTGGATATCTAAAACAACATCCATCCCATTAACAACATGTCCAAAAACAGTATGACGGTGGTCTAACCATGGTGTTCCACCAAATTCAGAATAAGCTTCAATAATCTCTTCAGGGAAACCTGCTTCAGTCAACTGTCCAAGCATTTGTGCCGGAACGGTTGGAGCTGTTACGATAAAGAACTGACTTCCGTTAGTAGAAGGTCCTGCATTAGCCATTGAAAGTGCCCCATATAGATTAAACACATCTAGTGAAAATTCATCTTCAAATGATTCACCATAGATACTCTCACCCCCCATACCTGTTCCTGTTGGGTCACCACCTTGAATCATGAAGTCTTTAATGACTCTATGGAAAATAATGCCGTCATAATAACCTTGTTTAGATAATTCGATGAAATTATTCACGGCCTTAGGAGCTACCTCGGGAAAGAGCGCTAACTCAATATCTCCTTTTGTCGTATGCATTACAGCATTCACTTTTAATTCTTCTTTGTTTAATTGTGGAAATTTAACCAAAACAATAAACGCCTCCTTATAAATAATATTACTAGATACATTATATACTAAAACAGATCACATAGTTTAACAAATATTTTAATAGTTAAAGCATAAGTTTTTTGATATTATGAATTTAGCACATTGAGCTTATCTCAATGTTTATAATATAACTGTACTGTATTATAAAATTTTATACGAAGGTTGGTTGACTATGAATTTTCCTTTAATTGCTTCAATTGTTTCAATCATGTTTGTACAAGTAATAAAGTATCCTATTGCTTTTATAACAAATCGAAAAAATGCACGCATCAATTTAATAACCTCTACCGGTGGTATGCCTAGTTCTCATTCAGCTGCAGTGAGTAGTTTAACCACTGCATTAATTCTTGAGCATGGCTTTAGCTCACCCTATGTTGCAATTTCAACTGTTTTTGCAATTATAATTATGTTTGATTCAATGGGAGTAAGGCGACAAAGTGGAGAGCAAGGTATTGTTCTTGATAAACTTGCTCGTAAACACATTAGTGAAACGACGTTGAATGACACTCAATCATCCTATAGAGAAAACGAAGATAATCCAGGTATATTGAACTATAATATAGAAGATTACGATAATATGATTATCAATCGTTATCTTGGTCATAAACCAAGTGAAGTCATTGTCGGCACATTAACAGGCGGATTAGTCGCAATTGTTTTGAGATTTATACTACTATAGTAGTAAGTAGAATATTAATTAGGAAGTGAACTTGTTTGGATTTTAATGATAAATTATATGATATTACAATAGTAGGAGGCGGCCCTGTTGGGGTATTTACAGCTTTTTATGCTGGTTTACGTAATGCTAAAACCAAAATTATTGAAAGTTTGGAGTCTTTAGGTGGCCAGCCCGCTCATCTATATGCTGAGAAAAATATTTATGATATTCCAGCTTTCCCTGAAATCAAAGGTGACGAATTAGAACGGAATTTGGTAAACCAATTGAAACGATTCAATACAACGATTAATCTAGGTGAAGAAGTGTTAACAGCCGAAAAACATATATCTGAAGATGGAGAAAGTTATTTTGTGATCAAAACTAATCTGAGAACACATTATTCTAAAACAATTATCTTGGCTATAGGTAACGGAGCTTTCACCCCTCGTAAACTAAAACTAGACCAAGCAGATAAATATGAAAACTCAAATCTACACTATTATGTTAATAATATCGAACAGTACACTGGAAGAAACATTGCCATATGTGGTGGTGGAGATTCTGCAGTGGATTGGGCATTAGCTTTAGAGCCATTAGCTAATAAAGTGTCATTAATCCATCGTCGGGATAAATTTAGAGCGGTGGAAAGTAGTGTTGAACAACTTAAAAATTCTAACGTTGAAATCTTAACCCCATATATTCCTGAAAGATTAAACGGGAATGATTCTCACATTGAATCCATCACACTAAAAAAAATAAAGTCCAATGACGAATTAACATTAGAAATTGATGACTTCATAGTTAGCTATGGTTTTACCTCTAGTATAGGTGAAGTTAGAAATTGGGGCTTCAATATTGTTAGGAACGCGATTGAAGTTGATTCACAAAATGAAACGAATATTGAGGGCATCTTTGCTGTAGGAGATATTGCCAGCTACGAAGGTAAAGTAAGAATAATAGCAACCGGCTTCGGTGAAGCCCCTAAAGTAGTTAATAATGCTTTATTAAGAATCGATCCAACCAATGTTAACCCACCTATTCACAGTTCAGATTTATTTTAAGGAGATTACTAATATGATTCAAAATGAACAATTTATTAAACAAAGTAGATTAGAAAATCAAGCACATAGACTATTAAATGAACGTGGTGTCCGTTTAGAGGATATTGCTGAGATAGTCTATGACTTACAAAAAGATTATGTCCCAAATTTAACTAAAGATTTTTGTCTAGAGAATGTTATCGCAGTAATGAAAAAACGTGAAGTTCAAAATGCTGTTATAACTGGAATTGAAATTGATATCGCAGCTGAGAAAGAATTATTCTCGCCACTTCTCAATGATTTATTAATGCGAGATGAAGGTTTATATGGTATTGATGAAATATTAGTCCTGTCAATTGTTAACGTTTATGGTTCCATTGGGTTAACAAACTTTGGTCATGTTGATAAAGTTAAGCCAGGAATAATCGGAAAGTTAAATGACACCAAAGGAAAACATTGTAACACGTTCATTGATGATGTTGTTGGTGCATTAGCTGCAGCAGCAGCGAGTCGAATAGCTCATTCACAACCTCAACTAGATGAAGTCTCTGAAAACCCAAGTCCTAAGTCCTCTTATGAAGATACACGTGATAAAGCGTGATAAATTACTAAGACCCGTACGTTAGATTAACGTACGGGTCTTAGTCTTGATGTATTTATATCATTTCTTATAAATTCCTCCAATTAACAACCATTCTCATTACCAGCACAATCAACTCATAAATTAAAAGTGCCAATATGAATAATATCATGAATAAATTTTGAGGAAGCACAGTAATCACTGGATCTGTTAATGGGTTGAACAACCACAGTTCATTATTAAATAAAAAGCGGTGGAATAATATAAATAATTGATCAAAAGCGACAAAAATAAAAAATAATAAAATCAGTGGAAATGCTAAATTAATATAAAATGACGTTTGCATATATAACTGAAGATTATTCGTTCTTATCTTATATACCATATAAATCACTACAGCCAATAATACTCCAGTAATTACAAAATTAATAAAAAACAAAACTTTAGTTTCTTCAAAATGGATTCTCCCACCCTCAGACATACTGAAAAACGGCATCTGGAGCTGATCCACTTTAGGATTAATTAAGTAATTCATAATCACTTGATAATTAATCATGAGTTCTTCGCTTGTTAGACCAGATAGTTGCTCTAAATTAAACCATTGAATAACTAAATTATATACTAACGGTGAGACGAAAATCGTTATTGTAATCGCAAAACTTAAACTGAACAGAAGAAAAATTAGCCCGCTAAGACCGCGCATCAAAACATTCATAACTTTTCCATCCAATCGCTTAATGAATCTACAATATAGCTTGGCTGTTTTGTAATGTGCTTGATATCTTCTCTTCGAGTAATTCCTGTCAGTACAAGTAAAGTATCAATACCTAAATTAATACCCGCTAATATATCAGTATCATAATTATCACCAATCATTAAAACTTCTGAATGATCCAGCCCTAATCTTTCAATTGCTCCTTGCATGATAGGTTGGTTTGGTTTCCCCATAACTGTTGGTTTAGTTCTTGTTGCAAATTCAATAAATGATGTAATTGCACCAGAACTAGGAATAAATCCATTTTCAGTAGGAATTAACCGATCTGTATTGGTTACTAAGTATTCAGCACCATTTAATATCGCTCTGACTGCCGTCGTAAGTTTATTATATTCAACCTCTCTATCAAGTCCTTGAACAACGACATCAATTTTCTCATCCGAATTGATTGTAAATCCAATCTTTTTAAGATAATCAATTAGTGCCTTTTCCCCTACGACAAAGATATTCTCACCCTCATGATGTTCCAATAGATAATCACCCATGGCGATAATCGAAGTATAAATGTGTGATTGTTCTACAGGAATATTATAGTAGTTATTTAAGTTATCTGTGATTTCTTCTACTGACTTTGTTGCATTATTAGTAACAATTTTAAATGGGATACCTCGGTTAATTAATTCACATATGAACAATTCTGCCTCAGGAATTCGTTCTTTCCCCTTGTAGGTTGTTCCATCTAAATCAACCAAATAGCCTTTGTATTGTTTCATTAGGATTGTTTCACCTTCTTAATTACAAATTTGTGCTCCTTAGAGACTTTTTTTGTAGTGCGTTTAGCATGATTTGCTTTCGTCTTATCTTTAAAAGTCTTTTTGAAACTTTGTCTCTTGTCTACCGGCATCGTTCCATCGCTTTGTCTAGATTTTTTTGATTGATTTGTTGTTGATACATTCGTTTTTCTTGGTTTTTTCACTTGTAATGTTTTGTTAAATGCTTGCAGCTTACTAGTCTTTTTTTCATTTTTTGGTATTTATCTAATGCTTCTACCTTACCTAGAACAAAGTATGCAGCACCAAAATTACAATATTCTTTCAAGTAATCATCTAAGAAATCAATCTGCTGGTCTCTTGGAACCTTACGGGTTCCAATCTGATAGAAACCACGAAGCCTTAACATATCACTCGCCCAGTCACCAACAATAAAATCAAATTTCTCAAAAAATTCTTGATAACGATTTTTAAATTCTTCTAATTGGAAACCTTCCCGATAGTTTACTACGACTTTATATTCTTGAGTTTTAATTTGTAATCTTTCAGTATCAATTGCCACAATACCTTTATCATCTAACTCTTCCCCTTGAATAATATCATCTAAGATAGATTCAAGTTGGTTAGACATTGAATTAGTTTTATCCATTAATTTCGCTCCCTCCTATAGGGTGTTTTTTTTGTAAATAATTTCTCACGCTATGTCTGATAAAGTCAGGGAAAATTAATTGAGGATTTCCATGCAGGTCTATCATCGGAAAGAATGGCAAGAACCATAAGTGATCAACAGTTACAAAGGTATATGAAGAATTATCATCAATAGCTTGACCTTTTGCTAACCACTGATTACTTGTCTCATTATAGGATAATCCTTTATATACAAGTTCACCAAATACTTTCCCTCTAAAGCCTAAACCGCTAATTAATTTATAACGTAAATCTTCCTGTTGACTTTGCATATCATATAACATTTCTTTTAAATAACAACCCTTTAAGGTTACTTTGGCTAAATGCATAGGATGTGGTAATGCTTCGTGTAACTCCTTCTCAGACAGAATTCCCTCTTCTAAATCTCTTAAGAAAAGTCCAGAGTTTAGTATAGCATAGTCTACATCGGCTTCATCTGAAATTGCCTCCAAAGCCATCTGCATAAAAGATTTGTCGCCATGTGCTTTTAATGCTGAAAAAGTATAGGGTAAGAGCGCAACTAAACGTTCTTTTAATTCACCAATTCCTTCAAGATAGTATTGAGTTGACTCTTTTGGTAATTGATACATATCACTGAGTTGGTCAATAGTAATCACTTTAGCATTGAATTGCCAGTCGTTATTCTCTTCTTCGAAATATAGTTCGATGTCCCCTAAATAATTACCAAATTTGCCCGACGCTGCTAATAAACTTTGGTTCTCCCATTCACCATGGATAAAAACATGGTGGGTATGAGCACCAATAATTAATTTTATCTCTGGGAACAAGTTCGCAATATAACGGTCGGTTTCAATACCAAGGTGTGACAACAAAATGATTAGATCTACATCCTTTTGCTTGATATCTAATAATATTCCTTGAATAGCCTCAATTGGATTTTGAATGATATAGCCATTTAATCCATAAGTAGCATACGGAGCAGTAAGGCCAACTAGTGCAACAGTCTTTCCTTCAAATTCTTTGTAGGCGATTTTACTTGCGTAATCTGGTATTGATTGTGTTTGTGAATCTAATAAGTTTCCAACTGTTACATCGTAATTCGCTCCAGAATATAACTCACTTAATCTTTCTTTAGAGAAATTCAGCCCTTCATTATTACCAATAGTTACCACATCATAATGAGCTTCATTAAACAAATCTACAATGATTTTACCATACGTCGCTTCTACTAATGGATGTACCGAGTCCATTGCATCTCCAATATCTACGGTCAATATGGGTTCATTTTTAGCTGCGGCTATATCTTGTGCTTCTCTAATATATGCACTTAATAGAGGCCAATGTTCTAAGTGACCATGTAAATCATTCGTATGTAAGATTCGTAATCGCACATTCACACCTTCTTTAAGAATTTTATCTATATCCTGAATAATTCATAGTTTTTCTAAAAATGTTAGTTAATGCTGATGTTATAGTATTTATATTCTTTTGCTTCATCACCCATTAGGTGATGAAAAAAGAACCCCTTTCTGATATCGTTAATTCACAACAAACAACCAATAGAAAGGAGTTCTCTCAATGGTTACTTTACAAAAGAATGCCGTAAAATTCAACAATAATTTAATCGTTTCTCATGATGGTGGTCGTTTATCAAGTGATTCTGGTTTAGTCCTAATTGATGAATTAATGGATGCTTTCCAATTTACTCTGCTCTCTGAAGACATTGTTACATTTAATGATAGTCGTAAATATTGGAAGCACACGAATCATAAGATTTTAAAACAGTTAATACTGCAAATTATAGGTGGTTATAATACGGATTCTGCTGCAAATTTTTTACAACACGATCCTGTATTACAGACGTTCTCAACCGATGAGCCGTTGGCTTCTCAATCATCAATCTCTCGACTTTATGATCGTGTAGTAGGCGAAACAATTGACACACTTCAAGTATTCAATCAAGCGTTAATTGACAAAGCTCGTCTACTTCGAAACGATACAAACCTGATTATCGATTTAGATTCTACCCATTCCGATACATTCGGTAATCAAGAACAAACAGCTTACAACGCCCACTATGGAACAAATGGCTATCACCCTTTAGTGGCATTTGATGGGTTAACCGGTGATTTTTTAAAAGCTAAACTTCGTTCAGGTAACCAATATACTTCTAAAGGGGTCAAAGAATTTCTTAAACCGTTATTGGAGCATTATAACCAAGCGATTCCAACCACCGATATTCTCGTTCGTGGAGATAGTGGATTCGCGACACCGGATATTTACGATTTATGTGAATTATACGAAAATCATTATGTCATTCGGCTAAAGGCCAATAGAAATTTGTATCGCTTAGCTGAAGAATTTGTGTTCTATGATAATGATCATCCATGGGATGAAAAAGAGGTCTATTATCACTCGGTTTTATACCAAGCAGCCTCTTGGACGAAGTCTCGACGTGTCTGTATCCGTTCGACTCGAGAAGTAAGTGAACTACTTTTTAAGCATTCTTTTATTGTCACGAATTTCTCAGAAAACATCTCGGCTAAAAGAGTGTTTGAAACATATAATAAACGCGGCACCATGGAAAATTATATTAAAGAAGCCAAAAACAGCTTCTTTTTCGATAAAACAGATAGTCCAGAATTCCTTGAAAACGAGGCACGGATGATGATTAGTCTGTTGTCATACAATTTAGTTAATTTCTTACGTACCATATGTTTTGAACCAAAATTAAAAGGACTTCAAGTGAATACGATACGTCTCCGTTTGTTTAAAGTGGCTGGAAAGCTCGTCACTACGGCAAGACAAATCTATTTAAAACTATCAAGTTCCCATGTTTATCAGCGAGAGTTTTATGCCGTATTCAGGCAAATCCAAAGGATTCGGCAGTACATTTAAAGAACCTGATTTTTTAAAACAGTTTAAATGGCCCAGGGAGAAGTGCGCCCAAAATTCGTTGGATGAGACCAAAAAGTTTTTCTTTAGCTTTGAAAATCAATTAAAACATTTTAATTTCGATAAAACGAATCGAAATTGGAATATAACAACCAAAACAACTCGAAATTTAAAAGTATGAATTATTCAGGCTATATGTCTTATCATACAAAAAAAACGAACAACAATCTATAATGATTCTTCTCTATTGATCTGAAGGAATCAATCATTAAGATTGTGTTCGAATTTATAAGGTCTTAGATAGATGTCGTTGTAAGAGAACCTAAAAATATAAAAGTAATAACTAAAATAATTCCAATAGCTATGACATAGATCAACCACTTTTCAGGTAGCTTAGGTAAGCTATAGTCTACGATGTAACTCACACCTAGCAAGATATAAATGAATGCCAATACGTATTGGAATACATTCAATGGGATTACGTAGCCCGATAAACAAATGATAGGAATTACTAATGAGCTTGCTTCTAAGCCTAACCCCTTCGTCTTACCTTCTTCAGTTTCATCTTGAAATTCTATGGCTTGATTATAATATGCTAACCGTATAATTACCGTTAATATATAGAAAGCCGAGACGATGACTGAAAATACTGAACCGAAAGATAAGGAAACAAGTAAGCTAGCAGGAAGTAAGCCATAGACGACTGACTTACTAAAAGCATCTAATTCTATCCCAAATGATATATCAACATCTTCTCTCTCGAACATAATTTCGAAGCGATAACTGAAGATATAACCAATTGAAGCAATAATTAAAGAAATAACCGTATATTGTGACTCGCCTATAAAAGAGAACCCAACACCAACGGATCCAAAAAATAAGCTGAATAATGTTAATGCATTGGATAAGTTTAATCTACCAATAAACATAGGACACACCCTTTCTAACTTGATGTTATTCTAGGTTCATTGTACATATTAATGAAGAGGTTTACAATCCAAATACTAACAGCTTTTATGAAATTATATATATCATATGATTTTTTTATAAAACTCCTCACAAATGTGTCCTATAAGTTACCTGAATTGAAAAAACGACATTTATACATTATACTAATAATAACGTAAATAAGAGGTGATAAACGTGATTAAATGGAAAATCGTTACTGATTCTGGTTCGTCAATTCGTGAATTAGAAACTAATAACCAAGATATACAATTTGAAATTGTTCCACTAATGATTAATATCGGAAAGGATGTCTACGTTGATAGTCCTGATTTGGATGTTAAAGCATTCTTAAATACGCTTAAAACAACCGATAAGACAACATCGAGTGCCTGTCCTTCACCCGAAGTATATGCTAATCGGTTCGCTGATGCAGAAAACATTATATGTTTTACTTTATCTTCTGAACTATCAGGTAGTTATAATAGTGCCTCTTTAGGAAAAGATATTGCATTACAATCTAATCCAGATACAAACATCTATATATATAATAGTCGTTCAGCAGGTGCAGAAATAGACTTATTAGTTAAAAAAGCTTTAGAACTTATCAATCAAGATATTGAGTTTGATGAAGTTGTACAAAAGCTAGAAAAATACCATGAGACAATTGATACTGCCTTCTTATTAGAATCTGTTGAGAACCTAGTAAGGAACGGTCGTGTTTCTAAGCTTGTAGGACAGATGATTGGCTTTTTAGGTATACGCTTAATTGGTAATCGTACTCCTGAAGGAACAATCCAGTTGGCTCATAAGTCAAAAGGACAAAAACGTGCTTTAAAAACACTGATCAATGAACTCAAGACAAAAGGATATAATGGCGGAAAGATTGAAATTAACCATGTGATGAATATTGATTTAGCAAATGACTTCATCAAAGAAATCAAGACTGAATATCCAACTGCTTCGATAGCTACACGAGCAGCTAGTGGTTTATGTAGTTATTATGCTGAACATGATGGAATGATTGTTGGTTTTGAAGTGATGTAAGATAACGATCTATTTCAATTAAGAATCATTAATCAATCAAATAATAAAACCAACTATTTATTATAAGACAACAAACTTATTGGACTTCGTTTACTTTCTAGTCCTACTGTTGCTACTATAATAAATAGTTGGTTTTTTGTATATTCAATTATGTCTCACCGATATTGATTAAAGAAATCAATAATCAAGCTTACATATGGTCTTAAAATGGCATTGATTTCTTGATATAATTCATGACCTGCATCGTTAACGGTTATCAGCCGTGAGTTAGCTAGCAGTTCGGCTGCTTTGTCAATTCCCATCGAATCTACAATCGAATCATCGGAAGATTTAAATAGTAGAATAGGAAGCGATACCGCTACTAAATTCTTCGATTGATTAATTTCATTAAGATATTTCATCGATGTATTCAACCAATTAAGCGTTACATCCGTAGTAATCATTTGATTTACTTTTTTATTAATATTAGCACTATATTTACGTCTAGCCTCGCTGTTGGTTAATGGTGAATCGCTTTGGATGTTTGAGAACTCTTCCGTCTTAGGAAAAACCTTTTCACTTGCATTAGAAGGTATGGGGCGATTAGAAAGTGATAACCGCTTTGCCAATCTCGACAATAAATAAGTCAGTGATTGTGGATAAGGAGAAGTATTTATTGTTAGCATCGGTGAAGTTAAAACCGCACATTCAAAAACATTAGGATACTTCTGTATAAACCCCATAAGAACTGCTCCACCCATTGAATGGCCTAATGCGAAAAAACTTGCAGTTAATGCGTATTGAACCCTAATATATTCAACAAGTATTTTTAGATCTTCTATATAATCGTCAAACTCTATAGTATCAATCAATTGTGAGCTTAAGTCTTGGCGAGATTGACCGTGATCGCGTTGGTCAAAAATCAATACATTATAGTCATTTTGTAATAAGTAATAAGCCAACTCAAAGTATTTTTCCTTAAATTCATTTAAACCATGGACGATGACAATGGTTGGTTTGGATTTATCTTTAAGCATCAATAAATAATGAAGTGAATAATTTTTATGGTTAACTTTTCCTTCATGCATAAACTGATTAATGTAAGGAATTGCCTCATGATTCATCTGTTCACTTATCGTGAATTCCGTAATCCAGTTTATATCTGGTTTAACCTCGATTGAAAGTTCATCTAATATCAATTCGGTATTCGACTGTGCTTTCCAAAAATGTTTCTTTCGATATTGCCAATCATAGAACATCAATCCACCTGTTAATGCGGATAAGGTTACAAGGGTTGTAGTGAAACTCTTTTTCATAATAATCTTATTCCTCCATCGTATCTGATACTAGAGATACAACTAATCTTATATACGGCGATTCATCTACATTGTAATCCGTCGCTTCTGCTCTTACAGCAATATACTGACTGGAATAAACATCGTAATTAGATAAAGAAATAGCTTCTGAAAACACCTCATACAAATAATCAGCAAATATTTTAGGATTTTTCCATGTACTTAGATGAATATCTCCAGCTGAAATGTATAACTCATATAAATTCTCACCCAACCTATATTGCGGTTCTGAAATTTGATAAAAGTGAGATCTAAAATCTTGCCCATCTATTGTCAAGGAGCTTAAATATTGATTCTCAGTCAATTCTTTGACCCGAGCGTTAGCACCTTCCTCTAAATGGTAACCAACAGTAATTGGCTCCCAAGCTAGGTTTGACCGCATGTAGTTCACTTTGTGAATTAAAGCATCATTTAACGCATACATATCTATTGCTTGGTTAAATTCTGTTGCTTTTTGTGTTGCTACTTGATAGTTCTCCGTAACTTTTACTTGTTCATTTATTTCATAAGGGGTTATATTTCCCGGTTCAGCATAATTAGAAATATATTCAGTATCTAATTGTCTGCTTTGTAATTTATTTGTAATATCCATGACCTCTCTCATAATTGAAGTCACAGATTCTTGAAAACCCAGAGTTTCATCTGCCATAGTTTCTTGGATAAATGATTGATTATTTAAATAAGCAAACAATAAAACTGCTATAATAAATATAAGTTTTAAATAAAAAGTCACTGGAAATTTGTAATTCATATTATTCTCCTACTTTTAGATTACCTATATATCATATCAGATAAAAACAAAAATACATACCTTTCACTTCAAAGTGAGAGGTATGTATAAACAAAATTATTCTGCTGACGCTTCAGCCATTTCAACGATTTCACCATTTTGTAAAGTTAACATTAAAGCTGATTTGGTTGGATTATGGTTTTCGTCCATTGAGAAAGTTCCAGTTATTCCTTCAAAGTCTTTAGTTTATTCTAATGCTTGACGAATCGCTTCTCTTTCAGTTGATCCAGCTCTTTCAATAGCATCTACTAATAATGCAATCGCATCATATCCTAATGCTGAGAACGTATCTGCTGAACGTCCGTACTTCTCTTCATAAGCTGTTAAAAATTCTTGAACTTTGGGATCGTCTGATTTTTCAGAGAAATGTGTAGTGAAATAAATATCATTGGCATTTGAAACTCCTGCTAACTCCACTAAAATATCACTATGGTATCCATCTCCACCCATAATAGGTTGTGTAATCCCCATCTCACGAGCTTGTTTAATAATTAATCCTGTTTCTGTATAGTATCCTGGAATATACAAAATATCAAAGTCTTTACCAATTAAAGAAGTTAATAATGCAGTAAAATCAGTATCTCCTGATTGGTACGACTGAGTTTCAATAATTTCTCCATCGTTTTCTTTGAAAGTTTCAGTGAATGAATCAGCTAAGGCTAATGAATAATCCAATGCTTGATCTGTAATAATAATCGCTTTAGTAAAACCTAATTCTTGAGCAGTATAGTTACCTGCAGCCAATCCTTGGTAAGAATCTTCAAAACATACACGGAAAATATACTCTAACAATGAGCCATCGTCTGCTAACGTTAGCCCATCTCCTGTTGTTGCAGCAAAAATGTTCGGAACCCCCGCTTCATTCGTAATAGGTATGGCTGCTTTTGATACACCTGTAGCAGTTGGTCCAATAATTCCAATGGCCTCACTATCAGCTAAACGCGTCGCAATGGAAGCTGATTCCGTTAAGTCAGACTGATTATCAATAATTTGTGCTTCTAGCATTTGTCCGTCTAAAATCCCACCAGCTTCATTGATTTGTTCAATAAATAAATTCATTGAGTCTGCAGCCGGAGAGCCATAAGCTGCTGCGTTACCTGTTAATTCTAAGTTTCCACCAATAATAATATTATCTTGGGCATAACTGATTGCTGTACCAAGACTTGCTTGTGTTAAAACAATTCCTGATAATAATGTGATCGCATATTTTCTAAGTTTCATAATAAACATCTCCTATATTTTATTAACAAAATAGACCTGAGTCAGATTCAAAATCTAACCCAGGTCTATACTTGTGGTTAATAAACCGTCCTATCATATAAAAATAATAGTACGAATTATTGAATATATTCCCGCATTAGAATTTGAAAATCTATGCGGGCCGAACAAATATGCCTCATCATAGATCGTATTAAACGACCACGACGACGCTATTAAATGATAAGTTTAATAAAATATTTGTTCTTAATTCCATGTTAATCCCTCTCACTTGTTTATTTGTTATCCACATAATAACAAGTCCATAAGAATATGTCAATAATTATTAATTAATTTCTCATATTAATTTTATATTTTAATCTTAATTCAGTGGAACCGTTGAGTTCTCCTGTGATTGAATTAAGTACGGATCCACAATATGGTAACCCATCTCTCGATAACCATCAATCATTGTAGCTAAGGCATCCCTAGTCCAAGAACGGTCATGCATCAAAATATTAGCACCCGAACGAATATATTCGTTGTTTAATGAAACATGAGCTAATTCTGGACCTGATAAATACTCATCCATCCAGTCATAACCAAATGACCAAGTCATGAGCTGCATGCCCAATTCATTACAAATTAATATTGTATCCATATTAAATAATCCAAAGGGTGGTCGAAACCATCTAACTGGAGAACCTGTGATTTCCTCGATTAATTGATTTGTTGCGTATAATTCCTCATATTGTTGCTCATATGTTAATTCTCTCAAATTTGGATGTGTTTGAGTATGATTACCAATCTCAAACCCCATCTCATGAATTTTTCGCGTTAATTCACGTCCGTATTCAGACTGCAAATACATTCCGTTCACTAAAAATATGGCATTCACATCTTTTTCCTTCATCACTTGCGCCATTTCAAGAACATGACTCTCAGGCTCTTGTGGTGCATCGTCAAAAGTAAAAAGCAAAACATCAGATGAACTATTCTCGTCTAAAGGGAAAATTTCAGAAGAGATATCTGGATCATTATACATATAATAAGCAAAGCCATCTTCATTCGGTTTAGCATAAGTTGAATAGTCCGTCCATGCCTTTCCGATTCCATCAGCCCTAATTGATTGAGTATCATCTAAATCCTCTTCATTAGCTTCATAACTAAATTCAATACGCTCAATATCAGAATCAACTTCTTGAGCATTTACATTAGTTAATGGCAATAATATGCTTAAACTCATTGAACCTATTAATAACCCTTGCAAACTTCTTTTCACTTTCAAAAAGACCTCCTATGTAATTTATCCTCTTAATTATTATATATATTAAGTATACAAAATTACAATGATTTTTCTGAAAATTTAAAGCTAATTCACTAAAGATAGTAAAGATGCTTCAGTAGATTCAGTTTGAATATGATTATTCACATCTAACTTTTTGCCAAACCACTGTACATCATGCCACTGCCCAAACTTATAACCAGCCTGAGGAAATGTACTCAACAATTGGAAACCATTCCGTTTATGAAACTGAATACTTTTAATATTAGTTGTAACAATGTTAGCTATAATTTGTTGGACTCCTGCACGAGACAAAGCTTCTTCTAACTTCGATAAAAGACTTTTACCCACGCCCTTTACTGATGCATCATTAGCAACGTATATACTTAAAGCGCATGTATTTGTTAGATTTAACATATATGACAGTTCACTCACATAAACAAAACCCACGACTTCATTGTTGTACTCTGCAACAAAAAATGGCAACTGAGACGTCGATTCTAATATCAGTTGTTCATAATACTCAAGAGGCCCTACTATTTCTTCTAGGTTTAAAACCGTGCCTTCTATATAGGGTGTAATTATTTCTTTAACACGTTGAGCATCTTTAATTTCAGCTAAACGTACATCTATTTTATGTGATTGGAATTTCATAACAGCCTCCTTTAATACAGTGTTCAAACAAAATAAATTATAACTAATTTTAAAGGCATAGCAATCATTTTTTTATAAATCTCTAGTAAATTTTATGTAAAGATTCGTGACACCTTCATCTTGTTTATTGGATGACTGTTTCAACGCGATACCCCCATAAACGATGATATGAAATTCTAATTGCACCACTTTCATGCGTAGATAGCAATGGTATTTGGAATTCTTTCAGAGATTCCACAACAGAAGCATGAGGATGCCCATAACGATTATCAACACCAGCTGAATTAACTGCTAATTTTGGTTGATAATATGATAGTAATTCCCTAGAAGTACTTGTATCACTCCCATGATGGGCTAATTTAATAATATCTGGTTCCAAATGCTTATAATCATTTATCATTTGAACTTCAATTTCTTTACTTATATCCCCTAAAGATAAGAAATTTAAATTCCCTAATTGTAAGTATACTATGAGCGAACGATCATTGGATTCGCTAGATGAATATGCCATACTTTGTTTATCCATACTAAAAATTCGAATTAATCCATCTTTTAAATTATATTCTTCACCTGAATTTAATACTTTAATGGTTCCAACCTTTATATTACCTTTTATCTCGTTGATAATTTCTGAATTAAAAGTATATTGACTCATCCAAAGCTCATTTATGTGAACTTCTTGACTCAGACTGACTAAGTTACCTATATGATCAATATCAGGATGTGTTAAGATAACACCTTCTAATTGATTGACCCCTAAAGATTTTAATGCAGGTAAGATATTCTTTTTTGCAAATTGGTCATCTATAACACTCTCTTGTTCACTCGCCCAATTAGCTCTACCTCCTGTGTCTATAAGCCAATGACCTTGATTAAATGGCAAACTATATAAAATGGCATCCCCTTGGTCAACATCGATAACCGTCACTGAATTAGCCATATCTAGGTATGGTAAACATAAAATAAAAAAGACATAAACAATGGTTGTCGTTAAATACGCCTTGTACCAACTATTTGAAATAAACGTGATAAATAAAATAGCAGTTATAATCAATCCTATAAATATAGGTACGTCAAGATAACCAATAGTTAGTTTGAAAAAATGAACCAATTCGGTAGAATCATTCCATTGGTTAAACCAACGAATAACAATATTTAGCAGATTCATAGCCCATTCAAAGCCTATGGGTTTTATTAACATACAAAGTGTAGTAAAAAATATTAGGGGCATAATTAGATAATTAAAGATGACTGAAAAAAATATGATGAAGAACATTTGTCCTATATTCCAATCAAACGATGTTTGAATAATTATCGGCCATGAGAATAATAAACATGCCAAAGTTAGCTCAAAAGCTTGATGTAATTCCCCCTTCCCACTAGTTTCCTGACCATACAATACAACTACTAATGTTAGGCTATAGCTAAGTGTAAATCCTAAAGAGAGAATATAAGGGATTGACAATCAATAATATAACAGCTGAAAAAGATAATCGGTCAATCGTCGACATCGGTTGACCTATAAAATTAAACAAATCATCTAGATGTTTCATGAATAGTACTCTAATCACACCGACCGGCCACCTGACTAACCATAGATACACAAACAAAAATAATGAAACGACTATATCACTAAGTTCGGTCGTCATACCTAAACGTAATAAAGTATTTCTTAGCATTCTCCTAATATAAAATATATGAAAACCAGAAATAGCAAAGTAGTGAGCAACTCCGAGCGATAAAAAATTACCTTTAATTTCTTTATAATGCTTCGAATCAAGATTCAACAATAATTTGTTATGTAAAGCAGCCCATTCATTTTGGTCATAATCACGGAAAAACTTAAGTAATTTAAAACGAAATTGACTGATACGATGACTAAGTTGAGTTACTGAACTTGTGCGTTCTATGTCTTTAATCTCAAGTTGCCATATAATATTTTTTGATTTTAAAAATTCTTTATAATCAAAGACATGGAAATTTCTGGCTGAATTGGGTTTGATAAATTTCCCTTTCACCTTCCATATCGGCTCTTCAATTAATTGTTGGCTATTAACTATCGATTCATTATCTAACCATTGAACATAATCTACTTTGAATTGAATCACTTTATCTTCAACAATTAGCGTGGCCTTCCCTTGACCACTAATCATACTTTCATCAATTTCTATATCTAATGGATCAGATTCTATTTGAAAAATCATTTCCTGTTCTTCAATTGGAAGTTGTTCAATATATTTTTGCTCTGATTGTTGTAGGCTAAATACACAAAGAATAAGTAATGATGTAACCATTGTCGTAATAATCACTGGATAATTGTTCAACTTTATCATTCGAAAAACGATTATAAGCAAAACCAATAAAGTCCAATGATTGTAGTGAAATAAGAGTTGTAATAGAACATAAGTATAGCTAAATAAAAACAGCCAGTGAAAGTTCATGTAATTTAGATATTGTTTAATCATGGGCCAACATTAATGTAATCTTTTAAACCTTCAAATGTCTTTTCTCCAATACCTGAGACATTCATAATATCCTCAATGACAATAAAACTTCCATAATCTTGCCGATATTTAATAATCGCTTCTGCTTTCTTTGATCCAATATTAGGAAGTGTCATTAATTGTGCTTCATCAGCTATATTAATGTTTACAAAAGTTGAATCTTCACTGTCATCGATAGCCGATGGTATAAAGTGATTTCCATCCATTTTTAACAGATCTTGCTCTTGCCTTGCTTCAACTTCTTCATGAGTGTATATGTGTAGTAACATCTGATCTTCCAATAACACAGCTTGATTCACAGTATCAGAAGCGGCATTCATTGTGAAACCACCTGCTGCTTCAATCGCATCATAAACGCGACTTCCAATCGGAAACGAATACATGTTGGGCTGATTTACTGCGCCTTTTACATCGACATAAATAACTTCGGGTGCATCATTAACTTCTTGTATCAAAGACGATTCTTCGATGGTTTTAAATTCTGTATCGCCTTCCATGTACTCTACACCAACCACTTTATCTATCAACAAATCATCAGATGCAGAAAAGCCTTGATTATTATGAAGTATTGAAATTAAAAGAGTACCAACTGAGGCGACTAATATTAGAGATTTTATTTTGTTATCTTGTATATATCTATAAATTTCCTTTAATTCTATTAAACGATTTTTCATATAGACACCTCTTTACATTGTATTATTTTCCATTATCATCAGCTCAATTTTTATAAAGTGACTCTATATATAAATACACTTTTTATTCTCAAATCCATTTTTATATTTGTTAAAAACACAAATAATAATTTCCAGATAAAAGTATTCACAAAAAGAGGCTGGGACAAAAGGTCCTGGATTCTAAAATAAAAGAGAACCTACATTTTCTGTCAAAGAATTTGTAAGTTCTCTTATTTTATTACCTTGTTTTTTGCATATTTCTTCAGATTGTTGGCCATCAAGACCAACCCAATGTCTGTTTTTACCTTCGATTTACCCCTTAGGTTAAATCGTGTGAATCCTAAATTAGCCTTTATCTGGCCAAAGACTGGCTCAACATCAATCTTTCGTTTGGCAAAGATTGTTGAACCTTCTTTAGATAAAAGCTTTTCTGCTTCTGTATTTTTCAAAATTTGATACTTCTCATTATAGTAAAGCGCCTTTTGCGGCGCATTCTCTGGATCTGTTGGTTTATAAACCGCTACTTGAGAAGTATAGCCACTCAATTTATTTCTCCGTTTGGATTGATGGCTGTAGTAATAGATCGTACCGTCTGGGTGCGTAAAGGTCTTTTCTTCTTCATTATAAACCCAATTTCCTAAGTTTTTATCTGATGTTTTGTGTTTCTTTTTTTGGTCTTTATCAAATCGGTTGTATTTAATAAGATGGTCAATATCATTATCGTCTAAGTAAGTTAAGTTTTCTTCACTACCGTACCCTGCATCAGCTACAATGCGTTTAGGTCGATGAGGAAAGGTTTCGATAAAAGGTTGTAGCGTCCGTGTATCCGTCGGATTCGGAAAAACATCATAATGAAGAACAAATTGATTTTCTGTACCAATCTGAATATTATACCCGGCTTTCAACTGACCATTCATCATAGGGTCGTCTTTCATTCGCATAAACGTCGCATCAGTATCTGTTTTTGAGTAACTGTTTCGACCATCGAACGTCTCAAACTGTTGATGATACTTTCGTTTTCGAGGCAGAAAATCCTGGCTCACTTTCCGATGATGTTTCTTGAGGCGACGACGAGCTTGTTTACGAGGATCTGGTCCTTTTACAGGATTCTCTTCAATATCTTGTGACAGTTTTTCAACTTCTTCTTCAATTAGTTCGGTAATCTCTTGAAGCATAGACTCTTCCAATTCCAACTCTTCATCGTATTGAATACCTGCATCAACCATCGGTTGAATTTCTTCAAAGTAATATTCACGAGCAGATGTTTTCAGACGTTCCGCAAATCTTTCCGTTGCTTTTCTCCAGACAAAAGTATACTTATTGGCATTGGCTTCAATCTTCGTCCCATCAATAAAGACATTCTCTAAAGTGATTAGTTTTTCCAATTTTAATTGAATTGTAAATTCGATAAATATATTCTCTAAAAGACGACTACAGTTGTCAGAAGAACGAAATCGATTAATCGTGCGATAGCTAATCACTTGTTGGGCAACAAGCCATTGCATCGGTAGATTTTCTTCCATCATTTCTTCAATCTTTCGACCACTAAAAATACCTTTACTGTAAGCATAAAGAAGAGACATGATGAGTGGTTTTGGGTGATAGGCAGGACGACCGTCCTGAGTCTCAAAAATTTTAAAGTAATGATCGTCCAATGAATCGACAAAGTTATAGATAGAAAAAACAATATGGTTGGGATCAATACAAGTAGATAATTCTAATGGAAGTGAAGTTTGATTCATGTTATAATGTACGTACATAAAAAGCACCCCTTTAATGTTTAGTGTCTATTTACTAATATTATATCAGGGTGCTTTTTGTATGCCTAATTATATATAGCAAAAACGACGAGAAAATTAGTTAATCTAATTTCTCGTCGTTTTTATTTAGTGGCTTTTGTCCCAGCCTCTTGCATATAAATATTTATTGTTTTATCTTGTCAAAAATAGCTTTTTCAACATTTTCTGGGACCATATCACTAATATCTCCATCAAAAAAGGCAATTTCTTTAATTAATGAAGAACTCAGATATCTGTATTGGTCTGCCGCATATAAAATCACAGTCTCAAGCCCATCAACTTGTCTAGCGTTTGCTGATGCAATAGAAAACTCATAGTCCATATCAATGGAGTTTCGAAGTCCTCTAATTAAAGCAGTAGCATTTTTTTCTTTAAAATAATTAGCAATCAATCCATCTTTAAGAAAATCCACAGATATATTACTTAAATGTGAGACAGACTCACTTATTAACTGGATTCTCTCCTCTACTGTAAAGAGTGTCTTTTTACTCGTATTTACTGCAATCACGACAATAACTTCGTCGAATAATTTACTACTTCGCTCAATAAGGTTCAAGTGACCTTTCGTTAATGGGTCAAAAGTACCAGCAAAAATTCCAATTCTCTTTTGATTTGACATTTAACTCTCCTCTTTACTGTAAATCCGAATGTGTGTCGTACCGTATTCTTTATCTTTTAACAAATGATAATCTGCTATTTGATTCTGCAAACTAGTATCTATATCTGACTCACATACAATTAATGTTTCATCATGAATACAATTCAAATCTTTTAGCCACATAATATCAGACTCAATCTTTTCTTTAGCATACGGTGGGTCTATTAAAACTAAGTCAAATTTGATACTCGGATTCTTCTTAAGATACTTCTCTAGCGACTTATGATTATCTCCTTTTAACAAAGTAAAACGATCTTCTTCTTTCGTCATTTGTATGTTAGCTTCAATGGTACTAATCGCACTTCGATGTCTTTCACACAAGACAGCTTTGTCCATTCCTCTTGAGACTGCTTCAATAGCCAAAGCGCCACTCCCTGAATAAAAATCTAAACATACGCCACCATTAAAGAAACCACCCATTAAGTTAAACATACTTTCCTTAATTTTATCTGTCGTCGGCCTCGTATTTAATCCTGGAACGGATTTAATCGGACGACTGCCGTATTTACCTGCTATGACTCTCATATTACACCACCAACTATTTCGAATTAAAATTCTTATTTTTAAGTGATTCTGCGATAGATTTTAGAACAGAATCTTCCTCAATATCGTCTGTGAAATTGAACAATGACGAACTTTCATTATTGTTATCCAATGAATCAGAAAAGGTCATGTCAATCTCATCACGATGTGAAAAATCCACCTGTCTGACAAAAAAATAATTTTCAATGTTTTTAGCTATGTCTTCAGCATTATTTTTATCAACATATAGGATAGCGTACTTCATTTTTTTACTAAAATAATGAACATACCCATGCTTTCTTAATTCTTTAATTTGCTTCGTAGAGTATAGCCAAACGGTGAGAGATTGTCTTTCAATCATCTTAAATTCCATCACTCATCCTACTTTCCCTCGAGTATACTAGATTAACAGCCGTTTCTTTCCGATCTTGAGCAATCATACGCAATGCAATTCCTACTAAACTAATAGATACAATCATACTACTTCCTCCTGCACTAATAAATGGAAGAGTTACCCCTGTTAAAGGCATTACACTCAATACACCACCTATATTGACAACAGTTTGAATAAATAGTAACAACCCTATTCCAATTAATACAGATTTACGGAAGATACTTTGACTAATGGCTGCACGTTGTAAGAGAACAATCTTTAACGATAATAATAAGGCTAACACAATAAAGACACCTAAAAGACCTGTCTCTTCACCAATATTAGCAATAATATAATCTGATTCAATTACCGGTAATATCCCTTCTTTACCAATCCCTTGCCCAATCCCTACCCCAAACAATCCACCACGGCTTAACGCTAACATCCCTTGAATTAATTGATAACCTGAATCCGTTGGGTATTTGAAAGGATTTATAAATGAGCCTAATCGATCTAGAATATGATTATTCTGATTCACGAGTTGGTCTCCGAAATATTGTCCAAAGATTATTACCACAATATACACGGCTATAATAATTCCATAGCTCATAAAGTTTATCTTTTTAGATGTGTTAATGAGGATATGGATGAATATTAACGTACTTGCAATAATGAGAGTCATTCCTAAATCTGGTTGCATTAATATTAAAATCGATACAATGATCAATAAAGTCCCTATCCAAATACTAGGATTTTTTATAATATTTTTATCAGATACAATGAGTTCTTCATTGGAATATTCCATCATCCAAGCCATTAACAAAATTCCTAATATTTTTACAAATTCACTCGGTTGGAAACTTAATCCCATGATGCTTAACCAACTTGTTGATCCGCTCACTGATGTTCCAAAGAGTAATAGGAAAATTAAAGTAACTGCTATGATGAGGAGTAAGGTCATTAGTAAATATATATTTTCAAACCAATTATAAGGAATCGCTAAAATCAGTACAACTAGTATCACACCTATTATTACTGATAATATTTGATTAGTTACAATAGCATATGTTGGCTCATAGATCGTCGCACTGAAAACTGAAATAATTCCGATAATAATCAAAGCCGTTGTTATTACTATAATCGTCTTATCTAATCGTCTCGTATTCTTTTTCAACTCTTTAACCATCGATTGAAAAGTTGACTTGACACGTTCTACTACATCCTTATAATTATTCGTTTGATTATTTACTGAAGCTTTTTGATTGTTTTTATTATTCGACATCAAACGCCTCCTTAATTAAAATGCCTATACAATTATAACATTATAATAATATTTAGTGAATAGTAAGACAATTGAAGGAATTTGCTTAAAAAGCTCCTTATTATTGAGTTAAATTTTTTCGAACTAAATAAAAAAATCGAACTTATTGACATTATAAGTTCGATCATTATCTATATCACATTATTCATTCTTTGAAATGAATATTATTTTTTACCTTTTTTAGCTGCCTTTTCACGAGCACCTTTATCTAAGATTTGTTTACGTAAACGGATGTTTTCAGGTGTTATCTCACAGTATTCATCTTCATCCATAAATTGAATCGATTCTTCTAAAGTTAAAACTTTAGGTTGCTTGATGACACTTGTCTGATCTTTATTGGCAGAACGCACATTAGTTAATTGTTTAGCTTTTGTAATATTAACTGTTAAGTCATTCTCACGGTTATGTTCTCCAACAATCATTCCACCATAAACTTCAGTACCCGGTTCAATAAAGATTTGTCCACGTTCTTCAATGTTCATAATACTATAAGTAGTTGCTTGACCGCTATCCATAGATACTAATGCACCATTGCGTCGACGTCCAATAGATCCACCTACAAACGGTCGATATTCATCAAAAGTATGATTCATAATTCCATACCCTCTCGTCATTGACATGAACTCCGTAGCGAAACCAATTAATCCACGAGCTGGTACTAAAAATACTAAACGTACTTGACCTGAACCAGTGTTGACCATATCAGCCATTTCAGCTTTTCTTTGTCCTAATGCTTCAATAATTGAACCCATATACTCCTCTGGTGTATCGATTTGTAGCCGTTCAAAAGGCTCACAATCGACACCATCGATCTCACGAATAATAACTTGTGGCCGAGACACTTGAAATTCAAATCCTTCACGACGCATATTCTCAATTAAAATCGATAAGTGAAGCTCCCCACGCCCTGACACAACAAACGCATCAGGTGAATCAGTTGGTTCAACGTTTAGTGAAACATCAGTCTGTAACTCTCTAGCTAAACGGTCTTGTAAGTTACGTGATGTAACAAACTTACCTTCACGCCCTGCAAATGGTGAGTTATTAGTTAGGAACTTCATTTGTAAAGTCGGTTCATCTACATGTAATAATGGCAAGGCCTCAGGTTGAGAATTGCTTGCTACAGTTTCCCCAACGAAAATATCGTCCATACCCGATAATGCAATTAAATCTCCACCAACAGCTTCATTAATTTCAACTCGGTTTAATCCGAAGAAACCAAACATTTTTGATACACGAAAGTTTTTGGTGCTTCCATCTGTTTTCATTAAAGTTACACTATCACCTACACGGATTGTTCCACGGAATACACGTCCAATTCCAATACGCCCAACATAATCACTATAGTCTAACATGGATACTTGGAATTGTAATGGTTCATCGCGGTTATCCACAGGTGCTGGAACATGTTCTAATACCGCATCGAACACAGCATCCATAGAATTCTCTTGATCAGCTGGATCACTTGATGTTGATGATGTTCCATTTAAAGCAGAAGCATATACTACTGGGAACTCAATTTGATCATCGTCGGCTCCTAACTCAATGAATAATTCTAATACTTCATCAATAACTTGGTCTGGTCGTGCTGAAGGCTTATCAATTTTATTTACTACTACAACTGGCACAAGACCTTCATCTAAAGCTCGTTTCAATACGAAGCGAGTTTGTGGCATTGTACCTTCATAAGCATCGACAACCAGTACAACACCATCAACCATTTTCATAATACGCTCAACTTCACCACCGAAGTCCGCGTGCCCTGGTGTGTCCATAATATTAACACGTGTCCCTTTGTATTCTACAGCAGTGTTTTTAGCTAGGATAGTAATTCCACGTTCTCTCTCAATGTCATTATTGTCCATTGCACGGTCATCTAATTGTGTATGACTATCTAAAGTATCTGATTGTTTAAGTAGCTCATTAACCAAAGATGTTTTTCCATGATCGACGTGCGCAATAATGGCAATGTTTCTTATATCATTTCGTAATTTCATTAATTATTCAATCCTTATCTATTTGTGACTTAGTAATTCCAATGCCTCAGCATATACATTGGGGTGGGCAAAAAGTATCGGTGATCTCTCTAATATGTTCGGTCGACTTCCATCAATTTTGCTAACGTAATATCCCATAGAGAGACAGATAGCATAACCCGCTGCAAAATCCCATGGTCGTAATCCCGCAGAGAAATATAATGATGCTTCTCCTCGGATTACTCCAATGATCTCCATTGCTGCAGACCCATATGATCTTGCACCAAGAGAAGCATTAAGTAAGGCTTTCATATTATACACGTTGTTTGAGAAACTTTCTACATTTCCAAGCACTAAAGATTGATTTAAGTGAGAAATTTCTATTGATTTAAGTGGCAAGTTATTCAAATAAGC
The DNA here is from genome assembly GCA_044336205.1 of Aerococcaceae bacterium WGS1372. Taxonomy (GTDB): domain Bacteria; phylum Bacillota; class Bacilli; order Lactobacillales; family Aerococcaceae; genus Ruoffia. Next base: position 804,357 of record CP172318.1, on the reverse strand, counting down.
CCCCTCACCCACTATTCCATAATATAGATCACAATTCATAACGTCATAGATGTATCCAGCAAGAGGTTCACCGTCTAGGAAGATACCCAACATTATACCAAAATGATTTTTTGACTTAACAAAGTTCAAAGTCCCATCAATCGGATCAATAACCCAGATGATGCCCTTAGTATCAGAAGGTTTATCGCCAAATCCCTCCTCACCAATAACACGATGTTCTGGATAGTATTGATTAATCTTATCAATAAAGAATTTCTCAGTTGCTTTATCCATCTCGGTCACTAGGTCTTTAGCATTTTGCTTTTCTTCAACTTCAATATCCCTGTTTAAGGATTGTCTCAAAGTCTTAGCCGCTTGCTCCATCCAAACTAAAATACGATGATGTAATTGATAATCCACTTAGTTTCTCCTCTACTTATTTTTCATTGTAATAATTTGCGAACGTTTCCCTGTCTCATTTGATTTACTTTTAGCTCTGAATTCTTGAACGGTTCTATAGATTGAATAACCACTCATCTCTTCAAATGCTTTCCCCAACTGCTTTTCTTCGCTTATACTTGTTACGATATGTTTGAATTGTCGATAAGCCTTTTTAAAGTCTCCCACTGGAATACCCTTTTCATATGCCTGTTCTACGGCATTAAAGAATTGAATAACATGTATAATTTCTTCTGTTGACCAATCTGAATTCAGAGGATAATTATAATTTTTATTCATTATCTAGATTACTCCCCTGACTTTCATGACCATAGATATCTTTTACTGCTTGCGTAATAGCATGGTTGAATTTGTTTTGAATACTTGTTAATGGCATTTCATTATTTAGAACGAGGCTTGTATATACTTTTGGTGCATCTTCTACAGGTATTTTTACTAAGTTCTCCTGATTTCGAATAATAATATCAGTCATAAATCCAGCATAAACACCTGATTCAATCATTGAATTAATTGTTTGAATTTCATTGGAATAACGTACATTATTTAGCTCGTATCCTTTATCTTCTAACCATTCTTTGAATAATGTATTGTGCGTGTAACCATTACCTAAAGTAATAAAGTTTAAATTCTCTAATTCTTTTATAGTTAATATTTCCTTATTAGCAAATTCATGTTGCTTAGTTACATAGATAGCAAAAGAATGCTCTTCCATTGGAACTTGATTAATCCATTTTTCACTAAAATATTTCACCTCACTCGCAATAATTGCAACAGATACTTGATTATTTCTTAACATCTCAAACATTAATTCAGAACTCTCTTCTTCAATAAAGTTCAATAACATGCTGTAATCTGCTAAATCTGGCAATATTTTTGGAAGATAATAGCCTCCAATTGTCGGTAAGAAACCAAAGGCGACAGTTTCTGCTTGAGAATTTTTAATTTCTTGTTTAGTTCGATCCAAGATTTGAAGAATTTCATGAGATGAGCGGTATAAAATCTCACCCGCTTCTGTTAACTGTACATTTTGAATAGCCCGATTTCTTTGAATCAGCGTCGTTTCAAAGTTTTCTTCTAATCGCTTTAGAGCGATAGAAATTGATGGCTGAGAAACATAAAAAGCTTCTGCAGTCTTTGTAAAACTCAGACTTTCAGCTAAATGAATAAAGTATTTTAAATCTCTAATATTCACAATACATACCTCGCTTTATAAAAAAAATTTATGATTAATAAAAATTTGATATTTCCTTCTATGTTTGCACGTGATATGATTACGTCAATGAAACGTTTTCAAATCAAGTGGAATTAGCCCATATTGATTATAACACAATTGGAGAGGATGACGTACATGGATAAGTTAAAACAATTACTTTGGTTATTAGTTTTTTCTTATATCGGTGAAATAATATCACTAATGATATCATCAGTGATTGCAATACCCGGAAGTGTAATTGGAATGGTACTTTTATTCTTTGCTTTGCATTTCAACCTATTAGCTATAGAGCAAGTTGATGAAGTTGGAAGTTGGTTAACAGATAACATGGCTTTCTTATTTGTTCCGGCAGGAGTTGGGTTAATGACTCAATTCAGTGTATTAGGCGGTAATGTCTGGTGGCAATTATTAATTATTATGTTTGTAACTACTGCTTTAATGATGTGGTCTGTTGGAACAGTAGTTCAAAAGATGATTCACAAGAATAAAAAGAAATCCCAAAATAATGATAAGGTGGTGAATCCATGATTAACGCATTAGTTTCTACCCCATTTTTTGGTTTTACAATCTCTATTGCTTTTTATCTGATTGGGACTGTGCTCTATAAACGCAATAAATTCCCATTATTTAATCCACTTGTTTTTGCTATTATCTGCGTCATCATATTATTAATGCTGACTGACGTATCTTACGAAACTTATAATGAAGGAGGACGATATATTAGTATTTGGGTAACCCCTACAACGGTTGCATTAGCTATTAAACTTGAGAAAAACTTTAAGTATCTTAAGGAAAGCTACCCTGCAATATTAACTGGAATTATCACCGGGGTGTTATTCCATACTGTTTTAGTTACTATATTTGCTTTACTATTCAGATTTGACTATCCACTGGCTGCTACTTTCATTCCGAAACCAGTAACCACAGCGATTGCTATTGGTATATCTGAATCTGTGGGTGGTCTAGTTCCACTCACGGTAGCTATTGTAGTATTCACTGGAGTAATCGGAGCATTAATTGGCCCATCACTATTCAAAATGGCACAGATCACAAACCCAGTTGCTCAAGGTATTGCCTTCGGTGCAAGTTCTCACGCAATGGGAACATCTAAGGCCATTGAAGTTGGTGAGGTCCAAGGAGCCATGTCAGGTCTAGCTATTGTTGTTACTGGAATTGTTATTGTAGTGATCGCTCCAATTGGGGCACAAATTTTACAATTATTTTATTAATATAGAAAGAGGAGTTTTATTATGACAGAGACAAACAAATACAATGCACCTACAGAAGTTAAAGAATTAGATATTATTAATACGATTGAATTAGAAGATTTTGCTAAAGAAATTGTACCAGCTGGTGGATTTGATTATATGGCTGGAGGATCTGGTGATGAATTTACTCTTCGCCGTAACGTTAGCTCATTCAACAAAAAAGGTATCTTACCACGAGTAGCTCGTGACGTAGAATTCCCAGAAACTAATACAAAGATTTTTGAACATGACTTAAAAGTTCCATTTATTATGGCACCGATTGCAGCTCATGGTCTAGCACATGAAACTAAAGAAGCTGGAACAGCAAAAGGTATTAGTGAATTTGGTGGAACAATCATGTCAATTAGTGCTTATTCAGGAGCAACATTCGAAGAAATTGATGCAGGATTAAACGGAAATCCTCGTTGGTTCCAAATCTATATGAGTAAAGATGATGAATTAAACAAAAATATTCTTGATGAAGCCAAAGCTGACGGTGCTTCAGCCATTATCTTAACAGCTGATTCAACGTTAAGTGGTAACCGCGATCGTGATAACCGCAATAAATTTGTGTATCCATTTGGTATGCCAATTGTTTCACGTTACTTAACAGGTACAGGTGCTAATATGTCATTAAACAACATTTATAGCCAATCAAAACAAAAAATAAACTTAGCTGATATTAAGTTTATTAAAGAGTACTCAGGTCTTCCAGTATTCCTAAAAGGTATTCAAACACCTGAAGACGCTTTAGCAGCAATAGCAGCTGGTGTAGACGGTATTTGGGTATCTAACCATGGTGGTCGTCAATTAGACGGTGCTCCAGGTTCATTCGAAGTTCTAGAAGAAATTTCAACGGCTGTAGCAGGTCAAGTACCTATTGTATTCGATAGTGGTATTCGCCGTGGAGAACACATTTTCAAAGCTTTAGCAAGCGGAGCAGATATTGTTGCATTAGGACGTCCAGTGCTATTTGGATTAGCTTTAGGTGGATGGAAAGGTGTTAAGAGCGTCTTCGAATACTTTGAAAAAGACTTACAACGTGTTATGCAATTGACAGGTTGCCAAACAATTACTGATATTAAAAATGCTCGACTAAAAGATCTAGATTAATCAAATTCAAACCAGCCCCTAAAGGCTGGTTTTTTATGTGTTAATTAATTTAAAGTTAACCTTTCAATAATATCGTGATGTTCAGGATATTTACTTAGTAAGTCATCTCGTTGGAATAACTCGAAATCCTCATATTCAAAGCCTGGACTCACCATACAACTTACTAAAGCATAACTATCTTCAGTCTCTATCGTCGAACCAAAAATTGTTCCTTTAGGAACGACAGCTTGCAATACTTCTCCTCTTTCAATATTAGAGCCTAGAGTAATTGTCTCATAGTTTCCTTCTGGAGTAATCATATGAACAATTAAAGCTTGCCCATAATGATAATACCAAACTTCATCGGCTTTAAGCCTATGAAAACGCGATGGATTAGTATCTGTTAATAAAAAATAGATACTAGTGTACAGAGCACGTTCATTACCTTCCTCATTAACAATAGTCTGATTAGATTTTAGATTTTGATAATAAAATCCACCTTCTCGATGACCTTCCATATTGTAATACTTAATCCATTGGTTCATAGTTACCATCATATCTCTCCTTTTATTAACACTTGTCATTATTGAGATTATATCGATTAGTAAAGTATCAATCAAATAAAAAAAGACGAAACAAAAATGTTCCGCCTTCTCAAAATTATAATTTTTTTCACTAACGTTAATCATATTAATAGCACGATTAAGAGCAATTTGTGCTCTTCTATAAGCGACCATATCTTCTTTCGATACAGCTGTTTCTAATGCAGCTTCAGCGTCTTGCTTATCAATTTGAGCTTGTGCTTCATCTATATCACCTGCTCTAATGGCATAAGTTGCCATTATTTCTACAATATTATTACGCATCTCAATGATTCCACCGTTAATTGCTATAAAATTATCTTTAATCGACTCATCACGCCGAAGTACTTTAACAGCTCCCACTGTTAAAGAAGCAATTACAGGGACGTGGTTAGGCATTATCATCATATCGCCTCCAGTTGTTTTTACAACTACTCCACGTGAATAATGTGTATAGACGAGACCCTCAGGTGAATAAATATTAACTTGTAATAAGTCTTGATTTTTAGCCATTTTCTCCTCACCTTCGATATGCTTGCCTACATGAACTCTGAGATATCTACACCGAGCTCACCGGCTTTTGCAATAACTTGCTCGATTTGACCAACGTTTCTAAATGCTTCTTCCGGAAGTGAATCATACTTACCTTCTAAGATACCTTCAAAACCATCCAACGTCTCCTCAATCGTTACAAAAGAACCTTCAATACCAGTAAATTGCTCAGCTACGTGGAAGTTTTGTGACAAGAATAATTGGATACGTCTTGCACGTGTTACCGTTACTTTCTCTTCATCACTTAATTCCTCAATACCTAAGATTGCTATAATATCTTGTAGTTCATTATATCTTTGCAGTGTTTGTTGGACTTCTCTGGCAATATTATAATGTCTTACTCCTACAATTTCTTCTGTTAGTGCTACAGATGTTGATTCTAATGGGTTAACAGCAGGATAAATTCCTTGCGCAGTCAGTTTACGATCTAGGTTTGTTGTAGAATCAAGATGAGTAAACGTTGTTGCAGGTGCCGGGTCAGTATAATCATCCGCTGGTACATAAACCGCTTGAATAGATGTAATTGCTCCGTTTACAGTTGAAGCAATACGTTCTTGCATTGCTCCCATTTCACTTGCCAAAGTTGGTTGATATCCTACGGCAGATGGCATACGTCCAAGAAGTGCTGAAACTTCTGATCCTGCTTGAGTGAAACGATAAATATTATCCACAAAAAGCAATACATCTTGCTTCATTGTATCTCTAAAGTACTCTGCCATTGTCAGACCAGTGAGTACAGTACGCATTCTAGCTCCAGGTGGTTCGTTCATTTGTCCGAAAACTAAGGCTGTCTTTTTATCTACGCCACTTTCTCGCATTTCATTGACCAAGTCGTTACCTTCACGAGTACGTTCCCCAACACCAGCAAAGACAGAAATACCATCACGCTCTTGGGCTATATTATGAATTAATTCTTGGATAAGGACAGTCTTACCAACACCCGCTCCTCCGAATAGACCTACTTTACCACCACGTAAATAAGGTGCAAGTAAATCAATCACTTTAATTCCTGTTTCTAAAACTTCGAACTGGCTTTCTAAATCTTCATATTTCGGTGCATCTTTATAGATACTTTCTAATTCATAACCTTCTTCAAGATCACCTCTTTTATCAATAGTTTGTCCTAAAACATTGAATACTCGACCTAACACTTGTTTTCCTACTGGAACTTTGATTGGTGAGCCTGTATCTACAACGACCATGTCACGACTTAATCCTTCAGTCGCATTCATAGCAATCGTTCTAACGACCCCTTCTCCTAAGTCAAGTGATACTTCTACCACCGTTGTATCTTCTCTTTGTAAGTCTTTTTCAGTCACTGTATCTTCAGTCACATTTGGAATGATGACTAAAGCATTTTGAATATGGGGTACCCCCCCATCTCTAGGAAAACGAACATCGACAACTGGGCCGATAACTTGTTCTACTTTTCCAATTCTCATGTTATCTTGCCTTCTTTCAATTATTTTGTGCATTTGCACCACTAGTTATTTCGATGATTTCATTGGTAACTTGTTTTTGTCGTTCTTGATTGTATTGATATTGCAAGGATTTAATTAAGTCTGTTGCATTATCTGTAGCTTGTGTCATAGCTTGCATTCGACTTGCTTGTTCAGCAGTTTTCGCATCAAGAATGGTTCCATATATTGTACTTTCAGCATATTGTGTTAATAAGACATCCAATACATCGGAAATCTCTGGCTCAATTAGATAATCTACATCTAACTCATCTTCTTGATCAATATTCGCTAAGGGAAGAACTTGTTCACAACGAAATTCATTTTGTAGTGCATTCACGGAATGATTATAGCAAATATACAATTCATCAAATATTTCAGATTTAAATAACTCCACAGATTTTTGAATCAAACTTTGAACATGTGTGAAAGATGGAAAATCCGGTAAATGATGTAATTCGTGAGCTATGTGGATTGACTCTTTACGACAGAACTTAACGATTGGGTCCCCAATCGCCATTACAACGACATCATCTTTTAATTGTTTTCTTTGTTGTAATAATTGTCGAAATTCTTTAACAACGGTTGAATTATATCCGCCAGCCAACCCTTTATCTGAAGTAATGATTAAGTAACCTGTTTTCTTAACCGAACGGCTAACTAGTAGGTCATGGTAATCTATTATATCTAAGTCACTGTTATTAGAACCATAACTTGGGGCATTAAGATCATTTACACGACTGATTATACTGGCTACTAATCGGCGAACTTTTTTAGCATATTGCTCATAATTACTTGAGATATTTACTATTCGGTTATATTTAGTTGTTGATACTAAACTCATAGCATTCGTGATTTGAGATGTTTTATTAATCGAATCGATTTTACGTCTAATTCCTTCTAAACCCAATTTATATCACCTCAACTATTCTACATCGATAACTGAATGGAATATTTCTCCAAATTCTCGTAATATATCATCTAAAACTTCATGGTCTGGTAGCTCACCTGTTTTGTTAATGACATTCAACAAGTCAGATTGAGTTGATTCAATGTAATCATATAATTGTTCTTCATAATGTTTGACTTGTTCTACTTTAATCTTCTCAAGATATCCATGAGTTAAAGCAAACAACATGATTACTTGATTGGCAACAGGAATTGGAGAATGCGCAGGTTGTTTTAAAACTTCAACCGTTAACTTTCCTTGCTCTAATCTTCGTTGTGTCAATTCATCTAAATCTGCACCAAACTGAGAAAATGCTTCAAGTTCACGGTAACTTGCTAAGTTCACACGTAAGGTTCCAGAAACTTTCTTCATTGCTTTCAATTGTGCAGAACCACCTACACGAGATACTGAAAGTCCGGCATTGATCGCAGGGCGTATACCCGAGAAGAATAAGTTTTGTTCTAGGAATATTTGTCCGTCAGTAATAGAAATGACGTTAGTTGGTATATAAGCAGATATATCGCCTGCTTGTGTCTCGACAATAGGCAATGCCGTCATGGATCCGTGACCTAGTTCCTTACTTAATCTAGCCGATCTCTCTAATAAACGTGAATGTAAGTAGAATACATCACCAGGATAAGCTTCACGTCCTGGTGGACGTTTAAGTAGTAAACTCATTTCACGATATGCTGCCGCTTGTTTAGATAAATCATCGTAAATAATAAGAACATGGCGACCATTATACATAAACTCCTCCCCCATTGCTGTTGCAGAATAAGGTGCTAAGTATAATAGACTCGACATATCTGAGGCACTAGCAGTCATAACAATCGTGTAATCCATAGCTCCATGTCGTTCTAATGTATTAACTAAATTTTTAACTGTTGATTCTTTTTGTCCAATTGCTACATATATACAAATAACATCTTTATCTTTTTGGTTGATGATTGTATCGACAGCTAAAGTTGTTTTACCTGTTTTTCTATCACCAATGATTAATTCTCTTTGACCGCGTCCAATAGGAACTAATGCATCAATGGCTTTAATACCAGTTTGCATTGGTTCACTCACGCTTTCGCGATCCATGATTCCTGGTGCTTCCACTTCAACTGGACGAGTTTTAGTAGTAATAATCTGACCATTACCATCGATAGGTTTCCCTAGTGGATTAACAACTCTTCCCAATAAGTTATCCCCAACGGGTACTTCCATCACTTGATTGGTTCGACGCACTAAGTCACCCTCATCAATATCAATATACTCACCAAGAATGATTACACCAATATCTTCGGTCTCTAAGTTTTGAACCATACCTATAGTTCCATTAGCGAACTCTATTTTTTCACCATACATTGCATTGTCTAGACCTGATACTCTTGCGATTCCATCTCCCACAAATGTTATAATACCAATTTCTTCAAGGTGATGCGACGCATCAAACTGATGAATCTGCTGACGTAATCGCATGGCTAATTTTTCTGTTTCCAATTTCTCACCTCTAATTCAAGTTAATATTACTGTGTAAATATCCATCTATATCATTTAATTGTCTCTTAATCGTGTTGTCATAAAAATATGACCTACTTTGAACACGAATCCCAGCAATAAGATCTGGGTCAACGAAATACTTCACATTATTAGTATCGACCGGCATGACATTTTGAATTGCATTCAAAATGTCAGCTTTTTCTTCCTCTGTTAGTTGTTGAGCACTGGTAATTTTAAGATTTTCACCAGTCGACTCACTTAATCTAAAGCTTTCTAATATTTTACTTCTATCCTGAGCTGAAGATGATGCTAAATGATATAATAGTTGTTCTTCACTCAAAGAAGTGTTATTTTTATCTATTTTCATCAATATTCGCATCCATTTCTAATATAAAATCAGATATCAATTGTTTATGATCATTAGAGTTCACTTCACGACGTAAAATTTGTTTAGCAATCTCCACAGATAATTGACCGATTTGATCCTCCATAGATTCCAACATATGACGTCTCTCACGTACTAATGATTCTTCAGCTTGGTTCCGCATTTCTTCAATTTCTTGATTTGTTTTTTCTATATTTTCAGTTTTCATTTTTGAAATTTGCCATTTTGTATCTTGTACAAGTTTGTTGGCATCAGCTCTAGCATTGACTAAGGCTTGTCTTGCTTCTTCATTGACTTGTTTAGCTTCTTTATTAGCCTCTTTAGCCTCTTTGATATTCTTATCAATTAATGCTTCACGTTCATCCAATATTTTTGATATTGGATCCCAAGCGAATTTATACACTAAAAATAAGAGTATTATAAAAGATATGACGGTCATTATGAAGTGACCTAATCCAGTTTGAGTGATTAACTCGAGCATTCAAATCCCTCCCTTTAATGTTAATTCAAAAATATTAACATGAAAGCAATAACAGCTGCCATAATTGGAATAGCCTCAATCATACCAACACCAATAAACATGGTACCTCTGATTTTACTTTCCATCTCTGGTTGACGTGCCATTGATTCAATAGCTTTTGAAATTACCAAACCGTTCCCAATAGCAGATCCTAAAGCCGCAAATGCGATTGCGATAGCAGCACCAATTCCGTTCATAATTATACTCTCCTTTATAAATGATTAATGATTTGTAACAACTTTATGTGATAAATAAACCATGGATAATGTTACGAAGATGTAAGCCTGTAACGCTCCAATAAACAACGAAAATCCTTGCCATACGATTTGTAGTGGTATACCAGCTAGCCAAGTTGCTAGCCCTAGACTATTACCTAACTGAGCGATTAACCCAAGCAAAATCTCTCCAGCAAACACATTACCGAATAACCTTAAAGATAATGTAGCGATTGAGATGATTTCATCAGCTAATTTAACTGGAAACACGGCCACATTAGGTGTGCAATAATTTTGTTTAATATATCCACCGAAACCAAATTTCTTAACAGCTAAAATATGACTAATAAAATTCATTGTTAAAGCTAATGCAATACACACTACTGGATCCGCTGTTGGACTCTTCCAATAGGATAGCTCATGTGCCTCAACTAAAAACGGTAAACCGATGATATTAGCAACAAAAATAAATAAGAACAAGGTTAAAGATAATACAATATAGATAGGTTCAATTTGATTACCAAAAGATTCTTCAACAATGCCTCTAATGAAAGAAATCAAGTATTCAAAAATTGTTTGACTTCTTCCTGGATTTTCAACTTTTAAATTTCTTGTGAAAAATATACATAAGATAAATACAATCACTAACGTACTTATCATAGAAATTAACGTGTTGAAACCAACTGTTATACCGAATATATCAATTAATTTCGTAGATTCCAAAAGTTACCCCTCTTTCTTTTATAATATTGTGTTCAACATTTAACTTCCATTGAAAAAGTTGAAATGTTATCAAGTTGAATATTTATCCAACAATTTTTATTTTATCACTTAAGTTAAACAAAAACAAATACTACAATAACGGTATTTACAGTCCGTTATATTTTATTGATATATTGAACAAGCATATATCTCACAATTTCATTTGTTTATATAGGTTTTTATTACTTTTATTATTTTCATAAATTTTTCAAAAAATTTTTTTCTATTATAATTTAATTGTGATATTTGTCATAAGTAAGGGAATATAATATTGATTTTACTTCATCTAAGTTTGATTATTAACAAGAATATTCTTGCAATAACCCACGAATGTACAAAATTTTACAATTTTTTTAGAAAAGTTTACAGAAAAAAGAGGCTGGGACAAAAGGTCCTGGATTCTAAAATAAAAGAGAACCTACATTTTCTGTCAAAGAATTTGTAAGTTCTCTTATTTTATTACCTTGTTTTTTGCATATTTCTTCAGATTGTTGGCCATCAAGACCAACCCAATGTCTGTTTTTACCTTCGATTTACCCCTTAGGTTAAATCGTGTGAATCCTAAATTAGCCTTTATCTGGCCAAAGACTGGCTCAACATCAATCTTTCGTTTGGCAAAGATTGTTGAACCTTCTTTAGATAAAAGCTTTTCTGCTTCTGTATTTTTCAAAATTTGATACTTCTCATTATAGTAAAGCGCCTTTTGCGGCGCATTCTCTGGATCTGTTGGTTTATAAACCGCTACTTGAGAAGTATAGCCACTCAATTTATTTCTCCGTTTGGATTGATGGCTGTAGTAATAGATCGTACCGTCTGGGTGCGTAAAGGTCTTTTCTTCTTCATTATAAACCCAATTTCCTAAGTTTTTATCTGATGTTTTGTGTTTCTTTTTTTGGTCTTTATCAAATCGGTTGTATTTAATAAGATGGTCAATATCATTATCGTCTAAGTAAGTTAAGTTTTCTTCACTACCGTACCCTGCATCAGCTACAATGCGTTTAGGTCGATGAGGAAAGGTTTCGATAAAAGGTTGTAGCGTCCGTGTATCCGTCGGATTCGGAAAAACATCATAATGAAGAACAAATTGATTTTCTGTACCAATCTGAATATTATACCCGGCTTTCAACTGACCATTCATCATAGGGTCGTCTTTCATTCGCATAAACGTCGCATCAGTATCTGTTTTTGAGTAACTGTTTCGACCATCGAACGTCTCAAACTGTTGATGATACTTTCGTTTTCGAGGCAGAAAATCCTGGCTCACTTTCCGATGATGTTTCTTGAGGCGACGACGAGCTTGTTTACGAGGATCTGGTCCTTTTACAGGATTCTCTTCAATATCTTGTGACAGTTTTTCAACTTCTTCTTCAATTAGTTCGGTAATCTCTTGAAGCATAGACTCTTCCAATTCCAACTCTTCATCGTATTGAATACCTGCATCAACCATCGGTTGAATTTCTTCAAAGTAATATTCACGAGCAGATGTTTTCAGACGTTCCGCAAATCTTTCCGTTGCTTTTCTCCAGACAAAAGTATACTTATTGGCATTGGCTTCAATCTTCGTCCCATCAATAAAGACATTCTCTAAAGTGATTAGTTTTTCCAATTTTAATTGAATTGTAAATTCGATAAATATATTCTCTAAAAGACGACTACAGTTGTCAGAAGAACGAAATCGATTAATCGTGCGATAGCTAATCACTTGTTGGGCAACAAGCCATTGCATCGGTAGATTTTCTTCCATCATTTCTTCAATCTTTCGACCACTAAAAATACCTTTACTGTAAGCATAAAGAAGAGACATGATGAGTGGTTTTGGGTGATAGGCAGGACGACCGTCCTGAGTCTCAAAAATTTTAAAGTAATGATCGTCCAATGAATCGACAAAGTTATAGATAGAAAAAACAATATGGTTGGGATCAATACAAGTAGATAATTCTAATGGAAGTGAAGTTTGATTCATGTTATAATGTACGTACATAAAAAGCACCCCTTTAATGTTTAGTGTCTATTTACTAATATTATATCAGGGTGCTTTTTGTATGCCTAATTATATATAGCAAAAACGACGAGAAAATTAGTTAATCTAATTTCTCGTCGTTTTTATTTAGTGGCTTTTGTCCCAGCCTCTGAATATCTTATTAAATGTGAATTGGTTGTCCTAAAGCTAATTCAGCTGTATCCATTACTACTTCTCCTAGTGATGGGTGAGAGTGAATCGTTAATGCTAAGTCTTCTGCATTTAATCCACCTTCTACAGTTAGAATTAATTCTGTAAGTACTTCAGAAGCATTTGGTCCAACAACTTGAGCTCCAACAACTACGTTGTCTTCAGTCGTTGTAATTAAACGTACAAAACCTTCAGTTTGATCTAATGAGATTGCACGTCCGTTACCTCCAAATGGGAATTTCGAAGATTTAACTGAAAGTCCTGCATCTTTGGCTGTCTTTTCAGTATGTCCAACTACCGCTAATTCTGGATCTGTAAAGGCTACTGCTGGCATAGCTACATAATCAACAGTATCTGCACCACCACTAATAGCAGCTGCTGCAACTTTACCTTCATATGATGCTTTATGAGCTAATGCTGCTCCAGCAACAATATCACCAATAGCGTAGATATTAGATAAGTTAGTACGTCCTTGGTTGTCAACTTCAATTAGACCACGGTCAGTCATATTAACACCAGCCTGTTCTAATCCCATTTCATCTGTATTTGGACGACGTCCAACAGATACCAATACGTAATCAGCTGTAACTTCTTCAGCTTTACCGTTCACTTCGAATTTAACAGTAACTGAATCACCATTATCTACAGCTTCTTTAGCCATAGCACTTGTATGAACAATCATGTTACGGTTCGTCATTTCTTTCTCAACAATCCTTACCATATCTTTCTCGAATGTTGGTAATAATTGAGGTGAACCTTCTAAAATAGTTACTTCAGAACCTAAGTTAGCGTAAGCCATTCCTAATTCTGAACCGATAACTCCTCCACCAATAACTACTAATTTCTTTGGAACTTCTGTTAAATTTAGTGCACCTGTTGAATCAATAACACGTTTACCAAACTTGAAACCTTTAATCTCAATTGGGCGAGAACCAGTTGCGATGATAGCATTATTAAATGAATAGCTATCTGCACCATCTTCATGAATCACACGTAGATGGTGGTCATCCTGGAAGAAAGCTTCTCCGCGAATAACTTCAACTTTGTTCTTTTTAAGTAAATATTCAACTCCGCCAGTTAATTTTGAAACTACTTCATTATCTTTCCACTCTTGTGTACGTTTGAAGTCTAATTTAACTTCTCCTGTAGTAACTCCAAATACTTCGCTATTTTGAGCGTTGTGGTATGCATGTCCAGCGCTAATTAACGCTTTTGAAGGAATACATCCTACGTTTAAACATACTCCACCAATATATTCACGTTCAATAATGGCTACTTTTTGACCTAGTTGAGCTGCACGAATTGCAGCAACATATCCACCAGGACCTGAACCAATTACGACTGTGTCTAATTCTACTGCGAAATCTCCAACTACCATTTATCTCTTCACCTTATCCTTCCATTAACAATAATTCTGGATCAGCTAAGTAACGTTTGATTTCGTTCATAGCGTGTTGTGCTGTTGCACCATCAACAATACGGTGGTCAAAGCTTAGTGATAATTTCACAACTCGTCCAACAGCTAATTCACCTTCATCGTTAACAACTGGTTGTTGTACGATTGAACCGAATCCTAAGATTGCTACTTCTGGGTAGTTGATAACTGGTGTAAACCATTTACCACCTGCTGAACCAATATTAGAGATTGTAACTGTACCGTCTCCCATTTGGTCTGCAGTTAATTTACCTTCGTGTGCTAATCCTGATAATTCAGTAATCTTATCAGCGATATCAAACATACTTAATGAGTTTGCATCTTTGATGTTTGGTACGTATAAACCACGCTCTGTATCTGTAGCAATACCGATATTGAAGTAGTTTTTATACACAATTTCATTCGTTGAGTCATCAATTGAAGCATTTAAGATTGGATATTTCTTAACTGCTGCTACTAATGCTTTCACAACGTATGGTAAGAATGTTAACTTCGTATCGCGCTCTGCAGCAATATCTTTGAACTTCTTACGGTGATCCCAAAGTTTAGAAACTTCAATCTCATCATGTAATGTAACGTGAGGAGCAGTATGTTTAGAGTTAACCATTGCACGTGCAATTGCTTTACGCATTCCTGACATAGGCTCACGAGTTTGACGCTCTGTAACTGGTACAGAAGCTGGTGCTTTAGCTGTCTTAACTTCTTGAGCTGGAGCTGCTGTTTCTTGTTTTGTAACTTGTTCAGTTGTAGCTACTGCTTGAGTTTGGTTAGGATCGTAATTGTTAATGTCTTCAGCTGTTACACGCCCACCTTTTCCAGTTGGTGTTACAGCAGTGATGTCGATACCTTTATCTCTAGCTAATTTACGCACTGAAGGCATAGCTAATACGCGACCTGCTGAATTTGAAGTTCCCGCTTGTCCAGATGGTTGTGAAGCACTTGCATCTGTTGTTTGTGTCGCTGGATCTACAGCAATTTCTGCTGCTGGTGAAGCAGGTGTTGATTCAGTGTCTTCTCCACTACCTTGGTATTCTGGTGCGTCGATTTCAATAAGTACTTCATCAACGTTTAATACAGTACCTTCTGGAGCATGAATTTTAACAACTTTACCTGCATAAGGTGTAGGTAGTTCTTCTACTGCTTTATCGTTTTGAATTTCAACAACGATTTGATCTTCTTCAACCGTGTCACCTTCTGCTACTAACCAAGAAACTACTTCACCTTCCATAATTCCTTCACCTAACTCTGGTAAACGGAACAAGAAGTTTGAAGACCCTTGTGAAGTTGCTGCTGGTGCTGAAGCTGGAGCTGCTGCAGGAGCTACTTCTTGAACTGCTTCCTCTTCTGAGTCATCTTCGTATCCAGGTGCGTCGATTTCGATTAATGTTTGTCCTACGACTGCAACTTCACCTTCTTGAACTGATATGCTCTTAACTGTTCCTGTAACTGGTGAAGGTAATTCTTCAACGGCTTTATCGTTTTGAATTTCAACGATAATATCATCTTCATTAACTTGGTCGCCTTCTGCTACCAACCAAGAAACTACTTCACCTTCGACAATACCTTCTCCTAATTCTGGTAATTTAAATTTAAATGCCATTGGGTTTGTACATCCTTTCTCGTATTCAAAATAGATATTAAAGAATATTACATAGGGTAGTGACTACCCTATGTAAAGAACTTTTATTAGAAATCAGTAGCTTCTTTAACTTTTGCTACGATATCATCTGCATTTGGTAACCACTCTTTTTCTGCCATACCAAATGTATAAACAGTGTTAGGTGCAGCTACAAAACCAATTGGTGCTTTTAATGATAAAACAGCACGTTGTGAGATTTCAGAGATAACTTTCTCTCCAACTCCTGCTTGACGTTGAGCTTCTTGTACCATTACAACGCGACCAGTTTTCTCAACTGAGGCGATGATTGTTTCAATATCTAATGGGTAAACAGTACGTAAGTCAACGATTTCTACAGATACGCCTTCTTTTTCTAAAACCTCTGCTGCAGCCATTGATTCACGAACCATTGCACCGTATGCAATAATTGTTACATCTGTACCTTCTTGAACTACATTAGCTTTACCTAAAGGAATTGTATACTCTTCTTCTGGAACTTCTTCACGGAATGAACGGTATAACTTCATGTGCTCTAAGAATACTACAGGATCATTATCACGAATTGATGAGATTAATAATCCTTTTGCATCGTATGGATTTGAAGGGATAACCACTTTAACTCCTGGGGATTGTGCGATTAAACCTTCTAATGAGTCCGCGTGCATTTCTGGAGTAGCAACCCCACCACCAAATGGAGAACGGATTGTAATTGGCATATTACGTGTTCCACCCATACGGTAACGAGTACGTGCAGCTTGACCTACAATTGAGTCCATCACTTCGAATACGAATCCGAAGAATTGGATTTCCATAATAGGACGGAAGTTTTCAAAACTTAAACCAACCGCTAAACCACCAATACCTGATTCTGCTAATGGTGTGTTGAATACACGGTCTTCACCGAATTTATCTTGCAAGTCTTCCGTAGCACGGAATACCCCACCGTTAGCACCTACATCTTCACCGAAGATTAAAGTACGGTCATCTTTTGCTAATTCTAATTCTAAAGCATTGTTAATTGCTTGAATCATTGTCATTTGAGCCATGATTATTTATTCTCCTTTGCTTCGTAGTATTCAATTTGTTCTTGAATAATTTGGTCTGGTGTTTCAAACATATTCTTTAAGAAATCTGAAACTTTTTGTTTTGGAGCAGATTCAGCTTGTTTGATTGCTTCTCTAGCTACTTCTTTAGTGTTCTCAATTACTTCATTTTCTTTTTCTTCAGACCATAAACCTTTTTCAGTTAAGAAAATACGGTAGCGATTTAATGGATCACGTTGACGCCATTCTTCTTGAGCACCTTCTGGTTGGTAACGTTTTGGATCATCACCAGATAATGAGTGTGGCTCATAACGGTAACATAAGGTCTCAATTAATACTGGACCATTACCAGCAATTGCATAATCACGAGCTGCTTTAGTTACTGCATAAACCGCTAAAATATCCATACCATCTACTTGGATACCTGGGATACCAGCTGCAACTGCTTTTTGAGCTAATGTTGGCGCTGCTGTTTGTTGCTCACGTGGTGTAGAGATTGCCCATCCGTTGTTTTGGATTACGAAGATTGCAGGTGCTTTGTATGCTCCAGCAAAGTTAATTCCTTCGTACACATCTCCTTGAGAAGATCCACCGTCTCCTGTCCATGTCATAGCTACGGCTTCACGACCATTTTTCTTGATTCCTAAAGCTGCACCAGCGGCTTGAACATACTGAGCTCCGATAATAATTTGTGGAGGATATGCACGGAAGTCTTCTGGATAAGTACTTCCTTCAACGTGACCTTTAGACCACAAGAATGCTTTATAATTTGGTAAACCGTGTTGGATTAATTGTGGAATATCACGGTACCCTGGGAAGATAATGTCTTCTTTAGTTGTTGCTGCGATTGTACCTAATTGAGATGCTTCTTGACCTGTCGTAGGTGCTACGAAACCTAAACGTCCTTGACGACTCAATGCTTTAGTACGGTTATACCACTCACGATAGAAAACCATATCTTCCATGAAAGATACTAATTCTTCGTCAGTTAATTCAGGCATTAACTCTTCATTAACTACCTTTCCGTCATTATCCAATACTTGAACTGTGCTAAAATCAAAGTTATTAGGATCTAATAACTCTTCAATCTTTGCAGGAGCTTTTTGATTTGCCATGCTTTTACACATTCCTCTCTTTATATAAAATTACGAATAATACAAAGCACAATAAACTGTACTATTCACTTGCTATTAATCTATCACGCATTTGAAATAAAAGCAAGTAGAAGAAATATTATAAATCGGTTACAAACACTGATTTCATAATGATTGTGAAGGTTTTATCAATGTAATGCTTTGGTTTTTTAATATTCCTTCTGTGTTATATTATTTACCAATAATGTGTTTCATTAAGCTTAGTCTGTTATAGTACAAATAATATCTGTCTTAATTATTAAAAATAAATGAGGTGATTTTAATAAAGTTTTTTATATACTATTATTTATTACTATTTCTTTACAGCATTAAAGCAGCAAAAAAACAGCTCGTTGGCTACTGTAATTTCTTTGTAATTTTCGATTTTTTCTGTTGAAGAACTAATATTCTTGTGAAAATATCATCATATTATTCTTAGTAAATCTAATAAATACAAAAAAACTAGTGAAAAATATTCACTAGTCTTACTAATTTTAGAATGCTCTAAATCGTTCATTACGCTGATGCAATCTTTCTTCTGAATCTAATGCAGATAATTCTTGAAACTTGTTTTTAACTTCATATACTATTCGTTTAATAATCGTTTCTTTTTGAAGAGGTACTCCATGGTTCATTTCAGCGATGATTTTTTCAATAATATTCAATTCTAATAAATCATTAGAAGTTAACTTCATTAAGTCTGCTACTTTTGAAGCTAATTTTGCATCTTTCCATAAAATAGATGCAAATCCTTCCGGCGACAGAATTGAATAAACACTATTTTCTAACATCCAAACTTCATCTGTTAAGGCCAATGCTAAAGCCCCGCCACTTCCTCCTTCTCCTAAAATAATAGCTAAAGTTGGTACTTTAACTTTTGATAATGCTAATAATGATTCAGCGATAGCCTCACCAATACCATTCTCTTCAGATTCAGGAGAAGCATGAGCGCCAGCAGTATTAATTAGTGTTAAGATAGGACGATTAAACTTATTGGCTTGTTCAATTAAACGAATCGCTTTTCGATACCCTCCTGGACCTACTGACCCAAAATTTCTTTCGATATTTTCACGAGTCGTTCTCCCCTTTTGAATACCGATTATTGTAATAGGTTGATCATCATACATTCCTACTCCGCCGACAATTGCCTTATCATCTTCCATGAATCGGTCTCCATGAAGTTCGATAAACCAATCTGTAAGAGCTTCAATGATTTCAATTGAAGAGATACGATTAAGATCTCTCGCTTTTTGAACTTTTTCATAAGCTTTTCCCATTAGTTCTCACCGCCTTTTACAGTATGGATTTGGATAAGTTGACTCAAGACGTCTTTTTGTTGTGATCTTGGAACAATTGAATCTATAAAGCCATTATCGAATACCCATTCTGCCTGTTGAAACTCTGCGGTCAGTTTACTTTTTATAGTTTGTTCAATGACACGCTTACCTGCAAAGCCAATTGTTGCCCTTGGCTCTGCTAAGATAATATCTCCTTGCATAGCGAAACTTGCAGTCACTCCACCTGTAGTTGGGTTCGTTAATACAGGACAATAGAACAACCCTGCTTGCTGATGTAATGAAACAACTTGTGATATCTTAGCCATCTGCATTAACGAAAGAATTCCTTCTTGCATTCTAGCCCCACCAGAAGCAACATAGATGACCACTGCTAGTTTCTCTCTCGTTGCTCGTTCAAACAAACGAGTAATCTTCTCACCAACAACCGTCCCCATACTAGCCATGACAAAACGCTTATCCATTACTGCTAAAGCAAATGAAGTGCCATTTATCTTACCTTTACCAGTAACGACAGCTTCATTCAACTGAGTTAATTCTTTAGATCTTTCTAGTTTCTCACTATAAGCTGGAAAATCTAATGGATTCTGTGCTTGTAGCTCTGAATCCCACTCAACAAATGAATTATCATCCACTATCCAATTGATTCGTTCTCGAGCTGGAAAATGCAGATGTTCATTACAGTGTGGACAACAGTAATCTTCTGTTATTTGGTTCTGTAATAATATCCGATTACAATGAGGACAACGTTCTGCCAAATTATCTGGGATAGTTGATCTTTTTGAGGCTATCTCAGCAGGTGTTAGCGGATTTAATCTAATCGTTCTCTTTCGTCTAAATAATGCCAAAATATCACCTCTTATTCTTCAGTAGTATCTTCAGTTTCTAGCCACTTTGGCATATAATGCGTCTCTAGCCATTTTGTATGGATTCGATTCCAATTAATATACTTATCCGTTACTAAATCTTCAAGTAAATCAATATTTGTCTGAACACCATCAACAACGACTTCATATAACGCACGTTCCATTATTTTTAATGATTCTTCAAGTGAATCCGAATGTGTAATGATCTTAGCCACCATTGAGTCATAAAATGGAGGTAAAGTATAGTTTGGATAAAGTGCTGATTCAACACGTAATCCTAAGCCACCAGTCGGAAACATCAATCGATTAATGTGTCCCGCGGAAGGTCTGAATCCATGTCTTGGATCTTCAGCATTAAGTCTAACTTCAATGGCAAAACCGTTAATTCGAATTTCTTCTTGTTTATATGACAATGGTTCACCCATGGCTACACGGATTTGTTCTTTAACAATATCTACACCTGTAACCATCTCTGTAATTGGATGCTCAACTTGAAGACGAGTGTTCATTTCCATGAAATAGAAATTATTGTCTTTATCAACTAAAAATTCAATCGTACCAGCATTTTCATAGCCAATCGCTTCAGCTGCTTTAACTGCCGTATTACAGATAGCTGCTCGAACATCTTCTGGTAAGCTAACTGCTGGAGCAAGTTCTAACACCTTCTGATTATTTCTTTGGAAAGAACAGTCACGCTCTCCTAGATGAATGACATTACCATACTGGTCAGCGATTAGCTGAACTTCAATATGTCTCGCTGGTGCAATAATCTTCTCAATATACAAATCTTTGTTACCATAAATTGATTCAGTCTCAATTTGGGCTTGATTAAACATTGACTCAAGTAGAGATTCATCATCAACTCGACGCATCCCTTTCCCGCCTCCACCATCAGCAGCTTTTATCATCAGTGGATATCCAATTTCATTAGCGATATCACGTGCTTCTTCTAGAGAATAGATTAAGTCTTCACTTCCTGGTGTTATTGGTATTCCTGAGTCTTTCATGGTATCACGAGCATGTTGTTTATGCCCCATAACATCAATAACATGACTGTCTGGACCAATAAACTTTATGCCTACATCCTCACATAACGTAGCAAAGTCACTACGTTCTGATAAAAATCCATAACCAGGATGAATGGCATCAGCTCCTGATGAAATAGCAGCACTTATTACCGCTACAGGGTTAGCATATGAGTCTAGTGATTTAGCAGGTCCGATACAGATGGCTTCATCAGCTAATTCTGTATGCAGTGCATATCGATCTGCTTCACTATATACTGCCACTGACGTAATACCCATCTCGCGGAGCGCACGAATGATTCTAACCGCGATTTCCCCGCGGTTTGCCACGAGAACTTTATTAAACATGTTACTTCGCTCCTATGATGAAAGTCATCTCACATTCACAGACAACTTTGTCTCCTACATAAGCTTTACCGATACCAATTCCGGCATTACTTTTCAGCTTTTTAATATCAACTTGTAACCTTAAAACATCACCTGGGACAACTTTTTGGCGGAATTTTACTTTGTTTAATCCACCTAAATAAGCCGTCTTCCCTTCAAATCCTTCTAACGATAATAATGGTATTGAACCCGCTTGAGCCAATGATTCAACGATTAATACACCTGGGAATACAGGTTCTCCAGGGAAGTGGCCTTGGAATACCTCTTCGTTAATTGTTACATTTTTACGAGCAACAACTTTCTCACCTGGAATTAATTCATCTACCGCATCAATAAAGTAAATTGGGTAACGGTTAGGAATAATTTCCATAATTTGTGTAGCATTTAATAGTACCATTTTTTCCTCCTATTTGATTCGAATTAGTGGCTGTCCATATTCAACAACAGTCTCATTCTCGACTAAAATCTCAACGACAATTCCTGATAAGTTTGATTGAATTTCATTCATTAATTTCATTGCTTCAACAATCACTACCGTGTCACCTTCTGCAACTTGATCCCCTACTTTTACAAATGGGTCTTTGTCGGGACTAGGTTGTAAATACACTACTCCTACCATAGGTGATGTTATGACTTGTCCTTCAATTTCAGTATCTGCAAGTTGTTCTTCGATTGCATTTAGTGTTGGTTCAACTGATTCGTTAGTTGTTTCTGTATTAGGACTTTCTACTGTGTTTGTCTTGACAGTCTCTTGTTTTTCAACAAATGTCTGTGTTGGCATCTCTTTTGAGAGGGTCACCTTCACATCTTGTGTTTCGTAATTTAGATAAGCTAACGATGACTTATCTAATTGTTCAATTAATTGAATTAATTGATTTTGATCCAAATTATTCACCATCCCAACGTTTAAAACATAGCACTGCATTATGTCCACCAAATCCTAATGAGTTAGATAATGCATATCGGATCTCTTTCTTACGACCTGTTTTAGGAACATAGTCTAAGTCACAATCTTCATCTGTATTTTCTAATCCTAAAGTTGGTGGAATATATCCTTCTTGTAAAGCTTTGACAACCATAATTGATTCAACACCACCAGCAGCACCTAATAGATGACCAAAGTGGCCTTTTGAACTAGAAATTGGAACATTGTTTGCATGTTCACCTAGGGCATACTTAATCGCTGTTGTTTCTCCAGAATCATTCGTTGGTGTACTTGTTCCATGCGCATTAATATAATCGATATCAGTCACATCAATGCCAGCCATTTTAATTGCTGTAAGCATTGCTTCTCCAGCTCCACTCCCGTCAGGTAACGGAGCGGTCATATGATAAGCATCTGAATTCGAACCATAACCGACAACTTCACCGTAAATTGTAGCATTTCTTTCTTGGGCAGATTCCAATGATTCTAAGAAGACTACACCTGCTCCTTCCCCCATAACGAATCCGTCGCGGTCT
Organism: Aerococcaceae bacterium WGS1372; assembly: GCA_044336205.1. Lineage (GTDB taxonomy): Bacteria > Bacillota > Bacilli > Lactobacillales > Aerococcaceae > Ruoffia. Next base: position 781,025 of record CP172318.1, on the reverse strand, counting down.
TTATCGAAAGGACGTGACGCTCTTTAGGATCTTCATTGGTTGAAAGTGCTGTTAATGCCGCAAATCCTGCAATTCCGATCTCATTAATTGTTGATTCAGCTCCACCAGCAATACAAGCATCTAATAGACCTGATTGAATTTTTAAGAAAGCTTCACCAATTGCATTAGTTGCACTCGCACACGCTGTTACGATGTCTAAGCTAATTCCACGTGCTCCAGTATCCATTGAGATATTACCTGCTACCATGTTCCCAATTGTTAAAGGAACGAATAGTGGTGGTACACGTTTAGGTCCTTTATCATTCATTTTTAAAATTCCGTTTTGGATTGCATGTAATCCACCAATTCCAGAACTTACTAGAACTCCGACCTTGAATGGGTTACTTGAGATATCATAACCACTCATCTCAACAGCTTCTCTACTTGCTCCGACACCAAATTGAGAGAATTTATCCATTCTTTGACTTTCTTTTCTTCCAAGAACTGCTCTAGCATCAAAGTCTTTCACTTCTGCTGCGACAGTTATACCTGTTTCATTTGCATCAAAACCTTGAATAGGTGCAATACCTGATTCATCATTCAAGACACTGTTCCAGAAGGATTCAACATCATTACCAATTGGCGATACAGTTCCTAGTCCTGTTATTACAACTCTTCTCATTGTATTCTCTCCTTAAATATGTAATCCACCATTAACTTCAATGACTTGCCCAGTGATATAACGGTTAGTAATTAGGAAATCCACAACAGAACTGATTTCTTCAACTTGACCAAATCGTTTTAAAGGTATATGGTCTAACATTGTCTTTTTAACTTTATCGCTGAGTGCATCTGTCATATCCGTTTCAATATAACCTGGCGCAATCGCATTAACCGTAATCGAACGACTTCCTAACTCTTTAGCGAGTGCTTTGGTCATGCCTATTACTCCTGCTTTACTTGCAGCATAATTAACTTGACCTGCATTCCCCATCACACCAACTACACTCGACATGTTGATGATCGTGCCGGACTTTTGCTTTAACATCATTGGTGCAATGAATCGTGTAAGATTAAAACTTCCTTTAAGATTTGTATCTAACACACTATCAAAGTCTTCCTCGCTCATACGCATAAAAAGACCATCGCGTGTAATTCCTGCATTATTAATTAAGACATCAACGCGACCATAAGTTTCTTTAATTTCTTCTACAAGTTTCTTTGCTGTTTCAAAGTCACTGACATCACCAATTGCTTGACCAACTTCTAAGTCATATTCAGCAAATTTATCTAAAACATCTTGAGCAATTTCTCGGCGGCTATTCAATATAACTTGGTGTCCTTGCTCTGCTAAGTGCTTAGCAATACCTAAGCCAATTCCTCTTGAACTCCCACTAATTAAACAAGTTAACGTCATGCTTCTCCTCCACTTTGTATCCATTCATCAAGATTATTAATATCTTCCACTGTATCAATCACATGTACTGACATGGAATCATCATTTTTCATTAATTTCGCCAATGTATTCCCTGGACCAATTTGAAGTATATGGGTAATTCCCTCTTCTTTAAGTCGATCAATTGTTTGATACCATTTGACAGGTTGAACTAAATGTTCTGCCAGTCTTTCTTTTATAGTATCTAATTGATGGTCCTCAACCGTTACATTACTGATAACTGGGACGTCAGGTTCTTGGAACTCTGTCATTTCAAGCACTTGGGTGAATTGGTCAACAACTCCATTCATTAACGGTGTATGAAAAGGTCCTTCAACTTTTAAAGGTATTATCTTACGATAGCCTAAAGCCTTAGCTTTCTGCCTGAAGTTTTTAATTGCCTCTTTATCACCTGCAATCACAATCTGACTAGGCGAATTATAATTAGCTATAAATAGTGGCTGATTTATGTCATTAACAATTTCAGGGACTAGCTCTTTTATCTCTTCTAATGGCATGTTAATGGCTGCTGCCATTTGATAGCTAGCTTCATCTTCTAACTTACTGCAATATGCTGACATCAATTCTCCACGTTGTTGAATTAATTGAATTCCTTGGCGAAAACTTAATGCTCTGCTTGCAATTAACGAACTATACTCCCCTAAACTTAACCCAGCCATATAGGCTATGGCTGGGAGTTTTGTTTTTATTGATTCGAAAATAGCTAAACTCGTCGTCACAATTGCCGGCTGAGCATTCTTAGTTAATGATAATTGATTGATATCAGATTGAATCCACATTTTAATGGGAAGTTGAGTTGCATCTTCTGCTTCCTCAAACACTGTTAGTGCTTGTTGGAAAGATTCCACAAAATCCATTCCCATATCTTCATAATGTGCACCTTGACCATTGAATATAACAGCCAATTTCATAGAATAACTTCCTTTCAATTACGCTTCAAAATATTTAGCTTTTTCTTTAAATGTTTCTTGGGCTACTTGTATGTAGTCATCAATGATTTCTTTAACAGATTGCTTTTCTGTAATAAGACCTGCAATTTGTCCAGCCATCATTGAACCACCGATTGTATCCCCTTCTACCACTGCTTTTCTTAAAGCTCCTGTGGCCATTTCTTCTAAGCGAGAGAAATCTGGTTGAGGATCCGATGTAATTTCTCTTTCTACTTTTAAGTATTCATTAGTTAACTTATTACGTAGAACACGCACAGGATGTCCTGTTATTGTTCCAGTAACAACCGTATCAATGTCACTAGCTTTAATGATAGCATCCTTAAAGTTGTCGTGAGCATTAGATTCATGGGCTACAACAAAGCGTGTCCCAACTTGAATACCATCAGCACCTAACATTAAAGCAGCAGCAAGACCTCTTCCATCACCGAATCCGCCGGCAGCAATAACCGGGATTGATACAGCATCTGTAACTTGTGCAAGTAAAGCGAGTGATGTTAACTTACCAATATGACCACCGGCTTCCATCCCTTCAACAATAATGGCAGAAGCTCCGATTTTTTCCATGCGGCGAGCTAGAGCTACTGAAGCAACGACAGGTATAACTCGAATGCCTGCTTCTAGGAAACGTTTCATATATTTCGCCGGATTTCCTGCTCCTGTTGTAACGATTTTGATACCTGAATCCACAAGATAATCAACAACGTCATCAACATTTGAATTTAATAACATCACATTTACGGCAAATGGTTTATCGGTTTTCGACATCATATCCTCGACCTTGTGTTTAACAACCTCTACTGAGTCATGTCCTGTCCCAATAACTCCTAAGCCTCCTGCGTTAGAAACTGCACTTGCTAGGTCTGCATCAGCAACCCATGCCATTGCACCTTGAACAATTGGATGTTCTATATTTAATAATTCTGTAATGGCTGTCTTCATTTGTACCTTCCTTTATTTAACGTGGAATTATTTGTCTAATCCTTCAACGTAGCTTACTAAATCTGCTACAGTTTTTAAGTCTTGATCTGTATCAATAGTAATGTCGAACTCATCTTCAATTTCGTTAATAACTTGGAAAATATCTAAACTATCCGCTTCTAAGTCATTTTCAAAAGAAGTCTCCAATGTTACTTCACTTTCTTCTACACCTAATTGATCTACGATAATTTCTTTAATTTTTTCAAACATTATATATTCCTCCATTTTTTTATATGTTTATAAATATTTCTCCCCAAGTAAGTCCTGCACCAAATCCAGTCATAATGATCGATTGGCTTCCATTCAACTTAATTTGATTATTCTCTACCAATTGATTCAATAATATTGGAATACTTCCAGCAGAGGTATTACCTACTTGATGTATGTTAGATGGAATGTTACTTAAATCCATCTTAAACTTCTTCGACATCATCTTAATGAAACGATAGTTTGCTTGATGACTGATTAAAAAATCTAAACTATCATGTTGATTCATAAATTCTTCAATCGAAGGGAGTACGGTTCGTTGAACAAAGTTGAACACGTCTCGGCCTTTCATTGACATGAATATCTGATCCTTGTCATTAGCTTTAACCTCAATCGATAATTCTTTATCACCTTGAGAATGAAGCTGACTATCATAACCAACTAAGCCTTCACCATCATTTTCAATTAAGATTGCACCTGCGCCATCACCGAACAAAATCGCTGTACCTCTATCTGAGAGATCCAGAATTTGACTCATCTTTTCGGCACCGATGACTAATGTATATCCCGAAGTAAATGTTCGAGACATCTTTTCTGCAACATCCAATGCATAGATAAATCCACTACAAGCGGCATTTATATCAAAACTTACTGCCTGTTCGCACTCTAAAAGTAACTGAACACGGTTAGCTGTCGAAGGCGTATATTCCCTCTGTGACATTGTCGCAACAATAATCAATTTAATTTCTTGTCTGACATTGTCTTCAAGCTTACTCAATAAGTTTTCTGCAGCTTCAGTTGCAATGCTCGCAACGGTCTCATGTTCTTCTGCAAAATGGCGTTGCTTTATACCTGTACGTTGCTCAATCCACTCAGTGGATGAATCTAACTGATTCGACTGAATTAATTCAGTGTTCGTTATGACTCTTTCTGGCAAATAAGCTCCCGTAGCAATTATTCGACTCATTACATCTTCTCCTACTACAATCTTTCTTTAATACTATCTAAGAAATTATGCAAGTTTGCTAATCCTTTAGTTAGTACTTCCGCCTCTTTATCATCTAAGCCGTTCAATGTATCGCGAACCATATCTAAATGAAATTTACGGTGTAATCGAAAAAGGAGTTTACCTTTTTTGGTCAACTTAAGTTTCACTACTCGGCGGTCATCTTTCATACGTACACGTTCCACATACCCTTTTGTTACGAGATTTTGAATGGAGACAGATAAAGTACCTTTTGTAACAGAGATTTTTTCTGCTACTTGAGATGAACTCAAATCTCCTTCAAGACCGATTGCTTCTATAGTATGCATTTCTTTGATTGATAAATCAGAAAATTCACTTTGTTTTAATGAATTCTCTTCAATGATTAGTACCTCATTGAATATTTGGACCAGATAATCATTTAATTCTATAATGGTCCGTTCATCCACTCCATATCACCTCAAATCAATTATGTTTGACTGTCAAACAATTTGATAATCAAATATTATATGAACTTAGTTTGATTGTCAAACTATATTGGTTAAGTTTTTTTAATAGTTCTTAAATTGTTTTAAATTATTTAAAAATGCGTATAAATGACACTTACTAAGCAAAAATTGTAAGCGTATAAATCATTAATATAATGGTCATTTTATGAAATAATCAATATTATATAGTTTTTAAGATTAAGAATAATATTTTTTTCTTTATTTACTATTTTTAGATTATTTTCTAAGAAATTGCTTAAAATACAAAAAAAGACCATACTTCTGTATGATCTTTCATTTCAAGCGAATATTAGTTATGAATAATGATTACTCGATTAAATAACCCCATTAATAAGCATTAATTCTACTATTTTCTCAAATGATGCAATATCTGCACCAGCGGCATAATCATGATCTAAGCCATACTTGACGCTTGCTTCATGTGATATATTAAAGATATTAGTCATGATGTCTTTAAGTTGAGCATCCACTTCTTCAGTTGTCCATTGTAGTCTTTGTGAGTTTTGGCTCATCTCTAATGCAGAAACTGCCACTCCACCTGCATTGGCAGCTTTGCCAGGACCATAATAAACTTTGTTATCTCTGTATACTTTAATAGCATTTGAATCACTTGGCATATTAGCCCCTTCTGCGACAAATTTAATGCCATTATGTATTAAACGCTGTGCTTGAGTTTCGTTTATTTCATTTTGAGTTGCACACGGTAGAGCTATATCCGCTGATATATCTAAATCCCAAACTGAACCATCCTTATATGTTGTCTCGGGGTGCTTTTCAACATATTCTTTAATGCGTCCGCGACCGTCTACCTTAATTGCTTTTACGGTATCTAAGTCAATCCCATCGTGATTATATATTGAACCTGAGGAATCACTAAATGATACTACAATGCCACCTAATTCGTTTACTTTTTTTGCGGCATGGTAAGCAACATTCCCGGACCCTGAGATAATCACTCGTTTGCCTTCTAATGATTGGTCAACTTCTTTTAACATTTCAAGCAAAAAGTACACTAAGCCATATCCTGTCGCTTCGGTACGCCCATAGCTACCACCTGCTGGAATAGGCTTACCGGTCAACACACCAGGTGTGATCGGATTTAATCGTTTATACTGGCCGTATAAATAGCCAATCTCACGTGCCCCTACACCAATATCTCCTGCTGGAATATCAACATCTGATCCAATATATTTTTGAAGTTCAGTCATAAAACTTTGTACAAAGCTCATCACTTCATTATTAGATTTACCTTTAGGGTCAAAATCAGCCCCGCCTTTTCCACCCCCGATTGGAAGTCCAGTCAAAGAATTCTTGAATACTTGCTCGAAAGCAAGGAATTTCATAACACTTTGATTAACTGTTGGATGGAATCGAATGCCTCCTTTATATGGTCCATTCAATGAACTAAACTGAACACGGTATCCGCGGTTCACTTGCACTTTCCCTTGATCATCCACCCAAGGGACTCTGAACGAAATGATACGTTCTGGCTCAGTAATGCGTTCTAGTACAGCTAACTCTTCATATTCTGGATGTTTTTCTATAACGGGTTCCACTGCTTCCAAAAAATCCTTAACTGCCTGAAGAAACTCTGTCTCATGTCCATAAGTTTGTACTAAATTCTCATAAACACGTTGAATGTAATTATTTGCCATATTGCATCACTCCTAATCATAAGTATAGGTAATTATAGCATATTTATGAGATATTACATAATTTTTATTGAAAAAACTCATTCTTTTCTCATGAAATCAATAGAGATAATAACTATAATTCTTTTTTTGTTTGAAATTAACAAAAAAAGCGATAGAATAAATATATTCTATCGCTTAAAGGTATAATAACGATCTAGGCAGGATTCGAACCTGCGACCGTTCGCTTAGAAGGCGAATGCTCTATCCAGCTGAGCTACTAGACCAACTAGCCACTAATTATTAATTAACTGTGACAACTCTTATAGTATAACCTATGTTCTACATATAAGTCAATAGCTATTTTAGAGTTGTCAGTTAATTTTATATTAAAGTTGTATTCTCGTCTTTGACCCAAGGGCTGGAACTATTAATGTGATCGTAGAACAGAATACCTTTAAGGTGGTCAATCTCATGTTGAACGACAATTGCTTCATAATCTTTTAGACGAATTTCTTTCTCTTCACCATCTAAGTTATAGTATTTTATTGTAACTCTTTTAGGACGTGGCACAATACCTGGCACTTCTCGTGGGACAGATAAGCAACCTTCCCCTTCTTTTAAAGCTACCTTCATAACAGCATGCTTAACGATTGTGGGATTAATAAATATTTCATCAATAATAGGTTCAATTGGATTGCCGTCTTCATCGGAATCCATTAAATACACTGCAAAAATTTGTTTTTTAATTCCTAATTGCGGAGCCGCTAGTCCCACACCAGCTCTTAAGCCGTATTTTTTTGCTATTTCTTCATCTTGACTATTAATCAGGAATTGTCTCATTTCCTGAGCAATTTGTTTAGTCTCTTCATCTAAAGGAAATTCAACTTTATCCGCTTGCTCCCTTAATATATCATTGTTTTCAGGGATAAAATCTTTCATTGTAATCATCTTATTCCTCATTTCTATCATCAAATAATCGTCGTCTATAACCAGATAATATATAATACTGATACTCTTCATTAAATTCAATAGAACTTACTAAAGTTTTCTGTCGGTATAAGGCTAAGAGTTCTGATTCTTCTGGTTGAATTTCAACTTGAAACTCTTCTGCATTTTGGATACATATATCCCAAATTGCTTGTTTAAGTTTCTCAATTCCTTTACTATCCAAAGCTGATATAACAATACTAGGATGTAAGGTAGGTTCAAATCCGTCTTGGAGTTGGTCTTCTTTATTATATACAGTTAGTGTTGGTATATGGTCCATTTCCAGATCTTTCATAAGTGCATGAACAGTATCTTCGTGCATGTTTCTTGCAGGGTGAGAAGCATCCACAACATGAAGAAGCACATCAACATATCGGATTTCCTCTAAGGTTGATTTAAATGCGTGAATTAGTTCAGTTGGCAATTCATCAATGAAACCAACAGTGTCTGTAATTGTGAAAGCATTATGACCATTAATTGTTAATTTACGAGTTAGTGGGTCCAATGTTGCAAACAACTGATTCTCAACATAAGTGTCACTGTCTGTTAGTTCTCTTAATACTGTGGACTTTCCTGCGTTAGTATAGCCTATTAATCCGATATTAAATTCTCGCCCTGACATACGTCTAATACGAGTTCTCTCACGGTGGTCTTCAAGTAATTTTAATTCTCTCTCAATCGTATGTATTCTACCACGGATAACACGTCGATCTTGTTCGAGCTTTGTCTCTCCTGGACCTCGTGTTCCAATCCCACCGGCTAAACGTGATAGCGCCTGCCCTTGTCCGATGATTCTAGGTAACAAATATTGGTACTGAGCTAATTCAACTTGTAACTTACCTGCTCGGCTCCTTGCTCTTTGTGCAAAAATGTCTAAGATTAATTGAACTCGGTCTATCACTTTAACTTCTAATTGATTCTCTACATACATATTCACAGAGGGTGACAATTCATTCAAGAATATAATCAAATCAATGTCATGGTCTATGACGTAGTCTCTTATCTCTCCTAACTTTCCACTTCCCACTGCCGATTTTTGATCTAATCGATCTAAGTTTTGTGTTATTTCTCCGACATATAAACCGTGGGCAGTTTCAGTTAATGCCTTCATTTCTTTCATTAATGTTTGAAACTTTGAGTCAGAGATGTCATCCGTATGAACACCTACAATCAATACCCTCTCGGGGCGATTCTCAGTTTCTATCATATATAATCTCAAACCTTTCTTATTTGTTAAGGTGTCGATCCACTATGCAAAGCGCTTTGATTATTGCTTCATCTTCTTGCGTTATCTCAATCCATTGAGGTTCTTTCATCCGATTCCTTAACCATGTTAATTGGCGTTTTGCATAGCGTCTAGAGTTTTGTTGGATATCATTAATCACTTCTTCCTTTGAGAGATACCCTTTAAAGTATGGCCACCATTCTTTATAACCAATCCCCTTAACACTCTGCCATTCTTGACCTTTAGATTCTTCAAATAAATTAAACGCTTCTTTTTCCAGTCCTTCTTCAATCATAAGGTAGACTCGTTGGTTAATCCGTTCATATAACTGTGCCCGTGGACGATCAAGAACAATAAGGCACTCATCATATACTGATTCTTTTTCTTTATGGGCTTTTTGAGAAGAGAATTTTTCTCCACTTATCTCAATAACTTCTAACGCTCTTATGGTTCTTCGAACATTTTGGAAGGGTATTTTGTCTGCGGCTTGTGGGTCTTTTTCGTTAAGAATGTTCCACAGAGCTTGTGCTCCAATTTCTTTGGCTAACTTATCTAACTCTTGACGCACTTTTTGATTGTCATCAGAATCATAACCGAATTCTAAGTTATATAGAAGACCTTCTAAGTATAAGCCCGTACCTCCAACTATGATAGGTAATTTCCCTCGCGAAAAAATATCTACAATCAAAGGGTGAGCATCGTCTCGAAATTGACTGGCATTGTAATTATCCCAAGGTTTCAGAGTATCAAAAAGATGATGAGTAACACCATCCATCTCTTTTTCTTTGATTTTAGCCGTTCCAATATCAAGTCCTTTATAGAATTGGAGACTATCACCGTTAATAATCTCCCCATTAAATTTCTTTGCTATTTCAATACTTAACGCGGTCTTACCAACCGCAGTGGGTCCTGCAATAACTACGAGTGGTATATTTTTCGTCTCCATTTTTATATCTCATCCTTTGATTCTTAACTCTTTTTTTGGTTGTTTAACAATTCTGTCGCCATATCCATGGATGTTTGAGTTAATTCTCTACCGGATAACATATTAGCGATTGCTTCAATTCTTTCATCATAGGTTAGTTGTTTCACATTCGTTGAGGTTTGTCCTTCTGTCACTTCCTTATAGATAAACAACTGCTGGTCAGATATAGCTGAAACTTGAGCTAAGTGAGTAATACATAATAATTGATGATAATTTGCTATCTCGCACATTTTTTCTGCAATAGCTTGTCCCACACGTCCAGACACCCCAGTATCAATCTCATCAAAGACCATTACCTTAAGATGACTTTTTCGACTAAAAACTGTTTTCAGTGCTAACATAAATCGTGATAACTCCCCACCACTCGCTACTTGTACTAAACTTTTATGTTTCTCACCAACGTTCGTCGATACATAAAACTCCAGTTGGTTGAAGGAAGTTGGATAAAATTTAATCAGTTTTTCTGATTGACTTAATGCTAATTCATTATCAATATCAATATCAGTAAATCGAACAGAAAAGCGACTATTCTCCATGTATACGTCTTTTAACTCATGTTCAATAGCCTGCACTAATTCCTCTGCAACCAATTGTCTTTTCTCATTTAGCCTTTCAGCAATACCGAGTAATTCATTATAAGCTTCGAGTAAGTTGCTTTCTAGCTCTTGTAGATAGCGGTCACGGTGTTGAATTTGATAAACTTCTTCTGAAATTTCGTTATAATACTCTAGAATTCCTTGAATATCTAAGCCAAATTTTCGCTTAATTTGACTAAGTTCCATTAAGCGACTTTCGACTTGATCAATATTCTGATCATCTTGTTCAACTTGACTATCTATGGTTGCCAATTGATGAGCGAACTCTTCTAATTCGTATTGAATAGAGGATAGACCCTCGCTAATTGTTTTAATGTTATCTTGATATTCTTTAATTTCATTGAGAGCAGTGAGAATATGTTCAATCTGATGAAGAATACTTTCATCAGAATCACTAATGAGTTGATTGACTAAAGATAAATTTTGAGAGATAAGTTGAGCATGTTGTAATTGACGGCTGATTGCCTCAAGTTCCTCATCCTCTCCCTCAACTAATTGAAGGTCTTCAATTTCTTTAATTTGAAACTCTAGAAAATTCACTCGTTGGCGATCATCTGTCTCAGATTTCTGGACTTGTAACCATTGCTTTCGTATATCTCGATATTTATTATAGGCTTCATCATAGGCATTTAAATCCCGTTCTAATATATCCCTACCATAGCTATCTAGTAAACTCAAATGCTTACTACGGTCTAATAGGTCTTGATGTTCATTTTGTCCATGAATATCAACTAAATAACTACCTATTTTCTTTAATAAGCTGACATTGGCTAATTGGCCATTAATTCTAATAATATTTCTACCTGAGCGATAAATCTCTCTGCGGATTAATAAATCATCCGCCTCTATATCTAGCTCTAAGCCATAATCTGTAAGTGCTTGATGCATACCATCGGGAACTTTATCCATGGCGAATAAACCTTCGATAAAGAGTTTTTCATCTTCTTGACGTATGAATTCCGCTGACCCTCGTCCCCCACAAAGAATTCCTAAGGCATCAATAATGATAGACTTACCTGCTCCGGTTTCGCCAGACAAAACCGTCATCCCTTCGGAGAAATCAATGCTAACTTTTTCAATAATTGCAAAATTCTCAATGGTTAAACTTTGTAACATAATTCACCTCAATAATTCTGACTTTAATTAGAAATTATCATGTGCACCTTGAACTACTTGTTCAACGTCGATGAGTTTATAACTTTCATTGTTAGGTTTTTTCATGTTCTTTAAATGAGCTAAAAATTCAATATTACCTTCCCCACCTGTAATTGGTGAGTGAGTTAGGTCAACAATTTCAAAGCCGATTTGACATATAAAATTAATTACTTCGTTGAGGACATCTTTATGGATTTCCATGTCTTTAATAATTCCTTTTTTGCCTACGCGTTCAGGTCCGGCTTCAAATTGTGGTTTAATAAGAACAAGTGCTGAACCTTCTGTCTTTAATATATCAACGAGTGGAGGAAGGATTAATGACAGTGAGATAAATGACACATCGATACTCGCAATAGTTGGTGTACCTTCTGTAAAATCTTCAGGTTTTGAGTGTCTGAAGTTTTGTCTTTCCATCACGACCACACGTTCATCTTGACGCAGTTTATAAGCCAACTGATTATAACCAACATCTAATGCATAACTTAGCTTAGCCCCGTTTTGAAGGGCAGCATCTGTAAAGCCTCCGGTAGATGCACCAATATCCAGTAAAACTTGGTCAGTCATATCAATATTAAAGTGCTTGATCGCTTTTTCTAATTTTAAGCCACCACGACTTACATAAGGTAAAGTCTTACCTTTAATATGAAGCTTTTTATTGATGTCGATTTTCTCTCCAGCTTTGTCATATCGCTGATTATTTTCATCATATATTTGCCCAGCCATTATTAGTCGCTTAGCTTGTTCTCTTGTCTCTGTTAATCCAGATTGTACGACTAATTTATCAAGTCTTTCTTTTTTCATTTTAACACCTATTTTAATTTAGTGAATTCCAAGAAAGAGTTTAATATACTATAATCTTTACCTGATATTTCACTGATTTTGGCAATAATTGCTTCTGCGGCTTCTCGTTCTTCATTAAGAGCTTGAATTGCTTGGTCTTTCCCTAAAATATTAGGATAAGTAGATTTTTTATTGAATTCATCGCTAGAGTGACCTTTACCAGATTGTTTACTATCTTCAATCACGTCCAATAAATCATTATGAATTTGGTAAAGAATACCAAATGAACTCGCAAAATCAATTAATAATGATTCTAATTCTTCACTAAATTCTGCAATGACTGCTGCTGCTTGCGCTGCAAATACAAAAAGCCTTCCAGTTTTATATTCATGAATTTGTTTCATTTTCTCCAAGCTAATGGTTTTATTTTCTGATTGCATATCACCTAATTGACCAGCAACCATTCCATATGATCCTGCAGCCGTACTTAATTGAGAAATTAATGTAACTTTCTGTTTGTTTTTTAACTTCACATCTTCTGCAATTAAACCAAATGCATCGGTTAATAACGCGTCCCCAGCTAATATCGCCGTTGATTCATCAAACTTAATGTGTGATGTTGGTTGGCCACGTCTTAAATCATCATTATCCATCGCAGGTAAGTCATCATGTATAAGTGAGTAAGTATGAATATACTCTAGTGCTACCGCGACTGTACTTCCTTTTTTCATACTTTTTGATGAATCAGCATTTAATATAGCTAACAGCAATAATGGGCGTAGACGCTTGCCACCACCTTTTAATGAATAAATCATTGGCTTGAGCATTTCAATCGGGGTGTCTAGAACACGAATATGCTCATCCAGTTCGTTTTCAAATATAATTCTTAATTCATTTAAATCTTTTCTACTCATTGATTTTTCTCTCCATCTAAGGGTGTATCGCCTTTTTCAGTCATCATCTTTACAACGGTTTCTTCAGCATCCGTCAATGTTTTTTGGCAAAATTGACTAAGTTCAATACCACGCTGAAAAGAATCTAAAGCTTTTTCTAAGGCTAAGTCTCCTTTTTCTAATTGGTTTACAATCTCTTCTAGTTCTTTTAATGCTTCTTCGAAACTTTCTGCTTGTTTTAATTTAGACATGCTTTACTCCTTTGTCTTTTCTATATTATCAAAAATTGTTTGATCCGTCGTTGATTTTATCTCTGCAGTAATTGTACCATTACTTAAATTCACATTGATTGTATCTGAAGTGTTTACTTGATTAACATTTTTCACAATTTCATTATCCAATGTTACTATAGCGTAACCTCGTTGTACACTTTTTAAGGGACTATAAGCATCTAGTAATTGAACAAGATTACCAAAGCTTGACCGTTTGTTTGAATGGTATTGGTTCATTGAATTCAATAGTTGCTTGTACATTGAATCTATCTCTCTATTCAGTTGTTTAATCATTGTTTGTGGTTGTTGCGAGTATAGTCTTTGTTGAACCATGTTAAGTCTATTTTTATTCTCACTAAAGTAACCTTCTCGATGATAATCCAATTGTTGCATAGCCATGTCCAATCTTTGCATAAAAGGCTGGTAAAGTCTTTCCGGCTGCTTTAAGACATATGAACTGGCAAAGCGATCATAATACTTAGTGAGGTATTGAATCTTTTGATTAATTGCATAAAATAATCGTTCATGGTTCTGATTAATATATACTAATAGCTCGCTTAGAACGGGCACTGCTAATTCTGCTGCTGCCGTTGGAGTTGCTGCTCTGACATCAGCAACCAAATCAGCTAAAGTCGTATCCGTTTCATGACCAATTGAGGAAATAACTGGAATAGAACAATTTATAATTGCTCTAGCTACTTCTTCATCATTAAAACACCATAAATCCTCGATGGAACCCCCTCCACGAGCAACAATCACTGTGTCGAACTCATCGGATCGTTCCTTAACCTTGTTGAATGATTCAACAATTTCCTTTGCTGCCTCTTTTCCTTGCACTCGGGTTGGAATAACCGTTATATCCACGATTGGATAACGGCGATTAATCGTTGTAATAATATCTCGGATAACTGCACCTGATGGACTAGTTACTACAGCTATTTTTTGGGGGAATCTCGGAATCAAAGCTTTAGGTAGATCAAATAGTCCCGCTTCTCGGAATTTTTGCTTTAATTGTTCCAACTGTTGATATAAAGCACCTATCCCATCAGGTTGGATATGATCAATGACTATTTGATAGGCTCCGGTTGGTTCATACAAGCTAATCCGTCCTGTCACAAAAACTTTCATTCCCTCTTCTATATTAAAGTTTACCTTTTGAAAAGATGACTTATACATGACCGCATTGATTCTTGCCCCTTCATCTTTCAAACTGAAGTATTGATGGGAATTCGGTCTCAACCGAAAGTTTGACACTTCTCCTACAACATATACTCGCTGTAAGTGTGGGTCTACATCAAATTTTCTTTTTATATATTTTGTTAATGCTAATACAGTTAAATAATCTTGAGTTTGTTCACTCATAACTTCCCACCTTCAATCTAATCATCAACATTTAAATTATGATATAAATATTCAAACAAAAACGTCTGTTTTTTCTATCCATAATTCGGTTATCTCCCTCATGAATTCATATTACTATAGTAAAGCTAGTATAACCGAAATTCAGCTATCTAACAATCCAATCTAAATTAGTAGAACATAGAAAAAACCGAACAATAATTATAGTTGAGCGATTGGATCTATGACTATAATTAATTATTCGGATTTTAAATCAGTAAAGCTTTTAATCAACTTTACGAATTATTTTTAGAATTCAGTAGAATCAGTTGTTTCTGTTACCTCTTCCTCAACAATCGGTTCTTCTTCAATCAGTTCTTCCCCAGTTGAATCCTCAGTAGGTAGCTCTTCAGAGTTTTCTTCAGTTGACACTTCTTCGGTTGGCTCCTCAGACTCAATCACTTCTTCACTTTCTTCTGGAACATAATTCTCAATCTTATAATCAGCTGGAATTTCTACGCTTGCTTGATAATTATTATCTACTGGCACACCATATAATGAAGCAAAGTCATAAGCCCCAGATAAATCGACAACTGTATTTGAAACAACATCTAGTTGAGTCATTAAGTCTGTTTCTACATCAAAATTAAATGTTATAAAATCAGCGCTTTGACCTGTTGGATTATTCCATACGTTCTCAATGGTAATTACTGTACCTTCTTGGCTTACAGCTGAATAATCATAGACTTGTGGGGCACGACCACTTGCTATAGATAGACGCGTAATAATCTCAGCAAGAAAAGGATCAGATTGTTTCAAGTTTTCAAAGTTTTGAATTTTACTCAACCAACTATCTTTAACCGAAGTAAAGCCTGCTTGTTGGTTTTCTGCAGAAATCTCACTATCTAAATTAGCAGCATACTGGTACATAACTGTTCTTAATTGGTTTAAGGCAGATTTCTCTTCTATAGAAAGTTGCGGACTCATTTGTTCGAATACAAATGTATCACTATATAAAGAATCTACAAACTCTCCTGCTTCAATAACACGATAAAGTTCATCTGAGAATGCTTGAATGATCGGGTGGTAAATTTCCTGATCAGAAAAATCATATTTTTCAGCAGCTAGAAGATCTTCCGGACTTACTGCTCCATCCAATTGAGTTAATGTATCCGTCCAATTTTCTTGGATACTTGTTTCCAATTGACTAATTGTATCTTCCGATTGAGCTGCTTCAGTATTGGCAAACTCTTCTGCAAAATTTTCTAATTCTTGTTGTAAGGCTTCGTCAGTAATTCCATAATTATTCGTTACATTATTAACTATATTAGTAATATTAGTTTCTTTACTATTATCAACTTCTACATTCGAATTTTCAGCATTAATATTGTTGTTAATTACTTCTTGCTTAATTTCAGAAATCATTTGGTTGATTTGTTGATCTGATATTTCAACTGTCTGATTTTGTGTAATTTCACTAATAAGTGTAATTTCATTTTGTGCTACTTGAACGTCTTGTGGGTTTACTGCTACACCTTGTTGTTCTAATAAAGCATAAACACCAGCAAGTGCACCTTCACCTGTTACGGGTGATACTGTTGCAATTTTAATTTGAGCATTTGTTGCTCCAGCAGTAATTGCAGCATTTTGATAAGTTGTTGCTGAAACGCTGGTAATATTTTGTGGTGTGACAATTTGAACTTGTACACCGTACCCAGCATTCATAGGCTGAATCAATGCACTTGAGTACACAATAGTATCAGCGGTCGATCCGTCTTGTAAATATTTATTAATAATTGTTCCATCCACATATAGGATTGAACTTGGATCCGCATCACTAGCACCAAGTAATTGAAGGGTTTGTTGAGCTTGTACTTGGTCTACAGATCCTCCTAATGCAACTAATTGAGATGTTTGTGCTTGAACACTTTGAATCCCATCTGTAGTTAATGTGAATATAGGTTGGGCAATTGGTGCACCAACTAAAGCTACTGTCGCAGCTAATAATAAAGTTTTCTTCATAATTTACCTCACTTATTTATTTAATCTGCTAATCTAATTTTTATTATAACATAATTTTATTGATTATTAGGACAGCGAGCATTTATACAAGCATTATTCATATTTAATTCTTAATTTCCCCATTTATTCATATATAACAAAAACTATGGTGAATTGACACATCAATTCACCACAGTCACACTAATTATTAAATTAATTTTTATCGTTATTGCTCTTACTTACATCATCTAAAACTTTAGCTAATACCCCGCTAATAAATTGTCGTGATTTATCGTCGCTAAAGAATTTTCCTAACTCGATGGCTTCGTTTACAGCTACATTGTTAGGCACTTCGTCATCAGACATAAAAAAGATTTCAAAAAATGCCAATCTTAAAATGATTAAATCTATACGAGCAATTCCGCTAAGGCTCCAACCTGTTAAGTAAGGTTTAATTTGTTCATCTAAAACTGCCTCATTATCTAGAACACCTTTTACAAGTTCATAGAAGTATTCATTCTCAATACCACTATATCCTTCTTCTGGATAAATCCCAGCTTCAAGTGCAAAATCAACCGCATCGTTAATATCCAGATTTTCATGGGCTTCTATCATTTGATATAACGTTTGAACAGTTATTTGACGCACTTCACGTCGTTTACTGACCTGTTTAGTCAAAATCATCACCAATCTCTTCTACAGTATCGTTATAATCTGCTAATGATTCAGTTTCTACCGATAGAATATGAACATTCACTTCTTGAACAGCTAAATCTGTCATAAATAAAATTTGTTCTTTAACTTTATCTTGAATCGCCATAGCGATTTCTGGTACAGAATACCCATATAAAACTCGAACTTCCACATTTACAATGATTTGTTCTTCTTCGATTGTAATTTTAGTGTTAATTCGATCTCGGTCCATCCCTAAGAAGTTACCTACTTCTTTTTGGAAGCCTGTTACTTTTGATACAACTCCTTCAATTTCACTTGCAGCTTGTGCAGCAATTGATTCAAGGACACCTGTTGTAATCTTAATTTCTCCAAGATTATCATCGGCTTGATTTTCAAATGGTACTTCAGTAATTTTAGCCATACTAGCCCTCCTATTTTTTAATATTGTAGGTATTTCCTTAATTGTAGCGGAATTTCATAAAAAGTGCTATACAATTATTAAATTTTTTGGACTGCGATTTAAGCTTTCTACACCATCTTCAATCACTAGCAAGTCATCCTCGATTCGAACGCCACCTAAACCTGTGATATAAATACCTGGTTCGTCGGTAATAATATTATTCACAACTAAAGGTTGATCGTTTCTAGAAGCTACCGCCGGTCCTTCATGAACATCTAAGCCAATTCCATGTCCGGTTGTATGCCCAAAGTTCTCACCGAATCCTTGTTCAGTAATATAATCACGTGCTATAGCGTCGACTTCTTTTCCGGTCATACCTGCTTTAGTCATTTCAATTACACGGTTATGAGCTTCTAAGACTATATTATAAACTTTCTCCAGTTCATGATTAACTTCTCCTACAGCAATCGTACGAGTCATATCTGAAGTATATCCATTATAGTAACATCCAAAATCTAAAGTAACCATATCACCGTGTTCAATCAGTTTATCAGAAGCGACCCCGTGTGGCATAGATGAGCGTACACCTGAAGCTACAATAGTATCAAAAGACATGCCTGAAGCACCCTTCTCTTTTAAGAAATGTTCAAGCTCATTAGCCACTTCAATCTCACTAACACCAACTTTTATAAAGGTTAAGATATGTTCGAAAGCTTGGTCTGTGATTTCATAGGCTTGTCGAATTAATTCGATTTCTTCCTCATCTTTTACTTCCCGAATCTCTTCAATAATTCCTTGAGTTTGTACAAGCATAGGTTCGAATAATTCACTCAATCTAGCATAAGTTGTAACATTCATATGATCGGCTTCAATCGCTACAGATCGAACTCCTTCAGCTTGTAGAATTTCATTCATCTCAGCATACATATTCCCACCATGAATAATTACTTCAAAGCCTTTAGCTTGTTCTTTAGCTTGTTCATCATAGCGGAAGTCAGTAATAAAAAATGATTCTTTAGGCGTGATTAGAACATTCCCGGCACTCCCAGTGAAAGACGTTAAGTAACGAACATTCTTAGGTGTTGTCACCAAGAAAGCATCCCATCCTTCATTTGTCATAATATTTCTTAATTTATTTACTCTATTATTCATTATTGGCCTTCTTTCTAAAATCATTGAGCATATTATAACAAAAGTTTCAAAAATATTAAACTGACTTAGTTTGCTTCAGCTTTTACATATTGGACAGTATTCCAAATAATCATGATTCGATTATCAGAAATTTTAAATTCATGCTTACGATTAAAGTTGTTTCCGAACAAGATCGTTTCTATTACAGAACGGTAATATCCTTGATAATACAGTGTTTCTCCCACATTAGTCCCCACCCTTAATTCCGGATTGTAATAGGAATTCCAAAATAAAGTTGTTCTATAATTAGTGTTATTTACTTGTTGATATCCCATCCTGACTAATTCTTTGTCAATTTGTTCATTGACTGTAACATTATTCAGACGATTGACATTATAATAAGTATGTTGTTCTTGATTAAATCGTTTTAATGTATTATCCGGTTGGATAATCCCATAACAAGTTTGATTCTTAAAGTCTACACAAAAGTCTAATAAATCTAATGACATATATATATCCGTAAAAAATAAGAAAGCTGTGTTTTTTTTATCGCCTTGAACTAGGTAGAGATAATGATTGGGAGATAATTCTATCCACTCATCTTCTTTATAATGATTATTTTTCCTATAATTTATTTGAATGTTTTCGTTAATGAAATTTTCTAAAATATTTACATTTTCTTTTTCAAGCTGATGAATCAAGTTCAAAGTCATACTTTCTTGAATATTCGCCTGATAGTGGCTTTGAAAGTCACTATAACGAAGACTATTAATTTGGTTAATCTTTAAAATTCCCCAGTATAAAAGTTGGCTAAACAATAAAAAGATTAAAACATAAATCATTACAATACCTCTTTTATTAACGATCATAAAATGAATCCTCATACAAACTGATTTCAATCGAACCTTGTTCACTTTCACCATTTGTAAACTCGACAACCATATAAAGACGGTTATCAAAGATTGATAAATACCAACTTGCGACCTCATATAATAATGGCTGGTGACCTGGAGTCAAATAAATTTTGTTATTACGTAAAATAACAAACTGATCACTCGCCTTGTTGATATCTCTTACTACAACACGGTTATTATTTACAGCTTTCACATAATACTTATTAATTTCCCGATCTAATAATGCAAGAAAATGCTGAAATTCAGCGTCTTTTCTTGCTTTGATTTGGTTATCAATCCGATGATAAGATTGATTAACAGTCGTCATCATACTAAGGATTAAACTTAACACAATCAATGAGATAAAAATTTCAATAAAGCTGAATGCTTGTTTATTAATTAACTTCTTCAATTTCAACATATAATGAATGTCCCTCACTAAACGTTATCAAACACAAATATTCGTCACAATAAAATTGACTCACATTATTTTCTTGATCAGCCTCCCATAATTCAATAATCATGTCTTGCTGCAATCTTCTACTTTCCTCACTTATTATTGAATTGAGTTCAACTTCAACGAGGTCACTAAATACACGCCAATAATTAGTTTGAGCGATAGCTCCTTCCATCCGTTCCATCTCATTATAATAAGCAGGTAAATACAAAAGTAACATCGAACTGAATAAAAAGAATCCAACAATAGATTCTGTAATTGTAAAAGCTTTTTTATTATTGAAATTCAAATTGACCATTCCCTAATTGAAAAACCAATGAAATTAATTTATCAGATTGAGTATCTTGAAAGACCACCGTGTCAAAATTGCTTACTCCCCCTGAGGGTAATAGGTAAACTCAATACCCCGGGTCAGTGTGATATGTTCAGGAAACTCTTTTATATATAGAAATTGATTTCTATCTTTATCTTGGACTGTGAATGTCTGTGTTCCCACACTAAAAACAATCAAAATATTCTTATTTTGAACCACCGCTTGTTGTTGGCTCAACTTAAGTGTATTTTCTATTTGTTCAAAAAAAGTCGACTTTCAATTTCTTTTGTCAAATGTCCTGAAGGACGATAGCTAACAAAAGCTAAAACTATAGAGACAATGAGTAAGATAATCATTGTCTCCAGTAGTGTGAATCCCTTTTTATTCATTAATAATAATTGGGATTGAAATTTCTTCATCCGGTGATAATCCTAGAAGGTTTTGTGCTTCATTATATTGTCTTTCAGTTAAGTAGTCTTCATTATAAAGCATGGTTAAAGTAACTCCGCCTTCACTATTTACTAATTCATAAGTACTCACTTGCGTTTCAATGACTTCTGCGATATTGACTTGAGCTTGATTTTGAACCCGATCTCTTTGACCGGCAACGTTTGGAATGATAATCGCCATCAACAACCCTACCACTATAAGAACAATCATAACTTCCAAAAGAGTGAAAGCTTTTTCATTCAAAGTTCTTTCTTTAAGTATTTTAAAAATTTTTTTCATTTTTATTTTTCCTTTCTATAGTCCATCCATAGTTAACATTGGTAACATCATCATGAGATACATTGCCATTACTAATAATGCAATAAAGATAAAGAGTATTGGTTGAACATATCTAATCTTTCTTTGAATATCTTCCATCAAATCTGTGTAGACTTTTTGTGAATAGATTTGACATTTTTGTCCACTCTGACTAGTCAACTCACCTTGATATATCACTAAGGGTAAATCTTCAGTAAAGATGGCTAAATCTGATAATACTACTGATAAATCTATTCCTTTTAGCATTTCTTCTTGGATTAATTTAGCAATCTCAGTAAGAAATGGATCAATAGGATAATCAATGAGCACTTGCAATACTTGTTGAATTGAATACCCACTCAAGAAAAATTGTCCTAATTCTCTAGTAATAATATAAGTAGCATAGTTACGAACCCAATGGCTGAATATGGGGATTTTTACTAATAATTGATAACGTTTAAACTCTGATTGTTTTAGCAAATACAAATCAACCACACCATATATAATGAAACAAACTGCTAAGAAAATTCCAAAGATTTGCGGCAAGTATGTAAAGAAGCCGACCAAAATCCGTACAAGTAATTCTCTCTCATAGACTTCTTGGCTAATAAAAGAAGTTATTTGAGGAAGTAAAAATGCTCTTATTGAAAAAAGCATGGCAACCAATCCAATAAACAAAGCAAGCGGGTAAATAATAATTTTGACGAGTTTATTTTTGTATTCTTGTGCTTGATAAAGTTGTTTACTAGATCTGTCTATCGCCTCTATGAAGCGACCTTGTCGTTGTCCATAAAATATTTGAGCTATAATTGAGTTAGAGAAACCTAAGCCTCTTAAACTACTCTCAAAGGATTCACCTGATTCTAAAACGCTAAGAATATAACTTATTTCGGCTTTTTGTTTCTTTAATAAAGCTGGCATAAACTCTAGACTTTGATGCATCGAAAATCCTTGCGCTAATAATTCACTCATTGTTTTCAGAAAATATGCTTGCAGATTGTTAGGTATCTTTAATTTCTTAGAAAATTTTAAATTTTTTGTAATTCTTACTATCAATGAATCCATATGCCCAAGCCTTTCTTAGTTTCTTATTGAGTGATATAAATTGTTGCAGTTGAACTTTACCGGATAAAACTTCATTCAGGGCATTGCCTGTCAATAGTTCGAATAAAACGGCACGTTTATTTGATTGGATAATGAATTGGCAATCATGAGAGCATTGATTCTTACATTGAGGACAGAGCTTAGGAACAAGTCTTTGTGAGATAATTCCAATAATCGTTTGTCTCAGTTGCTCATCACTAACACTTAATTCTTGAAGTCGAGCAATCACACCTCTAGTGTTTTTAGCATGAATAGTTGCGATTAGCAGATGTCCAGTCAAAGCGCCTCTAACTGCCATCTTAGCGGTTTCTTCATCCCTTATCTCACCAATCATGAGTATATCTGGATGGTGTCTCAGAGATGACTTAATTAGCAAATCATAAGTAATGCCGGCTCTTTCATTTACTTCAGTTTGTAAGAAACGTTCCTCGTACATTTCAACTGGATCTTCCATTGTAATAATTTGAAGATTTTCATGTTGAATGCGTTCACGCAAAAGTTGATATATGGTAGTTGTCTTCCCTGATCCGACTGGCCCCGAAAACAAAATCAATCCGCTTTTTAATCGTGTCAATCGCCTTAACACCTCAATATCTTGAGGAAAAAAGGTTTCAATGTGGCTTTGAAGCCCTTGCCTTGTTTTCAGAACTCGAATAACCATTGATTCTAGTAATAAAACACTCGTAATGGTTGAAAGTCTAATTTCTATCGTTCCACCTTCTAACTCCATAGAAGCTGAGCCTGATTGTGGTCGACGTTTCTCTCCTACATCCATATTTGCCAAAAATTTTAAGTGACTAATGAGACGCTTTCCCCAATCTAAACTTTCCTGCTGATGTGGCATGAGCTGCCCTTCAGTTCGAAAGTAAACATTGTACCTAGTCTTAGTAGGTAAGATATGTATATCTGAACTATTAAGCTTTATCGCTTCTTCAATAAGTTTAATTGCATCACCTTCAATCATTTTTTACCTCCTTACTCGTCTACTATAAATACACTTTTTAAGTCGGAATCCATTATTAATTTTGTAAAAAAATAAAAAAGTTATGCAAACACCAATAAACCTATACAAATCTATGGTCCAGTAAATTTGAATATACTTAAAAAGGGGATTGTGATAATATATATATAGCTGTGGTTTTAATAAATCACTTATCATTTACAATAAATTTAGTAAAGGAGATTATAAATGATATTTAAAGTTTTTTATCAAGAATCAATCCATGAAGCACCACGTCGTGAAGATACAAAATCTTTATACGTGGAAGCTGATAAAATCAGTGAGGTTCGAGAATATTTAAGAAATAACACACCATACATGATCGAGCACATTACTGAAATTTCTGGAGAGTTCTTAGAATATGAAAAAGAACATAATCCAGACTTCAAGGTTGTGAAAGCGTAGATGGCTGTTAACCTTAAAAACAATGAAGTCGGAGTATTCGCTATTGGCGGACTCAACGAAATTGGAAAAAATATGTATGGTGTCCAATTTCAAGATGAAATTGTTTTAATGGACTGTGGTGTGCTTTTTCCCGAAGAGGAACTATTAGGAATTGATTACGTTATTAATGATTATCAATACATTCTAGAAAATAGTCATAAAGTAAAAGCACTCATTATTAGCCACGGTCATGAAGATCACATTGGAGGAATTCCATTCCTACTGCAACAAATCAACATCCCTATTTATGCAGATAAGTTAGCTGCTGCGCTTATTCGTAATAAACTTCAAGAGCGTGGATTATTGCGTGATGCACAAATAACTGTCTATGACGAAGATACGGTCATTAACTTCAGAAAACTATCTGTTAGTTTCTATCGTACGGTTCACTCAATTCCAGAAGCTTATGGGATCGTTGTAAAAACACCTGAAGGTAATATTGTCTTCACCGGAGATTATAAGTTTGATTTTACACCTGTAGGAGAGCCAGCTAATATTCATAGAATGAGTCAGATTGGTGATGAGGGTGTTTTGCTTCTCTTAGGAGATAGTACTAATGCTGAAGTACCAACCTTTACACTCTCAGAAAGAGTCGTAGGTCAATCTATTAACAATATTATCCAAGGAGTGAGTGGACGAGTTATCTTTGCGACATTCGCATCCAACGTATCTCGCCTTCAACAAATTGTAGAAACAGCAATAAAAACAAATCGGAAGATAGCAGTTTTTGGACGTAGTATGGAAAACTCTATCAAGACAGGCATTGAGCTTGGTTACATTGATGCTCATGGAGTTGATGTATTTGTTGATAATCGTCAACTTGACCAATACCCTGCAGAAGAGATGATTATTCTATGTAC
This sequence comes from Aerococcaceae bacterium WGS1372, assembly GCA_044336205.1. Classification (GTDB taxonomy): domain Bacteria; phylum Bacillota; class Bacilli; order Lactobacillales; family Aerococcaceae; genus Ruoffia. Next base: position 756,071 of record CP172318.1, on the reverse strand, counting down.
AGGATCTCAAGGTGAACCGATGGCAGCGCTAAGTCGTATCGCTAATGGAACTCACCGTCAAATCTCAATTCAACCGAATGATACTGTCATATTCTCTAGTTCACCTATTCCAGGTAATACAGCGAGTGTAAACCGTGTTATTAATCAATTGATTGAGATAGGTGCCAATGTTATCCATGGTAAGGTCAATAATATTCATACTTCAGGTCATGGTAGTCAACAAGAACAATTATTAATGCTTCGTTTGATGAAACCTAAATACTTTATGCCTGTTCACGGTGAATATAGAATGTTAAGTATTCAAGCCAAATTGGCCCAATTAACTGGTATACCTCGTGAGAATACATTTATCATGAAAAACGGTGATGTACTTGCACTTACTAAGAATAGTGCAAGAATGGCTGGTTTCTTTAATGCTCAAGATGTATATGTTGATGGAAGTGGTATTGGAGATGTTGGTAACATTGTCTTAAGAGACCGCAAGAACTTATCTGAAGATGGACTTGTCATAGTCACTGCTACGATAGATTATGAGAACAAGCAACTTATTAGTGGTCCAGATATTATGTCACGAGGATTCATTTATATGAGAGAGTCAGTTGACTTAATTCAGGAAATCCAACAAGCTATGAAATCAGCAATCAACCGTGGGTTAAATGAGAATGGTAATAATGTTAACGAAAAACTCATTCGTGATATTATCTTTGACCAAATCAAACCAATCTTATTCGAACGCACCCAAAGAACTCCTATGATTCTACCTGTATTATTAGACATCAATAAAGGTGTTCGTGATCGTCGAAGTAAAGACAAATCAAATAACCCAAATAAAACTAAATAACATAAACACTAGGATAATTGAAAATTATAGAAAATTTTTTCATTAGCCTAGTATTTTTTTATCTTAGTAGTAATATAGTAGTCATAATAATTATTTTTATCCTATGCGAAAGAAGGTATTATCATGTATGATTTTATGAAGAAATTCCCTGGAGGGCTTCTATTAATACCAATGCTATGTGCGGCATTAGTTAGAACGTTTATTCCTAATTTTTTCCTTAGTTTAGGCGGAGTAAGTGAAGCCTTATTCACTACATCTGGACTAAACTATGTCATTGGGGCAGCATGTTTCTGTTCTGGTGCTGGGATTGATATTAAACGACTATCAATCGTCCTAAAAAAACAAGGTCTAATTATGTTAGTTAAGACAATTGTGTGTGTGGCTGTGGGATTTTTGTATATTAAGTTTTTGGGTATGGAAGGGATTATGGGTATTAGTGCTCTTGCATTAATTACAGGAATTTGTTCTACAAATCCTTCGTTATATTTAGCATTAGAACAAGATTTTGGAACTCAAGATGATGTCAATGCTTTTGGTCTTATTGGATTATTCTGTGTACCAGCCTACCCTATGTTAGTTTTCTCAATTGCTCAGTCAACACCGATTGATTGGACTCCGATTCTTTCAACTTTAGTACCTATTATCTTTGGGATGATTGTAGGTAATCTTGATAAGAAAATGGCTGACTTTTTAAAGCCTGGAGTAGTGATTCTCACTCCATTCATGGGTTGGGTTTTTGGAGCCGGTATCGATTTAATTAGTGCGGTACAATCTGGATTCCAAGGTATTATCCTTACTGTTGCCTTCTATATTATTTTAGTTCCTGCCTTATTAATTTTTGAACGTAAATTCTTACATGAAGATGGAGTCTCATCACTTTCTGCAACTTCCATAGCCGGTATGTCGGTTTCGGTACCTACATTAATTGCAGCCTCTGCACCTGAAATGGCCGTCTTTGTTCAAAGTGCTACAGCACAAATTGCCTTAGGGGTTGTCATTACAAGTGTATTGACACCTATACTTGTCAAAGTGGAATACAACCAAACACATCCAAAATTGAAATAATAAACAAAAAATTGAGTCTGTGACGATTGTCTAGACTCAATTTTTTGTTTAGTAGATCTTACATTATCTATTCTTTAAAGCACGATCAATATCGCGTTTCATTTGTTTTTCTTTCAATGCATGACGTTTGTCATACTTATTCTTACCTTCAGCTAATCCGATTAATACTTTCGCCCGACCTCTAACGAGATATACTTTCAATGGGACAATGGTTAAACGATTTTGTTTCACTTCTTGATCTAACTTATTTATTTCTCTTTTGTGTAATAAGAGTTTTCTATTACGCATTGGATCATGGTTGAATATATTTCCTTGCTCATAAGGACTAATATGGACATTCTTTAGCCACGCTTCCCCATTGCGGATGGAAACAAATCCATCCTTTAAGTTGATTTTACCTTGTCTAATCGATTTAATTTCTGTCCCTTGTAAGGCTAATCCAGCCTCATAAGTATCAATAATTGTATAATCGTGTCGAGCTTTTCGGTTTTGAGCTAATGGTTTATCTTTTTGTTGAACCATAGTCATTCCTCATTTACTACTTTTTTCTTCTAATTTTAAACTTACCTTTTCGTGGTTTTGTCCGCTTGTTAGCAATCTTCTTAAATGATTGTCTATGTTGTTTTTTTGAAGATTTAGACATTTGCTTCTGTTGTTGCTTGCGTCGTTTCTTTTGCTTATTGGCTTCGATAACATGTTCCAAGTCTTTGTTGTCTGTCTCGTAAGATTCAATTAACTTGAAATCAATTTCTCTCTCATCAATATTGACAGCTTCGACTTCAATTAATACTTGTTGACCTATTCTGTATACATTATGAGTCCTCTCACCGATAAGGATTAGATGTTGCGAATCATATTGGTAATAATCATCAGATAATTTAGGTAGTGAGATTAAGCCTTCCACTGTATTCGGCAATTGAACGAACATACCAAAAGACGTAATTGAAGAAATCATTCCTTCAAACTGTTCGCCAATCTTATCCATCATGTACTCAGCTTTCTTCAGTGCATCCGTCTCACGTTCAGCATCTACTGCACGGCGTTCCATCTTAGATGAATGTTCAGCAATATCTGGAATTCGCTCAGCCAACTTACGCTTATCACTATCAGTTGGGTTAGCTTGTAGATACTGATGAATGAGACGGTGAACGATCAAGTCAGGATAACGCCTAATTGGTGATGTAAAGTGAGTATAATCTTTAGCGGCTAGTCCATAGTGTCCTAAGGGGTCTTCGGCATAACGTGCCTGTTGCATACTTCTTAACATCATCATGGATACCACTTCTTCATAAGGAGTATCTTGTAATTGTTCAAGAGCTTCTTGAAGTTGTTTAGGCCTAATGGATTCAGCTTGCCCTCGTAAAATAACACCAAAAGCGGTTATAAATTCCGCGAAATTATGCATTCGATCTTCATCTGGTTGCTCATGAACCCGATAAATCATTGGAAATTCTTTATCTGTATAGCTCTTGGCAACAGTCTCATTGGCTACAAGCATAAATGATTCTATCATGCGTTCCCCAACACCACGTTGGCGGTGGATAATTTTTAAAGGATGTCCTTCTTCATCAACAATAATTTGTGCTTCAGGGGTCTCAAAACTTAAAGCACCTCGGCGACGACGCATTGCTTCAAGCTGATGGTGTAGATCACGCATATCCTCAAGCATGCCTACAATTTCATCATATTCTTGTCGTAATTCTTTATCACCATCAAGAATAAGATTAACTTCTGTGTAAGTCATTCTGTAACTTGAGTTAATAACACTTAAGAAAATATCAAAATCTTGAACTTTTCCAGATGAATCAATAATCATCTCACAGGATACTGTTAAACGATCCACACCAGGTAATAATGAACAGATACCATTAGATAATCGTTGAGGTAACATTGGAACAACTCTGTCTGTCAAGTAAACGGATGTTCCACGTTCATAAGCTTCGCGGTCAATAAATGAATTTTCAGTGACATAATGAGATACATCTGCAATATGTACACCTAATTTATACCGGTCATCACTTAACTTTGTCAATGAGATAGCATCGTCTAGGTCTTTAGCATCTGCCCCATCAATAGTAATAATTAATTCTTCTCGTAAATCACGGCGACCTTCTAATTCCTCAACTTGAACTTCTTGAGGAATCGATTGAGCCATCTCTAACACATTCTTAGGAAATTCATGCGGAATATTGAATTGATATAAGATGGACAAAATGTCTACGCCTGGTTCGTCTTTATGACCAATTTCTTTACACACATACCCTGTCATCACTTTCGGCTCATCGACACTCGGGTAGTCTTTAATTTTTAAGATAACGACTGAATGGTTAATTGGGCGAATACCTTCATCTAATACTTGAACTTTAATCTGGTCATTAAATTGCCCTTGAGGAATAATAAAACCTATGTATGAACTGTTTTCACGGGTCTGTGTATCATAAGCAATAAACTCACCGACTAATTGATGGGTATTCCGTTCAACAATTCTTTCAACCCTCGCTTCAGATCCCTTACTTGTCGATGGATTAATTCGTTTAATAATACTTACCTCTACCGTATCACCATTTAATGCATTTCCTACCATATTAGGTGGAACAAATAAATCAGGTAGGTCTTCATCATAATCAATGAAACCAAAGCCACGGTCATTCCCACGGAAAACACCGATAACTTTCTCCTCGCTATTATCCATGGCCATGAAACGGCCATTTTCAGTTACCTGTAACTTATTGATGCGTTCAAGAAACGCAAGGGCTTTAACTAATTTTTTATAATTCTTACTACCTTTATAGTTAAAATATTGGGCGATTTGATCTGTTTTATATTGTTTATCAGGATTATCTTGTAATAATTCTAATATTCTAGTTTCTAATTTTGATAAACTCATATTGCCCTCCTTTATAATTTTCGACTCTACTTATTACTTATTTGAATGAATGAAGTGAATTAAAGCCTGTTCAAAATCTTCACGGTCTCTATTCACAGTAATGACGTGAGTATTGTTCGGGAACCAATGAAAATCCACTTTTGAATTCACTAAAGCTTCACGAAGTTTCAATGCATCCTGACTTTCGATCATCTCTTCTTTGCCTGATTGAGCAATAAAGAATGGCTGAGTGATCTGATCTAAGTCATTAACAAAGGTTTTCTTAAAAGCTTCTAACTCCTTCATTTGGCTATGGTGCTTACTTAAAATACTATCGATATCTTCCTCATAAGCCTCTTCAGAAAGGAATCGCTTATAGATTGCCTTAACATAACGAATGAAATGAACTTCAACATCAATCGGATCTTCCGTATACACTGGCGAATTAAAGACCCCTCCAGCACGAATATTCAATTCCACTTGGGTAGATAACCAAGTAGCAAATATTCCTCCTAAAGATAAACCAAAGATCATCACGTCATCGTACTCTTCTTTCATTGAAAGAACAGCATTGACTGCTATTTTTTTCCAAGTTTCAATGGATTCATCCAAAATTTCATTAACATTCGCCGTACCATGGCCTTTAAAGACTGGGCATAATACACCATAACCTAAGCGATTTAATTTTCGCGCTAATAAATTTACATCGTTAGGTGAACCTGTGTAAGCATGGAACAAAATAATACCAATTGATTTATCCTGTCCTTCATAATATTTTGCACCATCTAATTCATTCAACAATCTAATAAATCCTCCTAAAAAATGATATTATCTAAAACAAAGTGTACATGATTACGTGCCATAATTAAACCAATTTGACTATAAAAAAAGAACAAGTTCAATAAGCTTAACTCTTAGAGTTACTTACTCTGAACATTGTTCTGATTAATTATAGTGTGTCTCTATTTTGAAGACATGTAAGCTAATGTCAGTGTTAAAACAAAAAACAAGATTCCCAATACTGTTGTTCCACGAATTAAAAAAACTTCAAACCCTCTTGCTTTTGTTTTTGGTTGTCCGTCATCACTTCCACTAAGCATACTGGCTGCATTCCCCTTTGATGGTTGCATGATAACGAAAATAATCATTAAAATTGCTACAATAATCAATGCTGTAAGTAAAACTTGATACAAAGGTCTTACCTCCTCTATTAAATATCTGTTTTTTATCTTATCATTTATTCAAGTTATTATCAATAAATGTCTAGCCTATACCATTATACTTTAATAAAGGATAGTATTTCAATAGAATATTAAATTGTCGTGGCTAAATAAATTTCATTCTTTGACATTTTATTTTATTACATGGTACATTAACTATATCAGCTATGAATGGAGTATAAATATGTACAATGAATCAGATATCCAAGCAGTAAGCCAATACATTCAAATACTTAGTGATTACAACCGTTTATCAATATTATTCTTACTGAAAGAACGCAAACGCTCTGTCTCAGAAATTGTTGAAAATTTAAACTTAGAGCAATCTGCTGTTTCTCATCAATTAAAAATCCTTCGTGATTCTCGGCTAGTAAAAGCAAAAAGACAAGGTAAATCAATGATCTATGAATTAGATGATGATCATGTCTTTACGATTTTACAACAAATTATGATTCACGTTCAAGAATCTGAAGATGAAAATAAAGAAGATGATGAATAAAGTATTCACAATGGTTCGAATACACTATGACATCTAGAGAATTTCAACCCAATAGCGAAACGATTGATATGTGTTTTTTTGATATTCACCAACTACCTACCCCCAACGAAGGTAAAGCAACTCACAAACAAATTGAGTTATGTTTGCAGCACTTCAAAATCCATAGATTGAAGTTGAATTCAATCAATCAAACACTATTAACACAAAGAGACACGCCACTTATTAAATTAAGAGGCATGTCTCTTATTTCATTGTTGGATACTTTCAGGAATATCAACGAAGATAGGTTGATTTTTTTGAAAGACTACTAGCTGATTAACATTATGTGATCTTAACTTATTAAAGGCATCGTTAAAGTGAAGCTGATAATCACTGGCAACATGAGCATCAGAACTTACAGTAAACATCTTTCCGCCCAGACTTTGATATAAATCAATAGCGTAATCATAAAGATGATCATTATCGTATCGGTACATACTTCGCGTATTTAATTCTAGTGCCTGCTCTTGAGCAATCATTGTCTTAAAAATTTCAGTTAAAGTCTTTTCGCTAGGATACAAATCTTCAATCAAAACATTATCATAGCCTCGTAATCCAAAGTCAAAGTGAGCTAGTACATTCGCATAGCTAGCATGTTTCACACCTTCAAGCATAAGGTTAAAGTACTCCTTTAAGTGAATCTGTAAGTCTTTAGTATTATGATTCAGTGTCATAAATCCATGTCGTCCATTGTGATGAATACTCAACAGTTTTATATCATAATCTTTCTTCTGAATGAATGATTCAATCCGATGTCTATCTGGATATGTAAAGCCTATCTCAATTCCCTTTAATATAGGACGATCATAATTTGATTTGAGTTGATCAATTTTTTGAGAGTAACCTTCATAATCTGGAATAACATCATCATTTGATTGATTTGAACTGAAGTAGTCTAAATGTTCCGTTGAGACAAAAGGTAAATCAGATTGATTCAAATAATTCTCAAATTGTTCACTCGAATCTGGTGAAAAATAAGTATGCAAAAGTTGGTCGTAATATCTCATGTTAGCTCCTCTTATTAAACCAAAAGTTTCTAGACATAATCATCAATACATCTTTCATTATATACAAGATTATTCATAACTTCCAAAAGAATGCATTCTAAAAAAATATAGAAAAACCGAACTTCATCCATTGATTCACAGCTCAAATTCAGAAATTCGGTGTTAATAATATAAATTTCAACAATTTAATAGACTGCGATAAACTAATTTCTACTAATTTCTAGATTTTTTATCCTTGGCTCCTTTAGCTACTAAACCAATACCAGCTAGTGCCATAACGGTTATAGTCGCATAAACAACTAAGTCTGTTCGTTCTTCACCTGTATTCGGTAACATGGGTCTTTTTGATTCATTACCATCTTCTGGAGTTGATGTTGAAACTTTCTTAACTCCATAATCTTGTACTAATTTCTCACTTAATGCCTGTAAATTTTTTTACCTTTATCTAACCAAATTAAATATTCTTCCCATAGTAATTGTTGATTTGAAACCTTTTGGTTCAAAGACTCGTGGTCTAACTGATAATTAGATACTAATTCATTGCGAAGGTAGTCTACAGTCTCTTGAAAGACCTCTGGATAATCACGTAATGCCCAATTATAAGCCGTTGCTGGGTGGCCACCTTCTTCATTAATCTTATCGCTATATGCAATCCAACTAGTGGCAGGTATGGCCTCAAATTGTTCTTCTGTAATGGGTGTACCTTCAAGCATCACTCTACGAATACGTTCCAATTTTTCATCATGTGCTGATGAATCATCATCTACTTCTTTAATATGATACTCATCAATTAGAATTTGAGCTACCGTTTGTAAATCTTCTTTATTTCCGGCATTTTTCCAAGTAGTAAACTCTATCCATAATAATGATCTATCTGATATTTTACTTAATGAAGTTTCATCAAGATTATAGTCGTTAATCATAGCATTACGGATATAATCTGCTGTATCTTTGAATACTTCAGGGTAATCTTCTACTGCCCAATTATAAACTGAGCTCGGATCTACACCTGCTTCATTGGCTTTTTTACTATAGTCAATCCAAACATCTGTAGGTATAACATCGAACTGTTCTGCAGTGATTGGAGTTGATTCAATCATCACAGCTTTAATTTGTTCGATGTTCTCATCATCTGAATCTTCATCTTTAGAAACCCCATATTTCTCAATAAGTTGTTCAGACAAAGCTTCAAAGTCTTCTTGTTGACCGGCTTGTGTCCAAGCAAAGAATTCTTCCCATAGCAACTCGATATCATTTACTTCATCAAGTGATGCTTCATTAATATCAAATTCATTCACTAATTTCGTTCTAATATAGGTAATAGTCTCTTTGAATACGTCTGGATAATCTTCTACTGCCCAATTATAGACTGTACTTGGGTCGCCACCTTCTTCCACTCGATCAGCATAGCCGAACCAAGCAGTTGCTTCTATCGCATCAAATTGCTCAGAGGTGATTGGACTAGCATCTAACATCGTTTGTTTAAGGTTGGCTAATCTCTCATTATCTTCTTCAGCATATTCAACCCCATATTCTGTGACTAATCTTTCAGCTAAAGTAGTAAAATCTTCTTGACCTCCTGCACTCATCCATACATTGTATTCTAACCAAAGTAATTCCTGGTCAGAAACGATCGATAAACTTTCTTCATCGATGTTATAATTTTCCACTAAACCTTTACGGTAATGAGCTATAGCTGGTTCAAAAGTCTTAGGATAATCTCTAAGTGCCCAATTATATACCGCTGAAGGATCTAAACCTTGTTCATTCGCTTGTTGAGAATATTCAAGCCAAGCTTCTTCTGGTATTTGAGTAAATTGACTTTCAATAATTGGTGTTGACTCTAACATCGTTTGTCTAATCATTTCAATATCATCAACTTTCGTCTCTGATGATGCTTGAACACCGATTATAGACAAAGGACATGCACTTGAAATGATAGGAGCTACTTGAGTTAAAGTTAATATCGAAACAGTTGCGAGAAGTTTTTTATTAAAATTTTTATTAATTTTCATCTTGATATCCTCCTTAATTAGATATACCTTTTACTTCTCCTACAACTGTATTATGTTCCACAATTGTGATGATTTTATGAAGTAAAAAATAAAATTTTAAGCGTTTTCCATAATTAATTTATGAAAACTAAAAATTTTCTATATACATCCGTTATAACAAGTACAAAATATCTAGGAATAATCTTGTAGTAAATTTTGCTACTTACTGCTAACTCCTCGCTAAATCCTGTTAATTATTTTAAGAAGATACTAACGAAAAACAAAAACACCTAACTTTTATCAAAGTGATTAGAACCAAAGGACACACATCATTTCCTTAACCCTAAAGCGCTAAGGAAATAAGTGGTCAGTCAAGTCTTTTACCTCTCTAAAGCGAGGTTAAAGACAGTTCTACTATGATAAAAGGTTAAGTGTTTTGTAGTGACTAAATTATTTATTTTCTAAGTTGTAGAAAACATCTAATCCATCGAATTTAGCAACATCATCCAACATATCTTCGATACGTAGTAATTGGTTATATTTAGCAATACGGTCAGTTCTTGATAATGAACCTGTCTTAATTTGACCAGCATTTGTTGCAACAGCAATATCAGAGATAGTTGTATCTTCAGTCTCTCCAGAACGGTGAGAAATTACAGCAGTATATCCTGCTTCTTTAGCCATTTCGATAGCTTCAAATGTTTCAGTTAAAGTACCAATTTGGTTAACTTTAATTAAGATTGAGTTACCAACTTTTTCGTCGATACCACGTTTTAATACTTCAGTGTTAGTTACGAATAAGTCGTCACCTACTAATTGAACTTTGTCTCCTAAACGGTCAGTAAGTAATTTCCATCCGTCCCAGTCGTTTTCATCCATACCATCTTCGATTGAGATGATTGGGTATTTGTTAACTAATTCTTCTAAGTAGTCAACTTGTTCTTCTGCAGTGCGCTTAGCTCCGCCTTCACCTTCGAACTTAGCGTAGTTGTATACACCATCTTCGTAGAATTCAGATGAAGCACAGTCAAATCCTAAGTATACGTCTTTACCTGGTTCTAAACCAGCTTTTTTGATAGCTTCAAGGATTGTTTCTACACCGTCTTCAGTATTTTCAAAACGCGGTGCGAATCCACCCTCATCACCAACTGAAGTTTCTAAACCACGTTCGCTTAAGATTGATTTAAGTGCGTGGAAGATTTCAGCTCCCCAACGTAATGATTCTTTGAATGTTTCAGCACCAGTAGGTAAGATCATGAACTCTTGGAATGCGATTGGAGCATCTGAGTGAGATCCACCGTTAATAATATTCATCATTGGTGTTGGTAATAATTTACTGTTAAATCCACCTAAGTATTGGTAAAGTGGAATGTTTAAGTAATCAGCAGCAGCACGAGCTACAGCGATAGCTACACCTAAGATAGCATTCGCTCCTAATTTACCTTTGTTTGGAGTACCATCTAATTCAATCATTAATTTATCGATTGCTAATTGTTGTAATACATCATATCCTAGAATAGCTTCTGCAATAACGTTATTAACATTATCAACTGCTTTAGTAACACCTTTACCTAAGTAACGGTCTTTATCCCCATCACGTAATTCAACAGCTTCGTGTTCACCTGTTGAAGCTCCTGATGGAACAATACCGCGCCCAAAAGCTCCACTCTCTGTGTAAACTTCAACCTCAATAGTTGGGTTACCACGTGAATCTAGTACTTCTCTTGCATATACATCTGTAATAAATGGCATATTTGTTTCTCTCCTTTAGTTTGCTAGCCCTTCGTTTAGAGCTTACATATCTATTGTATAAATTATTCGTCTAAAAAGCAAAAGATATTGGCATAATTAGACTATTTAATTAAGCTTTCACCTGTCATATCTTCAGGCTTCTCAACACCTAGTAAATCTAGTAATGTAGGTGCTAAATCTGCTAATCGTCCACCATCTCGTAACTCAACATCCTTCTTAGTTACAATAACAGGTACTGGATTAGTTGTATGAGCTGTCATTGGTTTCCCATCTAAATCAACCACTTCATCTGAGTTACCATGGTCAGCGGTAATAATAGCTGCTCCACCTTTAGATAGGATTAGATCAACAACTTCTCCTAAACACTCATCTACTGCTTCAATCGCTTTAACTGTTGGTTCTAACATACCACTATGACCAACCATATCAGGGTTTGCAAAGTTTAAGATGATTGCATCAATGGTATCTTCATTAATCTTATCCACTAACGCTTCTTTCACTTCATAAGCAGACATTTCTGGTTTTAGGTCATAAGTCGCAACTTTAGGTGATGGAATTAAGATTCGCTCTTCACCGTCAAATTCATTATGACGTCCACCACTCATAAAGAAAGTTACATGTGGATATTTCTCAGTTTCAGCAATTCTTAATTGAGTCTTACCAGCTTTAGAGATGACCTCTCCAACAGTATTCACAAGGTCTTCTTTCTTGAAAGCTACCTCTGCTAATACTGTATCACTATATGGTGTGAATGATACCATGTAGTTATCTTTTGGAATCTCTCCACGATCGAAATCGTTAAATCCAGGATTAGACAAAGCAGTAGCTAATTGAATCGCACGGTCTGGTCTGAAGTTGAAGAATACAATTGAATCGTTATCGTTAATTGTTGCTACAGCTTGTTTATTCTCATCTTGAATAACAAACGGCACAACAAATTCATCATTAACTTCTTCAGCGTATGAACGTTCAACACCTTCTGTTACAGAAGTTGCTGTACGACCTTCTCCGTGAACCATTGCATCATAAGCAATCTTCACACGGTCCCAACGGTTATCACGGTCCATTGCATAATAACGACCTGAAATCGTTGCGAATTGTCCCACACCAATCTCTTCAAAAGCCTTCCCAGCATCTTCAATATAAGTCAAAGCAGTTCTAGGTCCAACGTCACGTCCATCTAAGAATCCATGAACGTAAACTTTTTCTAAGCCGTGTTGCTTAGCTAGTTTAACTAAGGCAATAAGATGCTCATAGTGAGAGTGTACGCCACCGTCAGAAAGTAATCCCATTAAGTGAAGGGCACTACCCTTTTCTTTAGCTAATTCTACTGCCTTAACTAATTCAGGAATCTCAAAGAAGCTTCCATCTTCAATTGCTAAATTGATGCGAGTTAATGATTGGTAAACAATACGTCCCGCACCAATGTTTAAATGTCCTACTTCTGAGTTTCCCATTTGACCATCTGGTAGACCCACGTCTTGTCCAGATGCTTTTAGTTGGTTATGTGGATACTCATTCCAATAACGGTCAAAATTTGGTTTGTTTGCTGCTTTTACCGCATTACCTCTGACTTCATCACGAATCGCGAATCCGTCTAAGATAATTAAGGCATAAGGAACTTTGCTCATTATTTTACTACCTCCAATAATTCTAAGAATGAGTCCGCTTCTAAGCTTGCCCCACCTACTAAAGCACCATCAATGTGCTCTTGAGCCATGTATTCTGCAATATTATTTGGTTTAACAGATCCACCGTACTGAATACGAACTTTTTGTGCAACTTCGTCTGAAGTTACATCAGCGATAGCTTGACGCACAACACCACAAGTCTCATTAGCTAATTCTGCAGAAGATGATTTTCCTGTTCCGATAGCCCAGATTGGCTCGTAAGCAACAATTAAAGATGCTACTTGCTCTTCTGTTAATCCTTCTATAGCTGCTCTAACTTGTCCAGAAACAAAGTCATTTGTTTCACCAGCTTCACGTTGTTCTAAAGTTTCACCACAGCAAATAATTGGAACCATACCATTATTGAAGATTGCTTTAGCTTTTTTGTTAATATCTTCATCAGTTTCACCAAAGTATTCTCTTCGTTCTGAGTGACCGATAATTACATATTCAACATTTAAATCTGCTAATGCTTTAGGACTAGTTTCTCCAGTAAAAGCACCCTCATCTTCAAAATAGCAATTTTGTGCTGCAGTTCTAAGTTCTGAACCTTCACTTGCTGCTTTGATTGACTCTAAAAACAATGCTGGTGCTCCAACAACTGAGTCAACAACTTCAGATGATGGTAATTTGTCTTTAACAGCTTCTACGAAGGCTTTCGCTTCAGAAGCTGTTTTGTTCATCTTCCAGTTACCTGCAATAATTGGTTTACGTGACATGAATGATACACTCCTTTATTGATTTGTCTAAAATTATTTATCGTCGATGGCTGTGACACCAGGTAATTCAGTTCCTTCTAGATAGTTTAATGAAGCTCCTCCACCTGTTGATATGTGTGAGAATTTATCTTCATAACCTAATTGTGCAACAGCTGTAGCAGAATCTCCACCACCAACAATAGTCGTTGCATCTTCTAAGTTAGCAATTGCTTCACAAACACCGATTGTTCCATTAGCGAATGTTTCCAATTCGAATACACCCATAGGTCCATTCCATACAACAGTTTTAGCATCTTTTAATACATCTTCGAACGCTTTAACTGATTCTGGGCCACAGTCTAATCCTTCCCAGTCAGCTGGAATGTCATCAACAGATACTACTTGAGTATTGGCGTCATTAGAGAAATCATCAGCAACAACTACATCCACTGGTAAGACAATTTTGTCTCCTGCTTCTTCTAATAAACTCTTAGCTAATTCAATACGATCTTCTTCTAGTAATGATTTACCTACTTCTTTACCTTGAGCTTTTAAGAATGTATAAGCCATTCCACCACCAATAATAACTTTATCAGCTTTAGAAAGTAATGATTCAATAACTTTTATTTTATCTGAAACTTTTGCTCCACCTAAGATTGCTACAAACGGACGCTCTGGATTGTCTACTGCATCACCTAAGAATTTTAATTCTTTTTCAACTAAGAATCCTACGGCAGATTCTAAGTTCGATGCAAGTCCAACGTTTGAAGCATGCGCACGGTGAGTTGTTCCAAATGCATCATTTACGAAGATGTCACCTAAAGAAGCCCAATATTTACCTAATTCAGGATCATTCTTAGATTCTTTCTTACCTTCTAAGTCTTCATAACGAGTATTTTGAACTAGGAGTACATCGCCAGCAGCTAAGTTAGCTACAGCTTGTTCTAATTCTTCGCCACGTGTTTTGTCAGAGAATAATACTTCTTTATTTAATAATTCACTTAAACGTTTAGCAACAGGTGCTAAGTCATTAGCCGCTTTGTCTTCCTCAGACTTAATACGACCTAAGTGAGAGAATAATACGATCTTCGCTCCATTTTCAATTAAATAATTAATTGTTGGTAAAGCTGCTTCGATACGATTATCATTTGTAATTTTTCCGTCTTTCATTGGCACGTTGAAGTCCACACGAACTAGAACTGTTTTGCCATCGACTTGAATGTCTTGTAATGTTTTCTTTGCCATTATTTTTCCCCCAAGAATAATGATTAAAAATAATAGCGGGGAAGCCTTAAGCCTCCCCGCTATTTGAGATAGACGCTTAGGTTAAACGCTATTCAACTGATTATAATTTAGCGAAGTATTCTAAAGTACGTACCATGTTTCCTACGAAACCAGCTTCGTTATCATACCAAGCAACTGTCTTAACTAATTGAGATCCGTCTTTAGCTTCTTGGATTTCAGTTAATGTTGCATCGAAGATTGAACCAGCATGTGTAGAAATAATATCTGAAGATACGATTTCATCAGTATTGTAAATAAATGAATCAGTTTCTGCTGCTTTCATCGCTGCGTTAATTTCATCTACTGTAGTGTTTTTCTCTAATAATGAGTAGAAGATTGTGTGTGATCCAGTAATTGTTGGAACACGTAAAGCTGAACCGTCTAATAATCCATTAACTTCTGGAATTACTTTACCAATCGCTTTAGCTGCACCAGTTGATGAAGGGATGATGTTAGCTGCTGCTGCACGACCATCTCTAAATGAACTTTGTGGGCTATCTTGTAAAACTTGTGAAGCTGTGTAAGCGTGAACTGTAACCATGTTACCAGCTTTAATTCCAAATTCTTTATGTAAAACATCAACAACTGGTGCTAATGAGTTAGTTGTACAAGAAGCTGCAGAGATGATTGTATCATCTGAAGTTAAGATGTCTTCGTTAACTCCGAAAACGACTGTTTTTGTTTCTGCATCTTTAGCTGGTGCTGAAATTACAACACGTTTTGCACCTGCATTGATGTGTGCTTGTGATTTTTCAGCTGAAGTATAGAAACCAGTACTTTCGATAACGATATCAACACCTAGGTCACCCCATGGTAAATTGTTAGCGTCTTTTTCAGCAAATACTTTAATTTCTTTACCGTCAACAACTAAGCTATCATCTTTTAATTCTACATCTTTGTCAAAGCGACCGTGTGCAGTATCATACTTTAATAAGTAAGCTAAGTTATCGTTGTCTGTTAAGTCGTTAACCGCAACTACCTCTAATTCTGAATTAGTTTCTAAGATACGACGGAAAACTAAACGTCCGATACGTCCAAAACCATTAATACCAACTTTTACTGCCATAAAACAAATTCCTCCTTAAGGATTTTTATATTTCAAAGGGTTTCCCCATTTAAAACCATATTCGCTAGTCCCTCGTCACAAATTAACCAACCGTGACTTGGGGCTCTTTGAAAGAATGCTTCTACAGCTTCTGCCTTAGAAGATCCTCCCACTATCGTAATCAATAAAGGTATATTTGACAAGTCTTTAAACTTTAATCCGACACGGGGGTATCTGAGAACAGTCTCACCCTTCTCATCGAAAAATATACCAAATGCTTCCCCGACGGCATGACCTCTTTCAATTATCTCTAATTGTTCTTCTGTAATTTCTCGTCGTTGTGCCATTATATCAGCCGTTCCAATACTTAATAGTAAACAATTAGCTTGCTTACTCATCTCAATAATACTCTTAATCGCTGGATCATTCAACAACATCTCAGATGTTTCTTTAGTTAAATTCTCCGGCATAAAAAGCGGGGTATATGATGATTCAGTCTGTTGAGCCATCAAGCTCCCGACACTATTCGATTGAATATTAATGGAACTACCTAATCCCCCACGAGAGGGAACGAATGTAATACTTCTATCATCTGACAGTTCTTTCGTAAAAGACTGTGCGACTTGAAATAATGTTGACCCTCCAGTAACTGCAATGACATTCTCCCCTTTGGGTAAGAAATCATTTAACACTGTCTGGACAGCCTGACCTAAACGGTCAAAAACTACAGAATCTTGGTCTGCATCTCCTGCAACAATTAAACAGTGTTCGATATCTAATTTACGTTTTAAAGCTTCTTCGATCTCATAGTAGCGATGCCGCTCTTGATGAAGAACAAAAGTATCTATAAGCTCAAGTTCCTCATGCCCTTCAGCTGTAATACTCACACCAGTTCTTAATACGGAAACTAAGGACTGTTGTTTAAGTACCTCCAAAATAGATCGTACAGTTCTTTCAGTTAGATTAGTTTGTTGGGCTATAAACTTTCGTCCAACCCGAACATCTGATTGTTGTAGCACTCTTAAAATTGCCAACCGTTCAGCTAATAAATCATTTATCTCAGGGACAATTGACTGAATAATAGAAAATATATCTGCCATCTTGCTCCCCTCTCATGGTCAAAAATAGACCAAGTGCAATGGAGCTCAACTTATTATATTGCATTACAATAAGTTTCACACCTTGATAATATCATATCATCATCTTGATCAAAAAGCAACCAATGCGATTCAATAGCATGTAGTTATTAAACTGTTGGGCAAGAATCGACCAACACTCGCCCGATAAAGCCATAATCTACCTTCTCCATTATCTCATGAAACCGTATGTAAAAGCGAGTAATAACTATCACATCATAAGACAATATAAAAAAAGCTACACATTCTATATATAAGGTAGAATGTGTAGCTAATATTTATAGTTTATTTAGAACTATTCACTTTTTAATTTTTTATTACTTTCCATAATACCATCAATTAAACCGTACTCTAAAGCTTCTTGAGCTGATTTGAAGTTATCACGGTCAGTATCTTTCTCAATCACTTCGATGGGTTGTCCAGTTTTTTCACTTAAAATTTGATTTAAGTTTTCGCGAGTTTTTAAGATATGACGAGCTGCAATTTCAATTTCAGTTGCTTGACCTTGCGCGCCTCCTAAAGGTTGGTGAATCATTACTTCTGAATTAGGTAATGCCCAACGTTTTCCTTTAGTTCCAGCCGCTAGTAAGACTGATGCCATTGAAGCTGCCATACCAATTACGATTGTTTGAACATCTGCATTAATAAAGTTCATTGTGTCGTACATTGCCATTCCTGCTGTGACACTTCCACCAGGTGAGTTAATATATAGATAGATATCTTTCTCTGGATCTTGTGCATCTAAGAATAATAATTGAGCAATAACAGAGTTGGCTACGTTATCGTCAATTTGTCCACTTAACATAATAATTCTATCTTTTAATAAACGTGAGTAAATATCATACGCGCGTTCACCGCGTGATGTTTGTTCAATAACTGTTGGTACTAAATTCATAATATTCCTCCTAATGAGATATTAGTTTATTTCAACTTCTATGATAGTATAACTGATAGGTCAAAAAAGGTCAATATTTTAGATTCAGACTTTTTAATGTCTAAGATAGCTAATCTAACGAGGTTATAAAAAATTTTAGCGAATAAAAAAGCCTATCTTTCGATAGACTTATAATTATTATTCAGCTGTTTCTACAACTTGTTTTCCGTCATAATACCCACATGAAGCACACACGCGGTGGCTTAATTTTAATTCACCACAGTTAGGACAAGTATTCATCCCTGGTACTGATAATTTAAAGTGTGTACGACGTGCTCTTTTCTTAGCTTTTGATGTTTTTCTTTTTGGTACTGCCATTTTCTACACCTCCTAATTAATAGTTGAGGTTTATTCATCCTCATCGTTGTTATTTAATAGCGTTTTTAAGGCTGCAAAGCGACTATCAACCGTTTCAGATTTCTCTTTCGCTTGTTGCTGCTCGTATTCTTCTTCGGTGACGACTCTCCAATGATTACCTGATGGCAATTCGCTCTCTTGTTCTTCTGGCTTTATAACCTGAATAGGTATATTCAGCACAATAACATCAGCTACTGCTGTGTCAAGGTCAATATAATCATGTTCAAGTATAATCGTTGTCTCTTCATAGTCCTCGATGTTTCCATCGTATTCCTCATATACATATCGTTCCTTAATAGGAATTTCCAATTGTAAAGAAACTGGCTCCAATGATCTCGAAGAAGGAACGACTAGAGACGCTTTTATTTGGCCATGAAGAATGATTTCATCATTAGAAGGTACGAAATATCCGTTAATCGAAACTGTATCAACATCTATAATTGAAGCATCCCGCTCCATTAGTGCTTCTTTAATATCTAAAGACTCTTCGAACTGCACAATGTCATCTACATGATCCCTAATTTGTCGGATGGTCCATTTCATCTATTATCACCTCTAAAACGACAAGATTTATTATATTGAAGTTTACAATTCTTGTCAAGATTATTTTGATATTAACACGATTCTCACTCAACTAACCTTGAATAGGGAATCTTCCAGTGTTTTGGTCTTGAATTAATGCACTTGGGTGGAATTGTGAATAAATCAGATCCGCCCTTAAATTTAATTCATAGGTGCTAGCTATAGTTTGTTTCAAATTACTGAATAAGTCAAGTTCTGTATTATTTCTTTGTTGTCTCAAGATTTTCTTACCCTTTTGATTATAGGCTAATATACGAACAGCAGCTTGTTTTGAATTTAATAATCGACTCTGTTCCCACTCTTCTTTTGTAATGTTTAATAAGATAGTCATTAATTTACGTTGCATTGATGCCTTGGTCCATCGTTTCGATGTTAATTTATCAATCATACTTGAATAGTCATGTGAATTCATAGCTGCCTCATAAATAAAGTTTTCTACTCCATGTTCTATTCCAAAGTATGACTTCAATCGCATTGGGCTTTGGCTTAGAATCTGATACTTCAGATAAAGATAGTAATCCGAATTTTTAATTATGGGATTCTCTTTAATCTTCTGATAAGTGAACTCTGGAAGCATCTCATGAGTCAATGAATGGTTTGAATGCAACCTCCTTAACTGACTTCCACTAAAAACTGTTTGAGAATTATCTAGCTTATTAATTCTCGGTATGGCATAGACAGATGTAGCTGAATTATATCGACGAAGACTTTGCACATATTGTACACCTAGTAGATGATTAGCTTGCCCTACGGTCGAATATTGTAACCCACCGATGGCTTCAATTGCCATCTGATAACTTGCAGCATAAGAGTAACCTTGAGATAAGTATGAACGCACCTTATCGTCAACTTGGCCTTTGTGGCTCTCTAGCCAATCAACATAAGCAAGAAGTTTATCCGTTTTTAGACTTTCTGTTCCAAAGACTAAGGTATCAATATTTAGTCGATTCAGTATTCTCACTGACCAATCAGCAAAAAAATCTGCAGATTGCAAACTAGCTATTAAAGGAAGTTCCAACACTAAATCTGCTCCATGTTCGATTGCAGCTTGACTTCGTGTCCATTTATCTAATACGGCAAATTCTCCACGTTGCACGATATTTCCACTCATTAATACAATGGTAGAGTCCGCATTCAATTCTTCTTTAATTGTCTGTAATTGGTAAGCGTGACCCAAATGAAAAGGATTATACTCGGTGATTACTCCTGCTACTATCATCGTCCTTCTACCACCTTATTTACTACACCTAAAAAACCAACGGTCGTTTGATGTATCTGTTTTGGAATCATAATACTTATGCCCATAATCTACCAACACTTCGATATTCTCTTTGTTAAAACCTGCTTGTTGAAGAGCTTGAAGATACTGGTCTAATCGATAAGTCCGCTCATTCAACTGAACTTCAGTACGTCGATACAATACATCTTCTTGTTGGTAGACAGTTAGATAATGCGTAACTGCTAATTGGTCTTCATCAATCGCACTCTCCCAAATTAAAGTTGCCTTATCATCTTGATCAAAGTATTCAAAACCATCAAAGTTGTTTATAATTTGGTTTGGGGTCCATACATCAAACAATAAGACCCCACCAGGGGCTAGACACTTATACATCTCATCTAATGCTTTGGATACAGACTCAAAATCATCTAAAAAGCATAAGGAGTCTAAGTAACAACTGACGAGTTCAAATTGCTCATAATAAGGTTGAAGTTCTGTCATATCTCCATAGATAAATTCAATATTATCCACTGGACCTACTTCTTGTCTAGCAATCGCTAACATATCCTCATCAATATCAATCGCAGTAATATGATCAACAAAAGGACTCATCAATTGGGTGAACCATCCTGTACCACAAGCCACGTCTAACATTTTTTGTGGTTTTCGATTAAGACTATTTAAAGTAAAATCTACCCAATACTCATAGACTGACAAATCATTAAACCGGTCATATACATCAGCTATCTGACTAAAACTCATGCCTCTTTAACCCATTCATGAATGTCTACAAGTGGTGCGTCTTGCCAGATCTTTTCAAGATTATAATTTGCACGCTCACTATGATGGAATACATGCACAATAATATCATTTAGATCTATTAAGACCCATTTGCCTCCACTTTTTCCTTCAGTATTTTTAATTGTTATATTATTTTTATGCGCTTGGTCAATGATTTCCTCAACAATAGCTGATAGTTGTCTGTCATTTCTTGCGTGCATAACAACAAAGTAGTCTGCTAATGGTGTTAATGAAGCGACATCCATAGCTACAATATCTTGTGCTAATCTGTCATCTGCTGCTTTAATTATTAATTCTAATTTTTCTATCGTTTTAATAGTTAGTCCTCCTGTCTTTTTGTCCAATAATTATAAATTACAATACTTTCAACATAGACATGTTCTTTACTTTCAACAAGATGTTGAATTGTCTGGCGCATCTTATAATAAACCGCCTTATCTAAATTCTTGTCAGCCAGTTCTCTTGCCTTTTCAACTCCTGGAAAGTCACGTCCTGGTTCAATGTAATCGGCTACGAATAGTATCTTGCTTAATAATGTCATTTGTTTAGCACCAATCGTATGTTCAGCAATAGCATTAATCATATCTGTTTCTTGAACTTTATAATTTGTTCTTGCCAATTCAGCAGCAGCATATCCATGCCAAATTGCTTCGTTCCCCAACTTAATAGGTTCATAAGGTGAGAATTGGCTTGCCATTTGATACATCTGACTTTCCGCCATATCTTTACATTGATCATGCATCAATGCAACGATACTGACTTTTTCTAGATTAGAATAATCGTATTGATGAGCTAATTTTAGTGCTGTTTCTTCAACCCTTAATACATGTTCAAAACGTTTTGTTATTAATGATTTTTTTAAGTTACTTATTAATTCTTCACGACTCACATTGATATAATTATGCGTGTACGTTAGATTACCGGTCAAAATATCGAATCTCCTTAATCCATTTGGTAAAGTTTATGTTTATAAATATATTCCGAAACTTTATTAGGTACTTGATAGCGTATTGACTGCTCAAGGTAAACTCTGAGACGGATCTCAGTCGATGATAGTTCAATCATAGGTGAATCTACCCACAATATCGGATAAGGTCCATTGTAAGGCCGCTCACCTGGTCGAGTAATGCCAACAAATTGAACCAATTGTACTAACCTATCGATATCTTTCCAAGTTGGTAAATCATTAGCACTATCAGAACCAATAATAAAATAAAAATCTGATTCTGGATATGTTTCAACAAAATGACTCATTGTATCTATGGTGTAATTCACTCCACCTCGATGAATCTCATAAGGTTGTAATTTGAATAAAGGATTCCCTTCAATGGCTAATTTCACCATTTGAACTCGATGTTGTGAAGCAATGGTTTTCTTGCCTGGTGCATGAGGTGGTTTTGCTGTTGGCATAAACCAAATCTCATCGAGTTCCAATTGATTCCCCACTTGTTCAGCCATTAATAGATGACCTAAGTGAGGAGGATTAAAGGTTCCTCCTAAGATACCAATTCTTTTACGGCCTAACTCATGAGAGGATGGTGTCAGTTGGGTGAATAGGATGGGTTCTAATGCTTCTTCGATAGAATTAATGACATCCATTTTCACTGTGCTGTTCCACATATCCATTCTTACCTTCTCCTTATTATAAACTTTTTATTTTTCGACTTAAATCTTGGTGTTTTTCTTTAGACGATTGACGATAGAGAACAGCTGTACTTCCAATTGTTTGAACGACAACTCCCCCTATTTCCTCGGCAATTTTTAAAGCTACGCCATCTAAATCTTCATCACTATTTTGTAAAATGACAAATTTTATTAATTCACGTTTCTCAATAGCTGAGTCGACTTGATTAATAAACTCTTCAGACAATCCATTTTTCCCCATTTGAAATAGGGGTTTTAATTGATGTGATTCTTTACGTAAAAATTTTAATTGTGCTTTGTTTAATTTTTGCATAAATACTCCTTTCTTAAATAATTGATTGACGCTTAGCTACATTAATATCCTCAATATAATGAAGGTTAATTTCTACTTTTGAGTTCGTAGTGAACCAACCTAACCCTGAAATACTTATATCTTCATCACCATTTAGATGGTAAGTCTCTTGGGTTAATTTCGGTAAGTGCTCGTTACCTTCTTTGTTCGGCGGACTAAGTAATTCCCCTATATGTTGTTCATACAAGACATCCGCATTGTCCGTTTTAGTTCTATGTAGGTAGAGATCATTTGACACATAAAAAGTTACTGCACTCTTAGAAGCCTCTGACTTAATAAGGTCAACACGAGCGAGTCCTCCTAAGAAAATAGTTTGACCTTCGTTTAATTGGAAGGTTTTAGGTTTAATTTCCTTTTGTGGGAGAACTTTTCTAATGTCTTCTCTACTTAAGTAATGAGCTAATTGAGTTCGACGAATAATTCCTGGTGTATCGATAATGGCATGTTTATCGGTTAAAGGTATTTGAATTAGATCCAAAGTGGTCCCAGGATGGTTCGAAGTTGTAATAACTTCTTTTTCACCACCGTAGTGACGAATTAATTGATTAATCAAAGTAGACTTACCAACATTCGTTACACCAACGATGTAAACATTATTCCTTTGAATTTCCTTCTCGATGACTTTAGCTAAATCTAAAATCCCAGATTCTTTATTCCCGTGAGTTAATATGACCTCTTCTGGATATAAACCGTGACGGTTAACAGTTTGTCTAACCCAATCTTTTACTTTAGAATGACGAGTCACTTTTGGTAACAGATCAAATTTGTTAGCTGCAACAATAAATTTTTGATTGCCGATAAAGCGGTGTAACCCTGAAATGATACTACCTTCGACATCAAAAATATCAACCACTAAAACGACAAAGGCATCATCGTGAGCAATTTCTGATAGCTTATTAAGGAAAACATCATCAGAAATATCTAAGTCTTGTAATTCATTGTAGTGTCTCAATCTAAAGCATCGTTGACAGTAAAATTCACCTTTTTCCAACCCCTTATTCAAAGCCGATTGCGGTAAATAGCCTACTTCATCAGGATTAGTTGTTTGTATCGTAGCTCCACAACCGATACATTGATATGTTTGTTCAGTCAAGTTTGTTCCCCCAATCACCATTTCGGTCAATGCCAATAATTTTGAATACAAGTCTTTCAATTGTTCGATTAAAGATTGTAAAGATATTATCATTAGGTGCAATAGGTTTCACTAAGATGCTTTTAAGGTTATTACGGTTTGCCCCTATAATATCCGTCATAATCTGGTCCCCAATAACAGCTACATTATCATACGGTACGTTCAAATCTTCTATCGCAATAACAAAGTTTTTTCTACGTGGTTTCAGTGCACTAGAAGTAAACTTTAACTCTAATGGCTCAGCTACTTTCAACACACGATTATAATTATTATTCGACAAAAGATAAACACCTAAGCCGGCTTTTTTATATGTTTCTAACCAATTAGCCATCTCATCAGTATGTTCCCACTGATTCCATGCAATTAAAGTATTATCCAAGTCACATATAATGGCTTTAATGTCATGTTTAATTAAATCTTCTGGTTGGATATCATAGATTGTATTGATAGTCCAAGTTGGAGTCAATAATTTCTTCATATAGTCCCCTTTAATAAAATATATTCTTTGGTATTATATCACAAATTAGTAGTAATCCCTATAAACATCAGTTAACAAAAAAATCCAAACGAATTAACTCCCCGCTCAAGCGTTGAATAATTCGTTTGGATGAAATTATAATAATTAGCCAAGTAACTCATAAATTTCAATAGCTACTAAATCGATATCGTCAAAGCGGTAAGTCGTTCCACGTTGGCTATCAGATAATTCAAAAGATGTGTCATCTGCATGATAAGTAACTTGACACTTTTCAACACCATCTAATTCAAAGCGACGAACTTCTGGCTCGCTATTCTTAGCATTTACCATTGCTTCTAAGCGTTGGATAATACCTGTCAAAACTGAAGTTTTCATATTTGATTCCTTTCGATAACAGAATTACTCCATGAAGAGCATCAAAAACTAATAGTTAGTTAGTTTTTTCAATATAGTATATGTTAACAAAATGCTTTAAAAAAGCAAGAAACATCACTAAATTTATTCTGTATTTGCAAAAAAATTAAGAGTTTATTTTTAACTTTCGGATATCTGATATAACCCTTTCAAAAAAATTGTTTGGAGACAGATTTGACGAATCGACAAGTTCCTGATAAAAATCACCGACATTCTTTCCGAATTGCTTAGCAGAAATACTTTCTAATAGGTCCATATCAATTTCTTTAATATCCCCGGTTTGCTTTTTATTGAGATAATTGATGACAGTGGAATGTAGGCTACCGTTCGGTGGATATAATTGACCAAATTCACCTGATTTAACAATTTGATTTAAGTAGTCATTCTCTTTGGCTACAATCGGTAGACGATTAGCAATGGACTCTAAATAGGTCAATCCTTGGGATTCAGACTCACTAGCATTAATATATAAGTCTGCCATCTGATAATATTCGTTCACTTCATTATGATTAATCTCACCAACAAAATGGACATGATCTAACTCATACCCCTTCACCAAAGTCTCCAATGTCTCTCTATAAGGTCCGTCCCCAACAATAACAAGATGCGCTTCCGGATAAACTTTCTTAATGGCTGGGAAAGACATGATTAACTCGTCTAACGACTTCTCTTTCGAGAGTCTTGATAACGACAATAGTACAGGTGCGTCCATAGGGATTTGTAATTGTCGGCGTATTTTTTTCTTTATAAGAAGCGTCAAATTCTGGCAGTTCAACTCCTGTTGGGATAATACGCATCGGCGCAGTGACACCATAGTCCTTTAAAGTATCATAAGTTAATTGACTAGGTGTAATCACACCGTCTGTTTGCTCACAAAAAATCTTCGTCAACCAACGAACATGTTTACTTTTTATAAGTCTACCGTTCCATATATAATGTGTATAATTCTCATACATGGTGTGGTAAGTATGGATGGTTGGAATCTTCAAACGGCTTGCTACATACTTTCCGGCCAATCCTAAGCTAAATTCTGTATGAGTATGTATAATATCAAGTTCATAACCTCTTGATATCTTCAAGCAACGGTCTAAACCTCCATAAGCCATACGTCGGTCATCGAGACTAGCGATTTGGATGCTAGGTAATCTAACTATACCACTTTCAGGGTGAGCATTTGGATCTGTTGTCGTAAAGATAATGACCTCATGTCCTGCTTGTTTAAGTTGGTCACTTAGAATTTTAATTGAAGTTGATACGCCACTTACTTGTGGAAAATATGTATCGGTAAACATACCTATACGCATCAAATACCCCTCTCATTTCGATAAAATTTTATCTTATTCATTAATATTAATTGTATCACAAGAATATTTTGAATTGAATACTTTATATAGTCAAACTAAGAGTCCGTAATAAAAAATCAATATATACTCACTGAGATTAATAGATTTTTATGCATGAAAACCTGGCTTTTAAGAAGTATCGATACTCTTATTGCGTGATAGACGGGCTTTCGAGAAATATCACAACCCATATTGCGCGATTGACGGGCTTTCGAGAAATATCACAGCCCATATTGCCCGATTGACGGGCTTTCAAGAAATATCACAACCTATATTGCCCGATTGACGGGCTTTCGAGAAATATCACAGCCCATATTGCGCGATTGACGGGCTTTCAAGAAATATCACAACCCATATTGCGCGATTGACGGGCTTTCGAGAAATATCACAACCCATATTGCGCGATTGACGGGCTTTCGAGAAATATCACAGTCCATATTGCGCGATTGACGGGCTTTCGAGAAATATCACAGCCCATATTGCGCGATTGACGGGCTTTCGAGAAATATCACAACCCATATTGCGCGATTGACGGGCTTTCGAGAAATATCACAACCCATATTGCGCGATTGACGGGCTTTCGAGAAATATCACAGTCCATATTGCGCGATTGATGGGCTTTCGAGAAATATCACAGCCCATATTGCGCGATAGAAAACCTCACACGTAGGCTATTTCCCATAAATAAATTCTAGAATCTAAGATCCAGCCATAAGAGATGTAATGATTTTCAAAGTGCTTGAAGCTTTATTACTTTTACTCCTTAGCGAACTGTTGACTTGATAAATGGATTTCCTGTCCGAATAATTCTTCAAGCATCCCATCTTCATGCTCAAATAATAAGTGTCCCTGTTGATTAATACCTCGAATAATCCCTTCATGCCATTGTCCATTTGATTGATATGATACTTTAGTATTGATACCTAGTAGGTGGTTTGAATAATAAGTGATGAATTCTCTAGCTTCCAAATGATTGATGTATCCCGATAATTTATTTAAGTAAAGACTAATTAATTCATTATAGTTAAAATCTTTAGGCAGTTGCTCACCAAATAAAGTCCCTGCAACGGATCGTACTTGTTCGTCAGCCTGATCAAATTCACCTGCTAAGTTCAAGCCTAAGCCGACCACTACCGATGATATTGTTCGTGATTCCAAATCACTAAGGGCTTCACAGAGAATTCCACTAACCTTTCTCCCTTCAAGAAATAAATCATTCACCCATTTTATTGCTAACGTCTTACCATACAGTTCCTCGATTGCTTCTGACATTGCTGTCGCTGTAGCAATTGTAATCAAAGGTATATTCTCAATTTTAATATCCTTGATTGGAATGAGTAGTGACATATACAGCCCATTAGCAATCGATGAATGAAAAGATTTGCCATAACGTCCTCTCCCTTTGGTTTGCTTACGTGCAATAATTAGATGAGTTCGCTTGGGATGGCTTACTCCGAATATCTTAGCTAAGTCATTGGTAGAAGTTACCTCATCATGCACTTCAATAGTCAAGTTTTCCCAATCTGTTGATAGTTGGTTCATTATTTGTTGGGCATCTAAATCATTGGAATACTTAACTAATCGATAGCCTTTGCGACTAATACTCTCAATGATGTATCCCTGATTTCTCAGTTCTTCAATAGCTTTCCACACTGCACTTCGGGTTACATCGAATACCTGGGCTAAATCTTGACCGGAAATAATTCTATCCGTATGTTCCATAAAGTAATCAAGTAATTTCTCTTTTAAATTCAAACCGTCTCACTCCTTAGTACACTCTTATCTTTATTATAGTTTACTATAAAAGTACCAATACTGGAAAATGTTTATTGTAAAATCTCATAGGATGTTATTCATGGTGTCTTGAAACAATTTAAGCCAAAAAAGACTAACAGTTCCACTAACTACTGGGTTAGTGGAACTGCTAGTCGCTGAATCTAAAAATTTATTCTATGAATAATAAGATTTATTATTTAGTTGCTTCTTCAACCAATGCTACAACTTCTTCAGCTGTAGTACATTCGTTAATTGCTTTATTAGCTAACTCTTGCATATCACTTAAGTTTAATTGGCTAACTAAGCTACGAGTCTTAAGAACACTTGAAGCACTCATAGAGAACTCATCAAGACCTAATCCTAATAATAATGGCACAGCTGTTTGATCTCCAGCCATCTCACCACACATACCTGTCCATTTACCTTCAGCATGTGATGCATCAATAACGTTCTTAATTAAACGTAAGATTGAAGGGTTATATGGTTGGTATAGGTACGATACGCGTTCGTTCATACGGTCTGCAGCCATTGAGTATTGAATCAAATCATTCGTACCAATACTAAAGAAGTCTACTTCCTTAGCAAATTGATCAGCAAGTACTGCTGCTGCTGGGACTTCAACCATGATTCCTACTTGAATATCTTCAGATACTTCAACACCTTCAGCTAAGAGCTCTTCTTTTACTTCTAATAAGAATGATTTAGCCGAACGGAACTCATCTAGAGTAGCAATCATTGGGAACATAATACATAATTTACCATGAATTGAAGCTCTCAGTAACGCACGTAATTGTGTCTTGAACATCTCATGACGATCTAAAGAGATACGAATTGCACGGTAACCTAAGAACGGGTTCATTTCTTCTGGTAATTCTAAGTATGGTAATTCTTTGTCTCCACCAATATCCATTGTACGAACAACAACTGCTTTACCGTCTAAGTCTTTAAGTACTTTTGAGTAAGCTTCATATTGCTCATCTTCTGTTGGGAAGTCTGAAGAATCCATATATAAGAATTCAGTCCGGTATAAACCAACTGCTTCAGCACCATTTTCAATGACTGCTGCCACATCTTTCGGTGTACCAATATTCGCTGCAATTTCAATCTTATGACCATCTTTAGTCACTGATTCAGCATCTACAAGTTTAGCCCATTCAGCTTTTTGTTCTTCGAATTTCTCAGCCTTTGCTGTGTATTCAGCAATTTGCTCTTCTGTCGGGTGAACAATAATCTCACCTTCAAGCGCATCGATAATGACCATGTCACCATCTTTTACTTCAGATACAATTGATTTAGTACCAACAATTGCTGGAATCTCTAATGAGCGTGCCATAATAGCTGAGTGAGAAGTACGCCCCCCAATGTTTGTAACAAATGCTTTAACGAACTGTTTGTTTAATTGAGCAGTATCACTTGGTGTTAAATCATGAGCTACAATGATAACTTCTTCACTGATTGTTGAAGGACTAGGCAACTTAACGCCAAGAAGAGCTGCTAAGATACGTGTTGAAACGTCTTTAACATCAGCTGCTCTCTCTTGCATATATGCATTGTCTTCCATAGCACTGAACATTTGGATGAACATTTCGCTCACATCAGTTAAAGCAGATTCAGCGTTTACATTTTCTTCAATCACTTTGTTTCTAATTTGACCAGTGAATTCTGGATCTGATAAGAACATAAGGTGTGCATCGAATACTTGTGCTTCTTCCGCTCCAAGCGATGTTTCTGCAATTGTACGAATTTCAGTAATTTCGTTCGTTGCTTTCTCAACAGCTTGATCAAAACGTTCTGCTTCAGCTTGAGCATCTTCAACTGTTAAACGTTCAAATGATAAATCAGGTTCTGTTAGTAAATAGACTGGTGCAATTGCAATTCCATCACTAGCTGCAATTCCAGTTAATTTAATTTCTGTCATTATTCTGACAATCCTTCTTTTTTCATTGTTTCAGCTATTGCTTCGATTGCTTCTTTCTCATCGTCACCTTCAGCAGTAATTGTTACGTCAGCACCTTGGCCAACACCTAATGACATTACACCCATGATTGATTTTAAGTTTACTGACTTACCTTTATATTCTAAGTTAATATCTGATGCAAACTTGCTTGCAGTTTGTACCAATAAAGTAGCTGGACGTGCGTGGATTCCAGTTTCAGCAACAACGTTAAATTCTTTCTTTTCCATATGAAAATCTCCTTTATGAATGAAATTTTAATACGAGTTTTATGACTAAAACCCTTCCTTATATAAGAATACCATTTTTTTCTGCTTTGAACAATATAAATCTCTTGAAATGAAAATATTACCGAGGATACTTAATTAATAACACAAATTTACCTTTATAATTTAATAAGAAAAAATGATGATAGTAAGTTTATCATCATTTACTTTAATAGAATTATTTATTTTATAGAAGTGTTTCTAATTTAACATCTGGGTATTTATCTTTAAACCAGTTCTCGGCAAAAGTATTCTCAAACAAGAATACCGGTGCTCCAAAGCGATCACGTACTAATAAGTTACGACTCGATGACATATTTGGATTCAAGTCATCTGGATCTATCCATCTTGCTATTTTATTCCCCATTGGGGTCATTACGACTTCTGAATTATATTCATTCAATAACCGGTATTGAAATACTTCAAATTGTAATTGCCCTACCGCCCCAATAATATATTCTTCAGTATGGAAAGTTTTATAAAGCTGAATCGCACCTTCTTGAACTAATTGTTCAATTCCTTTATGGAATGATTTTTGCTTCATCACATTTTTAGGACTAACCCTCATAAAAATTTCTGGAGTAAATTGAGGCAATGGCGGGAATTGATGAGCTTTCTTACCTGAGTAGAGCGTATCACCTATTTGTAAATTCCCTGTATCATATAAGCCAATAATATCACCAGCTACAGCGGTTGATACTTCCTCTCGTGTATCTGCCATAAATTGTGTCGTATGAGCCATCCGCATCTTCTTCTGCGTTCGGTTCAATGTCACGTTAATGCCGGGTTCAAACTCACCGGATGCGATACGAATAAAGGCAATACGATCGCGATGAGCTGGGTTCATATTCGCTTGAATTTTGAATACAAAGCCAGTGAACTCCTCATCCCATGGTTCAATCTCTTCACCATCTTCAAATGGTATGCTTGATGGCGCCGGTGCTAAGTCCACAAATGCATCAAAGAAAGTTTGAACACCAAAGCCAGTTAAAGCTGATCCAAAAAAGACGGGTGTTAACTCCCCATTATCAATTTTTTCTTTGTCGTATTGATTTCCAGCTTCATGCAGTAGCTGAGCATCTTCTAGGGCCTGAGTATAGATCGATGATTGCTTAAAGTCATGATTCCCCTCAGCATCACCGAATTCGTCTAACGGAATATAAATGTCATCACTGTCATCGTCTTCGTGTTGACGTAATTCGACACGATTATTATATAAGTCATACAAGCCTAAAAGTGTTCTTCCCATGCCCATAGGCCAGTTCATAGGATAGGCATCAATTCCTAATACTTCTTCCAGTTCAGCCACTAATTCAAGTGGCTCTCGCCCATCACGGTCTAGCTTATTAATAAAAGTAAAGACTGGAATACCACGATGACTCACAACTTCGAATAATCGCTTAGTTTGTGGCTCGATCCCCTTACCTGAGTCAATCACCATCACGGCAGCATCTACCGCCATGAGGGTTCGATATGTATCTTCCGAGAAGTCCTCGTGCCCAGGTGTATCGACAATATTCACGTGAAATCCATCATAATCTACTTGCATTACCGAACTTGTAACTGAAATACCTCTTTGTTTTTCAATTTCCATCCAGTCTGACTTAGCAAACTTAGTAGATTTCTTACCTTTGGCTTTAACAGTACCTGCTTCACGAATAGCCCCACTGAATAAAAGCATTGCTTCTGTAATAGTTGTCTTACCCGCATCCGGGTGAGAGATAATCGCGAAGGTGCGTCTGCTCTTTACTTCATTTTCTAATTGTTTTACCAAATATTTACGTCCTTTCTTCTTGTCTTAATCAAAAAAATCGAACAATACAAATGATTACTTCTAATCTTTGCATTGTTCATCTAATATGCGTTTAACCATTCAATGTTCTTAAGTTAATTAATTTCTTTTCATGAGTATTTTCAACCACTACTTCTTCTTTTGCACTCGCATCATTAGCAATCACTTCATGAATTAATTTTTCTAATTCACGTTTTTCCTCTTCTGATAATGAGCTTTCTGGCATTGATTTATCTTCGCTAACTGACTTAGCCGCTACTTCACCATCAGAATATTCTTTAATGGATTGTCTAAATGTTTCAATCTCCGTTTCTGGAAAGACACGATCAAAATCTGTATCTTCAATAAAAACAGAAACTTGATCAATCATATCACGCATCTCATCTTTCATAAAATCTAAACGATGCTTAAGCGCAATTCCACTATTTAACAAATCATTCCCATGGTGAACAAGATCCTCTTTGCGTTGGGCGAGTTGTTCATTTGTTTCATTAATTAGTTGATCAGCTTTAATGGTTGCCTCATTAATAATCTCACTACCCTTAGCTCTGGCATCAACAATTCCCTCTTTCAATGCTGATTCCATCTCTACATAGCTTTGCAACTGATTTTCTAATTCACTGATTTTATTTTCTAATGATTTTATCTTTTCATTTTGTTGGTTAAGCATTAAATCAACTTGGCCTTTATTGTAACCAAATAAACTTGACGATATATCCCCCACAGCTATCACTCCTATCATATCTAGTCCTTATTCATGTATATACTATAGTAGCAAATTTATTAGGCTATTACACCTTATTTTTAATTATTTTATTATGAGAACATCTCTGATTCTAAGTAACGTTGTATTAATTCTAAGGTTGCATTCACTGACTTTGAATGAGTTCGTTCATATGCGTGACTGGAATCTATCCCCGCACCAATCAGCCCATGGCGAACATCTGCTCCTGCACGCATTGCTGCCGAGGCATCACTTGAATAGAATGGGTATATATCTACTCGGTAATCAATCTCGTTTGATTGACATAAATTAACCAAGTGGCTTCTTAATTCAAGATGATAAGGGCCTGATCCGTCCTTAGCACAGATCGACACTGAATACTCATCGGTTAATTGGTCATCTCCCATAGCTCCCATATCGATGGCTACATATTCCTTAACTTTTGGATCAATATTTGAATTACCACCATAACCAATCTCTTCATTCGTTGAGATATAAAAATGTGTCGTATGTGCTAAAGTTAACTCACCTGAATGTATGGCATCGATTGTCTCCATCAGCAATGACACACTCACTTTATCATCAAGGTGACGTGACTTAATAAAGCCATCTTCAGTGATTACTACCCTTGGATCAAAGGAAATAAAATCGCCGACTTGAATACCTAATTCTTGCACATCCTTCATTGATTCAACTTGATAATCTAATCGCACTTCCATATTGTCTTGGTTTCTTTCTGCTGTTCTAGCATCTTTATATACATGGACACTTGTTTGATGCATGAGAATTGTCCCACTATAGGTCGAATCAGACAAGCTCGAATGGATGGTACAATATTCACCTTCGATGGCGTTGTATGTGAAGCCTCCAATTAAATCAATCTTTAATCGCCCATTTGGTTTAATCGCTCGAACCATAGCTCCAAGCGTATCAACGTGAGCAGTCATAAACCGATGATTAGTATCATCTTGTCCTTTTATTGTTACTAATAAGGCACCTTTAGCTGTAAGTTCATAATCCACTCCCATATCAGTAAACTTATTAGCCAAGAAAGCGATGATTTCACCTGTATTCCCTGTCGGCGAAGGAATCGATGTTAATTCTGCAATGCTTTCTAGTCGTTGTAATGATTCTTTTGATAATTTCAATATTATTCCACCTATCTTCTTTTTGTTCTTTTAATTGTTATCTAATAAATGCTATAGTTAACTCATATTATACATGAAAACTTGGAGGAGAATAAATGAATTTTAAATGGATAAGCAATGGAGATATAGATCAAATTAATGATGCCTTGCAAATTAGGCGAAAAGTTTTTATCGAAGAACAATCGGTCAGTCCAGAGTTAGAGATTGACGGGCTAGACTCACAGTTAATACACGTGATTGCTTATAATTCAAATCATGAAGCCGTGGCTACGGCTCGAATTATGCTTAAAGAGGATAACACACTCGCCAAGTTACAACGGGTCGCTGTTCTGAAGGAATACCGTGGCCAACATGTTGGCTATCAACTTATGCAAGAAATTGAGCGATGGTCAAGAGCGTCACACTTTCCTATCAAACACCTAATTCTCTCTGCTCAAGACACGGCGATTCCCTTTTATGAAAAACTCGGCTACAAAATTACTAGCCCTGAAGGATATCTAGATGCTAACATACCTCATCATGATATGGCCAAAAACTTATAAACCATTTACCAATTATTGAAAATAAACATCGAGCCTCTATATAAAATAAAGGCTCGATGTTTTAGTTTTCTGCGTGATTAGAACTTACATAATCGAAGACAATGCTAGCTGAGCGATTGTAAAGTAAATAAATACAGACGTTAAGTCACTCAATGTAGTGATAAAGGGGCCACTTGCTACTGCTGGATCAAACCCAATCTTGTCCATTAGTTTAGGTATAAAAGCCCCAGCAAGGTTCGCTACGATAATGGCCGACATCATTGCAGTACCAACTACTGCGCCTAATGCTAAGTTTCTCTTCCAAACAAGTACAATTAACATAACAGTCAGCCCAACGATGACACCTGTGAATAAACCGGTAATCACTTCAAAGGTGAAAGAACCAAAGAATGAATCCTCTTCACCTTTATTAGATAGTTTTCTAATAGCTACCGCTAAAGACTGTGTTCCCGCATTACCAGCAGTACCAGTAATTAAAGTGACAAAAGCAGATAAAACACTTGCTTCTTGTATAATCTGGTCATATTGACTAATGAGCGTCGCAGTTCCTAATCCTAAGAATAATAAGGTAACTAACCAAGGCAAGCGACTTCGAGCTGCAGACATCGGTGTATCATGGATCTCACTAACGTCAACCGCGGCTAACCCTGAGTAGTCACTATCAGATTCTTCTTGCATAACGTCTAAAACGTCATCAACGGTAATGACACCTAAGAGCTCTCTATCAAATCCAATAACTGGTAGTGCAAGTAAGTCATAGTCTTGCACCATTCTAGCTACTTCTTCCTGATTATCGTTCACTTGCACTGAAATAATACGACGATTCATTACATCTCGAAGGATTTTTTCCTCATCATTAATAATTAGATCTCTTAGTGAGATAACACCAACTAAGCGGTTAATCTCATCAACGACATAGACATAATAGATTGTTTCTGCTTTAATGGCTTGATTTCTAAGAGCTTGATAAGCAGCGCCTAAGGTTAAGTCCTCTTTGACAGAAATGAATTCAGTGGTCATAATTGAACCTGCTGTCTCATCTAGATAATTAATTAAAGTACTAATCTCACGAGCACTTTCAACAGGCATTAGATGCATATAGATATTAACTCGCTCACGGTCTTTTAAGTTATTCAGTACATCCACCGCATTATCCGCATACATCTCAGCTAGAACCGTTGCAGCATATGGATTACTCATCTCATCAAAGTACATATCAATTTCTTCATCTTGTGCTTCTAGTGAATCAAACAAGTCAGCCAATTCAGAAGGGGATAAATATTGGTAAATTTTCTCTCGATCTTCCTCATCCAATGTAGTAAAAATCTTACTCTGGTCAAAGTAGTGTAAGGCAAGAAACTCAGTCCTAAACCTTGTCATTCGATTCTCTCTAAGTAGTTTCTTAAAAGATTCAAGACTCTCTTCAAATGATCGTTCAAATATTTCCATTAATTATTTTCCTCCTTCTCTTACTTGCAACCAGTTATACATGTCTTTTGCGATGGGTTGCTTCACATTAATTAACTTATTAGTAAAGGGATGTATAAACTCTAATTCCCCACAATGTAATGCCTGGCGATCCAAATTCTCATAATGGCGTCCTCCATATAAATCATCCCCTACAAGAGGGCCACCCATATGAGATAAGTGAACACGAATCTGATGGGTTCTTCCGGTATGAAGTTGTATTCGTAATAGACTTGCTCCGTCTACAATTTTTTCCACCCAGTATTCAGTTAAAGCATTTTGCCCACTTTCGTCAACAATTCGGCTAATAATCGATTCAGGATTACGTGCAATAGGGGCATCTATGTGTCCATGGTCTGGCCAATCTGAACGGTGAGATATTCCATAGTATATTTTCTTTATTTGCCTTACTTGAATTAAACGATCCATATAAGCATGAGCCAAACGATGCTTGGCAATTAACATTAAGCCCGACGTATCTCGGTCTAACCTGGTTACTATATGAATCACTTGATCTGCATAATTATTACTCACATAGTATCCTTTAATTCGATTTGCCATAGAACTGTCGGGGTTTTGCCTCGAGGGTATCGATACGACATCACTTGGCTTATTCACAATTAAGAAATCCCGATCTTCATAGGCAACTTCTATCGGGATTGATGAAGGTTGAACAGTGTCATGGCCAATCTCATCGGGAGCTTTAATGATAAGCTCATCCCCTTTAACCATATTCGTTCTGACTGTTACTTCAACATTATTTAAAAGAATTTGCCCACCACCATGCTTTACAACTTTAACAAAATTTCTTGGTATCCCTTCATCACGCAAAAAGTTCTTAATACTTTGCGCCTGTGTCTTTGAATAATTCCAACTTAATATCAATGTATCGGCCCTATCTTTTTATTTTATTTATCTATATTTTTCATTGAAAAGACTGAAAAAGTCCTCTATTTGTTGCATGGATGACAAATGGTTGATTCGCTCCATAGGCTCACCTTCAACCATAATAAATACGTATGGAACCGTTTCAACTTGGAAATTTTCCATAATTTGCATGTAAGTCAAATCTTCAGACCTACTCCGTGTATTATAATAATATATTGGTAAATCAAATTCACTAGCAATTTGATTAATTTTAGGTGAGAATGCTTTACACCATGGACATTCATCAAAACCAATATACATAATTTTAGCCTCTTCTTGGTTTGATTCCAAAAATTTAATGTAAGCTTTCTCTGAGTCTAATTCTTCAATATTAGAATAATCCGATGCCTTATATTGACTCTGGGCATCAACCCCAATCTTATCTAATGCCTCGTAATGAGTTTTTTTAACTGAATCATCCATCTTTAAAAATTCTGTATCAGACGGTATACTTATCGTTTGATCGATACGTTCCACACCATCCAAAGCTGTATATTCAAACTCTAGCTGATCACTTTGACATGCTACTAGAATGAAACTCATAAAGATGATTAAATTTAATTTCCATA
This sequence comes from Aerococcaceae bacterium WGS1372, assembly GCA_044336205.1. Taxonomy (GTDB): domain Bacteria; phylum Bacillota; class Bacilli; order Lactobacillales; family Aerococcaceae; genus Ruoffia. Next base: position 718,534 of record CP172318.1, on the reverse strand, counting down.
ATTTCTTCATAAATCACCTTGAAAATATTGTTTGTTTTTCTGACCGATAAAAGCATTCTCCACTCGGTCCCAAAAGTGAGTATGGCGGAAACTAGCGAATTTAATTCGTTCATCAGCCACCTGACAATTTACGTGTGAGACTTCATAATTTTGCCAACTTTGATTGTCAACCGATAGAATAACCGATTGTGTCATATCAGGCTTGAGAGTAAACCACTCATCCGACGGAATAATCATCGGGGAACTCAATGTCCGATACACTCTATTATTAATAGAAGCCATCTCTGTTAGTTGAATCGCATCAAGTCTAGGATGGACCACTGCTCCACCTAGGGATTTGTTCAACCCGGTTGAACCTGTCGGTGTCGAGATACTAATACCATCTCCTCTAAATGTTTCAAAGAAATAATCTTTAACATAAATATCACTTACCATGGTTCCCATCGTTGAACGAATGGAGAATTCGTTTAAGGCTAACATCCTTCTGCATCTTCCATCTTTTAGACAAATCTCTACATCTAATAATGGATATGACACATGACTATCTCTTGAATTAACGATACCTTCTACAACTTGGTCTACCTCATTATTCAACCAATCCGTATAGAATCCGAGATGTCCTGTATGAATGCCTAAAAATTTAGAATGATCCAAATAATGCTTGAAGTGATGGAAGGCTGATAAGAATGTCCCATCACCACCAATTGAGATTATATAATCTGCTTTAACTCGCTCATCAACAATCTCAATCTCTGTTTGTTCTATCTTTTCAATCAGTTCTGTTTTAATTTTTTGCGACTCTGTTTTGGTATTAGAATATATAGTTACTGTCGGCTTCATTTGTTTACCTCTTGATCCATTGTAAAGTTATTCGGATAGGCATCTTCATAACGCTTTTCAAAGAAACGATTGGCCTCTCGAATCTCTTCACGAATCTCTGACATTTCTTGGTCTAACATAAAGGCTGCTTCAGAAGCACGCTCTAGTCGTTCAAGTATGTGGTTAGGATACTCACCTTGGTATTTATAATTCAAAGAGTGCTCAATGGTCGCCCAGAAATTCATTGCTAATGTACGAATTTGGACTTCTACAATGACTGTCTCCACCGAATTTATTCTTTGAACAGGGTATTCAATCACCATATGATATGATCTGTATCCACTTGGTTTATGATGTCTAATATAATCCCGAATTAAAATAACCTTTAAGTCATTTCGCTCTTTAATTAATTCCGCAACTTCGTAGATATCTTCAACGAATTGGCACATAATTCGAATGCCCGCAATATCTTGTACACCTATTAACAAGTCCTCGGGAGCAATTGAACGCATGTCCATCTTTTCTAGAATACTTTCTCTTGTTTTGACACGGCCAGTTACAAACTCAATGGGCGCATGCCGATGAAGTGTTCGATATTCTTTACGGATATTTTTTAGTTTAAGTTTTAATTCTTCAACGGCTTGTTCATAGGGAGCTAGGAATAGATCCCAGTTTTCAATGAAATTATCTTCAACCATTACTTCACCATCTTTCAATAAAGTATATTTGTTTGCATATGTTTAATAATTATTATAGGATAGCTATTACGCTATCATAGTGTACCACAAGTTATCTTATGCCACCTATCTATTGTATCGAATTTATATCAGAAAGGATATTAACATGGTTTCTTCCATAGAACGTGAATTTAAGACTTTACTAACCAAAGAACAATACCAACAATTAATTAATTACTTTCAATTAAATGCTGAAAAAGCAATCATTCAAACTAACCACTATTATGACACAGACGATAGTCAATTCAAGTCGATAAAATCAGCTTTAAGATTAAGAATCTTTCAAGACCAAACGAGCGAATGGACTATCAAACAACAACTGAATGAGATTGATTCTCTAGAGTTGACTCAACATAATCCAGAGCCTCTTTCAACTATTCCAATTTACATCACTCCAACATTGATTCATGCCAAAGAGATGCAAGATTTTATTAATAAACAAAACATCCACTGGTTGTCAATTCAACCCACACAAAGTTTTAAAACGACTAGATATTATATAGAGTCTGATGAAGGTCTTTATGCATTAGATGCTACAGATTTTAGTCATCATAGCGATTTTGAATTAGAGTTAGAATCGGATGATATCGAACGTGGTTTCACTCAATTTAGCGCATTACTAGAACGCTTTAATATTAGTTACCAACAATCTGAAACCAAGCTAGCTCGTGCATTCGCCTATTCAGATAAGTAATCATTGCACAAGCCTATTGTTAGCCATTAAAAAAAATTTTTGCTAGTATACAGTTAGGAATCATCATATAGAAAGGAGGAGATTAATCTTATGAGTCAGTATCAAATTGAATATAGACATAATGGCGTTTCTAAAGTTTTTGAGATATTTTTATTCGTGAATCCTCTCGGAACACAATGCTATCAATGTGAGCAAGAAGTATTTAAGTTAATTGATTTGGTGGCTGCAGATATAGATTTACATATCCTGCCTTTCCATAACCAACGCATTGTCGAAAATTTTATGAATCAATTAAATATCCCTACTTCAGACTTAGATCGAAGAAACTTAGTATTCAACAAAGTATATCATGCATCTTTAGCCTACAAGGCAGCCTGTTTGCAAGGTAAACGTATCGGCAGACACTTTTTGATGCGTCTTCAAGAGCTAACTGAAGGCGATATTAATCAATTTAACAAAGAAGCTGCTTTGGAATTGGCCTATGAAGTTGGTTTAGACGTTGAGATCTTTAGACAAGATTATAAGTCTGACTTTGTTAAGCAATTGTTTCTAAAAGACCAAAAAATCGCTAATGATATGTTGGTCCAAAACTCTCCTGCCTTAGTTATTTGTGAATATAGTTCTGATGAAGCACGCTTAATAGACAGCGAATCTATTACGATGAACTCAATTCTTGAAGAACTCGACGCCTTAATTTGCGACAGTGTCACTCTCCATGATCATTCTAAAAGAAATACAAAAAAAGTGACACCAAACTTAAGGTTGTTATAAACAACGTCATTACATATAAATACAAATCCGGACTCATATCAGAGTGGGATTAACTTCACATAAGCTTGTTAATTTGTGAAGTTTACTCTTATCACTTTGATATAAGTCCGGTTTTATTATGCTTTATTTTTTATGTTCATTAAAAATTAATCGTGTTCAACCATAACCATGGCATTGTAGACTAAATCAGCATTGACTGAAGGAACAGCCAAATTAAAAGTTTCTTTGTCTGAAGCAGCAAATTCAGCAATAGCACGCATACTCTCTTCTACGTTCTCAACGACCCCAAAGTCTTTCAATTTCGTAGGGAAACCATTCGATCTTAAGTAATTTTGTAATTGCTTCAGGTCTTCGAACTTTCCAGCAGCTGCTAATTGGACAAGAACCCCATAAGCCACCTTCACTCCGTGCTCATAATCGTGGGTTTCCTTAACCAAAGACATCCCATTATGAACAGCGTGCGCTCCAGCCATTCGTCCATATTCTCCAGCGAATCCTCCTACGGTTCCTGCTACTGCAACAACTGTATCAGCTACTCGTTGAAAGGCTGGCGTCACTTCACATCTATCCATACTAGCTAAAGCTTCTTGAGTGTCTGACAGAAGGATCTCTTGTGTAAGCTTAGCTGTTCTTAAACCAATCTCAACCATTGCCGAGAATTTTTCAGTTAAATGTTCTGTAATCCCATCCGCTTCATACCATTTGGCTAATGTGTCTCCTATTCCACCTAGGAAATATTTCTTAGGAGACTCTACTAATAAGTCTAAATCCATCAAACATAAGTGAGCAGCACGTTCGTAGTAATCAACTTGTTTGAAGCTATGATCAGGGTGATACACAGCCGACAAAGGCGTATAAGCAGCACATGTCCCTAAAACAGTAGGAATCATGACATATTCTAGATTTAATAGTTCTGCCACTCCTTTGGCAGTATCGAGAACACGTCCTCCTCCAACTCCAACGACACAATCTGCCTGATGCCCAATCTCTTCAGATAAGCGTTTCATATCTTCATGAGAGGCTGTTCCATCGTATTTGAATACTGGATATGTATTCTCAGATGGGTAGTGCTTTAAGAATGCTTCATATGACTTGTCGCCTGTTATGAGGACGGCGTGTTCGAATAACGATAGCTTCTCATCTAAATATTGCAGCGCACCTTTCTCTGATAAAAATTGTCCTGAACCTGGTCTTACTACTTGACTTAATCTCATCTATAATCCTTCTTTCTAAATAATAATTAACTATAAACTTGGTAATTCTTGAATTACTTTCTCAGTTGCATTGAAAGATTGACGCTTGACAGACTCTGCTTCTTTCAAATCTTTCTTCGCACATAAACTTCCAAAGAGCATACCGATTAATGTATGAACGATGGTACCTGCAGCACCAGCTAATGCAGCTTCAGCTGAGAAATGAGCCATTCCTAAACTTGCTGATAGTCCAGTGTTTTGAGCTGCTACTTCAATTGCACAAGCCCGCTTTGTTGCGGTTGAAGCTTTGAATAGGCTATATATAAAGTAGACTACAACGTAGGCGATAAGGTGGTGTACCATGACTGCAAGCACCACGGATAATCCTCCGTTCAATAAATTATCACGGTTAACCGACACGGTCCCTGCTAACACAAGTAAAACGGCTAAGGAAGAAAATGATGGCATGACAGTCTTAACACTTTCTGACTTATCTCCTAAGAAATGAGACACAACCAATCCCAATACAACTGGTACGAGTACCACTTGAGTAATTGAGATAAACATCGACCAAAATTCAATATCAATAAAAGCTCCACCATAAGATGCAATTAAAAAAGGAGTAACAAACGGTGATATAAGTGTCGAAACAGTTGTCGCACTAATCGATAATGGCACATCCCCATTCGCTAACAGAGCCATTATGTTTGACGCCGTACCGCCGGGTACTGAACCTACAATAATTAATCCTAAAGCCACTTCACCGGATAATCCAAACAGTTTTGCAATCACATAGGCTGACGCCGGCATAAATAAATACTGTAACAAAGCAACAAAGATCACACTCCATGGTTGTTTAAGAACATGAGCAAAATCAGAAGCTTTCATCGTTAATCCCATAGTGAACATGATTATTTGTAGCAAGATTGTAACGTAAGCACTAAGTGGGGTAAAAAAATGCGGAAATACTAAAGCAATCACTGCGGTAAAGGCGACAAAAAATGATAAATTATTAGTGAATGCTGAATTAAATTTATTGAATAATTTCATAAAAATCCTCCTAATTATGAACTCAATAGCAACTTTATTAAAACACGATAATCTCTCCATCAATATCTTCCACGATCTGATCCCCCCTAATATAAAAAGACCCCACTCTAGATACCTAGAATGGGGTGTGTATTCTGCTTCCCATTCATTCAAAAACGAATAGGACTTTTTAAGTGATAAAAAAATATCAACTTAACAAGTCCGTGTTTTGAATGATAATAATAATTGCTTGTGGAAACATATGAATACCTCTCTCTTATTAATGTGATTATAATATACACCACACTTTTTAATAATACAAGTGTTTTACTTATTTTTTTCTAATTTATTTTTAAATATAGGCACATAAAGTAATCTATATCCGTGTGTTAAAAGCTTTTGTTCAAAATTAAATTTTCAAATCGTTTTCTTCAAGCTTCACTCGACGCTCTGTCGCTTCAATAAACTGACTTTCTAAACTTTCTTTATCGTCATTAACAATCGCCTGTTTCAATTGATCTATCTTACTTTCGAATTGTTCAATGATAGTTAATAACGCTTCTTTATTGCTTAACATTAGTTCGGACCAAAGATTTTCATTCAACTTAGCAATTCGAGTTAAATCACGGAAACTATCACCGATAAATTGGCTTGTGTTATGTTCATCCTGGTCACTATTAATAAGAGCTGTTGCAATAACATGACATAATTGACTGGTATATGCGATTAACTCATCGTGTACCTTCGGACTTACTTGAGTAATCCGATTGAAACCAATTCTTCTAAGTAAAGCTTGGAAGCTGTCTAAGCTTTCTTTACTGTTTGTTTCTAAGGGTGTTAACACGTAATTCGCACCAATAAACGCGGTATGGTCTGAATAGTCAAAGCCTCGACTTTCTCTACCAGCCATAGGATGACCAAAAATAAATTCAATCTGAGCTGGTAATACTGGGATAATCTTATCAATAATTGATTGCTTGACACCGGTTGTCTCGGTTACAATCGCATCCTCTTTAAATTCATCAGCATGTTCTTCAATAAAAGTCGCTACATTGTCTGGATATAAAGCAATAATAACTATATCAGCACGTTGTAATATTGTTTGATTCTCTACTTCTCCTTCCGTAATAACTCCCGCCTCTATGGCTTTAGTAATTGCTTCTGGATTTGTATCAATTCCCATGACATTATAATTTGAACTATCTGATGCTTTAAAAGCTTTTGCGAATGTTCCACCTATCACACCTAGTCCTATAATCGCTACATTTAACACCTTATCTCCCCTTCACGATTCTTATCTTATAAATTAAATATCTCTTGCCGATTTGTATGATTGAATCGACCTAATATCTGCACGTATTCAGCCACTTGTTGAACAGTCTGTATCATTACATCAACAGGCGTTGACATATTTACAATAGAAAGTTCTAGAAAGAACCCATAAGTAAATGGTCGGTTCATAATTGGGCGAGCACTTAAATTAATCATATTACAATTAAAAGCATCAAAAATTTGTAAAACTTTTAGTAATGCTCCTGCTTCATGTCGTGTTTCTATATACATACTCAAGCAATCACCTGTATAGTCTCCGCCTTTATGCTTCTCTATCACATAAAAACGAGTCGTATTGGTAGATTCATCTTGAACTTTTTCTTTTAAAGTAATTAAATCATAAATTTCACCAGCACGTGGGCTAGCAATCGCTGCAACTTCCTTATCACCTAACATCTTCACGTAAGATGCCGCTTTGGCAGTATCTTCATAGACCAGTGATTCAATCATTGGGTACTCATCAAAAAAATGCACACACTGAGATAAAGCTTCTGGATGTGAAAATACCTTTTTAATCGTGCTCACGTCACTACCTTTTACTCCTAATAGTGAATGCTGAACGGGTTGGTACAATTCAGCTATGGCCATGACAGGTTGATATCTTAGTAAGTCCATGACACGCGCAATAATTCCAGTTGTTGAATTCTCAACTGGAACAACAATCAGATCTAATCGTTCCGTTAATAAATCATCCACTACACTTTTGAAATCAGAGTATGGCATAGCTTCAAATTGATTGATCGTTTTATGATGTTCTTTAATATAATCTTGCAAAGTTGCTTCACTATATGAACCGGCAACTCCTTGATAACCAATTAGCATATTTACCTCCATAAAAAAACACAGCCACACCATTAGAAATGAGTGACTGTGTTTAATACTTTAATGTCACTTTAATTTTTCTTAGTTCATATTGTAGTCCAAAATGACTATAAATGAAAGTAAACTAAAGTAATCTTATGTATAAATTAATTAGGTACTAAATTGACTTTGGTATAAGTCATAGTAGAAACCTTTTTGATCAATTAATTCGTCATGGTTTCCTTGTTCAATAATTTGACCGTCTTTCATAACTAAGATACGATCAGCATCTTGGATTGTTGATAAACGGTGTGCAATTACAAAACTCGTACGCCCTTCCATTAATCGTTCCATGGCTTTTTGAATGAGTAATTCTAATCGTGTATCGACTGAACTCGTTGCTTCGTCCAGAATCAAAATCTTAGGATCTGATAATAAGGCTCTTGCAATGGTTAAGAGTTGTTTTTGCCCTAATGAAACGTTAGTTGACTCTTGGTTCATACGCATATCATAACCACCTGGTAGAGTTCGAATAAAGTGATCAACGTTTGCTGCTTTGGCAGCTTCTACAATCTCTTCATCCGTTGCTTCCAAGTTCCCAAATCGTAAGTTTTCTTTAATAGTTCCTTCGAATAACCAAGCGTCTTGTAGAACCATTCCGAATTGCTTACGGTAATCTTGTCGAGACACCGTGCGGTTATCAACACCATCTAAGCTAATTGTTCCTTTATCTACATCATAGAAGCGCATCAATAAGTTAATCATTGTTGTCTTCCCTGCACCTGTTGGACCAACAATTGCGATCGTCTCTCCCGGTTTCACTTTAACAGAGAAGTCACGGATTAATGGTTTCTCTGGTGTGTATTGGAATGAGACATTATCAAAAGTAACTTGGCCTTCGATTTCAGTCGGAAGCTCTTCGGTTACTTCATTCAATTCTTCCTCTTGATCTAACACTTCCCAGATACGTTGTGTTGCTGCGACTGCGGCTTGAAGAAGTCCAGTAATTTGTGTAACCATTTGAATTGGTTGGTTAATTTGCCATACATATTGTGTAAAGGCTTGTAAGTTACCTACCGTCAATCGCCCGCTAATTACAAAGATTCCACCTAAAACAGCCACAACTAGATAAGCTAAGTGTGAAACGATTGAGACTAATGGCATCATCAAGCTCGACATGAAACTCGCTTTGAAACCAACATCACTTAATTCATCGGTGATAGATCTAAATTCTTTCACAGAACTATCTTCACGACCATAAAGGCGAATAATGTTGAACCCAGTATAATTCTCTTGAACAAACCCATTCATTCTACCTAAAACATCGGCTTGTTGTTTAAAGTAGGATTGTGATATTTTTACTACGGTTTGTGCTACCCAATATGATAGAGGCATACTCAAGAATACAACAAGTGCTAATTGCCAGTTTAAGTACAACATAAAGGCTGTTACAAAAACAATCGATAAAACAGCATTGACGATTTGAATAATTCCTTGTTGTAATGAGTTTGATACCGTCTCAACATCACTAGTGATTCTTCCTAGAATATCTCCAAATTGATTGCGGTCAAAGTAAGCTACCGGTAATTTATGAAGTTTCGTGATAATATCATCTCGTAAGTCACGCGTCATATTCTGAACAGCTCTTGTCACTAATACTGTTGAACGATAGTTAGTGACTTGAACAATAAACCCTCGAATAAAATAAATAACAAGAACCATAATGATATACTCATAATTAACCCCAGCACCTTCAATTCCACGAGCCATATCCACAACGTTTTGTGTTAACTCTGTAATTGCAAGACCTAGAATAAAAGGTTCTAATACCGTCATAATGACATTAACAAAAAGCATTAAGAACGCAAGAATCAATTGCTTACGATAATGTTTTAAGTATTTCCATAAATTACCAAATGTTTTTAATTCTTTCATCTAGATCCCTCCTTACTCAGCCATTGTTGGATTTTTCATTTGTGAATTAGCAATATCTCTATAGATCTCATTGTTTTCCATTAATTCTTCATGAGTTCCTTGACCTACCATCTCACCCTCGTTCAACACGATGATCTTATCTGCATTCATAATTGAACTTACCCGTTGAGCGACAACTAGAACCGTTGATTTGGTAGTAATTTCTTTCAATCGACGACGCAATTGAGCATCTGTCTTATAATCAAGAGCTGAGAAACTATCATCAAAGATATAAATATCCGGTTCTTTAACGATGGCACGTGCAATTGATAAACGTTGTTTTTGCCCACCTGATAAGTTCGTTCCACCTTCAGCTAGGAAAGCATGGTATCTTTCTTTAGTTTTATGAATGAAATCACTTGCTTGAGCAACATCTGTCGCACGCTCTAATTCCTTCTCGGAAGCATTATACTTACCATACCTTAAGTTATCACCAATCGTTCCAGTGAATAACAAGGCTTTTTGTGGAATAAAGCCAATCTTTGTACGTAAAGCTTTCAAGTTATAATCTCTTACATCATGTCCATCAATAATAATACGACCTAAGGTCACATCGAAGAACCTAGGAATGAGTTGAACTAAGGTAGACTTACCACTTCCTGTACTACCAATGAAAGCAATCATCTCACCCGGTTTTGCTTCAAAATTAATATTATGTAGCACTGGATTTTCAGTTTCTCCAGGATAAGCAAAGGTAACATTATCAAACTTCAGATAACCATGAGTCTCAGTAGTTGTAATACCATCTTCATTCATATCGATAGATATTTCTGTGTTCATAATTTCTTGCAGACGATTTGCTGACACATTCATTCTTGGATACATAATGAATAGTTGTGAGAACATCATGACTGAGAATAATGCGTGAAATGAATATTCAATAAAGGCAACTAAGTTTCCAATTTGAAGCTCTCCAACTTCCAAGGGTCTTAATGCTAATCCCATAATTAACACAATCATCCAAATTAAAATATGCATAAAAATCGGATTGGCTGTCGCCATTAAAGAGAATAATTTAGTAGCAATACTAGTGTAGTGTTGACTTTCTTTATTGAAGCGTTCTTGCTGGTAGTCTTCGCGTGCAAATGAACGAATAACACGTAGACCCGTTAAATTCTCGCGTGCGTATTGGTTAATCTTATCCAATGAGCTTTGTTGAGCTTCAGATAACGGACGTGATTTTTTAGCAATCACATAAATTGCGATGAGTAGAAACGGCATGGCTGCAGCAACAATCCAAGCTAATGATGGGCTTGTAATAATAATCATCACGATACTTCCTAAAAACATCAGTGGTGTATTAACCCCTAGTCTTAGTGCCATCTCCGCAAACTGCATCAGAACAAAGGCATCGTTGGTTACACGGGTCACTAATGACGGTACACCAATCTTTTCAAATTCTTCGTGAGAGAATTTTTGTGTATAGTCAAAAATATCATTACGCATGTCACGGATCATAATATTAGTTAACTTACTTGAAGCGTAAGATAACAGAGCACGACCGGCAGCTCCGGCAATAATTACGACTAACATGACAATTGCTAAGATATATAATAATCTCTGATTTCCTGGTATTATTGCTTTATCAATCATAATAGATAATATAGTTGGAAGTCCTAGATTGACTAGTACAAAAAATAAACTTCCAAACACGTCTAATGTTAGAAGTTTAGGGTACTTCTTAAGATAATTCCAGATATAATTCATATGATTCCTCCTTATCTAACCTCTATAATATATATCTTAAAAACCAAAGGCAACAATAACAGTTGCAAAAAATAAATGACTTTAAAGAATAAAAAAGGAGTCTCATTACTGAGACTCATTAGTTAATTATAAAGCCGCTTTAGCTTGTTCAACTAATGCTGAGAAAGCTTGAGCATCGTTAACTGCTAAATCAGCTAACATTTTACGGTTCATTTCGATATTGGCTTTTTTAAGACCGTTCATTAATACACTGTAGCTAATCCCGTTCATACGAGCTGCTGCATTAATACGTGTAATCCATAAACGACGGAAATTACGCTTAGTTTGACGACGGTCACGGTAAGCGTAAGTATAAGATTTCATGACTTGTTGTTTAGCCATCTTGTATGAGATACTCTTAGCTCCGTAATATCCTTTTGCTAGTTTAATTGTACGTTTACGACGTTGACGCGTAACATATCCACCTTTAACACGTGCCATTGTGAATTCCTCCTTTTAGATCGCTGATATTATAATTGTGAAATTTGTTGTTTAATACGTTTGTAATCTGAGCTAGATACTAACTCTGCTTTACGTAATTGACGACGTTGTTTTTTAGTTTTTCCGTGGAAACGGTGAGAAGTAAAGGCTCTAGAACGTTTTAATTTTCCTGAACCAGTCTTTTTAACACGCTTTGCTAATCCACGATGTGTTTTTTGTTTTGGCATGATAAATCCTCCTGATTAAAAAATATTATTCTTTAGTTGCATCAATAGGCGCTAGTATAGCAAACATACTACGGCCATCCATCTTAGGTCTAGTTTCTACAACTGAAACTTCACTTGCGTCATCAATAAAATCTTCAATAACGTCGCGTCCTAATTCCTTATGCGTAATTGCACGACCGCGGAAACGAATTGAAACTTTAACCTTGTCTCCCTTTTCAAGGAATTTAATAGCTTGGCGTAACTTTGTTTGATAATCATTGTCCTCAATTGACGGACTTAAGCGAATTTCTTTTAAAGAGACAACTTTTTGATTTTTACGTTGTTCCTTCTCTTTCTTTTGTTGCTCATAACGATATTTACCGTAATCCATGATTCGAGCGACTGGTGGGTTTGCGTTCGGAGACACAAGCACTAAATCTAACTCAAAGGACTCGGCAATAGTAAGAGCATCTTGGAGAGATTTAACACCGATTTGATCGCCTTTATCTCCAATTACGCGAAGTTCACGCGCACGAATGCTATCATTGATTGGTAACTCTTTTATGATCTCCACCTCCATAGTGATTGTGAGATACAAGTAACAACAAAAAAAGCAAGTTTATAACAATATAAACTCGCCGCTAAAATAGACATACCACTCCATTGGTATACTAAGTTATTAGCCACAGACAATCTCAGACTGCTGGGCGAGAAACGGCTCGTTTCTACTTGTTTTCTCAACTTTTACATAGTAACACATATATTATTGGAGTGCAAGTTGTTTTTTGTTATTTATCTCTAATTAATTGTTGAACTGGTAATATAGTAGCCAAAAAGACATAGCCTGTCTGACTCCAATGAATCGAAACATCGACTAAGCCATGAACTAATACAGTTATAATCATGGTCGATATAAGCGTAAACTCTAATCGATGAGTCATGTGTTTCGCTAGTTTGAATACTGAACGAATATAATCTTTCATCATCATCGCTAATAATCCCAAGCCTATAATTCCGAAGTCCGCTAAAGAATTAATTAGTAATTGGTGGGCATGCATGTCAGATTTGTCTGTATATAAATAGTATAAATTCATATAGCTCATTGCTCCTCTTCCAAAGAATGGGCTACTCATGAATATTTGCCAACCTACATCCCAAAGTGCGAACCGATCTTCAAAAGCATAAAGAAGTGAGCTAAAACGTGGTATTAAATCAGGATTAATAATTAAAGCGCCCCCACCAATAAGAGCTACTCCAATCATAACCCACACATATTGACGGTGTATCCAGAAGGTAAACCATACTATAGCAACCGCCACCGTCGGTAGCACCATTCTTGAAGCTGTCAGAAAGATACATATAACATTCACAATGAACGCTGCATAATAGTAATATTTATACTTGACCCCGTAGCCAGGCTTTAGAAGTAAATACAATCCTATGACTAATGCAAAGATACAAAATAATCCATAATAATTGGGATTAAAGAATGTAGACTCTGCCCTCGTTTGAACATTGGAATATTGGAAAACATAAAAAATCGTATAGCCTTCTTTGAATACATAGACTAAGTAGACTGCTATTGCATAAATTCCCGCATATAAACTTCCTAATACAAAAATATTTAAGGTCTTTAGAAATCTCTCTTTATTTACCCACTTTAAGTAACTACTAAAGTAAATCGCCATTAAGAAGTAAAACAAGGTGACCAAAACACCCATATAGTTCTGATTCATTAATGAGACGATTAATACGTAGATAAGAAATACACTGAGCCATTTATCCTTGACGAAGGTATTTAATGCCGTGCTTCTTCTTTCCCATATTAAGTATAGCGTCGCAAAAACAAGGACAAAAGCATGTATATATATAGGTAGTAACATACTCACTGTTACTATATAGAATAAGTTTGGAACGATGTAATGCTTCCAAGCTTTTTTCATCTTCCACCCTCCTCTTAATTCTAATAATGATATTATAATCTAAACTCATGCATTTTAATAATAAAAAAGAAAGTAATCTATTATGAATATTTGATTTTTTTATGAAGATATTATTATTAATTCAATATTAACTCATTGAGTCTTTGACATGAACTTATAGTTCGATATAATAAATTAGTATAAAAATTGAGGAGGTCATCAATTTGTTCAATAAACGAACAATAAAAAGGCTAACTATGCTGTCTCTAACAAGCATTTGCTTTGCCAATCTTAATTCAATTACAGTGAGTGCTGTAAGTAAAACACCTATTTTTAATTCAGAGAACGTGCTACTAGAGCCTTCAGATCCATTTGTTATGCCTGAAGACTATCCGAGTGAATTGCAAGAATGGTACGATCAAAATATGGATGCACGCTCATATGTTGTGATTGACCAAGAAACTAATAAGGTTCTAGCGGAAAAAGAAGCCAACGTTTCTTACCCTATCGCATCAATGACAAAAATCTTGTCGATGTATATGATTTATAAAGCCCTAGACGAAGGTACAATCTCAATGGACCAAGAAATTGAGATACCTGCTGAGATTGTTCAAGATATCTCATCAAACGAAAACTTATCCAACGTTTGGTTAGTTGAGGGGGTTGCTTATCCTATCAAAGATTTAATGTATGCAGTTATGATTCAATCAGCTAACGATGCAACTTCTGCTTTAATGTGGGAGATTTATGGTAGTGAGCAGGCTGCTGTTCAAGCAATGCAAGACCAATTGACTGAGTGGGGAATCACAAATGCCCAACTCTACTCTACTTCCGGGGCTCCAAATAATGAAGTTCCTGAGTCATGGTGGATTCCAGGATCTACAATCGATAGTGAGAACACAATGGCCGCTGCTGACGTTGCTTTGATGGCTCAACATACGATTGAAGAATATCCACAAATCTTAGAGATAGCATCTACAAAAGAATATGCCTTTATGGAAGGTCATCCTGAAGAAGCTCAAATTTTATATAATACTAACCAATTACTTGAAGGCGGTAGTTATGAACGCGAAGGCATTACAGGTTTGAAGTCAGGTTTTACTGATGCTGCGGGCTTAAACTTCACAGCAACTGGGAGCCAAAACGATCGTAACTTTATCTCGGTAGCTATGGGAACTTTCGGAGAAGGAATGAGCTCATACTGGGAAACAGAAATCCTATTAGATGGTCTACTCGACCATCCAGAAGTCTATGACTTAGACTTACCTACAAACTTAAGAACACCTTCAACTGATGAATTAGTTGCTGACTCAGATAATGAGGAGTCAGAAGACACAGTCATCGAGGAAAACCCTCCAGTTGAAAACAATCGCGATAATGCTATCACAAACTTTATGCGCGACTTGTTCGGAATCTTTAATTAATTATCTAAGCAGCTCGTATGTCTATGCGAGCTGTTTTTTGTAGATTCATGGGGGTATTGCAAGTAAGATGGGTTATCGAGAAGTATCGTGTAGGATACTTCCGGAGACGCTCGTTATCGAGAAATATCAAGTAAGATATTTCCCGAGACGCCCGTTATCGAGAAATATCAAGTAGGATACTTCCGGAGAAGCTCGTTATCAAGAAATATCAAGTAGAATATTTCCGGAGACGCTCGTTATCGAGAAGTATCGTGTAAGATATTTCCGGGTAAGCTCGTTATCGAGAAATATCGTGTATGATATTTCCGAGTAAGCTCGTTATCGAGAAGTATCGTGTAAGATATTTCCGGAGACGCTCGTTATCGAGAAGTATCGTGTAGGATACTTCCGGAGACGCTCGTTATCGAGAAGTATCGTGTAAGATATTTCCGGAGACGCTCGTTATCGAGAAATATCAAGTAAGATATTTCCGGAGAGGCTCGTTATCGAGAAGTATCGTGTAAGATATTTCCGGGTAAGCTCGTTATCGAGAAGTATCGTGTAAGATATTTCCGGGTAAGCTCGTTATCGAGAAATATCGTGTAAGATATTTCCGAGTAAGCTCGTTATCGAGAAATATCGTGTAGCATATTTCCGGAGAAGCTCGTTATCAAGAAATATCAAGTAGGATATTTCCGGAGACGCTCGCTATCAAGAAATATCAAGTAGAATATTTCCGGAGACGCTCGTTATCGAGAAGTATCGTGTAAGATATTTCCGGGTAAGCTCGTTATCGAGAAATATCGTGTATGATATTTCCGAGTAAGCTCGTTATCGAGAAGTATCGATGGATATATTGCGTCGCAATAGACACGTTGATGAAAAGAATCGAAAGCCATTGTGCACATTAGAAACATTTTAAATTAATTTACAAAAACAATATAATAAACAAAGAGCGATCTTCTAATCAAGCTAACAAAGCTAAGTTAGAAAATCACTCTTATTACTTTTTGCTTATTCAACTACTATATCACTAGAAAGTGCTGCCCAATGGTTAGTTGGACCATGGCCGTGACCAACATCGATGCCATCAGCAATAGCACCTTGAATAAAGCGTTTAGCCGTAATAATGGCAGACTTAAGATCTTCACCTTTCGCAAGCTCAGCTGTAATACATGAGGATAAGGTGTCTCCAGTTCCATGAGTATTATTCGTATCAATGCGTGGACTTGAAACATAAAACTCATCACCGTTTTCAAGTAGAATATAATCTTTAGCTTGATGACCTTCTTGGTGTCCACCTTTAATCATTACATTTGTCGAACCAAAACTTCTTAATTTTTGAGCAGCTTTTTTCCTTGAATCAAAGTCATCTATTGTCATTCCAGTAATCGCCTCGGCTTCAGGTATATTAGGCGTTACCAAGTATGCAAGTGGTAGAAGTTGTTCTTGAACTGCAATGATTGCTTGATTATCCAATAAAGTATGTCCACCCTTAGCTATCATAACAGGGTCAACGATTAAGGGGCCAAAATCAACTTTCTTCAAAGTTTTCGCAACATTTTCTACATATTCTTTATTGAAAAGCATTCCCGTCTTAACAGCTGAGACTTCAAAATCATCTGCGATGGATTGAAACTGAACATCAATAAAATCTAAAGGCACAGGTAATGACTGTTGGACGCCTAATGTATTTTGTGCAGTTAACGCTACAATAATACTCATGCCAAATACATGTCTAGCTTGAAATGTCTTCAAATCGGCCTGGATTCCCGCTCCTCCTCCAGAATCAGATCCTGCTATAGTTAATACTTGTGGTATTTTTTTCAATTATTGTTCCTCCTTGATTTTTTCAATCTTATCTAAAAGTGCTTGTACAGTTTGGTTAATATCTTCAGCAAGCATAATCTCAGACACCAGAGAGATTCCTTCAATATTTATACCGGATAAAAATTCAACATTATTCAACTTTAAACCACCAATAGCCACAACTGGAATTGAAACTTCATGCGTAATTTCTTCTAACAGACTTAAAGGAATAACATCACTATCTTTGGTATTCGTTGGAAAAATTGCACCTACCCCTAGATAATCTGCTCCTTCATTCTCAGCTTCATTCGACCGTTCAACTGTTTTAGCTGAGACACCAATGATTTTATCTGGACCTAATAATTTCCTAACAACATGGACAGGTAACTCATCATCTCCAATATGAATTCCATCAGCATCAATAGCCAGACAAATATCAAGTCGATCATTAATAATTAAGGGAACGTCATATCTATTAGTAATCTTTTGAATTTTCAAAGCAAGTTGGTATGCTTCATTCGTACTCACATCTTTATCTCGATATTGCACTAGAGTAACCCCTGCTTGAATGGCTTGTTCAACTCTTTGTAAAAATTCTTCTTCGTTAAAGTTAAATCCATCAGTAACTAAATATAAACTATAATCCATTAATTAGTCCACCTCTCATACTTTTCATCCATTCCTTATCTTCCATAAGTAAAGAAAGTTGATTCAGTGTTTCTTGGCGGAAGTTAGCTAAACCTTTTGTCATACTATCTGCTTTCTCACCACAAAGATTAAAATATGATACTGCTGAAATCGTAGCAGCCAGTACCTCTTTACCTTCACCTAAAAGTGTTGCAATTAACGCCCCAACAATATCACCCGTTCCTGTAAAACGATCTAAATTCTCAACACCATTATCTAAATGATATAAAGTTTGATTAAATGCAATAATGTCTTTAGCTCCCGTAGCCAGAAAAAGTGTCTCAGGATGTTCGATTGATAATAGTTTCATCGCTTGAGCCAGTTCAGTAATCGCATCATCTTCTTGATCACTATCGCTTGAATCAACACCTCGTCCTGTTGTTGTTAACTGGCAGAATTTTCTTAATTCTGAATAATTGCCTTTAACAACTGTAGGTTTGTGCTTTAAAATCTTATAAGCAATATCTAGCCTTAGTGAGGATCCGGCAACTCCGACCAAATCGACAACTGTTGGAATTTGTTTCATTTGCGCTTGCATACTTGCTACTAGCAATGCTTGAGCATTATCAGGCGAAAAACCTCCTAAGTTGAGTAACAGCGCATCCGTTTGTTCCATAAAATCCTCAAATTCCCAAGGTTGATCTGCCATCACAGGCTTACCATCTATATATAAAATTGCATTAGCCATAGACTCGACAGTCACTACATTGGTCATACATTGAACTAAAGGTGAATAAACTAAGGGAAATGGATTCTCAATGATTGGAAGCCCACTATTCTTATTCATTAATCATTTTCTTTCCTTTCTATACTTTACTTGCAGTTTTAGCCTAAACAAAAAGCCCCTTTCTGCCAAGAGACAAAAAGGGGGTATGTGGTAGTAAAAATACTGTAAAGTACGTTATCCATAAAAATGAATAATTAACTTATGTATTAACTTGTTCACATATTTCTAACATTTTCCTGCGTCAGCATTAACTGTATCAGGTTCCATGGGTATAATCTCAGCGTTAGGCACCCCAAATGTCTGCATAGTATATTTACATTCAATCAGTTTTACAATAATTAGTCAAGCGGTTTCTGAAAATCCTTACGAATCATTACAGTATTACACACATAATATAAAAAGTATTAAAAGAGATTTTATGCTTGTATGCTTAGTTTTCATAAGAAAAAAAGCACACTTGTTATATTAAGTGTGCTTAATTAGAATTATAATTTTCTAACTCCCGTGGGGGCAGTTTATTCTTTAAAAATTTTACATGATATTTTTCATGATTTACTTATTAAACCTTATTCAAAAACATTTACATTTTTCAGAAAAACCTTATTACACCAATGTTAAATCAATGGAGACGAGGAGAGTCGAACTCCTGTCCAAATATCTCGTCACTTACGAATCTACGTCAATAGTTTATCCATTTAAGTTAGCTCCCTACTAGCCGATAAACGGGCATCGTAGTTCGCGAGTCTGGTAATCTCTTACTTAACTTACAGACGGAAAGTTAAGTCGTATCCCACTAATTTAGGACCGGTAACTGAGCACATGGGCGATGCCAGGCCGATCTTCACCCGCAGTTATTAAGCTGCTAAAGCGAAATTATTGTTTGTATTGTTTGCAGTTATATTTAAACTGTAGCGTTTTTAGGAAGTCGCTGCCTTCCTGACGCATCATAAGCTCGAACGATACCTGTCGAAACCAGAACGTCCCCTTAATGATACAAGTATAGCTTAACATCTTTTTATCAATAAGTCAATATTGGTCAATTACTCCTTATTCTTCTCATTTATAAGCTTAGCTTAAAGTCTAAGACAGTCTCTTGAATCAACTTCTTGGGATCGTATTTTACTTCTTTCATCTTCACTTCACCTTGGCGATTGATTAAAATAGCTGTAGTAGACACTGTCCCAAAGACATCATCACGCTGAATGAAAATAGATGAAGCAGCTCGGGCATATTCTTTGTTCAATTGTCTTGGATAATTCTTAAAGTTAGGATTCACCTCTTGATCTTGAAATAAATGAATAAGAACATCTATGTTTAAAACATTCGTCTGAGTAAGTAACTCCATTAATTGTCTTTCTGATTTTTCTTGACGGTAAGATGATAAATCGTCTTGTGTATTACTAATACTGTATAGCTGCTGGTCTAAATCTATGAAGCTGTCCGATACATTATTATACACATATAAATTATCCACTGTTCCAAATAATAGTTGGTAACCTTCATAATGGAATCGTTGTTTCCTTAAGTGCTCAGCATATGCTACTGGAGTGAGGTCAGAACTTAAATAGTCCGTAATTAATATACCTCTCGATGTTAATTCAACAGGCTCATGTTGAGTAAAGGGTTGATTCGTTATGGCAGCAAACTTTCCCTCATCATTCATAGCTAACCAAGTTCCCCCTGCTTTTAAGTCTCTTCCACCAATAATTGTAGGTTTATCTTCCCAACGATGAATCGCTAGACTTTCACGTTGGTAGCTTTCATCGCGATTAGCAATCAGTACGAATGGATACTCACTATCTTGATCATAGCGAAAAGTAATTAAACACATCTTAAACACTCCTTTTCTTTATCAGCCCCCTCATATTACCTTATTTGATGAATAAATAGAAATATTTTCGATTCATGATTAACTCGATCATTGAATACCATTACATGTCTATTATAGTGCCAATCGACAAATAAATAATATTCATTAATTGATTATTTTTTTTATTATATTCGTAAGTATTTTTTAATTTCAATGCTTTATACTACAAGTTATTATATATCCATGCTATAATAAAACCATTGGAAATTTATAAGAGAACATTGAGAGGGAGATTTATAATTATGATTATTGGAGTTCCAAAAGAAATTAAATCAAACGAAGACCGTGTAGGTATGACGCCAGGAAACGTTCAAACACTCGTTGAGGCAGGTAATACTGTCTACGTTGGCGCTAATGCCGGTGTAGGCTCAGGATTCTCAGATGAAGAGTATATTGAAGCAGGTGCAGAAATTAAAGAAGATCCTAAAGATGTATGGGCTGCTGAAATGGTTATAAAAGTTAAAGAGCCATTAAAAGAAGAATATGATTACTTCCACGAAGGATTAATCTTATTCGCTTACTTACACTTGGCTCCTGAATTAGAATTAACAAAAGCTTTATTAGATAAAGGCGTAACTGGAATTGCTTATGAGACAATGGTAGCCGATGGCGCTTTACCATTATTAACACCAATGAGTGAAGTTGCTGGTCGTATGGCTGTGCAAATTGGAGCGCACTTCTTAGAAAAACATCATGGAGGACGTGGAATTTTACTGGACGGTCTTCCTGGCGTAAGTAGTGCTCACGTAGTGATTATTGGTGGTGGTATTGTTGGCTATAACGCTGCTAAACTTTCAGTTGGTATGGGAGCGAAAGTAACCATTCTTGATGTTAACCCTCAACGATTAGCTGAATTAGAAGACTTATTAGACGGACAAGTTGAGACTTTAATGTCTAATGAAGAAAATATGACACGCGTTATTCAAGATGCTGACGTTGCGATTGGGTCAGTATTAATCCCAGGACGACGCGCACCTATCTTAGTGACAGAAGAAATGGTTAAAACAATGAAAGAAGGTTCAGTAATTATTGATATTGCTGTGGACCAAGGTGGTAACTTTGAGACAACTACTCATGCAACAACACATGATGACCCAGTTTATATCAAACATAACGTTGTCCACTATACTGTAGCCAATATTCCAGGTGCCGTTCCAAGAACAGCTACATTAGGATTAACTAACGTAACATTAAACTACGCAAAAGAAATTATTTCTAAAGGTGTGAAACAAGCTGCCTTAGATAATGAAACAATTTATACTGGTATTAATACACTTGAGGGTCATGTTACTCATGAAGGTGTCGCTGAATCACAAGAGCGTGAATTCGTTGAAGCTCGCACTATCTTAGAAAAATAACACACCCATCTCAATCGGTTACCTAAGGTAACCGATTATTTTTTGACTTGCTTTTTTATTTATAACAATTACAATTAACATAGATAAAAGATGAAAGGTGACTCATATGACTCAATTAATTCAGCTCAAAAATTTATCCATTCAAAGCGATTCAACAAAAATTATTGATCAGTTCTCAATGGACGTTCAAAAGAATGAAGTGGTATCTCTGGTTGGTCCTTCAGGGAGTGGAAAAAGTACCATATTAAAATATCTTGCACAAATGCAAGATCCAACGCTAAGTACAAGTGGTGAATATTATTATAACGGAGAAAATGTGGATCAAATGAACTTCACTGACCTTCGTAAAAGTGTGTCCTATTGTTTTCAATCCCCAACTCTATTCGGTAATACGGTCAAAGATAATTTAAAGTTTGCTTATGATATTAGAGACTTAGACTTTGATAGTCAATCAGCAAAAGAATTACTTAATAATGTTAATCTCCCTTCTTCCTACTTGGATAAAGATATTACAACCTTATCTGGAGGCGAGAAGCAGCGTGTCGCATTAATTAGAAATCTTCAATTTACACCTCGTGTTCTATTGTTAGATGAGATAACGAGTGGTTTAGATAAAAAAACACGAGAAATTATTTGGAGATGGCTAAAACAATATAAAGAAGACAATAATTCAACTATTGTATTAGTGAGCCATACCGAAGAAGAACAAAATCTTGCAGATCGCATTATTACTATTAAAAAAATTTCAACAGAAGGAGCAGATACCTAGTGGAGAATTTATCAGTTACCCCTATGTCATTAGTATTTTCATTAATATTAGTGGCTGTCGCGTTATGCATCTCTTTTAGAGAAAAACTTAAATTAGAGAAAGATATTATTATTGCTATTATTCGTATGGTGATTCAACTGACAATCGTCGGTTTTGTATTACAAGGTATTTTCCAAGCAGACAACCATATTATCACTTTAGTAATGATTCTTATTATTATTGTCAATGCTAGTTGGAATGCTGGCAAACGTGGTAAAGGCCTTAAAGGTGCTTTCTTAAACTCTTTTATCGCTTTATTAGTAACTAATACGGTCACCTTAGGTGTTCTTGTTCTAACAGGTAGTCTTAAATTTACTCCTGCACAACTTATCCCTATAACAAAGGAATGATTGTAGGGGGAGCGATGAATTCGATTGGTGTGTCTTATTCAACACTTTTCCAAACATTCCAAGACCAATCGCAATCTGTTCAAGAAAAGATTACACTTGGAGCTACACCTTACCAAGCTTCACGCACGATTTTGAGATCAACCATTAGTCGCGGACTACAACCTACGATTGATAACACAAAGACCATTGGACTTGTTACATTGCCTGGTATGATGTCAGGCTTGATGTTTGTTGGTATTGATCCGACAAAGGCGATTTTATACCAAATTATGGTTATGTTTATGATGTTAGCAAGTACAGCTATCTCTACTTTTATTGCGACTTACTTAACATACCAATCATTCTTTAGCGATAGGGGTCAATTAATTAATTACAAACACAATCATTCTTAAAAAACAGTTGGAGCAATCTGATCAATTGCTTCAACTGTTTTTTGTTTTTCTTCTGAATTTATTATTTCGTCTTTTCCTTTTGATTCTCTTCTACATGATCAATATCGTCATTGACAGTTACTTCTTCAACGGCATCAACTTCAACTGGATCTACTAATGTTGATTCAGACTTTTCCACTGACTCTTCAGTAGCTAATGGCGTTGAGTTTTCTTCTAATTCTGATTTAGTCTTTTGCATCTCATCATTAATAAAGACTGTCGCTATACTAATAAGAATTGGGATTAGAATAAAGTAAGCAGTTTTTTCAAAGAAGTTCAACCAGAATAATGATGAAAAATCTAAGGCATTCTTAAACACTTCTGTCTGAGCATATAAAGCTGACTGAGAATACCCTTCTGTATTGAAAGCCAATTGTTGTAATGCTAATGTCGTTGCAGTTTGATTAATTTCTTTCGTACTTTGAATGAAACTAATCACTAAGGCAAAGACAACCGCAATCAAAACAATAAATATATATACTTTATGATTTCTTTGACTAATGACTGTTTGTGTAGAAACTTGACGATTGTACCAATTTTTAAATTTTGTCCAGAGTCCGAATTGATTCACAACTAGAACTGCTAGAATGATTACAACTAAAACATCAAATAACATAATCTTCCTCCTTAATATCAACTTACACTTTAATAATATTATACGGCTAAAGGATAAGTATTGTAAACATATTCAACATTATCCTGGGTAATATTTTGTTTCGAATTCATAAAGAAAATCCAACCCTATTTGATAAGGTTGGATTCCATAGTTGATTCATTAATTACGACTCTTTGTTTCAATATCATTTGCTAAATATGAAACAAACTCATCATATTCCATTGTCATTGAATCCGATGAACTATAAGGGCGTACGTTGACTGTACCTGATTCAACTTCCTTGTCTCCAATAACGATTTGGTATGGAATTTTTGAAGTTTGTGCTTCACGAATCTTATAACCCAGTTTCTCGTTACGTAAGTCCATCTCAACGCGGTAACCTTTGTTACGTAGATCTTGATAGATTTCTTCCACACGGTCTCCATGTGCTTCATTACTTACTGGTAGTAAGATAGCTTGAACAGGTGCTAACCAAGTTGGGAAAGCTCCCTTGTATTCTTCAATTAAGTAAGCTACAAATCGTTCCATCGTTGATACAACACCACGGTGAATAACAACTGGTCGGTGAGTGTTTTGTCCATCTTCACCCACATAAGTTAAGTCAAATCGCTCTGGAAGCAAGAAGTCTAATTGAACCGTTGACATTGTTTCTTCAAGTCCAATAGCCGTCTTGAATTGAACATCTAGTTTAGGTCCATAGAATGCTGCTTCACCAATGGCTTCAAAGTACTCAAGCCCTAACTCATCCATAGCTTCTTTAAGCATTGATTCTGCTTTCTCCCACATAGCATCATCATCGAAGTATTTCTCTTTATCTTTTGGATCACGGTAACTTAAACGGAAACGATAGTCAGTAATATTAAAGTCATCATATACTTCTTTAATTAATGCCAAGACACGTTTGAATTCGTCTTTGATTTGGTCTGGACGAACAAAGATATGCGCATCGTTTAATGTCATCTCACGTACACGTTGTAATCCTGATAAGGCACCAGATTTTTCGTAACGGTGCATCATACCTAATTCAGCAATACGAATTGGCAATTCACGGTACGAATGAATGTCGTTCTTGTAGATTAACATATGGTGTGGGCAGTTCATTGGACGAAGCACTAACATCTCACCATCACCCATATCCATTGGTGGGAACATATCTTCTTGGTAGTGATCCCAGTGTCCTGAAGTTTTATATAAATCAGTTTTAGCCATAATTGGTGTATAAACATGCTCATAACCAAGGTTGATCTCTTTATCCATAATATAACGTTCAATTGTACGTCGGATTGTAGCCCCATTAGGTAACCAGAATGGGATTCCTTGTCCAGCTTCTTGGTTAATCATAAAGATTCCTAATTCTTTACCAAGTTTACGGTGGTCACGCTCACGTGCTTCTTGGCGAAGACGTAAGAATTCATCCAGGTCAGCTTGGTTGAAGAAGGCTGTTCCGTATATACGTTGCATCATTTGGTTCTCTGAGTTACCACGCCAGTATGCTCCAGCTAAGGAAAGTAACTTGAAGATTTTAATTTTTCCTGTTGAAGGAACGTGTCCTCCACGACATAAATCAATAAATTCACCTTGTTGGTAGACAGAAATTTCTTCATCTTCTGGAAAGTCATTAATTAATTCTTGCTTGAACACATCGTTTTTAAAGATCTCTAAAGCTTCTTCACGACTTACAACACGTCCAATAATATCATGGTTCTCTGAGATAATTTTCTTCATTTCTTTCTCAATCTTAGGCAAGTCTTCTTCAGAAATTGGCTCTCCTTTAAAAGTATCGTAGTAGAACCCACTTTCGATGGCTGGACCTACACCGAACTGAATACCTGGATACAAACGAGTTAAAGCGTGAGCTAATAAGTGAGCCGCTGAATGACGCATTAATTCTAATGCTTCTGGGCTCTTATTAGTAATAATTTCAATCTCCCCATCTGTTGTAATTGGTGTATGGAAGTCAATAATCTCACCATTCAACTTCCCTGCTAAAGCTGCTTTCTTAAGTGATTTACTAATTGAATCAGCTACATCTTCGACTGTTATTCCCGCATCGAATTCTTTAACATTACCATCGGGAAAAGTTAATTTAATTTTATCCATGTTCATTCTCCTTCGCTTATAATACAAAAAAATCCCATTGATTAAGTACTCGACTCAATCAATGGGACGTTAGATTCATTACGTGGTTCCACCCAAAATTTATATAAAGCAATATTTATTACTTCATATCTTCATTTTTAGCTTAACGGGCTACTGCGTCAACTCTTAATGCCGTTGGTTTCGGAGTTCATCTTAATGAAGGGGTCTTAAATAATACCATGTAGGATGTTTCACCAGACCATCCCTCTCTAAAATCATTGTAATTATCAAGTTGTCTTCAAATCTAATATATTTAATTATTCAAAATTGCTTCTACTAATTTATATCACTTAATCATCTGGATTTCAAGTGAAAATTCATTCTAAAGTTCAGATTCACTTACTTTCCAAGTCGATAAAGTGTGAATAGACCACCCGCTGTAATAAAAATCCCCAAAATCATTGGAAAGGCCAAGGCAGTTTGCTTCTCATTGAAATAATAACTAATTAATACGATTACTTGGATAATTAACGCTATACCAAAATATACCATGAGCAATCGTTTTTCTTTTAAAAATTCTTCAGGATCGTGTTGATTCAATTATAATTCTCCTTTACCACTACGATTCAATCAATTAGCGTTTATGTCTTAAATTCTCACCTGTTAAAGTTACTTCTTTAGCTAAGTAGCGAATTCTTTCCATAATTCGTTTAGCTTTAACAATTTCTTCGCCACCGTCACGTGTATGCGCAAGATGACTTTCGATTTCTTTCATATTAAAGTTCGACGACATAAACGTTGGAAGTGATTCTTTCATTCGATACTCAAGTAAAGTTGTTAATACCTCATCCCGTACCCAGACAGTGTTCGCTTCAGCTCCAATATCATCAATCATTAAGATATCGACAGCTTTAACCTCATCTAATAATGTTTGATTGGTATTCGTCCCGATAGCTGATTTGATTTCAGTGACAAAGGTCGGATAATGAATCATCGTGACAGATTTATTCAACTTCACTAAATCATTCGCAAGAGCTCCTAATAGATAAGTCTTTCCTACCCCAAAGTCTCCAGAAATATATAGCCCTTGAGCTCGGTGAGGATTTTGCTTATATATCTCTAAAAACTGAATAACCTCGTGTAAGAGAGCTTGCCTTGAAGGGGTGTTAGCAAAATAGTTTGCTAGTGTGGCCTCACGCACATCTTGTGACATCATACGATTATCTAATAATTGTCGTTTTTGAATCTTATCTTGATTATCATAATATTCTTGTGTCGGAACGTATGTCACATCGATATAGTTATAGTTCAATACTAAGACAGGCTTGAAGCCTGGATTTTGACCTTCTTCTCCTCGACTTAAACGGTCCGTTTCCAAAGCAAACTCATTCAGTTTAGAAATTGAATTTTCTATCATTTCTTGTGTAATTGTTTCGGCATGTTCGTTAATATATTCTCTGACATTTGGATGATTCAATACATAATTAACGGTTTGTTTATAACTCTCTTGAAATTTGGGGTCTCTTGTATATTTGTTTAATATTTGATTAATTTTTTGCATTAACTTTCACCTTCTCCCCCAATGAGTTCGTTCAAGCGACGACGTAATTCTGCTTCGTTTTCTTGAACATTTTTAGATTCTGTGGCCTCGATATTATGTTGCTCACTTGCTTGAGAATTTTTTTGCATCCATGAAGGGATAATTTCTTTATATTGAGATTTTCCACGTCTTCTATTTTGATTTTTATTATTCCATTGTTTGTTCTGGATTTCTTTCTTCTTGCGTAGTGAGCGGATATATTCCATGGCTTTGGGCACATTAGTTAAGTCTTCCTGCTCCCACTCACTCGCTGTTCGTTCTAATTCGCCCTTAAATAAGTTCGGGCGATGGTTAATGATTAATAAGTAATAGATTAAGAAGTTAATGACATGTTCGTTCAAGCGTGATTTTTGACTTAAGTCTTTAATATAGAATTGTTCACTATCCGTTGCAAAAGTCTTCTTCGCTTCTTTCGTCTTACTTAGGAACATATTACTTGGCATCTGTTCACATGATAAGACTAACTGAATGTCTTCTTCTAACAAATTAGGAAACTGAACCTTAATTTGTTCCCGTCTTGTCTTTAATTCTTCGGGTGTAAACATTTGAGACGTTCTGTTTTCACCCATTCTTTGTTCTTCTTGACTAGGTAGGTTCGACGGTGTTTGCCAAGAGGATTCTTTCTTTTTATTATGTTTCTCAGCAATTTGCTTCAGAAAATCCAGATCTAATGTTCCATCTGTCTTATCTGTAGCAGAAAAAACAAAGTTAGCTAATTCAGTTTCAGAATTACCGTATACATCATAAATGGCATAAACTTGTCGCTTTAATTGTTGAGTTAGTATCGTGTGATTAATGCCTTCTGATAATAAGTAATTTAAGAATCGATTATAGTCAAAGCCTGGGCTCGGTACGAATTCTTCTTTACTTGTCATCGGTTGTTTATTTTCTTCTGGAACTTCCAGTGGGTAGAGGACTTTTTGAAAGACCGACGTTTCCTCTACATATCGATGTTCATCAATCTCATTAACTTGAAACTGTTCGTATATATTTTGATAATCTTCTTCCCCAAGTTGCTTTAATAAAGCCGTTGATAATAATGGATCTTGGAAGAAATCTTCGGGAAGCACAGGTAGCTTTAAATGATACTGAATGGTTTGATGTATTGGGTCTGAATTAAACTGCTTGTCACGATAAGAACGAAGTAAGCCTACTGCTTCCAATCGTACTCGTGCCTTATTGAATGAATCGATACCCATTTTCATTTTGTTTAAAAAAATATTATGCCGCAGAGCAACGCGATGGTCTACATTTACCGGCTTTGGTAAGGACATCATTGTAATATATAAACTGACACTCACAGGACCAATGATGGGTTGGTACAATTGAGTTAAACTCTGTAGAAAAATATTACCTAAATCTCTTTGACCAACAAGTTCAAAAGGTTGGAGTGATCCGACATTGAATGTCATCTTATTCTGACCTTTCTTTCTGATTATTTTTGTTAGCCATTGATTCGAGTTCTTTCATGAACATCTCACGCGACTGGAACTCACGATATACACTTGCAAAACGGATATAAGCCACTTCATCCAGCTCCATCAAGAGTGGCATCACATATTCACCAATTTTACTCGTTTCAATTTCTTGATCAGCTTTGTTACGAATTGTTTCTTCAACTTGGTTCACAAGGTCATTCATTTGTGTGACGGTCACAGGACGTTTCTCTGCCGAACGTACAATACCTCGGAGTAATTTATCACGATTGAATTCCTCTCGAGTTCCATCACGCTTAACGACTAATAAAGGCGTTTGTTCAATTCGCTCATGCGTATTGAAGCGATACCCACAATTCAAACATTCTCTCCGACGGCGGATCGTATCATCTGTGGGCCGTGAATCAACAACTTTTAAGGACTGACTATGACATTTTGGACATTCCATGGTGATCCTCCTATTCTTCAGCGTTTAATAATTTTTCTAATAATGTATCCACTTGTTGATAAGTGGCTTGTTTACTACTTGTATTATCAATAATCAAATCGGCTAATCTGGCTTTTTCTTCAATTGAAAGTTGATTATTTATTAAATTTTGTGCCTCTTTAGCATCTATGTTATTGCGAGACATCAATCTCTCTTTTTGTAACTCCTCATTGGTATATACTAACCAGACACTATCCACGACAATATCTGCTTGCCCCTCATAATAAAGTGGAATATCTACGAAAGCAATTTGATTACCCTCTCGTTCATATTGATTTAAGCGTGTACGAGCTAAGTCAGAGATTAAGGGATGTAGTATACTATCAGCTAAAGCTCTACTTTTTTCATCATTAAAGATAATCTTAGCAAAGGCTTTGCGGTCTAGGTTACCATCCTCCTGAAGAATCTTACTCCCAAATGCAGAAACCAATTGATTCAATCCTTCAGAATCCGGTTGAACTACTAGTCGACTTAATTTATCTGTATCGACAAGTGGGTAACCTTTTTTAATTAAATAATTAGAGACCAAAGACTTTCCAGTCGCAATACTCCCTGTTATGGCAATGATTTTCATTTATTCACCTCTTTACAATGGTTGGCAATGCGGACAGTAATGAGTTCCTCTTTGAGCCACTCGTATTTTTTCAATGAGATATGAACATCTCGGACAAGCCTTGCCTTCTTTACCGTATACTAATAGCTTTTCTTGATAGCGTCCTACTTGGCCTACAGTATTTTTATATGAACGGATTGTTGAACCGCCTAATCTTATAGCATCTGCCATTGTATCAATAATGGCTTGATGTAATTTTTCAACTTGTTTCGGTTTTAACTCATTAGCCCTTGTCTCCGGATGAATACGTGATTGGAATAAGACCTCATCGACGTAGATATTTCCCAATCCAGCGACAATTTTTTGTGATAATAATGCTTGTTTAATGACTTGTTTTGATTGCTTCAAAGCAACTAAGAAGTCATCGAATAGAAATTCTTTTTGCGTCGGTTCAGGTCCTATCTTTCTTGCTTCAAAGAAAGGTTGAATCTCATCTTTATTAACATACTCCATTCTTCCGAATTTTCTAACATCATGATAATGTAATTCGCTCTGATCTGTGAATCTAATAATGACATGGGTATGCTTGTCTTTGAATGGTGGAACTTCTTCAGGATTATATACAAAATATTTCCCCTCCATCCTTAGATGCGACACAATAAAAGCATCTTCTAATTCAAACAACAAATACTTAGCCCTTCTTTGAACTGACAAGATTGTCTTTTGATAGATGCCGTCATAGATATGTGGATCCGTTTCGTAGCCTACTAATATCTTAGGCCAGTAAACGTGTAAATCTTCGATGACTTTCCCTTGGACTAACTTTTCTAAGCCTTGACGGTTCACTTCAACTTCTGGTAATTCTGGCAATATAACCCCTCTTTCTAACAACTTAATTATAGCAAATATTCACAAAAAATGTTTAACTCCACTATATAACCTGTCACTTTATTTATCGATTTATTTATATAACTTTTATAGATAGTGATATTACTTTACTCTTCCATGATTAATAAAATATGAACCACTTTAGATATAAATAGCCAAACGACTACTACAGTATGGACCTTAACTAATACAATGTCTAGTTAGTCTACTATAATAAATCATTCGGCTATTACAATCATTCATCGAAGTTAACCTTCTCTAAATTTTCCCAATTAACATAACTCACTTATTTTAATTCATACCAATTATTACCTTGGTTATAATCTACTTTAAGTGGAACATCTAACGAAGTAGCGTTTTCCATTATTTCCGGAACAAGGTCACTTAACCGTTCCATCTCTTCACTTGGAGCTTCTAATATCAATTCATCGTGTACTTGAAGTAATATCCGTGCTTGTAGACCTTCTTTATCAATCGCATCTTGTAAGCGAATCATAGCAATCTTCAAGATATCAGCAGCCGTTCCTTGAATGGGTGAATTAATTGCCGTTCTTTCAGCAAAGGAACGAATATTAAAGTTACTTGCCGTAATGTCTGGTAAGTAACGACGACGGTGGAATAATGTACTAACATAACCGTCTTCACGTGCTTTCTCCACAATATCTTTCATATACTTGCTAACGCCAGGATACATCTCAAAATAACGATCAATAAATTCTTTCGCTTCAGGTCTAGATATATTCAAGTTTTGTGATAGACCATAGTCACTAATTCCATAAACGATTCCGAAGTTTACCGCTTTTGCTTGGCGTCTGTAATTACTATCGACTTCAACATCGTCACCTAATTTGAATACACGTCTGGCGGTTGCAGAGTGAATATCTTCACCTTCAACGAAGTCGCGAGTCATGTGTTTTTCTTTGCTTATGTGAGCTAAGACTCGGAGTTCAATTTGTGAATAGTCCGCCCCAAACAGTTGCCAGCCCTCTTCTGATGGTACAAAAGCTTGGCGGATTTTTCTCCTTCTTCTAGACGAATTGGAATGTTTTGTAAGTTTGGATCATTACTAGATAACCGTCCCGTTTGTGTTAAGGTTTGGACGAACCTAGTATGGATTTTCCCATCTTCCTTAATAAAAGAAGGAAGTCCAGCTAAGTAGGTACCTTGAATTTTATTGATTTGACGGTAGTCTAAAATTTCTTGAATGATTGGATGTTTATCGACTAATTTGTCCAACACGTCTGCAGCGGTACTGTATCCTGTCTTCGTCTTTTTAATTACGGGTAAGTTAAGTTTCTCGAACAGTACTTCTCCGAGTTGTTTAGGAGAATTAACGTTAAACTCTTCTCCGGCCAATTCGTGAATGCGTGCTTCCATCTCGCTCAAGCGTCCCAAAAGCTCTTCATTCTTCTCTTCTAAGGTTTTACCATCCACTTTAATTCCTTGGATTTCCATTCTGGATAAGACTCTAGCTACTGGCATCTCAATATCTTCATACAATTCATACATTTCAAGTTCGCTTAATCGTTTTTCTAATGGTTCAACCATCATATCTAAGGCAACGGCCTTAGAAGCAATATGATCACTAATAACTTGATCATCTTCCGGTACTTTACGTTTCGCTCCTTTACCATATATTAATTCATCCATTTGCACATTCACTGGCAATTCAAGGATTCGTACTATATCAGCGATTTCATTCATTTGAGTGGTCTCAATAAGATAAGCGGCTATCAAGCTGTCAAATTGTATGCCTCGTAGTTGAATATCATAATGACTTAAGAGAACTTGATCGCGTTTAGAATCGAATAATATCTTTCCTTTTCCTTCATCTTCCAACCAAGTCTTGAACAACTCAGATTGTAAGGCTACGTCTCGATCAGCTACATATACGATATTATCAACTTGATGGTACCAAGAAATTTGTAATATCTCATCGAAGTGATAGTTGTCGCCAATTGTTTCGATATATAAGGCAGCTTGGTTTAATAACATATCTTCTTCGATAGCATCAACTCGCTTCACCTCATATTCTACGAGTGCTTCAGCATCTGCAACGCCTTGAATATCAATATCAGTCGTTGCTTGTAATTCTGTTAAGAAACTATTGAATTCCATTTGTCGGTAAAACTCAACCAATTCTTCAATATTCTTCCCTTGATATTCAATATCATCAATATGAATATCAATCGGTGCTTCGAGTAAGATTTCAGCGAGTTCACGACTTAAGAAAGCTTGTTCTTTATCATTAATAATATTTTCTTTCATCTTTGAAGGTTTTAACTCATCTAAGCGTTCATACAGTTCCTCAACTGAATTGAATTCTTTAATCAGTTTAATGGCCGTCTTTTCACCTACCCGAGTTACTCCGGGATAGTTATCCGACGAATCACCCATCAGTCCTTTTAATTCAATGAATTGCTTAGCCGTCACACCATATGTATCCATGATAACTTCCGGTGTATAAGCCTCAAGTTGGCTTACTCCTTTACGTGTTATATACACAGTCACATTATCCGTAGCTAATTGAATTAGGTCTTTATCACCTGATATAATAATCACTTCATCATCAGAGTCTGCTTGATGAGACAGTGTTCCTATAATATCATCGGCTTCATACTTCAACACGTCATAATGTTTCATCCCATAAGCATCTAATAAGACACGAATATAGGGCATTTGTTCCTTGAATTCACTTGGCGTCTTTTGGCGGCCACCTTTATATTCCCCATACATCTCTGTTCTAAAGGTAATCTCCGACTTATCGAATGCAACAAGAACATGAGTCGGTTGGAATTCTGCCATCACATTATCTAACATCCGGTGGAAACTAAACAAAGCATTCGTATGTAAGCCGGACTTATTCTTGAAACGATCAATATCTAAAATTGAATAAAATGCTCGAAAGGCTAAACTACTCCCATCGATCAGCATTATTTTACGATTACTCATTATATATACTCCTTCATCAATTGACATATAAGCACAAACAGCCAACGAATTAAAAACTCGTTGGCCTTTGCATCTTTTTATAAACGATTAGGACTTAAAGTTGCATAAGCCTTCTCAAATTGGCGAGATAATTCATCAATATCTCCAGCTCCCATAAACAAGAATACTGCATCAGTATAATCCATTAATGGTGAAAGGTGTTCTGTAGATATGATATCCACATCTTTTCGAATTATTTTCGCTAAATCATCAATCGTAACTTCTCCACTAACTTCACGAGCTGAATTAAAAATATCTACCAAGAATACTTTATCAGCTAATTCTAATGACTCAGCGAATTCCTTCATTAAGGCTACAGTTCGAGAGAATGTGTGTGGTTGGAATATAGCGATAATCTCTTTATCTGGATAGCGTTGCTTAGCCGCATCCACCGTTGCTTTAATTTCTGAAGGATGGTGAGCGTAATCATCAATGATTGTTAAGTCTTGGATTTGACGAGCAGAGAAGCGACGTTTCACCCCTTCGAATGTTGCAATATGCTCCTTAATCTCTTCAGATTCGAAGCCTTCAAGGTAAAGCGCAGTAATGACTGATAGTGCATTCAAGATATTATGTTCTCCAAAGACAGGAATCATGAATCGACCAAACACTTTACCATCAATGACAACATCAAAAATTGATCCATCAACAGTTCTATCGATATTACTTGCATGAATTAATAAATCTTCACTTAATCCATAATAGTATATAGGCACATCAGCAGTCAGCTTTCTTAAATATTCATCTTCACCACAAGCGATAATCCCTTTTGTTGCTTGATTAGCAAAGGTCTGAATCGCTTCAAAAACATCTTCAATTGACCGATAATAGTCAGGGTGATCGAAGTCAACATTCGTAATAATAGCGTAGTCAGGTCGATAAGCTAAGAAATGACGACGATATTCACATGCTTCTAAAGCAAAGTAAGTAGCTGTTTCGTCTCCATAGCCTGTCCCATCACCAATGAGATAACTCGTTGGTGCTAGATTTTTCAACGTATGAGATAACAACCCCGTCGTAGATGTCTTTCCATGAGATCCTGTTACCGCAATACTTGTATAGTTTTTAATTAAACTTCCTAGAAAATCATGATAGCGTAAAATTTCAAGACCTAACTCTCTTGCTTTCACTAATTCAGGATGATCATCATTAAAGGCGTTCCCCGCAACGATTGTCAGCCCTTCTGTAATATTTTTTTCATCAAACTCCATAATATTAATATTTTGATTCTCTAGTTCTTGTTGTGTAAAGAAGTATTTCCCAATATCACTACCTTGGACTTTATAGCCTTCACCATGAAGGATCAAAGCGAGTGCACTCATCCCTGAGCCTTTAATTCCCACAAAGTGGTATATATTATTTTTATTCATCATTTGAATTTATTGCCTCCCCATTCTCAAACAATAAAAAGCTTTCTTTCGTTTTATGTAATCTTTTGGTGAGCTCTCTCGTATCCGAACTAGTATTCACCTTTTTAGTTTCTTCCTTCTTATAAGGCTTAGGTAATTCACTTGCCTTAAATGGCACTTTAGCTTGATCTGCTTGCCTTTTTAAACTATATGAAGGTGTATAAACAGTCCGTTTAACCGGTTCTTTGATTCCTTCATCATCCTTGTCTACATGACTTTGACTATTACTGTTCATAAAGCCATCTTCTGGACTAGGTAGATTAGAATTATCAACCGTCTTCGTTGATTTGTCTCTATTCTTAAAAAAGGGAATCTCGTAATGTTCAAGCCCGCTTGTTGAAGACTTTGGCGTTGTTTCTTGCTTTAATCTTGCTTGTTTTGATTCTACTTGCGCTTTTGCATCATCCGATTGATTCACTGGTTGTCTTTTTGACTTCCTAGGAATCTGGTAAACTGGTTCAAACCGTCGTCTTTCAGAATTTCTTCGAGCCGAACGTTGAGCGAAATGACGTTTGTCTGTATCTTGCTTTCCTTCTCTAAACACAGGTCCATCGTAATCTCTCAAATCCTCACATCCTTGATTACTTAAATACTTGCTTGCTTATTATTGATAAGAAGCGATAACTTCATCTAAACTTGTTCCAGCTTCAAATGAATCACTTACTTCCCAGATACCTGGTAAATCTTCAATATGTGATAAGCCTAATTCGCGTGTCGAGCAAATCATTCCGAAGCTTTCAACGCCACGTAATTCTCCTGGCCAGATTATCATACCACTTGGCATAACAGCACCAGGTCTTGCTACAATAACATTCATACCTTCAGCAATATTGTTCGCACCACAAACAATTTGTAATACTTCTGACCCTACATCTGTTTGAGTGATTGATAGATGGTCACTATCCTCATGTTTCTTGCAAGATTCGACATATCCTACTACGAATTTAGGTTCAGTGTCAACTGTTATTTCTAAGTCAAATCCAGCATTTTTAATTAATTCATTGACTTGATTCACTTGCTCCTCTGTCAAATCAACATTTCCGTTTGATGATGGTTTGAATGTTTGACTGATATTAAAAATATTTACAGAAAAAATGTCATTGTTTTGTGAAGTATCTCGAACGATTGTTACATTGTTATTCGATTCATGAGTTAAATGATTCTCATTCGCGAAGCCGCGAGTTAACATTAAAACATCTCCAACACCTTGTTCATTATAAAAAGCTATCCACATAAATATTACCCTTTCTTTCTATCTTAATCTATTGTTATGAATTATGTATTAAAGTCTCATAAGTTGTACGGTCAAAAGTTGTTACCACTGCTTCTAGCATGGCTTGAGCCGCTTCGTAATCTGAGATTCTAAATAAAGATTGATGACCGTGGATATAACGCGCTGGCACACCAATGACACCACTAATAATTCCTTCATTCATCGTATGTGCTGCTCCAGCATCTGTTCCACCTTTTGAGAAGAAATGTTGATAAGGAATATGATTCGTTTCTGCTGTATCTAGAAGATAGTCACGTAATCCTTTGTGTGTTATCATCCCAGGATCTTGAACTCGAAGCAAGAAACCATCGCCTAATCGACCTTGAACGTCTTTCTTACCTTCAGCATCAGCAGCTGGCGAGCAGTCAACCGCAATGAAGACATCTGGCTGATACTTATGAACAGCCCCTCTTACACCACGAAGCCCCACCTCTTCCTGAACTGTCGCCCCAATGATCAATTCATTAGCTAACTCTTTATCTTGAATCTTATCTAAAGTATCTAAGATAACGGCACTTCCGTAACGGTTATCCCATGCTTTACTAATAATTGATTTTTTATTCGCTGAATAAATTGTTTCTACATCTGGAACTAAGGTATCCCCTGGTCTTACTCCAAAGCTTTCTGCTTCTTCTTTTGATTCAAAACCAGCATCAAAGATGATGTCTTCTGGTTTAATTGATTTAGCTTTTTCTCCTCTTAATAGATGAGGTGCTACTGCACTAGAAACACATGGATAATTTCCTTTACGAGTTTGTAGAGTAAAACGTTGAGCTGATACAGCATACACATTCCAGCCACCAATAGGAACGACACGTAAAGTACCGTTACTTTGGATACGGCTTACCATGAACCCTACTTCGTCCATGTGAGAGGCTACCATCAAACGTGGCGCATCCTCTACTTTACTGTGCTTTAGACCAAAGATATTCCCTAACCCACTCACTTCTACTTCATCAACTAATGGGGTTAGTTTTTCTCTTAAGTACTCTCGAACTTCTCTTTCATTTCCTGAGGTTCCTTGTAATTCTGTCAGTTCTTTAATTAATTTGAATTGATTATCGTCAAAAGTCATACTGTTAAACAAACTCCTTCTACGTTAATAATAATCTGTAAACAATCTATCTAATTGTTGCACAAACACACTGTAATTGCAATTTATTCAAAAGTTAAATCTACATTATCAGGCCACTTCTCAATAGATAATTATACAACAAATTCGCAGCACTTACTTCATAGAAAGTATGTTTGTTTTTTTATATTATGGTTTGAGTTCATCAACCGTTATCTTTCGCAAATATACGTCCTAAATGTTAAACTTAAAGGTAGAAAAATAGATCAGGAGTGATTCATATGCCAGAAAATAATAATTATAATAATAACAATACTCCCTACAGCAATGGCCTATTAGGTGGTTTGTTACTCACTACCGGTATTCTTATTGGTTCCGCAACAACCCTATTAATCAAAGAAAATCGTCCACAAAAAGCTGGTATTGTCTTAAATAAAGCAAAACAACAATTCGCAAGTAAAGGAGCGGTGGTCGGTTCTTGGATTGATTATGACTCCATTGAATATGACTTATTCGAGAATAAACCGCTCGTTTATCTTGGTGGTGTAACTGTTGAGACATCTGATGGTCAGACAAACTATCAGTTCGCTAGTGATATCTACACGGGTGAGTTAATTGATTACTTTAAAGTGAGTTCTCATAAGGATTAGTAATATTAAGCAAGTAGATTTCCTGAAACAATGGAATTTGCTTGCTTTTATTTAAAAGAACAATGTAAGCCATTTCATTTTTTAATGAGCTTTTTTATCTTATAATATTTTATTATTGGAAGCCTATAATCATACGATAATTTTCAAAAAATGATTGACCCGCTCATTTATCATGGTAGAATATTTTGTATTGGACTTTTTATAGTTAGTTTTGGGAGGCATGTAATAAAATGATTAACCAACATGATGACTGGGAACTTCATCCGATTGCGGGTGGGACTGGTGATGCATATATGGGGATTAAATCCAACGAAAAAGTATTCTTCAAACGCAATACTTCTCCGTTTATTGCTGCTTTATCAGCTGAAGGCATTGCCCCCAAATTGATGTGGACTCAACGAACCTATTCTGGTGATATACTTACGGCTCAAGAATGGAAAGATGGCCATCTTTTAACTAAGGAAGATATGGGTACTAAAGAAGTCATTAACCTCATCAAACATATACACTTCTCTGACCATTTATTATTAATGCTCAAGCGTGTAGGTGAAAGAGACTATCACCCTTTAGATTTTATCAACTATTATTTTCAAGATTTATCCCCTTCTCTTGTAAGCAATCAATTTTTGAATGAAGTGATTCAACAAATGGAAGATGCTATTGATAGTGATTTCTATGAAGTGAGACGGACGGTATGTCATGGGGACTTAAACCACCATAATTTCTTGCGAAGTTATGATGATAAACTTTATTTGGTTGATTGGGATAATGTGAAGATTGCTGACCCGCTTAGTGATATAACAATGGTCTTAGTGCAATACTTTCAACCAAGTGAATGGATTAATTGGTTTGAACAATATGACTATTCTTTCAATAAATCGTTTTATAAACGAGTTCGTTGGTATAGTATGATGAACTGTCTCTTACTCATTAAGCAATACTATGCTGAAGGACGTCAACATAAAACCAATGAATACATTATGTTACTTAAGACAATTTACAGTGATTTAATAAATTAAGGAGTTATATTATATGCGTTTACGTAATAAACCATGGGCAC
Organism: Aerococcaceae bacterium WGS1372; assembly: GCA_044336205.1. GTDB lineage: Bacteria > Bacillota > Bacilli > Lactobacillales > Aerococcaceae > Ruoffia. The sequence continues at coordinate 679,312 of CP172318.1, read as the reverse complement.
AAGACAAGTTAAATGACTATCCACAATATGTACCTGCTAACCCTAGTGAACTAAAAGGCAGATGGCAAGAACAGTTTGAGAAGAATCAACCCATTCATATCGAAGTCGGTTCTGGCAAAGGTCAATTCATCGTCGAAATGGCTAAACATCATCCAGATATTAATTATATTGCCGTAGAAATTCAAACAAGTGTCATCGTAACGATTCTCGAGAAGCAAATCGAAGAACAATTACCAAACTTACAAATTCTGCACGGTGATGGAAGTGACTTAACTGAATACTTTGAAGAAGGTGAGATTAGTTTACTTTACTTAAACTTCAGTGATCCATGGCCTAAAAAGCGTCACATTAAACGTCGACTCACTTCTGAAAACTTCTTGAAACAGTACGAAAGAATTCTACCTAACGAAGGTGAAGTTCATTTCAAAACAGATAATCAGGGATTGTTTGAATATTCATTATCAAGCATGTCTTCTTATGGTATGTCTTTTAAACAAGTATGGTTAGACTTACATGAGTCTGATTACCAAGGGAATATCATGACTGAATACGAAGAGAAATTCTCTTCGCGTGGTAATCGAATCTACCGTATGGAAGCTATATTCCCACCTAAAAAATAATACACTGATAAATAATCCGAATACTTAACCATAACGCTAGACTCAATGAAGCTAGCATTACTATGATTAAGCATTCGGTTTTTGTTTTTATATAGAATGAATAACAAACTGGAATCTCTTGAACTTTCTAAGCTAAATTGTACTTTGTCATATTAACTTCTAACTTCGGATGGACTAATGTTTTACTAATCACTTTACTCCCTCTAAGCTGAAATAATCGATTGAAATATTCAAAATAACTTCCTGGTGACAGGATACCACTAAGATTAATGATATTAATTCCATTCTGACCTAATAATTCATCTACTAATAATACACAGTTCGTTCCTAATACGAAGTAGGTCTTATAACGTCCTTCTTCAAACTTATAACCTTTACCATTCGCACTAGCCATAATCCTTCCCATAAAACTAGTCTTCTGAGCTTCGGTAATCAGCTGCCAAGGGGTAGTTTGGTTAAGTAATAACGTTAAAGTTTTTTGAAAATTCCTCATCTCTTCTGGATCTAATACAATGCCAAATCGAAATACAGTGACTCGTCGACTCTTCAAATAGTCTAAGTATCTCGCTTCATCTGCTTCTATAAGCACGCCATCACCAACTGCTCCGAATAGCTTATATGATTCTACATCGTGGTTTCCATAGGAGTAAACTTTTCCATTATAGCTGATATCTACATGCCCAATCTTATCGAAACCACTGTCTCCTGATTGAATCAAAACATAAACGATTGATTCCTCTGAAATTTCTCTATCATTCTCTAACTTCTTCAAAGTATCATTCAACGTTTCAGTCACAAATCCTTCACGTAATTCACGATTAAATCGAACAATATAACGATTTGGAATAATTGCTTCTAATACCACCGGCAAGGGAACGCGAATTCGACTCGTTAGTTTATTCATCATATATCGGCGCGATATCATAATACGACTTCCATCTGTGATAAAAGTAACTCCTACAAAAATTAAATAAATCCCTAATCTCAAAAGAGTTTGTGTTGTTCTCAAAGGTGATATGAAACTTGATAAGCCAAAAATTAAATGAATTAAAGGTATCAATAATAATTCGCGTTCGATATTGACTTTATCCTTGACTAAAATGCTGTAAGATATGATCCCTACCATACCAATAATGAATTGATAAAATCCTATGGCATAAACAACTATTGAAGTGACTAAATCTGGTAAACTACTAATTAATATACCCAAAATTATTATTATTAAAATCTTACTCGCACTTACAAATTGTCTGATAAGACTTCCATGACCTTTAGTGTTTTGCCAAATCTTAATACCTTCCCAAACCAATCTAACTAGTAAAAACAATTGAATCAATTCAAGTAAAAAATGAATTAATGATTCTCTAGATATAATTAGCAGTAAGCCAAAAAAGACAATCATTAAACCCATTATTATGAAGGATAGGTTCTCTTTTAGTCGTTCCATGTCATCACCTCTAATTAATAGAATAATATCAATAACAAATGATGACAATAAAAAAGACCTAAACCTCAAATTGGCTTAGATCTGAATAGTCATTAATATTTAACGATTTACATTCGCTGTATTCGACATGAATGCATAAATTTCTTCTTCTTTGAATAGATTCACATCTCCATTAACTGTATGCTTCAATGCAGCCGCAGCCATACCGAATTCAACTGTCTCTTGTAAGTCAGTCTCTTTAATAAAGCCATGAAGAATGGCGCCAGCATAACTATCACCTGCACCTATGCGATCAATCACTTCTACAATTCGATATTCTTTTGATTCATACGCCTTAGTTTCAATGACATCCCAAACAAAACCACTCATAATATAACTGTTAGGCGTAATTAATTCCCGGTTCGTTCCATAGATGTACTCTAAGTTTGGATAACGTTCGGAGATACCGTTCATATAATATTTCCAACTGTCTTTCGATTTCTCAACTTCTTCCACATCCATGAAGTGAATCGCATCTAGACGCCCAGCAGATAGATAATGTACATAAGGTAAGACTTGTTCGAACACCGCCTTAGCTTCATGTGGTTTCCATAATTTACTGCGGTAATTCATATCAAAACTAACTTTAATGCCTCTTTGATGAGCTTCTTTGATTAAGTCTACACCTAATTTATGCCAGTTTTTTGATAATCCTAAAGTAATTCCAGTAATGTGGAAGAGCGTAACATCTTGAAATAATTCCTCCAAGTCCCATTCAAGTTCTTCCATTAAAGAAATTGCTGAGTAGCTGCGATCATAAACGACATTCGTTGCCCGTAGTCCACTACCAACTTCAAGATAATAACCACCTAAGCGGCCTTCTCCGTAGATGATATGTTCACAATCTACACCGAAGCTTTTCAATTGTGAGACGATATTATTTGTTAATCCTGAATCATTGGGTAATTTAGTTGCATACTTTACATCATGATTAAGAATCGAAAGATTTGTCGCAACATTCGCCTCTGCTCCTCCATAATGTAGATATAATTGAGTGGCGTTTTGTAAGCGAAACCCTTTTTGTGAAGACAAACGAATTAGACTCTCGCCTAATGCTAATACTTTTCCCATGCTAATCAAACTCCTATAAATTAAATACTTGTTTCAAATTTTATAAAAAGAAAAAGTTGATTATACTATCAACTTTTTCTTATATTTCATATTATTCAATCACTAACGCATCACGTTGAGCAATCAGACATAATTCTTGTGCTTTAAAGATATGCTCTTGAGTCATGGCGTTTTCTGTTCGATGAATAGAATCTAATATGAGTTGACCAAAGAATGGGAATCCTACTTGACCAGTCACGTGATGTTCTTCAACCCCGTCATCTGTCACAACATATACGTGGTCACCACTTAATTCCTCGTCACCTAAGTTAATATATTTACGGATTTCGATAGAACCTTTCGTACCAGTAATGAACGTTCTTCCGTCTCCCCATGTTGGTAAGCCGTCTGGTGTAAACCAGTGAACTTTAAAGAAGAATGTTGCTCCATTCTCACCAACTAGCGTAGCATCACCATAATCTTCAAGTTCTGGCGTGTCTGGGTTTGCATAATTAGCAACTTTACTTTGCAATACTTTCGCATCTTTGTTCCCAGTGTAGTATAAGAATTGCTCAATTTGGTGACTTCCGATATCACTTAGAATCCCACCGTATTCTTCTTTGTTGAAGAACCATGACGGACGCTTCTCCTTGTCTAGACGGTGAGGACCAAAACCAGTCACTTGAAGCACACGACCAATCTTACCTTCTTCAATTAGTTGGCCAGCATAGATGGCTCCTTCTACGTGTAATCTCTCTGAGAAGTATACAAAATACTTACGTCCAGTTTCTTTAACTACACGTTTTGTCTCTTCTAATTGTTCCAGGCTTGTGAATCCAGTTTTATCTGTAAAGTAATCTTTACCCGCTAGCATCACCTTGTTACCCAAGGCACTTCTCAAGTTAGGGATTGCTGCCGCTGCAACGAGGTTAATCGTATCATCCTCTAAAATAACATCTAAGGAATCAACTACTTCAATATCTGGAAACTGTTCTAAGTAGGCTGCTACTTTCTCTGGATCTGGATCATATACATACTTCAAGGTCGCACCTGCTTCAACTAATCCATTACTCATACCATAGATATGACCATGGTCTAAAGCAGTAATACCTACATTAAACTCTCCCTCTTCAACAACTTTGTTTACAATTCCTTTGGGAGCATAATTCATACCGTCTTTTTTCTGATGTGTCATGATTTCCTCCTGTCTTTATTAATAGGCAGTTTAGAATAAGTTCTCGTAACCTAATTCAATTAGGTGATCTCTTGATGTTGCTAAACAATCGAAAGCATCTCTTCCATATAACATATCTTGTTCTACTAACATAAAGCGCACACCAAGACCTAATGCTTCCTCAATGATTGGCCCATAATCCATTGACCCTTCTCCAAGTTCAGCAAACTCAATAATATTAGTAAATGCATTATAGAATGTTGGAACATCGCCGTCTTCAAGAGCAGCAAAAGCATCTTCTGGAATATCTCCAATACGGTAATCTTTCAAGTGAATCAGTTCAATACGCCCTGCGTAACGTTTCATGATGTCGATTGGGTCAGCTCCACCACGTTGAACCCAGTGTAAGTCTAACTCGAAACCTAAGTCTGGACACTCTTTTGCAATGATATCTAATAAGAATTTACCATCATACTTCTTGAACTCAATATGGTGGTTATGGTAGTATAAGTTAATTCCATGCTCTTTTAGTTTAATCGCATAGTCATTTGCTTTATGACAGAATTCTAAAACAGTATCTAAGTTCTTCATAGATGCAAAAGGTAACATCCCAATTCTTAATAAATCAACATCTAAAGTCTTACAATCGTTGACAATCTTATCAAATTGAGTCTCTAAATCATCGTTACCTGGTGAAGGTGATACGTTTGCTGATAGTGATGCAATCTCTAAGTTGAAGTCATCTCTTGCACGTTTAATCTCTTGCACATTCTCTTCAGTCATTGGTATTTGTGAGATTTCAACTGCATTGTAACCTAATTCAGATACCTTTTTTAAAGTCTCATACGCGCCTAACTCTTCAAATTTTTCTTTAAGCATCATTGCTTGAACACCAATTTTTGCAGTAGTCATTATATAAGCTCCTTTACTTTGATTGTTCTTCCATTCTCAGATGACAGCTTCATCATATCTACCATTTGCATTGTATTAATCGCGTCATCAATTCGAATGTATTCTTCTGTATCATCAACAATTGCTTGATAGAATTGTTTTACACATATTTTATGGCCTTGACCATAATATGACTTGTACCCTTCCAATAAATCATCCTCGCAAATAAATTCACGTTGGCCTTCATTATTATATTGGTAAAGGCAATTATCTTTAATAACATATTTGTTTCGATTAGTTTTTACTTCAAGTTCTACGGTCGAATTCTCAACATAACCATTCGTTGCCATAAAGACTCCCTTAGCACCACTATCAAACTCAAAAAGTGCTGAAGCAGTATCTTCTACTTCAATATCGTAATCTAATAACTGAGATAATTGAGCCGAGCATTCAATAGCTTCTCCAGCAACAAAGTGCATAAGGTCTAAAGTATGGATTGCCTGGTTAATGATAACACCACCACCTGCACGTTCCATCTGACCACGCCAAGGTTGTAATTTATAGTAACTTTCAGGTCTGAACCATACAACTAATCCTTTGACCCCTTCAACCGTCTCAGATTGAAGACGTTCTTTGAGTGTGACTATACTTCGGTTATAACGGTTTTGGAAACAAATCCCAACCTTTTTTTCATATTCCTTCTCGAACTCAGATAGTTCTTTCGCTTCTTGGTAAGAAATCCCTATAGGTTTCTCCATAAAAACATGAACACCGTAGCTTAAAATAAGTTCCGTAGCTGACTTATGAAGATCGTGTGGAAGACAGATGTGAACCACATCTAAGTCTTCAACACTTAACATCTCTTCTAAGTGAGTATAGAATCGAAAGGCTTCATAGTCCTTTTGTGTTTTTGGGTTGATGTCGCAGACTGCTACTAATTCTCCTAAACCACTTTGTTCAATAGCGATTTGGTGAATATAGGATATAGTACCTAGTCCAACCATCCCAACTTTAAGTAGTGAACTCACAACTTACCCTTCTCTCTGCTCGAATTTACCTTCTTCTGCGATACGCTTATTCAACTCTTCTAAGTACAAGTCATCGTTAAAGTCTTCTAAACTAACTTCTTCACCTAACCAATCAGATAAGTGAATGGCATTTGCTAATCTTACACCGTTAATTCCTTCATTACCTGGTGCTAATAGTGGTTCCTTTTCAAGAATATGTGCAGCAAAGTTTCTTAAAACGCCACCGTGTTGCTCACCCCAAGGAGATTCTTCTGTAAATGTTTCTGTCTCCCAAAGTGAACCGACATCAAGTTTGCCCATGAATAGGTCTTTAACCCCTTCAAAGTCCATTTCTTTATTTAATTCATTTTCAGTTTTCTTCATTCGAGTAACATGAGCCGTTTTACTATCTTCTACAACAATCTTTCCTTTGTCTCCTAGAATTTCTAAACGGTCTGTTCCGATGATATCGTGCGTACATGTAATGAATACTCCAGTTGCACCATTACCGTAATCAATAACTGCAGTTACTTCATCCTCAACAGGAATATCACGTTGATATCCATATTTTACTTTACTGTAAACTGACTTTGGTACTCCAGCAATCCATTGAAGTAGGTCTAATTGGTGTGGTGCTTGGTTTACTAATACTCCTCCACCTTCTTGACCCCAAGTTGCTCTCCAATCACTCATGTCGTAGTATGCTTGAGGTCTCCACCATGTTGTAATAATCCAGTTAGTACGACGGATATCTCCAATTTCACCGTTTTCAATAATCTTTTTAATCTTTTGATATAGAGGGTTATTACGTTGGTTGAACATAATCGCGTAAGTCGCTTCGTCTTTTTTAGCTAAGGCCACTTCGTTTAATTCTTTAACTTGCTTAGTATACACACCAGCTGGTTTTTCATTTAATACGTGAATATTGTTCTCTAACGCATAGATTGCCATCTCAGGGTGAAGGTAATGTGGTACAGCTGTAAGTACTGCTTCTACCTCACCACTATCAATCATTTCTTTATAGTCACGGTAAATCGTTGCATTCGGAAAATCATTTTTAATTTTTTCATCTTTTGCTTCATCAATCTCAGCGACTGCTGTAACAGTCATATTATCTACTTTTCCTTGAGAAATTAAACTCCCGTAGAATCCACCTTGTTGTCCGTAACCGATCATTCCTAATTTCACTTGAGCCATTGTTTATTCTCCTTTAACTTCTTTTTACTCTGGGTATAAACTTTCTCAAAAAGAAAGTTTATACCGAAATAAGTTTCCTTTATTCTGATTATACCAAAAATAGTAACGCTTTCAAGGTAATTATCACATCTTTTTTGGTTTTAGGTTTCCGATAAGGAAAAATTATATAATTATATTTAATGTTAGTTATTTTTTCACAAACTGAACATTGTAGGAATAACATAGATATAAATTGTAAGTGATTACAAAAATGTGAAAAACAAATTAAGACGTCGGATGATTATTTTATAAAGTATTAAAAAATCCGCTCTTTTTTATAGTTTCTAACTGAATCTATAATTAATGAACGGATTTTTTAAAATGATTTCGGTTATTTAACTTGCGTTTGATTCTAAGTGGAACTCAATAATCGCTTTGGTCCTCATAACACCTGCAATTAACTCCTTTACTTTCTCATCATTGATCTGATTATAAGGAAGGCTAATACTGAATGCATAATAATTGCGGTCAATAGGATTCACTATCGCGGCACCAACACAAAAGACATCTTCTTCTGACTCACGGTCATCTATTGCGTAACCTAATTGGCTAGCAGTTTGAACTTGCTCCTTCAACTCATCTAAGTTTGTGATTGTCTGCTCTGTACGCTGGATCAACTCGATTGAATCATAATATTGAGCTTGTTTATGTTCGTCTAAGGTTGATAACAAGGCTTTCCCCATAGCTGAGCAATATAAGGGTTGCGTGTTTCCAATTTTTGACAATGTTTGATGATCTTTACTTGAGCTGACTATCTTATTAACATAAATAATTTGATTATCTTGGAACAATCCAAGGTGCACTGTCTCATCAAAATATTCATGTAGATGTTTCAATGCTGGATATGATTCTCGAACTATATCAAAGTGCATAAACGCTGAAGTAGCTAATTGGAGTATTCCTGCTCCTAGTGCGAATCTTTTACCAGTGCTATCTCGACGAACGTATCCTAATAGTATTAATGTGTCTAAAATTTTTGAAGTCGTTGATAAAGTGAGCTCAGCTCTTTGAGCTATATCACTCATTGGTAAGGGATCTTGTGAGTTAGATAAGACTGCTAATATTTGATCTGCCTTAATTAATACCGTCCCATATGGTTTTTTTGGTGTATTTGACAATTTTATCCTCTTTCCTATAAAGAAACTTATAACTTATCTTAGCAATATAGTTTCTTATTTGTCAAATTAATATTTAATATAGATAGTTATACTGGATTACGATGGCAGTATTCGGTAGGATTGAGAGGATAGGAGGAATGTAAATGAAATTAACTATTTATTTGGCGGGTCAAATTCATGATAATTGGCGAGAAGAACTTATTCAGCAAGCGAAGCATAAGAATTTAGATATTGAATTTGTAGGCCCTAATGCTAACCACGATCTTTCAGATAATATCGGTGAAGATATCTTAGGACAGCAACCTAATAACTACTTTAAAGATGATGCTGCTTCAGATATTAATAATTTCAGAACACAAGTACTGATGGCTAAGTCAGATGTTGTCATTGCACTATTCGGTGAGCAATATCGCCAATGGAATACAGCCATGGATGCGACGACAGCAATTACCTTGAATAAACCTTTAATTATTATTCGCCCTGAATCACTCATCCACCCACTTAAGGAATTGTCTAACAAAGCCAATGTTACTGTAGAAACAACAGAACAAGCGATCCAAGTCCTTGAATATGTTTTTCTATAATTAATTCTTTGTCTATTGAAGTAACCTGTGTCTGATTTTTTCTTCACTGTTTTTTTAATATTTAATTCATTAAAACAAAGTATACTTAATTCATGTCATTTGGTGATGATGTGATGTTTATTGTACAATATTATAAATAAAACAAGAACGGAGTGAGTTATTATGGCAGAATTACACCAATTACTTAAAAAACTTAAAGAATATAAATGGGTGAACCTTACCCATGAGGTGAATGAAAACACCCCTATATATCACACCTTTAACCCTCTTCAGGTAACTCAAATCTCTACGATGGAGGAAGATCGTGTAAATTCTAAAGAATATGTTATCGGCTCTTCGCACGGTACACACATTGATGCACCGAGTCACTTTGCGCAAGGGAAGCGTGATTTAGATCAAGTTGGGCAAAAAGAACGTTTCTTGCCATTATATGTACTGCATCTAGAAAATAAGGTGAAAGAAAATCCTGGCTATGCTATCACTGTTCAAGATATTTTAGATTTTGAAGCTGAATACGGCGAGATCCCTGCAGGCAGCTTTGTAGCCTTCTCAAGCGGATGGCACCACCGAATTAATGACCCAGAGGCCTTCACAAACACTGATGACCAAGGTGTTGAGAATACTCCTGGTTGGTCTATTCCGGCCTTAGAATTTTTAAGTCGTACTCGTCAGATTACTGCTATTGGACACGAATCACTCAACACAGACAGTGGTGTTGACTACGCCAAGCAAGGATTTTTAGATGCAGAACTTTTCTGGTTAGCTGAAGACAAATTCCAAGTTGAGATGATGGCTAACTTGGACCAAGTACCAGCTATTGGAAGCATAATCTCAGTAACGGTTCCTCATATTGAAGGTTCTATTGGCTTCCCAGCGGAAGTTTACGCAATCATTCCTGAAAAAGAATAATCCTTATTTAAACTCAATTTTAACCTCTTCTATGGAGACACACTTGTACCTTGCAATTATACTCCATTGAAGAGGTATTTTTATAGTAACTTTTCTACAGCATCTAGCTTAAAACCTGTAGCGATAAGATAATCGTCGTCGAAGCAATACTTTCGTGCAATTTCACATCAATTAACACTCCATCTAAAAAAATTGCCTCTAATCATTTTGAATTACTCCATACTGGTTTTCTTCCATAAGAGGTTGGAAGATTGACACAGCAATAACAAAACATACTGCAGCCACAGTATAGAAAAGGCCTAGTAAAATTCCATTCCGTTGATGATTTATTTTTAACTCCTTTCTATTGATTACTGGCTAAATCATAATAAATAGTTTCAGTTTACAACTTTACATATCTTGTGGTATCTAACTGATAATTAGGAAATTGGATATATTTCCTTTCAACACCATCGAACAGGTTTTAACTTATATTGAATTACCTATAGATCAATCACTAGCTTTACAAGAACTTGTTAATCAGTTTGGTTATTCTAATATTATTTCCGGCGACTTTTAAAGCTGTTATGGGGGGCGTGTTTGTGGCAATTAATTTTACAACCAATCATAATTAAAATAATCGCCAGAATCTCAATGTATAAACAAAAATTCTAGCGATTTATTAAATTTAAGAATATTTTTATTGATCATTTACTAAGTAATCTATTAGAACGTACTTAATATCATCATAGCTAATATGACTCGACAAATCTTCTTTAATTGCTTTAAGTGATTCATAACCTAGCCGTTTAATACTTTGTTTAATTTGGTTTTTAAGTGATCCAGATACATCAGCTACGAACTCTTCAAGCTCTCCCGTTTCAGCTGCTTGAATTAAGTGGTTAGTAATCGTCGATTCTGATAATCCACGCTCAATCGAAATCTCATAAGGTGATAATCCTTCTTCGGCATAACGGACACTGGCCAAATAACTCTCAGATGTAACTTTCTTATTAGCGTTTGAAGAGTAATAATAAACATCATCCTGTGGAAATCCTTCTAATAATGATGTTTTTTTACCGGTAGAATTTGATGTTTGAGTAGAGCTGAAGTCATCAATGACACCCAAGAAGTGACCTGCGTACTTCTCCGCCTTAACAGACCCTACCCCTTCCACTTCAAGAAACTCTTCATACGTTCTCGGAATCCGACTTGCCATATCTTCTAATGATTTATTAGAGAAGATGATATATGCTGGCATTCCTTCCTCACGAGCTAATTCAGCCCGTTTCTTTCTAAGCGATTCAAACAGATCTGAATTCACAGTGGCCATTTGAGAACTAGTACGTCCTGAGGCAGTGAGCCCAACTTTAGATGGGCTCATCGTATAACGACGTTCTTTAATACTTACTGTTTGCTTACCTAATAATATATCTTTTGCAGATTGGGTTGCATATAACCCTCTATATTCTGTAACGGCAATGTATTGGTGAGCAACTAAAGAGGATATTATGTCTCGTATTTGCTGGGCAGAATAATTCTTCATTAATCCATAAGTTGATAGTTCATCAAACTTATTATCTAACACACGTTGATTGCGACTCCCTCGAAGGACATCAACAATCATAGTCATTCCAAAAGAATGTCTCATTCTTAGAATACAAGACAAGATCATTTGTGCTTCTTTAGTTACATCCACTTGCTTAGACTCACCTAGACAATTCGAACAATTACCGCAAGGAACCGTTGACTTCTCGCCAAAGTATTGCAATATAAAGTTTCTCAAACATCCTGTAAAGTTGGCATATTGAATCATCACTTCTAAACGCCTCTCACTCAATTCATCTTGACTTTGAGCAATCAGGAATTTATTCGTCATGATATCTTGAGAATGATATAACAAGATGGCTTCTGCATCGAGTGAATCTCTTCCCGCACGTCCAGCTTCTTGGTAATAACTTTCCAAGTCCTTAGGTAGATTATAATGAATCACCTTACGGACATCAGTTTTATCAATTCCCATCCCAAAAGCGTTAGTAGCGACAATAATATTCGACTCATCATTAATAAAACGATTTTGCGATTCTTGCCGTTGGGCATGTTCCATTCCCGCATGATATTTGTCTACTGCATAGCCGTCATTTCTTAACTCTTCATGGAGCTTATCTACTTGTTTACGAGTAGTTGCGTAGATAACAATGGCTTCATCATGATTAATAAGTTGGTGTAAAGTCACCATTCGATTAGCTGGTTCAACAACTGAAAACTTAATATTCGGTCGATCGAATGAGTTTATAAAAACCTGTGGATTGATCAATTCGAGTTGATTTGTAATATCTTCCTGCACTCGACTTGTTGCTGTTGCTGTAAAAGCAGCCACTCGAGGTCTATGATCCATCTGATTAATAAACTGAACAATATTACGATAACTTGGTCGAAAATCGAATCCCCACTGTGACACACAGTGAGCTTCATCAATAGCAATGAGTGATATTTGGAATTGACTGAGAAAGGATACAAAGGACGGGTTCTCCAATCGTTCTGGTGCAACGTACAACAGCTTTATCTCAGATCTTCTTAATTGATTAATCACATCCATAAAAGCTGACTCTTCAATGGTAGAATTCAAGTATGCCGCCGATATTCCCTGTTGCACTAAAGTATCTACTTGGTCTTTCATTAATGAAATAAGAGGTGAGACAACAAGGGTCAGCCCTGGCAACAGCAATGCAGGAAGCTGATAACAGACTGACTTCCCTCCCCCAGTTGGAAGAATTCCTAAAGTATCCTGACCAGATAGAATGGTATTAATAATTTCTTTTTGTCCGGGTCGAAAAGTTGAATACCCAAAATGATTCTGTAAAGCTGCTTCTAACTGCACAATCTAACTCCTGTTCTCCTCATATATTTCAAACACTATGATAGTTTAACATATTTTTATTAATTTTTTTAAAGAATGCGCATCCTGTTGGTTGATCTCAATAGGATGATGTAAATATTTCATCAAAAAAAGAGCCTAGCTTTGTAAGCCAGGCTCATATACTCTAAAACTATCTTTTAAGTATTATTAAGTTAATTATCTGATTCATTATTATCTTCAGCGTCATCTTCAAAGAAATCAGTTTGACTGACACGTAGGCGGATCAATGCACGTATTTGTCTTACTTCTAAACGACGTGTCATTTGCTCGTCGATCTCTTCTTGAATAGCTGCTTGTGCTTCAATTTGATCCTCTTCTGCTCGTTCAATATCAATCTCGTCAGGACGCTGGGCAATAGTGCTGAGAATTTGGATGTGATTGCCTGAGATTTCAGCAACTCCTCCAAAAACAGCTAAGTTCTTCTCAAAACCATTATTCATAATTCTTAAGACGCCATCTCCTAGAATGGTTGTAACAGGGGCATGATTAGCTAGGATTCCCATCTCTCCTTGGATGGTTCTTAATATAATCATATCTGCTTCTTCTTCGAATTTTACACCTCTGGGAGTAATGATTGTTAATGAAAGCTTTGAGTTTGATTCATTATTTTTCTGTTCTGACATGTTTAATCACTCTCGCTGTTTCGGTATTTCTCCACAACTTCATCAATACTTCCTACGTTCAAGAAGAACCCTTCTGGAATGTCATCGTGTTCTCCTTCTAAGATCTCACGGAACCCTCTAATAGTTTCTTCAATACTTACATAACGCCCAGGAATCGAAGTAAACTTCTCAGCTACATAGAAAGGTTGCGAAAGGAACAATTGAACTTTTCTTGCACGGTTTACAGTTCGCTTATCCTCTTCTGATAAGTCATCCATTCCTAAGATGGCAACAATATCTTGTAATTCCTTATATTGTTGAAGAATGTTCTTCACGGCTTGAGACACTTGATAGTGCTCATTACCGACAATATTCGCTTCTAGCACTCTAGATGAAGATTCTAACGGGTCAATGGCAGGATAGATACCTTGTTCAACCACCAAACGAGATAATACCGTTACCGCATCTAAATGCGAGAAAGTTGTCGCAGTTGCTGGGTCTGTAAAGTCATCTGCAGGTACGTAGATGGCTTGAACAGATGTGATTGAACCCGACTTCGTTGATGTGATACGTTCTTGTAATGAACCAATCTCAGTAGCTAAGGTTGGTTGATATCCTACAGCACTGGGTGTTCTTCCTAATAGGGCTGACACTTCAGAACCAGCTTGAACAAAACGATAGATATTGTCGATAAATAATAATACATCTTGTTGCTTCTCATCACGGAAATATTCAGTCATCGTAAGACCTGTTAAACCAACACGCATACGTACTCCAGGTGGTTCATTCATTTGCCCGAAAACTAAAGCAGTATTATCTAGTACACCCGATTCTTGCATTTCATAATAAAGGTCATTCCCTTCACGAGTACGTTCCCCAACACCAACGAACACTGAATAGCCTCCATGTTCTTTGGCGATACTATTAATTAATTCCATAATAAGAACCGTTTTTCCTACTCCTGCTCCACCGAATAGTCCAATCTTCCCACCTTTTGCAAAGGGACACAGTAAATCAATAGCCTTAATTCCTGTTTCAAGAATTTCTGGTTGTGCTACTTGGTCCGTTAAAGTTGGAGGTTCACGGTGGATAGACCATCTTTCTTTACTTTCAATGGTTGGTTTCTCATCAATAGGATCCCCCAGAACATTCACCATACGCCCTAATACTTCTTCTCCTACGGGTACTTCTATAGGAGCCCCCGTATCATAGGCAATCATGCCTCTTTCCAATCCATCAGTTGGATGCATAGAGATACAGCGGACTGTTAAGTCTCCTAAATGTTGCATAACTTCTACGACGATTTTCTCGCCTTCTAAATCAATCTCAATCGCATTATATAAAGCTGGCAATTCCTCAAATTGAATATCAATAACAGCTCCAATGATTTGAATAATTCTTCCTTTATTAGTCTTCATGACATTCACCTAATATCAAAATTTCGAACCTCCTATAATTTCGTTCAGTTCTTGTGTAATCGCTGCTTGACGTTGACGGTTGTATGACAAACGCAATTCTTTGATTAATTCTTCTGCATTCTTACCTGCTGCATCCATATTCACCATCCGTGCCGCTTCTTCACAAGTATGGGATTCTGAGATGGCTCTAAAGAAGTTCATGTGTAGATATAAAGGAACTGTATGATCCATCACCGTTGATACATCCGGCTCATATAAGCGGTCACTTTCGTAGACATTTTCATCGTAATTCTCAGCAATCGGTAAGAATTTCTCCACTCTTGGCTTATAAGTTAATACATTAACAAATTCGGAATACACAATGAATACTTCATCCACTTGACCAGATACATATAGGTCTTTAGCCCATAAAGACAGACTTTCAGAACCATAATAAACATGCGAATCTGAGATGTCAGTTACTTTACGAACAATATTTTTCCCTTGCTTTTTAAAGTAATTATAACCTTTTGATCCAACAGCCAGTATTTTTTCTGACTTCCCTTGTTCCATGTGTTCCATAGCCACTTGCAACAAACTAGTATTGTAACTTCCGACATAACCTCGGTCACTAGTCAGAACAATATATAAAGTATTCTTAATCGGCCGCTTCTCATAATATGGATGGGTCAGCGCTTCTTTACGCTCACCTAATTCTTCAACTTGACGTTTTAATTCATTGTAGATGGGACGGACACCTTCCATTTGTTGTCTAGCTTTATGCAGACTGGTCGATGCAATGGTATCCATCGCCTTTATTAATTGGGCTGTGGAGCTGACGTTTTCTATCCTCTTTTTAATATCTCTTATTGAAGACATTTGGCTCCCCCTTAATTATAGTTATATTGTTCTTTAACCGTTTCGATCACTTCATCTATCTGCTTCTCTAATTCAGCAGACACTTCACCTGTTTCGATAATTTCTTTCTTAATCGCTTGATGATTCTTATCAATATACTTTAAGAAATCTTTCTGGAATTTCAGCACACGATTCACTGGGATATCCATGAGATGTCGACGACTCAATACATAGAAGATTAATACTTGGTCTTCAACAGCCATTGGCTTGTATTGTGGTTGCATCAGAACTTCCATAATACGTTCTCCATGATCTAATCGATCTATCGTATCTTTATCTAGGTCTGATCCGAATTGAGAGAATACTGAAAGTTCTTTATATTGAGCGAACTCAATACGTAATGGTCCTGCGATCTTCTTCATTGCCGGTATTTGTGCTGTTCCACCTACACGTGATACGGATAGTCCAGGGTTAATCGCTGGGCGTATACCGTGGTTGAATAAGTCTGACTCAAGGTATATCTGTCCATCTGTAATCGAGATAATATTCGTTGGAATATAAGCAGAAATGTCACCTTCTTGAGTTTCAACAATCGGTAAGGCTGTCAGCGATCCACCACCATACTTCTCACTTAAATTTGCTGAACGTTCTAATAATCTAGAGTGCAAGAAGAAGACATCCCCTGGATAAGCTTCACGACCTGGCGGACGGTTTAACAGCAAACTTATTGCTCGATACGCGACCGCGTGCTTAGATAGATCATCGTAAACAATAAGCACATCTTCACCTTTATTCATCCACTCTTCAGCAATCGCTGTTCCGGCATAAGGTGTAATATATTGCAACGCTGACGGATCACTGGCAGTTGAGGCAACAACGGTCGTATAATCCATAGCCCCCGTCTCGTTCAATGTTTTAACAATTCGTGCTATAGTTGAAGCCTTCTGTCCGATAGCTACATATACACAATGAACATGCTTACCTTTTTGGTTAATAATCGTATCAATGCCTATGGCAGTTTTCCCTGTTTCACGGTCTCCAATAATTAATTCACGTTGACCTTTTCCAATAGGAACCAGTGAATCAATGGCTTTAATACCTGTTTGTAGTGGACGATTTACTTCTCGTCTCATAATTACTGTCGGTGCTGGACTTTCAATTAGACGGTAACCGTCCGCTGCAATCGGTCCCTTATCATCAATAGGCTCTCCTAAGGCATTAACGACGCGTCCTGTCATTCCATCCCCAACAGGCACTTCTGCCATACGACCCGTCAAAGTTACGGGGTCA
Organism: Aerococcaceae bacterium WGS1372; assembly: GCA_044336205.1. Classification (GTDB taxonomy): domain Bacteria; phylum Bacillota; class Bacilli; order Lactobacillales; family Aerococcaceae; genus Ruoffia. The sequence goes on along the minus strand of CP172318.1, from coordinate 662,191 downwards.
CCTTCTTTAATACCTGCGTCAGAACCCAGAATAATGACACCAATACTATCTTCATCTAAGTTCAAAGCCATTCCATGAACCCCATTTGGAAATTCTAATAATTCCCCACTTTTTGCGCTTTCTAAGCCATATACACGGGCAATACCGTCACCAACTTGAACGACCGTTCCGGATTCGATAAACTCCATCCCTGATACATATGACTTAATTTGCTCTTTAATAACATTACTTATCTCATCTGATTTAGCTGTCACGGAAATCCCCTTTCTTCAATTGACTTGTGATACGTTGGATATCTGTACGTAAGCTACTGTCGAAGACTTGACCATTAACTTGTACATAAAAACCAGCTAATAAGTCGCGATCAACAGATGATTCAACTTCAACTTCGACACCCAATTTATCAGATAAAATCCGTGCCACAGCCAACTCTTCTTCTTCGCTCAAAGGTATCGCTGAGACTAAATATGCTTCAACTTTTCCTAATGTGTTTTTTATTTGATGAATCAAGTCCGTTAATACTGGAATAATTAATGATTCACGACTTTTACGAATCATCAAATCCAAAAAGCCCATCAAGTTCTGATCAATATCATCTCCAAAACTCTTCTTCATTAAATTTCTCTTCTCAGCATTAGGAACCTCTGGATTATCTAAGAAGTTTCTTATCTCATTATGATCTAAAGTATCACGGACAAATTCAGCTTGTTTTAATGACGTTTTAAATGCATCTTCATCCGATATAATTGATAGTAAAGCATTTGAATACCGTGATACTAATTGGACCATGATGCTTCCTCCATTTGAGTTAACATCCGTTCAAAGTACGCTCTTTGCGCTTCTTGTTCAAGATTATCTGATAAATAGCGATTCGCTAATTCACTCGCTATATCAATAGATTTAATGCGCATTTCTGATTCCATACGTTCACGGTCGGCAGATATTCTAAACATGGCTGCGTCTTTCAATTCATTTGCTTCATCTCTTGCTTGTTGTAAGATAACCTTACGTTCTTCCTCGATTTTGTCTTGGGCTGATTCTATTATTTGCTGCTTTTCAACCTCAATCTCTTCAATCTTTAATTGATATTCTCTTATAAGCTCAACTGCTTGAACTTTTAACTTCTCTGCTTCATCGATTTCAGATTGAATTCTGTTTTTACGTTTATCCAAAAAACCTTTGACGGGCTTATATAATATATAAGTCAAAGCTACCGCTAAGATGATCCCATTAAGTAATTGGATACCAATCTGAATAAGTGTCTGGCTATCTAAACCAAAAACTCGTCCTTCTGGTGTGGATTGGGTCGAAAGAATGAGTAAATTAATCATTACTGCTGACCTCCTTATTTTGGTTGGTTAGATTACATGTAGCTAATGAAGATATCTACTAGCGGATTCGCGAATAACATAATAATTGCAATTAATAGACCATAGATACCAGAGGTCTCCGCCATCGCCAAACCAACAAACATCGTTGCTCTTAAATCATCGGCCGCTTCAGGTTGACGCCCCATTGATTCAATCGTTTGAGACGCAATCTTTGCTTGTCCAAAAGTTGTTAAAATCCCGTTCGAAAGTGCTAAAGCTGCCGCAATGTGTACAATTCCTAATAGTAAAGCTAAATCTGACATAATAATAATTTCCTCCAATATTTATTGATTATTTTAACAAAAAACTAAATTACACTTCGGTTGCACTACGAATATAGTTCAAACTAATTATGACAAAAATGTAAGTTTGTAGTGCACCAAACACAACATCAAAAAAGGCATGTAGTAACGATGGTATTCCAATCTGAACAAAGAAAGGTGTCAATGCATAATACAAAGTTAGAATAATTGTACCTGATAACATATTACCGAACAGACGGAAACTCAATGACACTGGCTTTGCTAACTCTCCAATTAAGTTCAGTGGAAAGAATACAAAGTGCGGTTCAAAAAAGGACTTAATATATTCTCCTTTTTGGTGCTTCATACCCATATATAACATAAGTGCAAAGGTCGCAAAGGCAAAGGAAAAGGTCGTCGCCCAATCAGCCGACGGTGCTCTCATCCCAAAAACACTTGATAAAGCACTAACTAGTAAAAATGCAAATACTGTGAAAAACCATGGTGCAATATACATAGTTCTTTCTTCTAGTGTATCGCTGGCAAAATTTTCAAACATTTCGATGATTGATTCAATCACATTCTGGAATCCCGTAGGTATTTCTTTGAATTGTTTCAAGTGAATTCTAGCAATAATAGCAATAATCAGAATCAATCCCATAATAATCCATGTGTTGACAAGCGTTTCTGTAATCCAAACCTCAACGCCTCCGATTGATACTACGCCATAATTCTTTATCTCTAAACCCAAACTCTATTCACCTCCTTAACTACTTCTGCTTATTCACTCCGTCTCTTCCCTGGCCCTACACGGTAAATAGCCGCTTGGAAAGATAATATACCTAGCACTACTCCCCATAAACTAATCCCATCCATAGTTGCACCAAGGTACAAGGCGATGGCTGATATAGCTAGTCGTAATAATTGTTGCAAGGCAACATAACTACTCGCTCTCTTAGAACTCATCGTTAGAGCCTTATCTACTGACTTATCTAACATGATTACTTTCACCACACTTACTAAAGTGCCCAGAATAACTCCCCAAAGAAATGGTAGAAATTCTAAAGAACGATAGTAAATGAATGATAGAAGTATTCCAATTGCACCAACAATTAGAATGGTTTGAATCATTCCTTTAGCTTCTTCTGAATAGTTCATTGACTCACTCACTTTCATTATCTTTATTACGTTTTTTGGGGCTAGAAATATCTATCAAGGACTTAAAGGCTGCACCGACGCCTAAAATAGAAAATAACAACAGAAGCCATGGACTCGTACCAAATTGTCGATCAAGAAATCTTCCAATCATGACACTTATAAAGATTGATGCGGCTACAACTACACCAACATGCGAGAATTGAGCTAACGCTCGAGCCGTCTCACTTCTGAGTTTTTTATCATCGCGATCATTTCTGCTCAATTCACAGCCTCCTCAATGAATATAAAATATAAAATTTTATAAGATATCTCACTTATAAATTTTAACATAAATATTACTATATATGTAGATTCAATTAAATTTATTATTATTTTTCTGGAATTAAAACATAATATTAACATTAGAATCAGCATTATTTTGTAAAAATGGTTTTCATTAAGCATCTTGATTCATCGATGTGATAGCGTTTTTAAGATTTACTCTTAATTTTTATCTTAACTTATCTTTATGAACATCAGATGAACAATCTGAATTATTATTAGAATATACATAATATTATAAAATATTTTTTATTTAATTATTTTACTCAAATTGTATTATATTGTGTTTTTTTACAGACATAAATCTAATAACAAGATATTCTCATGCTTATAATGTAAGTATTTTAAGAGATTCAAAATTCATCTGTATTCAATCTTTGATTTGAATGTGCCATCAAGATAATTGCGCAAGTTATATATATTATTAAAAATTAACACTTTGAAAACTAAAACAGTTATCACGCGATACAAATAGAGAATGACCTTTCTAATAGAAACATCTTGCTATAATCAAGACTGAATATTAAACAATTTAATTCATCGGTGTAGCCAATTCATTGTCTTTAGCTTTTCCTGAAGAGTTTCTGGCAGATACAATCTCATTCAATAGAGCCGAACCTATAATCAGAACCGTACCAATAAGTTGAATAAATTCTAAAGGTTGTTCTAGTATAATCATCGAAAGAATAATAGCCGTAATCGGATCTATATACGTCAATAAAGCGGACGTTTGAGATGGTAATTGATTCACTGCAGAGAAGAATAGTTGATAGACCCATCCTGTATGTACGATACCAACAATAAGTAATAAACCAATCGCTAAAGGACTAAAGTCTAAAGAACTCATATCATGTGTTGAAACAACATAAGCTGCCATGACGATTGCAGCAACAAAAAGTTGAAAGAATGTTAGCTCTAATCCTGATAATCCCTGAGTAAGCCGATTAAGAAGCATAATCATGGCATAGAGTACAGCAGCTATTAATCCATAGCCTACTCCTGTAAGTGTCGCTTCCCCACCAGATAAAACACCTGAAATTAATACTGCACCAACAACTGCAACCATCGTTGTGACTATGTTTAATTTGCTTAGTTTTTCTTTCAAAACAATTGGTGCTAATAATAGAACGAATACAGGTGCCATATAATAGCATAAAGTCGCAACAGTAATACTTGTATAACGATAGGCTTCAAACAAAAAAATCCAATTAAATCCAATCGCAGCTCCGGATAAAGCTAGATACATCCAATTATCTCGAACACCTCGCCAATTTATCGGCTTTTTCTTTACTATCATCACTATACCTAAGAATAAAGTTCCAAATACTGCTCTAAATAGAGCAATGACAGCAGAGGGTAAGGGTATATAATGTACAAATATACCAATACTTCCTACAACAACCATTGCTGTAATTAATTTAAGCCGTTCCAATTGATTATCCCTCCATAACATTAGAGTTATTCATCATATTCTAACATATTTTTAATCATTAGTTATGATGAATCTACAAATCAATTTACAACTAATAACAAACAAGCCAATATGATAATGAACCCTGAGTCACAATGTTAGAAGTTTAACTTTATGAGGCCCTCATATCGGCTTGTTTTATCTTTAATTAATCTTTTCTTGCTAGTTCAAGCAATATAGGCGTATGGTCTTGTCTATCCCCTGAGTCAATCATCTCTGACCTTAATACTTGGTCCTTCAATCGATCACTCACTAATGAATAATCAATTCTCCAACCAGAATTATTAATCTTACTTGTCTTCACTCGCTGTGCCCACCAAGTATAGACACCTTCAACATCACCATGGACATGGCGGAAAGAATCAGTGAATCCCTTATCTAATAAATTCGTAAAGCCCGCGCGCTCTTCATCTGTAAAGCCCGCAGAGAAGTGATTACGATCTGGATGAGCTAAGTCAATCTCGTGATGCGCTACGTTGAAGTCACCTACAGCAATCACAGCTTTTTTACTATCTAATTCCTGTAAGTAATTAGCGTAACGTTCATCCCATACTTGACGATCTTCCAATCGTCCTAGCGTACTACCAGCATTAGGTGTATACACTTGTGTAACAAAAAAGTCCTCAAATTCCAATGTAAGAATACGTCCTTCTTCATCCATTGTGGTCGGTGCTTCAATCGTTGGGAAAGTCACAATAGGATCGTACTCGTCCTTGAATAAGAACATCGTTCCTGCATAACTCTTTCTTGCCGGTTCTACTGAACTACGCCAGACTACTTTATAACCTTTAGCTAAGTCAGTTAGAATTTCTGTATGCTTCTTACTTGGACCTTTAGCCGGAAGTTTTGTTTCTTGAATAGCTACAACATCTGGTTGTTGTTCTAATATATCAATCAATGTCTGTCTAGTCATTAACGCACGATTCGAGTCACTCGTCAGTGCTGCATTTAATGAGTCAATGTTCCATGAAATTATCTTCATATAGTACCTCAAACTTTCTAATTTTACTTAGCTTCAGTATACACATCTAGTAACAATCTTCAAAAAAATAACTCCCTAAAGAAAGTTTTTCTTTGGGAGTTCAATCAAATTATGCTTTTTTAACGAATTCTGATTTTAGTTTCATAGCACCAAAACCATCAATCTTACAATCGATGTCATGTCCATCTGCAGGGTCAATCACTAACTTGATGTTCTTCACTTTAGTTCCTTGCTTTATCGCATTTCTAAATCCTTTAACTTTCAAGTCTTTAACCACAATAACATCATCACCGTCTTCAAGGATATTCCCATTCGAATCTCTAATAGCATTCGCTTCTTCAGCTGCATCTGCATCGGCTTGAGTCCAATCAAAACCACATTCCGGGCAGATAAAGAGTCCTTGATCTTCATATGTATATTCAGACTGACATTGCGGACAATTTGGTATGTTCTCCATAAGTCACCCTCCTTTAATGATATAGCAATATAATACCATAATAATATTTTTATAGCATTATGAATATGTTAACTCAACAAACTGTTGAATATTAAAGCATAAACGACTAGGTTAAAAACCAAAGCAAGAGGAATTAAAATTTTGAATGTCATATGCTGAGTTTTATGTCGGAATAAATTCATTGCTAAGAAGGCACCAATACCACCTAACAAGAAACTTGACTGCAATAACTTCTTCTCAGAGATTCGATATGCCCCTGCTCTTGCTAGTTGCTTATCCTTATAGAAAAGATAACACGAACGAAGATTCAACAATGCAATTAGAATGAACAAACTACCATAAATAATCTTTTCCATCTATTCTGCACCTTGGTCGCGTAAGTGAATCAAGGTTAGGTACTCTTCAAGCGATAAACCGTACTCATGCATAAAGGTCGCATGATCAACACCTACATATCGAATATGCCAGGGTTCGTATTCATAACCAGTAATCTCTTGCTTCCCATCAAGGTAACGAACTACGAATCCATAGTTATGGGCATTATCTGCCAACCAGATTGCTGAACCATACTGACCATATACTTGATGAAGATCTCGCCCATATTCTTGATAATCATAACCTAATAAATCAAAAGCTAATCCAGTTGAGTGTTCTGTCGCATCAGCAGGAGCTACAAACATATCAGTATAGTAGAAAGCATCCGCTTCACTATATCCATCATTAATATACATCATGTAGCGGTTATCAAAGTTAGCAGCTTGATAAGCCATCGTACGATAGGCAGAAACAGTTTGATAACTATAACCTTCCAATTCTGCTGCGCTAATCATCGCTGAGAATGGTTCGACAATCTCTGCATTATAATATTCACCTGACCCCGTCATTGCAAACTCCATTGGTATATCCTCAGTGATTCTATTCTCTCGATTAATTATCATTAAATACGGATCATCCAATGAAGCTGACTCAGGCAAATTCTTCATCATTTCCTCAACTGTAGCCTCTTTATAGAGTGGCTGAATCATGCTTTCGTCCACTAAAGTTAAAGCAGAAACACTTTGTAATGGTATTGTGATTAATAAAGCCATCACTACTAGAATCATTCGTCCCATCTGTTTCATAATTCACTAACCTTTCATTTTGAATTAACTATATATAATTATTTTGTTAATTTACATTATATCAGAGAATTTCAATTGATATAGCAAAAAATATTCTTCAAAAATAAGTATAAATAAGACTTCTGGCTACTCATTATAGCTAGAAGTCTTATTGTGAATGAGGTTCATAGTCGTAAACGCCTACTCACCCCACCATAACTTAATCAATGATTGAGTTCCTTCATCTCCATGCCCTTGTTCTTCAAGTTGCTTATATAATTGATATGCCTGATCTGTTGCAGGTAATTTAACATCAAGTTTGCTCGCTTCTTCTAAGGCAATCCCCAAATCTTTCACAAAGTGCTTAACAAAAAATCCAGGAGAATAATCGTCAGTAATAATTCGTGGGCCATATTTTTCTAAAGACCAGTTAGCAGCTGCGCCGCCGCTTACTGTTTTTAATACGTCTTCTAATTGTAAGCCGGCTGCTTTGGCATAAGCTAGCATCTCCGTTAAACCAGTCATCGTTCCAGCAACCATAATCTGGTTAGCCATCTTCGTATGTTGCCCGCTCCCAGCTCCACCAAACCATCGCACTTCTTTACCAAATGTCTGAATAACAGGTAGGACTTTTTCAAAGGTTGCTTTATCGCCACCTACCATGACAGTCAATGTCCCATTTTTAGCACCAAGGTCACCACCAGAAACAGGTGCATCTAAAGCCATAACACCTTTTTCTGCGAATTTTTCTGTGATTTTTTGTGCTAAGGCAGGTGTGCTCGTTGTCATATCGATAACAATTTTACCTTCGGTTATGCCTTCAACGATTCCATCGTCGCCGAAATAAATTTGTTCAACATCAGCAGGATAGCCAACAATTGTGAAGATGATATCACTTTGTTCTGCAATGTTACGGGGAGTTTCTTGCCAAACTGCTCCCTCTTCAACTAATGAATCCGTCTTGGATTTAGTTCGATTGTAAACATTGACCTCATAACCTGCTTTCATTAAGTGGCGCGCCATTGACGAACCCATAACTCCAGTACCAATAAACCCAATCTTCATTATTGATTCCTCCTTGAATAATTATGTTTGTTATATTTTTTCATTTATACGCGTAGTTTATGATTTGTCTGTGGCTATGAAAGTAGTGGCTAAGAACCTTGACCTAGTAAGTGACTGTAGCTTGGAAATTTGTAGCTTATAAAATCCGGTTAGAGAGTGTTACCCGGAACTTTGAGGTGACATTGTTCAGAGGAAGGCGCTCTGCCCAGAACTTTGGATACTCATTGTTTCGACTAAAGCACTCTGCTCGGAACTTTGAGGTGACATTGTGCCGGCTAAGGCGCTCTAAACGGAACTTTGAGTTTCATTGTGCCGAGGGAGGCACTCTACCCGGAACTTTGAATTTTCATTGTTCCGACTAAGGGGCTCTAAACGGAACTTTGATTCTCCATTGTGCCGAGGAAGGCACTCTACCCGGAACTTTGGATTTCCATTGTTCCGATTAAGGCACTCTAAACGGAACTTTGGATTTCCATTGTTCCGACTAAGGGGCTCTACTCGGAACTTTGATCCTCCATTGTGCCGGCTATACTGACTATACCTCCTATACACTGATATTTTATAAATCGCGTTTAGCTGCCTCAATGGCAATGAACTCTGGAAGGTGTTTCAGTGTACAGTTTTTTAATATTTTGTCGTAATCTTAATCCCTTCATATCTTCTATCTCATTACCTACTTTAGTATAGTATACTTTTTTTGTACTCGCCAATAAACAGATTTTAAAAAACCCCGAAGACTAGGTTTGTAGCACCTAGCTTTCGAGGTCAATGATTTTTTAATTATTTAATGTATTTTGACTCTAATCCTTCAGCTTCTAAGAATTCTCTGAATGGAACTAATTCTTCTGCTTCATATCTTTCTTTATAAGCTTTGATTTCTTCTTCAGAATATAATTTTGAGTCAAGTTTCAGTGTTTCAACTGGAATTGGACGATCGTTAGTAATCTTACAGTCAATAACAACTGTCTTACCTTGGTGATAAGCATCGACAGCTTCTTTCATCACTCGATCCATATCCTCAATACGGCTTACGGTTAGACCAACTGCTCCTTGAGCTTCAGCAATCTTAGCGTAGTCTACATCTGTAAAGTCTACACCGAAAATGTTTTTGTTTGTGTCTTCATACTTGTTTTTAATGAAAGCATACTCTGTGTTAGCGAATACTACGTTGATAACTGGCATATTGTATCGAACGTTAGTTACCACATCTGGGTAAGTCATTGAGAATGCACCATCTCCGATAAGGTTAAATACTTGACGGTCAGGATATGTATTCTTCGCACCAATACCACCTGGAATTGCAATACCCATTGTAGCGAATAATGGTGAAGTTCTCCACATATTCTTAGGTGTCATTTTTAAATGACGGATTGATGTTTGAGTAGAGTTACCTACGTCAATTGAGTAGATAGCATCTTCATCTGCATATTTGTTAATTGCATTATATACTTGATAGAATTGAAGTGGTCCTTCTTCTTTAGTTTCTAACTTAGTAATGTATTCACGCCAGTTTTGGATGTTCTTAAGGTTAGCATTCCACCAAGCTGATTCTTCAACAGCATCAACTTTATCAAGGATAGCATTAATTGCTTCTCCAGCGTCTCCTAAAATAGCAACATCTGCATTATGACGTTTACCTAACATTGCCGCGTCCATGTCAATTTGGATGAAGTTCTCAATGTTTCGGAAAGTTCCTTCAACTTCTGCGAACGGGAAGTTAGATCCCACAAATAGAACTGTATCTGATTCTAGAATTGTTTCATTCGCTGGCTTCCAACCTACACGGTATGTAGATCCAGTTAAAGCTTCGAAATCCCACTCAAAAGTTTCAAAGTTTTTACCTGTTGTAATTACTGGTGCTTTAATTTTACGAGCCAATTCTTGAATTGCTGGTCCGTGTCCCATAGTACCAATACCTGCGTAGATTACTGGACGTTTAGAATTATTTAATAATTCTACTGCTTCGTCAATATCTTTCTCATTCACAGCTGATGGAACATACTCACGGTAGCTTGACCCTGACGAGTAGAATGCATCTTCATCGATTTCTGCGAAACCAAAGTCTCCAGGAATTTCAAGAACCGCAACTCCACGCTTAGATACTGCGTGACGAATTGCATCGTCAACTAACTTAGGCATTTGTTCTGCATAAGCTACACGACGGTTGTAAACAGCAATGTGATCATACATTGGGTTTTGGTTTAATTCTTGGAATGCATCCATGTTTAATTCTTTTTGTGGACGAGATCCTAAGATAGCTAACACAGGAATGTTATCCATCGCAGCATCATATAATCCGTTAATTAAGTGAGATGCACCTGGCCCACCTGACCCAACTACGACACCTAATTTCCCGCCAAATTTACGTTGCATAACCGCAGCCATTGCTCCGACTTCTTCATGTTTTACTTGTAAGAATTTAATGCTGTTTTCTGGGTCACCCATCGCATCCATTAATGAACTTAATGTTCCTGAAGGAATACCATAGATTGTATCTACGCCCCAACCTTCCATAACCTTTAAAGCAGCTAATCCAACTTTTATTTTACGTCCCAATTACTAACGCCTCCGTCTTAATTTTTTTCAACAGTAAGAATATTACCATGTCTATACTAAAAATCAAATAAAAGATTTTTATAACTTCCGACAAAATTAGTTACTTATTGATTTTAAATAAATCCTAAGACCTACTATAACTAACACAGTATATTTTTACCATTAATTTGTTTTATAACCAAATAAAGTTGATATAATCACCTTTTAATTCTTAATTCACTATTAAACTATAACAGTTATATAAATCTGTATTTAAATTTATTCTTACAAAAAACTAGTAAATTATTTTTACAAATATATTATATGATAACTTAAACTAATCACCCATCAATTAAAGACAGAAAAAAAACAGTTAATAAGGAAGATTTCTTTAGTTTACTGCTAAGTGCTACATTCCCTTGTTGATTATCATTAAATAGATATCCAATTCGTGCTTTTCTATAAATAATTTCATCGAGTCAATAGCTACTTGCAAGGCCACCCTAGGATTACCATAAATTTTACTAGAGATAAGTGGAAAGGAAATGGACTCACACTGATTCTCTACCGCTAATTTTAAAGAATTCAAATAAACAGATTGCATTAACTCCTTACTTTAAGTTGAATCCTATTGTCTTTGTGCTGGCCCCGCTACATGAATTATGTAGCCAGCTGAAAAATCGAATCCATTTGTAATCACTGCTTCATCCGTATTTATGGCGGTTAACTTTGAACACGTCTCTTAAAGTTGATTGGGACCTGCCGCTTTAAAGATAGCCCCACAGACACCTCCATTCTGTAACAATTCTGTATTTGTCGTATTCCCAATAGCATCTACCTCTAATTAAGTGATATCTTCTTGTAAAATTTTAAGTGACATGGTGTGTACACCTTTCCTTTGGTTAATTATATAGAAGGAACAAGGAAAAAATACTTTATTAATGAATATACGCTAACAAAACTGTTCACTTGGCGTAGTTTGGGGTGAGAGACGCAAATTGAAGCTTGTGCATGACGTAATTCAGGTTGAGATGCTCAACCTAACTAGGTAACTTGACGCAGTACGAAGCAAGATGCGTTATCTGGTCTATTAACTTGGCGTAACACAAGGCAAGGGGCGCAATCTGAAGCTTGGACTTGACATAGTTCAGGGCGAGATATGACATCTAACACGCTAACTTGGCGTGGTGATGAGCCAGGTGCGTCATCTGGTCTTTTAACTTGGCGTAAAACAAGACAAGGGGCGCAATCTGATCTATTAACTTGGCGTAACACAAGGCAAGGGGCGCAATCTGTAGCATGGACTTGACACAATTCAGCCGAGATATGACATCTAACACGCTAACTTGGCGTGGTGATGAGCCAGGTGCGTCATCTGGTCTTTTAACTTGGCGTAACACAAGACAAGGGACGCAATCTGATCTATTAACTTAGCGTAACACAAGGCAAGGGGCGCAATCTGAAGCTTGGACTTGACACAATTCAGCCGAGATACGACATCTAACACGCTAACTTGGCGTGGTGATGAGCCAGGTGCGTCATCTGGTCTATTAACTTGGCGTAACACAAGGCAAGGGGCGCAATCTGTAGCTTGGACTTGACACAATTCAGCCGAGATATGACATCTAACACGCTAACTTGGCGTGGTGATGAACCAGGTGCATCATCTGGTCTTTTAACTTGGCGTAACACAAGACAAGGGACGCAATCTGATCTATTAACTTGGCGTAACACAAGGCAAGGGGCGCAATCTGAAGCTTGGACTTGACACAATTCAGCCGAGATACGACATCTAACACGCTAACTTGGCGTGGTGATGAGCCAGGTGCGTCATCTGGTCTATTAACTTGGCGTAAACAAGACAAGGGGCGCAATCTGAAGTTTGGACTTGGCACAATTCAGCCGAGATACGACATCTAACACGCTAACTTGGCGTGGTGATGAGCCAGGTGCGTCATCTGGTCTTTTAACTTGGCGTAAACAAGATAAGGGGCGCAATCTGAAGCTTGGACTTGGCACAATTCAGCCGAGATACGACATCTAACACGCTAACTTGGCGTGATGATGAGCCAAGTGCGTCATCTGGTCTTTTAACTTGGCGTAACGCAAGGCAAGGGACGCAATCTGAAGCTTGGACTTGACACAATTCAGCCGAGATACGACATCTAACACAATAACTTGGCGCAGCGCAGACAGAACTGAGTAATCTACACCCTTCACTTGACGCATCAAAGTGCCCCATTCCATTCCTCTACTACTGAACATCAAAAAAACTCTCTTCAAGTTATTAAGCTTAAAGAGAGTTTTATCATTTGTATTATCCAAACAATCGTTTTGAAGCTAGTGCAGCTCCTTCTTGAAGAGCTTCAAGTTTTGCCCAGGCGATTTGTTCATGTAATCGCCCACCTAGACCACAGTCAGTTGAAGCAATCACATTCTCTGGGCCTACTAATTCTACGAATCGAACAATACGGTCCGCAATTAATTCTGGATGTTCTACGACGTTTGTTGAATGAGAGATAAGTCCTGGGATAATTTTTTGACCTGGTTTTAGACGGCCTTCTTTCTCCCACACTCTCCATTCGTGTGCATGTCTTGGGCTTGACGCTTCAAAGGTAAAGCCAGAAGCATTAACTTGCAAACATTGGTCCACAATATATTCTAGAGGAATATCAGTTGTGTGGGGGCCATGCCACGATCCCCAACATATGTGTAAGCGAACTAATTCTGGATTAATGCCTTCAATTGCACGATTAATTGCATTAATACGTAATTGCAACCAATGTTGGAAGTCTTCAACAGATGGCTCCGGATTAATTTGATCCCAAGCTTCCGCTAGGTCCGGTGCGTCCAATTGCAAAATTAATCCAGCATCTGTAATTGTTTTATACTCAACACGTAAAGCATCGGCTAGATCATTAAGTAGTGCTTCTTCATCATGATAGTAACGGTCTTCTAAACGAGCAGCAGAACCTGGTGAGACAGCTGCCATAAAACCTTGTTCAATACCATTTTTCTCCATGGCTTCTTTTAAAAGACGAACATCACGTTCAACTTGTTCTTGACCAATGTAAGTCACAGGTCCAGTAAATACAGGGTTACCAACGGGTGTACGTTTACCTAAAACACCGCTATCTGGATCTTCGTAAGCTTCTCTGAACTTTTCGCGGTCGCGACGGTCAGAGAATGAAGTTAACTTAATATTTCCTGGTTCTGATCGAACTTTCTCAGTCTTAGCCCAACGATCTTCATCTGTCATCTCTAATCCACCTAGACGATAGAATGAATAGTTCCACCACGCTCCAAAGTCAACAGACCCAGAAGTAATATGACCATACTCGCCTTCATTGATAATATCAATTCCGATATCTTTTTGACGTTTTACTACTTCATTGATCGATTCTTCAAGGATTTTGTTAAAATCTTCTTCCATAATCGTTCCTATTGCACGCTTTTCGTTAGCTTGTAATAACGCTTTAGTTCTTGGTAATGACCCCACATGAGTCGTTAAAATTTTATTTTTTGACATTTATATACCTCCACACAAATTTGTAATATTATAACACATTAACATTTTAATTAAAATACGGTGAGTCATTTCTTTTTCTGTACTAGATTAATTTAACCTACAACTAATAATTTAATGAATAACGCTGAAATCTTATTATTTGCATGCTAACGTTTTAAGTAGTATAGTTAAATTAGAATAATTTTAAATAACTGGAGGAGATTTTAATGTCTAGAGAAATTGATTTCACTGATCACGGTAAAGAGCCTTATGTCGTTAATATTGAAAAAGCAACGGTTGAAAACCAAAACTATCGAACTACTCTTTGGACGGGTGATAAATTACAAGTCACAGTGATGACAATTCAACCTGGTGATGATATTGGATTAGAACAACACAAAGGCATTGATCAATTCTTACGCATTGAAAGTGGCCAAGGAATTTGTAAGATGGGGCCAACTGAAGATAACTTAGACTTCACTCAAGAAGTCTATGAAGACGATGCTATCTTTGTTCCTGCCAATGTTTGGCACAATGTTATTAATGACTCAAACGAACCTCTAAAATTATATACTGTATACGCTGGTCCAGACCATCTACCTGGAACAGTACACGAGACTCATCAAGATGCGATTGATGATCCTAATGAACATTAATATATTTACACATAAGTAATAAAAGAGCTGACTCCCTTATTTGAGTCAGTTCTTTTGTTATGATCTATACCTCTTTAGCTTCTAACTTCTTATATCGATATCAATTGACCACTGATCCAATTAGAAATGTCATAATCGGAAAGACTAGTAGCCAACTCGTAAAAAGTCGGAATAAGGCAAATGGTGCCTCAGATGCAAAGGCTGTCCAAAAATCAATCCTAGTCATTTCTCAAAGCCTTGGAGTCATGTAGGCTGATTTAAAGCTATTGATATGAAAAACATCACGTAATTCAGCATTGATTAAAATAGGTAAAAAACATATACTCTCAATACTTTAGTACAACTGGGCTCTAGAACCTTAATCTGAGTATTAGTCAGTAAGAACTTCTACTTTATCTTGCATAAAAAAATGTAGACCATGTTCACGACTTCCATAATTATGATTTCAACCGTCATGTTCATATAATGTGATGTAATCTGTGTAAGATTCTTAATCCTCAAATTTTCGAAAGTCAATGCGCGAAACCTGAACAAATGTGTCATCAACTTCATGAAACCGATCTAACTGAGCGTCTCAGCTAAACTTAATAGCATAAGATAAGTTATTGCTGTCAATGGTAATGTAGGTTTTCTCACTTTAATACCTTCCTCGAAAGCATCAACTATACATGTCAAGAAGTTCAATCCGCTTGTAATAAACAAATCTTTATGATAGAGTAGCTACACAATTAAAAATCACAACTTATCCAGAGCAAGCAGAGGGAATTGGCCCGATGAAGCTTCAGCAACCTACCGTTAGGCAAGGTGCTAAATCCAACTCGAAAGAGAAAGATGAGTCTAACCCAGTTATTTGGTACGACGAATCTCGTTGTGCTTCTTTAATTGAATAAAATAACAGGAGTGGTTAGATTGTTATCAGAAAAGAAAGTTAGTTTGAATGAATTTTTAGAAGGTTTAGACAAATTGGATATCACGCCGCATTTGAGATTTCGCACATTCAATTCTGGGGATCCTAAAGAACATGATTGGATATTTTTAGTGTGCAGACACGGGCCTCAAAAAGGAGCGCATTTAGGAAGGACATGTATTTGTTGTAACAACAATACGAGTATTAATGATCATGATTGTTTCAAAAAAAGCATGAACGAGGAACAGTATAATGCCATTGTAGATCTACTTTTTGACTTTACATATACGGACGTAGATTATAAGAAAATCAAATGATTAAGAAATCTCAGCACTGTAACAATAGGTACAGTACTGAGATTTTTATTATGAATCAGAAAGATCAAAAGTTTTAAGACGACTAATTATTAGCTAGCTTTGAAGTAAAGTTCACTATTTCTAGCAACAGCAACATGGGAGGTGAGTTAAAGTAAATGACTACCACCTAATATTTTAACTTCAGCATCCATTGGTTTAGCAGATAGGTTAAGATGTTGTTTTCCCCATGATTCTTTAACACCAAGTACTTCAAACTTTCTAATATTTACTGAAAGTAAACTTCCGTAAGGCTCAATTTTAGGTATAGTATTAGCTATTTCTGCTTGTTTTTCATGCATTTCAAAGCCCTCAATATTCGTTTCACTGCACACTGTGAAGTCTATGTGTTTTGGCCGAGAAGTCACGAGACTGGAACTAATAACTAAAGTAGCGAAACCTGGAACAATTGGAAGGAAATAACCTTGAATTACAATTTAAGGATACAGAAGTCATTGAAAACTAATTGGATGACATCTAAGACGACAGATGGCGAAACTTACCCCACAGTGCGACAACTAACACAAGCACATGGCGCAACTCTGCTCCTAGTACGACAACTGACACAAGCACATGACGCATCTTATCTCACAGGACGACAACTAACATGAGCACATGGCGCATCTTAACTCACAGTACGACAACTGACACAAGTACATGGCGCATCTTAACTCACAGGACGACAACTGACATGAGCACATGGCGCATCTTACCTCACAGGACGACAACTGACACAAGCACATGGCGCAACTTAACTCACAGTACGACAACTAACATGAGCACATGGCGCATCTTAACTCACAGTACGACAACTGACACAAGCACATAACGCATCTTAACTCACAGTGCGACAACTAACACAAGCACATGGCGCAACTTAACTCACAGGACGACAACTAACACAAGTACATGGCGCAACTAGATACTATATATACAAATTTCTATTCCACGTCAAAAAAGCCAGTATAAATTTATTATACTGACTTATAAGTAAAGTGATTATTTAAACTTTCTAGGTAAGGAATTTTATTTTAAGTGTCTATTTTTTCTCACCCACTAAAATAACACCTTCATCAGGATTTTTATCAAGTGCTCCGATAATTGGGTGTGGGATATATTTCTCTTCCAGATAAGCCATGTCGTCTGCAGTGAGCTTAACACTTAGTGCGCCGACGGCATCATCGAGATAATGAGCCTTAGTCGCTCCAACAATTGGTGAAACTACACCCTTTTTCCACAACCATGCAAAGGCAATTTGTGACATATGACAATTGTATTTCTCAGCTAATTCTTTGACTCTACTTACAATGACCATGTCTTCTTTTTCTGTGCGGTCATATTTGCCCTTGGCAACACGGTCGGTTCTACTTCTTAACGAATCAGATCGCCATTCAGCTCTCGCAAGGTGTCCAGACGCCAGTGGACTGTAGGGTGTAAGTGAGACATTCATTTGCTTACTAATTGGAATGAGTTCCCTTTCGTCTTCTCGATATAACAAATTATAATGGTTTTGCATGGACGAGAAAGCTGTAAAATTATTATCACGAGCAATGATTTGCATATTATGGAACTGATAACCATACATAGCGGAGGCCCCTAATGCTCTTACTTTCCCAGCTTTAACCAGACTATATAGTGCTTCCATTGTTTCTTCCATCGGCGTAACATAGTCAAAGCGATGAATAATATAGAGGTCTAAGTAATCTGTCCCCAATCTTTTAAGTGTTCCTTCAATCTCTCGATGGATGGCTTCTTTCGAAAGACGACCTTCATTGAAATATACTTTTGAAGCAAGAATAACTTTATCACGAGCTACATTATTCTTTATTGCTTTACCCAAATATTCTTCACTCGTACCTTCTGAATATCCATTGGCTGTATCAAAAAAGTTAATTCCTAAATCTAAAGCGTGTTTAATAATTGCTTCACTTTGCTTCTCGTCCAATATCCAATCATGCATTAATCCTGCTTTACCAAATCCCATACAACCAAGACATAACTTAGAAATCTCAATATCTGTATTACCTAGTTTGGTATATTTCATCTTCTCTAGCCTCCTGATAAAATTGATTGAATTTTATTGACCTAAATTACGTTAGTTTGTTTTAAATCGGCTTCAACATTCCTAATAATTCGGCTGAAGTTGCTGGTGGATTCGCTAAAATGTCACGAGCTTTGTTCATATCTACTTTCACATTATAAGTGAGAATGCCTGATGGCTTATCTTTAAAAAGATAATAAACAATATAACCACCAGCAACTTCTTCGATAATCGCATCATCACGATTACGGCTCATCTCACCAACACCTTCAATAGAAATATCTAAGACATCCGTATAAGAGAGTGGAGCACCATGATCGTAAGCTTCTTTGGCTCCAGTCATATTGCGACCTGCAGTACGTCCAGATAGTTCGGCTTGCTCCTCATGCTCGAAACGATTGCGCCCAATAATCACATCGGGATAACTCAACACATCTCCTGCGACGTAGATATTTGGCTTAGAGGACTGTAAGTATTGGTCAGCAATAACCCCATTCCCTACTTCTAATCCGGCAGCTTTAGCTAACTCAATATTAGGTTGGATTCCTATACCCAAGATTAGTATATCAGCTGTGAATTCACGACCATCTTCTAACATAAGGGTCACTTGTTCACCATCAACACTGTAATAATCAGCTCGAGCCTTATTAATTAACTTAACTCCTAAGTCAACAAAACGTTGATTGAATTTCTTCGCAAGCATGTATGGCAGACGTTTTTCATTTAATATCTCATTAGGGAATATGAGCGTTACATCTACATCATTAACTTTCAAGCCTGCAGCTAATTCCGCACCAATCCAACCGCCACCCACTATAATTGCACTAGTTCCTGGATGCGTCAGTCGACGTAGTGCTCGGTAGTCCTCTAAGTTTCGAATGGCAAGAACTCGTTCACTTTCAGGTCCTTCAATCCATTTTGGTGTTCCACCAATAGCATAAAGCAACTTATCATATTGATAAACATCACCTCTGTCGACTTCAACTGTCTGCTCTTGGGCATTAATTTTTGTTGCAGAAGTCTCAGTCAATATATCAATCGATGAATCTTTATCAATCTTATAAAAGATTTTATCTTTAGGATAATCATCGTTTGTCCAAAATTCTTTACTTAATGGAGGGCGATAGTAGGGTTTGTCAGTTTCTTGTGTGATGATTAATAATGTCCCTTCTGGGTCAACTTTACGAATTTCCATCGCGGCATTGGCACCAGCCATCCCACCACCTAATATTATATATTTATATGAATGTTGCATAAATCATGTCTCCTTTTTTCTCTTCTTACATATATTACCAAACTTCTTCTTAAATGTTTGTGTATATCTTACATTACACATTTAAAGAATAAGAAAGCTGCGGTCCATAATTGTTAAACTATATATAAAAGTGAGACACAAAATGATGCAAATGATATTGCATCGTTTTGTGCCTCTCTGATGTTTCGGTTGTGTTATATGAGGCTGGGACAAAAGCCACTAAATAAAAACGACGAGAAATTAGATTAACTAATTTTCTCGTCGTTTTTGCTATATATAATTAGGCATACAAAAAGCACCCTGATATAATATTAGTAAATAGACACTAAACATTAAAGGGGTGCTTTTTATGTACGTACATTATAACATGAATCAAACTTCACTTCCATTAGAATTATCTACTTGTATTGATCCCAACCATATTGTTTTTTCTATCTATAACTTTGTCGATTCATTGGACGATCATTACTTTAAAATTTTTGAGACTCAGGACGGTCGTCCTGCCTATCACCAAAACCACTCATCATGTCTCTTCTTTATGCTTACAGTAAAGGTATTTTTAGTGGTCGAAAGATTGAAGAAATGATGGAAGAAAATCTACCGATGCAATGGCTTGTTGCCCAACAAGTGATTAGCTATCGCACGATTAATCGATTTCGTTCTTCTGACAACTGTAGTCGTCTTTTAGAGAATATATTTATCGAATTTACAATTCAATTAAAATTGGAAAAACTAATCACTTTAGAGAATGTCTTTATTGATGGGACGAAGATTGAAGCCAATGCCAATAAGTATACTTTTGTCTGGAGAAAAGCAACGGAAAGATTTGCGGAACGTCTGAAAACATCTGCTCGTGAATATTACTTTGAAGAAATTCAACCGATGGTTGATGCAGGTATTCAATACGATGAAGAGTTGGAATTGGAAGAGTCTATGCTTCAAGAGATTACCGAACTAATTGAAGAAGAAGTTGAAAAACTGTCACAAGATATTGAAGAGAATCCTGTAAAAGGACCAGATCCTCGTAAACAAGCTCGTCGTCGCCTCAAGAAACATCATCGGAAAGTGAGCCAGGATTTTCTGCCTCGAAAACGAAAGTATCATCAACAGTTTGAGACGTTCGATGGTCGAAACAGTTACTCAAAAACAGATACTGATGCGACGTTTATGCGAATGAAAGACGACCCTATGATGAATGGTCAGTTGAAAGCCGGGTATAATATTCAGATTGGTACAGAAAATCAATTTGTTCTTCATTATGATGTTTTTCCGAATCCGACGGATACACGGACGCTACAACCTTTTATCGAAACCTTTCCTCATCGACCTAAACGCATTGTAGCTGATGCAGGGTACGGTAGTGAAGAAAACTTAACTTACTTAGACGATAATGATATTGACCATCTTATTAAATACAACCGATTTGATAAAGACCAAAAAAAGAAACACAAAACATCAGATAAAAACTTAGGAAATTGGGTTTATAATGAAGAAGAAAAGACCTTTACGCACCCAGACGGTACGATCTATTACTACAGCCATCAATCCAAACGGAGAAATAAATTGAGTGGCTATACTTCTCAAGTAGCGGTTTATAAACCAACAGATCCAGAGAATGCGCCGCAAAAGGCGCTTTACTATAATGAGAAGTATCAAATTTTGAAAAATACAGAAGCAGAAAAGCTTTTATCTAAAGAAGGTTCAACAATCTTTGCCAAACGAAAGATTGATGTTGAGCCAGTCTTTGGCCAGATAAAGGCTAATTTAGGATTCACACGATTTAACCTAAGGGGTAAATCGAAGGTAAAAACAGACATTGGGTTGGTCTTGATGGCCAACAATCTGAAGAAATATGCAAAAAACAAGGTAATAAAATAAGAGAACTTACAAATTCTTTGACAGAAAATGTAGGTTCTCTTTTATTTTAGAATCCAGGACCTTTTGTCCCAGCCTCATTTTAATGATAAATTCTACTATCCGTGAAGTTGCTTAAAATCCTATGCAATCAGTGACCAAAGATGTTGAATCGTACCATTCTCTAATAGAATAAAAATACCCAATCCGATGAAAACGACTGGTACGATGACTTTTTCGTAACGCTCAACAACTTCACCAATCATAGGAACCGAAGCCAATCGTTTGGATAAATAACATAAGATAAAAATCCCAATGATAAAAACAAGAATCACAACCACGACTTCATGAAAGGCCATTCCAGTAAAGTAAGGAATATAAATCCCTAAATTATCTCCACCAAGAGCAATGGTCAGAGCAACTACACTCGCAACTTCTGACTGTCTATGCGACATCTTTTCTTCCAAGTCCTTTTCATCTACATCTTCATCGATGAATATAGACCGAATCCCCAGAATCAAAGGAAGTAAACCAAGTAAACCAATCACCCAATCTTGTGGAATAAAATTCAGGAAGTACGCTGCAATGAGACTAAAGCCAACCAGCAACCCCGTTCCAATATATTGACCAATATAAATTGAACGTTGTTTACCAGTATTCATGGTAGAGAAAAGAATCGTTAAAACAACCAAATAATCGATGGACGTAGAAATAAAAACTAATGTTGAAGATATAATTTTTTCCATAAGTATCCCCTTTCAATATGTTTATTAGAAATGGTGATTTTCACATAAACACATCAACTTGGCCAAAGCCAAGGGAGAATGTTTAATAAATTGCTTCATGTATAGCATCCAACTTTCTTATTTTTTTCACATGGTGCACATGCTTTCTAAACCAACGTTTATATAGTAGCTTTGTTCCCTCATGAATTATACTATTAAACATAAAACATTTCAGCCACTCAGCTTTCTCATTTTGCTTGTCTTCTTGGAAAGACCGTGCATGCGTAGGACATCTACTTCTTCGAAACTAACGTTTCCTCTTAAGTAGTGTCACTGACTAAACATGTGTCGACCTTAAGCTATGAATTGATTTTGATAGGGTGATTGTGCGTATTTACTGCCATTATAAATTTTATCATTATGATAATTTTATCATTAATGTCTTTCTATTAATCATTAATACATTTTATTAAGAAATCAAATAAGTTAGCCACATATAATATAGCAATATTTCCTTATATCGGATGCTTGCTTCCGTACACCTTATCCTTTCTATTTTACTTAATCGACATATTAAAAAAAGGAAGACCCGAGTCTCCCTTTTAGGTCATTATTTAATTTCTTGAGTAGCTGCAAGTTCTTTGTACCAATAGGCACTCTTCTTAGGGTAGCGTTCTTGTGTCTCAAAATCTACGTAGAACAGACCATAACGTTTCTCATAGCCATTAGACCAAGAGAAAACATCCATGAGAGACCAGATGAAGTGCCCTTCAACCACAGCACCATCTCGTATTGCATCTGAAATGGCTTCTAAGTGTTGTTTCACATAATCAATTCTAGCATCATCATAGACAGTTCCATCAACAAAGTCATCCTTATAGCCCAATCCATTCTCTGTGATGTAGATTTTCTTATAATTCGGATAATCTTTTTTAACGCGCATAATCTGATCATACAAGCCCTGAGGGTAAATCATCCAATCCCAGTCAGTACGAGGAACATCAACATCAAATTCTCGTTGACCGACACCTTTAATCTGATATTTAGATCCACCTTTATCTCCTTTAGAGTTATGTGTAATCTCTGTTTCACCTTCAAAGGCGCGCATCCAATCACTCATGTAATAATTAATTCCTAGGAAGTCGTTCATATCTTTGGCAGCTTTTAAAGTTTCAAAGTCTTCATCTCTTAAGTCTAATTGTCCACCATTCACTGCGAGTATGTGATTCACACCATCCATTGTTTCCTTAGAATACTCTCCAAGATAAGTCGCATCTAGAATGAATTTATTATGTATGATATCCTCTAACTCTGCCGCACGTACATCTTCAGGGTTATCTGGGTCTAGAGGATACTTAGTTGGCAAGGCATGCACTACACCTATCTCACCGCTATAGTCCGCTTCTTTATATAATTTGACCGCTCTTGCATGGGCAACCATCATATTATGATGTGATTGGAAGACTTTAGCTAGATCATACTTGATACCCGGTGGGAATTTACCAACCAGATATTGCCCATCCCCAATCGGCCCGATTTCATTAAAAGTAGTCCAGTACTTTACTTGAGTGAATTCTTTAAAACAAAAATCTGCATAATCGACAAAATGATCGATATTCTCTCTGTTCAAAAAGTCACCTTTAGAATGGAGTGCCTCCGGTGTATCAAAATGATGGAGAGTTACAAAAGGCTCAACATTTCGTTTGATGCATTCATTAAATAGATTGTGATAATACTCAACCCCTTTTGCATTCACTTCTCCATACCCTGTTGGAAAGATACGTGACCAAGCGATAGAAATTCGAATACCATTCACACCAAACTCTTCCGCAAGCTGAAGATCAACGGGATACTTGTGGTAAAAATCACTTGCAGGTTCCGCAGTATACCAGTAATTATCCTCCAGATACTTATCCCAAGCAACAGGTCCCTTGCCATCCGTCTTGGTGGCTCCTTCTGCTTGATAAGCTGCAGTTGCCCCACCGAAAATAAAGTTCTTTGGTAATGTTTTCATTAATTAACCCCGATTCCTTATTGTAAATTTTCTTCAACAAACGCCAAAGCGCCTTCTCCATCACGCGTCAATGCAATATATTCAGCTCCGGCTGTCTTAGCCAGTTTAATTCCTAACTTGTCCGTCTCTGCTTTCATATCCTCAAAGTTAGAAGCTACCTGTGGGGCTAGAATAACAAATTGATATTGAGGAAGTATCTCACGGTGAGCTCCATAGCTTCCGGCTGTTGCTTTAATTGGGCTATTATATTCCTTGGCTGCCTTGTTCAAGGCATTGGCTAAAAGACCACTCGTTCCACCACCCGCACAGAGTACTAGTACATTAGTTGGTTCTGTTAAATTATCTGCTGTTTTTGGCTCTTCTTTCGCTGCCGTAGTTTCTTCTACCTGACTTTTCTCAAGAATAGCAGTAGCTTTACGTGTATCAAAGTTCTGTTCAACTTTGGCTTTCAATTCTTCAGATGACGATATACCTGACTCTTCTTCCGCTAGAATCTGACGGTCATAGACCTTCACGAACGGATAATAGATTAAGACATCCACGATGATTAAGACTGCAACCAGGATAAAGGATAAGATCTGGAAGTTCGTTCCTAATAAAATACCTAGCGGTGCTGGTGTCGTCCAAGGTAGGTTCGTTGTAAAACTATTCATTCCAAATACATCGATAAAAAATTTAAAAATCCACACATTGGCAATTGGTGTAAAGATAAATGGCACAAAGAATATAGGATTCAAGACGATTGGTGCTCCGAATAAGATAGGTTCATTCACCCCAAAGAATGTTGGTATTACAGATGCGCGCCCTATGGCTTTATTACGCTTCGATTTAGTCAGCCACATAAACATGAATGGAACGATAAGCGTCGCACCAGTACCACCCATTGTGACAATGAACATCTGTGTTCCAGACGTTAAGATCTTATCCGCATGCTCCCCTGCTTGAAGTAATTGTAAGTTCACATCAATGTTTGCATAGGTAATTGCCGCAATAGCCGGCTCAACAATTGAAGGACCATGAATCCCAATGAACCAAAAGAATGCATACGCACCAAAGATAATTGTAATACCCAAGTAACCGTCTGCTGCTTGGAATAAAGGTGCAAGTAAAGTACCAATAGATTCAGCCACATTCACGCCCAGAGTACTTCTTACAAATAACGAAACCGCATAAAGAATCACCACTGAGAAAGTAAAAGGTATTAAATCTTTGAATACTTGAGAGATATTTGGTGGCACTTCTTCTGGCATTGGAATCGTTACATTATTCTTCACACTTACTTTGTAAACATTGACCGTCACGAATGCAGCGATAAATGCAGTGATTAGGCCCTTCGTTCCCATGAATTCTGTTAAGAATCCACCTTCTTGGGCAGGATCCGCTGCCATTAACAAGAAACCTACCATCGTTGCTAGCATGGTTGAGATATAGTTTATCTGATCCGTTGCTTCCATGTCTCGATTCATAGAATCGGTCAATGATTTTGCCGTCGTCCCAGCCACAAAGAAAGCTAAAATTCCCATAGAATAGTTATAAGGTACCATTAAGAAATTCTCAACTTCGGTACTCCAATGGAATCCCCATGCGTTTGGTACATAGGCTAATAGAATAAATATACTAGAGAATAGAATGACTGGCATACCCGCGATGAAACCATCACGGATAGCACGGATATAGATATTACGAGAAATTTTCTCGAAGAATGGTTTGGCTTTTTCAATCTGAGCTATTAATTTATTCATAGCATTACCCTAGTCTTTCTTATAAAATCCAATTAAGTGATTAATTAGATCTTTAAGTAGTATGGTCGTCATCAGATGGTCTTGACCATGCATCATAATGACACTGTATTCAATCTCTTCGCCAGATGCTTCTTTAGCAAGGAGATCAGTCTGAGCATTATGTGCACCAACTATCGCTTCTTCAGCTTCTGCTACAAGTCTCTCAGCTCCGTCAAAGTCGCCATCTTTTGCTTTATTCAAGGCATCTAATAGTTTAGAACGCGCTTCTCCTGCATAGGCAACAATTTCGAAGCCAATCAATCCCACTTCATCTTTGTTCATGTTAGTTCCTCCTTTTTTCAGAATATCTCTATTATAACCCAAAGTCACAAGGTACTGCTGTATGATTAAGAACTTCATTCAGGTCTTCTATATTTTTTCTTCCTTCTGACTGTAACCATTCACGTGTCGCTTCTTCCCCTTGTTCAATAAAGATTTGAACAGCTCCAGCCCATGTTGCACGCCCACATAATACACCATTGAATCTCGCGCCGGCTTCGTAAGCGAATTCTAGTGTATCTTGGAATAACTTAGCACTTACACCCGCACTTAGATAGATGTAAGGTAGAGATGTTGATGCATCTTGTGCTTTAAAAGCAGCTTTGGCTTCTTCTTGAGTATGTAATACTTCTCCGCTCGCAAATCCTTCTACATAATTCATATTCACTGGCACTTCCACTTTAAGCACATCAACTCCAAAGCGATCTTGTGAGAATACTTCCATCGCACCATTCACTTTATGCGCTTTCACTTTAGCGAATTCCAGACTCCCGTTATCTTCAATATTTTCGTCATATGTAAGAATTTCAAGGAAGAATGGAATATCTTCTGCGATACATTCTGAACCAATTCTCTCCATATAAGCTTGTTTTTGAAGGTTAACAAATTCATTTCCGTCTACATCATAGTATAGTAGGAACTTAACTGCATCTGCTCCTTTTTCTTTTATACGTTTTACTGACCATTCCACTAAGCAATCTGGTAAACGATCAGTCGTGGTAGCATCATATCCAGTCTTTTCATAGGCTAGTAATAATCCTGCTTTATCATCACGTACTTTCGCAGCTGGCAAGCCATATTCTGGATCGAGCAAGATAGATGATGCATATGGCGTAAGTTCTTCTGATACTATTTTTTTCAATCGTTCAATCTGCTCAATCGTTGGCTCCTCACTTTGATACTTACTCATCATTCTCTTTAGCGCACCACGTTGGTCAAAGGCTAGGGCTGAGATAACGCCCTTATCATCAGTCAATTTGTTTAGGTAATCTAGTTTAGTCATTTTTATACTCCTCTAACTTGAATTTTATTGAATAAGGCCTCATAGTGTTTCAGATTAACATGGCCGGTTATTTCTTCTTGAGCATTTAACATTCCTAAGACGTTCGCATGTTTCAATAGTGCCACATCGTCATAATTACGAATGATTCCCGATACGATTCCTGCAACAGTCGAATCACCTGATCCAACTGGATTCACGATATCAATGGTTGGAATGTCTACTTTGTAATACAAATCTTTATGTTTAGCAAAAGCACCTTCAGAACCAAGTGAAACGATAATCCACTCTACTCCATTGAATAAGCTGTCTTGCAGTGCTTCTTTTAATAGATTTAAGTCTTTATCTAATTTTCTGCCCAGTAGTTGTGATAATTCATCTACGTTAGGCTTAATGACTTTTGGTTTATGTTCTGATAATAGAACTTGTCTTAAACTTTCTCCGGAGGTATCTAATACAACTGGAACTTCTTTAGCATTAGCAATCATAATGAGTTCCGCATAGTAATCTGTCACTAACCCTTTAGGAGTGCTACCCGATATTGACACAGCTTCAGCATCCTTCAGCAAGCTTTCAAAATGCTTTTTAAAGGCTTCTCCCTCTACATCTGAGATAGTCGGACCTGATTCAAGAATCTCTGTCTGCATTCCTTCATGTAAGATAGCAATGCAGTTTCTTGTTTCTCCTTTAATCTGGTAAAAGTCATGATGAATAGCTCTTTGATCTAATTGAGTCTTAATATAATTCCCAAGATCTCCTCCTACTAATCCAGTTGCCGTGAGATCCTCTTCTATTTCTTTTAAGACTCTGGTTACATTCAAACCTTTACCACCTGCTGACTTATTCACATTACTCACTCGATTGACATCATCTAGATTGAATGTTGGTAATTGATAGGCGATATCCACGGATGGATTCATTGTAACAGTTAAGATTGACATAAGGTCACCTCTTCATCTAATCTTTGTATTCACCACGGTCCCATTTTTCAAGAAATTCCTTAAAGAAATCTGGGTCTGTTTGGTCTACTTCTGCATGATCTAATTGGCTAATCTTGGCAATTAATTCTTTGTTTTCGTCTGTTTCTTTATATTCAGCTGCAATAAAAGCATCAATGATATCACACATGAGTAATTCACCTGTAATCTTGCCACCGAAACCAATTACATTCGCATTCAATTCTTCTTTCGCATAGATAGCTGTTGACATATCTCGAACTAAAGCTGAACGGATACCTGCTACCTTATTTACTGCATTATTAATTCCTACACCAGTACCACAGATACAAATCCCTAGGTCTGCTTGACCACTCGCTACAGCCTCACCCACCTTTTTCCCGTAGATAGGATAGTGTGTTCTGACATTGTCATATGTTCCAAAGTCAAGGACCTCATAGCCTTGTTTCTTTAAATAGTCAACTACAGCAATCTTTTCATAGGTCACAATATGGTCGCATCCAATAGCAATTTTCATTTTTTCTCCTCCAGTTAATTCAATTAACACATCTTATTCAACATATCTACACGCACTTGATGACGTCCACCATCATAGTCTGCAGATAAAAATTCAGTAGCAATATTCTTTGCTAATTCAGGTCCAACAATATTGGCTCCTATGGTAATCATTCTTGAATTATTATGTTCACGCGTCATATAAGCAGATCGTTCATCAGAGACTTCAGCTGCAACCATCCCCTTAATCTTAGTCGCAACCATGAAACTCCCTGCGCCATACCCATCAATGACAATTCCTAAGCGTCCCTCTTCTTCGTTCACTTTCTTCGCAACAGCTAAAGTAGTATCTACAAAGTCAGCTATTAACTCTTCACTGACGTCGATTACATCATAGTTCTCATCTAAAAGATGGGCTTTCACAATATCTTTTAACTGTTTACCGTCTCTATCCGCACCCAATATAACTTTCATCTTATTGCTCCTTTATGTCTGCTAATTTTGCTTTGCCTTTTTCCGTTCGATAGTAGAAATCGCTTTCTGATTTACTATGCATATAATATAACATGAATGTTTAAAAAGTCAACACTTTTTAAACATTAATTGTTTGTATAGTGTTTGTTAATTGTTGAGATGTTGATTTAATCGCCTTTATTGTCATAAAAGATTTTTTGATATGCAAAAAAACTCCTTCCAAACTCAACTGACTTGAGTTTAGAAGGAGTTCACTTTAGTATTATGTATTTAGTTAAACGATTAATTCTGTGTATACTTGAATTGCTTGATTTTTATCCTCGTTAGATTCTTCCATAACTACCGCTGTAAGGTCAGATAAGTGACATAATTTAGAAAAATCCTCTTTCCCAACCTTTGACGAATCCAATAATAAATACCTCTCTACCGAGTGCTCTAATGCCATCTTTTGAGTATAGGCTTCTGCGACAGATGCGGTCATGACAATCCCGTCTTTAACACCATTGCCACCAAAAAACATCTTTCCGAACCGCATATTCTCCAAAGACATATTCGTTATCTCACCCACAAACGACTGTGTGACACTTCTCATCTCACCACCAAGTAGATAAACATGGAATGTCTCGGACTTTTTCTTTAATAGAATATTAAAGATGGGTAGGCAGTTTGTTACAACCGACAGCGCTTGGTGATGAATCTCCTCTGCTAACAAAGCTGTGGTCGTTCCTGGCCCCATGAAGATAACATCCCCTTCTTCAATTAATTCAGAGGCCCTTTGAGCTATATATCGTTTCTGGTCCGTATTCTTATCAAATTTATCTTCATGCGCGATTTCCTTATATTGAAACGCACTATTACTACGAGCTCCACCATGGATTTTCTTTAATAACCCCTGATCATCTAACTCTTCTAAATCTCTTCTCACTGTCATATCTGACACATTATAGCGAGACACAATCTCTGAAACTCTGACAGTTCCTTGTTCATTCACCCACCGAATGATTTCTTCATGTCTTTGATATTTATTCATACTCGTCCTCCTCATTGATAAACTCACTATACAACATTTTTCCAGAAAACTCTACACTTAATGTTTAAATTATAAACATTCAAACATTAGTATAATCTCGATGTTTGAATACATTCTGAATACATGTTTTAATTTGTCAGTTGAAATATACACCTCGTTAAGTCGGTGTATGATCTTTATTCAATCAGGACTTATTCACTAAAAGTGATATCCCCAACCAACCGCATTGTTGTTGATTGACCGTCACGAACTCGATCCCGAACAATTAACAGGTTAAATTTCTCCCTATCCAAACCACCAACAAAGTATTTCTTATCGTTTAGTAAAGTGCTATAAACCGCTTTTTGTAGGGCTTTATTAAAATAAAGCTATATTTTGTTCGATTTTGTTTTGAGTTTAGTGCTGCTTAAACACCAAGTTTCTCGCCATATGAACACTTTTAATAAATAAATATGCTGCAAGGTTTTAGTCTCCTTACAACACATTCTGAAATTTCCTGTGTACCCGATTTTGATACTCTTCTAATTTAAAGATTCTCTCTTCATCAACCTCTGCTTCGTGAAGAACTACAGCAGCTTATCAATTCCTATTACTCTTTCTTCAGATGCTGCTTCGTCTAGTCTTGCCTAGTTAGCCTCATAGAAATCATTCAAAAGAATGCACTTCAATATTCAGTATAAGCAATACATAAAGTCCTGAAAATACCAAGAAATACTTATTAAGAATCAATAAAAAGAAATACTCAAAGCCAAACAGATGATGATTTAAAATTATAAAATATGATTATAGATAAGTTTAATTCGAATAGAAAAAGCTTTGTTACAAGATGAATTAAGCATAATTTAAATGAAAAGGGTTCACTGTTTCCAGACGAAAGATAAATATAAACATCATCAAAAAGAAACTAATGAAAAATCAATTAAATTGCACTTTTAATAGAGAATTCATTGATTACAGTGCAGGTAAAAATAAGCATGTGAATTTAGTGGTGAAGGCAAATAATAAAATGAATCATAATCTAAAACAAATCGCACTATTTCATCCAGATAGAGTTAAGGAATTTGATAACAAATTGATAGATGAAGTATTAAAGACTCTTGAAATCGAGGAGATATTGCAGTTGCAGGAGCATCGATAAAAGCATTGAAAACCGAATTTGTAAAACAGATGAAATTTGAAAACTCAGAACAGTTAGAAATAAAATTATTTGATTCTGTCAATTGGTACAACCGTTTTAGACCACATTCTTCATTACAGTATTAAACATGAAATGAGTCTGAAAAACTGTTGACATTCCATTCAGAGTGGTATTAAGTAACTCACCAAGAAAGAGGAACTCCCAGACGGCCTAGGACAAAATAAAAAAAGTCAGTAGAACAATCCCACTGACTTTTGAAGCCCTTGTTTTTAATGATTACCTGTTAGACATGATGACTTTAATTTCGTCTTCATTAATACCTACCATTGCTTCGCCTAAATCAGTTGAGATTTCGACTAATTTGGCAGCATCTTTGTAATTGGCTACTGCTTCAACGATGGCTTTGGCACGTTTTTCTGGATTACCTGATTTGAAAATACCTGAACCAACGAAAACTCCTTCAGCACCTAATTGCATCATTAAAGCTGCATCAGCAGGTGTTGCCACCCCACCAGCTGAAAAGTTCAACACAGGTAGTTTACCCGTATCATGGACTCGCTTTAATAAATCATAAGAGACACCTAACTCCTTAGCTTGGTTAAAGAGCTCATCATCTTGCAGTGAAGTCACATAGCGGATCTGCTCATGGATTTTTCTTAAGTGACTAATCGCTTGACTGACATCCCCTGTTCCTGCTTCGCCTTTAGTACGAATCATTTTAGCCCCTTCTTGAATACGGCGTAAAGCTTCACCTAAATCTCTAGCTCCACAAACGAAAGGTGTCTCAAATGGGTGTTTATCAATATGATAAAGATGATCAGCTACCGATAAGACTTCTGACTCATCAATATAGTCAACTTGTAAACTTTCTAAGATTTGAGCTTCGACAAAGTGACCAATTCTTACTTTCGCCATAACTGGTATAGAAACTGCTGCTTGAATTTCTTTTATCATTCGAGGGTCACTCATCCGACTAATACCACCAGCAGCTCGAATGTCTGCAGGAACTCTTTCTAAAGCCATGACCGCGACGGCACCCGCTGCTTCAGCAATTTTAGCTTGCTCCACATTTACCACGTCCATGATGACGCCACCAGCTAATTGTTTATGTACTTCTTCAATGGATAGTTTCATTTTGATTGCTCCTTTATAAATAATGTCTCCACTTTATCAATCTTTTGGATGTTTATTAAGATGCAAAATTGGATATTTTTATGGGTCCAGATAGTTTTCTATTGTATAATGGATAAAACGAGAGGAGGAAAAGTATGATTACGGTGAACTTTAACGAAGACCAACATCTCTACTTACAAATAGTCGATGAGGTCATCCGGCAAATTGCCCAAGGACATTTAAAAAGTGGTGACCAACTCCCCTCACGGCGGGCCTTGGCAGATCATTTAAAAGTCAGTCTTAATACGGTCATTAACGCTTATGACCAACTGACTGATGAAGGTTATATAGTGCCGAGGGAAAGATCTGGTTATTATGTGGATTTACTAGAAGTTGATATGTTGCCCTCTAATGAAATTGAGACAAAGCCAGTAAAACATGAGCATTCTAAAATAAGTAAAGCCAGCCAATATACTTACGACTTTCATTTTGCCAACCGTGATATGTCTACTTTAAATCCCCAAAAATTATTGCAATATGCACCCGAAGCTCTAGAAAGAAGTGTGGTTAATTGTAATTTAAAAGATGACTTGGGTGTTCCCTCTTTACGCTTGGCTATTGCTAATTATTTACGCAAATACCGGGGAGTGATGACTTCAGCTGATAATATCATCATCACAGCTGGTCATACGGCTAGCTTACAGACTCTGTTTGCCTTATTAGAAGATGGGATTTATGGCATAGAAGATCCTGGCTATTATAAGAATTTAGATGTCTTTACAGACTATCAGCAAAAGACGATTCGAATCCCGATTGATAAATATGGTTTCTCAGTTAAAGATTTGGAGACTACCTCAGCTAACATCGTGATTACTACTCCCAGCCATCAGTTTCCTACTGGCATTATCATGGGAATGCGTCGACGTCAACGTTTATTAAAATGGGCCTATCAAGCAGAAAACCGTTATATTATTGAAAATGACTACTATAATGAGTTCCGCCTTAAGGGCCGTCCTATTCCTACTTTGACTAGTTTGGACGACCAAGAGCGCGTCATTTTATTAGGGGCCTTTCGTCAAAGTATGGGGTCAATTTTTAAGATGTCTTATTTAGTTTTACCCGATCAATTAATGCAGAAATTCCATCAAGCTAAATTAAAAACCAGTGGTATTTCCAGCTTTGAGCAATATTTAATGACTGACTTTCTCAATTCTAACCATTTTCCTAAATATATTAATAGTCTGCGGACTAATTACCGTCGTAAGGAAAAAGCGGTTTTAGCAGCGCTTAACCAAACCCAACTCCCCCTAACCATTAAGGAAGCAGGGGCTGGACTTTTCTTTATTATTAACATTGAGGGTGAGATTCCACCGGATCACGTGATTCAAGCTAGGCTAGCTGAAAATAAGATCCGCTTACAACCGGTCAACCACTACGCTAAATTAAAGAACCGGTTCGACAAAAGTTATATTTTAGGTTATGGTGGACTAGAGCTTGATGAAATTGATCAAGCTATTCAATCTTTAGTCGCTATTTTTAAATAAAGATTTAAAAGCTTTCTTATACTGATAATCACGCAAATAATCACAGTGAAAAATGGTTTAATTGTAATAATTCACTTATAACTGATAACGCATCCTACTGTCGAATTTGTGGCTACACGTTACTCAATAAGTGTATTAATCCAGAATGTTCCTCTATAAATATACCCATAGCACACTACTGCAATGATTGTGGTTCAGAAACTATTTTCAAATCAAAATTAGAAGAAATTGACAATATAAAGGAGAAGCCCACCTTGTGTTATAAAGATGGAGTAGAGTTTGACAAACAAACATATAAAGTGAAGATCTGTCCTAGATGCCATAATGAAGAATTTTCTGAAGATGCTGAACATTGTCGTATTTGTGGCCTATACTTATTTAATAACTGTGAAGGTTATTTGGATGAAGATGAATGGGGAATTCAAGCATTAATAGAACAACACGCAAACCCAAGCAATGCACGCTTCTGTGAGACAGGCGGTAGAATAACTGCCTTTTATAAAGCGGGAGTACTTACTGATTATCAATCTTATACGATACGAGAAGAATTACCATTTTAACAAAAATAGGCTGTGTCTCAATTGACATAGCCCATTATTTTTTAGCCTTGGAAATATTCTTCTCATAAGTAATTTGTTGTATATCATTTATTGTTTCGTGTGCATTTGGCTTGCTCGTCAACAAATACTATTCATAACTGAGTCCTTTGAAGTTATGGCCTAATGCGATTTCACTTAATTGCTTCATTGTTGCCCTACCATCATTCATAGTGTAGAACCTTAGACCTTTTATAGCTAATCCTTCTACTTGGTCTTCAAATACTAAATCTGCCTGATGCTCGTTAAGATACATTAATAAATCTTCTTTCCATTGTTCCTTTTCTAATAAATTAATACCTTTTGGTTCAATGAAAATCTGCAGATAATGGTCACTATTCTCCAACAAAAGAATAAAGTCAGGTTGAAAAGCTTCAAAACGACGCTCTCGAACTTTTTCACCAAATTGATAAAGCTTTAAAGCATCGCTTTTCACAGACTCCCGATGCATATTCTCGTCCATACGAATTAAGTAAACATGTTCGTATTCTTCTTTAAGTTCACTCACTCTTTCTGCAATACGATCAATCAACTGCTTTTCAGTTAGATTAACAATCGTAGAATCATAAACAAAGTAATCTTCTTTTATAATATGACGGCTTACTTGTTGAGGGTTAGGTTTATCAAGTAACCGCATCGAACTGGTATCATAATTAGGTACGCGCTTGCGGTAGTCAGCCACAAATTCTTTGATAGGGTAAGCGATAAATTTATTGGTTCCAATCGCTTTTTGATAACCCGTTTGAATTTTCTTAGCGACTTCCATTAGATACTGCTCTAATATTACAAGTTTTTCCTCTGCTTTGAAATCTTCCCTAGAAAACATAGATGGTACCACCGCATACAGTGTTCTGTTTGTGATATTCAGCCATGGCTCACCTAAGAAGGCTTCACGTGATTTTAGTTGAGGTAGATACTTTTTGAGATTACTATAATGATAAAATGTTAAACGATTCATCGCTTTAACAAAATATCGTCGGTCTAATTCGACTGCAACTGTATGCGTGTCTCGGTAGTCCTCATATACCTGATTTGATTGATAGGTTACTTCTTTGGCAGTAAATTTCCAATTAATTGTAATATCCGATTGATTATCAATACCGTATTTGGCTAAGTTATCGTAATAAGAATCATCCACTTCAACCTTCTCATTATAATAGATAGCCCCTTCTTTCCACAGCTTAGTCCGCTTAAAGGATGGCTTGATTTTGACATCGAGCAGCGGATTTTTCTTATCCTCTCCTGTCGGCAAGTTCATTTCGTTAAGTGCGGCCACTAAGTTCTTCAAGTATTGCGGCTCATTTACCGTATGATAGTGGAGGGTTTCTAATAACAAGCTATCTCGACCATCATCTTCAAACCGTCGTTGATAGCTAATTTCCCCTTCAAGTTCAAAGGGATTATACCGAGCCCCTCTTCCTATCAACTGAGCTTCTGCCATTGTAGAGGTTTTATTTCCTTTGGCATTCTCAGTATCAGAGATGCGCACAATATCATAAAGATTGAGGACATCCCATCCTTCTGTCAGTTTGGCCACTGCGAAAACAACCCGATAGAGATTGGAAGGACCTTCTAAACTATTTAAGGCTTCATATTGACCTTTCTCAAGCATACCTGCGCCACGGTCGCTGTCATTCGCATTAATGATGCGGCTTGGAGAAAATTGACGCTTCATTTCGCGAACGATATGAGGGAGTTCATCTGCATTAGCTAAATAATACTGATAAGCTCGACTTAAGGTTTCGCTTTGTTCATCATCGCTAATACGAGTACGGAAACGGATAAACTCCTCAACTTTTTCGGCAGTGAGTTGATTAATTAACTCCTTGAATTTAGCTTCAGCGTCATTCGAATCAACTATTTTAGGGGACTTGAATAAAATCACTGGTTTAATTTGACTGCCATAAAACTCTAGAGCAAAGCGTCTACGGAACTCACTCAAAAGTATGACATTCATCATATTATCTAAGTCCGTATTACTAGATTGGATTCGCTTGACATTTTTTGAAAAGCGATCACTAATATATCGGTCTAAGGTGTAACGATAAATAATCTTATCTTTATACTTGGTATAGACATTTTTATTATCCAAGTCAATGGTAGCCGTAAATTCCAACAGACGATTATCAGAATGGGCTTCCAAAATTAAATCAATGGCCCGTTCCCATGACTTTTCTTCCTCTTTCTCTTTCTTGGTTGAGGCAGAGTAGTGATGAGCTTCATCTCCTAATACTGCGATTTTATGACGGGAATAATCTGTTAGCCCCATCGTATTCTCTCGTTGAGTAAATAAGTCATTGAAGACCGATTGAATAGAAGCCAATTTCAAATAAATAACATTTTTTTGAGGTTGTCTTGGAAATTGACTGACTTTCTCAATTCGGATTCGTTCTCCTTCAATTTCAATTGACTGTTGAAAGAGATACTTATCAGACTGAGAATTCGTTAAGTTGTCAATCGTTTTATTGAGAACTGAATTCGTATTCACCACAAAGAGAAAATTCTGATAATGATGTTCTTGATAGAGATAAAGCATCAAACCCGCCATTAAATCGGTTTTACCTGATCCCGTTGCCATATTGAATAACACGTGCTTAGGACGACGGTATTGAAATTGTGGTAGAGTTTGTGAATAATGGAAGAATCTTAAAGCGTCTTCTTGATAATAGCGAAAGGTATGAACCATATTTTCTGACAAATAAGCTGGATACTCATAAGCTGTCGCACTGACAAAGACATCCTGGTCAAGTTTAAGTAATTCATCGTATAGAGGAAGTGGCAAAGTTTTGTTATTGATCTTCTTGGCCATCGATTTCTTCCTCCTTATAGAATGACTGATTAAAGACATAATCATTGTCACTAATTAATTCTCGTACGTTCGCATCATCTATTTCAGAATAGTTATAATAAAGTTGATTCTTATCAATAACCTTCACTAATAAGCGCTTCTTATCTTCCAACGAAATAGCATCATTTAGCATTTCCTGAACTTGTTCTAAATCTGCCCGGAAATCCAAATCAACATTCTCTAACATTAATTGGTAAATTTGTTTTAAGCTGTCTGTATCCTCGGCTTCTAAGACAGACTCTAAATAGCCTTTGGATTTTTCCATGAGTTCGGCATAGACGAAGGAACCCCCGCCTTGCCAGTTGACGTCTTTGGAAATACCACCTTGTTCACCCTCAATAATTTTTTGGAGACGAGGTACAGAAACGGTATTAATATAGTCCATTTGTTCGATACCGATAAAACGGCGATTCATTTTCATGGCGACTGCTTGGGTTGTGGCAGAGCCCATGAAGAAATCAAGGACAATATCATTTTCTTCCGTAGTAAATTCAATTATCCTTCTCAACAAATATTCATTTTTAGGATTATTAAATACTTTTTCTCCAAATAGTTTTTGTAGTTCCCTTGTTGCAGTGGATGTTAAGAAATTATCATCCCACCAAGTTGTAAGTGTCTTCTTCTTTTTCTGTGCATCTTTTTTATAATATTTTCTTTGTAAATTATTTTGCGTTTTTACTATTTGATTATCATCGTAAAGTTCTTGCATAGTTTCTTTCGAATATCTCCAGTAGCCTTTTACACCTAAGAACTCATAATATGGATTCCCTTTCCGCGCGCCACCAGGTCCATCTACCGGAGTTAATTTATACTCTCCAATTTCGTCTCTTTGATTAAACCCTTCTAATATATTTGGGATTCCATAATTTGATTTATTATTAAATATTTCTCTTTCGTTTTTTCCATACATCAATAAATGATTATGACTATTAGAAATAATTTTATCATTCGAAACAGATGCCCTAGCTTTATGACAGATATTTGTTATGAAATTTTCTCTACCAAATATTTCATCAGCTAATACTTTGAGATAATGGACTTCTTTATCATCCAAACTTATAAATAAGCATCCATCTTCTTTTAACAGGTTATGGGCAATGTCTAGCCGGCTTTTCATGAATGTAAGCCATGAGCTATGATTAAAGTTATCATTATAAATAAATGAATCTCCACCTGTATTATATGGCGGATCAATATAAATTAATTTCACTTTACCTGCATACTTTTCTTTCAATGTATGCAGCCCAAGCAAGTTATTCCCTTTCAAAATCAGATTATCTTCTTCAGAAAACTCAGTAGCATACTGAACACCTTCAGTTGTATATCGCTTAGCGTTCACTAAAACTTTCTTATCTAGTAATGTATCAATTTCTTCTGCAGTAATTACTTCATTAAGGAAGGGTTCATTTGGAAGAAGGTCTTCTTTCTCCACATCTTCTTTAGACATCCCAGCTTTCAATACTGTATCTTTATACGGGAAATCCAAGACCACATCTGTGGATTCATCTAAAAATCGTCCATTTACGGTTAAACCAATTTTCTTAGAATAATTAGTATAGGAGTCCATCCAATAGTTATCCATTTCAAAGGTTTCGATAAGCTTATTTGTTTCTAAAAGAGTATACTCACCAATTTGTTTGGCATAATGTTTCTTCACTAACTCATTGCTTAATAAAGCTATAATAAGTTCTTCATCATAGCTGTCAATATCTTGAATGACTTTTGCTTTATTTAATTCATTGCCAATAAAATATTTATCTCCGAAAGATGATAATATATCATTTAACTCGTTCATAATTTTCGTATTCAACTTAACAACCCCTTACTCTCTTTGATCTGTTTCCACAGTCAAACTCCCTTTAAAATAATAAAAAGGAGTCTCTTAATCAAAAAATCAAGTTTACTCCTTCTAATATTAGCATATCAATTTATCATTTTCATTAACAACCTTATAGTATCAAGGTTTTAATCAGCTACTTTTTCCATCAATACTATACACTCAACATGTATGGTGGTTAACGTATTAATTGATAATAGTATGTTGGAAGTGTGGTTTGGATGGTAATTAGATTACATGCTCAGATGCCAAAATTGCATAGACGTAACTATCCGTCCATTCGCCTTTACTCCAATAATCTTGGATAAAGTGTGCCTCTTGTCGCATACCTACTCTTTGACATAATTTCGCTGAGGCAAAATTTCTTGCATCTAGCACCGCCTGGATACGATGAACATTATGTTCTGAAAATAAATAGCCAATCACTCTCGTTACCGCTTCACTTGCATATCCACGTCCAGAATACTTAGGATTAAAAACATAGCCAATTTCTACCGTTTCTTTCATATCGGTGTACCAAACAGAAATATCCCCGATAACTTTCTCCTCTAACACACAAGCTATGTTCAACAACTTCGCTTCAGAAAGCTCATTATTATTTATTTTCTCATTTAATAACTCAGTAGAAGTACTATCATCCCATGGCTCATGTAACAAGTATTTACAAACCTCTTCATCTTGATAAAAATCTAATAGATCTCTTAAATCTTGTGATTTAAAAGTTCTCAAGGTCATTCTTTCTGTTGTTAAATTCATGCTTTTTCTCCTCCATATCGACTAGACAGAACCTTACAAGAAATTACTTCTTCTGGTAAGTAATCTGCACAAAGTTTTCTTGTTATCACTCAAATTTTATTGAAAAGTGCCTTCAAAGTAAATATTTATATACGACACATGACACAAATTTTCTTTAAAATAATACTAAAGAGGGACAAAGGCTATGCATAATCACTGCATAGCTCCATGTCTCTCCTATTTTTCGTTAAGATTAATGTTTAACTAATTCTTCAATCAATCTTTCAAAAAGATTATATCCAGCTCATATTAGTATTAGTAGAGCTTTTCAAATATACATCACTCTTTTCATCAATATGTCTTAAAAATTGCTCATTGTGCAATCCGCCTGAATTTATGTTTGTCTACATATCAATAGTCTAGCCAACATTAGGAATAAAACTTAAGAATCATAATCTATAAATTTAATTAAACAATTGATAACTCTCAAATATACTATCAAATTGTTCCAATGTGACCTGACTAAAATCATTAATCTTTACATTTTGTTTAACTCTTCGAATTTGGTTTTTAGTAAATAATTTTCGATAATCTTTATTCACCCAGCTATACACAAAATCCTCATAGATTTGTCTATCTCTTGATGTCATATAATTATTGAGTCTTTTCATTCTAATTAGTGAAGAGTCAACACTAGGTCTAGGATGAAATATTGTTCTCGGAATATTTTTTACGATTGATATTTCTAAATCTTTTCTAAGGATTAATGCCAAAGCTCGATTCATATCTAATAATCTTTTTGCAAAGCCTTCTTCTACAATTAAAAAACTGTCGCTTGCCGAGGTTTCGTAAGCAATCTTTTTTACAAGATCGGTACTGATGTTGTAAGGTATATTTCCATATATTTTATAATCCTTGTCATGAGGGAAATTATAGGACAAAACATTCTCATTAATAATGTTAAGATTATTTTGATTTCCAACTCTTTTTCTAGTTGCCTCACACATCTTTGTATCAATTTCAATGGCAGTTACTTCCTTACAAATTTTGCATAATTCTTTTGTAAAATGTCCTTTACCAGATCCTATCTCATATAATAAATCATTCTGTGAGATATTAGTTAAGGATAATATGCCTTCAATGTCTTCTTTAGCAGTAATAAAATTTTGTGTGTATTTAATTTGTTGTCTTTTCATTATAAGTCCTTTCTATAGGCTATAATGAATGATATTCATTATAGCCGTTAACTAAATAACAGGTCTACAATGAATAATTTTTACAACAAACATACTTGTACAATTCAAATTAATTCCTCCT
The DNA here is from genome assembly GCA_044336205.1 of Aerococcaceae bacterium WGS1372. Classification (GTDB taxonomy): domain Bacteria; phylum Bacillota; class Bacilli; order Lactobacillales; family Aerococcaceae; genus Ruoffia. Next base: position 621,034 of record CP172318.1, on the reverse strand, counting down.
CATAGTTTATTTTATGAGAAGTTTGCTTTTACTACAGCTATACTTAAATTACTCAAAAGTTTTCACTCCAATCTGAATAAATTCTAAAACCATTTTACCAAAAAACTATGTTATTAACTAGATTCATAAAATCCTATAAAGACATATCTTGCCTCCTTTAAATTAATTATTTATACTCCCGCTTTGTTATTTTTCTATCCTAATTATTTCCATACTGGAAAGACCAATTTCAATACATTTATCATTGATAACAACTTCCTTGACCAACCGATTCGTCAAAGCCTCATCATACTCTTCCAGCCGAGTGCGTTCGAGTACAGGTATAGATTAATTTAGGTGCTGTGAGAGTTTGGTTTGGTTAACACTTATTCAGAATCTCGGCGCACTATATTATCTTCTATTAATCTTAATAATCTTTTCATACCATAAGATTGTTCAGGGGATGATAATTTAAAAACATATCTTGTTGAACGACCTTTACCTATAACATCAATCATATTTTTTTCTAACAAATCGTTAATGGTAGTTCTAAACATATGATTTTCCATTGACAATTTTTCATTAGCCTCACTTCTACTAATTGATTGGTGTTCGACTAAATAATACAGTATTCTCTGCTGCTCTTCAGGGTATGTTTCAAAGGTTTTTTCCAAATCGACTTTCCAAATTCTTACTACTGTTCGATTTTGTTCTCTAATTACTTCTGGTAATTTTAATCTATATTTCGATGCAACATCAAAAATACGCGGACCTCCACTACCTGCTTTTTCTGAAATTCCAATCCTGCGCATGATAGATGACATGGTATGGTTTCTAATATTCGAGTTTCCTCCATGAATGAATTCATCAACAGTTATTCTCATCTTTCCGGGATTTATAAATTCATAATAATCCGATAAGCATTAATTCTAATTGGAGTATCGGAATCGTAATAAGCATGCATTAATGAATTGACCAGAGCCTCCCTCACCGATGTCAGCAAATCCGATTTGAACGGCAATCGCATTTTCGTGCTTTCATCCAGCACAAACTCATCCTTTATTGATAATTTTAATTTGTCTATAGCCAATCTCAGAAAGCTAAAAACATTTAATTCAGGGAAGGCTGCATCTCCTGTAGAGATTCGATCAACCCAGTCTGTCACTAAAGAAGACTCTTTTTCAAAATAATCAAGTTGAAAACCAGGGTATCTATCAGTTATCGCATGAAATTTACCGAAAAACAACAGGCCCCCTGTAGTGATATAATATTTTCCATCGCCTTGTCTATCTTTCCGTAAAGCTCCAATTTCAATTAACATTGCTTAATGACTCATTTCAAGATATTTTTCATTTTTAGTTTGATCAAAAAGCAATTTTTTATAAACTTCTAAATCATCCTCATTTAAATCTCCTATATCATAATTTTTAAGTAACTCATTATCTGTTACTTCATGAGAGCCTACTACCAGTGCTTTGTATTTTTCTGTTGAGAGCTTTCTATCGCCTTCACCCAATCGCTCATATGCTAACCGGGGGTTATTCTTTAGATAAATTGGTTTTAAATTATATGGTGCTTCTGGGATATGAACGAAAATGACATTTGTGCCATCCTCTAGATTTATAATTCGAACATCTTCATCTTCAATAATATTTGCGCTAACTTTTTGAGTGTTATTAAGCAAGTTAAACAAATCATCTCTTAGTTTATAAGGATCATCTACTCCAGTCACTTCATTATTTTTCTCATCCACTCCAAATACCACAAGACCACCATCAGTATTGGCGAAAGCAGAATAAGTATCCCAGAATGAGTCTGGAACATTATTTTTTGCTTTTTTTAGTTCAACGTTCTTTCCCTCGGTTAACTCTAATAATTTTTCTTTATCCATCTATATACCTCTATTTTTTCTATTTTAGCACGATTCACGCACGATTATTTTCTAAAAAGAGCCCTTTGTAAAGGGATTCTTTATTTATTTCTTGATTTTTTTGCACGATTCACGCACGATTCACGCACGATTTATTCATAATTATTCGCTTTATTCTCCTAATCTATCAAAAAAAACTACCTTACGTGCGAAATAATTCTTCTAATAATTTTGCGAGTTTTAGGTTTCGAACCTATTATAGCAAAAAGAGAGACACAGAACTATGCAGCATCACTGCATAGCCCAATGTCTCTCTTATTTGTCAATATTAATTATGTCCCTAGTCTTCAACTCGACTTCAATACATTCATCCTTAATGACCACTCCCTCGACCAATCGATTCGTCAAACCCTCACCATACTCCTCCAGACGAGTGTGCTGAGTTTTCAAAAAGCTTTGATGTCTGACCAGCGTCTCCGCTTCTCTTCATTGGTTGCATTCTCAATTAAAAGTTGCTGTTTCCTTTCTCGAAGTTTAAATATTCGCTCTGCTATGCGTTCATAGTCTTCTTTCTGATTTGCAAATTGATATAATTGTTTTTGTAAATCGTGTAACTGATTATCAACATCTTCCGCTGTTTCATCGTATTTGTTATTAAGAACTTGGGTAATATTTTTCTCCAAAACTTTCAAGTAGTTACCTTTATCTCCTATGAACTCATTAATCGCCTCTAATACTGCTTCATGAAGGAGATCTTCCTTAACCGTTCTCGCCTGACATTGCGTATGGTCAGTAAGGCGAGTCACACACCGCCAGACAGTCGCTTTACTTCCTCGACTGTTCCATTTTACTCGTCTAAAAATATCCCCACAGTGTTCACAAATTACTTTGCCTGATAAGGCATACTTTCCTTGGTACACTCGCTTCTGTTTTCGTTTGCCTGAATATAAGTTACTTCTTCTAGCCTTTTCTTGTTGAGCCAAATGAAAGGTTTCTTTGGAAACAATCGGCTCATGGTTGTCTTCGATATAATACTGTGGGACTGTCCCGTCATTTTCCACCCGCGTTTTGGTAAGGAAGTCCACAGTATAGGTTTTTTGAAGTAAGGCATCTCCCATATATTTTTCATTGCTAATAATGCGGTTAATACTATCTCCCGACCATTTTAGTTTGCCGGATCCCGTTGGGATTTTGTCGTTCATCAAGCCTCGTGCAATTCGTCCCGTCCCTTTCCCCTCAAGGTATTCTTTAAAGATGCGCCTGACCACCTTTGCCTGTTCCTGATTAATGATTAACGTACCTTCATCATCGGAATCATAGCCTAAGAACCGGGTTGTATTAAATTTCACCTGGCCTTGTTGATATCGATATTGTAATCCTAACTTGATATTTTTACTCATAGATTCACTTTCTTGCTGAGCAAGAGATGCCATGATGGTAATGAGTATCTCACCAGTGGAGTCTAAAGTATTGATATTTTCCTTCTCAAAAAATACAGCGACTCTTTTCTCCTTCAACTGTCTAATATAATTTAAGCAGTCAACAGTGTTTCTCGCAAACCGGCTGATGGACTTTGTAATAATCAAATCGATTTCTCCAGCCATACACTCATCAATCATCCGATTAAACTCTTTTCGGTTCTTTGTATTTGTCCCAGTTATCCCTTCATCTGCAAATATATCAACCAACTGCCACTCAGGATTCTTACCAATATAATTCGTGTAGTGATTAACCTGGGTCGTAAAACTTCCTGCTTGTTCTTCACTTTCAGTAGACACTCGGCAATATGCGGCAACTCTTAACTTCCCTCTATTTGAGTCTTCTGAATCTGTTTTTATCCTTCTTCTGGCAGGGATATAAATGATATTACTTTGTTTCTCCTTCATTCAATCACCTCGATTAATTGATAATACTGTTCTGCTTCTTCTAGCGGATTTGACTTATTTACTGTTCCCTTTTTCCGTTGGAAGTTTTGAGGCACAATAATTTTCCATTCTTTAGGTTCAAAGTTCCTACCTAACTGATTACAACGCTTTTGTCTTTCAACTTGTACTTGATCAAAAAGCTCTTGGTTAATTAGTTGAGGATAAACCTCTGTTCCTAAATACACTTCATGTCTTAGAAGTCTTCCTAAAGCACCATGGTACTTATCAATCCCTGCTTTGTTCCCAGCAGTTTTAATTGCATCACCTTCTATATAGTATTGAAATAATTCTAGCAGTTGCTTTGCTTCTACCTCATCAACCGCAATATTCCCATCAACCATTTTATAACCAAAGTAAAGTCGTGCCATTACACCATCACCCTTTCTGCTAGTTTCAATCCAGAAGTCAATTCAAAAACAACCTGATCTCGACTAACTACATGATTTTTTTTGACATATCGTTCCATCAAATCATCTTCATATCGAGTAAAGTATTCCCTTCGGTCCAGTGCATAATATAATTCTTTTAATTCTTGTAACTGATAGCTATATTGATGCTCTTTTGAATCGATACGACGTAACTTTGCATAGATGCGCTTTTTTCTTTTAACAAATGATTCTCTTCTTCATAAAAGAAAGCCTGATCAATAATGTCAGCTTCAACTAACTTGGTAAGTTCATATAATTTATCTTGAACCTCTTTTAGTTCATCAGACAAATTATCTCTTTTTGAAGCCGCCTTAGAATCTAATTGACTTAACTTTCGGATAGTTTGTTCAAGAATTTCTTTTCTTCCAAAAATCAACTTGTTAAGCATAGTGATAAAAGCCACTCTGAGATGAGACTCCTTAATGAACTTTATTCCACAAAGTTCAGGGTTTTTTAATTGATTAGAACAAGCCCAAGCAATATAGCTCCTTTCCCCAGAAATATAGTGGGTACGTCTGACAAAATTTGCGCCGCATTGATTACATTGAATTTTCCCAGATAAAGAATACCTATTGTTATATACTTTGGTATCCTTATTCAAAATTTGTTCACGACGCTCTTCAATGAGTATCTGTACTTGATCAAATATCTCTCTCGATATAAGTGGGGCATGCATTCCTTCGACATACATCATCTCTACTTCAAAATCATTCCAATGTCTCTTAAAATTATCATCCGTATAAGTCTTTTGAAACAATGCGTCTCCGATATACCTCTCATTTTTTAGGATATACATCACTGAATTATCACGCCACTCCTTACCTCTATCTGGCTTAATTCCTAAATCATTCAAACGCTTCGCAATAACATAGGTTCCATCACCAGATAAGTACCAAGCGAAAATAGATATAACAATAGATGCTTTTTCTTCATTTACAACCAACTGTCCATCAGATATATCATATCCATATGGTGCTACCGAGTGTCGATAACTCCCGTTCTCAATCCTCTTTTTAAAGGACCATTTATTATTTTCAGAAATTGACTTTGACTCACTTTCAGCTAATGCGCTAAGCATAGACAGTAATAACTCACTATCCATTTGTTGAGTATTCAAACCTTCTTTATCAAAGTGAATTGCCACATCCAATGAACTTAATTCTCGAACAGTTTCTAGGCATTCAGTCAAATTTCTCGCAAAACGAGAGATTGATTTCGTAATGATTAGATCGATCATTCCCTGTCGACAATCGTCCAATAACCTTTGAAGTCCGTCTCGATTAACCATAGAAGTACCAGATATTCCCTCGTCAGTGTAAATACCAACAGGGGTCCATTCCTTATGATCCTGAAATAGTTTCTGATAATAAGCTTCCTGTGCCTCAAAAGACTCCATTTGTGCATCGGTTGATGTTGATACTCTGATGTAAGCCGCAACTCTTATTTTCCTGACTTTTTTAACTACTGTACCTTTAATTTTAGTAATTTTTTTCATGAGACACCTCCTTTCGCATGTGACATGTTACCTCTAAAACACCTATACATCAACGTTTTTCACATCAATTCTCCTAGGTACGGCTGATACTTTTCTATCAGTTTTGCTTTAACGATTTTAAATTCTGACTGGCTAATAACTTCAGCATCCAACATACTTTGGATAATTTTCATACTTTGAATAAAATAGATTTCATTCATCGCTTCAATTTTGGTTATCGCTTGTTGCATTTAACCACCTCCACCTCTCCTAGGACATTCAGAGTGGTTTTGAGTAATTCCCGCTACTATTAGCCAGGAGAAGTGACAAAAAACTGGGCCAAATAAAAAAAGCCTACACGATCCAAATGATCATGTAGGCAAAAAATCTATTACTTATTAAATTGTCCGTAGGCAACTGTTGGCGTTCCAGCACTTACATATTGAGTTGTCCCCTCATAAGATTCATATTTCAACCAAATAAAGCCACCTGCTTCAACAACCTCATCAAAACTTACTTTTTCACCTGGTTGATACTTTGCCGGCACTTTACCATAGGCACCAGGTTGATTTCTAACATTTACGGTTTCAGAAAAAATAAATTCACCTTTAGAGGGTACAACTTGACCTAACTGCTTCACTTGGTTAGTAATTTTTTGTATCTTATCAGGTGCTTGCACATATAGCTTAGTCTCTGGAAAAATCAAATTCTTATTCTCAATATTATTCCAGAGAACTAAATCATCAACGCTTACTTTGTGATTTTTCGCAATTTTAGAAAGTGTATCTCCTACTTGCACCTTATAAGTATTACCAACTGCCACCACGCCATCCTCCACTTTCGAATTTGACATGGCTTTAGTTTCTTTTACAGATTTTCCGAGGTTAGCCAAATCTCGTTTAAACTGATGCCATTTTGCCCAATTGTTCCACTGCCAATTCCCTGGACACATTTTTCCCGAAGCATCATAATGACGAATTACTCGACTGTCTGGAATATTATATTTCTCTTGCAAGTGCTTAGTTAATAACAACATCTGTTCATATGTTTTAGGATGAAAGTCCCAATACCACACATTCTTTCCTGTCGTTGTATCCTGGCACCCTTCAATCCCAATGGAATTATTATTTGTTGCTCCTACACGATGATAACCATTATATTGGCCTAAGCCAGATGAATATCCATCACCAATATGCCAAGCAGGAGTATCATCTTTAACTACTTGAATAATTTGTTCAGGGTCTACAAAGTAATGAGCAGATGCTGATCGATAAGTATATCTAAAATAATCAGCATTAGCTTGTGCTTGGCCGCTTGCCCCCACAAAATGAATAACAATCCACTGAGGACGATTAGCACCCTTGGTTCCCCGATTCACTTTGGTTAAATCCTGTTTAATTGGATACAATTTTGCCATTATATTCCCTCCTCATCTTGTTCATTTATTTCTTCTCTATGTAATTGTTTCAACGATGTTGTCAGCTTCGTTGGTATAGGTAACCCTAACGCAGCTGAATTCTCAATGATAGATAGGCCTTCGTTTGCTATATAAAAGAAAATTACTGCTGTTCGAATAACATCATTGGCGTCAGGTACCACAAAAGTATCAATCAAATGTGCTACACCTACTAAGATAAAAATCATAATTTTACGAGCGATCCCTCGAAATCCAATAGTGCTCGATAGTTTTCGCTCTACTCCTGCCCGTAGCACACCTGTCACATAATCTGCCACCACAAATGCCACTAAAGCATAAAGAAAGCCATCGGGTGAGCCTAGATACCATCCTAATACTGCTCCTAAACTCATCGCGATGACTTCAAAATATTTTATACATGCTCTCATACACTTTCCTCCACTTCAGTTAAGGTATAGGTAATTTTCATCGTCTTATCCGCAGTCTTTAAAACTGGAGTCGATAAATTATTAATCGTTCCTAAATAAGGCGTATGAAGATATAAAGTTTTATAAAAAGTTGAACCGCTATAAGAAGTTGACAAATAATAGCCTAATCGATAAGGACCTATTTCAATTAGTGGTGTTGAAATATGTGACAGTCCCTCCCCCTTAATTGGGATCACACGATCATTTTCATCGAGCATGAAATCATAACAACGAATATAATTTCCCCACTTATATATATAATTTCGTGCGTCTGCTCCGGATGTAAAACTTGATTTAAAACCTAAGTCTATACTTGATATATCCACAGGGTTATTTATATTTATTTTGTATATCCGAGTAAAATCAGAACTTGGTACATATAAATAGCCCTGTTCAATTAGACTGCAGACGGATCGATTTAAATGACCGGTATTTGAACGACTGTAGGTTCCTGGAGAATATATTAATACTCCTTCCAACAGCCAAGTATCAATCGATGATGTATAGTCCTGCTTATTAACTTTTAATCGATTCATCGTTGCTCTATTATTTTTTGAGTCATTTTGAACAGCAAAACCATAATAGAAACCATCTTTCCCATCAAGAAAACCAGGATAAGTGGAATGAGCGATACCGTTATAAAATGCCGTTAAATCAATCGTTTTTCGCTCAATTATCTGGGGAGAGAGAGCAGTAACTGTGTCATTAAGACCTATACTCAACATAGGTTCATAAACCTTCATAATATCAATCGTTTTATCAGCTTTGTGAACGAAAGAAACAAAAGTATTAGTAGCAGGGTCTGCTTCAACCATTCCAATAAATAGTTCTGCATCTTCAACTGATAAATTTTTTGAATGACGGCTCAATTGTATGAAAGAATTGCCAGAAGCTTCCGCATCTCCGTAATAGGATTTACCTCCTTGATAATGAGTTAATGCTAAAGAGGAAATTCTTCCATTTCCTTGGGAAGTAGAAAAGTCCCAAACAAATTTATAACCATTATCCAAGATTATTGATTCAGTTTGATTTAAGCTTCCTCTTTTTGGATTTTCAGTTGCACTCACATCATTCGAAGCATAGCCTATAATCTGATTAAGCGTTGAAGCGTAATACTCATTAGGGTTCTCCACTAAAGCTTCTTCAAATAATAAAATGCCTCCAAAGCAATTGTTTGCTATGGGAAAAATCTCCTGATCAAATCGACCCGACGAAGATTGCCCCATAGGATACAAGAGCCCTGAAGGGTTAAAACGAAAAATATCCGCAACGGCATTCGTTACAAGATTTTCTTCTTTAATAATTTCTTTTTCTTGAGTATGAATATTCTCCAACTCAATCACTGTTTGTCCTTTATACATTTTCCACCTCCACAGATACTACTTCTTGCCAACCTTTTAATGCAAGACTGTTTGGAACGTAACGATTCACAGATTCATCAAACACATTGGATTGAGGTTGATGTAGACCAATTTGATAGTCTTCAAATAATTTCCTTTGATACAACATACCTTGACTTAATGACACTTTATTCCACCATTCAGTCACTTCCAATTTCCCATCCCAAACCTCAGTAGTTCCTAACGACTGACCACTGATAGCCGCAATCGCATAATCTTTTTCAATACGTACATTCCCACTATCCAAGCGCATCATGACTGAAAAACTATTCATTGTTTTCTCCTGCAGATTGGATAATGGATAAAATAAATTGAGTACATGTTGACCATTTGAGTATGTTTCAATTGGTACGTGATAATCTATTCGCTCATGATTCAAAATATAAGTCACAATAACATTAGTCGGCACTTCTTTTTCCTCAACCATTTCATACACCACTGATTCAATAGGTGGATCTGATCCTGTGGTTACTGGAGACAAACTCACTTGTTTCTTCTCCTCAACAGCAGTGGTTGTCACATCCAACAATATGGAAGCATTAAACAAAGCTTCTGTTTCTTTATCTGAAGCAAAATCAATCCTGATGACAGGCATTTCTTCAGTAGTTAAGTCGAATGCTTTGGAATTGCTGTAAGAATGAACAATCATATGTTCCGACTCAATTCGATTTAAGATACCAACAAGATTCTTATCATGCTTACTTTTACTTTGAGAATAATAGGGGTTCTTACCAACACCTGAAATTCGATGTTTACCGTTAATTTTATATTCAATACTGGTTATAAGACATCTAACAACCTCTCCCTCATATAAATGCTCAATCATATCCGCAGGGTCTAAGCTTGGATTGCCTATTGTTGTTGCATCAAAAGGTGTATAAGAGATCTGGCTAACAGCTTCTAATAACCTCTGACACATCCGTTCTCTTTTTTCAGGTAGTCCTAACTGCATCAATGGATTGACCCCTAAATTCATAGTCAAACCTGTATCTTGTTTTAAGGCATAATATTCTGCCCATTTGGTTTTCATATTGGTTGAGTTAATAGCTGTGTAATAAGTTTTAAAATCTGAAACACTCGAATCAAATCGATGTTTAGCTTCAATTTGTGTTACTGGTGTCGTTCCATACTGTTTAAGAACTAAGCGTCCATAACGGTCAATCAAAGCTATGCTTCCTAGAGTAGATGCTAAATAATGAAGTAAATCTCGATAGGTTTCAATATCATGTTCTGGATAAATAGACAGCATTTCAGTCCCATTAGGTAAAATCAGTACTTGTGCTTCAGTCATACCAAGCTGCACTCGGCATCTTTCACAAATAAATGTTAATAATTCAAAGGCAGTACCAAAAGTCTCTTTGACAGTAAAGCGTCGATCAAATCGCAACATGAAATCAAATCCTTTGAGTTCTAATCGCTTCTTCGACCGATTCGCTTCACTCACTTCAAAGATTCCCATAGGAATAGACTCCTGAGTCCCATCATCAAAGTGCAAATGATACCTTAACGAAATTTGTGCTCCCTCTAATCGATAACGGTCCACATTAGTAAATAAACTCAAACCAAACTCTGAAGCATAAACAGATCCTAATTCTAATTCTGAAGAACCTGAGCAAGATCGCTGGATATACCCTGTACCTTTTAATATCTCTTTGTCGGTAAAGTCTATCGTCTCACCGTCACGAAGGTAGAGTTTACCTGACCAAGAAAACTTTCTGGATGGCTGATTAATTACTTCTTGAAATCGTTTCGTAGTCAGCTGCATCTTCTACCTCCTTAATATTCAGACAAAGTAAAAGACACTTCCCATAAACCTTTATAGGAAGTATCTTTAATTAGCTTGACTGAAAAACCCTCAATATACATATTACTTGTTTTAAGTTCCAAGGATTCTGTATCCAAATACCTAACTTGAAGCATCGAATTCTGCTTCAAACCTGAAAAAGTCTTTACCCACTGGGGACTACAATTAAAAGTGACACCAATCGATACTACTCCATGACGAACAATATCTCGTTGAATAGTACCTGCTTCAGTTTCTCCTCCGGTTTCTGCTTCAATATCTCGGTATTCCAACACATAAGAAGTTGGCAAAGGTAAAGTAATACTATTAATGATCAAATAGACTTGATGACTCACTATCTACCACCACTCCTTATATTTTGTCGCATCTGTGCATTGACAATCACCTCATCGAGTAAAGTTCCACCTAGATAAACCGGAATAATCAAATCGCCTTGATTTTGGTTAGAAGTTGTTAGTTTATTAACTAATGATTCGATATCGCTATTAGCGCCTGATGTTGATGGTGAGATTCTGGCATGACTTAGAGCTGGTACTTGAGGGGTTAGTATCATATCTTGGGCTACTCTTTCCATAGACCCCTTAACTAAATTACGAGACTTATCAATCCCTTTCGATAAACCTTCCATAAAGTCAGGCATCCATGATTCATAGTCCGTCAAAGGACCAATTTCTGGAACTGAGAAGTGAAGATAGGACCAAATGATTTCAGCAATATTTTTCACTGAATTGATAAGGTGACCAATTGCATTATTGATTCCATTTACAATCCCAATGATCAAATCCCATCCCCAAGTTCCTGCTTGAGAAACTATATCTCTTATGAAATTCACTGCCCCCATAAATCCTTGGTAAATAATATCTTGTAAACTACTCATCGCATTCACACTATTATTTAAAATAGAGTTAAATGCATCAACAACATAGGAAATCGCTGTCCCCAATACATTACCAATAAATGAAACAATATTATTCCAAGCACTTGATATAAACTGACCAATTCCATTCATGACAGTGCTAATAGTAGAACTGATTCCCTGCCATATATTTTGAATTAGGTTAAACAAACTATTTAGAATATTGCGAGTCGTTTGAGTAATACTATTCCACGTATTTACAATAAATTGACCAATTCCATTTAATATTTGCACCGTCACTTGCTGGATAGATTGCCAGGTAGAAGTTAAGAACTTGATCAATCCATTCCATATTGTTTGAGTTGTAGCAAGAATATTTTGCCAAGACGATTGAATGAATTGACCAAGATTTGAAAGGAAATCAGACATGAAATTAGAGAAATCATTCCATAATGCTTTTCCACCTTCAAGAGTATTAGTCCAAAGCTGAGATAAAAAGTCACTTATCGCATTCCATGCAACAATCGTAGCTTCTTTTATCGTCTTCCAAATTGCTGTGACACCTTCCCGAAAAGCTTCAGAATTATTCCATAACAGAACAATCGCTGTGATAATGGCTCCAATAGCTAAAGGTATAGGACCAATTGCAGCAATTACCGCACCAATCGCTGGCACTAGGCTTCCAGTTATAAATGACGCAATCCCACTAAACATTCCAATGAGTTTAGGCCCATATATCATAATGGAACCCAGTCCAGTCATCATCTGACCTACAATGATCAGTAAGGGACCAATTGCTGCTACTAACACTAGAATTACTGCCACTACTCCTTTAATGGGTCCTGGTAAAGCATTAATAGCATTCACAAAACCATTTAATCCACGAACGATGGCTCGGACTGCTGGCATCAAAATATCCCCAAAAGAAATAGCTAATTCTTCTAATGCAGACATTAATTCTTCCAATTCTCCCTCAAGATTATCTTGCATTGTTTTCGCCATCGACTCAGCGGCACCATCAGCATTGATGATCGAATTCGTCAACTTATCTACATCCGCAGGCGCCGCATTCATAATCGCAAGAAAACCAGACATCGCTTGCTTACCTACCAATAATTCAGCATTAGCAACTTGCTCAGCTTCGGTCATATCAGAAAATGCAACTCGTAAATCTGTCATAATTTCAGTAAGGCCACGCATACTACCATCCATATTGGTGGTTTGTACCATCACCTCTCCAAAGGATGAACTTGTTAATACCAAGTCACCTTGAAGTTCAGTCATAATGGTTCGAAGCGAGGTCCCTGCTTGAGAAGATTTGATCCCTGCGTTAGCCATCAATCCAATAGCCAAAGCAGTATCCTCAATGGTATATCCAAGTGCTCCTGCAATCGGAGCCGCATATTTAAATGTCTCCCCCATCATGGAAACATTGGTGTTGGCATTTGAAGACGCAGCTGCAAGTACGTCTGCAAAACGAGCAGAGTCAGATGCTTGTAAACCAAAAGCAGTTAAGGCATCAGTAATAATATCTGAGGTTGAAGCTAAATCTTCTCCCGAAGCAGCGGCTAAGTTCATAACCCCATCAATACCACTAATCATGTCTGAAGTTTTCCAACCTGCCATAGCCATATAATTCATCGCTTCAGCTGCATCCGTTGCAGAAAACTTCGTCTTAGCACCCATTTCACGCGCTTTATCTCGGAGTTGATCAAATTCTTCTCCAGTTGCACCTGAGATAGCCAATACTTTACTCATCGCAGTGTCAAAATCAGAGGATGTTTTCACTGCAGCTATTCCCATTCCTGTTATAGCCGCAGTTACTGGCATCATTTTCTGACCAGCTGATTTCATCTTTTCTCCGGTAGCTTGAAATTGTTCTCCAGCAATTGATATATTTGCCAAAGTATTATTTGAACTATGTGCTTGTTTCTCTAAAGACTTTAATGCTTCTTCTGTTTCAATGATTTCTCGTTGGAGTGCATCATATTGCTCTTGCGAGATAGTTCCTTGAGCTAGTGCCTGATTAGCACTTTGCTGAGCTTCTTTGAGAGTAGATAGTTTATTCTTTGTTTCATCGACCGCTTGTCCTAGTAATTTATGTTTTTGGACAAGTAATTCAGTATTTCCTGGGTCCAACTTCAAAAGTTTGTTAACATCCCTTAGTTGAGACTCTGTATTTTTAATTTGTTTGTTAACATCTTTTAAGGCATCTTGGAGTTTGGTTGTATCCCCACCAATCTCAACAGTAATACCTTTAATTCGTTTAGACATACAACCACCTCCCTAAAATCGATCAAAATCATCTTGAGTGGCTACTTGTTGATATGAAAACTCATCATTGCTATTCTCAATAAACAAATCATTCACCAAGCCAATCGACAACATCTCTAAGTCAGCCATTGAGAGACCGAGTTGCACTGCTCTTAAGATAAAGAGCGAGGTACTCATTTCCCTTTCGGTGGCTTGTACTTTTTTCGCTGTTGTGCTTCACTTTGTACATTCAATCCCCATAGCTCGATTAACTGCGGTAATACTTGATAAATGGAAAAGGTATTAAATTGTTCTAGCCACTCAGACGTATCTTCACAGATTTTAGGATCTGCATGCTTGGCCATCACAAAAGCAATATTTTCAAAAATTTCTAAAGAGTCGATGTCCAACTTAGATTGTTCTTCATCATTTTCTTTAACACCTTTCTCTAATTGAGATAAATCCTTGAATATATCACGCCCATACTTTAATCGATAAATTCTTGGAATCGCAGCCGATGCTTTAAACGCAACCTCTTTTCCATCTATTTCAATTATTCGTTTGATCGCCATAATTAAACACCGGTCCCTTCAGGTGGTGTAACTACAGTTGACTCAACCGGTAAATATACATTCTTGTACCAAGTATCATAAGTTTCTTGAGTCGTTTCATTGCCCGTTCTAGCTTTCACAAATCCATTCGCTAACGGTCGTGCTGAAATAGTCAATGTTTCTGGTTGAACTTCACGAGATTCCTCATTAGTTTTACCTTCAATCCCTGGTCTAGCTGCTGAACAGTTATACATAACATGACGAATTTTATGCTTATCTCCATCGAATTCGAATAGTAAAGCAAAGTTAGCAGTTTCTGAATTAGCATTTTCTACTAAGACTTGATTTGCATCGACACTTTCTTTCAAAACATCGATACGAAATGATTCTGGAATTAAAGCCACTTCAAAATCGCCATCGTATCCCATATTGTTAGAGATGGTATAATACTCAATCCCATCTGCATAAAAAGATTCTGGTTCACCATTTGGATTTAATGAAATAGATACTGCCCCAGGCATCGGAACAGGAATGCCAAAATTATAGCCTTCATCTGTTTTAGTAATGAGCGAATAATGCACATTACAAACGTTAAATTTTACTTTATTTTTCATAATCTACCTCCAAAGTAAATTGATATAAGACTTCATAAAGCTTCTCGGACTCTATGTAAACCTCAGACTTGTTATAAAAAATGCCATAACGATCCAGAACATCTTCGACAGTTTGTTCTAGCGTTACGGCTTTTTTATCGGTATATAATTCAATGTTGACTTGATTCTTTTTCAAGTAGACCCTTCCATCTGCAGAGAAATTATCTGACCCAGTATAGAGATAGCAGATAAAGGGCGGATTAGGTGCATTCCCTTCCCCAAAATGATCATAAGCATAAGGTAAGTTTATCTCTTTTAGCATATTCACAACTTTTTTCATTCACTCACCCTTTCAGAGCTTTTTCAATATTTTCTTGAAGTTGCTTAACTCCCAATTCCTCAGCTGGAAGAATATGCGGGATGGCTTTAGTTCTACCTCCACCTCTTTTAGCATGTCCATGTTCTAATAAATGTGCAAGCTGATATCGGTTCTTTGAGTGAACAACTAAGGATAATTGTGTTGCTGTTTCTCGCTCAGTTTTGACAGACCATGATTTTTGATAATCACCAGACTTTTTGGGTGCATTGGCTTTTATTTCTTTACGTACGGTCTGTCCTGACTCTTTAACTGCATCTTTCATCGAATCCGTCGCTAAGTCCGCATACTCTGTTAGACCTTTCATAATTTCATCTGCGAGTTGATCAATTTTTACTCTACTCATCGTTCTGCCTTCTTTGCATAAAGTTTCAATGTCTTATTCTGATAATTCATAAAATCAACTCGCTTAATATCATAGAGTTCGTCCTCAAATAAGATCCGACAATCCGTTGTAGCAATATCTTTCAGTTTTGGTGCATAACGAACGGTGAAGATTAAATCACTGCGGTCCACTACCATCCCTGCGACAGTAACCTCCCCACCTGATTGTCCCCTTGAATCCACCCGCGCATAACAACAATAATAATCTTCCCACTGGTTTTCCCAGTTACCAATCTCATCTTGAATGGAGACGGATTTTTGGATTGTCAGTCTCACATTTAACTTTGAGATTTCCATCAGAATCCCTCCTGACGTACTCCAAATAAAAGTGCCCGCAAAGTTAGTATCAACTCATGGTAGTCGGCTTCTTCACGGTGTTCATAAAAATAGGCGATGACATATAATATAGCTAAGCGGGCATGGGGATTCGTTTCCAATTTCTCAACGGAATCACTGCGAATCACATCTAAGCAGAGAGCCAAGGCCGAGTCAATTAAACTCTGAATTAATTGATCTTCATGATCATCATCCACTCTTAAATACACTTTAACCTCATTCAGAGACAGCATTAGCCTGTCCCACCAATGGATAAGATTTGAACCGCTTCAGGTAAGACCAGCTTTCCATCCACACGTTCTTTCGCAACAAACCCAACCATACCATTACCCGCAAATAACTCTTTTAACTCTTGGAATGAACGAATACCTCGGTCTCCAATGTTATAGTAAGAGAAATCACCAAACGCAATGGCAGGTTTTCCTTTTTCTACTTCAGGAGCAAAAGCAGACGTATAGACCGGATAACCCAAGAGACGATCTGGTTCACCTTGTTGGTAAGATTGTTGCCAGATATAAGCACCATTGTTATCTTTGAGTTTGCGAACTAATGCTAAGGTCGCATCATTTAAGATGAAAGCTGCGTTCTTACGGTATGGACGCTTTAAGGCATAGACTAGAGATAAAAGTTCATCTGAAGTGATTTTCTCACTAGTAGTTGTGACACCCACTTCACCGCCACCAGCTGTCGCAAAGATTCCTAACGGCTTGTTGACACCATCTCCATTGAGGAAAGCTTCTTCTTCTGCATTGGCTAACGCTTTAGAGAACTGGTCCATGAGATGATTTTCTAAATTAAAGGCATTATCATAGAGTAATTCTTCTGTCACTTTGATGGCGACATGTAATTTATGCGCATCTAACACCACTTGGTCAAAAGTAGCATCACCAAAGGTTAAAGCTTCTCCTTCTTCAATCCAAGCAGCTGCTGGTTTAGTTCCCGCAATGTTAATCTTATGTTCTCCTGAAGTTTGAATAACTGTTCCTAACTTACGAAGGATATTCTCTTCTTCTAGGCCTTGAATCAAGCGCTCGTCATATTCTTCCGGAACCAAATATCCACCTTGTGTATCAATTCCTTCTTGCAAAACATTCGAAACATTTCGGAAATTCGAACGAAAAGCATTTAACATCGCTTCTTTGTATTCGTTTCGAGCTCGACCTGTTTTTTCTGATTCATTGACATTTCCTGGCATAGAAGTTAATGGTTTCGAAGTTGGTTGTGCTAACGATTGATCCATTTGTTTTTCACGCTCCATTCGCTTAATTTCACGAGTATAATTTTCAATTTCTGCTTCCATCTGCGCATAGACTTGGTGGTCTTCTTCAGACATTAAGCCCTTCTCATCACGATGGTTTTCGACAAATTCCTTAGCTTTATTCCAAGTCTCACTACGTTTCTCAATTAACTGTTGCATCATTTGTTTTACCCCCATTGATTTTTCATTAACTCTAATCGACTCACTAATTCATTGGCAGAAACTGAACGACTCTCTTTTACTTTAGTTAGAAGTGAATTCGTAACTGCCTTTCTTGAAAATAACATCTTAGGCTGAGTTTCTTCAAATTCTAATCTTGGTGAAGCTGTCAGAACCGAATCACAAAAACCTAACTCCATAGCTTTTCCAACATCCATCCAAGTCTCCGCATCCATCAATTCAGACAAGCGTTGTCTTGATAAACCTGTCTTTTTCTCATAAGCATTAATAATTGATTCTTTAAAGGAAGCTAACATCTCCTTAGCTTTCTCCATCTCAACATGGTCCCCTATCGCAACCGTCATGGGGTTATGAATCATCATCATAGATACTGGACTCATATAAATCGTATCCCCAGCCATCGCAATTACTGAAGCGGCTGATGCAGCAATTCCATCAATCTTTACAGTTACATGATCTGGGTACTCCAATAACATGTTATAAATTTGAGCTCCTGCAATTACATCCCCTCCAGGCGAGTTGATCCAAACTACAATATCCCGATCACTTGCGAACAATTCTTCGCGAAACATTTCAGGTGTCACATCATCCTCAAACCAAGATTCCTCAGCAATTGTCCCGTTTAAATATAGGATTCTTTCTTCTAAGTCTTCCGGTTCTTTAAAGTTCCAAAACTTCTTATTCTTCACTCTTTAAGTCACGCTCCTTACTTTGATAAAACGATCCCGCCTTATCTAAAGGCAACATATTCCCATTCACCAGGTATAAGTCCCCTCCATCCTCTTTAGAGATAAGATCTAAATTCTCTAAGGTACGAATATCGTTTGCCGACATCCAACCGTTTTGACGGGCCGTGGCATAACCATTCATTCGACTTTCATAATCACCTCGTAGTAAACCATCCACATTGAACTTGATAAAATACTTCTTCTTATCCTTATTAGGAATTAAAGAACGGTTCAATGCTTGTTCCCATCTTAAAACCCAAGGATCTAAGGTATACTTCACAAATTCTAAGGACTGTTGTTCTATATTAGAAAAGCTCGATTTCTCCAAGTCACCAACCATGTGTGGTGGCACTCGGAAAATTCGAGCAATCTCGTTAATTTGAAATTTTCTTGTTTCTAAAAACTGTGCTTGTTCCGGAGATATTGAAATCGGAGTGTACTTCATTCCTTCCTCTAACACAGCAATCTTGTTAGAGTTACTTGAACCTCCAAAGGACTGTGACCATGAATTACGAACTCTTTCTGGATCTTTGATGATGCCTGGATGTTCTAAGACCCCTCCAGGTTGAGCACCATTAGCAAAAAACTTAGCCCCATATTCCTCGGTGGCCATCGCCATCCCAATCGCATTTTTAGCCATCGCTATTGGAGAATAACCAATTAAACCATCAAATCCTAATCCTGGAATATGTAAGACATCAAAAGAGAATAACTGAACTTTTCCATCCTCATGGAAATATTCGTAAATAATCTCTTTGGTTTCTTTGTCTCTAGCCACTCGCATCTTATTTGGCATCAAAGGATAAATCGAAATGACTTCTCCTTTTCCATTCCGGATAATTTGAGCATAGGCATTCCCCCATAAAAGTAAGTGGGTCATCAAAGTTTCCCTCAAAATAAAGGAGGTCATTTCAGAATTAGGCTCATCGTGTAGAATGAAGTAAAGTGGATGGTTCTTGGCCTTTTCCTTATTTCCATTCTCATTCGTCAAATATAAATGTAGCGGAAGTCCTGCAACTGATTCCGCCAAAATTCTCACACAAGCGTAGACTGCTGTCATTTGCATAGCTGATCGTTCATTAACATTTTTCCCAGCAGAACTATTTCCAAAATAGAAACGGTTATTAGGAATTGTACTATTCTCAACCGGACTTCTAATTAATTTAGACCACAACTGTCTTAATGGATTCATAGGTCACCTCCTCATCAAATTAAAAATAAACCTCGCTCATCGTAGACAGACTCCACTTGATTCACTCCGTATCTCAATGCTCGATCAAGTGCCATCACTGTCGCAACTACACCATCAATTTTTTCTGTAGATTTTTCCTTATCTGGCTTAATATTTCCAGCTGGGTCAGTTCGAATGTAAATGTTATCCATCATCCATCGAAGAACTGGATGCCCAGCATGAGCAAATCGCTTCTCTAGTGCAATCTTCATTAACTCTTTTGTTGGTGGACTCATATCTTTAAAGCCTTGACCAAAAGGCACAACTGTAAAGCCCATACCTTCTAAATTTTGGACCATTTGAACAGCACCCCAACGGTCAAAAGCTATCTCACGAATATTATATTTAGTACCTAGTTCTTCGATGAATTGTTCGATAAAACCATAGTGCACCACATTTCCCTCTGTGGTTAGTAGATGTCCTTCTTTTTGCCATAAGTCATAATTGACATGATCCCGGGCCACTCGTAATTCTAAATTATCTTCAGGCAACCAAAAGTATGGGAGGATATAGTATTTATCGTCTTCATCTTCTGGTGGAAAGACTAAAACAAATGCCGTTATATCAGATGTACTAGACAAATCTAACCCTCCATAACAAAGACGACCTTCTAAATCTTTCGGATCAAAAGCAAAATCACAGGCATCCCAAACATCCATTGGCATCCAGCGAACAGTTTGTTTCACCCATTGATTTAAACGTAGTTGTCTAAACGCATTTTCTTCAGCTGGATTTTGCTTAGCGGACTCGCAAGCTGCATGAACTTTATCCATTTGAACAGTAATGCCTAAAGAAGGATTGGCTTTCTTCCAAACTTCCGGATCTGTCCAATCATCTTCTTTTTCTGCACCATAAATAACTGGATAAAATGTTGGGTCAGTTTTACGACCTTCTAAAATATCCTCTGCTTTTGAATGAGTTTCATAACAAATTGACTGAGTATCTGTACCAGCAGTCGTAATCAAAAAGTACAAAGGCTGTGTTCTCGCATCTCCTGAACCCTTTGTCATAACATCAAATAATTTTCTGTTTGGCTGCGTATGTAACTCATCAAATACGACTCCATGGATATTAAAACCATGTTTTGAATAAGCTTCAGCTGATAAGACTTGATAGAATGAGTTTGTCGGCTGATAAATAATTCGTTTCTGTGAAGTAAGTATCTTAACGCGCTTACTTAAGGCGGGACACATGCGAACCATATCGGCAGCCACATCAAAAACTATCATGGCTTGTTGACGGTCAGCAGCACACCCATAAACCTCAGCACGTTCCTCACCATCACCACAGGTTAGAAGTAGGGCTATCGCAGCAGCCAACTCACTCTTACCTTGTTTCTTTGGTATTTCAATGTAAGCCGTATTAAACTGGCGATGCCCATCTGCTTTAAGAATGCCAAATAAGTCTCGAATAATTCGTTCTTGCCAATCAATCAACTCGAATGGTTTCCCAGCCCAGCGACCTTTAGTGTGTGTCAAAGCTTCAATAAAACTCACAGCAAAGTCAGCACTATCATGGTCGTAGTAAGAATCTTCTGCCATAAACTCTGACGGTTCATAGTTCTTTAACTTTCGAATGATTCTCAACTCCTTAATTTTGAGTAAAAAAAATAACCACTTGGTCAGTGGTGTATGAGAAAAAGAGCTGACGCTCCTTTTTGTATAATTTTTTGCGATTTTAAATTTTTACTTCTACTTTCTTGAGAAGGATTGCCGCCTTAATTTCTGGTACTTCTCCTCGAGAATTGTAGTTATAAATCATGTTTCTAGTTTCAAGTTCTAGCATGCCTTCAACTTCATATCCTCTTTGGTTAAATCCCATAAATTCTTCATTAAGGCGGTTGAGTGGTCTGTTATCGTAAATTCTCCAATCCCAAATTCTTCAAGGCAATGTACAATTTCCTCAATCGAACCTTCTCTTAATATGTCGCTTAAGTTTAATTTCTCAGGCTTGCCCTTTTTTGTGTGCATATAGGCACTCAAAAAGTCAACTGGGTATCATAGGTTGCTCCAGTCGAGTAATTCAATGATAGCGTCTGATTTCTCAATATTTTTCATGGTTAATTTCCTCCATTTTTATTGTGCCATATTCCCGTACAAACACATCAATAGCAAGGAATACCAATCTTTTAGATGCATCAATCGTTGATTAACTCTACTTCATCCACCCTATCAATCACATTCAGGGAAGAACCATTATCCCATTGGACTAGCAAAGACCCAATATCGTCAACCCCAATTACCGTTCCTGTCGTTCCAATAGGCGGGGCTTGTGTGTCGTCCATTTTAATCAAACGAACTCGATTCCCCACCGGATACTTCTTTTTTAATTGAGCAACACGTCCCTTTAGTATTTTAATCACCTCCAGGTCTATATATCACTCAAGAGTGACTATAAATCAAGTCATAAGAGCTATTGATTGACTAATTGGTACATTGAGTTTCCAATAGACAAAACTCTGGCATAATAATGAGTTGGATACCATATTTAAAATTTCATTGTTCATTCACTTATCCCCCAAGTTTTATCGTTAATCACATATTAGATTTGTAAGTCCTCTATATCAAGTGTCTTCAACGATTCCTCGTAAGATAAATATCACGCAAGGTAAAGCTACCCCATTACCCCATAATTTATACTCCGCAGAATCTGTGTGGGGATTGGCTAACCATTTCCGAATTTGTTTTTCTGTCTTCGATCGTTTGAGTTTTCTTACTCGTTTATCCATTTCAAAGACTTGTTGCCAAAAAATAAGTTCTTCATAACTAGGATTTATTTCTTCCAAACCATCACACCAACCTTCCGGAAATCCCTTGTAATCTTCCACACTCTTGCGGTGTAAGCCGCCTAACTTGAGGTTGATTGACTACCGGGGGATCCTTATAATTACAAGCGACTAAGGGGTCAGTAATGCCTTGCCTGGCTCTAGTAAAATGTGAGTTTTTACTTAATATAAATATTTCCTCAACTATTGCTAACCCACCTTGATTTTGTGCGGGATGATTTCCTGATGTATCAAGCGTTCGGCTGACATCACATGGATAAATATTGTGTCTTGCATTGCGTGTATTTTCGGAAGTTTGTCGAACGTCATAAACAACAAAAGGTTGATTATTTCCGCCCGTCCCAAGTTTTCTTGATAAAGTGGGCACTTGGTTCAAAGGTCCTCTATAACGACTATCTTGGCTATAATTTTCAAAAATATAAGGTGGTGAACCGCCACTTGCTTTTAATGTTCCTGATTTTTCTTTATAGATATCCATCCGTTTGCCACCTTGGTCATTTAAGCAGATTGTTTCTCCAATGCTTGTTTCAAGACCTCGGGGATTTCCTTGCCCTTCAGCTTCGCTCGTCTTAAAATCCCTTGACAGGCTTGCGGACTCAAATAATATGTCTCTGGCACGTTCTCCATCAAAATCTGCGACAAGGAAGACTCGGCGACGACGTTGGGGCACTCCGAAGTATTGAGCGTCAAGAACTCGGTAAGCAATGGACCATCCGTCTCCCATAATGTAGTCGCTGTAAGGCCACTTTCCGTTTTCAGGCATAGGCACCGTGGGATACGATCCTTTGACTTGGATAACTGCATCCAAAACGGATTGGAAGTCGACTCCTTTATTTGATGAGAATGCGCCACAGACATTTTCCCATATGATATACCTTGGTTTTGTGTCATTGGTAGCTGCCCTCATTTCTTTAATGATACGTACTGCTTCATAGAATAAATTCGATTGGCTCCCTTGAAGTCCTTGTCGACCTCCTGCAATCGATAAGTCCTGACAAGGACTTCCAAAGGAAATGATGTCAACTGCAGGAATACTAGCACCATTCAGTTGTGTTATATCACCTAAATGTTGGACTTCAGGTAATCGTTTAGTAGTGACACGAATTGCAAATGGTTCAATTTCTGAAGCCCATATTGGTTTGACTCCTACGAATTTAGCGGCTAAGGGAAAGCCACCGGAACCATCAAATAATGAACCTAAAGTAAGGCTAGTCATCTTGCAACCCCTCAATTTCTGTAAATAAAAAGCTGACTCCATCCCTTTCTACAGAGACTTCATCAGATTTACCAATTAATTCTATATATCGCTTTATAATAACATCCGCAAACTTTTCATCCAGTTCAATCGTATAACAAATACGATTCGTTTGTTCACAGGCCATTAAAGTCGAGCCACTTCCGCCAAATGGATCTAGAACAATGGCATTTGAAGTAGACGAATTCATTATGGGATAAGATAACAGAGGAATCGGCTTCATCGTAGGATGGTCAGTATTACGCTTAGGTTTATCATATTCCCAGATGGTTGTTTCTTTACGACCGGAATACCATAAATGTTTCCCTTTCTTCTTCCAACCAAAGAGAATCGGTTCATGTTGCCATTGGTATGGCGAGCGTCCTAATACGAGTGATTCTTTCTTCCAAATACAAGTACCCGATAGATAAAACCCAGCTTCTTGAAAAGCTCGTCTAAAGTTAAACCCTTCAGTATCCGCATGAAATACATAAATCGATGCTTCATTAGTCATTACCTTTTCCATTTGAGTGAAAGCAACTAATAAGAATTCATAAAAGGCTTGATTCTCCATTTTATCGTTCTTTATCTTGCCAGCGGCTCCCTCGTAATCGACATTATAGGGCGGGTCAGTGACAACCAGATTTGCTTGTTTATCTTTCATCAATCTTTCATATGTCTCTATTTTTGTAGAATCGCCTACCAATAATCGGTGCTTTCCTAACGTCCATACGTCACCTAGTTTAGACATCGCGGGCTTTTTTAGTTCTTCTTTCACATCGAAGTTGTCGTCTTCAATTCCATCTGTAAGAGAATCTTTAAAGAGTTCATCCAATTCAGCGATATCAAATCCTGTGAGCGAGACATCAAAATCAGAGCCTTCTAGATCGGTAATCAAGCTCATGAGTTTATCTTCGTCCCAAGATCCAGATATCTTATTCAAAGCAACGTTTAGTGCTTTCTCCTTGGATTCATCGATATCAATAATCACACACTCAATCTCTTGATAACCTAAGTCTTGCATCACTTTTAAGCGTTGATGCCCACCCACAATTCGACCTGTCTGTTTATTCCAAATAATCGGTTCGACATAACCAAATGTTTCAATGGATCGCTTTAACTTTTCATATTCAGCATCACCAGGTTGGAGGTCTTTTTCTTGGATTGTAGTCCGCTGGAATTAAATCGGTAAGTTTTTTCTTTTTAACCTGCATATTCTTCCAGAGCCTCCTTTATTTTGTATGACTCGAAGGTTCTTTCCCACAGATAAATGAACGAAGAAAAATGACCGTAACGAGCTGTTCTACGGTATTTTGGTTTACGCAAATCTAGGAAGTCAATAATCGCTCCTGGTTTCAAATTAAAATATCGTTGCGTAAAATCCGTTAGCACTTCATCACTATATTCAGCTGTGCCGTGTGACGAAACTTGTACCATCACAGGTCTTGCTTTACCAATCGCATAGGACAGTGAAACAGAACATTCTGAACATATTTCTGCTTTTACAAAATTCTTCGCAATATAACGTGCCATATAAGCCGCAGAACGGTCTACTTTACTTGGATCTTTCCCAGAAAAAGCACCACCACCATGAGCGACAAATCCTCCATAAGTATCTACCATAATTTTTCGACCTGTTAAACCAGTATCTGCAGTAGGTCCTCCTTGTTATAAATCGACCAGAGGGATTGATTAGAATAGCCGTATCTTCATCAATCGGGTATCCATCAAATATTGGTAAAATCACTTCAGAAATTAGTTCGCTTCTTAATTGATGCAAATCTTTATCCTCATCATGTTGAACAGAAATTAGTATGGTATGCACATGTTTAAGTCTATTTCCATCATATTCTAGTGTCACTTGAGATTTCCCATCAGAATGAATGCCACCAATCACACCATCCACCCGCAAAGTATCAAGTCGCTTACATAATTTATGCACCAACTCTAATGCTAACGGTAAGCATGAATTTGTTTCATTGGTCGCGTAACCATACACCGTTCCTTGGTCGCCAGCACCAAGTAAATTATATGAGGTCTTTTCGCCTTGTCTAGCTTCTAATGATTGATTAACGGCAGATGCGATATCAGCACTTTGCTTATTGATTAAGTTATAAACCTCAAAGTCATTAGGGTTATACCCACTCTCCCAAAGAGCTACCTCGACCACATCGAATACATTTACTTCTTCACTGGTTGAAATCTCACCGGCTAGAATGATTTTTCCGTCGGTTGCTAAAACTTCACAGGCGACTCTAGCATTGGGATCATATAATAAGCATCTATCTAAGACTGAATCTGCAATGTAATCACACAACTTATCAGGATGCCCCATACACACACTTTCTGCAGTTTTGAACATTATCCATTTCCTTTCTTTCTTAACAATCGCTCCATGGTATCTTCCATTGGGTTACCCACATAAGCTGTTGTTGAATTTTGTTTTACGATTTCAAAAATCTCATACCAAATGAGACTCGCTTGTTTTTGATAGTTTTGACTCATCCCAACAAAAGGACTTGCGATAGCTCCACCTGTTGTCGGGTGTTTTCCTAACAAACCAAAGGTTGAGATAGCTTCTTCACATTGAATGTAACGTGCCATGGCTTGTGAGTATGTTTCAATAAGTCGCTTATTAACCAAGCGTTCACACCCTCTGTCCCGTAACCATTCCCAAGTTTCAATATATATTTCATCGGCACCTAGATCTGTGCCATCACGTTGTTTGGCTGAAAGGTACTCTGAAGGGTTCGGCATTTCAATCCCTTGATGGTTACCTCCCACTTCATAATCATCTACAGACAAAGGATTAGGTTGAAAGTCAGGTAGATCGATTACATGCGCTTCCTTGCCTTTGGATAGTTTATCCACTAGAGCTTCTGGTTTTTCACCTGAACGTGGGCGCCTTCCACCACGTCGAGTTCCATCCCGCGCCATAAATATTACCTCCTTTGACAGCTAATCCTTTATACCCCCCTTTGAACTGATTTTTTTGTGCGCGAAGGGCCGGCACCGTTATCCGTTGGGGTAAGGTACAGAGATTTGACCTCCCCCTCCCCTCCACACTATTTCTTACCAAAGCGGTCACCATCCAAGACAGAGATTCTTGAGTGGCATGATTTACACAAAGCCATCAAATTATTTTCATCATGAGTCCCTCCACGTTTAAGAGGTAAGATATGGTGAACTTCTTCCGCGGTTTTTAATCTATTTTCTTTTAAACATTGTTGGCATAAAGGATGTTCCTTAATAAACTGGTTGCGAATCTTTCGCCACTTTCGTCCATAACGTTTAGCTGTCTCGGGATCACGTTGATACTTTTCGTAGTTCTTGTTGCTTTCCTTTTGATGTTTTTTACAAAACTGTCCCTCAACTAATTCCGGACAAAAAGGATGGGCGCATGGTTTCAAAGGTTTCTTCGGCATTCGATTCACTCCATAAAAAGAGCCCTGAGATTATCCCAAGGCTTCTGTCGCTATTATTTTACATCTTAACTATATCAAAGTACCCTACTCTCATTCTCTCTCATTTACTCTCATCTTTTATCTTGGTGGTTTAATTAAGATAGCTTCTGTACTACAAAGCGCTTGCTTATGAATGCGAAAGACATGTTGAATACTAAAGTTCAAGTCTACTGCTATCTGTTCAAAGGATAAGAAGTTCAAGTAACGCTTCTCAAGAACCATCTGTTGTTCCTTATCTGGCACCTCATTAATCACTTCAGTAATTTTGACTTTTAAGTCAACTAGCTCATCGATGTCCTTATTAATTTCTTCTTCCAGCATAACCACCTTAACAATGATTTCTTCTAAACGAGAAGTATTGCGTCCAGGTGCTTTTGGCATATCGGACAAGGTACTGGTTGCTTTTTGAGCTAATGAGTTAAGAGAGTCAATCTGTTCAATCTTGCTATTAATGCGATGATCTAAATAAAAAGCTTGTTGTAAAAATTCTTTAGGTGTCAATAATACCTACCTCCTCGTTTAATTTTTTGAGTAGATGCTCCCCATCTGCATCGGTTATTTCCTTAAACCATTCCGACAAGAAAAACTTCTGACAAGAGAAAAAATGTTTATTTGCCGCTTCACTCTGTGGACTGAGCTTCAATCTTTTACATGCTTTCCGGTAATCTTTGACGGCTTGTATAATAATCGCATGAGCTAATCGTTCGTATGGATTATCCATCAACTCACCTCCAAATTTGCTTTAACTGCATCAATCAAAGCATTTTGACTTTGGCTCTTATTTTCTAAGGCTTTCAAGACATATTCATCTAAAGTGTTTTTGGTCACGATTTGATGAACGACTACACTCTCACTTTGTCCTTGTCGGTAAAGTCTAGCATTAGTTTGTTCATATAATTCCAGAGACCAAGTTAAAGTAAACCAAACAATCGTAGATCCACCACTTTGAAGATTTAAACCATGACCGGCACTCGCTGGATGAATGACTGCAACAGGAATACTTCCTTGGTTCCAATCTCGAAAGTCTTGTTTGCTTTTAAGTTCTCTTACTTCAAAGCGTTCTTTTATTCTTTGGAGGTCATGTTTAAACCAATAAACCACCAAGAGCGGTTTACCATTTGCTCCCTCAATTAAATCCTCCAGAGCATCTAACTTCCTGTCGTGAAGATATATTGATTCTTGTTCTTCCCCATATACATTACCGCTCGCCATCTGAAGTAATTTTCCAGAAAGCACTGCTGCATTCACTGCATCAATCTCTTTATCACCTAAAGTTACTAGCATATCTTTCTTGAGTTGATCATAAGCTTCTTGCTCTTTATCAGAAAGTTCTACCGATACCTTATTAAAAATTAAGTCAGGCATATCCAAGTAATCTTCTGCTTTCATGGAAACGGTGATGTCACTAATCTTGTTATAGATAACCTCCTCACCACCTGGTTTTAATTTGTAGGAATAAATAATCATGCCATTACGCTTATCGGGATCAAAATAAGTTTGTCGGTAATGACTGATAAAACGTCCTAGTCGCTCTCCTTTATCCAAGATACGAAAAGGTGCCCATAAATCCATCAAACCATTACTTGAAGGAGTTCCTGTTAGACCAACGATTCGTTTAATATAAGGTCTAACTTGGATAAGGGCTTTAAACCGTTTAGCTGTATGTGATTTGAAACTAGACAATTCATCAATCACAACCATGTCAAAATCAAAAGGTATATTCGATTTATTCACTAACCAATCAATATTCTCCCGGTTAATAAAATAGATATCAGCTTTTTCTTTTAATGCTTGGGTGCGTTCTTTGACACTCCCGATGACGGTCGAATATCGGAGTAATTTTAGATGTTCCCATTTGTCACACTCATCTGGCCAAGTATCTCTTGCTACTCGAATAGGGGCAATGATTAAGACCTTCTTCACTTCAAATGAATTAAACATCAAGTTATGAATAGCTGATAAGGTAATCACCGTCTTACCTAAACCCATCTGAAGAAATAGCGCACTTACCTCATGGACTTCAATGTAATCAATCATGGTTGCTTGATAAGGATAAGGTTTAAACTCCACTTGATGTCACCTCCTCAATAATAGGTACAATTTGAGTGAGGTCGTCTAGCATATAGCACAAGAAACCTAACTGCATTAATTGCTTGATTCGCTTCACTTGAATGGGACGAAGTTTTTCACCTGGGCGCTTTACTTCTACAAAGGCACACTTGCCTCCCGGTAATAAGACTAAACGATCCGGTAAACCTGTTAGGCTGATAGAATTAAGTTTTAGGCATAAACCTTGATGTGCTTTGACTGTTTTGACTAATTGTTCCTCAATGTATCTTTCTGTAATTTTTTGCATTTTATCTCCTCAATGATAAATGTTGATTTAATCGCATTTGTGTAGGTCTAGGAGGTCATATATATAACTTTTATATATGTGTTTTTATTTTTAATCTATATAGAAAAGTTTAGTATATAGCATACATAACCTACACAAACCTTGATATTATGCGAATTCTGATTTAAGTTTCAATCCTTGAATGTAATTGCCATCTGAATGACGTCGACGAACAAACCCTTCGGAAGAAAGTGCAGCATAAAAATCAGTTGTACTACGAGTGTATTCTCCAGTTCTAAAGCAAAAGGCTCGATATTCTTCATACAATTGCCCAGACTTCTCCTCAAACGAATTATCTAATTTACAACACTCATTGAGGAATTGACCCAACCAGTCATTACTTTCTTTATATTCTTCAATCGCATCCTTCACCTTTTGAGGTAATGAAATTTTGAAGTCAGAAGCAATGACTTTTTGTGCTCCTTCAATCATCCAAGACAAAATTGCACCACCTGCTTCGTGATAGAGATGGTCGGAATAGTTTTTCACATCACTTTGTCCTTCAATTTTCGCTTCAAAAGGAATGACAATTAATCGTCTCCAGGTCCCTCGATCAATGGCTCCCACCTTTGGTAGATGGTTAGTATAGAGCACTAAAGTGTGACTCGGGATAAAACTAAAAGGCGACTTATATTTCTTCTCAGCAAAGATTTCATCTGTAGAACAAAGTTGCTTAACAATGGAAGTATTGAGTCGCATCCCCTCTTGAAGTTCAGCAGAGATTAAGAGTCGTTTTCCTTTAGCTTCGGCTAACTCCGGTTTAACATTTCGACGGTTATTGACTGTTAATACATCCGCAGATAAATTGCCACCGTAGCTTCCTAGGATACGTGAAATTGTATTCCAAAAAGTAGACTTCCCATTACGTCCATCTCCATAAGCGATAATCAAAGCTTCAACATAAACTTTTCCAATGATGGACAAACCAACAATCTGTTGGACGTAATCAATGAGTTCCTGGTCATTCACAAAAAAGGTAGTTAATGCGGCTAACCACATATCTATATTCTCTTGACTCACATCCACAGTTGTTTGCTTGGTAATAAAATCTTCTGAATGATGCTCATGCACTTCACCCGTCTTAAGATTGATGGTGTTACTTGGCGTATTTAATAAGAATTCATCGGTATCTAAATCAGAGTGACTAATTTCTAGCATGGACTGCGCTTGGCGTAAAGAAGCATTAATGGCACGATCATCCCGTCGTTTAATGGCATACTTTTGATAAACTTGAGCGGCTAATAAATTTTGATAAGCTATTCGCTGTGGCTTTGAAAAGACTTCTAAAGCTTTCTTTTCACCCACACTCTCGATGAGTGTCAGTCCACCATTTAGTTTGAGCTGATTGGTAGAAATCATAATTTGTTCTTCAGCTTCTTCTAACTGGCGAAACGTAAGTTCTTGAGCGACTCCCAAAGCCTTTGGTTTTGATTCCTCCCAATAACTCCCGTTATAAGTGAGGTAGTCCGTAGCTGGAGAATAGCGTAATTTCCCTCGATACTCTTCTGCTAGAATGGTGGCTTGACCGACATCCGAGAAGTCACTTGGTTTTAAAGTTAAGTCCGGCTTAAATTGATCGGGTGGAATGTAGTCTGGCGACTGAGATATACGCTTTCCAAACTTTAAAGCAGACTGCCAAATTTTCTCTAA
This sequence comes from Aerococcaceae bacterium WGS1372, assembly GCA_044336205.1. GTDB lineage: Bacteria > Bacillota > Bacilli > Lactobacillales > Aerococcaceae > Ruoffia. Next base: position 589,996 of record CP172318.1, on the reverse strand, counting down.
TTCCTCATCAGATAGTGGTGGTGAACATAATTCCGCTTTTTGGTTAAACAAGTCACGAGCTTCCTCGGTATTCCCTAAACGAATGAGAATCCTACCTGCATACTGACTCATCGTATTATTACGTCCACCTTCTAAAATTAAATCCTGTTCGCTATCCCAAGCTTCAAATGAATCCATAAGAATATCTGTGATATATTTATCTCCACGCATAAACTCAACTTGAGGATTTTCTACTCCAAAAATCAATCGTGCACTATCCATCGCATTGACATCAAAATAAGGAAAGTAGTTCCGAATCGCTTCTTTAGTCTGACGGTAGGCATCCGCATCATGAATTTTAGCTATTGGAAAATAAACATGAAGCCTTGGCCTTGGTGACTTACTTTCTTTTTGTTTCCAATGATTTCGACTGGATACCATGGCACATTTGACTCCTTGAAAGACTAACTTCACATCCTCAACATCCATCCAATCAGCCGCATCATCCGAATGATCATTATCTAAGTCCATAACAATCACATCCGAAGACATGAAGTTTGCATTAGCTCGGTGATTATTTTCGTATTGTGCAGTGACATGATCGTACTGCATAGCTTCAATAAAACTAGCCTCATTATTAGCTTCTACTCGATTGGGGAAGATGAAACTATTGGCCTTTTCTCTAGTATTACTGGTATATAAAATCATTGTTAACCTCCTAATCTTTTTGATAAAAGAAACACTCAAATCCATCAGCATCTAAGGGGAGTCCCTGAGCCCATTGAGGTTGTTTGCTTAAAATAGTATTGACTTCTTCGACACTGGATTGACCGATGGGCACTTCTAGAACGACTTCATCGTGAACATGCATGACGATTCGAAACCCTTTTTGAGTGAGTCGTTGCATAGCTTCGGCTAAGATATCTCTAGCAATCGCTTGAACCACATTCTCAACAAACTTCCCTCCATAGCTTTCAATTCGTTCCCACTTATTCCCCAGCACAATTCTTTCATAAGTGATAGACTCTCCTCCAAAACGGTTAGTACCTATCTTGGGTTTTGGGTAAGCTAATCGTCTACCACTAGGCAACTTGATAAAAAGCATCCCTTTCTCATAGGACAAAACAAGTGATTTTAAGTAATGAGTTTGCCTAGATTTAATGACTTGTTTAACCGATGCATCCATATCCCACCAAAATTGCACAATATGAGGGTTGGCATAACGCCAGGAATCCACAATGCCTTTTAGTTCCTCTTCTTTAATCCCCATTTCTAAAGCACCCATCGCTTTGAGCGCTCCAACAGATCCTTGATACCCACAAGCCAATTCAGAGATCTTCCCCTTTTGTCTTAAATGACTGTTAATTCCATTCTTTTCTACCGGAACACCAAACATCTTGGATGCGGATTGACAGTATATATCTGCCCCAGCTTCAAAAGCTTTCAGTCGCCAGTTTTCACCTGCTAACCAGGCTAAAACTCGTGCTTCTATAGCAGAAAAGTCGGATACAATAAAACGATGCCCGTCTTTAGGTACAAACGCAGTCCTGATCAATTGCGACAACACATCTGAAGGACTATCGTAAACTAACTCCAAATCTTCAAATCTACCTTCTTTGACTAAGTTACGAGCTAATTCCAGGTTGGAAAAATTATTACGTCGAAGATTTTGAACTTGAATCAATCGTCCAGAATATCTTCCAGTCCGATTAGCGCCATAGAATTGAAGTAACCCTCTGGCTCTTTGATCTTTACCCATGACACTTTCCATCGCATGGTATTTCTTCACACTGGACTTTGAAAGTTCCTGACGTAATTCCAAGACTTCTTTGACGACTCCTTTTGCTGTTTCAAGAGCCTGTTCCACGTCTCGTTTGGCTAAGGATTCTATCGGAAGACCATGTTCGTTCAACCAATCCTTCAGTTGAGTCGGTGAATTAGGATTCTCCAATCCAGTGAGTTGAATTGACCTCTTCATATTCCCATCTCTTAACTGTTTATCCAGTCGAATCGCCTGATCAACGATGATAGGATCTATCTCAATACCAGTGTCATTTATTCGTTGATCTACATGGTAGTGTGTCCATTCAAAATCAGGCATTGGAAAATGCGACAATTTTATTTGAATAGCCATTTCCGTTTCAACGTCTTGTTTGTTATATTCGATAAATTCTCGCCATTGCAAACGATCGTGATGAGGTAAGTTGCGAGTACGCTCACCATTGGACTGGGTTGGTTTATTAGGTACTGAAAAATACCGAATCAATGCCTTACCTTCTGATTTCTTTTGATGGTCAGTTCCTAATACCTGAGCAACTTTTTCAAGAGACAAGGGTAAACCTAAATAAGCAGACCAAACCATGGTGCAGTACCAAGATTCTGGTACTAAGGCTTCACCTAAATAACTCGAAAGACATACACGCTCAAAGTTGGCATTAAAGGCCCATTTCTTCACTTTGTTATTCAAAAGTCCTTGAATAATCTCATTAGGAATAGATTCTCCTCCGGCTATATCCACTACTTCAACTGGGCCATGATTGACTGAATAAGCGAAAAGGAGGACTTCAAAGTCCCCACTCTCCGCATATTTATAGACACCCGCTTTGGATAAATCCACCGATGAGTAGGTTTCAATATCAATATTTAAGCTGACGATGTCCATCCATATCTAACTCCCTCAACTTAATCTTTACATGTACGTAGGTTGCTACTCCTTCTCGGATGAGCCAATTAAGGCCCAATCCGATGAAGAAGATATCAAATAAAATTTCCATTTACTTATCCCCTCGCATTTTGTGATGTAACCAATAGAGTAGTTGACCTAACCAAGAACCAATTTGCCAGACTCCGGCTATACGAAGAAACGTATTGAACAAGATATCAGTGTTTTCCATACTGTTCCCTCCTAAGCTAAAAAGTCATCATCAACTGCATCAAAGTCTGAAGATGCAGAATTACGACCGCCTAATGGTTCTCCATCACGTAGCTTTTGGATATTCCCGAGCCCAACAGCCACACCGCGATTACCATTGACGTTATAGGCATAGAAATTAAGCGATACCCGGGCATAAACACCGGAATAAACTTCTGAGCGCTCTAAAATCGGTTGCACAGACTGATCAACAATCTGTGGTGGTTGAACTGAATTCGCATTAACAAAGTAAGCATCTTTATATGCTTCATCATCACGCTCTGCATCTCCGTCACGTAACGGTAACTTCAAGGCTGCTTTATTAGGCTTCTTACCACCAAACTTCCCGATCCCAGCCTCAATCGCCGCATCAATCGCAGCTTCAATCTTTTCTATCGTTTCTGTATCTGACTTGGGAATAATTAGTGATACAGAATACTTATCTTTCCCACCGTTCATACCAGGACGTGGTTCCCATACATTTGCATAAGATAAACGAACTTCACCGGTTACTACTTTTGTTGAATTAATCATTGCCATAATTTTTTCTCCTTTTTCTTCTTTAAAATCTTCATTAACATCATGTTTTACAATTTCTGGACGACCATCTGACTCAGGTACTAAAGTTGGCTGCCCAGATGGCTTGGTGATCAAATCACCGAATACTTCTTTAAACTGTTCTTTACCTAATTTTGACTCTAACTTTGTGAGTGGAAGTAAAGTCTCTTGATAGATTCCTTCAATACCTTTTTCCTCTGCACGTTGTTCGATAAGTGCTGGATTGACATACTTGCGACTAGAGCGCCCTTCAACCAACTTGAAGCCAGGATAATGTTTCCCATACTCCACTGCTTGCTTTTGAGCATACTCCTTCACATCTTTGACCCACTTCAGAAGGTCATCAACATGGGATAAGACTTCAGCCATTTCTTCATCATTTAGCAAGTGAGCTTCTTTTAACTCATACTTACGTAATTCCAAATGATGCTTCGCTCGGTCTTTTGAAATGGCCTTGATTTTCGTCATCGCTAACCAATCACCATACTCAAGCGACCCTTCACCTTTTGCGGCTTGCATCGCTTTAACCTTCAATTCACCGTTTGCCCATTCTAAAATGGGATCAACATCCATGGTCCAAGTAGACACATTTCCAATACGCGGTTGGTAGATAGTCATACGAACTTCTTCGATGTCATAGATGCTTTCTACTAACTCGAGAGCACCGAGGGCATATAACAATAGTTGTGTGTTATTCTCAGGATTGACGTAGTACTTACCGTACTTGAAGTCAATAATATGAAGGATGTTATTAGAAATGAGGACCGCATCCCCAGTTCCAAACCCTTCTGGCACATAACGTGAGAAGTCTAAGCGTTGTTCGATAAAGATTAAGGTGTTTTCACCAAGTACTTCTTTTTGCTCAATTACAAAGTTGGCATAATCTTGGCAGTAGGCTTCCATTTCTTCATCGTGGTAAATGGAACCTTCAAGTACGGACTCTTGACCTAATTTCAACTTAAGAAAGTATTCTGCCATCGCATGTGCGGCTGTTCCTTGTTCTGCCGCATCGGAAGATTCTTCTTCTAGAACCATAGCCTCAAGAAGTGCAATCGGCGCATGATTTAGCCACTTATGAGAACTTGAAGCAGATAACAATGCGTGTTTCTTATTCTCCATCGGCTAATTCCTCCACAGCTTTCCAAAGTTCTGGATACACTTTCGGATCCAATTCACTCAGCTTATTTCTTCCAAACTGTTGAATCAGCTGACGAATTTGATTGGTGAATCCTTCACGCGACTTCTCCGCTAGGAACAACTGAATGGCTTCAAATGAGACGGGATGAATTTCTTCTTCAACGGGATCATTATTCATAGAATGTAAAAGTTCGTTGATACTTTCGACGAGCGTCTGAGCGTCCTCTTGGACTTGTAGATACAGTTTCGTTTCCGACATCTTTTTCTCCTTTACTGGTTGACATTAATTGACGAGCGAGCTTCTTAGTGACGATTGAAATAGCCATCAAGCTACTAGCGACTTGTTCTTGATTTGTTTTTTCCAAACGCATTAACCTCCTTCCAACTCTCCTAGGACTTCCAGAGAAGTTTTGAGTAATCGTTGGAAGAAATTTTTCACCATATCCTTTGAAAAGATGGGGGCGATTTGTTCCTTCCATCTCTCCTAGGACATTCGGAAAGAATTTGAGTAAGCTTTGTAGATTTTATTTCCAATCTTTTAACGCTTCCTGAATAATTGGCAGTAATTTACGCTTGGTGTTATTGACTGTCTTTTGTGAACAACCAACGATGTCAGCCACTTCTCGCTCTGTTAATTCATCAATAAGCAAAAGAGACATGATCCATTTATTACGCTCAGAAAAATCATCCAGTACTGTATCAAAGGCTTCGTATAGTAATGACGCTTCAGCTTCTGCTACAGGATCATCCGATGAAGCCACATCAAAATTTGTACTTTCATTAATTTGGTCTAACGACAATGGACGTCCCATTCTCAAATGAGCTATAGGTTCTCCCGTACCTCCTAACGCCTTAAATTGATCTGGCACAGAAGACATCCACTGTGTACTCCCAGCTTCCTCCTGTTCTAGCAATCGATTTAAGTCTTCATACCAACGTTGAATACGCTTCTGTTCACGCCATTCCGGACGCATCATTTCTAAATAAACTTCTTCACTGACTTCAATATCTTCATATATATAGACTGATTGACCATTAATCTGTTTTACTGTTTTTACTGTTACGACACGTTTTTTCATATTTGTCTCCTTATTGCCTAAGGAGCACTCGGACAAAAGGAGACAAAAAATAGGCCTGTTACCTTGGAAGTGCACAGACCTACTCCACCTGATAAAAAATGGGCGCATTAAGGTAAGGCTACTTCCATCACTCTTGTTATAGGTCTTAATGACCAAACAAAAATGACTATGTATCCTTCTGCCCTAATGCATATCAGGCGTTGTGATATTTAATTTGATGATGATTAATGGCTCACCATCAAAGCCATGAATTTATGCGATTAACTACTTACGACCTCGACGTGTCTGAGATAATGCGGAACCTGCAACTGACTTACTTGTTTTGCTATACCGACCATCCTTTAGGATTTTCGAAGCTTTGCATGCAACTTTCTTGCTGGTTTGCTTGTTGTTACGTGCCATGGGATCACCTCCTTTAAAAAAAGATAGCTTTCGTTAATTTCAAATTTCTCCTATTAATAAATAGACCAAAATCTTGAAAAGTGGCAATTTTAAAAACGTAATCATAAAAATTAACTATTGGTTAAACATTGAATTCTTAAATTTAAAGAATAATGTACGTCAAATTCCTTTCATTTATGTCTGAGAATAAATTGACTACTAGTAACGTCCTCTAAGTATCCGTGTTAATCTTGATCCAGATACTGATTTGCTATTTGTTTAGAAGCATGTAGTCACCCCTTTATCGTAAATATACGATGTTGTAAAAATTTCATATTTAACTTAGAATTATGTATATAGTTCAAATGACTACACACTTATTCTAAAAAAAACAAGCCCACTTGTATTTAGTGGACTTTTACTGGGGTTTTATTGGACTTTTACTGAGAGGAGGTATGCAATGAATCAAATATGTTTGTCAAGTTTCTTGAAAATATCACAAAAAGCATTACAAGCACCTAATTTAAACCAAGATGTTGTTAATTTATTAATAGGTGCTCTAATAGATAGAGAAAATATAATAGATCGAAACGGAAGCCCTGTTGATATCACTCCAGCGAAGGTTAGTGGTTGGTTTAACAAAACTAAAGATGTAGAGCAGTCTATCCGTGATGCAGTCTCATTTGATGACAGTGTTGTTGAGCGATGCAAAAACTGGTTTGGTGAAATTTTCATCCCAACTCTTAATATTAATCTGACTGAGGATTTTTATTCTGAAATGAAATCATTGGTCGAGCAAGATGAACAAATCTCTGAACAAAAGCGAGATCAACTATTAGAAAAGCTCAACAGTGAACACTATTCTAGTTTTTTAGCTGAATTGTTTTTGTATTGTTTATCACGGTCGAATACTGAGAATAGAGAGACGGTCCCAACATCAGATTATTATCTTCTATCAGAATGTGATTCAAGTTGCCCCACTTGCGGAAAAAGATTAACTGAAAATATCAGAAATAACTCGATTAAAAAATATGACGTAATTCAGTTTGATTTTTTAGATCCCCAAAATGACAAACTTTGTCTATGCAGAGATTGTGCAGATATTTATGTTGGAGAACTCTCAGAAGAAGAACAACAGGAAATTATAGATATTAAGGAAGAACTAATAAAAAATAAGCAAATAAAAGAAGTTTCAAACTCAGTGAAGCTTGAAAAAGATATTTTAGAGGTAATAAACAATCTTTCTTCTATTGATTTATCAAGCATACATACGGACTTGACTTTAAATGCTGTAGAACTTAAAAAGAAAATACATCCTGAAAATTATATGTTGATTTTTGATATAAACACAAAAGTAACTTCTTACTACAATACCGTCAGAAATATTTTTTCGAATTTAGAAGGGGAAGGAATAATAGTTTTCGAAAAAATTGCTTCTCAAGTAAAACTTTATTATTTGAATTTAGAAGAAGAAAATATAGATCAGAGTCAAATTTATGAAGAAGTTACAGATTGGATACATAATTCATCTGGTGGTAATTCAAATAGATTAGCATGTCAAATAATTGCTGCCTTTTTTGTTCAGAATTGTGAGGTGTTTAATGAAATTTCCGAGTAAAGTAACAAGCTATCAAGATAGTGTTTTCCCAAAAATTACTGCTATCTTAGATACCGTTCACAATGAACCAATGGAAGTAATCGAATTGTTCAATCAAACGAAGAAAAAATTTGACAACATAAATGATTTTATAGAAGTGCTGGTTATTTTGTTTGCAATAAAGAAAATTAATCTTAATAAGGAAGGAGTGATTTACTATGTTAGTTGAAATTCAATGTGATGCTTTCAAACACAAAGAGCCAATCAAATTCAAAGATGGATTAAATGTTGTTTTAGGGGCAAATGATGGTGCAAATTCCATCGGTAAATCGACTCTACTTATGGTCATTGATTTCGTATTTGGTGGGTCTGACTATACAGATAAATCTCTTGATACAATCAAAAACGTTGGCGAACACCAAATCAACTTTGCATTTCAATTTGAAGGCACAATGTATTATTTTTCAAGAGATACAAGCTCTCCTACCGAAGTCTCAATTTGTGACAATAATTATTCGAAGATCAAAATCATAAATTTGAATGATTATACTAATCTGTTAAAAGAAAAATACAAAATAAACTCAAGTTACATTAGTTTTAGAGAGACGGTAAGTAATTTTATCCGAGTCTATCATAGAGATAATTACGATGAGACTGCTCCCCTTCGTTCGTTTAAACAAGATACACAAAACAAAGGTTTGAAGAGATTATTTAAGTTGTTAAATGAATATGAAGAAATAGATTTAGCTGATAAACGCTATCAAGAATACAAGGAAAAAAAGGAAACCTTTAATAAGTCTTTAAAATATAATTATATATACGCCACTCCAAATAAAACTGAATATAAAAAGAATGAAATTGAAATTAATAATTTGCGTAAACAAAAAGAGAATCTGGTATTAGATTTAGGAGAAACATTCGCTGGTCTCGATGAATACCAAAGAAATAAACTAGCTGAACTTAGAGAACAGCAAAGATTATTTAGCAATAAAATTCTAACTTATCAGCTTCAATTAAATTCAATGAAATATGATCAAAAATTTTCTAGTTCTAAATTAAAAAGTGATCTATTAGAATTAGAAAAATTCTTCCCTAATTTGAACGTCGCTGAGATTGTGGAGATCGAACAATTTCATGATGATTTGAATAGTATTTTGAAGAAACAAGTAGCAGACAATACGAAAAAAATAGATAGAGAATTGAAAAAATACAATGAATTGTATTTTGAAGTGGATCGACAAATTGAAGAAATTAAGGATTCTGAAAAAATTCCACAAGATAAATTACAAAACTATACTGAAGTGGACAGAAAGATTATTAAGCTCGAGAAAGCCAATGAAGCTTATGATAATAAGGAGCTTATTGCAGAAGAAACAAAGAAAAGAAAAGAACACTTAGATCATACGGTTGATTTAGCTATTAATTCAATTGAATCGACTTTAAATCAGACAATGCATGAAATTAATGAAAAGGTTACTAATGGGCAAAAAATGGCCCCTCTTATTAATATAAATTCGATTACTAGTTACCATTTCGAAATCCCAAATGACACAGGAACAGGTACAAATTTTCGCGGTCTAGTTGTCTTCGATTTAGCGATATTAACGCTATCCTTTCTACCATTGTTAGTTCATGATTCATTAATCTTTAAGCAAGTAGAAGACAACGCTATTGAGAATATTCTCAAAATATATTCCACATTTGACAAGCAAATATTCATTTCATTTGATAAACAAAGCGCATATTCAGATGAAGTAAAATCACTCCTTTATGACAATCATGTAATTGAACTTGGGCCAAATGGCAACGAACTATTTGGAAAATCATGGAGTAGCGTCGAGAACAAAGATAATAATTGGAAAGGTGAAGAATAATGAATAAAAAAGATTTAATAAGAGAGTCTGGATTAACTATATATGATGAAATTCCCTTAGATAGTAACCTATATTTAGAAGATGAAGAGCTTAAATTTCTACTTGAAAAAGAATTAATAGGTCTAGACCTCTCTGGTTTAGCTCCTAGAACAAGATCAAAAGTTGTAAAAACGATGGCTGCGGAAGCTTTAGGTTATGAGGCTCCAAAATCTTTCGAAAAAACACAACCAAGATTCCCCGGCCAAAACTTCGATACTTATGTTCAATTAAGAAATAATCTACAAGTTTGGAATGAAGAGCTTGATGGAGATAGAAGATATGTTCTTATTCGTCCAAACGAAGAGAATATAATTGAAAAAATTAAAATAGTAAATGGTGAGCAATTAGCAGCTTTAGACAGAACAGGGACTCTGACATCTAAATTTCAAGCTGTAATGCCAAAATTTGATAATTCATCATTATTGACATTAGAAGATACGCCAATCGTTAAAGAATATGTTAATGACAATACCGCTCCAACAAAATTAACACCGATCGACTGGCCGGTAAAAGGTGAGCTATTTTCTATTCAAAAGATATATGAAACATTAATTGTTCTTGTAGGCCGTTCTTTTCCTGTACCTGTTAATACTCATGACAGATTGAGAGCAGAAATATTACATACAGAGGTGTGTAAACTATTAGGATACTCTGCTTTTCTAGATGATGGTCAGTTCCCCGATATAAAAAATCAATTGCTGGAAGTCAAAACTCAGACTTCTCCAACAATTGATCTCGGGTTACATCTTCCTAGTGACGAGCAACTTGTTACAAAAATTGATGATCATGTTTTTATCTCAAAAGATGTAAGATATGCAATTTTCGATTGTGATTTAAATAATGGTAATCTCCTAGTAAATAGGTTGTATGTCGTAAATGGACTAAATTTTCATAATCATTTTGCACAATTTCAAGGCAGGGTCGAAAATAAAAAAATTCAAATACCATTACCATCTAATTTCTTTGAGGACTAAATCCGAATACTTCATACACCAGATTATTTAATTCTTCTTCTATGTCACTAAAATTCAAAGAATCACTCGAAATTAATGAATTTACTAATTCAATAATTTCCTGTGATTTTTTTAATTTTGGATCTGGAAATGGAAAATTTTCTACATATTGTGTATTAAACCTTCTTTTTCCCGCATAAATACGATTGTTATATTTATAATCATATAGTTCTTTAATGAACTTGCTATTCATCACTCCCAAAATTAATAATATTATCTCACTTGAGATACCTTCGTTAAATGATATCCAGTAACAATCCCCGTTCACGACAGATCCAGTATCATCAATCCAAAATGTCGGGTTTTCAGCGATATCCCTAAAAACAATTTTGGTTTTTTCCCAATCTTTAGGCTGATGCGGAACCCATATTTCAAACCACTCTCTACCTGCTTTTTTCAGATAAGCTCTTCCTGATAATTGACCTCTATATTGTTCAAGATAATCTTTGTCTTCTGAAAAATTATCTATATCATATAAAGTCCTTTTCCCTTCAAGATCAAAATAAGGATATAGAATACTCCACTTAGGTTCTTTGTTACCTTTAATATGCCCTGAGTTTCTATGTGTGATTAACGGTCTAATCAATTTTAAATTATTCGGCACATAATTAAATAAAAACACATTATCAGCAGTAGTTTTTACTCCTACTTTTACTTTTGAAATATCTTTAATTGCGCCATAACTATGTTTTTCAACCATCTTTAAAAATTGTTTTGAGTCTTCAGTTTGTATGGTCCAAGTATAATTCTCATCATCTATTCTTAATTCACCTTTTTCAATGAGATACTCTTTTCCTAAATATATAATCTGACCAGTCTGAAATAGCTTATCATAGTCAAATTCCTTTGCTGAAACTGATGAATTTATATTTTTGAAAGAAGTCTCGTATATTGATGTAAATACAACATTTTCAGGAACAGTATTACCTTTCTTAAAAACAAGAATACAAGGTAATACGGCTGCATCAAATAGCTTTGTATCCCCAAAATCTGTAATATGTTTTAAAGAGGAATATTTAATTAGTTGCTTCCTTAAGTCCGCGCCCGCCTTTATTGACATGAATTTGTTTGAAGTGATAAATCCAGAAACTCCATTATTAGACAATAAGAAATTAGCAATTATTAAGAATACATAATATAAATCCACCCTTCCGCTTAAACTAAACATTTTCTGTAATCGTTGAGATTCTTCAGCACCTAGTACCTGAGTCCGTACATATGGTGGATTAGCGATAATAAAATCAAATCTCGTTTGGTCAAAACCATTAAATGAAAAATAATCCACAAAATTATCTGAATAAATGTTGAATTGTATTTTAGGATATTTTTTCATAAAATATTCATTTGCAACCTCACATATTTCTTGATCCGTTTCAAATGCATAAACAATTATTTCCTTATTTTTAGGTATTTGAGTCAATAGTGTATCCAACAATATTCCTTCCCCTAATGCAGGTTCTAAGATAAATATTTTTTCATCAAAATCAGAAAAATTCACTTGAGATAGCATTAATTTAGTTAGATAATCTGCCATTCCTTGAGGTGTATAAACTACACCATGCTTTTTTTCGTAAGTATACTTATCGGTCATTCCATCACCCTTAAATTATTATTATTGTTGTTGATTAATTTCCACATACTGGTTATACATTACCGTACATATTCTACATAATCCAGTTAAGGTTCTTTAAATTGTCGTAATTTATCTGAATAGAGAATTTCTAATAGCGGGCACTATTACTGATATAACAACATTTTACTCTTTTACTTTTTCCATCAATACCACACACTCAACATGCGGTGTATGCGGGAATTGGTCAATGGGTTGTACTGTCACTAACTTGTATCCAAATTCACGGAGCCAGACCATGTCTTCAGCCATTGTTTTGGGATTACAAGATACGTATACCACTTTTTCGGTGCCTAATCGGCCAATAGCACGCATCACCTTCCCACCTGCTCCACTTCTTGGTGGGTCTAATAATAATAAATCAGGACGACCCCATGTATCTGGTAGATCCTTCATACCTTGGCGAGCATCAATAGCTACAAAATACGTGTTGTTTAAACCATTATCTATTGCATTTCGCTTAGCAGATTCAATGGAGCTTTCTACGATTTCAATCCCTGCTAATTCCTTACTGCGACTAGCTAAAGGTAGGCTGAATGTTCCGACCCCGCAGAATAAGTCTAAGACACGCATGTCTTTTTGGACTTGAGCCATATCTAGTGCATAGTCAATCATCTTCTCAGCTTGAACTGGATTCGGCTGGAAGAAAGTATTATGCCACAATCTGAATTTATAACCATAAATCTCATCATGAATATAATCACGTCCGTGAATAACTTCGATTTTATCAGCTTGAACGCTGTCGGTAATATCAGCATGTTTAATCCACAGTAAAGATTGAATATCAGGATAAGTAGAGGTTAATTTCGTCACTAAGTCTTCGATAATCGCTGGGTCAATGGTCTCTAAACTTGCAGTAGCAAAGACTCCTACCATAATCTCCCCCGTTGCAAAGGAAACACGCATTAATAAATTACGTAATAACCCTTCGTGGGTGTCTTTATTGTAACCTTGTAGGTTATGCTTAGCTTGCCATTGGCTCACCAAATACTTAATCTCAATCATCACTTTTGGTGCAATAACAGAGTCTTGTAAGTCAATAATTTTACGGAAATTTCCTTGCTCATGCATACCCAATTCTCCATTAGGCCCAAAGGTTAACTCCATCTTATTACGGTAGCGGTCTGGGTTATCCATTCCAATAATGTCTTGAACGAGCTCTGGGTTGAATCCTTGTTCTTCAATAAAACCTTTTACTTCATTTAACTTATGATCTAATTGATAGTCATATTTCATGAAGCGGAAGGGTGTTCCCCCAGGAATTGGCTCATCAATGGGAATCTCAAGATTACGCCCTGGCCCAGCCTCAAGTAACTCATCGTATGTTAAGATTGCGCGTTTACGTCCTTTGGCATTGGGTACACTTACACGAACTACATCACCTGGTACCACATTAGGTATGAATAATACTAAGTGTTTCCCATTTGACCCTGTTGTGGGTGGATGGATATAGCGTGCGACTCCATAGCCACGTCGGTCAATACTTTCGATGGTGACATCTAATATTTCAGTTGGATAATCTTTCTTCATTATTACACCTCTTCTTCTAAACTAGAACAAATTCTCATTGACTAAATATACACTGTCCCTTTGGAAAAATCAAAAAGAGTTCGTGTTATTAATGAACATTTACAAAATAAAAACCAACTCACCTAAGTAAGTTGGTTTACTACTATCATTTACTAATTAACTTGATTTACTAGACCAGCTACTTGGTTAAGTGGTTCTGCGAACACAACACCCATACCCTCTTCTTTCATATTCAACTGGGAATAGATAGCTTGGCTGACGTTTTTATATTTTGATTCTTCGACGATAATCATGACAATTTCTCGCATGGGTTCGACTTCAAAGTTAAAGAACTTTTTGGGTGTTCGTCCAATGCCTTTGCCATGAATAATCGTTCCGCCTCGAGATCCTGCAGATTCTGCTGCAGCAATAACTTGGCCAACTTTACCACTTGGAACAATCGCATAGATTAAATACCACATACATACCCTCCTAAAACCGATGTAAGTACACAACGTCACGTGTGAAAGCAATCGCCCCAGCTTCACTTAGCTGAATCGCTTCATAAGCATCTGTAAACTCCTTAAGTTCATGAAGTTTATCACTTGGCACAATCTGCATCACGATATCTTTCTCTGGTTGAATGTAACGACCTTGAAAGTTCTGCGATAATCTTGACGAACCGTGTCCATGAATTAAAATATGTTGCAATACATCTAAAGACTGTGTCGCATCAATATAATCTTCACCTTCACCATGGTTACAAATCGTAGTCACCAAGTTATACCTTACCTTATTAGGTAAAGTGGCCTTCTTAAAAGATTCATTATCAGAGATGTCACCATAACCTTCCAAACCTTGAAGTCCTGCAAGGGGTGTCACATATAAGAAGTTTTCCCCTTCGTCCTTCGAAGGGTACTTATTCACAACATGATTGATGAAAAGTTCTAATTGATCACGGTGGGTGACTTTCATAATGATTTCTTTGCGTTCACCATCTATACTCATAATACTTTGGCGACTCGCTTCATTATAGCAGGCTGCTAGGAAGGTCGTTGCGCCACTTGTCCCTCGTTTATGGTAGATATCATCAATTTTATCTGCGAGCTTTACTTTAGCAAGAATCGATACTAAATATAAATCATTCTTAAATTCTTCGGTGTTAACCAAACTTTTTGACCTCCTATTTCTGTCTTATTTGATAATCGTAAAATATTCCCACCAGTTGAATCATAACAATGGGTGTCAATGATACAATCGCAATGACTCCGAAACCATCTGTGACGACATTGGCTGTTGGTACATAACTGGCAATCCCTTGTGTAAATGGCAGGATAAATGTTGCGGTCATTGTTCCAGCCGCAACACCTCCAGAGTCAAAGCTAATTCCAACAAACAAATCAGAGGCGATATATTGAAGAATTAATGCTGTAGCAACTAAAGGTAAGAGTATATGCCAGATCTGCAATCCTTCAAATAATACACGCATAATTGACAAGACAACAGAAAAACCAACTCCAATGGATAAACTTAATGTGATTAAACTCTTAGGAATCATCCCTGCTGTCTCATCAAGAATCTGGTCATTGAGAACGTGGACGGATGGTTCAGCTAGAATACTAACCATTCCTAACAATCCACCGATGAGATACAAGATCCAAGGCGAGTATGAAGATGCCAGTCCATAACCAATCTCATTAGCAACATCTAAGAATCCTTGATTGACCCCTTGTTAGAAACAGACTTAATCCTACAATAATAAAAACAATTCCTAATAGAATACTTTTAGTCGTCGTTGATTGACTTTCACTTGCTTAGCAAAGACCAAAATTAAGAAAATAATTACTAGCGGCGCGATGGCTATGATGGAGTCCATTAAAGACGGAATAAGTTCTCCAAAAAAATCAGCAATCATGGAAGAGTTATCTACAATAATACTTGGACTTTCTCCAGTCGCATCAACACTATCCACTCCAACGATGGCTCCATATAAGATAACAGCGAAAATAGCTCCCGTCGATACAATACCTAAAAGCCCAAAACTATCTGCTCCTGTATCTTCTGCTTTACGTGATTGAGAAGCCGCACCTACACCAAAAGCTAATATAAATGGGACAGTGATTGAACCCGTTGTTGATCCCGATGCATCGAAGGCAATCGCAATAAACTCAGAAGTAGAGAATAGACATAAGACACCTATGATCAAGTAGATAATAGAGAAGCTATGTCGTAGATTCAAGTCATTTAGAATCCGTATCACTCCAAAAGCGAGCATCAATCCAACGCCGACAGATACAGCCATTATAAAGATTTGTTGGGCAATCGCCCCCAGTGTCATGGTCTGTACTTGAATAGCTAGAATAGTCAAGTCAGGTTCCGCTATACTTGAGATAAATCCTAAACCAAAAATTCCCAACAAGGTCACAGCAATCCACTTATGCGATATAAAGTAGTGGCTTAATAAGTCACCCATCCTCTCAACACTCATATCTACCCCAACTAAAAACAAAGGGAGCCCTATGAGTAAGAAGACAACACCAATAAGAAATCTCACTGTCGTCAACCACGCTACCGGTTGGAACAATAACTGGATGAGTAATACAACTCCAACCATAGGTAGAATCGACATGGAGGTTTCTTTGAAATTTTCAACTAAACGATTCAGATGCTTTCCCTCCTTTAAATTATTTATTTAAATTTATCTTAACATGAATGACCCTCATCACAAAACGCAACGCAATAATATAATCACATAAGAAAAGAGAGCAGACTTTTGAGGTGACCCTCAAAAATTGGACTTTTTGGGGCCACTACATTTAACTGACCTCTCTTAATTATATATGGGTAGTTTTTCAAATTAATTTAGTAAGCATGTTTACTATAAACTGAAATTTCCTCTGTCATAAGTCCGTCGTGACTGATCGCCATGGACACTTATGGCAGTGAATGACCGTCGTGGACACGCACGACGGACAGTTCATTGATTTACTGTCACTATATTGTTATTTAAAAGAGCATTTTGTCAATATATCAATGATTATCGCCGATTTATTGGGGAAAACTCTAATTTACTCGGATATCTGGCCGTCGTGAGTGACCGCCACAGACAATTATGCCAGTGAATGGCCGTCGTGATATCGAGCGATGGACACTTCGTCTATTAGAGTCTCTAAGCTTTCAATACCTAATTCATCCATTCGATGAGGAAGTTGGCTAATAATCTCTGGGCAAATCATCGGTTGATTATAATTTTCTGTCCCGATTTGAACGGCAGATGCACCGGCCATATACATTTCTAGAACGTCATCTACGGTCTTAATGCCACCTACTCCAATAATCGGTATCTTAACTGCTCCAGTAACTTGATAAATCATCCTTAAAGCAATGTGTTTTAAAGAAGTGCCAGATAACCCTCCCGTCACCCCTCCTAAGATGGGCTGTCTACTTTCTAAATTAAAGGCCATAGCCGTTATTGTATTAATCATTGTAATTGCGTCAGCTCCACCCTCTTCCGCTGCTTTCGCAACGCTAACAATATCCGTCACATTAGGCGTCAACTTAACATAGATGGGTAGATGAGTCACTGCTTTGCATTGTTGTGTTAATTGTTTAACTACTTGCAAATCCGTCCCAAAAGCAATTCCGCCTTCTTTAACATTCGGACAAGAAACGTTAAGTTCAATCGCACTCACATTCTCAGCTTGAGAGATTCGTTGACACATCTCAATATAATCTTCTTCTTTGGACCCCGCCACGCTTGCGATCACAGGAACATCATAATTCGCTAAGAATGGTAATTTCTCAGAAAGGACAGTATTAATCCCCGGATTTTTCAAGCCAACAGAGTTTAACACAGTGTCATCACGGTGCACATATTGTGGTGCTGGGTTCCCTAATCGTTCTTCAAGCGTTGTACTCTTAATCACAACTGCTCCTAACACGCCTAAGTCATAATGTTTGGCGAAAGATTCACCATAGCCAAAGCAGCCTGATGCTGGCATAATAGGATTTTTTAAAACGATACCTGGTAATTTTACTTGCAATCGATTCATAGTCTACCTCCTAATAATTAAACTGTGAGTGAATTCCAAACGATTTTTCCATCAACTAAAGTCAGCACACACATTCCATGGACTGTTTGGTAATTGAATGGCGTATTCGAAGACTTTGATAAATAATCATCGGGATTAATTGTGTAAGCCGTCTCCAAATCAAAGACAGCAATATCAGCCACACTGCCAACCGATAGGTCTGAATAGGGCAAATTGAATAATTGAGCTGGAATTGTGCTCATGCGGTGAATAAGTGCTTCTAAAGTCATTAGATTATTTTGCACCAAATGACTGTACATCAAAGCAAAAGAAGTCTCAATCCCTACGATACCAAAGGGTGCTTTTAAAAAGCCTTGATCTTTTTCAGTTTGTGTATGAGGTGCGTGGTCTGTCGCAATAAAGTCAATTGTTCCATCAAGAAGGCCGGCAATTAAAGCTTGTTGGTCTTCTTTGGATCTAAGAGGCGGGTTCATTTTATAAGTCGCATCATTTGATGGAATATCCATGTCATTCAATATTAAGTGATGGGGTGTAACTTCGGCAGTGACTTTCACACCTTGTTGTTTTCCATGACGAATTGCTTCAACTGATTCCTTAGATGATACGTGGCAGACATGATA
The DNA here is from genome assembly GCA_044336205.1 of Aerococcaceae bacterium WGS1372. Taxonomy (GTDB): domain Bacteria; phylum Bacillota; class Bacilli; order Lactobacillales; family Aerococcaceae; genus Ruoffia. The sequence goes on along the minus strand of CP172318.1, from coordinate 571,617 downwards.
ATGAACTCTTGTTTCTTTAGCTATTAAGATATCACGAGCTATTTGTGAGCTTTCAACAATTCCCATAATACCAGGTAAGTTTAGCTCCTTACTTCGCTTTCCATCGTGCATTACACCGCCATATAAGAGGCTTTCATCTTCCGTGTGGGCAACAATTGGCTTATTCAAACTCGCTGCTAACTTCATGGCTTCGTACATAACGCCTGCAGTTTGGACTCCGACACCGTCGTTCGTGTATGCAAAAGCATCAAGTTGAGCCATATCAACTAGTGTATTTGAACGAAGTGCTTCGGTAATTGACGCATATTGAAAAGTTCTAACGACTGAATCGCGGTCGATAATTGCTTGAATCTGCTTGAATTTCTCAAACGTATCGGGAACTGGGTTAGTATTAGGCATCGCACAAGCTGTAGTAACTCCTCCCCTTGCCGCTGCCAAACTCCCTTGTACGAATTGTTTCTTTATCAGTAAATCCTGGCTCTCTAAAGTGCACATGAATATCTACCAAACCACCACTAATGAACTTTCCATCTAAATCAATAAAATGGTCACCTTGTAGATTCTTACCTATATCAGTAATCAGGCCATCTTCAATCACTACATCAATCATTTCTAATTCATTATCTTTAACTAATCTACGACCATTTTTTAATATAAGTGTCATTCGATTCTCCCCTTCAAGACCCATTCTAAGATAGCCATTCTGGCAAACACACCATTGGCCATTTGTGCTACAATTCGACTTTTACTACATTCCACTAGTTCATCAGCTAACTCTACATCACGGTTCACAGGAGCTGGTGCATAATGATCGCCTGATCTTTCATCGTTTGATACCGTTCACGGGTCAATCCATATGATCTATGGTAGTCTGACTTCGCAAAAGATTCTTCAGTCTCATCGTGTCTTTCGAGTTGAACTCGTAACATCATAACAACATCAGCCTCTTTCACCGCATCGTCAACTGACATATATGTTCCGAACTGCTCAAATGAACTTTCAAAGTAAGATTCAGGGCCTGCGAACAGCACCTCGGCACCCAATTGGTTCAATAATGTCATGTTACTCATCGCTACCCGCGAATGGACAATATCCCCAATAATCGCTACCTTTAACCCTTCAAAATAGCCAAATTCCTCATAAATGGTCATCATATCTAATAGTGATTGGGAGGGATGTTGACCATTTCCACTTCCTCCATTAACAATTTGGATTTTTAAATTCATAAGTTGATCCATATAATTCCGGTCCGAATGTCTAATCACTGCCACATCCACACCAATGGCTTGCATGGTCAAGACTGAATCATACAATGTTTCCCCTTTTGCAACTGATGAGCTCCCAACGTCAAAATTAATTTGATGCATACCTAGTCGATGCTCGGCCATTTCGAAGCTATGTTTTGTTCGTGTACTGTTTTCAAAAAACATATTTACCACACTGGCATCGCTTTGATAGTGTGCTTTCCCTTGTTTGAATTGAATGGTCTCTTTGAATTAATTCAATCATCTCATCCTGATTGAATTGTTCTACTGACAAGAAATTTCTCATGCTTTCTCCTCCTAAAAAAAGATACGCTTAATCTTTGAGACTAAACGCACCTAAATAAGGCTAGTTTCGCTTATGGTCTCTCGGATCCAATTAAAGTTACTAACTATATAAATATATTATTAAGAAAGAATCACAGCATCATGGCCATCAATCTCTTTCAATTGTACGACAACATTTTCTTCTTTAGCTGTTGGAATATTTTTACCAACATAATCTGGGCGGATGGGTAATTCTCGGTGACCGCGGTCTACTAAGACGGCCAAAGAAATCTTAGATGGCCGGCCATGATCCATACAAGCATCCATAGCTGCTCGAATCGATCTACCAGTATACAAAACATCATCAACTAAGATGACTTTTTTGTCTGTAATTGCCATCTTTTGGATAGATTTATCTTGAGTAAACTTAATATCATCGCGGTACGGTTTGATGTTGACAGACTCAACTTCAACCGTCCCTTCAATTTTACTTATTTTTTCTGCAAGTCGCTTGGCTAAAGGAACCCCACGAGTCTCAATACCCAATAACACAATATCTTGAGTTCCCTTATGCTTTTCAATAATTTCGTAAGCTAAGCGAGTTAACGCTCGATTAATCTCCATATCATTCATAACAGTTTTTTCCATTTTTTACCCTCCTATACAAAGAAGACCTCTCCTTCAACGCGGGCATGCGTAAAGAAGAGGTCCTGAAACGGCCACTTTGCATTACATACCTTCCCCGCCTCACAGGACGGTCGTTAAAGGATTGTATTTTTTAGTAATTATACATGAAAGGATTCTAATGTAAAGGTTTAATTTATAATTTCGAATTAATTTGTTAAGGATGTTCCTAATAAACGGAAATACAAAAATTAGGTCGGCTAGCTGGCCGTCGTGATGGCTCGCCACGGACAGTTATGACAGTTACTGGCCGTCGTTCATTCCAGCGATGGACACTTTTCTCCTTACCTATCACTTTAAAACGAATCCTACTCTAATTCCATTTATGAATGACAATTAAATTTCAATTTTCTTAATGAATTTGGCTGGAACGCCTCCAACAATCGTATTGGCTTCAACATCTTTTGTAACTACTGCTCCTGCCGCGATAATCGCACCATCACCAATCATTACTCCTGAGAGAATCGTCGCATTCGATCCAACCCAAACATTTTTACCTAATACAATAGGTTTAGGATGCATTGTCCCTCTGTCAGTAGGATCCATATCATGGTCTAAAGTTGCCATCACCACATTATGGCCGATTAATGCGCCATCACCTATTGTAATACCGCCTTGATCTTGAAAGCGACAGCCTGAATTTATAAAGACATTTTTACCTATATGAGTATTTTTTCCAAAATCAGTGTAGAAAGGTGGAAACATTGCGAACGAGTCATCGATGGACTCTCCTGTTAGCTCCTCCAAAATTCGGTGGACTTCTTCAGGTTGATTGTATTGGTTGTTTAATTTGGAAGTGAGTTTTAATGCTTCCTGACTCATTTGATGCATCAATTGATGGGCATCCGATCCACCTACGATTGTTTTCTGTGCATTTACATGTTCTAGATAGCTTGTAAGATTCAATGAATTCATCTCCTTGTTCTATAGTTTAAATAAAGTATAACAAACCACCAAACAATAACAAATTACTATATTATATAGTATACTATTCTTTAAAAGAATGATAACATAAATTTAAAAGGAGGGATTTCTTTGGAAATACGAGTATTACGTTATTTTTTAGCTGTAGCACGTGAGAAAAATTTTACTGCTGCTTCCAAGCTATTACATGTCACTCAACCCACATTATCCAAGCAACTTATGGGACTGGAAGAATCACTTGGAAAGCAACTGCTCATCCGAGGAAGCCGACAAGTTACCCTAACAGAAGAAGGTCAATTATTAAAGAAACGTGCTGAAGAGATTATCGATTTAGCTGATCGAACTGAATTAGAAATCAAACAAAGTTCCCAAGAAATTGGTGGTTCTATCTTTTTAGGTGGGGGTGAATCAACAACAATGACCTTATTAGTTAGAGCAATTCACCGTCTAAAAAAACAACATCCACACATTCAATACCACTTATATAGTGCGACTGCTCCGGAAGTTATGGAACGTATTGACCGCGGACTGCTCGACTTTGGATTAGTCATCGGTGCTGTAAGCACACAAGATTATGACTTTCGTCACCTCCCTGCTGCAGATCGGTGGGGGCTATTAGTTAGAAAAGACAGTGTCTTAGCTCAATTAGATTACATCACAGCCCAACATCTGACACAAATTCCACTCATCTGTTCTCGTCAAGCTCTGGGTGATAATGAATTATCGGGCTGGTTAGGACAAGAGTTGGAGTCGTTAGATATTGTTGCTACATATAATCTCTTATACAATGCCACAATCATGGTAGAGGAAGGGATAGGCCACGCACTTTGTATTGATGGCTTAGCGAATACGAGTGAAGAAAGCCCATTAACATTCATTCCTTTAGAACCAAAAATGGAATCACCATTAACATTAATTTGGAAACGACATACTCAACTGACCCCAGCTTCCAAAAAGTTCCTCCAAGCTCTACAGGAAGAGATTGATAATTACTAACTGCATTTTTGATAAAAAAAGAGTCTGCAATTTTTTGCAGACTCTTTTATGACTGGTTATTCATTCTCACTATGCCAACGATTTACTGTTTGGATTAATTTTTCGAAATAAATTTGTAAAGTTTTTTCGTTATTTTGTTCGTCACCACCCATTAATATCACACCATACCCTGGCATTTCCATGGTTCCATTACCATAGAAGACATGTCCGGCATTTTCGAATATATTTACATCGGCTTCGTTGACGGTATACTCACTAATGACTTCGGCCATTAAAGCTGACGGCCACATCTGATCATCGTCACCGGCAAAGATTAATAAATCACCTTTGAATTCTTCCACTTTAATTCGCGTCGCTTCTAATTCAGATTCATCCGTATTTGTTATCATACTTTCATACACATCGGCATATGCAATCGGCTCACCCGCTGTCATAGTTTCAATGAAAGATTGTCGAGCTTCATTCGTTGCATTCATGACACTTAGATATGGAAGAGTCTCACCTTCATAAGTCCACGAACCTAAGTCTTCTTCAGCCATATTCAATCCAAAAAAGTTATAAGCACTTGGTGCCATTAAAACAAGATGGTCAATCTCATCATAATTCACGCCTAAATTCAATGCTAACTCCGCTCCCTTAGATGCACCATAAACAGTAAGTGGCTCTTGTAAATTCCCACCTTGTTCTACTTTATAGTCTAAAATTTCTTGAAAAAATCCAATGGTACTTCCGCAAGCTCGGCTTGTTGGTTCTCCATTCCAAAGAAAAACATTGAGAACACTTCATAACCTGCACTTGCAAAGCCAACGGCTAAGTCATAAGACGGTGATCCTTCTGATCCACCAAACACAACAATAGTTCCTTTATAAAGTTTCTCATCTGGAATCATATGGAAGCCGTTCATATACTCCCCTTCAATATGTTTAATTGTTACACCTTCGTACTCAGTAGGATAAAGGCTAATATCACGAGGATTCAGAAGATAAGCTGGTGTCTCATAGTCTAACGCACCATCCTCGATTGTAAGCTCCTCGTTCATATCATAGGTATCTTCTGATGAATCTATCTCAGTCATCATGTCCAGAGCATCACTTGCTTCTTCTTCGGTACTTTCTTCAGATTCTTTAGCTGATACGCCCGCATCTGAAGATTCGGATTCACTCGCTACCTCACTGACTTCGTCATCTTCTTCCGTAGATTCTGATATACTTTCTAATACATTCTCACTGATGTCACTTTCAGATGCTTGAACTAATGAATAACTTCCATAGCTTAGAGAAACAACCATGAATAAAACCGGCAGAGTCGCGAATAACCGGCGAGTTCTTTTGATCATCTTCTTAATTAATAATCCTTTCTTCTCATGACTGGGCGACCTATTTATAAACTTAGTATAAAGCGCTTACATTTTAATTACAAAGAATATGAATATTTATTAATATTATTAAAATCTATGCGCACAACTGCCTTCAGCAATTCAAGTGACATAATTACAAACTCTGATAGAATGGGAAGAAAGGAGTGATTTAACATGATAAGTGAGAAAGATTTAGAGTACTTAGAACGTTGTGTTGAATTAGCAGAGACGGCATTGAACGAAGGTGACGAGTCTTTTGGTTCGCTTCTTGTATCCAAAGAGGGAGAAATTCTCTTTGAAGATTATAACCATATATCTGGTGGGGATTCGACCCAACACCCAGAATTTGCTATTGCACGCTGGGCGGCTGAGAATTTATCTCCAGAGGACCGCGCCGAGGCGACTGTTTACACTTCTGGTGAACATTGCCCTATGTGTTCAGCCGCTCATGCTTGGGTGGGCTTAGGACGTATTGTCTATGCAAGTTCTTCAGAGCAATTACAAGCCTGGCAGAAAGAATTAGGTATTGAACCTTCACCTGTTAAGAACTTAGCGATCGAGGAGGTCATCCGTGAGGCGAACGTTGACGGACCTGCTTTGGAATTAGCTGAGCGCGTAAAACAATTGCACGTCAAATTACACCAAAAATAAGAGAAATTAATTTTTCATTTTAAAAATATTATCATTATTAGAAAGGATGTTATACATGGGTAAACTTGATAACAAAGTCGCATTGATCTATGGTGGAACTTCTGGTATCGGTGAAGCAACCGCCCTATTATATGCTCTAGAAGGAGCTAAAGTAGCCATCGTTGGTCGCAATGAGACGCGCGCTGAGGTCATCTTAGGTAAGATGAAGGATGTCGGAGCCGAAGCGATTTTTATTAAAGCAGATCTTAAAGATAGCCAATCCATAAAAGAGAGTGTTAAGGAAACTGTAGACCACTTTGGAACGATTGATATCTTGTATAATGGTGCTGGTATTCTTGATAATTATGATCCTATCCAAGAAACTGAAGAAAGTCTCTTTGACCAAGTGATTCAATTAAATCTGAAAGCTCCTTGGTTAGTGACTAAAGAAGTTGTACCTTATATGATTGAACAAGGATCGGGCGTCATCATTAATATTGCTTCCCAAGCTACTGCTATGGTAGGTGTGGGTGGAACGCCTTATATGTCTAGTAAGTATGGCTTAGTCGGAATGACAAGACAATTAGCTCACGAACTTGGGCCCAAAGGAATTAAAGTCAACGTACTTTCACCTGGTTTCATTGATACACCGATGACTGAAAGCGTTACAGACAAGCGCCTAGAGAAATCGCCATTAGGTCGCCCTGGTAAACCTGAAGAAATAGCTAAAACCGCCCTTTTTCTAGCTTCATCTGATTCTGATTACATTCAAGGAATTAACCTCATCCAAGATGGTGGTTGGACCCTAGGTGGCTACCCCGTCGATTAAAATGTCATTGTAATATATATTGAAAGTAACCGTCACTAGACCGTGGCGGTTTTTTGTATAGAATTATGAATATTAAAAAATCCAATCTTAGCGTTGATATGGAGTTTACTCCATATCTAAAAGTATATCCGATAAAATAAGCAGCTTAAAAAAATGAAATAAACGATGAATCAAATCATTTATATAGTCTTCTAGCTCTTCATCATTGCTTATAGTTTATTAACAATGCTTACTGCAATACAAGATATTCGAATTCGGGGGTTTTCAACATTGGGATTCTTTCTATTTCATAACATCTACAATCCTGCTTAACTCCTTACTTCTTTCGTTAGAATCCTGGGTATTATACCGAAAGACTTGGTTCTCTTAATTGCCGTTGCTTGTGTGAATGAGTTAATAACCTACACTCTCCAATGGAAGCAGATCATCGTCAGAGCTGCGATAAGTTTGATACTCAAAGGCTTCTGTTATTATCCGGCGGTCTAATTCATTTTCCCTATAGTTTCTCTGCCATTAATTGGCTATTCCATTACGGTAAGCTATAATAATGTTACTAACACATTACTAGGAGGTTTATATGGACCAGACAGAATTTATTGAGAAGTATTATGTCGACCGAAAGAATACACAGTCAATTAAATGGGACAGTCTAGGGGAGACTTTCAGCAGTCAAGATCTTATTCCCTTATGGATTGCTGACTTAGACTTCAAAGTAAGCGAAGCAATTACAAAAGCTTTTCAAAAACGGCTTGACCATGCCGTTTACGGCTATACAAGTGTCCCGCTGGCTTATTATGAAGCTTACCAATCTTGGATGGATAAGCACTTTAACTTTTCGATAAAGAATGAGTGGATCCGATTCTCTAATGGGATTGTTCAAGCTTTGTATCATTTTATGAATGCCTTTACAAACATTGATGACGCTGTTGTTATCTTAACACCTGTTTATTATCCATTTCACCATGCAATTCAAGATACAGGACGCAGGCTTATAACTGTCGACTTGATTAATCATCAAAATCATTACTCCATTGATTTTGATGCTTTTGAAGAAGCGATTATTAAAGAGAATGTCAAAGCTTTCATTCACTGTTCGCCCCACAATCCTACGGGACGTGTCTGGACTGAAGAGGAACATCAGCGCCTATTCGACGTATGTCAAAAACATGGGGTCTTAATTATTTCTGATGAGATTCACCAAGACTTTACTTATGGTGACCACCAACATATTCCTTCAGCGATTGTTGCAAGTGGGAAGTATCGAGATATAATTGTAACAGCTAATTCAGCATCTAAATCCTTTAACCTAGCTGCTTTAACCCATTCGAATCTACTCATTCCTAATGAAGCTCTTCGTCAACAATACGACGATTACATTCAAAGAAGTATCCGTGCGGAACCTAGTTTATTCGGTGTCATCGCAACCCAAGCTGCTTATGAAGGTGGACAAGATTGGCTAAATGCCTTAAAAGTAGTTATTCACCATAATTATCTTTGGGCTAAAACACGTTTAAGAGAAGCTCTACCACAAGTGACTGTTAGTCCACTAGAAGGGACTTACTTAATGTTCGTCAATTTGAACCCTGTGTTGGATGGCATAGATATCGTGCAATTCATGGAGGAGCGTTGTGGTATTGCGGTTGATTACGGTGATTGGTTTGATGACAATTACAAAGGATATATCCGAATTAATCTCGGAACGAAACCGGAAATTATCGAAAATTCGATTGAAAAAATCATCAAAGAAGCTAATAAACTTTAATCGCACTGAAGTGCTCGCTACACGAATTCGTGTGGCGATTTTTTATTATTTTGATGACCAGTGTGTCTTAAAAAGATAATTATTTTTCTTAGTAAAATATGAAAATCAGTGAATACGATGCATTTCATTTGATTGACTATCATTATTTACGTACAATTTTATTAAATAATAAAGGGAGGATTTACACATGAAAAAATTTCTAAGTAGAAGTTCACTCGTTTTATCAGCCGCTCTATTAGTAGCTACAAGCAGTTCAAGTCTATATTCAGTCTTTGCTGAGGATACAAGTTCAAGTACAGAAGAGTCAGTAGAATCAACTGTTGAGACCGAAGCTCAAACAGATGAAGCGATGGATCACAGTATGATGGAACATGATGATGAAGGTCGTCTGCCCGCTAATATTAAGTTAGACCGCGAATCAACTTATAAAGCTGGTGACAAAGTTCTAGTCAATGCAGACCATATGCCAGGTATGTCAGGCGCTGAAGGTGTTGTCGTAGCAGCCTTCGATACTGTTGCTTATGAAGTTTCATACACACCAACTGATGGTGGCGAAGCCGTATCCAACCACAAATGGGTCGTTCATGAAGAAATCGCTGGAACAGATAGCCGTGATGAAGCCGACACAGCTTTCGAAGTTGGCGATGAAGTCACTTTAGAAGCTTACCATATGGCTGGTATGGAAGGTGCTACCGCAACGATTGACTCAGTCAACGAAACAACTGTGTACCTCATCGACTATGTTGATACAGAAAGTTCAGAATTAGTGATTAACCATAAATGGGTCACTGAAGATGAATTGGCTGCTTTAGACTCTAATGCAGAAACGAATGAAGAAGAAGCAACAAGCTCTTCTGATAGTGAAACAAGCTCAGAATCTGAAGCATCTTCAGAAGAAGGTTCAGATAGCTCTGAAAGTGAAGAAACCAGTTCAGAAGAAGAATCATCTGAAGAAGGTTCAGAAAGTGCTTCAACATCAGAACCAGCAGAATCTGAATCAGCAAGCGAAAGCACCGATGAATAATTTAATTAAATAAATTTTCGGCAGACCATGATTGGTCTGCCTTTTTTGTTAGATACTTATATGTATGGTCGGAATTAATTATGAGTATATTGTTTCTTAAAAGTTTGATAGGAGGATATAATGGAAGTGAGTATTAAGTATGTGAGGAGGTTTAACTCATGAAGCATTTCTTTTGGCTAGTTATGCTAATTATTATTGCTTTTGTTGTATATATATTTCTTGGTCCGTTGAAGTTTTTTATTGATGTAGGCTACCATGATCCTGATGCTATTGCGAATACTAACTTTTTAAAAGCAGTTGAATCTTATGATGGTCAAGTTGTGTCATCTGAAGGCGAGTTGAGAGAGCGTCTGCTAGTATTTGATGATTACTTTGACAATGCTACTCCTCCGGACAGAAAAGAAGACACGGTAACAGAAATCAATACTTCACATGTCCAAGCTCTTTTCGGTGAAGCGGACCAGATTATTTCTTTTGATAACATGCCCTTTGCAGATAAGGTCTATCAATATGATATTGGTCATGACACTCTAAGCTTTCATGAAAAGGAAGAGGCAATAATTGAATATGTTCTGGAAGATGTTTCTGATGAAGCTTATGACAAAGAGGAATTAGATGCCCTATTCCTATCGCTTGCGGATACTTTCTACCAGTCTGATAAAAGCTCAGAAGGCCTATTCATCGAAGACTACCCTCATTATATTAATCATCTTGCTCCTAGTCGTAAGATTCAGCAAAATGGCTGGAATTTTCCTATAGCTAGAGATAAGTTTATTCATTATTTTGATACAGGAGAAACTGACTCTTCCCCCATTAACTACTTGGGATTCATTTTCTGGGAGACCTTTGATGGCGTACAATTACGTTATATGGAACGACATTTGGGTTCAGAATTGGACACATCTAGCCATCAGTTTGACGCCATTCAAGAGACATTTAATGAGTTCGATGAGTTATTAGCTGAAGATGATGATAACCCTCAGATCCTTCAGTTAATAGAATTAATTGATGCTTTTGGCCCTATGAGACACATTCATTATTCTTATAGAATTTCTTTTGTTGATGTATCTTGGGCATTCCATAATGGGAATGAATGGTATGAACTAACCGCCAATGTTGAGTTAGATCCATCGATGGAACTTAAAGCCTTAGACGATTTGAATAAGTTGAAAGTCAGTGAATTAGAATTCAAGCCTATTAAAGACACTGATTATATTATTAATACCCATGCTTTTATTGCCAATGAATGAAATGAAAACATAAATTAATTCCGATTAGATTGAGTGAGAAAAGTTGTGAAGAGTTTGTTGTTGAATTATAGTCAGAGTGAAAATCTGGGTCAATGTACTTATAATAGAAGGAATCCAATGAATCTCTATAGTGTGAGTGATTACATATCAGCTGCCCAAGGACACCGCGATCGATTCTTGAATTATTAAATGCTGCGAAATAAATGGAATATGTCGAAGGTTGCTCTATTTATAGCGTCGGAATTGACTCTGAAGATGATTCAAAAGTCTATATCTATGAATTATGAAGAATCACGACGTATATGCAAACTCAATGACGATAGATGTGTTCCCAGATATGATTACTGAGGTCAAGCCCTTTATCGCAGGCATGCAAGATTATCTAACTTTAACCATAAACAAGTTCACTTTTTTCAGTCATTGCGTTGGAAGTAAGGGTTGAAAATAATCTGCAAGGGAAAACGGAATCGGCGTTTAAATTGTTTTTTAGTTAAATATCATTAAACGGTATAAAGTATCTTCAGAGTATCGCCGCATTAAAACTACTAAGATATTTTTTATAAGACAATAAGCAACGGCCATAATTGATCTACTTATGATGCAAATTGATTCAAACGAACTAGGGATTCAAAAAATATCCGTAATTCCTTGTTATGGTCATAATAATATCGAAGAAGAAAATACCAGGGCTAAACCTGATAATATCCCCTAGTCCCATCGAAATATATAGCCAGTTTGTATGTCTTTCATTCATCAATTAACCTCCCTTATACTACTATATTAACACTACAAAATAAAAACACTGTTAAGATAATTCCATAAAGTCAATTTTTAAAAGTAAATAAACAGAAAATCGCTTTCTTTTAATATATGATAATTCTATAAACAAATTGAATTGAAAGGATGATAGTGGTGAAAAAGATAATCAGTTGCCTAATCTTGTCGATTTTTATAATCCCGCAGTATGTACAGGCACAAACTATGTCATCAATTTTTGATGCAGATTCCTCTTACAATGCTAGACCTTATTCTCATAGTGGCTTAACTAATCGAATCATTGAAGAGATTAAAGAAACCTTCAATATTGATTCGATGGAGGAATATCTATCCGAATTCCATGCGCATTCTGCGGGTCCTACTGTAACAATTCCGACTGACAATAATGAGAATCTTTCAATTACTATTTGGGATGGGATTCGAGATGACGAGCTATATATATACCAACGACTATCAGCCAATGAGGTCATTGACTTTGATACCTTTTTGACATTAATACAATTAATTGAGCCTAATATTAATTCAGATGATATACAAAGTTTCTATAACCAATGGCAAGCCCAATTGGATGAGAATCATGAAGCTTCAATAAATGGTCATGAATTTCAAAGCTATGGATTGAATAATCCGTCCAATCCCGACCAACATGTTAACCAGATTGAGATACGATTCAATTTCCCACTGAATTCCTTTGAAGATGAAGAGTTAACTAATTTATCTGGTTCATTTTATGATACAAGTAAAGAGTTTCCTAATATTTACGATCATTCCGATTCTGATGAAACTGTCTATCTCGACCGCATGTATATCAACAAGTTGCTATATGAGCTTCAACAAACTTTTGGCTTTGATTTGACGGAAAACCACCTGAGTGCTTGGGGAAGCAGCGTTTACTTTTATCCGACTGAATTGGCAGAATTAGGAAGGTTGAATGAGTTCTATCTATTCAGTGGAGAAACTTCATCCTACCAAACCATTGAGCTACGGTTCACGCATGATTATGAAGAAGATAATCCTGATATTAAAGGGAATCAACTCCCAATGCTTAAATCTTACTTTCACCTATTCGCTAAGCTACTGAACCCTCATTTAACTGAGAAAGAGATTAATTCTGCTTTTGACAATTATATCGAAGAAGGTAATACAGAACTTGGTGACATAGTTATTAGACGCGAAGGTTTCACTGATAATACCATAAGTATGTCACGACGCGTTCGATACAAATTAGAGGATGTTCAGCTAGACTATATCTTAAGTGTACCTGACAACCAAGCCAGTCAAGTCTTGATACCGTCAGAGACGATGCATGAAGCAACAGTCCCTCAAATCAACCCAGTTGAGAAAATCTTTGCCCAAACTAACTATGATCATTCAAATATTAGCGAAGTTTTTGGTAGTGATACTAACTTAATAAAACATTATGAAGATGAGGTTATTCAAGTACTTAATGCCCTCCCTCACCACAAGGAAGTGCTAGAAATTTCAGGGGACATTTCATTGGACTCTTCTGATAATTGGATGATTATCGAGCCAAAGAGCGACGAGGAGTTTCAATATGAAGTTTATATAGGTGACCTTGATTTTAATATCGATGAGCCTGTTGAGATTCAAGCCTATAATTTTGGAATACAATTAATAGAAAGAAAATCCCTCATGTTGATTCCGATAACGTTCAAACAAAACGGGCAAACAATCTACAGCTTAGGAGGCGATACAAATGAATAGGAAACTGACTTTCAGTTTATTGGTTGTTGCTTTACTGTCAGTAATTTTTATCGGATTTGCGAAAAATCAGGCCGATCGTCCTGTTCAAAGCAAGCTCTCCGATAATATGGCTGTATATGCCAAGGTTCCTCCTAGTCGATTCCTTGATAATATCCGTTCCTTTCAACCAACGAATACCGAAGCACCTTACTTTACTAACCTATCTGAACAACAACTGATGGAAAGGTCTAAGTTCAATGCAGAACATCTCACTGCCAACGCGATTAATGATGAATACTTAAATATCCAAGGTGCACAAGTGAATATCGCTGACCAACAGATACGCATTGGATCTAGCGACTACAAATATGAAGAATTTAGTGATCAAGACGACGCTACTTCTTACACCTTATCAGGGGCCGGAGATGATGTGATAAGTCCTGCTAACTTAACCTTATTAATTCGACAAGCCCAGTCTGAAATTAAAGACCGAAATCAAACTATCTGGTCGGCGACAAGATGGGGTCTTGCACTCTTTATTATTATGTCAGTGATTGGATTATTGTTACTATTCAACATCGAATCTATCTCTGAGCTGTTGATAAGTCTAGTCATTAAAGATGCAAGGCCAGGTCCCGCAGTTAAATTATCTGTCGGAGTGAGTGCATTCATTTTAATTGCAACCAGCTTGTATATTTTATTCCAAGCTTATCAAACCATTAGTTAACTATCAAATCAAATAAAAATTCTGAGTCAATTCCAACAAGGAGACCCAGAATTTTTTTAATTATTTATTTATGGTCGAATATAAGCATAGCCTTCCATTTGTTTCTTAGCGATCTCAACGACACCTGAATCTACCACACGTATGAGTGAGTTTATTTGGTCTTTATTGATTTTATTGTTATTTAAGGAATTCTGACAAGCTACCACATCTACCTGATTCAAAATCTTATCACTTAATTCATCATTGAGATAATAATTCACCGCATGACCATTCGCAACAATGGATATCTTAGTATCCCCTTCTTCAGCTAAAAAGTTATTCACATTCGAAAGAACCATACCCCATCGTTCTTCTTCATTGATATGAAATACTACATGCATACTTTTGGCTCCTTTGTCATTTAATGTCGTCAACGAGTTGAGCTAAGTTAACGTCTTTGTCAATCACCCTAGCTTCTTCATGAGTTTCTAATTTAACTATCACACGTCCATAAGATAATTGAATATCGGCATGGTGGTTGGCTTCCTCTGAGAAGCTGCCCACTTTATTGGTGAAATCCAAAGCTTCTTAGAAGTTTTCGAATTTATATGATTTACTTATGCGTTTGTCCCCTTCTAATTCTCAGTTATCAAGTTGATTAATTCTTTCTCAAATCTCTCTTGAATTCAATATACCGAAACCCTGCTCATTCATCTAACTTAATTGTACTAAAAACATAGAAAAATAGCCCCTTATACGCTTTACTGCGACTGTCAGGGACTATTTAACATTACATAATTAAAGCTGAGAAAGCTTTCGCCACGGCCACGAACATCTTCAATCCGATTAAGAAACTATCTTCATCGATAGCGAATTTAGGATGGTGGTGAGGATAATCATACCCTTTTTCTTTGTTCCCCGCACCGATCCAGATGTAAGTTGATGGTGCCAATCCTGAGAAGGCTGAGAAGTCTTCGCCACCAAGTGATGCTTCGAGTGATGTGACTTTATCAGGGAATAGATTTGAAGCAATCTCACGGACTTTCTCTGTTGTTCCTTCGTCATTCATCACTGAATTATAGCCTAATTGATAATCAAAGGTAAACGTAACATTATAAGCATCACAGATTCCTTGAATGATGCGAGTCATGTTTTCTTGAACTAATTGTCTAGCTTCAGCAGTTAATGTTCGCACGCTACCTGCTAAGTAACAGCTATCTGGTATAACGTTCACAGCTGCTGCATTACCAGATTGAAAGACGGTATTTGAAATAACAACCGGCTCAAAAGGTGAAGAGATGCGAGAAACAATCGTTTGTAATTGTTGAACAATGGAAGCTCCAATAACGACTGGATCAATTGAATTCTCAGGTTGTGACGCATGACCTCCTCGACCTTGGATCTTAATTTCATACAAGTCTGAGTTTGATGTGTTAGGGCCTGCTTTAATATCCATTACACCTAAAGGCATCGTAGAGAACAGATGATGACCAT
Organism: Aerococcaceae bacterium WGS1372; assembly: GCA_044336205.1. Taxonomy (GTDB): domain Bacteria; phylum Bacillota; class Bacilli; order Lactobacillales; family Aerococcaceae; genus Ruoffia. The sequence goes on along the minus strand of CP172318.1, from coordinate 555,951 downwards.
AGAAAAAGTCAAAGTCATCGAACAAGCCTGTCTCAACCATCTCACGAGCACCACCTGGAGGTAGTTCTTCTGCATGTTGGAAGATTCCATAGATCTCGCCGCTCAATTCATCTGCGTGGTTAGCTAAGAATTTCATTGCTGCCATTAAGATGGCGGTATGACCATCATGACCACAAGCATGCATCACTCCAGGCACTTCTGATTGAAAGTCTAGTTCCCGACGTTCTTCTTGGATTGGTAAGGCATCTATATCAGCACGTAGACCAATTTTCTTTCCAGCCTTTGCTCCAGTAATCTTCACTAGAACGCTCGTTTCTGTTGGTCTCGTTACTTCAACACCAGGCAGTTTCACCATTTCATCATAGATAAACTGGCTAGTCTCATACTCTTTGAAAGACAATTCCGGATGGCGGTGAAGCCAACGTCTATTGGCTATCATCTCTTCTTCTAAGCTATTGAGTTCGTGAATCCAATTTTCTGGTAAATACATCGTCATATGACGCACACTCACTTTCTAAGTTAAATATACTGGGCTGTTTAGACCTAATAAGCACTTAACAATAATTAATAATGTCCAAGCAATCGTAATCGCAATCGAATATGGAAGTACGTTCGACACCAATATTCCAAGTACTGCTCTGCGAGTCCAATCCCTACATAATAACTAAGACAATTTCCATTGCTGGGAAAAAGCAAAGTTTGATAGACCTTCTTCAATCATTATTGCAATGCTATAACTTGCCAATAAATTCTCAACTCTTACAAGGGGGCTCAACGGGTTTATCGCTTCTACAATATCAAAAGAAAGAACACTTGATAAAACCAAGACAGGTCCACACAAAATAATAAGTATCATTGCCGAACTCGGCATTCGATTTCCAACATGCTCAATTCGATCTAATACTCAAATTAATAAACTTTTTTTCAGTTTTAATTTTTATAGCTACATTCTCATCTACTCATTTAATTTTAATAATCAGATATTAGTATATAAGATAAATAAGAATAAAGGAAGATGTTTTTGAAGGATAGCATTTATTGAAGTGCTTTTTTTAATTTTAAATTAATATTTGCTGATGAAGCGCTAAAGTTAGATCTGTATAACAAAAAAGATTCGTTCAGTAACACGAATCTTTTTGAAAGCTTAGCTTAAGAATATATCTTAGCAATAGCTTATCTAATGAATACTATCCCAACAATTCCAAGGAAATTCCTGTTTTGGTAGGGATTGTACTCTCATTTCAGTTTTCTTAGTTGGGTGCTCTAACGAAAGCTCCTGTGCCCATAAGGCAATTTGTTGCCCTACTTTGCTGAATTGTTGACCGTATTTTTGATCACCCCAGATTGGTGTCCCCATCCCTGCTAGTTGGACACGAATTTGATGAGGTCGTCCGGTTTGCAGTTGCACCTCTAATAAGGACAATTGGTCATTACTTTCTAAGACTTTATAGTTAAGGACTGCCTTTTTTCCTTTTTTATGATCCGAAGGTACAATCGACACAATATTTGTTCGCGTATCTTTTATTAAGTAATCGGTTAACTGACCTTGTTCTTTGGGAGGTTTCCCATGAACGACTGCGTAATATTTACGCGTCATAGAATTGCGCCTCACCTGGTCCGATAGGCGTGAAGCAGCTTTAGATGTTTTGGCGAATACCATTGCCCCACCAACCGGCCGATCCAGTCTATGAACTAGCCCTAAGTAGACATTTCCAGGTTTGTTAAAGCGAATTTTTATATCTTCTTTCAATATCGTTAATAAATCTTTGTCTCGACTTTGATCCGATTGCACCGGAATATTAACTGGTTTCTCTACCATCAGTAGATGATTATCTTCGTAAAGAATTGGCACTTGCATGTCAATCTTCTCCCTTTTATACATAATATTCCCATATTACCATGAAAAAGGTTTGAAATGTCTGTAAGTTTGAAATTCGTTTATTTATTAGTTGGAAATTCGCCTAAAAAGCTGAACATCGAACTATACTGCTCTACTCCGGTGTTCATACAAGTGAACGTCGCAATAGATGCACCAACTCAAACATTCATCTGCTCAATGAATATCTAAAAAAATGGATGCTTTCGCATTCGTTTCCAATCTACAATTATTTTCTCTCCATCAACGCGACGCACTCTACATGTGCCGACATTCAGCTATGAATTGACTTTGGTAGGGTGGTTAGGTGGTTTTGTTTGAAGATCTATTTTGCTATTAATCTTTCCTTTTATTCTCCAATTCCAATAAATATTTATCAAAATCAGAGACAAATAATTGATCCTGAATGACACGATATTTTTCAAATTCTGTCTCTGCATGAATCTTAGCAATTTCAGCTGATACTTTTCCTGCATCTTGTAAAATGCCGTATTCGAACATTTCGATAAAACTGTTAAGTCTTTTTTCCAGTCCTGCATGGTTAGCGGGATATTCCTTAATGTCATATTCTCAGCAAAATCCAAGTAGGCTGATACCATACGGTTTAGTTGTTTTATTTCATTTTGACTTAAATAGTTCTTGGCGATCGTTACATCACTTTTCTTAATCTTTCCGTCAGGTGCATCCGACCAAGTCGTTAATCCCATGTGCTTTCTGGAGTGATTTGCTCTTTCTACAATTAATTCAGCTGCTGTGTGTCCATGAACTGCGTAATGCATTTTATTCTGAACGGAAGCGTAAAATCTTCGTGTCGTCGCGGAATTTTTATCGTAGTCTATGGCTGTGGCATACAGATCAGTTACTTTTTGATAAAACTTTCTTTCGCTTGCGCGAATTTCTCGAATTCGTTCTAACTGCTCATCAAAATATTTATCTGTCAGATAAGTCCCGCGTTTCAGACGTTCATCATCCATAACCCACCCTTTGATGGTGTAGTCCTTTGCTATTTGATTCACCCATTTACGAAATTGCACTGCGCGTTCGGAATTCACCTTGAAACCTACAGCAATAATCATCTCTAGAGAATAATGATTTGTACTATATTTTTTCCCATCAGCTGCAGTTATTCGAAATTTTCGAATAACTGAATCTTCCGGAAGTTCATTATCTTCAAATATTTTCTTAATATGATAGTTTATCGTATTCGTCCCAACATCATATAATGTGGCCATCATTTTCTGAGTTAGCCAAATATTTTCATCTTCATAACGTATTTCAATGCTATCTTGCTGATCACCGACAGAAGCAACGTAGGTTAGATATTCTGCAGCGCTCGAACGAATCATTTCTTGATCCTTTTTCAATTAACTTCACTCCTTTCATATTTTCATTACCAATCTCTAATACATCTTTGATACTGTTCTATATTTTGACTGATAATCTCTAAACCATAATAAATAAAACTATATCTATTTTTTAAAAAGCCTATTTACTTGTGAAGACTGAAATCTGCAACAGAAACATATGTTCGAATTTATTGTAATATATTCCTACTAGCCTTTCAATTAAAAACACAGCTCAGCACAAAATGACTGAGCTGTGACCATATTTAATAAGACGTCCGCCTTAAAAATCACACAATGAGTATAGATAATATTTAACATTTAGATAACTGTGTGATTACTTAGGTTTCTTGCAATTATTTAAGAATAGAGTAGACCGCAATAGATTATTCAAAATCTCTTTCTCACTCGTATCAAAGAATAGTGTGAACAGATTCCCATAAGCTTCCACCTGGAGTTTGATCTGATCTTGTGAATGGATCAATTTCATATCACTGATTTTCTGATAGGAGATGAATTGAATGAACCAGTTGGTTCCCACAAAGCAATTTACTCCCTTGCAATTAAGTCCCATCGCTAAAAAACAAGACAAAAAAGTCCATACTGCAAGAAAGACTGTGACTATGCCAAGAGCTGACTGATCCTTAAGGTACCAAGTCAGGAGCCCTAGCAAAAGTAATATGGCCCCTATATACCATGCTGTTTTAGGCATTTCTGTTCGGATTAAGTTCTTTTTTCTTCTATACAGATTGAATCCAATCACAAATAAAAAATAAAGTTCATAAATAAAATAACAATCACCTATATTCACTCCAATTAACTCCGTAAACCAAGAGGTTAAGCTTTTTTATTTTTGCTTTCCATCCAACTCAAGCAATACTACGCATTCAAGTTACCGAACTCAGGTAATCACTTTCTCGCTATATTCGTCTTCCTTGAGAGTTAAGTTCATTAATCATTCGTAATTGATGACTACATCTTCTACGCTTCACTTCGCATGTAAAGCTGTAACTCACTCTGTTCGTACAGACTCAGCAGCTTTGCTCTTTGTCATCAAAACGACTGATTCAACATGCGGTGTTTGGCCAAATAAGTCAACAGGTTGAACATACTTTAATTCATAACCGCCATCGACAATCATACGTGCATCTCGAGCTAAGGTGGCTGGGTTACAACTTACATAGACGATACGCTCAGACTTTTGTTTCAATAAAGCATTAATAAACTCTGGATCAAGGCCTTTACGTGGTGGGTCAACGACCGCCACATCGAATTGAATTCCTTCTTCATTCCAACGTGCCATCCAATCTTCTGCGCGACCTGCTTCAAAGTGTGCATTATCGATGTTATTGATTGCTGCATTTTGTCGAGCCATTTCAACTGCTTCAGGGACAATCTCCATGGCGAAGACATCTTTAGCATGTTTGGCTAAGGAAAGACTGATTGAGCCGATACCTGAATAAGCATCTAAGACTGTCTCATCTCCTGTTAAGCCAGCTGCTTCGATAGCTGTTTGGTATAAAACTTCAGCTTGAGGTGTATTAACTTGATAGAATGAATTCGCGGAAATTCTAAAGGTTAGACCTAACATCTTATCTTCGTAATATTCTTTGCCCCATAAGACATGGTTTTCCTTGCCTAAAATAACATTGGTACGGTTCTTTTGAATATTTTGAATGATGCTGACAACGTTGGGAATTTGTTCTGTAATCTCGCGAGTAATATGTTCGGTATTATTGAATTTTGAATGATTAGTTACTAAGACAATCATAATTTGTCCAGTATAGTGGCCACGCTTTACAACAACGTGACGTATCAATCCTCTGTGGGCCTTCTCATCATAAGCGGGTACTTCGTACTTTCTTAAAATGTCACGAACCACTAGGATGGCCTGGTCAATCTCTTTATGTTGAATGTGGAAATTCTCAACAGCCACTAAGTCATGGCTATTCTTACGGAAAAAACCTGTCTCTAACTGACCTTTGATATTTCTAACAGGGATTTGCGCCTTGTTACGGTATTCCCAAGGATGTTCCATACCAAGGACTGGGCGAATTTCAACATTATCAAATAGCCCAATCCGTTGGAACGCTGACTCGACTTGATGTTTCTTATATTTTAATTGTGCTTCATATGACATATGTTGTAAGGTCATCGTCCCAATCTGGCGACCAATTCGATCAGTTAATTCAACTCGGTCAGGACTTTCTTCAAGAATTTCAACAAGTCGTCCGTATCCGAAAGACTTACCTGCCTTATTCACACGAAAACGGATAAGCTCGCCAGTAATAACCCCTTCAATAAAGAAAGGATAGCCTTCAATCTTTACAACGCCTTGCCCTTGTGATGTTATATCTTCGACGGTTCCCGTGAACGCATCATTTTTCTTAAATGGTACTTTATTAGCCATTTTAAATTCCTCCAATATTATATTCCTATCTATCTTAACAAACCCAAAGCCTATCTCCTAATTAGTAATTCATGAGTACGATAGAGAATTAATAAATATTTTTTATGAAAACGGTATAATTTAACGTGCATTTTATTATATTCCATGTTAATATATACTCAAAGAACAAGGAGGATTTTTCATGAAAAGAAAATTTTTGTTACCATTAGTACTATTATCAGCTAGTTCGATTGCTTTATCTGTAAGTTCACCAGTGAACAATACATTATCATTTAACAACCCTGTTGTTGTTCAAGCTCAAGAACCAACAACAGTAAAAATTGCTTACTTAGCACCTCACGGTGACAAATCATTCGCATCAGTTACTGTTGTAATGCAAGGTGATGTGATTGTTGACGCTCAAATTGATGAATTCCAATTCGTTGAAGGTGATGACTGGACAGGAGTTCCAAACTCTGATGCAACATTTGGAGAAGGTTCGGCTGAAGGATTCAAACTAATTAGTAAACGCGAAGACAGCGAAGGATATTCTGCATTAATGACTGAATTGGCTGAATCAACAGTTGCTTATTCAGATAACTTAGATGCGATCGAAGAATTCGCTAAAGGTAAGACAGTTGCAGAAATCGAAGAAGGTATTACAGCCCTTAATGATTTAGGTGAAGAAGGTAATGTTTCTGACGTTATCTCAGGTGCAACTTTAGTCGACTCAGCAGGATACTTACAAGCTATTATCGATGCAGCTAATGATGGGATTGAATTCGCTGGATCAGATGCAGATGCAGCAAACTTAGAATTAAAACAAACTGTAGCAGCACCTCACGGTGACCAATCATTCGCAATCGTAACAGCTGTTGTTGATGGTGATACAGTTGTAGCATCTACAATCGATGAATTCCAATTCGTTGAAGGTGACCAATGGACAGGTGTACCTAACTCTGACGCTGCTTTTGGAGAAAATTACGCTGAAGGTGTAACATTAATCTCTAAAGTACAAAACTCAGACGAGTATTCAGCATTAATGACTGACATTGCTGGTTCAACAACAGCTTACGCTGATAATATTAAAGCTATTACAGACTTCACAGCTGGTAAGACCATCGCTGAATTAGAAGAAGCTATTGCTGAATTACAAGGCTTGGGCGAAGAAGGCAATGTAGCAGACGTTGTATCAGGTTCAACATTATCTGATACATCAGGTTACCTACAAGCTATCGTAGACGTAGCTAACCAATAATTAATTTAGACAACTAGCCAAAAACAAATACTTCCAATAAAGTAGTAAATAACCAATCGACCCAGACTTGTAGCCTAGCAAGCCTGGGTTTTTGTATGGGGCTAATCCTTTTAAAGATATTTTTTATCCTTTATTATATAATGTAGCCAGATGATAATAGCTATCTAACAATTTAAACTATCGATTAATGAGGTAAACTATGAATATTTTTACACGTATAGGGCTTAAACTAATATCCTCGCCCATTATTAATATGAAGGAATCCTATCAATTCGTACGACAACTTCAAAAAGCGTTCGTCTCCCCTTCTAAGGAGAAATTTCACTTTTTTGACCGGATGATTCAATCAGCGGATAGAACCCATGAGATTCCCGTGAGAATCTTCCACCCTAAACACCAACGCAGCGAAGAAATCATTCTTTTCTTCCATGGTGGTGGCTGGGTCCTTGGTGATATTGACACTTATACAAGAGATTGTAGTCGATTGGCTGAAGAGACTGGCCGAGTTGTCTTGTCTGTTGATTACCGCAAAGCACCAGAACATCCCTATCCTCAGGGCTTTGATGATTGCTATTATATCGCCAAGCTCCTTTTAGCAAATTCTGGATACAGTGGGAATCATTCATCTGTTAAATTAACCATTATGGGAAACTCAGCCGGTGCAAATCTGGCGGCGGCTGTATCATTAAAGTTACGCGACCAGGGTGTTCCTTTACCTGCCAAACAAATACTAATTAATCCCGTGACTTACTGGCGCCATGATAGTGAATCACCTTTTAAAAGTGTGGAGGAAAATGGCCAAGACTTTGGATTAACAGCCAAGAAAATGCAGGAATATATGGAGATGTATGAACCCGATATATCTAAACGTCCTTCTCCTTATATTGCACCTTTATTATCTAGGGATTTTACTCATCAACCAAATACTCTAATTATCTCTTCGGAATATGACCCTTTGCGTGATGAGGGAGAATTTTACGGTTACTTATTGGAAGAAGCAGGTAATGAGGTGGAGATGTACCGGATTAATAACACGGTCCATAACTTTTTATTCAGTCCAATTAATGATGATAGCATTGACCTAACTTACCAATTAATGACTGATTTTCTAAACAATCATTAGAAAGCGAGGTGTCAACATGGAACAAACTACCACAAACCCACATAAGAAGTGGGTACGACTAGACAATGCTTCGAATATTTTCTTAGCAGCTATGTCTAACCGTGATAGTAAAGTCTTTCGACTTAGTTGTGAGGTAAGAGATACTGTTGACCCTGACCACTTGCAACAAGCGTTGAACAAAGTCTACGAACAGAATATCCTCTACCATAGTGTCTTAAGACGTGGCTTCTTCTGGTACTATCTTGAAGAAAGTGATCTAAAACCTAAAGTTCAATTGGATACAGACATTCCTTGTAAGCCACTTTATTACTTTGACCGACGCAACCTCTTATTCAGAGTAACTTATTGGAAGAAGCGTATTAGTTTAGAAGTCTTTCACGTCTTATCAGACGGGACAGGTGCCATGTGGTTTTTCCAAGACTTGCTGACTGAGTATATTCAACGGACTCACGAGGAATTAGCACCCGAAGATATTCAGATTTCTGCCTATGACCACGACTTATCAAGTGAAGATAGCTTTGAACGTCACTTTAGGAATCGAAATCCACAAAGTTTTGCTCGCTCAGCTCAATCTGCTTTGAAAAATATTAGTTCAGTTGTTGGTGCCGGTGCTAAGAAATTCCTGTCGCCACAAGTCGAACATTTTAAGCCTGCTAAGAAAGTCTACCGTTATAGTGGAACTTATACAGCTGATTACCGTCCTCGACTTGTTGAACTAGAGATGCCAGTTGCAGATGTTATTAAGAAAGCCAAGGAAATCAATGTCTCCTTAACCATCTATCTGACAGCACTCTTCATGGAATCCATTCGCAAAGCAGCACCGGACTTTCAAGGGGATGAGACGATGGCAGTGTCAGTACCCGTTAACTTGAGACAATTCTTCCCATCAACATCGTCAAGGAATTTCTTTGCAGTAACCCGTTTAGAATATACTTACCAACCAGATAAGGCCAACAGTATTGAGGAGATTTGCCAAGTCTTGAAAGAAGAGTTCGAACCACAACTTCAAAAAGAAAACTTAGAAAATTGGTTAAGCCGGCTGATCTACTTTGAATATCATCCTTTGAGCCGGATTATCTTACGTCCAATTAAAGACTTAGGTTTAAAATTCGCTAACTACTTGAACAACCGAAAGTTAACGTTTGCGATTTCCAACTTAGGCCTCGTAAAATTCCCAGACCTTATTGATGATTATATTCACCAAGTCTACTTTCATACCATTGCCGTGCGGCCTCAGTGGTGTGCAATTAGCCACAATGATGTGTTAACGATTAGTTTCACTTCACCCTTTGTTGAAACAGATATCTACCGGCATTATGTTCGCCAGCTTACTAATATGAATATTCCTGTGACTATGACAGTTAATAAGGTGAGTGAAGATGAGTTAGGAGATGATTCGCATGCGTAGGTGCCAACATTGCCAAGCCAATATCAAAGGGGACTGGGAAATATGCCCTCTTTGTCATAATGAACTAGTTACAGCTGACCCCGTCGTATCAAGTTCATACCCTGATGTGCCACTGCAATTCAATCGTCGTTCATTAACACAATTACTTATTGTTCTCTCGATTGTCTTCGTGATTGTCATGTTAGCGATTGGTTTCTTCTATCGCGGCGAGATACTATGGCTGCAAACCGCTATCTTCGGCCTCGTCAGCATGTGGCTAGCCGTATTGATACTGATTCGTAAACGACGTAACTTAGCAAAAAGCTTATTGTATCTTTTAGTAACACTGTCATTCTTAAGTGTCTATATTGATTACCTAACAGGATGGTCGCGTTGGTCATTGACATATGCTATACCAATTATCTGTAGCTCAGTCTTAATTGCCATGTTCATCACTGCCCGCTTCACTCGCTTGAAAGCTGGTGATTATGTTCTCTATTGGGTAGCCGCTGAGATTCTTAGTTTAACGCCGATTATATTCCTACTACTCGGTTGGACAACCAACAGAATCCCCTCGCTAATCTCGATTGGACTCGGCCTCATTATGTTAATTATTATGCTCATCACTCGAGGCAGTGTCATCTGGGCAGAAATTAAGAAACGAACTTTTATATAAGAGTAGGTAGGCGTAGGAGCCAGCGATTTTTAGAGTCACTGGCTTATTTTTCTTTGAGTCTAGTGGTGTTTTGGGGAAGCTAACTGCATTTTTGTTCATTTTTCTAGGTCATGTGGTCTACTCGGAACTTTCGAATCTCATTGTTCCGCTTTAAACGCTCTGACCGGAACTTTGGGAGCTCATTGGTCCGCTTTAAACACTCTGCTAGGAACTTTGGGATCCCATTGGTCCGCTTTACACACTCTATCCGGAACTTTCGAATCTCATTGTTCCGCTTTAAACACTTTGACCGGAACTTTGGGATCCCATTGGTCCGACTTACACGCTCTGCTAGGAACTTTGGGATCCCATTGGTCCGACTTACACGCTCTGCTAGGAACTTTGGGATCCCATTGGTCCGACTTACACGCTCTGCTAGGAACTTTGGGAGCTCATTGGTCCGACTGACGAAAGCAACTACAATTTTCTCTCAAAAAATCAAGATTATTTCTGTTAATGACGATTATATTGACACTTAGCTTGAGTATTTTGTAGTTATTATCGATTCACTCCACGAGCGAATCTTCTTTATGAATTTGGACTACTTGGTGTTCGTACAATGATGATAATATTTAATCAAGTTTAATGTCATAATATGTATTTGCACCTCTGCCTATTCGAGGATATTGATTAGACATCACTTTTCGTATTATCCTTTTGCTTATACCCCTTCCACATAATTCATGTATTGCCTTGGTCGTAATCTTTTCTGGATGATAGTAATGAATATAACATAATTCTACTGCCAATCTTGATACTACTAACTTTTTATATTCACGATGCCCACAGTCATGACACCTCACTGATTGATAGGCAATTGATATATAGTAACTTTGACATTTTGCACAATTTATCCCAGTGCGTAACGCATTATATTCTAGGGCATCACTAATTAATTTGGGTTGAAATGGTGAGGCGATTTTATATTTTTCTAGATGTCCTGCAATCTGGTTTATATATGGTACGCGACCACTTTGCTGTTCAGAGTTAGTTATTGATTCTATGTAGAATTTTAATTGATGTCTTTGAATAACTTTTGTTGAGATTTCCGATTCAATGTACACATCGCAATGCTCATCAATAAACACCATGATTGACTCTACTTTGATGTTTGAATTTAATTCATTCGCTATATGTTGTAGCCTCTGAGTTCGATGAGCAAGTTGGTTGAAATGATTGTCACTCATCAATTGTCCATTTAAATAACATTCGTATTCCCGATATTCAAAATAACCATAATAATTTTTGACCTCAACAACAATCCAACGATTTTCCAATATAATTAATAGATCTACTTGCATGTTCTTACCATGATAGAACCAATAATCATTGATAATGTGAATTTTTTGTTTAGAATATTTCTGAAACCATTGATAAACAGTAGACTCCCCTTTGAATCCCTTCCTCAAATTATATAAGCGACTTTCCATTTCTTTATCTAAAATTATCCCTCGTCGCTCACAAATCTCTAATTGAATTAACTCATGACTCTTTTTCATGTAATACCTCCATCTATGTTGTAATTATCTCTCATCTATATATACACATTTTAGGCCGAATTCCATTATTAAATTTTACTAAAGAGTATTGTTTCAAAAAGGAGCTTTGAAATTCTATAATGTTTACTGATTCCTTCATTCGTCCGCATAGAGTCACCTACTTAGTCTTTTAAACACACAATCGTTCGCTTAACACAACTTACCCGGAACTTTCGAATCTCATTGTTCCGCTTTACACGCTCTACCCGGAACTTTCGAATCTCATTGTTCCGACTTACACGACTTACCCGGAACTTTCAAATCTCATTGTTCCGCTTTACACGCTCTACCCGGAACTTTCAAATCTCATTGTTCCGCTTAACGCAACCTAACCGGAACTTTCAAGTGCCATTATTCCACATAATTCAACTTACTCATTACAATGATTTGCAAAAGCCTTCTAAATTGATTGATGCAAACGTTTTATGGTATATTAAAAACAGATAATCGCAATGTTATTACATTAAAGAAATGAGGGATGCTCATGGCACGAGGAGGAGGCCGTGGAGGTGGCGGTGGCGGCGGTAGTCGCGGCGGTGGCTTCGGCGGTTCTCGAGGAGGCGGTGGAAGAAGTAGTTTCGGCGGACGCGGTGGTGGTTCATTCGGCAGCAGTAGTCGAGGGAGTAGTAGTTCCTGGGGATCAAATCGTGGTAATCGTAGTTATTCGAGCGGACCTAATATATTCATGGGACCGATGTTCGGTCGAACTCGTCGAAGACGTACTTACTATGGGGGAGGACCTAGCTTCAACAATGGTGGCGGAGGAAGTGGTTGTGGAACAACTGCAATAGTTCTCCTTGTCCTAGCTATTGTTGTAGTATTCGTAGTTCCTAATCTTTTTGGTACATCTGGTAACTCTAGTTCTAGTAACTCGATAACTCGCTCAACAGTTGAACGACAAGCACTTCCGGCTGGTGAGGTGAATGAGACTGACTACTTTACAGATGATGCCGGTTGGGTGGAAAGTCAAACTATCTTGAATGATGGACTTGAATATTTCTATGATAAGACTGGAGTTCAACCTCATGTTTATATCACGACAGAAATTAATGGTTCAAATTACGCGACAATGTCTCAAGTTGAAGATTTTGCTAATGAGATGTATGATGAGCTCTTTACAGACGAAGCACACTTGCTGCTTATGTTTTACGAAGGGACACCAAACAATTACATCACTTATTATGTGACAGGAACTCAAGCGAAGACCGTGATTGACACTGAAGCCGCGGACATTCTACTCGATTATGTTGATCGTTATTATTACGATACGAGCTTGAACACTTCCGAATTCTTCAGTAAGTCCTTTACTGATGCGGCAGATCGCATTATGGAAGTAACCAGGTCTCCTTGGATTACCGTTATTATTGTTATTGCAGGTGCTGTCATTGTAGGAATTCTCTTCTTATGGTGGCGGAAACGTAAAGAACAAGAAGCCATTGAAGCCAAGCGGACAGAAGATATGTTAAATAAGCCACTTGATACTTTTGGAACCCAGTCAGAAGCAGACGAATTAGCAAAAAAATATAGCGACGATACAGAATAAATTCATATATAAAAAGGAGAATTATTATGGCAATTTTAGATCGTTTTACTGATATTATTAGCGCAAACATTAACGCAGTAATCGACCGCATGGAAGATCCGGAGAAAATGATTGACCAATACTTACGCAACATGATGGATGACTTAGCTGAAGTGAAGGAAAGTACAGCGAGCGTGATGGCCGAAGAAACTCGTACAAAACGTGAAGTAGATCAAAACGAAGCAGATGTCAAAAAATACGAACAACTAGCTAAGAAAGCTTTAGAAGCTGGTAACGATGATGATGCTCGTATCTTCTTAGCAAAAAAACAAGAAATCGAAAGTGTTGGAGCTGGACTTGCTTCAGCTTACGCTGCTGCTCATGAAAATGCCGTGAAAATGCGTGAGATGCACGATAAACTTGCTAAAGATATTGACACATTACGTCAACGTCGTGCAATGATTAAAGGTAAGATGTCTGTCGCTAAGACACAAGAAACAATTAATAAAGCATCAGCCTCTGCTAACAAATCTAAGAGTGCAACCTCAAGCTTTGAACGTATGGAGGAAAAAGCCAATCGTATGTTAGATGAAGCGAACGCCATGTCAGAATTAAATACAGCACCCGTTGATGAAGCATCTGAATTAGAATCTAAGTACGCTGCCAACTCTTCTGCGGCGGTTGAAGATGAATTAACTCGTATGAAACGCGAGATGGGTTTATCGACTGACGATAGCGAATAATATTATTAACATATAATTTTAAATTAAATCAAACAAAACCGACCCTTTGGATTATCACAGACTTAGAAAGTCATTGTGATAAATCGACTTAGGTCGGTTTTATTTTTTTCTGGATAAGATTGCGACCGTCACTAAAAGTATCCAACATTTAAAAGGTGATATCGTAATGACAAACAATGACAAATTCAAAGGGTTCGACTTCGGTAGTAATCCTCACAAATAAGAAGCATGAAAACTTTGGGGAGACGAAGCTGTTGACAAAGCAAATGAAACAGCATCAAAGATGACTCAATTCTACAAAGACCAATTTAACCTAGTCTTTATTGATTTATTAGCGATCAGTCACTTACCTGCAGATTCAAAGAAAGCTCAAGTTAAAATCCATGACTGGTATGTGTACCAGAACTCCATGGGGCACCACTACTCGCTTGCCACCTTCAAGGGGCTTGGTGAATTGTATATGGCAGATACACGCTTCACTAAAAATATTGAACAATTTAGTGAGGGTTTAGCTGAGTTCATGAGAGATGCGATGGCTACCTATTCAGAAAACAAAAATAATTGTATAACAAAATCCAGGTATAATTTTATACTTAGATTCAGACTGTAAACAAAAATCAACCACCTTTCGTCTACAATCCAAATTTCGTCATCAACGTCATTTATTTTAGAACCTTTATTTAAAATAAGCTTAATGCATTAAACATTTAATTGGAATACATTTTCAAAAAATGTTTAATACATAAAACAATTTTGTATTGCTAGTTTGTTTAATGTATTATACAACGATTTCAAAAGGAGGCTAATAAATGAAATTAGGTGAAAGAATAAAATCAATCCGTCTAAGTAATAAAATGACTATGCAGGACTTAGCAGACAAATCAGGTCTAAGCAAGGGATATATTTCTATGTTGGAAAAAGGTACTAATCCTGGGACAAACAAAAAGCTTGCTCCTAAGTTAGAAACTATTCAACAGATTTCGGCTGCATTTGGTATGAAATTAGAAGAGCTACTAAGTAACGTGAAAGATGACATTGAACTACCTGAAATTGATAATATTCTTACAATCTATAATAGGTTAGAGTCATCAAGACAAGATAGAGTCATTAAATTTGCTAAAAATCAATTACAAGAACAAAACAATATCTTGGATTTACCCGACTTAGTTAATGAATCATTTCCAAAATCCATCATTAATGGTCGTAAATCGGCAGCTGGATATGCTATTGAGGCTGATGATTATGATGCGGAGGTAATCTCTGAGTCGATGGTTCCTCATGCAGCGGATGAACTTGTAGAGATTGTAGGAGATAGTATGGAGCCTCTTATTCAAAAAGGTAGTGATGTGTATATAAGACACCAAACCTTTGTTGAGAATGGTGAAGTCGCTATTGTAAGAATTGAAAATGAAGGAGTTACCTGTAAGCGGTTTTATTATAATGATGAATCTAAGACCATTATTCTTAAATCAGAGAATGACAAATATGAAGATATGTTTCTTGATCCAAGTCAAGTTACTGTATTAGGTAAGGTTCTAATTTAGGAGGGTAATATGAAGTTTGGTGTTAGAAAGCTTAGTTTTAAGAAAAGCTTTAAAGCTAGGACAACAGGGAAAGCTAAAAGAACTTTAAAACGAAGTATTAATCCATTATATGGTAAAAAAGGAATGGGTTGGGTCAATAACCCAAGAAAAGCTGCTTATAACAAAGTGTATAACAAAACATCTATATCAGCACGAAAACTAGATTCTACATCAAAAAGACGTAAAAAATCAACTGGTAATGAAACAGCTAGTGGATGTGGTTCTGGATGTGGATGCCTAATATTTATATTGGTTATTATTCTTTTATCTCTTATTTAGTAAGTTTATCTATATATTATTTTTTTACAGGAGTGAATAAAAATGAAGAAAATTTTAATTGCATTATCAACCCTAGCTGTTTTAAATTCGGTGCCTGTATTTGCACAGAATGAAGAACGAATAGCTGAAATAGAAGCACAAATTAAAGAACTACAAGCTGAGTTAAAAGAATTAAAAGGTGAAACGAATGATGAATTAGTCATTGCTGATGATGAACAGTTTATTGTTAAATTTATAGAAATCAAAGAAAAAGAAAATAATGAATCTTATGAATTCATTTTCGAAGTTGAAAATAAAACCGACCTTAATGTCGAAGTTCAAGCTAGGACAGTTTCTATCGATGACATGATGGTTGATGTCTCATTACTTACAATGTCACAAGAAGTAGCTCCAGGAAAAAAAGCAAAAACTGTTTTAAAAGTTCGAGACTACTCAGGAGATAATGAAATACCTGAACTAACTGGAAATTTTGTAATGGATCTTCATATTTTCAGTTGGGATGATTATGAGTTTACTGTCGATTACCCTGTGGTTATTGAATTAGATTAATAGGAGGTATGATTTGTGAGTACATCTAAACTATTAATCGGTATATTCAGCATTGTTCTCTCAATTTTTATCACATTCCAATCATTAGTAGCTGGTTTAGGTAACGCCCTATTTGAAAATAATGAAGTTAGTGGAACAGGTGGTGTATTAGTGGCAATTATTATGTTGGTGACTGGTATTGTTACATTAGTCCAACGACATTCTGTTTCAGTCGCCCCAGTTGTCCTTTATGTCATTGCTGCAGTGATTGGCTATATTACAGCTGGTTCCTACTCTGATTTATATATTTGGTCTACTCTTTGCTTAATATTTGCGATTATTATTTTTTTCACTCAACAAAAAAGCAAAGGGCCTACTAAAGTTAGAACCGTTGTTGAGAATCATACGTCGCATCATTCATCAAAGAACAACTCTACCCTCTATATGGTATTAGCAGCCATTGTGATTGTTGGAATTGCTGATATATTCTTTAATTTTAGTGGACTGAATATTCTTCAAAATATTCAATCAGATAATGCTAACGGTAGTGAAGTCGTTACTAATGATGAACAAGCTACACCAAGTAATATTATTGAAACCGATACAGCTATCTTTGATATTAAACAGGTATGGATTGAAGAATATAAATATACTAATGACACTCAAATTGTTTTTGAATATGAATTTACTAATAAATCAGATGAACCAGTTGGTGTTGATACCGAATGGTTATACTTATTCTCGGCAATTCAAGATAATGATCCTAATATTATAAAAAAACTAAGTCTTAGTTCACCTAACCAATATGGATTGGAAGAATATGCTGAAGTTAAACCTGGTGGAACCATGACATACGGTCAAGCTTATATCTTAGATGATGAAGTGACACCCGTCTTACTAACTGCCACTAATATGTTAAATGACAAACTATGGGAAAAAGTGTTTGATATTACTAACTTGAACGATTCAAATTCAACATCTCAAGCTGAATCACACGCTCTTGAAAGCAATGATAGCCTTGAGATAATAGAAGATAAGATACTTGTTGCAGTCGATATTTTAAAACCTAGTAAATCTAAGTTTAAATTAATTAGTTCATCCGATGTTACTTTTGCTGATAATACTACAAATAATCGTCAAACTAGCAGTAACAACCAAAATTCAAATAGTTCAAATAATGTCGCATCATCATCAAATAGTTCCTCTAATAGTCAACCAAGCCAATCTGAAATAGACTACTGGAATTCAATGGCACTTCAATATGGATTTCAACAATTCAATGGTTTTGGTGACCCAAATCAATTCATTGAATCAGCTAAGGAATTAACTTATAACGCTGAAACATACGGATATGCTTATTATGATTATGCTAATGAGAATTACAATCAAGAAGAGTCAAAACCAGAGGAGTATTATTATTTATTTTATGAAGACGAAAATGGTGTAATTTACGAAAACCCAATCTATCAAAATAGGTATGGACCAGAAGATTCTACCGTAAGCTTTGAATAGTATTAAACTAGGCAGTATGACTTGGTAATAATTTTTATTGGACTTATTATTTATTATTTATAGTTGCTGCTTTAATTTATTTTGGTAATAAATAAGAGCTATTCGATAGAAAAGAAAGAAGGATGAAGTGAAAGAGATAAGAATTAACGATAATGAAGCCGAAAGACTAACATTTATGTTAAAACATATTATTGAAGACGTAGAAGGAACATTGAATTATGGTGATAAAGGTGAAATTAATATTAAAGGTTCAGGAAATTATCCATTTGTTCTCAGTTATTATTACGATATAAACAAAAAATCTTTTAATTTTAGAGAAACAAAATACAACTATAGCTTGATCCGTATAAATATTAACAAAGGTTTCCATAAAAATGCTGATGGTGAGAAAGTAGAAGGTAATAGAATTAATATATTCTCTGAAGAAGAATATTACGCAAAAGCAGATGGAACTACACATATGAGAGCATATCCGCTTCCTTATAAATCAATACAGTCTGTAGATGACTTTATTGTTCTGCTCCATGAACTATTATCTTATACAAATACAAATTCAACAGATAAAGTTAAAATTAATACTCAGATTACTTTGGACGATGTATACTTATAATTAACGGAGGTGATATTAATGACAGCGGAAGTAATTGCCAAAGAATACTTTGATTACATAAAGAAAAACACGAAATTTAGCACCACTCACAGTGGTTATCATGAAGTAAATACACCATTTGTTGACTCAACTGGAGAAAATATTTCTTTTGATATATTTAATGATGGTCAGTTTTACACTATTACAGATAAAGGTTATACATTGTGGAGCATGAGAGAAAACGGTATTGATTTATCCAAAAAGAATAAGCGTAATGAATTATTACAGTCCCAACTAAGTTACAATGGCTTTGAATTAAACGATAAAAACGAAATCGTAAAGAAAATTAGCAAAGCAGAACTTGGTCAATCAATTCATGATATGACTCAACTTTTAGTAAACATTTATGATTTATCTTACCTACACAAAGGCAACACACACCAACAGTTTTTTGAAGATGTAAAAGATTACTTTATGGCTAATAGTAACTATCATGTATTCCCTGGATTCAATATCACAGGTAAATCGAAAATTAATCATAGATTCGATTATGTGTTTTTAAATAGTGGAAAATCTAAACTCAGTCGTGTATTTATGTCAATCTCTAAACAACAAATGGATAATATTCTAGCAAGTTGGTTAGATACAATTGAATATAGAAAAGAAATTTATAACAATGATGAAGAACTTTATATCATATTAAGTCATGACGGTTTTAATAATTTGAAAGATAACCAATTAATCGCATTTGAAAACTATGATATAAAAGTTGTTGATTTTAATGATAAAGACGTACTAGAAAATGAATTAGGTGCATAAAAAAACCCACACTCTCCCCGACCAAAGTTTGAGTGTGAGATATCTGACCAAACGACTCAATTGTGTTGAGCTGTTTGTATTTATAATATACCAAATATACGGAGGTTTTACTACCTTTAATCATTCCTAATTAGCCGCCTAGCAAGAAAGGAAAATTAAAATGAAGTATAAATCAACGAAGTATTTAGGTATTTATTCTTACTCTACAAAGAGTGGCGAGCGTTACAGAGCTAGAGTTTTCTATTTAGAAAATGGCAAGCAAGAAGAAGTATCGAAGTCAGGTTTTAAGACCTTAGCTGAAGCAAGAGCCTATAAGAGTAGCATCGAGTCTAAAATAGATGCTGATCAAATAGGACTAGTAACAGGACGAGGTAGAACCTTCGGCGAACAGTGGAAAGCATATTCTACAAGAAAAATTAATAATGGAATATGGAGTTTAGGTACACTCAGTACCAATAGTCATCGCATCAAACCATGGCTAAAGGTCTTTGAGCATACCAGACTGAAAGATATTACAAAAAATGATGTCCAGGACAGGATTAATATTTTGTATAAAGAAAATAATTATTCCGAAGCCACGATGAAAGGTTTCTTTAAGCTTTTTATGCAAGTGATTGATGATGCTGTAGATGACGAGGTATTAGCTCGTAATAAATACAAAAGAGTTACCTACGCTAACCCTAATGATGATTATAGACCGAAAGAAAAGATTGTCGAGCTAGAAGTCTTTAATAAATTTATGAAAGTTGCAGAAGAAAATCTGCGAGAAGACATATTTAGATGTCTGTATTTAGTCACATTTGGTTTACGTCGAAGTGAAGTCTATGGTATTCAGAAAGATGCAATAACCTTCCTAGATGGTGGTATCACTCGTATTGAAATTAAGTGTGCAAGAACTAAGGAATACCCTGAAGGCCATAAAGTAAAGACTAAAGATTCCTACCGTTTTATTATAGTAGATGAAAGAGCAACAGAAATGCTTAAGCAGCAAATCGAGTATGCCAAGTCTATTAAGATGATACATAGTCAAATCTTACACGAGGAGGACTTTATCTTTTTAACACCTGAGACTGGTAAACCTTACTATATTTCATTACTTAATGATAACATGAATACGATATCCAAAATGATTGATAGCGAATTGAGATTAACACCTCATATGCTCCGTCATATGTTTGCTACGTATGCATCTGCTTTTGGTGCCGATTCATTGCAACTTAGAAATTATCTTGGTCATTCAGACGAAGACATGACGAGTCATTATACTAAGGGGACTGATCAAGCTGCAACAAATATCATAAGACTTACACAGGCTTATAGAGATTAATACGGAAACAAAAAAGTTTCCGTAGATTCTCAAAAAAGTTTCCGTAAACCGCATCAATGATCCAGCTACTATCCTTGGTGCTATGCAGTTTATACTACTAGCCCAAATTACAGGTCAAAAACAAAAAGTTTCCGTAAACTTTCCGTAACTGTTTCCGTTTATATCCTTTTATATCCCTTTAACACAAAAAAACACACCAACACCCAAGTGGCTCGAACCCACTCTGAATGTTGATGTGTCAACGTTTGTAGCTATGCGACCGAGAAGACTCGAACTTCCACGGGAGTACTCCCACTAGCCCCTCAAGCTAGCGCGTCTGCCATTCCGCCACGATCGCATCATGATGATACTTGTTCGATGGAACAAATAACATCATAACATAATTTAATATAAAACTCAAAATAATTTTGCGAAAAAGCTAGCTGTTTAGGTACACTAACTTAAGCTTTTTCTACTTTATTGAACAATCGCTTCAATCCGATTCGTCCTTTTTCTTTATCTAATTGAATGACTTCCACGTCGACAATGTCACCGACTGAGACAGCGTCTGAGGCATGTTTGATGAACTTCTTAGATAGTTTAGATATGTGGATTAATCCGTCTTGTTTGACACCAATGTCTACAAAGGCACCGAAGTCGACAACGTTACGAACTACTCCTTGAAGTTGCATTCCCATCTCTAAGTCATCCATAGTTAGTACATCTGCTCTCAGTACCGGAGCATCTTGGCCATCTCGAATGTCGGCGGTTGGATGCATTAGCCCTTGAAGGATGTCTTCCATTGTCTCTTCACCAAGGTCGTATTGACTTGCGATGTCTTGAGCTTTCAATTGTTTCAACGCAGCGGTTGCTTCGTCTGTACCAATCTGGTCCACCTCAATATCGACTGACTCTAGCACTTGCAAAGCGACTGGGTATGTGTCTGGGTGAATATTCGTCTGATCCAATGGATTATCTCCACCAAGGATTCGAATGAAACCTACAGCTTGTTCGTAAGTTTTTGGTCCTAATCTTTTAACGGACTTGATCTGTTCACGACTTGTGAATTGTCCAATCTCATCACGTAAGGCAATCACATTCTTCGCAGTAGTAGCTGTCAAACCAGACACGTGCTCTAATAATTGGATAGATGCTGTATTAATATCTACCCCGATTTGGTTCACAGTAATATTCACGACAAAGTCTAATTCTTGAGTTAATTCTTTTTGGCTCACATCGTGCTGATATTGGCCTACTCCCATTGACTTAGGGTCAATCTTAATTAACTCAGCAATTGGGTCTTGCAAGCGTCGAGCAATCGATACGGCACTACGCTCTTCAACTTGGAAGTCAGGGAATTCCTGGCGAGCAATCTCACTAGCACTATAGACTGAGGCACCAGCTTCATTAATAACGATAAATTGCGTGTCTAGATCATTCTCTTGGATGATTTCAGAGACAAATTGTTCTGATTCTCGACTTGCTGTACCGTTCCCAATCGCAATGACATCAACATCATGTTCTTTAATAAAGGCTATTAATTCACCTTTAGCTGCTTGACGTTTATTATCCGGAGCTGGTTTGTGCGGATAGATAACACCTTTATCTAGAACACGCCCTGTCTCGTTAATAATAGCTAACTTACAGCCTGTTCGGTAAGCTGGGTCAAATCCCATAACCACTCGACCTTTTAATGGTGGCTGTAATAATAAATTACGTAAGTTTTCTCCAAAAACTTTAATTGCCTGTTGGTCTGCTAATTCAGTTGCTTCATTACGCATCTCACGTTCAATGGCTGGTCCAATGAATCGTTTATAAGCATCTTCCACAGCAGCGTGTAGTAATTCTCGCTTAGCTTGTGGCAATACATCTGGAATAAAACGTTTAGCCATATAGTTAATAACTGGCTCAGGGGCTACTTGAACTTTAACAGTCAGTACGCCCTCTTTCTCTGCACGGTTCATCGCAAGTACACGGTGAGACATTAATGAAGAAATACCTTCTTCAAAGTCATAATAGAGTTGATAAACCTTATTCTCATCCAGTGATTCATCTTTCACTGTTGAGACAAACTTACCATTATAGCGAGTGTACTTACGGATAAACTCTCTAAACTGAGCATCGTCTGAAACTTCTTGCGCTAAAATCTCGTGTGCACCAAGCAGCGCCTCTTCAGCAGTAGGAACTTCTTCGTTAATAAACTCAACAGCTTTCTCTAGTGGAAGTTGTGTTGAATTTTCTTCAGATTGTAGCCATTGAGCTAGTGGTTCGAGTCCATTCTCTTTAGCAATCATAGCTTTTGTGCGTCGTTGTTGCTTGTATGGACGGTAGAGGTCTTCAACTTGTTGTAGTGTCGCTGCAGCCATCACTTGAGCTTGTAATTCTGGTGTAAGTTTATCTTGCTCGGAAATTAACCGAACCACTTCCCCTTTACGCTCAACTAGCTGCTTAGCTTGGTTAAATTTTTGTTCGATATCATGAATTTGCACTTCATCTAATGAGCCGGTCATTTCTTTACGGTATCGGGCGATGAAAGGTATAGTACTTCCTTCATCTAACAAATTGAGAACGGCTTCAGTTTGTGTTGGTTTTATATTTAATTCTTTACTAATGTCTTTGATTAAGACTGTTTTGTCAATCTCTATGGTTGTCATTCTTATCTCCTATCTAAGTACAACTGCATCATTAACGCCTTCTTTGTCAATGCGTAAGCCTATCAGACTCCCTCCATACACATTCCCTCCATCGATTCCCCACTTATTATCTCGTACCCAAGGATCTAATGTATCATGTAAGGTCTGTACAGGGGTATGGCCAAAAATAATAGTCTTTCCGGTATTATTATCACCAAAATGGAAACTTTCGCGTATCCACAAAAAGTTATGTAAGGATGTGTGACGCCAGTTTGCCTTATTTAAGTCAACACCGGCGTGAACGATTAGGTTATCACCAAAGGTCGTGTAATATACAAGGTCGTTGAGCCAAGTTTCTAGCCATGGTTCCTGTTCCTTCACTTTCGCAGCAATTTCCTCTGGTGAGCTCTCATCAATCTCTTCAACTGTGATCTTTAGTAATTGCGATAAAGTCGTAGACCCACCATTTTGTTGGTATAATAGCCATTCTTTCTTAGGGTTCTTCAAGTAATTAATTAATAGCTGTTCATGATTTCCACGCAAAAGAATAGCTTGGTATTCCTCTTGTAATTCCCTAACTTGTTGAAGCACTAAGTCTGAATTTGGTCCACGATCAATATAATCACCAACCATGATTAGTTGTTCTTCTTCACGACGCCAATGCGATAGCATGACCTCTAATGAATGAAACATTCCGTGAATATCACCAATGACAAAGGCTTTTGATTTAGACATAATTGTACACCCTCTTCCTCGTATGAGTTATTATAACATATATCGTTAGTTCATAATGCTTTCAAACTTGTAAACCCTTCTCTTATAAGGATTAACTGATAGTGTTTAATTATATAAAATAATTATCAGAATTTCTAGAGTAAACTAAAACACGAACAATTATATGTCAGAGTTCACGATTGTTTGTTTCTTAAATTGCCTTCTCTACTGGCCATTGGTATACTAACTTGCGTATTACATATTAGGAGGAATCAAATGAACGCGTTGAATCGTTTCTTTAAATTAGATGAATTGAATACGACCGTTTCAAAAGAAATTATAGCGGGTGTGACCACTTACTTAGCTATGTCGTATATTGTATTCGTCAACCCGAGCATCTTATCTTTATCTGGAATGCCATCTCAAGCAGTCTTCTTAGCAACTTTGTTTGCTTCAGCTATCTCGACATTATTTATTGGTTTATTCGCTAATGTACCTTATGCGTTGGCACCTGGAATGGGATTAAATGCTTTCTTCACATATACTGTTGTTTTTGCTTTAGGATTTACTTGGCAAGAAGCTTTATCAATGGTATTCATCTGTGGAATTATTAATGTGTTAATCACAGTAACTAAAGTTCGCAAGATGTTAATCCTAGCTATTCCTGAATTCTTACAACATGCTATTTCTGCAGGAATTGGTGTCTTCATTGGTTATCTGGGTATTAAAAATGCTGGTTTACTACAGTTTACTTCTGATGTAACTAACATTATCTCAGTCAATGGTCAAGACCCTACTGCTAGTGTGAATGGTGTGGTAGAGACGGTTGTAACTAGCGGTGGTATCTTACCTGAACTTGTAGATGTTACACAAGCTTCGGTTTTAGTTGTTATTGTTGGTTTATTCATTACGATCGCTTTAATGTTGCTTAACGTTCAAGGTGCTATCTTAATTGGTATTATTGCTACAACATTATTATCTATTGTTTCAGGATTGGTTGATTTATCTGCCATTGATTTCTCTGAAAACTCTATCGGTAATGCGTTTACCGAATTAGGTCAAACATTTGGTGTCATCTTTACGGCAGAAGGACTCCCTTCCTTGTTCTCAGATATAAGTAAGCTGCCGGTTGTGGTAATGACTATTTTTGCTTTTAGTTTATCTGATGTCTTTGATACGATTGGAACGTTCATTGGAACAGGTCGCCGCACTGGCATCTTCACAAATAAAGATATTCAAGAATTGGAAGATTCAACAGGAATTACTTCTAAGATGGATCGTGCATTATTCGCTGATTCAGTTGGTACAGTCTTTGGTGCTATCTTCGGAACATCAAACACAACAACATTCGTAGAGTCTGCAGCGGGAATTGGTGCGGGTGGACGTTCTGGATTAACTTCTGTTGCAACGGCTATCTGCTTCTTACTAACGGCTTTCTTAGCGCCATTAATTAGTATAGTTCCTGCAACAGCTACAGCACCAGCATTAATTATTGTTGGGATTCTAATGGTATCAAGCTTTGCAGATATTGAGTGGTCTGATTTCTCAGTTGCTGTCCCAGCTTTCTTTACTTCTGTATTCATGGGGTTAGCTTATTCAATCTCTAACGGTATTGCTGCTGGATTCATCACTTATGGATTAGTAAAGATTGTTAAGGGTGAAGCCAAAGAAGTCCACCCGATCTTATGGATTTCAATGGGATTATTCATTCTCAACTTTATCGTTATGGCTAGCATTTAATTATTTAATATTAACTAAAAACACCTTCGACCTGATGCCATTAAATTGGCGTTCACTCGAAGGTGTTTCTTTGTAATATTATGAATATTTCTTAGCTCTAGATATTGCAAAGTACCAGCATAAGCCTGCAACTACACACAGTATCATCATAATAATCCATGATAATGAGTAGCCACCGCTTAAATCAGCAATACTTGCTACCGCAAAGGAACCGGCAGCCATTCCGAATTGAGATCCACTTTGAACGAAACCGTATGCTTCAGAGTATTCATTCGATGGGAAGATGGCATTGGTCAATAACGGTGCAAGCACTGTCGCATTCGCATTCGAAATTCCGAATAAGACTGCCATTGTATACACAGCAAATTGAACATCTGAGAACAACATTAAGGCATAAGTTGCTACGAAGCCAATGGTCGTATAGATAATACCAGCTTTAACACCATACTTATCACTCACATGACCTAGTAATAACTTTCCTAGGATTCCTACAATTGAATATAAAGAAACGATAATTGAAGAGAAGCCTGCCCCATGTTGAATAGTTAGAGCTGGTGGGAATTGTCCTAAGCCTCCGTTATTCACTAAACCATTCACGAATGTTCCAACAATCAATAAGATGAAAAAGGCTTCTTCAATGATTGTGAGACGGTTAATCTAACTTTACCGGAGTCTACTTGAGAACTTGAATTCGTCGCTGTTTCGTCGATATTTTCAGATTCCAATGCCACTAATTCCATATCTTCAGGCTTGAATCGAATAAGGAATAAGCTAGTTGGAATGACAAGCACAGCGATAAGTCCTGCGTAAATTTGATAGGTCATTCTCCACTCTAAGCTTGAGATTAAGGCAGTAACTAAGGGACTTAGAATAAACCCTCCAATTCCTAATCCTGATAAAGCAATGCTTAAGGCTAAACCTCGCTTATCAATAAACCAATTATTGATCAGGATACTGGCTGGTATAATCGTTGATGTAATAAAACCAGTACCTAAAAACAATGAAAAGAAGTAGAAGTTATAAATGTTTTGTGAGAAACTATATCCCACTAGCCCTATAATATAGGATAATACACCTGCTAGATAAGTTAACTTGAATTTATCTCCTGATAATAATCGAGATACAATCGGCGAGATGAAGATTCCAATCCCTAATACTAAGACATTATTAATGGCGAACGCACTATTACTAATTCCAAATTCTGTCGTTACTGCTGTCTGGAATAAGTTAGCAATCGCCACTGCTGCAGGTCCCAGAAGTGATAAATTGATCACAATCCCAACTACAACCCACCAACCGTAAAAAACTTTCCTTTCTTTCATTGAATTCCTCCTTATTCTTTAAAATCATCTGACAACTTCTTTATTATATCAGTTGTCTTTACTGCATTCTATCTAAAAAAGTTCCATCAGAAACAAATAGAACGGCCAGGCTTCTTATATAAGAAGCCTAACCGTTCTGTTCGAATCAATGAAACTCCTTGTTATCTATTCTATTGTTGGTGCATTATGACTTATTCTACACCCAGGTGTCCTTTTACAAGGTCTTCAATTACTTGCATCTCTGCTTGAGTATCCGCATCATTGATCATGATGTTCTCTAATGCTAATTCAATCTCGCTGAATACTTCTGAAGATCCAACGTAAGGAACTTGTGATTGACCATACTCTAATTCAGCTGAAGCTGCTTCAACGTATGGGTTCTCTGCTAAGTAATCTTGCCATAGGTCAGTTTCTAAACCAGCTTTAGTAATTGGTAAGTAACCTGTTCCAATTGCCCATTTAGCTGTATTATCTGCTTCTAATAAGTAAGCTAAGAATGCTGCAGCACCTGCACGCTCTTCTTCAGAGGCTGATGCGAATACACCTAAGTCATTCCCTGCGAATAATGTTAAGTTTTCACCTTCGTTGAAGACAGGAATTTCTGCCGTTACCATATTAATACTGTTCTCTTCAATACCTGGTAATACGTGTGGTAATCCTGCTGAAGAGCCAATATATAAGGCTGTCTCACCTTGTGAGAATGGTCCTGACATGAATCCATCTTCACCAGCTTGACGTACGTGACCATTGTTAATTAAATCTTTAATAAAGTTTACTGGTTCAACAGCTGTTTCAGAAGCAATATCTACCGTTGATAAGTCTGATGAGATCCATTCTGCTCCGTTTTGGCGAGCCATTGTTTCTACTTCCATTGAGATTGAATTCTCAAGTCCCATGGCTTCGTTCTCAATACCCGCTTCATCTAAAGCTTCACCTAAAGCTTTAACTTCTTCCCAAGTTCTAGGAATTTCTGCTTCAACTTCATCTAATAAGTCTTGGTTCACGTACATTAAGCGAACTGATTTAGAGAATGGCATCGCATAAATTCCATCTTCATAAGTAACACCAGTCATGAATCCTTCGAAGATTCCATCTTTAAGTTCTTGACTCCAACCATTTTCTTCAGTTAAATACGCATCTAATGGAGTAAGTAATCCTTGATCACGGTAGTCAGGTGTGTTTGAGCTTGTTAATTGAGCTAGGGTTGGTAAGTCACCCGACACACCTGAAGCCATAATACTTTGAGATAAAGTACTGTAATCTCCTTGGTTTTGCTCTACAACTACGTATTGATCTTGTGATTCGTTGAATCCTTCAACAAGTTCTGTGATCATCTCTTGATGCGGACCATTCATAGCATGCCAGAATGTCACTTCGACAGGTTCTTCTTGAGCTTGAGTTGTAAATGGTGAGAATACACTCACTGACATAGCTGCAGCAAGGGCAGCTGTTGCTAATTTAAATTTCTTCATTCTATAATTCCCTCCTGAGGACATATACTTATCATTAACCTTTGACACCAGAGTTCGAGATACCTTGAATAATGTAACGTTGCAACAATAGATAGATAATAACCATAGGAACAATAACAATCGTAGAAGCAGCCATAAGTAATTCAAACTTCGTTCCAGCTTCTGTAGTGAACGCTTGAAGCCCAACTGGTAATGTACGGTACTTCGTCTCGTTCGTTACAATTAACGGCCACATGAATGAATTCCAACTTCCGATAACCTTTAAGATCATCACAGCAACAATCGATGATTGAGATAATGGAACGAGCATCTCCCATAAGAACCGCCAGTCACTACTTCCATCAACTTTGGCTGAATAATATAAAGCATCCGGAACGGATTCAAACGATTGCTTCAGAGTAAAGATTGAGAATACACTCGCTAACCAAGGAATAATCAGTGCCCAATAAGTATTAATCAAGTCCCAATTCGCTAAAGTTACGAAGTTAGGAATTGTCATTAATTCACCAGGAACCATCATCGTCGCAAGTAGTATTAGAAAAATAATATCTTTACCCCAAAATTTAAGTCTAGCAAAGGCATAAGCTGCCAAGATGCTAGTGAATAGTTCACCCGCAGTGGAAGCGACAGTCACAATCACACTGTTTAAGAAATATCGAGCGAACGGTGCAGCTTCAAGAGCTTTCTGGTAGTTAGAGAACAACCAATCACTTGGAAGCCATGAAGGTGGCATCGCAATCGCTTCTCCTGCTGACTTCAACGACGTTGAAACCATCCAAAAGAACGGCAAAATCATTAACAAACCACCCAAAAATAACACTAAATAAATTGAAAAATATTGTAAAAACTTCTTCATCTTAGCCACCCCTCTTCTCAAAGTATTGATTACCTACGTATTGAATAATGGTAATGACTAACACGATTAGGAATAGCACAATCCCTGCTGCCGCCGCAACTCCATAATCAAACTGTTCATAGAACTTACGGAATAAGTAATAGACAATGGTTGTAGCAGATCCTGCTGGTCCTGGCCGTCCACTGAATAAGGCGAAAATTTCATCAAATACTTTAGATGAATTGATAATTCCAATTACTGAAAGTAGGAATAAGGTCGGTCTTAATAAAGGAATCGTAATATGGGTAAACCTTGCCCAAACACCCGCACCATCTACTTTAGCAGCCTTATAATAGTTATCACTAATATTACTTAAACCTACTAGAAGCAGTAGAATATTAAAGCCAAGCCCCTTCCAGATAGCCATAATAATGACTGATAACATCGCATTATCAGGGTCACCTAACCAGTTAACGGGATCAATGCCGACCCACCCTAACATATGGTTAATTAAGCCATACCTTGAATGGTATAACCAACTCCATACGACTGAGATAGCAACCGTACTCGTAACAAAGGGTAGGAAGTACACTGACCTGAAGAAGCTTTGAAACTTCGGAACAGCATTCAATAAGACTGCAATAAACAGCGAAATAATAATCGATGCTGGTACAACGCCAATGACATAAAGGGCTGTATTCTTCAGTGCCTTATAAAAGTCAGGATCAGATAATAACTCTTGGTAATTATCCATACCTCTTGCCTTTACCTCACCCGTAAAAATACTAAAATCTGTATAAAAACTCATATCGATAGATTTAAAAATTGGATAAATCGTAAAGATACCAATAAAAATCAATGCTGGAGCTAAGTATAATAAGGCTGTTAAAGTACTTTTAACTGTTGGCTTTTTATTCATCCTTTATACCGCCTTTCAGCCGGTTCCCCTCTATATCGAAGTAAAGAACATGTTGACTCTTAGCGTTAAAGTATAAAGTATCACCGTCATTTAATCCGTCAATATCAATGTCTGAGACAATAAACTTCTCATTGCCATTGACCATATGTAAGGTAACATCCTTACCAACGCGTTCAATCCGTTCAATATTAGCCTTTAATAAGAAGTCTTCAGATGTTGAACGGTAAAGATGTTCCGCTCGAACTCCGAAGTGATACCAATCACTTTGATAATATGGATGCGATGAATTCAATGATACAGACTCTTTAGTAAAGGTATTAATAACCGGCGAGCCAATGAATTTTGCAATAAATAAGTTTTTCGGATCCTCATAAAGAGTCACTGGATCGGTCATTTGTTGAATCTCACCAGAATCTAGCACCATCACGTGGTCAGCAATACTCAATGCTTCTTCTTGGTCATGGGTAACAAAGACAGTTGTTACACCAGTCTCTTGTTGAATCCGACGAATCTCTTCACGCATCTCAATACGCAATCTAGCATCTAAGTTACTCAACGGCTCATCCATAAGCAAGATTGACGGAGACTTCGCCAATGCTCGACTAATCGCCACTCTTTGTTGTTGACCACCCGATAATTGGCGAGGGTATTTGTCTAATTGGTCACCAATCTTTGTCAGATTAGCCATCTCAATCGCAATGCGTTTACGTTCCGCTTTAGGCATTTTAGCCATCTTCAATGGGAACATAATGTTTTCTAATACTGTTAAATGTGGATACAATGCATAGTTCTGGAATACCAGCCCTACACCTCGTTTGACAGGGTCAAGTTTGGTTACTTCTTGATCATCAAAGTAAATCTTTCCAGAAGTGACATCGAGTAATCCGGATATTAGATACAATGTGGTTGACTTACCACTACCACTTGGTCCTAGAAACGATATCAATTCACTCGATGGTAGAGTAAAGTTAATACTATCAAGGACAGTCTTGTCACCAAACTTTAATGTTACATCTTCAAATCTTACTTGCACGTTTACACCTCATTTTTCTCACGCTAATGTAGTATAACAATTGACTGTTAATTTTTTGTAAATTTCGCATAAAATAATGCGATTATCATTTTTCTCATTTAATATTTATTTTTTTGGTTTAACTTCCGGTTGCCAAACAACATGGCTATAGTCTGAATTAATACGATCCCATTTTTCAGCTGTATATTCTTTGAGTGCCACTTTAATGAGACTGGCGATATCGATATCTGAAATCGATTCAATTTTGTCTTTAGTGTACCATTTATAGTTACCGCCTCCTACTGAACGGTATTGTGATAAGGCAACGGAATAACTTTCGTTCGGATTAATTAATTGTCCGCTACGTTGGTTAATAATTCCTTTGACACGTTGACCCACGGCCTGCGTCATATCAACAATCGTTATCATCCCACTGTATAGGTCATAATTATAGTGCTTGGCTTTAGGAATAATGTAATCCTTATTGACTTGCATGGTCTGTGTCTTTTCATCTAAGACAAAGTATTCCAAATTAAACTCCATCACTTTATATAAGTCTTCACCTTTAATATTCACTTTTGAGATTAGATTGTAGAATGGATAACTCTTTAGCAAGATCTCATTCGTAATCTCACCATGAAAGTTGACAAAAGCATCATTCACCAGCGCCACTGCGCTAAAGTCCGCTCCAGTCAGGTCCAGTTGAATCTGATTCAGCATCTCTATAAAAGGATGTCCTTCGACTCGAGCGGTCAATGGATCGGTCGTAGTCTGTAGAAGGGGCGCGGTTCCCAATACTTCATGTAACCACTCATAGCCCTGAGTCAATTCCGGTTCCATTAATTGTTTTAATCCTTCATCAGCTGGGTAAGTGTCGGTCTCGTGTAGATATCCTTCCATAGCTTGGATATGCTTATCCTTATCCATTTCTATGATAACTTCGCCAACTAAATCGCCGACAGATCCGGGTTGCATGACGTAAGTTTGCTTAACTAATTGGTTAAGCTCACGGTGTTGGTGGCCAGTTAATAAGACGTCGACACCCTCGATGCCATTAAGCATTTGCGATCCTTGGTTTTCTTTAGTTAGCTCCTCTAAGGGTTCATTAGTATCAAGGTCGCGCTCAAAGCCACCGTGATAAGCCAAGATTAATAAATCCACTTGAGGACGTACTAAATCAACGTAATACTTGGCTGATTCAAACGCATCATTGAATCTCAGACCTTCATAGTTGGCCGGAAGTTCCCAGTTAGGAATATAAGAGGTCGTCACCCCGACAATGCCAATTCTTATCCCTTCTCGCTCAATTATATCATAAGCTTTACCTAAGAACGGCTGATCAGTCGTTTCATCGATAATATTCGCATTCAAAATCTTCGCTTCAATATCTTGAATGATATGATTGCGGTAATCTGCTCCAAAGTTAAACTCATGATTACCAATGAGTTGATAATCATACCCCATCGCATTCATTGCCCTGGCTAATACTTTCCCGTCCTTATGCTCTTGGCTCAAATAAGTCGCAAAGGATGATCCTTGAATAAAATCACCAAGGTCAATCGTTAAGCTAATATCAGAGTCCTTGCCTTGTAATGCTTTGATACACGTCGAAGTATTGAGTAGTGAGGCTTCAAGATTGTCTGGTCTATCCAACCAATGGCCATGAGTATCTGACGTCACAATTAATTGAATTGTTTTGCGGCTCATTTAGTTCCCTCACTTTCGATATTTACAATCGTATCTAAAGTATAAGATTGATTATAAGATGGTAACCAAGTTGTCACTCCTACAGCTTCTAGAGCTTTGCTGTAATCTTTAGGATAACGTGTGTGCCAAGGGACAGTAACTTTAGCGTTAATCGTGTAGGCTAGAGTTAGTAAATCTCCCTTACTAGCATGGCCAGAAACTCCCGCGTTGATAACTTGCCAGCTGTGATCAGTTAATCCTCTAATATACTCTTCATAGCCTTCCATGAAAGAACCCAGTGGTACACCGTTAGAATGAAGAATCGTTCCTTCGCCTAACTCATAGAGTGTTTCATAAGTATATTCATCAACTTGTATGGCATAATTTTGCGGTGACTCTTTGATCTGTTCGAGAGTAATACCAAACTGTTTGTCTGCTGTTGCTAGTGGTGAGATATTCTCTACTTGCCCATAATTTTCAACAATTAATTGATACATATTCGCTTGTAAAACGAATAATCGCTGATTTTTTGCAAATACTTCAGCTAGATGTAGGACGCGTTCCATGTTTTGAGGGTAGCCATTGAATGCGATGAGTTGGTTAGAATCCTTAATCTCTTGATTCACTTCTTTCATTAAACCAAGTTCGGTCACACTTTCAAAGTGAGTCATTAATTCATTCAACTCTTTATCTAATGGTGAGGGCTCAACGTCTTCCTTGAAACTATACGAGGTTCCTTCTAATAAAAGAATGTCCGCTTCGAAAGCTTTGGCCTTAATTGCCCACTCCATAACCCGCTCTGGGTGGAAACCACTCAATCGCAAGTCACCTGAGTAGATTACTTTCATATCTGGTGCTTCAATAAAGATGGAAGCAGCCCCTTCCGTATCATGATCACTCAAATGAAAGTTTATAGTAAACGGCCCATGTTGGATTGTCTGTCCTTCTCTAACCGCTTGCCAGTTAACTGGATAGTCAGGTAAAAACGACTTCTCTTTTAACGAATGATAGAAATTCACAGATCGCTCAGTCGCATAAACTTTGATATCTGGATGTAAGTGCGCCAAGCTCCCCACATGATCTAAGTGAAGGTGAGAAATCAATACAATAGTCTCTTTATTAGATAGCTCGAAACTTAAGTTAGATGTTTTATCTAACAAACCATCTTTTTGATAGACACCATCAATTTGAGGTAACTTTTTCGCTAAATATAATGCACCTGAGTTTCTCTTATAACTCAACTCATTAATATCTACGCCCACTACGGCTCCAAAGTCAGTAATAATGCGGTATTCGTCATACTCTAATGAGATAATATTCCCACCAATCGTATCCAATCCACCATAAAAATTTAAGCGTGTCTTTTGTTCCATGCTTGTACTCCTTTAATTTACTGTCTAATAGTATTCTAGCACTATGACTTAAGTAAAAACAAATAATAATCTTTAATGAAAAGATGAACAGTGAGGTGCACGGTTTAAAGGGTTTTCGCAGAATGAGAACTCATTCTACGCGATAAACAACACACCACCCCAATTTAAACGGTTCTACAATAAATTTTCCCAACAAAAAAAGCTTACTTAACTGATAAATTATCTAGCTAAGTAAGCTTTGCTTTCGCAATATATATAGATTCTAACGCTTAATACCAGTTGTTTGCGTTATGGTGTGCTAAGGCAGCTTGCCAGCTTCCGTAACGAGATGCTACATAACCGTTAGATGCCGCTTCTTGGCTGGCAGGTGAAGTGTCACCATAACCGTAAGTTGAGAAGTATGAGTCTAACATTTGGTAAGCACCATAGTGGTTTCCTGATACACTATAAACATCATAGTTGTGTGTACTTTCACGACGACGGATTTCTAATTTAGCAGCTAATTCATCAGCTGATAAATGAGCGTTCTCAGGCATCTCAGCTAATGATGCAGTATAGTAATCAATTGATCCTGTTGACGGCGTCTCAACAACTTCTTCATAGACAGGTTCCTCGTATACAGGCTCTTCAACAACCTCTTCGTAAACGGGTTCTTCAATAACAGTTTCTTCTACAGCTGGAGTTTCAACAGCGGGAACTTCTTCAACTGCCTCCCAAGATGTTGCATCTTCTTCAACCGTTAAATCTGTCTCGTAAGTTTCTTCAACTTCAGGAGTAACCTCAGCCACAACTTCTTCTGTGACTGTTGCTTCTTCTACAACTTCCTCTTCGGCCAGCTCTTCGACCGCTGGAGTTTCAAGAATAGCTTCTTCTACAACTTCTTCAGTTTCTTCCCAAGTAATTAAGTTTTCTGGGTAAGTTACTTCTGAAGCTTCGTATGTGTATGCTGCAGTATCTTCAGTTGCAACCGTTTCTTCGACAACCCACTCTTCAACATTGTTATAAACAATGCCATCTGTTGCTGTTTCTTCAACGACAACAGCCTGTTCAACTTCTTCACCTGTTTCAGTAGAGTAAGTTACAGATTCACCTGATTCTTCGTTTTCAAATGTAATTAAATGATTTTCGTTATCAAATGATAAAGTAGATCCAGCGACGATTAAGTCAGGATTTTCAATTTGATTGATAACTGTAATTTCTTCGACTGAAAGACCTAATGCTTCAGCAACCACTGATAAAGTATCTCCCCATTGAATTGTATACTTACCAGTTTCTTCTATTTCTTTGTTAATTGAGTTTGCTACTTCAACGACATTGCGTTTTACCCAAACATCTGTAGATGAATTGTCACTTACGACTTGAGCGTCAACATTTTTTACCGCCATAGATGACGCAGAAACTGCAATCGTAGCTGCAAAAAGTTTTAGTGATTTTTTCATTAATATTGTACCCCTTTTATATAGTTTGAAATTAAAAAAATAATTTCTAGTAGATTCAATCTCGACTTAGTCATATTAACCCAGATTCATAAACAAAGAAAGAGCTAAACGCCATCTGTTAATGACGCTTAACTCTTTTGTCGCATTCGGCGATTTTTGTAACATGTTTGTAACTTACAAACGCTTTTCTGAGCTTTTTTATGCTAATTCTTCAATTTGGTCTAATAAACTGTCGACAAACTGGATGGCTTGACGAATTGGTTCATCCGTTGTCATATCTACGCCGACATTAGCTGCTAATTCTAAAGCCGTTTGTGTTCCCCCAGCTCTTAAATTCGCTAACCAAGCATCAACAATTTCTTGCTCTCCTTCGGCAATCTTCTGACCTACTTGCGTTCCAATGGTTAAGCCAGCTGAATAAGTATAAGAGTAAAGTCCCATATAATAATGTGGCTGTCTCATCCAAGTTAATTCAGCTCCGTCATTGATAACAACAGCATCTCCCCAGAAGTTTTTCAGAGATTCTTTGAAGAATTCATTCAAGCGATGTGCATTTAATACTTCATCATTATCAACCGCTTGATAGACTTTTCGTTGGAAGTCCGCTTCTAGTAAGTGTGTCACCATATTATGGAAATACGTTCTTGTGACAAATTCCGCAAGTAATGAACGTTTGCTTGCATTGTCAATCGGTTGATTCAATAAGTATTGACACATGATTACTTCGTTGGCAGTAGATGGGGCTTCGATAAAGTATAAGCTCGGCTCCGGTGTAATAGCTAATTGATAATCGTTAATTGATTGGAAATGTCCCGCATGCCCTAACTCATGAGCTAACACAAGAACTTCACTTAACAAACCAGTCCAATTCAAGAGTATATATGACGGTCCACCTGATACTGTCGCACAGAAACCACCCGTTGACTTAGTAAGATTCATTGGATAATCAATCCATCGCTCATCAAAGGCACGACGCACATACTCAGAATACTCTTCACCAAGTACAGATAAGGCAGATTCAACCATCGTGCGGCTTTCCTCAATGGTAATATGTTCTGCTTCGTCTGTTGAGAACGGCATTTTTATGTCTGCTAAAGTAACTTGATCAAGATTGTGTTCTTTCTTTAGAAGACTGGCATATCTTCTGAAAACCGGCGCCAATTCTGTAGTTAGAGTATCGATAATCAGATTATAACTATCTACTGTCATCTTTTGTGAATGAAGTAAGTAATCAAATACTGAATCAAAGCCCCTTAAAGTCGCCATCTTCTTCTCAGTTTGAACGTGATTAATATAGTTATTAGCAATAGTGTGCTGATACTTGCTTAACCCATCATGGAATGACTTCCAAGCAGCATGGCGCACTTCTTTATTCACATGACCTTCATAATCTTGTTCAAAACCAGCAAAAGAGTTACTATAATCAACCCCATCCACTTCAAAAGAATCAAAGGTCATATCTTGGAATTTACTTGCAGAATATAAATCAGATTGATTATAAATTGAACCGCCTAAACTACTTAAAGCCTGTTCAACCTCAGCCGTTAACATCGTTGGCTTAATGTATAAAAGCGTATCAATATAAGGTATGTAAGCTTCAGATCCTTCTGTTGACTTAACTTCTTCAAGTAAATCCTCAGATAAAGCAGCTAACTCCAAATCATAAAAAGTAATTTGAGCTCCTAACCACTCACTTAGTTGACCTAATTTTACTGCATTTGATTCATTGTCTTCATCAAGCTTATTAACTTCATAGCCTAAAAAACCGTAATGACTAATTTTACTATAGTCTCGATAAATTTCTTCATAAGCCGCCAGTGATTGTAAAATGTCGGCTGCTGTTGTCAGTTTCCCTTTAAAATTCTCTACAAAAGCTAAAACATTCTCTTTAAAATCTAACTTTGCTTGTTCGTAATCCGCTTGACTAGCATAAAGCAGGCTAGTATCCCATGTTTCTTCGATATTTAATTCTTCTCTTTTTGGTAATGGTCCGTTATTTAATGACATAGTTTCCTCCGTTTTGTTTTTATTGATTCAATTAATAAAAAATCTTAATCTAATTCTTATAATTTTATTGATAATATACTGTCAAAATAATAAAATTTCTATTGTAAATATATAATGGAATGATAAAATAAATTAATATAAACATTATTACTAAATTATATTGAAAGGTGCTGAGATGATGAAAAAGGTCAATAGTTCATCAAAAGAGATTCAAAAAACAGTCACTATTCTTAAAGTGCTGGCTCACCCGATTCGTTACAGTATCGCCGTTACATTACTAAAAAATGGCGTAATGAATGTTGGAGCGATTCAAGATAGTTTGTCCTTAGCCCAATCTACAGTATCTCAACACATTAGTAAGATGCGTCAAGTAGGTATTGTTGATTATAATCGTGAAGGGACAAAAATTTACTACAAACTTTCTGATCCAACTACTATTAAAATGATTAAAAGCTTAGATTAATGTTAATATTGAATATAAATGCCTATGTAATTCACGTCATTGAGTTTCATAGGCTTTTTCTATGGCTATATATTAGTTTGTTGAATCCACTGGGCTCTCGCTTCTAGCTCGGAGTCTGTTAATAAATGCTTCCAATCGTTGGATGGCAACTTTTAACTCTCTGATAGAATAAGCGTAAGAGATGCGAATAAAACCTTCCCCACTCTCACCAAAGGCAGAACCCGGAATCACAGCCAGATGTTCCTCAAGTAACAGCGCGGTCGCAAATTGCTCGGAAGTCATATTAAATTCCTGAATATTGGGGAAGACATAAAAGGCTCCTAAAGGTTCAAAGCAAGATAGGCCAATGCGTTTCAATTCTTTCATTAAATAGCGACGACGTTGATTATAGCTTTCACGCATATCTTGCACCGCATTATCGCCATTTTTTAACGCTTCAATCCCAGCATATTGGCTTATCGTTGGTGCAGCCATAATAGTGAATTGATGGATTTTCACCATTTGTTCCATAATCGTTTGTGGTCCACAACAATAGCCCAGTCGCCAACCTGTCATGGCATAGGCTTTGGAGAATCCATTGATATAAATCGTCCGCTCTTGCATACCTTCTAAGGAAGTAATGGTGACGTGTTGCTTATCATTATAAGTTAATTCTTCATAAATCTCATCGGTAATGACCATTAGATCATGTTTAATAATAACATCACGTAAGGCTTCGATATTTACTTGTTCAAGAATCGCTCCAGTCGGATTATTAGGGAAATTAATAATTAAGATTTTGGTCTTATCCGTAATCGCCTCTTCCAATTCTTGAGCCGTTAATCTGAATTGGTTTTCTTCTTTAAGAGGTATCGCAACCGGCACCCCACCTGCTAACTCAATACAAGGTAAGTAAGAGACATAACCAGGTTCACAATAGATAACTTCATCACCTGGAACGACGGTCGCTCTTAACGCAAGGTCAATGGCCTCACTCCCACCAATCGTAACTAACACTTCACTTTTGGGATCATATTTTAGTCCATACTTCTCTTCAAGACGTCCTGAAATGATCTCACGCAATTCAATCAACCCAGCATTAGCAGTATAGAAAGTCTTCCCTCTTACTAATGCGTTATTCGCTTCGTCTCGAATATGCCACGGCGTATCAAAGTCTGGTTCTCCTACACCTAATGATATGACATCTTCCATCTCATTCGCAATATCGAAAAAGCGTCTAATTCCTGAAGGTTTTATATTTTTAACGTGCTCATTTAGGAAATCTCTCATATAGAAACCGCCATCCTTCGATCTTTGTCATTGCTATCAAACACTGTCCCATGGTCTTTGTATTTTTTCAAGATGACATGTGTGGCAGTAGACTGAACTTCGTCGATTACAGAGAGTTTAGAAGTAACGAAGCGTGCAATTTCTTTCATTGGTGCTTTCTTAAGTTGAATAGAGAAATCATATCCCCCAGACATTAAGTACATCGCTTCAACTTCAGGGAAATTATATATTAAACTCGCAATACGGTCGAAGCCTTGCCCGCGTTGAGGATTTACTTTCACTTCAATCATGGCTGAGACGTATTCATCATCCGTCTTATCCCAATCAATTAATGTATGGTAGCCGATAATAACTTTTTTGTCTTCTAAATCTTTAATCGTGTCTATAACCAATTGCTCTTCAACATCAAGCATTGTCGCAATTTCGCTTATATCTAAACGACTGTTCTGCTCGATAAGTTTTAAGATACTCTCTCTCAATTCCATTCCATCACTTCCTTTTCTAATATCCTCTATTATATCAAACTGCATACTTAAAGACGATATTGTAAATTAGAATATTCAGTGAATTATGTAAGAGGCTCTCATTTAAGAGTTTTGCGACTCATTTGTTTGGGAGGCAAATTAGATATTGGGAAATTTAGATAGATCATTGTTTAGGATAAAGTTGCTTAGGCGGAACTTTGACAGGCCATTGTTCCGGGTTAAGGCGCTGAGGCGGAACTTTGACAGGCCATTGTTCCGGGGTAAGGCGATTAGGCGGAACTTTGAAAACCCATTGTTCCGGGGAAAGGCGATTAGGCGGAACTTTGAAAACCCATTGTTCCGCTTTGAACTAGCCAACTCATCTAATGAACCAATCACAAAAAAGCCCGCACCTTCAATGAAGGCGCGGACTATCATTCAAACTTATTTCTACTAATCTTCTACTGTAATCCAAAGTTGTGATCTTAATTCGTTGAAGACATCATGTACTCTTAATGATAACATCCCTAACTGGTCTGAGATCGCATCATAATTAGCTGGATACGCTGTATATACTGCCAATGAGTAGGTTCCATAAGGTGTTACAAAGGTCGCAACATCATTTTGCTCCGTCTCACCGAGTCCTGACTTATTCCAGGAACTAGTAGAATAAGGAATATATTGACGAAGGAAGTTATGTGTGTTCATTGTTAGCTTACCGATTAACATCTCATCCCAAGGGGCTCCGTTGATTTGGTCATTATATAAAAGTGCAAAGTAACGTGCTGCATCATGAGGCGTGGTTACAAAGTATGAATCGTAGTCGTAGTACTTACCAGTGACATAAGTTTCATACATACCAAGTTGGTGAACATGCGGGTTAATAATGCTTCCTCCACCAGCCGTATCAATTAATAGGTTGGCAGCTGTGTTATCACTATAGATAGTAACCAAGTCAACCAACTCATCAACTGAGAACATGCTCCCATCGCTATATCCTTGAATCACTCCAGCACCTGGCACCTTGTCCCAAGCTTCCATCGTCACATAAGTATCTGGGCTTAACTCACCTGTCTTATATTGGTGATAGATTTCCCCTAAAACATAGATTTTTTGAGTTGAAGCTGGGAAGAATTGTTGGTTATTAATATCAACTTGGGCCATTGTTTCATTATTGATAAAGGATGCACCGACATTCGCATCAATCATACCAATCTCTTCCCAAATGACTGATTCAATGGTATCTAATAATTCACGTTCACTATAAAAAGTATCGACGTAATCAACACCAGTCTCATCTTTTTTCACCCAACCTAATTCTTCATAACCTATATAGACATGAAGCCAAGTCCCATCAAAACTCTCGTATTCTTCAACCACTTCCATTGGCATATCGTAAAACGCCTCTGTCGTAGTAATAAGTGTTGAATCTTGAGTTTTTGGTGGTGCAGTTAATATCATTGATTCAGTATTTTTGTATAGAATGCTGTAGTCCACGGGTCTGACAATACTCATATGGGTGTATTCATAAGGTCTCTCGACAAAGAAAAAGTCAGTCGTTGCAGGAGAAACTAATTTTATCAAGTGGTTACGTTTTTTAATTAAATCTTCTGCTTCTTGAATTGAAAAGCTAACTTCGTCTTGTTGAACACCATCTAAGAAGTAGAACCAACCTTCTTCAACAATATTGTACCATCCGGTATACAACTTACCATTTCTAGATAATAATTCTACTCCGTCACGTTCGTACCAAGCAAAACCATTAATACTTTCCTTTTCAATTAATCGGTAGTTATTCACATAAGAAGTCGGCGAGACAATAGCAACATTCGGACTAAAGTAGAACCAAGGAACAACTTCTGGCAAGTCTTCTTCCTCAGTTACGACAGATTCATTTTCAGCAACTTCCGTTAATAAAGGCGTTTCCGTTCGATTACTTACGCCAACGTTTACGAAGTTAGTTCTTAAGTCTTCAACTAAAATGCTCTTTTTTGGATCTAGATGCAATTGGTCATAACGATATTCCTTAACAAGTTCATCAGGTGTGAGTTGCTCTGCTTGATTGAACTGACCGAGTAATGAGGTTGATTGACCATTAGAAGCATTGTTTAAGAAAATAAGTGCAGTAATAATAACAACGGCAATCCCTATACCAATGCCGTATTGGGTTAATTTCTTTTTATCCAATACACTCTTCCTTTCATCCTATTAAATTAAAATTACTAAACCATAAGTCATAGATATTCTATATGATTAAAAGTTTAACTTAGCTTCTGGATTAATTTTAAACTTAATCACTTGACTATAAAAGTCAAAAATATCTTGGGATAATGACATCTCTGGCATCATATCTTTAAAGACTTGGTAAGGAAATCGACTGCGAATATCAATCTCATCTGCTCCTTGTTGGATGACATTCCGTTGAATGAAATCTTCATAAGCTTCTTCATCCAATCTACCACCTTGGTTTTCAAACACTTGTGCTGCAATGACTTTGAAGATAAAGTCTTCTTCAGCTCGTTCTTCTAGAACCACCTGGGTGTCTCCTTCAAGTTTCAGTTGGTCTTTAACATAAGCATCTAATGGCATATTATATTGGTCAGCATAGTCTTGAACACGTTCGATATATTCACTCACATAGGCATCGCGCTCAGTACTATTTAGGACGACATTCGAATTCTCGCTATAGTATTTTAGAATAAAGGGTAATACTTTATTGTAAAACTGTAACTGAGTCTGGTTACGTTGGTATAGATCCATTCCGTATTGTTTCAATTGGTTGACGGTCATTACCCCTGGTAGCGATAGTGTTTTTACCATCTCATTGGTTAATTCTTCAACGGGTTCATTAACCATCTCTTCATATTGTTTTTTTGCATGGTCAACTAAAGGTTGTGCCACCGCATCCCATGACGGAATTTCAACTGTTAATAGTTCTTCTGGAACTGGAATATCTTGATATCCCATAACATTTTCTACACTACTTTTCATTAATTTTCGCTCCTTTATACCTTGTTATATTGTATGTTACAAACTGGCAAACAACAAGTTTGAATAAAGTTTCCTATACGCTCTCAATTAAACAATTATAAAGGAAAGTCTGGCGAAATCAATAAACAAATAGTTAATTGAATAAAACTTTCAATAGAATGCATTAAGACTTATAATTAGCAATCGCCGTTGTGGTTAAGATAGCCTTTGAAAGGAGCGAATCCAAGTCAGCAACTTCATCAACAGTGTGTGCTCCTTGGCCAACAATTCCCATACTGCATAAAGTTGGAACGCCAGCAACTGTTCCTAAGGCCGCGTCACTGGCTCCTTCAGACTTGTGTTTAACAAGCTTTCCGTAACCGCATGCATCCCCAACTTTTATCATATAGTCGGCTAATTGATTCACTTGAGGAGTCAATTCCATCGCATCCAAAAATGCTTCGACTTTGTAAGTTGAATGGGTATCTTGAATATACTGCTGTTGAACGACTTCTTCAAGGTCGGCAATAATCTCATCTTTGATAACTTGGTTGGCAAAGCGGATGGCGATATTGGCTTTAGCATAGGCTGGGATGGTGTTGGTTGATACCCCACCCTCTATTAATCCACAGTTTATGAGCTTTCCACGTTGAATATCCGTTCGTGATTCAAGTTCTAGGATATTATTTGCTAATTCAACAATCGCACTTCGTCCAACGGTTGCTCCGCTACCAGAATGAGCGCCGATCCCTTCCACTTCTAGAACAACCATGCCGCCTCCTTTACGACTCACTCCTAAATGGTCCGATTCAGAACCGGGTTCGAAGTTCAACATCATGGCCGCACCGTTCAATTGTTCAAGCATAATTTCTCGCGTATTCGAATAACGGTGTAAGGTCTCCTCATCACCTATAAAAAGCATTCGAATGGGATGTTCATTATAAGCAATCTCGACCAAAGCCTTCAGGGTATATAGGGCAATCACTAAGCCCCCTTTCATATCCGCAATACCTGCCCCCTTCGCATGATGATCATCTAACATACGAAAAGCGTGGTCTTTACTAATCCCCGGTGTAAAGACCGTATCCATATGTCCACTTAATACAATTGGTGCAGGATTTTAACATCTTCAGGTACATAATCGGCTACAATTATTCCACCTGTCTTCTCAAAATCAATCCATCTCGTTTTAAGCCCTAACTGGTCAAATTCTTGTTGGAAAATGGCTCGAATTTCATTCACTCCTTCAAACTGTTCAGGGCCACTTTCAATATTGACGATTCTTTCTAGTAAGTTAATCATGTCCTCATGTTTGCTGTTTAAGTAGCTTTTAATTGTTTCAATGGCTTCCATAACTTTACTCCCCTTTAAATTATATTGTTTAACGTCGATTGTCTATTCTACGTACACGTCTTTGAACTGAATCACTCCAATATTATCCATCTCCATATTATGTACGTCTTCATTGACAACATAAGCATTCGTATAGAAATAAATGGGTACAATTGGCATATCATCCATGAAGATGGCCTCAGCTTCTAATAATAATTCCTCACGTTTTTGAACGTCTTGCTCAGAACGAGCAGCTTTGACCAAGGCTTGGTATCTCTCATCTTCCCAGCCGGTGTGGTTTCTCCCATTGTTTGTAGAATAATATTGTTCTAAAAATGAAGAAATATCTGAATATTCATACCCCTCACCGCGACGACCAAGTTGGTAATCTAATTGACTCATAT
Source organism: Aerococcaceae bacterium WGS1372 (assembly GCA_044336205.1). Classification (GTDB taxonomy): domain Bacteria; phylum Bacillota; class Bacilli; order Lactobacillales; family Aerococcaceae; genus Ruoffia. Next base: position 511,387 of record CP172318.1, on the reverse strand, counting down.
TAGCCAAATGGACTTGAAAATCAGTCGCTTCAATAGTCACTTCAATACCTAATTCTTCCTTCCAAGTTGCTTGAATAAATTGGGCTACAGCAGAATGCTCCTCACTGACATTCGTTGACATCGTCAATTGCAATTGACTAGGGTCCTCTAGCTTTAATTCATCTAAGCCAATGGCTAGATATTCCCGTGCCTGGTCAAAGGCTGCATCTTCAAAGTATGCGACATTTTGCGTTGAATTGGTTGCAGTAGGACCTATGATTCGAAAGGCCGGCGTCTGGTTGGCTTTCGTCACATGTTCAATTAATGCTTGACGGTCTACCGCAAAATCTAAGGCCTTGCGAATATTCAAGTTAGCTAAATGTTCATCCCTTACATTCATCGCATAATTATAAAAAGCCGCCATATCAGAAACCCTTAATTCCCCCAACTCCGTGTGATGCGCAACCATCTCTGGGGATACGGTGTGGTAAGGCATACCAAGATAATCTATATCGCCATTGAGATACATGGTATTCGCCGTCGCCATCGATTCAACAATTTGTACGTTAACTGTTTCTAGTTTTACCGCTTTACTATCAAAATAATTGGGATTTTTCATCAGTACATAGTGACTTTGATGAACCCATTCCGTTAACATAAAGGGACCATTATTAACGAATAAGTCACCGGCTTCTTCAGCCCAATCTACATGGTCACTCACGATATGTTCTGGCACGGGATATAATTCAACCAGACGTCCGGTTAACTCGAGAAATTGTGGCATTGGCTCAGTCAAAGTGACTTCAAGGACATAAGGCTCAATGGCTGTCACTTTAACTTCATCCAAACTTGCCTCACTTTCATAATAAGCTTGGGCTCCTTCAATCATAAAGAGTTCTGCCGCTCCAGGTGAGCCCGTCTGTGGATCCAAAACACGTTTCCAACTATATTCAAAGTCCGTAGCCGTTAAAGGTGTTCCATCACTCCATTTTGATTCCCTTAAATAAAAAGTATAAGTTAGATTATCCTCACTAATATCCCAACTTTCAGCAATGGCCGGTTCAATTTCTCCTTCTTGCGTTGGTCGAGTCAAACCATCAAAAATATTAGCTAGCATAGCTACAGAGTTTTTGTCAGTAGCTAAGGCGGGGTCAACAACGGGTTCATTGGCAGTAGCCAAATTGATCGACTGTTCAACATCATTCCCTTCAGTAGCAGCTGTAAAATCTGAACTCAAGATGAAAAATAATAAACTAACAATGACTAGGGTGCTAACAGCATAAGATATTTTTCTTCTCATAACGACACCTTCTCTTAATTATTCAATTCAACGAAAAAACCCGCATAGAACATCTACACGGGTGGTTAAAATGGATAAAAAGAGATTATCGAATTTTAGTACTCGCATAGATGGACGTATCTATGCAAGCAAGACAAAGCGAGCTTCACACAGATGAGGATGAACCCCACCAGAAGCTAACTGTGAATGTATTCATTTGGTTAATGTTTAATGAATTCATTGTCTTTGTCCCTTTCAGTTATAATTTTTGATTATAATATAACATATTAATTTTCATTTACAAGTCATTTACTCATCGAATTTTAATCTAAAATGTTTTTTGTCCCAACCTCGTACCGTAAAACAAAAAAAGTAGTGACGTCCCCATATTAAGGGGGCGTCACTACTTAACTTTTTTGTGCTTAATTATTACTTATACTAATACTTTATCTAAGAATGACTTTGTACGTTCTTCTTTAGGTGCATTGAAGATGTTTTCTGGAATATCTTCTTCAACCACATAACCACCGTCCATGAATATAACACGGTCTCCCACTTCACGGGCGAATCCCATCTCATGTGTTACCACGACCATTGTCATCCCTTGAGCAGCCAGGTCTTTCATTACATTCAGCACATCCCCTACCATCTCAGGGTCTAGGGCTGAAGTTGGCTCATCGAATAACATAATATCTGGATCCATTGCTAACGCTCTAGCGATTGCTACACGTTGTTTCTGCCCCCCAGATAATGAGTTCGGATAAGCATCGGCTTTCTCTGCGAGACCTACTTGAGCTAATAATTCTAATGCTTTCTTATCAGCTTCTTCTTTAGATAATTTACCTAGTTCAACCGGTGCAAGAGTAATATTGTCTCTTACACTAAGGTGTGGGAATAAGTTGAAGTGTTGGAATACCATTCCGATATTCTCGCGAACCTTGTTGATGTTAGCATCTTTTTGACTGATATCAACACCATTGATATTGACAGTTCCACCGTTAATTTCTTCTAAGCGGTTTAAGCAACGGAGTAGGGTTGATTTTCCAGAACCTGAGGGTCCGATAATACATACCACTTCTCCAGAAGCGATTTCTAAGTCAATACCTTTTAATACTTCGTTATCGCCAAATTTTTTCTTTAATCCTTTAACTATTACGCCTGCCATTAATTACAACTCCTTTTCAAGTCTGTTCGAGATTTTAGTTAATATTGTAATGAGGATAATATACATTAATCCTACGATTAACCACATTGCACCGGATTGATATGTACGGGCAATGATAATACGTCCTGTTTGAGTTAATTCTACCAAACCAATTACTGATAAGATAGATGTATCTTTCAGTGTAATAACGAATTGATTAATAAATGAAGGAATCATAATTCTAAATGCCTGTGGTAATATAATTCGTTGCATTGTCTTACTTTGGCTCAATCCTAGGCTTCGAGCTGCTTCGGATTGTCCTTGATCAACGGCGTTAATTCCTCCACGTACAATCTCAGCAATATAAGCCGCAGCATTAAGACTTAGAGTCGTAATTCCCGCTGCATAAGCACCAAACTGCATGCCAGTTAATTGTGGAATACCAAAGTAGATAAAGAATGCTAGTACGATAAGTGGCATACCGCGCATAATATCAATATAAATTTGCGCAACAACCGTTAAAATACCTACACCTGAAGTTCTCATTAATCCGACAATAATCCCAAGCACTGCTGCAATCGCAAATGATACTAAGGTTACCCATAAAGTGGTCCATAATCCATTCAATAAGGCTTTGCCATTTGTTTGAATTAATCGAACGAATGGGTTAGTTGACACAACAGCTTCCTCAGATCCTTCAACTTCTGACTCACCCAAGTATTCAGCGACAACCGCATCATACTCACCTGATTTTTTCAAGTTGTTCAATCCTTGGTTGAATAAAGCAACAAGGTCACTGTTTTGTCCTTTTTGAACGGCAAAACCATAATCGGCTACTTCCATCTGTTCACCTATGAATCGTAATGGGATACCCCCAGTTTGTGCCGCATAGGCCATAACTGGATAATCTTCAATCACTGCTACAGAGTTCCCAGCTTGTAAGTCTTCATACATATTCACTGAGTCTTCAAAGGTTGTTATTGAGAAGCCATACTCATCCGCAATCGATTCGGCTACAGCCATGCCTTGCGTACCTGTCTTAACAGCTACATTCTCGCCTTCTAAGTCTTCAAGTGATTGGAATTCACTATCTTCTAAGACCGCGAACTGTACCCCAGCTGAGAAGTAAGTCTCAGAGAAGTCGAAACTCTCGCGACGCTCATCTGTAATACTCATCCCCGCAATCATTCCGTCAACTTGACCCGCTTCAACCGCTTGTAACGCCGCGTTGAATCCTAACGGACGAATTTCATAGTTGAATCCTTGATCTTCAGCGATAGCCTTTAATAAGTCCATATCAATTCCAACAAAGTCACCATTTTCATCTTGGAATTCAAAAGGTGCAAAGGTTGTGTCTGTACCAATCACATAAGTTGTGTCCGGATCAGCTACCACAGCTTCTTGGTCTGAATTACCTGTTGCTGTAGCCTCTGAATCTGTTGAACTTTCACCCAAGTATTCAGCAACAATCTCATCATACTCACCTGATTCTTTCAAGTTGTTCAATCCTTGGTTGAATAAAGCAACAAGGTCACTGTTTTGTCCTTTTTGAACGGCAAAACCATAATCGGCTACTTCCATCTGTTCACCTATGAATCGTAATGGGATACCCCCAGTTTGTGCCGCATAGGCCATAACTGGATAATCTTCAATCACTGCTACAGAGTTCCCAGCTTGTAAGTCTTCATACATATTCACTGAGTCTTCAAAGGTTGTTATTGAGAAGCCATACTCATCCGCAATCGATTCGGCTACAGCCATGCCTTGAGTACCGGTCTTAACAGCTACATTCTCGCCTTCCAAGTCTTCAAGCGATTGGAATTCACTATCTTCTAAGACCGCGAATTGTACCCCAGCTGAGAAGTAAGTCTCAGAGAAGTCGAAGCTCTCACGGCGTTCATCTGTAATACTCATCCCCGCAATCATTCCGTCAACTTGACCAGCTTCAACAGCTTGTAACGCAGCGTTGAATCCTAACGGACGAATTTCATAGTTGAATCCTTGATCTTCAGCGATAGCCTTTAATAAGTCCATATCAATTCCAACAAAGTCACCATTTTCATCTTGGAATTCAAAAGGTGCAAAGGTTGTGTCTGTACCAATCACATAAGTTGTGTCCAGATCAGCTACCACTACCGCATTGTTAGTTGCATCTTCACTTACTTCTTCTGAATCAGCTTGCTCTGAGTCTTCATCTTTAGTATCACTACTACCTACATGAGTGGCAATAATTTCATCATATTCTCCAGACTCTTGCAAGTTAGCTAATCCTTCGTTAAACATCTCAAGCAGTTCAGAATTTTCATCTTTCTTAACTGCAAACCCAAAGTCAGACACTTCCATCTGCTCACCAATGAAGCGTAGTGGGAAGCCACCCGTTTCAGCTGCATAAGCCATAACAGGCTTGTCTTCAATGAGAGCTTGAGAATTTCCTGCTTGTAAGTCTTCGTACATATTAATTGAATCTTCGAAAATCGTCACTTCAAAACCATATTCATCAGCAACTGATTCTGCTACGGACATCCCTTGTGTTCCAGTTTTAACAGCTACTTTCTTCCCTTTTAAATCTTTTAACGATTGGATGTCACTATCTTCTAGAACGGCGAATTGTACGCCTGCTTGATAATATGGATCTGAGAAGTCAAAACTCTCTCGTCTTTCATCTGTAATACTCATGGCAGCAATCATACCGTCAGCCTGTCCACTTTCAATGGCTTGAATCGCTGCACTGAATCCTAACGGACGAATCTCATAATTGAATCCTTGGTCCTCTGCGATGGCCTTTAATAAGTCCATATCAATGCCAATGTATTCACCATTCTCGTCTTGATACTCAAATGGCGCAAAGGTGGTATCCGTCGCGATTAGGTAAGTCTTGTCATTTACTTGGGCTGTAACCTGTTGGGATAATACTGGTGCTCCAACTAAGGTCAACAACATGACAATTAAAGTTAATGATAACCATTTAAAATATTTCATCCTACTCCTACTTTCTAAACATATGATAAATATTACAATTGTTAACTCATAATATTCTAACTTTTGCTATTATAATTATAAAAGCCACCCATCGCAAAAATATTCTTACATCAAATGTTATATATCCTAACATAATGCTCTTCATATACTAACATAGTTTTTATAAAACATGATAATATAGGGCTTTTCAAATAATTACCACTCTCAGTTAAAAAAATAATATAAGTAACATCACTTATATACCCTACTTTACTCAATTAATCTTAATTATCTATGAATTAACACTTACTTCAGTATGATATACCAGCATGAATGAATTAAGCTTGCAATATTACTCGACTTTGGTAGCGAAAGTTATCATAGCAAGGCTCATTGCTAATAGAATTAATTGATTTTACATTGAAAATATCAATATTTTATATTGCCTTTATTTGCTTTTTAGCTTAAGCTTAAAGGTGAAGATTACTTTAAGGAGGTAACCCATGAGTGAATTAATCACTGTAAGACAATTGGCCGACAAATTAAATGTCCCTAAAAATCGTGTTTCTTATCAAACTCGTAAATTAGACGATCATCTCATCATTCAAAAAAGCGGGACGAATTATCTAACTGAACGAGCACAATTAATCATTACAAAAGCAATTCTCGATCTTATGGAGCCACCCACTGAGGAATCAGATAAGAAAGAAGAAAAAGAAGCTGAAACCGTCAAAACGACTAAAACAGTGGAAGACATCCCAGCTAAAGAGACTGAAAAAGTTGAGGAAACTCAAACTGAGGAAGCAGTACATTCATCTAAAGCGAATGAAAGTATCAAAGAAGATGTCGCTGAGGAAAGAAAGACTGAACAAGTCGCTTCGTCTTCAGAGGTGACACAAGCAGAACCAGAATTTAGTGAAGTGGCTGAGTTGCTCTATGAACGCATTGATATACTTGAAGACCAAGTAGAATTCACTAACCAACAATTAATGGCTAAAGATGAACAAATTGCTCTTTATAACGAACAATTAGTTACCAAAGATGAGCAAATCAGTGCTAAAGACGAACAAATTGAAAAATTAACTCAATTACTTAATCAATCACAACAGCTTCAAATGCAACAACAACTAAAAATTGTTGAAGATACAGACAAAAAGCCTTCATGGTTACAAAGACTTTTTGGCAAATAGATAAAACACCGACTTTCTATTTAAGAGAAAATCGGTGTATTTTTGTGCCGTTGTTATTTAAACCATCATATTCATGATCATTGCACTTATAACGTTTAATACTCCCGCAAGAAGCATAATAATAATTGGATCCCAATTCGACTTGAATAGTAAAAATAAACAAATCGCAAAAATAACAACCATTACGACATTTAATGTTGAGATGCCAATCACTTCAGCCCCCCAAAATGAACTGATCATGATAGTTAAGCCCGCCGTTGCAATCATCGCCACGACAGCAGGTCGAAGCGCTGTGAGTACAGACTGAAGTACCTCTAACTGTCTAAACTTCAAATACAAGGTCGCAAGTGCTGTAACTATAATGATTGATGGCAAGACTGAACCCAATGTAGCGACGATCGCGCCTTTAACGCCAGCCACTTCTGTACCGACAAAAGTGGCTGCGTTAATAACTATTGGACCTGGTGTCATTTGTGAGATCGTAATAAGATCGGTGAACTCCTGAATAGTTAGCCAACCATTAGCTCGTACAATCTCTGATTCAATCAATGGTAAGGCCACATAACCACCACCAAAGCCAAAAGCCCCTATTTTGAGAAAAACTAAAAACAGTTCCCAATAAATCATTCACTCACCTCATTCTTATTGTGCCCTATGAAATATTGCACTAGGCCAAGCAGTCCAGCAACAAGGATAATCGTAATCACATTCACATTAAATATATAATTCGCTATAAAAGCTACAAACATCGTACCGATAAGCAGAGGGCTTTTGGTTTTAAACACTTGCTGCCCCATACCAATAGTCACCGAAGCAATCACTGCTGCCACCCCTGCTTGCATTCCCTCTAAAAGCAAGGAAATCCAGGGATTATCTCGAAAAGCTTGATAGAATAAGGCTAGGATTGAAATGATTGTAAAAGGGGGAATAATCGTCGCTAAAACACTCACAAACACTCCAAGGAAGCCTGCTAACTTGTAGCCTATAACAATAGCTCCGTTAACAGCCATAGCACCTGGAGATGACTGAGCAATGGCGACTAAATCCAACATCTCGTCTTCATCAATCCACTTTAAATCATCGACAAAAGTCTTCTTCATCAATGTTATAATCACATAGCCCCCGCCAAATGTAAAAGCACTTAAAGTAAAGGTAGATATGAAGAGTTTTTTAAGAATCTCAGCTCGGGACAATCCATTAACATCTTGTTGATTACTATCCAACATAATACGCTCCCTTCAAAATTCTCTCTTCTTATATCTTATAATAAATCTAATGAAAATAGAAATGAGTTGGATTACTATGTAATATCTGGCGAAGTTTGTAGTAAGTTGGGTTAATATATAGTATAGATAGGTGTAGTTCACAGTCATACACTCTACTATGAAGTTCAAACAACTGAAGTTCCTGCTCACTTCCTATTTAAGTTCCTAAAAACTTTCACATCAAAAAAGCCGAGGCATCAGCCTCGACTCTAGAACTTAATTATGGATTAAATGATACGTGGACATGGTCGTAATGGTTGGCAGTTACACTACCGCGGTCTTCCATTGCTTCCCACTGGTTATTCCATGATCCATAGATTTGTTGTTCCCAAATAACATAAGAGATGTTGTTAGCAGCCATATTACTAATTGAGTAATTTGCTATATCATCACCTAATTGAGATCCAACTGGTACCATGAAGTCTACTGCTAAACCTTGACCGTGATCTTGTGAATCCCCTGGACGATATAAGCTGAATGAATCGATGCCGTAAATGCTCGCAACTTCTTCTTTGAATGCTGCGACATGAGGCTGTAATCCCGCATTCTCAGGGTTAGACATTGGATCATAAGCCACTTCTTCTTCGTAAACAGGCTCTTCATAAACAATATCTTCTTCTTCGATAACTTCTGGCTCTTCATATACATCTTCGTATACTTCTTCAGGCATATCTGTTTCCGCTTCTTCATAAGCTGGAACTTCTTCCCAAGCTTGAGCATCTTGATCTACAGTTAAATCCGTTTCATAAACAGGTTCTTCTACAGTCTCTTCAACAGTAGTGTACTCTTCAACAACTTCCTCTTCGTAAACAGGTGTATCTTCTACTGCTGGAAGCTCTTCTACGACTGGAGTCTCTTCAACAATTTCTTCCTCGTAAACGGGTGTTTCTTCGATAACTGTGGCTTCCTCAACGACAGAAGTTTCTTCTACAACAGCTGGTTCTTCAACTACAGCTGGTTCTTCAACTACAGTTTCTTCTGCTACAACTGTCTCTTCAGTATAATTAGTATCCCAAGCAGCCACTTCTTCAATAATTGTTTCAGTAGATGCTGTAGGGCCACCAATTGAATAATTCGATTCTTCTACTGCAGGCGCTTCTTCAGCTTGAACAGCTTCTTCTACAATTGTTTCAGTAACTTGTTCGTTTTCAACAGTTTCAACTTCTGTAACTGGAGATAGGTTAACAGGAATATCAAACTCAAGAACTTCACCGTTTGGTGATTCTACTTCTAACCTTTCAACGCGTTCATTAGCGTCCAATTGTGCTGTTAGAATTGTTTCAGGAAAGATTAAATCTACATCTTCAATATCATTAATATAAGCTAAGTCTTTTAATGGAATATCCATAGCTTCCGAGATAACACTCAAGGTATCACCGTATTGTACTGTATAGCTTATACGATTCTCTTCATCGATGACAATATCTTCTAAAACTTCACTTAATTGTCTTGCTTGCCATGCATCTTGCGCTAGTACTAGCGAACCGTTAGATAGTAAAGCAACTACTGCTGATCCAATCCATAATTTTTTAGTAAATTTCATAAGTAATTTTTCACCTTTATAATGTATTTTAGTTTCTCACTAATTGACAAGTATTACTTTAACATAGGCAATTATGAATTCCAATACATCGAGACCCTTCTTAAATAAACTGACTTATCGCTGTAATAATGCGTCAATAGATGATTCGTTCTGTAATATTTCAGTTAATTTGGGTGTAATATGGAGCATCTTTCAAAGTTAGTAGTTATTATAATACAGTATATTATTGATGGTTAACTTAACGATAATACGTTTTCTAACCCTCTTACTCACAAAAAAAGACAGAATAATCATTGTCGATTATTCTGCCCAGTTATTAGGCTCTAAAATAAATGAGGTTGATGAAGAAATTTGTCATCAACCTCTTCTTTGAATCTACACAAAAACGCAGATATCCGTTATATTAAAAGTACGACCAAATAACATAAGGGGGATATCTACGCATGAACTATTTTATCGAAAAAACACTTCAATTGAAAGACCTAAATATCACCATCAATACGGAGAAGATTGACGAGGTAATCATTAAGGGGCAGTTGTCACTGGTGTACTACGGAAAATTATCGTACACACCAAAAGCTTGCGAATGTTGTGGGATTCTCAATAATCATTGTCAGGTCGTTAAAAATGGTTTTAGACAAGCTTCTCGAATTACTTTAAATACAATTTCTGCCAGGCCAGCTTATTTAAAGCTCCAAAAACAACGGTATGATTGTAAGGAATGTGGTCAAAGCTTTACCGCTAAATCGCCGATCGTCGCGGAACATTGCTTTATTTCCAATGCCGTGAAACGCAAGATCATGGATTTAGCGACGCGAGTCCAACCGGAAACCCTCATGGCACAGGATACGAATGTCTCGACGCACACAGTACGTCGAGTGATTCGTCAAGCCGCTGCACTCATCAGAGTCCGTCCAACTCATCAACTTCCGGAGCATATCTCTTTGGACGAGTTCAAAAGTGTCCGATCGGTCGACGCGGCCATGAGCTTTATTTGGTCTGATGCCCTGTCCCATAAGGTGATTGATGTGGTCGAAGACCGTAGGAAACGCTCCTTGTCCGCTTATTTCAGTCGCTATCCTCTAGAGATTCGTCGTCAGGTTAAAACAGCCACCATGGATATGTATGAACCTTATATGGATCTCATTCAACGCTGGTTTCCTAAGGCAGAAATTATTATGGATCCCTTTCATATCATTCAAGCAGTAAACCGTGAGCTTAATCGTTATCGCGTCCAATATATGAACTCCATTCGTCATAGTGATCACCGCTTGTACAACAAACTAAAACGCTATTGGAAGCTCATCTTAAGGAATCCAGCCGACCTTCGAGCCACAAGTTATGACCGTTTTCGACTGTTTGATTGGCTTACTCACACTCAAGGCATTGTCAAGTATTTATTGGACCACGATGCGTGCTTACACGATACTTATCGCATTGTCCATCGATTAAGCCAAGCTTATCGATTAAAGAACTGGGAACTCTTTGAATCGACCTTAATCCAAGCGAATCAACTTAATATATCATCGGGGTTAAAACGGGTGTTAAGAAGCTTTAAGAAGTATCGACCGTATATACGTAATAGTTTTACCTATACTGGACTGACCAATGGGCCTTTAGAAGGCACTAACAATAAAATTAAAGTACTCATACGGAATGCGTATGGTTATCGTAATTATAGTCATTTTAGAGATCGTATTTTACTCATGACACGCCTCTACGAACCAAAACCAAAGAAAAAAATCAGACAACCGTTTTAGTTGCCTGATCTTGATACAATTCTTCATCAACCTTATTTGACAAAGAGCCAGTTATTATTCTAAGTCTGCATGACGAAGTGACATAGATTGTGATGTTTCATCGAGTAACTCCATTAAATCTAAAACAATACTATCAAACAATAGAAACGACAATTGTTCAAAAGATGTCCCCATAGGTTGGGTAAATTCTTGAGTTACTGGCCTAGGTTTAGAAGTAGTAAGCAGATCTATTATTACAGAGGCAAGTTTACCGATTGAAGATTCTTTATTAGTTGTAACAAGTGCAATGTTCAACTTATTTTGACTTGCCTTTTCTGCTAATGAAACTAGACTAGTTGTTTCTCCTGAACTTGAACATATGATTAATAGATCTCGTTCTTTAGAATGTGGTGAACTAATTTCCCCCACGACGCTTACACTAAAGCCTAAGTGTAAGAGTCGGTTAGCAAATGCTTGAATTGCGATTCCTGACCTTCCAGCTCCTTTTAAGAAAATATGACGCGCTGTTTTTATCTCAGTAATTAGTTGACTAATTTCATCTTGGTTAATTTGTTTAGCATTTTCAGCTAATTCATTTACAATTTTTTCTAAGTAATTTCCCATTGGTATCACCTTAAGCGATGGTTCTTCCGCCATCAAGCAGAATTGTTTGCCCATGTATATATGAATTATCAGGATCAGCTAAGAACACTGCTAAATTTGCCACATCTTCAATTCGCCCAATACGTCGGACTGGAATTGTTTGAAGTACTTTATTCAAGCTTTCTTCTGTAGAATAGTTAACTCGCATCATATCCCCAGTATCAATTAATCTAGGTGCAACAGCATTGACATTCACCCCATGAGGACCTAATTCTTTAGCCAATCCACGAATAAGTCCTTCCCCACCTGCTTTAGATGCAGGATAAGATACGCCACCTCCAGTTCCACTTAAAGCAGATCCTGAACTTATATAAACAATTGATCCTTCATTTGTTAAGAAATCATCATAAAACGCTTTAACAGTATTGAACAATCCCGTAAGATTAATCGAAATTGTTTTGTTCCACTCTTTTATAGAAATGTCACTAACTTTATTCTTAAAAGCTACTCCCGCATTCAAAATTAGGATATCGATTTTTCCGAACTTATTCATTACTTCCTCACGGACCTTTTGCATTGCATCAAAATCTGAAACATCAGTTTTAACAAATAATGATTCTACTGAGCCAAAGGTTAATTCTTCTGCGGTTTTTGATCCATTAACTTCATTATAATCTACTATAACTGTATGAGCGCCTTGGTGGGCTAACTTCTCAGCAATTCCTTTACCGATACCGTGACCTCCACCTGTAATCAAGGCTACTTTTCCTTCAAAGTTACTCAAATTAATACTCTCCTTATCTTATTGACTCATTTAGTTTCGTATAATTCTCTGATAAATTACCATTAAATAAGTATCCACCGACAACAATCAAGTCAGCTCCAGCTTTCTTACATTTTTCAGCTATTACATTATTAATGCCTCCATCTACTTCAATTTGAATATTTCGGTCTGCGATAAGCGTTTTAATGTCACTTATCTTTTGATAGCTCTTTTCAATAAATCTTTGACCCGGCTGGCCAGGATTTATTGTCATGACTAAAACATAATCTATATCATCTAATAAGTATTCAAGTGAATTAATCGGAGTTGCCGGATTAATTACGACACCCGCTTTTCGTCCAGCTGCTTTAATTTTTTGAATTACAAGATGAATATGTGGTGTCGATTCTATATGTACGGATATCATTTCTGATCCGGTATCAATAACATCGTCAATATGATCTAAAGGATTAGCAACCATCATGTGGACATCAAATATCATAGATGTTTGTTCTTTTAGAGCTTTGATTTGATTTGGTCCAAATGCAATATTAGAAACAAAATTACCATCCATCATATCTACATGCAATATTTGAGTCTGCTCAGCTTCTAATCGTTTTAACTCATCGCCCAACTCTAATATATTTGCTCCAAATAGTGAGGGTAAGATCATTGTCATGTTACATTCCTCCTACAAGTGTACTAATCCAGTATGTTAATACTTCCCATGGACCTGTTAGAACAAAGTCAGTTCCTAATCCTTCAATTGTCACACCAGCACCTTTTAACATCTCTGTTGCACCAGGTGCTACATAGCCTCCAACATACATAACGATAATCCCAAAAATAACTGTAGATAAGATTGAACGAAGAAAATTACCTTTACTTGCCATTACCGTCATTACTGATATATATGTTACTGACATTAATAATCCTATAGGGAACATTTGAATACTTGGCAAAATCAAAGCACCAATCATAATTAATGGAATAGATATGACTGTTACGGTAATTGTCATAGGATCTCCTAATCCCAAAGCTACATCCATCCCAATATTTAAATCAGCATCATCGCCCATTTGCTTCGTCATAAAACTTTTTGCAGAAGATCCAATTGGAGTAAGACCATCCATTAAAACTCCTACTACCCGTGGCATTAAAACCATCACCCCAGCGACTCCCATACCCATAGGCACAATCGTTGTAATCTCTTGATTTGTAATTATTCCTAGTAAAGCTCCTACAATAACTCCTATTACAATAGGTTCACCAAAAATTCCTAGTCTTTTATTCACTTCTTCAAAACCAAAGTCTAATTTGTTCAACCCTGGGATGAAATCAATAATTTTATTTATTATCCATGCAACGGGATATGTCCATCCAGTATGAATAATTGTCGAACAAGTTGTTCCATCAAGACCATATTGCTCTTGCCAACTTGGTGCAATAATATCACCAACAAATAAAGCAAGAATTGAAAGTAAAATCGTCAATGTTAAGCCAATCCAGAAGCTATCAAATAAATAATAAGCTAATGCTCCAGGAACTAGAAAATGCATGTAATTCCAAATATCGACATTTAAAGTTTTAGTGACTTTTAAACGAACTAATAAGATATTAACCATTAACCCGATTGGTATTGCTAAACCAGCAAAAGGTACAGTCCAAGATGCCCCACCAACTGCTGGCCATCCAATATCTAAAATAGTAAACCCTGATCCTAATTCAGAATAATAAGTAATAGCAGGCTCGAGCGTGCTTTCTAATAACTGAACAACGAGAGATAAACCAATAAAACCAACCCCGACCATTAAACCAGATTTAATAGCATTCCCTAATTTCATACGGAATACTAGACCTAACAAGGTGATAATAATCGGTAGTATTGCCGAAGCACCCATACTAGTAATTGTTTGAACAATATTAATTAATGTGTCCATACTTATCTCCCTTTGTTTTCATAAATTTCAACTAATTTATCACCTAAGTCTTTTCTTAACTGGTCTTCACGAATACCGGTAACAAATCCCATCAAACTCATATGGGGTTTTTCTAAATCTCCTTTATAATTGTTTGTCGTTAAAACAATATCTGAATGAGGAGCTTGACTTTGAATCTCTTGCATCGAGATTTTCGAAATATTATAGTTTGTTATACCTTTTTCTTTTAAAACAAGTTCTACTTGTTCTGCCGCAATCGCTGATGTTGCCACTCCACTACCACATGCGATTAAAATGTTTAATTTTGAATTTACCATAATTATTATCCTTCTTTCCGTGTTTTTTGATTTAATATTGTTAAAATTTCTTCTGTAAGAGTTGCTTGCTTTAATTTCTTGATCGTTTCCTCATCTTGGAATAAATTAATTAGCTGCTTTAATACTGATAAATGTTCATTTCCTTCTAATAAGCCTAAAATGAAAAATAAATCTACCTCTGTTTGCTCTGTCGAATCTTCCATCTTATACATCTTGATAGGTTTCATTAAACGAATAATGGATATAAATGACTTGTTTATGTATGATGGATCTCCATGAGGTATTGCAACCGAATAACCTTCTAATTCTAAAGCAGTTGGATAGTTATCCTCACGATTATTTAGATAATCTAAAAAACCTTCTTTTATAAATTGTTTCTCGCCTAATATTTGACTGATTTTTTCGAATAATTCTTGTCGATCCTCGACCTCCCAATCTAAAAATATTAATTCTTCATGTATATAATCATTCAATATTATCTTTACCTCTCTTCTAATTCGAATTCTGTTAATATATTTTCTACTTCCGTTTCGGTGTCAGCTTCCATAAGTCTATTTAAAGTTTGAGTATCTCTCGCAATTTTATTAATCATAAAAAGTACATCTAAATGAGACGTTTTGTCTGGTGTGGTTAATACAATTAATAAATGCAGTGTTTGATGATTATATCTAAAGCCTTCTTTATTAATTACTACACTTATCCCAAGTCTTTGATTAATAATTTCAGGATTCAAGTGAGGTAAGGCAACTTTATTTCTTAACAAAATATATTCCGGTTGTTCCTTATATTCTGTTTTTAATTTTTCTACAAAAGTATCATCAACAATCCCAGCTTGTTTAAGTGGATCACAAGCAATCTCTAACATGCTATTAAAAGTTAATTTTTGATTGATAATTTGAATATTACTCTCATTAATTAAATTCATGACCGAATCATTTTCTTTATGCTTATCATTTTCTCCAGATCCATTTAAGAATAGCTGATTCAATTCCATAATTAATCGTTCTTCATTACTTATCGTTGAATATTTTTTTATCACTTTGATTATGGACTCCATACCTACAGATAAGAAATCAAGATTGTAAATCTTTTTGATGACTCTTTGTCTTAGCTTTAATTTATTTGAATCATCTAGTAGTTCATTAACAATAAACAAATTTTTATCTGTAGATACCGATACGGTAGAAAAAACAATATCATGTGGTAATATAAAACCTTCATATTCTCTGATAGATAACGAAGGATAAAAAACAAATTCAGGAAATAATTGTGAGAGATTCTTCTCCAATAATTTCGACATGGTAATACCGTTTGGACATAATATGACTGCTTTTACTACACTACCCTCTGTGTCAACGTGATCATCAGATAATATATGACCTCCAATAAACAGTGTGATATATGATATCTCTTGGTCCGGTATTTTCATTTTGAAAAAATCTTCTAATGGCTTAATCGATTGGCTAACAAAATTATGTAAAACATTGTATTTTTCTATAATATCCTGATACAAGACATTAGTGACGTTAAGATTATATTTAATTCTGTAATATGCAGGTTCAAAATGAAGTACTAGCTTCTTTAGTAATTCCTTTTTATTTTGTATCGAAATTAAAGCATGTAATTCCAACTCATTTAAAAATTCCCATAAAGCATTTGATAATAAAGGTATATCCTCTCTCATCAACATCCTAGTGTCTCTTCTCCTTGCGCTTAACAATTGTAATGCCCAGTATATTATTTCACTTTCATTAACCCCTTCTATCTGTGAATTCATGAATTTTATTACTTGGTATTCTTCAGATGCTGTGATTTCTTTATAATCAATATAGTTTAAAGTCGTTATTTCTTTATTTTTTTCTATTCGTCTTAAAGAAACTGCGAATAACAAGACTAGATTATAATAATCATCATCCGTGAACTTTAAATTTAAGAATTTTTCAATTTTATGCATTTCATTCTTAATCTCTTGTATTTTTAGCTGAATAGGTTGAAGAATATTCATAACGCCATCAATTTGATATTTTGTCAGACATTCAAGCATAACATTTTGTAACAGAGTTCTAATATCAAACTCGTCACCTATAATTTCATAACCATTTTCACGACTATATTTGACTTCTAATTCGTATTTTTTTAGCACCTGACGTACGATTTTTATATCATTTAAGATTGTATTTTTACTAACATTTAAATTAAAAGCTAAATGATTTAAAGAAAGTTCCTCAAGAGATAATGAAAGGTTTAATATTAATAAATTAATACGATTTTCCGGTGAGTATACACTTACCATCTCTTCCGAAATATTAGTAAGTGATTGTAGAGTATCGTTTCCTATTATATATTTACCCTGTTCTTTATATATGATTGGCAGTCCTCGAATTTTAAGATCTTCATTTATCTGGTTTATTCTGTAAGCCAATTTCCTCGATGAAATATCTAACTTATTTTTTAACTCCTCTTCATTAATAATATTTTTTGTCAATTGACGAAGGATTTCTATTTTACGATCGTTCATGAGATTTACCTCCTCCATATTTCTACTATAACCGCTTACAAAATTATTATCCATACGATTTAAACACAACTTTTGTTATTATCTCTATCCTCATTGTGATGATGTCTGCTATAGAATATATAATTTAAGTACAAAAAAAGAAGCCTATCAAAAGATAAGCTTCCTATAATTGTATTTACAACTGGGGTAGCTGGATTCGAACCAACGCATAACGGAGTCAAAGTCCGTTGCCTTACCGCTTGGCTATACCCCAATAAGATAATGGTGGGGGAGAGATTCGAACTCCCGAACCCGAAGGAGCGGATTTACAGTCCGCCGCGTTTAGCCACTTCGCTACCCCACCAATATGGCTTGGGACGGAATCGAACCGCCGACACCTTGAGCTTCAATCAAGTGCTCTACCAACTGAGCTACCAAGCCAATATTACGGTCCGGACGGGATTTGAACCCGCGATCTCCTGCGTGACAGGCAGGCATGTTAACCCCTACACCACCGGACCAATGGAGGATGACGGGATCGAACCGCCGACCCTCTGCTTGTAAGGCAGATGCTCTCCCAGCTGAGCTAATCCTCCAAGGTCTATTAAATTACTGAATGATCCGTACGGGATTCGAACCCGTGTTACCGCCGTGAAAGGGCGGTGTCTTAACCACTTGACCAACGGACCTTAATTAAAAATATTCTTCATTATCTATCTATTTTCCATAAAAATTGCACCTAGGTCATCTCTGAGATAAGTGCGATTAATTAATGGGATAGATACCGGTAGTCGGGGTCGAACCGACACGTCCGTGAAGACATTGGATTTTGAGTCCAACGCGTCTGCCAATTCCGCCATACCGGCATAAGGCATATATCCTATTATATATTAGAATAAATTGCGGGGGTAGGATTCGAACCTACGACCTTCGGGTTATGAGCCCGACGAGATGCCAACTTCTCCACCCCGCGATAATAAAATGTAAAGGCGGTAGTCGGATTTGAACCGGCGATCAGAGTTTTGCAGACTCGTGCCTTACCACTTGGCTATACCGCCATGGCTATAAAAAAGTACCATTATTTAAAATGGTACTATCAATACTGGGGTAGCTGGATTCGAACCAACGCATAACGGAGTCAAAGTCCGTTGCCTTACCGCTTGGCTATACCCCAATCTTTATATAAAATATAGAGTCCATATTTAAATATAAAAGGCGACTGATGGGAATCGAACCCACGAATGTCGGATCCACAAACCGATGCGTTAACCACTTCGCCACAATCGCCGTAATTAATATATATTATATAAAACAGGGGCAGTAGGAATCGAACCCACATTGACGGTTTTGGAGACCGTAGTTCTACCGTTAAACTATGCCCCTATTCATAGGAAGACATTATGTTCCCCTATAATAATGGTGGGGGAGAGATTCGAACTCCCGAACCCGAAGGAGCGGATTTACAGTCCGCCGCGTTTAGCCACTTCGCTACCCCACCAATATGGCTTGGGACGGAATCGAACCGCCGACACCTTGAGCTTCAATCAAGTGCTCTACCAACTGAGCTACCAAGCCAATATTACGGTCCGGACGGGATTTGAACCCGCGATCTCCTGCGTGACAGGCAGGCATGTTAACCCCTACACCACCGGACCAATGGAGGATGACGGGATCGAACCGCCGACCCTCTGCTTGTAAGGCAGATGCTCTCCCAGCTGAGCTAATCCTCCAAGGTCTATTAAATTACTGAATGATCCGTACGGGATTCGAACCCGTGTTACCGCCGTGAAAGGGCGGTGTCTTAACCACTTGACCAACGGACCAATGAATATATTGTTTATCTAAACGGAGAGTAAGGGATTCGAACCCTTGTGACATCTATTAAACGCCTACACGATTTCCAATCGTGCTCCTTAGGCCAGCTCGGACAACTCTCCGAAACAAGCTTACTCCGCAAGTAGGGCTCGAACCTACGACATCATGATTAACAGTCATGCGCTCTACCGACTGAGCTATTGCGGAATGACAATAAATCATTCATAAAAATTAAGAAACAATGCGCGGCAACGACCTACTCTCACAGGACCAAAGGTCCAACTACCATCGGCGCTAAGAAGCTTAACTGCTGTGTTCGGCATGGGAACAGGTGTGTCCTTCTTGCTACCATCACCACACATTGTTGATTCGAGTTATCCGTAGATCACTCAAAACTGAATATCAACACTCGCTCTCTTATTCTCAAACTCCGAATTGCTCGTGGTTAAGTCCTCGACCGATTAGTACTCGTCCGCTCCGTACATCACTGCACTTCCACTTCGAGCCTATCTACCTGATCGTCTTTCAGGGGTCTTACTTCCTAAGAATGGGAAATCTCATCTTGAAGCTGGCTTCGCGCTTAGATGCTTTCAGCGCTTATCCATCCCACACATAGCTACCCAGCGATGCTCCTGGCGGAACAACTGGTACACCAGCGGTGTGTCCATCCCGGTCCTCTCGTACTAAGGATAGCTCTTCTCAAATTTCCTACGCCCGCGACGGATAGGGACCGAACTGTCTCACGACGTTCTGAACCCAGCTCGCGTACCGCTTTAATGGGCGAACAGCCCAACCCTTGGGACCGACTTCAGCCCCAGGACGCGATGAGCCGACATCGAGGTGCCAAACCTCCCCGTCGATGTGAACTCTTGGGGGAGATAAGCCTGTTATCCCCAGGGTAGCTTTTATCCGTTGAGCGATGGCCCTTCCATACGGTACCACCGGATCACTAAGCCCGACTTTCGTCCCTGCTCGACTTGTAGGTCTCGCAGTCAAGCTCCCTTATGCCTTTGCACTCTGCGAATGATTTCCAACCATTCTGAGGGAACCTTTGGGCGCCTCCGTTACTGTTTAGGAGGCGACCGCCCCAGTCAAACTGCCCACCTGACACTGTCTCCCGTATGCTATACGCGGGTTAGAGGGTTCATTCATCAAGGGTAGTATCCCACCAACGCCTCCCGGTAAACTGACGTCCACCGTTCTTAGGCTCCTACCTATCCTGTACATGACCAACAAACACTCAATATCAAGTTGCAGTGAAGCTCCATGGGGTCTTTCCGTCCTGTCGCGGGTAATCGGCATCTTCACCGATACTATAATTTCACCGAGTCTCTCGTTGAGACAGTGCCCAAATCGTTACGCCTTTCGTGCGGGTCGGAACTTACCCGACAAGGAATTTCGCTACCTTAGGACCGTTATAGTTACGGCCGCCGTTTACTGGGGCTTCAATTCGTACCTTCGCATGCGCTAAGCACTCCTCTTAACCTTCCAGCACCGGGCAGGCGTCAGCCCCTATACGTCACCTTTCGGTTTAGCAGAGACCTGTGTTTTTGATAAACAGTCGCTTGGGCCTATTCACTGCGGCTGATCGTTAAATCAGCACCCCTTCTCCCGAAGTTACGGGGTCATTTTGCCGAGTTCCTTAACGAGAGTTCTCTCGCTCACCTTAGTGTTCTCCACTCGACTACCTGTGTCGGTTTGCGGTACGGGTTATGATTAATTCGCTAGAAGCTTTTCTCGACAGTTTGATTACTCACCTTCGCTACTTTAGTTCGCTCCCGGTCACAACTCATCCTTAAAAGTAAGCATTTGACTCACTTTCAGACTTATTGCTTCGACATCCTATTCCATCAGGATGCGTGAGGTCACCTCCTGTGTCCCTCCGTCACTCAATCACCAATCATAAGTACAGGAATCTCTACCTGTTATCCATCGCCTATACCTATCGGCTTCAGCTTAGGTCCCGACTAACCCTGGGCGGACGAGCCTTCTCCAGGAAACCTTAGTCTTTCGGTGGACGGGATTCTCACCCGTCTTGCGCTACTCATACCGGCATTCTCACTTCTATGCGCTCCACAGCTCCTTACGGTACTGCTTCGCCGCACATAGAACGCTCTCCTACCACTCAATACATTGAGTCCACAGCTTCGGTGTTCAGTTTAGCCCCGGTACATTTTCGGCGCAGGGTCACTCGACTAGTGAGCTATTACGCACTCTTTCAAGGATGGCTGCTTCTAAGCCAACCTCCTAGTTGTCTGGGCAACCCCACATCCTTTTCCACTTAACTGATACTTAGGGACCTTAGCTGGTGGTCTGGGCTGTTTCCCTTTCGACTACGGATCTTATCACTCGCAGTCTGACTCCCAGAGATAAGCAGATGGCATTCGGAGTTTATCTGGATTCAGTAAGACAATCGTCCCCCTAGTCCAAACAGTGCTCTACCTCCATCGCTCTCACTCTGAGGCTATACCTAAATATATTTCGGAGAGAACCAGCTATCTCCAAGTTCGATTGGAATTTCTCCGCTACCCACATGTCATCCAAACATTTTTCAACATGTCCTGGTTCGGTCCTCCAGTGCGTCTTACCGCACCTTCAACCTGCACATGGGTAGGTCACTTGGTTTCGGGTCGACGACATCTGACTTTCGCCCTATTCAGACTCGCTTTCGCTACGGCTCCGTCTCTTCGACTTAACCTTGCCAACTATCGTCACTCGCCGGTCCATTCTACAAAAGGTACGCCATCACCCCTTAACGGGCTCTGACTACTTGTAAGCACACGGTTTCAGGTACTCTTTCACTCCCCTCCCGGGGTGCTTTTCACCTTTCCCTCACGGTACTTGTTCACTATCGGTCACTAGGGAGTATTTAGCCTTGCCAGATGGTCCTGGCGGATTCCGACGGGATTTCGCGTGTCCCGCCGTACTCAGGATACTCTTAGGTAAATCATTGGTTTCGTCTACGGGGCTCTCACCCTTGTACCGCTGGCCTTCCCATGCCATTCGACTACCGCTGATCCGTCCATGTTAGAGTCCTACAACCCCAGTGTGCATGCACACTGGTTTGGGCTCTTCCCGTTTCGCTCGCCGCTACTCAGGGAATCGATCTTTCTTTCTCTTCCTGCAGGTACTTAGATGTTTCAGTTCTCTGCGTCTACCTCACTTGCGTGTAACAGCCAGTAGCTGTTGGGTTCCCCCATTCGGAAATCTCTGGATCTTAGCTTACTTACAGCTCCCCAAAGCATATCGGTGTTCGTCCCGTCCTTCATCGGCTCCTAGTGCCAAGGCATTCACCGTGCGCCCTTTGTTTCTTAACCACATATTTCTCGCGCTTTTTCTTTACTCTGTATGTCTACAGACTCGGTCAATTCTCGGTTCTTTGATTTAATCTCTTTGAAATTATATCTTTTTAAGAAAATTGTTCTTATACAATGCGTCGCATCGACACATTCTATAAGTGTTGATATTCAGTTTTCAATGAACTACTACGCTACATATATAATCTATATAGTAGCTATGGAGAATAGCGGGATCGAACCGCTGACCTCCTGCGTGCAAAGCAGGCGCTCTCCCAGCTGAGCTAATCCCCCGTTACTGGAAATATATAATATAATGTTTTCCATTCGCTGTCAAGCTTTTAATATGATATTAATAGCATCCTGCGATGGGCCTGAGTGGACTCGAACCACCGACCTCACCCTTATCAGGGGTGCGCTCTAACCAGCTGAGCTACAGGCCCGAAGTTATAAGTAATACTCTATAGTAAATGTTGTATTACAATTATAAAGCTCACTCAAAACTAAACAAAGACAATAACCAAACTGTGAAGGGTCCAGTCTCCTTAGAAAGGAGGTGATCCAGCCGCACCTTCCGATACGGCTACCTTGTTACGACTTCACCCCAATCATCTATCCCACCTTCGACGGCTCCCTCCATAATGGTTAGGCCACCGGCTTCGGGTGTTACAAACTCTCGTGGTGTGACGGGCGGTGTGTACAAGACCCGGGAACGTATTCACCGTGGCGTGCTGATCCACGATTACTAGCGATTCCGGCTTCATGTTCTCGAGTTGCAGAGAACAATCCGAACTGAGAATGGCTTTGAGAGATTCGCTTGCCCTCGCGGGGTCGCTGCTCGCTGTACCATCCATTGTAGCACGTGTGTAGCCCAGGTCATAAGGGGCATGATGATTTGACGTCATCCCCACCTTCCTCCGGTTTGTCACCGGCAGTCCCACTAGAGTCCCCAACTGAATGCTGGCAACTAGTGATAAGGGTTGCGCTCGTTGCGGGACTTAACCCAACATCTCACGACACGAGCTGACGACAACCATGCACCACCTGTCTCCTTGCCCCGAAGGGTTTCACCTATCTCTAGGCTATGCAAGGGATGTCAAGACCTGGTAAGGTTCTTCGCGTTGCTTCGAATTAAACCACATGCTCCACCGCTTGTGCGGGTCCCCGTCAATTCCTTTGAGTTTCAGCCTTGCGGCCGTACTCCCCAGGCGGAGTGTTTATTGCGTTAACGCCAGCACTGAAGGGTGGAAACCCTCCAACACTTAACACTCATCGTTTACGGCGTGGACTACCAGGGTATCTAATCCTGTTCGCTCCCCACGCTTTCGAGCCTCAGTGTCAGTTACAGACCAGAAAGTCGCCTTCGCCACTGGTGTTCCTCCATATATCTACGCATTTCACCGCTACACATGGAATTCCACTTTCCTCTTCTGCACTCAAGTTCGCCAGTTTCCAATGCAATTCCACGGTTGAGCCGTGGGCTTTCACATCAGACTTAACAAACCACCTGCGCTCCCTTTACGCCCAATAAATCCGGACAACGCTTGTGACCTACGTATTACCGCGGCTGCTGGCACGTAGTTAGCCGTCACTTTCTGGTTAGATACCGTCAATCTTGTAACAGTTACTCTACAGGGTGTTCTTCTCTAATAACAGTGCTTTACGATCCGAAGACCTTCTTCACACACGCGGCGTTGCTCCGTCAGACTTGCGTCCATTGCGGAAGATTCCCTACTGCTGCCTCCCGTAGGAGTTTGGGCCGTGTCTCAGTCCCAATGTGGCCGATCACCCTCTCAGGTCGGCTATGCATCATCGCCTTGGTAAGCCGTTACCTTACCAACTAGCTAATGCAGCGCGGGACCATCCTTCAGTGACAGCCGAAGCCGTCTTTCCCGATGGAGTCATGCGACTCTGTCGTCTATGCGGTATTAGTCATCGTTTCCGATGGTTATCCCCCGCTGAAGGGTAGGTTTCCCACGTGTTACTCACCCGTGCGCCACTCACTTTGAGAGAACAAGTTCTCTCTCCGTGCGTTCGACTTGCATGTATTAGGCACGCCGCCAGCGTTCGTCCTGAGCCAGGATCAAACTCTCATAAAAGATTGTTTGAGCTGTATGCTCTTACTTAACTAGCTTTGTTGATTTTTTTAACTGGTTATCATCCAGTATCCGAATTGCTTGGTTGATTCGTTTGAACGAATCCCCTACACATTTGGTGTTTGTCTTTGTTCAGTTTTCAATGAGCTTTTGTTGCGCTCTCAAGCAACAACTTTTATAGTATAGCACCTTCTTCAGAATCTGTCAACACTCTTTTTGGAAGTTTGTTGAATTCTTTCGAAGGGTGGTCGTTGTGTTTTAACAACTCTTATAGAATATCACGGTCGTGATTGTTTGTCAACCACTTTTTAAAATGATTTTTAGATTCGATAGAATTGATTAATTATCCACTTGTGATACTGTCGCTCTTTTTGCGATTGCTCTATCTTATCACCCGGAACATATTGTGTCGACAATATGTTTTAACTCTTTTTCATAGTTTATTTCCGAGATTGATATGGTTGTGTTTCGACAACTCTTATATCCTATCATGGTCCACTTGGTTTGTAAATCTTTTTTTAAAAAGTTTAACCGGGACGCAACCAAGTTGTAAGCGCTACATGTGTTATTGTAGCGACTTATGTTATATTATCATCGACGCTTTAATTCGTCAATACTTTTTGAAGTTTTTGTAAAAAAGATATAAATTCTTAGTAAACCTTCATGTACGTCCCATAGCATTGTGACAACGCCCTCGTGACGACAAGTGATAATATATCATGGGTTGCGATAGAGTGTCAACATACTTTTTAACTTTTTCTTATAATTCTTTGCATTTTTTTATTTCTTCTGTGTATTAGTATTTTACTCTTTTATATAAATGCAAGTTGATATACTGCCTTGATTGTTTTTTAGATCTTTAACTCTATCATATTGATTAGAATGTTGTATAATATGCTTACCTTTATTATTACAAGGAGGATTTCATGACTATACAAGAGACATTTTTCACACTCGATCAGATTCCATCTTTATGGTTAAGTACTGTTGGGATTGAGCGAGAATCACTACGTGTTGATCACGATGGGAACATATCGAACAACTTACATGATGTCCATTGGGGAACTCGTAGTCACCAACCCTATATACAAACAGACTTTGCAGAGAGTCAATTAGAACTAATTACCCCACCGAGTTCTTCTATAGAAGAAATAATTGATTGGTTAAGTGCCTTTCACCAAATTGTAGCTACGACTAATGAGGAGAAAGATGAATATTTATGGCCGTTTAGTACTCCGGCTATTATTCCGGATAACCCTGAAGACATTAAGATCGCTCAGTTAGAGAACCCTGATGAATTCCAATACCGTGCTTATTTGGCTGACATCTACGGTAAACATGTCCAATTAATCTCTGGTATTCATTACAACTTCCAGATCCATCCAGATACTGAGCAAGAATCATTTAACCGTCAGTCTTCTTATACAGATTCTAAAGAATTCAATAACGATCTATATATGCATTTGACTCGAAACTACTTTAGATATCGTTGGTTACTGACTTATGCTATCGGAGCCACGCCATATGTTGCACCGAATTATGCAACGAATTTATATGGTAAGCCTCACACAAGCCGTATGAAGTCCATTCGTCAAAGTCGTTATGGTTATCAGAACAAAGAAGATGTTGTCATGAACTATGACTCTTTGGATGATTTAGTTGATTCAATCGAAGAGGCAGTTGAATCAGGTAAGCTTTCTTTAGAGAAAGAGTTATACCGTGATGTGCGACTTCGTGGTGGGAAAAATGCCCGAGATTTATTAGATAATGAAGGTATTTCTTATCTTGAGTTTCGTAATGTGGATTTGAATCCATTTGCCCCATATGGGATTGATGAAGAAAGCATTGCATTAATTAAGTTGTTTGTCATTACACTGCTCTTCTTACCGGATGTTCAATTCGATACCGAGATTGTTAAAGGAACTCAGATGAATTACGATACTGCTGAGTCTGACGCACTTGCGGGTCCTCTTTACCCAGAAGAAGGACAGTGGTTAGTTGATGCAATGAGAATGATTGCAAATGAACTCGATGCTTCTACAAATACCTTGGATTTAGTAGATAGACTTGAAGCCACTCTTCATGATCCGAAGAAAACTTTAGCTGGAATCATTGTTAACCAAGCCGAAGACTATGAAGCATTTGTTGACTTAGGTCTTGAGTTAGCGGAGAAACACCAAAAAGTTTATCTTGATCAACCTTATCTTCTTCATGGTTTTTCTGATTTGGAACTTTCTACACAAGATGTTCTTAAAGAGGCAATTAAAGCAGGTATTAAAGTTCGCATCATTGATGCCAGCGAGAACATTATCGAATTGACTTATAAAGACCAAGTTGAACAAGTAAAAAGTGCGAATATGACTCGTTTAGATTCATTAATCTCATATTTTTTAATGGAGAATAAAGTTGCTACGAAGATTTTACTAGAAGAAGGTGGCTTAACTGTTCCTGCTGGAACTTCTTACGATTCGATTGAAAAAGCTATGGCAGAATACCGCTTCTTACCTAAGAAAGCTTGGGTGGTTAAGCCTAAGAATACTAATTATGGCTTAGGTATTACAATCTTTAAGCATCATCCTTCTGAAGATGACTACCGTGATGCTTTATCCTTTGCTTTTAGTGAAGATAAGACTGTGCTAGTTGAGGAATATATAGATGGAACTGAATTGCGATTCTATGTTCAAAACCAACAAACACTGGCGGCAGTTGAGAGGCAAGCTGCGCATGTTATTGGTGATGGTATCTCAACGATCAGTGAACTCGTTGACCAAGCAAACGAAGATCCATTACGTGGTCGTGACCACAAGACGCCACTTACTGTTATTGAGAAAGGCAATATCGAAACCCTTCAATTAAAGAATCAAGGATTAACATTTGATTCTGTCGTTGAAAAAGGTCAAAAGATATTCCTTAGAGAGAATAGTAATGTGTCGACAGGTGGTGTTTCCATTGACCGTACCGATGATACACATCCTTCATACAAAGCGATAGCCGAAGAAGCTGCTAGATTGTTAGATGCTAATTTCTGTGGAGTCGATATTATTATTAAAGACTATACTAAAGAAGCTGATGTATCAAACTATGGTATTATTGAAGCAAACTTCAACCCAATGATTACACTACATCGTTATCCAAGCATAGGTAAAGAGCGCCACCTAGGATTGAAAATCCTAGAACAACTTTTCCCTCAAGCATTCGATAGATAATTTGTTAAATAGAGCCTAGGTCATTCCGTGCCCTAGGCTCTATTTTTTTACTTTGGTCAGTGATTTTTTGAGCATTGGGGACTTTGAGTGGCGACATTGTACACGAATAATCAGTTAACTCGGAACTTTGATAACTCATTGTTCCGTATAATGCCTCCTACTCGGAACTTTGAAAACTCATTGTTCCGCATAGTCCCTCATAACCGGAACTTTGATAACTCATTGTTCCGAATAACACCATCTACCCGGAACTTTGATAACTCATTGTTCCGTATAACACCATCTACCCGGAACTTTGATAACTCATTGTTCCGTATAACACCATCTACCCGGAACTTTGATAACTCATTGTTCCGCTTAGTCGCTCATAACCGGAACTTTGATAACTCATTGTTCCGCATAGACCCTCATAACCGGAACTTTGATAACTCATTGTTCCACATAATGCCTACTGCACGGAAATTTGTAGGAACTTTCTACGCGACAACTCAAGTCACTCCCCTTACTAACAAAAAAATCGTGAAGATTTCGTTTCGTTAACGAAATCCTCACGATTTGGAAAATGATCTTCATTGCATAGGTCAGTTTTTTATTAATTATTCAAAGATAAGCCCGACAATTTCTTCAACAGTTGTATTACCAAAGTATTTATTCACATCAACGTCAGCTAGCGCTTCACTTACTGCTTGGCGTTCGTATTTGACACCATTCAGCTTGTCTTCGACGTCTTTGATCTCACCTAGTCCGAAGAAGTCCCCGTAGATTCGTGCATTTTTAATAATTCCTTGACTTACATTGAAGCGAATATCAACGAATCCGAATGGGAATTTCTTACTTTGTTCAATATCAAAGTCAGGCGATTTACCATAGTTCCAATCCCAGTTCCCCATCCGTTCGTCACGAATCTTGTATACACCTTCCCACATTTCGTCAGTGATTTTTAATTCGGGTACGTCTTCACGTTTGTCAACGCCGAAAATCTCGAGAAGAACTAAGTCGCGGAATTCCTCTGTTGATAAGTTTTGGTATTTCTCATCAACGTATGGTTTGATGTTGGTTACCCGTGAGCGTACAGACTTGATACCTTTTGATTCAATCTTAGCTTTTCGAGGTTTCAACGCATTGTTAACTTCATCTAAGTCAGAATCAAACAAAATTGTACCGTGGGCAGTCATTCTTCCGTCTTTGGCATACATGGCATTACCTGAGAATTTCTTGCCATCAATCAATAAGTCGTTACGACCTTGTAACTCTGCCCCACTAGCTCCCATCTTATGTAAGGCTTCGATCATTGGTTCAGTAAAACTCTTGAAATCTCTGAACGAACCATCGTCATCTTTAATAAAGCAGAAACTAAAGTTCCCAAGATCGTGATACACTGCCCCACCACCTGACATACGGCGGACAACATCAATATTGTTGGCATCAACATAGGCTTGGTTAATTTCTTC
Source organism: Aerococcaceae bacterium WGS1372 (assembly GCA_044336205.1). Lineage (GTDB taxonomy): Bacteria > Bacillota > Bacilli > Lactobacillales > Aerococcaceae > Ruoffia. The sequence continues at coordinate 482,306 of CP172318.1, read as the reverse complement.
AGCTGTATTCTGGTTACGTCCGATAATAATCGATGGCTTATTAATATAGAATAATAATATTGGTTCGTCGACTAAACGGTTCTCTACTAAATATGTCTCCAGTGCAATATTCAAACTTGCATCATAATTGTTCCCATTATCTACAAATATCATCTGCTTATCCCTTTCTATTAGACATTATCATGTATTGATTGAACTGTCTCATTATTTAATTCATCAAGAATGGCAGTTACTAAACGAACTGTGTTCTTGAAGTCATCTTCGTGAATCACTGACGTTGTTGAGTGTAAGTAACGAACAGGTACAGTAATCGCAATAGATGGAATACCTTCTTGAGCTGTATGAATCGAACCAGCATCTGTTCCTCCACCTGGAATGAAGGTATATTGGAATGGAATGTCATGTTTCTCTGCAACGTCTATAACAAAGTCACGGAAACCTTTGTGTCCAATCATCGAGGCATCATAAACAATCACTTGAGGCCCTTTTCCTAATTCACTATCTGCTTCATCTTTGGTCATACCTGGTGTATCGCCTGCTGTTCCAGTATCTAGGGCAATGGCAATGTCAGCTTTAATTAGGTTTGCTGCGACTTTGGCACCGCGTAAGCCAACTTCTTCTTGAACATTCGCTCCTGAGAACAGAACAGTTTGGTGTCCCTTGGCTTTAGCATGTTTTAGGACTTCAATCGCAACAGCCACACCAATACGGTTGTCCCAAGCTTTCCCTAACAAGAATGGTGTTCCATTCAAGCGACGCGTTTTAATCTTAGGCGTAATCATATCTCCAGGTCTGATACCCATCGCTTCGATCTCTTCTTTGGATTGTGCACCTACATCAATGAAGATATCTTTCATATCGATAGGTTTCTTACGTGCTTCAGCTGTAAGAACATGAGGAGGTTTAGATCCTGTCACTCCTTCGATTTCTTTACCGTCACGGGTTGTAATTACAACTTCTTGAGCTAAGACAACTTGGCTCCACCAACCGCCAATGGTAACAAACTTAATGAATCCTTTATCTGTAATCTGGCTTACCATGAATCCAACTTCATCCAAGTGACCTGCCATCATAACACGGGGACCATTCTCATCTCCTATATGCTTACCGAAGATGCCTCCTAATCCATCTTGAAGAAACTCATCCACATAGTCTTCAGTCTCTGCTTTGAATAATTCTCGTACTTGTGTTTCATTCCCAGCAATCCCGTTGACTTCCGTCAACTTAATTAATAAGTCTTTATTCAATTCCATAAACTCAACCTTTCTTTTGTTATCATCACTAACTATCTTACCACTTTCTAATAATATTTTCTCGTATGTAGCTTGAACTTATAACAGATATTATACATGATAATCTTGCTTACAGGAAAATATTAATACAGTTTGTTTTCACTATATAGTGCAACTCAGAAGGTGGGACATCTATAAGAGAAATATTATCTTCTAAAGAATTAAGACAATTAATCATTATTGAATTATTGACTGACCATCAAAACTTGATGATATACAAAGAAAGATCAGAAATCTTAGACGGTTCAATCAGAACAGTCCTCTACCGGTCATTCCGAATAAGTATACGCTCTCTATTCACTCTGTCCCTACCAAAGATGATATTAATTATATCCACGCGACTGCTAAAGACATTCAACACCTCTTAGGAAATGAATAAAGCAAAATATCACCAGCTATCCAATTTAACGATGGATAGCTGGCGATATTAATTTGAATAATTATTCAGCTTTTAAAGCTGCCATAGTAATGTAGTTGTATGGTTTATTGAAGTGTGGTAAGAAGAAGATATCTGTTAATTTTAATTTGTCGATTGTTACTTCTTCTTGGATTGCTAATGAGAACATGTGAATCGTCGCTGACATATCATAACGAGAAGCGATTTGTGCTCCGACAATACGACGAGATTCTTTCTCATATACGATACGGATTTTAACTGATTCATTGTGATCCATGTAATCTGATTTTTGAACGTCTTCGTGGTCTACATAAGCTACATCTAAGCCGAATCGTTCAGCGGCGTGTATTGAGTAACCTGTCGATACTAAGTTCAATCCAAAGATTGAGATACCGTTTGAACCTTGTACTCCAACATGCTCTAGGTTAGTACCACCAACGTTATGTCCTGCTACAATTCCAGAACGAACTGCGTTACTTGCTAAGGCAATGTAGGCAGTATTCTTCAATGCGTTAGAGTAAACTGTCGCACAGTCTCCAACGGCATATACATCTGGGTCGCTTGTTTGTTGGTGACGGTCTACTAAGTAAGCACCATTAGCAAATAATTCTAAGTGATCTCTTCCTAAGTCATTATTAGGACGGAATCCAATCGCATTAATCACTAAGTCTACATCATAAGAACCGTTTGTTGTTTTAATTCCTTTAATGCGACCATTGTCACCGATGTACTCTTCAGCTAATTCACCAAAGTGTAACTCTAATCCGTTATCTTCTAGGTTTTTGTCCATTAAGTTCGCAAACTCAGGATCATAATAGTTAGATAAAGATGTTGCCATTGCATCGAATACTAATACTTTTTTACCACGACGTTGAACAGCTTCTGCTACTTCTACTCCGATGTATCCAGCACCGATAACCGCTACTGTTTGTACTTCTTCTTTGTCTAATTCACGGTCTACAGATTGACCTTCTTGGAATAGTTTCAAGAAGTGAATACCATCAAGATCATTACCTGGAACATTTGGTGAGATTGGGTGAGACCCTGTCGCAAGAATTAATTTATCATATGATTCTTCGAACTCGTTTCCGTCTTTAGCTACCGCGTGAACAACTTTGTTGTCAAAATCGATACGGTCTACTTCCGTTTCCATTAAGACACGCGCGCCTTTTTCTTCAAAGTCTTCTTTACACGTATAGAATAACTCACCAGAAGATTGAACTTGCTTACCTACTAATAAAGCAGTTCCCGCTCCTATATATGATATATTGTCATTTTTATCAATTAATACCACTTCGTTATCTTTATATTCATCTAATAAAACATTCGCTGCTGCGATACCAGCATGATTCACTCCAACAATAACAACTTTCATTATTATCTCCCCCTAAATTCATCTTAAGCAAATAATATCACAAACTAATTTAAAAATTAAATGATAATATGGTGAGAAAGATTGTGAAAACCGCTCTAACACTGATGTTACAACGTTTTCTTTTTATATATTCAAGCTATAAACATTGCTTATAAGATTGTGAAAAATGTTTTAATTGTGAAAAAATAGCTGTTTTATTAAATAATATGATGGCTATCATTCCCTATCTATCGCCTATTCTCTACTGAAACACATAAACTATCAGACTATTACTGACAATAATTACAGACTTTGTGAAAATATATCAAAGTGATATTCATACAATATTATAGCAATCATCAGACCTTTTTTCTCTATTAAAAAAGCCATTCAGTGACTTAACACTGAACGACTTCAATCAAATAATTATTGTGTAGCTTGATGTTTACGATACCACCAAGGAACATAGGTATAAATAAGCCCAACCCCTACAACAACCCAAGCGATAACAACGATCCACAATTGAGTAGAATAGACTTGTGATAATAAAGTAATCAATGTATAAACAACCACTTGGATGAAGATAATAGCTAAGGACGTCCATTGAAAGGACTTCAAAATACTGTCATCACGGTTAGGATATAACTTCTGAAATGGCTGGTTACGGTAAGCTATCATTAACGGAACTAATTGAACTAAAGTCAGTATATGACTCATTAAGCCCATAGCCAAGACAACCCAATAGTTGGAAACCAAGCTGATTAATACCGCAACAAATACCATAACACGGAGCCATATGCCACTATAAGCATTATTGCGGAGCAAACTCCGTATGAATAAGTAAGTATAGCGGTTTAAACGAATACGACTTAAAAACTGTATTAAACTATCCAAATACGCTCGGCGATTCACCGATGCTTTCAGATGAGGCACGTCTGCGAAGACTGATACCCATCTGTAAAAATTAACTTCACGTCGCTCTTCTTCATTGACTACATGTTCAAAGGCCACCCAATGATATTGACGTTGAGACATTGCCCATCCGATATAAACAACTAAAGCTAAAATAATCACAAGCGGAATGAACTTGGCAGACGTTGACGGTAAGCAAAAAGTTAAAAACAATACAACCGAAACAACTATTGCATGGTGCCCTCTAGTTAATGGCCGGTTAAATATCTGACCCAAACCTAAATTAAAAATATCCAAATACAGCAAAACAAAACTGATTAACTTGAATGCTACTAGGTAAAAAATTAATAGCCAACTTTCACTTAATGACCATACATTGATCACTTCAAGAAAAGGCAAGATAACAATGGTAGCTAAGGTAAGGATAATAATTGGTAAGATCGACGAAACTAAAGCACTCTTTAACCAAAATTGATGCCACTCTTCACCTCGTGCGAACAAATAGCTTTTATCTGGATCTTTGGTTAACCACATCGGTCTACCCCACATGTACACAACACTTAAATAAATGACCGCCCCGATAATTATTCCCCAACGGAGGGCCGCTAAGTCCATTGACTCAAGTTGAATTAACAATTCACGGTAATACAAGCCGGCAAACGCTAGAATTATCATCAGTAAAATGGAGAAATGATCATTCATAATTAAACGACCATACTTTCCAACTTCCTTTAAGTAAGATGAGTAGCGTCTCGACCATTGAGCTTTAAAGTCGTGCATTAGTGCACCTCTTCCTGCTCTGTCATCGCGATATATATATCCTCTAAACTCGCTTGGGGCATATGGAACTGTTGACGCAGGTCAGATAAGTTACCGTTCCCAATTAAAAGCCCAGAACGTAACATTAAGAAATAGTCACATAACTCATCTGCAATAGTTAAGACATGGGTCGTAAACAATATCGCTGTGCCATTCTTAGCACGTTCTTTCAATAGATTCGTAAAATCTCGAATTGCTAGAGGATCCAATCCTAAGAACGGTTCATCAATAATTAGAACTTTGGCATCCGTAATGAGTGCACAAATGACCATCACCTTTTGCTTCATCCCTTTAGAGAAATGAGTTGGGAACCAATTGAGATTCTTATCTAATCGGAAGATTTTTAATAAGGGTTCAGCGCGTTGTAAGGCAATATCAATAGGAATATTATAACCAAGTGCTGTCATCTCAATATGTTCTTGTAAAGTTAATTCTTCATATAATATCGGAGTTTCAGGGATGTAAGCAATTGATTGTGCATAAGCTTTATGGTCATCAATCATTGACCTGCCTTCAATCTTAACACTTCCCTCTTGGGGCTCAATTAATCCCAATATTGTTTTTAGTAATGTGGACTTACCCGCTCCGTTCAGTCCAATTAATCCAACGATATCACCATAATGCATGGTAAAGTTTATGTCTTTAAGGACAGGAACTTGACGGTATCCACTGAATAAGTTGTTTACTTCTAAAGTCATAATATGCTCCTTTGCATCTAATTCACTTATTCCAATATTATATCATAGTTAGATTAAGATAATGTAAACTCTTAATCTGCAATATAATTAGGATCTAAGATAACACGCCAGATTTCTAGAGCGACTTCTGATTTTGATCGAATGGAAACTTCTTCATAAGTACCATCCGTACCAATAATCATCACTTCATTATGGGTAGAATTGAAACCAATGCCTTCATTTGACACATCGTTAGCGATAATCCAGTCAACATTTTTACATTTCAATTTGCTTTGGGCATTGGCTAGAACATTCTCAGTCTCAGCTGCAAAACCTATTAAAACTTGCTTACTCTTATTCTCACCAAGAGTTTTTAATATATCTGGGTTTTCTACGAGTTCTAAGTTTAAGCCAGATTCTTCGTTGGCTTCTTTCTTAATTTTCTGATCTGATTGCTTGCTGACGCGGTAATCGCTGACTGCAGCAGCCATGACAACATAATTAGCATCAGCAAAATGTTGATTAACAACTTCTTGCATTTGAAGCGCTGAATCAACATAGACAACTTCTACTCCAACCGGCATGCTTAAATTTTTCTTAGTAGATACAAGTACAACATCCGCACCATAATAAGCGGCAGTTCGAGCAATCGCATAGCCCATCTGCCCAGATGAATCATTAGAGATATATCGAACAGGGTCAATTCGTTCCACCGTACCACCGGCGGTCACAATCACTTTCATTCCTTTAAGCCACTGAGGTGTGTTGTGCTTCATATATTCAAACTCTACGCGCTCAACAATATCTTCAATCGCTGGCATGCGACCTTTACCATGGTAACCTTCAGCTAAAAAACCTGTCTCAGGTTGCATCACCTCATAGCCAAAAGATTCTAGCGTTCGAATATTAGCTTGGGTCGCCGGATTCTCATACATCTTTGTATTCATTGCAGGCACAATGACACGTGGCTTATTAACTGCTAATAAAGTGGTTGATACGACATCATCACCCAATCCATGAGCCATCTTCCCAATAATATTAGCTGTTGCTGGAGCCACGAGTGCTATATCAACCCAGTCTGCAAGATTAATATGTTGAACGACATTCGGATCATGTTCATCAAACGTATCAACCATCACAGCTTGTTTAGTTAAAGTCTGAAGAGTTAGGGGGGTTATAAATTTTTGTGCGCCTTCACTCATCACGACTCTGACATTCGCCCCTTTTTTAATTAATTGACGGGCTAACTCTCCCATCTTGTAACTTGCAATTCCACCTGTAATGAATAATCCAATATTCACTTGGTTAAGCATTCGTATCACTCCTTCTATAATCTTAATTGTAAATGATTCTCTATAAGCTGACTAGTGAAATGAGTTAAAAGAGACCAATAAAAAAGACCAAGCGAAAGCTTGGTCTAAAATTGGCTAATTATTTAAATTAGTTTTCTTTTTTGAATGAAGGTGCTACTAAACCAACACCAGCTAATACTGCTAATGCAGCAGCTCCGAAGATTGCGTATGATGAAGATTCACCAGTTTCTGGTAATTTTTCTTCTGATTTTTTCACAGCAACTTTTTCTTTAGTTTTTACATCTGTTTCTACTTCTGATTCATCATTTGATTCTGATTCATCATTTGATTCTGATTCATCATCTGATTCTTCTACGATAGGTGTGCGTTCTAGACCCTTCGTTTTACCTTCTTCAATAGTTAATTGGATATACCATTTGCCATCTGCACCTTGTGAGATGTTGTAACCATTGTTAATTTTTGATTTAGCAATAATTTCTTCTGCATGTTTTTGTGCTTCTTCAAAAGTATCGTAAGGTCCACTTACAAATTCTTCTTCAGCTTCTACTTCCGGAACAACTTTAGTATCTTCAATTGTTAGTTGAACATAATATAAGCCATCTGCACCTTGTGAGATGTTGTAGCCGTTGTTAATTGGATCATTTTCTAAATGTGCTTCAGCAGCAGCAACAGCATCAGCTACTGTTTTAAATCCTGCTGAAAGGTCTACATCTTCTTCTGTTTCTTCTTCTGGAACAACTTTAGTATCTTCAATTGTTAGTTGAACATAATATAAGTCATCTGCACCTTGTGAAATGATGTAACCATTGTTAACTGGATCATTTTCTAAATGTGCATCAGCAGAAGCAGAAGCATCAGCTACTGTTTTAAATCCTGTTGAAACATCTGCTTCTTCTGTTTCTTTTTCAGATTCATCTTCAACAGATTCATCTTGAACAACTTCATGATCTGAAAACATTGGGAAGTCTACTGCTTCAGCAGCTTGAACTGGAGCTACAGCAACTAATGTTGTTGAAGCTAAAGTTAATGCAGTTAGTTTAGCGAATGATTTTTTCATTATAATTTCCTCCTGTATTTTAGGTCTTTTTATAAGATACTCCTAAGTGACATTATAACTGGCAAGTTGAATGCCTTGATAAACAGTAAATCTTTAACTTTTTAAAGCGATAAAGAATTTCTTAAGTTCATCTTAAGAAAACTATATCAACCTTTAGAATTATAGTCAATCATTTTCAAAAAGTGATACATTACTGTAATATTCCTGTTAAAAAGCTGACTCAATCCATCCAAATTAAGAATTTATTAACTCTGTTTATCTCAGAACACATTGATTTAACGCTGAAAGAAACGTTATCTCTTATGTCTTAATTACATTATAACGCTTTGTTTAAAAAAATCAATAACTTTTTAATAATTTCTTAAGAAGTTTAAAAATTAATCCTGATCATAGTAGTATAATTCAACTTTTCCGGATGCCGTATCCTCAAAGGCTTCAACATTTCGCATCTCTGGGTCTAGATAACTTGTCCAAACGTTACGCGTTTGATGTCCGCCCGCAAAGATATGTTCAACGATATTCGGCTCTCCTAACGCAGAAACTAGATTACTCATTGATAGATTTTCCTTAGCTAATGCGAATAATTCTTCAACGTTAATTGCAAACTCTTCATCTAAACGTGGTGTTCTAAAATCATATTTCATAGTTGTTACAACATTGCTACTTGAATCTACTTGAATATCGAATAAAACAATTCGCTCATCTTCTATAGAATAGTAACTATAATAAGTGGAAACTCCACCGTCGATCTTAGCTGCAGGTTCCCCAAGTAATTCAACAATTTGTTCGTCTGTTACTGTCAAAGTATTATTTTGGATCATATCAATTAATCCTTGATACCCTGAAGAAATTTTATCGTAGTCAGTTATTTTTTCTTCTTCATAGTTTGTTGGTGCAAAACGTTTAACAAATTCGTTGACCTCCTCTTCTTCAATGATGCCTGCATCTGACTCAGATGATTCTGAAGATTCTCCGTCTTCATCTGTTGCAGACTCATCTTCTAAGGATTCGATAAAGATTTTAGACAATTCTCGCACTTTTAATAGTAGAGAAATTTCAGATTTTTCTGTTGTTACATGATTTAATACAAGTTGGTTATCGATAATCACTAACTCTTCTGAATCTTCATCTATACTTGACGTTGCAACTGTCGTATACATAACATCATTAGATAACTCTTGGTAGACGGCTTTAACAAATGGTTTTTTAGCATAGAATTCACTGTTCGGTCTTAAGAAGATGCTTTGAATATCTTCTGATGCCAATGGACTCCCCTCATATTGAGTCGTGCTTGCCTGTAATAAAGCTGCACCTACTAGATAATCATTGACATCAGCATATAAGATAATTTGAACAGGAGTTGCTCCTTCAGCCTGGTCGCCAGAACCGTAAGTAAAGACTAATGTTTTTTCACCCTCTTCTGTCACGACCTCTTCTGGAGTTGCTGTTCCTTCAAATCCTTCTGTAATTTCTGATAAAGTACTTCCTGTTGCCTCTGCCACTTGTTTATCTTTAAACTTAAAGTTTTGAATTATCACTTGATAATCTTCCCAAGCTGCTAAGAAATCTTCATCATTTAATGAATTTGCTAATAGATTGGTTAGGTTCTCAAGGTTTGCTGATGAAGTAAATCCATCTGCAACCGTTGGTTCACCCGTATCCTCAGTCGTTGTTGGTGCTGAAGTTACAGCTGTTCTTGGTGTCACACGTGGTGGAATATAAGTTCCTGTTGGATATTCAGGGTAACTCGGAACAACCGGTGTTACTGGTTGGGTTGGTGTTGATTCTTCAGGGGTAGATTCCTCCGGAGTTGATTCTTCAGACGAAGACTCTTCACCTTCTTCGGGGTTAGGCTTTGGTTCGGGTTCTGGATCTGGGTCTGACTCGGGATTAGGTGCTGGCTCTTCGCCAGTTTGGCCATCATCAGATGGATTTGGCGTTTCTGCTGGCGGAGTCTCTACAGTTTCAACAGGCGTAGCAGGCGTGGTCTCTGCTGCCCCATCCTCTGCCATTACGATTGTAGACATAGTCCCTACCAATAAATTACAAGTTAAAACGCTAAGCACAAGCGATTTCAATGTTTTCTTCATAGAAAGTTTCTCTCCTTTATTATGATACTCCCATTATAACATCATCGTCAGATTATTATTAAACAAAAAAAGACGAAAGCTCAAAAGCCTTCGTCTTTTAGAAGAATTTTATTAATCGTCAAATTCTACTTTTAATACTTCGCCGGTTGTCGCATCAATCTCAACATGAAGTTTATTATCATCATCGTCATCATTATTATCCGTATTCTCTAAGGCAGGGTCTTCAATCTCTAATTCCCAAATAGCTTTACCATCATCGGTATCGAGATTCCAATCCGTAATCATTCCTCCGCCTGCTTCTTCTAAGGCAATATCTGATGCTTCATCGATTGTAATTAAATCTTCTAACACTAATGCGTCATCATCATTATCATCGTCGTCATTATCTTCTTCTTTATTCGTAATCTCAACGGGATCTACTGAGAAGTCCACTTCGTATTCATTCGTTCCAGAAAAGCCGTGAATAGTAATTTTATACTCTTCTTTGCGTAATTCTACATCAATTTCTTTTAATTCTGTCTCTGGATATTCTGCTTTGAACAATTCAATCGCTTCATTTAAAGCGGTTTGTAATTCACTTTCTTCTGTGGCTTCTTCATCCGTTGTTTCTGTTGATTCTGTCGATCCAGCAACTGATTCTTCTGTAGTAGATTCTTCAGAACTTTCCTGAGCCATTACTTGAGGCATTACTGCTGTTAACATCATTCCACTAACACCTAATAATACAAGTTTCTTCAATGATTTTTTCATTGTTTTCTCTCTCCTTGTTAAATTATTGTTCGGACTTTATAAATTTAATTATACTACAAAATTATAGTGATTCAATTAATACGCATTGCGATGGCTTCTCCAATATAAAAGAAACTAAAAATTTAAAGAATCCCCGCTGCACTTAGTGCAACCAAGTTAGGTGCGAATATATTCTTCAATGCCTCCATTACTTTGATTAAAATGCCCCCTTTTTGAAACTCTAACAAAGTACTTAAATTCTCTCAACAATATACAAATAAGTTAGTAAGCAAAAGCCTACTAACTTAATAAAAATTATTGGTCTGAATTGTCAAATTGTTCTGGATTCACTCCTACTTCATCAGCTGGTGGATTCGATTCATGACGACGCATCTCTTTCTCGAATTCTCCTAACTCGTGGTGAGGCACTTCATTCGCTGAGTCTGCTTCTTTTGCTTGTGTATCGTCTGATGCTGGCTTGCTTTGTGAGTTTTGATGGTATTCAGCGTAATCTGAATAATCTCCCATATCGCCTGCCACACCATGTTCTTCACGCCTTTCGCGAAGCTCTTCGTCAGAGAGCACATCTTGGGCGGAGTCGGTTGGTTCGTCATTCTTTTTCTCTACTCGTTGAGCATCAATATTCGTATAATAAGCTTCGGCCATTTCCGATTCAGCGGAGAAGTCTCCGATGACGCTTTCCCCCTCTGTTGACGTGGTCTTATTCGTTAGTTCTTTCTCTTCGATAGAGTCGACAACAGGTTGTTCTGGTTGTACTCCTGGTTCTGTTTGACCTGTATACTCTTCACTCACTGCTATGGCTGCTCCCATGTCCCCAGCTACAAAGTCATTCTCTTCAATAACATCTTCTTGATGGTCAGAGAAGTCTTCATGAACGAAAGTTTCAACTGAATTTGGATTAGTTTCATCTAACACATCGACGGTTGTATTTACTGCTAATGCGTCACCTTCAAAGCTCTTATCAACAACAACAAGGATTTTATCGTCATCAATTTCATCTTGATAGCCTGAGAAATCAACTGGATAACTCTCTTCTTCCTCATCCATTGAGAAGAAATCAGCGATACGGTTCCAAATAGAACGGTGATGGTGATCATCGTCAAGTTCTTTAATATCAACGTCTAGTTGAACATTGTGAGCTTCTTCAATTACGTCATCATCTGCATATAAGGTGATGGCACTCAATGGAATACCTGCACCAGTTAAGTTCGATACAGCTTGTTTAGCTTCTTCAATGGTTTCATATACCGCGTAGACAAATTTTTCATTCATGGAAATTCCTCCTTAAAAAGAATCTGTAATTAACACTAGTATACAGTGGATTCACAACGTATACAAATAATATGAAAGCAAGAAACTATTATTTAACATTATAGAAATAATTCTATTCAATCGCTTCCATTACATTTGTTATCTGTTTGTCCACAATCTTTATTCAATAACTTTTTAACATATTTTATCTTAGAATACACAAAGTGTCTTGTGAATATAAGGCAAAAAAAGTCATGCTTCCAATTATATTGAAAACATGACAGTTTTGATTATTCTTTAATTAAATCATAGATCGCTTGTGGTTCAATTCCAATGGCGCTGGCATAGTCTTCATTCACTACTAATTCAAGATGATTTGCCATCTCAACGGGTACGGTTGCAGGATCTAAGTCTTCGTCGATAATACGAACTAACATCTCAGCCGTTTGAACACCTAATTCATAGTAATCCAATCCGTAAGTCGCTAAGCCGTTCTCCTCAATCATATCATTAGAACCTCCAACTAGCGGAATGCCTGCTTCTTTACCAATCTCACCCACTAAAGCCATTGAAGAGGCAATATAGTTATCTGTCACTAAGTAGATGCCATCGACGCCTTCATTCACTAAAGCATTCATTGAAGCACTAATATCATTGGTTGAAGAGATTGTTCGAACAACCGCTTCTAATCCTTCGCCTTCAATAATTGGAATAGCAATATCCACTTGGTATTGGGCATTAATTTCACTTGAATTATAGATGAGTCCAATCTTCTTGGCATCTGGAATCAATGGTAACAACACTTCTTTAATTTGTTTTTCGATGGGGCCAATGTTCGTTGTACCTGTTAAGTTTTTCCCAGGTTCTTCTAAGGAGTTAACAACGCCTGCTCCAATAGGATCAGCTACTGAAGAGAACATAACAACTTTGTCTTGGGTCGCATTCGCTAACGCCTGAGCGGCTGGTGTTGCAATGGCGAATAAGTAGTCACTCTCTTTGACAATACTTTCTGCTAGTGAAGGTAATTGGCTCACTTCAGCCGCTGCGTTCACATAATTAATCGTCAAATTCTCCCCTTCAATGTAACCTAACTCGCTCATCCCATCAATAAATCCTAAACGGTTCTCTTCTAATGATCCGTGCTCGTTAAACTGTAAAATCCCTATTGAAATTGGCTCTCTTTCAACTTCTTGAGCTTGAGCAGTAAGTGGCGAGACTGTAAGTAATGTTGATAAGGCTAAGACTGACTGAATCATTTTTCTAAGTGTGTTTTTCATTTTAATTCCTCCATATCATTTGTTTTCAATCGTAAACAACAAAAAACCTAGCAAGATATTATAATCCTGCTAGGTTCTCTGCTTGAATAATTCGATGATGAATTATATATCACAGCTCGCATAGATTATAATCTTGAATTAGAGATTAATATCTATGTGAGCTCACTCCGAATTAGCACCCATAGATACAAACATTTCGTCTGCACGTGTTTGTATCTATAGTTTGGATAGTACGGATACAAACACTATCTAAAGTTGCTAAAAAAGAATGAATTCAGTTGTGATATATGTGTCATCATAATTATTCCCTCACTTGATTTTATAGTTCAATTATAGGTCACTCGTCTCATTAAGTCAACATTTTTCTCATTTAATATTCATAATATTTTAACTTTTTACGCTTAGTAGCGAGATATGGCTTTTAAAAGCATTTGGATCACCTTAACCTTTCTTTATTTCTTCGGTCAAAATCAATCCTTTCACTCCCTTCACCCTGCCTTATATACTGACAACATCCTACAAGTGATTAGAACTATATCATTGATACAAAAAAAGTTTAGGCACAATTAAACGCCTAAACTCTTCTGTTCAATCATATAATTAAGTCTACAAACACACCCTGCATGCTGATTGGCAGAGTGATTGTCTGTATTTGATGCTGAAGATGAATGACACAATGATGTGAACGGAGATTCAATTCTTAGACTATTCGTAAGAATTAAGCTTAACATAGTATCGCGCCTACTCTCATCATTTACCAATCTCATCTTCACTATTATTATATTAGAAATACATTCTAAAGCAACAAAATCGCCTTTGTTTTTAATATAATTTTTCGATCGAATCTGGCCATCCAATCAGTGGTACTTTACTACGTTCAACCGATTCAACACCCGTCTTTCCATCTTGGGCCAATTGCAAGAGACAATAGTAAGGATCATGGTAGAAAATGAATTTATATTGTTGGTCGAAAGCTTTCTTTAACCAATATTCTTTGGCATGGACACTATCCATCGGATAGTCATCGTAGCCACTTACCCAAGCAGGATTAAAGGAAGCTGTTGTTAGTAGTAAGTCTGACAGATGTATAATGACTTGATCATCTTGGATTAGGCGAACGATACTCAAGCCTTTAGAATGACCACCTGTATGATGCATTTCAATTCCCGGGGCTATTTCTTTGAAGTCTTGGAATAAAACAACTTGGTCTTGGATTGGTTCCCAATTTTCTTTTAAGTAGGTCCCTTTAGTCCGTATATTAGGCTGTCTCACTTCATCCCATTCCATCTCATTGATATAGATAACTGCATTCTGAAAAGTTGATAAGTAGTAGCCATCCACGAAAGTGGTTAACCCACTCGCATGGTCGTTATGCATATGCGTCATTAATACTCCATCAATATCAGCTGTTGATAGGTTTAGTTGATTTAGTGAGGCTTCTAACTCTGTGTCACCGACGATGCCGTTATTACGACGTTGCTTACTATCTAACTTATTCGTTTGAAAACCCGCATCAATTAAATAATTTTTATCTTGATATTGAATGAGTATTGGGTCTTGGACCATGTTCACCTGATTGATGTCATTACTCGGATACTTCTTCGCCCAGACGGCTTTAGGTACAGGGCCAAAAGTCGCTCCACCATCACTGTATGCGGACGTAGAATCTAACCAGGTTAATTGCATATCCTTAAACTTGTATGTGTCCACTCGCTGACTCCTCCTCTAATTCGACGGCATGATGTTAATAAATCGACTTGTTATCTTAATTCTAATCATGTAAACTATTAAACGCAACTAAGATGATGACTTAGAGGCACTATGGCACTTCTACAGGGCGAACTCGCTCTTTTCCTTTGGCCATAGTTAGGACTAGCATAGATTTCTATGACTACAAAGGAGATGTTTATTTTGGAAAAAAATCATCATAATGAAACTTACTCAAGTTTCGATACGCAAGGACTTGTTAAAGCTGGAATTGTTACTGCTCTTTACATTGTTCTTACTATGTTTGTCGCGCCTGTCGCTTTCGGACCTATTCAGTTTAGAATCTCAGAAGGTTTGAACTTCATGGGACTTTATAACAAGCGTTATATTGCTTCTATTACATTAGGTGTTATGATTGTTAATGCCATCCAATCAACCATTGTTGATGTTGTAGTCGGAAGCTTCCATACTTTAGTATCACTCGTTCTTGCTCGTTACTTAGCTGAATTAGCCGTTAAAGCCTTCGGACACAAATTCAAGGATGCCATGGCATTACGTTATATTGTAATGACCCTTGTCTTCTCATTCACCATGTTTATTATTGCTATTATGTTGATGTATATGGGGTTTGCAGATTTCTTCTGGGAAACTTACTTATTCTTAGCTCTATCAGAGTTTACTGTAATGACTTTAGGCGGTTTCATTATGTACTATCTCATTGCACCACGCATTGACTTCCATCAATAATTCAAAAAGCTTCAGATTTGATTCATTAAGTAATCGTCTGAAGCTTTTTTGCTTGTTGGTGATGAGTGGGTGAAAATTGAGTTTGCGGGAAATATATGTGGTAGTATTGCGCGATAGACAAGCTGACACACCTATTTACCAAAGGCATCTCACATTACACATCTGCATTCATCAAAGATTTCATAAAAGCGATCGACCCTTCGATATGATGGTTGGGCTCC
This sequence comes from Aerococcaceae bacterium WGS1372, assembly GCA_044336205.1. Taxonomy (GTDB): domain Bacteria; phylum Bacillota; class Bacilli; order Lactobacillales; family Aerococcaceae; genus Ruoffia. Next base: position 466,442 of record CP172318.1, on the reverse strand, counting down.
TCATCACTTGCATGCTCTTTCCAATCTCTTGATAAGGTGAACATGCCAGATGCGAAGAATTTCGATACGCGATTGATCGTCGCTTCATCTATCTCCGTATATATTTCCTTTAACTTTTGTGCATGAATGACTTCAATTTGATCCATGACGAGTTGGTTAATAATCATATGATATGAACGTTGACATTGATTCTCAATGTTTGTATGAAGTGTACATAAGGCGTTGAAAATTTCTAAAATATAGTTATCATCTAATTGAATATCTGTAAACCGATCGCGATTTAAATTAATTTGCACAACATCCATGATGGCTTTCTCCATTAAATCATACTTATCTAAAAAATGATTATAGAAAGTCGCACGGTTAATTAAGGCCTTATCTGTAATATTTTTAACTGTTATACTCTCAAGAGGCTTTGCTTCAGATAATGTAATAAATGCATCAATAATCGCTTGGCGACTTCTTACAATTCTTGGATCTAATTTGGTTTCCATCAGCTTTCCACTCCTTAAAATTCCTAAATTATTTTAACATATATAAGCATTTCACATACTATTAGAAATAAGATAGTATTTAAATTTTTTCGAGCAAAACATTTTACAATTGGAATATTCAAATATATTATAGATTCTGTTATTTACTACTATTAGGAGGATATTATTTTGACAAACATTGGTATTATTATCGGAAGTGACCGCGATACTCGAGTTTCTACTCAAGTAGCAGACTTTATCTTTAACCGTGCTAAAGAATTAAATCTTGAAGGGGTTAATTTTGAGTTAGTCGATATTAAAGACTACAATATTCCAAACTTTAATGAACCCGTTGCACCACTCATGTTAAACAAGCAATACACTTCGGAAAACGTGAAGAAATGGGCAGATAAAATTGATAGTTTAGATGGCTTTATTTTTATTACTCCAGAATACAATAAGGGCATTACAGCATCACTTAAAAATGCAATCGACAACTTGGCACCAGAATGGAATGGTAAAGCTGCTGGTATCGTAAGTTACGGTTCAACATTAGGGGTAGCCGCTGCCCTATCGCTTCGTCAAATTCTTACCAACTTTAACGTTGCGCATGGGTCTGCTTCTGGAGCATTCAGTTTATTCACTGACTTTGATAGCGATATGAACTTCAAACCTGCAGAAGTACATGACCCAACAATTAATGCTATGATTGCGAACACAGTTGACTGGGCTAAAGCCTTGAAAACATTACGTAACTAACATTTAATTATAACCTACTAAGAGCCTTTCTACTTTGATTGAACAAAGTGAAAGGCTCTTTTGTATTTTATATTGGATTAATATCCTTTGGTTAAATGCCGTAATGTTCTTGGTGAGAACAAGATCAGCACAAGGTAAATCTCTAAACGTCCCGCAATCATTCCGATTGATAAGACGAAAGTATTCCAATTGGAGTACATTGAGAAATTACTCGTTGGACCTACTTGTCCAAACCCAGGACCTATATTATTAAAGGTCGCAGCGACGGTCGAAAAAGCTGTCTCAAAATCAGGTGCCTCTAATGATACAGATAACAGAATCGCAATAAAAACAACGATATAAACTAATAAGTAATTCGTCACATTCATCTCTAAGTCTTTAGTAATTGGTTTGTTAGATATTAAAGTCACTACCATTCGTTTAGGCTGAACGGCGCGGCGAATCTCAGAAATCCACGATTTAAAGTAGATTATAACACGTGATACTTTCAGTCCCCCAGCAGTGGAACCTGCACAGCCTCCACAAAACATTAAGAACATGAGTAGTATATGGGAGAATAGTGGCCATTGGGTAAAGTCTGCGGTCGCGTATCCGGTTGTCGTTATAATCGAAGCGACTGTAAAGAAGACGTTTCGAATCACTGGTTCAGCTAAGTTATAACGGCTAAAGGTGTTCATAATAATCAATGCTGTCACTGTTAATACAATAAGAATGTAATATCTTAACTCTTCATCATTTTTGAATACATCTTTAATATAACCTAATATAATGTAGTAGTAGACATTAAAGTTTACACCGAACAGCAACATACCGATACCTATAACCCACTCGATCGCTGCTTGATTGGTGTATTTAGTGAATCCATCATTGGAAATGCTAAATCCACCTGTTCCAGCTGTACCAAAAGCTAAATTGAACGCATCAAAAACTGGTACTTCTAAAAAAATTAGAATCAAAATTAATACAATAGTCATCACAGTATATAAAAGATAAAGCGTTCTTGCTGTGTTTTGAGTTCGAGATAATAACTTACCGAATACAGGGCCTGGGACCTCAGCTTTCATTAAGTTAACGGTGTTCGACCCTGAAGGTAGGATAGCTAGCATGAACACTAGAACTCCCATCCCCCCAATAAAGTGCGTGAAACTTCTCCAGAAAATAGTCGACTGCCCAAGGGCTGATAAGTCAGTAATAATACTTGACCCCGTTGTTGTAAAGCCACTTGATATTTCAAAAAAAGCATCAATAATATTAGGTATTTCACCGGTGAAAACTAAAGGCAATGCACCAAAAAATGAAATCAATATCCATAAAATGGCTACGGTGATAATACCATCATGCGTTTTAATTTGAATTTTTTCAGGCTTCGATCTTGAAAAAAGCAAGCCAATTATCCCTATACCGATAGCTACTGACAAATAACTTAATATTTGTTGGCTTGATTCTTGATAGATGACTCCAATAAGTACAGGTAGTAGTAACAACGCGGCTTCTAATAACATTACACGGCCAACAATATAAGCGATAACGGATCGTCTCATCTTAACCACCTAGCCTTTCGTTAAGATACCGTCAATATCTGAAACCATTCGACTTTTCGCAATAACAATCACTTTATCATTCACTTCAAATTGATCATCACCTGTTGGGAATATAAGTGTGTCATCTCTGACGATATAAGCGATTAAGATATGGTCTTTTAATTTTAACTCACTAATAGGTACACCTAATAATACACTCTGTGATTTAACACGGAATTGAATCGCTTCAGCTTGGTTGTCAACAATACGGTAAACAGCCTCCACGTCAGAATTTTGACTGTTTTCTCGTGAGCGAACAAACTGGATAACTTCGTTCGTCACTAATAATTTCGGAGTGACGACACTTCGAATAGCTTCATACTTCAAGACTTTAAGCATGCGAGTACGGTCCATCTTAGTGATAACTTTTTTAACCCCTTTGTGGTGAGCATAGACGGAAACAATAAAGTTTTCCTCATCAATACCCGTCAACGAGATAAATGAATCAAAACGTTCAATATTTTGCTCATCTAAGATGTCTTGGTTTGTACCGTCAGCGACGATAATTTCACTATTAGGGAAATCTATCGCTAATTTTTGTGCACGATCAGGATTCACTTCAATGACACGCGTTGTAATATGGGATTTCTCCAATAATTGAAGCAAGTAGTATGCAATTCGCCCTCCACCAATAATAAGAGAAGAATGAAGTCGTTTATTATCAGTGAATTGCTTCATGAACAGGCTCATATCATGGTTTGACCCCGTGACATGCACCCGGTCATTAGGATACAAGATCGTATCTCCATTAGGGATAATAATCTCATCGTTTTCTCTACGCACAATACAGATTATGACTGATTGGAATTTCTCTCTTAAATCTTTCACTCTCGCATTATCTAGAATGGAACCTTTTTTCACTTCTAATTCAATTAAGCTCACACGATTTCTTAAGAAACTTTCCATACTTAATGCTTGAGTATAATTCAATGTTTTGAATATATAGCGAGCCGTTTCAAATTCTGGATTGACGATCAGATTAATTCCGAATGATTCTTGAACAAATCTCGTTTGTTTTGAATATTCAGGTTTTCTCACTCTAGCTACCGTGTAGGTCGCGCCTAATTTTTTGGCTAATATCGAAGAAATAATATTAATCTCATCATTTTCAGTTAAGGCCATAAAGATATCAGCTGTCGAGGTTTCGATTTCTTCTAACATCTGAATACTTTCACAATTTCCAGCTACACCGGTAATATCATACTGGTCTATCAATTCATTCAAGCGTTTTTCATTCTTTTCAATGACTATAATATCGTGGTTTTCTAGGGCGAGCTCTTCACAGACCTTTTCTCCAACCTTACCCCCACCTGCAATAATTATCTTCACTTTAAATAACTCCTATTTTTATATTTTAAAATTACTATTTCTAAAAAAACAATATCCATACTTTAAAGTATATAGCCTGATTTTACAACTGTTTTCCATCTACTTTCATTTAAAATATTGACTTTATTTTACCTATAAATAAATGGTTTGTTCAATTTAAAATAACAAAAAACTAAGGTGTTAATTATATTGAATTAACAGATTAATGATAGCTAGTGTATGAGGAAATTCGCTGTAATCACGGAGGGTCTGGGAGCTGGAAATCGACATTAAGAAGTGGGTAAATTTAATATGGCAACTTTTTGTAGAAAATATGATGATTTATTTTTAAGAAGAATTTACTTGTAATAAATTTAAGGAAAAACGGGAACTGTCCATGGCTACTCTAAGCCACGGACAGATACTGGGCTTACTGTCCGTCGAGACTCTTCGCCACGGACAGATACTGGACTTACTGTCCGTCGGGACTCTTCGCCACGGACAGTTAACCCGATTTGGGACCGTCGGAACACTACGCCACGGACAGTTTACTCACTTTGGGCCGTCGCTACTCTTCTCCACAGACAATTAATGCGCTTTTGGACCGTCGAGACTCTTCGCCACGGACAGTTAACCCGATTTGGGACCGTCGGAACACATCACCACGGACAGTTACTACACTTTGTGGCCGTCGCTAATCAGCACCACGGACAGATACTGGGCTTACTGTCCGTCGAGACTCTTCGCCACGGACAGTTAACTCACCTCACCCATTTTTTTGCATAATTAAACCCCGAACTTATTTTTACAACAAATTCGGGGCTTTATTCGATTATATTTGCCTGATTAAAACTCTTGATACTCTGCGGGGTCTTGATTTTTCTGACGGCCGTCTTCACGTGAGAGTGCGTTAATCATATCGACTTCTTCTTGAGTTAATTCAAAGTCAAAGATGCTGATGTTTTGTAATTGGTGTTGGTAATTGGATGATTTTGGTATTGGAACAAAACCACGTTGGATATGCCAACGCAAGACAATTTGGTAGATAGTGCGATTATGTTTGTCTGCGATACTTTGGATGACTTCATTTTGCATTGATTCTGCCGCGCGGCCAATTGGGCTCCAAGCTTCGGTAATGATACCTTTTGATTGATCATATTCAACTTGTGCTTGTTGGTTAAAGTTTGGATGTGTTTCCACTTGGTTGACAGTAGGAAGGACTCCTGTCTCTTTTTCTAAGCGGTCAATGTGTTCTGGTAGGAAGTTTGATGTTCCAATCGAACGGATCAGACCTGCTTTTTGTGAATCGATGAGGGCTTGCCAGGCTTCAACATACTTGTCCTCTATTGGATTCGGCCAGTGAATTAAGTACAAATCAATATAATCAAGACCGGTTCTGGCTACTGATTCTTGAATCGCAATCATCGCTTTATCATACTCATGATAACGTCCTGGTAGTTTAGACGTCAGTGTAATTTGGTCACGTGATACACCACTTTGGCGAATGGCTTGGCCAACAATGCCTTCATTCTCGTAATTATAGGCTGAGTCAATTAAGCGGTATCCCATTTGAATGGCTTGTTCAATCTGGCGAACCCCTTGCATGCCACGTAAACCATAGGTACCTAAACCAATCTTAGGTAATGCGTATCCATCATTTAGTACATAGATTTCATTCAAAAATATCCACTCCTTTAGTCTATATTGTAGCATATTGCGTTTTAGTTCCCATTAATTTGTCTTATAGGATAAGAAAAAAACACCTCAGCTAACCTTTTGCGCTAAAATCGCAAGATGGTTAAGCGAGATGCTTCAATTTGTTCTATTCGTCGTCGTCTTCCCCGAAATCTTTAACTTTCATTAACCGAGTAATCTCCGCACGCTCATTCTCATCTAACTTCAATTCGATATACTTAATCGTTTCTTTTAAATCAGGAATGGTCCGCTCATGCAAAGCATTCACACGACGGCGTGTGCGTTCAATCTCATTCGCTAACAATTGACTTGTTTTTTCAATCTCGGCTAACTTCAGCATCTTAGGCAAGATGTCGCTAAATTCTTGCAAAGTAAGATCTAAGTCGGAATTAGAATTAATATAGCCATAATTCAAAGATTCACTTGGTTCACTATCCGCTGAAAAATGCATGCTTGGCACTTTCACACTCATTAAATTATTCGGGCTAACATTCACTTTAACATCGTATTGAGGAATCAAAGCGATTTGTTCTAAATATTCTTCGTGAAGTAATGCTTTAGATAAGGCAAAATTTTGCATCCCTTTTTTAAGGTGTGCTTCGACTTCCTTGCGATAGTCATTATTCTCACGAACTAATTCAATGAAGCTACGCATTAACCCATCTTGCTTATCCTTGAGAACATCATGCCCACGACTAGCTAAAGCCAATCGTTCCTTCAAACGAGCAAGTTCCATCCTTGTTGGATTTACATTAAGTTGCGCCACCATCGATCACCCTTCCTCAGAAGTTGGCAAGTATTGTTCTAAGTGTTCTTCACTAATACGAGTCAATTCAGTACGAGGTAGGATACTCAAGAGTTTCCATCCAATGGCTAAGGTGTCCTCAATCGAACGGTTAGTATAATATCCTTGGTTCACATACTCTTTCTCAAAGGCCTCAGCAAATTCCAGATACTTCAAGTCAGTCTCAGTTAAAGCTGAGTCACCTAAAACCGAAGCAAGATTACGGGCTTCTTTACCTTGAGCATAAGCGGTAAAGATCTGGTTCATCGTAGACGCATGGTCTGCTCGCGTCTTCCCTTCACCAATCCCATTATCTTTCAACCGTGATAGTGACGGTAAGACATCAACCGGTGGTTGAATACCTTGATTGAACAAGTCTCGAGATAAAAGGATTTGTCCTTCAGTAATATATCCGGTTAAGTCAGGAATCGGATGGGTGATATCATCTTCAGGCATCGTCACAATCGGAATTTGTGTAACAGACCCATCTGAGCCTTGGATACGCCCTGCGCGCTCATAAAGCGTGGCTAAGTTTGTATATAAGTAGCCTGGGTACCCACGACGACCTGGTACTTCACGACGGGCTGCCGAAACTTCACGTAAGGCATTGGCGTAGTTCGTCATGTCCGACATAATTACTAAGACGTGCATACCTTTTTCAAAGGCTAAGTATTCTGCGGCCGTTAGTGCCATTCTTGGCGTAGCTAATCGTTCAATGGCCGGGTCATCCGCTAAGTTAATAAAGACTACTGAACGGTCAATCGCACCTGTATTAGTAAAGTCTTCGATAAAGAATTCCGCTTCTTCAAAAGTAACACCAATTGCCGCAAAGACAACCGCAAACTTCTCGTCGGAATTAAGTACTGCAGCTTGGCGGGCAATTTGTGCGGCTAAGTCTTGGTGAGGTAATCCTGATCCAGAGAATATTGGTAACTTCTGACCACGAACTAAAGTATTCAGATGGTCAATTGTCGAGATACCTGTCTGAACGAACTCGTTCGGATACAGACGCATCACCGGGTTAATTGCTCGTCCATTAATATCTAGAGACTTCTCTGCGATTAAGTCCGGTCCACCATCAGCCACACGACCCATCCCGTCAAAACGTCTTCCGATCATATCTTCGGATACATCCAAAGTTAGTGGATGAGCTAGAAAACGGACTTTCGTCTGATTCTTACTTAAGCCCGCTGAACCTTCGAATAACTGGACTACCGCCTTATCTTCACGGACTTCTAACACTTGACCGCGGCGAATTTCGCCACTGGCTAACTGAACATCTACCAATTCATCAAACTTAATGCCTTCTACATCTTGAACTGTAATAAGAGGGTCAACAATTTCTGAAATGCCTGTATATTCTTTTATCATCGATTAGTCCCCTCCTTTTTGAATTAATTCTTTGATTGTATCGTTAACTGCTTGGCGAATAGCTTGATAAGGCTCAGCACTATTATCATTAATGTACTTCATCCGACCAATGCGTTCGCGTAGATCAACAGTATCACGTAAGATACTTGTAATAGAAGCGCCTAAGTCTAGTGCTTCTTTACCTATATCTTCAAAATGTAGAATGGTTTGAAGCATTTGTGACTGCTTCTCTAGTTCGGTAAAGGTATCCACCTCATCATAAGCATTTTGTTGTAGGTAAGCTGTACGAATCATCGCAGCCGTTGCTAACTTCAAGCGGTCTGGATCTGATAAAGACTCTACCCCTACTAAGCGGACAATCTCTTCTAATTCAGATTCTTCTTGAAGTAAGGCACGGGCTCTAACAACCATCTGCCCCCAATCGATCCCTAAACGTTCACCATTGACTCGATTCATATCTTCGGAATAGAGTGAATAAGAAGTCAGCCAATTGACTGATGGGAAGTGACGACGTCTCGCTAATGTCGCATCCAATCCCCAGAATACTTTCGCAACACGTTGGGTGTTTTGAGTAACTGGCTCGGATGTGTCCCCCCCTGGAGGCGATACGGCTCCAATGGCTGTAATGTCACCTTGGCGGTGTGGGCGTCCCAGGGCTGTTACTTTCCCAGCACGCTCATAGTATTCAGCCAAACGGCTCCCTAGATATGCTGGATAACCTTCATCTCCGGGCATTTCTTCTAGGCGTCCAGAGATCTCACGTAAGGCTTCAGCCCAACGAGAGGTTGAATCAGCCATGATTGCTACTGAATAACCCATATCACGGAAATACTCAGCAATCGTAATTCCCGTATAGATTGACGCTTCACGCGCTGCCACTGGCATATCTGATGTGTTGGCAATTAAAATCGTACGGTCCATAATAGACTTTCCAGTATGAGGGTCAACGAGTTCTGGGAATTCGTTAATAACTTCCGTCATTTCGTTCCCGCGTTCCCCACATCCAATATAAATCACAATATCAACATCCGCCCACTTGGCAATTTGGTGTTGAACAACTGTCTTACCCGCACCGAAAGGCCCTGGTACTGTCGCAGCTCCCCCTTTAACAACCGGGAACAAAGTATCAATAACGCGTTGTCCGGTCACTAAAGGTTGGTCAGGTTTATGTTTACTTTGTGTTTTACGTCCTAGGCGAATTGGAGAAGTTTGAATCATATTCAATACTAACTCTTCGCCATTAGCTAATTCTAATATGTACAAGGCGTCTTCAACTTTGAAGTCACCTGCTTCAATGTGTTTCACCTTCCCTTCGATACCGTAAGGAACCATAATTCTATGAGCTATCACTTCCGTCTCATTCACAGTCCCAACAATATCTCCAGATTGAACTTGGTCACCTACTTGAACTTCTGGTTGGAACGTCCAAATTTTATCACGGTCTAAGGCCGGTACATGAACGCCACGTGATAAGAATGAATCTCCAGATGATTCTGCCATTTTCTGTAATGGTCGCTGGATTCCATCAAACATCCCTGATATCAATCCTGGACCTAGCTCTACAGATAAAGGACGATTCGTTGGGCGAACAGGTTCGCCAGGACCAACCATTGATGTTTCTTCATATACTTGAATATATACTTTCTCACCACGTATTTGAATAATTTCTCCTACGAGGCCAATATCGCCAACATAACAAATGTCGCGAATTTTAGCACTTTCAAGATCCGTCGCAATAACTAACGGACCTGATACTGTAATAATTCTTCCAGAATCCAATTAATCTACCTCCTCGTTTTATAATTATAGTATATTCTGTCCAATAGCCTTCTTGACATTATCTTGGACTTTTTGTAGTCCTAAGCTCTCACCGTCTTGACCACTTGGTATCAGAATAAAGGCCGGCATAAAGGCATCTTCATATCTTTTCAATAAGTCTGGAATCATCAATGAGACTTCGTCAGTAATAAAGATGACTCCATAACCTTCTTCAATAATATCTTGGACGGTCTGTCTAGCTTGCTTGGCATCGGTAATGTAGAAGACGTTGATACCAAGGGTTCCAAAGGCATAGATAGCATCTTTCTCTCCTACGACGGCTACTTTATACTGCATAATCTAATCTCATCCTATCTCTAACTATTTCTGGGTCAATTCGATTCAATTGTCCTGTTAGGGCTAAGCGAATATTTTTTATTTCAATTTCTTTGGCACTAATAAAAGCAAGAACAGGTATCGGACCAAAAACGGAAAAATGTGCTTGCTCCAAGTAAGTTTCAGTGGCATTATCCAAGGCTTTCTCCAACCTTCTTAAAGATAATTGATTATCTTGCCCAATCGCATCATCCATAATTGCACCATAGTCAGCCATATCTTTAAAGGCTTCGATCGCAGCTTCTAGACCTTGGTCAACCAGTTGTACAAAAAATTCTTGCGAAATCGATCCTTCATCCGTAATCGTCGCTTGAATATGGTTCTTGCCGAGATTTGAACTGATGGCTCTAAAGAATATCGACACATTCGTATTATCAATAATTCGATTAATATACTGAGTCACCGCTTCATCATCAATCTCTTCAGATAATCTCTTCAGATGGTGAATATATGCACGGTCGACGAAGATATCAATATCACTTAACCTTGGTGCCTCAGCAAATTCAATGTTTAAGTTACGAATGTTCTGCTTGTAATACTTTGGCAGGTTGACTGACTCTTCATCTTGCGAGACTTCCTTGCGAAACTCATAGATTGGAAAAACACCAATATCAATTAAGGTGCTGTCAAAGTCTTTCCCCGTCAACTTCTCCTTGTATAGAACTTTAATATTGTGATAAGCATAGCGAAGCGTCATTAATTCATTAATCAAATCACTCGGAGATTGATCTAATATCCATTGATAAGTATCGATTAGCTCTTTGCGTAACATGGGTTCATAATCTTTAGTCTCGATGGCTTCTTGAACCCCATCTCGATAATTCGTATCTAATAGGACACGAACAGCTTCTTCATAACTTTGAGCTCTTAGCATTCTGTCATATTGACTCTGATCTAAAAGGTGGTTCTCTTGCACGCGAACCGTCATATTCAATGGACCATATAAACTATTCTGCATGTTAGTCACCTCCTAATTCGATGTAAATACTTCGTTCACAATTAATGATCGTAAGGCATTTGTTTGCTCTTCAACGAGTTTATCAAACAAATAATTATATTCGATACTTCCTTGTCGAATGACAAATCCAGCTTGTTGCGGGATAGTCTCTTCAGCCAAGTTAATGGGTAGATCAACCTGTGCGCCTAATAATTGGCTGGTCTTCTCACCAAATACTAGTTCATATTGGTCTGAGCCATAACTTAAGTCTAGTCGGTTTACGACTGACTCGATCATCTCTGTAACTGTTGATGCATCCAATTGTTCCATAGCCTTCTTAACGTCTTGGATGTATTGATTCATAATTGTCTGTTTGACTTGTAAGTTTAAGTCACGTTGTTTATTGGCTAGGCTACTCTTAGCCTTGTCAAACTCTTGTTGTAGTTGAGTTTCAGTCTTCAACTTGCGTGTCACATAATCTTGCTTGATAGATTCTTTTTGTTTACTTGTTTGTTCTTTGGTTGATTGCTTGAATGATTCATAATCTTGATTCAACTTATCACGTTCTCGGTCTATAACCGTCGTTGTTAGATGATTAATGTCCGCCATCCCATCACATCCTTTCGTTATGTTTGAGTGGTTCTTAAACGAACAAGAACATTAATAATGAGATAACAAATCCTAAGATCGCATAAGTCTCAACCATGGCCGAGAAGATAATCCCTTGCGTCACGTTCTCTGGACGTTTAGCAAGAATTTGCATCCCTGCAACCGTTGCTCTAGCTTGAGCAGGAGCTGATGTGTAACCTGTGATTGCTACAGGTAAGGCACACATTAAGTAATACCATCCTGTTGACGTATCCATACTTGTATTCAAGTTCAATAACATTAATAATCCAATAACGAACCCATATAACCCTTGAGTGGCTGGTAGTAATTGTAATACTAGGGATTGAACGAATAGTTCTGGTTTTTCTTTCACTAAGGCTGCTGCAGACTCCCCTGCTATCCCTACAGCACGAGCAGATCCAACTCCTCCACCGAATGTTGCAATGGCGACACCTAATCCACCAAAGATTAGGCCGATATTCTCACCGAATAATGTTTGTAAAAATTCCATATTGATATACTCCTTTAAAATTATTGATTCATATCTCTTTTAATCCAAACCTCTCGCTCACGAGCTTTCAATGGTTCGAAGGCTTTACCACCTGATGTATAAAACTTGCCAAAAAACTCAACGAACTCTAGACGCATCGAATGCACATATGAGCCTAGAAAAGTAATGAAAATGTTCAACGCATGTAAAGCAACAAATAATAAAATCCCTAAAGTGAAGCGAACGATGGGTGGGAATAGGCCAACAATAACATTGAACGCCATTCCAATATTAGCACCCGCAACACCTATAGCGGTTAAACGCGTATAAGAAACAATATCTCCGATTAAACCTGACACATCGATTAAACCAAATAGACCTTGGCCAAATCCGACAAAAGGATTCGATGCCGAAATCATATTGACGATAAACATCCCTATAATATTCCCAAGGATTAAAACTAATCCTACGGTGTTCAATAGTGGGATGTTCAAGACAGCATTGATAGCAAGAATAACACCACCAATTAGAATCATCATCCATTGTAATGAATCGAGGTACATACTCGTGTAATCTTTGTCTTTCATCGTTAAGTATAACTTCAAGCTATAACCGACTAACATATGAATAATCCCAATTGCTACCGAGAATACCATTACTTCGATGACTTGGTCTGTAAAGTTCATGACAGCAAACGGCATGTCAAAACCAAAAAATGATCCAAAAAACAGTCCCACTAACATAGTTCCAATCGACATATAGTTAAATGATAAAAGGTTTTTCTTCATACTCTCTGACAAATCAAAAAAGTGAATTGGAATCGCAGTCGCCAAAAACAGTAATAATCCATAACCTAAGTCTGCACTCATTAGACCAAAGAATAACACTTGGAATAAAGAGAAAAAAGGTGTCGGATCGACAGAATTATAAACCGGTGTTCCGTACTGTAAAGTAAAGGTCTCGAACGCTTTATTGAAACGATTGTTCTTAAGTTTAACCGGAATTTGTAAGACGTCATCCTCTTCTAAATCCACATCATAAGTTAAGAAGGCTACTTGGTCTTCACCTAAGGTCTCATGAATCACTTCAATATGTTCATTCAATTCATCTTCAGTAATCCAGCCTTTAAGTAGGAATAAATGTTGGCTGTTCAGCAATAAGTGACTTGCTTTCTGCCTTTCTTCTAGATTCTCATAATATTCCCTAGCTAGCTTCAAGTTAGCTAGAAACAGTTTGTCTGAACGTAAGTGTTTCTTGATTTGGTTTTGTTCAGCGATTGATCTTGCCCGTTCCTCTAACACACTGGCTAATTCTTGAGAAGCGAGTTGTTTGTATGGATAATCTAATGCTTCAAAACGCATCTGTGTAAGAATTTCTGAGATAGCTGGTTCATCTTCAAGGGCATACACAAGAACGTATCCCATCGTATCATCGGTATAATAGACTTCTTGCAGATATACTGGATGGTCTTGGGTATCTAATTGGTCGATAAAGCGTACATTATCTTCGGTATCAATCGAACCAACTTGCACCTTGTAATGGGCTAAATGTTCCGTATCTTGCGGAAGAAATTCCAACTTGGCCCAACGTCTTAAGAATAATTCCTTACTCTCAAGCTCTTCCAACTTTCTTTCCAATTGATCTAGTTTCTCACGTCGGTTGTCCACAATCTTTAACATAGTGTCCAAGTTCATCGAATTGACCGCTTGTTCAAGTTGCTTCAAACTATATACCGGCCGTTTCTTCGTTAACCGATCGATGAGATTATCCGCTAAAACATGTGGTGTTAAAAATTCAATCGCACTCTCAATCTTGCTGAGCATATAGCGATTGGACTTATCTGACTCTCCTTGCCAATCTGTAGGTTGTTGAAAGTAAGCCAAGTCTATGTCATCTTGGTCGTTTAAAGAAACAATCTCAGTTCCTTTCAATTCTTGAAGAGACTCTAATAATAATTCTTTATTACATTGCTCAGCGACGATGAGGACGCGTTTCATAACTGAAATCGCCATAGTCTTTTAATACCTCCTTCACTCCAGACTGGATGAGAACTTCTTTATGAGATTGGTAGAACTGTTCACTTTGTGCTCTCACCTTCTCGACCTCTTGTTGAAGGGTATCATTTAGACTTATTAATTCATCTTCTTGAAGTTGATGGGTGTCTTCAGTGAATGCGTCTAAAGATTGTTGAAGCTCAGCTTGATAGTCACGCAAACTTTCAGCTTGCCTAGCTTGAAACTGTTCCTTCTTCTTCTCCATCTCATGATTTAGTTTAATAATCGCATCTTCAGATTCTTTAATTTTTTCGATAATTTCATGACTCATTTTTCTCACCCCTTCATAAATTTTAGTATAACACAATAAATAGCTAAAACCGCAACAAAATACGTCTGTTTAATCAAAAAAACGTCTTTCTTCCTATTTAATAGTTTGCGAAAAATTTTATCAATTCACATTATATTTTTTTCAACTTTATACTCATATCATTCATTATATATAGGAAGAAACAGGAAAATATCATTCATAAAAAATAACCTGAACTTTTTAGCTCAGGTTATTCTTTCACTTATTTGTAAGGAACCGCTGTTTGCATGATGATTTGTTGTCTTTCGTTAATCATGTCTGCACCGAATGGGAATAAGGCCAACTTCGCTAACTTAAAGTGTTGACGTCCAAAAGGAATTCCTATAATCGTCAAACATAAAACTAATCCAACAAAGAGATGTGAGGCAGCAATCTCAATCCCACCAAAGAGAATCCATATGATGTTAAACAATAAACTCGAACCATTAGTTGAGATCAGAACATCTCGCCCCATTGGCCAAGCCGATAGTTTCGCTATCTTAAAACATTGAATCCCGACAGGTAACCCAACAATGGTAATACTCCATAATAGACCTATAATAATCCAAGCTATGAAACTAACAAAACCTCCAAAAACAAACCATAATATATTCCCTAAAAACTTCATAAGAGTTACCTCCTATATTCTTAATAAAACTACCCTTATAGTATATACGACTCGACTTAAAACTCATCTTACCTAAGACTTAGTTATTAAGTATAATTCATAAAAGAGGCAAGCATCCTACTCATAATAATTAAATCATTCCTTCTGCTTCTAAGATTGAGAAGAAATGGTAGATCCGATCACGCCAAGCGTTCCAATCATGAGGAACGTCATGCCCCCAGTAATCGAACCAACCTGGAATTCCCTTCTCACGGAAGGCTTGTTCTAAGTGTCGCGTTGCTGCCACATGAGGTTCTTCCCAAGAACCTTGTCCTACTGAGACAATATAACGGTTCTTGCGGTATTGGTCTAGGAACCAACTATCCGTCATATTCCCTAAGAAATCAACGACCGAATTCTCATAAACAGCCATATCACCATAATATTCTCCCACAAAGAAGCGCGCATCATACACACCACTTTGAGCAATCGTTAATCCAATAATATCAGGATGTCGTAAGGCGAATAACATCGAATGGAACCCCCCCATACTACAACCTGTCGCAATCATCTTCCCTCCCCATTGGGATTCATGGCGAATCAATGGAACAAGTTCATGCACGATGTATTTGTCATATTGGTTATGAGCTTGTGCCCTATCGTGAGCAGACTTACCATAGGCATCCCATGACTCTGAATCAATGCTACTTACAGTGTAGAGATGAATCTTCCCACTATCGATGAATCGACTTAAGGTTTGAACCATCATAAAGTCCGCATATTCATCTTTACTTCCACCACTTGAAGGAAACACAATGACAGGGATACCTCCATGACCATATCGGTTAAAGTACATCTCGCGACCTAAGTGTCCACTATAATGACTTCTCGCTTCAAAATGCAAGAGCTACCCCACCCTTCTTTTTGAGACGTTCTCAATAATTTCGTTCAATTTATCCTCTTCTTTCAGTCTGAAAATCATGCCACTTTCACCCATGAGTTGAGAGAATACTCCTGGAACATGAACAACCATAATCAGCTCATCTCGATACTTATCTTTGATTTCTTCATTGGTGTATGCATAATCAACATGGCTGCGTCTTGATATATAAAGGGCGTGATAAGGGCGAGTAATCTCAGCCTTGAACTCATTATCTTTAACCAGATTGGCGTATTCTGAAAAGATGTCAAAGTCATTCGCATAGTTAAACATATCAATCGTATAACCGCCTGGTGGGCGACAATTCACTTCAAGGGCGTACAAACTTCCATCTTTCGTTCTGAAGAATTCAAAGTGGAAGAAGCGTTCTTTAATTCCAAAAGCTTCCACACATTTAACCCCGTAATCGTATAAGTCTTTTGGAATCTCTCTTGGTATGTGGTAGAACATATCAGTGTTGTCTTCAAGAATATCTATGATAGGCTTATCGTTGTTTAAGGTTGATGCAAAGACAATCTCACCGTCGCGGTTCGTCAACCCATCAAAGGTGACAATATCCCCTTCAATATACTCTTCCATAATGTAAGGAACATCAGGGCGTAGTGCTGGTAAGATGTCTTTCAATTCTTGGCGAGACTTAATTTTATATGTATCGTTAGCTCCTACACCGGTATCAGGCTTGATAATCACTGGATACTTCAATTCTTTCGCTAACTTTATCGCATCCGGCTCAGACTTTATGACACGTCCTTTTGCTACGGGAATGCCAATCTCTCGGAAGACTTCCTTCATCGTTGACTTGAACTTCACTAAGCGAATATCCAAGTTTTTATAACCGAAGACGTTAAAGTCCGTTCGAAGTTGTGCATCAAGTTCTAACCAATGTTCATTATGCGATTCAATACGGTCAATCTTACCGTACTTGAAGGCAAAGTAAGCGACAGCTCGGTACATCTGATCATAATCATCCATATTATCAACACGATAATATTCAGTTAAGTTATTCCTTAAAGTCATACTTAGATTATCATACGGCTCATCAGCAATACCCAAGACATTAATCCCTTTTTCTTTTAAGCGAACAGCAAAGGTTTCAAAGTTCGTAGGAAAATGGGGTGAAATCATAATGAAGTTTATCTTCTCATTCATATGGATCCCTCATCTCTATTATTATGTTTATTTATATAAAGCTTATATGCAGATTATAACATAGTCATTAGAGTTTTTCTAATTGTTTTTTAATCCTAACCATATTTCATTCTTAGAATTCTCAGAGCTTAAATCATCGTCAATATAGGCCTCAAAAGGAGGAAGGTCTGATTTCGTGAATCCTTCTGGCTTATATTCACCTTCGTAGATTGCTTTCCATACAGGGCGCATGGCTTTAGATGGTCTTCCAATGACTTCTATAACCATCCATGAAGCGGCAGGATAATGATAGATCTCAAACTCTTCTTGAGGAGTTAATTCATTCGTTGTATAACCCAACATAGAAGTTACTTTGGTATCATCTTTATTTGATTTTAATGTAATTGAAAGCATGCCATCGATCGTGTCATTTTTATAAGTTTTTAGCCTCTCGCCTGCTTCACCTTGCCGAACTTCGTTCCAAAACTTACCGAATCCACTGCTGCCTTCTTTGAATGAGATGAATCGTTTCACTCCCATCACTGAAAATGCAGGTCGGTGCTCAATTCTATAATTCATGATAAAACTCCTTTCTGTGACTCCTTTAACTCGCTATCCCTTTCTATACATTATATAACGAAAACGCTTAACATACTATGTTTATCCTATTCATCCGATTCAAAACCACCAGCCTTAGATCAATTCATAAAAAACTTGAACTTTATAATAAAAGGCGTATACTAATATTGGAAAATAATGAGGGAATGAAGTGCTCCCGTGCTTAATTATAAGCTAAACCGTCTTTGGACTAATGACTTCTATGTGCTTATTTGGCGCATAGTGGTCATTTTTTTATTATATTTTTTGGAGGTTACATGATGTTAATGAGTATTGCTTTAATATTAATCTTAGGTATTTTATTGAATTTGCTTTTTAAACGAATGCATCTCCCTGCTCTTGTGGGGTATTTACTCCTAGGTATTGTCTTTGGTCCTTATGTATTTAATTTAATGCATCCCACTTTGTTAGAACTCAGTCCGGATATTCGTCGGATTGCCTTAATCATTATATTGACACGGGCAGGGTTATCCTTGAATTTGAAGGATTTAGTCAAAGTCGGTCGCCCAGCCTTATTGATGACCTTTGTCCCAGCAACCATAGAAATTATGGCTTCCGTCATCTTAGGTCCGATTTTACTTGGATTTTCGATCGTTCAGTCTTTAATTGTAGGGGCTATTTTAGCAGCTGTATCACCGGCTGTGATTGTTCCTCGGATGGTTGATTTTATTCATGAAGGACGGGGTGTAGACAGACAAATTCCGCAAGTCATTCTAACCGGAGCCACGGCGGATGATATCTATGTTCTTGTGCTTTTTGGGGCTTTTACATCGTTGGCGGTGAGCGGGAATTTCTCTGTGATGTCTATCATAGCGCTTCCGATATCGATTATTCTCGCTATTATTGTGGGTATGCTATTAGGAAGAGTCTTGGACAAATTAATTGACCAACTTCAATTGAATCAAGCCTTCCAAATTGCTCTGCTAATAGCATTATCACTCGTCCTATTGATGGTTGAAGATCATTCTAATGGATTCTTTTCAGGGATGTTAGCGGTCATCACCTTGAATATTATGTTGTTAAGTAAGAATCCACCTCGAGCCCACAACTTGTCTCATGGCTTCAATCAATTGTGGCAGGTGGCTGAGATATTCTTATTCGCTTTAGTCGGTATGAGCTTGGACCCTTCATATGTTGTGCAAGCAGGCATCACGCCCGTCATATTCATCGCCTTATTATCATTCATCCGATTGATTGTCGGAGTGAATCTTTGTTTGATTGGAACTCCCTATACAAAAAGCGAACGATTATTTATGATGGTCAGTTATTTACCTAAAGCAACTGTTCAAGCTGCCATTGGGGCTGTACCATTATCAATGGGAATTAGTGGTGGCGAATTAATGTTAACGCTAGCAGGCCTATCCATTCTGATAACAGCACCGATTGGAGCCCTCCTTATCGACAATCTTGCCCCTAAGCTCTTGAGCAAAAATACGTAAACTGTTATATTCTTATACGGACATAAAGATGTATTACTTAATTATCAAGCGCTTTACTGTTTCATTTTTTTAATAATCTGTTACAATCTATTTAGGCTATAAAGAATATGTAAAGGAGGTGAGCACAGTGATTGAATTCAAGAATGTGAGTAAACGATTCACTAGCCAATCAATTTCAAACCAAGCCATTGATGATATTAGCCTGCAGATCAAAGATAATGAGATTTTTGGAATTATTGGAGAAAGTGGTGCTGGTAAATCAACGCTCATCCGTTTTATTAATGGCCTAGAGAATCCTGATACTGGCCAAGTCTGGATAGACGGTGTCAACGTGATTGACTTAGATAAAGCAAAGTTACGCGACTTGCGTAAAGATATTAGTATGGTCTTTCAACAATTCAATTTGTTGAACAATAAAACAGTGGCACAGAACGTGGCTCTGGCTTTAGAAATCCATGATTATGATAACCCCCTCTCTGTCGAGACGGTATTGGAATTCGTTGGCTTAAAAGATAAGATGCACAATTACCCTAGTCAGTTGTCCGGAGGTCAAAGGCAACGGGTAGGCATAGCACGGGCTTTAATTACAAGGCCTAAGATTTTACTTTGTGATGAGCCAACATCTGCTTTAGATGCATCAACAACGGATGAAATTGTTGCACTCTTGAAACGAGCCCACGGTGAATTCGACATGACTCTCATCATGGTCACTCACGAATTAAGTGTAATTCAATCAATGTGTACTCGAGCGGCTATCTTAGAGCAAGGTAAGTTAGTAGATGTCCTCGATGTTCAGCCAAAAGAATTGAAGAATAGTCAGAAAAACTATTATCAAAGAGTTGTTGAGGTATTAAGTCATGAATGAGTTGATAAGTCTTTATATTGAGCGAGTCATTGAGTTTGCTCCCAAGATTATTGATAGTTTACAAGAATCAGGCATCATGCTCACTTTAGCATCCATTGCCGCCATCCTACTTGGCTTACCCCTAGGCACCCTGCTCTATCTAACAGCGCCTGGTAAGCCATTGGATAAGCCTTGGCTCAATCAACTTGGAAACACCTTAGTGAATATTGTTCGCTCTTTCCCTTTCCTCTTGCTCGTTGTCGCCATGCAACCTGCCATTCGGGCAATCTATGGTCGGGCAACAGGGGATCCGATTGCTGCATCCTTTCCAATGATGTTGATTGCTATCGCGCTTTATGCACGCTTTGTTGAGCAGTCCTTATTGGAGATACCTAAAGGGGTGCTTGAAGTAGCAGAATCGATGGGTGCAACCACTAGACATTTAGTTTTTAAGTTTTTGTTTGTAGAAGCTAGAAGCTCATTAATTATCGGCTTCACATCTGCTTTCGTCAGCTTTATCTCATACTCTACTATTATGGGAGTTGTTGGTGGTGGAGGGATTGGTGATTTCGCCATTCGATACGGCTACCAACGTTATGAGACTGACATTATGTATACAGCCATTTTCATTATTATTGCTTTCGTGCAATTAGTGCAGTGGCTAGGTATGAAGTTGGCCCAGCATTTAGACAAGCGATAATGGATTCGGTTAGTTTTTTTATGGTCATAAAATTCTAGATTATTATTATAAAAGGAGTTAATTTACATGTTTAAAAAAGGATTACTTTTTAGTAGTATTGCGTTATTATTAGGTGGTTTCTCAAGTGCTGCACTAACAACTCAAGCTCAAGAAGAAGATACAGTGATTAAAGTAGCTTCACACTTACCTCCAATGACTGATGTGGTTGAGATTGCAGCTGATGTGATCGCAGAACCATATACAGTTGAATTAGTAGAGGTTTCTGACAACATTCAATATAATGAAGCGGTATTAAACGATGAAGCTCAAGCGAGTTTCGCACAACATAAACCATTCATGGAAATCTTTAACGAAGAACGTGATGGTGATCTAGTGGCGATCCAACCAATCTATAACGCAGTGGTTGGATTCTATTCACCAGTTTATGACTCAATTGACCAAATTGAAGAAGGTGCCGAAGTAGCAATTCCTTCAGATATTACAAACGAAGGTCGTGCACTCTTAATCTTAGAATCTTATGATTTAATTACATTAAAAGAAGACGTTGGTTTATTCCCAACTGTGGATGATATTGAAGAGAACCCATTGAACTTAGAGTTCACACATGTTGACTTATTAAACTTAACAGCTTCATATGAAGATGGTATTGAATTAGTTTTCAACTATCCAACTTACATTGCAAGTATTGATTTAACTACAGATGACGCATTATTCTTAGAGAAAGACGAAGAGAATACTTATGCGATTCAATTAGTAGTTCGTGAAGGTAATGTAGATTCTGAAGCAATTAAAGCATTAAAAGAAGCTTTCACTTCACAAGAAGTATATGATTTCTTAGATGAGCTCGCTAAAGACAAACACTTAGAGCCTGCTTTTGAAGTAGATGGCGCAGAAGAAACTGAAGAATCGGCTGAATAATTCAACTCACTATATAAACTAAGCGTGTCAGGATTGTTAATGCAGTCCTACACGCTTTTTTATTCTGTATATTAAGTTATATTCGTTGGCAAAGGACTTAGATTAAGCTAGACTCAAGACAAAGTTATTATTCGATTCCCACAGATATCCGCCCTAAGACGGATGATGATAATGCATAAATATGATATGCTTTTATTGACTTTAATATGAATGGAGTGATGTCGTGAATCAATGGTTTGAAGATATAAAACGTTTTTTATGGGGATTAGTTATCATTCTTTCAATCTTGTTTATCATCTTCGTCATTAATCAGTTCGTTATTCTTTATCAATTTCTCTATGGCTTACACCCCTACCTTGCCATCGCAACCGTTGCTATCATTGGTTTAAGTATCGTGTACGTACTATATAAATTAATCATACAATTGAAGCGTAATCCTAAAGTTTTGGAGTTAGCTGATAATCCGACTGAGGAAGAATACGAAACCTACTTAGATAATATGTTAATGATGTTACGTAAGAATAGTCATATTACAAACTTAGAGATTGGACGTGAGGATCTCACCAAAGCTGAGACCGTTCAATTAGCCATGAGTCAACTAGATGAGTTAACAACGCCAATCATCAAGGAAAACGCCAACGCCATTTTCTTAACGACTGCTATCTCACAAAATGGGTCGCTAGACAGTTTAGTTGTCCTCTTCTCAATCACAAGAATGATTTGGCAAATTGCTAAAGTATACCAGACGCGTCCTTCGTTAGTTAGTTTAGCCAAGTTATATATGCAAGTGGCAAGTGTCGTCTTAATGGCACGCACGATTGAAGATACCGACTTAATTGAATACCAATTAGAACCGTTAATCACATCGATTGTCGGCGAGAGTGTAGCCTCAGCCATACCAGGTATGGTGCCGATTACTAATTTAGTCGTTAGCTCACTAATGGAAGGAGCCGTAAACTCTTTCCTAACTTTACGTGTGGGGCTAATTACTCAAGATTACCTTGGGAATATCCAACCAATTGACAAGCAGAACATTCGTCGCAGTGCATCCATCCAATCTATGAAGTATATGGGGTCAATTATTAACACTAATGGAAAAACCATCGTCAAAACTGTCGGTAAAGCTGTTAAAAAAGCCAGCATTGGTACCGCTAAAAAATGGTTTAACTTTGGCTCATAATACTTATTATCATCACAAAAAATCGTAAGCAGCAGTTAGATAACACGCTGCTTACGATTTTTTATTGGAGTAATTCCGTCAACATTTGACTACCTATAATACTTGCGGGAATCCCTTGATCCATCGGAACGTTGGATAAGACAACCACGGCTTTTTGCTGGTCGAGGTTGAAGCCGATATAGGAAGTATAACCTCCTGTACCCCCATCATGCCAGTATAGCTGGTTGCCCTCATCGTAAAACCAATGATAAGCGAGCTGGTCTGTACTTAATCGTGTTTCTGAGCTTGATGGATTCCCTTTAGCTAATAATCGGTGGGATTCTTCTACCCAAGGCTTACCCTCATCCAATTGGACTTGGCTATAAGCCAACATATCCGCAATATTTGAAATCATGGCCGCAGCAGGAGCATAGGCGTCATCCACTGACCATTCCCACTGATTCATTAAGTCCTTCTCCTCATTAGAAAGCCGTGTATCAGTTAAGGCCAAGTCTTCACTGATAAAATCAGCCACTAATTCAGCGTAGGAATAGCCATACACAGCCTCTAATACTAAAGCAAGTAAGGAGGCATTCACATTGGAATATTCAAAGTCATGAGCTTCACCTTCTGGAATTTGGGACGTAGATTCTTCCAGTAACATGTCTTTGGAAACTCCATGATAAGGATTGAGATCCATTCTAAGGTTTTCAATGATGATGTCATTATCGAATAAGGTTGGATAACCTGACTGGTGTGTCAATAATTGCTGGATTGTTGGATAAGATAATCCTTGGTCTAATGACGGGATATAATCATTAAGCCTGTTATCTATCTGAATCTTGCCTTCTTCGACCGCCCGAGCTACCATGGCTGCCGTCACAGTCTTAGTGATTGAACCAACTTCATAATTATAGAGCGGTCCTTCTTCGACAGATTGACCGTCTTGATAAACATAATAAGTTGACTGACCATCTTCAATGTAACCAAGGCTAATAGTGGCCTGTGAACCATATGCTAATGCTTCTTCGATTAAGCTTATGGTTCCATCAGATGGTTGACTCATCGCATTCACCCTCACGACAGATAATGTTAGTACACTCATGGTCAAGACTAATAATTTTCTATACAAGCTTTATGAACTCCTTATTGACTGATTTTAATACATATAGTAGCCATTGTAACTTAAAAGAAGCTAACAAAAAAGCATGAGGCTAGAACGGGACAGTTTCTATTGGTGTTCAAGGCTCATGCTTTGTTAATCATTATTTTTCTTGGGTAAATTGAATGCGTTCTTATGAACCTCTGTCATTAGATTTGTCTTGCTTCTTGCCTTCTCGTGTATAGCGAATCACTTCTGTATCACGATTATCGGCGATTGCTTTCGCTCTTTCCACCGCTTCTTTCTTAGTGTCAAAGCTTTCACTCGCTCTTTTGGCATCAACTGTTTTAACTTTCCACTGCTTGTCTTCGTAATAGACTTCTACATCATTATCTAGCAAGTCAGGGTTAGCACTTGAAGTATCGTGGGAATCATTTTTAGATGGGGGTTTCTCTTGTTTTAATTCAGCTAGCTCTTCTTTGGACGCTTTGTCGTACCATTCTTTTCCTTCACTAATCGCAATCGGAATGGCCCTTGATTCTTCATAACCATTGGCCAATAAAGCATTCGCTATATTAATAATTTTCTTCCTTAATAATTCGTCAAAATTTTTCAGTGAGGCAGGATAGTCTTGCATATTCCACGGCATATTATTTTCACTACTTTCTTAGATTGACTTCCAGTCGTTTACTCAGCAAGTGTCACAATGATTTTTCCAATATTTTCATTATCTTCCATTATTCGATGGGCTTCTGGGAGTTGGTCAAAGTCAAGCACTTCGTGGATTAATGTTTTAATCTGTCCTTGAGCTATTAGTGGTAAGACAACTTGAGCAAACTCTTGCGTTAATCTCGCCTTATATTCATGTGGTCGAGGAGTTAGTAACGTTGCTTTTAATTGAATTCTCTTACGCATCAATTCTAGCAACTCAATGTCATTCACCTTTGAGCCACCTAACGTTCCGATTAATACCCATCTACCATCCACCGCGCAATGCTCTTCAAGTTGGTTCTATAATACGATGCACCAATAAAATCTAAAATAACGTCAACACCTTGGTCATTCGTTTCTTCTAAGACTCTTTGGGCAATATCTTCCTCTTTATAATTGATTGATATATCAGCGCCTAAGGAATCAATCACATCAAGCTTTTGCTTTTTGCTTGACGTCGCGATAACTCTTGCTTGACTTAAGACTTTGGCTAGTTGAATTGCTGCTGTTCCAACCCCGCTTGCACCCGCGTGAATTAAGATGGTTTCCCCTTTCTCCAACTCTCCTAACCAATACATACATTGGTAGGCCGTTAGAAAAACTTCTGGAATTCCCGCTGCTTGTTCATAAGATAGTTCCTCTGGAATAACCATGGCGTAATCGGCAGGCATTATCGCAAACTCGCCGTAAGACCCTTGCTCAACTAAGCCCATCACACGCGTACCGGCTTTTAAGTCAGCTCGCTTTGAACGATTTTCAATTACTTCTCCAGCCAGTTCAATGCCTAAAACAGGATAAGGCGGTTGTAAGTTTGAGTTCGACCGCGTTAATGTTTCAGTCCGGTTAATGCCGAACGCCTTCACCCTAACTAACAATTCGCCATCTTGTGGCATTGGTATAGGTCTTTCCTCTTGAATTAACTTGTCTCTTCCACCAGGTTCAGTTATTGTCCATACTTTCATTTTCGATACATTCCCCCTGAATTATTAATATGACGACAGACGTTTGTATAAGAGATACTTCGTCATCCCTCTTCGTGGTATATCCTCTAGCTGACCGTAAAGTTGATAACCTAATTTTTGGTAAAAGCCTAAAGCTTGATAGTTCAATGTCGATAAAGTCACCGTGTGAACTTGCTTTTTCTCTAGAAATGCTTCGGCTTCTTGAATCAGTTGCCTACCAATATTCATCCCACGAAAAGCCGGGTCAACAGCTAAAGCACCCACATGTGCAGTGTCGTATTGTTGACGAAAGGCAATCCCTCCAATAAACAAATCACGCTCTTTACCTTTTACGTCAGGATCATGCTCTTTAAGCACAGCGCTAATAGCATAATGATATGTGTCCAAGTCATGAATATCTTCAAATTGTTGACGTGTGTGATTGTCAATCAATTGGTCGACTGCTTCTTTAGTTTCTTTTGGATTTTTTGAATTTATATAGTCAATGTTCAATTAGCCTGCCACTCCTTTGTTTTTTATAGAATACTTCATCATTAATTTTATAACTCTTTCTAACTTAAGTAAATTAAGATGAGTTGCGGGAAATATCGAGGCGGATTTTTCCTGATAGACGGGATTGCGGGAAGTATCGTAGGTGATATTTCTTGATAGATAGGCGTACGGGAAGTATCGAGGCGGAGATTTCTTGATAGACGAGGTGGCGGGAAGTATCGAGGCGGAGATTTCCTGATAGATGGGCGTGTGGGAAGTATCGTAGGTGATATTTCTTGATAGATGGGCGTGTGGGAAGTATCGTAGGTGATATTTCTTGATAGACGAGCGTGCGGGAAGTATCGAGGAGGATATTTCCTGATAGACGAGCATGCGGGAAATATCGTACGAGATATTTCTTGATAGACGAGATGGCGGGAAATATCGTACGAGATATTTCGGGATAGACGGGGGTTCGGGAAATATCGAGGGAGATATTTCTTGATAGACGAGATTGCGGGAAGTATCGAGGCGGATATTTCTTGATAGACGAGATTGCGGGAAGTATCGAGGCGGATATTTCTTGATAGACGAGGTGGCGGGAAATATCGAGGAAGATATTTCCTGATAGATGAGATTGCGGGAAGTATCGAGGCGGATATTTCTTGATAGACGAGGTGGCGGGAAGTATCGAGGCGGAGATTTCCTGATAGACCGTGTTAAGCGCAACATCGAAATCTATTCTGCATGATAAGCCTCTAGATCAATGAAATAATCTTCCAACGTAAGTTTCCTCTTATTTATTGGCTAACGATATGGTAGGATGTACTTGAATAAATGCGTCTGGGAAGGTGATTCGATGCTTGAAATTAAAAATTTAACAACTGGCTATACGACTAACAAGGATATCCTCAAAGCCATTTCATTGACAGTTCCTGCTGGCTCTATCTATGGCTTTATCGGGCCAAATGGCTCGGGAAAAAGTACCACCATTAAATCCATCATTGGTATCTTACCTTTTAAAGAAGGTGATATTATGATTGATGGCCGTAGCGTTCGCAAAGAACCATTGGCTTGTAAAAGTGTGACGACTTATGTTCAAGATAACCCTGAAATCTATCCTTACTTAACGGGACAGCAATATTTAGACTTTATCGGTGATATGTATGATGTTGCGATTGATGTACGTCAGCAGCGAATTGAATCTTATAGTCAGCGATTAAAGTTTCAACTATACTTGAACCAGATTGTTTCTTCCTATTCTCATGGAACTAAACAAAAGCTAGCAATCATTGGCGCCCTTCTTTCCCAACCCAAACTTCTAGTTTTAGACGAGCCTTTCGTTGGTTTGGATCCAGAAGCGACGATGAATTTACGAATGATGATGCGAGATTTATGTGACCAAGGCAGCAGCGTCTTCTTCTCAACTCACGTCTTAGAAGTTGCTCAAAAAATATGTGATAAGATTGCGATGATTCGTGATGGAAAGATTGTCATTGAAGGAAATACCCAAGACTTAATTCAATCGATGGATCTAGAACAAGTTTTCCTGAAGCAGGTACAAGACAATGACAATTAAACAATGCTTCGCACTAATGAAAGTTCGATTGACTAACGAATTAAAGTTGAATACCATCTTCAATAACAATCACCGAACAAACCGTTCAATCGCAATGTTTGTTGGTATTATCCTGCTTTATATTACGATACTCGGGCAACTAGGCTTTTATTCTTATCAATTAAATCAGACTGGATTGGGAACTTGGTTGCCTTATCTAACCTTTTTGCTCGTCCACTTGTCATTACTTTATTTTAATGCTTTTATGATGTACGGTGAATTTTTTGCATTCAAAGATATTGACCTACTACGTTCATTACCAATAAGTTTGATGGGTTTAATTATTAGTCGCTTTACCTACTTGTACCTTCTTGAGAGTTTGGCATTGTTATTGATTAGTCCTGGGATTTTATTCACTTGGGGAATTTTAAGCAGCCGTTATTCAGAAACGGTTTTTTGGTGGCTTGCTCTTGGCTTATTTGCACCGCTACTAACCATCGGGATATCCTTGATCGTCTCTATGGTCGCCATTAGGTTCAGTCAACTACTGTCACAAAGCAAAGCAGCTTACAACTTAATTAACTTATTAATTATCTTCTTTGTTTCCGCCTTACCCATCATCAAAACATTACAATGGACCAAGGTTAATTGGGGAGAATTGTTTGGTCCTAGAATTTGGTTGTTGCTTGCTCGTTTTCAAACCTTTCAAATACCCATGAGTCAAAGGAAATCAATAGTAGCGTGGATTGGAGCTTCTATCCTAATAATCATAGTGGCATTAGTTAGTTTTCATAGATATTTTGATCAACTTACAGTTAGCTTAATAAATCAACCCACACAGCAAAGAAAGGCTGAGACAAAACAACGAACGCAACTTCAATCTATGATTATTAAAGAGTTCCGCCTGTTTTTCAGCTTGCCTGTATACTTTATGAATACAGCCTTTATGATGATTAGTTTGCCGATTGGTTTAATCGCATTGATCCTATTACCTGAATATCTCCGCCAGATAGTAATCTCAGGGCTTAGAGATTATATGGCTTATCTCGCGATTATCTTAGCTGGTTTAGTCTCGATCACGAACACAACTGCCGTCAGTCTATCACTAGAAGGCAAACATATTAATTGGCTCTTATCTCTTCCAATTAGTCCTTCTATGATTTACCGAAGTAAAGTTTATTTTAATTTGATTTTGTTTATTCCGCCAACGCTATTATCATCGCTGTTAACTATTTATATATTGAAACTAGAAGGGACGGATCTAGTATTCACCCTACTTATTCCTTTAACGATGGTCATTTTTTCCAGTTGGTTGGGCATATTATTGAACAGTTACTTTCAAAACTTTCTCTGGGATAACGAAGCACAAGTGGTCAAACAAAGCGTAGCTGTCATAGTGAATCTACTAGTCATCTTTGGCGTTTGCACACTGGCTTGGGTCATGGTAAGTGCGCTAGATGACTGGGGAAGTTGGTTGTTGGTCGTCAGCTTAGCTACAGCAACTTATGGTATCAAGCAACTAGTATACCAGCAGGCGATTCAATCTATATAAAAACCATCCACTCAATTCATTAAGTGGATGGTTTTGTCTTTAATTATAAGTGTTCGATAATCCCTGATTGATCCAACTTTTCAGTATTCGCAACAGCTACAAAGATATCATCAGCTTCAATAATATAATCTGCAGAGAAAGTCGTATTCAGGACTTCATGACGGTGCTTTCTAATGCCAATGACATTAATATCATATTCTTTTCTTAAATTCAGTGCATCAAGTGTCTGACCAACCCATAAGTCTGGTGAGCGAAATTCAACGATTGACGTTTCATCGTCTAAGTTAATAAAATCGTCAATGGTATTATGGATGAGGCGTTGAGCCATATTCATACCCGATTCCTTCTCGGGTTGAACAAGAATATCAACACCCAAAGCTGAGATGACTTTACGATTAGTTTTATTCTTTACTTTACAAATAATCGTCTCAATCCCCAATTCCTTAGCATTAATGATTCCAAGTACAGAAGCCTCTAAACTTGTCCCCGTACTAATGACAATCGAATCACATTCACCAAAGCCTAATTCACGCATATAATCTAAATCAGTAAAATCTCCGACACTCCCGATCGTCAAGTAACCTTCCAAGCGATCAACATTTTTCGGATCTAAATCGCAGGCAATCACATCAACGCCATTTTCTGAAAGTTCTTTTGCGAGTGTTGATCCAAATATTCCTAAGCCTAATATTCCAACTAGTCTATTTTTTTCATTTATTGTTTCCTCCTATCCTATGATGATATTTGTTGAAGTGTATTGAATATTTTTTTCGTGTTTATTTTTATTAGGTAGTAAAGCCACAAACATCGTCATCGGTCCAATACGCCCAACGAACATTAAGATCATTATAACGACCTGACTGGCGTAAGACAATGAAGATGTTAAATTGGCCGTAACGCCTACCGTTGCGATTGCAGAGATTGATTCAAATAAAATCGCTAAGTAATCCACTTGTGGGTCAAACAACAAGATTAATCCAGAACCAAAGATTAACAAGACGATATATAAGACGAATATCACTAAAGCTTTTCTGACAATTGGCATTGGAATCGTATGTTTAGCATAATTAATATATTCTTTTTGCTCAATTTCACGTTTGACTAACATAATAACTAAGGCAAATGTGGTCGTTTTAACCCCACCGGCGGTTCCTCCTGGACTCCCACCAATAAACATAGTTGCTATGAATATCACTAGGCTAATCGGACGAACCATAGTGTAATCAACCGTTGCAAAGCCAGCCGTTCTCATCGTAACTGTTTGGAACACTGAGGTCGTAACTTTATCAGCGATGGAAAGATTCCCAATCGTTCCTTGGTTACCCCACTCAATAATTAAGAATAAAGTGGCACCAATCAAGATAAGACTTGCGGTAAACGTTAATGATAATTTGGTATGTGGTTGGAGTTTTCTGAAGACATCTTTCATTCGGCGGTGAGACTTATTAGAGTAAAATTCTTTGACTCTTTCACTCACATCAAACCAAACACTAAAACCAATTCCTCCCAGAACAATCAGAGCCATGGTTGTCCAATTAATAATTCCCACATTTTGAAAGGGAATAAGAGATAAATTACTTAAAGGATCAAAACCAGCGTTACAAAACGCCGATACAGCCATAAAAATACTTGTGAAAATCCCCCGTGGAAGACCTAAATAAGGGATAAAAAATATCGCATATAAACAGGCCCCAAGCCCTTCAATAATGAACGTATATTTAAAAATTTTGCTCAGCCAATCTTTAATATTGTAAAGAGAAGAACTATTCAAAGCACTCGTTACTGCCATTTGGTTTCTAATACCTACAAATTGACCTAGTCTGAAGTAAATAATCGAAAGGAAAGACATCAATCCGAGTCCACCGATTTGAATGATACACATTAAGATAACCTGTCCAAAAAAATTATACGTCTCAAAAATCGACTCGATAAAAAGCCCCGTCACACAAGCAGCCGAAACGGTAATAAACAAATGGTCAAAGTAAGTCGCTTCAGACGTAGCCACTTGACTAATAGGCATACTTAGCAACAAGGACCCAACTAATATAACCATAAAAAAACTTAAAGCAATTTTTTTAGAAATATCTAAGTCCGACAGAAAAGAAACAAACTTAGATATAATCTTATTATCCATAATCTTTATTATACTCACTCCTAACTCTTTTTCATTGTAACAGAAACTTGTTAAAAATACTTTTTCTCCAATAAAATAGTATCATAATATTACTTTCTTCATGGAAAAGCAATCAATAATTGATCATTTTTGAACTAAATTTAACATTAGATTATGACCGTCATAAATAACAGGATACGGCTTATTATAAAAAAACATCCACTCATTTTTAGCGAGTGGATGATTAATTCCTTTATTATTTATATTGTGCGCGAGGGCCACCGATATACTTAGGACGGCTTCTAAGAGCAGTCACGTGGGCACCACCTAATTCTTTAATACTTGGTCGAACGGGGACTTGAACATGCTTAACGTGCATACCAATCGACGTATCACCAATATCAACACCAGCTTGAGCTACGATATGCTCAACTACAACTGGATCATTGAAGTACTTGAATGCAGCAACCGTTCCAGCACCTCCAGCATGTAACGCAGGGACTACGGCTACTTCATCCCAGCCTTTAGCTTCTAACACTTGACGTTCAATGACTAGAGAACGGTTAATATGCTCACAACCTTGAACAGCAAGTCCTATCTCCTTCTTATCCAAAAACTCTTTCACTGCTTTAACAATCCACTCTCCCACTTTAGCAGAAGTATTCTTCCCAATTACTCCACCAACAACTTCACTCGTCGATAAGCCAAGCACAAAGAGATCTCCTGCCTTTAAAGTAGCTACTTCACAAACTTCTTGGACAATTGTTAAAACATTTTCAATTAATTTATCTTGTTCCATTTGCATTACTTTCTTCAATTGATTTGATATTTAACTTTTTTAACGAAACAACTACGGGTATAGCGACTGCGACACCTAGGATATTCTGAATGGCATTCGCTGGAATGGAAGCCAAAGCAGCTGGTAAGTCGTACATTATAACAGTTGCAAGAAAATATCCTACCACCATAATAATACTCCCGCCTAACAAGCTCAGCAAGTAGCTTGCTTTGCCTTTAACTCTGGTGAATATGGTAGCAGCAACATAGCCTTGCACCCCATGGATCAAAGCCGAGAACACAATCCACTGAGGATAGCCTGATAATAAGTCAGTCAGGGTTCCACTTAAGAAACCAACCCAAAAACCACCCATCGGTCCTAATAATAAGGCACTAATATATATCCCCGCCTCTGCTAATGTCACAATTCCATTGGCAGCTGGAACTGGAAAGACGAATAACAAGGATACAGCTGTTGTTAGAGCTGCCATCACTGCGATTTTTACAAATTTCTGTGTATTCATTCAAACACCCCTACAAATTATAAATTCATTATAACAGTTATAATAATCCTAATCTTTAAAAATAGCAACCAAACTTGGAGGAATTGAAAGTAGATGAGAATGAAAATTCGTGGGATGCAAATAGCGCATTTTGGATTGGGAGAACTCAATATGTTCAGTCTCGCTATATTATTCCCGCATTCCCAGCTTATCATTATGGACTTATACATAATCATGATAAAATAAAGATAATGAGAAAGATAGTGATACGGATCAATACAAGCACACCGTCACTATAGTTTGCTGACAATAACTGTGAGGAAGCTACGAATTACTATGTCTCTATCTTTCCAGATTCTGAGATTCATTCCATTGAATATTACCCTGATGCCTCTTTAAGTGAACACTCTGAGGGCATGTCAGGCAAAATATTAAATGGTTAGTTCAGCTTAAATGGACAAAAATTCATCGCCTTAGATGGAAGTCCCTACTTCCGCTTTAGCGAAGCCATCACATTCACGATTGACTGCCAAGACCAAGAATAAGTTGATTACTATTAGTCTGAATTATCCCACGTGTCTGAATCTGAACAATGTGGTTGGGTCAAAGGCCAGTTCGGCTTATCATGGTAATTCGTCCTAAGTCAACTCGCCCGACTCTAACGAAATGACGCTCAAATCAAAGCCCAGATGGGTATGAAGAAAATTAGTACCGCTGAATTAGAAGCATTTGCTTAGCCCAAGATAGGAGGATTCAATGTTACACCGATTAACGATTCAAGAAGCTATATTCATATTGTCGAATTTCAATAAGGAAGTTGAACGAATTAATCGACAGTTCTACTCGAATTTCTTTGGACCAGTAGCTGTTGATGGCAAAGCCATTCCGCATACTGATAAAGCTACTAACAACTTAGAAAGTTTAGAAGCATACCAAAACTTAGTGACAGACATCAGTCATCTAAGACAAGCCATCAATCTAGCTAATGGGAACATTAGTATAGACGGTAAGCCTGTTAGTTACCAGCTCGAATGGATTCGTCTTCAACGCCAACTCATCAATCAGCTAGAACAACTCCTTGAACGAAGTGAAACTCGTGTGGAGAACGGGGTTGGTGTCGTCGATTACCGACCCTATGCTGAAGCAGACATTCGACTGCAAATAGAACAGTTAACAAAAAAAGTGAATCAAATCTCTTCTAAGATTGATCAATCTAACGCAACAACGACAATTGAGCTTCAATTACTCACCGATATTTAAACCTTTGGGTAGAGTATGGTATAGCTTCGACATACACTTTTTTGAACGAAAGAGATTGACGTCTTATCTCAATTTACGATTAAAACTTACGATTAAACCCTATTGCAGATAAAACTATCACCATACTCGATGGGAAGTTCACTTCCAAAAACTTTCAGGTGGCGTTTTGCCTTTTTAAACCTTTAAAATCCAAAGAACCCCCAGCTATTGTCAGCTCATTGTGAGCCGACAAATGGCTAGGGGGTTTTTAATTAGTTATTTTCAGCTCGGGCATACATCACAATGAATTCTTAGAAGATATCAATGAAAATAAAGTAAGTATCATTATAGACATGCTCATTCACTTCATGGGCAAGGGCTGTTTCACCTAGTCCAAACACGATAAAGTCAAAGTCGTCAGGCTTTTCAATCAATAAGTTTGACGCATCCGTTACACCAACTGAACTGTTGGGCCAACTCATAATCCTCCCTTAAGGTGAGTTTCACCAATTTCCTTAGCCAACTTCACTAAGTTATTATCTGGGTTAGTAACCATTGGTCCTAAGTCTAATAACATTTCTAAAGAAAGTTCCTCATCATCGGTTCCTTCATACTCTTCCAACACTTCATTGAAAATATCCTTCATTTGCTCGATATCAAATTCCGTTACAATTCTCGCATTGAAGAAAGAATCCGAAACATGTTTAGGTACCGAGTTAATTTGTGTTCCATCTTGGAATAGTGTGTTTGTTAGTACAGCTTTTTTCAGGAATTTAGCTAGTTCTTTGTATCTTTCATCATCAGTGAATGATAAATCACTCACTAATTTCCACTCTTTATATTAAATTCTTATACCTATCATACGCCTTGAAGGTGGTGGCTCTTGATCGGTACTAATCACTCCCCATCCACCAAGTGACTGTAATCGTGATTAATCACATCGATATAGTTGAACTCCCCTTGATCGTACTCAAAAACAAGCGCTGAACAATTCGTAAAGCCAATCTCACGACCACCGCTAATGGCTTTCCCCTGCTTAGTCGTTCTTAAGAAATTAATAATTGCCGCTCCATGGGAAACGATAAGTACATGCTGGCCATCTTCATTTGACATAATGTCATGCATGGTTTCCACCATACGATCAATAACTTCATCTTGGCTTTCACCACCATAGCCTACAAAGAAATCACCATAAGGAAGCTGTGGGTTAAGTGCCTCACTCTCAGATTCAAAGATACCAAAGTTCCACTCTTTCAGTCCTTTAACTCGCTTGTATGGAAGTTGGTTGTCGGTAACTATCTCCAAAGTGTCCGAAGCACGTTCTTGCGTCGATGAGTAGGCAGCATCAAACCTAATTCCAACTTCCTTGAAGTGATCTCTAGCAATCTTCGCTTGTGCAATACCTTTTTTTGTTAAGGGCGAATCAGAAGCCCCTTGAATTTTCTTTTGAGATTGAATAAAGTTTGACCGTGTCGCATTAAGTATACTTTCTGGCTCATTTAACTAACTCCTTTGTGTTCTTTAAATCTAGTATATACTTAAGTAATTTACAATTACAAAGGATAATACTTTTAATTTAATCGTACAATATTGTTGAATGACTCTGTAATCGATGACAACTAAGCCGATTCCTAGTCCAATCACTGGAAGTCCTTTATCTATGATGAGCGACGTAATGCAATAGAATCGTGAATAAATTTTGACTAAATATTGATCGTACAGACTAAAACAATATACAAGATACGATGCCAATTCCGAATAATTGACTGGTTGTTAATGACTTAGAGGCTGACTGTACATTTTATACAACGTCTTCTAGATTAATCTGACGTCTTTTTTTGATAATGGTGTACACACAATAACCGATCAAAACTATTCTCAAAGCTACTAGACTCATCGGAACGGTTAAGGATAGTGGGGTTAAATATAGTCAAAACTGCTTCGGAGCGCTAGAGAAAGTCCAAAGTAAAATATTAAGCCAAAGACGAAATTCATTACTCCAATACCTAAAATATAGGCTAAGATTGAATACTTATTTTTGTCCGTTGACTGCAGTACAAATTGTTGAGCAGTCGCAATGAGGGGGGCAACTCTTCTACTAACCCAGCCACCAACGTTAAACTTAAATAATCTACCTTAATAAAAAAATAGACCGTCACCGTTGTACACATTGGCCTATGTACATAATAAAAGTCTATCCGACGATAATTCCCCTATTAAATTTACATCTAACTTTAACATATTATACGACCTTATCAATGTGAGCATGGTAAATTTGAGCTTTTACTTAACAGATCGTTATAATTCATTGTTTATAGTACTAATACTCCTTTACATACGAATAAAGTCATAGAAAGTTGAAGAAGTGTCCGTCGTGAGAGCGAGCGACGGACACATACGGCGTTAACTGTCCGTGGTGACCAAGTACGACGGACAGTTAAGAGTATAATTTGCAATTTCACTTCAAAATTTATCGATATATTGAAATAAACCCTCTTCAAATAACAATAAAACGACAGAAAGCCAAAGAAGTGTCCGTCGTGAGAGCGAGCGACGGACACATACGGCGTTAACTGTCCGTGGCGAGTGAGCACGACGGACAGTTAAGAGTATAATTTGCAATTTCACTTCAAAATTTATCGATACATTGAAATAAGCCCTCTTCAAATAACAATAAAACGACAGAAAGCCAAAGAAGTGTCCGTCGTGAGAGCGAGCGACGGACACATAAGGACTTAATTGTCCGTGGAGACCAAGAGCGACGGACACATACTACCTAAACTGGCCGTGGAGACCAAGTTTGACGGACAATTTTAGCCCTCAGTGGAGTTTATATTAAAAACTAGCGTTCAGCCCTACTTCAGCACGCCTATGATACTCAATAGAAGATAATTAAGCTGTTGCTCTCCTGTTTTATGTAACTGAACAGGTTGCAATGGCCAAGAAATATACTTATCAAATCATTCTCCTTCCACAAAAAGAAATTACCTCCTTGTAGCCAGTTCTACAAGGAGGTAAATAGTTAACTTAGTTCGATTTCATTAATTCATCAACATACTCGATAACTTCAGCTTGGTTTGCTTCAATCTCGGCAATTTTATCTGCAAATTGAGGGAGGTGTTCCTTATGTGCATATAACAATTCGTCTAGAACTCGCTTCGCAATGGCTCCACCTCTAACAAGTGGGTTAATAGTGAAGGCATGTAATGCTGCGCCATAGTCACCATCGATGGCAGCACGAATTGTTGTTTCTTCCATAGCTTTCATTAATTGTAACATCCCTCGAGCAGCTGGCATGAATGTTCCCCAGTTGTAAGGCACAGCTCCGTGGGAAGTAATTTCCGCTGACACTTCAACAATTGCATCATATGGTAAATCTCGGATCGTACCATTATTTTCCGTCGACACGACCATGACCGTGCGTTTGTCATTGTAGATAGATGCAATGACCTCACAAGCTGCATCACTGTAGTAAGTTCCCCCGCGTTGAGTTAATTCTTCAGGCTTGTGATCTAAGTCAGGGTCTTTGTATAATTCGAATAATTGTTTCTCAGTTTCTTTAACCACTTGAGCACGTGTTTGACCTGCTTTGAATTCTTCAATCGAATGCTCTAGCATCTCATCTTCTGAGTAGTAATAGCGGTGGTAACCACATGGTAACATGCCTAGGTCGCGAATCTGGTCAATGTTGTAGTTAGCGTCATGAATATTTTTCAAAGCACTTTCCGGTGTGTCTTCATCTTTCTTATATAAGAGGTCAATAACTTTCTTAGTGATGTCGTTACCTTGTCGGTCCCACACTTTATGCCAGTGGAAGTGGTTCATTCCAGCGAATTGGAAGAATAAATCATCTTGATCCACGTCTAATTGTTCAGTAATATCCATACAATGAGTGATTGGAACATTACATAAACCAATTGTTTTCTTCCAGCCAAATTGCTTAATAGCTGCTTCAGTTACCATTCCGGCTGGGTTAGTAAAGTTAATTAACCAGGCATTCGGACATTGTTCACGCATGTCTTCGATGATAGATCCGATAACTGGGATTATACGGAAGGCCTTTAACATTCCGCCGGCTCCATTTGTTTCCTGACCCAACAAACCATGTGATAAAGGAATACGCTCGTCTTTAACTCGGGCATCTAATAAACCAACACGGAATTGTGTCGTTACAAAATCCGCATCCTTTAAAGCTGTAAAACGGTCTAAAGTTAAAGTGATTTTCCAATCTAAACCGGCTGCTTTGACCATGCGTTTAGCCATTTCACCAACGATGTTTAATTTGTCTTGTCCTGCTTCGATATCAACTAAGACAATCTCTTCAATGGGTAACTCATCTTTTCGTTTAATATATCCTTCAATCAGCTCAGGTGTGTAACTTGATCCGCCACCAATTGTAACAATTTTAATGCCTTTAGCCATAATTATTATGCCTCCTAAGTACTTTGTAACTTTATCTTAGATG
This sequence comes from Aerococcaceae bacterium WGS1372, assembly GCA_044336205.1. Taxonomy (GTDB): domain Bacteria; phylum Bacillota; class Bacilli; order Lactobacillales; family Aerococcaceae; genus Ruoffia. The sequence continues at coordinate 428,133 of CP172318.1, read as the reverse complement.
ATGAAAAATCTTATGACAATAAGCCTACACGTTATTGTAAGCCCTAACAAAAATTAGTTAAATATTCACACACCCCTTGTGTTTGTCTGACACAAAATACTATAATAGTTGTGAATAGGAGGAACGCCATGTTACTTGTAGAACAAATGAAATCTGAACAATTCTCTGATGCTGAACAAATTCTTGTCGACTATATTCTTACTCACTCCGAACAGCTTCATACGATGACCACGACCCAAATGGCTAAAGCAACCCATACGAATCCGACTAGTTTAATCCGCGTGGCTAAGAAGTTGGGTTACAAAGGCTGGACTGACTTTCGGGAAGCTTATCTTAAAGAATGGACTTACTTGAATAGCCATTATAATTCTGTAGATGCCAACCTTCCCTTCACGAAAGAAGATAGTCTACTCAACATTGCCAATAAAATGGCAACCCTAGAGCAAAATACAATCAAAGATACGCTGTCCTTAATTGATTACCAAGAACTTCAAAAAGCGCAAGATATATTACTGAATGCGTCCGAGATTAAATTATTCGGAAGCCATACGAACGCGATGATCTCCCAAGAGTTCGTTACTAAGATGCGCCGCATCAATCGCAATGTCTCAATCGCATCCACCTACCACTATATTGATTACGAGGCTTTTCACTCGACGTCTGATATGTGCGCCATCGTGATTTCTTACACAGGTGAAAATGAGGTCATGCTCAAATGTATTGAGATGTTAAAAGCGAACAAGGTACCGATTATTAGTTTGACAAATATTGGTGAGAATACCATCGCAAGCTTAAGTGACTGCTCACTTCACATTACAACGCGTGAGAAGTTATATTCAAAAATTGGGAATTTCACTACAAATACATCTATTATTTATTTGTTAAATTTACTTTATTCGGTCGTCTTTGCCAATGATTACGATATGAATTTGGAACATATTATATCGGTTGGAAAGACCTTCGACCGTCGTAAGACCAACGTTGAAATTATGAAAGAAAGATAGAAAAACGCCTAAGCAATGAAATTAGCTTAAAAATTTAAACAGCTAATTTTACGCTCAAGCGTTTTTGTTTATTACTTATATATTCAATAAGTCTTTGGCTAATAATAAGCACCCTGTTATACCGGCATTATCACCAAGCTGTGGTGTTTGTACATATAATTCCATCTCCGGTAAGTTTAAATAACCATTTAACAGCTCAGCTAATTGCTTTTGGATACGCTCTAGCATATGTTCTTGTTTCATAACTCCACCACCTACGATAATTCGCTCAGGTGCAAGAACTAATGAGTAGTTCATCAAGGCTTGAGCCAAGTAATAAGAAGCATATTCCCAAGATGGGTCATCCACTTCTAATTCATTCGCTTTAACCCCTGCTCGTTGGCCAATCGCTGTCCCACTGGCTAATCCTTCTAGGCAATCTTGGTGGTAAGGACAAGATCCTTGGTAGTAATCCTCTGGGTGACGCTTCAATAAGATATGTCCCATCTCAGGATGGCTAAAACCATTGTAAACCTCCCCGTTAATCACAGCTCCGCCACCGACGCCTGTTCCAACGGTTAGATAAAGACTACTTTGAGTCCCTTGGGAAGCACCTAACTTATATTCTCCATAAGCTGCTGCATTCACATCTGTTGTCCAATAGATGGGTTTGCCAAAGTTCTCTTTTATAAAGCCGACAAAGTCATAATTACCCCATGACGGTTTAGGGGTTGAGGTAATGTATCCATAAGTTGCTGAAGCTTCATTCACATCAATGGGTCCGAAAGAACCAATACCAAACGCCTCAACGTCATATTGCTTAAAGAAATCACGCACCGCTTCCATTGTTTCCTCTGGTACTGTCGTTGGTATACTAATGCGTTCAATAATATTAAGCTCTTCATCAGACACTGCACAGACAAACTTTGTTCCACCTGCTTCAATTGCAGCTAACAATGTCATAACAATCACTCCCTTTCTTCATTTACAACAGGATTCGAAGCAATAAGAAACAAGTCAGAACCTAATAATTGAATCTCTTTTGCATCTGCGGGGGTGACAAATGACATACCTACTTCGATTGGATATAACTTTCCATCCACAGATAATTGCCCTGACCCTTCAATGACAGTCGCTAAAAATACCGATCCAAAGACCGGAACCAAAAGCTCATCATTGACTTGCCATTTGAAAACTTTAAAGTAATCATTGGTTAGAAAATGTGTAATTGACCCACCTGCTTGCTCAGTCAGTTCAATGTTTAACTGCGGGTCTGTATGTGGAATCAGTGAGACATCGGTTGACTGTTTGATATGTAGTTCACGTTCATTTCCTTGATCATCAGTGCGACTATAATCATAGACACGGTAAGTTGTATCCGAACTTTGTTGCGTCTCTAGAATGGTTACCCCGCCACCAATCGCATGAATTGTTCCGTGAGGAACATAGTAAAATTCCCCCTTTTGAACCGGAATGTAACGAAGAAGATCATCCCACTTACCAGCTTCAACTAGATGAAGAAACTCTTCTTTAGATTGGGCTTCATGCCCATAGACAATCTGAGCCCCAGGTTCAGCATCGATAATATACCAACACTCAGTCTTCCCTAGTTCTCCCTCATGCTTCAATCCGTACACATTGTCCGGATGAACTTGGACCGATAAGTTTTCTTTAGCATCCAAAATCTTAATTAACAATGGGAAGGTCTCATCTTTTAAGTCACCAAAAAATTCAGGCTGTTCTTTGTAAAATTGATCAAAAGCCATACCTTTGAATTCCTCAGGCGACTCAATGACCGACACCCCATTAGGATGTGCAGAAATAACCCACGCTTCTCCGGTATGTGGTGAAGGGATATCAAACCCAAATTCCGTTTGCAACTTATCTCCACCCCATATTTTTTCTTGTAATACCGCTTTTAGAAAAATTGGCTCCACAAATACACCTCCATTTCATTATCAAATTTTAACATTTTCATAATTTAATACTAGCATAATTTAAAGCGTCTTCAAATATAATTTAATCTATGCATTTTCCTTTGTGGGCAAATGAAAAAACTTACCGACTCTATAATCAATAAGATTCATTTTTATTCGCTTAATCTCACAATTGTTCGCCCCGTATGCGATCCTTCCTTGAGTGACTCAATCACTTGTTTCACTTCTTCTAACGCCACTTCGTTCACTGCTAACTGATCAACAACCTTCCATTCGTTAGCTAAACGACGCCAAATCTCTCGACGCTCGGGACCATTTTCAAAGACAGAATTAATTCCTAGTAAGTTAACCCCTCTTAATATAAGTGGCAAGACCGTCGTCTCGAGTTGAATACCTGCGGCGTTCCCACACAAAGCCATACTTCCAAAGGCTTGAATTTGCGGGATGAGGGTTGCAGCCACCTCACCACCTACCGTATCTAAGATATAGTCAAACCTCTGCGATGCGAGTGGACGTTTGTCTCCAATATCATCAGCCCAGAGAATATGGTTTGCACCTAGTTTTTTGACAAGATTTTCTTGGTAATCTTTGCGGATTAGGGCTGTAACATTGTTGAATCCGGCCTTATGTAAGATAGCTAAAGCAACACTTCCAACTCCACCTGAAGCCCCCGTCACCAAGACACGCGGTTGCTTATCAGCAGTCATACCGTGACGTTCTAAAGCTATGATGGCTTGGGCAGCTGTAAAACCAGCAGTACCATAGACCATCGCTTGGCGAGTAGTTAATGCATCCTCTATAGGAACAAGCCATTCATGAGGAACTCGAGCATATTCAGCCAAGCCGCCTGTATGGCTCACTCCCATGTCCATTCCTGTTATAATAATTTCTTGCCCTTTTTGGAATGCATCAGAGGCTGACTTTACAACAGTCCCACTTAAGTCAATTCCAGGAATCATCGGGTAAGTGCGGATGACCCCGCCCTTCGTTTGGGTAGCTAACATGTCTTTATAGTTCAATGATGAATAGTCTACTTTTACTACGACATCCCCTTGGTCTAAGTCCTCTAGTGATATCGTTTCAACATCATAATGAACTTTCTTAGCTTCGTCTTCTCTAACAGCAATCGCTTTGAAACTTTCTAGCAATTCTCTCTCTCCTTTATTGATTGTTTTGATATTCACGAATATCAGTTAATGCTGCCGTTACTTCTTCACTCTCAGCTTTCTTTGCGAACTCTTCCAACAATTGTAAATTAACGTGCCGGTCAGTGTACTTCCCCAGCTCATCTTGGAGAGACTCAGCGACACGTCGAATGTGTTTAGTTTTGATGGTAACTAATTTCTTAAAATATTTAGCACCGTAACGAACTTTCTTAGCATCTTTTCTCAAGCTATGAACTGCTTCGTAATCATCTTGGTTTAGGTCTTCATAAGCATTCTGCATTTTTTTGTATTTTTTATTTAAGCGTTTAGTGATGAATTCATCCCAATCTTGGTCTTGGACATGATCTTCTAAAGATTCAATCACTTGCCTAGTCTTTTTTAAAGTATCTTCAATTAATCCTACCGATGTCTTGTTAAAGGTTCGCCGCATTTCCTGACGTCTTTCGATATCTAAAAAGTGAAATAAATCATAATAATATGGCGTTAATGTAGGCTGGTCATACGCCAGTTGACTACATGAAGCAACTAAGACATCAATCTCACGAACGGGTCCAAAGATTTGCCCACTATCACGCAAGGCTTGACTTAATTCTTTGTAAACTTCTGTTTGAACTGCAGGTTTAATGATATTGAAAAGTGCACGCAATTCACGCAAACTGACCCTTAGATCATGGGATAAGTCAGACTCAAATGGATTATTACAATAATCTTGGTACAAGCTCGTGATTATATCTAAGCGCTTCGTCAATACTTCTTGGATTGTCTTCACCTTGACACCTCTTCCTTAGTTCTAGCTTTACTTATTATGATTAATTATAGCAAAATGGAGCTCAAACGCATATTGAAACCCTTACATCTTGAAGTTTTGCTGCGATTAGTGAGATAAAAGAACTCCTCTTCTACCAGTCATCTTAATACAGAGTCAATAATGAAATTCTTGGCAACTGAACTCCTTGCAATGGTCAAGAAAGTCGACAGGCGGGGCTTTTTATAGAGAAAGTCAGCCAAACTGCTTAAATAATATGATTCATGCTATAATAGAGCTAATAAACCTATATAAGATCGGTGTTAAAATGACAGAATCCATCCCTTACCTCTTCTTTAATGGTGAAGGAGCGGAGGCCATGGATTAGTATACAGATGCAGAAGTTTTTGGTGCTCAATACTTAGCGCTCATTCACTATAGTGATATGTACTAGGATGGTATGCCCGTTGAAAAAAGTGACAAAGAATGTGTTATGCACGGTTCTTTGCAAATTGACGGGAAACACATTTTATTCTTAGATAAATTATCAAATGAAGCAAAAGCATTAGATGCCAGCATCGCGATGATGAGTTCAGACGCTGAACACCTCCAAAGCTGTTACCAAAAACTTGAACCATAAGCCAAAGAGTCATCATTGAGTTCCAAGTTACTAACTGGCGTCCTAGCTATAGGATGGTACGTGACAAGTACGGAGTGAAATGACAGTTAAACGGTGAGGACGCAACAAATTCATTAAACAATGACACTCAAAGATGGAGTGTTTTATTCCATCTTTTTAATTATTCATAGTTAATACATATCAATCACTTATTATGATATTAATTAAGCTGAAAGGAGCTCTGTTTTTGAAGAAATCTGAGTGGCTAGCCGTACCAAATTTAATTTCAATCTTTCGATTATTTTTAATTCCATTTTTTATTTATACGTATTTTGAAGCAGAAACTGAATCAGACTATCTGTGGTCTGCTTTTATTGTGCTTTTCTCCGGGTTCACTGATTATCTCGATGGCGTTATCGCGCGTCGTTACAATATGATTACGGACTTAGGGAAGTTACTCGATCCGGTTGCGGACAAACTCACACAATTAGCCATTGTCTTTTGTTTAGTCATTACTTGGGAACGAATGTGGATCATAGTTGGATTATTCATTGTCAAAGAACTAACTCTTATTCTATGTAATATCTTGTTATACCGACAAGGCCGTGTCATGGATGGTGCTTTATGGTACGGGAAAGTCTCTACCTTCACCTTCTATGGCTGTTCGCTATTCTTAGTTGCCTTTCCAATGATGAACCCTACCATCGCAAACTTCTTAATGTTATTAACGGCTGGAACTTTATTCATGGCTTTCGTCATGTATACAAGATGGTTTATCATTCAGTTGCGAGCAGCTTCGAATGAATCAAAGTAAATTGACATAACTAAAAAAAGAGTACTACTTTTGAGGGTCACCTCACTTATCGTAATACTCTTTTTGTTCTAATTAGTTATAGTAGGAAACTTCGAATCGCATTCTCACCCGCATTTTCAACTAAGGTTTGAGTCTGACTCATAGCTTCCTCCAATGTCATCGGGCGGTTAATAATATCAATAATTAAGTCGATGTCAGATTGATAGATAGACGTCAGATCATCTCCAACACTGCCGACAATCGCAATGACCGGCTTGTGGTATTTTTTAGCAATCTTGGCTATGCCTATGGGAGCTTTACCATAAAGCGATTGAGCATCCATACTTCCTTCACCTGTAATCACTAATTCCACTTGCTCTACTTTTGATTTTAAGTCAATTAATTCTAAAACTTTATCAATACCTGAGCGCATCGTTGCCCCACATAATCCACCTAAAGCAGCACCTAAGCCACCTGCCGCACCGGCTCCAGGAATGGTGTCCAAATCAACATTAAAGGTTTCTAAGACCTTCTCTCGATAATGATTCATATATTGGTCAATGATTGGCAATTCTTCAACTTTGACGCCCTTTTGTTTGCCGAATATATATGTCGCGCCATTTACGCCAATCAGTGGATTTGTTACATCAGATAAGACTTCAATGTTCACTTCTTTCAATAAGTGATCCACTACATCTAACTCAGTCTGGCTAATTTCCTTTAACCCTTGTGCACCAATTTGTACTGGATGGCCTTCTTTATCTAATATCTTGCCGCCTAGAGCTTGTAGCAAGCCAATGCCGCCATCATTACACGCGCTACCTCCAAGGCCCACATAAATATCTTTGACCCCTTTTTCTTCAATCAAATACTTAATTAGTTCACCCAAGCCGTAAGAAGTAGCTTGAAAAGGATCTAATGATTGTGAATCAACTTGAGTCAGTCCTGACGTCTCTGCGACTTCAATCACTGCTTGCTTATCAGCAAATAGTCCGTACTTAGCATTGACCGGTTGTCCCATCGGCCCAGTAACTTCTTTAGTAAAGAGCTGACCTTGCTTGGCTTTTGTAATCGCATCAACCGTCCCTTCGCCGCCGTCTGCAATTTCTAATAGAATTGTCTGAATCTCTGGATCCACACGTTTGATTCCCTCCGAGATATAGTTGGCAATCTCCATAGAGCTCGCACTGCCTTTGAATGAGTCGGAGGCTATTAATACCTTTATATTCTTGCTTTTCATTATCTCACCTACTCTCATACTTCTCCTTTATAAAAAAACTATACTGATACCCATCGACATCATGGAATCCGTATAGTTTTAAACGCTTCGTGTGACTTATTTCACTTCTTCAAAGATGACTGCGCTCTTACCCTTCTCGTCCATGTCACTGACTGAGACGATGCGCAAGCCTTTCTTATTGGCATAATCCGCAATTTCTTGATAGAGCTTCTCTTGTTTTGACTTGAAAATCCCTGAATTCGCATCAAATTCTTTGACAATATATTTTCCCATTGTATCGCTCCTTTATTATTTGACTTGTTAATTGAATAGTAGCATAGTGGGTATAGATTGTCATTTCATTGCACTTTTTTAATTAAAATTGCCACAATTAAATACCATCCTTAAGACTGATTTTTTATGAAGGATTAGACCTTATAATAGAAGTATCAAGAAAGGGAGTGCTTAAATGACTAAACAATCAAAAACATCAATTATGACGCTAGTCAAAGCTTTATTCAAAAAAGAAACGCCTCTTTATATTAAAGGAACGGTCGCACTCGCGCTAGCCTATACCGTATTCCCCGTAGATGTCCTGCCAGATATCTTTGGTCCATTAGGCTTTGTTGATGATGCGGCGGTTGTAGGTGTATTAACGACTATTGCGATAACCTTGTTAAATAACTTCTACGAAAAACAATCCGGCGTTACTCAAGCTAGTCCCAACCAACATATAAAGATGGCAGACGTCGTTGAAAAATAAAATAATTTCTTTGCAAACAAGCTGAGTGTGAATTCTAATCGCACTTGGCTTTTCATTTTGTTTAGGAATTTTTAGTCGTAAAATGATCGCATCAATGAAGCAAGAGCTGGTTACTATGAAAAAATATATATGATCATGACGAGTTCTTTTGTTCCGAGTGAAGGCGCTTACACGGAACTTTGAAGATCCATTGTTCCGAATACATGCCCCTACCCGGAACTTTGGGGGACCATTCTTCACACTAGACCACTAGACCTAATTACTATGAACATTGACATGGCCATTCTTCACATTAAGACTTTTTATTATCCACAATAACAAAATCCTCTCAAACCAAAGCGAGAAAAAAAGAAGTGTTGATTATAGTGACAAGAACAAACTGGCGCACATCAGTCCATAAAGCTTCTACTTGTACGGATTAAGCAGACAGCTGAGTTTAGAGTCCTCGGATCCAGTCAATTCCACTATAATCAACACTTCGTTTTTTCTGAACACCTTCTTAAAAAGCAAACTCCTCAATCCTCACATGTTCCTCCGGAACACTACTCTCCTCCAACATTTTCTTAGCTGCTTTTAGCATCGGAGGTGGCCCACAAATATGCCAAGTCGCCGATTGGAAATACTCCTCTAACCCTTCCGATTGAATATAGTCCTTATCGACAAAACCATGAGCAAAGCCTTCCACTTCTTCATTACTGAAAATGATATGGTGACTAAAATTAGGAAACTCAGCCGCAAGCTTCTCAAATTCACTATAATACATCAATTGTTTTTCAAAGCCAACACCCCAAATAAAGATAATTCGTCGATTAGAATTTCTAGCCACTTCTTCCCTCAGAACACTTAGACTGGGAGTTACACCAATCCCGCCTGAATAAAGAACCATTGGCTGATTAGAATCACGAATATCCTCAGTATAGAAGTCCCCATAGGGTCCTTCAATCGTAAGCTGATCCCCCACCTTTACTTGATCTAACGTGCTCGTGAAATCCCCATCCTCTTGAATCATCACTGTAATTGTGTTTGAGTCCTCGCTTGGTGCACTTGCGAAAGAGAAAGGATGGGCTTCGCTATCTACTTTGGAATCTACAAACCGGAAGAAACCATATTGCCCAGCATCAAAATCCATTCGTTTTCCTTTAACAGGCTGAAACTTAAATTCATGAATTCGCTCAGATGGCTTAGATATATTAACAATCTCATATTTCGGTAATCGTGCAATCCCGATTTTATATACTGCATACCAACCAAGAATCACAACCGTATAAAAAGTAGCCAAGCCCTTATAAGCCACATTTTCAGCTAAATACCATACATTATAAACATGAAAATGAATCGCAATCACACTGACAATAGCTAACCGGTGCAACCACAAATGCATATTACGATTGGCATTTGCTTTAAAATTCAATAACTTTTTAGATTTATTAATCAGTGTGTCTGATAATACAAAAATTCCAGTTAACATGACAACAATGAGAGATAGTAAACCCACATAACCCCAAATGGAAGCGGTCGTTAAATCAAAAGCGATAATATTTTCCAATCCACTCCAACGAATAAAAACATGAATTAACAAAGTGAGAGGTAGAACCATCGCCATCCAGGCATGAATTTCATACATATGGGTGAGTCCTAAACGCTTCTCAATCCCCTTAGGACGCACTGAAATTAAAACTAAAGTTAGCATAATACAAAAAGACAAGGTCCCTGTGACATTCGAAAGTAACTCAGATAAATTCGGCGGAACATAGGTAGTTAACAGGGCAAAAAAGAACGTCAAAAACATAACTAGCGCAACCCCAGGGAAAAACCATTTTAAAACTTTACTATTCATTTTCCTCTTCCTTTCTAACATATTTCTAACAAAACATAATCTACCTAAGCAACAAAATGACTCCTCAATAAACAACAACTTATCTATTTGTAGGTAAACCTTAACACGTTTTTTTATCGACACAACTGATACCCCTTGAAAAAGAAGAAAAGTTTTATAGTCAATTAAATACTAGTTAAATATTAAAGTAACTATTATAAAATGATTCCCCACATCAAATAACATCGACACGAGACTATTCCTTTTATATTCAAATTTAAAATTGTTCATTAATTAATCACAATCCATTAACAAAATATTATTATTATTTATATGCATAAAAAACATATTAATGATCAGATAAAATCTGCATTCATTAATATGTAGTGATATAAAAGATAGCTAGTGTGAACATTGACATGACCATTCTTCACACTAGACCTATTTACTATGAACTTTGATGCGGCCATTCTTCACACTAGACCTAATTACTATGAACATTGACATGACCATTCTTCATACTAGACCCACTTACTATGAACAGTGACATGGCCATTCTTCACACTAGACCCATTTACTAGGAACATTGACATGACCATTCTTCATACTAGACCCACTTACTATGAACAGTGACATGGCCATTCTTCACACTAGACCCATTTACTAGGAACATTGATGCGGCCATTCTTAATACTAGACCTAATTACTATGAACATTGACATGACCATTCTTCATACTAGACCCATTTACTAGGAACATTGACATGACCATTCTTCACACTAGACCTATTTACTATGAACATTGACATGACCATTCTTAATACTAGACCTAATTACTATGAACATTGACATGGCCATTCTTCACATTAAGACTTTTTATTATCCACAATAACAAAATCCTCTCAAACCAAAGCGAGAAAAAAGAAGTGTTGATTATAGTGACAAGAACAAACTGGCGCACATCAGTCCATAAAGCTTCTACTTGTACGGATTAAGCAGACAGCTGAGTTTAGAGTCCTCGACTCTAGTCAATTCCAGTATAATCAACACTTCGTTTTTTCTAAGACATTTCCCAAAACGTCATTCAACCATTCGTGACGGCGAGATAATTTTGATATTGAGTCCATTCATAGATCCGATAATTCATCATACCAAGAAAATCTTCGACCGTCCCTTGCCCATTCGTCATAACAACCAAGGCATAGACTGGCTCATCCCCTTCAATGTAGATTCCCGTATCATGCATCGAGCCATTAATACTTCCATATTTTGTATACATGCCATCTTGCACATATTTTTTAAAATATTCGGCATTCTCGTTTCCACTTAATGCGGTTAGTATATAACTGTACTTGCTTTCAGAACCAATGGGTTTCAATATATTCAATAACATATGCGCATCAGCCGTACCTACTAACGAATCATCCGCTGTATCAAACTCCAAGCCACTCATATCACGCAAAGCTTGGTAGACATTTCCATAATTTTGTTGATAATAATAGAATAAAATATTGAACGCCGTATTGTCTGATTTGGATAAAGAATGATAAAATAACTCATAGATTGGATAAGCTGCCTTCTTCTCGCCATTAGTTACAGGACCTGCCCCATCCTCATATAAAAATTCTGAATAGGGTAGCTCAGATTGTAAAGTCAGTTGCCCATCACTAATTAAATCCATGTACAAACGAGCCAAGCCTACTTTTATTGTACTTCCTGCTTGAATAGTTTCTCGTTCATTTAATAAGTACTCTTCTCCCGTTTGATAATTATAGAAAGCCACTGACACCGCAGCCGGATTCAATTCATATTCGCTAATTACACTTTGAATCAAATGATCCATATCCTCGTAAACACTATAATCTTGCGACAATTCAGGTATCTCAACGACGACTTCTTCATTCATTGACGACTCCTCTTGACTAACACTTTCAAGTTTAGTCGACTCAGAATTCGAACTCTCGCAAGCAACGAGAAAGAGCGAGAAAATGATTAGCGCCATTAATTTTCTCAATAAAATTCTCCCTTTCTAAAAATATAATTCTCTTCTAAATAATTCAATATCCTATTTCTCCAATCATCATGCTTTTCAGCTATATCAAGAAAAATATGGATGTGCACATAATTGTCGGTATTCCCAAAAATATCGTAGTTGACTCGCAAAGGATAGCACACCTCAATCAAGACATCCCCAACAATCGACATATCTAATAAAAATATTGTCGATTATCTAAAGCCAAATCATTCAGCTCTTTAATTATCATCAGTTTCATCCCATTCTTAGATGATAAAAAACAGTTCCCCTACTACTCCATAAAACCATGACTCCTTCTCCAATAAGTATACCAAAGAAGGATAATTTTTTTATGGATTATGTATTAAAGATTTTTTTAGGCCCATTGTTCCGCTTTACTCACTCTAACCGGAACTTTCAAAGATCATTGTTCCGATTTACCCGCTCTAACCGGAACTTTCAAAAACCATTGTTCCGATTTACCTGCTCTAACCGGAACTTTCAAAACTCATTGTTCCGATTTACCCGCTCTAATCGGAACTTTCAAAGATCATTGTTCCGATTTACTCACTCTACCCGGAACTTTCAAAAACCATTGTTCCGCTTTACCCGCTCTAACCGGAACTTTCAAAGATCATTGTTCCGATTTACTCACTCTACCCGGAACTTTCAAAAACCATTGTTCCGCTTTACCCGCTCTAACCGGAACTTTCAAAACTCATTGTTCCGCTTTACTCACTCTAACCGGAACTTTCAAAAACCATTGTTCCGCTTTACCTGCTCTAACCGGAACTTTCAATTTCCAATCTTCCTAGCAACGTCATCCACCAAAAAGCTTCATAATCATGATTCCCTCAAAACGGAGAAAACCCAAATTTTTATTATAGTGCCAAGAACGGAATGAGTAGTCAGCCGAGCCTGTAGCTTCCACGAAGCGAAAGGCGGTACCACTATAATTAAAAATTTAGGTTTTCGAAGCGATTTTAATAGACATACAAAAAACACCCTCTGCCATAACAGAGAGCGCTTGAAACGTTGATATAACAACGATTAACGTTTTGAGAATTGTGAACTCTTACGAGCTTTCTTACGACCTGGTTTCTTACGCTCAACCATACGAGGGTCACGAGTAAGTAATCCAGCTGATTTTAATGATGGACGGAAGTCAGGATCTACATTTAATAATGCACGCGCAATACCGTGACGGATTGCTCCTGCTTGACCTGAAACTCCACCACCGTTAACGTTAACTAATACATCGTATGTACCTAATGTTTCAGTTACCGCGAAAGGTTGTTTCATAACTTCGTGTAAGTGAGGGAATGGGATGTATTCTTCAAGTGATTTGTTGTTAATGTTGAATACACCAGTTCCTGGCACTAAACGGACACGAGCTATTGCGTTTTTACGACGACCTGTACCTAAATATTGTGCTTTAGCCATGAATTAATTTCCCTCCTTATATTAAATTTGTAATGTCTAGAACTTCTGGTTGTTGAGCAGCGTGATTATGCTCAGCTCCACGATAGACATGTAATTTTGTTAATTGTTTGCGACCTAAACGAGTATCAGGAATCATACCTTTTACAGATAATTCGATTAAACGCTCAGGTTTGTTCTCACGCATATCACCAGCAGTTGTAGATTTTAATCCACCTGGGTGACCTGTGTGACGGTGATACATTTTGTCTGTTACTTTCTTACCTGTTAAAGCAACTTTCTCTGCATTGATTACGATTACGAAATCCCCAGTATCAACGTGAGGTGTGAATGTTGGTTTGTTTTTACCACGTAAGATTGACGCTACTACTGTTGAAAGACGACCTAATGGAATATCAGTCGCATCTACAACTACCCAGTTGCGTTCAACTTCATTTTTCTTAGCCATATATGTTTGACGCACGTTATTTTCCTCCATTTATAAATCTAGTTGTTTACATTACTATTGAGTTTCCGGGGCTCTCTAGTGGGGTAAACAATACCGTCAGTTATTGTACTATTAAAACTAGTATCTCGTCAAGCTATCTTTGTAACTTTTTTCGAATTATTTTTTACTCTGTGATATACTATAACCAACAATTCTTAGAAGATGGAGGCATGGAATGAAAGCTAGCGACAGACGAAGTCATATTCTAACTTTACTTGAACAAGCCAGTTCACCAATAAAAGCTACCGACTTTGCGGACCAATTCAGTGTCAGCCGACAAGTGATCGTTGGAGATATTGCTCTTTTACGCGCACAAAATATTGAAATCATTGCAACGAACCAAGGTTACATCTTAGCCACCCAAGCATCATCAAAATCTCAAGGCAGATACCGTGGCAAAATTGCTTGTTACCACGACGCCCAACAAGCGGGTACAGAACTATCTATTATTACCGAATTGAATGGGATTGTCGAAGATGTGGAAGTGGAACACCCTGTCTATGGCATCTTAAAGGCCTCCCTACAAATCCAATCCAAACAAGACGTCCATCAATTCCTCCAACAAATGGCTGAATATGAAGGTGAAATGTTAAGCTCACTAACAAATGGCATCCATACCCATACGATCACGACACCTTCGCTGAAAGAATTCAATGCCATTAAAGACGCTCTTGCAAAAGAAAATATTCTTCTTCTTGAAGATTAAGTTAAAGGGGTACGATAAATAATATCGTACCCCTTTTAGTTATGTTTTCGTTTGTAGAAAAGCTTTCACTTTTTTATACTTTTGTAATCGCTCGTTATCTTAAATTGCGAGTTCTTTTAGCCTTGATTGATTAGAGTTATGGGCTAAGTCCGCCAACTTTACTGACTGTCTTATTGGGCTTTGCTTAGCTTTCTTTCAGTAGGTAAAGTAATCTTGCCCCCAGCCTTCAGCAAAATCTTAACAGTCTCTACTACTTCTTCATGTATCCTGGCTGTAAGCGTAAGCAACTCCTCAGCTATCCATTCTGTATCTTCTAAGACATCATGCAGGTTGGCAGTGCTTTTTCTTTCGCGCTTTGAACGAAGCTTAATACCGCCCGCCATCGGATGCTTTATGTCAGCCACCTTGTCCCCTGCCCTATCTACTTCCCTTGGTGAGATTGCGACGTAATTCGTAAAGCCATATTAACAAAGTCAGTCAGCCTGGACCTCGTTTTTTGACTGTACCGTTACTCATATTATTATGAGTGATTAATCATTGACACTTTCTAATTCGATGTCTTTGATTGGTACTTCACCATTATCTTCAGGCAGTGCTTCAATCGCATCAATCATGTTCGAGTAAGTATTGATAATTCGCTGCTTGCGTTTGGTTGCTGAGATGGTTGGCTCGTACTTTAATTGGTTGGTTAATTCTCTTTGTAAGTCCTCTAAGAGATGTTGAACAACTGGTGGATAGTCCTTCGGCTCATCTTCAATCATCAACATCACTTGTTGGCCGTTTAAACTCAACACATGACCGACCGCTCGTGGATGTCTGGAAATTTGATTATAATAAGCTTGGAGCGCTTCTTTGGAAGTCACTTCACGTCTTTGAAAGCCCATCTCACAAGCCAAATTCGAAACAGCTTGTCCTTCGTAAAATAATTGTCCCATGGTTGCCTCTTTTCTACATAATAATTAACAAGAAAGTTTTTCCGCGATTAAATCGCGTTCTTCTTCTTCATCGAGTTCTTTATCTTCTGGTAATGCTAGAATCGCTTGAATGATCCGATGGTATTTACTCACCATTTTCTCTTGGCGGTCTAATAGACGTAGCGTTGGTTCTTGCTTAACTAACTTAGCTAATTCAAACTGCAAGTCCTCTAAGAGATGTTGAATCACTGTTGGATTGTCGCTCGGCTCATCTTGGTTTAGTAAGATAATTTGCTCATCATCTAGTGAGATGACATGACCAATGGCGCCACGACCAATGGAGCTACGATCATAACTTTTTTGGAGTTGTTTTTGAGAGTAAATTTTCTGAACTTCAAAGACTTTTTCACAAGTTAGAATGGGTTCTGTTAAAGGTTCATACTTTAGTTGCGCCATATTCTTCACTCCTTCTTAAGACTATTATACCCCTCTTAGGGTGAATAATAAAGCATGATGTTCAAATAAAATTTTGAGTATCATCGCGAAACCCCAGATTCAACCCAAGTGTCTTGACACATGTCGCATTAGTTCGCTATACTAATTAAAAAATTATATAAATCAAAGGAGTTTCTTATTATGACACAACAAAGTTCCACTCGAAATATGGTATTAACAAGCTTATTAACAGCTTTAGCGATATTAATCCCTTTAATTATGCCAATTAAATTAGTAATCGGACCGGCATCCTATACTTTAGCTAGCCATGTTCCAACGATGATGGCCATGTTCAGATCGCCCGCGGTCGCTGCCATTGTAGCCTTAGGTTCCACGGTTGGCTTCTTTGTCTCTGGTGTTCCCATTATCATTGTTTTTCGTGCTTTGACACATGTTATTTTTGCGACAATTGGGGCTTATTACTTACAGCACCACCGTACTGCTCTAGTTAAGACCTCTTCTCGTTTTTTATTCTCATTACTTGTGAACTTAATCCACGCCTTAGCGGAAGTGGTCGTTGTTTACCTATTTGTTGGTCTTGGTACACCATTCACCATGGATCTATTCACTTTGTTAGTCGTATTCGTAGGAATTGGGTCGGTCATTCATGGGATGGTGGATTTTGAATTAAGTTATCAATTCACCAAAGCCCTTGATAATCGTGCTCGCGTTAAATTCGCTCAAATTGAATTATAAATGATTTTCTTTTAACTCTAGCCATCTATTGATATAATAACTCTGATTAAAAAGAAGTAGGTGGAAAAATGACTGATTATGATGTGATTGTCGTTGGTGGAGGTTCTAGCGGACTTATGGCGACAATTAATGCGGCTAGCCAAGGTGCACGGACCTTATTGATCGAGAAGAACCCTAAATTAGGTCGCAAGCTGCTCCTGTCTGGGGGTGGCCGATGTAACGTAACCAACCGTACAACACGGGAAGACTTAATTACACACATCCCAGGTAATGGAAAATTCTTATACAGTGCTTTAAACCAATTCGACCAAGAAGATATTATCCATTTCTTCGAAGACGCAGGTGTTGAATTAAAAGAAGAAGACCACGGTCGCATGTTCCCTGTCACAGACCGAGCTCGCACGATCTTAGATACTTTAGTCGACAAGATTGAAGCCTTAGATGTGACTATTATGATGAAAGAATCCGTTGAATCGCTCATCTATGACCGACAAGCCAAACAAGTTCAAGCAATCCAAACAGCATCCGGCCAAACGATTACAGCCAAATCAATAATCCTTGCTTCCGGAGGACGCGCTTATCCCAAAACCGGTGCTACCGGCGACGCCTATGCTTGGGCAAAATCAGCAGGACATACCATTGAACGGCTCTACCCTACCGAAGCCCCTTTACTTTCAGATGATCGTATCATTACTGAGAAGTTACTGCGCGGCGTCTCTTTACGTGATGTGAACGTCACCGTTTGGAACGGCGAGGTTGGACAAAAGCCCATTGTCCACCACCAAATGGATATGATTTTTACTCATTTTGGTTATTCGGGTCCTGCTATATTAAGATGTAGCGGTCATGTTAACCAATACTTACACGCAACGGGCGAAGACATCTGTCATTTGTCGATTGACCTTATCCCTAATGAGACGGTTGAGCAACTACAAGCTGTTGCGGAAGAGTCGCGCGACCGTCAAACGACGAATATCTTGAAACAATGGATGCCAGAACGAATGGCTGAAGTCGTTTGTTCATTAGCTACTATTGACGGAACTAAAGCTTATAAACAACTCATCCACAGCGAAGTGGAAGCCTTATGGACTATGGTTAAAACATTCCCATTAACCGCCCACGGCTCACAACCGATTGAGAAAGGCTTCGTGACGGGTGGTGGCGTGTCAACTAAAGAAGTTGATCCAAAGACCATGGAATCAAAATTAATGAACGGACTTTACTTCTGTGGTGAACTTCTTGATATTAATGGTTATACTGGAGGCTATAATATTACAGCTGCCTTTGTCACTGGAACTATTGCCGGACAATATGCCGCTTGGAATAGCTTTGGATAAAAGCATTCACTCATAAATTGACGATGAAAAAGCCAATCTGAATGAGATTGGCTTTTTTGTGTGTCATTTTAGGCCTGAAACTCAAAAAAAGCCAAACTTTCAGAATAAGTTGAAAGTTTGGCTAGAAATTTTATTTAAATTTATTTTTATTCGTCGGCTACTTCTGATCCAGATTCTTCTGAAGTTGATTCAGTCGACTCTGTAGATTCAGTCGATTCCGAAGATTCTGTTGGCTCTTGTTCTTGGGCAACTGGTTCTTTATCAGTTCCTGTTGGGTTAGATACGATTAAAGTACCATTTACGATGGTAACTGTCTCTGGAATACCGTTCCAGCTACGTAATTGCTCAAGAGTAATATTGAATTGTTCAGCCACTTGTTCTAATGTCTGACCTGGTTCCACTTCATGCGTTTCAGGGCGTGGATCTGATACAACTAATACATCACCTTCAACCACTTCATTGGTCTCAAGCTCATTCCACTCAATAATTAATTGTTCAGTTGTATTGTAGTCCATCGCAATCGTATACAGGTTCTCACCTTTTTGTACTTGATGAACATCTGGTATTAAAGCAGGGTTAGACACGAATAACTCTTGGCCTACTCTTACCGAATCGTTTTCTAACTTGTTCCAGTTACGTAAACTGTCTGCTGAAATGTTGTATTGTTCAGCAATTCGCCACACGTTTTCGCCAGTTTTAACTGTGTGAATTTCTGGACGAGCTGCTTCTGGTAAGTCAGCTAAGTTAATTACACGGTTATTGCTGTCAGTAGTCGTTCCTTCAGGCTTTTCAGTTTCTTCAGAAGGTGTCTCTTCCGCTGGCGCTGTATTCACTGGCCCACCATTAGGTTCCACGTAAATCACGTCACCAACATCTAACCAATCTGAAGATAGGTTATTCCATGCACGCAATTCATCTACGGTCACTCCGTAAGTTAAGGCAATACTTGATAGAATGTCACCAGATTGAACAATATGCACACCATCTACAGCTGTTGCTGATGATTTAGCTGATGGGGCTTGGTAATTCACTGGTCCAGTTGGTACTGAGATTGAATTTCCAGCAATTAGCCAGTCTGACCCTAAACCATTCATGGCCATTAATTCAGACACACTTACACCGTAAACCGCTGCGATACCTGATAATGTATCTCCGGGTTGAATCGTATAAGCGTGGTCATATGAGCTACCACTATAAGAATAGTCATAATCGTATGAATATGATGGGACAGATGCATCGCCATATAGCACTAATTGGTCTCCGACATCGATCCAGCTACTTGATAAGCCATTCCATGCCATTAATTCGTCCACAGTGATACCGTAAGCATTCGCAATGCCGTCCAGAGTTTCACCTGAAGATACTGTATGTACCCCTGAAGCACTACTGTATCCATAGTCATAATCATAATCAGTTCCACTTGCATACCCAGCTGATGGGATTGCCAGTACCGTTCCAACATCAAGCCAATCACTAGTTAGTCCATTTGCTGCTTGAATATCGTATGCTGTGACACCATATTGTCTAGCAATCCCCCATAACCACTCGCCATCTTGAACTGTATGGCTCGTTCCAGCTATAACGTTTGATACTGGCATCAATGCAACAGCTGATAACATTAATAGGGATTGGCCTAATTTCTTGAATTTATTTAGTTTCATGTCACTACGCTCCTTCTTCATTTATATCAGACACTTCACATTCATTTTATCATCAAACATTACGTCAATAAAGTAATTACAATCTTTTTACATACTTGTAATTATTTAGACACAGTTTTTATCGTTTTTATTATTTTTCCGGATGAAATTGCACTATAAATTTAAAAAATGCAAGTTATTTAATAAAAATTCGCTTGCCACTTCTCAACCGACGTGGCTTGTTATTGGCTATGGTAGGCTCTGTTAGCCGGTACCACTTCACTGAACGGCTTGGCCAACCATGATTCGTCGATTGAACAATACCATCCGCACTCTCAATACAATAGATTACCCGGTGGAAGTCCAAAGCAACACCGGTATAGGCATTTTCAGTCAGATGATCGCGTCTAAAACCCGCAATAAAAATATCTCCCGCTTGTATCTCATTGCGACTAATCTCATATAGTAAGACATTGTCTAATTGATATAGAAACGACATTGTTCCTAATGTTGTCCCATATGGTAGGAAGTAGCCCGCAATCAATGCTGAGAACATGGCACTTGCACTGTCATAGGTATCAGGACCTAATCGTTCTTCTTCAGTTTTTGCATAAGATATCTTACCTTCTCGATCAAGATACCACTGAATGACTGCTGTTCTACTAGCCAAGACGCTTCCCCCTCCATTCTTTTAATAATCATACCACGATTGATTGAATTATTCTCTTATAAGCCCATAGGCTGGATTCGTTTATAATGAAAATGCTTACTACAATTTTGTTAACATTCACAATTTACCAGTCTATATTTTTCATTAAATATATTACTTAATTTTTAATTGTATGATATATTTATGGATATATAACATATTATATATATTCATAGTTTTACCATCATTATTTGATACCGAAAGGAACTAAGATAAATGTTCAGTCATTTGCATGCTCATTCGATTCATATAAAACTATCACCCTATAATCTAACTCACCATAAAATTTTCAACATTATCCAATCTTCGCTAGATTTAGATGCAAGTTTTATTCCTACTCTATCGATTAGTTATGTTATGCATGTACGTCATATCCACCCGGATTATGGGTGCTTGATTTTTGATCATCTTGGGAATATCTATCGTAGTCAATGGACGACCAGTAAATTAATGCGTGAATTATTCATCAACCAATATGGATACGATTATGATCTGTGGACTAAATATATTCAATCAGCTTATAACAAACCACGAACTGTTTTTCCGTTTGTTAATAAAAATCATATTTATTTGCGTTTAAAACGCGATAATAGTAAACATTCTGATTGGTTGAATCTTACTCAACTTGTGGATTGTCAAATTTCAACGATTGAGGATTTAACTTCCAAAACTAGCAGCCAACAAATTAATCTCAGAATCGCTGCCCAAGTGAATGAACTCAATCATTTCCAATCTCTTACAATCCAATTCACAGGCAACACCAAGCGAATTTTATCTCAATTATATTATGGATATCAAATAACAACGGATTGGTATGCCTACTTATCTACCCGGTCGAACTCTGTATCGTTGAGATCGTTTATGAATAATCCAGCGTTTAGATTCATCATTAATAATGGTAATCTTAAGCAATATCGCCTGCCGCATAAAGTAGATATCGACTTATTTTTAAAGTACGTTAAAGTAACCAATGAATTAAGATTCTCTAAAAACAGTTCAATTGAAACGATTATAGAAAAGAAAGAACTTCTCCACTACATTAAAGAAAATTTGTTTAAATACAAATCGAAATGAGGGGAATAAGTTATTGGTGTAAGGTGAGTGGCAAATGTAGTCGTCGGGAGGTTGGTCGACGGACTGTTTAGCTAGTTTGTGACCGTCGGGAACATGCGCCACGGACAGTTTTGCTAGTATGTGGCCGTCGAGAACTACTGCCACGGACTGTTTAGCTAGTATATGACCGTCGAAAACTCGAGCCACGGACAGTTTACCCTGTAAGTGGCCGTGGTGGTTATGTGCCACGGTCAGTTAAACTTGTAAGTGGCCGTCGCGGTTATTCGCCACGGACTGTTTAGCTAGTTTGTGACCGTCGGGAACTCGAGCTACGGACAGTTTACCCTGTTTATGACCGTCGAAAACTCGAGCCACGGACAGTTTACCCTGTTTATGACCGTCGAAAACTCGAGCCACGGACTGTTTACCCTGTAAGTGGCCGTGGTGGTTATGTGCCACGGTCAGTTAAACTTGTAAGTGGCCGTCGCGGTTATTCGCCACGGACTGTTTAGCTAGTTTGTGACCGTCGGGAACTCGAGCCACGGACAGTTTACCCTGTTTATGACCGTCGCACTCAATAACGACGGACATTAATTACCACGCCTCACCCATACAAATAACACCCAGAATCTCATTTTACTGAGATTCTGAGTGTTTTATTCTTATTTATTCAACTTCAGTAGCAGACTCTTCATCTTCTGCGAGTAATTGGTTGCTCAGTTGGATTAGGTATTCAGTGAACTCTTCGGATGTTTCTTCGTGTTCGAGTCCGTATGCTAGGCTCATTCGCATGAATCCCATCTTATCCCCTACGTCAAAGCGCGTTCCCTCTACTTTCTTAGCGAAGACGCGTTGAGTTTTGTTTAACTCTTCGATAGCATCTGTTAGTTGTAATTCATCATCCGCACTCGGTTCCAAATTAGCTAAAATATCAAAGATTTCTGGCGTGAGGACATAGCGAGCCGCTATGGCTAAATTGCTCGGTGCTTCTTCCGCTGACGGTTTCTCAACGAAATGCTTCACAGTATAAACTGATGGATCTTCTTCGTCTTGGCGGTCAATGTCAATCACACCATATCGATTGACCATCTCTTCAGCGACTTCAACCACCGCAAGGTTAGCCGATTTGTTTTTCTCAAACAGATCAATGAGTTGTTTAGTTGCTGGAACTTCACTTTTGATTATATTATCACCTAGAAGGACAACGAATGGTTCATTATTCACGAAGGCACGCGCATGACCTATCGCATCTCCCAGTCCTTTAGGATAAGATTGACGAACGAAGAATAGGTTTTCTTTCGTCGTATCCTTTACGAGCTTCAGAAGTTCTGTCTTACCCTTACTTTCTAAGTTGTCTTCTAATTCAGGGTTAGAATCGAAATGGTCTTCAATCGCACGCTTATGCTTACCGGTAATGATTAATATCTCCTCGATACCTGAAGCAAAGGCCTCTTCAACAATGAACTGAATAATTGGTTTATCAACAATGGGTAATAATTCTTTCGGTTGCGCTTTTGTCGCTGGTAAAAATCCCGTTCCGTAACCGGCTGCAGGTATAACAGCTTTACGAATTTTAGACATTTACAGACCTCCTCTATATCATCTAAAATCTAGTATAGCTAATTTAAGACATCATTGCTAGTTGATTATCTCCTCAAATTTCAGCTGAAATTGATACCAACAAAATAAATAATCAGATTAGTCAACAATCCGTGGATTATCTGATATAATGTGACGGATATAGTTCAACTTAACAGCGTAATTAAAGGAGACAAAGATGAAAATATATAATCAATTAATCAATAAAGAAACAAAATTAGCCGTTATTGGCTTAGGTTATGTAGGAATGCCCATTGCTATTGCTTTCGCTAAGCATGTGGACACGATGGGTTATGACTATAACCAACAAAAGATTGACTTATACAAAAACGGTATCGATCCTACTAAAGAAGTAGGTGATGAAGCCATACAAGAAACGACCTTAGAATTTACTAACGATGCTACAAAATTAAAAGAAGCAAGCTTCCTAATTGTCTCAGTACCAACGCCTATCAACCATGATAAAACACCGGACTTAACGCCAATTACCAGTGCTACGCGCACCATTGGTCAAAACCTAACTAAAGGTTCTATCGTAGTCTATGAATCAACGGTTTATCCTGGTGTCACTGAAGATGTGTGTATCCCTCTACTTGAAGAAGAATCTGGATTAACACACGGTGAGGACTTCATCGTTGGGTATTCTCCAGAACGTATTAACCCAGGGGATAAAGTCCATACGCTCGAAACCATTACTAAGATAGTTTCGGCTTCAAAAGCTGAGTACACCGATGAAATTGCTAAAGTCTACGAAATTGTTGTCAAAGCAGGTGTTCATAAAGCTCCCAGCATTAAAGTCGCTGAAGCAGCCAAAGTCGTTGAAAATTCTCAACGTGACATCAACATTGCCTTTATGAATGAGCTTGCCTTAGTTTTTGACCGTATGGGGATTGATTCCAAAGATGTGCTCGATGCTATGAATACCAAATGGAATGCCCTTGGCTTCACACCGGGATTAGTAGGTGGACACTGTATTGGGGTTGACCCATATTACTTTATCTACGAAGCTGAAAAACTTGGCTACCACAGTCAAATTATTAGTAACGGTCGCCAAATTAATGATGAGATGGGAACTTATATTGCAGATAAATTAATTAAGAAATTAGTTATATCTGGTAAAACACCAATCAAGTCTAAAGTGGTTATCTTAGGTCTAACCTTTAAAGAACACACGCCGGATACGCGAAACTCAAAAGTCAATGATATTATTCTTCGCTTACGCGAATACGAGATCGAACCAATTATTGTTGACCCATGGGCGAATGAAGAAGATGCTCAACACGAATATGGTGTGACATTAACCAACCTAGATCAAATCAATGATGCGGATGCGATTATCTTGGCGGTTGGACACGATGAGTTCAAAGCGCTGACTTTCGCTGATTACACACAACTATTCAATGATGAACTAGCTAACAACCAACGTATTGTGATCGACGTTAAAAGCATCTTGAACAAAGATCAGTTTACAGAGGCTGGATACAATTACTGGAGACTGTAATCACCATATATTAATCGATACACTGGTCTGAATGTCAGGCTGGTGTACTTTTTTAACTAATTTTCTCACAAAATTATTATAATAAAATTAACTTCAATTTTTTCTAAGGATAACCACTTTTGTATTGACCAAATTTTATATTATAACAATTTTGTAGTCGTCGAAGTTTATTAGAATCTAATCAATAACACTTTCCAAATAAATAAACACCAAACAAAACCCTCACCCTACTTGTATTCACGCACGGGGTGAGGGTTTATTATCTTATAAGGTGTGATAGATGGGTTGCATGTTATCAAAGGTACAAAAGTGGGTAAAGCCAATATCTTTAAGGATGGCTTGGGATTCTTTAATTCGAAAGCCTAAGTGCTCCGGCTTGTGACTATCACTGCCGATTGTAATAATCTTTCCACCTAATTGATGGTATATTTTTAATATTTCAATCGATGGTGTCAGACCTTTCACACCATATCGGACATGAGAAGTATTCACTTCAATGCCCTTTTCGTCCGCAATGACTTGCTTCAATATCGCAGTGATGATTTCCTTATGGTCATTAAAGCAATCCACTTCCTTATCCAAATACCGACGAATTAAATCCATATGCGCCAAGACGCTATAATCCTTATACCGCTTCACTAATTCAAAAAGTTCCTCATAATAACGCACATAACTTTCATGATCCGTCTTCCCTTTTTGATAGGCACCCGTCCAAAATTCTTGGTCTTCAATCTCATGAACAGACAACAAAATAAAATCAAAATTTTGCGATTGAAACAGCTTCTCATATTGAGGAATCGTATGCACTTGCATACCAAATTCCAGTCCTTTTTTTATTGAAATTTTCTCTTTATATTTTTCTTTTAAATGATCTAATTCTTCAAAATATCGCTCATAATGAACATTTTTTACAATTTGATTATTGCCTGGTATAAACTCATCTTCCGGATTCCAATCTTCTTTCACTCCATAATCTACATGTTCCGTGAAACAAATTTCCTCTAACCCCATCATAATCGCATCTTTGACGACATCTTCCATTAAGTACCAAGAATCATCGCTGTAATCACTATGAACATGGTAATCCGCAAATACCATAATAACCCTCCTAATTCTTGTTAAATTACGCTTTGCTTTGATAATAGCCTGGCCGTGCTTGTTGCCACTTTTCCCTGCCTTCATCAATAATCATGCGAATAACTTTGATAAAATTACGGGCCACAATTAAATTGGCGGGGATATCTTTTTATGACAGATACAAACTAGCTGAACTGGCCGTGGTTAATGTTCAAGACGGACACTTAACAGCTTATATGACCGTGGCGTATGACCACCACGGACACTTAACAGCCTTTATGACCATGGCGAATGACCACCACGGACACTTAACAGTCTTTATGACCATGGCGAATGACCACCACGGACACTTAACAGCCTTTATGACCATGGCGAATGACCACCACGGACACTTAATAGCTTTTATGACCGTGGCACATGACCACCACGGTCACTTAATAGCCTTTATGACCGTGGCAAATAACCACCACGGACACTTACTGACTTATCTGGCCATGGCAAATTTAACGACGGACACTTACTGACTTATATGACCGTGGGGAATAAACACCACGGTCACTTAATAGCCTTTATGACCGTGGAGAATAACCACCACGGACACTTACTGACTTATCTGGCCATGGCAAATTTAACGACGGACACTTACTGACTTATATGACCGTGGGGAATAAACACCACGGTCACTTAATAGCCTTTATGACCGTGGAGAATAACCACCACGGTCACTTACCTGCTTATATGACCGTGCCAAATAACCACCACGGACACTTACTGACTTATCTGGCCATGGCAAATTTAACGACGGACACTTACTGACTTATATGACCGTGGCAAATTTAACGACGGACACTTACTGACTTATATGACCGTGGAGAATAACCACCACGGACACTTAATAGCTTTTATGACCGTGGCACATGACCACCACGGTCACTTAATAGCCTTTATGACCGTGGAGAATAACCACCACGGACACTTAATAGCCTTTATGACCGTGGCGAATAACCACCACGGACACTTAACAGCCTTTATGACCGTGGCGAATAACCACCACGGTCACTTACCTGCTTATATGGCCGTGGAGAATAAACACCACGGACACTTAACAGCCTTTATGACCGTGGCACATGACCACGACGGTCACTTAATAGCCTTTATGACCATGGCGAATGACCACGACGGACACTTAATAGCCTTTATGACCGTGGCACATGACCACCACGGACAGATACGTGCTTTTATGACTGTGGCGAATAACCACCACGGACACTTACATACCACTCTCAATATGACTCCAGAAACTACATACAAAAGGGATAGCAACATAGAAGCGGTCACCGGTTTTACCTAATCAATGGCACTTTAAATTAATAATCTCTTCATTTTTCCTTATTTCTGTCTGATTAATTTCTTGAGCGAGCAGTTTACCTACTTAATCACTATCTTCATCGTAAATAGCTGAGGTCATATACAAGTTCCAGCTAACATTTGTTTAGAATCAGATTCTCAAGGTAAACTAACTCCTTCACTATTCCGTCGTTGTCAATTCAATTAAATTACCTTCCGGATCTTGAATAACCGCTTCATAATAACCATCTCCGGTTGTACGGGGACCATTCAATAATGGATAGCCATCTTCGACTAAGCGTTGCGTTAAATGATTCACATCTTCTTTTGTTCCCACCGCCATGGCCAAGTGAGTATAACCGAGGCTATCGCTCGCACGTTGAGATAAGAATTTTTTGGTGGTTAATTCTAGTCGGCTTCCTGATTCAAAGGTCAGAAAGTACGAGCTGAATTTGGTTTTGGGATTGTAATATAATTCGTTAGCTTGAGCATTAAAGTATGTCTCATAGAAGGTCTTCATCCCTTCTAAATCTTCTACCCAAAGCGCGATATGTTTAATAAACATTAAATCACTCCTTTTTTATGGTCAATCAACTTATTTAATAATGTTTAATAAGTGCTTACAGAGATAGCTTACTATGACAATTAAAGATAACTGCCTAGTGAATAAAGCTGTTTTTTATGAAGATATTTGCTATGATGAATGAGAAGGAGGATAGTCATGAAAGCTTATCAACCTAAAAACATCAAAGAAAATAACAAAAATTTAATTATCCAAATCTTAAGGGAGAGTGACCAGCCCTTAACGAAGCGTGAGCTGTCCTCAAGGTCCGACTTAAGTGTTGTCACGATCAACAAATTAATTCCTGAACTCCTAGCCACCCAAGTCATTACTGAAATAGCCAACCCCATCGAAACCGGTGGCCGTTATGCAACAGCCTATGAGTTTAATGCTGACTTTCAGTTTATTTTAATTAATCTTTTTATTGAACGCCAAGGCGAAACGGTGGTTGATTTTTACGTCATTAATCTCCTCGGGCAAATTATTGACCTGTTAGAGTTAACCTCAGTGACCCAGGAAAACTTTAAGCAAAACTTAGTTGAGTTAAAAGATAAGTACCCAAAAATCAGCCTATCTATTTCAGGAATTCCAGGTATCGAACACGATAATCGACTCAAAATTATGGAGCTTGACTCGTTTAAGCAGCTTGACTTAAATCAACTCATCCACTCAAACGATAAATATCCCATCCTTTATTGAAAATGATGTCAACGCTGCGACTTTAGGTTTTTCTTCTGAGAATACACCGATCGTCTCAGGCCTCTACTTTCCGGAAATTACTCCGCCAGGTGGAGCTTTAGTCATTAATCAGTGGATATTCAAAGGGCATAATCATTTAAGTGGCGAAGTGAAACACTTGCCCTTTATGTATGATTTACCTTTTCCTCTAGCGGAGGAATCCAGGGTCAAAGTCATCGAAGGTGCTGTTCAATCGATGGTTGGCCTTTATGATCCAAGTGATATTTTATTATTCGTTCCAACTTCTTGGAATCTAACGACCATTGAGTCCCAATTGAATCAAAAAATCTCCCAAGTCTTCGATTATGATATCTCAGTCAATATCCATCTTTCTTATGATTTTAAACATTATTACCTTCAAGGTTTAATTAAATTGGCCCTAAATAAAGTCGACCTATCTACATAATATTTATCATCAAAGCAAAAGTTAAACTCATCTAGCCTAATCTTTCAATATTCGAATGAAAGTCTAAACTGGATGAGTCTTTTTATCATTTATTCTATTACACTACGAAAAAACTTTAGTCGAATAAGATAGCTCCATTCGATTCAATCACATCTTTATACCAGTAGAAGGATTGTTTCTTGTAGCGGTTTAATGAACCTGTTCCATCATCATTACGATCTACATAGATGAACCCGTAACGTTTACTCAATTGAGCCGTTGATGCTGAAACTAAGTCAATACATCCCCAAGATGTATAGCCCATTAAGTCCATACCGTCTTTGATCGCTTCACCGACTTGTTGCAGGTAACTCTTCATATAATCGATACGGTAAGTATCATGAACAGTTAGTTCAACATCTTCACCTTCAACTAATTCATCTTTAGCTCCTAGACCATTTTCTACGATGAATAATGGTTTCTGGTAACGATCCCAGAATTCATTCAGTACAAGTCTAAGACCGACTGGGTCAATCTGCCAACCCCATTCGCTGGCTTCTAAGTAAGGGTTGTTTACCCCACCCATAATATTTCCAACCCCTGAATCATAGTCTTCTGGATTATGAGCCATGACTGCTGACATATAGTAAGAGAATGAGATAAAGTCAACGGTATTCTCTTTCAATAACTCTTTATCCCCTTCGGCAAAATTAATTTCAATGCCTTTTTCCTTGAATAGACGCTTAGCGTATCCTGGGTATTCTCCACGCACGTGAATATCTGAGAATAAGTAGTTGCTGTTTTCAAATTGACGCGAAGCTAATACATCTTCAGGATTTGGTGTCATTGGGTAAGCTGGCATCGCTAGAACCATACAACCAATTTGAAAGTCAAGGTTAATCTCATGAGCAATCTTTGTAACAGAAGCACTTACTACTAATTCATGGTGTATTGCTTGATATAAGTCTTGTTCAGATAATTCTTCTTTCGGTGTAGCAATCCCACCACTCATAAAGGGTGCATGAAGCACTGAGTTAATCTCGTTGAAAGTTAACCAATACTTAACCTTGTCCTTGTAACGCTCAAAGACGGTACGGGCATAACGCTCGTAAAAGCCGATTAATTCACGATTCTTCCAACCATCATATTCTCTCGCTAAGTGAAGTGGCGTCTCGTAATGAGATAAAGTAATTAATGGCTCAATACCATACTTCAGACATTCATCAATGACCGCATCATAAAAAGCAAGTCCTGCTTCATTCGGCTCTGTCTCGTCACCATTCGGGAAGATACGTGACCAAGCAATGGACGTACGATAGACTTTGAGGCCCATCTCAGCAAATAACTTAATATCTTCTTTATAACGGTGGTAAAAGTCAATTCCGACTAGCTTTAAGTTATCTTCTGTTGGCTCTTCAGTTGGCGGTATCATAATACCATTAGGCATTACATCTTGTACACTTAATCCTTTACCATCTTCATTATAAGCTCCCTCATATTGGTTGGCTGCTGTCGCTCCACCCCATAAAAATCCTTTTGGAAATACTGTCTTTGTCATATCTATGCCCCTTGTCATAATTTCTATATTAAGTCAAAATGCTTGAATGCATTATATAAGCCATCATCTTCTACTGCGTCGGTAATATAATCAGCCGCTGCTTTAATCTCTTCGCCACCATTCCCCATGGCTACACCAATCTCACAAACCTCAAACATCGGCAAGTCTACTTTGGCATCTCCAAAAGCAAAGGTGTCTTTGGGATCAACTTTCTTCACCTCAAGAAGATATTCAATAGCCGTTCGCTTATTAATATTAGCCAATGCTAAGTCTCCGAATAAGGCTTTCTCACCTACACCGCCCCAAGTCCCTGCTTGAAGGTGGGGAAAAGTTTCTTTGGCATCTAAGTAATCTTGATAATCTTCTAATATAAAGCTGATCTTATTAATATCATCGCGGCACAATCCTTCACCGAATAACATCTCTGGGAAAGCATCACGCACTGTTATACTCTCTGAACCTTCTTTTCCTTTGTAAGCTATATAGTCACGCATCGTTTGTTGACCACGATCTTCAAAGTTCTCGCTTTCATATAAGCCACTATTAGATTCAAGGTAAAACTCCAGCCCACGCTCATGTAGCCAATCAACAATCGCTGTTGTCTCCTCTAATGATAGGGTCTTGTGGGTAAGAATTTCGTCGTCACTCTCAATGTAGTTACCATTGCCACCGATATAACCGTCAAATCCAATGTCTAAAATATTTTGATACATCTCAGCCTTGGAACGGCCAGTTACGGTGTATACTTTATGCCCATTCGCTTGAGCAACCTTAATCGCTTCAACAGCTGAATCTGGCAATGCATTCTCATAAGAAACTAAAGTTCCATCAACATCTAAAAATATATACTTACTCATATCATCACTCACTTTCTCATTTTGAAATCCTAGTAAAATCGCAAGGCTACTATGAAGTTTGGTAGATTAAAAATCAGAGTAAGCTGACCTACTATGAAGAATGACTGGCTCATTGTTCACACTAAACTGACCTACTGTGAAGAATGACTGGCTCATTGTTCACACTAAGATGACCTACTGTGAAGATTGGCTGGCTCATTGTTCACACTAAACTGATCTACTGTGAAGATTGGCAAGCTCATTGTTCACACTAAGCTGACCTACTATGAAGAATGACTGGCTCATTGTTCACACTAAGATGACCTACTGTTAAGATTGGCAAGCTCATTGTTCACACTAAGATGACCTACTGTGAAGAATGGCTGACTCATTGTTCACACTAAGATGACCTACTATGAAGATTGGCTGGCTCATTGTTCACACTAAGATGACCTACTATGAAGATTGGCTGGCTCATTGTTCACACTAAGATGACCTACTGTGAAGAATGACTGGTTCATTGTTCACACTAAACTGATCTACTGTGAAGATTGGCTGGCTCATTATTCACAGTAAACTAACCTACTATGAAGAATGACAAGGCTCATTGTTCACACTAAGCTGACCTATTGTGAAGAATGACTGGCTCATTATTCACAGTAAACTAACCTACTGTGAAGAATGACAGGCTCATTGTTCACACTAAGATGACCTACTATGAAGAATGACTGGCTCATTGTTCACACTAAACTAACCTACTATGAAGAATGACTGGCTCATTGTTCACACTAAAATGACCTACTATGAAGAATGACTGGCTCATTGTTCACACTAAACTAACCTACTATGAAGAATGACAGGCTCATTGTTCACACTAAACCATTCACCAGGCACTTCACCCCATTCATTACACTCACTAACCCCTTCACCAGGCACTTACCACAACCATTACACTCACTAACCCATTTACCAGGCACTTACCACAACCATTGTGCTCACTAACCCATTTACCAGGCACTTACCACAACCATTGTGCTCACTAACCCATTTACCAGGCACTTACCACAACCATTGTGCTCACTAAGCCCATCTACCACTTGATCGATTCGCTCACTGGAGCGAATCTTCATTATATTTAGGATAGAGGCTGGGACAAAAGCCACTAAATAAAAACGACGAGAAATTAGATTAACTAATTTTCTCGTCGTTTTTGCTATATATAATTAGGCATACAAAAAGCACCCTGATATAATATTAGTAAATAGACACTAAACATTAAAGGGGTGCTTTTTATGTACGTACATTATAACATGAATCAAACTTCACTTCCATTAGAATTATCTACTTGTATTGATCCCAACCATATTGTTTTTTCTATCTATAACTTTGTCGATTCATTGGACGATCATTACTTTAAAATTTTTGAGACTCAGGACGGTCGTCCTGCCTATCACCCAAAACCACTCATCATGTCTCTTCTTTATGCTTACAGTAAAGGTATTTTTAGTGGTCGAAAGATTGAAGAAATGATGGAAGAAAATCTACCGATGCAATGGCTTGTTGCCCAACAAGTGATTAGCTATCGCACGATTAATCGATTTCGTTCTTCTGACAACTGTAGTCGTCTTTTAGAGAATATATTTATCGAATTTACAATTCAATTAAAATTGGAAAAACTAATCACTTTAGAGAATGTCTTTATTGATGGGACGAAGATTGAAGCCAATGCCAATAAGTATACTTTTGTCTGGAGAAAAGCAACGGAAAGATTTGCGGAACGTCTGAAAACATCTGCTCGTGAATATTACTTTGAAGAAATTCAACCGATGGTTGATGCAGGTATTCAATACGATGAAGAGTTGGAATTGGAAGAGTCTATGCTTCAAGAGATTACCGAACTAATTGAAGAAGTTGAAAAACTGTCACAAGATATTGAAGAGAATCCTGTAAAAGGACCAGATCCTCGTAAACAAGCTCGTCGTCGCCTCAAGAAACATCATCGGAAAGTGAGCCAGGATTTTCTGCCTCGAAAACGAAAGTATCATCAACAGTTTGAGACGTTCGATGGTCGAAACAGTTACTCAAAAACAGATACTGATGCGACGTTTATGCGAATGAAAGACGACCCTATGATGAATGGTCAGTTGAAAGCCGGGTATAATATTCAGATTGGTACAGAAAATCAATTTGTTCTTCATTATGATGTTTTTCCGAATCCGACGGATACACGGACGCTACAACCTTTTATCGAAACCTTTCCTCATCGACCTAAACGCATTGTAGCTGATGCAGGGTACGGTAGTGAAGAAAACTTAACTTACTTAGACGATAATGATATTGACCATCTTATTAAATACAACCGATTTGATAAAGACCAAAAAAAGAAACACAAAACATCAGATAAAAACTTAGGAAATTGGGTTTATAATGAAGAAGAAAAGACCTTTACGCACCCAGACGGTACGATCTATTACTACAGCCATCAATCCAAACGGAGAAATAAATTGAGTGGCTATACTTCTCAAGTAGCGGTTTATAAACCAACAGATCCAGAGAATGCGCCGCAAAAGGCGCTTTACTATAATGAGAAGTATCAAATTTTGAAAAATACAGAAGCAGAAAAGCTTTTA
This sequence comes from Aerococcaceae bacterium WGS1372, assembly GCA_044336205.1. Taxonomy (GTDB): domain Bacteria; phylum Bacillota; class Bacilli; order Lactobacillales; family Aerococcaceae; genus Ruoffia. Next base: position 394,369 of record CP172318.1, on the reverse strand, counting down.
TCTAAAGAAGGTTCAACAATCTTTGCCAAACGAAAGATTGATGTTGAGCCAGTCTTTGGCCAGATAAAGGCTAATTTAGGATTCACACGATTTAACCTAAGGGGTAAATCGAAGGTAAAAACAGACATTGGGTTGGTCTTGATGGCCAACAATCTGAAGAAATATGCAAAAAACAAGGTAATAAAATAAGAGAACTTACAAATTCTTTGACAGAAAATGTAGGTTCTCTTTTATTTTAGAATCCAGGACCTTTTGTCCCAGCCTCTTCCGTTTGATTAATTAAGAAGGTTGCTTGGTGCCTACGCACCAAGCTTACTCATTATCATTTTTCTAATGGGCTTGGCTTACGCCTAAGTCAATGTTAATGTCAACTGAAAAATGGTCCACCTTGCTATTCAAAAGTGGACCACTTTGCGGCAACATATTATGTGGTCATGGACTCAATCCATGAACTTGTTTGTTTAATGCGGTAGCTTTCTCCACGCATATCGAGAACATATGCCTGATAGGCTAAGCGATCTACAAGAGCGCCCGTTAGACTAGGGTCTTTAAAACATTCTTGCCACCGATCAAAGGTTAAGTTGGTCGTAATCATAATCGACCCTTTATTATTACGGTTGGACAGTAAATTGAATAAGAGCTCGGCGCCCGATTCGTCAAAAGACAAGTAACCTAATTCATCGATTATCACCAAATCGACTCTTTCAAACCGCCTTTTTTAAACGGATAAACTGGCTCTGTGTCACTGCTTCCTTCAATTGAATCACTAAGTTTGGGGCATTCACGAGTTGAACATTATAACCTTGTAAACAGACTTCAATACCGATTCCAATACTAAAGTGTGTTTTACCTGTCCCAGGATTTCCAATCAATATGGCGTTTTCTTTGCGTTTAATAAATTCCAAGGAGCTTAATTCGCGAAGTTGTTTACGGGTCTGTTCTTCAAAGACGCTATCGTTAAAATCCGCTAAGTACTTCTTCTGTTGAAACTTGGCCTGATTAATTCGACGCTGATAGCTGCGTTCACGTCGTTGCGTGACCTCTTCAAGCAATAATTCTCTTAAGGCTTCTTCTAAATTTAATCCCCGTTGGTTGGCTTCTTTGAGATAGCTTTGATAATGTTGACGGATATAAGCTAATTTTAATTCTCTGGCTGCTTCTTCAATTGTCATCGCTTCACACGCTCCAATCCATATAATACATTGAGTCGCTGCCAGTCTGCTTCGATGGCATGCGTAATGGCAGTGGCTTCATGAGAGACAGCTTTCATCTTCCGCTCACTACTTGTCTGTGAGAGTCGTTGTATCAATTTATCTTTCGGTAAGCTGCGACACTGATTTAATGTGTCTAGGAATTCTCTGGGCTTTTCTTTATAATACAAGTCATAGAGGGCTTTCAAGTCTGGCGAGTGTTTGAGCACTAAAGTGTGTTTTAACGCTCCCGGTTTTTTCATCAGCGTCTTGAGGTAGTGGTATATGTCAAGCTGATACTGATGAGTGCCCTCTATTTTTTGATGGCGACAGACTTCTTCGTGGTTGGCATAAACGACAAAGTAATCATGATAGACCTTTAGTTGGATGGTATGCCCTACTAAGTAGTCAGAAACCGAATACGCATTGGTTTCAAATTGAATCAGACGGTACTTATTGACACGCCCTTGAACCATGTGGGCTAATTCAAAGGGAGGGCGCCAGCTCAGTAAGTGTTTCTTTTCCTCAACAATCTGACTCGCTTGATTCAGCTGGATTAACTGATCGGTTAAGTGCTGTTGAGCCGCTTCTAATGATGAGAATTGATAGTGCTTACTAAAGCATTGTTGGCGGATATGTCTGACTCTTCCTTCCACCGTTCCTTTCTCATGCCCGCCAAAACAATTCGTCACATTAATTTCAAAGCCGTAATATAAAGATAATTTAAGCAGTGACTCATTAATTTCTTTCTCATTGCGTTCAAAAAAGCGTGTGACGACATTGCGCATATTATCATAGTCCACTTCCTGATACACGCCTCCCACCATCTCAAAGAATTGAACATGCGCGTCTTGAAAAACGTCTTGTTTCTGATTCAGATACAAATAGGCCTAATAGAAATCAGAAGCAGGACTGGCAAACACGGCTAAATAATAGGTTGGAACTTTTCCTGCAATCTCAGCTTAACTTCGCCAAAATCAAATTCTACCCGATAGCCTAAAGGATACTCTTGGCGAATAACGGCTTCTCTCGTTTTTTGTTTCAATTGCCGCCAGTAATGAGCGACGGTGCGGTAACCAATGGGATGCCCTTCTTCAGCGAGAATTTCATGCACAGCGATAGCAGTTAGGGCTTGTTTATGCGGGCCTAACCGTTTATTTTTCCCCAATTCCTTGTTGATATAATTCTTTCATCCGTGCTTCGACTTCTGGCGTATAGGTCCGTGTTCTTCGCTTTGAACTGTCGTAAGACCGAGTTAAAACAAGTTGTTCGGTCGCCTTCTCCACTTCTTGTTCATTCCTACTGACATCTAAAGCATCCATCCCTTCTTTATATCTCACACAAATGGCTTTCACCGTCTTACGATCAATCCGTAACTCTCTCGCGATATGCCGGTAAGATTCACCTTGGCGATATCTAGAGATGACATCAAACTGTTTCATTCTCCTAATCACTCCTTCTGCCTCCATCCATTTAATAATGTATGGTAAGCATAAAAATAAGTGGTCCCATTTTAAACGGCAAATTGCCGAATAATGGACCACTTTTAAAATACAACAAACATTCGTCACCCACTCCAAATTTTCGATAGGATCACCCCCGCACTCGCGGGAAAGACCGGGCTTTTTTTATGTCCTCTAATCCGTTCTTAGGATCACCCCCGCACTCGCGGGAAAGACTAGTCGCTAGTATGAGTGTCTATCGTGAGCATGGGATCACCCCCGCACTCGCGGGAAAGACCTAGTTGGTTGAAAAATCTAATGATTTAAGACGGGATCACCCCCGCACTCGCGGGAAAGACGACATGAACGGTTATCGAGCCGAACGGAATAGAGGATCACCCCCGCACTCGCGGGAAAGACGGTACGAAAGATAAGATTGCCGAAGTTATTAAGGGATCACCCCCGCACTCGCGGGAAAGACTCAAATCTCGTTTCAGTATGGATTGGGACGAGGGGATCACCCCGCACTCGCGGGAAAGACGGTTTATTTATCACAGATACAGGCAACATGCCGGGATCACCCCCGCACTCGCGGGAAAGACCCCATCGTAAAATGCTGTCACCGCCTTTTCTAGGGATCACCCCCGCACTCGCGGGAAAGACAAGACTTCCAACTTAAAATGATTGAGCGTGATGGGATCACCCCGCACTCGCGGGAAAGACTCAAAAAATATGAAGGTTTAGAAGGTCGCTATAGGATCACCCCCGCACTCGCGGGAAAGACGGCTAGTTCAATGGTATGTAGGAGCTTTTGTTAGGATCACCCCCGCACTCGCGGGAAAGACATATGTTTTTCTCATCTTGATTAATCTCCTTTAGGATCACCCCCGCACTCGCGGGAAAGACTGGTTATCGAACTGCAAGTTTAGTGATGGGTCAGGATCACCCCCGCACTCGCGGGAAAGACAGGAATGTATAATGTTACTTAATAGGAATGATGGGATCACCCCCGCACTCGCGGGAAAGACTACGGAAGCATATTTAAATTTCAGGGTCACAGAGGATCACCCCCGCACTCGCGGGAAAGACTGCGCCAGTAGCGTTCGTGATTCTTGATGATTGGGATCACCCCCGCACTCGCGGGAAAGACTTGAACGGTGTTGTTGCCATGCCTTGCGGGTTGGGATCACCCCGCACTCGCGGGAAAGACGGTTGGATTACGATGGAGCAAGTTCCAGAGTCAGGATCACCCCCGCACTCGCGGGAAAGACCATAAATCGGCTCACGATCCCAAGTGAATGCAAGGATCACCCCCGCACTCGCGGGAAAGACATATATAGTTGCCACTGTTACATTACTAAGCTCAGGATCACCCCCGCACTCGCGGGAAAGACCCGTTGACATGGGTCTCCATTCCACTGTTTGCGGGATCACCCCGCACTCGCGGGAAAGACAAGGCCAGTTTGCTGTATCTAATGCGGGTATCGGGATCACCCCCGCACTCGCGGGAAAGACAGCTGAATTGGAACTGGAACTGCAAAATATGTAGGATCACCCCCGCACTCGCGGGAAAGACATCCGTAACCATACCTTCAATTGCTTCCACACTGGATCACCCCCGCACTCGCGGGAAAGACAGTTATAGATCCCTATTGCAACGCTATTTATCTTTTATCAAGTTCAAAAATTTATTCACTTTGATTGATAATTGATAAATCAATTCAGCGTCCTCCAATGCACGATGTGTCACTTTATCACTAATCTCGTATCCACCTAAGGCTGTCTGCAACTTATAGTCCGAAAGAAAAAGTTTTTCTTTTTTGACAAAGCGCATCAAGTCATATACTTTGTTCGTCAAGACTTTTTGATCCAATTTTTTTAGCGTTTCATTTAGAAACGTGACATCGTAGTCTATTCCATAATCAACTATATCAAAATCTCCAACAAATTCAACAAACTCATTCAGTGCGTCAGAGACTCTCACCCCTTTGCTATCAAGGAGTCCGTGAGTAATTCCTGTTAATTCCGTAATAGTTTCCGGTATCTCTTTTCCGATGTTAATTAATTTTTGGAATTTACTAATTTCTCCACTCTCAACTTTAACAGCTCCAATCTCAATAATGTCACATGCCTTATAATCAAGTCCCGTTGTTTCAATATCCACAACTACATAGTTCAAAAGTTTTGCTTCTTTTGTTTGAACTTTATTCGTTGAGTATTTGCGTGCTTTTCTAAACTTAGACGCATTACTAAAACCATAATTCAGATTGCTATCTTCATTAACAGTATCCGGTGCCCTGAGCATAACAAGCGGCACTCCATCATAGTCGATCACCTTACGATCCGTATTAAAGGTCTCAAACTGATAACCTATTTCATTGCGATAGGCATAGCTCATCGTCGCTTCGCCTGTAGCAACATTTTGGGTTACACGTTCCCATAGTTGCTCGCGAATTTTTTTATTAAAGTTACCTACATAGACGCCTTGAGCAATTTCTTGCATCCATTTGGTCAGATCTCCTCGTAAGGAAGCAGGAACTTTCTTAAGAGTTATTACAGTTAAAGGCATAGTTATTCCACCTCTCTATAACTGACTCCGTACTTCACTAGCTCATCCCTATCGTCCCAAAGATTGAGAACATCCGCTGTTATCAATTCATCTTCTTCCACTTCCATCAAATATTGCAAATCTTTTACAATGCGTTTAATAAGCTTTCCGTCGACAAATGCATCTCGAACACGTAATCTAGTAATCCTTCCAATATCATCCTCCGGAATACTTGAAGCCACAACTTCAAAAGCTATAGGGATGGTTATCTCTGCCTTATACAGATCAGCCACATCATAGATAAAACTTAAATCATTGCCAGTATGAACGAATCCTAGTCCAGCCGACATTCCTAATGCAACAACAATGCTATAAACTAAGCCATACAAAGCAACATGTGCTGCTGAGAGCGCTTGGTTAATAGGGGTCCCATCCAAGAAGTTATCTGGATCATACTCACGCTTTGACCAAGCTACTTTATGTTTTCGTGATAGGGCACGATACACACCACGAACTCGAGCTCCTTCGCGCCCTCTCAACTGTTGCATGGTCAATTCTGACACGTCTTCATGAGGAAAACGCATTTGATACATCTTACGAGCAACTGCAAGCCTACTTAAGCGGTTTGATACTAAGCTGGCCTGCTTCATTAACAAACGACTGGACCTTGCCAGTGCCCTTCCATGGGCATAATGCCTAACACCTCGTTCTCCAACCCAGACCATACTGGTTCCTGTGTCGCCAATCAACTCGACTGCTCGATGTGTAATGTCTGTTCCTGGTCCTAATAATAATACACCAATCATTGCGGCTGGGATACGAACCATCCCTTGACTATCATTTACTGTAATCGCACTATCTTGTCGATTAATTCGAGCATGCTCTACATAGATAAAACTCACCCGATCACTTATTCGAGGCAATTCGGTCAGTGTTGTTTTCTTTGCACCGTTTTGCTTACTCATAGATTTTCTCGGGAATAATTGTCATTAAACCAAAACCAAAAGCCTTTTTCTTGCCGATTCCTTCTGCTAAAGTCTTTCTGAATAGATCTGCATCACTCACCACTAGCTCCCCTTGGTAAGTAGCACTACTTAATCGAAGAGCACGTTGGTTTGATTTTTTCAATATTTTAAAGCCTTTGTTAGTGATAACAAAGTCCTCAGCTGATAGGTGAAAACCATTTTTCTCACTACGTCTAAGTAGATACTCCATCTGATCATTTTCTGAGATGAGCGGAATAACTCTTCCTCGTTCGCTAGTTGACTGATACTGTGAGAATACAGGATTCAACGTGACTTTGAATTTTGCTTTCATTCCTTCATGAATCGATTCCAAGAATTGGTCATAAGGTTGAGTTTTACCGCTGTTTTCGACTCCGTATCTCTCTAACCTTGTTATACTTGGTTTACTTTCACTTACAATTAATAAGTAATGTTTACCAGCTAACTGGTCAATTCGCCATAACTTGCGACTTCTTAGATTCTGAGAGAATTCTTCGGGAAAGCTCTGCTCTACCCAATTATGATACGCACCAAGATGGGTTAAGTCTTTAATTTTCTGTCTATTATTAATATCAATCTCAACTTGTGACATATACATCTAGCTTCCACCTCCAAAAACATCAAAAGGGTCGTGTTCCATATCGTCCGTTGTTTTTTCAAGTATATTCGTCGTAACTCTGATTGTTATCTCAGTTTCACCTCGGAATCCGAACCGCCTGTTCATTTGTGAGAAAGATTCTACTCGGTCTTGACGCATTCTTCGAATTCCTTCTTCAGCTAACTCTGATTCAACATAAGCACTTAATAAATTAGTATGTTGCTGCTGATACCAATTAGCTGCTTGCCATGGATGATTTTCAAGACATTCCAGAACAGACATCTCATAAGTTCCTATAATAAAGTCAGCCGGCAATGGTAACGAACGTCTTCCCATAAAGGGTTGAAAGTACGGATACTTCAAACCATTTTCAATGCGTTCTATCAAAGTATCATCCTCGTGACCAATGGCTACTACATAAACTGCATCTTCTAAGTAATAACGGTTCGTTACATAAGTTCGGTCAAAGGCTCCATTCGCTTTATATTTTTGCGCGATATGGTAATCTCTTAGCATACTACCCTCTTGGTCAAGACGAACACCAAAGTCTAATTGATTTAATGGTTGAACCTTTTCATCCTCATCACGTCGATACCCTAAGCTTGCAGCAATTAACCCTATCACAGCACTCTTAGATGGATATCGATCCGTGTGACGCGTTTCAAAATGAGCCGTCGTCCCCCAAGACTGTAATGGTCCTGAGAATTTGAGTAAGAGTGTCTTCATACTTAATCACCTGACTTACTTAATAACTCAGTTACCTTTAATTTAGTATCTTCAAGTAAAGAATTCATATTCTTTTCTTCAACAGCACCCTCATAAGCGACTTTACTCAAGTCAAAATCATCCAATGTCAGGTACAAGACAGCCTCAGCTTGATCTACAAAGCGCTCAACGCGTGTTAATTCTCTGAACAGCCCCTTAACAGAAGGTTCTACATGTCCTTTACTTGAATGAACAGGCTCTTCAAAGGCAGTCACCAAACTCACTGGACGGTCTGTTCGTAAGGATACAATAACAGCATGAGGTAATGTTTGGTTGGCATAGGAATTCACTTTACCAGTTGGCATTGATTTGACGAAAGATTCAATAAATAATTGTAAGGTATTGACAACCGCTTCCGAATCTTCTAATTGTTCCAATAATTCATGAACAGCCACATTAGCATAACGGTATAAAGTTGAAGAATTATATTCCAGTGTCCCTAACATCCCTGCCCCTGCATGATCTCCAACTGAGTGGTCATCGACTGCTGTATAAAAATCAAACTCAGTTTGAACCGCATGGGTAGAAATAGCATGAGCCACTTGTGAAGAGGCATCTTCATTTAATGTAGGATCGTCGGCTACCATTCTCCCGAATAATGCAATATCAATGGCAGGGTTATCATTTAATAACTCCTGTAATTCTTTTTTGACATTATTTCCCTCTACAGCTGCTTTCGCAAGAGCTTCTGCTTGAACATCACCTATGAAGAATAATGCACGAGCACGTTGATCTTTTGTTTTTACACCGGCAGTATTCAACACTTTATCTGCCATCTTCATTGCTTCTTCATGCTCTATCGACGCATCAATAGTCTGAATTTTATTCGCAACATAGCGCACAATTTCTAATGTTCGTACACCTACATTTGACTCTGCACTATTCTCATGGAAGAACTTTCGCATGGCGCGTTTCCAAGATTGCGAACTCACACGGGCGCGACGAACGCCGCCATATTGTGCGGTCTTTGGGCTTCCAGTATCATCACGGTTAATGTTCGATGGTGGAAGTGTTTGGATTGCGTGCACATCTAGGAATAATCGGTTATTTGTCATTGTTATCTTCTCCTTCTTCTTGCTTATGTTTAGTGCTATAGTATGCTTTTGACCAATTTAATCGAATTTTTTCATCATGATCTGATAAGAATGAAAATAGATCACTGGCTAGTTGTCCATAATTTACCTTTTCCTGGCGGTGTTTAGATCTCGAGTAAGCGAATCATTTGTCTCAAGTGATGAACGAATTCGTCATAAGTCGTAGATGTAATCATCACATTAAAGCGGCGATCAATTGCTTTAGAATCCTCGCCTATCCTTAAGATACTTAAAGATTCACCCATATTATTCCACTTGCCTTTTATATAGTCCTTGCTGACACTATGTTCTACCCCTTGTTGATGGATTGAATAGAGTTGCAAGGTAGTTAGAATCGCTTGCTCTCGGCGGGTTAACGCCTCACCTCTTCCTAAGTAATCCACTGGAAGTTTCTCAAACAACAACGGCCAAATATCAATCGTCTGACTATAAGGTCGCCCAATCGAATTCCTTAGGTTGGCCAGTGCTGCTTTCCCTGAACTATATTCACGCGTCTCATCTAACTGCTTAATAACTTGAAAGACAACGGTAGATACAGTCTTTTTTCTTCATTAACCTCTGTCATAATACTCCTCCTATCATTCTTTATTTAAGAAATGTTTGAACTTATTATGTGCGGTGATGATATTAACATTCTTTTCTTCGATGACAGTTCCTAAGTAATCACGCGTTCCAGCATCCTCTAGGTGTTTCTCAGATTCTATGAGAACTAATTCTCTTAGGGTATTCTTCCACTCACTTACTTTTTCAGCTTTTGTGTGCTCGGGTCTTATGGAAGCCAACCAATCTCTAAAGGGCTGATCCACTTGATAGTACATCGCCTCAATATTTTGTGCGATAAACTGATGACTGGTATCAAGATTGCGTATTTGACGTATATCATTTAAGAATATTCGGTAGGTCCTCTCAATGGTTTCTTTAGTGAAGTCAATTGTCTCCGTAATGCGGACAATCCAACCTTCTTTATCTTCATCTACTAAGACCGTATCATTAATTCTCAATGTATCGACAATTTCATCAATGGGCATCCATGATGTCGCATTACCATCATCTCTCATACTTACAGATTGGATACGTAAGTCGTAATCGCCAATAATATCCTTAACTTTCCCTAGCCAGTTCAGTACTTCCGGTTTAATATTACGCTCACCTTCAGTAGTTAAAGAATCCGGCATCGTAATTAATCCAAAGGAACGCCACATAGATTGCTGAGGTGGGTGTTTTCTCGGTGTGTACATATCTTTATTGTCTCCAGATTTGTTATAACGCCAGACTGTCATTGGTTCGATATAGGTTTGCACATGGTCTATTTCTGGAATCTTTACAACTTGGAATGAGAAGGGCTTTGAGATATCCACTTCTGAATCCATATAGATCGCACGACTCCATCGGGTATATAATTCCGCGATATTATCCGGGTGACTTACCTTAAAGTGCCTTTCAATCCACTCACTACTTTCGAATTCCCAACTTGGTTTTTGTACTTTTCCAGCATATTCTTCACGAGAATGAATCATTACTAAATTTAATAAGAAAGTTTCATACAAATTATTGCCTTTTAAATATATGCCTCCTAGGTCAAACAACCAACCTTTAGCCTTTGTATATTCCTCTCTATCATATACCGATTTGTCCGATAAGCCAGGGTAACCATGAAAAGTAATAAGCCACCTAGCTATCTCAGCTTCAGTTAGCTTATCTTTTTGTTTATGCGATTTGGGAGAGAATAAAGCAATCTTATTACCACTCTCCGAGACCAGACGATTCATTGTCTTACCCCAAATCTTACCTGCTTTCCTAGATTTGATGAGTTTGTTGGGATCTATATCTTCAAGCGTCGCCTGAAAGAACGGATACTCCTCATCAAACAGATTAAACCGGTCCTCCCAAGTTTCTAAGTATTGATAAAGAATGTCAGAAAATTCTTTGGTTGTCCAAAGTTCTTTCCAAGTATCTTCTAATTCCTCTTGATAAGTATCGGTCGCATTATCCTCATCAACCTCTTCAATCTGTCGCATCATGTCATCCACTTCTATATCAACGTGAGTTTCTCCCTCATAGTTATACCTAGAATATACCGTGTGCAATATTGCAAGGAGTACTCTAAGCACCGCAAAATCCTGAGTAGGTGTATCCCCAGACAAGTCAATAATCGAATCTGCATGTTTAAATACATCAATAATGGATAATTCTTCTGTTTCTCCTTTTAAATTCTTCATCACCCGAATCCATGGTTGGCGAAGAAGATTAAAGCTTTCCATATACTCACTCCCTTACATAAGTTAATCCGTATTTAGTATCATAGTTTAATATGTAGCCGTTCAATCGATATTGTTGATTGTCATCAAAGACTATCCCTAACAAGCCACTTAACCATGGTTGATCTTGCCACGGTCTCAATTTTGATTTATTAGCTTCCTCTAGTTCTTTAATGGTTTTATCGATAATACGTGGTTTGCTTAAAGCTTGAGGCAGACGAAGTGTTTCTCTTGACAGATCAGATGCAACGTCATAATTATCAATGTCTTGCGAAATATCTATGCCTTCACTGAATTGCCCATACCCCGAATCCACTTGCTTTACTGCAATCACTTCAATTGTTTCATTGATGTCTCGCACTTGCGCAACGACTGCTTCTTCACTCCCTTCAGCGGGCAAAGCATTGAGCCAGCCGATTAAATTGTAAGAAGTCCTAATCCGATTTTTCGGATTATTTAATTTGAATGCACTTGCTTTGGTCTTCTTTTTATCGATTTTCTTCTGATGTTCATTTCGCATAGTTTCATATTTCTGAAGCAAACCTTCTGGCCATACAATTTCATCTTCAGAATATACTTTCTGAACGAGTGGTGAGATATCATTAGGGAGTACAATCGTGTCTGGTAGATAGTGTTGTGTTCGAGCCAACAAGTAATCTCCATATACGATACTTGACCCCGCTTCAAACTCTAAGTCAGCATTAGTTCCCACAACGTAGAACACGGGTTGTGAATGATGTTCTGGATACTCAATCTCATGACGATGCAAACGACCTAATCGTTGAATTAATAAGTCCATCGGAGCTAAATCACTGATTAAGGTGTCGAAATTTATATCGAGTGATTGCTCGATTACTTGCGTTCCAATAATAATCTTTCTTTTAGGCCGCTTTGCACCTTTGCCAATCATCTCAAGCAATTCTTTTTCTTTCTGAATACGGTCTGTCGCAATAAAACTTGAATGCAGTAACTCTACCGAATCCTCGCCGAATGCTTCTACACAATACCTTGCCAACTCCTGCGCACGCCTTACTGTATTAACAACAATCCCAATAACACCGTCTTGTTGCGCAAGTTGATAGATTAAAGGATGAAGTTCTTCCTCTTTAATCTTCTTAATGCTAACTTCTTTAGTGTTATCGTCATATAATGGTTCAATTTGTTGGATTTGCTCGCCATCTGTATAAGTTATCAGAGGATAAGTATCCGTTGTGAACATATCTTTATATTGAATCTCTTTGCTTATTTTATAACCTTGCCCCAACATATAACTTTTAATCAATTCTTTTCGAATACCTGAAGCCAGAGTGGCTGAGAGAATAATTACAGGTACGCCATAAGCACCTAACCACCTTAACGCCGAATTCAAGTAGACGCTCATAAATGCATCGTACGAATGTACCTCATCAATGACCACAACTTTCTTACTAAAGCCCAGGTGTCTGAGAGCAACATGTTTTTGTTTAAGTCCCATTAATAACACTTGGTCTACAGTACCGATTACAAAGTCATCTAAACTCGCTGTCTTCCTTCCACTGAACCATTCATTGACAAATACTGAACCATTACCCGTCCCATCAATATCTACTTCTCGGGCTATCCCTCTAAAATACTCATTAAGGTTCGCCTTACCATGGTGCAAGCGAATCTGTATATCTTCATGAAATTGTTTTCCAATGCTTTCCAACCATTTGTTAATCCGTGGGAAAATTCCATCCGACGTTGCTTGAGTTGGCAAGCCAAAGAACATCCCACTCCGACCAGTCTTTTGCATTAATTGTTCAACACCTACTAAGGCTGCCTCAGTTTTCCCAACACCCATTGGAGCTTCCAAGATGAATATCCCTGGCTGATCCGTTTGGTCAATGGCTTTTGTAAAAGCAACTTGAACAGAACGCGTTTCTTCAAAGCCAAATCGATTTTTATAAAGATTTTCACTCGTTTGATTTGAACTAATCGCTATCGGAAGAGTCCTGTACCACTTTGTCCAAGCGGACATAAGGCGATCCTCAGATGCTTCTCCAACTAGCTGTTCTAATGGGATAAGCGGAAAATACTCTTCATTACTTGCAATCCAATCAGCCATAATCAATAGACCCGTTAAGATCACTTGTCCCGGTTGAGAAATCTGTGGCAAATCCTCTACCGATGTGAATCCACTTGACTCGAGCGCCCAATGAAAGAACTCATTTTGAACTTGCTTCCACTTTATGTGAGCGGTTTGGTCAGCTTTTTCATGTTGGAAGTAATTTTCCAGATAACTATTCTGTTTTCTATATGTATTTGAACTATCAATCGGTCGTCCGTGGTGGCCACCTATAATCGATCCAATATCTTCCCTGACACCATACCAGGACAACATCACTTGACTAGCTAGAGCATGTGGGGATAACTTGGGCGAAGGAATATTCGCACTCATAATCCCCCTGAAACCTTGACGCTCCAGTCTCTCTAACAATTCTAAATCTAAATCTCTACTTGATGAATAACCCTCTTGCCGCTGAAAAACTGGCGTCGCCTTCCCAAGATCATGGGTAGCAGCGAGAAATAAAGCTAAATTTTTTGCGACAGTTTCATTCTGAATACTGAGAGACTCAACAATTAGTCGTTTTTGGGAAGTATTCAACCATTGTTCCCACAATCTATCAATGACAAGACGCGTATCTTCTAAATGTTGCTTTAAAGGTAACCAAAGAAACTGGCCGTTGACTTCTTTCTTCTTAGCCCATAAATATGGGTTTACTGTATTTATAGGAATCACCCTTGCCTTTCTTTTATCCATAAGACACTGACAACCCCCGCATCCGCGGGAAAAAGATTTTAGATCTAATCAGCATCAAATTAAATACTGGATCACACTCGCATTCGCGAACAGTTAATGTATTAAATTTAATGAAATAATCTATATATATAACTATATACGATAAAACTATATTTGCAAACGTTTTTATTGTTATGTTGTTTAATTGTTATTAATAACATGCAATATCATCCAATGTAAGCCATTGAACCTTAATGAATACGCATGAAATTTTTTATCTTTTTTATCAGAATAGAAAGCGTGTAGACTAATTTTATAAAGCACTTGTACGCTTTAATATGATATACCTGCATATGCAGTTGATGATTCGTGGTCCCAGGATCACCCCCGCACTCGCGGGAAAGACCTTGTGAATGCTCGTGTGGTGTAGTTAAAGACGGGATCACTCCCGCACTCACATGAAAGACCCTACCACCACCTAATATGCAATACTCTCTTCTATAGACTCCATAACCGTCTCATCAACGAATTTTTTAACGTACGTTTGTTAATCTTGCTACTCATTAATTTGATCTCCTAATTATTATTTAATGACTTGATTATATAATATTTTTAAAGAAAAACATACTCATATTTCATTTATTTATAATTATCTTCCATTCACACTATCCCCTATACAAAGGCAAAATTTTATCATTTAAAAATTTAAACACTATTCCAAAACATTGTTATCTTTACTATCTAAAATTTCGCTATTTATTCAACAAAAAACCAGACACAGTGATTTTTATCACCATATCTGGTTCTTAACTTATGAATTACTACTCGCAACCTATTCCATCATTGTCACGGTCGAATTTCGATTGGAATCCTGGATCACCTGGATAGATTGGCGCAGCTCCAGCTGCTCGTACTGCTGTACAGTTCTCGTAGTAGACTGATGCTGCCGGTGTTTCCTCATAATAGTATACTGGCTCTTCGGTGACAGCATCTTCATAAGTAATATTCTCAGTAAAGCCTACTGCACCTGTGTCAGCCGCAAGGTGTTCAACAACTTCTTCCGCCTCACTCGCAGCGTTAGCGTATGAAACCGTCGCTGTTAGTCCTTCAGCTTTAGCTAAGTAATCTGGGTCTTTACCTGTCCATACTTTGAAGCCATTTCTCGCTGCGTAGTCTTGTGAATCATAGATGGTTTGAACATATTCACTATTAGGTAAGTAGCCTTTGATATAGCGCGCGATGGCGTATCCTTCTGAGACTAGAATTTCTTGAAGTAAGATACCGTCAACCCAAACGTGGACAAGATCACGTTCATATTTGTCTTTCTTTGCGCCTTCGTACTCAATTTGGATCAGATCTGCAGACTGCAATAATTCACGCACTCGATTCTTTGATTCCTTGGCGTAAGGCTCATTCCCTCTCAATTCCGGCGCATCAATCAATAAGAATCTTGCTTTAATACTTGGATCTTCTTTTCTGTCCAGAATAAAGTCCGCCGTATCTCCATCAATCACATTAAAATCCTTCACCGTAACCAGTTCACCTTTGTTTTGACTCTCGGCAAGAATCTTATAACCTAATAACTCCTCAGTAATCTTCGCGCTGATTGCTGTAGGCATGATAATACCTAGAGTTATCACACTTACTAATAACCCTGACCAAAACTTTCTCATAGCAACCTCTCCTTCACCCTTTAAAAATAGATTATATCATAGTTATTGAGTGTAACTATGATAAATATTGCAATGTATGGTGAAGTTGAGAATGATAAATTTACATATAATAATCCCCAGTCCAAAATTACATCAAACAAAAAAGTCATCATCCCCCTACATATGAGATGATGACTTTATTATTAAGCGTTGTCTATAAAAGATAAATTAGCTTTATACTTTTTATTATCTCTACTGTAAACTCTTCTTCAACCTATTCAATCCATCTTCCAGCTTAGATCTTGGACAGCCAATGTTCAATCTTAGAAACTGTCCGCCGTTGTGTCCATATATGGCTCCGTCCATAATCGCTACTTTACCAATTTTAATTAATCTGCGTTGAATCTCTTCCATATCCCAAGGTAAAGTTGACACATCAATCCACATTAAGTAAGTTGCTTCAGGTGCTTTAACCTCAACTTCTGGAAAATGTTTTTTGAAGAACTCAATAACATAATCAATATTCCCTTGAAGATACGCCACTAATTGATCCAACCACACAGATAACTCATTATAAGCGGTCATAGTTGCCTGCATTCCTAGGATACTTGTTGATGAAAGACCGTCTTTATTTTTTAATCGATATAGAAACTCCTCTCGATCATGCAAATTAGGAATGAGAAGATAAGAAAAAATTAATCCTGGGAAATTAAACGTTTTACTCCCTGACGTTACTAATGCGATGTCATCTTTCTCTAATGACAATAAGGGGATGTGCTCTTTATCTTTATATACAATATCCATATGAATCTCATCAGAAATGATAAAAACACCATATTGCCGACATAATTCAATCACTCGTTTCAATTCTTCTTCTTCCCATAATCTTCCAGTTGGATTATGAGGTGAGCAGAATAGTAGGATTTTATTATTTGAATCAGATAGTTTTAATTCCAAATCTTCAAAATCGATGGAGTAATAATGATCATTGTATATAAGTGGATTTTCTATAACTGAACGTTGATTCCCTTCAATTGTTTTAAAGAACGCATCATAAGCTGGTGTTTGAATGATAACACCGTCTCCCACAGATGACTTCATCTGAATTAATTGACTGACACTGTACATAACTGATGGACTATAAATAATCCAATCACGATTAAGTTCAGCATTAAATCGCTCCAAATACCATTTATGGATAGATTCTTGTAAATCCCCATTATTCCACCGTGTGTAACCAAAGATTGGATGATTCAACCTTGAATATAAGGAATCCATAACTTGCTCAGGCAGTTTAAAATCCGTATCAGAAATAGTGAAAGGAAGTAAATCCTCTTCACCAAAACGATCTTGAACATAATCCCACTGAGTACAGTAGGTATTTCTTCTATCGATAACTTGATCAAAATCTATTGTTTTATCTTTATTCATCGTCACCACCTATATTAATGACTCTATATCATTACGTACACTTGTTACTTTAGTTCCTATAACAACTTGTACATTATGTTTATCTAAGTGAATAACACCCAACGCTCCCAATTCTTTTAAGCGTTCATCATTAACCTCTTCACCATCTTCAACGACAAGTCTCAAACGAGTAACACAATTATCTAAGGAACTAATATTTTCTTTTCCACCTAATGCTTCCAGTATTTCTTTAGCATTAAATCCGGAATCTTTTGTATAATTTAACTCCGCTTCCGTATATTCTGGCTCAGCATCAACTTGTTGACTAACACGACCTGGAGTTGGTAAATCTTGCTTAGCAATCACAAAACGGAATACACTATAATAGATAGCGAACCAAACGGCACCGACTATCAATACTAGCCACCACTTCGTATAACTTCCTTGCATCACACCAAAAATCACAAAGTCTAAAAGTCCACCATCAGTATTACCAATCAATACACCTAGAAGACTCATCACCAAGAATCCTGCTCCGGTCATTACAACGTGGAAAATCCATAATAACGGACTAATGAATAAGAATAAAAATTCAATAGGTTCAGTAATACCCGTTACCGCTGTAGCAACCACTCCTGAGATAAGTAATCCTTTAATTCTTGCACGGTTCTCTGGTTTTGCCATATGATACATCGCTAAAGCAGCCCCTGGCAGACCAAAGATGAATGTCGGCATTTTCCCTTGTGATAGAAAGGCTGTAGCAGCGCCAGAAATAGCTTCACCAGAATTTAATTGTGCAAAGAAGATATTCAATGCCCCAGAAACTGTTTCACCATTTACAATTTCTGTTCCACCTGCATCTGTGAATCGAATCATAGCTACTAAGATATGATGTAGACCAAATGGAAGCAATAACCGCTCTCCAGCACCGAATAAGAATGGGCCAAAGACGCCGGATCTTTGAATTAAACTACCTATACCTTGAATCACTGCAGCGAATAAAGGCCAAATCATTGGAAGGATAATACCTATAATCGCAAAGGTTAGTGAAGTAATAATCGGTACAAAGCGAACGCCCGAGAAGAAAGCAAAACTATCTGGTAATTGAATATCATAGAATCTTTCATGAAGATAGTAAACGACGATACCGGCAATAATTCCTCCCAGAACTCCCATCTCAATAGTTTGAATACCGAAAACCATTCCTTGCCCAGCTTCTCTTAGTACGTCTGTTTCAGCAAGGCTTCCCGTTTCTGACAGATAGAAGTTTATCGCTAAAATCATAACAGTATAACCAACAAAACCAGCAAAAGCAGCGACACCCTTTTCACGTCTTGCTAATCCCAAAGGAATAGCCATCGCAAACATAACCGGTAAATAAGTAAAAGCAAATCCACCAATAGTAGATAAGTATCGTAAAACAACTTGCAAAACATCATTATCTAAAAATGGCATGGCTTCAATGGTTGAAGCACTAGAGAATGCACTCCCAATTCCTAATAATAACCCCATAAAAGATAATAACGCGACAGGCAACATAAATGTACGACCTAATCCTTGGAAAAACTCCATTAAACTCGGTCTACTTCTTTTCCCTTCCATTGTATCCCTCCTAATAGAATGTATTATCTATTATTCATTATACTATTATAAAACTACATTAATAGTTGTCTCATTAACTTTGTAAGGGATTACAAAGTTTTGTATTAATTTTCATAATTCTGTAAATAATTACTGTATGAACCAATCAGTGTTTCTATAATTGCGACAAGTGATAATCTAGAACTGATATCTGCATCATGATAATAGTTCATAGTCGTTGAACCTAATAAAGTATAGGTCGCCAATGATTCAATTCTCGAATCAGCCGTACCAACAATAGCTACGATTGGAACCTCATTCTCTTTTAAAACTTCCGCAAACTCTATCAGATGTCTTGTCTCTCCACTCAGTGAGATGATAATAGCTAAATCACTTTTAGTTTGGAGTTTACACACGCGCAATAGATCATCCCAGTCAACATATCCATTAGCCTTCTTACCTAAAGAAAGCAACTTTCGACTCAAGTCGATCCCGATTGGTAAGCTCGCCCCTACACTATATACCTCAACCAACCTTGATAGATAAATCGCTTCAACAACTTGATGAATCACTTTACTGTCCATCAAATCAAAAGTTTTCTGGAGTTCTTCAATTGTCTTCTGTTTGTAAGACTGAATACTGTTCGATTGATTTGCTTTATAATTGTTGTCATGCATAGCTTGTTGGATAGTGAATTTTAATTCTTGAAAATTTTGAAAACCTAACTTTTTAATTGTTCTAGATATCGTTGCTGTAGAAACATAAAGAATGACAGAAATATCATCCAAGGTTGCTTGTGCAAAAACCTCAGGATTCTTCCTAAGATATCTGAATACAACTTCTTCTAAATCACTCAAATTATCTGCTTGTTTCTCTATCTTATAAAATAGATCATCCACCTAATCTATACCTTCTTTCTGTAGACTTTAGTTTTAATATATCATTCTTGAATTAAAATGAACATTAACATTTCTGAATCTCATACTCCATTTTTTACTTAGAATTAATAACTATTCTGACATGTGTAAAAAAGATTAGAGCAATCCAAACAATCCCCCTACCCCCTCATCCCCTCCCATAAATCCTCCAACTTCTTCTGGATCTGGCCTCTACGTTTGCTGATGGTCTTGCGGCTGACGCCAAGTTGATTGGCTAACTCTTTTAGGGTGATACCACTGACGAGACCTTTGACTAGATTTAATTCACTTAGATTCAAACGGCTGCTAATCTCATTGAGAATTGTTGTTAGGTTTTCCGTGGATGAATGGGCATCTTCAGTCTCAAAGATATACTCAGTCAGTGTAGGATCTTCCTTGTTCAGACGCTCTCTACGCATGAAGTCAATGAGATAGCGCGTCAATGCTTTTCGTGCATAGTTAGCGAATTGATAGCGATCTTGGTCTAAAGGGTCACCGTTGAATTGGTCCGCAAGTTCGATAAGTTTAATACTCAATTCTTGATAGTAATCCTCATAATTCGGCTTGCCGTATTGACCACATGCGAGTAAGACTTTATGGATTAAGCGATTGTATTGTTTAATTAATAATTCTAACTGTTGGTTTGTCAATGTTATCCCCTCCTTACACTATTATATGTCGGATATGTTTTGATTGTAGAACCGAAATAATTCTTCATCAACCATATTTGACAAAGATCCCTATTTAATTGTGTTACAAAAAAGTTAAAATAAAAAAGATTGACAACAATTTCTGTCATCAACCTTGATTACTCTAAGTTTTAGTTGGTATTTTTAGGATGTTCAAGTAATTCAAATATATCCTTAGCCTTCGCCAAATGTTTTTCAACCGATTTTATGTTATATAGATATGAACTTCCCAACTCATAATCTGCCTTTGTTCTATTCTCTTTTAAATATCTCATATTTCTTGTAATTTCTGTCCTAACATTTGGACTAAACCCCTTTTCAGAATCATATAACTGAACTCTGTCAATTGTGTTTATATGACTACCCTCTCCAGGATTACTTTTACCTAGCCCGTACAAATCATTTAGTTCCACAATCTTATTATAGCACGCATAATATGACTTCGATATTATTACTCTACTAATGGCTTCAATGCTACTTAAAGGATAGTTCTGAGTATTAGTTTTTATCAATTCTAATAACTTTTCACTCATCGTTAAATTATCTTTCCAAACATACATTTTGTCACCTCTAAGAAAGAACAAAAATGTAATTTAAGTTTCTATCCATTGCTTCATCGTTTAATATATCTATGTAATAAAGATTTTCTTCAATAGATTTATCATCATTATATATTTCTATATATAAGTATCCCTCGTCGTCATCGCGAGTGTATACTTTGTTAACTATATCTTTTTTTATAATTTTCTCAACAAATAATCGAATAGTAGATTCAGTTTCAATAGTTTTCGTGTATTTTATACTATGGTTCTCATCATTTTTTAATATATTTCCATAACGAGTAATTGAAGTTACATTTCTCTGCTTACGAGTTGGAGAAACTGATCTATCAAAAGCTATGTGTACATTAGGTGAAAAATTAGCATGCAAAGTATTTTTTTCAGAAATAATTTCAGTCATTTTCTCCACCTCCTCCATCTAATTTAAGATTCTGGTTGTTAACAAAAAAACTATACTCATCAATGATTTCATCATCAACAATTAGTTGGCAAGTGTGCTTTCCAGTGGTTTTAAATATTGCACCATCCACATCTATGTTTATATCTAAAATAGAAAACTCATTTGTACTATTTGTATCAAAAATATCACCATCAATATTTAATACTTCAAATCCTGATTGATCAGTTAATTTTACTTTTAAAAAATATCTTTCTTTCTTTCTTTGAGTAAAAACAGCTCCGAACACAGAGAATGATACTGTTGTCGGCAAAAAGGGCACATCAAGTACAAGAATTGGGTTTTCCAAAACTATATTTTGATTTCTATGAGTGCGCTTAGCAAGCGTAATATTTCCAAATATATAATTTTTTGCCATAACATAACCTCCTTTGTCTAACAACTCATCCTAGTGTATGACAATTTTACCTGCACTTCATGTATACTATAAATCAATGATTGACTAAATTCAAATAAATAGTTGACTTTATAGTCATTTATCACGTAAAGTTAACCACAAAATTGTTGCCGTTTTCATACTAAAATGATTGATTTTAATTGTCCACTTTATGAGGTTATTATTAAAACATCATCTATTAAGTGTAATAAACACCTAGTATCAGCATGAAATTTGCAAAAAGTGAACAACTAACCGACTTCTTTGTCCAGTTTAAGTGATTCCAGCCCAATACATCACCTATAAAGTATAATATTCAACAATATTATTAATTAAACTTCAAAAACAGATCAAATATATAGAAAGTGGACAATCAACCTCAATCATTGTCCACCTACGAAAAAATCTGGACAATGAAGTCAAACCTTTGTCCACTTATAAGAACACCCACCAACGCCTTTAAAGAAGCTGTAAAATAATTACTCTCATCCCCTACCCCCTCATCCCTTCCCATAAATCCTCCAACTTCTTCTGGATCTGGCCTCTACGTTTGCTGATGGTCTTGCGGCTGACGCCAAGTTGATTGGCTAACTCTTTTAGGGTGATACCACTGACGAGACCTTTGACTAGATTTAATTCACTTAGATTCAAACGGCTACTAATCTCATTGAGAATTGTTGTTAGGTTTTCCGTGGATGAATGGGCATCTTCAGTCTCAAAGATATACTCAGTCAGTGTAGGATCTTCCTTGTTCAGACGCTCTCTACGCATAAAGTCAATGAGATAGCGCGTCAATGCTTTTCGTGCATAGCCAGCGAATTGATAGCGATCTTGGTCTAAAGGGTCACCGTTGAATTGGTCGGCTAGTTCAATAAGTTTGATACTCAATTCTTGATAGTAATCCTCATAATTCGGCTTGCCGTATTGACCACATGCGAGTAAGACTTTATGGATTAAGCGATAGTATTGTTTAATTAATAACTCTAACTGTTGGTTTGTCAATGTTATCCCCTCCTTACACTATTATATGTCGGATACGGTTATAGTGATATATGAACCTTTTCATAGATAACATGAAAACCCCATGGAGTCAACGTTCCAAGGGGTTCTATCAATCGGTATATATTAATTATGAATGAATATATAAACGTGATGATAATCGCGTTTAGCTTACCATCCGGTAGTGTACATGGTCGAGATAAGCCTGACTACTTAAGATCGGCTCGTCAGTATGTGCACAGATGTCAAAGGCCAGCTTAATCTGAGCCGGTGCATGTCGCTCTACCAGACTCTTTATAATCTCAATCTCCGTAGCAGTTAATTCACCATAGGCAGAAGTGTAATAATCAGCTACTTGATCAAAGGCATATTGACTGAAGGACGAGTCGTTGGACGATTCGCCATACGATTCGAGGTACGATTCTTCATTCTCATTATCATTATCCTTCTCTTTTTCATTCGCATTATCTTCTTCATTTTCTTTATAAATATCAATTTTATTATTTATTTCATTTACATTAGTCATTATCACATCATTGTCATTCTCAATCTCATTGTCAATGTCATTATCTTTCTCATTCCGTGGTAATGGCAACTTGACATCTCTTTTGAACAACTCATGTTCAAAGAGTTTTTGGATTGTCTTATCGAACGCACGCTCGGACTTATCCCAGAAATCATACATCGTCTGGTAGATTTCAAGAATCAATTGGCTGTTTTTCACTTGCGATAATTCTCGCAGCAGCAAGTCACTCACAGGCTTACCACCCTTGACGATGGTATAAGTTAACGAGTGTTTGATCGCTATTTCTTGAGTCTTCTCGGAATAGATTAGGAATCCATACTCATGTTGGAACCTCTCCAAGAGCTCGTCAATCTTAGCCAACTCATAACCTGACTCAAAGCTCATCAAACGCTTAGACAGCCGGTATATTCCCAATTGGGTCGATGCCGGATTCGTCATCAAATACAACATAAAATACTTATCTTCAGCAGAATATCTTTCAATTGCCTCTGGTTCAGTCCAGAACTTGGTCTCAACCATTCTACGAATTGTTGCCATAAATCCACCTATCCTTATGATTATATTTAATTTTTTTCAATGATCATGATGCGATAACTACCAGAAATACGTGTCCATATCCGGCATAAAAATGGCTGGAAACTCATCAGAACTAATTTTCAATGTTTCAACTAAACTTTTGATTAAATGATACGACGGGTTGGTTTTCTTTGTTAGTAGATTACTAAGTGTACAAGGATTAACACCGATCTCCTTTGCTAAAGTTGCATTATTGAACCCTGCTGAAATGATTTTAGCCCTTAATAATTTATCATCTATCATATTAGTACCTCCGATATAAATAAAGTTTAAAATTGATATACCAATTTATTCATGCGCATACTGTAATTGTATACATTTTATATTAATAAAACAACATGAATACGTTTACTATGAAAAGATTCATATTTACACAAAAAATATAAACTCTATAATAATGTTCAGGAGGCGATATTATGAAAAAAACTAACCCAATTAAAGAATTCCAACTGACTCAAATCAAAAACTTAAAAGAACTTACTGAACGCATCAATCATGTCCTCTTCCCCAAAGAAGCGACAGAATCAGACTATATGTCCATCATCACCCAAGATACCGCTTCGATCATTGCCAAAGACCTTGGAATTGACCCCTCTGAACTCTTTGCCTGGTCTGACCAAGCAGAAGTCACTAAAGTCATTATCCCGATTGTGGAAGAAATCATTGAAGGTGAGTATATCAGTTCGATAAGTGCCCGCTTATCACTCACTGAGCCGACCGATCAATCACTATACTTCTACCTCCAAGGTGATAACGCCATGATACCAGAAGTCGACGAAGAATCATTGATTCTAGCCACAGATACAACGACCATCACGGATGGTAGCCTTGTCGTTATCTTAGCCGATGACAATACAAAACCCCTCGTACGTCGCGTAAAGTATGCCGACGACATGATCAAATTCGTCTCCAATCGCATCAATGGTCGCAATTACACAACAGATAATGCGATTATTCTAGGAGATGTCGTATCTATCACCATGAATGAGGATGGGTTTAGAAAGAGATTAGGTGAGGAGTAAGTCCGAAGGAACAAGTAAAGAGGACTGGCTGAGTGGAGTGCCGGTCCTCTTGAAAAACTGATAAAACTGAACATAATATGAATAAGTATGATGAATTGCAATAATTATTGCGACAAAAAGTTATTCTAACTGAATGAGTTCGTGCATGAGTACTTCGACATGATAAAGTACTTCTATTTTTGAACGGTCTTCTACGCTTAGATGTTTGTAGCTCATAACAGCTCTTCCGTGTGTATTTGTGGTTACTAACATTTTACACGAACTTCTTATGGTTTTTCTTGTTTGTCGCATTTAACTTTACATTCTATCGTTTAATCAAATTTTCTATGAGTGATACTGAGGTCGCAATATGAGATTATTAATAGTTATAGAAAGTTCAAACATTTATTGTAGAACCTAAGAATATGTTAATTCAATTATCAAGCCATTTATCGTTTCATATTCGATAAATGGCTTGTTTTTTTAATATACTTTAATAACCCCCCTTAATATTTATATAAAAATCTAAAATTTAAGAATAGAATGTCAGTATTCAAAGGTTTTATTGCTTATAAATGAAAAACTGTTATAATTTAGAAAATAAAGTTCATAGAGGTGGTTTTATGTATCAAAGTCTAACGATTTATAGTTATAATCATCCGAAAGATGTTGAAAACGAGTATCAGAATAGAATAAATTCGTATAGTTCCGTAGTCACAAATTTAAACATCACACCATACTCTCAACAGAAGCAAATCAGAATTTCAAATCTGAATTATCCTCTCTTTTATTTGACTACTGCAGATCAATTGAAAATGGTGGAAAGTATCATGTACAATAGCCGGGAAATAACGATTAAGATTGATAAATTGCCTGGTACTGCTAAGAACTACTTACTAATCAATCAATTAATTAATGAGATTCAAAGCACTAATGATATTGAAGGAGTTAAATCCACAAGGAAAGAGATCAGTGATGCGATTGATGCTCAAGAATCAACCAGAAATGTTAGGTTTAAACAAACCATTAACATGTATTTTGAAATGTTGAATTCAGAAAAACTAGAAATTTTAACTCTATCTGATATTAGAGACATCTATGATAAAGTTGTCTCAGATGAAATAGATGAAGAGGAGCAGCCTGATGGTGAATTATTCAGGAAAAAATCAGTTCAAGTTTATGATCAGAGAAAAGAAAAAGCAGTCCATCGTGGCAATCCTGATGAGGAGACAGTTTCAAAAGATTTATTGAAGTTGATTGATTTTATGAATAATGATGAAAGTGTCTACGTCATTAAAGCGATTGTGACTCACTACTATTTCGAGTATATCCATCCGTTTTATGATGGTAATGGCCGAATGGGACGGTTTCTGTTAGCTTCCTATTTGTCTCATAAATTAGACGATTTCAGTGCATTGTCTTTATCAGAGTCGATTTTCAATAACAAAAAGAAATATGAAGAAGCATTCATTGATGTTTCCTCACCAAAAAATTACGGCGATTTAACACTCTTTATCCAATCAATGCTTCAAATCATTATCAAAGGTCAAAAAAGAATCATACAAGATATTGAATTAGCGAATTTAAAAATGAAGAGAATGGCGAGCTATATAGAAGATCATAATTTCACTGATGATCAATCAAGCATTCTATTCATTATGTTACAAAAACACATCTTCTCATTAGACGACAAAACCTTTGAGAATCGTGAATTAGAAAAGTATACCGAAATGGCACGAAGTCGAATTGATAAGAACCTAAAAGAGCTAGAAGAACTTGGTTATATTAACAAAATCAAACGTAAACCGTTAACTTATGAATTCAATGAAGATATGCTGCCATTCTTCGACTAAGAAAGGTAGTAGAGGAACCACTCTCTTTTTAATATCGGTGAGTAAATCCTACCGACAGCATAATTCTTAGAACCCAAAATTATAGATTTGCTAAACCAGTGAGCGGAGACTTGCTGGTTTTTTTATTGGAACAAGCCGAATTGGTTATAATTTATCCCAAGGAGCGACAGATTCGCCAATATTATATGGATTAATTTTTAGGTTGCTTTATGGGATATTGCTAATGGATTGATTATCGGTTGAACGATTCAGAGGATGTATCTTGGTTTAATCGTAACGGATTGGTTTTGTTGGTTACAATAACGTCAAGCGAGGTTATCACTTAGGGCGCGAGTCAGTGACTCAACTCATGCAATACGGCTCAATGAATCGAAGCATTTCTGCAGCAAGTATCCTAGGCTTGTTTATGATGGGAGATGGGGGCACTATCTTCTGTCTAGGTGAGAGTGAGTACTCCTTTAGTTTTTAACTTCTCGAATAAAGGTCCGATTGTACTACAAGGCATATTAGATAGCATTATTCCAGGGATGCTATCCTTATTAGCCATTTTTAGAATCTATTAATATTTTAAGAGATAGCTTGTAATATTAATAGCGACAAACAAGAAAACCCATAACAGGTTCGTGTAAAATGTTAGTAACCACAAATACACACGGAAGAGCTGTTATGAGCTACAAACATCTAAGCGTAGAAGACCGTTCAAAAATAGAAGTGCTTTATCATGTCGAAGTACTCATGCACGAACTCATTCTGTTAGAATGACTTTTTGTCGCAATAATAACAACTATTTTTTTAATTTCCTCACCCCCTCAAATAAAACTATATGATTTAATGTCAATTCATCTTTTGAAATTTTCTACACAAAAAACCAGCAAGTCCTCACTCTCACTGGTCCTCAATAACGATTAAATTAACTTTCCCCTAAAACCTTGCCACAACTTCCTTCAAGTACTCTTTCAATCCCTCTTTCAACTCAGGGTGTTTCAATCCGTATTCAATATTAGCCTCTAACATACCTAACTTATTCCCTACGTCATATCGCTTGCCTTTGAATTCATAGGCGAAGACACGCTGAGTCTTGTTCAAGATGTCAATCGCATCTGTTAATTGAACTTCCCCACCTCGACCTGGTTCTAAGTTCTCAAGAATTTCGAAGATCTGTGGCTTTAATAAGTAACGACCGCCAATGGCCAAGTTACTTGGAGCCTCTTCAGCTTGTGGCTTCTCTACAAAGATATCCACCACATAGACACCCGCTTCCACTTCATTCACCGGATCAATGATTCCATACTTAGAAGTATCTTCATGTGGTACAGGAATCACTGCTAAAGTTGAAGCTTTAGTCTTATTGTAGTTGCTAATGAGTTGCTTGGTTAATGGCACTTCATCCACCTTTATATCGTCACCTAATGAATCTTTTTTACTTTTTGGAGTGTTGCACTAAAATTGTAAATTCGTCAAAAAAAACGATAATGATAACAAGTTGACATTGTGTTGGATAAATATAAACGAATACAACCCCCAATAAACGCTATCATAGTAACATCTATTGAGGGTATTTCTTCTACCACACGGGTATCATTGCATTATTATATTCTGCCAATATGAATTCCTTCACATTATCTTGACGATAGGCTTCAATAATTTTTTGGAATACTTCATTATCTAGGTTATCTGGTCGTGATACAATTAAGTTAAAGTATGGTTTTAAGCTTTGATCTTCTGGATTAATATCTATCGCATAAATAACATCTTCAATGGGGTCTAGCCCTGCATCCAATACATTGTTCGCTACAGTTAATCCTATGGCTGCATCTTGTAGGGCCGACATAATTAAAGCTTGGTCTACCTCTTTGATTTGTAAGTTAAGATCATTTTTTACAATATCTGAGACCTCCGGAGATTGACCGGCATCGGCATCAATTTCAATTAAACCTGCATGTTCCAATACCTTTAAAGCCCGTCCTCTGTTCGTTGGGCTCTCTGGAATGATGACTTCATCAGACTCTTGAAGTTCATCTAGACTATCAATATTATCAGACAAAATATTCATCGGGCTAATAAACGTTTCAGTCAATGCGGTGAGTTCTGTGCCATTATCGGCATTAAATTGCTTCAAAGCAGCATAATGTTGGAAAACTGCTAGATCAACTTCTTCTTCAAGTAACGCACGATTCGCATTCACAGGATCACTTAAATCAACTAACTCTATTTGTATCTCATCACCTAAATTCTCTTGAACGACTTCCCATATACCATAGGTCGAATCGCCAATGACCGCAATTTTAACAAGCTCACTAGCATAGACAGAGCTATGCCCTGATAATAAACTACCAACAAATACAATACCAAGTATTAAATATTGAACCATTTTCTTCATCCTTTTTCCTCCTTATTTATACAAAAAAATCCCCAACTTGCTCTCACAAGTTAGGGACGTGTTAACGCGGTACCACCCAAATTTATAATCGTTTTACAACGATTATCTCAATAGCCGTACAAACGGCCCATGATAACGGAATGACCGCTTGCATAGCTTACACTCTACAAGAACTCCAAGTTCATATTCGCATACTTCCATCAACCTTGTTACACCAACCCAAGGCTCTCTTAATAATATCAGCAGCTACTCTTCTCTTCTACGTAATCTCATTTAATTTTAATTAATATTAACATAATCTTATTATTTGTCAATATCTTCCTTGTTCTACTTAATACTTAGTCCACATTGGAGATAACTAATACACTCATTCATTCGCTCATACAGCGTCCCATATTAGCGATAAACTCACCAAACCACCTATACACTTTGGCAGCTCCTAGCGTGATAGTTAAGTACATTCAAATATATAATCAACATGAACACAAAAAAATTAAGTATCCTCTCTTCACTAGTAAAGTGAAAAAAGGACACTCAATTGTCTGCTTAATATTTAATTGAATAAACTCCAACTTTTGGGGTTCACTACAAAGTTACATCCAGATGCTTTTTTTTACTAGCTAGAATAATTATTATTCGACACTAGATTCTTCTGTCTCTACTGACTCTTCAGCGGATTCTTCAGCTTGATCAACCGATTCTTCAACTGACTCTTCAGACTCCTCTTGTTCAGGACTATCGATAACAGTTCCTGCTAGAGCATCAATAGTTACTTCTTTACTCATCATCGATTCGGACTCATCTACTTCTACTGTCCAGATCGGGCCTTGTTCTTGATCCTCTTCAGCTTGTAAGAAATCCCAGAAATCTGACGCATCTGCTTTTAGGTTCCAATTGATTGCTTCGCCATTTTCAACTTCACCTAATGCTAATTCAGTTGCTTCATCAATGGTAATGACGCTGTCCATATCTAATGATGGACGTTCTTCTTCGGTTGGTGCCTCTTCTGAATTTACTGCTTCATCGTCTGAAGCGTCTTCAACAACAGAGTCGTCTGACAGTTCAGCTTCACTTTCATTTTCAACGATATCCGCTTCCTCAGACACATCGTCGTCCATCATATCTTCGTCAGTTACTTCTTCTGTTGATTCTTCCGTTGCATTATCAACATCTAAGGAGTCGAATAAGCCTCCGTTAAACTCACTTTCAGTAACTTCTCCGTCTTTCCATACAACTTCTAATTCAATATCTTCTTCAGTATTGAAAGCGTTAACCGTTATATCGTAACGTTGCTCATCACGGTCATACTCTACATCAATTTCTTCAATCTTTGCGTCTGGATACTCAGTTTCTAACATTCTAACAGCTTCTTCAAGACCATTTTGTACTTCACTTTTTTCTATGTCTGCTACTTCTTCTGTTGATTCTTCAGCTACCGATTCTTCTGATGCCGATTCTTCAACAACTTCTGACGTTTCTTCTTCGCTACTTGCTTCCTCAGCATAGGCTAGAGGTGCCACACTGACTAATAACGATGCACTTAAACTGACTAATAACATTTGACGTAATGACTTTTTCATAATTAAATCCTCCTCAGGAAAAACCTATTGAAACATTCATCTAACTTAACACCATTATACGAAATCGCTTTCTTAATGTAAAACAATTGCCCTTGTAAAAATTAATATGTTTATAACTTTTTACTTAGTTTAAAGATTGTTTCTAACTAACATACCGAAAAAATGAGAGAACAGCTGGCGTTTTTTATTCATTAAAATATAAACTCGCTTGTAAATAATCATTCGGATATTTCTTTAATAGGCGCTTAAAGAACTGACGTAACTGACGAACTGTTATTTCTCCCGCTTGATATTGCGCGAGGACCTTTTGATAATTCACTTCCTCTTTATGGGTGGCTTGTTTTTTAAAATACCCCCATATATGTTGGGCAGCATTTACTTCTGCTCCCTTGTCTTCCAACATACTCTCTGTTTTCTCCAAGAGCTCAATCAATAAGACAAAGTCTGTATCTTGCTTAATTTTTAATACGTTACGAATTTTTTGATAAATACTCGCCGACTTAGCCAACACAGCATACTTGCGCTTGGCCCATAATTTCTCAGCCGCAACGATGTCTTGATCCAAGTAGATTTGTATCTTTTCTGCAGACCGATTCTTATCTTTGACTTCTAACATAATATCAATGGGCTGGTTGGCAGGAAGTTGCTCTAAAAATCCAATAAATGGGCGAATCGCAATCGTCTCGGAATGGGCACCGGCCTTTTTCCCAGCCGCTTGTTGACTGTAATGAATTTTTTGACGACCATCCGCTGGCTTCCAAGTCCGACCAGAAGCTTGAATATAGTCACACAAGGGGGTGTCATCAAGTGGAAGACGCACTTCATGATGTAAATTATCAAAAATAACAGGCAACCCTGTTTGTTCACTCATCGTCAGTACGTCTTGAATACTGTACAACCGTTCATCGTTTTCAATCACCAAATGCGACCTCACACGTTCAGATAGCTGATTGGCTTGTTGTATAAAGCGGGCCATCGCCGCTTCTTTATCCCCGTATATGCCCCCTATATGAATAATGATTTTGTTGGTCTGATTTCCTCCAAGTAATTCTAACAATTCCGCATGATACTCCAAGTCATCAATCGCCCGTTGGACCACAGTCATATTCATGGAATTTAAGACCGTATACTGTCCTGGATGCATCGATATCCGTAACTGAGCCGACTGGACTTTCTCTTTGAGCCGATTGAAGGTAGATTCAAAATGCTTTTTCCAATCTAAGTCTACACCCTCTTTAAACTTTGTCGCAAACGGAATGAGATCACTCGATAAACGGAGTAAACCAATTCCACGATCCACTGTATAAGTAATCATCTCTTCTAATGTTGCCAGATTCCATTCAATTAATTCAATCCATTTGTCATTGGTTAAATTATCAAATCGGCATGTCTTGAAACCTTGGCTAATGTCAGGATTCAAACACGCGTAACCAATTCTTACATCTTGATTCATAAGTGACTCCTTTGTCTTTTGATTTATCATACTAAAAATAAAAAAGAAAGATGGCATAAAATGCTCTCTTTCTTTCGATTTAACCTATTTGTTATTATCTGTATCTAAGCGCAACTCCCCGTCTTCCATGTAATAAACTTTATCACAATATTTAATTAGACGCTCATCATGGGTTACCATAATCGTTGCTTTTTTCTGTGCCTTTGTTTGCTTAGCTAATATCTCAACCACTTCAAACGCACGACTCGAGTCCAAACTAGCAGTTGGTTCATCCGCTAATATCACTGACGGATCATGGAACAAGGCACGTGCAATCGCTACACATTGGCGTTCTCCACCTGAAAGGTCGCTCGGATATTTATCCCGTAAGTCCGTAATATCTAATTGTTCTAATAAGGAATCCACTCGATCTTTTTCGAATGCCTTTTTTTCGATTTTATTCACAAGACGCAACTGATCCTCAACTGTTAGGAAAGGTATTAAGTTAGATGCTTGTAGAATAAAGCCGATTTCTTTAAAGCGTAGCTTCGTTCTTTTCTTATCATTCTCTTCACTGAACTTGTTGCCATTAATCAAGACTTCCCCTTTACTAGGCGCTTGAAGGCCTCCAATAATCGTTAGAAATGTACTCTTACCTGAACCACTTGGTCCGATAATCGCAACAAATTCTCCCTCATCAACCGAAAAGTTTGTATCTTTTAAGGCTGTAATCTCTTTACGTCCATCATCGAATGTTTTGGACACATTTTTTACTTCAATTGCTTTCTTCATAGAACCCCTCCTATCCAATCGCTTCTAGCGGATCGATTTTGGCTACCGTTCTTACTGAGAAGAACGCGCCTAATAAGGCAAACAAGACAATTAATACGGTTATAATTAAGATAAAGTACATATTAAAGGCAAATGGCACCGTACTCGGTAACACCATCGCTGTCCCCATTGTAAGCACCAAGCCAATGGCTACACCAATGACTGATAAGATAAATGTCTGGCTCACAACAGATGTCGCAATGTACTTGGTAGAAATACCCTGGGCTTTCATCACCCCAAACATGCTTGATTTTTGTACAGTTAACACATACATGAAGATTCCAATCACAATAGCCGCAATAATAATTAAGAAAATAATCATTAAACCAAACGTCAATACTTGGGCTGTGTATCCAGGGATTTCTTCAATATATTCAGAGATTGTTGACAGCTCTAAGTCTTCATTATCCAACTCGACACTATCTAAATCATCATCACGAATAATAAAGGCACTCACACGCCCTTCATCCGAATCATCAATTGCTTCGAACCGCACGTCTTGGTAGGTTGAAATAGTTGTGTATAGTACTGGAGCGACATTGAATTTCGCGTTGTCGGTAAAACCAACGACTTCAACTTGCTCATCATTTCCCGCTAGATTTAAAACGTCACCAATTTCAATACCAAACTCTTCGTGGATACTAATATCTGCCACAACTTGAAAGTCTTCTTGAAACATCTCACCTTCAACGATATTTGGTGCAATAAATTGCTCTGAATCAATTCCGAAGAATGTCACTGAAATTTTATTCTCTTCTTGTTCAGCTTCAGTCTGATTATCGCGACTTACAACACTTGCAGTTTGTCCTAGAACGGCTATCTCGTCAGCTTCAACATCATTGATTAAACCTTGTGGTATCATTGACATATTAATATTTGAATTGGCTTCGTCTGCCAATACAATTGCCTGTGCTTCCCATTTATCCACACTTGTTCGGTTATCTTGAGCCAAACCGAAGGCTAAGCCAGTTAAAAAATAAACTAAATAACTCACTAATACTAATACACCGACGATTAATGAAAAACGCGTCTTGGCGTATTTAATTTCTCTCCAAGCTAAAAACATAGTTACACCTCTACTTTATAATTACTTATCACGTGATAAGTATATCAATCTCTTTTTTTACATGCAAGAATTTAATATTCAAATAAACTAGATAA
The DNA here is from genome assembly GCA_044336205.1 of Aerococcaceae bacterium WGS1372. Taxonomy (GTDB): domain Bacteria; phylum Bacillota; class Bacilli; order Lactobacillales; family Aerococcaceae; genus Ruoffia. The sequence goes on along the minus strand of CP172318.1, from coordinate 360,728 downwards.
TTAAACGATTACTTGTATAATATTAAAGAAGGAAGGAGCAAATATATTGACCTCAAAAGCTTTTTCAACAAGACATAAAATTATCGATTCCGCCCGAACAAAATTTATGACCCTCGGTTATAAAGCCACTTCAACGCGGCACATTGCAAAAGAAGTCGGCATTACCCAGCCAAATCTTTATCACCATTTTCGCAATAAAGAATCATTATATATTGCCGTCTTAGAAGAGGTTGGCAATGAAGTCAACCATCAATTGAGTGCAATTGCCCATAACAGAGATCTTTCGCTACAAGAGCGCCTCAATCGAATGACGCATTACCTCCAAAATACTGAACCCATTGATATTTATACGATGTTAAAAGATATGCATTCTGATTTTTCCGAAGAGAGTAAGCATACGCTGTATACTATCTTCTCAAAGGGTTACAAACAGCCATTTATGGATTTGTTCGAAGAGAATATGTCGGTAGTACGCTCTGACTTTACCTCTGAACAGATTGTTTCCCATTACTTTCTTAACATTGCGCCTTATATCAGCCCAGATATGAATCCTCATGCCCTGCTTTCCGCTGAGCAAGTGATTGATCTATTTTTAAATGGTATTAGTAAGTAGAAATGAAACGCCATAATTGTGTTTTAAATAGCCCTCTTTCAAGGACATTGACCGCTGAAATACAAAAAATGGGTTCTACAATGTTTTAAGGCATTATTGTTCTTTAGTATATTGGAATACTTGATGTGGGGTTCCATCAGCAATAGCAATCTCCCCACAATGAATGAAGCCGAATTTTTTAATTGATGCAAGCATTGCCTTATTTTTCACGTGAGTATCAAATTTGATTTTATCATAGTGATCGATAGCATATTGTATACGCACGCTACCTGCACCTTTGATGAGCTGATTCGAAGCAATTCGTTTAGCATCTGAGTATATGGAAGATTCTGAACAAAAATATATCGTTTACAATATTCGTCACCATAGTTATCTTTTACATGATTATTATAAATACTTCTTCCGCTTCAGTAGATGAGAGACGCTTTGGAATACACCATTATTTAATATTGAAGATATTACTTCTGATTTATCTAACCAAGAAGCAATTGCTAAAGATATTTATACCGAAATCAATAAGCTTGTTGATGATACATTGAGTCTTAAACGGAAAAAATATTTTTCATTAAGTCATTGTGAAACACTGTTGAGCTATTATCTCAACGGGAAGACATACCTTGCATTTTATGATTATTACTTAGGCCGTGCTATATTAATGAGAGAACGTGATAAGTCGAATGACTTTTGGGAATTGATTAGTAGTCATTACCTGTTTATCGGAAGTTTTCACGCAATCATTAATAATTTACACGCATTCACTGATGGTTTACTTGAGCAATTTATGACTGATCTAGTAAGAACAGATACTTAAATTACTGCGATTGATAGTTTTGCTGAATTAAATGGCGCACTTCATGAATTCATAGTGAACGAGATTAAAGCAATTGATGAGTTGGTAATGGAATAAAAAAATGAAGTATAAATTATTAGAATCCTTAGAGTTTTTGTCTCTAAGGATTTTATTTAATTAAGTTGACTATATTATAGAATGATAATACTAAATATTGGAATTTGATTAGTTTTATAGTGTTAAATTGAAAAGAAGAGTATCAGTTGAAATATGGTCTAGAGAGCTCGGAAGGTGAAAAAGAACTCTGAGTATTTAAGTAGTTAATGCTACTTAAACGGTGAAGCAACCGTTATATTGCTAAATATCACGAAATTAATATGGAATTGATGAGGTGTTTGTTGTTAAGCAAATATAAAGTTGGGTGGTAACACGGAAGTAACCATCCCTATATTTATAAAGAGAAGACAAAGGAGTGGACAAATTATAAATCCGTTTTGAATACAACCGAAATTCATACTATTGAACTTATTGCTATAACGTAATTACATAATGAGTTTGAGTTTAAAAGTGAAACTATTTGTTTTGGTCCACTAGGGCGACCTTCTGAATTTTGTGTAATTTTAACAGACAAAGAAGAACCAAAAGATGTTGGCGGATTTTATTATAAAGTTAATCATTCCTAATAACTTGTAAAATATACCAAGTAATTCCCCTTTTATATTGAAGTTACTATATCTCAAAATATAAAAGGACAAAATCCAATGACGCACAAATAGTATAACACTAACCTATAAAAAAAATAATCAGCCACGCGATATTCAGACCAGAGATTACATTAAGCTTAAGCGTTTGTGGAAGCTGCTCTTGAAGCCATGCGAAGCGTTGGACTTTACCCATTACCCTACCCATCGATTATTTGATGGGTTGAGCAGTGAAAAAGGCATGGTCGACTATTTAATCCAACTGGATGATCAACTGGCGCGTACGTATGACTTTGTGCGCCGACTGATTGAGGCCTTTTGCTACCGGCTTTTCCAAGCTTTTAAGAACACCTTGATGGAAAGAATATCAAGATGATCAAACGATCTGGCTATGGTTATCGCAATTACGGTCACTTAAGGTGTCGTATTTTAATCTCAACCCAACTTCAACAACTTAATGCTGAATCTGTACGCCCATTGTATTTTTGTGACGAAGAGGCTCTATAAACGAATATCCTCCAATCCAGCAGATCGCTACATAACTTACATCAAAAAAATAAGACGATAGAACTAAATCTATCGCCTTAAATATTCACCAACACTATTTGACAATAAACCTTTCAATACAGGTAACAGGCTGTTTAAAACATATTCAATTAAAATCTCTTTTAAGATTGCCGTAAGAAAGGCATGTTCTCTACCCAACCCTTTCACAAGCATTTATATACGTGAGGAGATTCAGTATTTTAAACTTACTCCCCAGCTTCAACCCAGCGGTCATAAGCGGCTTGGTGAATTTCTTCAACCCGTCTTACCCCGATTTTTTCAAGTGTCTCAATATATTCAGCCCATGTATCATCGTTGATTTCGCGATTACCTGTAATAAAGGCCGCTTCACTTTCAACTATATATGTCTCTAAGTCAACTTTTATCGTGTTTACTTCTTCTTGCTCTTGAGAGGTTAAGTAAACTAATGGGAAGATAAGTTCTCCATGTTGAACGATTTTTTCATCTGTTTCTTCTTTAATGAAGTCAGTAAATGCAGAGCGACTGCCGCCAATTGGATCTAATTCAACGGTCAAAGCAGGGATAGTAATTCCGTAGGCAGGTGTTAAAGTTCCACGATATTGTTCACGGTTTTCTTCGTCAACCTCTTCATTGTAAACTTTATTACCAGCTTCTTCTCCGCCTTCGTCCCATTCCCATAAGTAACCTTCTGGGCCATAACTAATATATTCATAGCCTTCTGGCGAGTAGAAATAATCAACCCATCTCAGGGTTGCTTCTGGATAAGGATTCTCTTTTGTAATAGCGAATGACCCACGCTTAATACCTGGATCCATTGGCATTAACGGCTCCTGTTGCCATTCGCTTGTTAGAGGGCCAAACATCGGATTATTTAAGGCTTCTTCTTCACTTTGCCCGGTTGTAAAGTATGAAAACCAATCTTGGAATACCCCAATTTGATTGTTTTGACCTTTAGCTTGCTTTTGCTCTCCGGATTGGGAGAAAGTTTCTCGATCAAGTAAGCCTTCTTCATATAATTTATTCATATACTCTAGATAAGCTCTAAAGTTATCTGTTACAAAGGTATAACGCGCTTGCCCGTCATGCTCTTCAATTCCCCAACCCTTTATCCCAAAGGCAGGCATAAACCAGCCACGAAGACCATTCATAGATACATCTGAGATAGGAATCTCATCTTGTTGGCCATTGCCGTTGGGATCTTCATCTCTAAAGCGAATCATCAGTTCATAAAACTCATCCACCGTTTCAGGTATAGCTTCCACATCTAAGTTGTCTAACCATTCCCCATTATACCAAACAGGACCCATGATCCATGATGCCGTATCACTTTGAACCACATTCGGCAAAGCATATATATGCCCATCGGTTGTCGTAATCGATTGTCTGATGGCTGGGTTCTCTTCTAATAATTGATAGAAATTCGGTGCATATTCTTCTAACATATCCTCTAAAGGAATTAATAAGCCTTGTGAACCATAGTCTACTTCACCCGCTGCATTTAATGAGTTGGGCCCGCCCGCATAGATTAAATCAGGCAACTCCCCACTCGCAAAAGCCAAATTCAAACGTGTAGCAAAATCACTTTGAGGGGGCGTTGTATAATTGAATGCGATATTTGTCAATTCAGTATAATTTTGCATAACAGGCATATCTTCCCATTCAGCCTGCCCCACACCGGGTGCTAGAATATTCAAAGTAATTTGTTGATCGACAATTGGAAAGCCTTCTTTATTGACAGCAACCTCAGTCTCAGCCACTGTTTGTGTCGTCTCCGCTTGTTCAACCTGTTCAGAACTGCTTGCGTCATCCACTTCTGTATCATTACTACACGCTACCAAAGCCATTGCTGAGATTAATAGCAAGGACATTTTTTTAATCTTTTTCAATTCCATTTTCATTCCCCATTTCTTTATTTTTTTAACCTTTAACAGAACCCAGCATAACTCCTTTAACGAAATATTTTTGCAAGAATGGATACACCATAATCAAAGGAAGTGTTGCCACAATCATCACACCGTATTTGATAACCTGACCCAGTTGTTGCTGACTATAGAGAAACTCAGCCATCTCGCCCGTCATCTGTATGGTAGGATTTGACGAGAGATCCTGGAGAACAAGAATTTCTCTTAAGATCATCTGTAACGGGTACTTGTCCCTATCACTAATATAAAGCAAGGCATTAAAGTAAGAGTTCCAATGTCCCACCCCATAGAATAAGGCCATGACCGCAATGATTGGCTTGGAAAGTGGCAATATAATTGTAAAGAAACGTGTCAAATAACTCGCCCCGTCCATCACTGCAGCCTCTTCAATCTCATCTGGAATGGATGTTTGAAAGAAAGTTTTTGTCACAATAATATTATAGACAGAGGCAGCATTCGGCAAGACCAGGGCCCATACCGTATTCCCCAGCCCCATTCTGGTTACAAGAAGGTAACTTGGGATTAACCCACCACTAATAAACATCGTCACCAACATAAGGTTCGTAAAGAAACCACGCCCTACAAAGTGCGGTTTAGATAGTGCATAACCCGCAGGGATTGTTACAAACAAATTAATTGACGTTCCTAGTAACGTGTAAAAAATGGTATTAGCATAACCACGCCATAGATAGTTGTTTTGAAAAATAGTTTTGTACCCTTCTAAGGTAAACCCTCTCGGAAATAGTAACATCTCCCCCGAACTCACCGCAATCGGGTCACTGACAGAGGCACTTACAATGTATAATAATGGGTATAGGATAATAATTAATACGATCACTAAACACGTATTAACCAGTGCATTAAACCATTTATCTGAATTGAAGACGCGCCGTCGTTGTTTGATATTCATGGATTCCTCCCCTTTCTACCATAAGCTGACCTGGCTCACTTTGGATGCTATCTTATTAACGGTTAACAAAAGAATCGCATTAATGACTGAATTAAATAAACCAACGGCTGCCGCATAACTATATTGAGCGTCTAATAAACCTTGTTGATAAGTAAAGGTTGCGATAACGTTCGATGACGCCATATTTAGTGGGTTTTGCATCAAGAGGATTTTCTCATACCCCATTGACATAATCGATCCCATATTCAGAATAAGTAATATCACAATCGTTGGAATTAATGCCGGTATATTAATATCGCGGATACGTTGCCAACGATTCGCTCCATCCATCATCGCTGATTCATGTAGCTGCGGGTCAACCCCGGCTAACGATGCCATATAGATGACCGAGTTCCATCCCATACTTTGCCAGACCCCTGATAGAACATAGACAGTCTTAAACCAGCGCGGATCTTCAAGAAAGGCATGTCTTTGGAACCCCAATGCCTCTAGAATATGATTAATGAGACCCGTTGATGGAGATAGGAATGACACCAACATCCCAACAATGACAACCACCGAAATAAAATGAGGGGCGTAAGTGATTGTTTGCGTTAAACGTTTAAATGGTCCATTTTTTGCCTCGTTAAGAAGCAACGCCAAGATAATGGGTAATGGGAAGCCAACGACCAACTCATAAATACTAATAGTCAATGTATTTTTTAATAAGTCGCTAAAATAATATGAATTAAAAAACTTCTCAAAATGTTTAAAGCCAACCCATGGACTTCCCCATATCCCTAAAGAGGGAATATAATCTTTAAACGCAATTTGGATACCGTACATAGGACCATAATGAAAAATAATAAAAAAAGCAAAGCAGGTAACATAAATAAATATAATTGCCAGTTTCTCTTAATTTTTTCTTCCAATTACCGCCGTTTAAAGACGCCGACTTATGATTCACTTCATGATCGCCCGCTAACGGAATCGCTTTCAATGAATCTTCCATGGACGCATTATTATTTATAGGTTCCATTTTTATCCCTCCTTTCTTCTTTTTTATCTAAAGTTGCTTTTTTTAGGGCTTCGGCCTTCAATATACCTTGAAAAGCAAACCAAGAAATTCCGCCAATCAACATGGGTGCGCCAAAGAATAATGCTACAAAAGGAATCCAATGAAATACCTTATAAAAAAAAGCCCCTAAAATAAATATAGCAATGCTTTGAGGTAAGCTAGCGATACCAATAAAGAAAGATTGTTTAAAATAAACAAACAAACGATGATAATCGTATCTCACAAAAACGGGAAAAATATACGCTCCTAGGAGTAAAAAAATAATGAATACGATGACCAATACGGTGTGGATTATTGGGGATTGAATCATCTGTTTAGATATCATTAAATCACCTGCAAGAAACAAAGCACTTCCCGTGAGTAACCAGCCTATTTTATTTGCTTTCCAAAAATTATCTGCATAAAAAAAACTAAATTGTTTGCTGATAACGATGTCGGATTCTCGGTAAACAACCCAACGATACATCACATGGAATGTCGCAGCCACCGCTGGGAAGAAGCCGAAAATGATAAAGCCCTTCAATGAATAAAAAAGAATAAAAAGTTGTAAACTAAACAGATTAGATATACAACGACCAAATGCCATGTTTTTGTGAATAAATGATGACTCGTTCATAGACACCTTCCTCTCATAATCAAGCTTTTATTAGGGAGTGAATTCAATCTTTGTAATACTTGATTCACTAATGCGCCACTCCCCTTCTTCTTGTTTAAAGACAACTAATACAGTCGCAATGTGATTACGATAGGTCTCTTGTTCCAGTAGACTATCCCCCTCTGCCTTCTGTCTGGCTTTCGCCACTATAGCATCGGGTTCAATGTCAGTGATGTCGAATTCCAATAGATCCTGCTTGACATCAAAATCCTCAAAAAAGCGAGCCATCACTTCACCTGTCTCTTCGCGAGCTTTTGTGGTAATCGTGGAGAGATATAAATCAACATCTTCTGCATTTGCTCCTTGGAGATTACGTTGATAAATAGCTTGAATCTGTGCTTCTAACTTCCGATTCTCTTCTTGGGAGGTGTGAAAGTTATTTGCATTGCTCGTTATCATAAAATACAGCAAGACGGCAAGTAAACCGATACCTATAAAGCAGACAATATATTTTCTTATCTGTTTACTCATCCGGCTGCCCCCTTCTTAATTAAGGATAAAATTTTATATTAACGTAATTGTATCATAAAAAACGCTTTTAATATATCTTATTGATTTATTCTAAGTCTACATGATAATGGGTGGTAGAGCCCCTTCAGTTGATCAATTGGTATAACTCTTCTTGCGTCTAATTAATTAGGTGATTAAAACAGCAAAGTGACATCTCTTTTATCTCTTCTAATGTATGATTTAATACGCGATACAAATTAAATCGAATCACTCGAATGCCTATATCATTCAAGAGCTTCAATTCACTATCGCTTGTATCATGTGACAACTGAATAATTGCATCAAATTGCTTTCCTAACTATTGTAACGAATCACAACAGTAACCCTGTTCGTACTCTTGAAACAAGTCCGATGTATATGTACCACTAATATAAACAAGCCCCAACCACTTCCCACAGAAGTAGCCGAGGCTTTCTCACATGAATAATTCGTGAGTATGTCATAATAACTTATTTATTGGTAGAAGGTACAATTACAATCATCCTATATGTTTCGGTTCTCAAACCTACATATGTTTGTATAAAAGTATTTTGTCATAGTTAACTTTTGAATATCTTTAATCTGTGGTTCCAGAAAGTCACTACTACGTGTCGGCTCTGCTCCGGTTTGAAAACCGCCAAATGTGAACTCGTAATGTTAGATTCTCACCCTTTAATCCCCACCGACACATTCGAGTCAATAATATATCGTTGGAAGACGATAAAGACTATCACTAAAGGAATATTCAATAAAAGTCAAGTTGAACAGGTTGTTGGTTATGTAAAATCTAACTTCACAAATAATCGAATATATGATGGACTGGTTGACAGAAATGAAAAATCACATTCATGGCTATAGCACACTGGAAATCATAAAGTACACGGCACAACAAAAAAGAGACCAGATTCAGTGTTCCTTCTGGAAAAAGCACACTTTAAACTAGTCTCTTCAATCAAACAAAAAGATATATCTTTCAGAAATAGTATGGCAGCTACCGTCAATATAGACAATATGATTCTCTTTAGAGGGTATCACAACACAGAAGTACGGGGTTCACCCCCGCATACGCAGGAAAGACCTGATTTTGGTGTCCACAATTCAACAATTCCATGGTTCACCCCCGCATACGCAGGAAAGACTTTTAAACCCATATTAACATGCAATTTTCAAACCAAGCTTGACCCATTTTTATCCATTTCAGAAAGAAATGGCAATATCGACTTAATAAGTCGAAACCTTAAGTCTAAATATATTATAGCATTTATAATATAATACTACGTAAAATTGCCCAATATCACACTCAAAGACAAAAGAATCAGCAAGCCCTCACGCTCACTGGTCCTCAAAAAACTATTAAATTAACTTTCCCCTAAAATCTAGCCACTACTTCCTTCAAATACTCCTTCAACCCATCCATCAACTCAGGATGTTTCAGTCCGTATTCAATATTGGCTTCTAGCATACCTAACTTATTCCCCACGTCATATCGTTTGCCTTTGAATTCATAGGCGAAGACACGCTGAGTCTTGTTTAAGATATCAATCGCATCGGTTAATTGGACTTCACCACCTCGACCTGGTTCTAAGTTCTCAAGAATTTCGAAGATCTGTGGCTTTAATAAGTAACGACCAACGATGGCTAGATTACTTGGAGCCTCTTCAGGCTGTGTCTTCTCTACAAAGCTGTCCACCACATAGACACCCTCTTCCACTTCATTCACTGGAACAATGATTCCGTACTTAGAAGTATCTTCATGCGGTACAGGAATCACTGCTAAAGTTGAAGCTTTAGTCTTATTGTAGTTGCCAATGAGTTGCTTGGTTAATGACACTTCATCCACCATTATATCGTCACCTAATGAATCTTTTTTACTTTTTAGAGTGCTGCACTTAAATTGTAAATTCGTCATATAAAAAAGATGTCAGTAAGATTTTCTTACCAATAGCAAAAATTGTAGAACCAATTTTAAAATATCTTAATAATTTAATTCTATTATTCAGATACTATTTCTATTGTATCTAGTGGAATAGTTATTTTATCTAAATAATCCTTGTCATTATATTTATCACGATAGAAATATAAATCTAACTGTGTTTCAAAATCATCTGTTTGAAATGCCATAGCTAATTGACCTGTACCACCAGGTTTTATCTGATTATTTAGTTCATTTATGACTAGATCATAATCTGGGACATTTCCACCAATTAATTCGTTAATTGTGTTTGGATTATTATCCTGAAGTACTTTTACAGAATCAAACCAAGCATTAAATGCTGATTTAGGTGCTGTGTCAGTATTTAATGAGACAGAGTACCAAATACCAATAACAGGTTTATCTACAACATTGTCAAAATGATTTTCTGAAAGAATCTTAACTTCATTAATTTTAATTTGACCATATCCAATATCAAATGATTTAGAAAAAATTGATTCTAATTCTTTATAATTGTTTAACGTTTCTTCCAGTGCTAATTTAGTTTCTGGATTTTTTGCGACATCAGATTGCGAGAAATTTTCTCCATGTTCCATTATTAAATTTATAGCCTTCTCAGTCAAATCTGTATTATTTGAGCTAAGCGTTTTCTGAATAATTTCTTTTATATCATCTTCTACTAATTCGTCCTTTGATTCAAGAGCTTCTACAATTCCTAGATTTATTTCCGTAATTAACATTGAAATTTGATCGCTAATTAAATTTGATTCTTCAGCTAACAATTGCTCAATTTTAATTTGATTCTCAGCATTCTGAATATCTTGAGAACCTAAACTCATACCTGATTGAGAAAAAATTTCATATACTCCAGCCAATGCACCTTCTCCTGTTACAGGCACTATCGATGCTATCTGGATATCAGCGTTAGTAGCTCCTGCTGCAATTGCAGCATTTTGATACATACTACTTGAAACACTTTTGATATTTTCTGGTGTTAATATATTAACTTGAACTCCATAACCATGATTTTTAAATTCTACTTTAGCGCTTGAATAAACATTAGTAGTTTCGTTAGATCCATCTTTTAAATAATTATTAAGTATACTTCCATCTATAGTAATTGATTCTGCTTGTTCGACATCACTTACATTAAACAACTGGCTTAATTCCTTTTTCTGTTCTTCATTTAAAGAAATACCATATGAAACTCTCACACCAGTTGCAAGATTTCTTCAGCAAATACTGACAATCCGTTGTTTAAAGCACTAAAAATTATAGCAATAATAACAAATATCTTTCTCATATGTTTAACCCCTCAAATAAATCTATTTTATTTAATGACAATTCATCTTTGGAAATTTTCTACATATAAAACCAGCAAGCTCTCACGCTCACTGGTCCACAAAAAACTATTAAATTGACTTTTCCCTAAAACCTAGCCACAACTGCCTTCAAATACTCCTTAAACCCTTCCCTCAACTCAGGATGTTTCAGTCCATATTCAATGTTGGCTTCTAGCAAGTCTAAGTTCACTATTTTTTTAATTTCTCCACACAATTCTTTTAATGTAATCAGTATAAGAAACAATAATTCTTAACACTTTATCAGATACATTAGGCATGCTGTAATCTGCTACTAAACGTAAAGTATCTTCTTCTTGTGTTTCAAGTATAGCCAATCCTTGCATGATACGTTCTTTCTCAAGCCCAACCATCATAACTGCCCCTTCTTCCATGGCTTCTGGACGTTCGTGAGCTTCACGAAGGTTTAGAGCTTTGAACTTAAGGATGGATGATTCTTCACTAATTGTTCCACTATCACTTAATACTGCTTTTGAGTTTAATTGTAAGTTGTTGTAGTCAGTGAATCCCATTGGTTTCATCAGTTGTACTAACTCATTAAATTCTACGCCTTTTTCTTCAATCATCTTACGTGTTCTTGGGTGTGTACTTACAATAACGGGCAATTGATATACTTCTGCAATCTCATTCAATGTATCTACTAAGTTCATGAAGTTACGTTCTGAGCTGATGTTCTCATCTCTATGTGCTGAAACTACAAAGTATTGACCTTTGTCTAAGTCTAATTTTTTGTAACTTTCTGCATTAGTAATATCCTCAAGTTTAGCATTTAACACTTCAAACATTGGACTACCTGTCTTAATAACTTGATCTGCAGGTAAGCCTTCTGCTAATAAGTATTCACGTGCAATATCACTATAAGTCAAGTTAATATCCGCTACATGGTCGACAATCTTGCGGTTTGTCTCTTCAGGTACACGTTGGTCGAAGCAACGGTTTCCTGCTTCCATATGGAATATTGGAATATGATGACGTTTAGCTGCAATCGCACATAAGCAAGAGTTTGTGTCACCTAGTACTAAGAATGAATCTGGTGCTTCATTCGCTAAGATTGGATCAATATTCGCTAAGATTTGTCCAACTGTTTCCATTGGTGATCCACCTGCAGCATTTAAGAAGTAATCCGGTTTTCTTAAACCAAAATCTTCAAAGAATACTTCGTTTAACTCATAGTCATAGTTTTGTCCTGTGTGAACTAAGATATGTTCAATGGCCTCAGATTCTTCTAACTTTTGAATTACTGATGACAAACGAATAATTTCCGGTCTTGTTCCTACTACCGTCATGACTTTTAATTTTTTCATGTATTATACCTCCAAAAAGAATGTGTCTGGGTTGTTGGGATCAAACATCTCATTCACCCACATAACTGTAACCATATCAGTATCTCCCGTATTAACAATCGAATGTGTATAACCTGTTGGTATATCTACCACTTCTAAGTTATCACCTGATACTTCATACTCAATAACCTCATCTGAGAAGTAATCTCTAAAACGAATGACACCCTGACCTGATACAACTAAGAATTTCTCATTCTTAGTGTGGTGCCAATGTTCCCCTTTAGTTATCCCTGGTTTTGAGACATTGATTGATACTTGTCCTGCATAAGGAGATTTAACCATTTCGGTGAATGAACCACGATGGTCTTCGTGCGTTACTAATGGATATGAGAAGCCATTCTTCGGCAAAAAGTTTAAGTAAGTACTATATAACTTTCGGGTAAAGTCATCATCTAAGTTTGATATTACACGTGTATTTCTTGATTCTCTAAACTCTTTTAATAAATCAGCTATATGACCTAATTTTTCTTTGTGAACAACTGGAACTACACAGTAATCGCCATCTCTGGTTGGATCACCATTCATTGCTCTCATGAATTCATCAATTAAATCATCAATATATACTAAAGTTAATTCAATTTCGGGGTCATTCACTGAGATTTCTTCATCACGCGCAATCTTATGGCTAAAAGTTGCGATAACCGTATTGTAATTAGGCTTAGACCATTTACCAAACAAGTTTGGTAAACGATAAACGTAAGTATCAACACCATTTTCTTTACCATATTGAAAAACTAAGTTTTCACCGGCTTTTTTACTTTGTCCATAAGCGGAATCGTTTGTTGCTTGGATGGATGATGTAATAACAATTGGTGCTTTATTACCTGCTTCTACTAAAGCATCCAATAATGTTTGTGTAAAACCTACGTTACCTTCAACAAATTCTGCTTCAGTTTCGGGACGGTTCACACCTGCGAGATGGAAAACAAAATCTGCTTTTTGAGCATATTCTTTCAACTCATCCGTTGACGATTGTCGAGTGACTTTTAATAATTCATAGTCATCATCTTGTTCTAAGGTCGCGACTAAGTTCTTACCAACAAAACCATTTGATCCGGTAATAAGAATCTTCATGATTAAGCCTCCCAATTAGCTAGTTCATTTTGAACATAATCTAGTTCTAATAGCTTCTCTGCAAGTTCATCAACTGTTAATTGGTCTGTATTATCAGAGTTATACTCCCCTAATAATTCAGATTCTCCACGACCTTCATCAAAGTACCTGTCGTAGTTTAAGTCACGTTTGTCTGATGGCACTCGGTAGAAGTCCCCCATATCAACTGAGCGGACTGCTTCTTCAGCTGTTAATAGTGATTCATACATTTTCTCACCGTGACGGATTCCAATTTCTTTCACTTCGGGAGTTACATTGAATATCTTACCAATGGCTTGGATTAAGGTGTGAATGGTTGCGGCAGGAGCTTTTTGAACCATAATATCGCCTTGTTCTGCATTCTGAAAAGCAAACAATACCAAATCAACAGCTTCGTCTAAACTCATCATGAAGCGAGTCATATCCCCATCAGTTAATGTTAGAGGTCTACCAGCTTTAATTTGTTCAATGAATAAAGGAATAACACTTCCTCGTGATGCCATCACATTGCCATAACGGGTGGTAGAAATTCTTGTTTTCTCTGGATCGATATTACGTGCTTTAGCCACAATAACTTTCTCCATCATAGCTTTTGAAGTACCCATAGCATTAATTGGATATGCAGCTTTATCCGTTGATAAACACACGACATTACTTACACCAGCATCAATCGCAGCCGTTAAAAGATTATCTGTTCCAATAATATTTGTCTTAACAGCTTCCATTGGGAAGAATTCACAAGAAGGTACTTGCTTTAATGCCGCAGCATGGAAGATATAGTCTACGCCACGAACTGCATCACGAATACTATTAATATCACGAACATCACCGATATAGAACTTTATCTTATCGTTTTGATATTTCTTACGCATATCATCTTGTTTCTTCTCATCACGCGAGAAGATACGAATTTCCTTGAAATCTTCATCTAAGAAACGGCCTAATACTGCATTCCCAAATGAACCAGTACCACCTGTTATTAATAGTATTTTATTATTAAACATCTTCTAAAACTCCTTTAATTTTTTCTGTCTATGCGATTCCAAAGTTTGAAAATAAATTGTTACAAAAACCATCAAATAAATAAAACGATAATTTAATGTTGCCGGTAGTGCTAATTCAAAAGAAAATAGTATAAACAAAACAAACTTTGATTGCTCTTTTGGAATATTGTTAATTATATATCGGTATAATAAAAAATAGACACTTAAAACTAATGGTATATTTCCCATTGTCAAATAAACCATATAACCTGAGTCACTATAGTTTAATCCATCAATAATTGTAAAACCCGTACCTAAATAATTTGATAAGAAACTCAAATTATTTTTAAAAACTGTGTCTTCACCAGTATATCTTGCAACGAATCCATTTAAATTACTTGATGTTATATTCTTATATATATCCAGAATCGAATCAATATTGGCTATTAAAGAAATAAAACCCAAAACTACTAATATTATTGGGAATAATTTATTATCTTTAGAGGTTGTAAAAAAGAATCCAATCATAATAATTGAGTAAATTAAGCTTGTATTGGATCTTAAAAGAATGGTGAAGAATACAAACACAACACAAAAGAAATAATACCTATTTTTTTCGGTTACTTTCGCAGTCTGTAAACTGAGATAATAAAAAAACATATAAAACATTGCTGCATAGGTATGTACACCAAATGTCATTACAGGTTTATTTGCAGCAACAGAATACAATAAGGCATTGGTGTAATATTGTGAGTAATTGGCCATGGTAAATTCAATGACACTACTATTATCTATAACAATTAAAATATTCCAAAAAATCACTATGCAAAAGACTATATCAAGTAAACGTCTCAAAATATCGAATGATACAAATCCAAAATTTATCCTAAGATTTGTAAATAGGACAAGTACCATTATAGGAGCAATTCTTGCTATTGAAACTCTAGCATTGACATCTGTATTAATAATAATAAACGTAACAAAAGATAAATATAAAAATATTGCGATTAATATTAGTAGTACTATATTATAATTCTTTTGTTTACTTAGCATAAATAACATTCCTAATGTAATAAGAGACATTCCCCATACAATTACTACCCACCATTCTTCATAGATTATTCCATTACTAGAAGTTGGTAGTAATAAAAACATAAATATAGAAAAGAATATTAATGCATAAATTATCAGATTTTTTATTTTTATGTTTGTTAACAACAAATTATCTAATTTTTTTGTTGTATTCAAAAAATTCACCTCTTTACAAAAAACAAATTAATTAGTATTCAGACATATTATTATTCTCTTAAGTATTGTCTATATGCTATTAGATAACTTAATAAACCAGTAATATTTGCGACCAAATTTGCATATACTATCCCCATCAACTCAAAATTCGGCACTAATAATATAGTTGCAATTATATTCATAATTGCATATATAATCGAATTTCTGGTTGTTACTTTTCCTAATCCTCTAGCAACAAAAAAACGATTAAAATATGCCGATATACCATTTAATGAATATACAATTCCCAGAACCAAAAGATACTTAATAGCGGGAAAATAATCAGGTGTAAAAAATAAGTTAAATATTGGTTTAATAAAGATTAAAATCAACAAATACATTAAAATATTCAACCCAATCATTATTTGTAAGTCTGATTTTGAGATAGATTTTTGATTAACATTCTTTTTAAAGTTTAAAACCGTCATTACTGAAGAAATAACCGTAAAAGCTTGAGAAAATGACAATGCTAGTGAATAGTATCCATATTCAACGTAGCCATATAATGACCCTGTTATAAGTGCAATTACATTACTACTACTTGATGTCACAATTGATCCAAGATAAACGTATAGTCCATTATTTTTTGTTTCAATAAATATTGATTTTATATCTTCTTTAAAATTAGAGAAATTAACTTTTAACGACGAAAAATAGGGAATCATAACGATAAACCAAGATAAACAAAAAGTAATTATCATGAATTCAAATGTCAAATCACTTAGATAGTTACCCATTAAAACAACGAGTAATAATACTATATATTGAAACACATTTATCATGGCTAACATGTTAGTTTTTCCAGTTCCTTGATAGACTTGCATTACAAGAATTCTTAACATAAATACAAACATGAATGGAAATACAATTTTTATATCTAATAAACTACCAAAATTAATATCAAAAACATTAGAAAACAGTATTAATATTCCTAAAAGTAATGTCAGTAAAAGGCCAAGGATTGTTACTATTAAAGTACCTACAAATACTGTACTGTCAGATTCATCTCCATTTTTTTCAGCAACTAATCTACTAACACTAAAATGCAATCCAAACTCAAAAAAAGTGGGTATGACAAGTAAAAAATTAGTTGCATACCTATAAAGTCCAAAAACATCTGGATCAAGCAACTTTGTTAATATCGAGCTTGTTCCAAATGCCAAAATCATTGATATGATTGTGGAAGAGAAATAAATAATTGTTTTTTTGTTTTCTAATAATTTACTTTTAATCATAATTAATCCTCTAAAAGTTCTTTCATATTTTGAGTGTATACATTGTAATCAAAGTATTTCTCTGCAGTCAGTCTTGCCTTTTTTCTACTTTGAATATATTTATCTTCTTTCATTTCACTAATTTTATATAATACATCCACTAGTGCATCTGGATTAGGAGTATTTAGTAAAAAACCATTATAATCATTAATTAGATATTTGTTGATGTCACCTGTAGCATTACTTATAACTGGAGTACCCACTGAAAAACTTTCAGCTAATTTAGTAGGAAAACCTGCTTCTGAAGATCTTCTTTCTGGTCGCATAAAAATCATATAATCAGACTTTTTAACTTCTTCTAGAATCACAGTTTGTGGAACTCTTCCTCTCATATTAATAGATTTTGAGATCTTATTAAAAATTTCTTCATCCATTTCAATATTATCAATTACTTGTGCCTTAGTAGGGCCAAAAATATTAAATTCTATTTCTATATCATTTTGGACTATACTAATTGCTTCAAAAATAGGTCCAAGCAATTCTTTTTGACCACCAATATTACCAGCAAAAATCAACTTTATTTTATTTGGGTTAAAAGGTTTAATAATTTCAAAATCAATATTATTAACATTCAAAATTGTAGGGATTCTTATAACATTAGCACCTAATTTTTTATAATGGTTTTCTAAAAAGCTACTTATAGCAACTATTCCTGAACTTTTGTGAAATTCATTATTAATGGAAGCAATCATTTTTCTATAATTAGGGTCATATTTACCTAATTTAAAATTCTTACTATCAAACCATTCACATTGTTCAATGTATAAAGGTATATTCATTTTATCTAGAAATTTTTTCAAAGGTTTATACATCATTGGTACACTTGATGTAAAAAATATATCAACATCATTATTCAAAATATAACTTTTTATAACCTGTAAATCAGTTATATGACTATAGAATCTACTCAATCTACTATCTTTATTTGAGATAGCTTCATAATCAATTCCATCAAATTTATTTACTTTCCCTTTTTCATATTCCTCATCTAGGGTAAACCTTGAAATTATATGAACATTATATCCTAATTTTTCAAATAGTTTTGCCAAATTCTGGCCTCTAATAGCCCATGCAGAGCCATTGGGAAATGCTGAACCAATATAAAATAGAATATTCATTGTCTCACCTTCAATCATAATTTCCTAACGATTTTGTCGCTATCTAAATTAATCCAACTTCCTAATTTCTGTTCCCATTTTTCGGGTTCAATAATCTGTGTCGCTCCCCCTGTATAAAAAGTTATTTCACCAAAGTATATTTTTCCTTTTATATTATAGAGATCTACTCTACAGAACTCGAATGCATCAGATAATGATTCTGAAATTTCTATCATTTTTTCAAAATTTTTCGGTTTAGAAATTAATTCATGATTAAAGTGTTCTCTAGATACCTTAATATCCATTAACTCAAAATCTTGATTGTAGACGTTTCTCTTTGCACCAGGACTGTGAGTTCCATCTGATGCAGCTGTTTCAGTATCTACAAGTATTAATTTCACTTTACCATCAAAACAAAGGAATCTATAATCGACTAACCCTAATTCTGAATCATCTTTAATAATTTCTTCAACAACTATTTTAGGTTCTATATTTTTATAATTCCATTCTCTAGACTGTAAGTAATAATTTTGTTTCAAAAATGATTCAAATTCTTTATTAAACTTATTATAGTCAAATTCAGAATTTCTTCTCCATATCAAATTTCTTCCAGAACCATGGCTCGTCTTAATAAAAACTTCATCTGGGAATTTGTCGAATTCTAAATCTTTTGGATTACTATAAACACCAACTTGAGGTATTAATATATCTTCAAAACCTTTTTTAATCAAATAATCTCTAACCTCAACTTTATCTGAACAAGTTGTTAGCAGTGGATCTCTATTGTTAATTTTTAACCACCATAATTTTTCATTAAAAGTTGTAGGATTTGTCAAATTTAATTTTCGTCCTGTATTTTCATAATATTTCATCTTTGCAAATTTTTCGTCACTCATTCTTGACAGAGAATTAACTTTAAGTTTATTTAAATAATTATATATTTTTCCAATTATTTTATTTTTTTGAGAAAATCTTCTTATCTTCTTTTTAATATTATATATCACTTTTTTTCTCCTATTACGAAATGATTAAACGTTCAGCTTCCATAAATATTTTCATATAACTTTACTACATTTTTTATGTCATAAAAAATAGAAATTCTTTCCCTACTTTTATCATTTCTAAATATCTCATTCTTTTCTATATACTTATAAATTTCCTCAGCCATTATTTCAGGTTCGACAGGTGGTACTACGACCCCAGTATCGCTAACTATTTTTTTGGAGTCTCCAACATCTGTAACAATTAAATCCAATTGGCATGCCATCGCCTCACCAATTGAGTTAGAAAAACTTTCACCAAAAGAAGAGGAAATGTAACAATCTGCAGCAGATAAATAATCGTTAATATTATTTTTTATTCCTAATAAAATAACATTCTCCTGAAGATTTCTATTATAGACTTCTTCTCTCAATTCCTTATTATCCCAGTCCAAATCTGTCCCAATCATAATCATTTTATAAGAAGTTGACTTCTTGTTAACTTTCTCTAGAGCTTTTAAAAGTGTATAATAATCTTTTTGAAGATGCCATCTTCCTACGGTAATAAATACTTTTTCATTTTTTTTAATCTTTAGTTTCTCTCTAGTTTCTAACCTTACTTCAGGATTAAACTGAAATTTTTCAGTTTCAAAACCGTTGGGAACAACAATCATATTTTTATTTCTGTAACCATAAGCTGTGTGTGTGTCTATTGCTTTATCTGAGTTAAATGTTATTACATCTATATTTTTAGAAAGGAAAGCATTTATTTTTGCGATTACCAATATACTTTTTTGATTAGATTTTTTACTAAGATCACTATGTCTTATGTTCCAAATTAGTTTTTTATCATTCAAAAACCTTGTCACAAAGTACCCGATTAAATCCGCGTGATATAACCATGTATTTACTACATCTTGATTTTTTACTATTGATCGTAATTTGCTAAATGATTGAATAGAGTTTGATAACGATAAATTCAATTCAATTACTTCAACATCTAATAATTCTATTTTTTTCCCTACAGTGCCTTTATCAGTTAAGGAGATTACTATATGCTTATATTTATTTTTATCAGAATATTTTATAACTTTGTATAACATATTCTCAGCTCCACCGCTGCCTAAGCCTGTAATAATATGAACTATGTTAATCATATTTTCCTCAAATTCCATATTACAAATTATTTTTATACCAATTTATTGCTTCACTTATACCTAAATCAAAACTATAATCCGGATCGTATCCTATCATCTCTTTAGCTTTAGAAATATCTGCATTACTATGCTTAATATCCCCAGCACGTTCAGGTCCAAAGTTTGGTTCAATATCTTTACCTAATGCTTTGGTCAATGAATGATAAACATCAATCAGATATTCACGTCCACCATAAGCAATATTAAAGGCATTGCCAGCTACCTCACTTGAAGCAGCACATGCTTTTAAGTTAGCTTCGATAACATTTTCAATATAAGTAAAGTCTCGACTTTGTTTTCCATCTCCGTTGATTGTAGGTTGTTCATCATTTAGTAATTGCTTAATAAACTTCGGAAGTACAGCAGCATACGCCCCATCCGGATCTTGTCTACGCCCGAACACATTAAAGTAACGGAGTCCGTAAGTATCTAAACCATATAGTCTAGTATACAACTTAGCGTATTCTTCATTAGTTCTTTTTGTTAATGCATATGGAGATAAGAGGTTTCCTTCAATACCTTCTTGTTTAGGTAAGTTAGGTTCATCGCCATAGACGGACGAACTCGAAGCATAAACAAATTTTTTCACACCGTTTTGACGTGATGCTTCAAGCATATTAAGTGTTCCTTTTATATTGATTTCTTCATATAATAATGGCATCTCAATACTTCTTGGCACACTTCCCCATGCAGCTTGGTTCAAGACATAATCTACGCCTTCTGTCGCTTTCAAACAAGTGTCTAAATCACGAATATCACCTTTGATAAAGGTGTAGTTGTCATCATCTAAGAACAAATCAACATTTTCTTGTTTCCCTTGTGATAAATTATCCAATACTCTTACTGTATGCCCTCTTTTAAGTAAAGCTTCAACAAGGTTTGAACCTATAAATCCAGCTCCACCTGTCACAAGAAATACAACATCTTCAGCAAATTTAATATTCTCGTATCCCATTATTTGTCTCCTCTTATAATCTCCAGTAGTTATATCCAGCGTCTTCAAATTCTTTACGATTTAGTATACCTTTAATATCAATTAAAACTTTTTCCTCTTTATCCGCAAAGAATGCTCTAACTTCTTCTTCAGTAAATGTTCCGAAGTCGTCATGAGCTACTGCCAAGATAACCGCATCCATATCTTTAACATCAGATAAATTATTGAATGTTAAACCATACTCATGTTTAGCTTCTTCTTTGTCTGCAACTGGATCAACGATTAATGAAGTTACTCCATATTCTTTTAATTCTTCAACAATATCAATAACACGAGTGTTACGTGTATCAGGTGTATTTTCTTTAAAAGTAAATCCTAATATTGCCACCTTAGCATCTTTAATATTTACCCCTGATTGAATAAGTTTTTTAATTGTATTTTCTACGACATATTTACCCATTTCATCGTTAATACGACGTCCTGATAAGATAATTTGCGAATGGTAACCTAATTCCTCAGCTTTATAAGTTAGGTAATATGGATCCACACCAATACAGTGTCCTCCTACTAAACCTGGTGTAAAGTTTAAGAAGTTCCATTTTGTTCCCGCTGCTGCTAAAACCTCTTTTGTATCGATTCCCATCTCGTTGAAGATAATTGATAATTCATTCATGAAGGCAATATTAATATCACGTTGTGAGTTCTCAATTACCTTTGCTGCTTCAGCTACTTTTATAGTTGACGCTTTATATACTCCTGCATCTACAACTAATTCATAGACTTTTGCAATAATATCTAACGATTCTTCATCCATACCTGAAACGACTTTTACGATGGTTTCGAGTCTGTGTACTTTATCTCCTGGATTAATACGTTCTGGTGAATATCCAACTTTAAAATCAACACCACATTTTAGTCCAGATTCTTCCTCTAAGATTGGAATACAAATATCTTCAGTTACACCAGGAAATACCGTTGATTCGTATACCACAATTGAACCTTTCGTCAAGTTTTGTCCTAAGGTTCTTGATGCTCCTTTGATAGGATTCAAGTTAGGTGTTTTATCATCATTAATAGGTGTTGGTACTGATACAATATGAAACTTTGCTTCCTTTAATCGATTAGCGTCTGAAGTAAAGTCAACTGTAGTATTCTTAATGACTTCATCACCAACTTCACGTGTTGGATCGATACCATTCTTATATAAATCAATTTTTTCTTTATTAATATCGAAACCTAATACATCTACTTTTTTAGCAAATGCAACTGCGATTGGCATACCAACATAACCTAAACCAATTAGAGATATTTTTTCTTTTTTTCTACAATTTGTTCATATAAGCCCATTTTACACACTCTTTCTTTCAATTATTTACTTAATAATTCTATTTCTTCCATGTATGCGTTCGTAACAATTTCTCTTGAAAACTCTTTGATCATTTTCTTCCTTGCCAGTTTTCCCATCTGACTTCTTTGACTATGAGATAAATTTATAAATGCTTCAATTTTTTCTACAATATCTTTTACATTCTTTACTTCAAATAGATATCCTGTTATCTTATCATCAATAATTTCTTTACATCCTGGAATGTTTGAAGCCAATACGGGCCTACCTGAAGACGAAGCTTCTAATAATACATTAGACATTCCTTCATGGTAAGAAGGTTGAATTACAGCATCAGCTTGTTGTATATAATCGTATATATCTTCTTGATACCCATGATTTATCACAATATTTTCATTATGATATAATTTGATTTGTTGTGTTAATTGATTATCTTCAGAAAATCCTACTAAATGGATATTTAATTTCTCAAATTTATTCTTTAAAATCTTTGCAGCTTCCAATAATTCATATGTTCCCTTATCTTTCATAAGTCTTCCAAAATAATAAATGTTAATTTTTTCATTATTTGGGTATTCAGTATAAGCAAATTTGTCTACGTTAACCCCGGACCCAGGTAAGAGTTTGTACTTTCTTAATTTTATATCTGCTTTTAAAAATGAATTTAGATTAGCTTGATTTTGAAAAAATACACAATTGGATTTTTTTAATGAAGATTTATAAAGGATTCGTAGTATTCTTTTTAAAACTTTGTTAGATTCATTCGATATACTACTCCCTAGCCCTGTAATATTACTCATATAAGGTACTTTTAACAATCTACTGATAAAGCCACCATATATATTCGGCTTAATAGTATATGTCAAAACTATCAGAGGTTTTAATTTTTTTATTAATTTATAATATTCTTTTAAAACTGTAGCATCTTTTAAGATATTGGTTCCTCTTCTATCTAGTTTAATTTCATGAAATTCACAACCTAGATTTATGAGTCGTTTGATTTTCTCGCCATTGGGAGATGATATGTGAACTTCATAACCCTCAGCTAAGAGTTTTTCAATTAATTCTAACCTGAAGTTATAAATCACAACATCATGATTTACTAAAAAAAGCACCTTTTTATTTCTCAATAAATTATCCCTCCCTAATGTGAATTTATATATCAATCTATCAAAATTATGTAATATTACATATAAAAATATAAGCAATGTAACTCTATCATCTAGACCTACATTGCTCTATTGATCTCTCAGTCTTCTTTTATTTCTTTCTTCGCTTTTTCTATAACACCTGTTCCACCTTCAACTACCCCATCACTTCGAAGTACACTGAAGATCGTTCCGAAGAAACACTTCAAGTCAAAGACAAAGCTCATGTTCTCAACATAGTCGCCATCAAGCTTAGCTTTAATTGGAATTGGCAGTTCATCACGCCCGTTAATTTGAGCCCAACCTGATAAGCCTGGCAAGACATCATTAGCCCCATACTTATCACGTTCATCCGCTAAGTCGTCTTGATTCCATAAGGCAGGACGGGGTCCAATAATAGCCATCTCACCTTTTAAGATATTAATAATTTGTGGTAGCTCATCCAAGCTCGTCTTACGTAAGAAGTGTCCGGACTTAGTAATAAATGACGCTGGGTCGTTCAATAGGTGCGTTGGTGTATCCTTCGGTGTGTCTGCACGCATGGTTCTAAACTTATAGATCTGGAAGAAGGTTCTATCTTTACCAATACGTTTCTGCTTAAAGAACACAGGTCCTGGTGAGTCACTCTTAATCCATATTGCTAAGATTAAAAACAGCGGACTCAAAACAATTAAAGCAATCAGTGATAAAACAAAGTCAATCACTCGTTTAATGTGTATATACATACCTTCATCCTCCACTAAAATAATCCAAACCACTTCTTACGTGGCTTCTTAGGTTCAATCGGTGTTCTTGCTTTAACAGGGTCTCCATTGAAGATGTTACGAGCATTTTCTTTAAAGTAGTTAACCGTCTCAACACCAAAGTCCTCTTCTAATCGATTGAATGCTACTTTCATATTCATTGGTCGGTGCTTAATATGGTGAACATCTGAAGCTAATATGTGAGCGAGATTGTGTTGAATCATCACTCTAGCATTCTCGGCTAACTTCTCCCCATAATAACTTGCATATGATGAGGTTGTTATCTGAGATAAACACCCCATCTCAATCAACTCATATAATCGGTGTAAGTTTGTAGATAATTCATGATTACGCTCCGGATGAGCAATTACCGGTGTAATTCCAGAACTTATCAATTCTTGAAAGACTTCGTCGGTATTGGAAGGTACTCGGTCTGAAGGGAATTCAATCAGATAATACTTCCCCATGTCATCTAAAGATAGAAGATCATTATTATATAAGTCATCGAAGAAATGATCAGTAAGACGGATCTCTTGGCTCGGGTATACTTTCAAATTCACCCCTGCCTTGTCATATTCCGCTTGTAAGTCTACTGCATAGTGAATGACATCGTCTTTACGGTTTAAGTAAGCACCATTACGGTGATGAGGGGTCAATACCATGTGTCCAACTCCTTCATCGACTGCTTGTTGTGCCAGTTCAAGCGATTGGTCTAAGGTCTGCGCCCCATCATCCACATTCGGTATTAAGTGTGAATGTAAGTCGATAATCATTCTTCATCTTCCTCAATTCCATAATAAGCGTAGTAACCATAACCCTTACTATCCTCAAAAGGTACATTATTCAAGACGAAACCAAGAATATTCGCATTCACATTCTCTAAGGATTCCTTAGCTTCACGAACTTGGTCTTTACGAGCAAAGTTCTGACGCACCACTAAGATAACCCCATCTACACGAGTAGATAGAATCTGTGCATCCGTTACAGAGTTAACTGGTGGTGTATCATAGATTACCATGTCGAAGTTATCACGTAATTCTTCCATTAAGGTTGACATCTGTAGCGACCCAATTAATTCCGCTGGGTTCGGTGGAATCGGTCCTGTTGGTAAGAAGTATAAACCTAAGTCATTCGACTTTTGAACAATTTGGTTGAACTTAATCTCTGGGTTAGCTAACAATGTAGTTAATCCTTGTTCGTTATTCAACTTGAAGGTACGGTGTAGTGTTGGCTTACGTAAGTCCGCATCCACAATTAAGACATTGCGTCCGGTCTGACCTAAAGTATAAGCCAAGTTGGCAGAAGTCGTTGACTTCCCTTCCATTGGCATAGAAGAAGTTATCGCAATCGCTCTAACATCCTTACCTACTTGTGCAAACTCTAAGTTCGTACGTAATGTACGGTATTGTTCTGAGATGACAGACTTCGGCTCATAGTGAGTCACTAATGGTGCACCTAGACGTTGTTCTTGTTCCATCTTTTTTCGTTTCTTATTATTACCTAATCCAAACATCTTTACACTCTCCTTCTCGAACGTGAGTTATCTGTGTCCACATGGAAGCGGTTCTGCTTCACTTGAGCATCAGTCAATTTGTTAATCTCAGCTAGACGAATTAATCCCATATTCGTTAAGTCATCGGCTGACTTCACGCGATTATCCATTAACTCTTGAATTAAAGCAACACCTATCATTAAGATGAATCCTAACATTCCCCCAATTAAGGCATATATAACAATGCTCGGAGATACATGGTTAGGGTTATACGAAGCTTGAGACATCACATATACACTCGATACGTCATCGCCATAAACTTCTAATAAAGTATTCTCAAATTCTTCGACTACATTGTTCACGACGTTTTGAGCGTCGGTCGGTGATTCCATTACGGCTGTCACATAGAAGGCTTGCGAGTTAGCAGATTGCTCTACTGAAATCGCATCCCTTAATTGGCCGACTGTGAATACTTCACCTAAGTTGGCATTCACTTGTTCTAGTACGGCATTCCCACGAATAATATCTTTATACGTATTGACTAAGTTAACGTTAGTTTGAACTTCATTATATTGAATCGCAGACTCTGATGAATTACTTTGGTTAACTAATAATTGAGCTTCCGATTCATATTGACGGTCAACAAACAACATCATAAAGATAACTGCCAACGCTGCTCCTATGACAGTCATACCAATAATACGTACGAAGTACTTACGGAAGAGTCTCCATAAGTCTAATAAACTAATTTCTTGTTCCATTACTTCCTCCAATAATTCTTATTGCGCACTATCATTAGCAAAGTCAATGATATGTTGCTTGATCTTGCGACGATCCATCGTCTCTAATTCTTCAATGAACGCCATTGTTTCCTCTAATGGTCGGTCAATAACTTTTCCGATGAAGATATTCTCATCAATCTGCTCATCTACTAGTTCACCTGATGTTAATAACTCTTCGTATAACTTCTCGCCTGGGCGAATACCTGATTCAACAATTGGAATCTCTGCTTCTGTATGCCCACTTAAGAGAATCATCTTACGGGCTAAGTCTACTATCTTAACAGGGTCACCCATATTCAAGATGAAGACTTCCCCACCTTGGGCATGAGCTCCGGCAAAGACAACTAAACGGCTAGCTTCAGGTATAGTCATAAAGTATCGCGTCATCCGGAAGTCCGTCACCGTTACTGGACCACCTTCTGCAATTTGTTTCTCGAAGAGTGGAATCACACTACCACGACTTCCTAAGACGTTCCCAAAGCGAACAGCACAGAAAACAGAATCACTCACATTATTCATCCCTGTCACAATCAATTCTGCAACCCGCTTAGTCGCACCCATCACATTCGGTGGACGTACTGCCTTATCGGTTGAGATCATAACCATCTTACCAACTTTGGCTTGATCAACGGCTTTAGCAACATTGTATGAACCAAGAATATTATTCTTCAAGGCTTCTTCGGGGTTCCATTCCATTAATGGCACATGCTTATGTGCGGCAGCATGGTAGACAATGTCTACTTCTTCTTCTTTGAATAATTCATAGATGCGGTCATAATCTTGCACATCCGCAATGACCGGGACGAATTCTGTCATGGTTCCAATCTTTTGCATTTCTTGATAGATTAAGTAGATGGAATTCTCTCCATGTCCAATAAGTAGAACACGTTGTGGGTTGAAGCGACTAATCTGACGGGTAATCTCTGAACCAATCGATCCACCCGCTCCCGTAATCGCAATCGTCTTACCTTCAACCTCATCACGTAATCGTTCTTCATTCAACTTAATTTCTTGGCGTCCTAATAAGTCACCAATCTCAACTTTTTTAGTCCCACCGTAGATTTGGTAAGCTCCGGTTATCACATCTTCAATCTTAGGCATCTTATAAGGCTTAATTCCATATTTGTTTAGGGTCGTAATAATACGTTCATAGGCTTCTGGACTTAGACTTGGAATAGCGATAATTGCTTTTTCAATGTCATATCGTTCCGCCAGATGCTTTAATTCACTTAGGTCACCTTTTACTTTCATTCCTGAGATGGATTTGCCTTTTTTAGACTTATCATCGTCAAGTATGGCAACGACTTCCATGTCCTCAGGGTTTTTAATGTGGTTCTCAATGAAGAATGACCCCCCATCTCCAGCCCCAATCACAATCACTTGACGGCGTTCTTCACCACTCCCGAACTTACGGCGGTCACGTAATAAGTAGATATTCTGCCACAATACACGTAAGCCAATGGCCACGATTCCTGCTAAGATACCTGAAAGAATCATATAACGAAAGGCAATAAAGTAATCAACGAAGAGAGTAATTAACCCACTCAATGACCCACTTAATATGAAAGCTAAGAATAATGACGATAAGTCGCGCATGCCACTGTAACGGTTGATTCGCATATTCAATCGGAAAGACCGACTAATTACCACATAAATGATAAAAGCAACGAATGTAAAAATCAAATACCCTTCCATCCGTGGATCAATCACTCCACTGAAGAAGATATATGAAACGGTTGAACCCATTACAAAAGATAAAAAATCAGCAATTAACCATATGACTGATTTTTGGAAGTTATTTCGCTCGCCAATCCACTTCACAAAGCGGGTTGGTAAATTTGTATATTCCAATTTGTCACCAACTTCTAATTATTAATTATTGAATTCCTATAAGTGTCTGTAATTCTGCTAATGAGCCGCTATCAATCTGGTCATAGTAGATACCATCGATCATCTCACCGTAACCACTTAATTGATAAGTCTCAATCGAATCTAAGTTCTTATAACGACTGAATAAGGCAATTAATTCATTCAGTGTTAAGTTTGTCGAGATATTCTCAGATAAGGCTGAGAACATCGGAATATAATTCACGATAGATTCTACAGAAGCGGCTTCGCTAACAATCGCTTGAACTATCTCTCTTTGGCGTTCTTGTCTCGCATAGTCCCCCCCTGAAGTATAACGTTCTCTGGCGTAAGCTAAGGCCATATCACTATCTAATTCCGTTGGAACACCTGCTGTGAAGCTATATTCACCAATAGTGAATGAGGTTGGTGGAACAACGGTAATGGTTCCAACCACATCAATAATCTCTTTAAGACCTGCCATATTGACTGCAACATAAGATTGAATCTCTGTACCTAATAAGCCATTCACTGCTTGCATACTCAAGTCTGCCCCACCGAAGGCATAAGCATGGTTAATCTTATCCATCCCATAGCCTGGAATATCAACATAAGCATCTCGCGGAATCGAAGCTAAGATGGCTGAATTGTCTGTCTCATCAAAGTTAATTACCATCAATGTATCTGAACGTCCTTGTTCTACACGACCTAAGTCACCCGTATCCACCCCTAATAAAAGAACTGTCTTTGGTGAACTTGTACTCTGTGCCTCTACAATTGGGTTAACACCCATAACTCCCAAAAAAGTGAAAAGAATCAGCAAATAATTATAGGTATGTTTCATAAACAGTTCTCCTTTAAATTATTAATTATTTCTTGTTTTTCATTATAATTTCTTTATGCTTTTAATATTATACTTAACAAAGCTAATAAATAAAAGGGCTAAAAACGTTATCAATATATATTTACTATTTCTAGTCTCATTTTCTTCCCTTCATGACGTTTTTTTGAGAATATGTATTAGCTATTATATAGTAATTGAACTATATTTCCTTAATTAAGTGAATTATTTATATTAATTTTACAATAACCTTAAGATAGGGACAATAAAATAGCTACAAGATCCATTTTGTAGAACTTGTAGCTGTTTTGTACAGATTTAACTTGGTTTAATGTAGATGTCCCAATTCCATGCTTTGAACACTTTGTTCAAGAGATGGATGAGGGGCTGGTGGATGAAGCGCTCCGTTAGTGGGAATAAGAGGCATGACCCCAAAACACAGATGGCGAATACGGGGATTACAACGATCACTGGGTTCACTAAATTCAGACTTGGATACATCGAACGAACCACGGTGAAGATACCAGTGAACATAATATGTAAGAAGTAGATTCCTAATGAATAGTGGCTATAACGTGACAAGATATTCTCTCGCCCTGGGTACATCTGACATAAGACAATAATCCAAAAGACGACTATCGCAAGAAAAAACTCTAATATAAACTGACTGTCAGCATTACTTGCGAAGACAACTAATGCAATTAAGCTGACAATTAAAACAGCGAAACCTACATTAACTTGGATGCGACGCCCCGCTAACATATAGCCCATGGTTACATAGAAGTAGGCTTTAACAAAGCCTCCATATAATAGAAGGGAATCCCATAGCTGGTTAATCGGTGGCAAGAAACTGATTAGGAAAAGAACTGTTCCAATAATAAAGCGTCTTTGCGCTGATAGCTTTAATCTTCTTAATATATAGAGAATTATCACGGCATAGAATAAGGCCGCTAAGAACCACAAATGCTCGCTCCCCACGATACCGATAAAGTAATCGAGTAGCGAATATTGACAGAAGTAGTTGAATATACTTTGAATCGCATTGGCCCCTCCAGATGGATTCAGCACGACTTCCATGGGGAGTTTAATTAATAAGTAGACTAGGCTATAAGCAATCAGCATGGTTAATATCTTTAAAGCTTGAGTTAGAATGGCTTTATCGTTCTTTGAATATAAGAAGTAACCCGAGAAAGCGAAGAAGATAGGCACCGCCAGGTCTAATAATGGAAAGTACCAATCATACGTCCAATAATTGGCATAAGTGGTTGTTGGTAAGTAATTAACGACATGCATGAACACGACCGCCAAGCTGGCTAACATTCTTACACTATCTATTGAGTAATTACGCATGCTTATCCCCCTTAAATCTTAATTGTGATTGAATAAAGCATTTTACACACTATACCATGTGTATTTGTGAATAGATATAGTTAAAGCTGTGACTTTTTTGTGTTTTCGAACTCTTTTGGTGCTAATAGTGAAACTTGGATGTATAATATAATAATACTAAGAATATATTCTTAGTGATTAATTCGAATCCACAATTACTTAAGGAGTGATGACACAATGAGACGTTTACTTAATCATACGCTTATTCTATTGTTAACTATACTTAGCTTCTCCCCTACTCTAGCTATGGCTACAGCACGACCAGAAGCTGCCCAGATCAAAGAAGTGCAGATGCTAGACTTAAAAGACGATCAAATTGACAAAGAACCTATCCCTTGGAAACAATTCGAAGTAACTGATAATGCAAAGATGTCGATTAAAGACGATGCCATTATCTTAGATATTAACAATGAGAATGGTGCGTTGAAGATTGAAGGCTTAGACTTAGATACTGAGACTCGATACGCTATCCACTATACTTACCAAAAGCTAGATGGACGCTTGAATAGCTTCGGTGGCCATACGGATGGATTATTCTTGAATAACTTAGTGGCGGTTGATGGCAAAGTAACAAGCCAATACACTGAGAATGACTCAGCCTTCATTAAAGACGATAAAGAAGAACATGAAGTGATCATCGAGTTCTTAACTCCACGCGACAAGGCTTCGGCTGAATTCTTCATCCAACCTAACCGAGGTGACTTCGACTATGTTACCTTGAAGATCTCTGATATTTACTTAGTTGAGATTCCTGAAGAAGAGTAATGTTTGATTAGATGACTAGCTGAAAGGCTAGTCTTTTTTCGATTGGGAGTATTAAGTCGATAATGTAGACAATGAGGGCAATTATTTATTCAGTTAGTCAAGAAATGGACAAAAGCTCGATTTCTTCGTCCAACTAGACTAATTTCAATCTCTCAAAAAGTTCTCTAAACCCTATGATATTGAGCATAACAATTGTAATTATTATTATCGGTGTTAGAATGTAAGTATCAATGAAAATTTTTAGGAGGAATTTGATTATGGCTTTTGAATTACCAGAATTACCTTATGCTTACGATGCACTTGAACCAGTGATTGACAAAGCAACTATAGAGTTTCACCATGACAAACATCATGCTGCTTACGTGAACAACGCCAACAAGGCTTTAGAAGGAACAGGATTTGCAGACAAATCTGTTGAAGATGTTGTTGCAAACTTAAGTGACTTACCAGAAGATATACGTACAGCTGTACGTAACAACGCTGGAGGACACTTAAACCACACATTATTCTGGGAATCATTACAATCACCTTCAGACGACAATGAAGTCCCTGCTGACTTAGCTGCTAAGTTAGAAGAAGCATTCGGCTCAGTAGATGCTTTCAAAGAGAAATTTGAAGCAACGGGTGCAGGTCAATTCGGTTCTGGATGGGCATGGTTAGTAGATAACAACGGAACATTAGAAGTTGTTGGAACGGCCAACCAAGATAACCCAATTACAGATGGTAAGAAACCATTATTAGGTGTAGACGTTTGGGAACATGCTTACTACTTAAACTACCAAAACCGTCGCCCAGACTACTTATCAGCATTCTGGAAGATCGTTGACTGGTCTAAAGTTGCTGAGCGTTTAAACGCATAATTATCTAGCTCTAATAAATAATCCCCACTCTAATTAATTAGAGCGGGGATTATTTTTATTTATTAGCAAATAACTTTAGTTGAAGTTTCCTCAGTCTCACGTATGCTCGCCCTGCAACAATCTTAGCGGATAAGAGTAAGTTGCCTGTTTGGAATACTTCCATCTGCCTAGTTAATTGTTCGAATCGCTTAATCTTATAGGCATCCATTGTAATGTTGTGACGGAATAAGTAACCTAATGTGATTCGATCATAAGTGTTTTGGTACTTTCTAAGCGTGGCGTCTGTAACTGGACTTTCCTTCACTTGTTCAATCACTTTCTCTAAGGCATCAATATGCGTTAAGGTCTTCGGATGATTCAAACGGCTACTAATACTTGTCTCACCGATATTATAGTAGAACAGAATCTCTGCGATGTAATGTACGCAACGAACATACTTTAGATATGTAATATTGAATAATAAATCCTCACCATAATGAACGGTCTCATCAAAGCGAACTTGATGGTCGATGAAGATCGATGCTTTATAGAATTTATTACATACATAACCTAACGGACTTTCATCATCTAAGATATGATCAACCATCTCATTATTATCCAAAATTCGATTACCTAAGTAGATTGGCTTTTTGTTACGAATGTAACTACAAGCAACGAGGTCTATTTTGGGGTCTTTCTCCATCTCAGTTAAGACTGAGATTAGAAAGTCTGGGTGGAATTCATCGTCACTATCTAAGAAGGCGATATAAGGTTCTTTAGCTAGTTCAATTCCTAGGTTACGTGCACTAGACACTCCCCCATTCTCCTTATAATAATAATGGAATCGTCTATCGTCACCTACAAGTCTGTTACATTCATCTCGTGTCCTATCTTGCGACCCATCATCAATGAGATACACTTGGTAGTTGGTGTATGTCTGATTTAGAATACTTTCAATTGTACGTTCAATCGTCTTCTCAGCATTATACATTGGCACAATAATGGATATTTTCACTTTGTCACACCTTCTTTAACGTTTAGCTTTCTAATAGATAGTATTAAGGGCATATTAATGATCACGGTGTCTCCGATTAACAATAAAGTCTTTGACAGAAGCGAGTGTATCATTAATCTCCTTAATGTTCATCATCATAATCGCAATAGCGTAGCTAGCTACTCCAATAAGAATAGCGATGAATAAGGCAATGGTCTCGTGGATTCCATTGATTAATAAGTAATAACTTGTATAAGCAACCAAACTCATAATCGCTGAGCCTATAATTAACTTAATGAATAGTGTACTAATACTTACTATACCAAACGACCCACTCTTCTTCCTTAGATTAATAGTGAGAAGAACCACTGTGACTAGTGCCGACACGCTGGTTGCTAAGGCTAAGCCACCTATTCCAAAGATTTGCGAGAAGATGGGCGTCAAGATAATGTTCACAATAACCCCAATCGTTGCGTTAATCATCGGAGTTCGTGTATCTTGCATAGCGTAGAATGCCCTTGAGAGAATCTCACGTATCGCTACAAATATCATCCCTACCGCGAAGTAGGCTAAGGCTGATGAAGTCATCGCGATAGCATCTTCTTGGAAGTTCCCGCGACCATACAGTAAGCTAACAATCTCTCTTGAGAAGATTACCGCCCCGAAACTGGCTGGTATAATAATCATTGATAAAGACTTAATCACATTCGTTGTTTCAATCTTCATTCCTTCAAAGTCTCCCTCCGTCGCCCTCCGCGAGATTGATGGGTAGACAATGGAGATAATGGATACAACAAATAATCCGTGAATAAAGAAAGTAATCATATAAGCATAGTTTAAAGCTGAGATACCACCTACAGTAACGTTAGATGCTACGGTTCGGTTAATTAAGACATTAATCTGGTTAATCGAACTCCCTATAATAACGGGTATCGCAATCTTAATCATCCGACGTAAGTCAGAATCTTGCAGATCAATCGTTAAGCGGTAACGGAAGCCCGTCTTATAGATTCCAGGAATCATAATCAATAGCTGTGAAGCCGTCGCAATCACAAACCCAATCGCTAGAACGATGTAAGACGTCTGTGTACTTAAGTAGATTGAAGCAATAATAGTAACATTCAATGGGAAGCCAATTAATGCTGGTATAATAAAATTATCTTTAATCTGTAAGTAAGCAGTACTTAATGCGATTAATCCGGTGAAGAACACACTGATGACACTGATACGTGTCAACTGAATTGCAATGTTCACCGTCTCTTCATTGAACCCTGAAGCAAACACCCTAACAAATTGTGGTGTAAAGATAAAACTCACCAAGTAAAGAATTCCAGAAGCAGCTGTCAGTGTGTTAACAAGGTTGTTCGTAAAGCCATTAACCTGCTCCTCTCCTTCTGCTTGAAGGATGCGGTTATACATCGGTATAAAGGCTGTCGCAATTCCCGTAATAATGAAGCTTGAGATAACATCAGGAATTGTAAGTGATATTAAGTAGGCATCACTGACATTAGTTGCTCCATAGAAGTAGGACAGGACAATATCACGTGCGAAGCCAAAAAACTTCGAGATTAGCGTAATAATCATAACCTGTACCGCGGTTTTCTTCATTTTATTCTCACTTCCATTCTAGAAACAAGCAGGCTTGCCTACTTCCAAATTTCCATTAATCGTTCTTTTAATCGTGCTTGTTCAAATACTTTGTCCCAAGTATAATTTTCAGCCTTAAAGTTATTTTTGAATTCAAAGTTATCAATATTAGTTAAGTTAAAGTCCATATTCTCATTCAAGTAATAGAATTTAGAATGATGTTGGCGTTCAAAGTCTCTAGCCCACTTGTAGTCAGTTGTAATGATTTTCAAGTCTAAGGCTGAGTATTCTAACATTTTTGTTGATGTTTGAAGGGTGTATGGATACTTATTTGGAATATAATTAATGCCGTAGACAGCCTTGGAGGCTAATTCTGGAATCTCTGCATAATCAACCCGCCCTACAAAGGTAATATCTGGGTGACTCTTATATGTAGAATAGATTTCATCATCTTCAATCGTTCCAACTAAGTGCAACTTTCCTTGCTTGTGCTTCACGAAAGAGCTCAACAACTTATCAATCTCACGTTCCTTAGA
This sequence comes from Aerococcaceae bacterium WGS1372, assembly GCA_044336205.1. Lineage (GTDB taxonomy): Bacteria > Bacillota > Bacilli > Lactobacillales > Aerococcaceae > Ruoffia. The sequence continues at coordinate 325,277 of CP172318.1, read as the reverse complement.
TATAGAACCGACATAGATAAAGTCGAATTCTTTCTTAGGCTTAGGCACGTCAATAAACTGTTGGTCTAACCCCATATCGCGGAAGATATAATCAATCCCATCACGGAAGTAAAAGCCACTCTTAACATCTTCGTTTAAGAAAACTCTTAAGTCTGGCTTTGGGTTCCTCATTGACTTCACTAAGTTCTTCACTTTAGCAAAGCGTCCTGTAGATAATGAAGCATACTCATGAATTAGTAATTGATTCTCTGGACGCTCTCCGCCTAAGCCCTTGAACTCCCAGATTGCGTCAAAGTCTCTCTCATCATAATCATCATGAAGGTCTCTTGAATCATAGGCTTCAAAGAAAGGATCCTGATTCAAATACTTCACATAAGCATCAATATCAGGCAATAATGCCCCTTCGCTACGCTTGTATAGAATTTTCATGAATGTGCTCTCCCTTCGTAATCGTCATCTTTTTAACGAACTTACTCTTATAATAGATAACAACAAAGATGATTAATAATAAGATCCAAGTAATCGGTCTAAGTCGTGTCGCTGTTCCGATATTATCATTGGATACTGCCGTCAGACCAATCCAAACTATGGCATGACTGATTATAAAAATTTGTGTGTTTGTTAATTTAGACAAGTGTTTGTAGATGTAATATAGAATAAACAACATTGGGATAGTCTCCACAAAGAACACAGCGAGTGTCCCGACACTATTCACTTGCCACGGTAGCGGACCGATAAAGTTCCCGATTAAACTCATTACATAATTCACTAAGAATAAGAGATAGTTTGGTTGAATTAAGTTAATTCCCATCTGACTCCCACCAGTAATCTCCGTTAAAAAGGATAAACGATATGTCAATGCCTCTCGCATGGACTTATTAACAATCGGCATGTTGAAGTCCATTAAGAAGGTATAATACAGCCCAAGTAAGAAAACAAGCATAATAATCAGAGCTCGAATACGCCTACGTTTACTCACTGCTTGATATAAATAATAAACCACAATGGATGCTATATATGAAACTAAGATATAAGCTCTAAACTGCCCCATTAACCACAAGCTAAAGATCCAAAATAATATATAGTAGATATTTGCTCGCTTCTTAAGAAGGATATTCACCCCGATCACTAAGTTCTGTACATATAGATAATATAACCAAATGTCACGTAAGATCGAGATATGTATGTTCATTTGTAAACTTAAGTAGAACATCAGCATCAACAGTAACATAATCTTGGAATCTGTATAATAAGTATCTTGGAAGTGAATCCCTTCATCTTTATATTGAAGCTTCACTAATTTAATCGAAGCAATGATCAATAAGAAGAACCCAATTGAGTTGAATAATCGGATAAGATACACATTGTTAGAATCAAAGAATTTCAAGATATTTCCTATAATGAGCGGGTAGATAGAGGTACGAATCCATGGCAAGCCATTCTTCACATTCAAGGCTTGGGCCCAGTAAAAGGCACCGTCATCTCCCTCACCGAATATTTGTAGTGTCACTCCATCATTTCCTTGTCTACTTGCAAGGAAGAAAACCGCCACTGATAGAAACAGCGTAGCCACTACAATAGCTTGCATAATAAATAAGTAAATTTTTTGTTTTTTATTCATACTACGCCTTTCTTATAATTTGTTTTAGTTGTTATTGTTATACAGTTAGATGTATTCACTATAAAGTTGCTCCATCATCTCGTTCACCCGTGTTGTTGAGAATTTCTTAATCATGGTTAGATTATAATTAACTTGGTCTTGGCATAATTGAGGATTCTCGTACATTGTCAAAACCGCATCCAAGAGTTGCTTGTCATTATCTGGATTGAATAGGAACCCGCCTAGCTCATTCTCCACTAGGTCTTCATTCCCACGTATCTTCGATACAATGACTGGCAGTCCGGAAGCGATCGCCTCCATTAAAGATACTGGCAAGCCCTCTCTAAAAGAAGGAAAGACAAACAAATCAGATGCTGCGTATATATCTAAGATGTCATCTCTAAAGCCTAAGAATTTCACTTGCTTAGAGACACCCAGCTGCTTCGCTAGGTCTTTCAGCTCATCTTCCAACTCACCTTGACCACAATGAATAAAGGAAACCTTTGGGTTATTCATATTACTCAATGCCTTAATTATCACTTGGTGGTTCTTATTCTTATTCAATTCCCCAACTGATAAGATAACAAAGTCTGTTTCGTCCGTCGTCAAAAATTCTTGACGCACTTGCTCATTAACAGGTCGATTGGCTGAGAACTTCTCTAAGTCGATGCCTACACCAGGCACATAGATACAATTCTTGGCCTGGAATTTACTAGCGCGTCTGTAATCTTCTTCATTAATAGTAATTAAAGTATCGGTGTATCGTGATAGAATCTTCTCAATAGGATAATAGATTAACCAACTCATTAAGGATGAATCATTATAGAAGTGGAAGCCGTGAGCGGTATAGATAATCGGAACATTATGCATCTTAGCAACAATTCTTCCAATCGCTCCACCAATCGGGGAATGGCAATGGATGAAGTCGTATTGCTCACGCTTAATCAAGTCTGATAACTGCTTAAATGCTTGTACATGATGGTCCAGTCGTAACATATTCCGGGTAAAGTCAATCTGAAAGCTAGGAATGTTCTCTTGCTTTAATTGTTCTTTAAACCTCTGAACTTTCTCATCCGAGGTTGAATTTCCATGAATAAAGTTAGCTGCCACATGAACTTCCACGTCTAAGTCGTGTAATATTGCAATATTATTCATATTAAATTGATCGATCATCGATGCAACCGACGATAACATAAGCATTTTTTTCATAACAGTTCCTCCGCTGAATCCCTCAAACTCAGTTTATTCTTTTTCTCTTTTGGCTTTTGAAAATCATATAAACATTATTAATCTAAGTTATTAATCGGTGCTTCTAACGGGCCATCTAAAGACGGTGATTGGTATCCCGTTGGTTCAAACCACGATACCTCATTATTATGTGGTTGGGCTTGAGCATGGTTACCGGCCTCATTCACAGACGTACTACCTAGAAACTCAACCCGTTGATTAGCCGAATTACTGAACGGCCCTTCTTGCAGACTTTCTGCATCTTCAGAGCTTTCAATATATAGGTTAATCTGCGAATCCGTAAAGATTCCACTTGCATTCGTCACTAACTTAGAAGGTACCTCTTGGAAAGTCACATTATTATAGTATGCAATAATTGAATCACCATAGGACGTTGCGACCGGTATAAGCGGTACATTCTCCAGGTTCTGATAACGGACTCGTGAATTCTCCATAATGAACTCGTTCAATCCGTTTAAGTTCTTCTCTTCTTCATTCTCACTGTAATAAAGACCCGTAATAATTCCATTGCGTCCCCAAGGAGTCATCTCGAAGTTAATTCGTTGACTCATTGACTTCATCTCACCATTAATACCCGCAGCAATAAAGTAATTCTTCGCTCGTGACATCACATTATCTGCGTTGAAGTAGACATTCCCTGCCATACTTTCTACATGGAAAGTCGTCTCATAATCCATAAACGTTGAATTAGTCACATTGACCGTTGTGTTTTTGTCTAGGAGCCAATCTTCTTGCTTATCAGATTGGATACTCCCATTCTCTACAACAACGCCGATCCAAGCTGTATATGAAGGATCGCGTTCTGATACCTTACCATTTGCTTTTACATTGTCGATATTAACAACTGCGTCGCCTTCATGTCCACCAAGGTAGAAGGCCATTCCGAAACTATCTGTAATATCATCGCCACCTACATCATCCAACTTCACATTCTGAATATTAACTAATTCATACTTAGATAAGTGCAGGGCATAGCCACCATACATATGTCTAAAAGCTGTATTAGATACGGATACTCTCTGGGCATTCTCGATATAGATACCTCTTTGCAATTGAAGGTCGTAGATGTCTTCGGAAGATTCCATCGTAAAGTACAGGTCTTGCGGGTTCAACGATCCATCAATCGTAATTCCTTCAATTTCAACCCCTACGTTATCCTCTGCCATAAACAACTTCATAAAGTAATATTCTGAAGGATTAATCATTGGGTTCTCTGGTTTAATTACAGCATTGTCGCCTCTAATTTGTAGGCCTTTAATACCGGATGCTTCTAGGTTCCCCTCACCTTGACTTAAGTATTCCCCTTCAGGAATAACTAAACGAATTGGCTCTTTGGTCGCTAAGTTTAAGGCTTCTTGGAAGGCTTTTGAATCGTCTTTGCCATCATTAGGTACGGCTCCAAGGTCATCGACCAAGTTCACTTCACGAATATCATCTAATTCATCAATGTTTAGATCAATCTCTGGCTGTAATTGGCTCATCGTTTCATCTGCTTGCCTCTCATCTTGTTGTTCACTTGAAGTCACACTTTCTGAACTTGTTGCTGATTCAGTTGTCTCAGTCGACACACTTGATTCAGACTGGGTGTATATAATCGTTGGCTGTACTATTGTTAACCCCAGTATTAATATCATGAATTGCTTTATAATATTTTTTTGCTTTTTATTACTGAAACGTCTAGGATGAACTTTGATTTTTTTCATTTTTATTCTCCTTATAATCCAGTTCCTACTTGCGTAGAATTCTCTTACAATGACTTTCATTTATTAGTTTATTGTTGATAATATACATTATAAACGAAAATTGTAAGGCCATGTTATTAATAACGTTTTCTCAATTAAACTTTATTTATTTTGTAATGGTTATAAGGTCATTATCATGTCTTTGTAACGCTTATTAAGACGATGAATAGCTAAATTTGTCATCATCCATATCATAGATCTTCCCTAACTGTAAGACATTCATATCGATAAAGAATGTCTCATCAATAATCGTTGTTTCTCTCAATTCTAAGCCGAATGCGATTAATATCCCTACACTCACTCCGAACATTAATCCTAAAAAACTAATGAAGACTTCATTCGGTGAGACTTTATTCGGAGAAAAAGAGGCGGTTGATATAGTACGCACTAAGGTATTATTATCACCATATATCTCTGACACCCGATTATTAAAGGCAATAATAACAGCATTCAAAACAGCCTGTGCCTCGTGCTGGTCAGACATGGTGGCAGTTATTGAGAAAAGCTGAGAGTTAAACGTATGTTCAACTTGTATGGCTGATTCAATCTCAGCCACACTGTATTGATCGTTCAGAATATTCGCTGCCTCATTCAAGACAGATGTTCCTTCAACAATATCTGTATAGGTATTAATCAAAGAAATGTTACGGTCAATGGTGTGGTCAACCTCTTCATCATTCGTTTCTTGTTGTTGGCTATCATTACCTACTAATAACTGTGCTTTCGACACATATTGAGGCTCAATGACAAATAACAATAGTAAGGTCGTGATGATTAAGAAGCCTACTGTAGTGAACAAGATAGCCTTTGATCGTCTTTTCAGTATCTGGTACACATCACTTAACTTAATCTCTTCTTGCATCTTTTCACCTACTTCTTCCATTCATTAGATTCTGCATGACTATCTTTCTGTTTCTTTAATTGTTTCTTCAAAGCTAAGTATTTGATAGTCGTCAGAATACTTACTCAATTCTAAGTCATAGGTTAAACTACCGAATAATTTATTCAATAGTGTAATTCTGTTAACAAGTGCGTCAATAATTGGATTAAAGACTTTTGTTAGATAGGTTTTCTTGCCATGGGCTTTTCTTATCTCAACCATCAAGTCTGTTGTTCTTACATATTCTCTATTCTGTGGATAGAATATGCCTGAATCTTGATTCACCATCACTAATCGAATGAACTCCGAAAGAATGTCAATATGAATCATACTTCTTTGATTATTGTAGTCAGGGAAGATAGGGAAAACTCTCGAAAACTTCGATAGTTTAGGATAGTTTCCTTTAGACCCCTTACCATACACCATTGGAGGGCGGATTATCGCAACTTTGAAGTCATCTGATTCCAGGGGTTTAATTCTTTCTTCTGCCTGTAACTTACTATCTCCATAGAAGTTAGCTGGTTCAGGATTGGTTGATTCTGTAATATGTAAGGTATTAATCTCTTGATTATCGTAGACGATAATACTACTTAAGAATACGAACTGCTTAACTCCTTCATTTTTTGCTTTGAGGGCAACTTCTTCCGTTAGATCACGGTTCACCTTGTAGTACTTCTCTTCCATGTTTGGGTCGGTTGAGACATGAGCAATTCCAGCTACATGTACAACCACATCAAAGTTCGAGAAATCGATGCCTCTCCATTGGTCATCTTTTAAGGAAATTTTTGAGATGTCAAAGTTGTCATCCGACTTTTCTAGCCAAGTTGCTAGGTGATTCCCAACAAAACTATTCTTACCAGTAATTAGAATTCTCACAATTCTCACCCCTAATTGTTTATTTTCATATTGCTACTATTCAATTTACTCAACTTAATCAGTGTAACCATAATAACTGTAGTTACTTCCTGAATCTTCATCAACTTGACGGTTCATCACATAACCAATCACATTGGCATTCACATTGTCTAAAGCTTTCTTCGCTTCTTTAATCTCTTCTTTACGTGTGTAACCATATCTTGCTATGAATAGCACACCGTCGACACGGGTTGCTAGAATTTGGGGATCAGCCACAGCAGTTACTGGCGGCGCATCATAGATAATAATGTCAAAGTTATCACTTAATTCATTCATCAAAGCTTGCATTCTTGCTGAACCTAATAATTCTGATGGGTTCGGCGGAATCGGTCCTGATGGTAAGAAGAACAGATTGAACTCACGACTATATTGAACAATCTGGTTGAAGCGGATCTCTGGATTCGCCAATAAAGTCGTTAACCCTTGCTTGTTATTCAATTGGAATGTTAAGTGCACTGTTGGCTTTCTCAAATCCGCATCAACAAGTAAAACTCTTTTTTCTGTCTGAGCCATTACATAAGCTAAGTTTGAAGAGACGGTTGACTTCCCTTCTGCTGGAATACTTGATGAGACAAGTAACGACTTTAATTGTCTGTCTACTTGTGCGAACTCAATATTTGTTCTTAATGATCTAAATTGCTCGGCATTCAAAGATTTTGGGTTTGTGAATGTAATCAGCGAGCTACCTCTTGAACTTTGTTTCGTTTCTTTTTCAACTTTTCTTTTACGTCTAAACATTCTTTAAGCCCTCTCTTTTTGCCAGATTTTTTTATTTCTTTGGTTTAATTTGGATTTCTTTAATTCTCTATTAGATAGTTCATGAATTTGTCCTAAGTTTGTATATCCTAATGACGTTAAGAAGCCGTCGTCACGTAAGGTAGTATCCATCAATTCAATGATAAAGATTCGCGTTAAGCTAATTGCTAGACCAATCACTCCACCCACAATGGCAAATACAATTGGATTCGGTGAGACACTTCTGCCGTTCCAAGTAGCTGGCGAGATCACATTAATTGATGTTTCTGTATCATCATAGATATTAGCAAGTGTTGATTCTAATACTGTAATAACTTCGTTCACGATTACTTGAGCTTGAGTCGGTGAAGGATTCATAGCCTCTAAGTAGAATACTTGCGAATCCGGTGACTGTGTCACACTAATTGATTCTTGTAATTCTTCAATCGTTAAGTCCCCATTCAAGTTCTTTGATACTTGGTCTAAGACAGCATGCCCTTTTATAATATCGCTATAAGTGCTAATTAACTGAATATTCGATTGAATCTCGTTATACTGTATTGGCGTATCTGTCGTTTGCTTCTGATTCACTAATAGTTGTGCTTGTGAACTATAGATGGGCGTCACAAAGTAGTACATCCCCGCTAATGATATCCCTGCTCCAATCAAGGTTGCTATAATCATACTTAACAAATGTTTCTTAAGTAATGTATACAATCTACTAAACGTCAACTCTTCTTGCATTATTTGCCCTCCGTCAATTTGATAGTGATTGTGTATTGAACTTCAATCTTTCTTACACAATTCTTAATAATTATTATTCAATCCTATAATACAATAAAACTTTAAAAAATGATATATCGTTAAAAAAGCCTCTCATCCAACTGCATAAAATGTTCCTCAGCTTTCCTGGCGTAATGGTCAATATCAATCGACGACGACTCCAGCAATTGGTCAACCACTAACTGAACGTCTAATGAAGCTATGTCTTGAATCTCCGTATAATCTCCTTCAAACTTCATATCCTCAATCACACGCGTCATCTTCGGACTGTAATTCAATGGATACACGTGACAATTAAAGACCCAACCTAAAATTAACGCATGGAACCGACTAGCTACAATCCCTTGCGCCTTGGCAATAATTTCTAAGGCAGCTTCGATATTATCCTTGTAGGCGAAAGTACCAACTTGATGATTCAATTGGCTTGCAAGCCGTTGAACAACTTCTTCATCCCCCTCCGATTGACAAAAACTCATTAACACCACTTCATAGTTTTGTCGTACAAGCTCTAGCGCCAACTTTTGTATCTTTGCTTCGTAAATTTCTTGAAGGTGTTTAAGCCCCGGCCTTCCATCTAAACGAATAACTGAAATGACGACACACTTTTCTTTTAGTTGATGAGTGAGCGCACCTTTTTCCAGACCAAAAACTACATCCGGCGCTAACCGCACTTGGTCAATGTCATTGAATAAATTATATGTATATTCATCCCGCACACAAATATCATCGATATGTGTGAACAGCTGATGGATTTTCTCATAAAAGCTTTGGTGTTCATATGGACCAAAGTTCGTTCCTAACAAGTAGTAGGCTTGACTCGCTTGGACATCCTGTAAGTATTGGTCAATCTCAGCATGCGGGAACATATACTCGATAAACAACGACCCACCAATATGAACGGTTGCGTCACACTGGGCCATCAGTTTGCGGTAATAATTCCGCTTGACACGCAAAGAAAGCCCCAATCGTGCTAAGACCCCATCGATAAACGGGATGATTGGGACGAATCGAATGTTTGATAATGATTGGAATGGTTTGCGGAACTTTCTCGGACACGGTAATAAGAACTCACAATTTGGATAACGCTTCGCTAACATATATACGAATAAGTCATCACCAAGATTATTCTCCGTATACGCCTTGATAAATACTTTTTCCATATTTCCTCCAGTAAAGAGCTCGGACTGTTTCTTTGTAATACATATATTATAAAGAGTCCCACTCGAATTATCAAAAGTATATAGAGGGAGGGTGGCTAATCCAAGCTGGAGGGGTGCGTCAAATTGGTAGGCGAGTTGGCGCTGTTTGTGAGTAGGTGCGACAAGTTAACGGGACAGTTGGTGCAGCTCATGAGTAGGTGCGTCAAGTTAACATGACAGATGGCGTAGTTGGTGAGTAGGGGTGCCAAGTTAGTGGGTCAGATGGCGCAGTTCGTGAATAGGTGTGTCAAGTTAACATGACAGTTGACGCAGCTCATGAGTAGGTGCGTCAAGTTAACGGGACAGTTGGCGCAGTTGGCGAGTAAGTGTGCCAAGTTAACATGACAGTTGGCGCAGCTCATGAGTAGGTGCGTCAAGTTAACAGGACAGTTGGCGCAGCTCATAAGTAGGTGTGTCAAGTTAACGGGACAATTGGCGCAGCTGGCGAGTAGGTGTGCCAAGTTAACATGACAGTTAGCGCAGCTCATAAGTAGGTGTGTCAAGTTAACGGGACAGTTAGCGCAGCTCATAAGTAGGTGTGTCAAGTTAACGGGACAGTTGGCGCAGTTGGCGAGTAAGTGTGCCAAGTTAACATGACAGATGGTACAGTTCGTGAATGGGTGCGTCAAGTTAACATGACAGTTGGCGTAGCTCATGAATAGGTATGCCAAGTTAACATGACAGATAGCACAGTTCGTGAATGGGTGCGTCAAGTTGATGAGGTAAGTTGGCGCATCACGAGGAATTTATGTCACCTCAACAGGTCAGATGTCGTGCCACGATCGAAATGACGACAACTCAGTCAGCTGTTGCCTCCCCCTCAAGTTCAGTCAGCGAACTCAAATATTTTCACCGTCCTAGGCTCACAAGTAATAAACTTGCACTAATTCTACCAACTCGTCCTTTCTATAGATTATCCCGTCGTCTTAGCAGCAACTTAAGATTGACATCATGCTGCTGAGTGAAGCATCCAAGCAGATGCTTTCATTCGGACGCCTTCTTCCGTAACTATTATGGTTAACTTTATCAGTATAGGTAATATTGACCACTGATTTCATTTAAATCACCTCAAACAACTAATTTTAACTTTTCAAGACAGGTCTTTTTTTCCTTATAAGCATTGACTTTCTCATCGCTAACCTATGAATTTATATATATTTTCATTTTGGGGGTGACACTTTGCCGTCGGATTTCGTATTTAATAGTGTAGGGGTTAGCTTCTACAAAAACATATCAGAAGGAGTGATCATATGATCAAAGAATTTATCTCAGCGCGTCTACAAATGGTGACGGTGGATCCTTTCACTGAGAAGAAGACGACAATCAGCTTGAACGACCTAACTGAGGATGCGAGTTACGATACGGTTGTGTCAGTTCGAGATGCAATTGCGAACCTGATTGATGAACCGATTACGTCAACTCAGGCTGTTCATACTTATTCTTTCGCTTAATTATAGGCTGTCTGATTCTCTTAGCCAACATTCCAAGGAGGAACGATGATGAATACAACAAACAACTTAGAATTACTTTTCAAAGACGCTAGCGGTGTTAACAAGAAGATTAGCTTGCGTAACCCTAAGCTCGACTTAACGCCTCAACAAGCCAAAGACGCGGTCGAAACGATTGTAGCTGCTGAGATCTTCAATGGCAAAAACGGTAACCCATATGCTGAAGCCGTAGGTGCCCGTTACGTTAAACGTACGGTGGAAGACTTATTCGAAGTGGTCGCTCCTTAGTAAGTCTCGTCCAATCACTTTATCTATACCCCGCCTGTTTGCGGGGTATTTTTGTAAGAATCAATCATTAAAGGAGGTCTGAGTATGTCGATCATCGAATTAGGAAGTTTGGCTGGTGCGACGGTCGCTGTGATCACTTTAATCAGCAAAATCATCAGTTTAATCACTTCCATTCAAAACTTAATTCACCGCCTTGACCGCATGCAAACTGAGATTGAATCCAATCAAGTCGCCCTGCATGACTTTACTCTTCAAATGAAAAACCATGACCAACGACTAACTTCGTTGGAAGTCGATACTACTTTTGTCAAAGACCAATTAAAGGAGGCCATGACCTATGCCTATTAACAATCGTACTTATGACACGCTCAAATGGTTCGCTCTCGTCTTCTCACCTGCCTTGACCGTTTTCATTCAAGGCGTTGGCGACATCTACCATTTAGCCTGGTCCCATTCCATTGTTCAAGTAATTAACCTCTTCGCTGTTTTTTTAGGAGCCATCTTGCAAATTTCGAGTAAATTTTACCAAGATGGTGGTGGTCAAAGTTCTGTTGCACACAGTCTTATATAGGAGGAAAACGAATTGATAACAGCCCAACAATTATTGAATGAAGCTAGAAAATACATTGGTATTAATGAAAGTAGTCGTACTTTCACAGCCTTGATTGCTGACTATAATAAAGTAACGCCCCACCCTCGTGGCTACCGGGTCAAGGCGACCGATGACTGGTGTGACATCTTCGTGACGGTGGTTGCTGATCGTGTAGGAGCAGCTGACTTAATCGGTCGCGAGTGCGGTGTTGAAAGGCATGTGGATATTTTCAAAGCCAAGGGGATTTGGCGTGGACGGATTTTCCCTAAGGCGGGCGATATTGTTGTGTTCGATTGGGACCGCAACGGTTGGTCTGACCATATCGGTTTCGTCGAATCGGTTCAAAATAACACCATTACAACCATCGAGGGGAACACCCGCGAGGCCGTTGGTCGCAATCATTTTGACTGGAGTGATCCTCGTATTAAAGGCTATGCCCGCCCTGAATACGCGTCTCCAGCCGAAGTTCACAAAACTGTAGATCAAATTGCGCGCGAAGTGATTGCCGGTCAGTGGGGAAATGGCGTCCATCGTATCAGCAAATTGCTCGCTGCTGGTTATAATCATTTCGATGTTCAGGAACGAGTTAATGACCTGCTTTACTCTGAGACAGATGGGTTAACTTTTGGAGAAAATCGCTTATCACAAGCCTTGTTGGATCAGATTGTTGAACTTTCTCATAAATACTCGATTCTCCCTTCATTCTTAATCAGTGTCCTCCACTTGGAAAGTCTGTGGGGCAGTTCGAATGTCGCTCGAATTGATAATAATTGGGCAGGCATGACTTGGTCGGGGAATTATGTTGGTGACCCAAATGTTGTGAAAACTAAAGGGTCCGCGCGTCCCGCTGTTGAAGGTGGCAACTACATTCGATATGCGTCGGTAGAGGATTTTCTATCGGACTGGGTCTATTTATTCCGACCTGACGGTTCATACAAAATCAGTGGCAAGACGCGCTTTCACGAGGCTATGATGGGACAATTTCGCATCGGCGGTGCCAGATACGATTACGCTGCCGTCGGTTACTCCCAATACGCTAAATCGCTAATCGCGCGTTGGGAAGCTATTCGCCAAGCAAACCCAGGCTGCTTGGAACACTTGGATACAGAGTTTGTCAAGGCGCTGGAGAGTAAGGATGTGGTTGATGAGAAGGTGGATAGCCTAGCCAAAGAAGTGATTCTTGGAATATGGGGAAGCTATCCCGAACGCAAACGTCGTCTTGAAAAGGCCGGTCACAAATACTCGCAAGTGCAGTCACGAGTGAATGCGATACTTAAAGTGAATGGCGAATAAAATACAAATCAAAAGCAGAGTCCTCGCTGGACTCTGTTTTTTGTGTAAGATAGATTCAGTTTCGGTGAATATGAACCGTTAGTAAAGTAAAGGCACTTGTTAGCATTGATATTAGCAAGGTGGTTGGGAGTGTCGTTCTGGCTTATTAACTCCACTTGTTGTTATTCTAGGCGGAACAGAGTCCTCGCCGGACTCTGTAGGCTGGCGTTGTTACGACTCGCGAGCTAGGTCACTCGCCTAGGCTAGTTATTCCAATGGTTTTGGAAGTTCGCGTTGGCGAACTGACCTTACATTTTTTAGGATGGTTGGTTACAACGAGCATCGCATGTTATGGAATTAACTGTCCGTCGTTAAGTAGCGCCACGGACAGTTAATACCCTTTATGACCATCGCTACTCAGCGCCACGGACAGTTTACACACTTTATGACCATCGCTACTCAGCACCACGGACAATTAACACGCTTTATGGCCGTCGTGACTCAGCACCATGGACAGTTAACACGCTTTAAGGCCGTCGAGACTCAGCGCCACGGACAGTTTACACACTTTATGACCATCGCTACTCAGCACCACGGACAATTAACACGCTTTATGGCCGTCGCTAATCAACACCACGGACAGTTAAGCCAGTATGTGGCCTTCGAGACTCAACGCCACGGACAGTTAACCCACTTTATGACCATCGCTACTCAGCGCCACGGACAGTTTACACACTTTATGACCATCGCTACTCAGCACCACGGACAATTAACACGCTTTATGACCATCGATACTCAGCACCACGGACAGTTAACCCACTTTATGGTCGTCGTGACTCAACACCACGGACAGTTAACACACTTTAGGACCGTCGCCATCCAACACCACGGACAGTTAATTCATTTTACGGCCGTCGAGACTCAGCGCCACGGACAATTTACCCCTTTATGGCCGTCGTGACTCAGCGCCACGGACAATTTACCCCTTTATGGCCGTCGTGACTCAGCGCCACGGACAATCCCCCCCTTTATAACCATCGCTATTCATCACCACGGACAGTTCACATACTTAATCACCATCCCCCGTCAATCATACCTGAATTTTAGATGTGGGAAGGCTTTTTTCAAGCTGGCTTTTGGATTATTATAGCTCGTTCCACGTCCTCGACCTTTTACTTCGAAGTAGTCGGCCAATTTCCTGCGAATATATCGAGCCATGGACGGTTCACCAATCAGATCGTTCACCATCCTAGCTGTTAGGTCTTTTTCATAGTTTATCACTCCCACCTCACAAATCGTCCGCATCACCGCAGCTTCTCTGGACTCCACTTTCCCACAACGAGCACATTTAACAAGATACCGCGACTGACTCCCTACCAGATTCGTTTTACAATTTACACACAACATCCCTTTTCGAGCCTCATGAATCAAGTTTGCTTCCGGATACTGATCACGTTCGAACTCTTCAATCGTCAATTCTACAATTCGCCTCGCCGCTTCAGCTGGATTAATCAATTTACGCTTAGAAGTCATAGTCCCTAGTTGACGAATATTTTCCAAGAACTGCTTAATTTGCCAACGTTTGAGATAGTGTTCTTGCATATCTTCTGTGAAAGTAACGGTATCCTGATCGTTTATCAAGACGAGTCTGGATATAATTGGCGCGCGAATATCTAACGACTCAAGAATGTGCCCAAGCAATTCTCGCTGACGATTCATCTGAGTAAAATAATTACGAAAACGTCTACCAGTCGCTTGGTTATACCATTCACCGTCACGGTATTCAGCAGGCTGGACTAAATTTTTCACTTCAAAATGGTAGATAGCTTGCGAATTAATTAATAGCGTGTCAATTTGCGTTTTTCCAACTGGGTGGTTAAAATTCAGATTATGTAAGATCTCCCAATCTTTCGGGCAATATTCAACTAACAACTCATCAAAAGCCCGATGACCTTCGTAACCAACCCTCTGTGCCCAGAGTCGTCGCTTAGATTCCTCCGGTAAATTAATGCGTCGTTCGAGAATTTCTAAGTATTCTAAGTAAAATGGTTTTTCCATAATTTCCCTCCTACACCCTTTATTATAAATACACTAAAAAAGTCGATTTCCATTATTAAAAATGTCTTTTATATTAAATATTCGCTTTTATTAAAAAATATTTCATTTTTATGCTACAATCATAGAGATAATTAAATGTACTTTTACATAATTTTAGGAGGACGAATATTGAGAGCATTCCTTGCAGCTATTGTGGCAGGGCTAATTTTCTTAGCTACAGCCTTTATGTTATATAATCCAGCCCCACCAGCGGGTAAAACATCTGAATATATTGCTGAATCTTCGCTAAGTAGTCAAGTTGACATCGAAAACTCGGTAGAGGAAACGGATGATTCAGAACAAAACACACCATCTCAAAGTATACGTACGATTGAGTTAGATGAAAGTGAAGTTGAAGAAAAAGAAGACAAAGTGGTGACCGGGATGGCAATCTTAAGACCGTCAAGAGATCGCATGCTTTCACTAACTCGAACACTGCCATATACAGAAGATGAGTTAGTGTACTGGAACAACTTGGCTTTAGAGCACGGGCTACAACCCTTCAATGGAGCGGGAGATTTCTACACATTCACTCAAGCCGTTCAACAAGCGATTGATCAAGCTTCGATTGCCCAAGAACCAGTCTACGAGGAGCCTACATACGAAGAACCGGTCTATGAAAATCCTGTTTACGAAGAACCAGGATCCGAAGACCCAGTTGAAGAAGTGCCAAGCTCAGAATTACCAGGATCAGAACTACCTGATGAGTCATTCGATTCAAGTGATGTTTATCCGTATACAGGTGGATCTTCAAACGATGAATAATAGATTGTAAATAAGCCTAGGAGTATCTAATGTGCTTCTAGGCTATTTTTGTGTGGAGAAATGACTGTGGAGGTAGGGGCGTTGGCCATCAAGAGTGGTACACATCCGTGGTCAGGAGGGCGACGGACAATTAATGCAGTATGTGTCCATGGCAGGGAAGAACCACGGACAGTTAAAGCGGTATGTGTCCATGGCGAGCAGCAACCACGGACAATTAGTGCAGTATGTGTCCATCGTGAAGAACCGTCACGGACAGTTAGACCTGTATATGGCCGTGGCAGGGAGCAACCACGGACAGTTAAAGCAGTATGTGTCCATGGCAGGGTGCAACCACGGACAATTAGTGCAGTATGTGTCCATCGTGAAGAACCGCCACGGACAGTTAAAGCGGTATGTGTCCGTGGCAGGGAGCAACCGCGGACAATTAGTGTAGTATATGGCCATCGTGAAGAACCGCCACGGACAGTTAAAGCTGTTTATAGCCGTGGCGGGGAGCAACCACGGACAGTTAAAGCAGTATGTGTCCATGGCAGGGAAGAACCACGGACAGTTTGACCTGTATATGGCCGTGGCAGGGAGCAACCACGGACAATTAGTGCAGTATATGGCCATCGTGAAGAACCACCACGGACAGTTAAAGCGGTATGTGTCCATGGCGAGCAGCAACCACGGACAATTAGTGCAGTATGTGTCCATCGTGAAGAACCACCACGGACAGTTTGACCTGTATATGGCCATGGCGAGCAGCAACCACGGACAGTTTGACCTGTAAGTGTCCGTCGCAATGAAGGGCGACGGACACAAGCAATAGCAACCTCCCTCACATCCCACTCCAACGATTAATCAACTAATCAACCAACAAAAAAGACCCCTTCCGGGGTCTTCAAATCCAAACTAATTAATTTTAAATTACATCATACCTGGCATGCCGCCGCCCATAACCATGTCGGCTGGTCCATTTTCAGATGGGATGTCTGCTACGACTGCTTCAGTAGTTAATAGTAAAGCAGCTACAGAGGCAGCGTTTTGTAAAGCAGTACGTGTTACTTTAGTTGGGTCAACGATACCTGCTTCGATCATGTTCTCGAATTCACCGCTCGCAGCGTTGAATCCTACACCTTTATCTGAAGTACGTAGGCGTTCAACGATAACTGATCCTTCTAATCCTGCGTTCTCAGCGATTTGACGAACTGGTTCTTCTAAAGCACGTGCTACGATCGCAATACCTGTTGCTTCGTCGCCTTCTGCTTCAAGTCCTGCCACTGCTTCTTGAACGTTAACTAAAGCAGTACCACCACCTGAAACGATTCCTTCTTCAACCGCTGCACGAGTTGCGTTTAATGCATCTTCAATACGTAGTTTAATTTCTTTTTGTTCTGTTTCAGTCGCTGCACCAACTTTAATTACTGCAACCCCTCCAGCTAATTTAGCTAGACGTTCTTGTAATTTCTCACGATCGAATTCACTTGTTGTGTCTTCGATTTGAGCGCGGATTAAACCAACGCGTTGGTCGATTTGTTCTTTCGAACCTGCACCTTCAACAATAGTTGTGTTGTCTTTAGTTACTGAAACTTTACCTGCTGAACCTAAGTGTTCTGGTGTTGCGTCTTTTAATTCGAAACCTAACTCTTCAGATACAACTGTTGCACCTGTTAAGATCGCTAAATCTTCTAACATCGCTTTGCGACGGTCACCGAATCCTGGTGCTTTAACCGCTACGACGTTTAAAGTTCCACGTAATTTGTTTAATACTAATGTAGGTAATGCTTCTCCTTCAATATCTTCCGCGATAATTAATAACGGACGACTTGATTGCATTACGTTTTCTAACATTGATAGGATATCTTGAATGTTAGAAATCTTACGGTCAGTAATGAATACATATGGGTTGTCTAATTCCGCAATCATCTTCTCATTATCAGTGACCATGTATTGAGATAAGTATCCACGGTCAAATTGCATACCTTCAACCACGTTCAATTCTGTTGTAATTGATTGAGAGTCTTCGATCGTGATTACACCGTCTTGACCTACTTTTTCCATAGCGTCAGCGATTAATTCACCAACTTGTTGGTCACCTGAAGAAACTGAAGCAACTTGTGCAATCGATTCTTTAGATGATACAGGTTGTGATAATTCTCTTAAAGCGTCAACCGCTGTTTGAGTTGCTAATTCAATACCACGACGAATTCCAACTGGGTTCGCTCCAGAAGTAACGTTCTTCATTCCTTCGCGAGCAATCGCTTGTGTTAGAACTGTTGCTGTTGTCGTACCGTCACCTGCGATATCGTTGGTTTTTGAAGCGACTTCCATTACTAATTGAGCACCCATATTCTCGAAACGATCTTCTAATTCGATCTCACGAGCAATCGTCACACCATCGTTTGTAATAGTTGGTGAACCAAATTGTTGATCTAATACAACGTTACGACCCTTTGGCCCTAAAGTTACTTTAACTGTATCTGCTAAAACATCAACCCCACGTAGTAAGGCTCCACGTGCGTCTTCTGAGAATTTTAAATCTTTTGCCATATATAATTACGCTCCTTCTATAAAATTAGTCTAAAACTGCTAATAAATCTTTATGTTCAATAATTAAGTAAGCTTCGCCTTCATGCTCCACTTCTGTACCTGAATAATTCTTGAAGAATACTGTATCGCCGACTTTTACGCCGTCTTTTTCTTCTACGTCAGGACCAATTTGTACAATCTCACCGAATTGTTCTTTTTCTTGAGTAGAGCTGGTTAATACAAATCCAGAAGCAGTTGTGTTTTCTACTTCCGCAACTTTAATTACTACACGTTTTCCTAAAGGCTTAATCATGTTATACCCTCCAAATTAATAATATTTCTCCTTTAGCACTCAGTTAATTTGAGTGCTAAATCATTATGAATCTATAATAGTCTAAATTGGTCAAAAAAGCAAGTATTAAGAATAAATAATTGTAAATAATATTGACTAGCGTAGTTAAGCAAGACAAAAAGACTATCAAATCAACCCACCAGGGCTATTTGATAGTCTTTCTACTTTATATATATATTATTTCTCAAAATCCGAGAAATCTTCTGCGTCGTCCATATTGCTGTCAATGAAGTATATTAAGGTCTGTAGTTCATTGGTTAGATCAACGTTTTGCACGCGAACGTTTTTTGGTACTTCGAAGCGGATTGGAGTAAAGTTCATGATTCCTTTGATTCCTGCGGCGATAGCACGGTCAACAATCTCTCCCGCCACTTCTTGAGGGACAGCGAGGATCACAATCTCTAATTGTTGTTGTTCTACTTGTTCTTCTAATTCATCTAATGAATACACCGGAACACCGTGGTGGATCGTACCGACTAGGTCTGGATTCACGTCGAATGCTGCTCCAATTCGGATATTACTGCTCTTACGGAAGTTGTAGTTAATTAGTGCATTCCCTAAGTTCCCTACTCCAATTAAACCAACCGACGTTAAGCGGTCTTGATTCAAAATACGTGAGAAAAAGTCTAACAAATTATCCACATCATAGCCGTACCCACGTTTACCCAATGCACCAAAATATGAGAAATCACGACGAATGGTAGCACTGTCAACTTTAACAGCTTCACTTAATTCTGTCGATGATATTCTTTTCTTCCCTGCATGTTGCAAGAATCTTAAGTATCTATGGTAGATAGGTAACCTGAGCGCTGTGGCTCTTGGTATTTCTTTGGACATAATGGTCTCCTTCTTTATTGTCTAATTTAATTCACATTTATTATATCATCATTTCACAATGTTTACCAAAATAAACCTTAAATATTGAAGAACATTGTGAATTCTATCAAATTTCAAATGTTGTTACTAGTCTAATACATATTAGAATAATAATAAAGCTTTTTCTTTGTGAAATCCCATTTCTATATCATTTTATGATTAAAATGATATACATCACAAATAATGGATAAATTTTTAAATAATTGTTCATTCATAAATTCATTTGTCCTTACTTTAGTGGTGGGCTATAATATAGAAGAGTTTACCAGATGGAGGTATCAGAATGATTCTACTACAAGCCAATGACGTGGCGCGGCGTTTCGCTGATGTGACGCTCTACGACCACGTTTCTTTTAATATACAAACCAATGACCGAATTGCACTTGTTGGACGAAATGGTGCAGGAAAGTCGACATTAATTAATCAAATTATTGGAAACGAACCCATTTCTGAAGGGGAAATCACTAAAGGAAAAGGATTAAGAATCGGTTACTTGGAACAACATGTTGCTATTGATTCCGACCGAACAATCTGGGAAGAGATGTTGCATGTTTTCGAAGATACTTTAGCCTTGCGCGACCGGGCAGAGGAAGCAGCTCATAAAGTAGCTGAATTATCGGAAGATTGGGAGTCTAAAAAATATCAAGAAGCTTTAGCCACATACGATTCCATCCAACACCAACTCTCAGAAGTTAATGCATACGGTGTGGAATCTGAGATCCGAACCGTCCTTCACGGCTTCCGCTTCTACGAGGAAGATTATGATCAGCCGGTCCAATCCCTTTCTGGAGGCCAGAAAACACGTCTAGCTCTAGCTCGAATCTTGTTGATGTCTTATGACTTGTTAATCTTAGACGAGCCGACCAACCACTTAGATATGGAGACTCTGAATTGGTTAGAAGGCTACTTGCGTGGTTACCGCGGAGCGTTGCTCATCGTCTCACACGACCGCTACTTCTTGAATAAAGTGGCTAACCAAGTGATCGAACTTCGTAACAACACCTTGCACACTTACAAAGGGAATTATGATTTCTACTTACAGGAGAAAACCTTACGCCTTGAACAAGAATGGCGCGAATATAGGAAACAACAAGTTGAAATCGAAAAAATCGAAGACTTCGTTGCACGCAACTTAGCCCGTGCTTCAACGACTAAGCGCGCTCAAAGTCGCCGTAAGAAATTAGAGAAAATGGATCGAATCGAAAAGCCCAAACAAGATGCCAAAGCACCTCGCATTGAATTCAGCGCCAATAAAGACAGTGGCGACCGCGTCATTGAAGCGAGTCATCTCACGGTTGGTTACGACGAAGTTATTGCGACTGACTTGAACATGGACTTGCGCCGCCAAGATGCGATTGCGATTGTCGGGCCAAACGGAGTTGGAAAGACAACTTTCCTAAAGACGATCCTAGGGCGTATCCCTGCTTTAGAAGGCGATGTTTCCTACGGAACCAATGTTCAAGTGGGTTACTACGACCAAAACGTCAACCAATTAGATGGTAAGAAGACGGTGCTAGAAACTTTATGGCAAGCCCACGACACAACGGATGAATGGATTGTCCGTTCGATCCTAGGAAGCTTCTTGTTCACTGGTGAAGCTGTTGAAAAGAGTGTGTCGATGTTAAGTGGTGGTGAAAAAGCGCGATTAAGTCTAGCTTTACTCGCCACTAACCATGACAATACTCTCTTACTCGACGAGCCAACTAACCACTTGGATATTGATAGTAAAGAAGTCTTGGAAGAAGCCTTAATTAATTACGACGGCACCCTACTCTTCGTCTCACACGACCGTTACTTTATCAACCGTCTAGCCACCGCCATTCTCGAGATTTCACCGACCGGCTCGACTATGTACTTGGGTGATTACGACTATTATATCGAGAAGAAACGCGAGATGGAGGAAATTCAAAATCTGAGGGAAGATGGGGCAACGACGCAAACTAAAACGGTCGGCAATGCTGAACCCTTAGCGTCAGGTGCTCAGTTTACCTATGAAGAATCCAAAGCATTGAAAAAAGAACTTCGAAAATTACAAACTGAAGTTGACGCCCTAGAAGCCAAGTCCGGTAAAATGGACCAACGCATTGAAAAACTAGAAGCCGACATGTTAGAAGCTGCTCAAATCAATGACCAAGCAAAGCTCGTCGACTTAAACGAGGAACTCAACGAAGCTCGCCAACTCCAATCCGACGCCTTAGAAAGATGGGAAGAAGCCAGCATTGAGTTAGAATCCTTCATGGAAACCAACCCAGAAATTGAGATTTAAATTGAATTAATCAAACCCTGCGAGCAACTTTGTTGCTCGCTATTTGTGCTACCAGGATAGTTGGTCTTTCTTGTAAATCGCCCTGGCTTGTCACAACACTGCTTAGATCAAAAGACGTTTGATTCGCTCCTGCGAGCGAATCTTCCTTACTTCTTCGAAGGGTTGAGCTTGGTGCAGGGCACCAAGCTACCTTTTGATTTGAATTGTAGAGACTTGTTATTACACAGTGTGCGGGGAAAGAGGTGACGTCGGATGGGGATGTGGGTTGGCTCTTAGGGAGGCAGCTGAGGTGAGGGAGCTGACGTACTAACACACTAACCACGCAATCCGAACCAGCAACTTGGCACACCAACCTACTAACTACGCAATCTGAACCACAAACTTGGCGCACCGACTCTCCTACCACGCAATCCGTACCAGCAACTTGGCGCAACTACCTACCAACCACGCAATCCGTACCACAAACTTGGCGCAACTACCTACTAACCACGCAATCTGAACCGCAAACTTGGCGCAACTACCTACCAACCACGCAATCTGAACCGCAAACTTAGCGCACCAAACTACTAACTACGCAATCTGAACCGCAAACTTGACGCACCGACTCTCCTACCACGCAATCCGTACCACAAACTTGGCGCACCAACCTACCAACAACGCAATCTGAACCGCAAACTTGGCGCAACTAACTACCAACTACGCAATCTGAACCACAAACTTGGCGCACCAACCTACCAACTACGCAATCCGAACCACAAACTTGGCGCACCAACCTACCAACCACGCAATCCGAACCGCAAACTTGGCGCAACTAACTACCAACTACGCAATCTGAACCAGCAACTTGGCGCACACCCACACACGCACACACCCGCACACCCACACGCACACACAAACACAAACAGCCTTGTCCGTAGACAAGGCTGTTTCACTACTCCTACAACATCAAGCCTGGTAAAGCGTTGATGTCTAATTCACTGTACTCCCCACTTTGATATAAGTGGTGGGCACTTGCCCCGATCATAGCGGCGTTGTCACCGCAGAGTTTTAATGGCGGGATAATTAATTCAACTTGTGGGAAGTCTTGGGCTAAGCGGTGTCCCAGTGCCTCTCTCAACCCACTGTTAGCCGCCACCCCACCTGCGAGAACGAATTGCTCTACTTCAGGGTGTGCTGCTAAAGCTCTTGAGGTTTTCTCAACGAGCACTTCCGCCGCAGCAGCTTGGAATGAAGCTGCCAAGTCTGCATCATCAATCGATTCCCCACGTTGGTTGGCGTTATGCACCAAGTTCATCACCGCGCTTTTCATTCCAGAGAAGCTGAAGTCAAAATTATCCTCATGGATCATGGCGCGAGGAACATCATAAGCTTTCGGATTTCCTTTGCCGGCGAGTTCGTCTAAGTATTTCCCAGCTGGGTAAGGTAAGTTCAAGATGCGTCCGACTTTGTCATAAGCCTCTCCCACCGCATCATCTTGAGTTTCCCCAATAATTTCAAAGTCGTGTTCTGATTTTAAGTAGACTAATTCTGTGTGACCTCCGCTAACAATTAAAGCCATCATCGGATAATTTAACGGTGCGACTAATTGGCTGGCATAAATGTGTCCCGCTAAGTGGTTGACCGCGATCAAAGGCTTGTCATGTACCATCGATAAAGCTTTGGCCGCTGTGACTCCCACTAAGAGAGCTCCAACTAAACCAGGCCCTTGCGTTACCGCAATCGCGTCCATGTCACTCACTTCATGGCCACTTTCTTGCATGGCCTTATCAATCACTTGCGTAATCTGCTCCACATGGTGTCGGCTCGCAACCTCAGGCACTACTCCACCAAAGCGCATATGACTTTTAATTTGCGAGGCCACCACATTTGATAAAATCTCTTTTCCGTCTTGAATTACCGCTACACTTGTCTCGTCACAACTTGATTCAATCGCTAATATTAATGATTCACTCATCTGTTTCCTCCTTCCATATCATCGTTATCGCATCATCAACCGGATGCTTATAATAATTTTTACGTGTTGATACTGATTCAAATCCTACCGACCGGTATAAGTTCAAGGCTGCTTGGTTTTGACTCCGCACTTCTAAGAAGGCCGTATCCACTTCTGAATCTGCCAACACTTCATCAAGCAACAATCCACCGTATCCTTGTCCTCTACAATCCGGATCAGTATACACCCGGACTATTTCCAGTTCACCAAAGAGCACTTGCCCCGCGACATAAGCCACATAAGATTGACCCAAAATTAAAAACCAATAGTGGATATAAGCATTGGTCTCAAGCTCAGAAGCCAGTTGCCTCACTCCCCAGTGGAAATCCTCTAACGAAGCTTCCATCAAAGCTAATCCACCAACATCCAAGTCTTGCGGTCTTTGTTTAAAGATAACTGGCGTCATTGTCCATCTCTTTTCTCAATAAAAAAGCCGATTCTTTATTATCTGAATAGTAAT
Organism: Aerococcaceae bacterium WGS1372; assembly: GCA_044336205.1. Lineage (GTDB taxonomy): Bacteria > Bacillota > Bacilli > Lactobacillales > Aerococcaceae > Ruoffia. The sequence goes on along the minus strand of CP172318.1, from coordinate 301,255 downwards.
TTTTATGCGTCTCAATGTGCTTAAACTGCTTGTTGAAGTACAGTTTTTGAGCTACTGCATTGGACTCCCGTACTTCAAGAGTAATTTGAGGGATTGCTTCTTTTTTTACTAAGCGAATCCACAAGTCTAACAACTTTGACCCTAGAGATCTTTGTTGGAAGGCTTCACGAACTAGCAGATGGCTGATGTGAGAGCCTTTGGCCAGAAAGCGTCCAGATATCATCCCGACTACTTCTTTTGACGCAGTCTCTTCCACTAAAATATAGACGCAATAAGGATTTTGCTTCCAATCACTTTCAAAATCACGATCCGTCCAAGCATGGAAGCCTGAATAAGCATCCTCTTCCAACCTTATAAATACTGGTAAGTCCTCTGTCTCAGCAAGGCGGACAGTAAAAGACTCATCCTTATGTGTCCACAACGGTTCTGCTTTAATGATGGGTTCAATTCGGTTCATCACTACATGATTAGGTTGATGGTTGCGTAACCGCTGAATCATTTCTCTCAAACTGTTCACCTGCTACTCTCCTTCAAGCTTTATTTTCTAAATTATTTATAATCAATCAAATCTTTTGCCTCTGGTTGAACTTCTTGCGTCTTCTCTTGCCACTCACGCTCTGCCAAGGTTTCATGGGCATAGTTTGGCGCCAATACATCGTCATCATCAACCAAAGTCTTCGGCGCAATGTTAAAGGCCGCTGCAGCAAGAGGGTAAGCGTCAAAGTCATCAACCACTTCAATCTTAACCCCATTCAACTGTCTGTGAGCTTTCTCAACAAACTCTTCAATCGCACTTCCAACTAGGGTGACTGCGGAACCAACGCCAATGGTTGTTTTTAACCTAGCTAACCAGGTATCAAATTGCGCATGTTGGTCTGCTTGTAAAGCCACTAGCTGACCCTCTTCATATCGATACAAACCAACATAAGCCGTTCCACGGCGCGCATCCATAATAGGAATAATAAAATCCGACGCTTCAGACCCAGCTTGTGCTATTAAAGCTAAAGACGAAACAGTATAAACGGGTAGTCCTTTAGAATGTGCCCAAACTTTCGCAAAGGTCACACCAATCCGTAAGCCAGTATAAGACCCAGGACCAACGCCTACGATCACCGCATCAATTTCTGCCATCGTCCAGTCTACTTGTTTTAATATCGTGTCAATGGCAGGAGCTAAAGTCTGACCATGCTGGCGTTTACCTAATGTCGTCGTTGAAGCCACTATCGATAACGGCTCCGGACTTTCCATATTACCTTGAGCTAAAGCCACTGTCATCGCCTTCGTTGAAGAATCAAATGCAATGTATTTCATAATTATTTAAGCCTCCTTACCATTATATACTTTCCGACTTATTCTAACACAATGCCCCTTTAGTTGCTATATTCGCAACTCTCTATAAAAGACCGCAAATAAAAAACGCCAGTAACTTATACTGGCACTTATCTTTGTTAATGATTCACCCAAGGAAAATCAATCGAAATATTCTTCTGGAATTCCTCATCATGTTGGCGACTTTCTTTACGATGACGCTTACGTTCTTCGTAACCCGACATAATGTAACGCTCTTCATCCGTCTCTGCTACAATTTGCGGTAATCCACCTTCTGGTAAGTCATCAATGACCACAAAGGTTAAGAAAGCAGTCGCAGCTAAGTAACGATCCCCCGTTTTTAAATCTTCACCAATCACCTTAACGAAGACCTCTACCGATCTATTCCCCACACCGGACACCATCGTTTCAATACAGACCGAATGTGATACCGGCAAAGGCTTAATAAAGTTCAACACATCCATCGAAGCTGTTACGCCCATCGACCGCGTTAGACGCGTAAAGCTAATCGCCGCCACATTATCAATCATTCGCATCAAATTTCCACCATATAAAGTATTATGACGATTCGTATCGCCCGGTAAGATTAGATGCGTTTGAATGGTCTTCGTTTCACTCATTTTCTTTGTATTCATCGGCTATCACTCCTTCATTCATACTATCAAGATTTACCTCAATAATATTATCACGCATAAAATAAAAGTACAAACCAATCATTATATCAAAAGTTCCCGCTACAAAAACCAAGATCCAATCCGCATTCAAGTGAATTAGCAACGCAGAAACTGCCCCGGCCATAAAACAAAACACATCCACACTATGAAAGCGAATCTTACACCTAGCTTGGCTCGCACCACGCAACCGCTGCCCTAAGCCAACCCCAATATCCGTGATTGCTCCAGTAAGAATCGTCGTTTAACAATCAAGACTTTATAAAATACAAACATCGCATTTTGTATACCGAGCGTAAAAGTAATATAGATTAGAAACAACACCGAATGGTAGCCGATAAAGTTGAAAAACAACAAGACCATTCCCATCACAATGCGAAACAATCCATACTGCAACTTCGGAAATAAATCGCAAATGCAACACCCAAATGGATAAGTTACACTGTATCTTGCTGTCTTCCTTCTTCAACTGAATGAACTCCTAACCTTATATTATCTTTCCCCACAATTAAACACAAGAATTAGCTACTGATTCGACGTTCAATGTGACTAGCTAGAAAAGCTTCTGTTTCAATGGAAGCCTGGGCGACAGCTTGGCTAGGGAGGTGACAAAATAGCAGAGTTACAACGTCAAGTCAATGTAGTAGATGGCATTTTAAAAGGAAAAGTCATCAACTCAATGGAGCAGCTGACGTTTTAGTGGTAAAGGACGTCAATTCAGCGAGGTAAATGAGTTAGTTAGCACGGAAGACGCCAAGTTCGCATGAAACTTGGCGTACTTACTACTCAACTGTGACATCTCGACAACGCGCTTGGCATACCTACCACTTAACGACGCCAACTAGCCAACGAACTTGGCGCACCCGACACACTACTGCGCTATCCGAACGACGAACTTGGCGCACCTCACACACAACTGCGCTATCCGACCTACCGACTTGGCGCACCACACACGCAACTGCGCAATCCGACCTACCAACTTGGCGCACCACACACGCAACTGCGCTTTCTGATTGACGAACTTGGCACACCAACCTACTAACCACGCCATCTGAACCACGAACTTGGCGCACCACATACACAACCACGCCATCTGAACCACGAACTTGGCGCACCACATACACAACTGCGCTATCCAACCGACCAACTTGGCGCACCACACACGCAACTGCGCTATCCGACCTACCGACTCGGCGCACCACACACGCAACCACGCAATCCGACCTACCAACTCGGCGCATCACACACGCAACTGCGCTTTCCAACCGACCAACTTGGCACACCAACCTACTAACCACGCCATCTGAACCACGAACTTGGCGCACCACATACACAACTGCGCTATCCAACCGACCAACTTGGCGCACCACACACGCAACTGCGCTATCCGACCTAAAAACTCGGCGCACCACACTTAACGGCTCTACATGCTATGCCGCTAGAGAAACTTCAAGGCGTGATTGATAAATTGGTCGAAGCTCAAATTAATGTTATCCCACTTTCCACCACAGACTCTCACTGCCGAGTAGCTACACCTATTCACAAATTACGTGATGCCGGTATCAACGTATCAATCGCATCTAACAACATCCTCAATGCCTTCACTTCTTATGGCAATGGTGACTTAATTCAAATCGCTATGCTAGCTATCCAAGTTGCTCACCAAGATTGATCTGATAACCTTCCAACCACCCACCCTTCCAATGATTACGGAAAACCTAGCAAAGGCACTCGGACTAACAAACTACGGATTAGCCGAAGGGAAAAATGCAGACTTAGTGGTCTTAGATACGAAACTGAAAGAGAACGCCTTAATTGACTTCCCAGAAAGATTATATGTCATTAAGAATGGTCGAGTTACCGTTCAAATTAACACAAATGTACAAAACTTCAGATAGTCACCCCACATCATTTTGTTAACGTGATAATTTATAAGCACCTATCTAGTTCCAATAACGGATCGAGCTTGGTGCTTTTTTAAAGCGAACAGCTAAATCCCATAAAAAGCAAACACAGCCTTCGAAGTTGCCAACACCGACATCTTAAAAGGCTGTGAGTTTATTTCAATAAAGCTTATTATCCTGCAGTCACAACAGTTATGGAGCCGTCACCAAAGATGGCTTCGATGTTCTCTAATGAAGTAATAACTACTTTAGATTCTGGGCGGTTCTCAACTAATGAGATCGCTGCTTCTACTTTTGGTAACATGCTTCCTGGTGCGAATTGATCTTCAGCGATCCAGTTCTTAAGTTGAGAAACAGTTACTTCTTCTAACTTCTCTTGGTTAGGTTGATTGTAGTTAACGTAAACGTTATCTACACCTGTTAAGATGAATAAGTAGTCTGCTTCAACTAATTCTGCTAATTTTGCTGAGGCGAAGTCTTTATCAATAACTGCTTCTACACCTTGATAGCCAAACTCAGCTTTCTTAACTGGAATTCCTCCACCACCTGCGGAGATTGTTACAAAGTCTTGCTCGATTAGGCTCTTAATAACTGGGTATTCTACAATTGTTTCTGGTTTTGGTGATGGAACGACCTTACGGTATCCACGACCAGCATCTTCTACGTATGTATCTCCTGTTTCTTCTGAAGCTTTAATTGATTCTTCTTCAGTTAAGAATGGTCCAACTGGTTTAGTTGGTTTAGCAAAAGCCGAATCATTCTCATCAACTACAACTTGAGTCACAACTGAAGCAACGTTTTTATCAATGCCTGCTTCAGCTAATGCTTCATTCATCATGTTTTGTAACCAGTAGCCGATACTTCCTTGTGTCATTGCCACACAAGTATCTAAAGGCATAGCTGGATTCTTCTCTGAATCAGCTGCCGCTTGTTGCAGTAATAAGTTCCCAACTTGAGGTCCGTTACCGTGACTAATGATTAGTTGGTGACCTTGTTTGATTAATTCAATTAATCGTTTGCTTGTATAACGTAAAGCTTCAATTTGTCCTTGTGCTGATGGATCATCTGTTAAGATAGCATTTCCACCTAAGGCTACGACGATTCTTTTTCCCATAATTCCCTCCGTAATTAAACTTACTTGTCTAATAATAATTGTAAATAAATTTGTACTCCTAATAAGATATCATTTCCTGAAGTGGATCCAAAAGTTTTAATCTCTCCTATAACTGCTCTCGTTGGTTTTCTTCCACTGTCTGTAACAACTTAATCCAACTGTGATTCACATAACCTTTAGCTAGAGTGTAACAATAAGCTCGACTTACATCTGCCCTCGATCCCTCCGTTAAAAATTCTTTAACCAAAGCTTCAATCAACATCATTCCTTGAATGAAATCATCGCCCGAAGGAATCAGCCCCATACATGCACAAATAAGATACCGGAGTGCTGTGGGGGTAAAATCGCTCTACAATTGATGATAGGTCTCCTCCAATGAAACAGTCATGGCAAAATCCTACAAATGAACTTCATCAAGAATCTCTAGAAACTGGCTCTGCAACAAGACTTCTTTGTCTATATACGACACATGAGTGTCTACTTTAGTTAATTCAGTCAAAGTAAAAGACTTGGATTGAGGCCTAAGGTAAAGCGTCTACCCGAAGTCTAATGATTGATGTGTTTGACTTTACCGAAGTAAGTAATCCATCAAGATGGCTAGTTTTACTGTTTTTGTAACCCACTTATTTTTTGCCTCCTATATATAAGCATTCAACTTTTAGTCTATCTTAATTATAAATGCTTATTGTGTTTCAAACCAGTTTCACAAACTACAATTAATACATTGTTTAATGACTATCATTGGCATTTATTCTATGCATTATTGCTATATAATGTGAACGGCTTTTGCTTTTTGCCTACTTTTACTCCTTGCGCCAGTTTTAATCATAGTCTTTCTTGTCCTTAATATTGTAATCAATCAAAGTCTTCATCAAGGCAAACGGAATCTCATCCGCCCACTTAATACGAATAATATTAGACGTATGACTTAACCCACTCGCTTCAATCTCATCTTTAAAAACTTGAGCGGCTTCACTTCTTCTGACATTACAATATGACGCTTACTATGACTAAAGGGAATAACAAAGGTTCCATGATCAGTAAACATCGGCTGATTCCACTTAATCACCTTCTCAAGCTGAGGATAATTCTCACGTACCTCATTAAAGATTTCCTCCATCCTATCACGCCACAATGACTCCCTTATCTTGTCCAAATATTCTTTAAATTCTCCCAAACTATGATGCTCTTTCCTTGGCAATATACATTAGTTATATACTATAAGATTACAAGCAGGCTGTAGGGAAATGGGGTTGTACGGGGGAATTACTTCATATATTTCTCGATAGAATGACTTGCGAGAAATATCAACGCACATACTTCCTGTTAAAGAGACTAGCGAGAAATATCAACGCACATACTTCTTGATAAAGCGATTTGAGAGAAATATCAACGTACATACTTCTCGTTAAAGAGACTAGCGAGAAATATCAACGCACATACTTCCTGTTAAAGAGACTAGCGAGAAATATCGCTGCATATATTTCCTGATAAAGCGACTGGAGAGAAATATCGACGTAAATATTTCCTGATAAAGAGATTTGCGGGAAATATCGCTGCATATATTTCCTGATAAAGCGACTTGCAGGAAATATCGACGCACATACTTCCCGTTAAAGCGATTTGCGGGAAGTATCGCTGCACATATTTCCTGATAAAGCGACTGGAGAGAAATATCGACGTAAATATTTCCTGATAAAGCGATTTGCGGGAAATATCGATACATATATTTCCTGATAAAGAGATTTGCGAGAAATATCAACGTAAATACTTCCCGTTAAAGCAATTTGCGAGAAATATCAATGCACATATTTCCTAATAAAGCGCCGTGCGAGAAATATCGACGTAAATGCTTCTCGTTAAAGCGACTGGAGAGAAATATCAACGTAAATATTACCTAGTAGCCATCTTTCTCACAAAACTGACATTTTTCTTACTCGATATACTTCAGGGGTACATCATAATATGACCTAGTTCCTTTACTCACCAACATAAAATGAGAACTCATGGCACTACTAATCGTCCTACTGCTTATAAGTCCTCCACAGTATTCAAAAATAGCTGCATTCGTAATTTTACTCGTATCGTAATAATAGATATAACGCAATTCTAAGGCTGCGTTAATAACAACTTGCTTTTTATACGCTTTATAACCACATTGTCGACAACTCACTAGCTTCTTAGCTACCGTTGTGTCAAAACTATGACAATTAAAACAACTTATCCCGTTTCGAATTCTATTTTCTAAATGACAAGGCTCAAACAACATAGGCTGAAAAGGTGATTCTGCCCGATATTTTTCTAAATGATTAAGCATTTTGTTCAAAGAAATAACTTGACTCTCATTCCTCTGCTCGTTGACTAGAGAACTAATATAAGCTCGCAATTGGTTGCGTTGGATAACTTTCATTGGAATATCAGATTGGATATCCACCTCACAATGTTCATCAATGAACACCATTATTGACTCTATCTTAATAGATGAATTTAATTCGTTGGCAATATGCTGGATTCTCTTTGTTCGATGAGCCAACTGATTAATGTGATTGTCACTCATTAACTTGCCGTTCAAATAGCATTCATGATGACGGTATTCAAATTTTCCAAAATAATTCTTCACCTCAACCACAATCCAGCGATTGCTCAATAATACTAACAGATCAACTTGCATATACTTCCCATGGTAAAACCAATAGTCAGTTACGATATTAATTTGTCCATGGGAGAACTTCTGAAACCACTCGAATACTGTATACTCACCCTCAAAACCTTTTCTTAAATTTATCAATCGTTTATTCGCTTCATAATCCAACTCAATCCCTCTGCGTTGACAAATTTCCAATTGAATTAATTCATGATTCTTCTTCAAAATATACCTCCATACTCCTGTTATAAAATAAGGTCTATTATATATACACTTTTTGAAGGCGAATCCATTAAATATATTTTAAGAAAATAACTTTTAACCTGAATAATTCATACTTTTAAATTTCGAGTTGTTTTGGTTGTTATATTCCAATTTCGATTCGTTTTATCGAAATTAAAATGTTTTAATTGATTTTCAAAGCTAAAGAAAAACTTTTTGGTCTCATCCAACGAATTTTGGGCGCACTTCTCCCTGGGCCATTTAAACTGTTTTAAAAAATCAGGTTCTTTAAATGTACTGCCGAATCCTTTGGATTTGCCTGAATACGGCATAAAACTCTCGCTGATAAACATGGGAACTTGATAGTTTTAAATAGATTTGTCTTGCCGTAGTGACGAGCTTTCCAGCCACTTTAAACAAACGGAGACGTATCGTATTCACTTGAAGTCCTTTTAATTTTGGTTCAAAACATATGGTACGTAAGAAATTAACTAAATTGTATGACAACAGACTAATCATCATCCGTGCCTCGTTTTCAAGGAATTCTGGACTATCTGTTTTATCGAAAAAGAAGCTGTTTTTGGCTTCTTTAATATAATTTTCCATGGTGCCGCGTTTATTATATGTTTCAAACACTCTTTTAGCCGAGATGTTTTCTGAGAAATTCGTGACAATAAAAGAATGCTTAAAAAGTAGTTCACTTACTTCTCGAGTCGAACGGATACAGACACGTCGAGACTTCGTCCAAGAGGCTGCTTGGTATAAAACCGAGTGATAATAGACCTCTTTTTCATCCCATGGATGATCATTATCATAGAACACAAATTCTTCAGCTAAGCGATACAAATTTCTATTGGCCTTTAGCCGAATGACATAATGATTTTCGTATAATTCACATAAATCGTAAATATCCGGTGTCGCGAATCCACTATCTCCACGAACGAGAATATCGGTGGTTGGAATCGCTTGGTTATAATGCTCCAATAACGGTTTAAGAAATTCTTTGACCCCTTTAGAAGTATATTGGTTACCTGAACGAAGTTTAGCTTTTAAAAAATCACCGGTTAACCCATCAAATGCCACTAAAGGGTGATAGCCATTTGTTCCATAGTGGGCGTTGTAAGCTGTTTGTTCTTGATTACCGAATGTATCGGAATGGGTAGAATCTAAATCGATAATCAGGTTTGTATCGTTTCGAAGTAGACGAGCTTTGTCAATTAACGCTTGATTGAATACTTGAAGTGTGTCAATTGTTTCGCCTACTACACGATCATAAAGTCGAGAGATTGATGATTGAGAAGCCAACGGCTCATCGGTTGAGAACGTCTGTAATACAGGATCGTGTTGTAAAAAATTTGCAGCAGAATCCGTATTATAACCACCTATAATTTGCAGTATTAACTGTTTTAAAATCTTATGATTCGTGTGCTTCCAATATTTACGACTATCATTAAATGTAACAATGTCTTCAGAGAGCAGAGTAAATTGGAAAGCATCCATTAATTCATCAATTAGGACTAAACCAGAATCACTTGATAAACGACCACCATCATGAGAAACGATTAAATTATTGTTGAATTTTACGGCATTCTTTTGTAAAGTAACCATTGAGAGAACTCCTTTCTATTGGTTGTTTGTTGTGAATTAACGATATCAGAAAGGGGTTCTTTTTTCATCACCTAATGGGTGATGAAGCAAAAGAATATAAATACTATAACATCAGCATTAACTAACATTTTTAGAAAAACTATGAATTATTCAGGTTTTAATGCATCCTATTAACGTTTATTCGCAAATAATAGTATTTCAATGTGCGTGAGCAACAACCTTGCGCGTAAAAACGACCTGCATTGTGCGCGATTAACTGCCTTGTGAGAAATATCGCCCATCATATTGCGCGATTAAATGACTTGCGGGAAATATCGCTTCCCATATTGCTCGATAAACAACTTTGCAGGAAATATCGCTTCCCATATTGCCCGATAAACAACTTTGCAGGAAATATCGCTTCCCATATTGCCCGATAAACAACTTTGCAGGAAATATCGCTTCCCATATTGCCCGATGAAATGACTTGCGGGAAATATCAACGTGAATATTTCCCGTTAATGCGATTTGCGAAAAATATCAACGTGAATACTTCCCGTTAAAGCGATTTGCAAGAAATATCAACGTAAATATTTCCCGTTAAAGCGATTTGCGAGAAATATCAACGTGAATACTTCCCGTTAAAACGATTTGCAAGAAATATCAACGTGAATACTTCCCGTTAAAACGATTTGCAAGAAATATCAACGTGAATACTTCCCGTTAAAGCAATTTGCGGGAAATATCAACGTAAATATTTCCCGTTAAAGCGATTTGCGGGAAATATCAACGCACATACTTCCCGTTAAAGCGACTTGCAGGAAATATCAACGTGAATACTTCCCGTTAAAGCGATTTGCGGGAAATATCAACGTGAATACTTCCCGTTAAAGCGATTTGCGAGAAATATCAACGTAAATATTTCCCGTTAAAGCGACTTGCAGGAAATATCAACGTGAATACTTCCCGTTAAAGCGATTTGCGAGAAATATCAACGTAAATATTTCCCGTTAAAGCAATTTGCGGGAAATATCAACGTGAATACTTCCCGTTAAAGCGATTTGCGAGAAATATCAACGTAAATATTTCCCGTTAAAGCAATTTGCGGGAAATATCAACGTGAATACTTCCCGTTAAAGCGATTTGCGAGAAATATCGCCCATCATGTTGCGCGATTAACTGCTTCGCGATAAACAACATCCCGCGTAGAACAGCTTCCCTTATTACGCAATACGCAGCCTAACAAGTACTTTGAGTCACTCATTGTACTTAGTGAAAAGCAAAAATGGTTAAAGCGCCTTGCTTTGCACTTTAACCACTTGCTTTTTATCATCCTTACTTATTAGATTCAGCCGACTCAGTATTCTCTTCTTCTTCCTCTTCTAACAGTTCTAGATAAGCTTCTAGCGACAAATCATTCTCATATATTTCAGTTGCATGTTCAACTCCTACATAACGGAAGTGCCAAGGCTCATAATCAATCCCTGTCTCTTCAACTTTATTGGCAGGATATCGAACAATGAAGCCGTAGAAGTGGGCATTGACAGCCAGCCAATCATAGACTACTTGATCTGCTTCATTCTCAGCATTGATATCAACCGCCAGCCCCGTCTCATGTTCACTATGCCCTGGTTCGGCGACTGTTCGCATGGTCTCATCATAAGCTGCTTGCCAACTCATGCCTTGAGCCATAAAATTATTAACTCGTTCATCAATAATAGCTTGTTGTTCTTTGCGACTCCGGTAAGCCGATACAATTAACGGATAGACACCCACCGACCGCGCATCATCGAACATAGCTTGCAAGTCCTCATAGATTCGCTCATCGACTAAGAAGTCATTTTGTAATTCCGTTAATTCAAACTCGTAATCTTCATCTAAAGCATTGTCATCATTCACTAGCACTAACCGCCAGTCATCTTCTATAGACACATCACCTTGTGCCAATACCACTGTTAAAGGCAAAAACATTGCTAGAACAAGCCAAAGACTGCTCAAACCTTTTATTATAACCCCACGAATCCTCACCCTTAACCACCCTTTCAACTTTCTCATACTTAAGGTAACAAAAATTTATGAAGGTTTAAAGATTTTTCGACTAAAAAAGCCTAGCAATGTCGTAACATACTGCTAGGTTGATTAATTTAACTAAAGCCATTCCGATAATAAAACAAATAAATTATTAATCCCCGCCATGTATAAAAACATTGTTACAGGTTTAAACAATAGCTGGAGAAGAATGATGTGTTTATAAGTCATCCCACTCAGGCCCGCAATCATCGTAAAAATGTCATCTGGCAAGCCTGGTACAATAAAGACAATTGCCAAGATCCAGTTCATATTAATGCCTCTATCTAAGTACGATAAAGATTTTTTGACCAATCGCTCATCCGCAAAGGCATACAAAATCGGGCGACCAAAACGTTTAGTAATATAAAAGAGAATCATCGACCCAATTAGATTTGCACTAAAGGACAAGATCATCCCATGGACAGCGCCAAAGACAGTATAACCAATCACATTGCCCAAACCACCCGGTATAATAGGATAGATAGTATTAACAATCGACACAAGAAAATAAACGACCGGCGCTAGTATCCCTGTTCGCTCCAATTGGTGTTGAATTAATTCTGGACGATTGAATAAATCAATTCTTACAAAAAAGAAAAAAATAATTATCGTTATGATCGCTCCAATAATAGCTACCCATTTAAGTACCGTCTTATTGCGCTTGAAGAATTGAATATCTTTTTGGCGTGTCGTCATGACTATCCTCGTTATCCTTTCTAGAAAGCTACTCTTATAGTTATACATTAATACAATATCATAGATCATGCATAGGACTAAAGGACTAATTAAAGAAAGTTTGTTGGTGAAAGGACCCTCGTCGAAGCATGGTGTGATAAAGAGATGAGCGGTTACTTTGACTTGACCACATTGTACGCGGTAGAAAGTTTGTCGCATAATATCGAAAACTGTACTGCATGATTAATGAGAAATCGCGCAAAACAATCGATTCACTTGTAACGCCATGCATTAACATCGGCCATCTCCTCCACCAACTCAATAGTTGTTGTCACTTTGATTCTCTCATTAACAAGACAGCTAGCATTAAGGCTTTCCGTCCAAACTGACTTCCGCTCCCCATCCCTTATCAATAATTAATGTTCCTTACATCTCATTATACAACTAAAACAGCGATTTCATAGTGAATTCTATATATTTCAAAACACAAGAAAGCAGGAAGTCAGCTATACAATTAACTGACTTCCTGCTTTTAATTATTTAGCAATTTCTTGACCAGCAATACGTCCGAACGTGATAGCCTCTGCAATAGCATTACCACCTAGACGATTCTCACCATGAACAACTCCAGTGGCTTCACCGGCAGCATATAGTCCCTCGATAACATTCCCTTCTGTATCCAATGCTTGAGCTTGTGTATTAATAACCACACCACCCATTGTGTGATGAACAGATGGTTTACATTTCATCAGATAGTATTTACCTTTTTCTAATGAACGAAGTCCAGAGCGGTGATTAAAGTCTGGATCCTTCCCGTCTTTTGCGTATTGATTCACTTTATCCACAGTCTCTTGAAGGGCAGCTGGATCAATATCAAAGTGCTCTGCTACTTCTTCAATTGTATCCCCTACTACTAGTAATTCTGATTCTAACAACTCATTGTATTCAGCCTCATGTAATTCTTTAGAGTGAGAAATTTGGTCTAATTCATCATTCCATAATTGATAAGCGTAAGAACCTGTCTGTTCTAAGATAGCTTTAGAAATTACATCACGACGCTCTAATTCCTCAACAAAACGCTGACCTTCTTGATTAATAAGAATAGCTCCATCAAAGCGAGTATCAGCAAGTAGTGAAATCATTCCAGTCTCAGGGTTAGCAACTGGATAAGTTTGGATACTTGACATATTGGTTAGAGCCGCTCCAACCTCTTCTGCCATTACCAAACCATCCCCTGTTGATCCGACCGTAACCGTACTTAAATATTCCTCACCATATTCAGAGTTAGCCTCTTCACGCATTTCAACATTCGCTCCAAAACCTCCACTTGTTATAATAACCCCATTATTAGCGTGGAAGACATAATTCGTTCCATCATTATGCGTTGCTTCAACTCCAACAATTCTATTATTTTCATCCTGAATCAGTTTTGTTGCTTTAGTATCAAGGTAAGTTGTAACACCTACTTCATCAGCCTTATTCTTTAACTTAATAATTAATTCTTGTCCTGTATGTCCATGAGGGATTAACGCACGTTCAATACTGTGTCCCCCGAATTGGAATAACTGATCTTCATAAAACTCAACACCAACGTGATCCTTTAACCATTCCGCAGAAGCTAAAGCATTCTCAGCTAAGACTTGAATAATCTCAGGATCTCCCTTTTCATTCCCGCCTTCGAATGTATCTTGATAATACAATTCAACGCTATCTTTATCTGCAATTCCTAATTTCTCTTGTACCCAGTTTCCTGGCGCATTCATCTCACCACCACTGATAAGTGTATTTCCTCCAACTGCAGGCATCTTCTCTAATAACAAGACTGATTTCCCAGCTTCAGCAGCTTCAATGGATGCACTTAATCCAGCACCTCCGGCACCGATAATGACAACGTCATAGGTATCTTCTTCTGTCTCATTTGATTCCTCAGCATCATCATTACTTACTGCAGCCAGTGCGATGCCTGATTTTTTAATAGCATCTTGTACTGCTTGTAGAAACCCTTCACTCGTTGCTGTAGATCCTGATACCACATCAACTTCTATAGAATTTGAATCAATAATGGCATCACTTAGTGATTGATACACAGGTTCGGCAAGTACTTCATTTTCTTGACTATCAAGAACTTCAATCGATTGAATCTTCTCCTCTTCAATCGTCACTTCTACTTTTACATCGCCGTGCTTACCTTGACCAACTCCCTCAAACACTTCCGCATTGACAGACTGAGTAGGAAGCACAGACATTATAACAGCTAACAATAATAATAAAACTGGGAAAACCAAACTGACTTTCTTCAAATATTTCATACCACATAGCTCCTTTATTCATAAAATCTCAATAAATTACATGAGTGCAACACGATTCAATAGCTCAACGATTCACAAGTCCCTATAAAAAAATATCTTTACTGAACTTATACGTTTGCATTTAAACGATACGCTACCCTCCTTACTTCTTTATTCGAGTACTGACTATCAGACAACACGCATTGAATTATCATACTATTGACGTATATTTTTTGATTCACTCTGCGAAATTATTATATAAATATTTTTTATAGTCGTCAAGGTGCAAACTTGACTATTTCCTCGTAAAAGCTTGAATAACATTTCAAACGAAAGCCTCTATAAATCTCTACATTACAGCATAAATTATCATCAATAAACTTAAATATTAAATTGAATTTACTTTATATATCCGACTCATTCTCATTAAATTGTAATATTTTATCGTTAACAAATTAATCAAATACATAAGGCTTTTATCTAATAAAATAGATCATAATTTTAATATTGTAAACTCGCACTTGTCCTCCCAACTATGGATTGTTAGAAGCCATTTTAAAGAAATATGCTGAGAGCAATCTTACCATCTACAATAACCCCACCACCGATACCGGTACCAAGTGTCACCATTACTACATTTTGAGCTGTTCTCATAACCTTGCTTATTCTAACAATAAAAAAAGGCCATCGAACCCTTCGATGACCCTGGTATTACTTAATTGTCACGCAACAAATAAAGTAACAATGTATTTTTAAGGTTATTTCTCCCCATCCTGTAATCTTTTCATTTTATTCTTCCGGATACCATCTGTAAATACTGGCTTACTATTTCTATATTCAATATCCTCTATATCTTGTCTATAGTTTAAAGCTCTTGCCAATACGAAGTAATAATCTGATAATCTATTAATAAATTGAAAGACTACTTCATTTTCACTACTAGATTCCGACTCACTGAATAATTGGGCGACACGTCTTTCAGCTCTTCTTATAGTTGTTCTACATATGTGAGCCAGCGATGCCGCTCCACTTCCACCAGGGAGAATAAATTTTTCAATTGGTGGGAGTTCTTCAGCTAAAGAGTCTATCTGTTGCTCTAGCCACGTAACACTTTCAGACATTACCTTATAAGGTCGTTCGTTATTGATTGACGATAAATCACTTCCACAATCAAATAATATTTGTTGAATTTCAGTACAAACCTCAACAAGGTCTTTTGAGTGATTTTCATCAATCTGACTAATAAGATAGCCTAAGTAAGAATTCGCCTCGTCAATTGCACCAAAGGCTTCTACTCTTTGATCAAACTTATCATAAATGTGTCCACCGATAATCTTAGTCTTACCTTTATCACCTGTGCGTGTATAATATGCCATTTAAATGCTCCTTAACTATTAATTATTTTATCCAATTTTTCTAGATCAATATGCTTTCTAAGATGATTAGCTAGAATATCATATTGATTATTCTTAAATTCACTATATGAAACTGATGGAGGCAGTAAGATAGGCTTACCCTTTGTTAAAAGGATTTTATTTAAGAAATTTCTAGTCCAATTTAAATGTTCAAATAATCCTTCAAACTCAATTGATATAAGCTTATTATCAACTTTTAGATGTGTGTCCTCTACCAAGTTTTCTTTAAATGCTTCTTTTTGAACTTCTGTAGGGTCTAATTCTATGACATTTAATAAATTAAAGTCTTTTACAAGCTTCTTGCCCTCACCAAAGGTCATAATAATCGTAGATTCCATATTGAGTTTCTTAATCTTTTCCAGCCAACCATTAACTTCAAGTGCCCTTTGGTTTCTCATCACATCTTCTGTGTTTGGGATTATTAATACATCTGGTTTCCTTAGTTGATTAACACTATCAACAAATCTTACTGATACATCTTCAAACATCGTCAAACTATTAAATTCAGTAAAGTTATTCATCATAGATAGTTTCAATATTGCAATATCTATGTCTTTAGTTGAATCAAATTCAACAGAGGCTTGGTCCAATGCCAAAGAATCCTCACTGTCTATTTTTAATGGGATATAAGGGACAACCCCAATAACTGGCACATCCACAAGGTTTTCAATCATGGTGAGTCCCTCATCCAGCAAACTAATATCACCTCTAAACTTATTGATAATGATACCTTTGACTCTTTTTTGATCTCGCTCACTTAATAACTTAATTGTCCCGTATATAGATGCAAACACTCCTCCACGGTCTATATCTGCCACAAGTATAACTGGACTGTTCGCTATTTCTGCCATACCCATATTCACAAAGTCATCTTTATTCAAATTAATCTCTGCTGGGCTACCCGCCCCCTCAATAATTATCAGGTCGTTTTCCTTAACTACTTCATCGTAAATCTTTTTAATCTCTTTTTTTAGTTTTCTTTTTTCCTGATAATATGCTTTAGCATCAAGTGTTTCCAATAGCTTACCGTTAAAAATAACCTTTGTTCTTGAGTCTTTAACCGGCTTTAATAATATTGGATTCATACGAATATCTGGCGTACGTCTTGCGGCTTCTGCTTGAACCAACTGCGCACTACTCATCTCATCACCATTAACAGTTGTATATGAATTTAGCGCCATATTCTGTGACTTGAAGGGAAATACTTTGAGCCCTTGATTAGCAAATATGCGACATAAACCCGTAACTATAATGCTTTTTCCAACATCCGAAGCGGTACCTTGAATCATGACTGCTTTACCCATTGAACACTCCTTCCATTTCTTAAAGGGGACTATAAATTATCTATAATTATTTGAATAATACTCATTACAACAACACTTAGAATCGAAGTCGATAGTAGCATATGATTAACACGATCGATATCTTTTAACGCAGCGACTTTCTCCGCTTCGCCAATCGTAGGCTTATACACTGTCTCACCATAGTACTCGTGAGTTCCACCTAACTGGATTCTTAAAGCACCAGCAACAACAGATTCTGGATAAGCACTATTAAGGCTAGAGTGATTTCTTCTATCTCTCAGTCCTATCTTTATAGCATTTCTCCAATCCAATCCTAGTATAAAACTTGAAAGGATTAGTAGTAACCAAGTAATTCGTGCCGGTAGCCAATTGGCATAATCATCTAACTTAGCAGAAAAATAGCCAACATACGTGTATGGTGATTGTTTATAACCCACCATTGAATCCAATGTATTAATCGCTTTGTAACACAAGCCACCAATTGGCCCAAAAATCATAATATATAATAATGGTGCTACAAAGCCATCGCTAGTATTCTCCGCCACTGTCTCAATCGTCGCTTTCACAATTTCTTCCTCAGTCAAATTCTCGGTATTCCGTCCTACAATCATTGCGACTTGCTTTCTTCCTTGAACGAGACCACCTTCAGATAATTCATTTCTTACTTTTCGTGCTTCAATAACTAATCCCTTACAACTAAAACAACTATAAATCAAATAGATTTCTATCATCCATCCTAGATAATTATTAATCTGGTAGCCCATCATGATGAAAAATAAACTCGTAAACACTGTGATAGCTAGCAGGGAGAGATTCAAACAGACTCCTATTCGAATTTGTTGCTTTCTACTTTTTAATTGATAGTTCGAACGTTTTAAATAGTAGTTAATGTAGTTTCCCATTAGTTTTACCGGATGTGGCCAACTATAGGGATCAGCTAGCACTAAGTCCAACAGATAAGCTATAAACACACTTATAATAATTTTCATTAGTCACCTCTTCTTATTAGTCATAGATTACTGACTTTATGATTGGAGTGGATGGAATCATCCTATGATGTTCTATTTGATAGTAACAATCTGAATCTAAAGTTCTAATAAGACTTGTGACGTTTTCTTTAGCGATAATAGATTCATCATAAATCACCCCAATAACCGTTCCAGTATGTGAGACATTTACGCCTATAACTCCGTCCGTTGCTTTCAATAGAAGGAGTTCTTCTAGGAAGGGTTTGGGAAGTATCGTATCATTTAATCTAGCTGATTGCTCAGCAACAACAATGAGATTATCGATAGATTGGGTATTGAATGCTTGAACTGTGTCACTTAATAAGGCTGTATAGGCTTTTGTATCCCATTTCCTTTCGGTGTAGGCTGATAGCAAAGTTACTGTATTCATAGCTTGGTCCGGTATTAAACATGCCACAGAATAATACTTATCTTGAATAAAACGTTGAAAGGATTCCCCATTATCTGGATTCATCAAAGTAAGAGAGGGATAGACTAAACTATCCGTTGCCTCAACTCGGGTCAACAGTTTAGCTATTATATCCGAATTCCATTCAACATCAAAAAACTCGAATAAAGCAATAGAAAGACCCGCCAAATCAGCTGTACTACTCCCCATTCCTTTCTCATATGGAATATCATTATCTATGATAACTTCAACTTTATCCCATTCAACATGAATCGTTTCGTTCATTGCTTTCAACACACTAATTAGACTTTTTGATTTATCTCCTAGTTTATGATTGTTCTGATTTTGTTTAGTTTGAACAGTCACATTGGAATAGCAATCGATGGCATATGAACAAAGGAACCTTTCATTCCCTATCTTACCTTGTACCAACTCTCCACAAGACGCTGGAAATGCGACCTTAACCATCTTATTCTTCATAGCTCGTCATAACTTCTTCCAAACTCGCTAATAATTTAATATTTTCTTCTGTGGTCCTAACAGCAATTCGGTAATAATCCTGTCCTAAGCCTATAAAATTATTACAATGACGAATAACAATCCCTTTATGTAATAAGGTCTCATATAAATTAAAACGAGAACATTTAATGAAAATGAAGTTCGCATAAGTATCATAAATCTTTATATCTTCATAATGTTTTAAGGTATCTAGTATTATTTTTTTCTCTTTCTGATAGTATCTAAGACTTTCTTCCCGATAATCATCCAAGTGAACAATAGCTTCACCACACAGCATTGCAAATGTATTAATATTCCACACACCCTGCAGTTTATCGAATCTATCTTTTAAGTTCTTATCATTTATTTGACAAAAGCCTAGTCTCAATCCAGGCATCGCATAAAATTTCGTCAGTGATCTTATAATAATCAGGTTTGAATACTTATCATTTCCTAGCATCGCTACTGAATGACTATCCTCTATAAATTCAATAAAAGACTCATCCAATACTAAAAGGATTTGGTGTTCTTTTAAAAAACTAACGATAGAATTAAGTTTGGATTTACTGATGAATTGACCTGTTGGATTATTAGGATTGCACAAGAACACCGCTGCCTGGTATTCAGATTGATCTTCTGTTTGATTTTTAGAGACAAGGTTTAAGATATCATCGAAAAAAGAATTTTCATTCAAGATAAAGTCCTCATCTTCATCCAAAATGTAAGATATAATATTCTTATCTTGGTTTTGGGCCACAGTTCGATATTCTGAAAAGGTCGGCTCAATAATAACTATGTCTTTTGGTAATAGACTCAACAGTAGGCGGATAATCTCCTCTGCCCCATTACCCAAAACGATGCTATCTTTATCTATCTGATAAAATCGCGACAAAGACTGTTTTAAATCAGTGTATGTATAATCTGGATATTTTTCAATTTCATTGATATTATCAATAATTAATTCTTTAAATAAATTAGATATGCCTAAGGGATTAATATTTGCACTGAAATCTGTTAAATCAATCTCTTCTATCTCTAATTCACGTTGTAATTTTTTTACATTTCCCCCATGTATGTGCTGTTTCATCTCATTCATTTCCATAATTCATACCTACTCTTCATAATGTCTTTTACATCGACTTGATAAGCCCTTTCCAAGTGGCTGGTTTCTAGAACATTTTCAATGTCACCGTTAGCAAGCAACTGTTTATTATGTAGTAATATTCCACGATTTCCATAATATTTAACAACGCTTAAATCATGGATGATACTAATGACACAGCGATCATCTTCTTGCAACCACTCATTAATCGTTGCAAAGATTTGTTCCTGATAAGCTAAATCTAAGTGATTGGCAGGTTCATCTAAGATTAGCACTTTAGGGTTTTGTGCTAATACTTGGGCTAAAAATACCCTCTGTACTTCCCCACCGGAAAGAGATAGCACAGACATTTTCTTATAGTTATCCAAACCTGTAATATGTAATGCTTTATCAATTTGAATTTTATCTTCCTTTGAAAGACTACTAAACATACCATTACGGTAGGCATACCTGCCTAAACTGACAATTTCTTCAACAGAGTAGGGGTAAGTGACATTATGATGCTGCGTTAGTATCCCAATTTTTTGAGCTTTAATTTTAGGAGGCATACTTTTAACGTCCATGCCCATAAAATCAATCATTCCATCATAAGATAACGATCCTGATATCGCATTTACCAATGATGACTTTCCGACTCCGTTAGGTCCGATTATCATAAACCAGTCCTTAGTATTTACCTCAAAACTAACATTGTTAATTATATTCTTCTTACCATAGCTAATACTTAGGTCTTTTACTTTAAACATAGACTTATGCCCTCCTTCTTGAGAAGATAACCAGAAATAGTACTGACCCAATTAATGCCGTAATGACACCAATAGGTAATTCTGTTGGGCTAAACATAGACCTAGAAATTAAGTCCGTAATCATTACGAAAATCGCCCCAATAAACACTGTCATTGGTAGTACAATTCGATGATTGGAACCAAAGATTAACCGCGTCATATGCGGAATAATTAATCCAACAAAACCAATATTCCCTCCTACGGATACTGCGGCACCTATTAACGCAGAGGAACATAAAAATAACAGAATCCTTACTCTTTTTACATCAACTCCTAGATTACGAGCTTGGTCTTCACCTAAAGAAAAAGCATTCATTTCTTCAGCCTTAAATAGTGCAATGCCTCCAAAAATGATAATCGTCCCTAATAACAGTATTGCATTTTCATATGTGGATCCCGATAAAGACCCCATGGTCCAAAATATAATCCTTTGAATGTCATTGTTGAAGATAGCAATCAAAAGACTTATCAAACTACTCGTAGACATTGAAAAAATAACCCCTACTAAAATTACTGTGTTGTTAGATAAAGTCTTATCAATTCGATAGGATATAGTAAGAATTAACATAAGCGATCCAAAGGCAAAGATAATAGCCATAATGACTGTCCCATAAAATGGAAGGTATGGAATATTAAAGCCCGTTATAATAGCTACAACTGCTCCTAAAGAGGCTCCACTAGAAATCCCTAACGTCGAACCATCCGCTAAAGGATTTTTTAATAATCCCTGCATAATCGCACCAGAGAGTGCCAACGAAACGCCTACTAGCCCTGACACGATAACTCGAGGTATGCGAATATAATAAATAATCCGATCATATTGGTTATTCAGTTCTTGTCCCGTAATAAGAGCATTGAAAGAATGAAGAATGTCCTCCACTGGAATCGTTACACTCCCTACACTTACACAGAGTACAAAAACTAGCAGAAAAATACCAATTGCAAAACTATACTTTCTCATAATCAATCATTCTCCTAACAAATAGACCTGCTAAAAAAAGCAGGTCTAGACGATATTGTGCGATTACTCACCGTAAATAAACTCGTATAAAGTGACAATTGCATCTTTTAAACGAGGTCCAGGTCTTGTAAACTCATCTGAATTTGCTTGGAAAACATTCTTAGACTCAACGGCAGATACAGCATCCCAACCATTACGTCCAAGAATTTCTTCAACCGGGTCTAAGCCTTCCATTGGCATTGTTGTTGTAATTATATAGTCCGGGTTCAAGTCTAAAACTTGCTCCTCTGAGATTTCAGCCCATCCATCGACATCACTGAAAATATTTTCTAGGTTAAGCATTTGCCCAATTTCATCCATAAATGTATTTTGTCCACCTGTCCAAAGACCAAACTCTAAGGGTGAAATTTCATAATAAACACTAAAGTCTTCTTCACTTGCTTCATCAGCCTTTTGGCTATATTCATCGAAAGTCGATTGCATCTCTTCAATTAAATCATCCGCTTCTTCTTCGCGGTCAACAACTTTCCCTAATAATTCAATTGATTCATATACTTCTTCAATGGTTGAAGCATCGATTGTAATGACTTTAATGCCTACTTCTTCTAGCTGTCCTAATTGGTCTTCAGTTTGAGTTCCAGTCGTCGAAATAACTATTTCTGGATCAAGTGCTATAATCTCTTCAAGGTTCATATCCTCACCTGTTGCAAGTTGTGGAATATCTTCCACTTCCTCAGCTGGATAATCTACATATTCACCTCTACCAATAATCACATCACCGGTACCTAATGCGAACAAAATCTCAGCATTCGATGGGGCTAATACAACTAAGCGCGTAGCTGGTCCTTCCAAGGTAACTTCTTTTCCGACCATATCTGTTACAGTGATTTCTTCAGTAGCTGTCGCAAGCACTTGTGTAGAAGGTGATACTAAGTTAACCCCAAACAACATGACTAACATAACTAATAAACTTTTTGCAATTGTAAATTTAATTTTTTTCATTCTTATCCTCCATTTCTTTTGAAGGAATAGATGTTATAGGAATATCATATTAAATTCGACATAACACACACCTATCCCCAGCGGTAAATAGCTCTTTCAATATATTCAGGTCTCCCGACTTAGTGTCATCCTACTGAGATAGCCTTCCCGTTCTCACAGTGGCTCTATTATCTGTTCGTCAACTTCACGGTTACTGGGTTAGTTCAGAAGTTTCATCTGATTCCCTCGATACAGTATCGGCTGTTAAGCAAATATATTGTATATTTCAATTTAAAAGTAAATATTCCTCCTTTCAAAAAATTTTATTAATTATTGAGATAATGCTTTAGCCTAGCTCATATCTATATACCCGGCCACATTCAACCCTTATATCCCAATAGTTAATATCCTTAGCAAAAAAATTAGCAATGATCTCTCGAATCACTCCTCCATGACCTACAAATAGAATAGAATCCGTTGATTTCAACTCATCAATTAAAAGTTGGAATTCTGTGTTTACTCTATTCTGAAATGCTTTGTAGGATTCAGCCTTTAAAGGGGTTGTGTTAAAGGGATCATTAATAAAGTTATTCCAATCCTCGGGATAAAGCGACTTAATTTGATTCGCATCTAACATTTCCCAAGAACCGAAATCCCTTTCATTATAATTGTTATTAAGCTCAATTTCAATGTTACTGAGACAATTCTCATTCATAATAATCTCAGCACTTTGTCTTGCGCGTGTTAATCCAGAATGAATTATCAAATTACAATCATAAGCTTCTAACTGACGAGCTACTGCCCTCATCTGATTCATTCCAGTCATATTCAAAGGAAGATCTGTCTTACCATAATATTTTCTTAATTTATTCGCTTCTGTCTCACCATGTCTAACAAAGGTAATAGCCATTAAATTCCCACTCTCTTCGTTATAGTAGTAGGGATAGCATGGTATACCAATTCTGCTGTTATTATATTGAGGATTGATGCAAGAGCCAATGCTGGTGTTAAACTAGCAAGAATTGGTAAACCTAATAATGGAATTAAAGGTAATTGAGCAATAAATACATTAAAAACAAAAGCGACGATATCACTTAAAATAATTATAGTTTTTTTATTCGTGTTATGAACGCGGATTTTCCCATAAACAAACATAGTTAAACTCATCATCACACTAATAATAAGATGCACAGGTAATGTAAGTGGAAATCCTGCTATTAACGCTGATATTAAATGCCCAGAAAAAGCTAGGAACATCCCTAATACCGGATTCAATAATAAAGTCCCAACCATTGATGGGGCTAAGTCCAAAGCAATTGAACCAAACACTTTAACATGACCACCTATAATTGTTAATGCTATTAAGAAGCTAACTAATACAAGTTGCTTGGTTTTCAATTAAACACCTCGATTATTTATTAATAAGGTAAAGAGTAGGATAATCTGTCATTATTTTTTTGATACCAGATGGCAGATGCAAACTATCCAGCTCACTCATTAAATTTTTTTCTTTGATCTGATCACTGTTAGCAAGAATCTTCTCTGCCCACTCAGAATCAATAATTGGTGCATTCGCCACAGATATAATAGGTATTAATTTTAATAGTTGTGTGATATCCTCTGTCTTACGAACTCCCCCACCAGCAATAAAAGGAGTGGATAAATTCAACGATACGATTGCATCCATAATAACTATACCATCCATTGATACTTTATCATATTCAGATAATGAGATATGCAAATAATCTAAAGGCATCTCATCTAATATTTTCAGTAACTTTAAAGTATCAGCCATTCTAATCCCAGGAGTCTCATACTCCTCTGGAGAAAATCGAAAACCTAAAACAAAATCTTCATTGGTATGTTTTTCTATTACTTGATGCATACGTGTAATCAATTCCCTCGCGAATCGTGTTCGCCTGTTGAAAGATCCACCCCATTTATCAGTTCGTCTATTAGAGTGAGGAGAGAAAAATTGTTGTACCAAATAAGTATTCGCCCCATGAATTTCAACGCCATCATAGCCTAACTTTATTGCTTTTAATGTAGCGTGACAAAAGTCATCAATAATCTGTTCAATTTCTAAGTTCGATAATTTTCTAGGGTATGATGCGAAGCTTCTAGGTATAGGTACTTCACTTGGTGCTACCGGTTGGTGATGGCGAATCAGTGACGGATCTGCCAGTCTACCTGCATGATACAGTTGTAATATTGCCTTTGCATCATTATTATGTATGACATCAACCAATTTTTGAAGTTGACTATCTACTTCTTCATCATATATCTCCCAACCCTTTGCAAAAGCATTACCTAAGATCGAAACAGCTTGTGAACCTACAATAATTGCACTAAACCCTCTAGAATAATGTGCAAAAAATTCTAAATCCTCTTCAGAAATCGCACCATTGCTCTGTGCACTACTAGTCGTCATCGGTGCCATCATTAACCTATTTTTTAATTTGAAATTTTCCTTTAATTGAATAGATTGATTTACTTTAACCATAGCATTCTACCTAAATAGATTCAATTTTGTTAGTATCAGGTTTTAAAATTTTGCTTACAAAGAATAAAGCAACGAATATTGCAGTAACGCCACCAATTAGTTTAGCTACAATCATCGGTGTAATAAATTCTGGCGCAACACCTGCCGTAAATCCTAGGTGATCACCAATTGTAAATGATGCAGATACAGCAAAAGCAACGTTAATAACTTTCCCGCGTGCATCCATATCTTTTAATGTCTTAAACATAGCGATATTATTCGCTAAAGTCGCAATCATACCCGCTGCGGCTACTTCGTTCATCCCGAGTGCATTACCAACTTTAAGTAATTGTTTACCGAAGATCTTAGTAATTAAGAATACTAATCCGTAAGCACCAGCTAAAGTAATTGCGATTCCGCCCACTGTTTCAAACGCAACACTTAATGAATCTTGGTTCTCGAACACTTTAACACCTACTAGGAATTCTAGTGCTCCAACAACTAAACCAAGTGTTGCAATGGCTACGATAATCTTCCCAAAGAAGATAAATCCTTTAATTAATTGATTAGGGAATACCCACATTCCAGCAGCAATTAATATAGAAATAATGATAATTGGAATTAAGTTAACAATTACAGCACTGAAGCTAAGGCCTACAAGAAGTCCACCAACGATCGCTCCTAATGGCACAGTGATAATTCCGCATAGAATTCCCTGTGCTAAAGCTGAACGATCACTTTCTTCAATGATTCCAAGTCCAACCGGTATGGTAAACACTAGAGTTGGCCCCATTAAAGCCCCCAGAATCAACCCTGAAAACCCAACGATGGCAGGGTCATTCGTCATCTGGCTGGCTAAAAAGTACCCTCCCATATCGTTTGCTAGAATCGTTCCAGCAAACATCGCAGGATCAGCGCCAAATAATTCAAACAAAGGAACAATAACAGGACTTAACCAGTCAGATAATTTAGGTGCCAATACGATAATACCGGCCATGGATAAGGTCAGAGATCCCATCGCCATGATCCCTTCTTCAAATTGCTCTCCTAGGCCGAATTTATTACCAATGATTTTATCAATGGCACCGAGGATCATGATTATTACCATAATCCAAACGATTATTTCATTAATACTCATAAGCTCATTCCTTTCACTCTATGTAGTCTATCTTATCGATAATACCGACAATCACCATGTCAACAGGTACATCTCGACCTTGGAGTGAAATTCTAGCTGAACTTCCAGTAGTAATGATTACTTCATCCTCAATCCCGGCACCTGCATTATCAACAGCTATGACTAATTCTTCACTATAAACATTTTTATTAATTTGTTTCTTCACAATTAGAAATTTTAAGCCATTTAACTTTTCATCTTTACGTGTCGCCCAAAGATTTCCAACTACTTTTCCGATAATCATCCTATCCCTCTTCTCTTAACTTGAATATTCAGATCCTTTAAATAATCCATTGCTAAAGGAGTAATAATAACATTCTTATCAAGTTCGAATGTATCATTTCTATTCAATGAAAATGATTGAATGTAATCTAAAGTAATTAATTTCTTCTTAGTGCCATGTTCACCGGTCCTTGAATTCAATTCATTTTCTATTGAAAAGAATGATTCATTAACAACTCGGATACCCATCTTTTTGAGATCATTCACATGTTGATTATATTTTTTATTAAATTGATCTCCAGTATTATTATTCATACCCTGGATTGAATCTGATAATAAGTAAACAGTTTTACCCTGTTGTACATAATCTAGAATTAATTCCTCTTGAGCATTAATGGGAATTATATTCGCAATTCTCGGAATCGAATACATATTAATTTCAGAGATTACAAGTACATCAGACTGTTTATCGTTGTTAGTACTTCTACCATAATCATGATGTTTGAAATAGGATTCAACCTTGCTTCGTTCTTTTCCAATTAATGAATAAGTATACTTTGGAGTCGGCTTCTCGACAGAACTCAAAGCAGTCACTGAGTTCTCTTTGATAGCGAGCATAACCCTTTTAGTCACCTCATCCACTAAATCTTCTAAATGATTCATAATATCATTCCTATCTGATTATTCTTCCACGTGTTCCATTAACGAATCCACAGGCATTTGCTTCATCATAATCAATATGCATAAACGTTCTAAAATCTGGGCTAATTCTAACGACAACATCGTCAAAAATTAACGGACGATCACTCATAACCTTTACCTTTACGACTTCTTTATCTTTAACTTTTAATTTCTCAGCATCTTGTGAGTTTACGTGAATATGTCGCTTAGCCACAATTAATCCGTGATCTAACTTATAAACTTTAGATCCATTCATTAGTACAATACCAGATGTCCCTTTTGTATCACCACTTAAACGCAATTGAGCTTTAGCACCTATTGCACGAGCATCCGTGAACGAAATTTCTACTTGGCTTTCATTTCTCACTGGCCCTAGAATACTCACATTATGGAATACACCTTTTGGACCAATGACACTGATCCGCTCGGCGGCAGCATATTGTCCAGGTTGCGATAAATACTTTTTAGGAGTTAATTCATATCCTTCGCCAAATAATGCATCCACAGCCTCACGCGAAAGATGAATATGTCGTCCACTTGCTTCTAACTCAAAGCTTGTATTCAATTCTTGTTCTACTCTTTGAGCAACTGTATCTATTAATTCATCAAATTTCATCTATGACATTCCTCCTTTGCCTTTTTCCATTAGATACACCACTAAGCATGAATCTATAATCCATTGAAGATACTTCTGCCAAGCATACGAATGCAATCTTTCATCCTTTTCCATGACTTCATAGCTCACTGTCTTCACATCAATATAAAACTCAAACAATCTCAATGTTAGATAATTATCTGTGTAAGTAGGATAATTATCTGCTTTATCTTGTGCTAGATTGTTAATATTTTCTGAGTAGAAATTATCAATAAGTTCTTTATCAATCACTAACTCTTCTTCATTTGCTAAAAAATTTCGTAATTGTTTTAAAGTTGAGATAATCATATCGATTTTAGCTAGTAGTTTTTGATTATTTAAGCATTCCTTTTGCAATATTACTGCTTGAACAATTAGTTTTTCAACTTTTGATGTTATTAATAGTAACTTAGCATCCACGAAGTAATCTTCCACTAACGGTTCTTTGATTACTGTTATTTCTTGCTGATATGGCTGAATCTTCATAGCATCTTCAATTAATTTGATTTTTTTCTCATTAATGTAAGATTTTGCTGCAGGTGTGATAATGGTATTCTTTTCAATCACTAATTCTCGAGAATGTTTCAAGTTCGTCGTTTTTAATAATTCTCTTATCTTTGATTCTGTAAGAAGTCTCATATCTTTACACTTCCTATTATAAAAAGGCTGAAACAATAAAATGTCTCAGCCTTAAGATTGATTGCCCTAAATTAGGGCTGAGTGAATACTATTTAATTAATTATTCACTAATATTATAAGCTGGTAAGATAGCATCTACTTCAGAATGTGGACGAGGAATTACGTGAACTGATACTAATTCTCCAACAGACTCAGCAGCTGCAGCTCCAGCATCTGTAGCAGCTTTAACAGCTCCAACATCACCACGAACCATAACAGTTACTAGACCTCCACCTACATGTTCTTTACCAATTAAAGTTACGTTTGCAGCCTTAACCATTGCGTCTGCTGCCTCAATTGATGCTACTAAACCTCTTGTTTCGATCATACCTAATGCATTGCTTGCCATAATAATTTCCTCCTAAATTTTTTATTATTTTAATTTTTCTAATACTTTTTCAACTAATAAATCTAATAATTTATCTTCATCTAGATTTGGTTCATAATCTGACGTTTCAATGTTTTCTTCACGTTTGATATCATCTAATTCCCTAACTCCCCATGCTGCTCTTCTAATGTCTATCAGATTAGCTGGTCCAATATTATCGGAAGTTGAACTTCCTCCTATTGAACCACAGCCTAAAGTAAGTGCTGGGAAAATGTTTGTTGTTGCTCCTATCCCTCCTAAAGTTGCTGAAGTATTTATTAACAATCGGGATACTGGTGCATGCAATGAGAATTCCTTAATAATTACATCATTCTTAGAATGTACTCCCATCGTATGTCCGGCACCTTCTTGGTTTAATATCTCAATAGATAAATCTAAAGCATCTCTCCAAGTATCTACTGTGTAGAATGCTAAGATTGTTCCTAGCTTCTCACGTGAATATGGTGCATGCAAACCAACTCGTGACTCTTCGGCGATTAATACTCTAGCTGATGATGGCACTTCAATACCAGCTAATTTAGCGATGTCTTGTGGGGATTTACCTACAATTTTTGCGTTCATGCGTCCATCAGGACGTAGGATATATTTTTCAAGTTTAGCGGCGTCTTCTTTTGGTAAGAAATAGGCACCTTGTTTCTTAAATTCATTCACTACTTTTTCTTTGTTGTTTTTCTCAACAATAATTGATTGTTCTGAAGCACATACTGTACCGTAGTCGAATGTTTTGGATTCCATGATTTGCTTTACAGCTAAAGGTGTGTCGGCACTATTTTCAATAAATGCTGGTCCATTACCTGGTCCAACACCAATTGCAGGTGTTCCTGATGAATAAGCAGCCCGAACCATCGCTGATCCTCCTGTTGCCAGGATTAAGTCAGTATCTTTATTAGTCATTAACTCATTGGTCGCATCCATTGTAATATTTTCAATCACATTGATTGCTCCATCTGGTAAGCCAACTGATTTACCTGCTTCCACTAATACCTTTACAGTTTCTTTAATTGAATTTAAAGCACTTGGGTGTGGTGAGAATACAATAGTGTTCGCTGTTTTAAGTGAAATTAATGCTTTGTAGATAACTGTTGACGTCGGATTTGTTGATGGAATCAATCCGGCGATAACACCTTTTGGTACCGCTACTTCCGTGACTTTATTTTCTTTATCTTCATTAATTATACCAATGGTTCTCATACCATCCATTGCTTCAGTAACAGTTTTGGAAGCAAAAGTATTTTTAATAACTTTATCTTGCCATTTTCCAAATCCTGTTTCTTCACTTGCCATCTTAGCTAATTTTTCTCGATTAGAATAAGCAGCTTTTGATAGTACTTTGACAATTGTATCAATTTCTTCTTGAGATTTTTTTGCTAGTTCAACTTGAGCTTTTTTAGCTTTAGCAATTAGTTGTCTAGTTTCCTGAATGGAAGCCAGATCCTTATACTCCAAACTCATTAATTAATTCCCCCTTCACTACTTAATACCTCAACTAATTTTTCTTTATTGGCATATTTAATTTGAGATTTTTCTATACCTATTACATTGCTTTTATATGCCAAAGATCTTAATTGAGTCACCTTCATATCTCTTAATTCATCTTCAGAGTACTTCTTTGAATCTTCCTCATCGAGATTATCAGATGGTTGCTCGCTATCTGATTCAGAGATCAATTCGTTAGAGTCTTCACTGCTATCTGAAAGCTCTGATTCTTCTGATTCTGATTCTTCTGATTGCTCATTCGATTGAACATCTTGTTGATTACTTTGCTGAGTATTTTGTTGCTTATTCTTTCTTTCAAACTCTCGTATAATCATCTGTTCAACTTGTTCGTCTAGTCTTGCGATTAAATGACTAGATATTAAATTATTTGTATTACTCAATGCATCCACTCCTGCTTCTACTGCCGAATTTACTGCTGCAACGTCTCCGAATAATTCGACAGTGGTCAATCCGCCTCGAATCGTTTGCTTATCGATTAATCTTACATCGGCAGCTTTTAAAGCGGCATCCGTTGCAGTGATGGCAGATAATAACCCTCTCACTTCAATTAAACCTAATGCTTTTGATGACATTTAGTCACCTCCTTAATAACTTAAAGGATTATCAGCTACTGAAAGAACGGCTTGAGCAAAAGCATCACACGCAGCAGCACATGCTGATTGAGTACCTGTTAGTAACGCGCCACCAAAGTTAGTTTCAGTTGGTGGTTCGTACAGAACTGCTAATTCTACATCGGCAGCTTTTAAAGCGGCATCCAAAGCATACATTGCTTCTAAAGGTGGTGCGATTAGGTATGCAATAGCTTCTCCTTCTCTTACCCCTGCTACTTCTGAGAGATATGTTCCACAACGAGAAACATTGTGTGCGAAATAGATCACTGAATTATCTTCATTAGCACTATAGAAGCTCGCTTCATTTTCAATCACTTGTCTGGCTGCATCTAAACCACTTCTAACTTCAGCAGGCGATGGTCCCGCTATGATACCAATCACTTCACCGGCTAATTTAGTATTCGCATTGTCTGCACCAGCATATAGACTCTTACCATATACCACATCCACTGCCGCTTTTTTCGTTGCTTCGTCTAAGGCAACATAAGTGACATCATCTGAATCAGAAGTAATGATTCCCAAACTTTTTTGATTTGGTTTTAAATTCAACTTTTCAGCTAATGCTTGGTCAACATTTGGAATCATTTTTACACTAAGTACATTAGCACCTAATCGTTCATTTCTCATTAACGTCCCTCCTTAGAGACTTTTTTAAGATCAACTCCCGAAGCTTTAGCATCTAGCATGTCTTTGATCAAGTCAGCAATATAAGCTCCCGCTTCTACGGCCGGTGTTCCTTGGCTGTGAATATTTGAAATAACTGTCCTTCTCGCTTCTGGCATACCAATTGTTGGTTTATAAGCTACATAAGCACTCATTGATTCCGCTGTAACTAATCCTGGACGCTCTCCGATTAATAAACAGACAACTTTCGCTCCAGTATGTTCTCCGATTGGATCCATCGCTGGAACACGACAATGCTTAACAAAAACAATATCGCCAAAGTCTAAGTTATGAGTCTTCAATCCTTGTCTAATTGAAGGAATAATGTCTCGAATATTGGCTTCAACAGCTGCTGAACTTAATCCATCACCAACAACAATGGCAACATCCGCGTTATTAGGGATAGTATCTGTTATTTTTTTAAGTTCTTCATCCGAGAACTTTCTTCCTAAATCTGGGCGAGTAATATAAGTATCTTTATCACCACATAACGTTTCCACAGGGACAAAATTCATTTCTTTAATTAAGTCTTCATCCACATATGAAAATACCGCATCTTGAGCAGCCGCATGGTCAGCTCTAAATCGTAATACCGGCTCAGTTCTATAACGCACGCCAGCTCTACCTAACCCTAGGCGAGCAGGTGTATTCTTTTTCATTCGTAAGTAGCCTTCTTTATTTTGAGCATTCTCAACTAAATACTGCTCACGGATATTCACTTCAGTAATATCGGCTAATACAGCATCTTCAATCTCAGTGTTAGTTGGAACTTTAGTTGGTGTTTCAATGTTGTCAACATTCACTGGGGCTTCAGCTTGTACTTCAGTTTTATGGTCACTAGAATTATCTTTTACTAGGTCATCATTTTCCTCAACGATATCCGTTAGTATTGAACGAATAAGGTCTTTTAAATCTTTTTGCTCCACAGTTTCACTCCTTATCTTTTATTATTTCTTTAAGAAGGCCGATGCATCACCAGCTAATGGTGTTAATGCACCATTTTCCATGAATCCCATTTTTTCCATCCACTCTTCAAACTCCTTAATCGGACGTTTGTTTAGCAAGCTACGGATGGTTGCTGTTTCTTGAAAACCGGTAGTTTGATAGTTCAACATAACATCGTCACCATTAGGAATACCCATAATAAAGTTCACTCCAGCTACACCTAATAGAACCGCTAAGTTTTCAGCGTCATTTTGGTCAGCCTTCATATGGTTTGTATAACATACGTCTACACCCATTGAGATTCCTGTCAGTTTACCCATGAAGTGGTCTTCAAGACCCGCACGGATAACTTGTTTAGAGTCGTATAAATATTCTGGCCCAATAAACCCTACTACCGTATTAACCAAGAATGGATCAAATTTCTTAGCAAATCCATAACATCTTGCTTCCATCGTCACTTGGTCCACACCATGGTGAGCGTCAGACGACAATTCTGAACCTTGACCCGTTTCAAAGTACATAACGTTTGGTCCTACAGCTGTCCCTGTTTTCAACGCCATATCCTTAGCTTCCGCTAACATATTAGCATCAATACCAAAGGCTGTATTAGCTTTTTCTGATCCTGCGATCGATTGGAATACTAATCCTGTAGGAGCTCCTTGCTCCATAGCTTGCATTTGTGTTGCCACGTGAGCAAGAACTACGTGTTGAGTAGGAATCTCCCATTCTTCTATGAAATCATTGAATTCATGCAAGATTCTCTTCACACTGTCTGTTCCATCATTCACCGGGTTTAATCCAATAACAGCATCACCAACACCCATTGATAAACCTTCCATTACAGATGCCATAATTCCTTCAATACTATCTGTTGGATGGTTTGGTTGTAATCTAGCAGAGAATGTCCCTGGCTTACCAATGGTCGTATTCGCTGTTTTTTCAACCGTGATTTTTTGTGCTGCTACAATTAAGTCCATATTGGTCATGATCTTACATACTGCAGCGACCATTTCTGATGTCAATCCATTTGATATTCTATGGATATCATAGTTAGTCGTTTCGTTACTTAAAATCCACTCTCTTAATTCTGCTACAGTCCAGTTTTTAATTTTCTCATAAGTTCTAAGATTTACGTTATCAATAATAATACGTGTCACTTCATCTTGCTCATAAGGAACGGCTGGATTATTGAAGATATCAGAAAGTTTTAAGTTAGCGACTACCGTTTTGGCAGCAACTCTTTCTTCAGAAGATTCAGCGGCGAGTCCCGCAAGCTCATCTCCGGATTTTTCTTCATTTGCTTTAGCCAGTGCTTCAAGTACTGATTTGAACTCGTATACACGACCAAACAATTTTGTCTTTAATATCATTTACTCAACCTCCATAATTAATTGAATACTAGTGTTTTTATTACCACCGGTAATACTTGACCATCGGATATCGGATTACCTATATCTAGATAATCTCCATCATTCACAATCACATTATCTAAAACAATGAAGTCATCATCGTTAGATAATAGTGAAAAAAGAGTCTGTCCGAGAGCTTTAGCCATATCTTCTTCTATGATAATTACAATCGGATATCTTAGTTCTATAATCTTATTCATTCCTTGCCGAAGTTTTTCAGCAAGTTCCTGAATATATTTGAAGCTAGGGTTGTGTAATCCCTTGAAAGAAATCGCAACCGTCTGCTCCTCTTCTTCAAAATCAAACCATTGAATTTTCTTATCAATAATCTCAGCTAGATTTTCTGATACTTCTTCCTCATCAGTTATCTTCACGACTGGAATATTCTTCAAGGGTAAGACATTTCCTCTATATTGAATCGTACTACCGCTGACACTTGTTGTATGCGATCCAGCACCCACAACAGTTGCTCTAATCGTCTCTACACTTTTCAATATTTGATACTGTTTATAAATCTCTGACTCGCGGATGCGCTTACCTAAAGCGATTCCAATATCGCCGTATCTAAAGAGCTCACTCAAAGGAACTTCCCTTTCGATATAATCCGCAACCCCTCCAGAAAATGAGATATAATCCGCTTTCAAGTTATCTATCAAGGCTTTATTCGTTATAAGCAAATCATAATACTTACTTTTTTCTCCAATTCCAGCGATATTTTGAAGAACATCAATGATAATATCTAATAGTTTATCTAATTCAGTCAGACTAATCTTCTGGCCTTCACTTATGTTCAACTGCTCACTTGAGATAATCTCTTTATACTTAGGGGAGATATATTGGATGACTTGGTTTTCATCTACTTTTATTAGGCGACCACCGATATCAAAACATCCTGTATCAACTGTGACACCATCATCAAAGTATACTAAGTTGGTCGTCCCCCCGCCGATATCATAATTCAAGGTTGTACAATGATTCTTTTGAGAGTATGAGTATGCTCCTGCTCCTTTTCCAGCAATAATACTTTCTAAATCAGGCCCCGCAGTGGCGACGACAAAGTCACCTGCATAGCCACTCAACGCATCAGCAACTGCTCTTGAGTTCTCTTTCCTAACAGTTTCTCCTGTAATAATAATGGCTCCTGTATGGATATCTTTTGGCTGTATACCCGCTTCTTGAAACTGCTCTTGGACGAACTCTTGAATTTTTTGAGCGTTGATTAAATTATCCCCATCAATCGGAGTGAACATTATTCTACTTTCGAATATCACATTCTTGTCAGTAATCGAAATATTAGGAATAGAGTAAGCAGATGATGTATTCTCAATCTTTAATTCAGATAGAATCAATTGAGTCGTTGACGTTCCAATATCAATTCCTACACTTAATAAGTTTTTCATTTAATCACTCTTATTCATTCGTTGTGTTGATAAAATTAATTCGGACCAATGTCCCTGGATTGTTAGATTCAAACACTATCAACCCATTCAATTTACTTTTTACAAAACTTGTAACAATTTGAAGACCTAGATTCATATTCGCTGATTCGTTGTGTTTGAACCCTTTCCCATTGTCGGAAATCCTTAATTGAATAAAATTCTCTTCTTCCGTTGCTCTCACGGTGATAGTTGATTTCTCTATTTGAGAACCATCAATTGGAAAGGCATGCTCTAAAGAATTCTGAACAAGTTCATTAACAATCAAGGCAACTGGCACAGCTAATTCAAAATCCAGATCAATCGCTTCATCAATATCTACCTTCACTTGAATATATTGTTGAGAAGAAAAAGAATACATCAAATTATTCACAATTGAGTTAATAACTTCCTTTAAGTTGATAATATCTTCTTTTTTCTTGGATAAAAGTTCGTGTGTTGTTGCAATAGACATTATTCTATTAATACTTTCATTCAATACTTTTTTCGCCTCAATGGAATCTGTTCGTCTCGATTGTAAACGAAGGAGAGATACGATCGTTTGTAAGTTATTCTTAACTCGATGATGAATCTCTTGAACCGTTACTAATTCATTTTCGATAACCGCTTCAACTTTTTTCTTTGTGTTTCATTTTTCAAGATTTGGATATATTGATTATTTTTATCTTTAAATATTTTTTTCTCTAAGTAATAATTCCAAAACCTAACATCACTACAAACTTCAACATCGGCTTCCATGTCTTTAACAATCTTAAATCTTGTATTATCGATGGATAAATTATCGTAATGCAGTTGGTTAATCGGATTCATATATCCAATCTCTTCGTAGAAGTCTCGAGCTGCTTGATTGGAATCTATTAGAATACCCTCTGAATTAAAAATCATTACAATCTCACTCAATAAATCTATTAAATTCATCAGACTCGGTGAGTTTGATACATTCAACTTTCGTTGCGTTTTTAAATCTTGGGCAACTTGTTTCGTTTCATAACTACTCTCTTCGATGATAAGTACACCGATGACATTATCACGATAATGAATTGGAAATGAGGTCTGCTTAATGTAAGTACCCTCTTGAGATACAGCATATAAATTAATTGATGGTAAACCCGTCGCTAAAGTTCTCAACGGACCCGGTTCATCTTTCTTCATCGCTATCTTCCCAATGACATTCTCTCTATATAAAGATTCATTATTCAATGGCTTGCGATGCCAAACAACAATCGCTTCCTCTTCAATAGAATTCCTCACATCAATAAAGATATCGTGTCGATTATAGCGGTCACCAATTTGCAATTTCTCTGTATATTCAATTAGATAATTAATCTCATCTGATGATAATGGCGAATATTTTTGACATAGGTTAGCTATATCTTCACTCACACGATTATTCATCGATTAACACCAACGTTTCTGCTATCTCAATCATTGGCACTCGTTTTTCCATACTGATACTTCTAATCTTTTGATAAGCTTCTTCTTCGGAGATATTCTCCATAGCCATCAACTTACCCTTAGCTTTTTCGATTATTTTCCGATCACTTAGCTTTTTATTTAATTTTTGAATTTCTTCTGACATTTTTTTGAATTCAGCACCTTTTGCTAAAGAGAGCTCTACCATAGGAATCAATGCTCCCTCATTCAAGGGCTTAATTAGATACCCTAACGCACCAAACTCTTTCGCCTTCGCGATAAACTGGCTATCACTATAAGCAGTCAAAAGGATAATTCCTGAAGTTAGGTTTTCAGACATAATTCGTTTTGAAGCAGTTAAGCCATCTAATAATGGCATTTTAATGTCCATTATTATAATGTCCGGCCGATGTTCTTGTGCTAATTGTATCGCTTCAAAACCATCTCCTGCTTCGGCTACTACGTTATATCCAGCCTGTTCAAGCATATCTCGAATATCTAAGCGGATAATTGGCTCGTCATCTACGATTAAAATTTTTTTCAATTTTCTTTCACCTCTAAGGAAATTTTAACTAATACTAATTGGATTTGAACTAAATCCTAACACTTGAGATAATACCTCAACTATTTCCCTAAATGCAATTTCAACAGAAGACACATCGCCACTTATCACTAAAGATCCAGTAAATCTATCCATAAAGTCAATTTCAACATCTGCCACTTTAACCGCAATATCAACTGCGATTATAGCTGTTTCACTCGGCGTAATCGTCATAATTCCGATGGCGTTTCTATTAGACCGAGTTACTCCTATCTTTCCATAAACTTCTTCATCAGGATTTGCTATAACATGAGCTAAAGTGATTTGTTTACCAGGAACATACTCCTGGATAACACGTTCTCTATCTACCATCTATCTCACCCCAATTTTGTTAATATGCTTCTTTTAAGATTTGCTCAACATCCTTAGGGGTTACATTTCTTGGATTCGTCCGTGTTGTCATGTCTTTTACAGCACTTTCAGCAATCGAACTCAAATTACTTTCAAATATAGCTTTATCTAATCCGTATTGAGAAAAAGATTGAGGTACATCAATCTCACGAAGTAATTTATTAATTGCATTAATTAATGACCTTGTACCGATCGTAGCGCTTGATGCTTGTAAGTTTAACCCTTGTGCAATCTCGCGATATCTTCCTGCTACTTTAGCGTCTAGTGAACTGTTCATACCACTATTGAACTTAATCACATAAGGTAATAGAATACCATTCAAACGCCCATGAGGAATATGGAACTTAGCCCCTGCAGCATGTGCAATACCGTGATTCAAACCAAGTGACGCTTGATTAAACGCCAATCCGGCCAAAGTTGAAGCGATATGCATTTTCTCACGAGCCATCGTATCACTTCCATCTTTATATGCCCTTGGCAAATAATTGAAAACTAGCTTAATAGCTTTCTCAGCCAATGCATCAGATATATCCGAAGAATTCGTCGATACAAATGCTTCAATCGCATGTGTCAGAACATCAATCCCTGTGTTAGCTGTTTGACTTGGTGGTAAGTTCATAACCAAAGCTGTGTTTAAAATTGCTTCATCTGGAAGAATTTCATCTGTCACGAGCGGGTATTTTGTTTCATTCTCAGCGTCAGTAATAATTGAAAAGTTGGTAACTTCAGAACCTGTACCACTTGTTGTCGGGATACAAATCAAAGATACATCCTTAAAACTATTTGACTGTCTACCAAAGTAAATAATACCTTTAGCAGCGTCTAAGGCTGAACCGCCTCCAATTGCAACAATCTTTGTCGGATCAAAGTCTTTTGCATACTCTATACCAGATACAATATTGTCAATAGGTGGGTCTGGTATCACCTCGCTGTAAACCAAAACTTCATTTGTAGAAGGAATAATACTTTTTACTTTTGTCATTATCTCTGACTTTGAGATATAGTCATCCGTAATAATGTAAATTCTTTCTTGTGTAAATTGAGCTAACCTTTCTAGGCTATCCTCACCCATATGAATCGTTGTACCAAAGTTTACCGAAATCATTATAGCCTCCTTCCTACAAAAAAGAAGCCACAAGGAAATAAGTACCTATCATAGATACTAATTTTCTTATGGCTTCATTGCTCTATTATTGAATCTGCACGTCATTGTGCAAGTAACTGCTTACAATATATAATTAATTTTGAATTTTGTCAACAATATATTTAATTTCATTACATTTTAGGAATATCATCTTTAGTAATCTCTGTATGGAATACCTTCCCGCTCCGTTCATAAAGAACATCACTTACACCCTCATTCGCATTAATATAACGAGCTAATGCGAAGAAATAATCAGATAATCG
Source organism: Aerococcaceae bacterium WGS1372 (assembly GCA_044336205.1). Classification (GTDB taxonomy): domain Bacteria; phylum Bacillota; class Bacilli; order Lactobacillales; family Aerococcaceae; genus Ruoffia. The sequence continues at coordinate 261,694 of CP172318.1, read as the reverse complement.
ATTAACAAAGCGAAGTACTTCTTCATTGGAATCATTATTCCAGTAGAATGTTACGATCTCGCGCTCCGCTCTTCTTGCAACCGTTCTTGCGAAATGTGCATAACTAGCCAACAAAGAACCTCCAGGTAGAATAAAAGATTCAACAGTCGGTGCTTTCTCTGAATATCCATCAATGAGACTTTCTAACCAAAGTGTATTTTCTTTTGTTAATCTTGATTCGCCTGATTTATCAGGATTGGCTAAATCATTCCCACAATCAAATAATAACTGCTGAATTTCCATTAATTCCTTCTGTAAGTTTGAATAGTTTGTTGCCATGCTTACAATGATACCAACAATACTATTCAGTTCATCCATTGTACCGTAAGCCGTCACACGAGGAGAATCTTTGGCTACTTGTGATCCTCCAATAATTCTAGTTAGTCCTTTATCTCCAGTTCGAGTATAAATTTGCATTCTAATCCTCCTTATTAAGAAATTCAAGCAAACGATCAATGCCTTCTTTAGTCACTGAAGAAACTTTGAATATTTCCGATGCGCCAGCTTGCTTTAAATTTTCTTCGACAATAGCAATTTCTTCTTGTGAAGACATATCAATTTTGGTGATAATTCCGATACAGGGTTTTGTCAACGAGTAGGCAAAGCCTGGTGAGAATATCTGGCTTGTATCATTCGCACCCGAAACAAAAGCAATCATATCAACTTCAGCTGAAAGGTTTTGAATTGTACTGTAATAATGTCTATGCTGTACAAATTCTCCTGGTGTATCCACTATATCATCAAAAAAATCAACCGCTTGAGTCTTGTCATAAGCAAGCTCTTCACCAGAAATAGCTTGCTTTAAAGTTGTTTTCCCTGCGTAAACGGGTCCTATTAACATCACTTTTTTCATTCAATCACAACCTTCTAAGTAACAGTGATCTCTGCTACAGAGAATCCCAGGGAAGATTGTAGGTAACTAGTGGCGTCTTGGATTGAATTCTTTACAGCTGCAACATCTCCTAAGATAACAACGGAGCCGCTGAATCGATCAACGAACCCAATCTCAACCGCGCCGGCTTTTTTGGCTTTATCAACCGCAATAATGGCCGCTTCACCTGGTGTAATCGTCATAATCCCTATGGCAGAAAAATTTTTCCCTTTAAAACCTAATTTTTCTTTAACTCTTTCATCTGGTCTAGAAATAACATGAGCCATCGTAACTTGTTTGCCAGGAACAGACTCATAAATCTTTCTTTCTAACTCAACCATTTTGCACCTCACCTTTCATGTAAGCGCAACAACACAATTCAATAGTATGGAATTAACGAAAAAAAGTCAATCTTAAAAACAAAGAAAAACAGCAATGATTTCTCACCGCTGTTAGCTATAACATATATACTACAAAGAATTTTGTATTTTAGTCACTCTTGATATAGGCTTATAACCCTCATTAGTTTTTCATTCTTCCTTGAAAATCAAGCTTTTCTATATCCAGAGTGAAATTGATAGAGACCTCCATTTTGCTAAAAATGAGTCCGTTTCAATTCTATGCTTCTTTGCATAATCCGACACTGTCTTACCTCGAAACAGCAACGTTTTAATTAGCAAACTAATATAAAGACCTGACTCAATACTTTAGTGTATTTTACAGTGGCGGGACCGTGTTGGAATCTAACCAAACTTCCATATATTAGCTACTTCATGGTTTATCTATCACCATCATCTTAAATTATAAATTCTTATATTGCAAGTTAATTCGAATAATAAATAATAAATCAACCCAAAAAAGCTCTCACAATCAACCAGATCATCTGACTTAAAAGTATGCTGGCACCCGCTGTATCGCCATTGATGCCATGAATCTCCTTATAGACTAATCTTCTATATAGTTCTATAACTATGCTAACTAACAGATAGCTAATGATTCCATCAACGTCATTGAAAATGACTAAGATAGTTAAAGTAATAAACTGGGCTAAGAGAATTTTGCTCGACTTAATCCCCACTAATATATTGCCTAATCCCTCTTTACTTGAACTCTTATATATGACATCTCTAAAAGTAATAGTCATTGCTGATCTTGAAATCAAATAAAACAATACAATAAACATTATTTCTTGTTCAATATGATTATAGTTGCTAAGTTGTTTTACGCCCATTATTAAGACAATGATATAATACATGATAAGAGCCACCACACCATTGGTCCCGATTCTGGAATCTTTCATGATCTCAAGCTTACGTTCCTTATTGCGCCCTGAGAACAAACCATCCATTGTATCAGCTAACGCATCATGGTGAAAGGCACCTGATAATATGACATCGAGTAATAACATCAATGCCCAAGCCTCAATCACATCTAATTGAATTCGAAGAATAAAATAAACTAAAGCTAGTATCATCCCATAGATTAAGCCATAGATCCCTAAAAAAGACACACCATCCTTAAAGGTCTTAACCGGGTCTTCGATACGATAATTGATTGGAATTCTTGAGAAAAACTGAAAATAATTAATAATATATTTTATCACGGCTTGATTCTCCTAGGAATACCTAACTCCACCATATATACCTCATCAGCTTGACTCGCAATAAATTGGTTGATGGTTCCATAATAATCTACAAACATCCTACCTAATTTAGTATGTGCCATAATACTCCATCCTACCTCATTCGTTACAAGGACGAAGTTCATCTCACTCTCGGACATAACTTTCACTAACTTTCTTGCCTCAGCATGCAAGTATTGATGCATATACTCAATGTCTTCGTTAGAAAACGATTCAACAAAAGCATCAAAATCAAAGTTTACTGGAGTATTTTTTAATCTATGCTTGCTTTGATAATAAGTTGTTAAATGATCGAAAAATAAATTATTAATCCAGAGCGTCACACAATCAATTAAAACATATTGATACAATTGTTTCTCATTGGCTTGCTCAATCAATTTATCTAAATCTTTAAATTGTTCGATAGTTTCCCAATGAGAAGGTCTTGATTGTTGATGTTTTATAATACGTCTTTTAAACTCATCATCTAAAAATTCATTGGCTTGTGTTGCAATATAAGCCACTTTGTTCAAATTACTTTCTTTGATAATTCGTTCCGCAAAGCTAGATTTACCACTCTTCACGGGGCCTGATACTAATATAATATTACTCATCCAATTCCTCCATCTCACCAATTATAAACACATGCTTAAAGTATTCTCGAAGCTTACTTTCAATATTAGGACTAGCAGATACAATAATTGTCGTGCTAGGACCTGCTGACTTCTCACACATTGCTTTTAGATTGTTATTCAAAACTTTTTTGAATTTCAGCTTATTTACTTGAGCTAATTGCTCTGCTTCATTCCAACTTCCTTTAGATCCTACAGGGACAATCTCAGTAATTGAGTGACGAAGTTGGTGCAAGAGCTTAATATCATCATAAGAAACAATGTCATCAAAATGACTAATTAACTCTTCTCCCACATACGGCAGACCTATTTGATAGATGATGTCACCAGCTTGGACTGATCTCCACTTCATTTGGTTAGAAGTAGCTCTACCCAACACCGTCACCCCTAGACTACTCATCGATGTTTCCATATTCTCCTCAGTACTGCCATTCATCGGTAATTCAGGATAGCCAGCCTTTATTAATTCATTTCTTATACCTTGAATATATTTTTTTGTTGTCGGATTCATTTCATTCCCTGACACATTCACAACAAGAAAAGGTTCTGCTCCAATCGATAATAGCTCCATCAACGGCACACGAATACAATGTGCACTCATCACTAAAGAAGGCACTGTTAATACATCATGTTCTTTCTCACCAATCCCTGATGAAGAATCACAAGCCACTACAATATATTCATCTGCCACCTTTTCAATACTTAAATCTCTATATTGCATCTAAACACTTACTTTCAAAAAAAGATATTTGTAGTTAATGATAACTATTTAGGGGGAATATGCAAATTTGAAGGAGGAAAAATAGATAGACAGGACAATTGTATGCTTAGAATGGCTGAAAGTTAAACTATTATAAAGTATTACTCAATCTGATACATCTCATCAATCTCTGCATTATGAATTAAAGGAGACCAATCCTGTTCCCAAGCAAGTTCTTCAGCAGTTAGTTCACTTTCTTCCTCAACTTCAATTATATACTCATACTCGGAAACAACCCTTACTAAATATTTTTTCACAACATTCTTCCTTTCAATTTAAACACAAAGAGGCTGGGACAAAAGGTCCTGGATTCTAAAATAAAAGAGAACCTACATTTTCTGTCAAAGAATTTGTAAGTTCTCTTATTTTATTACCTTGTTTTTTGCATATTTCTTCAGATTGTTGGCCATCAAGACCAACCCAATGTCTGTTTTTACCTTCGATTTACCCCTTAGGTTAAATCGTGTGAATCCTAAATTAGCCTTTATCTGGCCAAAGACTGGCTCAACATCAATCTTTCGTTTGGCAAAGATTGTTGAACCTTCTTTAGATAAAAGCTTTTCTGCTTCTGTATTTTTCAAAATTTGATACTTCTCATTATAGTAAAGCGCCTTTTGCGGCGCATTCTCTGGATCTGTTGGTTTATAAACCGCTACTTGAGAAGTATAGCCACTCAATTTATTTCTCCGTTTGGATTGATGGCTGTAGTAATAGATCGTACCGTCTGGGTGCGTAAAGGTCTTTTCTTCTTCATTATAAACCCAATTTCCTAAGTTTTTATCTGATGTTTTGTGTTTCTTTTTTTGGTCTTTATCAAATCGGTTGTATTTAATAAGATGGTCAATATCATTATCGTCTAAGTAAGTTAAGTTTTCTTCACTACCGTACCCTGCATCAGCTACAATGCGTTTAGGTCGATGAGGAAAGGTTTCGATAAAAGGTTGTAGCGTCCGTGTATCCGTCGGATTCGGAAAAACATCATAATGAAGAACAAATTGATTTTCTGTACCAATCTGAATATTATACCCGGCTTTCAACTGACCATTCATCATAGGGTCGTCTTTCATTCGCATAAACGTCGCATCAGTATCTGTTTTTGAGTAACTGTTTCGACCATCGAACGTCTCAAACTGTTGATGATACTTTCGTTTTCGAGGCAGAAAATCCTGGCTCACTTTCCGATGATGTTTCTTGAGGCGACGACGAGCTTGTTTACGAGGATCTGGTCCTTTTACAGGATTCTCTTCAATATCTTGTGACAGTTTTTCAACTTCTTCTTCAATTAGTTCGGTAATCTCTTGAAGCATAGACTCTTCCAATTCCAACTCTTCATCGTATTGAATACCTGCATCAACCATCGGTTGAATTTCTTCAAAGTAATATTCACGAGCAGATGTTTTCAGACGTTCCGCAAATCTTTCCGTTGCTTTTCTCCAGACAAAAGTATACTTATTGGCATTGGCTTCAATCTTCGTCCCATCAATAAAGACATTCTCTAAAGTGATTAGTTTTTCCAATTTTAATTGAATTGTAAATTCGATAAATATATTCTCTAAAAGACGACTACAGTTGTCAGAAGAACGAAATCGATTAATCGTGCGATAGCTAATCACTTGTTGGGCAACAAGCCATTGCATCGGTAGATTTTCTTCCATCATTTCTTCAATCTTTCGACCACTAAAAATACCTTTACTGTAAGCATAAAGAAGAGACATGATGAGTGGTTTTGGGTGATAGGCAGGACGACCGTCCTGAGTCTCAAAAATTTTAAAGTAATGATCGTCCAATGAATCGACAAAGTTATAGATAGAAAAAACAATATGGTTGGGATCAATACAAGTAGATAATTCTAATGGAAGTGAAGTTTGATTCATGTTATAATGTACGTACATAAAAAGCACCCCTTTAATGTTTAGTGTCTATTTACTAATATTATATCAGGGTGCTTTTTGTATGCCTAATTATATATAGCAAAAACGACGAGAAAATTAGTTAATCTAATTTCTCGTCGTTTTTATTTAGTGGCTTTTGTCCCAGCCTCTTATAGGTAATTGGAATAGTTTAAGACACTTTGCTGCAGGAATTTAAGTTGGGTGCAGCATATGTAATCTAATAAAAATAGTTCTCCGCTTTTAATTTTTTCTAGTATTGTGGATATCTAGAAATAAACATCAAGAAATGATTTATTGCAGCGTTAGGAAACCTGCCTTCATCCCTGTTGTAAGCATCATATTCTGGATGGTCTCTTAATTTCTCCAAGTATTGTTCCATTTTTTTATAATCATTTTTATCAATCTTAACATTGTATATCTCTGAACTTATAATTAATGCTCTTACTAGATATTTTGCATACGACCCAGCTTTATTACTTCTTTTCTTTACATTATTAATATTTTTTAAATCAACAAAATCTTCAAATGCATCAATAACTTCTTTATATCTTTCATAGGTCTCAACAAATATTAATTCTTTCGCTGATATTTTCCTAAAGCCCATGCACACACCTCTGTTTTATTTTAAGATGAATTGCAATAATTATTGCGACAAAAAATCATGCTAACTGACCAAGTTCGTGCATGAGTACTTCAAAGGGTGTTTTAAAACCCAAACACTTTCTAGGTCGATTATTTATCAACCACAGCGCATTGAAAAGTTCATGCTCGGTTATTTTAGTTAAATCTGTGCCTTTTGGAAAGAATTCCCTTAGTAGCCCATTGGAATTTTCGTTGGTCCCTCTCTGCCAGGCACAGTAGGCATCTGCAAAGTAAAAATCAATATCTTGTTGTTCAATGTCAGAATAACAAGCAAATTCTTTTCCACGGTCAGAGGTGAAACTTTTGAGGGCTGCTTTCGGAAATGATTGGATCAACTGATTCACAGTCGAAAGCATGGATTCCTTCGATCGATTTGGCATCTTTAAAGCGACATAGAAGCGACTCTTGCGTTCAGCAAAAGTAGCAAGACATCCTTTACTTTTACCTCTAGAAGACACTACCGTATCAAGTTCCCAGTGGCCAAATTCCTGACGCTTTTTAACAGTGTTCGGACGTTCTTTTATCGAAGTTCCAATATTGAATCTACCTCTGGTTTCTTGAGGTTTGCGCCGGTTGCCTTTTTGTCTCAGACAGCTTAGTGAGACTTCAATGACACCTTGATAAATCCAGTTATAGATGGTTTTAAATGATAATCTATTTTGGTAGCAGCGTCCCACGATTTGTTCAGGAGACCAGGTTAATTCTAACTTTGTTTGAATATCTTGAATGAGCTCTGGCGTATGTTTAGGGCGACGACCTTTGAGAGATTTATGTTTAGTAGCGTTATCTTGAGCCAATTGAGCATCGTAACTGGCTGACTTAACACGCTTGAGCTCTCGATAAATCGTCGAACGGTGACGCCCGATGGCTTCAGCAATCTGACTAGCTGTATAGCCTTCATAATAAAGTACTTCTATTTTTGAACGGTCTTCTATGGTAAGATGTGTATAGCTCATAACAGGTCCTCCGTGTGTGTTTTTGTGGTTACTAACATTTTACACGAACCTGTTATGGGTTTTATTATTTGTCGCACTTAATTTTACAATTCATCTTAAAGATAACTATATTACTCTTCCTCAACAATCTTCCTCAATTCATCACCAATTCTTTTAACAATACCCGTCACCAGTGCATTCCCCATGAAGAACATCCGCATACGATCTGATACTTCAACCACTTCACCGGTGTCTAACTGCTTATATTTAGTCCAATCATCTGGAAAGTCTTGTAGACGTTCTGCTTCTATTGGCGTTATCAGTCTGTATCTTCCGTCTACTTTAATAAGGTGAGTCGATCGATTCACAGTCCCTTCAGATGTCAGCATGGTTCTACCAGGTAATTCCAGCTCATCCGTTTCACTCATCCCGCCTTCAGAATAAATATATTTATGACCATTGGCAGAAGTTCTTTCAAGTCGCTTGGCCCCTCTTAAGTACTTAAACTTCTCAAGTCTTTCACCATCAATATAGTATTTCTCCGGAACTTCTGTTTCTGGAACGATAATTTCTCCAAGGGTGATTGGCTTTTCATCCCCTAGTGGTTCCGTATCTGCTGAATAATAGTAACCATGTCGCATAACACCCGTATTCCAGAATTTTCCATCTTGGAAATTGTCAGACACATCTTTAATATCTGAATCCAGTTTATTAAACATGGTTCTATCTTTAAAAGGTTTATCTTTTATTGGAAATTGACGTGCAAATAATCCTTTTTTAAAAATATAATCTGCATAAACATTAAATTCTTTCATATTTAATAAATTAGTTGTTTCTTTATTTTCAAACTCTTCATCTATTTTTTTTGCAAAGTCTGTATCATTACGGTAAACAAAGAAAAAGACACGTCGTCTTCTTTGTGCTCTTCCGTAATCTGCTGCATTAATAACACGCCATTCAACTGAGTAGCCTAACTCATTAAATGATGAAAGCATAACGGCAAAATCTCGCCCTCTTTGACTTGTTGGAGCTTTTAATAAACGATCAACATTTTCAAGAACTAGATATTCTGGGCGTATAATTTCTGTTGCTCGAATGATTTCCCAAAATAACACACCTTTTTTACCTTGGATTCCGAGTTCATTTTTTCTACTTCGAGCCACAGAATAGTCTTGGCAAGGGAAACCACCCACTATCATATTCACGCCGTTATCTTTCATTTCCTCAAATTTTTCATTAGGTATGAGTGCCACATCCGTTGGGATATGCTCCATCTCTGGAAATCTATATACTCCTACTTCATAGGCATCCTGTGTCTTTCTAGAGGGTTCATATTGGTTTGAATAAGTTGTCTGGAAAAATTCACTATCAGAGTTGTTGAAACCAATGGTGAACCCACCGACACCATCAAACATCGAAAAAATCTTCATTGATTACTTCCCTCTCTACGAACATACTTTCGTATATTATATATTATACTAATAAAAAGATCAAGCCTCTTGCTTGATCTAATTTTTAACAATCTCTGCGATGTACTCGCGATTTAACCAATAAGCCTGTTTAGTTATAAATTGACCATCTGGTAGTTTGACTGTATCAGCTGCTTTTCGTGCCTTAGGTCGGATATGCGTTACTGGATTCTCTGTTGCTTTTGGTAAATTATTCGATATACCTTTATTAGTTGGTATTAATTTTACCCCTTTTTCTAAAGTTATTCTACCTTGGCTCCACATATCTTTCAATTCACTTTGAATAACTTTCTCTGGCATATTCCACAAAACAACATTCTTGAAGTAAGGAACTCTCTTATGGTTTTCCTTTTGAGTCTCTTTAAATTGAAAAATAATGAATAAAAATTTCGTTTGTTCGAATCGTTTATAAAATTGTGAGTTTTCAAATGGTTCACTTATCCAGCTATCAAAATCAACATTTTCAAAAGACATATGCTCTTTAGGGAGTCCATTTGGCTCCAACCGAATGGTTTTAAATTGAATGTTTGCTTTAGCAAACTCTTCAATCTTATCGAGTTTAGTTCCTTTAATCCCTAACATTGCACTAATCATGTTTGCTATCGTAGATTTATTACTGGGATTAATTTTATAGCCAATCTTTTGGCTAATCTCAATGACGTTCATACCTATATATGGTTCAAACCGTTCATTTAATATTGTTTCTAATGACTTTTTACTTAGCTCCTCACTAGAAGTGAATGATACAATTTCCTCATTATTAATATGCTTTCTGACCAACACCGTCATATAGGATTGTTTTAAAGAGAACGCCCGCTGCATAGCCTTTACATCTGAATAAGGTTGGTCTCTTAATGATTTGCTAGAAGCTCCCTTAGTACAGGCTCCAAGGTACATCGTATCTCCTTCTGAAAGCTCCTCAGCCTTACCTGCTCTGATTTTCCCAACTATGATTTCCCAATCATTTTTAATCACCTCAAGATCTTCCTCTGGATAAGTAAATAGGACAGATTTTATTATTCTGTATTCTGCACGACTTATTTCGCTTTCCCATAAATAGTACATAAGCATTAACTTCTCATTTTTCTTCCAAAATGAAGAAGTTTCAAATGTATAACTTACCTCCTCCATATAATTGATGATATTAAGGACGAGTCTCTCTTTTGCAGATAAGGTTTTATTTTTATTAATCTTGACAGGTGTTACTTTTAGTTCCACACCTAATTCGGCAAAATCTGCCTCACTTGTCGAGTTTACTTCATAACCATATAATCCTTCTTCAATAATTTGCCCAATTCCACCTTTATTTCTTTTGGCTTTTAGACGATTATTAATATCAAACTCTCGTATCTGTTTTCCTTCTGCACTCATAGCTATTGCTAAGAGTTCATCAATTGATTTAATTTCCATCGATGTCACCGCCACTTTTAGTAAAATATTTCATTTCAGCATTATACTACCTATTGTATAGCATCTTCTCGCCCTTGTGAAGAGCTATGCCAGAGTTATCAAATGGGGCAATGTTGCCTTATTTGATTTCAATAGTTTAATACAACCTATGAATCAAAACGAAATGTAAACGAATCTATTGGCATATTATATTTCGCAACTCATCGCCTTATTCCATTTCAATCCAAAATAGGCAACGTTGCCCAATTTGATGAGAACTCAGCATTTACGCTACCATTTACTTATTATACATCCCTCAAGCATTCCCCTTCCCATTTCCCCTACCATCAAGTATATTTAAGTCAAACAACACTATACCGGAGGTTGACCTATGAAAGAATTAGCATTCCAAGAGATTCATACTGAAGATGTATTGATTGATACACGTTCACTTACAGAAGGTCGGGTGAATCACTTACAAGATACTTTATACTTTAATGTAACGAATTTTGAGAAATTTGTACAATCCTTTATTCAACAAGATGCAGAGATTGTGTTCATTACTGACTCACAGTCCCAAGCTGATTTAGCTGATTTTGAAGCCATTGCTGGTACATTTGAGGACATCCAAGTCAAAGGCTATATTTTTGCTGACAATATTCCTTCAGAGCGTAGACAATCCATTCAAACTATTTCTGTCGAAGATTTCTTGAACTTAGATGATGATTTCACTTTATTAGACTTAAGACACCCCGATTAAATCACTCGCCCCGCCCCTGAGGTTAGCTTAGTCAACATTCCTTTAGAAAACCTACACAATGATTATAGCATTTTAGACGCCAAATCAAAGATCTATACCCTTTGCGGATCGGGTAACCGCGCAACGACCGCCACATCATTCCTTATCGATAAAGGCTATGACGTTAAAGTCATTGACGGTGGCATGAAGGCTATGAATGAACACCTTGGGAAAGAATAATCGTAAACTTTAGCTTGAATATCAAAGCTATGTCTGTGATAGATATGGCTTTTTTGGTATAGAATTCCTATTATAGAGACAGATTAAGCTCGGTAACGTGATTGGTCTGGGTCATGGGGATCATTCATGTGATGATCCTTCCCATCCTGTTCTTGTTCCTCTTCGGCTTCTTTCATATCTTGTTTCTCTTCAGATACTTCCACTTCCACCGCATTCTCTTGAGCTTTATTCCTTGGGCGATCGGGATGATGAGGGTCATGGGGAATGAATTTAGCCTCTGAATCATCCGATGTCTCTTTAGACCCTACTTCTCCCCTATGATTACGGGGGTGGTCCGGGTGATGTGGATCACCACCGTAGTGTTTCTTATTTTCTCTAGCCATTGTAATGCTCCCTTCTTAATGACTTACAGTCCATTGATCTGAACTGTACACGCCGTCAACTTCCTCAACTTCTTCAGCCATATATAGTCTGTGGCCGTCATAGGCATACAGAATCGCATCATTTAATAAAAATGCATAGGTAACTTCTCCAGCGCCCAAGTTTTCGTCCAATTGCACTGCTTCTTTGTCTACCATCTCTGCTGTTGTATCCGACGGGAAGCTGGTGTTAGTTCTCAAGTGCATCGCCAATACGCTTTGTACAAAGTCGTTAGCAGATTGATAGTCAAGCTTAAAGTCATTGTGGTCAGCGTCGAGGTCATTATCAAAGCTGTCTTGCAAGAGCTCATAAGTTGGTTGTTCTACTAGCAAGGCATCCTCACCCGCATCTTCAATTTTCTCTAATTCTACCACTATTTTCTCGTCACTTTCCAAGCCAATCAGGTGGTTAACGTCGACAGTTACTGCACCATCTGTAGCATACAAGCCGATGCTTTGGTAGACGCGGGCATTTTGTAGATTTTCTCTTAATTCAAATGCCAATGCCATATAGGGATACAAACGATCTGCTTGGCCTTCCTCGTCTAGGAGCACCACCGGTGAGATTGTTTTTCCAATAAGACCCGTTCCTAAGCCACCGTCACCTTCTCTTAAAGCTGCGGTCATAACAACGAGGTCTTGATAGACAGCGTCACGTTCTTCAATCTCTCCTTGACTGTTAGCAAAGAAACGCACGCCTGTCTTGTCTTCAGCATTGATAAAGTAATAAGCTAAGTTTAATAGCCCATCTTCTTGGATATCGACTAGAACTTTCAAGTCTGCATTCAAGTCAGTAATTCTCACTTGAGCCGAATAAGTCCCTACATAATCTGCCGTAGCCTGAGGTGCTTGATAAATACTGTCATCCGGGTTGAGAATATTGGTAGGGATAAAGTTGGCACGTAAGGCTCCATGGTTATGATGGTCATCGGCTGAAAATGAACTATGGCTATGACTTTGTGTATCACTGTCCTGGCTGTGGTCATGCCCTTCCTCGTGAGCATAGCTATTCAAGGGAATCGCCGCTGATAGTAAAGTAGCTGATAGTAAGCTAAGTAATATTTTTTTCACTGGATAACTTCTCCTTTCCGTTAGTTAATTGGGTTTGATACCCGCCAAGAATTCATAAATAATACCCTCTTGGTCAAGAATCCGACCCTCTTCAAACTGTAAGTCAATCACATCTTCGCCGAATAATTGCACTTTCCACTGGCCATTTTCTTCAATGACGGTAGGTTTGGCAATGGTATAGTAAGAATATCCATCTTTTTCAGTGTAGTAGATACCTGGAATGCGGTTATTGATGAGGTCTTGCACCTCGGCTTGCGACATATCGGCAGTGATTAAGTCGGCAATCTCTTCATAAGTTGCCTTCAAATCGTAATCAAGATCATACTGAGCTAAATAGCGGTCACGCACGCTCTTGGAATAGCTTCCTAAGTCGGGATGCGGGAAGGAATGAAAGTCCCTCAACCATTGGAGGCGTTCAGTCCCAGCCGTATCTGGACTTAGTTCATGGGCGTCCTTAACATAGATAACCAATTGATTGCCTTCGAACAATAGCCCGTCAATCGCATAATCATCCGGCGCTATATAATACCCTTCCATGGGCAGGTCCATAATGGTTATAGCTTCCTCTTGGGCCAAAGCTAACTTAGCTGGATTTAGTAATGATATTGTTAATATTAGATAGATTGCAATCTCTCTCAACATTGTCATATTCCCCTCACTCTTATCTAGTCTCTACAATAAATTGAATAAAGCGTAACGTCAGTTTATTAACGCTACGCTCGTTTAAATTAATTTAATAAAGAATTATTCTGCTGATTCTTCTGACGTCGATTCTTCCGTCGACTCATCCGCTGTCTCTTCAGCTGACTCTTCTGTAGCTTCTTGTGAGCTTGCTTTAGTTGTTACTGTAATAGGATCAATCTTGGTATCGCCACCTTCGTATAATCCCATCGCCGCTAATAATTTGTAGGCAATGTCAGTATTTTCAAAGTTTCCTTCGAACATAGCTGCACCTGAACCAATAGCATACACTGGTACACGCTCTGGTGAGTGGTCAACCGTTGTAAAGGCAAGTCCAGCTTTACGAGCTAATAGACGCGTTGATGCAATCGAGATTGGCGTATATGAGTGGTAACCTTTGATTATATCCGCTTGACCTGCATTACGGTCATCGTACTCAAGCATTGACTGGTCGAAAGCATAACGTAATTCTTCGATATCATAAGCAGTTAATTGTAATAATTCAGTCTCAACTTCTTCTGCTTCAGCAGCTTGCGCATTCGTTAATACTTCATCAGTTGCTTCTAAGTCGATGATAAATCCAAAGTTTTCTTCTAATACGGGTACAAAGTCCTCGAATGTCATCTCTGGGTTTTCTTCTTTAGCTGCTTCAAAGATAAGGTCAAATTCTTCTTGAGAAACTGCTTGTTCATCTAATAAGTGGAAGTAGCTGTTGTAGCCTGTTTCAGAGTTACCGATTGTGAATCCACCCGTTGGGTGGTCAGCTGTCACTACGATTAACGTTTCTTCAGGGTGCTCATAGTAGAAGTCTACTGCTTCTTGAATTGCGTTTTGGAAGTCAATAACTTCTTTAACTGTTGCGGCAGCATCGTTCGCGTGTTCTGCCCAGTCAATCTTACCTGACTCTGTCATCATGAAGAAGCCATCTTCTTTAGCACTTAATACTTCAATCCCTTTAGCAACCATGTCAGCTAATGTTTGTTCGCCCTCTTCTTGGTCGATAGCGTATTTCATAGAAGAGCCATCTGCTTCAGATAATACTGCTGCTGGAGCGTAAACTTTACCAGATTCAGCTGTAATTGCATCGAATTCTTCTTGTGTGTCAGCAACAGTATAACCGTTCTCTTCCATCACTTCATATAAATCTTTTTGGTCATCGTTGTCACCAGTACGGCGTCCTAATGAACCACCTGCAAAGTAATCAAAGTTAGATAAGGCCATTTGCTCACCGATCTCGTAGTAGTTGTTACGGTGCTCAACGTTTGAGTAGAATGCAGCAGGGGTTGCGTGGTTTAATGTTACTGTAGATAAGATACCTACTCCTTTACCCGCACCTTGTGCTTTTTCCGCTACTGATTCTGTCTGCTCAGTAAATCCTGGAGTTAATCCAATCACGTTTGAATCAATCTTCACACCGTTACCGAATGCCGTAGCTGTTGCTGCTTAATCCGGCACATAGTGGTCAGCATCCGTCGGGTTCTGAAGCCCAATCACTGGGAACTGCGAGAAGTTCAATGGCTGTGCTTGTGCAGTCCCACTCCCATCATTCCCATTATCTGGGCCTAAGTAGTACTCTGCTGCGGAGACTGGGATGTTCCCCATACCATCACCGATGAATAAGAATACGTACTTAGCTTGGTTCTCATTCACTAATGACAAATCTTCAGTTAAAGCACGCCCTTCTTCCAAAGTTACGACAAGGAAGCTCTGCCCACTGACCTTCTTCTTTCTTAGCAGACACCGCTGACGGGGCTGCTAAGCAAGTAATGCTGACGTACATAGTGTAAAGATCGGGTGAAGATTGTGTAAGAGATTTGTAAAGGTGATACTTTTCTTAGTTATGTCTTTAGCAATTATTATTCTAATTACTTTGTATCATCTTATATATATATTGTATAATCCATGTAAGAGATACAAAAAGGAAGAAGCTTGCATGGAGACAATCTTTTATGAGGAATTTGAAAGAAATCTAAAAGCATATATGCGACAAGCTAATGAAGATGTTAAAACATTTATCGTCACCGCTAATTACCCAAAAGAAAAT
Source organism: Aerococcaceae bacterium WGS1372 (assembly GCA_044336205.1). GTDB lineage: Bacteria > Bacillota > Bacilli > Lactobacillales > Aerococcaceae > Ruoffia. The sequence continues at coordinate 246,250 of CP172318.1, read as the reverse complement.
ATTGTTGTCTTTTCAAAAAAAGAATATGATTCGATCATGGAAAGTGTAAGGGATTTATTCAATAACTCTACTACCGATTAATTGCTTCACAAGCATCATTTAGTATCAAGGAGGGGTTCCATGAAACTATCAATCCGCATCCGTTTCATTATCTTCATAATAAGTTATTTTGTTATGCAATTTATTAGTTCGAATATTTTGTATTATTTTATGCATGACTATATAGCAACCTTTTTGGACTTCAGGTATTTTATTTGTTGTTGCCATCGTGTTGTTTCACCAGTTTTTAAAAGGTGAATACAAGCGGTTCTTCCAACAATTCGAAGGTTGGCCAGCCTTCATACTAAAGTCATTAGGATTTTACCTTGTTATCTCCCTCGTCAGATCCTTTATACTTATGCCTTTAGTCGCTAACTTTGCTGGCGTCACTCTGGTTCAAAGTGGTATATCTTCAAGTGATATGTTGGATATTTTCCCCATGTTCCCGCTACTCCAATTTTTTTCATCTTTGGATTCATCATTGATGAATTAGTCTTTCGTGAAGGACTCCTTGGTTGGTAGATAAGAATAATAAACTATTATTAGTAGTTATGACACTCCTTTCGATTATATTATTTAGTTATATTGACGCATCCATTCCACAATATTTTATGCTTTCATTGCCACTCGCTATGGCCTTAAGCTATTATTACTTTGCATATGACCGTAATGTGATGGGCCCGATTTTATTCCACTTAATCTATTTTGTCATTCGTTCTTTGATTTTCTTAGTGCAATGGATACTGTTGTGATACACCTTGTAGAACAAGTAAAATCCTTATCTCCCACACTGAGCTGACCCCCAAGAGTTAGACTAAAAAATCTAACTTTTGAGGGTCTTAATTCGTTCACGATTTATCATCTTCATGATAAGTTATTTCGTTATTCAGTTTATTAGTACGAATGTTTTTATCATTTTATGGATGACAATACCATTGTTTCGCCAAGCAATTTGAAGGTTGACGGCCGTTTATTTTAAAGTCATTGGGGTATTATCTTATCTTGTACTTAACCACATCCTTTGTTCTCATACCTCTCCTTGGATAATTAGGCGTAATCACTCTTGTTTTAAGATGCTATAATTAAATATAAATATTTTAGCATCTTAATATCATCAATCATTTGAATAACAATTAAATACACTTTAAGTCATTTTATATTAATCAGTATTAACCAATAGCAAAATATAGAAAGGATAAATTACTATGACTAATCTCTCCGAGGAAATCCAAAAAGCAAATAGTAATCCCCTGAAAGCTGAATTGATAAAGAATAGTCACGTTTTGAGAAAAAAGTTACTGTTTTCGATTCGCGATGCAGATGAACTGAAAACTAAAGAATATTTTAAAGATGCAAAAATTTATCTGGATAATACAGATCCTATTGATATTTTGAAACGAATTGAAGGTAACGAACTGAGATCACATAAAAATTTAACACTCTCACACAATTCAATGTATGCTTTGATGGCCGAACTTGGTGGTCTTGATCCAGTTCTATCGCACTATTTTTCAGAAAAATATGCTATTTTAATTGAAAATTCTCAAACCATTCATGAAATTGATCAACTACATACTGAAATGATTGAACGTTATAGTTCACCTAGCTATCGATTTAATCAATTAAATGGTGTGTCCCTTTCAACGAAAGTAACTCAATACATTACCAATAATTTTATGAATGAGTTGAATATCCAAACAATTGCAGACAAATTTTTCGTTACGAAGGAACATCTTATGCGTACCTTCAAAAAGGAAACGAATCAAACGATTAATGATGTTATTAGAAGCCATCGATTAAAAGAAGCGGAGGAACTTCTAGCTCGATCATCACTTTTCGTTACCGATATCAGCATGATGGTTGGATATAATAGCGTTCAATACTTCAGTACAGTGTTTAAAGAAGCTTATGGAGTATCTCCAACTAAATACCAAAAAGATAAACATGAAGAATAAGTATCATAATTGATGAGCTACGAAAATTATTGTAGCTCTCTTTTTGTTTTGTATCATTATTTTAAAAAAAGAGGTCACTTTCCCATAAATGTTAGCGGTTACATTTTGGTATATTTTATTTGTCATCATTTTCACTAGTTGGTCAATTGATTAAATGTAATATACGACAAGTTTCAAGTTTTTTATTGCATTCGTTACTTTGGATTAGTATGAAAAAAGAAAGGATTCTAAATTATGGCTGAAGAAAGATTAGAAGTGCATGAAAGTAAATTGACATTTAAACATAGAATCGGTTATGGTGCTGGAGATGGAGGTGGCGTTGTTACACTTGAATTCCTCCAAATGTATTTAAACCGGTATGTAACTAATGTGTTAGGAATCTCTTTTAGTACCGTTTCAATCTTATTATTAATTTGGAATATTTGGGATATGGTGAATGACCCATTAATGGGAAATTTCATGGACCGATCTTTTATAAAATCTAATGTGAATAAAGATAAATTCCGACCTTGGATATTAAGATCTATTCCAGTAATAGTTTTTGGTCTGATTGCATTTTTCTCTGTACCGAGTTATTTAGATGGAACATTACAAGTCGTCGCACTATTCCTTTTAAAAATTGTTTATGAGTTAGGATATACTATGATGAATATCGCTATGGGTTCTTTACTTAGTGTCATGGCAACAAACGATACAGAAAGAACAACCTTATCATCAGCTCGAGGCCTTGGATCCGTTGTAGGTGCATTCGCCATGATGTTTACGGTGCCGTTGATTTTAGATAATTTTGGCGAGAACAGTACAGGATACGCAGTTGCTGGTATCTTTTGTGCAATACTTGGTGGGATATTAATTTTTATTCACTATGCTTGGACTGAAGAAAGAAACAAAGAAGCTCAAGCCAACATTGAACAACAAGAACAAGTTGAATTTAAAGATATTTTTGAAACTTTCAAAAAGAATCGTCTATATCTAGCTTTATGTATTCACTCCATTGTACTTGTATTTGCTCAACTACTACGTAATCAAACGACAACGTATATATTCGCAGATTATTATGGAGACATTGGTATTATGAGTTCAAGCTCAATTTTATCAACAGCTTTATCAGTATTAATATTAATCGCCTCTCCAAAATTAGTTGAATTAGTTGGAAGTACAGTTAATTTAATTCGCTATAGTCTATTAGCGAGTTCATTACTTTCAATGGCGCTTTTTGCACTGATGATTACTGTTGATGTTAATCCTTATGTATACTTAATTGCATCAACCATAGCTACTAATCTGATGATGACCTCTATTCTATTACAATGGGGATTGGTTGGAGAGTCAATTGACTATAATGAGATTGTCACTGGCAAACGTAATGAAGGGACGCTTTACGGTAACTTTTCGCTAACAAGACGACTAGGAAATACCATCGCTCAATCAATTGTCGTTCTATCTATTGGATGGATTGGATATAATCAGGCGGCTGCCAATTCTGGAGCAGCCCAATCTGACGGGACAATCTTTGGATTACTTGTATTAAATCTAATTGGCCCAGCAATTGGTGCATTCTTATCTTATCTAAGTTTTACATTTATTTGGAAAATTGACGATGAAACAAAAGCAAAAATTGAAGATTAATTAAAAACGGAACAGAAAGGATATTTTTAATGAAATTAAGAAGTCATTTTTTAAATGCATTAGTAAATAGTGAAGTAGAGGAATATTTAAAGAGAAACGACACAATTATAGTGCCTTTTGGCCCTACAGAATTACATGGAGGAATGCCTTTAGATTGTGAAACAGTTCTATCAGAAGCATTGGCATTAATATTAGCTGAACGCGCTAATTCATTAATATTACCACATATTCCTTATATTTATTCGGGAGCTACAGCCTCAGCTAAAGGAACAATTCAATTGACTGTAAGAGAAAGCTCTAATATGTTGCATGGTATTGCAAAAAGTTTATTACAATCAGGTTTTAAGAAACAAATTTATATCAGTCTTCATGGACCTTCTCACATTTCGATGGGACTAGTCGTTCGCGATTTCTTTGATGAAACGGGTACAAGTATTCTCTATATTGATGGAGCGTCAGTAGCTCAAAAGAGTGGTGTGTTTGGTGACATGAAATCCATGATATATAATTTTGATTGCATGATAGTTGCTTCATATAAATTAAGAAACCGAATAGATGACATTCTTCTTACAAGTGAGTTTGAAGAACCGATGACCAACTCTAGTGCTGAGTTTGGACACTTAAAGTCACAATCATATGAGAGCGGTGCAACAGGATACTATTTCAAAGAATTAACTGATCACCGGGCAACAACTGCAATACCAGATATTGAAACACGCAACTGCATGGCCGATGAAGGACTTAAATTATTAAACCAAATGGCTGATGTGATCAATATTCAAAAAATTATTGAAGAAATGGATGTTCAAACTGAATATCTAGAAGAAGTTTTCAATTTATATCCTAATACCCCTGCTGCGTTTAATCGCAAACATAATTAAATTATTATTCCTAATGTTGGTGAGTATGATTACTTACCAACATTTTGGTTTGTAAAAAAACAGTGAAGCCCTCTATATTATTAATATAGTAAGATTCCACTGATTTTTACTTATTACACATTAGCGTCAGAAAGCTAATTATCCCATATCGCATCCATCACGTCCTCAAGATCCTCATGCACCGTATACTCTCCCTCAATCTCAGCCAAGTCGACTTCACTTTCCGGTACAAGAAAAGTTCTCAGTCCTGCAGCTAAGGCAGAACGCATGCCGGGCACTGAATCCTCGACTACTATTGCATTGTCTGGACTAACTCTTGCTTCTTTTAATACAGACTGATAAATCTCTGGATGGGGTTTAGAATGTGTGACCTCGTCACCAAAGACCAGATAATCAAAGTAATCAATCAAATCCAAGCTTTTTAACATGGCCATCCCACGTTCTCTATATGATGAAGTAGCAACCCCTAGCTTCAAGCCCTGTTCTTTAGCTGCTTGGAGAATTTCTCGAGCTCCTTTTTTTAACTTCATTTCGCCATTTTCTAACACGGTAAAGAAGTAATCTTCACGTCGTTGTCTCGCTTCTTGGACTAATTCATCAGAGCCAAGATAGGTTTTGATAATACCGTTATTATATGTTGTACTGTTGCCACGCATCACTTCAAAGTCTGATTCATCCAAGTCGTGTCCGTAAGCTTTTAATACATGAGCCCACCCCTTGCGATAAATAATCTCAATGTCTACTAAAGTGCCATCTAGATCGAAAATGATAAGTTCAAGCTTGTTCACTTTTAGCCCCCATTAAACATTTCTTCTTACTTTATTATACCGAATATGGAAATGAATCCAACTTAATAAGGCAGATTGGATAGATAATTTAAAATCGATTTATGGAAAAGCACCCTGGAGAACTTTATTACAAAATGTAGATGCACTAGAATAACAGGCAAAGTACCGAGATTTATAGTTTGAATTCAACCATACCCTTAACAATAGATAAAAATGTATGGATAGGCGTAAATGTTACCATCTTCCCTGATATAACGATTGGTGATAATAGTGTTGGGGAGTAATGTGCCAAGTGATGTGTTGGTGTATGAAGCCCCTTGTAGAGTTGGGGAGTAGCAACGAAAAACATCCACGCATTTCCGAAATACGTGGATGTTCTGAACTTAAATTTCAAATTTACCGTGAATTTCATTCCAATCGCTTGCAAAATCATTTACTGCTTTCTCTATATTAGCATTTGCTAAGAATGTATCTACAACTTCCGTTCCTACTGTAACATGAGCCGCTCCTGCTCTTACTGCTTCAAGAACTTGATCAATATTTCTAAAGCTTGCTGCAAGAATTCTAGTAACACTCTGAGTTTCAACAATATTTTGTGAAACGTTTTTAATCACTTCATAAGGATTAGTGTTTAAGTTACTCATTCGATTTACATAAGGAGCTAGGTAATCTGCACCTAGTTCTTTGGCTAAAAGCGCTTGAACTTCAGAATATATTGCTGTCGCAGTAATATTATATCCTTCAGATTTAAGTTGCTTAATGGCTTTTAAACCATCCTTTGAAACAGGTATTTTTATATACACGTCTTTATCTATCAATTCGATTATTCTTTTAGCATCGCGAAGTATACCTTCATAATCACTTGCGATTGTTTGAATGTGCAGAGATTTATCCTGACCAATCAACTCTCTAATTTCCTTCATGTGTGTAACGAAATCTATATTACCTTCTTTTTTTAAAATACTTGGATTTGTCGTTACACCGTCGACAGGTAAGTAGGTTAGATAGTCTTCAATTTTCTTGATATTTGCTGAGTCAATAATTAGTTTCATTTTTTCTCCTATAACTTTTTTAATTCTTCAATATTAACATGGTTAAAGTCCGTAATAATCTTATCCGCTGCTGTTAAATCTTGTTTAGGATAATCAGGATTTTCAAATCCAATCGTATACATATTTGCTGCTTTGGCCGCTTTGCTACCATTTTTTGTATCTTCAAATGCTATACATTTTTCTGGAGCAACATCAAGCAGACTCGCCGCAAGTAAGAATACATCAGGAGCAGGTTTAGAATTCTCAACCTCTTCTCCGCTTACTAAAAAATCGAAATATTGCGTCAGATTTAGCGAATCCATCGCAAATTTTATATCCTTTTTAGGTGAGGAAGACGCAACAGCCATCCTAAAACCTGATTTATGGAGATTTTGTACAAAATCTATAACATTTTTTATCGGCTTTATACCATCTCTATCAATCATTTCTTCACGACGACGGTTCATTTCATCAATATAGTAAGAAGTTTCAAATGGTAGGCCTAGTTCCTCTTTCATTGTGTTCCACATATAATCATATGTGGTACCCATAAATTGATACTGATAACTCACATCAACATCGTATCCCGCATCATTTAGAATATCCGTTTTTGATTCAAGATATGTATATTCAGAGTCAATTAATACTCCGTCCATATCAAAAATAATTGTATTCATATATCCCCCTATTAAATTAAAGCTGCTCATTATTATTGAGCAGCAAGTAATTAAATTATTTAATTGAAATTTGTGTACCTACTGAAATTTCAGGCAATTCTTTATTTTCAACATAAAGTGTACCACCTAATTCTGCTTCAGTATCACCGTTGAATCTAATTGTAATATGTCCTAAATCTGAAAGATTTTTAACAACAACATTTCCAACCGCTGTTATTTCATACCCCTGATCATCAAAATAAACCTTTTGACCTAGTGTAATCTCACCTTCAACTGGGTTTACTTGAATGTTATAGCAAAAATCAGCCAATTCTGCGGGTGCATTTTCTCCGAATAAAACAATCATTTGTTCTTCTTTAAATAATTCTGCTTCAGCTCCAATATTTTGAACTGTTGTTGTATAAAGTGTCATAGTAATAATAATTTCCTTTCTGTTTACAAATCTTAACTATATAATCCAAAGCTTGCTAACCAAGCAACTACAACTCGTGGTACACCATTTAGAAAACGTGAATACAATACGGCTGGAACTCCAACTTCTACTGTCTCAGACTTTGCTTCTGAAAGACCTAATCCTACTGGAATAAAGTCACATCCGTTTTGAGTGTTAATTGCGAACAATGCTGGTAAGGCTAATTGAGGTGGGATATTACCACGTCCAATTTCCACACCGATTAATGTTCCAATAACTTGAGAAATCACTGCCCCAGGGCCTAACAATGGCGATAGGAATGGCAATGAACTAATAAATCCAATGAGAATTAGTCCCCAAATATTCCCTGCAAGTGGTGCCATAATATTAGCAATCCAATTACCCACACCTGAACCTTCAATTAATCCAATTATTAAGGACACAAATGCCATAAATGGAATAACTGTGTTAATCATAGTTTGAACGGCATCACGTGCAGCTTGGTTTATTGTTGAAATAAATTTCCCAGCTCCCATACCAATTTTTGCTATAAGACCACTTCCACCTTGTTGAGTCATTTTTTTACTTGTATCGTATTTAGGTGTTTTTTTAGTTTCAGCCTCAGTTTTAATTTCAGAGTTATCTGACGTTGTTGAAGTTACAACTGTCGCTTCAGATCCGTCAGCTAATTGAATTTGATCCACACCGACGTTTGAAACATAAATATCTTCCGTAATATACTGCGCCAATGGCCCAGCTTTACCTGTTGGAATGATATTGATTGTTGGGATACCTTTTTTAGGGTAGATTCCACAACGTAGCGTTCCACCACAATCAATAATTGCTAATGCAATTTCATCATCTGGTATAGATGTTTTGAATCCGTTAACGGCTTCCATACCAGTTAATTCAGAGATAGTATCTACGATGTCTGGTTTTTCTCCTCCACCAACAACATAAATAAATTTATTTTTTTCTTCAGTAGGAGTGATAACTAAAGGACCACCAAATCCACCTTTTCCTTTAGTAACTTTAATACTATTATAGTTAGTCATTTTATTACCTCATTCTTTTTTATTATTAAACAACTGTTTCAACTTCTTTACTTAACTCGATACCTTGTTGTTTACATAACATTTCAGTAATGTAGTCAGTTACCCAACCACCAACAAAGTTCATTACTAAACCAACTAATAGGTAACGAATGGCTAATTCCATCTCGTTCAATCCTAGATTAATAACTCCTTGTGCAATACCTAACCAAACAAATAACTCACCTGGGTTAATATGTGGGAAAACACCATTACTTGTATGACAAAATTGCATTTGTGCAGCAATAAAACTAGGTTTATAGAATTCTGGCAAGAAACGTCCCATAGTCATAGACATTGGGTTCCCTAACATAAATGCAGAAACAAACGGCAAGATCATATATCTTGTGACTGGGTTTTTTGCAGAAACTTCAGCAAGCTTTGTTACTCGTTCTTCTCCCAATAGATTAATAAGTGCATTCATAGCGATCATTAACATTAATACAAGTGGAACGATAGACCCCATCCATCCAATAAATACATCCGCTCCAGCTTGGAATAAATTCATGAAGCCTTCTGCAAAATTAATAATAAAATTCATTTTTATATACTCCTTTTAAGTTTTGATGTAATACCTTCTTTAAGCATACTTAGTGACATTTGAACATTTTGTAGTGGTGAATTTGGCTTTTCCTCCGTATAGTTCCCAATCTCCACTCTTAAATATATTTCTCTAGCATTTTCCATTGCAAGTCGTGTTAATTTATTTTCTTTTTGCACTAAAGGATGGTAACTATCAATAAAATGTATGTCTTGTCCTATATATTCGTCTTTAGGTTTAAACTTTGCAATCACCGTCACGCCTTGCATCAGTCTCGCATCAATAATCTTCGCATCATCATCGACTGCAAAGAAGACAATTGTACCTGCAGTAAACTTACCTGATCTTCTTCCAATCGCAACTTTACCTTTTTTCCTCAATTCTTGGTAAATAGTATTGAAGTGTTTAATCTGAAAAAATCCTAAGATTGATTGAAATATAAAGGCTCCAATTGCAAATACTCCGAATACATATATGAAATCCATTATTTCACCTCTTTCTGAAATAGCTTTTTAATATCATTAGGATCTTTTGCATAAAATAACGCTTGTTTTACATCCTCATTACCAGCTACTGCAAAGAAAAAATCATAAATTTCTAGTAACACAGTTTCAGTCACTTTAGTTGGTAACTCTGGGATTCCTATCATAAAAATTACATCTATGACTTTATCATTGAAATTATACGGCTTATTAAATCTACCTATATTAATAATTATATTCTTATTTTTTTTATTAATAGCATGTGGTATTGCGATTCCTTCGTCAAAGACTGTACTTTTTAACTCTTCTCTTTCTAGAATACGTTTTCCAAATTCTATATCACAAAGTTTATTTTCCTCTAAATCTGAAATCATCAAATTTAAATTTTCAATATAAGAAATTTGGTTATCTAAATTAGACATTACTACTTCAATTTCTTGCCGATTAACCACTTGAGTCCGCTCTATTTTTTCCCATTGTTCTCTTACATAGTTCTCATCTATTATCATACTCAGTTGAACAATCGGAACTTCTAGTCCTTCAACTCTTAAAGGTATTGTCGTAAACACAGCAAAATATTCATTCAATACGTTTTTATTAACTTCACTTTGAGAAAATGTAGTTACAGTGACATTATCACCCAAGGCTCTTTGAAGTTGTCTTTTTATTAAAACAGCTGTACCATAGCCAGTATGACAAATAACTGCAATATCCTTATTCGATTTCTCCTCACTTCTGCTTATCGCCATTTCAAAGTAAAGAGCTAAGTAACCAACTTCCACTTTTGGAATTGGATTATCTATTAAATGAGATAATACCGAAGCAGCTACATTTGCCATAGAATACGAAATTGGATATTTTGATTCGATTTCATTCATCAAAATATCAACACTCTTCACTTTCATAACCGAACGATTTATAAGATGAGCTATATGTTTTTTTATATCTTCATATAATTGTGCTTTATCAAATTTAATCAAAAATAGCTCTTGTATCTTGCCTATCATCATTTCGTACAGACTATCTACCACTTCAAAGTTATATTTTTTGCCTTCAATATTTCCTTGATTATATATATTTAATGGATAGCAAATAAAATCTTTTTCTAGATTACTCAAAGTTACATTACAATCAATTTCGACCAACATAATAAGCGAATCAAACAGATGGGAATCTCTTACAAAATTATCATAATATCTTATTTCTTGATTTAAATTATTCCCATCATTAATTCTCATTATTACTGTATTTACAACTTTTATTAACAAACTAATGGCTCTTTTAGGAACGCTTGATTCGATGCATTTTTGGATAATATCTCTCTTAGTTGTTTCACTAATCCTATCGACAGTGAAATAATCTGAAACTACATTAATATATAGAAGGCGTAAGTTAAATTCATTACCAATTATTTCTAAACCTTTATTAGTTACACCAATAATCTGAACATTATACTCTTGTACTAAATCCCTAAGAGCAGAAATATCATTGGCAACGGTACCTCTACTCACCATCAATTCTTCAGTTAAATCATCAATAGTGACAGGCCCATCTGCTTCTATAAAGCGTTTTAATATATATGCTGCTCTCTTACTAGCAGAATTAAAATCACTTTTTACTTTTAAACTACCTGAAAGAACTTTTTCATAACTTGGTAAATCAAGAACTTTTAATTGATATCTTTTATCTATTAACTCTACCATTGCGATTTTTTCTAATTCTTTATTCAATAAATTAATGTTTTTTCTCAACGTTTGGCGACTTGTTCCTAATATTTTCTCTAATTCTTTTTGTGAAATAGATGAATTGCTCTCAAGTATATTTAATATGTTGTACCATCTTCCTACAAGAGCCATATTGTCACTTCCTATCCTCTCGTTTTACCTCCTGCAACGTTTATCGTTACACCAGTAATATAACTAGATCGATCCGATAGTAAGTAAGCAACCAAATCTGCTACCTCACTTAACTTTCCACTTCTTCCCATTGGAGTTGTGCTTGTGCTAGAATATCCTTCTCTTAATTTATCAACGGTAATTCCACGTGTATAAGCTAATGATTCTTCATATTGAATTGTTCTTAAGCCTGTTTCTTCCATTATTCCTGGGGCTATTCCAACAACTCTTACATTATGCTTTCCAAGTTCTTTAGACCATGATCTTGTGTAACTATAAACTGCTGCCTTTGTACCAGCATATGGACTTTGACCCTCTGATCCTTCAAGCCCTGATTCTGATCCCATATTAATAATGACACCATTTTTCTTTTCAACTAAGATTCTTCCAACTGCTTGAGCAACTAAATATACACCTTTTTGATTAATCGCTAACATTTTGTCGAATTCTTCATCAGATAATTCATATTGACCATGAGGATCTTTTGGATCGATTAATAATCTTGGTATATTAATTCCCGCATTATTAACTACTCCATCTATTGTACCAAATTTGTTCACAACTTTTTGCACACTCTCTTCAACATTTTCACGAGATGTCACATCTGTTTGAACAAAAAGTAAATTATCATGTTTTAAATTATTATCAGTTATGTCGAAGTTTGCAACCTTTACTCCTACTTCTAATAATTCTTCTACAATAGCAGCACCGATTCCTGATGAACCGCCTGTTACTACTGCCACTTTACCTTCAATATTTAACCAGTTTTCCATATACAATTAATCCCCCTCTAAAGTTTAACTTCATTATAGCAAGCCTTTTCAAATTAATTAATACAAAGATATTTTTGTTTGTTGTTATTTTTTTGGTTTAATAAAAAAAGGACTCGTGATCGAGTCCTAAATCATACTTATATTTATATCAATTTCTTTGACTTGCAAATACTTCTTCACTTCAATCAAATCATAAGTAGTTGGACCGCCTGTTCTAAACTCATAGCTGTTTTCATACAGTAAAACAACGTTTCCCACCCTAATCTTGTTGGTCCAATGATATGATTTCGTAGTTTATTACCTATATACATTATTTTATTCCCTTAATAATCCATTTTATCTTCAATAAAATTATATATTTATCGTTCAGGCTTTGATAGACCGATTTTTCAGATATATACCAATATTTTTTGGGCTATATATTCTTCTAAGTTTAGTATTTCCATCTTATTCTTTGTTCTTCATAAAATCCATTAGTTAGTACAAATGATTGATAATTATTTTCCCTAAGAAATGATAGTAGTTTAATAGTATTATCACTTAGCTTTATACTGCTTAATTTTTTTAAAGATAGGTTGTAAAATTAATTGCGACAAACAAGGAAACCCTTAACAGGTTCGTGTAAAATGTTAGTAACCACAAAAACACACACGGAGGACCTGTTATGAGCTACAAACATTGTACCGTAGAAGACCGTTCAAAAATAGAAGTACTTTATCATCAAGGCTATACAGCGAGTCAAATTGCTCAAGCCATTGGGTGTCACCGATCAACGATTTATCGTGAACCTAAATGGGTTCAATCAGCTAGTTATGATACCCAACTGGCTGAAGATAACGCCACTGAACATCGATTTCTCAAAGGTCGTCGTCCTAAATATACACCTTAGCTCATTCAAGATATTCGAACAAGTTAGATTCGACCTACCTCCCGAACAAATCGTGGGACGCTGCTATCAAAATAGATTATCTTTTAAAACAATCTATAACTGGATCTATCAAGGCGTCATTAAAGTTTTGTTTAATTATCTGAAACAAAAAAGGTAAACGACGCAAAACACGGGAAACCAGAGGTAAATTTAATATAGGAACATTGATTAAAAACGTCCGAACTCTATTAAAAAACGACAGGAATTTGGTCATTGGGAACTTGATATGGTAGCATCTTCCAGAGATAAAAGTAAAGCATGCCTACCTACTTTTGCTGAACGCAAGAGCCGCTTCTATATCCCTTTGAAGATGCCAAATCAATCGAAGGAATCCATACTTTCAGTTGTGGATCAGTTGATTCTCTCTTTGCCTAAAGAAACCCTTAAAAGTTTCACCTCTAACCGCGGGAAAGAATTTGCTTGTTATTCTGATATCGAACAACAAGACATGTCTTTTTACTTGGCAGAGTGGAACCAACGAGAACTCCAACGGATTACTCAGTGAATTTTTCTTAAACGCACAGATTTAACTAAAACTACAGAGAATGAATTTTTTAATGCACTATGGTTGATAAACAATCGCACTAGAAAGTATCTAAATTTTAAAATACTCTTTGAAACGGACTCGTTTTGTTAGAATGACTTTTGTCGCAATAATTCTTGTAATTCATCTCTTAAAAAAGCGTCATATTCTATAATTGATTGACGTACTAACATGGAATAGAAGTCATCAAAAGATACATCTAATTTTTTAATTGAATTTTGAGCCTCTTCGAATATATTTTGGTACAAATGTTTTCAATCATATAGTACACCGTCTATTTCAAAACCGATTACTTTTATACTTATAATTATTTCAGCTCGATCTTTATTAGTTTATTTACATTTTATACTATTTAATACTTTTTGAATATTCACAATCTACAATGTTATATTATAATTATACCTTTGAAGAAACTTCTACATATTTAGAAGTTTCTCTGCCACAGTATTTGTTGTGACTATAATATTAATTAAGTTAGCTTCTAGTGCTACTCTAATTGCATCACATTTTCGATCTCCATGTACTACAGTCATAATATCAGGGATATTTTTAATTTCTTCGAGTGTTAAACCAATTCCATTTGAATTAATTTTATTATCTATTTCAATTCCATACTTATTGTAAAATCTCGAATTAATAACCCCTATGCCACCCTGTTTCCTTAATTCTTCAATATCATCCTCTGTTAGATAACCAATTTTCCTCATGTTACTTTCCAAATCTAATGTTGAAATTCCAACTAATGCTAATTCAACATTTTTTGCATCTTGAATAATACTTTGTATTGCATTGTTATTTATTAAATCATCATGAAGAGACATATTTGAAACTATCGCCGGAGCATATAAATATTTTGCATTTCCTCTCATCTTACGAGCTAATTCATGGCTCAATTGATTTGACTGAATATCAAAATAATTATCACTCATACCACCTATTATTGGAATAACTGTTGAATCCGAGTTCACAATATACGGAAAAGAATTTACCAGGTTTTTTAGTGATCGACCCCAAGACATTCCAATTTTCTTGTAGTTACCGATGATTTTACTTAAATAAATTGAAGCTTGCTGTCCTACCATTTTAGCAATTTCTTCCTCTGAAACGTCAGAAGTATCAATTATAACTGCATTCTTTAAATTATATCTTTTTTCTAGCGCTCTTTCTAACCTTATTGTGTATATACTTTCACTCTTTATTATTATTTCAACAATTCCGGCTTCTTTAGCATCAATTAATAATTTAGAAATTAATGACCTTGACACTCCTCTAATATTTGCGATTTGAGCTTGAGTTAATCCTTCTTCATAATACATTGATGCAACTTTTACCAAATCATTATGCTCGATTTTCTTTCCTTCTTTCTAAGAATTCAACTTATTTCCTGAATAATTCATAGTTTTTCTAAAAATGTTAGTTAATGCTGATGTTATAGTATTTATATTCTTTTGCTTCATCACCCATTAGGTGATGAAAAAAGAACCCCTTTCTGATATCGTTAATTCACAACAAACAACCAATAGAAAGGAGTTCTCTCAATGGTTACTTTACAAAAGAATGCCGTAAAATTCAACAATAATTTAATCGTTTCTCATGATGGTGGTCGTTTATCAAGTGATTCTGGTTTAGTCCTAATTGATGAATTAATGGATGCTTTCCAATTTACTCTGCTCTCTGAAGACATTGTTACATTTAATGATAGTCGTAAATATTGGAAGCACACGAATCATAAGATTTTAAAACAGTTAATACTGCAAATTATAGGTGGTTATAATACGGATTCTGCTGCAAATTTTTTACAACACGATCCTGTATTACAGACGTTCTCAACCGATGAGCCGTTGGCTTCTCAATCATCAATCTCTCGACTTTATGATCGTGTAGTAGACGAAACAATTGACACACTTCAAGTATTCAATCAAGCGTTAATTGACAAAGCTCGTCTACTTCGAAACGATACAAACCTGATTATCGATTTAGATTCTACCCATTCCGATACATTCGGTAATCAAGAACAAACAGCTTACAACGCCCACTATGGAACAAATGGCTATCACCCTTTAGTGGCATTTGATGGGTTAACCGGTGATTTTTTAAAAGCTAAACTTCGTTCAGGTAACCAATATACTTCTAAAGGGGTCAAAGAATTTCTTAAACCGTTATTGGAGCATTATAACCAAGCGATTCCAACCACCGATATTCTCGTTCGTGGAGATAGTGGATTCGCGACACCGGATATTTACGATTTATGTGAATTATACGAAAATCATTATGTCATTCGGCTAAAGGCCAATAGAAATTTGTATCGCTTAGCTGAAGAATTTGTGTTCTATGATAATGATCATCCATGGGATGAAAAAGAGGTCTATTATCACTCGGTTTTATACCAAGCAGCCTCTTGGACGAAGTCTCGACGTGTCTGTATCCGTTCGACTCGAGAAGTAAGTGAACTACTTTTTAAGCATTCTTTTATTGTCACGAATTTCTCAGAAAACATCTCGGCTAAAAGAGTGTTTGAAACATATAATAAACGCGGCACCATGGAAAATTATATTAAAGAAGCCAAAAACAGCTTCTTTTTCGATAAAACAGATAGTCCAGAATTCCTTGAAAACGAGGCACGGATGATGATTAGTCTGTTGTCATACAATTTAGTTAATTTCTTACGTACCATATGTTTTGAACCAAAATTAAAAGGACTTCAAGTGAATACGATACGTCTCCGTTTGTTTAAAGTGGCTGGAAAGCTCGTCACTACGGCAAGACAAATCTATTTAAAACTATCAAGTTCCCATGTTTATCAGCGAGAGTTTTATGCCGTATTCAGGCAAATCCAAAGGATTCGGCAGTACATTTAAAGAACCTGATTTTTTAAAACAGTTTAAATGGCCCAGGGAGAAGTGCGCCCAAAATTCGTTGGATGAGACCAAAAAGTTTTTCTTTAGCTTTGAAAATCAATTAAAACATTTTAATTTCGATAAAACGAATCGAAATTGGAATATAACAACCAAAACAACTCGAAATTTAAAAGTATGAATTATTCAGGTTATTTATTATCATAAAAAAATTAAAATTAATACTTTTATTATACAGAGTTAATATAATATTAACAACGATCTTCGAACAATATCAAAGGATTTAGTAATAGTATTTATAGTTCAGACTTTTACCATTCTAATAAGTAATCATTTAATCTTACAAGCTTTTCATGAATGCTTGACTGATCATTATTATATAAAGCTGAGGTACCGAGTACAAATAAATCAACAATACTCCCTCTCATTAATTCCATTGTTTCTTTGTTGATATTACCATCAACTTGGATAATTGGTCGCACTGTTTCTTCCTTAAAAAAGTCTGCTATTTCCATCAATTTATCAATCACTTCAATTCTAAATTTTTGACCCGCAAACCCAGGACTGACCGTCATAACTAATATTAAATCTATTTTGTCAATAAGATGTTCAATTGTTTTAAAAGGTGTTTCAGGATTTAAAGCTATACCAACCTTACAATTATAACTTTTAATTTTATTTATTACCTCAAGAGGGTTATCCGTTGCTTCAATATGAAATGTTATATAATCTGGCCCTAAAACACCAAACATATCAATAAACCTTTCTGGTGTGATAGTAGCCAAATGTATATCAATTGTTAGATTTGTATCCTTTTTTATCCATTCTATTTGATAAGGCCCCATAGCCAAGTTATTTACAAAAACTCCATCCATTACATCGCAATGAAGCCACGTAACATTTGCTTTTTTTAACTGATTTATTTCTTTTTTTAATTCCATTGGGTTAGAAGTCATTATTGAAACTGACAATGTTTTTTTCATTTTGTACTCCTAACAAGATTCAAGCTTGTCTATTCTAGCTTGATGTCTTCCACCTTCAAATTCACTATTTAACCAAGTATCAATTATCAGCATTGCTAAATCTTCTCCTATAACTCGAGCACCTAAACATAATACATTTGAATTGTTATGATTTTTTGTAGCTTTAGCTGAAAATACATCGTTTACTAACGCTGCTCTAATCCCTTCTTTTTTATTTGCAGATATTGACATTCCAATTCCGGTTCCACATATTAATATACCAAGGTCACATATCTTTTCCGTAACTAGGTCTGTAACCTTACTACTATAATCTGGGTAATCAACACTTTCAGAACTATGTGTACCAACATCAATAAATTTAATATTATTTGTTGTTAAAGTATTAATAATTTTATCTTTTAATTCAAATCCTGCATGGTCTGATCCTATTGCTATTTTCATAATATCCTCCTAATTCACCATGTATTTGTCTTTGATTTTCATAGGTGAATAACCTTTCTCTAAGTAAGTTATTACTTCTCTAAGTAGAATTGTCGGTGCTTTATTTATCACATCTGTATCGCCTGCAATATGTGGTGTAAGCAATACATTATCCAATTTAATTAATTCGTTATTCTCATGGATAGGCTCTTCCCAAAAAACATCGAGGGCAGCTCCTAAAATTTCTTTTGATTTTAAGGCATTAATTAAATCACTTTCGTTCACTAATGCTGCCCTGGCAGTATTAATCAAATATGATGATTTTTTCATCTTTTTAAATTCTGTCATAGAAAGGATGTTTTTTGTTTCTTCGGATACTCTCAAGTGTAAAGTCACGATATCAGAATTTTTTAACAAATCATCCAAGCACTCATACTTAATAGGGAAATTAATTTCCTTTTTCTTCTCCTCAGTTATATTCGGATGATAAGCTATTACAGTAGCACCGATGTGAGCAAGAATTCTAGCAACCTCGGTACCTATTGAACCTAACCCAACTACACCCACTGTCATTTCTTGTAAACTTCTTCTTAGGTTGTCATTAAAATATTTTTTTAACCAAATATTTTCCCTTAATTTTGAATTTCCAATTGCAATATTTCTAGTAAGATCAATCATTAACCCTACTGTAAACTCTGCCGTTGCAATTGCATTTTTTACGGCTCTTATGACTGTAATATTATTTTTTTTACAGAATTCCAAATCAATATTTTCTGTGCCACCTCTACAAATGCCAATTATTTCTAGTTTTTTACAAACACTGAGCATTTTATTATTAATCGGTGCAATATGAGCAAAAAGATATGTACTTTCACTTAGGCTTTTTAATAATTTTTCGTTTGGTTCAAAGTCATCCGGTCCATTTTTTTCAATATAATCAATCTTTTTTTGAAATTCACTTTTCTCTAACTCTCCATACCAATCAAAATATTCTATTGTAAATTCATCAAAATAATCTATTTTTCCAATAGCTTCTTCGAAAAATTCTTTTTTCACAAGTCCATCTGATATAACAGTAATTTTCTTCATATATACTCCTTAAGCTACGATTAATCTTCCTATTACGATAAATGCGATACCTAATACAACATGAGCAATTAAATATTTATTACGAGTATCAGCTTGTACTAACTGGGCTTTTTTTAAAGCATCAAAAAAAATTTTCAAAAAAAAGCCCATTCCTAATAATATTAATAAATTCCCTAACACCGTAACCTAACCTCCAATAAAAAGAGCAAGATAAAGTATTATCTTGCCCTAGAAATTATAAATCTATTTTTGTCCATAATAAGCATTTTCTCCATGTTTCCTATTATAATGCTTATCTAATATTTCCTGAGGCAATAACTCAGCTTCGTCATTTAATTGTAGCGTATAAAAATTCATTTTACATACTTCATCTAACACAACAGTATTAACCACTGCGTCATTTGGTGTTTTTCCCCAAGTAAACGATGCGTGTCCATGTAATAAAACACCTGGAACTGCATGAGGGTTTATTTGTCGTTTTTTAAATGTTTCTACAATAAGATTCCCCGTTTCAAGCTCGTAACCACGATCAATTTCTTCTTCAGTTAAAAACCTTGCACAAGGAACAGTGCCATAAAAGGTATCAGCATGAGTTGTTCCATAAGCAGGAACATCCATTCCTGCTTGTGCCCATGCTGTTGCCCATGGTGAGTGAGTATGGACAATCCCACCTAAATTATTAAAATTTTTATATAATACAGCGTGTGTTAAGGTGTCACTAGATGGATTTAAATCACCTTCAACAATATTGCCATCTAAATCTACCACTACCATATCTGAGGGTTTTAACTTCTCATAGTCTACGCCACTAGGTTTAATAACAAACAACTGCGATTTCTGATCGAAACCACTAACATTACCCCAGGTATATTTTACTAATCCTCGTTTAGGTAACTCTAAATTCGCTTGATATACTTCTTCTTTTAATTCTTCTAACATTTTATTTCACATCCTTTTGGGAGCTAGGATTAACCTCAATCACTACTTTATTATACTGAATTGAATGGTCAAACATCCCTGCCAAGTATTCGTTTAAATCTTCTAGTTGGATTCTGTGCGAGATCATTGGACTAAAAACAATCTGTCCTTTTTGCATTGCATCAATAGTACCAGTCCATGCTCTGCCTGGATATGGTGCAGTGTATGAGTTCCAAGAACCCTTAATGGTCAATTCTCCTCGTAAAATATTTTCTACAGCTTCTTCCGAAAGGTTTAATGGTTTATGGGAAATCCCAACGAATACAACTGTCCCATTTTTTCGTGTAATTAATAAAGATTGTTCCTGAGTAATACTGCTACCTGCTGTTTCTATTACTAAATTAACGCCTAAGCCATCCTCAGTCACTTCACCAATTCTTTCTAATAGATTTTCAGTCTTACTATTAATCACTATATCAGCACCTAACTCTTTAGCTAGTTCTAATTTATCATCGAAGATATCTACTGCAATTACTTTTTTTGCTCCAAATACTTTTGCTACTTGAATTGCAAATTGACCTATCGATCCCGCTCCTAGAACTGCTACTGTGTCTCCGACTTTTATACCTGATATATCAAATGCATGATAAGCTATGGATGCTGGCTCGATACCTGCAGCAGTTTCTAAATCTATATCGTCTGGTAATTTAATAACATGTTTTTCAGGAGCTTTAACAAATTCAGCAAAAGCACCATTACTTCCCGTACCTATTATATTATAATTATCACTTAGCCCATATAGACCTTCTTTGGTAAAAGGGGAATCTGGATGAGGTATTAAAGGTGCAACTGCTACTCTGTCACCTACTTTTATATCTTTTACCTCTTCACCTACTGATTCCACTACCCCACTAAATTCATGTCCTAAAACTAAAGGGTACATTCTTGCACCATTTTCTGCTTGACTACGAGGTAAATCTGATCCACAGATACCTGCATATGATACTTTAATAAGAACTTCATCCTTGATGATTTCAGGTGTATCGATTATTTCAGTTGTTAAAACACCAGGTTCCTGCAGAAGACTCGCTTTCATTTTTCTTGTCACTATGTTTACTCCTTTCTATCTATTAACAGCCTCAGGTTCAGGATTGTTCTTTGCAGCTTGTCTGTCTAAGTAATTACGGATTTTATCCTTATTAGTTCTAAAGATAAAGTATGCAATAAAGTAAACAACAATCGTTAAACCAATCCAAAGTGGATTCTGTGTTAAGAATGCAAAGAAAATTAAACCAATAATTGGCTTACCTAAAATATTAAAACTTGTAATCAATAGTGCACCAGCAGGTATAGCAACTCCCGATGTTGCTGCTACTTCTGTGAAGTATGGAGCAGTTAATGTACAGATATATAAACCGATACTAAACCAAATCGAACCATTCAGTATTGTTTTAACAATATTACCATTTGTAATAGCAATTAATCCCTGAACCATATAAGGTAAGGCTAATAAGTCAATAACTGGAAGAGTTTGATTACCTGGTAATACCATTGAAAGAAGAACCATAATTGGAATCAGTAAAATACCACTAATTAATGTAGCTGGCTCTCCATATCCTGTTGCATCATTGACACCCAGATACCATTCTCTCTCATTTTCTTGGGATCCTGATTTTCGAACAGATTTACTTGCAGCTTGTGAAATTGGCGAGAATGCTTGAGCAAAAATACCAGATACTTTAGGGAATATTGCCATTACAGCACTTGTTGCCAACCCAACTTCAGCTATTTCGCCCCATGCGGCTAAAGTACCTAACTCATTGAAATTTCCTAAAACACCTAGGAAAATACCTAAAAATAACCCTAATGATATTGGTTCTCCTAGAAAACCAAATCTCTGTTGTAATGTATCCGGGTTGATTTTAACTTTATGTAATCCTAATTTATTCCATAGAGGATCCATTGCAATACCAAAGATCGTCGGTTCAATATTATGCAATGCAATTATGGTACTCCTAGGATATCCATAAAATTCAGACCATCTTCTCGCTAGTAAGTCTGAGATTAACAAACTGTAAAGATTTGTTAGTACCATAATTCCTAAACCTAGCCAAATGTTCCCAGTTAATAGATACACCATTGACCCCCAAACCATATATGAATAGTTGTTCCATAAATCTGAAGGTTGGAAAACATCAGTCCATTTCAGTAGGAATAACCCTGTTTGAAGAATTAATGCTAATGCAATATAAATCATACCTATATCTGTTGCATATGCTACTATAGACGTAGATTGCCACCCGACATCAAATACAGGTAAATTTATTCCAGTATTTTCTACCATTTTTTGAACAACTGCAGAGATAATTGGGGTGTAGGAGTTAATAATTAAGGTAAAACCAGTTAGTCCTACTCCAGCATATAATGCAGCAGAAAATGCTTTACCAGTTTTGACTTTTAACACCTTAGCTACAATAAATATCATAATTGGAACGAAAACAGCCGCTCCAAAAGTATCAAAAATAGATTTTAGAACTTCTAACATTTAAGTCACCTTTTCTTTTATTTTTCTAGGTTATTAATTACTTCTAAAACTTCTTCAAAAAATTCATCTTCTCCAAAACCTGTCAATAGTCCCGCTGCATTTATTACAGGCACTCCGTAATCTCCTTTTGGTAAAGGGCTAGTATGGATAATGAAGTCGAAATTTCCATTTTGCACTAATTGTAATGCCTCTGTTGGTCTAGACTCAGTTGTAGACACGTGAATGTTATGCTCATCTTTTAGAGTTTCCTTTAAAGTTCCTGCTACCATTGATGAAGTAACTGTCCCCGACCCACATACTGATAATACTTTATAATTTTTCATTTTCTTTCTCCTTTTTCTGATTTGTTAGTAATAATAATAACCTCTTTTTTATCATCTGTTTTATCAATTTCTTCTTTTAATTCTCTATCTTGAAATAATCCCATTAATTTTTTTAAAATGTCTAACTGACCTTCCGGATCCTTAATCGCTAAAACAAATAACATTTTTACATCAATCTTATCCTCTGGATTGGTCATTGAAGCTACTTTTATTGGTTTAGTTAAAGTTATTACTCCCATTGCTGAGTTATATACATGTTCTGAATCCGTATGTGGAATAGATATCCCTCCAGTTGGCATATCTAATCCCGTTGGGAAATTTTTTCCCTAGATATTACAGCATCAACATAAGTTGATTTAACGAATCCTTCTTCTTCCATTTTTCCACCTACAAATCGAATAATCTCCTCAAAACTTTGAAAATCTTGTTTTGTAAAAATTAACGATTCTCTTACTAATGATTCCGTAATAATCCCTCCTAACAATATTATTTTTCAATTTTTTCAATGAAGTCATACACCTGACTTTCTGACATATTTAATATTTTTTCTATTTCTTCATCATTATTAGATAAATTTAATAACTGAGTCATTGCATTTAAGTGTTTAGTATTATCTTTTATAGCTAATGTAACTACTAAATGCACTTTATCGTTATTTGGAAAACTAACAGGAGTTTCCGAAATTAAAATTGATATGCCATCAAAAAAAACGTTATCTTCTGTTTCTGCATGTGGTATTGCAACCGAGTTACCTAAATACATGTGCTCTGTATTCGCAATCAGCTCCTTTAGTCTGTTTATATATGATGTAGAAATATATTTCATATCTAACAGTGGTCTTGCTGATAGCTCTATAGCTTCTTTCCAATTCAACTTCCTACTTGTTTTAGTAATAAATTTTTTATTTAAATAATCAATTAAATTCCATTGTCCTTTTAAATACTTAGCCGAATTACTCCCAAACCCTGAATAAATAATTTTTTTAAGTTAGAGGTTAATTCAGCTTTATCATGAATTGTCGAATATTTTTCAACTTGAACAATAATATCTTCAATTAATTCTTGATATTTTTCGAAATTATATAAATCTTGGAAGTTTTTTAGTACATTATATCTAAGTTGATTTTGTTCTTCATTACTCATTAAAGGGTTTACATGAAATTGTTTAACCTTCGTGCTAAGTAATGTAGTAGAGAATACTACGTCGTATTCTCCTTCATAATTATAAAATTCTCTCTCAGACATAGCTGATAGAAATTCAAATTCTGGAAATAATCTTTCTAGAGTTTGTTTTAATATACTTGAGGTTACTAAACCGTTGGCACACACTGTTACTGCTTGTGGTTTACTCTTCTTTATTTTTTTCATCAGTAATATACTGCGAGCCAAAATACAGTGATAATAATTGTAATTCTTCATTTGGAAATTGCTTGTTTAACTGCTCTTCAAGCGGTCTGACTAAATCTTTTACCAAAGACAACAAAGCAATATGTTCGGGATCTCTTAATAAAGAATTTAAATGATATCTTTCTAAACTTAGATTGTATCTAATTCTATATATTGCAGGCCTAAGGTGAGCGTATAATCTATCTATAAATTCATTAGAATTTTCAATTTTTATTAAAGTCTTAATCTCAAATTCCTTTATCATATCAACAACTAAATTTCTTAAAAAACTCTCATCAAAAATATTTAAAGTTTTTTTATATACATTCGATGACAAAAATAAAAGTGTCATCCATTCGATATCACTCTGATTATTTATCCATTCATTCTTTATTGTTGTATTTACAATCTTATATTCTTCAGTATTTTTAACTTGATCAATGAAAAATTCTTTTGTAGAAGTTCTATTTGAAGTAATCCTTGCAATTGTGTAGTTAATTAACTTTACCAATAAATTAAATGAGCTAGAAGAATAATTTATACCTAATTCCTCTTCTACAATATTTATATATTCTATTATTGGGGTTTCATCCTTAATTAAATATTCTGATAATAAAGTTGAATTTCCTAAGCGTTCACCCCACAAAATTACTAGTTCATTTAATAAAATACGTATATTTCTTTCAGACCCAATAATTTCATATCCTAATTCTCTACTATATTCTATTTTCAGACCAAATCGTCCTACGTATGTGCTAGCATTTTTAATATCTTTTATCATTGTAGTTTTACTAACTTTCAGCAAATCGATCATATGTTCTAAAGATAGGTAGTGATTAGAAATTATTATATACAGTATAATTATTTCTTGTCTCTCACCTTCACTCATGTAGTCTATTTCACTAATTTCTAAACTTTCATTACTTGACACTATTTGAACTACCTCACTAGGTATGAAGAAATCACCTGCCTTATTCCGTTTTATTGAAGGAATCCTATTTTCTTCTAAAAGAGAATTAAACTGATTTAAAGAATAATTAATCTGTCTTCTTGATAAGTTTAATTCTTCTTCTAGGTTACCTATTTTATAGCCTGGATTTTTTATTAATAATGTGAGTATAGCTAATTGTCTCTCATTCATTTTTGTTCCTCCTATAAAGTATTATAAGATCTACAACTTACTTTGGAAAGCGGTTTCTCCACCGTGTTTTGTATTACGTGGAACTTAAATATGTACTACAAAAATTGTAATCTCTTTCATAAGTTATTATCTACGAAAACTAAATCATATCATAGTTTCGAGTTGTTATTAAAAATTTTGGTTTTAATACAAACAAATAAGACTGAACTATAAGAAAATTAGTTCAGTCTTATTATTAAATTTTTAGCATTAGGATTATAAGTTTAGGTTCTACAATAAACATACTAAGATTAGTAGTGTAGTATCCACGACGGTGGTATTACACTACTATTTTTTTATAGTAGATGTGAAGTGTTTGAGACCGACAACCTTAGTGGATTATAAAATCCGTATAATAAACAGGTCCACTTCACTATTTTTGTTTAATTTGTTTATAGTATGTCGGTCTATAAGATCGAATTTAGGAAAATAGATAGACAAATCTTAGTGAAGACTTCAGTTAAAATCAAAGGAGGTCAAATCATGTATATTATGGCATTTGATGTAAGTAAGGGGAAAAGTTATATGGTTCTTTATAAAAATCATGATTTAATTTATGAAGGCGAAATACCACATAATTCAATGGCATTCAATGAATTGTTATATTTTTTAAAAGAAAATGAAGTTGAATTGGTTTTCGAAGCCACAGGCGTTTATTCTAAACCCTTGGAACATTTGTTTGAAACTAATGGTCTTAATTATTATTGCTTAAAACCATTGGAGGTAAGTTTTCAAACCGCTACTCTTAGACAAATGAAAACAGATCAAACTGACGCTCATCGACTCGCTTTATCTCATCTTAATTTCAACCGTAAAATTACCGTCCCTTCTTCTCATCGATACAAAGAACTTAAAGCCATGTCATTTTCTTATCATCTCGTTCATGTTGAATTATTAATTAATAGAAACTATCTGCATAGTGAATTACAATATACTTTTCCTGGTATTGAAGAAATCTACAAGAATAATTTATCTCAGTATGTACTCAAAATTTTAGAAAAGGATCCTCATCCTGACTATGTCATTAGGGATTCACGAACTAAAATTAAAAATTTTATAAAAAAAGAAACACAGAAAAGAATTTCAGAACAACAAGCGATTGAGAAAGCCAAGTGGATTCAAACTTGTGCTGAGAATTCATATCCGATTGTTAATAAAGATAGTTTTTGAGTGAAGCAGGTCAGAAATCGAATTCGAACTATTGATAGACTCATTACTGAGAAAAAAGAAATCAGAGAGGATCTAATCTCAGAGGCAAACGTATTATCTGAGTTTTCCATACTAGAAAGCATACCTGGTATTGGAGAACTAACGAGTGCATTATTATTAGCCGAACTCGGTGATATACGTCGCTTTAAAACAAACAAGCAATTGAATGCATATGTAGGGATTGATATTCGAAGGTATCAGTCTGGAACCATTTATAAAAAAGATCGAATACAAAAAAGAGGAAATAAAAGAGCTCGTAAGATTTTATATTATACTGTCCAAAATAGGATTAAGCGTCAAAAATATATTGATAACCATATTATTGATTATTATTATAAGATGAAAAAAAGAACCTTATACTAAAAAGCATAAGGTTGCGATGATTGCATGTATGAACCGTCTTTTAAAGACAATTCACTATTTAATTCATACACAGCAAGAATACGATTACACTAAGTCCCCACGAAGTTAATCGAATATCTATACTCATAATATACCTTATTTTTAAAAAAGCTAAAATAAGGTTTATTTGAGATGTCTCAAATTATAATAATTTTATAAAATTATGACTTGACAACACATAGGAAAAGAGGTTGATGACCAATTTCGTCATCAACCTCATTTATTTTAGAACCTAATTTTTTAAACTAAACTTTGAATTCTAGCCTTCCTGTTATCACTATCAAAAACATATGATCCTGCTACAAGGATATCTACCCCTGCTTCTACACATAGTTTCGAAGTCTCTGAGTTTATTCCACCATCAACCTCAATAAGGTAGTCATAACCTGAAGCTTTTCTAATATTATCTAATTCTTTAATTTTATCAACTGAACTATCTATAAACGACTGTCCTCCAAATCCAGGGACAACACTCATAACTAGCACTTGATCTACAATTGGCAATACACTTTCAATTGCAGAGATAGGGGTAGCAGGATTCAATACTACCCCACCTTTTATCCCGTAGCTCTGTATTTCTTTTACAACCTTCTCAACATTGTCATTCGCTTCAATATGAACAGTAATGATATCCGCTCCAGCATTAATTACATCTTTGATATATTTGCTAGGTTCCTCTACCATTAAATGACAATCAAACACTAAATTTGAGCCTGACCTAATTGATTTATAGACCATAGGGCCAAAAGAAATATTAGGAACAAAATGACCGTCCATAACATCAATATGTAAATAATCCGCACCTGCTAATTCAATTTCTTTTATTTCTTCTTGCAACTTACCAAAATCTGCACTAAGCATTGAAGGGGCTATTATTGTCATTTTTCACTCTTCTTTCATAGTAGCGCTTATTTAAAAGCCTCAGTATATTTAGCCACAATATTATCCGCAGTGAATCCAAATGATTCCACTACTTCCGCACCTGGTCCTGACGCTCCAAAGCGGTCAATTCCAAGCATTACGCCATCTAAACCTACGTAACGTTCCCAACCGAAGGTTGCACCCATCTCGATTGACATACGGTTACGTACAGCGTTAGGTAATACGCTCTCTTTATATTCTGCTGATTGTTCGTCGAATAAGTTTTGAGCTGGTAATGATACGACAGATACGTCGATACCTTGCTCTTTCAATTTAGCTTGTGCTTCAACCGCAATGCTTACTTCTGAACCTGTTGCGATTAAGATACCTTCTGGCGTTTCGCCTTCACTTGCTGAAACTACATAACCACCTTTACGCACACCTTCTTCAGCTAATTCTTGTGTTCCTTCTAAGACCGGTAAGTCTTGACGAGATAATACTAACATTGATGGGCGGTCTTCTGATTCAAGAGCAATCTTCCAAGCTGCATATGTTTCGTTTACGTCAGCTGGACGGATTAAGTTCAAGTTAGGCAACGCACGGAACGCAGCTAATTGTTCGATTGGTTCGTGAGTTGGTCCATCTTCACCAACAGCTATTGAGTCGTGTGTCATAACATATGTTACAGGCAAGTTAGATAATGCTGATAAACGAACTGCTGCTTTCAAGTAGTCTGTAAAGACGAAGAATGTTCCTCCATAAACCTTTGTACCACCATGTAAAGCAATACCGTTTAACATTGCAGCCATTGCGAATTCACGTACACCGAACCAAATATTACGTCCTGCACGGTTTTCTGGCATGAAGTCTTCATCATTAGAGATCATTGTTTTGTTTGATCCTGATAAGTCAGCTGAACCACCCCATAAGAATGGAATCGCTTCTGCTAAAGCATTGATTGCTTTACCACTTGATGCACGGCTTGCTTCAGCTTTAACTCCAGCTGCTTGGTATTCTAATCCTTTATCATAATCTTCAGTTAAAGTACCACTGAATCCTGCTTCAAAAGCAGCTGCTTTCTCTGGATTTGTTTCTTTATAGTTTTCGAACATCTCTGCCCACTCTTGGTAAGCTACTTTACCACGGTTCTTAACTTTTTCTTCGAAGAGTGCTGTAGCTTCTTCTGGAACTTCGAAGGTGTCATATTCCCATCCATATACTTTACGAGTTGCTTTCCAGTTTTCCGCTCCTAATGGGTTACCGTGAGTATCTGCGGTACCTTGTTGAGGTGAACCGTATCCGATAATTGTTTTAACCTCAATTAATGTTGGTTTTCCACCATTGTTATCTTTTGCTTCTTGGATAGCGTTTGAGATCGCGTTTAAGTCATTTCCATCTTCTACTCGTAAGTAATTCCAATTAGCAGATTCAAAGCGTCCTTTAATATCTTCGTTGAATGCTTGGTCTAAGTCACCATCTAAAGAGATATCGTTTGAATCGTATAATACGATTAACTTATCTAATTGTTGACGACCTGCGAATGAGATGGCTTCATAGCTAATCCCTTCCATTAAGTCTCCGTCACCTACCAATGTATAAGTATAGTGATCAATGACTTTATGCTCGTCAGTATTGTATACAGCTGCTGTATGTTGTTCTGCTGCTGCCATACCTACTGCTTGAGCAATCCCTTGACCTAATGGCCCTGTCGTTGCTTCAACACCATCCGTATGACGGTACTCTGGGTGACCAGGTGTACGGCTTCCGCTTTGACGGAAATCTTTTAAGTCATCTAAAGTTACGTCGTATCCGCTCATATGTAATAAACTATATAATAAAGCTGATCCGTGTCCTGCAGATAAGACGAAGCGGTCACGATTAGGCCAATCAGATAATTCTGGGTTCACATTTAAGTGACCTGCCCATAATGCATAAGCCATTGGTGCTGCACCTAAAGGTAAACCAGGGTGACCTGAGTTGGCTGCTTCGATCTGCTCCACACTTAAAGCACGAAGCGTATTGACTGCGACTAAATCTTTTTCGTTAAACATTATATTCCTCCAAAGAATTTTATTATTTTTTTACTTCATTAATGGTTAATTGCTGCTAAAGTTTCTTCTATTGATACATCGGTGACTTGATTGTCAATAACTGCCGTACAACGGCCACTTTGACCATTGATCAGCAATTGAACTGCGTGT
The DNA here is from genome assembly GCA_044336205.1 of Aerococcaceae bacterium WGS1372. GTDB lineage: Bacteria > Bacillota > Bacilli > Lactobacillales > Aerococcaceae > Ruoffia. Next base: position 216,213 of record CP172318.1, on the reverse strand, counting down.
TCACCAAAGTCTAATCCTAATATACGGTCCTCTGCGACAGGATTACCACCGCGCTGGATATGGCCTAACATCAGTGGGTGAATTGGATAATCTGTCTCTCGTTCAACAATTTCTTGGAATTCACCGCAAGTCATAACACCCTCAGCGATAACAAACAATTGGAATCGCTTGCCCATAGCTTGTGATGCTTCAATCGTTTGTCTAACTTTTTCAACATCAAAGTCCCCTGCTTTTGAGATAATACCATCAGCATCTAGAGACCGACCAGCCCACTCAGCGATGTCCCCAGCCTTACGTCCCATCACTTCAATGGCATATAGGTGTCTATGACTTGCCGCTGATTGCATAATCATATCTACCGTTTCAACCACATTACGAACCGCTGTTTTAAAACCAAGAGTTAGTTCGGTAATCGGAATATCATTATCAATGGTTCCCGGAATTCCAATTGTTTGAATCCCTTGCTTCGATAAGCTTAAAGCTCCTCGAAAAGAACCATCTCCTCCTATAACAATGAGCCCTTCGATGCCTTCTTCTTTTAATCTTTCAACGACTTCAGCTTGAACTTCATTTTTTTTGAATTCTTCTGAGCGAGAAGATCCGATAAAAGTTCCACCAATGCCATGATGGGGCTTTACATTTTCTGCAGTGAGGTCAAAATAACGATTATCAATTAAACCCGCATAGCCTTCTAAGTAGCCACGTACTTCGATGTTATGTCTGCGCGCCTCATCAACAACGCCATTGATGGCCGCGTTCATTCCCGGGGCATCGCCTCCACTCGTTAATAAACCAATTCGTTTCATCTCATTCTCCTAAAATAATCTCATAAAAATAAGACCTTTAAACACCAATTCTTTCAGAATTCGAATAAAGAATCTCCTCAGGCTAATTAAATAATAATTACCCGAGCTTTAATCATAGTATACAACGCTTTCAAAAAAATGTAAAGCATTTGCTACAAGCTATGTCGAATGCCACAAGCTCGTTTACTAGAGTATGCTTAGCACTTCTTCGAGGCTCTGAACAACCTTTGTATCGCTAGCAATACCTTGATGGTGGTGGATATCTAGGAGGATTGATTGCCATCCTACTTGACTGGCTCCTTCAATATCATTCACATAGTTGTCACCAATATATAATATTTCTCCTGCTGAATAGCCAATAGTTTCCTCAACTATCTTGAATGTTCGTGCATCCGGTTTTGATGACTGCAATTCATCGGAAATAAACCAGCGATCTTCAGGAATATAATGGTTAATATTCAAGTGGCTTAGTTTATTCCGTTGGTCTATACTCGGCCCATTCGTTAACACAAAGAGCTCATAACCTGCTTGCTTTAATTTATTCAATAATTCCTCGGCACCAGTCCGATACTCAATCCGATCTCGATAATATAGGTATAAAGCATTAAAGATGATTCCTTCGTCCTTACCAATCGATTGACCAAACTCTTTGTATGTATCAGTCACTCGATCAATTTTATACTCATCCTTGCCCTTACCCTGACGGATAAACTTCTCATATTCAATATCTGAATAATGCTGTAACACTTTATAGAACTCGTCAAAGTCAACTCCTGCCTGAACAACCGTCTTCTCCATCAATTCATAGATGTGACGGTAATAGTCTCCTCGGTCATATAAAGTATCGTCTAGATCAAAGCCAATGGCTTATAAAGTCATTCACATTTCCCCTTTTTCTCTATTTTAAAAACCCAAAGTATCTTTCCTATTATACTTTGGGTTTTCATTTGATTATATTATATCAAAAGGTACTTATAGTTGATTTTTTATTCTAGTAGTAGCTCCTGATAAATTGTAAGCTTCAGCATAATCACGAATTGGTCGTTTAATATGATCGATTACAAAACGTTGTCCATCGATATTGTTTTTTGAAAGATTAGAATATAACTTTTCAATTTCAACAATAACTTCTGGATCATTAAATGTGTAGTGTCCTGCAATATCAAGTATATCTTCTGATAATGCTTTATCTTTTACAATTTCTTCCACGGTAAGATTTACTTGATCACCTACCATCCATTTTCTCCAACGTTCACTCTTGATAGCGTGATCTAATAATACATCATAAGTATTAGACACATCATCAATGAGATTTTTTGACGCTAATTCTTGTTCTACTTCTGCAAGTTTTAAATATGCACGAGTCTCTTCAGTACCATATTGAGGGGCAATATTAGTGGCCGTGATTTGAGATGGAATATGCATTAATAATGATACATCATCGAGGTAATCACCATTATGTTCTTTTAACCCCACTTTATATTTTTTTGCCATATTAGCTAATTCATAAGCATTTTCAAAATTGAATTGACCTGCTTGTTCTGTTTTTCTAACAAGCGTACCAGTCTGTCCAACAATGAAAGTAGGCATTGGAAGATCTTTAGCAGTTAATTCTTCTTCCAAACGATTAATAAATGTTTCATATGTTTCTGTAGAAGTTAATCCACCATTTGTTTCTTCTGTCCCGACTTCATAACCAATCTCAGGTAAATTTCTTGCTTTTCGTTCTGTTTCACAATATTCAATTAGTTCTACTGTACGTGCAATAACTGTCTCTAAAGGAATAACCTTCCCTACTTCGAATGGATCCTTAGTCGGGTCAATCATTAACAAGTCAAAGCCAGCTTCAATATCAGCTAAGTAAGATTCTTTACCAATTCTCATTGCTTCTTCTTCTTCTAGATGATCATTTCTTTCTTTATCACGTTGCCAAGGCCCCCGTGATCTCGACATAAATAGTAAAGATTGTCGTAGTTAATTTTTTCGGCTACTTCCTCAACTGCTTTTGCAAAACGGAATTGATCCCATCCGTTCACATAACCTCCACCAAATTCATCTTTGTCTACCTGATTACGACTTGCAATAAACATTACAGGATAATCATCTTCATTGGATAACTCAAGAGCCGCTTGAACACAGTTTTGTGACATAGGTCCTATTCCTAATAAAGTTGCTCCGTCTCCTGTTTCTTGTAAATTTAATAGCCCTTCAACAACTGATTTAATTGAAATTTTTTCCATTATTTATTGTCCTCCTATTTATTATCTAGTTCTTGATCAATATTTGGTTTCGTAAAGTGTAAGATGGCAACTGAAACTAATGTTCCAATTAACATAGAGATAACGAACCAGAGTTTACCATTTACTACAGGGAGAATGATTAATCCACCATGAGGTACTAAAGCTTCAACGTTATTCATCATTCCTAATGCTCCACCGACAGCACTACCTATGACGATCGCAGGCAGAACACGCTTTGCATCTTTAACAGCAAAAGGTATTGCTCCTTCAGTAATTCCAATTAGGCCCATGAAAAATGCAGATATTCCCAAATCTCTGTCTTCTTTATTATATTTCTTGCGGTCTATAAAGGTTGAAATAGCCATTGCCAGTGGTGGGATAGCAACTGCGATACGGTGAGCTCCATTTGGTGAATAGATACCTTCAGCCATTAAAGCAATTGTAAATGCTGTTGCTGTTTTATTAATCGGTCCACCCATATCAATCGCAGTCATAGCACCAATAATTAAACCAAGTAATATTGCACTTCCACCTTGTAAGCTTCCTAGTAAATTAACTAACCAAGTCATAAATGAACCAATTGGTACGGCAATCACATAGATATAAATCATACCTAGTACAAAAACGGTTACAACTGGAATTATTAAAATAGGCATTATTGTTCTAATCGTTGCTGGTGTCTTCCAAGTTTTCATCCAACGAACGAAGTAACCAGCAGCTACACCTAATAGCATTGCACCAAGGAATCCAGTGGATACTTTAGATTCTCCAATCGGATTATTAGCTACAAATCCCAATACCATCCCTGGTACTAATCCCGGCTTACCTGCCAATGAGTTCGCTATATAACCTGATAACAAAGGAATCATCATCGCAAAACCAGCAGCACCTAAATCATTTAAGTTCTGCATGAAAGGACTCGTAATTTCCATCCCTTCATCAGTAGGTGTTCCTGTAGCTAAAGCTATGGCTAGAAAGATTCCTCCTACAACCACCGCAGGTAACATGAAGGAAACACCTGTATTAAAGGCCTTCTGTAAATCTTTAAAGAATTTATTATCTTCCTTTGACATTTTCTTGTCCTACTTTCTATTGATTTTTATAAATTTTCTATTTTATCAAAAAGCGCTTGTGGATTACGAATTGCCTCACCTGGTTCTAGAGTAATCACTTTACCTTCAGCCATTTTCTCTTCAAAACGCTCTACATCTTCAACTTCTATAGAGACTGCGAATATAACTATATCTGCCTCATTGATTTCATCTTGATCTAATTCATTCTCGATACCCATACTTCCTTGAGTTTCAATCTTAACCTCATAACCTCGTTTTTTTCCTTCTTTTTCAATAGCTTCTTGTGCCATATATGTATGCGCGATTCCTGTTGGGCATGCTGATACTCCTACAATTTTCATAATTATTCTCCTTTGTTATTAATAGAATTTAATAATTCATATACTTTTTCTAAATCTTGATCTGTTTGTAATTTTTTCCTAAACTCTTCATCTAATAGTTTTTTACTTATTTGCGAAATAAATTCAAGATGCATATTGTCCTTATTATGATCTGGTACCGCAATTAAAAATATTAAACTAACCTCATTATCGCTCCTTTCATCCCAATTAATTGCCTCTTTAGTTCTTAAAAATGCTATAAATGGTTGTTTTACTTCAGAACTTTTACCATGTGGCATTGCAATATTAAAACCAATCGCTGTTGAAACTTCTTGCTCTCTAGATAAGATTGCTTGCTTTAATTTTATTCCATCAGCAATAAAATTATTTTCTTTAGCTTCATTGATAACAAAATCAATAATCTCCTCTTGTTGACTAAATTCCTTATCTAAAAATATCATTTCCTTAAAAATTACATTATTAGTTACCACCTTCTAACTCTCCTTTTACTGTGATCAAATATTCTTTAAAATTCTTCATTATTTTTCTGTTATTTATTAAAGCGTATAATTCTTTAATTAGCTCTTTCGTTTTCATGGTATCTTCCTTATTTATTAAAAGAATAAAAATTTTATCTACATAGTACCTATTCCATCTAATTTTCTCTTTATTATTCACCACAACAACAAGTGACTTATTAACAAAATTTACATCCCCATGTGGTGTGGCGATCCCATCTGGTAGATCAGTGTTTCCTAAGGATTCTCTATGTATAACAGATGCAATATACCCTTCTTTAATAAATCCATCTTTTATTAATTTATCACCTATTGATTTAAGTAAATCTTCTCTACTTTCAAAGTATCCTTCTTCGATAATATAATTAGTGTTTAAGAACTGTAGGATATTTCTCAATTCACTTTCTACTAAAGCATTAGATTGAGAAGCGTTATTTAATCTACTTTTTATTACTTCTATATCTTGATGACTTAGAAAAGGCGATACATTTATCACATTGTTCCCCTTTATTATTTCAGTCGAAGATATTATTAAGTCATACTCATCTAAGTTAAAATATTTTAATTCACCTACTGCTGCTGACTCAATAGAGTCCCGAGATCCTAATTCATTTTTTAAGCGATTAACTAATAATTCTGAAGTAGCTAAACCATACTGACATACCACTAAGACTTTACGGTTTAATCTTTGATTTTCAATTGCTGACTGAAAATATATAGTTAAGAGCGCTATTTCATCATCATTAAAATTCAATTGGTAATCCGTCTCAAACTTAGACAGAACTAGCATAATAGTATGAAATGTTTGTGGATATTCATTTTTTATCTGACTTACAAATGGATTATCAACGTGTACTCCTAATCTCAAACGATATATCATTGGTGGCACATGTTGCTTCAATTCCTTCAGTAGCTTCTTATCTTTAGTGAAGTCTACTGATAACGCTTCACTTAAATGGAGTATTAGTCGCTCAATAAATTCATTATTACTTGCTTCATCCGGTAGTTGTTCAAAACGATTAAGAATTAAGTACTTTGTTAAAAATATTATTTCAAAGTCGTTATATTCGAAACTTAAACGTGCAGAGGCCCTGCTTAATAATTGGTTAGCCCCTGAATTATAATCTTCAAGATTAGCAAAATTTGATTCAACAATTTCCTTTATAGGTTGACTGATAGATTTATTCAAGATCAAACGAAATACTTGCACAATATAAACATTCAATGTATTAAAAATATAGTAATCAGAAAGTAAACTGTTATTATTTAGTACAAAATTATATAGGATGTCATAAGCTGTATTAACTACGCTTTCACCATAGTACCGTCGAAGAATTTCTTTAACTCGTTCCACATTGTTCTTTTCAATATTTGAATTATTTGTAATTATATCGTGATTGAACCAAACCATAGCTTCTCTAATTTCTATTTCAGTGCCTTGAATTTTTGTACCGTGATTATCACTTACAAGCCGTACTTCAGTATGGTTATCAAGTTTACTTTTTATTTCTTCTAAATCTTTTTTTATTGATGAGGAACTAACAAAAAACTCATCAGCTAATCCGTTGTATGTTACAATTTCTGCTTGAATCAATAATTTCGATAAGATCAATATTTTTCAGTCTGTTAACTCTGTAATTTTGAAATCTTTTTCTTCATCATTGTTTAAAGTAACATGGTTGATTAATCTGACACCCACTCCTCTCTTTTTTTCGATAACTGTTTCTGCGCCTGTTAAATTATTATTCAATTTATCTATATCAGAATGAATTGTTCTTTCTGACACACCTAAATTATCAGCAAGTTCATTCACAGTCACCCATCTATCAATTATTTTGAGATATTCAAATAACCTTTTTTGACGCTCACTTGGAGACATACAATCACTCCCATTTTTTCTTTTTTGATAGCGTCTCCATGTGTATATAATACACTTTGGTAATCGCTTTCTAAATCACATAAAGTTGCAACAATAATAAAACTTGTTGCAATTTTAATCTGATTATCATTATATATGTTATTTTAGATGAGTAGATATTTGTCATTCCCTACTTTAACCCTCGATAGCAAATCCAATCTCACCAATAAGCACTTTGATTAAAAAAATGAAAATACAATTAGAATTATGGTATAATCTAATTTATCTAATTTATTTCACATTCTAAAGGAGTGATTATTTGGCATCTGTTTTAATTTTATTGGCTATTGTTTTGGCAGTTTACTTAGGTAACAAATTCTCTGTAAATACCGGACTTTTAGCGTTAACATTCGCCTATCTTATTGGGGCTTTTGTGATTGGTTTGTCAATCAATGATATTTTAGCGATGTTTCCTACGAAGTTATTTATGGTTATTTTTGGTCTGTCCATGTTCTTTAACTTTGCTGTGGTGAATGGCACCCTCGACAAATTAGCGAAGCTGCTATTATACTATGCTCGTAATTTTACTAAGTTTCTGCCTATTTTGGTTTATCTTATTTCAGCTTTGGTATCTGGCTTAGGGGCTGGCTTCTTTACCACGGTTGCCGTCATGACCACCATTGCTATGGTGCTGGCAAAAGAAGCGGGGCTCAATCGTTTATTACTCGCTATCTCTATTTCCTTAGGTGCCTTGAGTGGAGCGAATTTTATGGTGAGTTCTCATGGGGTTATTTTCACTTCATTATTAAGTAACACCGCTTTAGCGGATCAATCTCAATTCATTACTCAAAATATTTTTTGGGTTTCATTTATTTATCCTTTCTTTGTTTTATTATTTTTAATCTTTATGTCTTCAAGACAACAAGCTGGCCAAGAGCTTACCCTTGTATTTAGTAAGCCAGAAGCTTTTAATCAAAAACAACGATTAAATATTATCCTTATTGGCATATTCATGGGAATCATTTTATTCGTTCCTATGGCAGCCAAACTGTTGCCAGAGTTGGAAATATTAGCATTCGTTAATGCTCGTCTTGATATTAGCTTCTTAGCGATTTGTTTTGCGATTTTAGGTTATTTAACACATTTAGCAGACGTTCCTAAAGAAATCACTGACAAAATCCCTTGGAATACTATATGGTTAGTAACAGGTATGAGTATGTTAATATCGGTAGCGGTTGAAGCAGGCACGATTGAATTGCTTGCCTCTATGATTGGCCAAATGCCAGACATCATTATCCCGATTGCGATTACCATTATTGCAGGTATAATGTCCATGTTCAGTAGTACCATTGGTGTGGTCTCGCCCTTAATGTTCCCCATGGTTTCCCAGCTTGCAACAACATCCGAGCATAGTGCCACCCTATTAATCGTCGCCGTTATTATTGGCGCACAGTCTACTGCTATATCCCCTTTTTCGAGTGGTGGAAGCTTGACTTTAGGGAATAGCCTATTAGTTGGTGAGGAACAAGACCAATTATTTAAGGAATTAATGTTTAAGGCAACGCCTTTAGGTATGTTATGTTCAACACTTACAATTATTGTATTGATGTTCTTTATTTAGATAGGAAGGGGTAAGTTATGCAGAAAATTTTTGACAGTCATTTTCATATTATTGATCCAAATTTTCCTTTAATAGAAAATAATGGTTTTGTTCCAGATTATTATTCTGTGGATGAATATAAGGAAGAATTAAATCAATTAGGTCTGAAAGCCATCGGTGGTGCTGTTGTGTCTGGCTCCTTCCAAGGATATGAACAAGCTTACTTTGAAGAGGCGCTAAAGCAACTTGGAGATCAGTTCGTTGGCATCACGCAATTACACTTTGATGTTACCGATGAAGAGTTACAGAGATTACATCATATTGGGATTCGTGGCATTCGGTTCAATTTATACCGTGGCTTAAGTAGTTCCTTAGAAGAGATTGAAGAACTCTCTTCAAGGTGTTTCAATTTATTGGGTTGGAAGACAGAATTTTATGTCGATATCGCCAAAGTGACCGATGAATTGAAATCACTGATTCTGTCTTTACCAGCGACCTCCATTGACCATATTGGAATGACTAAGGTTCCGGCGGAAAACCTGATTGGATACTTACACCATGGCGTCCCTATTCGTCTAACTGGCTTTGGCCGTGTTGAATATAGCCGTGATGACATTAAGCAATTGATTCGTGAATTGTATAACGCGAATCCTAAAGGCTTAATCTTCGGAACGGACTTGCCATCGACCCGGGCAGCTTATCGGTTCTCTGGCTTAGATATAGAGTTGATTCAAGAAGTATTAAATGAAGAAGAATGTGAGAATGTATTTTGGAAAAATGGTCTTGAATGGTATTTAGGGGATTAATTGGATGATTCTAGAAGCATCCTATGTGTTGCAGTCTCTTTCTATTCGTTATTCCCAAACACTAGCATTCGATTCTATTCAATATACAATCGTAATTATTTATAATATAATTATTATTTGAATAAGAATACGAGGAACGAGGAGGTAGAGGATGTTAAAAGTTGAAGGGATCGAGAAGTCTTACGGTGATAATAAAGTCCTCAAGGGGATTGACTTGAAGGTCAATGATGGTGATGTTGTTGCTTTAATTGGTCCAAGTGGAACTGGTAAAACAACCTTACTGCGTGCTATTAATTTCTTAGAGTGTCCAGATAAGGGAAGTGTCACAATCGATGAACTCACAGTGAATTGTCAAAACGCCTCTGAGAAAGAGAAAATCGCCTTACGGCGTGAAACGGCCATGGTCTTTCAAAATTATAATTTATTCCGCAATAAGACGGTCTTAGAGAATGTCATGGAAGGATTAGTCATTGTCCAAGGTATATCTAAAGAAGAAGCTGAGAAGATTGCCCGCGAACAAATAGAATTAGTGGGAATGGGTGATAAATTAGACCACTACCCTATGCAATTATCTGGTGGTCAACAACAACGAATCGGTATTGCCCGCGCGATGGCGCTTAATCCTAAGGTCATGCTTTTAGACGAGCCCACTTCCTCTTTAGACCCTGAACGTTCTGCGGAAGTCTTGAAGATTCTTCAAGAAGTGAAACAAAGAGGAATGACCATGGTTATCGCAACTCATGAGATGAGCTTCGCTAAGTATGTATCCAACCATGTGGTCTTTATGGAGAACGGCCATATTGTTGAGCATGGAAGTCCTGACCAGATCTTTAACCATCCTTTAGAGGAGCGAACTCGTCGATTTGTTCAAGAGTTGGAGAATCCATTTTCTGTGGAAGCTTAACCATAATGAATAAAAACTTATTAAGGAGATGACAAGTATGAAATACATTAAATATTTAGTCTTAGCTTTCGGAGCGCTAATCTTAGTTGCTTGTGGAAGTGCCAATAATTCAGCCCAAGAATCTCAAGTAGCAGACACTACTGAGAATACTCCAAGTGAAGCAACGACAGCCGATGGAGACGTCATCGAACTGACCGTTGCCGTTGAGAATGCTTCAAACCCATTAAGTTTCACTAATAACAGTGGAGAATTAGATGGTTATGAAGTTGATGTTATTAATGCGATTAACGATGTGATTGAAGGCTATCACTTAAACATTGAAAGCGTGAGTGCCGAAGCAACCCAAGTTGGTTTGGTTACTGGAAAGTATGCCTTCATTGGTGGGGGGTTATTCAAGAACGAGGAACGTGAAGACCTATACCTATTCCCAGAAGAAAATACAGGGATCTCAACGATTGAAATCTTCAAACGTGCTGATGATGATTCCATCCAAACTTTAGATGACTTAGTCGGAAAAACAGTTCACCCTGTTACACCAAATGGTGGAATCTTCAACTTGTTAACAGCATATAACGAAGAACATCCAGATAACCAAATTGATATTCAGTTAGGTGAAAGTGGAAACTTTGCTCAACGATTCCAAGCATTGAATGACGAAGTTTCTGATGCGGTCGTTATGCCTTCTAACTTAGGGGCTAATGATATTATTGAAGAATTAGACTTAAACGTTGGCACAGCCGACGAGCCAGTCCAAGTCAACCCTACTTACTTTGTTCTTGCCAAAGACCAAGAAGACTTAAAGGAAAAATTAGACGAAGCCATTGCTAAGTTAAAAGAAGATGGTACATTGGCTGAATTATCAGAAAAATGGTACGGGGAGAACATGTTCGCCTACGAAATAACTGAATAGATTGAACATCCGTTTCAAAGCAGGTGTTGTTAGTACGATGGATCGTATTAATAACACCTTTTCTTTTGAATTGGATTCTTTATTTCCCGTGAGCTATTCACCTATCCGTGTTAAACTAATAAGAGACAACATAACATCAAAAGGAGGTTGATTTATTATGGATATCTCTTTCATTATTGAGATCCTACCTACTCTCATAAAAACTTTACCCTTAACGCTTTATATCTTTGTTGTAGCTGGGATCCTTGGCTTTTTACTAGCCATTGTCGTTGCTTTTATCCGCATTAGACAAATCCCAGTTATTAGCCAAATATTTGCTATTTACGCATCATTCATGCGCAGCACGCCAGGTATTATTCACATCTTCATTGTCTATTATGGTCTACCTGTCTTACTGGCAAATTTTGGTATCAATATAAATTCGATTAGCCGACTAACATTTTCGGTTGTTGCTCTCGTCTTATATAATGGCGCCTTTGTTTCTGAAATTTTGCGCCCTAGTTATTTATCTGTTTCGCTCGAGCAGCATGAGGCGGCGATTAGTGTTGGGATGACTTCTTGGCAACGTCACCGGCGAATTATCTTCCCACAAGTGATTCCAATTGCTTTACCTGCTTTAAGTAATGCGTTAATTGACTTGTTAAAGGATACTTCTCTACTTTTTCTAATTGGGTTAGTAGATATTATGGGGCAAGCTAATATCATTATTACGAACACTTACGGAATCTATCAACTGGAAGTTTATGTTGCGATTGCATTAATTTATTGGGCACTATCATCTATTCTCATCTTTTCCTTAAGTCAGATTGAGAAGTACTATAGTCGCTACTTCAAACGTTAAGGAGGTCGAGTACATTGAATTTTAATCTACAAGTTATGATGGATACCATTTGGATTGTCTTAGAAGCGGTGCCTCGCACCTTCATTATTGCAGGGGTAGTATTGATTTTGGGAATTCTATTCGGGGCCATCTTTGCCCAATTAAAGATGAAGCCTGTTCCAATTTTGACCCCTTTGATTAGCTTATTCATCTCTTATATGCGTGGGGTGCCATTAATCGTACATCTTTTTGTGATGATGTACAGCCTACCTGAAGCAGCGAGTTCTTTAATGGGTGTCTTCGGGGTAGCATACCCGGCGCATGAGTTTCCAAGTTTAATCATTGTTATTGTTACATATTCATTGCTGGAGGCTGCAGTGGAATCTGAGAATATTCGGAGTGCCTTCCAATCTATTGATCCTCGTCAGATTGAAGCAGGTCAATCCATCGGGATGACCCGCCAACAAAACTTACGTCGCATCATCATCCCCCAAGCGTTAAGTGTCGCAATCCCTCTGTTCTTGAATGCCTTCTTGAAGAATATCAAAGCCCTATCTCTAGCATTCACTGTAGGAGTAGTTGATATCTTAGCCCAAGCTCGGTTCGCAGCGGCTTTAAGTTACCGTTACTTAGAATCTTACGTGGCAGCTGCTCTCGTTTATTGGTTGATTTGTGGTATCTTACAACTTATCTTCAACCGTATCGAATTGAAACTACAGTTTGGTGATACACGTAGACAAGGAGTGTAATTCATGAATAAAAATGATTTAATTAAACAAACTATCGCTGGCAAAAAAACTAGCCAAATTCCTTTTTCATTTTGGACACATCTACCAGAAATTGACCGCCAACCGCAAAAAATTGCCCAAGCGACTTATGATATATATAAAGAATATAACTTAGATTTCATCAAAACGATGAATAACGGCATGTACGCCGTCGAAGATTATAATACAGTCGTCGACTTCTCAGAAGTGGCTAAGGGTGGTGTGGCTAAAGTAGTCGATACTCCGATTAAAAGTTATGACGATTGGGCTAAACTTCCACTATTAGACATCGATCAGTCTGCCGCCATTCAACGGGAGTTAGATCATCTGAAGCAGTTACTAGATTTAGTTAATGGAGAAGCTCCAGTTATTATGACGGTCTTCAGTCCTTTAACTACTGCTGACAAACTCTCTCAAGGCAAGCTCGCTGACTACCTTGTTGAAGAAGCTGAGAGTGGCAAAGATTATATTCGCCAAGCTTTGGCCAAAATTGCCCAGACAACAGCAAAATTGAGTGAAAAAGCCATTGAACTAGGTGCCTCAGGTGTCTATTTTGCTAGTCAGATGAGCTCTTATGAGAAGGTTGATGAAGGGGTCTACCGCGATTACGGCGTGCCTTATGATTTACAAGTATTGGAAGGCGCCCGTGATGGTTGGTTTAACACCATTCACGTTCATGGTAATGACATTATGTTCGACTTAGTCAAAGATTATCCAGTTCAAGTTTTTAACTGGCACATATGGGAAACTTTACCTGAATTAAAAGAAGGGATGGACTATACTGGCAAAACCATTATGGGTGGGATAGCACGTATGGACATTACCAACAATAAACGCAATAAGCTTCGCCATCAGATCTATCGCTCTATTATGGAAACGGAAGGACGCCAATTAATTTTGACACCAGGTTGTGGTATTCGCCACCCTTATGACGAAGGGACGATTCGCTTTATCCAGAAGGTGAAGGAAGAAACTGAAGCATTATTGAAGTAAATGGTTAAAAGTGTGATGGCTATGAGCTATTAATAGGCTCTAGACTCTAAATTTGATTTTACTATACTAGTAGGCTTGCACAGGCAAGTCTATTTTTTATTTTTAAAAAATAGGCGGATGGGAAAATTGCTTACCGATGCCTTCTTCTAACAGAATAGCTATAAAAAGAAAGCGGAACGAGATTCTTGGCAGTCAAAACGCATTGGATTGACTACTATGGGGAATTTTCCAAGGAATCTACTGTAATCTTGGGATAGCGACTAGATTCACTAATTTTCTGCACAGAGTTAGCAACTGATTCCCTTGAAGTGACCAACTTTTAATATTCCTGCCAATTGAATGACGAGTCATGTCCAAGAATGTCTATTTCACTCAGTTTTGTAGACACAACTGAAGACAGAAAAAAACCGGCCGACTCAATTTCTAGGGTAACGAGCCGGTCGGCGTATAATTATTTTATCTTAGTAAGCGCGAGCTAACCATACTGTTTCTTTGGCTGGTTTACCAGTTACGATACATACATCTTTCTTCTCAACCATACCTTCGAATGGAATGTTACGCGTTGTAAATCCAGTGCGTTCTTGGATAAGAGCTTCTGATTCTTCCGTTCCATCCCAACCAGCTAATACCCATCCTGGGTTCTCGCCCGCTTCTTTTTTCGCTTCGATATGAGCTTCGAGTTCATCTAATGTATTGATATGTGTATAGATTTCTTTAGCATTACGCTCACGTGCTGATTCTAATAAGCGAACTTGCATATCGTCTAAGGCTTTCACGATGTAGTCAGCGAAGTCATCGAATGACACATCCACTTTATCGTCTAGGTCACGCGCTTTAACAATCACTTTATTGTTTTCTAAGTCACGTGGTCCTAATTCAACACGCAATGGTGCACCACGAAGTTCCCATTCGTTGAATTTGAATCCTGGACGGTTATCGCTAGCGTCAATGACCGTACGAATGTTGCGTGAGGCTAATTCAGCGTTTAGCTCATAGACTTTGTCTAAGATGGCTGGGTTCTTTTGCCAAGGTCCTACTGGAATGAACACTACTTGTTGAGGTGCAACAGCTGGTGGTAGAACCAATCCTTGGTCATCACCGTGTGTCATAATCATCGCACCGATAAGGCGTGTAGATGTTCCCCATGACGTTGTATAAGCTAAAACGTGCTCGTTGTCTTTGTTTAAGTACTTAATGTCAAAAGCTTCCGCAAATTTGGTTCCCATAAAATGACTTGTTCCTGCTTGAACAGCCTTAGAGTCTTGCATCATGGCTTCAACAGAATAAGTACGTTCTGCACCCGCAAAACGCTCTGAAGGAGTTTTCTCTCCTTTAAAGACAGGGATAGCTAAAGTACCTTCAATTACTTCTGCATAAACATCTAACATACGTTGCGTACGCTCTTGGGCTTCTTCAGGAGTCGCGTGAACCGTATGTCCTTCTTGCCATAAGAATTCAGAAGTACGTAAGAATGGTAAAGTACGTTTCTCCCAACGGAATACGTTAGCCCATTGGTTAATCTCGTATGGTAAGTCACGGTATGAGTTAATCCATTTAGAGAATGCATCACCTATGATCGTTTCAGAAGTTGGGCGTAAAGCAAGACGTTCTTCCAACTTCTCCCCAGCTGCTTCTGTTACCCAAGGTAATTCAGGTGAGAATCCTTCGATATGATCTTTCTCCTTATTGAAGAAGCTTTCTGGAATTAACATTGGGAAGTATGCATTACGAATCCCTTCTTGTTTGAAGCGGACATCCATTGCATCTTGAATATGTTCCCAAACCTCATAACCATTCGGCTTGAAAATCATACAACCACGAACGGGTGAATAATCCATTAAGTCAGCTTGTTGAATTGTTTGAATATACCATTTTGAAAAATCTTCTTTTCTTGTTACCATAGTAACAACCTCCTATAATATTTAATTGCATAAAAAAACTGTTCCATCCAATTAAGGACGAAGAACAGTAAACTCCGCGGTACCACCTTAGTTGTCAGTCCATTGATATGACTAACCAGCTTGAAGCCGATAAGGAGGCAAACCCAAAAATCGTCGTAGTAGGTTCAATGTACGATTGGGTTAGTCACTTCCAGCCAAGGTGACATTCTCTAAAACCATCATTACATCTACTATTCTATCCTCTGTTATTATAGCGACTATTTGACTAAAGTTCAATTTAAATTGTGAATAAAATTTATTTGTCACTTTGCTAGTCTATTCCCTCTCCACAATTTCAGTCCCATCTTTATTCAGCCTGTACTGGTCTAAAGTTCGCATAGATGTTAATGGCCAGTGAATATAATTCGCTTCACCGATCACATCTTCAATATCGATGAAGCCAAATGCACGTCCATCCAAAGAATTACGGCGGTTATCACCCATAACAAAGAGTTGACCATCTGGAATCACACCTGTTTCACTGAAATCAGCTGTATCAAAGTCTGAGGTAAAATTTCCATTGAATTGTTCTTTCAAAGCCTTTAAATATGGCTCTTCAAGTGCCTTACCATTCAAGATGAGTTGGTCATTTTCATAAGATAAGGTGTCGCCTGCTAAGCCGATGACTCGTTTAATATATAATTTTTGAGGTTGATCAGAAGGAATCGGTCCACCTGGAGCTGGGAATACAACGATATCAAAACGCTCTATATCAGCTAGCTTCAGCATAAACATTCTCTCACCATGGTGAAGTGTCTGTTCCATCGATCTTCCATCTACTACAAAAGGCTCCATGACATAGCTGTAAAAAACTTTAGTTCCTAAAAAGAAGACAGCAACCCATATTAGAATACTTAAAATCTCCCTTACAATATACTTAACCATCTCAACCCTCATCTACATTTACTTATTATTATTTGCTATCCATCACGGCGTCAATCGCTAATGCAACTGCGATGACATATACTGGATTCACCTCTTCATTGTTGATTGAAAATTCATAACTATCCGTCATCGCAAAGTACTTCTTAGATATAGAAGCAATGTGATCACCTTCGGCATCGAAGATATCATAATCATGTGCCCAGATATCACCAGTAATTTTCCAACCTAAATCACTCACATCATACTCTTGTTTGAAGAATGTTAATTTTTTACGAATTGACGTGATTTGTTGCCCGTGTACGAATACATCAACTTGAGGTAATAAAGTCAGCACCTTTTGTTTCACTAAGGCTACCTCTTCATTGTGTCTTAAGTCTATTATATGCATTTTTCTCCCAATCGTAATAAATTCCCCATCTACCTTATAAACTGGCTGCTCGTTCTCATCAATAATATTAAAATCTTGTTTGAATGAAAACATTTTTTGTTTCATATATAATCTCATTATAGTCACATCCTTTTGCTTTATTATAAATACGTTAATTCATATCTTCAAATAATATTAACTTTAGTTCATAATAGGAGGGATTATTTTGTCACAATATAATTTTAAAGATGTTTTAGATTTTTGGTTTGCAACTGAAAATGCTGAATTATTATTTGCAAAAAATGATGCTTTCGATAAAAAAATTCGAGATAATTTCTTAGATACTTGGAAAGCAGCTACTAAAGGCGAGCTATGGGAATGGCGCGAAGATCCATATGGTAGACTTGCTGAGATTATAGTTCTCGACCAATTCTCTCGCAACCTATGGCGCGGCTCACCAAAAAGCTTTGCCCAAGATCCAATGGCACTAGCTCTTTCGCAAGAATTGTACCAGCTCCCTGCTTATAAAGAATCATTCAATGAGCAAGAACAAGTCTTTGCTGTGATGCCTTTTATGCATTCTGAATCAGCTAAAGTCCATGAATGGGCGCTTGAAATCTTCACAGACATTGGCAATGACAATAACTTACATTACGAAAAATTACACAAGAAAATCATCGACCTTTTCGGACGTTACCCTCACCGTAATAAAGCACTCGGTCGTAATACTACTGAAGAAGAAGCTCAGTTTTTAACTGAGGAGAACAGTAGTTTCTAAAGTCAAGATAATTCAAATCGGCGTCAACTGCTAATAAGGGTTGACGCTTTTTGTGTCTAAGTGACAACTAAAGACGAGAGTTGACTCCAATGACCTCTCAAAGCGTCAGCTTAGTCAGTAAGTTGGCGTACAAATCGGGTTAATGTGACAACTGAACCTATCACTTGGCGCAACCCAACACAGACTGCGACAACTGAATCAATCACTTGGCACACCTCAACATTGACTGCGACAACTGAATCAATCACTTGGCACACCTCAACATTGACTGCGACATCTGAAACAAGCACTTGGCGCAACTCAACACAGACTGCGACAACTGAATCAATCACTTGGCACACCTCAACACAGACTACGTCATCTGAAACAAGCACTTGGCACACCTCAACATTGACTGCGACATCTGAAACAAGCACTTGGCACAACCCAACACAGACTGCGACATCTGAACCTAGCACTTGGCGCAACCCAACATATACTGCGACAACTGAACCTAGCACTTGACACACCTCAGCACAGACTGCGTCATCTTAACCAATCACTTGGCACAACCCCTCTCTAAGTACGCCATCTCATTGTCTCAGATGGCGTTCTTACCGTGCGAATACGTCAACTGAGACAATGAGATGCGCCTCAACAACACTAGTCCTCTCCACTAATCTGGTATATAACAAGCTCACAACTTTCCAAAACAAGAGGTTGTTTATTTTATCGTTCTTTCACTCATTTCCAATTCTAAATTTTTATGCTATACTTTATAAAGTGACAACATGTCACTTTCGAACATTTCTACACACTCTAAGCGATTTTCTACTAACTAATACACTTCAAAGGATGTTGATTATGCCACACGAAACATTTTTTAACTTACCTTCTGATAAACGTCAGAAGATTGAGAATATCTTATTGGAGACTTTTTATCATCAGCCTTTAAGCCAAGTCAAAGTTTCAGACATTGTTACTAAGATGAAAATTTCACGTGGTGCGTTTTATAAGTATTTTGTTGATTTAGAAGATGCTAATCGTTATATGATTTCACAGTCAGCTCGCAAGGTGCATATTAAGATTATGCGGTATATTTGTAATTCGGAAGAAGATTTATTCCTAGGAATTAATCAGTTTTTACTGGAGATGACTCTGAAGTCTCCTGAAGATCCTAATCGTATGATACTTTCTTTTTTAACAAAAAGTGATCATCTATTGATCTCCAAAAGACGGAAAACACCCTCAGAATCAACGATGTTCCAAGCATGGTTTGATATCTTAGAAAAAAATCAGCTATGGATTGATAACGAAACCGAAGCAATTAGCTTTTTATACTTTATTATGGCGTTGGTTATCCAAGCTTGGAATGATTATATTGCTAATGATTGGAGTAGTGAGCAGTTAATAGAGGATTTAAGCTTTAAGATGAAGTGGTTAAGAGAAGGTTTGAATCAGAAAAAGAAATAAAGGAGTGTTTATTATTGCTTAAAAAATTAACACGTACGTCAATGTGGTATATGATTATCGGTTTATTTTTTGGAGTTTATGCGCGAGAATTCAAGCGGTTCAATGATTTTACTGGTGACACACAAATCAATGTGTTACATACTCATGCACTTATTTTAGGAATGTTTTTCTTCCTGATTGTTTTATTATTAGAATCTCAATTCCAACTTAGCAACCACAAATTTTATAAGCGATTCAATATGTTCTACCAATCAGGACTTGGGTTGAGCTTGCTCATCATGTTAATCCACGGTTCCATGATTGTCTTAGGCTATGAGTCGTCTGCTATGATGTCAGGGATTGCTGGTATTGGGCACATTTTATTAACGATTGGTTTAGGGTTTTTCTTCAAAATCCTTTTTGACCAAGTGGCTCTAGCTACAAAATAACAACTAAGAACCTCAACCATGACGTATGTTCATGATTGAGGTTCTTTTATATCTTCCGTGCTTATTCTAAGCCTTCTTTGCCTAAGAAGAATCGCTTAATTAAGTAAACAATTAAGGTTACTAAAATCGCGAAAGCTACAACGATTCCCCATGTTGAAAGGTCTATAGCTTCAGTTTTGAAGACAGTGTTGAAGAATGGCACATAAATAACCATCAGTTGTAAGACAACACTCAGCCCCATCGCACCAATGAGCAATTTGTTCTTAAAGAACGACTTGTCTAATCCAAAAGAATGTAACTTACGTACGTTAAAGACATGCATTAATTGTGCTACAGCCATATAAGTAAAAGTCACAGTTTGGGCGTACTCTAATGATACATCCGTCAATTGATGGAAGTAATAGAATATTCCAAAGGCACCTAATCCAATGATAATCCCGCTCGTAATAATCCGACTTAAGAAAGCTTTATTCACTAAACCATTCTCAGGATCTCTTGGGGGTTGCTTCATAACATCCGCTTCAGCTTCTTCATATGCTAGTGAAATAGCTGGACCGATATCAATTAAGAGGTTTAAAAATAGAATATGTAAAGGTTGAATAGGCATAGGTAATAGGAAAACGATTGTCAACAAGATTGAAACAATCTCAACCATATTACAGGCAAACAAGAATGAAACATACTTCTTAATATTCTCGAAGATAATCCGTCCTTGTCGCACAGCATCCACAATGGTGGAGTAACGGTCATCAGTTAAAATCATATCCGATGCTTCCTTTGCCACTTCTGTCCCACGAATCCCCATCGCCACACCAATATCTGCACCATTTAGCGCTGGCGCATCATTCACGCCGTCCCCTGTCATAGCGACGATTTCACCTTCATCTTGTAAGGCACGGACAATTTGTAATTTATTCTCTGGGGAGACACGAGCGAAGACAGCTGTTTCACGAATACGGTCGATAAAGCCATCAGACTCATGTTCTTGATCAATTTCTTTACCAGTCATAGTATTGTCCCAATGATTAATACCAATCTCCTTGGCAATGACTGACGCGGTTCTTGGGTGATCTCCAGTTATCATCTTCACTTCAATGCCCGCTTCTTGCGTTTGCTTAATCGACTCAGCAACATCTTGTCGAGGCGGATCCATAATTCCAAAGATACCATCAATCGTCATCACATTAGGATTGTTCTCAAACCAAGCTTCCATATCTTCTAAAATCTGATTAACTTGATCTTCATCATCAAATGTATGGCCTGCTAAGGCAATCACACGGTTTCCATTCTCGGTTAGTTCTTCATTCTTTTCTTGCCAAAAAGCCTTACCTTTTTCGTTTGTATCCGTGTAATCCATAACTACATCAATGGCTCCCTTAATAATTAAGCGGTAAGAATCGTTAGGATTTTTATACAAGGAGGCCATATATTTTCTGTCAGAATCAAAAGGGATCTCTCCAGCTTCTTCAAACCCTTTTTCTTTCATAAACTCTTCGCTCATCCCAATTTTATGACCTAAGACGGTTAAGGCCCCATCCGTTGGGTCACCCTTAATGACGTATTCTTCTGATTCTTCGTCTGAATCGTCACTATTATCTTCCCGTACTTCATCAGCTTTGACTAAAGTCGCATTACTAGATAAAAATCCATCAGTAATCAACTTGATTAAAACCGTCTCATTCTCATTTAAGTCATCTTTGTTTAATATATTCTCTTCAGTGAGATCAACATGTTCACCTTGATAAGTAATCTGCCCCTCAGGTTCATAACCTTTCCCACTTACTTCAAAGCTAAGGTCTTTATTAATAATAATGCGCTCAACCATCATTTGGTTCTCTGTTAAAGTTCCTGTTTTATCACTGGCAATGACTGAGGTCGACCCTAAGGTTTCTACTGCTGACAAGCTTTTTACCAGGGCATTATGATCTGCCATAGACTGCATTCCATTAGATAAAGTAATAGTTTCTACTGCCGGCATTGCTTCAGGAATCGCGGCAACTGCTAGAATGACTGCGACATGAAGCATCTCAGCGATATCTTGGCCATTCATAATACCAATGAGTAGGACCAATGCGGCAGCGATAAAGGCAACCATAATCAATGTTTTCCCTAGTTGGTCAATTTCTTTATCTAATGGTGACTCTCGTTCTTCATCCTCGTCCATCAACTTAGAGATTCGTCCCACTTCTGTCTGCATCCCGACAGCTGTCACGACAGCTCGGCCTTTACCACGCGTAACGGCTGTTCCGGAGAAGACCATATTCACTTGGTCTCCTAAAGACTCCTCTTCTGAGAACTCTACTTCATGGTCCTTATCAACTGCTTCGGATTCTCCGGTTAAGGCGGCTTCCATAACAGCTAAGTTGTTGGTAGAAATTAACCTTCCATCCGCAGAAATTGCATCACCTTCTTCTAGAACGACAATATCTCCTACAACTTATTCACTCGAATCAATCTCGACCTCTTCGCCATCTCTTAGTACATTCGCTTTAGTATCAACCATTGATTGAAGGGCTTCAACTGATTGTTGTGCACCTAATTCTACAAAGTATCCCGTTAAAACCGAGATCAGTACTGCAAGTAATATGGCGATTGCTTCAATCCAATCTCCCATTATAATAGAGATAATGACCGCAACCCCTAGTAAATAAACAATAATATTATTCAAGTTCTCCAGAAATATTTGCCACTTGGACTTGGATTCAGACTCCTCCAACACATTCTCCCCGTATTCTTGGCGATGTGCTTCAACTTGCGATGCCTTGAGTCCATCGTCAATGTTGACGTCAAACTCTTCAACGATATCATTAATCTGTCGTTGATAAAATTTACTCATAATCACTTCCTCTCTTTTTTAAATGACTTCTGTTAAATTATATTATTAAATATAACATAATTTATTTAACAATAAAATTATCTTGATTGATAATGTGAAATTTTTTAATTTTTTTACTTTTAAGATAGAAGATTCGCGATGATTGAGTATTAGCAACTATTAATACGCAAACAAAAAAAGACACTCCCGTTTGAAAGGAAATGTCTGTCATTTAATTATTTGTTTTTACTCGATACTTTCGCAACAATTGGTGGCGTAATCACACTAGTAATCGCCATAGCCATCATTACTTGAGAAGCGGCAGGCACAACATATTGACCTAAAGTTTCTGGATAGATTCCCCCAATAATAGCAGCCGTTGATACTGATAGTCCAGCAACAGTCATATAACTCGCTCCAACTGTTCCATCATTTTTAAGAATATTGCGGTCAACAATGAAGTAAATAACACTTACGATGTAGAAGACAATCGTTACTACGATTCCTCCGCCCCCTGCTTTGAAGGCTTCGATTAAGTTCATCCCATAACCTAAGTTCCAACCCATTAAGAATGTTAAGGCTGGAAGTGCTGGTAAGAAGAACCCTTTAAAGTCTGGATCAATATTCCCAAAAGTAATCCCCGCAGCCATTGGTATTAATGTACTAATAATAGGCATCCAGTCGATACCACCACCGCTAGCAATTCCATAAACAATCATCGGCACCGCAGGAATACTAAAAAGTCCTGTAATACCATACATCGCTGCATCTAACGTTGTTCCGTATTGTTGCATTAACGATAAGTATACCGCCGGATTAAGTGAACAAATAACGATAACAAAAGCTAGACCACTTACACCAAGAATTCCAGTATGACCAAAGAACTTTAAGAACAACAAACTTAAGGCAACACTAACAATAAATTTAAGTAGCAATAGAACACCATGACGCTTCAATGTCGTCGTAATACTCTTTAAGTCCACTCCTGTTCCCGAACAGAAG
Organism: Aerococcaceae bacterium WGS1372; assembly: GCA_044336205.1. Classification (GTDB taxonomy): domain Bacteria; phylum Bacillota; class Bacilli; order Lactobacillales; family Aerococcaceae; genus Ruoffia. The sequence goes on along the minus strand of CP172318.1, from coordinate 192,931 downwards.
ACAATAGCACCTACAATTCCATTTGTTCCTGCCCCACCAAATATATGGTTAGTTAATCCACCAATTTGGAATAGATCTGGCCAGAAAGTATACAAAATCGCACTCACTAACATCGGAACTAAGAATGTTCCTGCTGGCACACGTTTAATTGCATTTAGCATTGTCTCATCTCCTTATTTATTTCAGCAACCCAATCATAGCATACTCCATCAGCCTTTCCTATTTGATTCCGTTTACATACCCTAGAAAATTGTACAATAAACAAAACCAATATAAGTGGAAAAGAAGTTGACAAGTGGCTTGGCGCGACATCTTGACTAATCACTTGGCGTACTTCAACACTGACTACGCAAGCTAACCTAAATACTTGGCGTACTTCAACACTAACTGCGACAGCTGAGCCAATCACTTGGCGCACTTCAACACTAACTATGACAACTGGGCTAGCCATTTGGCGCACTTCAACACTAACTGCGACAACTGAACCAATCACTTGGCGCACTTCGGCACTGACTACGCAATCTAAACTAAACACTTGACGTACTTCGGCAATAACTGCGCAAGCTAACCTTAACACTTGGCGCACTTCAACACTAACTGCGACAACTGAACCAATCACTTGGCGCACTTCGGCAATAACTGCGCAACCTAAACTAAACACTTGGCGCACTTCAACACTGACTACGCAATCCGAAATAAACACTTGGCGCACTTCGGCAATAACTGCGCAAGCTAACCTTAACACTTGACGTACTTCGGCAATAACTGCGCAAGCCAACCTGAACACTTGATATTTTATAAACACCACTATTCAATTTAGTCACTGCTTCACCAATTTCATCTCTAAATTTTTATTATTTTATAAACTTACTTAAAAAATAATGGATTTAATCATTTTTAGTGTATTTATATATAGGTGGATATGAAAGGAGTTGAATAAATGGATAAGCCATTTTATTTAGAATTTTTAGAAGTGTTAGACCGTCGCTATCAGTTACCCGACGAGTCTAAGAAAAGATTGTGGGCGTTGCAAGTAGGACACCAAGGCCAAGTTGTTTTTGATCGTATACTGAACCAACACGTTCCAACCGGCTGGCAGATTTTACATAATTTGAACTTCGCCAGAGATTTTGGAAAAATCCAAATTGATACATTGGTCATTAGCCCCCACGTTATTTATCATTTTGAAGTAAAAAATTTAGTTAGTGATTATGAATTTAGAGACAACTCATGGTATAACTCGAAAAATGGTCAACAGTATCGAAATTACTTCACACAACTTAACCGCCAAAATGAAATACTTAGCTTAATTTTTTCCGAATTAAATATTGAGCTGCCTCTAGTTTCAAAACTCATACTAATTAATGAAGAAGATACTGTCACATTCTATCAAGACATGCAGGAACATTATTTAAAACGATGGCAAATTGCTCGTTTTATTCGCAACGAACATGAAAAATTCAGTAATAACTCTGTAAAAAAATCTGAGTTTTCAGAATCAATTGCAAATTTACTTATGGAAAATACTATAGAAGAATTTGTTAAAGAACAATATGACGAACAAAAATTCATCACTAATATTCAAGGTGGGATATTATGTCCCCAATGTCATTATAAAATAAAGCTAAGCAACCAGAGTAATAAGTTTATATTGCACTGTGTTAATTGTAAGGCCACGGAATCGAAGGAACGTGCGATTGTTAGGACTATTTGCGAGATCGGATTATTAAATTATGAAAAGGACTTAACTTTTTCTATAGTTAATAGGTTTATCGGCGAGCCTGGACTCAGACGATCTATACAAAGAATCCTTTCGAAACATTTTGCTTTAACGGGTTCCCGAAAGTTTTCCCATTATAATAATCCCAAAACATCTATTGAGAGAGCTTTCTCTAAAACAATGTTTTATTTTGATTGAGCTACACTTTTGATTATTTCAGCTGATTAGAATAAGTCGCTCCGTGTATATCATGGTAAATTGGTGTTCATGTGTTTTACTTGGCGCAACTCGATTCTCGGTGCGAAATCCTGCTACCAACTTGGCGCAAATTGAAACAAGGAGCGAAAAGCTATCTAGCAACTTGGCACAACACAACATATACTGCGTCATCTATGATCTACACTTGGCGCAAATTGATTCTCGGTGCGAAATCTTAGCTACCAACTTGGCGCAAATTGAAACAAGGAGCGCAAAGCTATCTAGCAACTTGGCACAACACAACATAAACTGCGTCATCTATGATCTACACTTGGCGCAACTCGATTCTCGGTGCGAAATCTTAGCTACCAACTTGGCGCAAATTGAAACAAGTAGCGCAAAGCTATCTAGCAACTTGGCACAACACAACATATACTGCGTCATCTAAGATCTCCACTTGGCGGAGTTTGATTCTTGGTGCGCAAAGCTAACTACCGACTCGGCGCAATTTCAACCAAGGTGCGAAAAGCTTTCTAGCAACTTGGCGCACTTCGACACTGACTGCGACAAAGGAACCACCCATTTAGCGCAGTTTCATTCTCGGTGCGCAAAGCTAACTACCGACTCGGCGCAACTTGAACTAGGGGCGAAAAGCTATCTAGCAATTTGGCGCACTTCGGCACTAACTGCGTCATCTATGATCTCCACTTGGCGCAGTACCACCCCTACTAGCAGTCTTTGAACAAATAAAAAGGAGGAGCTTTCGCTCCTCCTTCTTCTTATAGTCATGTCTTAATCATTTCAATAGTATCTGTAGATTACCTCTTTGACCTTACGTTATTCTACATCTTGATGACTATCTACTCTAATATTACATGACTTCTGTGCACTTCATCCGTTTTAATTTTGTAAATTTCTTCACACTTACAATGTCTTGCTGTAATCCTTTGTTCCTAAATATTTACTGAACTTTAACATTGCTACTAAACTCTATTAAAGTCACTATCCAAATCTTTCTTCGATTACCTACGGATGAAATACCTGTGCACCTGCAGCATTACTTCGCTACCGAACCCATAAGATGGTTCTGTCGTAAAGAGTGAAACGCCTATCTTTACTTCAGTTGCATCTCTCTTTACTACAATCAAATAATAACATGTAAGCGATTTCCTGTCAAGTCTTTTTTATCAAATTGTTTTAAATATTTTTGCTTAATTTCAGTCAATGATCAAATAGTTTGTGAATTGGAACTATATTAAAGTTGTTATATTTATAGTTTTTTCAAAGGGTTTGTTATAATGAAAGAAGTTTAAAAAGGAGGGTCATGATGATTCAGTTTGAACATGTATATAAACGCTATGGCAACAACGTTGTCGTGAAAGATTTTACTTTAAATATTAAAGAAAATGAATTTTTTGTGCTCATTGGACCAAGTGGAAGTGGAAAAACAACCACGCTCAAAATGATTAATCAATTAATTCCACTGTCAGAAGGAAGCATACATATTCAAGGTAAAAATATTAATGACTATGATATTCAAGAATTACGGTGGAATATCGGTTATGTCTTGCAACAAATTGCTTTATTCCCCAATATGACAGTTGAAGAAAACATTCTAGTCGTTCCGGAAATGTTAAAATGGCCGGAAGAAAAGAAACATGATCGCGTTACAGAACTATTAACTACTGTAAATTTAGATCCTGATAAGTACCGTCAAAGAGCTATCTCTGAATTATCTGGTGGTGAACAGCAACGAATTGGAGTCGTTCGCGCCTTAGCTGCTGATCCTGATATTATCCTCATGGATGAGCCCTTTAGCGCTCTTGACCCGGTGTCTCGCCATTCACTTCAAGAAGATATTAAAGATTTGCATCATAAATACAATAAAACCATTGTCTTTGTAACCCACGATATGCAAGAAGCGATGAAATTAGCGGACCGCATGTGTTTAATGAATATGGGGAACATCGAACAGATTGGAACCCCCGATGAAATCTTAGAGCAACCGTCTAATGATTTTGTTCAAAACTTTATCAAAACAGGTTTACCACAATCTTATATGGATGCACGAAAAACAGTGACCGTCAAAGAATTAGTACAAAATCAGTTTGCGGACCTGGTGACACTTGAATCCATAGAAGGCCTGCCATTACTGAGTGAAGACAATACTTTAGACGACTTAAACAATATCTTGTCAGAAAACGAATGTATCGCAGTCCAATTATCTGAGTCTAAAGAAGCTTATCTAATTAATCGCCAACATTTGATTCAATATTATGCGAGTCGTAATAATCCAGTGAGGGAGGCCGTATCATGAGCGATTTATTCACAACTTTACAAAGTCGTAGTGGAGATTTAACAACTGCTCTTGTTGAACATATGCAATTGTCATTTATTTCACTTTTCATCGCTGTTCTCATTGCGGTACCGTTGGGAATTTTTCTAGCGCAACGACCTAAAATTGCCGAACCCATCATTCAAATTACAGCTATCTTCCAAACTATTCCATCCCTTGCCATCTTAGGGCTATTAATTCCATTAGTTGGTATAGGTAGAGTGCCAGCAATTATGGCCTTAGTGATTTATGCTTTGCTGCCCATTTTAAGAAACACTTATACTGGAATTATGGATATCGATCCGTCTTTAGATGAAGCAGCTGAAGCGATGGGGATGGGTCAGTGGCGTAAATTAATTAAAGTCCAACTCCCGATAGCGATGCCGGTTATTATGGCAGGGATTCGAACAGCTATGGTATTAATTATTGGAACCGCGACGGTAGCTGCTTTAATTGGAGCTGGTGGATTGGGTAGTTTGATTCTGTTAGGTATTGACCGAGGTGATTATAACTTAATCATTCTTGGGGCCGTTCCAGCAGCTCTACTTGCGATTATATTCGACCAGATACTACGGCATATTCAGACCTCCAGTTTTAAAAAGACAATGATTATCTTGTCCTCAGCGATTGTTCTAATTGGTGGCGTGATTGTCGTTCCGCAATTTTTCGATACCGAAGATGATATCGTCATTGCAGGAAAATTAGGTTCTGAGCCTGAGATTTTGATGAATATGTATAAATTATTAATTGAAAATCAAACGGATTTGAATGTTTCCGTTGAACCAAACTTTGGCAAGACGACTTTTGTATTCAATGCCTTGAGATCTGGTGAAGTCGATATCTATCCGGAATTCACTGGAACGGTTTTAGCAGATCTCATTGGGGAGATTCCAGAAGCAGGGATGAGTGAAGAAGAAGTCTACCAATTAGCAAAAGAAGGCTTAGCTCAAGAATACGACATGACTTTACTTGAACCTATGACTTTTAACAATACTTATACGCTCGCAACGACCGAAGAATTTGCCAAAGAGCATAATTTAGAAACCATCTCTGACTTAGCAAATGCTAGTCAAGATGCGAAGGTTGGATTCACGCTAGAATTTAACGACCGCCAAGATGGTTATTTAGGTATTCAAGACTTATATGGTATTCAATTCGCCGATGTCGTCACGATGGAGCCGCAACTTCGTTATGCCGCCATCCAAAAAGGAGATATCAACTTAATGGATGCTTATAGTACTGATGCAGAGATTGCCGCTTATAATTTAGTGGTGCTAGAGGACGATTTGAGTCTGTTCCCACCTTACCAAGGGGCTCCACTCATGAAGACAGAGTTGCTCGAAGAACATCCTGAACTAGAAGATATTCTTAGCGTATTAGCGGGACGCATCGCAGATGAACAGATGCGCCAGATGAATTATCAAGTTGTCTTTGAAGATGCACTTGCCGAAGACGTTGCTCACGAATTCTTAGTATCAGAAGGACTATTGTCAGAATAAACATTCATAAGCTCGCGCTCTAGCGGGCTTATTTGTTGTATAAAAAATCCTTAGTCAACACATCTTGGTGCATTGACTAAGGTATCATCACTTACTCATACTACGGAAAATATCTCAAACAAAACTGAGCAATCCAATCTCAATAAACATCCCGCCCACTTCAGCAATCACTGAGCCGATAGCGTATTCTTGAGCGTCAATAATGGCTTGGAAAAACCAACCTAATAGGTTGACTTGAGCATGTACTGATGATGTAAGGGCAAACTGTTCACTCACTTTCATAAACAAGCTCTATCCGATTTCCACGATAGAATACAGGTCTGAGACTTTAATAAATTTCTCGCCCTTTGCATTATCTCCTATTCTTCTTAAAAACCGCCCACAATTATGACCATAAAAAAAGGATTAATGCATAATTCTCAATGAGGTTACATATGAAATCCATCATATAAACAATCACGAAAAGTATCACAATCCTTATTATGACAATATTCCAGACGTATTCACTAACACAAGTAAGTAAGAAGTGATCAACAGTTAGCACAATCACAAAAAGGATAGTTTAAATTAAATTTTCTAATATTTTTAATACATTCAGCTTACTTTCCAACCGCTTAGCCCTTGACTATTCCATATGGTCACTCCATTGGCTAAAGGCGTCATTATACTGCTTAATAATACTATCTTTGCGTTGACGTAACACCCTGAGTCCGTTCAATAATTGCTCGGAAGTCTCAACCATGTCCAAGTCATCTCGCTGCATCTCAATCGCCTCTCTAACTTGTTCATAAGGCGATGCTTTAATAATCTCTTCAAAGACCGTTCTAATCTGATGTTTTAGGCGATCTTTCCGCTCATCTTCCATAGCAAGAATTTCCGGAACATGTTGAACTACATAACGAAATGGAAGTCGTCGCGTCATTTTGCCGTCAAGAACACGGACGTATTCTTTCTTAAAAGGGGTAATCCCTTCAACTTGACCATGGATTTGGTACCAACCATCATACATCTCCCATACACCGGGTTTAGCTTCCGGTTGAAAGTCTCGCTTCAAGACAAAGGTTTCATCTCGACCGGTTATCTCCGCCACCCAACGCTTCTCATCTTCTAAACTAGGCATTAAATTCAAATACTGTGGTTTCAGATAAAGACCTCCTTTCTCTCCAAAGAAGAAGTGCCTAGCACTTCTTTTAACTCATTACTCTGGCTCCACCATCCACTGCACTTCGCCTTGGATCGGGTTTAAGTTCTCTAACTTCATACTAACTGCCATCCCTTTACGCATTCGAACTTTTTCTCCAGTAATGGATGCTATCCAGCCACTTAATATGGGTTCGTGGCCAAAGACCAAGACCGTCATCTCTTCATCAATATCCACCAAGGCTTCACGCAAGTTTTCTATGCCACCATCATAGATAAAGCTTTGTAAGTAAATAGTCTCTAGCATCATTTGTTGAATGAGTATCTCTGCCGTTTCCATTGCGCGAGTCCCAGGACTTGACCATGCAATAAGTTGGTCTGAATCAACTTCTTTCAATCTGTCGGCAATTTTAACAGCTATCTTAGCAAACTTGTCTTTACCTTTTTCCGTTAATTGACGGTCGATGTCATCAATACCTTCGTAGATTTCCTCTGCTTTTGCATGTCTTATGAGTACTAATTCCATGACACACTCCCCCTCAAATTAAAATTGATCGCGTCCTTGACGTAATTCAATGAATTCTCCTAAGTCTTCTGCCTGTAGGAATAAATTAATCTTTTTCTCACGTCCAATAGTTGTAGGTAAGCTTGGTTTGCCAGCTTCTAACATTTTACCCACTTCAGCTAATGCTTCTTGAAGAATGACATTATTCGGCTCAACTGACAAGGCAAAACGTAGATTAGTTTGAGTGTATTCATGAGCTGCATATACGACAACGTTGTCATCTAATGCTTTGAATGTCTGTAAGGCATCATATTGGGCTTGATAATCCCCTGTAAAGACACGGCCACATCCCGCTGAGAATAAGGCATCTCCACAAAACAGCATATTACCCATAATATAAGAAATATGCCCCCTTGTATGGCCTTCACTTTTAACTATTTGCACTGATTCACCCATCAATTCAAAGCGGTCCCCATCTGCCACGATCTGGTTAGATAACTCTGCGGTCTCTTGAGGCCCATAGACTGTGACGTCTGGATAGACCTCCAGCAAGTCTTTGACACCAGCTACATGGTCATCATGGTTATGAGTCAATAATAAAGTGGTCAAGGTTAAGTCATTATCTTTCAAGTAAGCCAGAACCTTTTGGGACTCACCTGGATCGACCACCACAGCTTGAGAGCCTTCTTGAATCAACCATATATAATTATCAGAAAAAGCCTTAATTGGAATAATCTTCATATATATTTCCTCCTAACTTTTCATCTATCATCTATCTCTTTCATTTTAACAAGAATAGTCCACTAGCGCTATAATAAGACTTTAAATAAAAAAAGACCGTTACAGCTCTAGTGAAGCAGTGAGTAACGGTCGTTGGCTTGATGATTAATATTTACTATTTAATTATTTTACTAAGTCCCAATAAGTGACCTTAGCTAATCCATCCGTATGTAACTCAATCTTATCCGCCCCTTCTTGCGGGTAGACACGGCTGGTGAAGACTGCATCCCCATCATTCACAAAGATTTCTAAAGAGGAGGTATCTGAGAAGATACGTAATTGTTGTAAAGGTTGGTCAGATAATTGTATATAGCGGTGGCGTCTTCCATAACCACTTTCTCCATGACTCAAGCGAAGTACTCCTTCTTTAGCATCATAGCTAAGTTGGCTATCTTGTCTTAAGTTTAATTCAAACTGACTAGGTACTTGTTCAAAATCAATCAGCAATTCATAAACCTCACCTTGTAGTGATGTAGCATGCATTGCTTCAGACATTACAGACAGTTCATTCTTCCTCAAGACATTATATTCTTCAAGTGGACGTTGTTTTAATTGGCCGTCTTCAATCGTCAATTGTCTTGGCATCGCTAAAGCATGTTGCCACCCTCTGGCTATCGTTGGATTAACATACTCAGGACTAGTATCACTAATACCCATCCATGCCCACATAATTCTTCGCCCTTGATCATCTTCAAAAGTTTGTGGTGCGTAAAAATCAAAGCCGTGGTCTAATTCAATAAAGTCAGTTCGAGCTTGATATTCCTTTTTATCAGCGGTCCAATCAACTTCACCAAGCATATATGTCGATGCATGAGGATTATGGTATTGGTAAGCTGTTGGCAAGATACCTTGGGGTGAAAACAATAATACATCCGTACCCTCAAGCTTAAAATAATCTGGACACTCCCACATATAACCTTGGTCATCACTAGCAGTTATAAATTCACCCTCATATGTCCAATCGGATAAATTCTTCGAACTATAAAGCAAGATGGCTCCTATGTTATTACGCGTTCTTGCACCAAGAATCATATAATATACATCATTTAATTCAAAGACTTTCGGGTCTCGAATATGGTCTGTAAACCCTTCTGGATAAGCTTCGTGTGGTATAACAACTTCCCTAGACTCAATAGTAAAGCCATCTTTAGAGACAACATGCACAGTATTTTGTTCGCGTCCACTGAAAGTATAATCATGGTCTCCAGGATGTTTGACATTCCCAGTATAGAAGAAGTGAATCTCATCTCCCGCAACTATCGCACTACCAGAATAGACGCCTGCTTCATCAAAGGGTTGGTCCGGTGACATAAAGATGGGCTCCTCTTTGAAATGTACTAGGTCCGTCGAAGTTTTATGCCCCCAATGCGTTGCACCACCATGAGGGGTCTCTGGAACATATTGATGATAGATATGATAAACACCCTTAAAGTGGACGGCACCATTAGGGTCATTTAACCAACCCGTCTCTGGCATAAGATGATAAGTTAAACGCCAAGGATCAGTTTGAACTTTCGCTTTTAATACTTCAATTTGTTTTTTTATCTCATTGATTTCCATCTATAATTCCTTTCTTAGCAACAATTAAATTTCTGCACGAATATATTTGGCTTGTAATCTAACGAAGATAAATCCAACAACAAATGATACAATGATCACTAGAATATATTGAGTTAATGCTGAAAAACTTCCAGTATAAAGAAGTAGACCGGGGATAAAAGTAATTCCCATCCCTGGAGCAGCTAAGTTAAAGATATAGGTTAATAAACCACCCGCAGCACCACCAATAACACCAGAAATAAAGATTCTAAGTGAACGCAAATTCACACCAAATAATAAAGGTTCTGTGATACCGAATAAGGTAGGAACGGCTGAAGAAATCATATTCGAACGACGCACTTGGTCAACCATAATAAAGGCCGTACCAATCGCTGCCCCAAATTGTCCTGCCATCGATGCTGTGGTTAGAGGTTGGATGACGTTCAATCCAGTATCTCCTAACAAACTAATCTCAATTAAACTTAATGAGTGATGCAATCCAGTAATAACAATTAATTGTTGTAGTCCACCAAAAATAATATAACCAATACCAAACGGCGCGTTAATCAATGACACAATACCATTAATAACAAAGTTCTCAACGAGTTGAATCACTGGACCTAAGGCAAACAATATAATACCGATTGTAATCGTGATCGTTAAGAACGGTGTAACAATCAGATCCATGACTTGTGGTACCCAAGAACGGAACCATTTCTCTAATTTACTTACTAACCACCCAGCTAAAATTGCTGGGAAGATAGAACCTTGATAGCCAATCAAATTAATACCAAAAACTGTAATTGGATCCGCATCCCCCCACGCACTGCATAAGCATTAGGAAGTTGTGGAGCCACCATCATAAGCCCTACTACAATACCTATAATCGGATTGCCGCCGAATTTTCGTGTGGCACTATAGGCAATTAAAACAGGTAAGAAACCAAAGGCAGTATCCGTTAAGACAGCGAATAAAGACGCAACATCATCTGTCATCTCCATACCTAATTCGACCAACAGGCCACGAATTCCCATTAAAAGCCCCGTGGTTACAAGCACTGGAATTAAAGGAACTAGAATATCCGCTAAAATTCGTACAAATTTTTGAACGGGATTTAAGTTAGCATACACATCTTCTTTCATTGAACTAGATGATTCATTACTCTCACTATCTCCTAGATAAGCTTTTAATTCTTCAGTCACTTCATTCACTTTTCCTGTCCCAAAAATAAATTGATGTTGACCGGTTGAGAAGAAATACCCTTTACTCTCATCAATCGCATCAGCTTTTTCTTTATCGACTTTACTATCATCTTTCAAAACCATTCGCAATCGCGTCGCACAATGTTCATAGTTCTTAATATTTTCCTTGCCACCAATGACTTCTAATAACTGCTCTATTGTTTTATCGTACTTTCCCATATTAATACCTCCCACGGCTAATTTAATTGATTCTATGCAGTTCCTCAGTTAACGGAATCGGTTCCATTTTATAATATAAAAATATAGCTACAGCTTATTAACTTGCGATTCCTTAAGATTAATAAGTTAGCGTTTGGATATATATTAAAATAGATACAAGAAATAAAACTTTGTTAGGAACCGGTTCCATTACATGATAAATGATAACATTACAAAATGCAAGCGTTTTATTTTATTTTTTTGTTATTTATTAATAATAATTCATAATATCTAGGTATTTTGTATAAATTTACTTATAAAGTGTGTTTTTTTACACAATTAGTAGCCAGAAACTATTATTGCCGTTATCACTGGAATTATCTTCGGAACAGTCATTAGTGAATGGGCTGGGAATTTGAAGTTATCGGTGATATTTTCATTCATTAATTCAAATGTCTGTAATGATTCTTGAGATGCCGTTGGTTATCTTTATAATTGACGAGATGGCCCGTAATAACGAGGAAAACCAGTTTGGTTTAAAAGTAAGGGCATTCATTGTACCAGCTGGATCAACAGTCGTTGCTCTTTCCTAGCGACGTCGCTTGAGTTAGCTGTTGAATCAATCACTTTAATCATTGGTGTAGATTGAATCGCAGGTATGTTCCGTACTTTCTTAAATGTTAATAACGATGTCATTGTGTCTATGTTAGTTACCAATAGCGTTGGTACGCTAGAGCGCGACGTGTATAACGGTGTCAAAGCAGTGTCGATAGAAGCTGATTTATAAAAGTTCGCAAAAAATCGTCCATTAGACTTGGTCTGATGGACGATTTTTTATAGTGATTATTATGATTGATAAGCTTGAGTAGATTGCTTCAAATTCAAATGGTTGGCAATCTCATTCAGTTGAGACACTTCGTCACCCGCTATTAATTGCTTTAATAAATTAAAGGCTTGAGTGCCTAATTCATAGAAAGGATAGTCTACAGTTGTAATGGCTGGGAAGACATAGTCTGACTCACTATACCCACCAAAGCCAGACAATGAAAAGTCTTTGGGTATCGAAAGACCCAGTTGAGCTGCAGCTGACGAGATTCCGATTGCAATATGATCTGTTGCGGCAACAACGTAAGTCGCTTGCATACTTGGCAAGAACTCTAAGGCTCGTTCGTAAGCGTCTCGCCTTGAGAAAGTCGTTTCAACAAAATCTACTTGAATACCTTTTTCTCTGATCCGCTCCATAAATCCTTGTCGGCGCGTAATCCCAACTGCCTTATCCTCTTTTGTCACCCCCACGAAGAGTACATGCTTGTGGCCGAGTTTGATCACATGGTCTGCGATTTGTTGACCAGCTTGCAAATCTTGATGAATCAAGCTAGGTACGCCTTCAATCTCTTGGCCGACTACTAAGAGGGGAATCTTAACTTGTTTCAACTGTTCTTTTAGGGCTTCGTCCATCAGACTCGCTATAAAGATAATACCTCCCACTTTTTGTCTTTCTAATAGGGCAATATTTTTCTTTTGGCGTTCGATATCTAAGTTGGAGTTGGTTAATACGAGTTGATAACCTTCTTGATAAGCCAATTCATCGATGCCTTTAAGCACTTGATTGGATGAAGGTGAATCAAATCGTGGCAACACTACACCCATCATATTAGATTGCTGAGACTTCAAACTTTGGGCAAATTGATTTGGTACATAGCCTGTCTCATCAATAATTTTTTGAATTTTCGCTCTGGTATGCTCACTCACCGAGCCATTATTCAAATACCTTGACACCGTACTTTTCGCGACCCCCGCCATCTGAGCAATTTCATTCAATGTCACCAAACTATCCCTCCTCTTCTCCTAGATTAATCATACCATATCCAGCCAAGTCCACCTACTCCTTGGCAAATAATTTATTTGAGAAAAAATTTGTGCGAGTGGCTAGGGCGATGGCGGAGGTTATGGAGGGAAGATTGTTGATGAGGTTGAGCGCTTGCAATCTTTTGGCATTCACTGACAATGGACACGAACCGGCGGCTCTAAATTTTATTTCTGACGTTAACGACTAGAATCTGTCTTAATGAACCATGTTTATCCAAGGACGGTCATTTTCCCAGCAGACTTTTCCATCGCGAATGAGTAAGTTGTGGGTAATCGCGTGGGTGATTTCTTCGATATGATGTGTGATGTAAATTAAGTGGTAATGCCCATTCACAAAAAAATCAATCTGCTGCAATAACTCTTCGCGTGCTAAAATATCTAGTCCAGAACAAGAATCATCTATAATCATAAACCGCAAGCGATTCATTAAGGTCCAGCCAATCGAGACTCAACACTTCTCTTCTTGGAATAATGTATTGTATGGTTGGTCACGTAAGTAATCAATTCGTAATTGTTGGAAACATGTCTTATCCTTCTCTTTTTACTTTGATGAAATTATTAGAAATTAATTAGAATCAATATAGAGTAATTATTTTATAAAGTCAGCACTTAACTCATAAAACATCTAATCCTATTTATAAGTTATTATCATACTCTATATAATGATAGTCTTTTTGTTTTACTACAATTTATTCTATCGAATATGAATAATATTTTACTCCGATACACCTTGATACAATCAATCTAAAGCTCTTAAACTGAACGATTATAATTAGCTATTTAGACTTGTTCAAAATATAACACCATAGTATTTCTATTCAAAATAAATATGAGGAATTTCTAGTTTTTATAATTTGCATATGCTATAGTAGAACTGATTTTAAGGGTCTAGCGCATTTCATTAAATTTAAATTAGAAAACAAGAGGAGTGTTGTGTCAGCTAATAAAAATTATAGTCGTCTCAATTTGGTCGTTTTATGTTTGTTGTCGTTGGCTATCGGGACTGATGGTTTCAATACAACTTTAGTATGTAACTGAGTCAGAATTAGAATCTACACAATTACAAACCAAAGAAATCGCCAACTTGACGCAACCTTATTGTTATAAAAAAATATTTTTATTCGGAGGAAGACATGGCAACATTAGACATTAGAAACTTACACGTATCCATTGAAGACAAAGAAATTTTAAAGGGTGTGAATTTAACGATTAACACCAACGAAATCCACGCAATTATGGGACCGAACGGAACCGGTAAATCTACTTTAGCCGCAGCCATCATGGGGAACCCTGCTTATGAAGTAACTGAAGGAGAAATCTATATTGATGGGAAAAACGTCCTGGAGATGGAAGTAGACGAACGAGCTCGGGCTGGCCTCTTCCTCGCTGTACAATATCCGAGCGAGATTCCTGGTGTAACCAATGCCCAATTCATGAAGGCAGCCATCAATTCACGTCGTTCTGAAGACGACAAAATCAATATTATGGAATTTATTAAAAAGTTAGACGAGAAGATGGCCATCTTAGATATGCCGGAGTCTATGGCTGAACGTTACTTGAACGAAGGCTTCTCAGGTGGTGAGAAGAAGCGTAATGAGATTCTTCAATTAATGATGATTGAACCAACCTTCGCTATCTTAGATGAGATTGATTCTGGATTAGATATTGATGCCTTAAAAGTTGTCTCTCGCGGGGTTAATGCTATGCGGGGTGAAAACTTTGGGGCCTTAATTATTACCCACTACCAACGCCTATTGAACTACATCACACCGGATTATGTTCATATTATTATCGGTGGAAAAGTCGTTAAATCTGGTGGACCAGAATTAGCCCAACGACTTGAGGCGGAAGGTTACAAGGGGATTATTGAAGAGTTAGACTTAGACTTTGAAGTGGAAGAATAGGTGATGGTATTGGAACAAACAAGCTTAGATCAACAACAATTCGTTAATCCAAATTATGACAAACTACCTAACTTTTTCCGTCAAGCACAAGCTCAAGCCTTCGCTCAGTGGGACAGCTTAGAACTTCCAACCATTGAACGAATGCGGTACAAGAAATGGCCACTCTTCTCATCAACTATTGCAAGTAAGGCTACTTCCGAGACCAGTAACTTATCGAAAGCTTTAGAAACAGTAGCCGGAGACTTATTAGACAATAATGAAGTCGCCGCGCGTATTATCCATTATGGCAATAACTCTATCCTTGATTATATGGACCCAGACTTAGCGGATAAAGGAGTGATTGTCCAAGACCTTTTCACGGCCTTGGTGGACTACCCGGACTTAATTCAAAACCATCTATTCTCTACCCTTCCACCCACGGCAGATAAGGTGAATGCTTACCACACTGCTTATATGAATGGGGGTTTGTTCATATATATTCCTAAAGATATAGAAATTAAGTTACCGATTGAAACGGTCCTGATTCAAAATAGTTCAGTGGACTTGGCCTTTAACAAACACTTGTTAATTGTGAGTGAGTCTAATAGCCGTGTAACTTACTTAGAACGTTCAGCGACTGTTGGTGATCAAACTAATAGCGCTACCATATTGACTGAAGTGATTGCTTTATCCGGGGCCCAAGTAAAATTCGTTGCCATGGATGCTTTAGGGGAATCAACTTGTGCTTTCGTCCGTCGTCACGGCATTACTTATAATGACGCCAATATTGAATGGGCGGTAGCAGCTATGAACCAAGGCGATACTATTTTAGATACTTATACGGAACTAAAAGGCCAGGGATCTGAATCCAATACAAATATTATTAGTATCGCCAATGGCAAGCAAACCCAAATGGTGAATACTAAATTATTAAATGCCGGCCATAATTCAGTCGCTAATATATTCCAACACGGAGTGATATTAGACCAAGCTCGCTTGAGCTTTAATGGAATCGGTCATATTGTCAAAGATGCTAAAGAGGCTGATGCTCAACAAGAGAGTCGCTTAATGATGCTGTCACAAGAGTCTCGTGGGGATACTAACCCTATCTTATATATCGATGAGTTTGAAGTGACGGCGGGTCATGCGGCCAGTGTCGGCCAAGTAGATCCGGAGCAACTGTATTACTTAATGAGTCGCGGCCTATCTCAATCGGACGCTGAATACTTATTAATACGCGGCTTCCTTGGACAAGTGATTCAAACAATTCCGTCTACCCAAGTAAGGCAACAAATGGTGAATATGATTGATAACAAACTACAACTCTTTCACCCTGCCAATCTTTAAGGAGAACTGAAGTGATATAAATGATAAATAAAAATATCCGATCCCACTTTCCAGGCTTGAACCAAAGTGTAAACAATGAACCCTTAATATATTTCGACCATGCGGCGACATCGCAGACACCCACTACCGTAGTCGATGCATTGACCGATTATTACACCCACTACAAGGCCAATATTCACCGCGGTATTCACCAGCTTGCTCAGCGGGCAACTGACGCTTATGAAAATAGCCGCAAATATATTAGCCACTTTATGGGAGCCCAAGATAGTAGTGAAATCATCTTCACCAGTGGAACAACACAAGGGATTAACTTAATCGCACGTGGTTTAGTCGAACCTTTGTTAGAAGCTGGTGACATCATCTTAACGAGCCGGCTTGAACACCACTCTAACTTAGTTCCTTGGCAAGAGGTTGCCAAGCGGACAAGAGCGACTTTACAGTATTTAGACTTAGATGATGCGACTCAAGTGATTGACCTTGAAGCTCTAAAGGCCATGGATAAGGACCGCTTGAAGACCGTCAAAGTCATTGCCATCCAACATGTGTCGAATGTCTTAGGTGTGGAGCAACCCATTAAGGCGCTATGTCAGTGGGCTCACCAACATGGCATCTTAGTCGTAGTCGATGGGGCTCAAGCCCTGCCACATATGGCGGTTGATGTGAGTGACTTAGGTGTTGACGCCTATTGCTTCAGCGGCCACAAGGCGTACGGACCAACTGGGATTGGCGTCTGTTATTTGAACAAAGTCTGGCATGACCAGACCCAGCCGGTCAATTTCGGCGGTGAGATGATCCATTATGTTGGTGACTTTGAAAGCAATTATAAAGATGCCCCTTGGAAATTCGAAGCAGGCACTCCTCCCATTGCTCAAGCCATCGCCTTACAAACAGCCTTAGAGTTTATTGAGTCGGTGGGTTATGACGCCATTCACGCTCAAGAAACCGCCCTAGCCCAACGTTTATATAAGGGGCTGCAAACCCTCGATGGCATTGAATTGTATCAGAGCCCTGCAACCATCTCACAAGGCAGTCATGGTATTGTCTGCTTTAACTTTAAGTCGATCCATCCCCATGACGTTGCTACAGCCTATGATATGGAGGGCATTGCTGTCCGAGCTGGCCATCATTGCGCCCAAGTATTAATGCGACAATTAGATGTGGCTGCTACTTTGCGGGCCAGTATGGGTGTTTACAATACGATGGAAGAGGTTGACCGATTTATCGCTTCAACCCAACGAGTAAAGGAGTTTTTTGAACATGTCACTATATGATTTAAGTAGTCTGTACAAGGAAGTTATTATGGATCATTCCAACTACCCTCGCTACAAAAAAGTCCTTGAGTCACCGACCCACCGCATTGAATTACTCAATCCGACTTGCGGGGATGCCATCGTCGTGGAGATGATAGTTGATAACGACCACATCCAAGCGATTGCCTTCAATGGCCAAGGTTGTGCCATTAGTATGGCCAGCGCTGATATGATGTGCCAAAGCTTGTTGAACAAGTCTATTCAAGAAGCGGTTGATATTATCGGCAACTTTACTCATTTGATTGGTGGCGAAACCTTGGATGAAGATCTTAGTGATACAAAACTCATGACACAAGATGAATTAATGAAATGCTTTGGGGATGCTTACTTATTACAAAGCTTAAAAAAATTCCCTAGCCGCTACAAGTGTGGCATCCTAGCTTGGCGTGCGACTGAGATGGCTTTAACTCAACCGCCAAAGCAGCAACCAACCAATATATGAAAGAGAGTGATGAGATAATGAGTGATGTGCCAATCGTTGGTGAATATGAATACGGCTTCCAAGATAAAGCGGAGATTATCTTCTCAACAGGCCTTGGCTTAAACGAAGACGTCATCCGAACGATCTCCAAAGAGAAAAATGAACCCCAATGGATGTTGGACTACCGATTAAAATCCTATAAAATTTATAAGTCCAAACCGGTTGCTACTTGGGGAGCTGACTTATCAGGCATTGACTTTGATGATATTACTTATTATCAAAAGGCTACGAATCAACCTGTCCGCTCTTGGGACGATGTGCCAGATGAGATTAAAAAGACTTTCGATCGCCTCGGTATTCCCGAAGCAGAACGGGCTTACTTAGCCGGTGCGACTGTTCAATACGAATCGGAAGCAATCTACAGCCGAATGAAAGAAGAATATGAACGTCTTGGTATTATTTTCACCGATATGGACACAGCCTTACATGAGTACCCTGATTTAGTGAAAGAGTATTTTGGAAAAGTAGTAACTTCAGGTGACAACTTCCAGTCGGCTCTGAATGGTGCGATTTGGAGTGGTGGTACTTTCATCTACGTGCCAAAAGGTGTTCAGACGAAAGTGCCCCTACAAACTTACTTCCGCATGAATAATGAAAAGGCGGGGCAATTCGAACGGACCTTAATTATTGTCGAGGAAGGAGCTAGTATTCAGTACATTGAAGGTTGTACGGCACCGACCTTCTCTTACGCTAGCTTACATGCCGCCGTTGTTGAGATTATCGTTAAAAAAGACGCCTACTGCCGTTATTCAACCATTCAAAACTGGTCAAATAACGTCTATAATATCGTGACTAAGCGTGGCCACTGTTATGAAGGTGGTACTTTAGAATGGATTGATGGTAACTTAGGGTCTCACAAAACAATGAAATATCCAAGTATTTACTTGAATGGTCGTGGTGCACGCGGAACCGTTATGTCGATTGCCTTTGCCGGTGCTAACCAACACCAGCATACGGGGGCTAAGATATTCCATATGGCTCCGGATACCTCAAGTACGATTATATCCAAGTCGATCGCCAAAGATGGCGGTATGGTTGACTATCTCGGTCAAGTCTACTTCGATAAAAAAAGTGTCCGATCCTTCTCGCACATAGAATGTGACACCATTATTATGGATGAGAAATCGCGCTCAGACACCATTCCTTTCAATGAAATCCACAATAGCAATATTACTTTGGAGCACGAAGCGAAGGTGTCTAAGATTTCTGAAGAGCAGTTGTTTTACTTAATGAGCCGTGGCTTGAATGAAGAAACTGCTACAGAGATGATTGTCATGGGGTTTGTTGAACCTTTTGCTAAGGAGTTGCCACTAGAATATGCCGTGGAGCTGAACCGTCTAATTGCTTATGAGATGGAAGGTTCTGTGGGTTAGTAGAGAGTCATTGAAGCGGTTTGGTTGAGAGCTTGGCTAAGCTTATCTGGGCTCTCGCCTCGCCATATATTTTATTAAGGTTCGAATCACTGATTTTAGCTGATTCGAACTTTTTTTATGGTATGTTATATAATATTCAAATTAAATAATGGATTTACCGAGGAATGGTGCCTTTATATAGTCAGACTATTTACCCCTTTTATAGGAGTCTGTCATGAACAATTCATTTTACTTAGAATTTTTAGAGACTTTGAGGCGGTGGTGCAAGAAGTCTTTCCTCGCGGTTGGCGGATTTTGCATAATTTGAACTTTGACCATTCCATCCGGAAGATTCAGATTGATGCTTTGTTCGTCAGCCCGCATGGGATTTATCATTTTGAAGTGAAGAATCTCGTCGCCGAATGTGAATACCGTGACGGTGAATTTTATAATCTTGCTAAGGGCTATAAACACCAAAATTATTTTGCTCAAATGAAACGGCAAAACGAACTGCTTATGCCGATTCTTGGTCAATGATCACGAACCATTGGCACACTTTGATAATTCCGTACCAATGAAATATATTGTTAGTACATTTTTGATATTATTTGCCAATAACTCATTCAAGGTAACTTTGTCCACTTTAGCTGGTGGGACAATTTCCGAGACTTATTCATCGACTATTCACACGCAAGGAATATAATATAGTATAATTAAAGTATTAAATAGAGCTTATAGATTATATTTAAGAAAGTGAAGGAGAAAGATATGTTAACCCCTATAATATTACTAATTATCTTTACCTTGTTAAACGGATTCTTCTCAGGTTCAGAGATGGCCTTTATTACGGCTAACGAGAATAAGTTGAATAAGGACGCAGAGGCTGGTAGCAAGAAAGCGAAGTTGACTTTGCAGTTATATCATAACCAAGATCGTGTGCTGGCTGTTGTTCAAGTTGCGATTACTTTAATCGGAACGTTGAACTCATCATTTGCAACTACTGGGTTATCTCAGTACCTTTCACCTTATATTGGCGAGCAAGGGGCTGCGATTGTGATTTCACTCGTTGTAACTGTGTTGACCTTAATTTTCGGTGAGCTTTTACCTAAATCCATCGGTCAAGCAATTCCTGAGAAATATTCAAAGTTTGCCTCTAGTACTTTGAACCTCATCTATACGATTTTCAAGCCGGTCGTATGGTTTCTAACAAAGGCTTTAGGATTTTTCCAGGCACTTTTACCTATTGATTTCTCTAATCAAGATGATAAATTAACTTTTACGAATATTCGTGAAATTGTTATTCGTGGTGGAGCCGACGGTGCATTAGAGACAGAAGAAGTATCTATGATGCAAGGTGTTCTGAAGTTAAACCGCCGAAATGTTCGTGAGGTAATGGTTCCTCGTAAACAAACTTTTATGATTGATATTAACAAGGACCGTGAAGAGAACCACCAACTAATTGTGGATTCTACTTTCTCACGTATTCCAGTTTTTGAAGAGGATAAAGATCATATCATTGGTGTCGTGTTAGTTAAAGATTACTTGCGTGCAAGTGTAGTAGCCGGATCATATCTGAATGTGGATATTCGCGACTTAGCCCATGATCCATTAATTGTTCCGGAAACTTTATTATTAGATGACTTATTCACCCAAATTCAACAAACAAGCAACCATATCGCCATTGTTACTGACGAGTACGGTCAGACCGTTGGGATTGTAACCCTTGAAGATATTATTGAAGAGATTGTTGGTGAAATCTACGATGAATATGATACAGATAGAGACGATTCAATGATTGAAAAAGTCGATAAGGATACTTGGTTAGTCAACGGATTAATGAACATTAATGACTTCAATGAACACTTCAAGACAATTATTACTAGCAATGAAGTAGATACGATTGGTGGGTATTTCACTTATAAATCCGAAATTATCCCTAGTGAAGAAATGATCGGGACAAAATTAACCATCGAAACCTATGAACTAGAGCTGACTCAAGTGAATGAAGCGACTTCAACAGAATTAAAAGTAACTAAAGTCGAAGAAGATTACAGACAAATCGAAGGTGAATAAGAATACACTAAGAAATTCAAATAAAAAGTTAGAACTATCTAATTTAAGTGTTTTTTGGTATCTTTATATTACTACAAATTAACTGGAGGTTTTTACCATCGAATTCGAACATAAAATGCGTGGTAACGTCTCAATTGGCGTGAACCCGATTGGTTGTAAACAAGAAGTCCACAATCAAATTCAATATGTAAAAGAACAAGGGACTTATGAAGGACCTAAGCGAGTGTTAATTATTGGTGCATCATCAAGTTATGGTCTGGCAACTCGTATTAGCTTAGCTTTTGGAGCAGGTGCTGATACAATTGGCGTTTCCTTTGAAAAGGGTCCAAAATCTGAGCGTAACTTAGGAACTGCTGGTTGGTATAATAATATCTATTTCAAACAAGCTGCAGAGGCTGAGGGACTAGTTGCTAAGAACTTTGTTCAAGATGCATTCAGCCATCAAACTAAACAAGATGTCATTGATTACATTAAGAGTGAGTGGGATGGAAAGATTGACTTAGTTGTCTACAGTCTTGCTTCTAGCGTTCGATTTGACCCAGATACGGGCGAACGCTTCAACTCTGTGATTAAATCAATCGGCGAAGAAGTTGTTGGACCAGATGTAAATATCCAAAAGCAAGAATTCTACGAGCAAGTGCTTGAGCCGGCAACGGAAGAAGAGATTGCGGACACGGTGAAAGTAATGGGGGGAGAAGATTGGCTACTGTGGATTGAAGCTCTGAAAGATGCAGATGTCCTTGATGAGGGAGTCCTAACGGTTAACTATTCTTACTTAGGTTCGAAGTTAAACCATCCATACTACGGTGGTGGAACTTTAGGACAAGCCAAAGCAGACTGTGATGTTAAAGCTGGAGAGATTAATGAACTGCTTGAAGATATTCATGGTAAAGCAAACATTGTTGTTGCTACTGCTGTAACAACTAAGGCATCTTCTGTAATTCCATTCTTCCCTTGTTTACTGTATGGGGCTTTATAAAGTCATGGAAGAACGCGGAACGCACGAAACGCCAATTATGCACCAAGACCGCATCTACCGCGATATGTTATACGGAGACAATCCTGAATATGACGACAAAGGTCGCTTACGTCCAGATAGTTGGGAACTTGATCCGGAAGTTCAAGCTGAGACCGAAGCTTTAATCAAGCAAATTAACGGTGACAACTTCAACTCTGACTTCACTGCCTACGATACCTTCATCAAGGAGTATACAAACCTAGCTGGATTCAATGTGGATGGTTATGACCCCGAAGAAGCTGCGAATGTGACGATTGAAGAATTGATTGCCTTAGAACCTTAAAAAAAGCTATACAAAACAACAGTACACTATTGATATTAAAGGTTTTTGAAGTTCATTAAAATAAAATGCTAATCAACCAGGTCGTAAGAAAGCTTGTAATAGTTCACAATTCTCAAAATGTTAAATGTTGTTATATCAACGTTTCAAGCGCCTTCTATTGCGATAGAGGGTGCTTTTTTTGTTTGTCTATTAAAATCGCTTTGAAAACCTAAATTTTTAATTATAGTGGAACCGCCTTTCGATTCACTGCGCGGGAGCTTCAGGCTCTACCAACTATTCATTCTGTACATCCTAAAGTACTACGGTCTGATATGTGTCAGTCCGTTCTTGGTGCTATGATAAAAATTTGGGGGGTTCTTCGTTTTGAGGAAATCGTGATAATGAAGCTATTTTATAGATGGCGTTGTTAGGAACAATGGGGTTTGAAAGTTCCGGGTAAAGCCGATTAAGCGGAACAATGAGTCCTGAATGTTCCGGGTAGAGCAAGTTAGGCGGAACAATCAGAAACGAATGTTCCGGATAGACCAAGTTAGGCGAAACAATCAGACCTGAAGGTTTTATTTCTTTAATTGTACTTATAAATAACACATATAATATCATTTGGGTAACTTGGCTGAGCCCTCGATTTTCATCCGCCAAATTGGCTCCTCAGACAAAACAGCACGACTTTCAAAATTGGAAAGTCGTGCTGTTATTTATCATTTTATACTAGTATTATCCCCACAAAACATCCATATATAAGCCATTTTGTGCACGCCAAGTTGCTTCGTTATGTTCACCTTTTTCTTGGATATGGACATAACTTGTTCCACCCGCTTTAGCAATTTCATCATGGTAGTAATTGATGGAGTCCATGATGCGTGGGAACTTGTTCACTTCTTCTTCACCATAACTGAAGAAAAAATTCGTGTCTGAATGAATATGTGATTGTTCCCATTCTTCTTGTAATTGATCTTGGCAAAGCATAAAACTTGGCGATAAGACAGCGACTTTTGAGAAATAATCGTTGTAGCGCAAGCCACTATAAAAAGCCATTAAACCACCCATGGAACTACCACCAATGGCGGTCGCCTCTCTATATGAATAGGTTGGATAACGTTCGTCAATATAAGGTTTTAAGTCGTGGACTAGCCACTCCATATAAAAATCGCCATAGCCTTCTAGACGCTTACTATCATTGAACAAACTTTCTTCGACTATATAAGGACAATACTCGGCTAATCGTTCATCGCCTTCATGGCTACACTCAATACCTACAATGATTAAGGGTAACTGAGTTGACTCCATAAAGTCCTTCAAGCCCCACGACGTTCCATAAGTAGCCTCTTCGTCGAAGAACAAATTATGGCCATCATACATATACATGACAGGATAAAGCGTCTCACTTTCTAATGCTCCATCTGGTAAGTAAACATGGATATGCTTATCAGTATCTTTGTATGGGAAATAATAATCGAATTTGTCAATCATATACTTTCTCCTTGTTAGTTCACAACGTTAACTTATATTTACTTGGGGATTTTTCCTAATATTATTCTTTAGAATCATCTAATTCTTGATATTCAGCAGCTAATCCTTTTTGAACACCAGGACGTGAATTAATACGTTCTGCCCATTCCATTACACGCGGATAGTCTGCTTCAATGTTTAAAAATTCTTTTGATCCTTCGTATAATTCACCTAAGGCCAATCTTCCGTACCATGACCAAATAATGATATCTGCAATCGTATACTCCTCACCCGCAATGTACTCGCATTTAGCTAATGTCTTTTCTAATAAATCTAATTGACGTTTCGTCTCCATCGTGAAGCGGTCAATCGGATACTTCATCTTTTCAGGTGCATAAGCGAAGAAATGTCCGAAACCTCCACCAACATAAGGTCCTGCACCAATTTGCCAGAATACCCAGTTCAATACTTCCGTTCTACCGTAGATGTCTTCTGGAATAAGTTTGCCAAATTTTTCAGCTAAGTATAATAAAATCGAACCTGACTCGAAGATGTTAAGTGGTGGATTTTGACTATGGTCCACTAAGGCTGGAATCTTCGAATTAGGGTTAATTTCGACGAAGTCCGAACCAAATTGATCGCCGGCACCGATATTGATTTTGTATAAGTCGTAGTCGGCTCCTTCAACACCCAATTCTTTCAACTCTTCTAACATAATCGTTACTTTAATTCCGTTAGGCGTCCCTAATGAATACAACTGAAAGTCCGCATCCCCAACAGGTAAAGTCTGTTCAAAACGACTTCCTGCTGTTGGGCGGTTACCTCCTAGATTCTTACTTTCTTCAGCTTCATTCTCCCAAGTCCAAACTTTAGGTACATTATATTCGCTCATCTAATCGCTCCCTTTAAAAAACTTTCTCTATAAATAAATATAACATTCACCCTGAATTAAGGCTAAACATTCAACTTGTTAAAAATATCTTTTCAACTTTAGGATTGATATAATAAAGAAAACGCCATCAAGGAGGACATGATTATGACAATTCAACAAACTTATATAATGATTAAACCTGACGCCGTCCTATCTGGTAAGGTTGGACGCATTATCAGTCGTATTGAAGATAAAGGCTACCGCACCATTCAAGCTAAGCTCATGACCTTAACTGCTGATTTAGTGAAAGAACACTATGCTCATCTCTTAGACAAGCCTTTCTTTCCTAAACTAGAAGCGTATATCTTATCAGGACCTGTCTTTGCGATGGTCGTTGAAGGGGAATGTGTCATTGAAGGTATGCGTCGGCTTATGGGACCAACGAATGCTTTAGAAGCCAACCCCGGCACCATTCGTGGCGACTTTGGAAAAGATGTTACTTATAACGCCATCCACGGATCGGATTCAATCGAGTCGGCTGAGATTGAGATTAAGCGGTTTTTTGGTTAATTTATCGAGACAGAATCCATGAAGATAATATTAACGTCTTATTAAACTTAACTGTCCTGTTTATCGACCAAGTTACTACCGTTCAAACGACAACCCACTTTGACAATGACGAGGGGAAAGATGAAGGCGAAGACACAAAACTTTCAACTGCAACAATAATTTCTTGAATATGATAAGAATAGTGACGGTTATCAAGATGCCCAAACTATCTCAAAAATCCTAAAGACTATACAGAAATTGATAGTTTCAAAAAGACGATTACCATAGCTAATTCAGACTTCAACAGTGATGGCATTCTCACTGAAGATGAAGTGGAGCACGCTGGCTCATATCAAACTTATTAGTGATGCAATCAACAAGCGTAACAATAAATCAAACCACCCTACTTTTGTTTAAAAGTTGGGGTGGGTATTTATTTTTTATTTACATCAATATCCTCACTTTATTCGAATGCCCGCACTTAGGGCACTTCGCCGTGTGCGTTCCGCGTTTTCGCGGGAGTCGCATCACTGTCTTACACTGTTCGCATTGGCGGTAGCGGTGAGTGCGGTATTCTCTGACTCGACGCACTTCAATCTTCCATCTTTTCTTAACTTTATTCGCTAGACTTACATATAGTGTGTTCTCTTGACGTCTAGCAACAATATTCTTAGAAAAAACACGAAAAAGCATCCGCACAATTAGAACGAGCGAGATAAAGTTTAAGCTTGGGTTTTTTGTAAAAAAATGGATTAATTGCAAGATAACCACTAAGATAACGGTCGCTTGGTAAAGTGAGTCTGCCCCGTAGCGACCAATCATGAATCGTGAGAACTTCCATTTTAAATTATTCACTTTATTCACTCCATTCTTTTACTGGGTTAACAATTCAAAGTGCGCACAAAGTTTATTTGTTAGTTATTTTAGCTTTTCGCAAGCTGCAATGACTGTATCATAATCTGGTTCATCACGCATATCAGCAACGATTTCTCGGTAATGAACCTTTCCGGCACCATCAACAACTAGGACTGTTCTAGCTAGCTTGTCATATTCAGCCATCAGTAAACCTGATTGATCAGCTAATTGACGGTTTACATCCGATAAGTAAGTCATATCAACGTTATTCGCCTGACACCAGTTCACAATGTCTTCAGGATCGTTGGTGCTAATTGTAATAATTGGGTAATCTTTCTCTTTCGCCAGTGCTGCAAAGCGGTTTGTCTGAATATCACAAGTCCTTGTGTTAATATCCGGCACAATGCTAATAATTGTGAGTCCATTAATATAATTTTTCAAAGATACTGTAACTTGATTACGATCAATAAGGTCTACCATTGGGAATGTCTCGCCGACATCAATCGGATTTCCCACTAGATTAATAATTTGATCGCCGCGTTTGATTTGCATAGTACACCTCTTAGTAAATTTTTTCGATAATTCTACTATCTTCTTTAGTATAACCCATTCTTCGTCAAAAGTGCTAGTTAATACTATGAACTTGGTTTTATATCCCTTTTCAAAGCATAATCGTATTCTAGCTACAAGAAAAACGGTATATTGTTAGTAACAAACTCATGGAGGGATTCATATGTTAAACATCGCTTATATCGGAAATGGTAAGTCAACGAATCGCTATCATTTCCCGTTCTCAACACGTTTAGGAGATAGCGCTAAGGTGCGTACAATCTACTCTCGCTCTGGAAGACAAGATTGGCCAGTCATAGAAGGAGCACATTATGCGACAGACCTAGCTGATATCTACAATGACAAGACAATTAACTTAGTAGTCATTACCACACCAAGTTCAACCCATTACGAACTGGCTAAACAAACGCTCGAAGCAGGTAAAAATGTGCTCGTTGAAAAGCCTTTTGCCCAGACATACGCTCAAGCTAAAGAACTATTCGATCTTGCAAGTTCCCACAATTTATTCATCCAAAGCTACCAAAATCGTCGCTATGATTCAGACTTTTTGACTACACAAAAAGTCATTGAGTCTGGTGTATTAGGAGATTTAATCGAAGTGGAGATTCATTATGACCGCTATGCTCCAGAGTTTTCCATAAATTCTACCTACAGTCTAGTGGACTCTTATACTTATGGGCTGGCTAGCCACTCACTGGACCAGGCTATTTCATATTTTGGCCTACCAGATAAAGTTCACTCAGCCAACCGCCAGATCCTAGGTAAAGGTCATCCTAATGATTACTTTGACTTTGACCTCGATTATGGCAACACTCGTGTTTCCGTTAAAGGCTCAACCATGTACCTACAGACACGACCGTCTTTTGTTGTCTATGGTCAAAAAGGGACTTTCATTAAGCAGACAGTGGACATGCAAGAAGCTCACCTCAAGTTGAATTACATGCCAGACCAGCCAGGATTTGGGGTAGATGGATACAATGAATATGGTACTTTAACTTATATCGATGAACAAGGTAGCTACCACCAAGAGAAGGTCGTCTCAGAAGTGGGTGACTACCGCCAAGTATACCGCGATATTTACGAGACCATTATTCATGGTAAGGATAAAGTCGTTAAAGACGAAGAGACTTTAGCAGTGATGAAAATTATGGAAGACAGTCTCTCTGAACTTAGCTAACTCATTCAAACAAAAAATCATGGCCCTGAAGCATCATTCATCAAGGCCATGATTTTTTTATAATACTTTATTTATCATTTGTTTTAACTTAGCCGGTGACACTTGCCCACGAACGATCTCAACTACTTCACCATCCGCATCAAGCACGGCGGTGAGAGGCAAGGTGCTAGCTGAAAATTCAATTTGATTAGCAAATTTATTATCAAAGTAAACTGGCATCGACAAGTCAATAGATTCAACGTAGTTTAAAGCGACTTCTTTCGTTTCCGATGGTCGACTTTCTAAGGCATTCAACATAAGGAAAGTGATATCTTCACCGTATTCTTGATAAGCTTGCTCGAATAAAGGCATCTCATCACGACATGGCGGACACCAAGAAGCCCAGATATTAATAATCATTGGCTCACCAGCATTGTCTAATAGACGATAGACATTATCCTCCGCATCAAGATAAGTCGTTGAAGGACCGCGCCAGACGGTTGAACTCGGCTCCTCAATTTCATCACTATCATCATCCTCAACATCATCAGATTCTAACACTTCACTCTGTTCACTCTCACTAGCTTGTTTATCAACTGAAGAAATATCTTCTTCTACTGATACATCTGATATCATCGCCAATTCTTCTTTGGGATCTTCTATATTATTTTGATAGACAACATACGCTCCGACAAAGATTACAATAAAACCAATAATAATTAAACTAATTTTTTTCATAGTCTACTCCTCTAACTTAAGTATATTAATAAGGTTTCGAGCCAACCCGTTATTGTAAACACACCGAAAGCAATTAAAAATACGCCTGATACTTTATGTATGACATCATAATGTTGTTTGATCCATTGAATAACCGACTGCAACTCTTCAATGAGTAAGGCACTCAATATAAAAGGAATACCTAATCCTAGCGAATAACTCAATAACAAAGCGACAGATTCTATGTAGGAATCAGAAGTGGCTGCATAAGATAATGCACTCGCAAGAAACGTTCCTACACAAGGTGTCCAAGAAATTGAAAAGACCATTCCTAAAACAAAGGCACTCGTATGATTGAAGGTTGCTTGAGAACGAACTCGCACCCGATTCATCAGTGGATTACCTAAGAAATAATCAAACCCTATTAAAATCATAAAAGCTCCCGCAATCCAATGAATCAACGTTCGATTAATTAAGACAAACCTTCCAAGCGTGTTGACGAATAAACTCATCAATACAAAGATTAAAGTAAAACCTAGCACAAAAAGAAGGGCTTGAACAAAGAATGGTCGCTTAACTTGAGAAGCTGAGTTTTCTTGGTCAACCTGACCACTAATATACGCAAGGTAAATGGGAAGCATCGGTAGTAAACAAGGTGAAATAAAGGTTAAAACCCCTTCAACCCCTAATAAAAAATATGACATGACATCCTATCCCCCTTATTCTCGTCCTAAAATACTAACATAAATAAGATAGATTGTTGAAGTTTTTGCTTGAGTTTATAAAAGTCTACTTACATGATCATGTGATCTTTAGTTAAAATTTATCTAATAATAATATTTTAATAAAGCTTGATTAATAAAATTAATGTGATATTATATATTCTTAGTTAGCCAATTAACGGGGGCATAGCTCAGTTGGGAGAGCGCTACACTGGCAGTGTAGAGGTCGTCGGTTCAAGCCCGATTGTCTCCATATCTAATCGTTAATTAAAGCACCTGTGGGTGCTTTTTTTGTTGCATTAATATTTGACGATTCTCACTATACATATTATAATTAATATATAGATAATGATATTTAAATATATTTTTATTTCACACTGATTCATACATTCTTCTATTCATCCAACTATTGATTGCTTTTAAAAAATTAGTATTGGAGGTGAATACAATGACTCACAGACTCGAGACTCAATTAGGAATCATTCCTGTTAAAGACGCCATCAACTTATTTTTAGGCAAATTTCCAAAAAGTGATATGACTAAACTGCAGATTGAATATGAAGGTCCCTTTATTAAATATGAGATGGTCGGAAATGACGGTACTCACCGGAATATCCTAGAAATAAATGCACAAAATTCAACCATCTTAAAGGAACGACAAAGACCTCTAAAAGCAAAAGACCAAGATCCAACGCGTCGGCAAAGAAGGACTCTTAACCTAGATAATCTCATGCCTCTATCAGAAATTAATGATATTGCCCTATCTCAATCGCAAGTCGATCAACCCTTCCAATGGGAATTGGACCGACAAAAAGAGCGTACAGTGTGGAAAGTTGAGATAGCCGATGCAACCGGTGGGCAAATTACCGAAGTGAAAGTTGATGCCCAAGACGGTACAGTCGTTCAAATGAAGTTGAAACGATAAGCTTTATTAGACAAATATAGCGTGAGTTAAGCCACTCTAAGGGCTTTAACTCACGCTTTTTTACGATAATTTTTACTTGGTTATTTATTCATCCCAGTAATGATTAGCTGCTACAACGGTCTGAAATTGGATTGTTAATACTTGAGAAGCAAAGCTTATACTATCTGCATTAGTGGCATTAGTGGCACGCAGTAATTCACGCACTTTAGGGGCCGGCTGGTTCATACCAACTAGACTAGATTCAGCTAAGGCTTCATTTTTTACCGGAAGGATCTTGTTAGTGAGTGCCGCTATATTTTTCTTCCTATAAAATGGGCAGGCTTATTGTATTTAATAGTGGTTTTAAAACTTCAAAAAAAGAGTAAGCCAAGGCTTGAGCGCTTAGCTTACTCTATTAATGAATTAAGTGATATTATTCTTCAATCGACACGTGCTTCAAGTTGATTCGACCTACCGCATCATAATCCATACCTTTAACACCTTCTTTGGTTACATAGGCATTACTGTAGTAATAGATTGGGATTACTGGCATTTCTTCAATCATCACTGCTTCAGCTTGACGCAATAAGTCTAGACGAGCTTCTTCATCGAGTTCAAAGTCTGAAGCATCTAACAATGCTTTATACTCCTCAGACTCCCAACCCGTATCGTTATTACCAACATCTTTCGTACGGTACATGTCTAAGTAAGTGGTCGCATCATTATACTTACCAGTCCAACCCAGACGGCCTACTTGATAATCTAACATACTTAACTTATCTAAGTAAACTTGCCACTCTGTATTATCAATGTTGACATTAATACCTAGTTCCTTTACCCAGTTCTCTTGAACATCTTGTGCGATCACTGAGTGAGCTTCACTTGTATTAATCGATAAGTTGATAGTCAATTCACTAGCATCTTCTAATCCAAGCTCTTCCAATCCAACCGCTAAGTATTCTCTCGCTGTATCATAGTCCGCATCTTCAAAGTATCCACGGTCCTCTTCGAATCCCGGAATCATTGGTGGTACATAACCTAGTGCAGGAATTTCTCCACCTTTTGATATATTATCTACGATATTTTGACGGTTCACCGCATAGCCTAGAGCCTTACGAATATTTACGTTAGATGTAACAGGATCTTCAACGTTCATGACGTACCAGTAGATCGCTGATTGAGCTTTAGTCTCTAGAATACCTTGCTCTTCGAATGTTTCCATCGCATCTAGTGATACAGTTCCATAAGGAGACCCTAAAAAGTCTAAGTTTCCTGCCATAAATTCAGACGAAACAGCTGCTTCAGATTCAATAATCTGGACGTTTACACCGTCTAAGGCAACATTATCCGCATCCCAATATTGATCATTCTTTGTTAAGACAAAGTCACTATTATGTCTCCACTCCGTTAAAGTAAATGCTCCATTACTTACATAATCTTCTGATACATCTATGGCCCAATTAGGATTTTCTTCAACAATTGCTGGGTTAACTGGTGAGAATGTATACATAGCAACGAACTCATCAAAGTAGACTGTCGGTGCTCTCAAGACAACTTCTAATGTATAATCATCCAAAGCTGTAATTTTTACATCCTCTACGTCACCTTCCCCTTTATTGTAGGCTTCTGCTCCCTCGATTGCATACATAAAATTAGCACGCTCAGATAAAGTCTCAGGATTCAACACACGCTTCCAAGCATATTCAAAGTCGCCAGCTACTAATGGGTCACCATTCGACCAATTCATACCCTCTCGTAACTTGAAAGTATAAGTTAAGCTATCTTCGCTGACATCCCAGGATTCAGCTGCCGCTGGCACAATCTCACCTTCAGGGGTGACAGCCGTCAACCTTTCAAAAACATTATCAATAATCGCACCCGATGTTGTATCCGTACCAATTGCCGGATCAATTGAAGGTGGTTCTGCCGAAACCGCCAAATTCAAAATATTCTCATTCGCTTGAACAGCCATTGGTGCTGCAGCAAAACTAACAACTGACATGGTGAGGGCCCCTAACAACCATCGCTTCATTTTATTTAGTGACATATTAACTCTCCTTTTTTTATTATATATTCAAGAAACATCATACAAAAAGATTAATATAAAATCAATCTATTTATTAAATTTAAATTAAAAACAATCAGTATATCTTGTTTTTAGTAATCGTAATATCATTTTATACCCCTGTATTTATCTTTTATTTAATTGTAAGTGTTACTTTTTTATACAAAAAACAACTATTTTTTATAACATATTCGATAAATTTGATAAAAAATTCATATTACTTTAAAGATAAAAAAGAGTTATCTGAACAAAATTTTGTTCTTGAAATGTGATATCTACTCTAATTTCCTCCTAATCGATAGATAGACTTCTTATTGATAAAACTTTTCTTTATATTTTTTGGAAACTACTTTCACAATTATTTTTTTCTGACGAAACAGCATTACTAATTGTTAAAACTACTTTCTAAATTAAGTGGTTGTATTGAAATTAATTTCATATCGTTTTATACTTCACTTGTAAACGCTTGATTACTGGGAGGAGGGAGATAATGAGCGAGATTTATAAGAGCTCAGTGCCTATTATTGAAGCCGTTTATGAATCTTTGACACCGTCTGAAAAAGATATCGCAAATTTTTTTATGAATGAAGCAACAGAAGACCAAGATTTTTCTTCCAAAGCCATATCAGCCAAAATACATGTTTCTGAATCCTCTTTAACTCGTTTTGCAAAAAAATGTGGTTTCTCAGGTTACCGTGAGTTTATCTTTGATTACCAGTCTAAGCAACTGCCAAAAAACTCCATGTATCAAAGTCAACAGATGAAGCGCGTTCTGGTGGATTACAATAAAATTCTAGATAAAGCATACAGTCTGATTGAAGTGGGGCAAATTGAACGATTGGCGACGAAACTTTCGACAGCTAAAAAAGTATTCATTTATGGTAAGGGAAGTTCTGGTTTTGCGGCTCAAGAGATGAAGATTCGTTTTATGCGGATGGGACTGCATATTGAAGCAATAAGTGACGATGATGTGATGTTGATGAATCATGTTCTTGTTGATCAAGACACAGTGGTTATTGGCTTTACAATTTCCGGCGAAACGCCTGTTGTCTTAACGGCCTTAAAGCAAGCTACATTAAAAGGAGCGTATACCGCCATCTTTACTGCTCAAGTTAATATCGAACAATATGACTTCTCAAACATCATTACGGTGGCAAATATGAAGAACTTAAACTTTGGAAACCGTATCTCACCACAGTTACCCTTACTTATTGTGACTGATATTATATACGATTACTTCATGGAATTAGATAGTTCACTCAAAGATTCAACTTTTCAACAATCTTTAGAGTCACTGCATGCTTTAGAAAAGAAAGAGAGGAAATAAGTTTCAATGAATAAAAAAGATTTTATGCAACAAGTAAAAAATGGAATTATCGTGTCCTGCCAAGCTCTTCCAGGAGAGCCGCTTTATACAGAGGCAGGGGGAGTTATGCCACTTCTAGCAAAAGCTGCTCAAGAAGCTGGAGCGGTTGGAATTCGTGCGAACTCTGTACGAGATATTAAAGAAATTCAAGCTGTAGTAGATTTACCGATTATAGGTATCATTAAACGTGACTACCCACCTCAAGAACCTTTTATTACAGCGACAATGAAGGAGGTAGATGAGTTAGTCGAGACAGGTTGTGAAGTTATCGCTTTAGACTTAACTCAACGCGAACGCTTCGATGGTTTAGAAGTCAATGAGTTCATTCGCCAAATCAAAGAAAAATATCCTGAGCAATTATTTATGGCAGATATTTCTACCTTTGAAGAGGGTGTGAATGCATTTGAACAAGGAATTGACTTTATTGGAACGACTTTAGCAGGCTATACTTCATATAGTGAGCAAACAGAAGGACCTAATATTAAACTCATTGAACAATTAGTAAAAGCTGGATTAGACGTCATTGCTGAAGGAAAAATTCATACTCCAGAACAAGCTAAAGAAATTCACCAACTCGGTGTATGTGGAATTGTTGTTGGAGGAGCAATTACTCGTCCAAAAGAAATTGCTAGTCGTTTTATAAACGCTATTAAATAAGGATGTGAACAAAAATGTTTAAAAAATTCTCTAAACTCGGGCAAGCATTTATGCTCCCGATCGCGATACTACCCGTTGCTGGTTTACTGCTTGGGCTAGGTGCTGCCTTATCTAATGAGGCAGCTGTAGCACAATTTGCTTTTTTAGGTGCTGATTGGATTCAAGCCATCTTCGCCATTATGTCTGCGGCTGGGAATGCAGTTTTTGCTAACTTGCCATTAATCTTTACAATTGGTATTGCTGTAGGGTTGAGTGAAGCAGATAAAGGAACAGCGGGTCTATCAGGAGGGGTTGCCTTCCTTGTCTACACAGCAACAATTGCAGCTTTACTACAATTATTCTCTGAAGAAGGAGCGACCATTGATACTGGTGTTCTAGGGTCAATCGTTGTAGGTTTAACGGTCACTTACTTACATAACCGTTATAGAAAGATTGAATTGCCACAGTTTCTAGGATTCTTCGGGGGATCTCGATTCATTCCGATTGTATCATCTTTCGCTGCTATAGCTTTAGGGATTATCTTCTACTTAATCTGGCCACCAGTTCAAGGTATATTGGAATCATTAGGTGAAGCCATTGCGAACATGGGAAGTATTGGATCATTCTTCTACGGTTTCTTCTTACGATTAACAGGAGCTGTTGGACTACACCATACTATCTACCCATTATTCTGGTATACCTCATTAGGTGGGGTTGAGACAGTTGCAGGAGAAGCAGTATCCGGTGCTCAAAATATTTACTTTGCACAACTTGCTGATCCTAACTTTACTGGAATGTTTACTTACGGAACTCGATTCTTTGCTGGACGATTCGCAACTATGATGTTTGGATTGCCGGCTGCTGCTTTGGGTATGTATCACGCTATCCCTAAGGAAAACCGTGCACAAAATGCAGGGTTTTACTTCTCAAGTGCGTTAACTTCATTCCTAACAGGAATTACAGAACCGATTGAGTTCTCATTCTTATTCGCCGCACCATGGCTCTATGTAGTCCACGCATTCTTAGATGGACTTTCATTCTTAGTCGCTGACCTATTGCAAATTCGTATCGGGAACACATTCTCAGGTGGATTAATCGACTTTATGTTATTCGGTCCATTCCAGGGGAATGAACAAACTAACTGGATTTTAGTAATCCCTGTCGGAATTGTCTGGGCATTAGTTTATTACTTTGTCTTTAAAACTCTTGTGAAACGATTCAAAGTTGCCGTACCAGGTATGGAAATTAATGTTGGTGAGCTACCTAAACAAGACACAAAAGCAACAAATTCCAATCTCCATGACCAAGCCTTAACGATCATTGAAGCCCTTGGAAATGAAGAAAATATTGAATACGTAACAGCTTGTGCCACTCGCTTACGTGTATCAGTTAAAGACAACCAAATCGTCGATAAAGACGCACTAAAAGCTCTTGGAGCAACCGCAGTCCTTGAAGTACAAAACGGTGTCCAAGCCATCTACGGTGGAAAATCAGATCTCTATAGCCAAGAAATCAACCAAATTCTTGGGACGGAGGAATAGGTAAACGAATAAAAAAATTAAGCCCTTCTGACTTTTGGGTCAGAGGGGCTTAATTTCTATCTTTAGTTGTAATTTAACATACGATAATTGAGTGAATAATATAGTTATTAAAAAGTCTAATTTAAAGTATAAGAAACATTTTCTTCAATTTTGTATTCTTTAGAAATAATTCGAATGATCGCAAGGATATTGTTAGCATTAAAATGTATAGTTATAGTCATTTCATTCTCTAATTTTTTGGGGCTTCTTTCATCTAAGACAAAAAAAGTTTAGTTAAATCTTCCCTCTCCTTTGGATTATCGAACATAGCACTATCCAACTTCCACATATAATTTAAAAATCCAACTGGCATCATTGTCCAAGATTCTATTTTAATCTCATTAGTATCAATCAAAATTTAATTTGGTTTGCGGTTAGTCACATTAATTACATCTTCAATTTGATATTCTCCAGAGGCTATCTCTGTTTCTTGTAATTTTGATGTATCTGTTATTGGCAATATAATTAGAGCTTTTCCACAAGCATTCTAGCTCTATCTATTATAGTCTTTTCTGACTACTCGCTATACTCAGAAGCAATTTCTCTCGTCATAGAGATATTAGACTCTTTATAAATTCTGCTTGGAGAGTATATCTTGGATATTGCTAAACAACGTGAAGGCCATGAATTTGAGTTCATTGATATTGCTGATTATATCTTTTATAGATACAGGTGAAGATAGTCAGCTTGTAACGACAAAGTCGATCAGTTAGATGGCTACATCTTTATTGTTCGAGTATATAACCACAGTCTAGCCGCATCATTGAAGAACACAATCGATAGAAGCGTAAAGAATGGTTTAACAAAGCTACAGGTATCGTATCTTATGGCCAGAGGCTATGGCAATAATTCGTAAATAATTTATATACATAAGTAAAAAAATACACCAAGTTTATTTACCTATCTACTTTAAGGGGAGCATATTAGGAAATAAACAAGATGTTTTTCTATTTTATAATATATCTATGACCGCCACCGCCCGTACTGGTGAACCGTCACCGCCATTTATTTTCAAAGGCAAGCCGATGAATAAAAAGGTTTGGCCGTATGGTAATTGATCTAGGTTTATCAAGTCTGTAATGGTCACAATTCTATGAGATAATAAAGCTCGCTCCATTCCTTCAGACAAATCCCCTGCGACAAATGGTGGCTTTGACGCAAGGATCCTCTCTAGAACAGACTCATCCACACTTTCATCAAACAATAGGCCAATGTCTTCTGGAAAGTTCGCATCATTTTGCCTTACCAACTGTGCTGGACCCATAAACTGTTTCAAGTCAATTTGGTCAATACTTGCTGCACCCTTAATCATATGCGTAAAAGCATCAGTGTGCGTTCCGGTATGAGTTCCTAAGGTCAGCTGGCTGACTTGCCAATCCTCTTTAGTCTCAATTGGCTTTATGACAACTTCTGGGTCACCTGGGTATATGGGCATACCTGAATAAATTTCTTTGGATAGATCAATTATTTTCATCTTCCACTCCTTCTTCATCGTCTGACCGAGTTCAATTTGACTAAATCATTGCCAGCCAACTTTTCTTCGTCGGTTTTGGATATAACTGGTCAATCATCTCTAAGTCTTCTTGGTCTAATTCAATTCCGGCAGCTTGAATATTAGCCAACACATGTTCAGAGTTACTTGATTGTGGAATCGCAATCGTATTGCCATCCCGAATACACCATGCTAAGGCTAATTGATAGACATCGCAGTCATATTTTTCTGCTAATGTCATCATACCCTCATGCTTTGTAAAGCCAGCACCAAGGCTATCCCCTTGTGCGACGGGTGAGTATGCAATCAGTGGTATGTTATGTTGTCGCATGAGAGGGAGTAGGTCAAATTCAATGCCCCGCTCTCCAATGTTATATAATAATTGATTGGACTGGCAGTTGTTTCCATTTTCCAAGGATAGAATTTTTTCTATCTCATCGGTATCCAAATTCGATACACCCCAAGATTTAATTTTTCCTTTTTGCTTTTGCTCTTCGAGGGCTTCAACCGTTTCACTTAATGGTACATTACCGCGCCAGTGCAACAAGTACTGGTCTAAATAATCAGTCTGTAGGCGTTTTAAACTCGCATCTAAACTTTTTGATAATTGTTTTTTAGATGCATTGGATGGTAATACTTTTGATATTAAAAATAAATCCTCACGACGGTAAGGTTTAATGGCTTCGCCGACTAGATTTTCAGAGTTTCCGCTTCCGTACATCTCAGCTGTATCAATCACCTGGATGCCAGCTTCAATCCCCGTTCTAATCGCCTGGATTTCTTTTTTTCTTAAGTTCGCATGATCTCCCATGTGCCAAGTCCCAAAACCTATCGCTAATACATTTCTTCCAGCCATTTTTACAGTTTTCATTCTATCCCACTTTCTTTTTTGAATGCTTATACGAGACGACTTTTATATAGTTTAACAACAAGAGCGCTATCTTTCTATACATCTGCTGTTTGCTATTTATGGTAGGCGTGTCCTTATCATCGGTAGGTAATAAAACTTATTAGCTTCTGGTACGCTACTAACATTTCCTTAAATGAAAATAATGTTCCCTATTTTCAATTTGGGTTAATTCATTTATAATTTTTCAACTTAGTCCATTTTAAATTTTTCTCTTTCATAAATTTATATACAAATTGTTACTTAATTTTATAACTAAAAAATTTAAATAATCTCGTTTGTCAATTTAAGCTAGAAAGACCTTGCTAAGAATAGCTAATATCGATACTGATGATGATTTTTTCATTAAATTGGCTAAGAAGCAAGCTGGTGAACGCCCAACAACCGTGATTGTACCAGATAACGACCACAACCAAAAAGAAGAAAACATAAATAGCAAGAATCTGTTCTTTACGGGGGACAATTTAGAAGTCTTACGACATTTACAACAAAATTATGCAAATAGTGTGGACTTTATCTACATTGATCCGCCTTATAATACTGGTTCAGACGGCTTTGTCTACCCTGATAAGTTTGAGTATTCCGATGATCAACTTAAAGACATGTTTGCTTTAAACGATGATGAGCTTAAACGTTTGAAGTCGATTCAAGGAAAGGCAACTCACAGCGCTTGGTTAACTTTTATGTATCCGCGGCTTTATTTAGCGAAAAAAGTCTTGAAAGATACAGGCGTGATTTTTGTCTCGATTGATGATAATGAACAGGCGAATTTGAAGCTGTTGATGGATGAGGTGTTTGGAGAGAATAGTTTTATTGAAGAATATATTTGGGAAAGTATTTTTAGACCTGATAATTCTTCACCTATAACTCGTAAAAATTCTGAATACACTTTGTTGTATGCTAAAAATAAAGCTTTACTAAAATATTTAGTTGGTTCTACGGAACAGTCATCTGGTTTGCCTAGTTTAACAAAAAATTCGATGAATAAATCAACTCTTTCATTTGACGGAGGAAAGGTTGAAACTTTATTGAAGAATGGAAATTATAAAGCAGGAATAAAAGACAGTGGATATGAATTAGAAAATGATGTTGAAGTTGTAGATGGAATAATACTAAATAGTTTTAAATTAACTGGGAAAATGATTTGGGGACAAAAATATCTTGATGAACAATTACGTAGTGGGACTAAGATAATTATTAAATCTGAAAACTTTGTCCCCTATTCTAAAAAATCGGGAACTACCTCTGCGCCTAATAAAATAATCCCAAAAGATTATGTTACAGATTATTTAGCAGCCAGATCCGAAGTTATGAATTTGTTTGCTGGGTTAACTGTTTTTCAATATCCAAAGCCGACGAGTTTAATCCGATACCTTCTTAAAACAATTGACAATCAAAATGCCAAAATTTTGGACTTTTTCGCTGGCTCATCAACCACCGCCGACGCAGTCATGCAACTTAATGCTGAAGATGGGGGCAACCGCCAATACATCATGTGTACTTTGCCTGAACCAACTTTTACAGTGAATTCTGATGGTAAAGAGGTTCCAACTAAAGGTGGTGAGACAGCCTATAAAGCCGGCTATAAGTCCATTGATGAAATCTCTCGTGAGCGTATCATCCGAGCAGCCAATAAAATCAAAGAAGAAAATCCTTTACTGACAGAATCACAAGATTTTGGATTTAAGCATTACCGTGTGGTACCACCGACTCAAGACACGCTCGATAAAATCGAGTACGATGATACTCTTCAACTCGACTTATTCGATGACATGATTGACGCATTCTCAAGTGAAAAATTAGGTGTCGCAGGGAATGCAGATGGGTTTGATACCATTTTACACACTTACCTTGCGAAAGATAACTACAAGTTTGATGTACCATTACTGATGAAAGACTTTGCTGGAATGCAGTTACCTTATGTGAACAATCAACGGATTTACTTAATTGCGAACAATTGGCAAGCAGAGAATACGAGAGCTTTGGTCAATGCGATAGGTAAAAATGAATTAGTGGTTCAAACCATTGTGGTCTATGGCTATACACTTGAGATGGAAAGCCTACGAGAATTAGAGATTGCACTCAATCAATTAGAGAACAAAGTCAATCTGCAAGTGAGATATTAGGAGGCGCTAAGCATGAAGATTCTATTAGAAGAGTTACCTCATCAGATGGAAGCTCTACACGCTTTAGATGAAGCGTTTTACGGTTTAGATGAACGTACGACAGATCCAGATAAAGATTATGTGTATGCCAACCCGATCATTAAAGGGCGAGGCAATGAAAATACGAACATTGATATCAAGATGGAAACAGGAACAGGTAAAACCTATGTCGGTGTCCGTGCCATGTATGAGTTACACCGAAAATATGGCTTATTCAAGTTTATTGTCGTGGTTCCAAGTCCAGCGATTAAAGAAGGGTGGAAGAACTTTATTGTCGCCGATTATGCCAAGCAACATTTCTCACAATTTTACGAAAATACCCAAATCAATCTCAATGTGATCAACGCAGGGGACTTTAACAGTAAAAAAGGCTTGTTACCTGCCCACTTGGTAGAGTTTGTTGAAGGTGATCGCTTGAATTCATCGACAATTCAAGTCTTATTGATTAATGCCGGAATGCTTAATTCAGTATCAATGAAGAAGGATTACGCTCAAGCGC
Source organism: Aerococcaceae bacterium WGS1372 (assembly GCA_044336205.1). Classification (GTDB taxonomy): domain Bacteria; phylum Bacillota; class Bacilli; order Lactobacillales; family Aerococcaceae; genus Ruoffia. Next base: position 151,696 of record CP172318.1, on the reverse strand, counting down.
TTTTGTCTGGTTGGACATCGCCCTTAGACGGACTCAAAGCCACGCGACCGATTGTAATGATCGATGAGCCACATCGCTTTCCGAGAGATAAAGCAAACTATAAATCGATTATGGCAGTCGAGCCACAAATGATTATCCGCTTTGGAGCGACTTTCCCTGATATTAAAGTTGGGAGAGGCCGCCAGTCAAAGTTGGTTAAGGACTATTACCGCAAGCAACCTCAGTTCAATCTTAATGCGGTTTCTTCATTCAATAATGGGCTAGTAAAAGGTATCGATATCTATTATCCGAATGTGACAGAAACCGACGCTAAGGATAGATATGTAGTAGATTCCGTGACTAGCAAACAATTGGTTTTAAAGAATGGGTCAACTAACTATACTTACGGAATTGGTGAGGATATTGGTTTGGATGGTGATATTTATTACGAAGGAGCCAAGAGACTATCAAATGGCTTAGAACTTGAAAAAGGTATGGCTGTTTTACCTGCTACTATGACTAACTCCTATCAAGAACTGATTATTCGTGATGCGATCGAGAAGCATTTTGAAGCGGAAATACCTAACTTTTTACGCGAAAACTACTACCAACCGAAAGTTAAAACCTTATCGCTGTTCTTTATTGATTCGATTAAATCCTATCGAGATGAAAAAGGTTGGCTGAAAGAGCTATTCGAGAAACACCTTCGACGCAAAGTAGAAGCTCTGATTCGTGAGTTTCGCTTGAAAAAGCTAACCCGGGAGCAAGAATACTTATCTTTCCTACAAGCGACCTTGGTAGATTTAACTGAAAATGTTCATGCAGGCTACTTTGGTGAAGACCGTGGGTCAGGCGATGAAGCGATTCAAGCCGAAGTAGATGATATCTTAAAGAATAAAGAAAAATTGCTGTCGTTCAAGGATGAAAAAGGGAATTGACAGACGCGTCGTTTCTTATTCTCAAAATGGACCCTACGTGAAGGCTGGGATAATCCCAATGTTTTCGTTATTGCTAAGTTACGAACCTCTGGGAGTGAGAATTCTAAGATTCAAGAAGTTGGCCGTGGCTTGCGCTTGCCAGTGGATGAGAATGGGCACCGACTTTTACAAGATGAACTTCCAAGTAGATTACGCTTCCTTATTGGCTATGACGAGAAAGATTTTGCTAATAAACTAGTTGGAGAAATCAATGACGATGCTGTTATTAAGCTAAATGAAACCAAGCTGACTTCAGAGATGATTCAGCATATTGTTGAAAAAACAGATAACTTAGATGAAGAAACTTTATTAGAACAACTCGATGCAGAGGGTATTGTTAAGCGCAATAATGACTTTAAAGAGAACGGGTTTGAAAAACTGATTGAATTGTATCCTGTTTTAACTGAAACAACACAAGTTAAGAAAGGTAAAATTACCACTGGTGGCCTCAAAAATAAACAGCGCATCAAACTTAATAAAGAAAACTGGAATAAAATGCGCCATCTATGGGAGCAATTTGCAAATCGTTATATGTTAGAGTTTGATCGAGTCAATGATGAATCTCTACAGTTGCTTATTGACGAAATGATACAAAATAAAAATAATTTTGTGCTTCAATATCCAGAATTCACTCGCAACGAATTGTATTATAATGACGAGAATGGTGACATAAGAATACGTGAACAAACGGCCAATTATGATGGCCGTAAACCAATTGCCGGTATGAAGTATGGCGAATTCTTACTGAAATTGACACAACGCACCAAATTGAAACCGGCGCAATTGCATAAGGGACTGCTCATTGCTTTAAAAGAAACCTATCATGGGAATACAAACTATTTAAATGAGCTCACTTTGGCTAATCTAGTGCGTGACTTCAAAGAGCGATTTGAAAAACGTTATGCCCAGAGTTTCCACTATCACGCTTTAGAGTTTCAGGCGAGTACTTCTGTTTTTGATGCGGCGACGAATGACTTTAAAGAGGATATTTTAGCAACCGTTATAGGCGTCAATGAAGACAATGATGTAGTAGATGATGGTCGACAGCTTTATGAACTCCCTCCCCTTCGCTATGATTCAGTGAAACCTGAACGAGAGCTTTTGAAGCGTGGCTACGATTCAAATATTATTTCTTTCGGTAAATTGCCCAAAAAAGCTATCCAAGTGCCAAAATATATGGGAGGAACAACCACTCCTGACTTTGTTTATATTTTAGAGCGAGAAGATGAGTCTCATGTTTATTTATTAGTCGAAACCAAAGCAGAGGGATCAGGGAAACGACTCAGTGACGAACAAATCGTGGCAATCCAAGAACAATTTTTTGGAACACTAAAAGAATACGGTGTTGAGTATCAGGAAGCGACAACAGCTGAAGAGGTTTACACAAAACTAAGAAAGGTGGCAAAATTACATGACAACTAATTTGATGAATCTAGCAGAGTCTGGCGATATTACTGAAACAGGTGCCAAACCCAAATTACCGACCACGATTCCAAAATTAATAGACACGATGCTTGATGTGTATCGTATCCCGTTAAAATATTTATATTATAACGATGAGAACGGAAGAATCTCTACTCAGATTCGTAGAGAATTTGGAACACTCTCCCCTCATCCTGACGAATTAGATCCTGACTATAACAATAAAATCGCAGCCTTTATTGAGGAAGATAATGCTGCTGCCTTAAAGAAAACTAAAAAATCGATTAAAGAAAAAGGACAACAAGTTTATGGGTATGTGCTACAAGATGGCCGTATTATTGATGGTAATCGCCGTTTCACCGCCTTACGACAGCTACAAGCTGAAATAGGGACAAGTCAATACTTTGAAGCGGTAATTTTACCCTTTACCTATGATGCTAAAGCAGACCGTGCTCAGATTAAACGGCTTGAGTTGGCGATTCAAATGGGAACTGAGGAAAAGCTTCAATATGACCCTGTGGATTTGGCTGTAGATATTTATAAGACGGTCATCATTGATAAACTGATGAGTGCTAAGGATTACGCGATCGAATCCAATATCAGTGTGAAGGATGTCGAAAGTCGGATTGCAACGGTTGACTTAATACATGATTTCTTACTCTTTATTAATAGTAATTCAGATAATTATCATATTATAAAAGACTTAAAACTTTATACTCATTTATATGAATTAGCCAAAAAATTATCGTCTTTATTTCCGAATAAAGGCCCTAACTATGAACAGACAAAGATAACTACATTCACATTTTTAGGCAAAGCTTTCTTAACGGGTGGCGATACGTTAAGGGAATCTCGTGATTACGTTAAGGAAATAGTTGGTTCTGCAGTTAATAATCATTTTAATGATGAAGTGGAAGAAACCGTTGAAGATTTTCGTGATAAGCTAGAGAGTCAGCCTATCCAATCTGCCGCAGATTATCGAAAAAGACTAGAAGAAGCCACGCCAGAATTGCGTCAAATCAGTGAAGTGTATAATAAAACTGTCAATCGTCAAAATCGTGGAAAGAATGTCGATAGTTTTATTGCGAATGTAAAAGAAACACTAAACACTCTAAATGATATGAAGCGTGGAAATGGCTTAACAGGTAATTTACAGTTTACTAATTTTTCTAAAGATCAAGTTGTCGAGATCCGCGACACGCTCATTAATATCAATCTGATTAGTAGCGACCTAATAGAGGTGTATGAAGATGAGCTTTAATGTCAAGTTAGTCGGTGACGAAGGTATCTTCAAGTTCATTGACAACGAAGATGGCGTTTTAAAGACTCGAAAAATGAGTCGGATTTTGGAGAGGTATCATTCTTATTTTCAAAACCTTGATCAATTAGAACTTTCAAGTGAGTTGAATTATGTTCAACTCACTGAATTGATTGCAAAACTTAATGATAGGTTAGATAACAATTTAGAAATAGATGAAGAAGTACAAGCGTTTATTGAACAAAATAGATATGCAATAGACGAGCAGAGAATTGCCGGGATAACTATTAAAGAATACGATAAACGTTGGAACTTAGAAGTACAGCAATTTGAAGAGATTGTTGATCGAGAAATCAGTCGTCCCTTGAAACCACAACAAATTCAAGCGAGTTTTTATTTAGCAACTATGAAGCGTGCTGCAAATTTTAGTGTGCCTGGGGCTGGCAAGACTGCGATGACCTATGGAGCTTTTGCTTATCTCTCTTCGTCAGCTGTGAATGAAGTCAATAAAGTGTTAGTAATTTCTCCTCTTAATGCCTTTGAGGCTTGGCGAACAGAATTTAATGAAGTATTTGGTGATAAACGGCAACTCTACTTTATGAACCTAAAAGATTTTGATAATCCAGGTGACATCCGAACAAATTGGGGAGTAGCCAATGTGATTGTGATTAATTATGAAGCGCTCTTTGGTTGGAAGTTGTCAGTCTTAAATTCCTTAATTGACGAAAAGACGATGATTGTATTCGATGAGGTTCACCGTATTAAAAATCCAGTAGGAAAACGAGCTCGAAACGCATTAGAGTTGGGAAAGCAAGCACGTTATCACTATGTACTTACAGGAACACCCATCCCAAATTCTTACAAGGATGTGTATAATTTTTTACACTTGCTCTATGATAATGAGTACGAATCATTCTTTGGTTGGGATATTAATGATCTGGAAGTATCAAATGCTGAAGAGATTAATGAGAAGATTCAGCCCTTTTTTTGGCGCACGACGAAAAAAGATTTGAACGTTCCTGAAGCAGAATCAGACCAATTAGTTATCATTCAACCAAGTAACAGTCAAGCAGATTTGGCCAAAACAATCCACGAAGTTGAAACCAATGTTTTAGGACGATATATTCGATTACTACAAGCTTCAACGAATCCCGCCCTTTTAACTGAAAAAATTAATTTACATGACTTAGGTTTTTTATCTGATGAGATTGATTATTCACTTGAGTCTGCTCTGGATTCGGCCGAACAACGTAAAGCAAAACAACGTTTGTATCTAGAAGCCGGTTTAAATACGATGGTGACACCTAAGTTTCTCGCAGGAATGCAGCTCATTGAGCAACTTGTTGCTGAAGGCAAGAAAGTTATTGTCTGGGGGATGTTTGTCGGCACCATGCACAAAATAAACAATGAGTTAAAAGAAAAAGGAATACTATCACATTTGATTTACGGACAAACACCTAAAGAAGACCGCGTTGAGCTGATCAATCAATTTCGTAGTGGACCTGTTCAGGTACTTATTTCAAATCCAGCGACTTTAGGCGAATCGATCTCATTGCATCAATCAGTTCATGATGCTGTTTATTTTGAATACAATTTCAATTTGACTTTTATGTTACAATCTAGGGATCGTATTCACCGATTAGGTTTAGATGATAATCAATATACGCGCTATTATTACTTGATGACAGATGGAAATAAGGCACATAACGGCTTCATTGACCGATTAGTTTATGATCGGCTGAAAGAAAAAGAGGCAGTGATGATGAATGCTATAGAAGGCAATCTATTGCTACCAGAAGTGACAGATGATTATCTGGAAGACGTAAAGCGAATCATATCCGAATCACAAATAGGAAGAGTTTAGGTGGAAAATATGCACTAAATAAAATGTCCACACTACGGAAAAGCCTTTACAGTCGATGAGGCTGGCTATGCAGATATTCTCAATCAAGTCCGAACCAAAGAATTTAATGACGAAATTTCTGAAAAGCTTGAACAGATCATTGAATTAAAAAATTAAAAAAACGGAAATTTCAAGTTGAAGTTAGCCACCTATCGTAAACAATGTGTTACCTACTAACTTACTGTATTGGTCTATCTAGTCAGTGCTTGACAATGAGCTGAGGCATGATAGGGTCATTCCAAGGCTGGACTCTGCTAGCTTCCCAGACTATATCAGTCATACCGAAGGAGGCTCGTTGTCAAGCACTGACGAGTCCTTCCTCTTGTCTTGCTTTTTTGAGGGCTTTAGTAAAGACTTCATGAGGTGTTTGATAACCTAATATTTTCCTAGGATAATCATTCATCCATTGTTGAATTCTCAAACAATCGCGTTGAGTTAAGTCACTCATCGAGTTACCTTTTGGAATGAAACGACGAATGAATTTATGTTGATTCTCACTCGTTCCTCTCTCCCAAGAGGCATAGGGATGCGTAAAGTAGACATCTAATATCTCAGATAACCCTTCGTGGAGTCCTGAAAATTCTGAACCGTTATCTGATGTGATACTCTTAAAGATATACTCAAACTGATCACCGGCTCGTTCTATCAAATTCGCCACTGCTTTATCGACTGATTCAGCATCTTTTCCGTCAATTTTTAGAATGACTTCAAAGCGTGTTTGTCTTTCAACAAGCGTGAGTAATACCGGCTCGGATTTTTTCTTATTCCCTATAACGGTGTCGATTTCCCAATGACCAACTGTTTCTCGAGTATCAATTGATTGAGGGCGTTCTTCAATGGAAGTTCCAAGCACTCGCTTATTACGACGAACTTTTTGACTAGGGTTCTTTATCTTACGAGAAAGTTTCTCTAATAAGTCGATATTTTTAGTCCGCATTATACCACTATCAATCCAGTGGTATAACGTAATGGTGTAAGGAATTAGTTCGGTTGCGAATAAATTGTAACGCTTCGCAAAACCAACCACCGTATCGGGTGACCATCCATCTTCTAACATCTTTTGATCAGACCAATCAATAAAGTCAGTGGAATCAACCCATTTAGGACGTCGACCTGAATTTTTACGTAAGTCTTCATAGCGTGATTGAGCAAGTTTTGGGTCGTAAACCTGGTAGGTATAAGTATAAACTTTACCCCTTTGTTTTTGACGACGGATTTGACGAATTGTTCCACGTTTTATTTCATTGTTGATTGTTTGTGGGGTACGTTTAATAGATTTAGCAATGTGACGATTTGAATAGCTTTCCTGTACCAAAATTGAAATTTGACACCGTTCTTCATAGGTGAGATGTTTGCCTTTATGTGATGGTGTGCTAGAATTAGTATACGTCATGTGATTTCATCCTTATCTATTGAGAGTGTGGTAACTTCAATAATAACATGAAATTCACATGGCGTTTTTTATTTAATTGGATTTTTTGAAGTGGCTAACTTCATTATAAAATCCGCCAAAATTAAAAAAACAATCTCAATCGCTCGAAAAACAAAAAGAATACGAGATTCAACAAGCTCTCGCAGATAAAGAAAAAGAACTTATTAAACTGCAAAATCAAATTGCCAACTTCGCCACCGAGAAAGAAATAGTCAAAAAGACACCCATCAATTTATGGAAACCGAAATCTCTGCTAAAGAAAAGCAAATTGCGGAATTGTCAGCCCAAGTCTAGTCATTAAATCATGATAAGACATTTGAATTGAATCAAGTTGTTTCAAAAAATAAAAGTGCTTTATCAGAGCTTGAAGCTCAACTCAAACTTCAAGCCAAGGAAACCGAAATTGAAAAATTCAATCAAAGAGAAATACGAAATTGAACTCAAACAAAAAGAAGAAACTATCGCCTTCTATAAAGACTTTAAAGCTAAGCAGTCAACTAAAATGGTTGGTGAAAGTCTAGAACAGCATTGTGAGATTGAATTTAACTGTTTTAGAATGGCGGCTTTCAAGAATGTTCAGTTCGGCAAAGATAACGACGCTAAGTCAGGTAGCAAGGCAGATTATATCTACCGCGAATTTGACGATAACGGCACTGAAATTATTTCAATCATGTTTGAATTGAAAAACGAAGGAGATGAAACAGCTACTAATTACAGAAATGAGAAATAAATATAGTGATTCACATGCTACAAGATCAAATAGAATAAAACTTTAAGAACATCATGCAACATTGCTCGTTAATTCAGCAATAACATTCGATGAGTTTTTATTAGCCGTTGAAAATAATAGTAAAACAAAAGAGGCTGGGCAAAAAGTCCAGTCCATAAAAAAGACAAGGTCATTTAGAGTGACCCCAAATAGTTGTGTATTTCGCAAGTTAAAAGTGAGCCATTTCGCAATTTAAAATTGAGCCACTGTCATCTTTGAATTATCTTTTATCCATTGTTCTGTTTCTTTCATTCTGTAAGAAGGGCCGACCATATTTACAACATGTGATTTATGAGTCAAACGGTCGGTTAAGGCAGCTGTTAGGACTGGATCATGAAATATTTCTTGCCATTTTAAAAATGATAAATTACTCGTGATAATGGTAGATTTTCTTCCCGCTCGTAAAGATAGATGTGAAAATAATAATTCCGCCCCTTCTTTGTCGAAAGAGATATACCCAAGTTCATCAATAATGACGAGATCGTAGTTTTCAAATTTTAATTCGAATGAGCGTAAGGTTCTTTCTGATCGATGTTCTTTCAACTGATTGATGAGGGAAGGGACTGTCGCAAAAAAGACGCGATAGCCCGCTAAACAAGCTTCCATCCCTAATCCTATCGCTATATGTGATTTTCCAGTACCTGGCGAACCAGTTAAAATCACATTTTGTCCCTCTTTAATAAAATCTAACGATTTAAGATGGGGTAACTTTTGCTGTGCTTGTTCTGGTAAGGCATCTATGTCTAACTCTTCTAATAATTTCTTTTGTGGAAAATTAGCGATACGTATTCGATTTTGTTTTGACCGGATAAAGCGGTCATTCTTTTCCTGTTCTAAGACTTGGAGAAGAATCGTAAAGGCTTCGGTTGGATTATGAAATGTTCCTTCTTCTTGCACCATTTTCCGAATACTGGGTAATCGTAATTCTCTACATAACTCAATTAATCGTTCTTTCTTATCCATAGTGAATGACCTCCTTATCTGCTTGATGAAACAGATTCGCATAGGCTTTCAAATTGCTTTCCGATTGATGGGTTGTCTCATCTCTTGCCAGAGATACCTCTGTCGGCTCTGATTGCTCGCAGAGAAATAAAATTCTTTCTGTGCTAACGTATCCCCAACGAATGCCATTCAGTTCTTCGACCGCTGCCATAACACGTTCAAAGTTGTTATTGTCCTTCATGTAGTGGAGTAATATTATGAATTCTTTCTCTTTTCCTATATAATGATGGTGGTAAAGGTTTTTTATTTGTTGTGGTGCTTGTCTCAAACATTCACTTTGAGCCAAGGCACCTTTTTTTCTTTTAAATGTTTCTAAGTAATGGTAAAGATTCATTTCCCACTGATGGACACCCCAATGACGTTTATGTGTTGCGATTATTTCACCCTCAATAAACAACTTAACTTGATCGGCACTTAGTTTTGCGATGATATATTTTCCAATATGACCTTCTGGTACAGAGTAATGATTCTGCTTAATGACAACCGTACTATATTTATCCACTCGACATTCCAATATTTCAGAAACATCGAAGGGAGCGATTATGGTAGGGCCAATCCTTTCTTTTTCTGTCTGCATCAATTTCAGGTGAGAAGCCTTGTGTTCGTGATGCAAACGTTGATTGAGTTTCTCTAATTCATTGTTAAGATGAGTTTGAGCCTCTTCTAAATTGGAGAAACGATAAGTTGAGGCAAATGCCTTACGACATATAAACTCAACACTACGTTCCACATGTCCCTTTTCATTTCCTTTTCGTGGTTCACATAAACGAATTTTAAATTGATAGTAATTAGATAAATGAATCATGCTGCCGGTAATGGTTTTCTCTGTTCCAATAAAGCTTTTAACAACCGTTCTCATATTATCGTAAGTAAAAACCGAAGGGATAAAGCCGATGTGACTGATAAATTTTGTGTGGACGTCTAACACACAAATTTGGGATTCTGATTGATAAATTCTAGCGAAACGATAATTACTATGCGCCAAAGTAAATACAGCCAAAGAAAATGTTTTTAGCTTGTCATCGATAAATAATTTTATCTCTCCCCAATCAAATTCAACCTCATATCCTGGTTCCGCATGGCGTCGGATAAAGACTTCTTTTGTTTTTGTGACCTCCTCGTTAATGAAGTTTCTAACGGTTGTATAACTAATAGAATAGCCACGCTCGAGCAGCTTCTCATGCATGTCTACAATCTTCATTTGTTGTTTAGCCATGCCATGATTCTTTTTCCACTCATTTTCTTTAATAAAATCACGTAACATTACTTCAATTGATTCTGATAATACTCTGCGTCTACCGACTCTTTTTTTATAAGTTGGTGGTTTCACGATATCCTCTGCGATAGGAAGATCACGAACATCTTCATACTTGCTTCTTTCATATTCCTTGATATATTTATCAACGGTATTCCTAGATTTCTTCGTGAGTAAAGCAATTTTTCTTTTGCTTAGCCCATCAAGGTAGAGTTTTATAATCGTTTGTTTTTCTTTCAATGCAATCACTCCTGATATTCCCCCTATTTATTATTCAATAGGGTTATTTTCTATCAAAAGTGGCTCAGTTTTCAATTAATATAGTGGCTCACTTTTAAGTTAACATATACAGAAAGATCAATACCATCTAATAAGGTCTTGGTACCATAGGTCTTGTGTAAGTTTTCAATGGTTAATTCTTTCATGGAGAAGCCTCCTTTGTAATGAAATTATTATAACATATCCTGGATCTAACAAAGCTTGAAGGAATGATTCTTCTAGAAGAACTGCGCCAGATAGGTGATCCATAGATAACTAATGGGTAGCGAGACCGCCATGGCTGGAATCATGTTGGTGACTGGTAAACGTTTTAACTCCAAAATATTGAGTGCAGAAGCTAGAATCAAGACCCCACCCACTGCCTTGAAATCCGCAATTATGGCGGGTGTCGTATAGGCCAAAATTATTTCACCGGCATAGAACAAGGATAAGAAAACAATCGCCTGTGGCACCGCAATAAAGGAAACAACGGGCCCTAAGCTAGCGGAAAAAATCATGGCAGTAAAGAAATCCAAGAGGGTCTTGGTGATTAACAACCCATGATCACCGGTCATTCCTGATTCCAAAGATCCGTAGATCCCTGTCCCACTGGCACAAAAAAGCACAATGATGGTCGTCAATTGGAAAAAGTAAGTCTTTGAACCTAAACCGTGATTACCGATAGGAATCACTTTGGCCACCCATCGTTACATATTGGCAGCCGCCTGATTAATTTTCTCATCAAAGCGCAAGCCCATTCCTACCAAAAGGCCGACAATCAGGCTCAATACAACTGCCGGCAAATTCTCGAGGGCGATCATATTCACAACTGCCATTAAGAAGGCACAAAGACCAAAAATCATGGTGAGCGATTCTTTGGCCTCTCGACTCAGCCTCTTACCAACGCTTCCACCTAATAATCCTCCAACAAAGATTCCCAATGAATTCACAAGGACACCGATCGGCATAGATGACTCTCCTCTTTCTCTTTTCTCACATCGACCATGCGTTTATTTTATCATGAATCATTCTTGAGTGGTAAAAATTTACAAGAAAGAGCCTTCCCGGTGATGATGGGAAGGCTCTTAAACGTGCGTTTGTCTTATAAGTTTTTAATGCTTTCATTTAATGCGTGTTGACGTTTCCAGCGGTTAAACCAAGCACGCAAATGACCTTTGCGCGGTGAGAACAAGAATGCAATCATAGCAACGATTCCTGTCACAACCGCAATCACACCGGCGTAGGATAAATCCATTTTGTAAGCCAGATGCACACCGACAATGGCATTGAAGGCCGCAATGATTAAACTGAGAACAATCACATGACTCAACCGATCGGATAAAAGATAGGCTGTTAAAGCCGGGCCCACCATAAAACCAACGACCAAAATAGATCCGGCGGTTTCAAAAGCACCAACCGCGGTTAAACTTACCAGCGTCATGAGCCCATAATGAAGAAAGGTGGTCGGAATTCCCAAGGAATGGGCGTATTGAGGGTCGAAGCTCGAAACCTTTAATTCCTTGTAAAAATGAAGCACATAGCCAAGGTTCACTAAGAAAATCACCACGGCGATCCAGAAAGCGCGTGGTCCAATATCATGACCCGCAATGACCATCCGGTCAAAGACCGTGAATCCCAACTGTCCCATAAAAACCGAGTCAATGTCCAAGTGAACATCCCCAGCATAGCGGGTCAACAGAATAATGGCAATACTAAACAAGAAAGGGAACACAATTCCGATGGACGCATCCTGGTCTAAGAGCTGTGTACTTCTTAAAGCTTCAATAGCTAAGACAGTAATGACCCCCACGATCGTTGCACCCACCATGAGCAGTGGTGAAGAAAGATCTTTGGTGATAAAAAAACCTATGACGATTCCTAGAAGAACCGTATGGGTGATCGCGTCGGATACCATGGTTTTACCTTGCAAGACCAGAAAGTTTCCGATAATTGCACAGGAAAGAGCGACTGCAACGGCCACGAAGGTAATTTGAATTAAGAGGCTCATAAAGATTCTCCTTTCTCTTGGGCCAGACTTTCTTTTAATTGGCGTTGACGACGAAGAGAACGACGGCGTCTCGCAATTAATCCACGTTCAGGTGCAAAACACACACTGATAATTGTGAGACACGTGGCGACGATTACAATGGTGGCACCTGTAGGAATCTGTTTGCCTGTGGAGCTCAAGAAGGTTCCTAACAAACCAGATATTCCACCAAAGAGGCCCGATAAACCGACAACGACTGACATGCGGTGGGACCACTGGCGAGCCGCAATGGCTGGATTCACAAGCAAGGCCGAAATTAAAACAACTCCGACCGATTCAAGCCCCATTACGATGGCTACCACAATCAGTAGAGACAAAAGAAAGGCAAAAAATCGGTAGGGACCCGGCAAAGTTTGGGCAAAGTGAGCATCGAAGGTAATGATCTTGAACTCCTTCCAAAAAACAATGACCAGTGCAAGAATTATCATTCCAATGATGATCAAAACATTGACTTCTTGCTTGAGCATTCCACTGGCTTGTCCAAAGATAAAATTATGCAGACCCGCTTGAGCGGCATTGGGCGTCTTTTGAACAGACGTTAACAGCGCTGTTCCTAATCCAAAGAAAGTGGATAATACCAAAGCCAAGGCGCTGTCTTGTTTGACCACAGAATTTCTTTGAGAAATAAAATTGATCAACCAGGAAGCCAACCAACCAAAAATTGTAGCTCCCGCTAATAAGGCAAACATGTTCTTGCTACCTGTTAAAATAAAACCAATGACAATTCCCGGTAAAGACGCATGCCCCAAGGCATCTCCCAAAAGACTTTGCTTTCTTAAGGTCAGGAAAACTCCCAATACTCCACTGAAAACACCCAAAAGTGCGGTACCCGTCGCTACCACTTGGAAAGTATGGTTATTTAAAATGTTGGCAATTGAATCCACATCACTCACCCTTCCCCTAAGTTATGGTCTTGTCGATAAGTTTCTTCAATATTGGCAGCCGTGTAAAACTCCTTGACAGGTCCTGCAGCCACGACTTCACGGTTCAAAAAGACCACTTGATCAAAATAATCTTCAACCGTATCCAAATCATGATGAACCGCAATGACTGTTCGTCCCAGTTCTGCCTGCTGGCGCAAGAGATCCATCAAGATTTTCTCCGTCTTCATGTCTACACCAGCCAATGGTTCGTCCAAAATAATGATATCCGCGTCTTCACAAAGAGCTCGGGCTAAGAAAACACGCTGGCGCTGACCGCCTGAAAGTTGTGAAATTTGACGATCCGCAAAAGTACCCATTCCGACACGTTCCAAATTCATCTTGGCAATTTCTCGGTCTTCTTTACTCGGTCTTTGACCAAACTTTAAGTGCCCATATCTTCCCATCAAAACCACATCCAAAGCAGAAGTGGGAAAGTCCCAGTCTACACTGGTTCTTTGAGGCACGTAAGCTAAGCGGCGTTTGACTTCCTCATAACAATAAGATTCACCGTCCAATTGATAAGTGACCTGACCGGCGATTGGCTTCAAAAGGCCCAACATCCCATTGAGCAGTGTGGATTTACCTGCTCCATTGGGACCGACGATGGCGGTGCGTTGCCCTTTCAAAAACTTTACATCCACGTTCCATAAGACGGGATGCCCATCGTAAGCAACGGTTAATTGATCGACGGTAATCGCATTATTAATCATTTTCGAACCTACTTTCTAATTGAATCAAAACAATTGATAGTCATTAATTTTACTCTGGCCTAAACTTTTTCCTGAATCGATTTTTAGACCTTGTCAGGGAGAATTTTTGCAATAAGAAAACGGCGACCCTGTGAGTCAGCCATAAAATTCTTATATCAAAGAGTTATTTTAAAGCATTCACAATGGTTGAAATGTTTGTCACATAACCGTCGATGTAGTTACCTGCTTTTTCTTCGTCAGTACCTAGGGCGTCTGAGTATAGCTCTCCTCCGATTTCTAGATTTCCACCTTTTGCTTCGACTGCTTCGATCAACGCTTTAACGTTACGATCTGAAACAGAACTTTCGATGAAACATGCTTTGATCTTCTTGTCGATGACAAGGTCAGCAACTTTAGCGATGTCCCCTGTACCAGCTTCGGTTTGTGTGTTCAGACCTTGGATACTTTCGACGTTGAAGCCGTAGTTTTTACCAAAGTATGAGAAAGCGTCGTGAGCAGTTACTAGGTAACGTGATTCTTCTGGAACTTCAGCAACTAAGTCAGCAATTTGCTTGTCTAGCTCGTCCAATTCCTTCACGTATGCATCCGCATTGGCTTGGTAGTCTTTGGCGTTGTCTGGATCCACTTCTGCTAACTTATCAGCAACTAATTGAGTGGCTTGTTGCCAGATTTGGATGTCGAACCAGATGTGTGGATCTAGGTCTAAATCTTTGTCTTCGTAGACATAGTCAAGAACTTGACCGTCTCTAAGAGCTTCTTCCAATGAGAAGATGTTAACATCATCGGATTCTGCCATCTTTTCGAAGATATCTGTGAACATGGCTTCTAAGTGCAGGCCATTGTATCCTACTAAATCCGCATTGTTAACAGCATCAATGTCTGAAGGGGTTGGTTCATAACCGTGTGGGTCAACCCCAGGTCCCATAAGACCGGTCACTTTTACGTGCTCCCCGCCGACAACTTCAAGCAAGTCCTTCATGTGTGTGGTCGTAACAACAACGTCTAATTTCTCAGCTTCCGCTTGTGCGGATGGCGTTGAAACAAATAGACCACCGATCATTAAAGCCAGCGCAGCAAGAACTACCAAGCTTCTCTTAAATAAATTATTCATATAACCTATCATCTCCTTTTTTATGATAAATTTAGTCTAACCTAAAATATAATTTCTGTCAACTTCACTTTGATCAATTTATAAAATAGCGACAAATTTTCCCAGCGTTTTCTCTTCTGACCAATGTTCGTTCAATTCCTTTATTTTGATTCTTAGATTAGAAAACAAAAGGAAAAAGCCCCACTCTGACTTTAGGGAAGAGCTTTTGAAATAAAGACTGGCTTATGGGGTGTCCTTGCGTACCCAATACTCATAGGCATAGTCGACAGGATCTTCGGGATTGGTTTCACCGGGAATGGACGTTTCCAAGATAAAAACTCCTGGATCAATGGGTGGCATAAAAGTATCGCACTCATAGGTATGTCGAATATTGGTGCGGATAATTTTATTCACATCGTCCCAAAATAAATTAAAAATTTCTGTTCCACCGATGACCATGAGGGCTTCTTGAGTGGCCATATCCAAGGCTTCTTGACGATCAGTAATCACAGTCAGGCCCTGAATGTCGGCACCATAATGAGGATCTCGAGACAAAACAATTGTTTTTCGTCCTGGAAGTAGGCGTTTGCCGAGAGATTCAAAAGTTTTGCGTCCCATCAATATGGTATGTCCCATAGTTGTGTCTCTAAAGAACTTTAAATCATTGGGTAGATTCCAAGGCAATTGATTGTTGACACCAATGCCTCCTTGTTGGTCTTGGGCGTATACAAAGATAATCACTGGCACTCTCCTTTTTAAACGGCGATGGGTGCACGAATTCCTGGGTGTGGGTCATAGCCTTCCACTCGGATGTCATCCACACTTAATTCATCCATGGGCGTGTCTGAATCGATAACAAGCGTCGGTAAATCTTTAGGGTCACGGCTGAGAAGAAGTTCGGCTTGTTCCATGTGATTGGTATATAAATGGGCATCGCCAAAGGTGTGCACGAAATCTCCCACTTCCAAACCGGTTTCACGGGCAATCAGATGGGTCAATAAGGCATAGCTGGCGATATTGAAAGGAACCCTTAAGAACAAATCGGCGCTTCTTTGATACAATTGACAGCTTAATTTTCCATCTTGAACGTAGAACTGAAACAAAGTATGACATGGAGGTAAGGCCATATTGGGCACACCTTCCGGGTTCCAAGCCGAAACAATCAAACGCCTTGAATCTGGATTCTCTTTGATTTGCTCAATGACGTCGGCAATCTGATCCAAAGTCTCCCCTTGACGTGTTTGCCAAGCGCGCCACTGTTTGCCGTAGACATCTCCCAATTCACCATGTTTTTGAAAGAATTCCGGATCATTTAGATCCTTGTCTTGGAATTTTAACATTTCCTCGTCATAAACTTTTTTGAAAGCATCATCTTCTAAGACGCGCAGACCAAAATCAGTCATGTTCGGTCCCGTATAGTCGTCGCTGTCGACGTATCTTTCAAAGGCCCACTCGTACCAAATGTGATTGTTGTGTTCCAACAAAAATTGAATGTTGGTATCCCCCGTAAGAACCAGAGTGACTCACTCAAGACATTGGCCACGAGACAAACAGTTCCAAACAAGAGAACCTTCCAGACGGAGGGTTCTTTTCGCGTCGTCCGATTGAGATATGGGTATAACCATTCCCCGAAACCCCGACGGTTTCAGAGAGGAGACACATAAGACGACATAGGAGACTTCCCGATTTCCCGACGATTTTAGAAGGATAGGAGTTTGAGTGAGGACCTCATTTCCTCTTCGGCAAACACCACAAAGCAGAGCTCACAGGTTTTCCTGTGAGCTCTGCTTTATTTTTTTGATTAGATAGATGATCAAGTTGGGTTTTCCTATCTACGGGCTCTTACTTACTTCAACTAAGGACTATCTAGTAATCCCCCGAAACCCCGATGATTTTAGAGGATATAGAAGATTGAATAGACACTCTTATTTACTAAACACATGAAATTTTTATCATCATTTATGGTACGCATGTCCGTATCATCGATAGGTAATAAAATCTATTAGCTATTTTGATACGATATAAAATGAATCTCAATGTAACTACCATTCTTTTTTAGATCAAGTATATACAGACTGTACATACCGTTTCTGGATTATATTTTTTAGATGGTAGCGCTTTTCCTACCCCTTTATTCTGGTGCAGCTGGATGACCCATTAACCTTTGCCAAGCAACATCAGAAGGGAACGGATGCACTTCTTCAAAGGCTTCACAGTAAACATCAAGGAGTTCTTTTAACTTAACAATATCTGTTTTTTCTAGAGTATGGATTCTCATCTGGTGTGCTCCTTTTTTTATGTGAGGGTCTTTACTGAATATTAAACGATATTTGCATGAAGCTCAAGCAAACTGAAAATTCCTACTCACACCTCACCTTTTCATTAATACCACTCTGCGGCCACATTATTTAATCGTCTTTCCTCAAAAAAACAATATAAATTTACTATTCTTAGTGTAAAATAACTGTTGGTAAGCTAAAAGCAAAAAAGATAACCCTCTGCTATACTGTTAGTATCCAAAACACACAGAAAGTTAGAGGGTTATCCATGAATATTGTAACACAAGTTATGCAAGAAATTAGTAAAATGATGACAGATTTATATCATCAAGCGATTCAATCTTCTTATGATTTTACCACGATTTTAGCGACTAAACAAATAACCAAAAAAAGAAGCCACTATGTTAAGTGACTTCTAACTATTTATTGATTTAAACCGTTATAAATAACATCTAAATTCGTTTGTAAATACTTTAAATAGGTATCCGCGGGTGAACCTTTTTCACCGATTTCGTCGGAATAAACCGGCTCTTCATAAATCTCAACGCCCGTTTCCTTCGATACGGTTTGCATTGGACGTCTATCAACGTTTGATTCAACGAACAATACCGGTGGGTTATTATCTTTGACCCATTGAATCGCTGATTGAATTTGAGCGGGCGAACCATTTTCATCGGTATCAATTGCCCAAATATAACCATGATTTAAGTTAAAAGATTGAGTCATATATTGGAAAGCATGTTCGCTAGCAATAAAGTTACGCTGGTTACCTTCTAAACTGCCCAATTTTTCTTCATATTCATCGCGAATTGCTTCTAACTCTTTAATATAAGCTTCAGCGTTTTCTTGATAGACCACTTCATTATTTGGATCTTGTTCTTTTAAGACCTCTACAATTCGTTGAGCCATTTTTATACCTACGTTAGGATCTGCAAAGGCATGAGGGTTAATTTCTTGCCTTCCTTCTTCATCTTTTAAATATTGTGGTTCTACGTCTTTAGCAACTTCGATGAGTTGTTCTGGTGACTTCTTCACTGAATTAGCTAATTTCATAAACCAACCATTTTCGGATCCTTCTAAGTTTAATCCGTTATAAAACATTAAATCCGCGTCAGTCGCTTTCATAATGTCTTCTGGTAAAGGTTCATATTCATGAGGATCAGTTCCAACTGGAACTAAGTTATAGACTTCAATATGATCTTGGCCGATACTTTCTAACATATCAGTTAAGAGAGAAAAACTTGAAACCACTTTTAGCGGTTCATCTGCATGAGCTGTGGTTGCGATACTTAATCCCATCATTAAAATTAAGTTGATCGCACATAATACTTTCAATAAACGTTTCATTTAATCATACCTTCCTACTATTTAGATAATTTATGAGCTAAACGCCAGACGTAGCCGTTATTAGGTGCAAATAAAAAGGCTAAAACAAACATTACTGTGGCACATAATACAATCGCTGCTCCTGACGGAACGTTAATAACAAAACTAATATACAATCCGACCACTGAAGAAATAACACCAAAAACAGCCGAAAGAATTAACATATTTCGTAAGTTGTTTGTTAATAGATACGCTGTCGAAGCTGGTGTAATCAGTAAAGCAACAACTAAAATAGCACCAACAGCTTGCAGTGAGGCTACAGTAACTAACGTTAATGTCACCATAATTCCATAATGAATTAATTTAGTTGGGTATCCCCAAGCAGCCGCCATTGTTGGATCAAAGGTGGTAATAAGTAATTCTTTATAAAAAGCAACGACTAGAATGATAACAATCACACCGATTACCATCGTAATATTTCGGTCGCTGTCTTGAACCGTTAAAATATTACCAAACAAAATTTCTGTTAAGTCCGTGGCGCTTTGTGCCATTTGAATTAAAATAACACCGATCGCGAAAAAGGATGAAAAGACAATCCCTATCGCCGCATCGCTTTTAATTCGACTCGACTGTTGAACGAGACCAATCAGTAATGCTGTAATAAAGCCGGTGATCGCCGCTCCGATGAAAAAGTTCGTTCCCATCATATAAGAAATCGCCACACCGGGTAAAATTGCGTGAGAAATCGCATCCCCCATTAAAGCTAATCCTCTTAAAATAATAAAGCAGCCTAATATTCCGGCAATGACTCCAACCATCACTGAAGTTGTTAACGCTTTTTGTAAAAACTCATAGTCTTTTACTTGTTGGATGAACTGTTGGATTTGTTGCATCGAAAATACAGTCGACCAATTACTCATTTGATGCACCTCCTCCAACAAATTGGGTAGAGGTTAAAATGCTTTCGCCAAAGGCTTCGGATAAATACTGCGGAGTAAAGCACTCTTCAACCGTCCCATAAGCAATTAATTGTTGTCTAA
Source organism: Aerococcaceae bacterium WGS1372 (assembly GCA_044336205.1). Lineage (GTDB taxonomy): Bacteria > Bacillota > Bacilli > Lactobacillales > Aerococcaceae > Ruoffia. The sequence goes on along the minus strand of CP172318.1, from coordinate 132,026 downwards.
GTAAAATCACACTATCAAAGTACTCCGCTACTTTACTTAAATCATGGTGAACAATTAATATTGTTTTACCATCTCCTTTCATTTGACGTAAAATTTTAGCGATAATGGCTTCACTTTTAGCGTCAATTCCTACAAATGGTTCATCTAAAAAAATATAACCCGCATCTTGAACTAAAACGCGAGCAAGTAACACTCGTTGAAATTGCCCCCCCGAAAGTTCACTAATTTGACGATGGGAATATTCTTCGAGCCCTACTTGTCTTAAGGCTTCCATCGCTTGGTCTTTTTGCTCTTTGGTGGGAAATTTAAATAACCCTAGTTGACGGTAAAACCCGATAGCCACCATATCTAAAACGTTAATCGGAAAATCATGGTCGATGTTATTCTTTTGTTCGACGTAAGATATTTTCTTTCTTACTTGACTCACATGCTGACCGTCATAGGTCGTTGTTCCGCTATGGGGAAGAATATTTAACATCGCTTTCATTAACGTTGATTTTCCCGCTCCGTTTGGCCCAATAATTCCAATTAGTTGCCCTGTCTTCAATTTAAATGAGACATCATCTAAGGCAAGGAATTTATTGTAGGAAACGGATAAATTATTCGCTTCTATCATATTATTCCTTCTTTCTTTTCTGAAACATTGTTTAGAGCAACCTAAATAATGTCCAGTAAAAAACAATAGAATATTCTATTGATTTATTTGTTTGTGTTTTTGTTCTCTTTGTTTAGGCCTACCTAAACTTTAACACATCCTTTTTCTTTGTCAAGCATCTTGATCAAATTCATGCCACTTTTTTATACCCTCTTGAAACCGCTTGATATAGCGCTCTTTTTGAAATAATAGTTGGTGTAATCCTTGATATAGTTCGCTGGAAGTATTAATGAAAGATAGCTGGTCTTTTTGTTCAAATAAAGCCTCTTGAACCATTTCATGAGGTACTTGTTGGTAAATATCGTCTAAGTGATCTTTAATGTAATCTTTTAACCGCTCCACTCTTTTAGATTCAAACGCAGTAATTTGATCTAATTCACTTAAAGTTTGTCGGTAGGAACGGTTGCGAACCATTTGACCGTCTTGGACATAACAATACTCTTTTGTAAAAGGAGTCTGAGCACTTGGAAATGTTCCATGAATTTGATACCACCCATCATAAATACGATAATGATCTTCTTCTAAAGGAAGAAACTCACGTTTTACATGGTAAGTTTCATCGGGTCCGGTAATTTCAGCGATCCACTGTTTTTGATCTTGCGGGTGGGGAAGAAGTTCTAATTTTTGATAGAAATTTGTTGTCATCGTTTACCCTTAGTGTAAAATAACTGTTGGTAAGCTAAAAGCAAAAAAGATAACCCTCTGCTATACTGTTAGTAGCCAACACACACAGAAAGTTAGAGGATTATCCATGAATATTGTAACACAAGTTATGCAAGAAATTAGTAAAATGATGACAGATTTATATCATCAAGCGATTCAAGGGGAAGTAGACTTTTCAACGTGTATCAAAACCATTCGCGATACGATGCGTCAACTCTCAGTCGATTTAGGAGAAGATCTCTGTGCAACGATTGAGGAATCACTCTTTAAAAGCCCTGGAAGAAAAGCAAGATATCGTGTTCATCGTAGCCATGATGAAAAAACAATCTCCACACTGATCGGTGATATTAAACTTTCAAGGCGTTATTACAAAGATAAGCAAACGGGTGAGTTCTGTTACTTATTGGATGATTACTTATCGCTCACACCTCACCAGCGCGTGGATCTAGATTTAGAGGCAGCCATTTACGAGAAGGCCAGTAAGCATTCTTATCAAGCGACCCTGGATAGTTTCGAACATATCGGGATTCATAGTCGTCAGACCGTCAAGAATATTGTGCATAAGTATTGCCCGGATTCTGTTACGTTGCCGGTGGGAGAAAAACGTCAAGTAGACTGCCTATACATTGAAGCTGATGAAGACCATGTAGCCTATCAAGATGGGAAGAATCGGGAAATGCGCTTGGCGTATGTTCACGAAGGATACAAAGAAAATTTAGGGTCAAGTGATCGAAAAGCATTAAATGTTCGTCGCATATTCACAGGCTTATACGAAGATAGCGAAGAATTGTGGGAAGACGTCTATTACTATCTCGACCAACAATATGATTTAGCGGCCTGTCCGACCCTTTATTTAAGTGGTGACGGGGCTCACTGGATTAAGAAAGGATTGGACTATCTCCCGACTCAGACGCACTTTGTTCTTGACCCTTATCATACGGTGAAATACCTTCGTCAGGCATGCGTTGGTATCAGTACTGAACATTTATACGCCACGTTACATCGCTGGCTTCATACAGGTGAAAAAGACTATCTACAGGACTACTTCAAAGTGCGACTCAGCGATCCGTCGCTACCCGAATCTTCAAAACAAACGCTTCAAAAGGTTCGCCGCTATCTAATAGGCAATTGGGATGCAATCCAAAGACAAAGAGAGTCGCAATATATCGGTTGTAGTGCCGAAGGTCACGTTAGCCATTGGTTAAGTGCTCGTTTAAGTTCGAGACCTCTGGGATGGAGTACAACAGGCGCAGAAAACATCGCTAAAGCGCGTGCTTATGACCTAAATGGTGGTGATTTAAAAGTTTGGGTAAGAAATCAAACAAAAACAGCAGAAAGAGAACGAAGAGTCAATAAATTAGATGGCCGTGTGGGGCGAAAATACGCCCGCCAGTATGAATGGAGTGGTAAAGTAGCGATCTTACACTACTCCAATAACACACGGAGTCGACAGATTTTTGAGACCATCGCTGGTTATTGAAATCCAATAGAGTGAACCCCGTCTTCATAACGAAAGCGAGCGGCGACGAACTGAATGCGGATGGAGGCACGGTGCCAAAGGCGCCGGTTAAAATATGGAATCCATGAAACTGGGTTCAGGGAAATATAAAAGTATGGTAGAGGAAAACCAACAATAATTTGACACTATCTTGATCAATTTATAAAATAGCGACAAATTTTCCCAGCGTTTTCTCTTCTGACCAATGTTCGTTCAACTCCTTTATTTTGATTCTTAGATTAGAAAACAAAAGGAAAAAGCCCCACTCTGACTTTAGGGAAGAGCTTTTGAAATAAAGACTGGCTTATGGGGTGTCCTTGCGTACCCAATACTCATAGGCATAGTCGACAGGATCTTCGGGATTGGTTTCACCGGGAATGGACGTTTCCAAGATAAAAACTCCTGGATCAATGGGTGGCATAAAAGTATCGCACTCATAGGTATGTCGAATATTGGTGCGGATAATTTTATTCACATCGTCCCAAAATAAATTAAAAATTTCTGTTCCACCGATGACCATGAGGGCTTCTTGAGTGGCCATATCCAAGGCTTCTTGACGATCAGTAATCACAGTCAGGCCCTGAATGTCGGCACCATAATGAGGATCTCGAGACAAAACAATTGTTTTTCGTCCTGGAAGTAGGCGTTTGCCGAGAGATTCAAAAGTTTTGCGTCCCATCAATATGGTATGTCCCATAGTTGTGTCTCTAAAGAACTTTAAATCATTGGGTAGATTCCAAGGCAATTGATTGTTGACACCAATGCCTCCTTGTTGGTCTTGGGCGTATACAAAGATAATCACTGGCACTCTCCTTTTTAAACGGCGATGGGTGCACGAATTCCTGGGTGTGGGTCATAGCCTTCCACTCGGATGTCATCCACACTTAATTCATCCATGGGCGTGTCTGAATCGATAACAAGCGTCGGTAAATCTTTAGGGTCACGGCTGAGAAGAAGTTCGGCTTGTTCCATGTGATTGGTATATAAATGGGCATCGCCAAAGGTGTGCACGAAATCTCCCACTTCCAAACCGGTTTCACGGGCAATCAGATGGGTCAATAAGGCATAGCTGGCGATATTGAAAGGAACCCCTAAGAACAAATCGGCGCTTCTTTGATACAATTGACAGCTTAATTTTCCATCTTGAACGTAGAACTGAAACAAAGTATGACATGGAGGTAAGGCCATATTGGGCACACCTTCCGGGTTCCAAGCCGAAACAATCAAACGCCTTGAATCTGGATTCTCTTTGATTTGCTCAATGACGTCGGCAATCTGATCCAAAGTCTCCCCTTGACGTGTTTGCCAAGCGCGCCACTGTTTGCCGTAGACATCTCCCAATTCACCATGTTTTTGAAAGAATTCCAGATCATTTAGAACCTTGTCTTGGAATTTTAACATTTCCTCGTCATAAACTTTTTTGAAAGCATCATCTTCTAAGACGCGCAGACCAAAATCAGTCATGTTCGGTCCCGTATAGTCGTCGCTGTCGACGTATCTTTCAAAGGCCCACTCGTACCAAATGTGATTGTTGTGTTCCAACAAAAATTGAATGTTGGTATCCCCCGTAAGAACCAGAGTGACTCACTCAAGACATTGGCCACGAGACAAACAGTTCCAAACAAGAGAACCTTCCAGACGGAGGGTTCTTTTCGCGTCGTCCGATTGAGATATGGGTATAACCATTCCCCGAAACCCCGACGGTTTCAGAGAGGAGACACATAAGACGACATAGGAGACTTCCCGATTTCCCGACGATTTTAGAAGGATAGGAGTTTGAGTGAGGACCTCATTTCCTCTTCGGCAAACACCACAAAGCAGAGCTCACAGGTTTTCCTGTAAACTCTGCTTTATTTTTTTGATTAGATAGATGATCAAGTTGGGTTTTCCTATCTACGGGCTCTTACTTACTTCAACTAAGGACTATCTAGTAATCCCCCGAACCCCCGATGATTTTAGAGGATATAGAAGATTGAATAGACACTCTTATTTACTAAACACATGAAATTTTTATCATCATTTATGGTACGCATGTCCGTATCATCGATAGGTAATAAAATCTATTAGCTATTTTGATACGATATAAAATGAATCTCAATGTAACTACCATTCTTTTTAGATCAAGTATATACAGACTGTACATACCGTTTCTGGATTATATTTTTTAGATGGTAGCGCTTTTCCTACCCCTTTATTCTGGTGCAGCTGGATGACCCATTAACCTTTGCCAAGCAACATCAGAAGGGAACGGATGCACTTCTTCAAAGGCTTCACAGTAAACATCAAGGAGTTCTTTTAACTTAACAATATCTGTTTTTTCTAGAGTATGGATTCTCATCTGGTGTGCTCCTTTTTTTATGTGAGGGTCTTTACTGAATATTAAACGATATTTGCATGAAGCTCAAGCAAACTGAAAATTCCTACTCACACCTCACCTTTTCATTAATACCACTCTGCGGCCACATTATTTAATCGTCTTTCCTCAAAAAAACAATATAAATTTACTATTTGAAAATTTGAATCTTTAAAGGTTAGTATGCTATTATTATGATAAATAGTGTTTGAATGACAAATGTTTGTTAATATCGAACAGGTTCTGACCCAAGCAGAGAGCGACGGGTTTAGTTTATATTTCATTGCTTATTTCACAAGGAGTCTAGCTTCACGATTTCTAGAACTATGTAAGTTTCCTTTTTTAAAATAGAGTCTTCACAATTTATAGTAAAACGGTTTGTCATCATAAACATGAGGAGGAGTCACCTTGAAGAAGCAAGTTAACGTTATACGTTTAGGGATTGTCTTACTGTTGTTTGCTGCTATCTCTTTTATTTATTTCCCCAATCAAGCTGGACAAATATCGGGAATGGGCATGATGAACATGAACGGTGAGGTCACGACCGAATTAGTGCCGTCAAACGAGCCATCGAATAAACTAAATCTTCCTTCTATTCTTGAAGGTGTAACCAACCCTGATGGAGAGATTTCTTATACTATTACCGCACAGCAAGGCAATACACAATTAAAAGAAGGGGCAGCCACCCAAAGCTATGGTTATAACGGCTCTATCTTAGGACCAATCATTCGCCTAAGAACCGGTCAACAGGTTTCCATTCAAACTGAAAATGAATTGGATACGGCTACTTCCTTTCATTGGCACGGTTTGGAAGTACCATCGAATGTAGATGGTGGACCACATTCGCCTATTGCTCCCAATCAAAGCGTCAATTTAGAATTCACGGTTAATCAGGAAGCGGCAACCCTCTGGTTTCATCCTCATCCCCACGGTGAAACAGCAGAACAGGTTTATTATGGCTTGGCGGGTCTAATTTATATCGAAGACGATCATTCAGACTCTTTGGCGATTCCTAAGGAATATGGCATCAATGATTTTCCGGTTATCATCCAAGACCGCCTCTTCGATGAAAATAATCAGCTCAATTATTCCACTGCTTATAGTCCTGACGGAACTTATGGGGATACCTTGGTTATAAACGGAACCATTAACCCTTATGTAGACGTTAAGAATGAAAAAATCCGGCTGCGTCTCCTTAATGGATCCAATGCCCGCAACTACCAATTTCATCTGTCTGATGACACTAGTTTCTACCAGATTACTTCGGATGGTGGATTCCTGAATGAACCTATCCCAATGGAAAGCTTGCAACTTGTTCCGGGGGAACGGGCGGAGATTATTGTTGATCTCAGCAGCTATACTATGGGGGACTCCATCCAATTAATGACAGGTAATGTCCCCGTTCTAACGCTTAATGTGACCGAAGAAACTACCAAAGAAGATGTTCCTTTACCAACTACGATGAATACCATCACTCATACAGCTGATGAGGTATCCCCGGATAAAAAGATGACTTTTAGTGGAATGGGAAATATGGTCACGATTGACGGCAAACAATTTGACATGGACCGAATCGATTTGCAAGCAAAAGTAGGAGAAGCAGAAGTCTGGGAAATAGAAAACACACGACACATGATGGGTGGTATGATTCATCCCTTCCATCTTCATGGTCTTCAGTTCAAAGTGCTAAACCGAAATGGCGCAATCCCTCCTGAAAATGAACGAGGTTGGAAAGATACCATTGCTCTTTATCCTGGTGAGAGCGTCCAAATTGAAGTTGACTTTCCAGAAAAAGGCCTCTTCATGTATCACTGTCACCTTCTAGAACATGAAGACACTGGTATGATGGGCCAAATCTTAGTAGAATAGGATCTAAGCAAAGTGGAAAGTTTGATTTCTAAATCTCACAAGCTAAAGCTAAATAGACTCCATAAAAAGGCACTCCAGATGATGTGTTGTGATCCTAAATCCTTGTCAGGATTTAGGACTCGCTCCACTATATCAGAGTGCCTTTTTATCTTGATGTACTAACGTTCAATCCTTAATCCTTCCAAGTAATAAGGCGCTGATAAACCCTTTTTTCTACCATACTCCCCAATTCCAATGGCACTGACAAAGAGCAGTAGAGATAACTCTTGTGAAACTCGCAAGCTAAAACAGACATAATGGTGGCTAACTGATAAAATTATCTTCTGATTTGCTAGCTGCTTTATATCTTTCGATGGCAATTTGGCGTTGAATCTTATGGTCTACTATCGGTACTGGGTAGTCCTGCCCTATGATGCAATGAGACGTTTCTTGAATGTTTAATGGCATACGGGCCGGCTCATGCAGCCATTTTTTAGGAACATCAGCTAGTTGAGGTAGATAGTGTTTGATGAACTCACCTTCTGGGTCATACCGTTCAGATTGAGTAGTCGGGTTGAAAATTCTGAAATACGGCGCTGCACCGGTCCCCGTAGAAGCTACCCATTGTCATCCACCAATATTACTTGCTGGATCGTAATCTATCAGCATTTGTTGGAAATAGCGTTCTCCCCACCGCCAATCAATCAACAAGTCCTGGGTTAAGAAGGACGCCGTAATCATCCTAAGACGATTATGCATCCAACCGGTTGTGTTTAATTGGCGCATAGCTGCATCGACAATAGGAAATCCAGTCTCACCTTTCTTCCATAGGTTGAATAGATCAAGGCTGTTATCCCACTCTATGTCCTTGTATTGACTCTGAATGGCTTCTCCTTTCTGCCTCGGGTTCTCTACATAGACCATGTTATAAAAATCACGCCAAGCCAATTCTTTAATAAAGGTTTCTTGCGCATCGGAAGGTATGTAATGAATGATCGCGTCAAATACCATGCGAATCGAGATTTCACCTGTGCGTAAATACGAAGATAATTGGCTAGTTCCATTAATACTGGGATAATCGCGCTGAACTTGATAATTTTCTAATTTATCCGCGATGAACGAATCTAATTTCGTGAGCGCCACTTCAGTGCCTGGATGATAGAAAGATAATGGTTCCCCTAAGCGGTTGAATATTTTCAAAGTCTCTGGATCTTGATTTAGTTCGATGGTTCGAGCAAAAGATAAATCAACCGAAACCGGCTTTTCTTTGGGTAAAGCTCGCCAAACTCGATAATAAGGTGTAAAAACTTGGTAGGCCTTACCAAATTGATTCTTCACATCTTGACTTCCATGCAAGTAATGATCTTGAAAGGCGTGAATTTTAATACCATGAGTTCTGAAATAAGTCGCAGCTCGTTGGTCGCGTAATCGCCCATACCCGGCTTCATCATAATTGAAATAAACATCCGTCCAATTAGGTAAGACTTGTCTTAATTGATCAAAAGATTCTTCTAGTTCTCCATAGAGAAGGTAGAGTTGAATGCCTTCTTTGGCTAAACTTTGTCGTAAGTGTTCGACACTTTGAAGAAAGGCAGACTGGCTAGAAGAATATTCTTGAGTTAGTTGTTCGGGGTTCAAATGAAACACACACAGAATATCCTCACTATCCTGGAATGCCCTGGCCAAAGCTTTATTATCAATCATTCTTAAATCACGCCGAAACCACATCACAGTTGTCATTCTTTCTCCCCCTTCCTATAGCAAATTATCAGGTTAGCAGTATGATGTTATAAATTGGGCATTTGCTTACTTCTGAAGTTCTTATTGATAGCTGTTTTTTCCCGGATTCTCTCCTAAAAGGGCCATTGATAGGTAATAAAATCTGTTAGCTATTTGCATTCCATCACAAATCTCTAACTGCTTAATCACTCACTGAATAATTCTCTATCTTAGTAATCACATGATAGAAAGCCATCTAATAACACGCTAATCCTAATGTTGAAATTAAGTAAATTATATATATTCACAAAAAAGCGTTGCATCACTAAAAACGCCTTAAAACTCATTAAGCTTGTTACAGACTATCGGTTCTTTAAAGAGTAAACCGTTGAAATACTCTCTCCTCTTTTTATCACTATATCTTCTGAGATTAAATGGTTCAACAGTCTGATGGTCTTATCTTTTGAGAACTTTACATGTTCTTGAAATTTTTTTCTTGGTGCGCTTTGAACTGTCGATAAAAAATTAATCATTACGAACATTTCTTCATTAATATTATCTTGATTTAATAGATAATTTCGATTATATAATGTAATTTTAAAAGAGTTTTCCGTCGCTGCTATTTCTGGATTTTTATTAAAATCAGAATACAAACTATAAATCCGTCTTATTCCAGAACCAAAATTCTCCATATATCCTATTTTATCAAGCACATGGACAATCGTCGGGTTACGCCGGGCGAATGAACTTCTATCCAATTATCAAAAAATTCTATTCGTATATCAGCCGATTGACTGTAATCTCTATGGGCAAATGCATTAATAATTGCTTCCCGAATAGCTTCCACAGGATAAGACGCCCGTTCTTCTCGTTTTGCTTCTCCAGTGATTATAGCCGAAGTTGTATTTAATAATTTGGCATAATTTATAGTATCATCAATTTGGTTAATAATGGAACCTGTAAAATTTTGTTTATCTTTAAAACTTTTTGTATCTAATCCATTGTATACTGCTAATTTCGTATAACATTTGCTTTGATCACTTAAAATATTGTGTTTTGCAAGCGAGTTGTACATAAGATTGCAAAACACAGTTTGATGAACTTACTTCTTCATTCAAGCAGAGCTAACAGGTAAATCTTGTTTAGCTCTGCTTTATTTTTTGATAACAGTGATGGTTAGTTAAATTTTTCATCACACAGTCCAATGTCTATAGAGCACTCTCATTTCGATTGAAGGTTAATCATCTCCCGAAATCCCGTCAGTTTTAGAGGGTATGTATGGAGGTATTAGATTATATTTATAGTTAAATTGACGTTAAGTTTACATACGCACAAGATACTTGTCCTGCTTACAAGAAAACATTCTTATTGAACTTGAAAATATTGTATTATACTTATTGATTTTCGTTGTTATTCTCTTTCAATGAATCAATCAATTCTTCCATTTCCTGAATTTCCTTTTTTGCGCTTGTATAATCTCTTCACTTAACTGCTTAACTCGCGGATCTGTTATATTCGCATTCTCACTGGTTAAAATAGCGGTTGAGTGGTGAGGAATCATTGCTTTCATCCATGCAATATCGTTTACCCCTACTTGATTTTGAATCATGTAAAAGGAACCAGCAAAGAGGAAGACTGCTCCAACTAAGATGATGGCATTCAATTTTTTATTATCATACATTTTCCACATAAATAACATCATGACTACAGCCATTACTGCGCCCATCAAAACTGCCATATAAATACGCGTTTGACTCAAGTAAATATGTGAGAAGTCATCGACATTTACGAACATTAAGAAATACATCACAATTGTAGACGTTAAAATCATTAACCCAAAACGAATATATTTTTTCATTTTTAAATCCTCCTATCATATTTTCGTTCACTTTACTTATCTCTAGTATAGTTAATAACAAAACTGATAGCAATTATAAGGTATCATAATTTCTTGCAATCTCCCGAAACCCCGATAGTTTTAGAAGGTATGCAAGGAGATGTTAGGCACAGATTATATGAAAAATGATGTCAATTTTATCATCATTTATGATACGCATGTTCCATTATAATGCGACACCTTCTTTTCCAGCAAGTTTACCGACGGATGTGTGACGGTTTGGTTTTGGGAAATATTAGCCAGAAAAAAAGTACATCTCAGGGGTTAAACCTTGATGTACTTTCTAAATTAATGTGATACCGACTATAGGGATCGAACCTACGGCCCCCGCGTTACGAGTGCGATGCTCTACCAACTGAACTAAACCGGCATTCTTTGTGTTTTGAACTAAAGAGAATATTATAAACCTTTCAGCGAAAAATAACACAGATAGTTTTCAGTTTCAAGCTCATTCCTCTAGCTCAGGATGGTTAATCCCTAGAATACGTTGTTGGCGTTCCTCGATATTTTGAATATCTAGTCTTTCCGTAAAATTGGGACTCGTTAGATTAAACAGATAATTACTGTAATCCTTAATATAGTTTAGCTTCTTCGGATGTGCAGAATAAGCAACTGTCAACAAAGAGTCAAACAGTGCCACCACTCCAGAAATATCTTGCTTCATATAGTGAATTAATTGCCAATAACTTTCATATAAGTCTTTTGGAAAATTATTGAAATCATAAATCACGTTACCTCCCGAAGAAAATGTCTCATCAGTGTCTTCGCCCATCACCACAAACCTTCCTGGTATACTGGCAAATTTTGAATCCAACAAAGCCTTGTAGTTTAAGATATAAATGGCGGTATTAGGATCATTTATACCTGGCGAAACCGCCCTCAGAGCTACTTCAATCAATTTAGCTCGAGCAAAATTTGGATCGTACATAGAAGAAGGTTTTTCTTCATAAGTTAGGGTGCGGTTTATTGCCGATTGGAGCTGTGATTCATCTTTAACTTTTCGGTTAGTGTATAAATCGACTAGCGGCTGATTTACGGAAATAAACTCTCCTATTCTTAGATGTAGCACTATGGTGCCTTTGAATTCCTTGCTCAGTTCAACTAGTCGATTAAAATTAATATATTCAACATAACCACTCTCGTTAGCCTTTACTGTGAAGATGTGTAGCGTGTCTATTTGAGGAAGATGATCCAACAAAGGCATTTCTTGAAAGTATTCAATCGTTTCATCCGCAACTGACTCGGCCTCCTTGTACAATTTAGTCACAAGATGGTTCAATTGTACGGATATTGCCACATTATAAACGAACTTCGTAAAATAAAAAACGCAGGCAAGGGCGTACAATAAGGCAATGGAGGCCGAAACAACCAAATATTCATCTTCTGAATTGCGCATAAAAAACAAAGAGGAAAGACAATAAATAAAACCCCCAAGAAAAATCCCCAAAGTTTGCATAGATGTTTTCTGTAAGAGAAAATTCTCAACAGTCCGGGGACTGAAATTAGATGAGTAGAACGAAATGACCGATAACATCGTCCCAAACGTGAAGGTTGCCACTGAAAAAAGGGAACCCGCTAGCAGGCTCAAGATTGATTTGGCCAGATTGACGCTCGTTAGAAAAACAGTCGGGAAATAGTCCACCACATTTATCATTCTGGTGTCGAGCAAGATAACACCAATCGCTAAAATGAAAGAAAAGAGCACGCTCCCTCCTAGAATAAGCCAAATACGTTTATCTTCAAAAAATAAGCCAAATGCTTTGACCATGTTCTATAACCCCTCCTTTGATAGAATTATTTTCTCTATTATACCACACGCTCCTTAGGAATGACTTCTTTTCAGCCGTACTTTTTCTGATGTTCTTTCTTCAACTTTAAATACGCTTCATTTTCCCTCACAATTTTCCACTTCTCTTCAAAAATGGTAGCTGACTTTGCTTTTTCTCCGTCTATTATTCTTTCTTTTATCTCACCATTTTCATCATATTTGCGACCACCTTTGTAATTGACGTAACGTCTAGATCTAGTGTAGCCCATTTGAAGAAACTTCCGACTCATATCCATACCCACAAAATCATCGGCTGCCTGATAATCCAAAAACAGCTGGTAGATTTTGTCAGAAGATACTTTAGCAATTTCTGGAGTCTTAAAACGCCAATGTGGTAGTATCTCACTTTTATAAGGTTCTACCAGAAGCACCCCTTGTTCTCCTCGGCCCACTCGATACAATTCAGGCTGGTCCCAGAAGTTTATCTGAGCGAAATCCAGTTCATAATCAAAGGCCATGTTCCCCCCTCATGTCGATCCATTTCACTTTTTCTGTTTAGTTTTGTTACTAAACATGACGTTAATTTTGTGTTCTAGGCAACTATCTTGTGTGCTCCAAACCGGAAGACAAAAAATCTAGATTCGTAAAGGTCTCGCTAACATTTGTCTGTAAATTGTTTTCAATTTTATCATCATTTATGGTACGCATGTCCGTTAATAATTCTGAAAGCTCGGTAAATTTGTTCAACTAACACTAATCGCATCAATTGATGTGGTAACGTAATACGCCCAAAACTTATCGATAAATCTGCTCGACTTTTAATTGATGGGTGTAATCCAAGTGAACCTCCGATAATAAAGCTAACCTTGCTGTTGCCGTATGTTGCATAGTTATCTAATGTACTCGCTAAATCTTCAGAGGAAATCAACTTGCCTTCAATCGCTAGAACAATCAATTTTCGACTTGGATCTAACTTAGCTTGAATCCGCTCTGCTTCCTTAGCCAAGACGGCTTCTTCTTCAGCCGGACTCATGTTTTCCTTCGTTGGCTCATCCGCTAGTTCAATTACTTTCACATTCGCATAAGAGTCTAGTCGTTTCAAATATTCCGCAATCCCGGCTTTTAAATACTTCTCTTTTAATTTACCCACTACGATGATTTCGATGTTCATATAATCACTTCCTTCGTTGGATTAATGATAGCACGTTCGACTTCGATGTACCATGAAGTAGATAAATTTGCTTAGTATGAATAATGAATCTATCATTCTTCACACTAACTCACTCTACTATGAACTTTGGATTACTCATTCTTCACACTAGACCGCTTTACTATGAACTTTGGATTACCCATTCTTCACACTAGACCGCTTTACTATGAACTTTGGCTTACTCATTCTTCACACTAAACCGCTTTACTATGAACTTTGGCTCACCCATTCTTCACAGTAGCTGACTTTATTTTTCAACTTCATAGATGTAATAACGGAACTTCATAGTATGACTTTGGTCCATTTTTAATATACTCAAATTTATTAGCTAGGGAATTAATTATCGTTCTTTTGCTCATACTTTCTCCACAAAACTCAAATAGTAGCTGGCTTGTTATTTTTGTTGGTTGATAATAGTATAAGTATCGTAATTCCAAAGCTACCCTTATGATTGCTTTGTTCTTAAATTCATTATGACCACAGTTTCGACATCTTATGTACTGATATGTTGGATATGTATTGAATTTATTGCACTTTGCACATGAAATTCCTCGTCGGATTTCTCGAGCCACTTTTTGACCATCCAATCTTAATGGTTGAAATGGTGATCCCACCCGATATTTTTCCAAATGTTTTATAACTTTATTCACGAAAAAATTTTGTTGATTATTTACAAGTGATTGTATAAAAAATCTCAGCTGATGCCTCAGCACAATTTTTGTCGTGATTTCAGATGAAATATCCACCTCGCAATGTTCATTAATAAATACCATAACCGATTCAACTTTAATTTCAGAGTTTAATTTACTAGCAATATGTTGCAATCTCTGTGTCCGATGGCCTAGCTGCTTAAAGTGATTATCACCCATTATTTTACCATTAAGATAACAATCATGACTACGATACTCAAAATGACCAAAATAATTTTTCACCTCAATAACCACCCACCGATTATTCATAATAACGAGCAAGTCTACTTGCATATCCTTTCCGTGGTTGAACCAATAATCATGAATGATGTTTAGCTTACCTTCCGAATACGTTTGGAACCATTGGTATACCATACTTTCTCCTTCAAATCCTTTGGTTAGAGTATATAAGCGATGGTTCGCCTTATCATCTAGCTTGATTCCTCTACGGTGACAAATTTCTAGTTGTGTTAGTTCATGACTTTTCTTCATATAGCTCCTCCATATTTATTAAATTTTTAATGCTACTTATAAATACACTTTTTAGAGGCGATTATATTTTTAAATTTTTCGTTTATTTAATTTATGAGTGTTCGTTATTAAAGTCATGATGTCTTCAATTAACTCCTAAGCAATATTTTGTTTAGGATGTCTAAATAAATTATATAAAACTTTTTTTAATATTGGTCTGTCTACTATGAACTTTGGCTTACTCATTCTTCACACTAGACCGCTTTGCTATGAACTTTGGCTTACCCATTCTTCACACTAGACCGCTTTACTATGAACTTTGGCTCACCCATTCTTCACACTAGACCGCTTTACTATGAACTTTAGCTTACTCATTCTTCACACTAGACCGCTTTACTATGAACTTTCGCTCACCTATTCTTCACACTAGATCCTTTACTATGAACTTTGGCTTACTCATTCTTCACACTAACCCACTTTACTATGAACTTTAGCTTACTCATTCTTCACACTAGACCCTTTACTATGAACTTTCGCTCACCCATTCTTCACACTAACCCACTTTACTATGAACATTAGCTCATCCATTCTTCACACTAACTCGCTTTACTATAAACATGGACCCATTTACCAACTACCTCACTACCGTCCAGCCTTTCCTCCTTCAATCCTCATTCCCCATAGCATTTTAGTAATATCTTTTGTATGATATTTACATGAAAGTACTAGATAGGAGAGGGTATCATGCCTAACAAAAGCTCTGGCTGGCAAATGTCCACCTCATTACGATTAACTTTAAGTTTTATTTTAGTTGCCTTTATAGGTAGCTTATTATTATCATTGCCAATTTTGCACCAACCATCGACGGATGCGAGTTACTTTGACCATCTTATGACGGCGATTTCCTTAGTTTGTGTGTCTGGGATGGCTGCCCTTCCTCTTGCGGAAACTTATAATATTTGGGGACAAATTATTGCGCTCATACTGATACAGGTCGGAGGACTCGGTGTGATTACGATTCTCAACGTTGGGATCTATTACTTGAATCGGCGTCTGTCACTTCAAGACCAATATTTGTTGCAGCAATCACTAAGTCGCGACACTAATAAAAACCTCTATCGATTTTTTGACATCAATTTATCAATTTACTTTAGTGGCAGAATTGGTTGGAGCTGCCTTTATTATGATCGATTTTATTCCGCGATTTGGTTTAAGACGAGGGACTTTTAATGCTTTATTTTTATCAATCTCGGCATTTACTAATTCTGGTTTTCATACTATGTATACGGATAGTTTAGAAGGTTTTTATAATAATTATCTTATTTTATTGACGGTGTCCATTTTAGTTATTTCTGGTGGATTAGGGTTTTCAGTTTGGTTTGAATTAAGTGAGAGACTCAAGCTATACATCACTTCCAAACCACGCTCCTTACGTCTAGCTTTGAATCGTCTGTCTGTACACAGCCGGATTGTTATGTTGTTTACCTTTGCCATCTTATTGTTGGGTACAGTATTATTTTTAATTTCTGAATGGAGTAACCCTAATACATTAGGAGAGATGCCTTGGCATTTGAAAATTTTGAATGCCTTCTTTAATACGACGAATACACGAACGGCGGGTTATACGTCAGTGAGTTACTATGATATGAATCCTTTTACTAAGTTAAGTTCCATGGTTCAAACCATCATAGGTGGGGCACCGGGAGGAACGGCTGGAGGAATTAAAGTTACGTCTTTTGCTATTTTAGTCCTCTTGTTCCTAGCAGAGTTAAGGTCGTATACGCGTGTTACCATATTCAAGCGTTCAATTCCTAGTCGTTTAGTTAAGCAAGCGGTGGTGATTGTCTTATTCTTCATTATCTTGCTTTTTGGTGGTTACTCGTTAATATTGATTATTCATCCATATTTGAACTCTCTTGATCTATTGTTCGAAACGGCTAATGCCTTAGGTTCAGCAGGGATTACCTTTAATACGATGGATTATATGAACCCCGTTGGCAAAATCATTATGGTAATTTTAATGATTGCTGGACGTGTCGGACCGATTACACTTTTATTAGGGATTTTACAAAGAAAAGATAAAGATATTAATTACGCAGAGACGAATATATTCCTTGGATAATCTAGGAGGATTGAAGATAGAATGAAGAAACGAATTGTTGGAATTTTAGGGTTAGGAATCTTTGGAGAAGGCGTAGCGACTGAACTAAGCGAATATGGTTGTGAAGTCATTGCCGTTGATACCAACCCCAAAAAAGTCCAGAAAATCTCAGACTTTGTCACTAATGCGACTATTGGTGACTTTACTGATATTGAATTACTGCGAAACATCGGTATTCAAAATTGTGATGTGGTTGTCATTGCGACGGGGACACAGCTTGAAAGTGCTGTGCTTGCGGTCATGCATTGTTAGCGACTTGGCGTCCCTCAGATTGTTGCTAAAGCGAGAAGTGTGATGTTCGAAGAGGTTTTATATGAAGTGGGCGTCCATGCCGTTGTAGCTCCAGAGCGCGATTCTGGCCACCGACTCGCTTCTAAAATCTTACGCAATCGTATTGATGAAGTGCTTCGCTTAGATGATGAATCTTCCGTTATTGAATTCGAAATCCCTGAAAAATGGATTGGAAAAACGATTACGGAGCTTGATCTACGACGTAAATACGAAATTAACTTAATTGGCCAACGGCAAGAACGTGGTGAGAACCTCAAGTCCATTGAAGTGTCCCAGCCACTCCCAAGCGACATAATTCTTGTAGGGATTACACATAACCATACCTTTGAAAAGTTTGACTACCTAGGACAACTTTAATAGAGATAAACTCAGTTCACACGTTGTGAAGTGAGTTTTTTGTTTTCAGAAAAGTTTTTACCTACAGTTATAAACAACCAAACTGATGATAATTAGTTCTATTTTTATGAATTATGTATTTTTGGACACATTTTTCGACTTATCCACTGTCTTTTTGTGCATAAGTCTGTTAATAAGTTTGTTTTCTGTTGATAAGTTCAATATTTTTACGGATTTCTCATTTTTTTCTATTCATTTTTAAAGTTGATAAACTATTTTACTCACTTTATACACATTAACTATGACTTATACACAAGTTCCTTGTTCATTTCTGTGCATAAGTCGTTTTTTTGTTGATAAGTCGCTCTGTTTTTCTTGTCTATTCACAGCCTTGTACACTATTTCATGAAGTTTACTGACAGTGTTAGACCTTATTTTATACACACATCGGATTGAAAGCGATAACATTATTAATAAAAAGAACAAGCCACAACTTAGTTGGTGCATCTAAGTCATGACTTATCCTGTATAAAGTGAATGTAAGCTATTTTTTAGGTGGATGAATTGGGTAAGTTCATCCGTTCTTCATTAATTATTCTTGTGAATCTTCCTGGAATAATGTAGCATTCGATGATTGTTGCGCTTCTAAGGTAGTATCGATTTGCATCTCTTTACCTTCACGGATTACTGTAATTGTCACCGTGTCACCAACTTGGTATTGGTAAAGTAATTGACGCAGACTTTGTCCGTCTGTTACAGCTTCGTCATTAATCGCTGTAATGACGTCTAATTTTTGGATACCTGCGTTTGCAGCACTAGAGTTTGGTGCCACTTCAGCCACAACAACACCATCTGTCATATCCTCAGCAAGTCCTAAGTCTTCAACACGTGTTTGAAGTGCGAAGTAGTTTAAGTTAACCGTTGATGTACCTAGAACTGGCCGAATAACTTCTCCATCCGTTTCAAGACGTTCAATAATTTGTTGAACTTCATTACTTGGAATAGCGAATCCCATACCTTCAACTTGTGATGAAGCAATTTTACTTGAGCTAATTCCGATCAATTGACCTCGAGAGTTTACTAAAGCTCCCCCTGAGTTACCTGGGTTAATAGCTGCATCAGTTTGCAGCAATGTCATCTCCCAGTCTTCAGCTCCGTCACCATCAGTATCAACAGGAAGTGAACGGTTTAATCCTGAAACAATCCCTTGTGTTACTGTTGAAGCGAATGTATCAGAACTCAATGGTGAACCAATGGCAACCGCGATACTTCCGACTAAGATGTCATCTGAATTAGCGAATTCAATTGTGTCTGTTACATTTTCAGAAGAAATTTGTAAGACTGCTAAGTCACTGAGTGCATCTGATCCAACTTCCGTTGCTTCTACTTGGGTACCATCTGATAAAGTTACTTCTAATGAATCATAACCATCAATAACGTGGTTGTTAGTTACAACATAGGCGGTATCGCCATCTACCTTATAGATAACCCCACTTCCTGATCCAGCCAAGATAGGTTCTTGTTGGATGTCATCAATTTGTAGGCCTTGACCTTGGAAATAGTTAAAGCCATTCAATGAGTTATTTTGAATCACTTGGTAGTTCCCAACAGATACAACAGCATCGCGTGTATTCTCAACCGTTTGAGTAATTGTTGATTCAAATTCAATTAAGTCTTCTTGTGAGTAAGCAGTTGTTTGTTGGTTGTTTAATAAACCAAAACCAAAAAAGCTTACAATTGACAAGGCAAGGACAGTTCCAAGTATACCACCAAAAACACTTTGCCAAAATTTATTATTGTGTTCTTTTTTCATTTGCATAATCCTTTCTATCTTATATTACGTTAATAAGATTAACACCAAAGTATGAAATGAATATGAAAATTTGTGAATGAATTATCGATTAAAATAATTAATGTGAGCTTAACTATGAATAATTTAAGTTTGTTAGAATAATAGGCCACAAATTCTCCATTCTAGGCCTATTTACTATGAACTCCCACTACCCATTCTTCACACTAACCCACTTTACTATGAACTTTCGCTCACCCATTCTTCACACTAGACCCTTTACTATGAACTTTCGCTCACCCATTCTTCACACTAGACCCTTTACTATGAACTTTGCCTTACCCATTCTTCACACTAGACCGCTTTACTATGAACTTTGCCTTACCCATTCTTCACACTAGACCGCTTTACTATGAACTTTGGCTCACCCATTCTTCACACTAGATTAAAATTAGAATACCGAATATAAAAAGCCTCCTACTTTTAAGTAGAAGACTTTCCTAATTAAAGTCGTCTTAATGGCGTTGCTTCAGCAGGATCCGTCATATATAAATGGAAGTCTTCATTCACACCGAAATTGCGATGTAATAAGATGTCTTCCATAGAGGACATGGCTAATTGCTTAGTATTATTGTCACGACTTAAGTGGCCTAAGTAGATTTCTTTTGTATTATTTCCAATTAAATCTGCCATCGCTAACGCCCCATCTTCGTTACTTAAGTGACCCTTATCACCTAAGATACGTTGCTTTAGTGACCATGGATATGCCCCGTAGCGTAGCATTTCAATTTCATGGTTACTTTCGATTAGGTAGGCAGAAGCATTTTTCAACTGACTACGCAAGCGATCACTCACATAACCTAGTGTCTGTCAACATAACAAATTGTTTCTTTGCTTTCTCGAAAGCATAAAATTGTGGCTGAATGGCGTCATGGCTAACATTAAAACTCAACACATCAATGTCACCAATCGTCACCAATTTATCTGGTTCAATAAATTGCTTATTCTCAGGAGCAATCTTACCTATCATATTTTCCATAACACTCCATGTTTTAGCGTTAGCATAGATAGGAATATTATATTTGCGCGACAAAACACCTACGCCATGGATATGGTCTTTATGCTCGTGAGTTACAAGAATCGCATCAACGTCTGCTACCTTACGGCCAATCTGATTAAACAATCCTTCGATTCGCTTACCGCTCAGCCCCGCATCAATCATAATGCGACTATTCATTGATTCAACATAAGTGCAGTTTCCGCTACTTCCACTTGCCAAAACAGAAAACTGTAAACTTTCAAAAACTGCTTCAGTTTGTTTGTTATTTATATCTGCCAATCCTTGAAATTGCATCGTTATTTCAGTCATTTTATCACTCTTTACATTGATTTATCGGCTACACCTTAGCTTATCACGCCTATACTCGATTCGCAAGGGGCGCATAATTAATTATTGATGAGCATCACCGTGGCTAAATGTTCCGGTTAAACGCCACTGCTAGGAACTTTCGATTACCATTGTTCCGCCTATACACTCTTGCTAGGAACTTTCGATGCCCATTGTTCCGCCTATACACTCTTGCTAGGAACTTTCGATGCCCATTGTTCCGCATAACAGCTCCTACCAAGACCAAGCAATTAACAATAGCTCAAATTAGGACAAAAAAGCAAAGGAAAGTAACAAAACTTACCTTTGCTTTGTAGAACTAAACTTATATTGTGTTAGAAACCACCGGTTCCGCCACCGCCTCCAGATCCTCCTGAAGAACCGCTGGAGAAGCCGCCTCCGAAACCTCCTGTATTGCTACCAGAGTAACCACCACTTTGACCTACGGGGATACTTGAAGATACTGAATGACTAATGGAAGGTCGGACAACTTGGTTAATCCAATAAGGATTGGTGTACATCACCGTTGGCATCGACATTTGACTGAGTTCTTCCATACCGTATTCCTTGTTCATCGCTTCAACTACTTTATCCGCAACATCTAGGGAAATCGCATAAACTAAAAATTCTTCCCAAAGTGGAAGCGATGCAACTTCACGCATATTGAAGTTTCCAATGTCATCTAACATGTTGGCAAAAGCTTTCCATTCTTTAATCCGCTTATCTTGTTCATAAGTTCTGATCGGTCTAGCTAAGGTTAAGATAAAAACGACCACTGCTAAGAGCATATTAATAGATAATATAACAATTAACCACGGCAAGTGTTCCATTAAACTCGTTCCAATTACCAAGGTGATAATCGCAATCATCAATGCTACAGAAAATGACATAGCTAGTGCTGCAAACATAATTGACCGTCCATATTCGACAGGTTGGCCTTTAATTTGTTCACCTTTTACCTCAACGTAGTTAGAGAACTGTGTCCACTTACGGTACTTGGCCTTTTTAAAGTTACGGTTATTCTCAATCCCTTCTTCAATCTCTGATAAGGTAATAGTTTCCTTGTTCGGTAATAAGTATTCGTAAACATAACGCTCATGCTTTTGTAAGTCGCTAAAGTCTATTTCCTTATCTGTTGGTGACACACGAATGGTTGAAGCACTCTTACGTTTAAGAAGTCCACGTTTTTTTCGACTAACTTCTTCCACTTGAATATAACCTTTACGTGCTAAGTCAATAATAGTCGCTGAGAAATCGTCAGCTGTTGGCTTCGAACGAAAGACAGCAGTCGCCATAATAGCTGGTGTCAATTCTTCAGGCAAGCTATAGTAATGCTCTGGCACATGAATAGGATTTGGATTCAATTTCTTACGTTTACTAAAGTAATAATAAGAAGCATAAATGGTCATCAAGGGGAATAAGAATAAGAGTCCAAAGATTAAGTAAAAGCGATGTCGCATTTCTTTGGCATAATTTCGAGCGTCTGCTTCAACGACCGCTTCAGCCTTTGCTATAATTTGATCTTTCACATTTGTTTTCTCAACATTTGGGTTATTGGGCGTCAGTGATGTTGGGAAGATTGAATGGACTTCGACGAACTGATTAGGTGGATTATTCACTACGGTCAGGTCAATATAACTCTGCCCACTTTCGGTTTTAGGATAGACTTCACCGTTATTAGCTCCATAGGCCCACACTCTGAAGTCATCCGGATTAGTCACTTCACCTGGTAAGTAAATGACAGCTTTCACATCAAAGTTATCGTCTGTATTTTCTGGAACAATCTTACGGTTTAACTCTGCCGTGTCATTGTAATTCGTAATTAATCCTTCAATTGTATATTCAAAGACAAAGTGTACGGTCTCATTCTCAGCTGGATTGAACACTTGTAGCTTGAATAAAGTTCCATTATCTGACACTTTGAACGTTCCCGCTGATTCATTAAAGCTCTCAGTAAGATATTGAACCTCACCAGTTTCTTCATCCAGAATACCTACACGGTAATCAGTAATATTATAGCCTCCATAATCAATGGTATGATAAGCTCCATTCATAAAATCCACATCGAAAGTATAAATTTCTTTAAAGCTTACATCACCATTAGCAGAAATCTCTCCCCTAATATCAGCGTCTTTAATATCAAAGTTGACTTCCTGCGCATAAACGGTTGAATAAGTCATCAATGGCACAAATAGGCCGCATACAAGTAAGATACAAACTATTATTTGGCGCAAACGATTTTTCTTCATTTGGCTCACCTAACTTTCCATGATATGTAATTATATTCTACCATGCACAGAGGATGATAGCACATTAAAGCGTCATATTTTCCGAGAGATTTTTTCGTTACATCCTTTGAAATCGTTGATATCTTCGCTTTTAAAGAGATTTTACTTGATGTTTTTTTCTTTGCTTCTCATTTTTTAAGCTTTTATTTACAACAAAAAATCCCAAAATAAATTGTTCTCGGATTGAAATAACGATACTTCAACTTCTATGTCAGAACTCAATTCACTTGGATACGGCTGACATCATTACCTCGAATTCCGTCAACTAATAAAGTAAAACGTCCACCTGGATTATCGTAGACAAATTGCCAAGCCGGTGAGTAAACATTTAGACCATCAAGAGACGTAGATCGGTAATAAACTAAGATGGCATAATGAATAATCGAGTCATCAGGAATTTGGGTCTCAACCCGCCGGTCGATAATCTCTAAGGCTTCACGCTCTGATAATATTGATTCATTGGAATCAAGCTGCGTTAGATTCGCTTGATAAGTTTGGATATAGGAAGTCATCATGAAGTTCTCATCTAAGTTAATTCGAATCTCTGCCGTCCCATCAACAATGGGGTTACCATCATAAGCAATCATCCGCACATAAATGGCTTGTTCAGTACTTACATACCACACGTTACGATATTCCTCTCCAGAAATAATCAGTTCTGGATTCGACAATACATCATGCAAACTTTGACGCTGTTCTGTTGAAAGGCCGGTTGTGTTTTGATCAATGCCTAAGCCTAAATCATACGGTTCATCTAAAGTACTCGATAATACACCTTCTGTGTTCACCGAGGGCGTCTGTCCACTTAATTGCGTAATATTCTCTGCTAAGTGGTTATTAGGCTCTGATACGACGAAAGGTAGTTGTAATTTCTCTGTTCTTAATTCATCAAACTGCACACCACGGTTAGTTAAGTTCTCTTCAATCGTGACGGTCACCTCTTGAACAGGCTGTACTAGAACATCCGCCCGATTAAACAACATATACAATAAGTAAAGATCGAACACTAGGAAGAAGAATACTAAGACAACTTGTATTCGTTTAAAGTCCATTAATCATCACTCCCTTCAGTCGATGCATTGATTGAATTCTGGTAGTCTTGCCAGATATTATAGAATGAATCTTCCATCACTTCTTCTAAGGTATAATATTGAGCTCCCAATTTGAAGAACCAAGTTGGAATCAACTCGACTTTCTTGAAACCTTCCATATCTTCTTGCCATTCATAACCAATAAAGATATTGTCAAAGCTATCAATACTGTACCCTAACTCCTGTAAACTAGCGTAGATTTGGTCATGGTTTATTAGAACATGGTCTTCTGACTTCGTATTAATATGAGTGTAAACCGTCACCATAGGTTGATAGTAGCGATAAATATCACCACTCAAATCACTTCTTAATTGAACAATATTCGCTCCATAATCAGTGAGCGTAGATTTGGTTAGAATTGGCAAGTTGTTATAATAGCGACGGAAGGTAATATAGTTATTCCGTGATGAAAATAATCTCAAGTCACCATCCCAATATTCAAAATCTTGAACGATACTATAGGCATTACGCAGTTTCTCAGTCTGCGTTCGTGCTTCACTTGGGTCGGCTCGACCAATCGTTAATGTCAATCGTTGTCGTGTTCGATTCACTTCTAAAGTGTTCAGATAGTTCTGAAAACGGACAATCGTCTCATCGTTGCGACTCACATCTGTCGTATTGGAATCCCCCATGGTGAATATCTCAGAAATATACAAATTCTCTCGAATCATTTCCAAAGTAAATAGTTCTGAAGGTAGGGTTAATTCATTCACAGGAAGATAGATTGGTTTATTAACCCCACTATAGCGGATCACTTCGAGTAAGTCGGATGTCTCTAAACTAATGGCATTACGCAATTCTTCTTTAGTTAAATTTTTGGACAAATTCCCGATGTAATAAGTATCGGTAGCTGCGTCGACAAAGTAGACCGACGTATCTTCTTGCGAAGTCAGTGGGATGATAATTCGATCAATCAACATATCAGCATTCACATCATCTTCAATATTCAACATCCGGGTATGAGCATTCAAAGGCATGGAGGTAACAAGCTCCAGTTGCAGGTGGTCAATATCTAATAAGTTATTAATCATCGACTCGTCTTGATGTTCTTCAATATCCGTCAGATTAAACGGGCGACTTTCAATCAAAGATCTCAAAGTGTTCACTGTCGACTTATCTTGAATAATATAAGATTGTTGGCCTAAACGCACAAGGTAGTTATCAGCAATCGTCACATCTTGGAAAGACAAAGTCGTGGTCTGATTAAAGATTGATGGTGTTTGCCTCAAGGCTTCCGCAGGTAACTCTTCTTCAGAAGCTTGCTGGCTATTACCAATCAGACTTTCAAAAGAAGAAATATCATACAAAATAAAATAAGAGAAGATAAAACTAATTATCACTAAAATTGCTAAAGTAATCGTAATTCCAGTATTTCGCTTACGCATTATCTAGATCCACTCCTCTTCAAAATCAGAGAACTCTGTATAAGGTAATTCAAAGTTAAAGGTTGACCCCTTACCTTCGATACTATCTACCCAAATTGAGCCCCCGTGTAATTCAATCACTTCTTTAGAAATTGCTAATCCTAACCCACTTCCACCTTGTTCACGTGACCGTGCTTTATCTACACGGTAGAAACGGTCAAACAACTTCTCAGAGTCTTGCTTAGAAATTCCTAATCCTTCATCTGAGATTCTGACAATCACACTTCGGTGATTATCTTCAATCTTCACAGTAATTTTGCCACCATCTGGTGAATATTTGACCGCATTATTCAAAATGTTATCAATTACTTGAGTCATCCGATCTTGGTCAATATCCACATAGATATCTCGACTGGTAAATTCACGCACAATTTCATATCCCTTGTCATAATGCTCAGATTCTAAAGTAAACTCTAAACGGTCTAAAATATGGTTCATCACGCGTTTCAAGTCGATATAATCAGTTTGTAGAACAATTTGTCCCCCATCCATCTTAGATAGGTCCAGCAAATTCGCAATCATTCGAATCATTCGGTTACTCTCAGATTGGATAACCTCCAGAAACTGTGGTGCAATGGTTTCATCACGCCAAGCTCCATCAGACAAAGCTTCGCTATAACTTTTAATCGATGTCAGTGGCGTGCGCAACTCATGGGATACATTCGACACAAAGTCGCGTTGTTCTTGCTCGGTCTTTTCTTGCTCGGTCACATCTGTTAGTACACACACAAGCCCAGTTACAAACCCTGTCTCCCGACGAATAATCGAGAATTCGCCCTTTAAAATTGAGTGAACACCTTTGTTATTCGTATGATTAATCATAATTTCAGTATCTTTTTGAAGTAGTTCCTTTAACGATAATTGGGATTCAATTTTCAACAATCTTAAGATAGAATGACCAATCACCTGTTCTTGGCGAACATTCAATAATGACAGGGCACGGTCGTTCACTAAGAGCACGCGTCCGCGTTGGTCAGTACCTATGACCCCGTCGGTCATATATCTGAGGATTCCATCCAATCTTTGGCGTTCAGATTCTGTTGACTCTTGAGCGTCTTTAACCTTAACGGCTAGTTCATTAATCGTCATCGTCAACTCACCTAACTCATCATAACCATAGACTTCAGCAGGGTAGTTGTAGACCCCTTCCGCAATACGGAGAGCTTGTTGACGCATATTCTCGATCGGCCTGGTTAATCCTTGACTTAATACAAACGATAGTAATAAGGCGACACCAATCGCAAAGACTGAAGCCTGTAAGAATAAGTCAATGGTACTATTATTCTGACTATAGATCTGTTCCATATTGGCTTCAATCACTAAGACCCCTAAGATGCTTGATTGACTGGAGCTTAAGATTGGCTTAATCACTTGGTATATATGGATACCACTTTCAGAGTCAACATATTCATTACGCACTTCATTCTGGTACAAAAGTACATTACGAGCAACCGAATTCATCGTTTGGTTTCCCACTGCTGCCAAGTCTACCTCTTGGTTAGTTGCGATAATGGTCTCTTCACTGTTAATCACTTCCAGTTTTGCCGGAGCTGTCGAACTGAAAGTATCCAGTGTCTGATTCAATTGGCCATTCACATTATCCGTATTCGAATCATTATTGGCTAAAATTGGGCTAATATTATTAACTAAAAAATCCCCTTGAGTATTAATTTGAAGTTTGAAATTCTCAATCGTTTGAGTTTCTAATTGATCGATGAAGAAAACACCGATAAATTGAAAGGTAATTACTAATATAAACACAAACAATAACGGTATTTTAAAATAGATAGACTGAAAAAAATTAAACGGTCGTTGCTTCATTCGCTCACCTTCCCCATCTCTTTTTTAGCCCTTGTGGCTTAAATATTACTAACATTTACTTTGGCTCCTTAATTTTAACTTTTTCATTTATTTACACATAGAATAGTTTATTGATTTTCTTCATAGATTACAAGCTTTCATAGGAAATTATTGCCTCAGCAATGAGCTATAAACAAAGATTCACCAGCTTAGATAGTTGTTCAACTGATTAAAGTGATTAATCCAACTGATGAATGGGCGTTTAATCACTGACGACTCTAATTAATCAGCTGAACCATCTATTCATCGGTGGTTAATGTAATTAACATCCATCTTTGCGTACAAAAAGACCTCCTCTCGAACAATCCGTTCGACAAGGAGGTCTATAAATATTCAATTTTGAAACTATTCTTGATCTGGATTCTTCAAGAAGTAACCTACACCACGACGGGTAATAATATAAGTCGGATGGCTTGGTTGATCTTCAATCTTCTCACGTAAGCGACGAACGGTCACATCCACTGTCCTTACATCACCGAAATAATCGTAGCCCCATACTGTCTCGAGTAAGTGCTCACGTGTCATAACTTGTCCAATATGCTGCGCTAAATAGTGTAAAAGTTCGAACTCACGGTGAGTTAGTTCAATCTCTTTACCTTGTTTTGAAGCAATATAAGCATCTTGGTGAACGATTAAGTCTCCAACTTTAATTTCATTGGGAGAATCTTCTACTTCATCAAGATCTTTTAAGGCATTACGTCTTAAGTTAGCTTTTACTCGTGCTACGAGTTCACGATTAGAGAATGGTTTGGTTACATAGTCATCTGCACCTAATTCTAATCCAAGTACTTTATCGATTTCTGAGTCTTTGGCGGTTAGCATAATAATCGGCACCGCACTATCTTTGCGAATCTCACGACATACTTCTAAACCGTCTTTTTTAGGTAGCATTAAGTCTAAAATCACAAGGTCTGGCTTATGTTCTTGGAACTGCTCAATGGCATCTTCCCCATCAAAACTTGTTAGAACTTCATAGCCTTCATTAGAAAGATTGAATGATATTATATCTGAGATTGGTTTCTCATCATCAACTACAAGTATTTTCTTCATTAGTAACATTTCCTCCTTACACTAAGGATTAATAATAGTAGTACTCATCTTAATTCGTTATATATCATACTAATTATACATTTTTTAATGATATAGTCAAAAATTGTACTTAAAATTAAGTATTTCTTAATTTATATCTTCATAATAAGAAATGCAAAGTAAAGACTTATTAACCTCTACTCTGCATCTTAACTTAAATAATAAAATTTGTCATACTTGACACTTTATTAGTGGATAATTACAGGCATACCTTCATAGGCAGCGTCGAATACATTCGCCATAACACCTGGTGGTGTGTTAATACATCCTAATGATCCGGATACTTGGTAAGTATTTCCACCAAAGTTTGATTGCCAGTTAGCATCATGAATTCCTTGGCCCGTATCATCAAATGGCATCCAATAAGATACC
Organism: Aerococcaceae bacterium WGS1372; assembly: GCA_044336205.1. Taxonomy (GTDB): domain Bacteria; phylum Bacillota; class Bacilli; order Lactobacillales; family Aerococcaceae; genus Ruoffia. Next base: position 103,167 of record CP172318.1, on the reverse strand, counting down.
GGTTGTTGGTAATCTTTCTCGGTACGAGGGTTGTAACCTCTTAAAGTTGCATTTTCCTCTTTATCCCAGATTGCATAAGCTCCAGGTACGGTATCTGTCCCGATTTGTCCTGTTACAATCGGTGTTTCAATAACAAGTTCACCATCGACATAAACCCACATAGTTTGTAAGTCAACACTTACTTCAATATAGCTATCTCCAATGTCATTGCCATCTGTTGTGTTATAACCTGTACCTACAATTGACGGTTCACGAGTGACTGACTCTCCTGCTTGTAAATCAGCAAGGATATTTTGTGTCTCTGATTCACGGTCAATCGACCATCCAAGTGTTCCAGGTTCTACTGTTACAACACCTTCAGCTGTACTTTGGAACTGGCGAGGGTTCGCATAGGTTGAATATTTTTCATTCAACGTACCTAAGTACTCGTAGATTAATTCTTCATCATACACAATGTTATTTGATGAATCAAAGTAAATCCACTCTTCAATCTTTTCTTGAGGAATAGTTACACTATTCCCTGCGAATTCTAGATTAATTTCAGTCGCTTTGGCTTTTTCAATCTCTTCCATAACTTGACTGATCTCTTCATCTGAATCAGTCACTTCAGGCTCTAAGTAAGCAGAATTCACTTCAATCGTACTTTCACCATTTTGAATACCATTAATAATTAAGTCTTGAACTTCATCAAGATCTAATTGATCTCCCGATTTAGCCTCTGTAACGTAGTAACCTTGAGCTTCTGAGTACTCAATGCTAGCATTAGTTGCTGGAGTACGTGTCTCATTACTCAATCCAATCTCAGATAACTTACGGTTTAATAAGTTCATATCCAATTTCATATTGTCCATTAAAGCGTTGGTATGCTCTTCAGTTTGGAAGTAACCAGTAATCCACTCATTCGGATTTTGGCTGTTGTATGTTTGTTCCAATACTTCTTCTGTTTGTAATTCAGGATTTAATTCGCCTAATTGAATTGTTCCTAATTCTTGACCATTCTCAGTAATTGTAAATGTTTTGTCATGTATATCTTGTTCGATCTTGGCTTGTGCTTCAGATAACGTTAGATTACTAATGTCGACATTTCCAAAGTTTGTGTTCGCTTGGAACTTCTCTGCATAATAACCAATTCCAGCACTATAAGCTATGACAATCACAACTAAGGCCGTAATAACGGAAATGATTAATTTTTTCATTGACTCACCTCTAATATAATATGTATTTAGTTTACAAGACTTGTTCATTCAAATATACACTTTAGCATAAAAAAACTAATAAAGTGTGAAGATTGCTTAACTATTATGTGGCGGTTGTGTGACAAAATGACGAATAGCGTATGCCACGCCTGCCTCCTCATTAGTCAATGTAATATAGTCAGCAACGGCTTTAACGTCAGGATGACCATTAGCCATCACCACACCTAAACCAACCATATCTATCATCTCTAAGTCATTCAATTCATCTCCAATGGCCATCACTTTATCTTTTTCAAGATTTAACTCTTTAAGTAGAGCTTTCAATCCATTCGCTTTGTTAGCTAATTTAGGAATGAATTCAATCGCTACTGGCAGTGATCGAACAACGTGTACTTCATCATGGATAGAAGCAGGTAAGCTAGCGAGTAGGTGGTCAATATGCTCTACTTCAGAGAAAGCAACGAATTTATACAGTGTGTCTAACCCTAATACTTCTTCAAACTTTGTATGAGTAATGGGTGTACTTAAGATCTTTGAATCATGAATAACAGCATCATTAGCCTCCTCATCATCCACTAGATATAAGTTATCAACATCGAATCCGACAAGTTGAACTTCAGGACGGCGGTTGTTCATGAAAGTGTCGTAAATCACTTGGCGGTCTTCTTTAGTTAGAACCGTCTCATGAATAATCTCTAAGTTGGGTAATTGATAAATGACTGCCCCATTTTGTAAGATTAAGTACTCGTCACCATCCCCTTCAGGTAACTGCTCTAAGATATATTCAATACTTGGTAAAGTTCTACCGGTACAAATAACGACACGCACACCTTGTTCAATAGCTTCCGAGATTGCTTGAATATTCTCTTTCACTAATGTTTTATCATCACGTAAAAGCGTCCCATCAAGGTCAATTGCGATTAATTCAATGTTATTAGTCATTTAGTTTGATTCCTTTCTTATCATTAATAAGCCATCACCGAGTGGTACAAGTGTCGAACGATTATGAGGGTCTTGAAGTACGGTGTCGAATAATTCGTTCAACTTACGGTGAATTTTACGGACACGTTTTGGTATTTCAGACTCATCATCTAATACTGTACCACCTTGGAACACATCGTCAATAATTAAGACTCCACCTTGGCGTAGTAGTCGCATACATTCTGGATAGAATTCGATATATTTGGCTTTGGCACTATCCATAAAAATCAAATCAAATTCACCTTCCAGCGTCGGTAACACTTCAGCAGCATCGCCTTCTATTAACGTAATGCGATCATCTAAGCCTAACTTTTTAAAGTTCTCTTTAGCACGTTCATACATTTTCTCATAACGGTCAATGGTCGTAAGGTGTCCATCTGCTTGCAAGTGCTGGGCCATTAAAGAGGCTGAGAACCCAACAGCCGTACCAATTTCTAAGATATACTTAGGTTGAATGGTCGCAGTGAAAAAATCAATGAATTTAGCTGTTTCATGAGGGATAACCGGAATGCCACGTTCGTTAGCGTAAGCTTCTAACTCGCCCAGTCCTCCTTCGAATCCCAATTGACCTTTACGCATAAAATCAACCACCTTCTGCATAACAATCGGGCGGTGCATCATTTCATTTAACATATTTATATTACTCCTATCTATTTCTTTTGGATGTTTTTTTCTTTAATATCTTAGATTCATAAGCTATTGGTATTATATCATGATAAGGTAAAAGAAAAAGCAAAGGTCCATAAAATTCGTTTCAATCTGCTCTTCGGTGCCGAACAACTAGGTAGAGCAGAAGAGGCTCTTGATTTTTATGCTGGTGTCTTTAATCGAGGATAAATTGGCGAAAGATCTTATTACATCAATCATAAATCTAGAAATAAATCATCACAGCTTAATTACAGTGAGCCTAATCTCAACAGCCAACAATTAGTTATGATGGATTATGGCCAAGTAGATGGTGGCGCCTTTACGGTTGGTATTTCTTTGGTTTTATACTGTGGTAGTCAGGCAGTAATTGAATGTTATTGGGAGAAATTATCCTATTATCCTGAAGAAGAAGTCAGTGGTTGAGTGAAGGACAAGTTCGGACTTTACTGACAAATTACGCCCGACCACCTTATTAAATTGATGTCAACAAGGACTATCGAAGACCAAACTAAAGTAACGAAAGCTTTAATCGAAGCAAAGAAAACTGATATTGAAAAACTTGAAAATGCTCAATATGATTTGTAAGAAAAATATAAAACGAACTTTGTTTGTTGGGATAACGGCTTAGTCGCCTAATTCCTTTTACAAAGTTCGTTTTAATTATTTTTATTGATATTGGATTAACTAGACTATTCCTCGTCTAAGTCCAATAATTCTTCGACTGTAATATCACTCGCATCAGCGGTAACATCATGATAAAGATTGTATTCATATTCTAATTTCTGATCTTCATCAATCTCGACATGAATTCCACGAATACGTCCATTATCAATATGACTCGTTGTTAAATAATAATCATTAGCACGGAGCGTAATTCGTTCATCATCATCCGGTACATAACCGAGATGATAGATAATTAATCCAGCGATCGTATCAACTTCGTCATTTTCTAAATCTTCATCGAAGTAACTATTGAATTTATCAATCGGTAAGATTCCGTTAACATAGTAATTGTGATCGTCAATCTTGCGAATATCACCAGCAGTTTGAATATCTGACTCATCCTCAATTTCCCCAACAATCTCTTCAAGGACGTCTTCTAAGGTCACAATCCCTTCTACCCCACCATACTCATCACGTAGAATCGCTAGGTGAGTCTCCTCACGCTTGAACTCAACTAGCAAGTCATCGATAAAGACAGTTGAAGGAACGAAAAGCGGTTCACTAGCAATCTCTCTAAGATCTATATGGTCGAAGCCTTTCTCACGAGCACTTTTGAGTAGTGTCTTCATATGAATCACACCAATTACATTATCTTTCTCCCCTTCATAAACCGGAATTCTAGAGAAAGGTGTACTCAATAAGACTTCAAGAATATCAACATATTCATCTTCAATATCTACCATAATCGTATCGGTTCTTGGCACCATAATCTCACGGGCAATCTTATCATCTAAAGATAAAACCCCTTGAAGCATTGAGAATTCAGCTAGGTCAATTGAACCTTCCTTACGGCTCTCAGCTAAGATGACTTTCATTTCATCACGAGTGAATTGCTCGTCCTTCTCTGAGAAGTCCATCGGCGTTAAACGTTTTAATAAACCAGTTAAAGCAGATAATAGGATGACAAATGGCTTGAAAACAGTTTGAACCATAGAGATAATCCCGCTTGTTCCCATCGCTATTTTCTCAGGCATTTGTAAAGCCACTTGTTTCGGGAATAATTCTCCGAACACTAAAGTAATATACGACAAAACTAATGTCACAGCCACAATAGCAACTGTAGTTGCTCCCGGAAAGTTCGGAAGGTATTGTTGGAAACGCTCAGCAAATGATGTCGCCGCTGAGGCACTCGATAAGAATCCTGCCAAAGTAATTGCTACTTGAATCGTCGCTAGAAAATCATCCGAATCCTCTAGCAGGTTCAATACTCTTTGAGCTTTCTTATCACCATCTTCTGCTAATGACCGTAGTTTTGACTGGTTAACTGATACAAAGGCAATCTCACTTGCCGCAAAAAATGCGTTAATTGCCGTTAATACTATAATTACTATAAACTGTGTCCACAAGGACCCCGAGGAACCCATTATTTTCTCTCCTTTATAAATCAATTTTTCTTTACTATTAAATATAAAAAATAATCACACAAAAAGCAAGTACTTAGGAACTGACATTTATTATTTTTATGCTTTATATTTACCATTTAACAAATACCATACTAAAAGCCATTATTCATATCTGACCTCAGCTTACCACTAGCAAATACCGACGTTTTAATTCATATTGAGTTAACAAATAATCTGATATTTTTAGGCATATTTCAGCTTGAAAAATAATTCTGTGATCTGTGAGGTAGGCAAGTGTAATTAGCTTTTGATCGATACTCCTTAATAGAGACCTGCTTGATTGGTTTATGTCCGTCGTGTTCCTCCGCGAGGGACACTTTAATGAGTTACTGGCCGTCGTCAACCACATCCACGGACACTTTAATTTAATTCTATTACTTTATTGTAAAGAACACTCAGATTTACTCAATTTATTGATAAAAATCGACCATTTACACTTCAAAAATGCTACAGACTACGTTTTACATCCGTCGTGAACTATCGCCACGGACACTTAAGCATGTTACTGGCCGTCGTGTTCCTCCGCCACGGACACTTTAGTGAGTTACTGATCGTCGTCAACCACACCCACGGACACGACGGAGCTAACTCCGGAATTTTATTGAGAAAACACACAGTTTCACCCATTTCTTCAATTATCCGTTTGATCCTTTTATTTTCTATTCATCCTCAACCGAGTAATAGCCTGTTTAATTAAAAACTTTCATCTACTATAGATTATTAATAAGAATTATGTTAATATAATATGTTGTGATAATTAAAATCTATTCACTTTAATTAGTTTTTAATTAAAGAACCATTAGAAAAGGCTTGCTTAAATTCTTACTTTTTGCTAATATGAGTGAGAATTGAACTGTTATATTATAAACAAGGAGTTAAACTTTATGATAAAAAATCTTGTACATCATAAAGACGATATTTTAACCATCGAAGAGTCAATGAATTGCCAGGATGCCATTGAGTTGTTAGAGACCCATTCAGTCCGTAACGCCCCAGTGGTGGACTCGACTAAGAGACTTTTTCGTGGGAGTATTTATCGTTATCATATATATAAGTATAAGTTTCACAATCCTGATGCAGATTTGACGCAGATGAGGGTGACTCAGTTTCTTAAAAACACCACACGAGTTGTTAATGAAAATGAGACAATCTACGAGCTAATTTTTGCCATCCGTGATCTACCTTATATCGCTGTATTGAATAATCAAAATTCTTTCACTGGTATTATTAAACACGATACAGTGATTGATTACTTGGCGCAAGCTTGGGTAGCAAAGAAGTCTGGCTATATTCTTGCCATTCATACCCGCGGTGAAAAAGGTGAATTCCAAAAACTTACACGTCTTATTAACCGAAAATGCGATATTAAATCCGCTATTACCTTTGAGAAAACGTCTTATGATACAGAAACTTATCTCATGGTTACCTTACCTGATTACCTTGATGCTACAACGGTTCGTGGCTTGGTCAGAGACTTGAACCGCCGTAAATACGAGGTACATGTTCGAACCCTATAATCAATCAGACATCTCTCAATATCAAAAACCTTGTAAATGACATCAGTCATCCACAAGGCTTTTTGTTATTCTTCTTTTTCGTATCTTCTAAAGACTTCTAAAAAAGGATTAGTGCGATATTCATAGCCAACGGTCGTAGCTGGTCCATGACCGGGATATAATACAGTCTCTCCATCTAAAGAAAGCAATTCTTGACCAATACCTAATAACAAGCTTCGGACATCTCCGTCCGGCATGTCGGTTCGACCTATAGAACCTCTGAAAACTGTATCACCACAAATGACAAAGCCAGCCTCTTTGAATATAAAAACAAGGTGACCGGGGCTATGTCCGGGAATGTGCGCTGTCTCAAAACTAAAGGAACCAACGGTTTTAAGTCCGTTTGTCTCCCACAGATGGTCTGCGGGGCGGTTCACCACAATGTCACTTTTTACAAAATTCCGGTCAGGGGTTTGAAAAGTTTGTTCTTCAATCTTGTGAACATAGGCTTCGATGCCGAATTCATCGCGGAGTGCATCGACGGCACTGATATGATCGATATGTGTATGAGTGGTTAAAATCGCTTGGGGTTGCCACTGATTGTCTTTAATCCATTGAATTAGACGGTCCGATTCATCACCTGGGTCAATAATTAAAGCTTGGCGGTCTTCATTATACACCACATAAGTATTCTCTTGATAAGCACCAACAGTTAATAAGTCTACAGCTAACATAATTCAGCTCCTCTAGCGTGTTTAATTTTAATCCAATTATTTTGATTCGTCTAAGTAAACTCTTGGCACACGTGGTCCAATGCTTGTTAAAACTTCATAACCAATTGTACCTACCGTTTTGGCTATATCTGAGACATGGTTGGTCTCCTGATAATCTGTACCGATTAAAGTAACCGTTGTTCCCACTTCATAGTATTCTGGCAGTTTAATCATCAATTGATCCATATTAATTCGACCTAATATTGGACAACGTTGCCCATTTACAATGAGTGAGATAGGTTGATAATGGCGAAGCCAACCGTCTGCGTAGCCAATTGGGACGGTCGCAACCCACTCATCTTCTTTTGCTTCATAAGTGGCACCGTAGCTAACTTTGCTACCTTGCTCGATTTTTTTCACATAGATAATCTCTGAGATTAGTTGCAGTGCTGGTTGTAAGTCGCGCGATACAGGAAGTGTCGCATCATCTTTCGGGTCAATCCCATACATTGAGATACCTAAACGGACGATATCTGTTGGATATTGATTGTACCATGATCCCATGGCCGAATTAGCCAAGTGACGATATTCAACTGTATCCGGAATGGCTGTGAGTAAGCTCTCCCACTTCTGATATTGGCTTTCAATATACTCTTCGGGTCCTCCACCGGCAGTGGCCATATGTGTAAAGACACCTTCCCAAAAAGCCCACCAAAAGTCTACAAGACCTGCTTTGAATGCTTCAATTTCATCAATCGTTCTAAGTCCAATTCGTCCCATTCCTGTATCTAAAGCGAGGTGGAATTTTAAGGGGGTTAACTTCAATAAGTTTAACTGATCGGTTTCTTCTAATTGCTCATAAGCTAATTGGAAGAAATCAAGTCCGCTGACTGTAATGGTCAAGTTATAGTGTAAGATCTCAGCAATTCCGCGAGGGTCAGTTAAACCCAGTATAAGAATAGGAACTTGTGAGAACCCTTGACTTCTTAACTCAATCCCTTCATCAACCGTCGCAACAGCCAAACCCGTTGCTCCTGCCTTTAGTGCCGCATGGGCAACTGGGATTGCCCCGTGGCCGTAGCCGTCAGCTTTGACTGTGGCGTAGATTTCTTGTGTGGGTTCTAATTGTTCTTTGATGCGTTCAACATTATGGCGAATCGCTGTTAAGTCAACGATTGCTTGTGTAGGTCTGTGATCACTGTACTCCATAAACTCTTACTCCTTATCATTTCTCTGTGCAAAATATGTCTTCAATCTCTCTCGTAACTCTTCATCATCTATATTAATAATGACAGTTGCCGTTGCGTGGAATCTAGAATGACTAATAGATACTTTGGCTTCGGGGTGGACGAAGGGGCCTTTAGTAATAACTGGTACACCTCGTTCATCGGGTAAAATCGTGATGTCGGTGAATCTTAATCTACTTCCAACACCCGTTCCGATTGCTTTTCCGTAAGCTTCCTTCGCGCTAAAGCGACCTGCCAAGAAGGATCCTTGACGAACCTCTGAATAATTATTAAAGATATCTAATTCTAAATCAGTTAAGATTCGTTCTGGGAATTTAGCTTGGCGCCCCCTCACTTCAACAATTCGATCAATCTCGATAATATCCGTTCCTAGTTGCACACAATCCCTCCTTTTTACCATCCATTATACAATAAAAGCCATACGAACAAAGTTCAATACGGCTTTTTGTCATTTTTATTTGTAACTTTTGTGCTTTTATCTATTCTATAACTTCTCATCTTGAATCAAAATAAACTGCTAAACCTTTAAGTCTAACTCATTTATCCAATATACAAGGCAATCAATCAACGCTATGCCTATTCTGACTAATAGCAAAACCATTGTCATCCATTATCTCGCATATTAATCATGAATCTAGATGACTCTTACTTCTTCATTCACTCAACCTTTATGATAGCAAGCACCCCTGCCTTTTGCTACCTTCGGTCTGAAAGGTGATTCGCTTTACTTCCATTAATTTCCAGCATATTGGAATTTAAGGGCTTCTCAATGAAGTTCTCTTGAATTAGTGGGAATTATTTGTTCCCTTTGCTTTTGATTTTAAAACTCTTATTACCTTTACGGTCTGAGTGTTGTTTGCGATCTGATTTGTATTTGTGGTCTGATCGGTTGCCTGACGAGTGTTTAGACCGACCTCCACCTTGATTTGAACGTGAACGACCTCCACGGTTGTTATTGTTACGGCGACGGTTATTCGAATTATTTGATTTGTTACCTTTAGCATTAGGTAGTGGTTTCTGTGGTGAGATAATAACCTCAACATTATTGTTATCCACAAGTAATTCTTTGATTAAGGCTGCCACAATATCATTAGGCTCGTAATGAGATAACAACATCTTTGCAGTATTGCGGTGTTTGTCCGCTTGACCAGACTCAAGGGCATTGTTCGCGCGGTCAATTAATTGTTGGATTTGTCCGTGTTCAATCTCTTCAGATGTTGGTGGAGCTAATGGTTTCATTTTTTTTCGTGTTAAGTGTTCAATTGTACGTAAGTATGACATCTCATTCGATGTAATAAAAGTTAATGATAATCCATCATTTCCTGCACGACCAGTACGGCCAATACGGTGAACATAACTTTCTGGGTCTTGTGGAATATCGTAGTTATATACGTGTGTAACCCCTGAGATATCTAATCCACGCGCAGCAACATTCGTTGCTACAAGAATTTCTACACGTCCACGTCGGAATTCATTAATAACGCTTGAACGTTTTTGTTGTGTAATGTCTCCGTGAATTAATTCAGCATTATACCCACGCAATGATAATCCGCGTCCTACTTCATCTACACGTTTTTTAGTACGGCAGAATACAATCGCTTGTTCAGGGTTTTGTACATCAATAAAGCGAGTTAAGACATCGAACTTCTCGTTATCGTGTAATTTCACGAAGAATTGTTCGATTAAGTCTGCTGTCATCTCTTTGGCTTCAATCTTAACGTGAATTGGATCTTGTAAAAATTGCTCACCTAAAGCTTTAATGGCTGGTGGCATTGTTGCTGAGAATAGTAGGGTTTGACGCGTTTGTGGTGTCTTTTCGATGATGGCTTTAATGTCATCAATGAATCCCATGTTTAACATCTCATCGGCTTCGTCAAGAATTACAGTTTCAATGGCACTCAAATTAAGAACACGGCGGTTAATTAAGTCTAAAACACGTCCAGGTGTTCCAACAATAATTTGTGGGCGGTTACGTTTAATCCGTTCGATTTGTTTTTGAATCGATGTTCCACCATAAACAGTGAACACACGTGCTCTAACTCCTTTACCTAAGCGGAAAAGCTCTTCTTGAACTTGAATCGCCAACTCACGTGTTGGTGCAATAACAAGTCCTTGGATATCACGGTTGTCGTTGTGAACTTTATTCAACATAGGTAGTCCAAAGGCTGCTGTTTTCCCTGTACCTGTTTGAGCTTGACCGATAAGGTCACGTCCTTCTAGGGCGTAAGGAATTGATTGTTGTTGGATTGGCGTTGGTTCCTCAAACCCTAGCTCATCCATTGTATTGATTATTTCTGGCTTTAAATTAAATTCATTAAATTTCACTCAGTTATTACCTCTTTCATTGCTTTTTACATTATTGTACTTTGTGATGCTTAAAAAGAAAAAACGCCTAGACACAAGGCTATAGAAGAATGGGCACGTGTCAATAGGCGATGCTTTATAATTTTTTCACTTTAACCTTTGCTAGTGTAACATGTATATATCCTAGCTACAAGCTTTTTGTTTTAAGCTTGGATTTCTTTATCGGTTAATTCTGAGACAACTTTTAATAAATCCACCCCAAAACTTGACTTCACTAAGATGATATCTTCAGGTTGAATCGTTTTCTCAAGGTTTTCTATGAGTTTTTGATGATTATCTACTTCATAGATTAGATTTGTATCATTATACCTTGTTTGTAATTCTTCATACAAATACTGCATCTGGTCTCCGAACAAAAAGACACAGTCAATATTATCGGGATGAATATCGTCTTTCAGCTGACGGTGGTAGTTCTCACTGTCTGGTCCCAATTCACGAATGTCACCTAATACAGCGATTCTTCTTCCTTGGCTTGACGGTAGACCTATCTTAGAGAAAGCATAAAGCACTGCACTCATAGAAGTTGGACTGGCGTTATAAGCGTCATTCAATAACTGTGCACCATTTTTTGTTTTCAACCATTCTAAGCGGTTGGCAGTTAATTCAAATTGAGCTAATTGGAAGATTGCTTGTTCCATCGGAACTTTTAAGCTCTTAGCAATACTTAATGCAATTAGCGCGTTAGATACATTATAAGCTCCCATCACTGGAATCATACAAAGCACATTCTCATCCAAATTCGTCTTGAAGTAAGTCTTATTCTGCTCTTCAATCAATTCTTTAGCATAAACATCACTTGTCTCATCGAAACCAAAGCTCAACGTATCAATAGACTTATTCAAATCAGGCATCTCGCTTAAGATTAATGGTTCTGACCCTGGATAGATGAATAATCCTGATTCTTTAAGTCCTGATAAGATTTCTAATTTCGCTTTTGCGATCCCTGCACGTGATTTAAGGTACTCTAAATGACTTTCTCCAATGAGAGTAATGGCAGCAATATCTGGTTGGGCAATATTACTTAATGCCTCAATCTCACCAAAGTCACTCATTCCCATCTCACACACAACGACTTCTGTTTCTTCTGGCATTTGAAGAAGTGTGTAGGGTAAGCCAATCTCATTATTATAATTCCCTTGTGTTTTATATACGTGGTATTTGGCTTTAAGCACATTGGCCGTCATATCTTTAGTCGTTGTCTTCCCATTACTACCTGTAATACCGATAACGATTGGGTCTAATGACTCGCGGTAATATTTAGCCAAGGCTTGCATAGCTTCTAAAGTATCATCCACGAAAATCGTCGCAATCTCATCTGTTGGTGCTAGACTCGGGTCTTTAGACCACAGGGTTGCTGTAGCTCCATTACTAATCGCTTGTTGAATATAATCATGACCGTCAGTCGTTCCTCCAGTTAACGGAATGAACAGACTACCATCTTGAATCTTTCGTGAGTCAAACTCTACACTATCAATCTCAATGTCACGATTGGCAGCAGTATAGTCGATGGCGTAGACGGCTTTGACAATATCCATTAATTTAATTTTTTTCATAGGTTTTTTTACCTCCTCACCCCGACAATACCCTTTAGGTAATGGGGGTATTGATGATGGGTTCTTTTCTTATCGCTGATTATTTTTATCTTAGATAATATTCTTAACCTCTCTAATATATCATAGATTAGCAAAATAAAATACGAATCACATTGCCGAAGCAGTGATGATTCGTATTAATCTACTTGTTCTATAATTCTACCTTAAAGTGACCCTTACGCTCTTTGCGACGTAAGGCTAATTGTAGTAACTCTTCAATTAAGTCGCGTTGACTTAAGCCTGTGCTTGCCCAAAGGTTAGGATACATGCTGTATTGGGTAAAACCTGGCATCGTATTAATCTCGTTAATATAGATATCTCCACTACTTGTTAAGAAGAAGTCTACACGTGACAATCCTGACCCATCAATCGCTCGATAAGCATCTAAAGCATATTCTTGAACTTGAGCTACAATGTGGTCAGGAATTTCAGCAGGAATCTGCATCTCGACTTCATTGTTGACGTATTTCTCGTCATAGTCATAGAAGTCTGAATGTTTAATTAACTGACCTACATGACTGACATGTGCATCGTCATTCCCTAACACCGCTACTTCAATCTCATCAGCACGAATACCTTGCTCAACCACAATGCGACGGTCATATTGCAAGGCAGATTCAACCGCTGCTTCTAAGTCTTGGCTATCAACAACTCTTGATATACCAACACTTGATCCTAAGTTAGCCGGCTTAACAAATAATGGGTAAAGTAAGCTGCCTTCACAACGAGCAATCAATGATTCCTTATCTGATTGCCATTCTCTTTGGTCAAAAGCAATATAAGGAACTTGAGGAATACCTGCTCGTTCAAATAAGTTCTTACTAATGATTTTGTCCATCCCTGCAGCACTAGCGGTAACTCCTGCTCCAACATATGGGAGATCCAGTACTTCTAAGAACCCTTGAATAGTTCCGTCTTCGCCGTTAGGCCCGTGTAAGATTGGAAAGACAATCGTCTCATCGCCATCCGCAATGTCCCCAGGATTAATATAGACACCTGTTGAGACACCGTTTTGATCATCGCACCAAGATTCAACTTGAGCTGGCTCTAACCTTAATTGCTCTGAGAAAGCAGTTGGTTCTTCTAACATCGGACCTTTAATCCATCGTCCTTGACGTGTAATATAGATAGGTTGGACGTTATAAACGTCAAACATGATCTGTTGTAGTATGTTATGTGTTGATAATATTGATATATCATGTTCAGCGCTTTGCCCACCGTAAAGTACTGTGATTTTCATAATGTAATCCTCCAAATTGTAACACCTTGTCGCTTCAATATAAGCGAATGATATAATGCCAGTTATAAATATAACATATTTTAAGAATAAATTAATGAATTTTTATCCTTCTTTTTAACGATTTTATCTAGACTTTTTATAAGCTTATATTCTTAATTCAAAATCGTCGGTTTCTTCTATACGGATAACTTCATTGTCCTCATCCACCATCGTTAATTCAACCGACCAACGTTGAGCATTGGTATCATAGATGATGTATCCGATATGCTGTTTAGGTAGTTGGTCTTTCGTTAATAATGTAAGTTCATCTTCAATAATGTTCAAGGGAACTTTCCAATAAGAGCCTGTTTGAATCGCTTGAACGAAGTTTATCTTTAAGCCACTTGAGAAGAGGGGGGCAACTTGTTCAACGATATTCAGTGGCATTGGTTTGACTCTCTCCTTACGCATAAAGAAGAGCGAACGTGATTCATTCACTAAACTTGACATACGCAGATCCATCACCCTTTGGAACCTCGGATAAAAATGTGTGACAAAGCGATAAAACACTTTAAGCAGACCATTAGGAAGATTAAGATATACATAATTGTTTTGTAACTTATAGAAGAACGTTGACTTTAAGCCTTTATTTGCATGGAAAAGATACAGAATTTCTGCAATCTCATTGGCTGTTAGCTGATGCATTGATTCAATATTTTCAAAGTCAATCCAATTAGACATCCGTAATTCGGCGTTTTGGCTGGCTTCAAAGTATTTAGCTACTTCAACTTGGCCTCTTAATACTTTAAAGTTTGTCCTCGCATCAAACCGCCCCACTTCCGACGGTGCTTGAGCTAAGATTAAGTTCGACGGCAGATAACGAGGTTCAAAGTCTTCTACGACGAGATTAATTCCCCGTGTCATCACATGGTTAGTTACCGAATCATAATGCACATATATATTAACTCTACTCACACTGGTTCCCCCCTTTTCTAATCATTTTTTATTTAATACAAATCAAACCTTATTTTACCCATTTAAATATCAAATTCATAGTGGTAAAACCGGTCAAAATGTAACATTTATATTACATTTTGACCTATTGAATATTAAAATTTTTTCTCTTAATCAGTAAATAAGATTGTCAAAAAAGCTAACTGTCATTATTATACTATTAATTTGGTTAATTATTCACATTATTCTCAATTAATTTGTGTTTTTGTTGGATTATTATTGTACATCCTTAACTCATTCTAAGATGCAACTGGATAAATTACTATAAATAGCTATGGAGGCTTGCACATGCAAAAAGCAGCACGTTTTTGGATTCTTTTGAATGCCATTGAACGAACTGCTATTAATTCTATATGATATGTGTGAATTAGAATTGAACTTCCGGAACTTGACGTGCTACTTCAGGTGTTTCTAATAAGTCGCGACGTGTAAATCCATGAACACCGGCGACGATATTCGTAGGTATGGTTTGAACCGTTGTATTGTATTGAGTCGCAGTTGAATTGTAAAGTTGACGAGCTGTTGCGATTTGTTGCTCAGTCTTCTCTAAGGTTGACTGAAGCTGTGTGAAATTAGTATTAGCTTTCAGATCTGGATACTGCTCAGCCACAACTAATAAACGTGACAATGCACCCGATAATTCATTCGACTTGGCATTAATTTCGGCTGCTGAAGCATCCGCTGGCAAGTTAATTAATCGTTGTCTCGCTTGAGTAACAGCTTCCAAAGTTGTCTTTTCATGACTGGCATAACCTTTTACTGTATTCACTAAGTTCGGTATTAAGTCATTACGTCGTTGAAGTTGTACATCAATCTGGCTGAACGACTCGTCCACCCAATTGCGACGTTTAACTAGATTGTTATAAATGCCGATCCATGCTAGTCCTGTCACAACGACAACGGCTAGAATAATCCATAATATCATCATCTCATCCTCCTAAAACTTCTATCTTAAGTTACTAGCTTAATTATAAGCAATCTTCGTGCCATTGTCGAAACTTAACACTTTATCATAAAACTGTGGGCCTTTTAGACTTATTCGTCAATTGAAAGTCAACTGTTGATTATCTCGAATTAGTATTGAATTTGAATTTTCTCCGTGGTATTATCAAACTCACATTTGAATGAATTACTAAAAAAGGAGATCTTATCATGACTGTTGAAGCAATTACACAATCATCTACAACGATATATACAAGTGGCATTGAATTGAATGCCTTAAATCCAAAAGCATTGGCTGAATTCTACCAACATAAAATCGGCCTCAGCTTGTTACATACTGACGCTGAGCAAAACATCTACCAATTGGGAACAGCAGAAGGTGTATTGTTAATTACCATCTACCCAACTGAGATCGCTAAGGTGAACCGTACAACGGGCCTTTATCACTTGGCTTTACTATTACCAAGCCGTTCTGACTTAGGTGGGATGTTACGTCACTTAATTGAGAACCAAGTAGCTCTTGAAGGGGCTTCTGACCACGGTTATTCTGAAGCTCTTTACTTATCAGACCCTGAAGGAAACGGGATTGAGATCTATGCCGATAAAGACTCAAGTGTCTGGGATAAGTATGACAATGGATTAACCGGTGGGATTGTTGAACCTATGGATGCTGAAGGAGTCTTAGCAAGCCAGAAAAGACCATTCAAGGGCATCCCTAAGGGGACAACGATGGGTCATATTCATATCCACGTTGGTAATATCGGAGAAACACTTGAGTTTTACCATGAAGTCTTAGGTTTAGGATTAAAATTCATTATGAATGAACAAGCATTATTCATGGCGACTCAAGACTATCACCACCACTTAGGTGCTAATTTATGGAATGGCCGTAATATCCCAGCAGCCCAAGTGGGGACACAAGGTTTACGTAATTCAATCTGGTCTGGAACTAAAAAAGATGTTCAAGCTGTTGAGGATAAATTAAAAGCAAAAAATTACACTTATTCAAAAGAAGACGGTACGTTACACTTTACAGATTCTGCAGGAACTGGTGTAATATTAACCGTTGCCTCTTAATAGTCAATTTAAGGTGTGTGGCTAAGCTACACACCTTTCTTATCTTGAGGCTGTTATATATGAGTGCTTAACATTTGAAAGGAAGATTATTTGAAAGCGACTATACTGAAAACTTTTGTGCTGATCCTACTGATATTACCTTCTACCACTTTTTCCCAAGTTAATGACAAAGCTTTTATAAACTTTGAGGAGGACGCACTGATCTACCCAGCTTCATACCAATTGAATGCGATGGATTCAAAATCCTTAGCAGATTTTTATATGAATAATTTGGGAATGACTTTACTAGAAGAAGTTGATGGCTACTACCGCCTAGGAACCTCTGACGAACGAACTTTGCTTGAGATTTTCCCTACTGATATTCCACGTGGTGAGGGAATATCAACAGGTCTATATCACACAGCTTACTTATTTAATGACCGTCAATATATGGGAAGTTTACTTACTCATATGATGGAGACTGAATCACCTATTGAAGGGTTCACTTATCACGGGGTCAGCGACGCCATCTATGCCGCAGATATTGAAGGCAATGGGATTGAACTTTACTGGGATTATCCTATAGAAGAATGGTCTGTAAATGAAGATTCTGGCGATGTTGAAATGCAAAACGATCCTTTAGATTATATTAAATTAATGCAATCAGCTACTGAAGAAGGGATTGTCTTTGACCAATTGGATGAGCGTACGATTATCGGCCATTTCCACTTAGTTTCTGATGACTATGAAGCAGCTGGTAAATTTTATGAAGATGTCTTAGGGTTAAAGATACGCAGTTTTGTTGAAGATGATTCATTATTCCAAGATTCAAATGCTTACCACCATCACTTAGCTAACAATAATTGGTTTGTTGACCAAGATATGAACCAACCAGAAGAAGGACAACAAGGCTTACGTAATACAATTTGGCACAGCCATTCACCTGAGTTTTTCGATGAAATTATCTTATCGTTAGATAATCTTGGCCTTGATTATGAATTAGTGACGGAGACTGAATTGTCTTTCAAAGATACAAACGGCTTAGGTGTCATTGTTAAGTTAGTCGAATAAATATTGTTGCTGGAACTACTCTAGGTAACTGGGGTAGTTTTTATGTCCAAAGGTAAGCAAAATCAATTCAAACTGTATTGCTAATCGTGGTTGATTATTTTATAATAATTGCATTTCAAATCACTGTCGTTAGGAGGTTCTTATCATAAATAAACGCACTTTCGCTTTCGGATCCATAATCATTGCATTGAGTTTAGGCCTTTTATTTTACGTCTTAATCCACTATTCCTTGGCAAAGCAAGGTTTTCATATTGATGAAATTTATTCTTATGGCTTAAGTAATGGTTATTACCAACCTTTCCCTACAGCAACTAATGAATGGCTTGCTGGCAATTATTACCAACAATACTTAATGCCTGATGCAGCTCATCGCTTCCAATATGGTTCTGTTATTTCCAACCAAGTGAATGATGTCCATCCTCCCTTGTATTACATATTATTTCATACCCTATCATCAATCTGGCCTGGTGAATTCTCTCCTTTAGTGGGAGTGAGTTTGAATATTTTATCCCATCTTGGAACGGTCTTAGTCATTGGGGTGATTATCTACTTGTTAACTCATAATGGCTTATTGGCTTTAGGTACGAGTTTGTTCTGGGGCTTGAGTATCGGTGGATTGAGCTCGATGCTCTTTATTCGTATGTATCATCTTATGGGGTTTCTTGTCGTCTTATTAACTTACTTGTTATTAGTTTATGTGCGTAATTATTCTAAGTGGCAATATTTACTATTGATACCCATTTATATCACCATTTTGGCTGGAAGTTTAACCCACTATTACTTTTATATTATTGCTTGTTTCTTAATCGTAATGACTTGTCTCATTTTCTTTATATCCAAAGCTTATGCTAAAGGTTTTGCTGTTGGAGTGATTGCTTTAGGGGCTGTTGGGGGTGCTTGGGCATTCTTCCCGGCTATCTTTACTCACATTACCCAATCCAATCGAGGTGTGGAGGTATTAACGAATGCTAATGATGGCAATCTCACAGAGAATTTGTTGAAGTATTTAAACTTTATTCAAGAAGACTTGTGGGCGGATATTCCCTTAGTGATCTTTGTGGCTATTTTATTAATTATAGGAACCTTACTAGTCTATGGCTCTAGGCGAAGATTAAGTAAGGACACCCTACTTCACTCCTTAATATTAATCCTACCTACCGGTGGGTATATCGTGTTAGTTCAAGATCTGTCACATTACCATACAGCGCGTTATATCTACCCGATCTACCCACTTATTATTATGATTTCCAGTCTCACCTTGTATTATAGTTTGCGTACGATAGTTAATAAAAAAACTGCAACCGTCGTAATCTCATTGTGTATAACATTAACTCTTGCCCTCGGATTCAAATCAAAAGTCGTAGACTTTCAATATCATGAACAAGGCCAATTGAATGAGACGCTAGCTAGCTTACCAAATGATAATGCCATGATTTTCACCCAAAAACGTTGGCAAATCGCTGAATATAGTGTTCAACTCGCTCAATATGAAAAGGTCTATCCAATGGTTCTCGTCTCTGAAGAACCAGATGCTTTACCTGTCTTACAAGAAGACCAAGTAGGTGAAGACTTGACAGTATTTGTAAGTAACCCAGACCTTGAGATGGGACAATTGGTTCAATCCATTCAAGAAAAATATTCCCTGAATGCAGCTGATGTTATCTATCAAACAGATGACTCGACTGTGTATCAATTTTCCAATTAAAAACAGCTCTTCAACGGCCATCTGTAGCCATTTAAGAGCTGTTTCTTTTTAGTGATCTCTAATTATTTTAAAAGTCATAATTTGATTGTCATAACTGTATTCAATCTCATCAATTAAAGCAGATAAAATATCGACATGAAATTCATCATCACGCAACCCCAATAAGTCCTCATAATATTCCTCAACCTCTGGTTGTTGTTGGGCTCGTAACTTCTCTACTAGTTGCTTAACATCTTTAGGCTCCTCATAGACTCTTCCACTGATTGTAATCTCACTGTGGTAGTCTAAACGCACAAAATGAATTTTCGCTTCAACCATTCCATTCAAATAACAGTAATCAAGCATTTCGTTCATGATCATTTTTATTTTTCGATACTCTCTCACGCATTTCGTTCCTTTCTCTGATGCCGTCTAGAATAGGTACAACCGTAGCAGCGACAAAGCCTCCAGCGAATCCATTATTATACAGATTCAAGCCTGCATGGGTAATCCCAGTATTAGGTACCAATACTGCATGTAGTAATCCTACCAGAATTCCTGCTTTCCATCCATAGTGACCTGCGATCGGTGCTAAAGTTGTTCCGAACAATGCTGAAAGTAGTGAGGCAGTAGAACTTGGTTCATCAATGGCCATTCCCACTTGCATTAGGAAAATCCCGATTACAACTGGCATTACATTGAAGATATGCTTACCAAAAGCCCCAAAACCAATAACCGTTAAGACGCCTCCAATGACAGCTCCCTCTAACACGCCATCTACTAACCAAATATAAGTTAGAGCTGCCAAGCCCAAGACTCCCATATTAATAAAGCTGAGACCCACACCATAGTCTGTAATAAAATCAGAAATTAAACGCCCTGAATCACCCTTATATTGCTTGTAACCTTTAAAGCTCATCCCATTCAATCTAAAACCAATGATTAATAAAAATAAGGAGAAACATAAGAAAAAGAACTCAACTTCGACAATCGAAAAGGCATTAATTTGCGGTTCATAAGTCGTTGTCAGTTTAAAGGCCCGCATCAAGCCTGCAATTAACATCCCTAAGACTCCCGCTGTAAAGCCCATATTATAAAGATTATATCCTTGGTGGAAACGAAGGAAGCTCGAACCCATAGGATGAATGGTGAACCCTATTAGGATTCCCACTACAATCCCTAAAGGTATACTCGTATAATAAGGTAGTCCTTGACCGAAAGTAATAATACTTACCACTGGCGCAAGAGTTGTAGCGAATAATGACGTTAAAACAAAATTCGAAATCGGCATATTGCGGTACTTACTATATAGTAGCGTTCCAATCGTAATAGGAATTGAGTTATATAAATTCTTCCCAAAAAAAGCAAAGCCCATCACCGTGAACATGGCCGCAACGATAGGACCCGTTATTTTGGGCACAAAACGTCCAATAGCCCAAGCATTAATCAACATCAATAAGCCAGCATTGAAGAAAGCGGCACCAATTCCACCTACCTCAAAGTAATCTGTAATCAAATTACTTGGTGACTGTAAGATTTTGATAAAACCTTGATACACTTTCTCTATAGGATCAACAAAAATTCCAAAAAACATAAAAATATAAGCAATTAAAAAAAGAAAAGACACTTTAATTGAATCTTCGGTAAAGAAGTACTGTCCTAACCTCGTTCTTACCTTTGTGCGGTTAACTTTAGTTTCCACACTCTCCCCCCTAGTAAATTATTTCTAGGATAGAATACCAATACTCACTCGCCATAACAATAGTTTGACAAAAAAATAAACACTAAATAGACAGTTTTTTAGATAATTAGGAAATCTTCCTGCTCGACTTTCTCAACCCTTCCTTTATAATTTAACTGTAAGTAAACGTGATGTGTCGTTTCAAAGAGAAAGGATTGAAAGTATGAAAATCACTGTCTACTGTGGGTCTAACCACGGGAATGCGCCTCAATTTGTTGAAGCTGCTCACCAATTGGGACAATGGATTGGCCAAAAATCTTATGATTTAGTATATGGAGGAGGAACCAATGGATTGATGGGTGTCGTGGCGGATGCCGTCTTAGAAGAGGATGGTCAAGTTTATGGCGTCATCCCTGAGGTGCTTTGTGGTATTGAAAACAAACACCCCTTAGTCCAAAATATGGAGATTGTTGGGACCATGTCCGAACGTAAAAACCGCATGATTGAATTAGGTGACGTCTTTATTGCCTTACCTGGTGGTGTAGGTACTTTGGAAGAAATTGCCGAGATCATCTCTTTAATTCGTATTGGCATTATTGATAAGCCAGCCATTTTCTACAATATTAATAGCTTCTACAATCCTTTACACCAACAATTTCAAACCATGGTTAATGAAGGTTTTCTTAAACAAGAAGTGGCGAACAAGTTCCTCTTCTCAAATTCCCTACAAGACATTGACCAGTTTATTCATGATTTTAATAGATAAGGTTAAAAAAACGGACAAGACACAACCTTGCTCGGTTTAAAATTTACGAATATGTTTATCTAAGTAAAATTGGTGCTTAATGTCTAAGAATCGTTCGAACTCGATGAGAATATGATACAAAATCGCACGGTTCTCAAATTCTTGCCGGTCTTTAGGCAATTCAGTCGCTCGGTAGAATTTGTATAATTCGCTAATATTTTCTAACAAGCCACTTCCACTGTTAGTCTGCTTGAACTCTTCAGAGGTTATCTTAAACATATTAGCGAGCGTTGTATTTTGTTCCGTCTTTAAATTCAAATGCTGCAATGAATCCAGCATGCGTCTCAATACACTCGCTTGCTTAGACCGCATCTGGGCGTAGCCCATATAATAATCATCTTTATAAAACAGCTGGTTCTCGTAATCTTCCAAGGCCATCGCATAAAGTTCTTCAATACAGCGGTCAATCTCGTTCAACTCTTTTTGAATAATCGGACCGTAAGATTCCTTCTGCATCAATCTTTGGCTAATTAATTCCAAGACCACTCTAAAATTCTCTTCAATTTCTTGTAATTTACTTTGTATTTCTGGCTTTTTATTAGGCATCCATAAATTGAATAACAGTGCTGTTCCCCCACCAATTAACATAATCAACGCCCCGTTCAACTGCCAAGATAAGCTAATACTTTCCGCAATGACAAAGTGCGTCACTAAAACTGAGATAGGTGCAATGGCTGCAGATAATTTCAAACGATAGGTGATGGGGACAAATATTAGTAAATACAATCCAAAAGTCCACACCTCAAAGCCTAGAGAATAAAATATGAGCGAGGCAATGGCAAATGCAATCACCGTCGCAATTGAATAAGTTAATGTAATACGCCTAGAAGCCTGGCGCGTATCTAATAAAGTGAGTATCGTAATAATCCCCGTTGCCATCGAATTTTCTAAGCCAATAAATTGGGCTATGTAAATCGATACAATCACTGCCAAAGTAATTTTTAACGTTCTAAGTCCAAGCAGCAAGACAACCCCTCCGTTACTTTTCTTTTTACTTCCTATATAATATCATGTGATAACAATTTTATATAGAGAGGTGTTAATTAGTGTCTTACACATATCAACATACCGTTCAATTTTATGAAACAGACGCCATGCAAATCGTCCACCATTCCAACTACATTCGCTGGTTCGAAGAAGCTCGAATCGGCTGGCTGGATGATTTCGGTTATAGTTATAAACATATGGAAGACGAAGGCATCAGTATCCCTGTCCTCGCGGTCGACTGCCAATATAAAAAGCCCTTAGCTTTTGGTGATGTAGC
This sequence comes from Aerococcaceae bacterium WGS1372, assembly GCA_044336205.1. Taxonomy (GTDB): domain Bacteria; phylum Bacillota; class Bacilli; order Lactobacillales; family Aerococcaceae; genus Ruoffia. The sequence continues at coordinate 80,068 of CP172318.1, read as the reverse complement.
TGAAATCCGCGTAACCGTTGAAGAATTTACCCCGGTACGCTTCACCATGGCTTATCAAATCTTCAACCAGGCGACGGGAGAGTTAACAACAGTTGGTTCGAGTCAACATTGCTTTATTAACACGGCAACTGGCCGCCCGACTTCCTTGAAGCGAACACATCCGAGTATTTTGGAGGCCTTTGAAAAAGGCTTGGTGGGTTAAGATAGTTAGGGAGTTTGTGGTTGGGGCAAGGTCAGTTTTATTCATTTATATAGTTGAAACAGGCTGAAGGCGATCAATTTATTGGTGATGTTAGACGGTTTATAGAAAAGTACAGCTGCTTGCATTGGTTATGTTCGTCGTACAAGTGAGCGATGGACACTTTATCTTTATCCTGTAACTTTATTGATTGAAACGGAGCACACCAAGCAATTTATTGATAATACAAGACGGTTTTTGATATAAAATTGCGGTTTGTACCTCTTTATGTCCGTCGCGGATGGTCACGAGGGACACTTAAAGCTGTTAATGTCCGTCGTACAGGTAAGCGATGGACACTTTATTTTTATCCTGTAACTTTATTGATTGAAATGGAGTATACCAAGCAATTTATTGATAGTACAAGGCGGTTTTTGATATAAAACTGCGGTTTGTACCTCTTTATGTCCGTCGCGGATGGTCACGAGGGACACTTAAAGCTGTTAATGTCCGTCGTACAGGTAAGCGATGGACACTTTATTTTTATCCTGTAACTTTATTGATTGAAATGGAGTATACCAAGCAATTTATTGATAGTACAAGGCGGTTTTTGATATAAAACTGCGGTTTGTACCTCTTTATGTCCGTCGCGGATGGTCACGAGGGACACTTAAAGCAGTTAATGTCCGTCGTACAGGTAAGCGATGGACACTTTATTTTTATCCTGTAACTTTATTGATTGAAATGGAGTATACCAAGCAATTTATTGATAGTACAAGGCGGTTTTTGATATAAAACTGCGGTTTGTACCTCTTTATGTCCGTCGCGGATGGTTACGAGGGACACTTAAAGCAGTTAATGTCCGTCGTACACAATCACGACGGACAGTTAAAATGACTATTCAACAAAAAAATGACTCAACCCTAATCATACAAACATAAATCGACGAAATTTGAGTCATTTTACTCATTAATTAATTGGGATGAGATGGACGGTCATTTGTCTGGTAGCTTCGCTTACCGTTGGTTTCAAGTAAGGACTTCTACTATATTAATTTTCATAACCTTGATCCACTTTACTTAGGATTTCTGCATCCGTCGCAAGTGTGAAGTGAACATACCCCTCACACCAACTCATCGAAGCAGACCTATTTATGCGTTGAAAAAAACTCCTCCAGCCACTGAAGGCTAAAGGAGTTTATTGTGATTAGGCACGTTTTTGGTACGTACCTTCTGATGTGTTAATGACTAAGGCTTCGCCAGCTTCGATGAAGTCTGGAACTGTGACTACAAGTCCTGTTTCCATTGTGGCTGGTTTACCTGATCCTGTTACAGTTGCTCCTTTAATTGAAGGTTGTGTTTCTTTAACTTTAAGTACAACTGTTTGAGGAACCTCAACCCCGATAACTTCTGAACCGAAGAATTGAATCTTAACTTCCATGTTCTCTAATAAGTATAATAATTCATTCTCAATAGAGTCTACTGGTAATTCATATTGTTCATAAGTTTCTAAGTCCATGAAGAAAGCTGTGTCGTCCATGCTATATAGGTATTGAACATCTTTTGTTTCTAAGTAAGCACGTTCGAATTTCTCATCAGGGCGGAAAGTTGTATCGTAAGTAGCTCCTGAACGAACGTCACGTAATTTCATACGCATTACCGTGTTACCTTTACCAGGTTTGTGGTGGCTCGCTTCTAAAACGCGAATTAATTTACCGTCTTGAACAAATGTCATACCTGCTCTTAAATCTACTGCAGTAATCATTTTACATTCTCCTTTATTGTGCAAAAATATCCTCACCCATTATAGCACAAAAACACACTAAGTATTGTCATGTAGCAAAAAAAGTCATTTAAACTTAACTATAATTGTGATAAGCTAGCTTAAATATGAATATTAGATGAGGGAAATATTAAAATGACATTAAACAATCTATTCAATCATAACTTAAATAAAATTAAACCCAATGCGATTCGTGCTTTTGATGAGCGTGCTTCTAAAGTAAAAGGAATTATCAAACTCACTTTAGGTGAGCCGGACTTTCCAACGCCTGAGCATGTTAAAAAAGCGGGTATTGAAGCTATTAACACTAACCAAACAGGATACTTCTCAACACCTGGTGACAACCGTCTGCGTCAAGTCGCTTCAAACTTTGTGAAGACAAAATACGGCTTAACATACAATTGGGAAGATGAAGTGATCGTCACGGTTGGTGCGACAGAAGCATTGAGCACGGCTTTTCAAACGATTCTAAACCCCGGAGATAAGGTGATTATTCCTTCACCTTACTTCACTCTTTATGCCTCAATTATTCAGCTGGCTGGTGGAACCCCGGTTGAAGTCGATACGTCTTCTAACGACTTTATCTTGTCAAAAGTGATGTTAGAGGATGCCTTAACTGAGCATGGTGATGCAGTTAAAGCGGTCATCTTGAATTATCCAACTAATCCAACGGGAATCAATTGGACGGATGAGGACGCTAAGGAATTCGCCGAAGTCTTGCGTGACCGCCCTATCTTTGTAGTTAGCGATGAAGTGTATAGTGAGTTGGTTTATGATTCAGAACACGTATCTATCGCTAAATATTTGCGTGAGCAAACAATTGTTATTAACGGCGTATCTAAATCCCACGCTATGACCGGATGGCGTGTCGGCTTATTATTCGCACCAGCTAATTTTATGCAACATTTAGTTAAAGTCCACCAAAACTTAGTCACAACTAATTCATCGATCTCACAGTTAGCTGCCCGAGAAGCCTTAGAAAATGGTGCCGATGACGCACAACCAATGCGAGAAGAATACAAATATCGCCGTGACTTCATTTATGAAGCGATGACGAACTTAGGTTTCCATATTGTTAGACCGGGTGGGGCTTTTTACATCTTTGCTCGTATACCAGAAGACCTTGAACAAGATAGTATGGCTTTCTGCTTGGACTTAGCTGAGTCTAATGCAGTTGCCTTTGTCCCTGGAATTGCCTTTGGTATTGGTGGCGAGGGACATGTCCGCTTAAGTTACGCAGCCAGTATGGAAGACTTGACCGAAGCTATGGACCGACTAACCCAATTCGTCAATAATAAACGTGCGCAAAGCTAAAACTAATCTAAACTTATACTCAAAAAGTCTAGCTCAGAGAATTTGTCTCTATAGCTAGACTTTTTTCAATCTCTTAACTTAAGTCAATGCAGTAGGAGTCGCTAGCTTGTATATTTAAGTTGAATAAAAAAAGAGGTTAATACCATGTTCAGATTAATACAATCCATCAAGACCCGTCAGCTGGCACTGATTATTGGGATAACTTTGTTAGTGAGGACCGTCGTATAAGGTATTGCTTTTGGCGTCATCCCCCCACCTGCATGTATTACAATGTTGAAATAGCTCATTACTATTAATTTAACTAATTCAGTCAAGGCTAACAACGAAGCTTGCTTGCCAGGTCTGAGTTTTTGAATAAGTTATTTCGACTATCGATTCATTTACGCTTTATGTTACACATACTCAGTCTTAGCCATCTAACAAAATTCACCTCCAACTAGTTCATGTGAAAACTAGTTGGAGGTGATGTGTTTAAATTTTATTATTCAGCATCAGCTAATGCTTCAAAAGCAGTTGAATCAATGTTGGTTAGTTTAACTAGCCAATTATCTTCGGCTCGGTCAGAATTTAATAAGTGTGGCTTGTCTTCAGCAGCTAAATTACGTTCAACGACTGTTCCACCAAGAGGTGTGACAATCTCAAGGACTGTCTTAGACGCTTCGATACTTACGATGCTGTCATCTTCTTCAAGGTCATTATCTGAATTAAACTCAACAAAACCAATATCTCCTACGTCTTCTTGTAGTTGCTCAGTCATACTTAAAGTATAAGTATCATTCTCTTTGACTATTAATAATAAGTTACCAATTTTTTTCATCATTGATCTCCTCTTTCTCAGCTCAGTGACTATTACATTACTAATAACAATACTGTACCTTAGTCAACCAATTTCTGAAAGTCTTTTGATTGGTATACTTATCACACTCGACTTATAATTGCTTTCAGCTGTTTCAATAAAGCAAGTGACTGTCTAAGTCATCACGGTTAAAATCGCATTCAAACTGTAGTCAGCTCCTTGCTGACGGGCTGAGTGCAAACGTTCATCCGTATAGGTTGATACACTAGATTGTTCAATTTGAGAGGCTTGTACACCACTATCTAATAATTTTTGATAAATAGCATCGATATTACTTAGTAAATATTTGTCCGCTTTTTTCTTAAAAAAAGCATCACGGTTGGAAAAGTCGGCAAAAGCCTCATAGACTTCCGGTCCCACTTCATAATGGTCCATATCAATGGACGGTCCAAGATATATGAGCAAGTTGCTAAGTCGGCATTCAAAGTCCGTGACCATTGTTTTAATTGCTTTAACCGCAATTTGTTGAACGGTTCCGCGCCAACCAGAGTGAACGCTAGCCTGTACTTTCTTAACCGGATCGTAAATGATCACTGGTGTGCAATCAGCATACTTAATAATTAATCCGACACCCACTTGGTCGGTAATCAAGCCATCTGCATTAGGGATTGTCTTACCTACAAGGAAATTCTCACCTTGACTGCCATCTACATAAGCAATGCGATTACCATGAACTTGAGTGGCTGAGTATACAGAACTAAGTGCTGTATCTGCAGCTTCAACGAGTTGAAGATAATTATCTTTTAAGCTCTCTTCTTCCGCCGTCGTGCTACGGAAATTATAACCACTTCCGAAAATAACTTGAGTTAAGCCATTTTCTGTTAGTTTTTTTGAATTCATTTTGTTTTGCTTTGACCCCATTTGTACTTAATTATCATCTTTAAAGACAACACCATTCTTCTTCAATTGTTGGATCGTCTTAGGTCCTACAAATTTAATGGCTAGAACCTCTTTTTCAGTATAGTCTTCGAATGCTTTGGCAGTTACAAGTCCCATATCAGATAGGATCTGAGCCGCATTATAGACAACACCCTCTAATACATCCACCTCTTCTTCGGCTTTTGTATATTTCTCTTTAGTCTCTGTCTGCTTATACATCTGACTTGCTCCCTCAAACGAGATTACTTTCTCGCTAAGGTTAATTTTCTGGTGGTCAGATTCAACTTGATATTCTCTGGACATCCATTCAAAAAGATAATCTGAATCGATAATAACTGGAAGAATCTCTTGTAATGGAATCGCTAGAGATTCGAATCCGCCAGGTTCATAACCATCTGTCTCGTCCACCATCATGATTTTCTCAATAGGGAACCCATCCGCTTCGAGAATGTCTCCAACTGCGGTGTTGACTTGGAGCAGGTCGTGGAACAAATCTTTTGCATAGGCATTTTTTCCTGATAGAATAGCAAGTACAAGGAGTGGTACAAGCATTTGGTCATCCATATCATTGGGATCAGCGAATTCACGGAATAGTTTTGACGCACGTTCCCAATCATAAGTACGGCAGTAAATGGCCATTAATACGTAACGTGTTCCCATAAAGTCTGTTTTATCCAAATGATATAGCTCTTCGAAATGATCACGCGCTTCAACTAATAAGCCCTGTGTCATTAATTCGCGTGCTAGGTCTGCTTTAACTGTTAGATAAGTATGCTCATCAGGGTTTACCCAACCACCTTGCGACGTTGTTTTCCAAGATTCACGAGCAAGTTTCTCCAAATCACGGAGTTGTTCAATCAATTCCAAGGAATTCCCATCCATCAATGCACGGTGAGCATACCAGTTTTCTGGATAAATTTCGATAGCTTTATGAAGTAGTGCATCTCGTTCAGGACCTTGTTCCATTTCTGTTGCTTGATCAAGTATACTAAATGATTTCATCTCTGGAGAAATCTCTTCGAGATTATCATTTGATCTCATTAGTTTCATCATCATACTGACGAAGATTTGTTCACCATCTTCATCAATGGAATATAGGCTAAAAAATTCATCAAACGCGTCAGATATTAAATCATCCTTTTTTTCACGTTTAGATAAAAATTCCATAAATTTCTCATACATATCTCGCTCATCTTTAAATGACATTTAATCCACCTCTAAAATTTAATATTTAATATATACATATCACTAATCAGATTCTACCATTGAATATCATATACTAAAAGGAAAATTACATGAAAAATATACGAAAAATCATACAAACTTATGATGCCAAAGCCCACGGCGTTCAAAAAGGCTATGCAGTGTTATTACCACTGATCAAAATTAATGGTGATTATCACATATTATACGAAGTACGAAGCGAACATGTTTCCCAAGCAGGCGATACTTCCTTTCCAGGTGGTCGCATTGAAACTGGCGAATCACCCAAAGAAGCTGCTGTTCGTGAGACCATGGAAGAACTCAATATTAAAACAGAAAATATTGATGTAATTGGCGAGATTGATTACATTATCTCCTATAATCGTATTATCTATTGTTATGTCGGCGAGATTATTGGAATTGACTACCGTGATATCTTCCCGAATATAGAAGTTGAACGTTTATTCACTGTTCCCTTGGACCACCTACTTGAAAATGGACCGACAGTGTATAATATTCACTTCAAGCAAACGGATAAAAGTAAGTTCCCCTACCACCTTGTTAACCGCGGCATGAAGTATCCTTTCAGCCAAATACAACAAGCTGTTCCATTTTATGAATTGAAGGATGAAACGCTATGGGGATTTACCGCGAATCTGACCGACCGCTTCATTCAAATTATTAAAGAAGATAAAGAGGCCGATAGCGACGAAGACTAGTTTACTTAAAGTGATTTTCATTATAAGATAGGCAGTAGGAATAAACAAAGGATGTGACAAGATGGCAGGCCATTCAAAATGGAAGAATATTCAAAAAAGAAAAAATGCTCAAGATTCAAAACGTGGAAAAATTTTTCAAAAGTTATCGCGCGAAATCTATGTAGCAGCAAAAAACGGTTCTGACCCAGAAATGAATCCCTCATTACGATTAGCTTTGGACAAGGCAAAGAGCGCTAATATGCCGAACGATAATATCGAAAGAGCCATTAAACGAGCTAGCGACATCCAAGGTGGAGCGAACTACGACGAGATTGTCTATGAAGGATACGGTCCAGGTGGTGTCGGTGTACTCGCTTATTGTTTAACGGATAACGTTAACCGTACGGCCACTAATGTTCGTGTTGCCTTTAACCATAACGGTGGCTCTCTCGGTGAGAAAGGCTCTGTAGCCTTCCAATTCGAGCGTAAAGGTTATATTGCGATTGACCGTGAAGGTCTTGAAGACGACGAAGATACAATTATGATGACGGTCCTTGAAGCGGGAGCTGAAGATCTCGAGTTAAGTAACGAAGTGGTTGAAGTTTATACTCAAGCGGCAGATTTTGCTTCCGTTCGCGATGCTTTAAGCCAATCTTATGAACTCGCTCAAGCTGAACTGTCAATGGTACCGAACGTGACGGTTCCTTTAACAGAAGATCAAGTAGCTGACTTTGAGAAAATGCTCGAAGCGATTGAAGATGACGATGATGTCACGGATGTCTACCATAACGCAGACTACTAATAACATTCATACTAAAGCCGTTAAGCAGCTTATTGACCTAGCTTAACGGCTTTTATTCTTTCCATACCATATCCATATCATTGGTACTTATCATTTATTGACTATATAATCAAGATAAGGGAGTCGGCAAAGCTAGTATGAAAGGATGGTTTCATTGGATACTTTGTTTACAATTCGTCATAACTTCATGGGTATGGTTTTTCGCTTGATTTTTTTCCTTATTTTCTTTGCATTTGCCTGTTTTATCTTATACCAAATGACCTTTGGTCCTTTCCGGGCATTTCCTATGCGATTCCGCTGGATTTTTATTATTGTTGCAGGCGTCTTCTCAATATTAGGTATCATCATGTCCATTAAGACAATCCACATGTTCTTCAACCCAATCATCATTCAGGCTGGCCGACGTACGATTCGATATAAGAATGAAAGTTATGAAGTGAGTCGAATCTCACGCTTTGTCTACAAAACACACTACGAAAGAGATCGTGACGGTCGCTACCTTAAAGAAGAATTAGTCATTGAAGGTGAAGATGGCGCACTTATAATGAATATCGACTCCAAAAATATGAAAACAAAAGAGTTATTAAATCTCTTCCGAACCAACTACCCTCACATTGAATTAGTCGTCCTCAACGCGTAAGGTCAAACAAATGGCGATCGGATCGTTTTATGAAGGTTTGACAAAACACCGTTTATTAAGCGGTGTTTTTATTTAAATTAAATTATAGACGCTCAAATGGGCCACGTTGTCTCATTTCCCATTATTTAATCCGACTTATTATACAGAAAACGTTTACTTGTTTAATATCTCGAATTAGAGGTTTACATACATTCAAGTAGGTATTATAATAAGAATTAGTTAAAACATAATATTTAATCAAAAGGAGATTTTATTAAAATGGCAGAATTCAAACAATTAGTTAAAAACCGTCGCTCAATCTACGCTTTAGGAACTAACAGTGACTTCTCAATCGACGAGATTGTTGCGTCAATCCGTGAAACACAAAAAGATGTTCCAACAGCTTTTAACAGCCAAACTTCACGTTTAGTTATTGTTACAAGTGAAGCAAACACTAAATTATGGAACTTAATCTTAGACGTTCAAAAAGATGTTTTAGACCAAGCTACTTGGGACTTCATGTCTCCAATTATGGAAGGTGCCAAATTAGGTATGGGAACAGTATTATTCTTCGAAGACCGTGATGCTGTTGCAACAATGCCTACACAAGGTCAACGTACTGAAGCTTACAAACAAAACAACTCAGCGAACGCACAATACGCTACTTGGTTAGCTTTAACTGAAATGAACTTAGGTGGATCATTACAACACTTTAGCGTTGGTTACGAACAAGGATTTGACAAAGCAATCCGTGAAATGTTCAACTTACCTGAGTCATACGAATTAATTGCTCAAATGCCATTCGGTTCAATTGAGCAAGAAATCTCAGAAAAAGAATACATCGATTCGGAAGTACAAGTTCAAGTTATCTCTGAATAATCATTCAACATTCATCCCAAAACGACAGGATTAGCATTGTCGTTTTGGGATTTTTTGTGGGTAAATTTTTTGAGGGGATGGTTGTTCGTTGCGACAAGTGAAGCGGGGACATGACGTAGGGAACACCGAGGTGCGTCATGGCGAGTGATAAGATGGCGCAGGTGGAAGCGTAGTGTGACAAGTGAAGCGGGGACATGACGTAGGGAACACCGAGGTGTGTCATGGCGAGTGATGAGATGGCGCAGGGGGGAGTGTAGTGTGACAAGTGAAGCGAGGACATGACATAGGGAACACCGAGGTGTGTCATGGCGAGTGATGAGATAGCGCAGGGGGAGTGTAATGTGACAAGTGAAGCGGGGACATGACATAGGGAACACCGAGGTGTGTCATGGCGAGTGATGAGATGGCGCAGGGGGGAGTGTAGTGTGACAAGTGAAGCGAGAACATGACGTAGGCGACGCCGATATACGCCAACTCAAACACTCAGATAACGCCGAACACACAAAAAGACGACAGCTCAAGTCTCGAGCTGTCGCTAATTAAATTAAATCAAGTCAACTGACAATCCACTAGCCAAGAATGGTTTTAATTTGACCACAAAGTTCCATCACACATAATCTTACGCCATTTCAAATTGACTATTGTAAAGTTGGGCATAAAACTCGCCTTGATCTAATAAGTTTGCATGGGTACCACTTTCAATAATATCGCCATCTTTCATCACGAGTATCAGGTCAGCATTTTTAATTGTAGATAAACGGTGGGCAATGATGAAGGATGTTCGCCCTTCCATTAACTTGTCCATAGCTGTTTGGATGGCTAATTCAGTACGTGTATCCACAAATGATGTCGCTTCGTCAAGAATCAGCATCGGTCTATCCGCAATCATAGCACGAGCAATGGTAATTTGTTGTTTCTGTCCTTCTGACAGACTAACTTGATCGTCCAATACAGTATCGTAACCTTGTGGCAGTGTTCGGATAAAGTGATCTAAGCCTACTGCTTTGGCTGCTTCAACCATTTTCTCTTCGCTGACACCTTCAATCGAATAGATTAAGTTTTCGCGAACTGTTCCATTGAATATCCACGTATCTTGAAGTACCATACTGAATTGGTCGCGCACATTTTCTCGTTTTAGCTTGGATGTTGAGATTCCATCAATTTTAATATCACCTGAGGTTACATCATAGAACCTCATCAATAAGTTAATCATTGTCGTCTTCCCTGCTCCAGTTGGACCAACAATCGCAATTTTCTCTCCAGCATGTGCCTTCGCTGAGAAATCATGGATCACCTTCTGGTCACTTTCTGGATAGCTAAAGGCTACATGTTCAAACTCAACATCTCCTTTAATCGACGTTAAAGCTTGTGACTTGTGACTTTCATCTGCCATCTCTTGAGACTCTAACATCTCAAAGACACGCTCTCCCGCTGCCGCCGTCGATTGTAGTGATTGGGCTGCTTGGGCTAATTGGTTCAAGGGTTGAGTAAAGTAGCGAACATACATAATAAAAGCAACAATCACACCAAATGAAATATGGCCGTTAATTGCCAGTAAAGCTCCAACGATACTTACTGCCACATAGCCGAAGTTTCCGATGAATCCCATCAGTGGCATCATTAAGCCCGAAAGACTTTGCGCACGAAAACCACTGTTTCTTAGGTCAGCATTCACTTCTTCAAAAGTTTCACGGGCATCTTTTTCACCGTTGTAGACTTTGACAATCATTTGATTTGAGTACATCTCTTCAATATGTCCATTGATTTTTCCAAGGTCATTTTGTTGTTGTGAGAAGTATTTTTGAGAATGGCTCATGATGACCATCATGAGAACAAAACCGATAACCGTAGCAATGACAGCTGTTAAAGTCATAATGAGATTGGTTTTTAGCATCATGAATAATGAACCTAATAACATTGTCGTCGCTGTAACAACGGTTGAGATACTTTGGTTCAAAGATTGGGCAATTGTGTCAATATCATTCGTGACTCGAGATAATATGTCTCCCGTCGTTTTATTATCAAAGTAAGCGATGGGTAAGTTGTTAATTTTATGCGACAAATCGCGACGCAATCGTTTAGAGATTCGTTGAGTAATGGTTGCCATGACCAGTCCTTGAGTCAAGGTTAACAATGCACTTAACCCATAAAACAACACTAAAGTCATACCGATATTTCTTACAGCAGCCATATCAATACCAGTTAAAATTCCCGCTGTTACAATATCAGTTAACTCATAGAGCTTATCTGGTCCAATCAGCGTTAAAATCGTCCCAATAATCGCACAAATTAAGGAGATAATGCCGGCTGTCCAGTATGGGCGGAAGTAATTTAACAATTTCCCCCAAGTTTCTTTAAAATTCTTTGCTTTTTGTTGAGGTCTTTGGCCTCTTCCTGGTCCGTGATTCATTATGCTAATTCCTCCTTCGAAAGTTGTGAGTAGGCAATCTCTTGGTATTCAAGACAGTTTGCCATTAATTCATCATGTGTACCATTACCAACCACACGCCCTTCATCGAGCACAATAATTCGGTCAGCATCTTTAATAGTCCCAATACGTTGGGCAACAATCAACTTAGTCGCGTCAGCACAATCTTCACGCAGGGCTTGGCGGAGTTTCTTATCAGTCCGGTAGTCTAAAGCTGAGAATGAATCATCAAAGATAAGAATCTTTGCTTGGCGCGCAATCGCTCTAGCAATAGATATACGTTGCTTCTGTCCCCCCGATAAGTTGGTTCCACCTGGAGTTACTTTAGCATCGTAGCCACCTTCTAAAGCTTCAACGAAATCACTCGCCTGTGCTGTGTAAATGGCTTCAATAATATCCGAGTCGATAAAGCCATCATGGCCATTATTACCATAGGCAACGTTGGATTTGATTGTCCCATTGAATAGCTGAGCTTTTTGACTGACGTAACCCATCGTATTGTGTAAGGCATCCAAGTTATAATCTTTCACATTCATGCCGTTTACTAACACTTCACCCTCTGTAGCTTCATAGAGGCGAGGAATTAAATTAATCAATGTGCTCTTTCCTGAACCTGTAGCTCCAATAAAGGCCACTGTCTCACCTTGGTTCGCTTTAAAAGATACATCTCTAATCACATATTCTTGAGCGCCTGGGTACTTAAAGCTTACGTTTTTGAATTCAACTTGACCAACTTCAGCCCTTGAGCTAGCACTCATTCCCCCATCAGTAATCGCTAAGTCTGTCTCAAGAACTTCTTGAATACGATTAATGGATACAGAAGCTCTTGGAACAAGTATAAAAATCATAATTAACATCATAAAGGCCATCACAATTTGCATGGCATATGACGAGAACACAATCATATCTGAGAATAAAGTCAACTTCATTGGCATGGTTGCTTGCTCAATTAATATCGCCCCAATCCAATAAATAGCAAGGGATAACCCACTCATCACTAATTGAATACTTGGTTGCATGAAAGCCATCGCACGGCTTGTGAATAAGTGAGTATTCGTTAATTCTGTGTTCACCGCTTCAAATTTGTCCTCTTGATAATCTTCGGCGTTATAAGCACGAACTACACGCAAGCCACTCAAGTTTTCACGAGTCACACTACTCAAGCGGTCTGTTAAGGCTTGTAAAGACTTGAATTTTGGTAGAGCAAGGAACATTAGTATTCCTACAACCGCCATCAAAATAACGATAGCCATAGCGGTTGTAAAGGTCCATTGCCAACTCTTGTCTGCGATTTTAAGTATGGCCCAAACACCAATAATAGGTGCTTTAATGATCGCCTGAAGCCCCATTACGATTAACATCTGAACTTGTGTAATATCATTGGTTGATCGGGTAATCAAACTATCTGTTGAGAAGCGGCTCATCTCTTCCATAGAAAAATCCATGACCTTATTGAACATGGCTGAACGTAAATTCGCCCCCAAGTTTGCAGAAATCTTAGAAGCAATCACCGCTACTGCCACCGCAGAGACTAAACTCCCGAAAGCACAAGCTAACATCAATCCTCCAGCTACATAGATATCTCTCATTTCACTGCCAGGAGTTTGAACAAGCATCTTCACCTCACTCATATAGTCCGGAATCTTGAGATCCAGCCAAACTTGTATGACGATAAATATTAGACTCAACCCTATGAGGAGTCCTTCTGTTTTTGTGAAACGCTTAAGCATCTTTAACATTCATCAACTTCCTTCCATTCTCTAACATAGCATTATGAGAACTAGAAAAACGTACAATTCTAAAACAGAATTTGTACGTCTGCAATGATTCTCAACGCTTTATACGTAATTTAAAACTTTAACATTAATTGAAGATAAACTTGTCCTTTATTGGGTTGATTCAGAATAAATCCGAGGTAGAGTGGGTTGGCCGGAACTTTGGAAATTCATTGTTCCGCCTAAGCGCAGTTACTAGGAACTTTGATAGATCATTGTTCCGCTTAAGCGCAGTTACCCGGAACTTTGAAAATTCATTGTTCCGCCCTGACGCAGTTACCCGGAACTTTGATAGTCCATTCTTCCGACTAAGCGCAGTTACTAGGAACTTTGATAGATCATTGTTCCGCTTAAGCGCAGTTACCCGGAACTTTGATAGATCATTGTTCCGCCTAGCCTTTTTTTACTTAGAAGCCATCCACCTACACCTCTCGATAACTGTTCTTCGGAAGTTGAACGATAAAAATAGTTCGCTCATCTGTACTATCAACGCCGATGTAACCATTATGTAAGTCAACGACCCTTTTCGCGATTGATAAACCAATACCCGCGCCTTCAGTTGCGTGTGAGCTGTCAGCTTGCCAATATTTATTGAATATTCGTTTTAGGTCAGCATCACTAATACGCGGACCGACATTTTGAATACACACAGTTAAAAATTCTGAATCTTCTTGAATAGTTAGTGTGATTCGGCTAGATTCTGGCGCAAATTTGATTGAATTATCGACGAGGTTAATCCAGATTTGTTTAAGTAATTCTTCGTTCGCCTCAATCATATGCTCGCCAAATTCAGGTAAAAAAACAATATCCTTCTTGACCCACTTATGTTCTAACAGCAAGATCGAATTCCGCAATTGTTCGGACAAGTTAAACGACGTAATATCCGTCAAAATAGTCTGGTTCTCAATCTTTGTTAAATTTAACGCATTGGTTGATAAATCAGCCAAGCGACTCACTTCCTCCACAATAATATTCAAATACTCTGCCTGTTTATCCTCTGACAAATTCCCTTTCTGCAATAATTTGGCGAACCCACGAATAGAGACAATTGGTGTCTTGAACTCATGAGAAAAGTTATTCACAAAATCAGACCGCAACATCTCAGTATTAGATAACTCCTTAGCCAATTGATTGAAACTGTATGCCAAGTCGACACCAATCTTACTATTCCCTAAATTAATTCGTGTATCATATTCACCAAAAGCTAGGCGATTCATCCCATTAATCAAGATATTAACCGGTCGAAGTGGAATTGCACTAAAAATCGCCGCTACGACGGTTCCAGTCACAATACTCACAACCGCAAATATTAATATTGGATAGAAAATCGACGGCGCTTGAAAGTGACTCAAAATCACCCCTGAATGAACTAAAATCACGGTTATAAGCCCTACAATCAGCATGGTTATCGACAAAATAATGAAGACGATAATGGAGAATAAAATCATCAATTTCTTCTTCGCTATAGGGTGGCGGTGCGAATGTCCGTGAGGATGCCAATGGTGGTAATGACCGGGCCGGCTAGTCTGATTCACTTTTGAAGCTTGTTCAATTTTTTCTTGTTTTTTCTTGAATTTTTTCATACTTTTTTCACCGCTCGGTAGCCTAATCCACGCACCGATTCAATCTCAAATTCTGGCCAATCCCCAAAACGTTTGCGTAAGCGTGCAACATGTACAGTCACCGTCTCCCAGCCAGTATCACTTTCTACGCCCCAGATCTCATCCATTAATTGAATACGAGTGTAAATTTTATTAGGAAATGATAGCAAAAGGTAAAGTAATTGGAATTCTTTCTGCGGAAGAGTATATAGCTCATCCCCACGGCTGACAATTAAATTATCATAATCTAAAGTAACTGGGCCAAGGTGGATTTTACGTTCTGTAGCAATTTTGGCCCGTCTGAGCAAGGCTTTAATTCGAAGTAACATCTCCTCCTCATCCACCGGCTTCGTCATATAGTCATCGGTCCCTGCCCTAAAACCTAACTTGCGGTCTTGAGGCAATTGCTTGGCTGAGACCATTAAGATTGGCAAGTCATTGTCCAACTCTCGCAATAACTTAGTAAATTCCAGCCCATCCATATTCGGCATCATCACGTCCAGTAAGACTAAGTCAATATGTTGTTGATCCATGACATCCAAAGCATCTTGACCGTCCACAGCTGTATACACCTTATAATTCTCTGCTTCAAGAACTGCTTGCATCAGTTGTCTAGTGTTCTTATTATCATCTACCACCAAAATTTGAAACATCTCTATCACCTCATCTTCTATTATAAACAGTTAGCTAAAGTATAACTAAACAAAAAACTTTGCCCTTAAGATTTATTCTTATCTTAAAAGCAAAGGTTAAAAATCTTATCCATTATTGATTTTGTTCGGCAAAATAATGCTTGGCAGCGTATTGGTAAGTCGCGAGCAGATGACTGCGTGCTTCTCGTGATATATTCGCCTTAGGCACAATCCGATCGAAGGCATGAAAAGCCCCTTCATAAAGTTTGAAATGAACGGGTACTCCCGCATCAATCAAACTACTCACATAATTCATCGTCTCATCAAAGAAAGGTTCAATCGTTCCGACATAAGTATAAGTCGGTGGCAAATTATGGTAATCCGTTGCCATAATCGGTACAGCATAAGGATATATTTCCTCTCCTTCTCGTTCAATCTCTTTCAAATACATCTGCCAAGCGACTTCATTATACTGAGCTGTCCAGACAGGTGCATCATTATCTTGGGCTGAATTCGTTGAAGTTCGATGATCTAACATTGGGTATAAAGGCATCTGGAAGGCAATATTAACCTCTCCTCGGTCTCGAGCTAATAAAGTCAAAGCAGCTGTCAAGCCACCACCTGAACTGGCTCCACCCACAAACAATTGGTCTGAGCGAATCCCATATTCGCTTCCGTGAGCTTTCATCCATTTTAATGCCTGGTAAGCATCTTCGATGGCCGCTGGAAAAGCTGCTTCACCAGATAGACGATAATCGACAGCTACAACAACCGATCCTGTCGTTCGAATAAAGTCATCGATATAACCAACATCTTGTTCTGGTGCTCCTAGGGCATAACCACCGCCGTGTAACCATAACAATCCGGGGACACCTTCTTCAGATGCATCCCATTGATTCTTTTTTGAATATTTGGCCAATATTGGAATAGTAGTTTGTTTTCTTTCTTGAGGCCAGAAGACGCAAAGTCTTAATTGAGTGCCATCTTCTCTCGGTATCCACACTTCTCTCAAACGATTAGGACCAGTATAACGCCCTTTGAGAACTTTTTGGGAGACTTTACTTAAACCTTGGAGTAAGGCTGAACTTGCTTTAGGTTGAAGCCATCTCAGCCATTTTCCTCTTTGTCGTAAATCTGGATGTATCATATCTGTTGTTACTTTCACACAGACTCCCCCTTACCTCTTTATTGTACTTTATTTGCCAGTTAACTTCATCGATGACGCTAGGTCACACTTGAGCTTTTTTAACACTTACACTGGGGAAAATCCCTTATCCTCAATCTTTCTACGCCTTTACTCACAGTTTCGTCATAAGTTAGTTAAATTCATGAAGATGATTATTCACTAATGAATCAAAGCTCTTTAAATTTGAAGTCTTCATTCTTTGAATTTAATGATTGCTGCTTTCATTTTTATTAGCTTTATACCTATTGAGTATAGTAGTTTTAGTTTTGAATGTTCTTTACTTTATGGTATCTTCATGCCTTTGTTGGGTTATTCTTTGCTGGCCTGACCTTACTTTCTAGCCAGTTAAGTGAGACGAATCGTGGAAGCCGGACTATAGCTCTCAGCTTCTTAGATTTAACCTACCTACTTCGTTTGATCGGGGACGTGTCAAACAAAGCTTTATCTATGCAATCTTCCTTAGATTGGGTCGTTCGCTCTTAGGGTTTCTTGCATAATCAGTAGTGGCCGGTCTATCTATTGGTGGGAAGCGGGCTTATCTTAATGGTCTTAGGCTTTGTCTTGAACTACCGGCGGGACATGTTCCAAGCCCTCCTACCTGATCGACCGAGAGCTTCGCATACTTCAACTTTTTTACAGACTTTTACGGAATTTATTTGGACTCAGGAAAATGTCAAAATCACAAGCTGTTCCATCGGAGTGTTTATTATAACTTTAAGTTTTGGTACCATTATGGATGACCTTTAACTTTATCTGGTCGATGTACCGCTAATTCAAGCATTCCTTCCTGAATTAGATTCTTTTTCTTGACTAAGATTTTTACCCACTTAATTATAGCGCTGATGCCAATCTTTGCTATCATACCTGCAATTAGCATCTTACTCTGCCTAAGGAAAGAGGAAGTTACGTAGCAGATTGATCATTTCTGTAACCGCTCACTGGCAAGAATTGACGTATTTTTACACTATTATCTCATAAGTTTAGCAGTCTTAAGAGTCATTCAAATTCTTTTCACTTTGTGTATATATCTCGCTGCATCGATGACGATGGACGAACTTTTGGCCATGAATTTTATTATTGAATCCACCTTTCTTTACTTGTCGGCGAATTGGCTAGTACTAGGATTAATCGCCTTCTCAATAGACTTAGCTCCGCTTTATCAGAAGAATTTAGGTCTATATTGCATTTGTATTCATTCAACTTTATCTAGGTAACTTACTCGACTTAGCTGATTGGTGGCAACGCCTATCTGTCTATAATCATGTTCCCATCGATATTGAATGGAATCTGTTAGCGATTCAAGTAGAGGCTACCCTTTTATTAACTTATATGGATTTTTTTGCTACAAACGTCGTGATATTATGAGTAACTAAGACCTTAACAAATTCATTGACAATGTTTAATCTAGCTGTTATTATTGTTAAATAGTAATAGTTACGATTTGTAGGTTTTGTAAATAATATTAACTTACGAAAAACTCACTAATAGAAAGGATTAAACTTTTGGCTAAAAAATCAAAAATTGCAAAATACAATAAACAAGTCGCTCTGATCGAACAATATGCCGACTTGCGACACGAGCTGAAGGCAGCTGGGGATTATGAAGCACTGAGAAAACTTCCAATAGACTCTCATCCTAACCGCCTCCGTCGCCGCGATAAGATTGACGGACGTCCGAGAGCTTATATGAATAAGTTCGGAATGTCTCGTGTTAACTTCAGAAGACTTGCCCACCTCGGTCAAATTCCAGGTGTACATAAGGCTTCTTGGTAATTGAAAGTCATTATTCAGAAAGGATGTTACAATGGCAAAAACAAATGCAGCCGCAGCTTACCGTGACTTAAAAAGTCCTAACATCAAAACACGTAAGCGTGCATTAAAAATAATTAAAGCCGCTAAAAAGAATAAAACACGCTAAATCATGCAAAAAAGCCGAACTTTTGAGGATCACCTCAAAGTTCGGCTTTTTGATATACTCTATTATAGGACTAATCGTTCTCGGTAATCATTCACAAAATTCGGCCAATCCGTCTTAATAACATTAATACCGTACTTAAGCATAATATCCCACACATAGGTCTCACTATCTACAATCGCTGCGGTATCGTCTAGGACATCGAACATGCGAAACTCACTACCAAGGTGCTCAGAATTAGCAACGATTAACATATTGCGACTCAACAACCTATTCAACCACTTACTCTCGAGTAAAGGATGATTGTTCAAATAATCGATGCGCATATCAATTCCAACTAAATCGATATTCTCATATTCTTCTACTCGATTGAAATCTTCTTGGTCAAAAGAAATGGGCATAAAAGCTATACCAGTATTCGCATTATTCAACTTCTCCAAAAATTCTACTTTAGCTGGGGACTTCAATATAAATTGCTTCTTCTTCCCAGATTTCTCTAGTATTCGGAAAAAATATGGGTCATCCCAATAATCCCAGCTTCGGTCAATATTGAGAATATAAGTAATTGGCAACCAATCGATAAAAGATTCTAACTTCTCAACATGGTAACCAGAATCTAAGGCATTAGAATTCAATAAAGTGAGATGATCAATCTCTTTGGAAGTCATCTCTTCAAATTCTTTATCGACGTTTAACAACATCCGAACAGCATGCTTATGGAATAAATAATATACCCCATCTGATGACCGACAAATATCAACTTCAACAATATCTGCACCTGCTTTAACCGCAACAAGCGCTGCTTGGCGTGTGTTTTGAATCACATTCCCACCCCAAAATCCTCGGTGAGACATTATCAAAAAACCTTTTTTATTTTTTATTTTTTTTACAATATTTTCGTTCATCTTATCACTTTCTTTTTATACGACAATTACAATGCTCTTAATAGGCAGATAGCTCCTTATTCTCAACTATCATAACACATCCATTTTCCTTGGGGAGTGAAGATAGTAAGATTTTTGTATGAATTATGACTCGTCTCTTCTGACTTCTTCGTAGATTAAGTAGCAAACGCTTTCCAAATCTGCTAATCATTATAGCACATACCCCTGTTTTTTCAATAATCTTTAATATTCGAGGAGAGAGACTCCTCTTCACTGTGATAACACCTTATGTATCCATAAAGGAAAGTGTTCTTCTACTATCACTATGATTGAGTTATTCAACTCTTATTGTAAAACTTCTCAAAATCAGCCTTAGTGAACAATCCAGCAGCAAGGTATCACTGAACAACGTTTGACACTTAATATGACTGGCTTTGATGTTGTTATCCAAACATTGGCTGTGATTGATTTTTTAAAAGAAAAACCTCATAAAAATTATGGATTGTTTCAGAAGATGAAGACTTGCCAAGACAATTTCTCACACTTCGTATGGCTCTCAATGAGAATGGCTTTGCTGATGTTAAGTTAACGCCCATGGGAACTCATTCAGATTCTTTAAAAACCTGCCAGAAATTGAAACCCTCAAAATTTGGCATTCGGCCCTACGCGCTGTGGGAATTTTCTCAAAAGAATTATGGCTCTGAGCCTTTGCGACATATGTCTTTTGGATACTATTGCTTTTTAAAACTTAATATAAATTGCAAAAAGTCTTGCATTATTAAAACTCGTATGTTAGATTATAAATACATTAAAAATAAATGAGTTAATTAAGGAGAAATCACATGTATCTGTTAGCAATCACGAAATTTAATGCCGTCGTCGTTGACGTCTTTAGGACTTAGCTTATTCGAAATTCGAATATTAGCCAAGTCCTATTCGTGATTGTTCACAGAATGGGATTTTTTATTTTCTTATACCCCATTCTATCGAACAAGATAGAATGGGGCTTTTATTTTACTCATAATTAATGAATCTATTAAAACACAGGGAGAGAATGATTATGAAAAAGACAATGAAAAAAATAGGTTTAGCCCTTGCATCCTTGATGACACTGGGTACAAGCTTGATTCCCTTACAAACTGCATTTACACAAGACCAGGAACCGATTCGGATTGGAGCTAACTTAGAATTATCTGGTTATGGATCAGCCTATGGTATTCCAATTTTAGATAATTTAACTTTAGCTGCTGAAGAAATTAATGAGGCTGGTGGATTATTAGGTGGTCGCATGATTGAGATTGTTTCTTATGACAATACATCCGATAAGACTGAAGCAACTTCAATTGCAACGCGTCTAAGTGATGAAAAAATCTCTACAGTTATCGGTCCAGCAACTTCTGATATGATTTTTGCTTCTCGTCCTGCCGCCGTTGAAAGTCAAATCCCAACTATGTATCCGGTAGGTACATCAGATAACTTAACCATTGATGATCAAGGAGCTTTATTAGATAACATTTTCCGTCTAGCCTTTACATATTCATTCCAAGGGCAAGCTGCAGCACGCTTTGCTACAGATGAATTAGCGGCAACGAATGCAGTAGTAATCACAGATCAATCCAATGACTATTCAGTTGGATTAGCTGAGCCATTTAAGGCTGAGTTTGAGGCCTTAGGTGGAACGATTGTTGAAGAGCTATCTTATAATGGTGGTGATCAAGATTTCATGGGAATTTTAACATCACTGACTGCTATGGACTTTGATGTAATGTATATCCCCGGATTCTTTAGTGAAGGCGGAATCATTGTACGTCAAGCACGTGAATCTGGCTTAATGCAACCTATCTTAAGTGGACACGGATTCGCTAGTGATACTTTAATCGAAATTGCAGGAGCTCATAATGCGACTGACTTATATATCACCTCTCATTTCCATACAACGAGTGAACGCCCACAAGCCCAAGACTATGTTGCAAAGTTTGAAGAGCATTACGGTGTAAAACCTGACACATTTGACGCACTATCTTACGATGCTGCTAACTTAATCTTCCAAGCTATTGAAGAAGCAGGGTCAGAGGAGCCACAAGCTATCAAAGAAGCCATGGAGAAGATTCAGTTCGAAGGCGTAACAGGACAGTTCCAATACGACGACTTACATAACGCCGTAGAAGTAGCACCAATGTTACACTACGTAAATGGTGAAGTAACTGAAGTGTTTGAAGTTGATGGGAACTAACTAGGAAAATATTATTGGTAAGTTAAGAAAGAAGCCTGCAACCAAGCTTCTAGCTTGGTTGCAGGCTCTTTGTGTGGTACTAGAGGTGGGTAGGATTGATATTAAGGTTGAAGCGCGTTCCTCCCACTCACTACTTGTCACTCAATTTATAAAAATGATTGAAAAAACTTAAACTACCTCAACATACTTTAGTGTATACTCAACTTCAAGGCTTCTAAGTTTTGGTACATTGCCTCAAGATAAGTGAGTTCCTGTCCTGAGGGAGCAATTTCTAAGTCGAACAATTCAACAATTTCTGCGCCGGTTTCTTGGGCAATGGTCTGGGCAATCGCACTATTAGCACCAGATTGATAATAAATGACCGATGCGCCCGTATCTTTGATGATTGTTAAAATTTCACCCATTCTTTGCGGACTTGGCTCTACTTCTGTCGATAGGCCGCCTACTGAAACTTGCTCAAGTTGATAACGTTGAGCAAGATAACCGAAAGCTTCATGTTGAACGATAAATTGGCGGTTCTTTGCTCCTTCAAAAGCATTTTGGTAATCAGCATCTAATTGTTGTAAAGCTTCTTTGAATGCTTGAGCATTGGCAGTATATTCGGCTTCGCCTTCAGGGTCTACTTGAATGAAGGCATCACGAATACGATCTACTTGTTCTTGAGCTAAGACAGGATCCAGCCAGCTGTGCGGATCTAGCTCATCGTGGTTATCAATATGAGCTTCTACGATATCCGATTCAACAAGGATTTGACCATTGGAATCGAGACCTTGCACTTGAATTTCAAGAGAAGCGTCGTCCAGTTCATATTCAAAGCTATCTGTCGTCGCAGTCTCGATAATCTCCCAATCACTTCCATCTTGGCGAACTTGCCATTGCCAGTTGCTCACCTCTTGGTCTAACTGTAGTTCTGCTTTTAGCTGCACGACATCGTGGCTATGATAGTGATCGGCCAGGCCAATAATATTGACTTGGCTTGCTTCTGTCTCTTCAGCCGAATCATCACCGTGATTGTGGTCTTCGTGCTCCATGTCCTCTTCATGGTCTGAATGGTCGTCATGACTCTCGTGGTGGTGTCCAGCCGGCTCATCACCAGATGCTTGAACAACTACTAAATCCTCATTATCAATATTATTTAATAAAGATTTTGCCCAGGCTTCCATTGCATCCGAGCTATATATGAAGACATCTGCGTCATTCACCTCGACAACATCTTGAGCACTCGGTTCATAACCGTGTGGTCCCTTTCCTTGGTCCACCATTAAGGTTAGATCAATACGGTCGCCCCCAACTTCTCTGGCGAATTCATACACGGGGTAAAAGCTCGTCACAACTTCAATCTTATCTTTAGCTTGAACAGTAGAGAACGGCAACGGACTCACTTGCATAATCATTAGTACAGCTGTAATTATTTTTAAAAAGTGTGACCGTAAAAAATTTACTTTCATCTTAAATTCCCTTCTATAATATAGTTTGAATTAGTGAGCTAACATATCGTGAACAATCTCTTCGGTACCCCAATCTGATGGATAATAAGTTGGCCAGTGGTCCACTTCGTCTAAGAGCGCTTGGCGGTCATCTCCCCAATATAAGTGGTAATGTAGGGCATCGGTTGGATTAATACTGTGATCGCTGAATTGAATATAAGTTGGCATCGCTTCATTATCCGAAGCACGCTTGAATACAAAGCGTACCCCACGGTTCCCACGCTCGTAATTCAATATTTCATAGCCATCATATTCATAAGTAGCACTTTCTTCTCCGCCATCTGTTGAATAGAATGTGAACTGATCACCCTCAATCACAATGCGGTTAACGTCTGTCTCATAACCGACAGTGTAATAGTCTTTATAATCTTCCTGCGTCATCGTATCACTTGATTCAGCTTTCTCTTGGAAAACCCCATCCAACTCTCCTGACTCTAAGTATGGGTAAACTGACTGCCAGTCCCCTTCCCAATCCGCCAATGTACGGTCTTGGATCTCATCATTATAGAAAAATCCATTGTAAATTCTTTGACCACTCTCATCATCTGCACCATTATGGTGATCATCAATCACAACTTCCAATGGTTCAGATTCTTGAATTACAGTTCCATTGTTTTCTAATAGGGCTACTTTTACTTGAAGGACATTCTGTGTCGCTTCACGCGAGAAGATTTGTGTTGTCAAGCCGTCCACTGCTTGCCACTGCGAATCTGCGTCCTGACGAATGTACCATTGCCAATTACCTTCTATATCATCTGAAGTCGTTGCAACTAATTGCACTTCATCTCCTGTATGATAGTGGTCAGCAAGACCTTCAATTTGAATAGTACCAACTTCTTGTGTTTGACTAGTTTCCTCTGCTTGCACTTCTTGAACTGGCCAATGCAGGTTCGCTACCCCTCCTGTAAGCGTTGCTGTAACAGCTAACATTAATGCACTCTTCTTAATAAATTCCATATCTATTATCCTTTCTTATAATTATTTTAGTATCGATTGCCAAATAGTAATAATTACCATTTACACTTTAAAGTATTATAATTACCCTGTCAATATAAAAATGCACAATATTGAATGATAGTTTTATCATATGATTTCAATTTCATTCTAATGCTTATTGTACTATACGTAATACGTTGCCTCCGCCACAAGAAATAAACAAAAAAAATAGTCCTAGTCATGGCGCTAAAACCATGACTAGGACTAGAATTATTAATCATTAATTATTTAAATAAGTATCAATTTCTTGGTAAATCGTCGGTTCTATAAAATTTCTAATCAACGGAGATGTCCCGCTTCTATTAGTTAAGACTTTATCCAATGCATTCAAGACCGCCACATCATAATCTGTTAGCTGGCTTGGGTCAGCTTGAAGCATCTGGTATTGTTGAATGAACATATCGATGAGCTTACCATCGTTTGCTTGTTGCAACAACTGAGGATTCATACCCTCCGTATAAACCGCTTCAGTGGCTAGAGTTGCAATTAAACCGTAGCGCGACGTTAAGAAATGGTCACCCGAAAAATCATTAGGGTTAGCCTCGTTATCAATCACGGGTGAATTTTTTGCATTCGTTAAAAGAACCAATGCGAATTCATTCTCCATATCAATCACGGATAATGTTCCAGTCCATCCCGTATGGCCCACTGTTGATCGACTTACAAGAGGAGAGAAGGCCCAAGCATAAGCATCATCCCCTTGACGGCGCCAGCCTAAGCCGTAACTACTGTTAGTATCCTTAGCTTTCGTAAACTGATCTATGACCTCAGGGCTAAAAAAAGTTTGTTCTCCATATCCACCCCCATTAATCATCAATTGAGTTAATACCGCCAAGTCCGAAGCATTGGAGAATAAGCCCGCATGTCCACTTACACCTCCCATGGTGTAATAAGCTTTCTCATCATGGACTTCGCCATGGATACGTTCAGTCCGAATATTATTGAAATCGATAACACCATCACGGGTATTACCATGTAATTCGGTAGCAGCCGTTTGTTCCTTTTGGAAGCCGTTGTCTAATGGGTTAAAACTCGTATGGCTCAATTGAAGTGGCTCATAGAAAGTTTCTTGCAGATAAGCATCTAACGATTGATCTGTCAGCACTTCAATGATTAATCCTAATAACATATAATCAACGTCGGAATAAACGGTATCTAATCCTGGCTTATAATCCAAGGGGGTATCAATAATTTTCTGAAGAATTTCTCCACGGTCTTGTGTATAAAGCTCGTTAGTATTATTGCCTCGGAAATCTTCGGCATTTTTATCGTAATTATTGTTGTGGTACTGTGGATCAGCTGGGAAACCCGCTTGATGTTCTAACAAATCACGCACCGTCATATCGGTCTTTCCTTTAATTGCATCACGTGGATCATCTTTGAAATCAGTAAGAATCTCGCTGACTTTTTGGTCAACATCAAGCTCGCCGTCCGTCACTAATTTCTGTAGCGCGTAATTTGTCGCGTACATCTTAGTGTTGGATGCCAGATCATATAAAGTATCATCCGTCACTTGAATTGAACGGTCCAGCAGCTCATCTTCGCTAGAATAACGATTAATATAACCATAAGATGATTGTTTAATCACTTGCCCATTGTAAGTGACTACAAGTTGAGCTGAACTAAAACCTTGGTCAATCTCAGCTTCAATAATTTGGTCAATTAATTTGAAGCTGT
Organism: Aerococcaceae bacterium WGS1372; assembly: GCA_044336205.1. Taxonomy (GTDB): domain Bacteria; phylum Bacillota; class Bacilli; order Lactobacillales; family Aerococcaceae; genus Ruoffia. The sequence continues at coordinate 54,045 of CP172318.1, read as the reverse complement.
CATTGTCTGCCCATTCAGCCGTCTTATCTACTAAGACCGGATACGGAACTTTAATTGCCAGCTCCCCTTCGCTCGCATCTACACGGTTAATCTGAATTGTATTCGTCCCATTAACCGTATATTGGGAAATATCAACTTGACACCAATCAGACAAATCTTCTTGCCTTAGATCAACTTCCTGTTGGTTAATAAATAATTGAAAATCCGCCGCATCATCCGCCTGAACCCACACATAGCCTTGACCTTCGTATGCTTTGAACGTTTGCATTTGGTTGGTTACTAAGGAATCGTCAAAATAATCTCCATCAGATGAGATCGGATAAGCTAAATCTAATTGAAATTCAGCTTGCGTATTTAAGCTAGCTGCTTCTTTACTCTCACTTGCTTCTTGACCGGTTTCTTGATCATTTTCTACGTTAGAATTAGAAGTTTGTGCTGTGATGGTAGTTGCTAATTGAGGGGTCAATAAAGATAATATTAGACTTGAACGAGTCATCCAACCCAAAAAGTTTCGCTTCATCTGGTCATCGTTCCTTTCAATAGTAAGTTGTATCATTATTTTGTATGTTAACGTTGTCATTGCAAATAAATTATAGCATTCTACTAGGTGTTTTTAAACCATAGTCTACTTACTTTCAGTTTGGTAAAGTTATCAAGTAGCTAGCATACCAAATAGGATTACGTTGTCACATTTGGAGTGAATCTTTTCATAGAAAATACAAAAAAAACTACCCAAATATTGGATAGCTTCAAATCTTATATAGATGCCGAGGGCCGGAATCGAACCGGCACGGTGATCACTCACCGCAGGATTTTAAGTCCTGTGCGTCTGCCAGTTCCGCCACCCCGGCATGTTACAAAGGTGTTGTCTAGCAACGACAAGAATTATTATAGCACCTTCATAAATCTTCTGTCAACATCGAATTGATAAAATGACTACTTATTATGAAAATATACGTGTCCTCAAGTGGAAGTCTCTTTTTACATGACATTATTTTAATAATATTTCTCCGACTCTCAACCGACATTTTGCAAGTATTATGAAGGTGTTCGTGATATGATGAAGACAAAGACCTTATATAGAATTGCGAGGTGTGACATCATGCTTATCCAACAAACTTTTACATACAAAAGAGACAATGAGGAACGATCTTTTGATTTTTATCAGCTGTGGCAAGCCCGCCCTAATGAAGTTCAAAAACTCAAAGACCAATACCAGATTCCGGAGGATTTTATCACCAGTGGTTTGGACTCGTACGAGATTGCCCGTTGGGAATCATACACTAATCCTGAAGGCGAGGAATTTTCTTTATGTGTCTTTAATTATCCATTCAAAGATGACACCGAAGACTTTCGAAATGTTTACCGTATCTCACCAATTTCTATTGTTATTAAGCCTGGCTTAGTCTTAATTACGAGCCTTGACTCACTCAAAGCGATAGATGATATGACAGAAGAGCGTTTGGGGGACTTACAAAATCAGGATGAATTAGGCGTTTTACTAACCATTCTTTGGTTTGTGGCGCGCTTGTATGTCATTCTGTTGCAAGAGATCGACCGCGAGATTCATGCTCTCGAGATGGATGTGACGAAAACAACGCGAAATGATATTTTCTACCGCTTAATGAAACTAAACAAAGGACTCGTCTTCTTTAACTCGGGGATCGACCACAATATTGATGTCTTAGAAAACTTAAAGAAACGCTTTGAACACCTCGAAGTGGATACTCTAGACGCAAGACGGCTTAGAGACGTTAATGTAGAGCTCCATCAAGCTAGTGGTATGGTGAATGAACTCATGCAACTGAACTCTAAAGTATCTGATATTCTCTCAAGCGTTGTGAACAATAATATGAACCAAATTATGAAAATTCTAACAGTCTGGTCCATAACCTTAACAGTACCAACGATTATCTCAGGTGTTTGGGGGATGAACGTACCCTTACCAGGTGAAGATAACGGCTTATCCTTATATATTATTAGTGTTGTCACTTTAATTCTAATGATCATCATCTATTGGTTGTTCAAACGTAATCGTTGGTTATAAAGCTACGAGAATGAAAAATCCCCAAGAGTCTCCATAACCTTGACTCTTGGGGATTTATTAACCTAATATTTCTTCCGCTAAAGTACGGGCGATCTCATTAAGATTCTCTCTGTTACGACCTAATTCTAAAGTGACAATAGGTTCAACGGAGCTGGATATATATAAGTCAATCTCCGAATCGATATCGCCTGTCCCCGCAATCTCGATAGCAAAACGACTAATCGATTTATAGGGGATACTTTGAATTTCACGTTTTGTTCCAATCCCTTGAATATCAATGAGGATCAGACGCTTGTTCGTAAAAACGATATAGTCACGGACAAGTTTATAAGTGGAGACAATCTGTTCTGATGAAACTAAGATTTCACTGACCACTTTCTCAGCTTGCTTGTTGTCGACTTTCCCCGCACTTCCTGTTAAACGATCAAAAATTGACATCATTTTTCCTCATTTCTTTCCCATTAATTAGTGGGTCGCGCCACCAACAGCTTGAATATCTTCCTTACCATGGAATTCAACAATCGCTCCAATTGCCGCTTCAATTCCTCGTGCCATATCCGTTAAAGACATCGCAGGTTGATTAGGCTTATCAAGCACTTGCTCTGTCATAAATGGAATATGCATAAAGCCAGCTTGAACATCAGGAAACTCTTTATCAACTAAGTATAAAGTTTGATACATAATGTGGTTACATACGAAAGTTCCGGCTGTATTCGATACAGAAGCTGGAATGCCTGCTTCTTTCATTGCTTCAACCATCGCTTTAATGGGTAATTTAGAGAAATAAGCCGGTGCGCCATCTTCTTGAATCGCAACATCAATCGGTTGGTTTCCTTCATTATCTGGAATACGCGCATCATCTTGGTTAATCGCCACACGCTCAGGGGTTAATCCCATACGTCCGCCCGCTTGACCAATGTTTAAAACCACATCAGGTTGGTATTCTTGCATCTTCTGACGAACCACTTCGGCAGACTTATTGAATACCGTTGGAATCTCTAATTTTTCAATCTGTGCTCCTTTAATTGTATCTGGTAAAAGACGAACCGCCTCAATCGCTGGGTTCATGCTTTCGCCTCCAAAAGGATCAAAGCCTGTTACTAAAATTTTCATCTTATCTTCCTCCTTGTCATCTTACATAAATGGTAAGTAATACATTAAAATAACGTGAATAACAATCATCGTGACTGCAAAAGGTATCTGTGTTTTAATTACTCCAAATTCATTCTTCATCTCTAATAATGCTACAGGTAATGCATTAAAATTACCAGCCATAGGGGTCATCAATGTCCCACAAAATCCAGCAGTCATTGCTAAGGCACTTGCTACAATCGGATCAGCTCCCAGTGAGAAGACAAAGGGTACACCTACCCCAATCGTAATAACAGTAAAGGCCGCAAAGGCATTCCCCATAACCATGGTGAATAGAACCATTCCTAAGACATAAACTAACACTCCCCAGAAACGACTCTGTTCTGGAATTACACCTGAAACGAGATTAGAGACAACGTCACCCACACCCGCTGCCGTGAAGACGGCTCCGAGTGATCCAAGTAATTGTGGTAAGATCCCAGTCGTTGACACTTGTTGTAACATCCGGTCACTTTCTGGTAATAATCGACTTGGACTTTTACGAATCGTTATCAGTAAAGTCACTGTTCCTAAAAAGGCACCAATCCCTAATACCGACTGACTCACAGCTGGATAAAGTTGGGCAATCAGTAATGAAGAAATCGCTAAAACCATTACCGGAATAAAAATCTTATTCCCTGTCCTATCGGCATTCACTTTCACTTCTTCTTCAGAAGCTTCTTTGACGTCTCCACTACCAACCTGTTTGAACAAGGTGATAATTCCAATCACTACCACTAAAAATCCACTAATCATCGGTGGAATATAACTACCTCCAATGAAGATCACACCTAAGATTCCCCAAAATAAAGTAGAACCGAAACGTTTTGGGTTAGTAGAATCTTTAGATACTTTATAAGCTGTATACAGCAATTGAATTCCGATCACTATATACAGAATTTCTAATATTAAGCTTGCATATTGTTCCATACTTAATCCCTCCTACTTCACTTTCTTAGATTGCTTTTTTACCTTTTTGGTCAAAGCGCCAGTTGAAAAAGGCTCCTAAAACCAAAGCACAAATGGCAATCGGAATTGACGCAATCGCTAACGAACTCTGGTTTCCATTCAGACCTAAGTCAACTAAAGTTGCTGAAATTAATTGGATTCCGGCAGATCCTGCAAAAGTATTTTGTGCGAAGAAATTCCCATAGTTATCTGCAGCTGCTGAGCGTGCTTTAATCTCTTCAACCACTTCATCAGACAAAGTATCATCTTCATCTGTTTGCGCTGCTGCTTCTGCCATCGGATAGATTAATGGACGCACAAATTGCGGGTGCCCTCCTAAACGAATCGAGAAGAAGCCAGCCACTTCACGAATAGCTTGGTAAACTGTTAGTAGTCCACCAGATGATAAGCCTTTGATCTTTTGAATCAGCCTTACCGCTTGCTCTTTTAATCCAAAAGTCTCTGACAATCCAATCATGGGTAAAGTAAGTAAGAACAAAGTAACAAATCGTTGGTTAACAAAAGCTTCCCCTAATATCGTCAGAAACTCTGTAAGAGAAATTCCGGATACTAAGGCGGTAACTAATCCTGCAATAACAACTGTTGCGATGGTATCGAATTTAAGTAAAAAACCGAGAATAATAACAACAATTCCTATAAGTTTAATCCATTCCATTTTTACGCCTCCTTTTTTTACTTCGTTAAGTTTACCACAATATGTTTACAATCGCACTCATTGCCTAAACGTGCTACAATAATATTTAGGAAATAATTAAAGGAGATACATCGATGCATATCCAACTTATCAATTCAATACAGCATCCTTTAAGTTCTTCTATGGAAGAACTCTATTTGGAGGCTTTTCCCAAAGCAGAACGCAAGCCCATAGAAACTTTATACACCCATCAAGACCTAGACTACTGCGATGTCTTTGGGATTACAACTAAAGAAGGCGGTCCGTTTGTAGGGATGATTACAACGATCAAAGGTGAGAACTTAATTATGGTTGAATACTTTGCTATCGCCCCTGAATTCCGTGGGCAAGGCTATGGTTCACGCACCTTAGAATTACTTCTTGAGAAATATCCAGACACACCCATCTGTCTAGAGATTGAAGATACACAGGATAAACGCGCAAGCAATTATGAACAACGATTGAGTCGTAAACGATTCTACCAAGCCAATGGCTTCAACCCTGTCAACTGGGTAATTAGCTACTTTGGCGTTCCCCTCGAATTAATGGCAACCCAAGAAGGCATTGAGTTTAATGAATACATTAAGCTATACGAACCTTTCTATGGTGAGACGACTCAAGATAAAATCTTCTTCCTTGAAGATCGGCGTTACTAGAGGTGAATTATGAATACATCGAAGCATTATATTAACAAAGCCTTAATAGCAATCATTCCCTTTTTAATCTTATTAATTTGGTCGATGGTTGATGTGAATTCTCTTCAACATCTGGATAACCGCATTACATTAGCTAGTTATGACATACGAACCGAATGGTTGACACCATTCTTTATGACCATCACACTCTTGGGCAATCCACCGGTCATGGTTGCTTTGACTATAATACTTGCCCTATTCGTTTATTTAAGACATCGTCAAACCCTCTTAAGCTTGTGGGTCGTCTTAATGATGGCGATTGGAAGTTTGGGAATCAACCCCTTAGTGAAAAATCTCATTGGCCGCCAGCGACCCGATGAGAACTTACGCCTTGTAGCGGAGACAACTTTTTCTTTCCCAAGCGGCCACGCCTTTGCGTCCATGTCACTGTTTGGCGCATTGATCATCATACTCCTATTATCTATGAAGGAAAGTAAATGGCGGACATTACTTATTACATTCATTGGTCTAACGATTATACTGATTGGTTTTAGCCGATTATATTTGGGGGTTCATTACTTCAGTGATATTATTGCTGGCTATTCCTTAGGCTTAGCTTGGTTACTAGTATCTTATAGCTTTGTACAAACCCACTTGAGAACTTAAGCCAACCCGTATCTAAGGCATAAAAAGCTGATTAGCGATATAGTTAACGGTGCGATAAAAATAAAAAGGATGGTTAATTATGAATGACGTAATTATCATTGCGAACCCTTCTTCCGGAAGTGAAGAAGCTGAAAAGTACGCACAACTTGCGAAAGATAAACTTACTGACAACGGACGTCATGTGACGATTCACCTTACTGAATCGATAGACGACTTAGCGCAAACGGCGCAAAAAGCAACAGAGGACAGGTATAAAACCGTTGTATTAATGGGTGGTGATGGGACGGTATCCAATTATTGCCAAAGTATAAAAGACTATGATAACAAGCCCGAATTGGCAATCTTACCTGGTGGTACCGTTAATAATGTTGCCCGTGCCTTAGGTATTAATCCGAATATCGAAGAGGCGATTGAAGCACTGCCATCATTAGTCAGTCGACAGATTGATGTTGGTCTTGTTAATGACCAGGTCTTCGTCAGCTTATTATCTGCTGGAACCATTCCGGAAAGTGTCTTTGAAGTTAGTTCAGAGGACAAAGAAAAGATGGGTCCTCTCGCTTACTTAGCTCAAGGAGTTCAAGCCCTCAGCACCCAAGAAGAATATCACTTTAACATTACAACGGCTGATAAAAGCGAAGAATTAAAGCTCAACTTATTCATGATTGGTATGTCTGACACGGCCGTTGGCATTCCCAACTTCTTTGAAGGAGCCAGTTATAACGATGGTCTCATTCACTTTATTGGTGTGAAAAGTTCGACCTTTGCCCAACAATTAACGAGTTTTGCTCAACGAATCTTCAACCGTGAAGATGAAAGTGATAATACAATCTTCTCCATCGACACCGATGGAATGACGATTGAATTATTGAATTCGGCTAATGAGTCCGAACACTTTATCGTTAAGGACGGCGATAAAGGACCCAGCTTTCCCCTACATATTGAGGTTCTACCGCAGTGGCTGACTGTTCTAGTACCTGCTGATGGTGACAATTAAGCTAAGCGTATAAAAGTTAAATCCCCCACACTTCTTTGGGAGTGTGGAGGATTTTTTTAAGTTAAGTTTTGAATTATATTATCGAGAGCATACTTTACATTTTCAGGCTTGGTAGCTAGGTTAATCCGAATAAAACCTTTGTAATTCTCTCCAAACCATTCACCATAATCTACCGCAATACCACACTGGTCTTGGATAAAGCTTTCAATATTTTTCGGTTCAAGAACCTTTCTCAAGTCAATGAAGACTAAATAACTTCCTTCTAAAGGAGAGACAATCACTTCTAGTACTTCTCGTTCAAATGATTCTACCACGGATTGATAATTGTATAAGATAACTTCCTTTAACCCATCTAACCACGGTTGACCGTTCTTAAACGCAGCTTCTGTCGCGATGAGACCCATCAAGTTAATTTCAGTTTGAACAATGGTCTTGGCATAGTGGTCATACTCTTTCCGTAAGTTTGGGTCACTAATAATTATATGGCAATGTGTTAAGCCTGCGAGGTTAAAGCTTTTTGAGGCTGAATTCAAGGTAATAATTCGATCACTGTATTGTCCGTGATTCAAAACGGCCGAAGGAATATGCTGCTTATCGTAAGTAAAATCTTGGTGAATTTCATCTGAAATGACTAAAACGTCGTGTTTTTTACAAATTTCGAACAAGCCCACAGATTCTTCCTCCGTCCAAACCCGTCCGACTGGATTATGGGGAGAGCAATGTAAGTATAATTTGACTTGATGTTGGATAATAGCCTCTTCAAAATGATCATAATCCATCGTGAAGTAACCATCATGATTAATCAGATCAACGGAAATCAACTGTCGGCCACTATCACGGACTGCATTGGCAAAAGGATAATAGACGGGCGTTTGAATAATGACCGCATCATTTTTCTTTGTATATGCATGAATGAGATAATAGATTGCTTGAACGACCCCTGTTGAGAAACGCACCCAGTCAGCTTGAATCTCAAAGTTAAAGTGCCGGCTCAGCCATTGATTCAATATGTCATAATAAGCCGTATCTGCATAACTATACCCATAGACACCATGTTCAACACGCTCAGCTAATTCTTGACTAATGGCCGGACTGACTTTAAAGTCCATGTCTGCCACCCACAGTGGCAAGAGGTCTGGGTCGCCAAAGCGTTCTTGGAGTAAGTCCCATTTCAATGATCGGGTATGCTTCCTTTCAACGTAATAATTACTTACAAATTCTTCGACGGTCATCGTTTATCATCCTTTCAATGTCGCGTCCAAAGCGGTTTGAATATCGTTAATTAAATCTTGTGGGTCTTCTAATCCAATCGACAAGCGTAATAGGTCAGGTGTTAAGCCATAAGATTCACGTAAGTCTTGCGGGATATCGGCGTGCGTCTGAGTCGTTGGGTAAGTAATTAAACTTTCCACCCCGCCTAAACTCTCAGCATAAGTAAAAACTTTGAGGTTTTCTAAGAAAGGCCCGATATGGTCCTCACTCGCTAGACGAATACTAATCATAGCCCCTTGGCCAGCATATAAAGTCGCCTGAATACGATCTTGTGACTCTAACCACTTAACTAATTCGCGAGCCGTTGCTTCTTGACGGTCTAAACGAACCGCTAAGGTCTTTAAACTTCGAATAAAAAGCCAACAATCAAATGGTGACAAAGTTGACCCTGTCGTGTTAGATAACCAGAATAATTTCTCCCCTATGTCTGCATCTTTAGCTACTACAACCCCAGCTAGAATATCGTTGTGACCTGTTAAATATTTAGTGGCTGAGTGAATAACAAGGTCAGCACCTAAATCTAACGGTCTTTGACGTAGGGGCGTTAATAGCGTATTATCCACAATTAGTAAGGCCCCCACCTCTTTAGTCACCTTCGCAATAGCTTCAATATCCACTTCTCGCATTAATGGATTCGTTGGCGTTTCAATGAAGATCGCATCCACTGCTCCATCTTCATTGACTAAAGTAGCCAGTTCTTCCTCTGAATCAAAATATGCAAAAGATGCAAGACCTTGAGCTTCCAAATGCTCAAAATAACGGAAACTCCCACCATATAAGTCCCTAGATACGAAAAATTTCGCTCCCGGATTGAACAATTGGAAGATGAGTTGTACCGCGCTCATTCCTGAACTCGTTACAACTGACCGGGCACCCCCTTCAAGCACAGCTAACCCTTCTTCTAATGTATTACGCGTTGGGTTTTTAGTTCGTGTATAGTCGTAACCTGTACTCTGACCTAAGCCTGGATGGGCATAGGTTGCCGATAAGTGAATAGGTGATGAGATTGCGCCAGTCAATGGGTCTTTCCCATTACCTAATTGAACGAGTTGTGTGTGTAAATTGTATGTCATATTAATCTTCCTCTCTGAATAAGTCTGTTAAGTCGTAGTAAGTATGTTGATACACTTCATTCAACCAATTGTTATAGAACAAGTGGGCTGAACTTCGCCAAGTAAAGGTAGGTTCAGAATTTAAATGATCATTGGGATAATAGTTTTCTGGCAGTTTAATTTCTTTTCCTGCATCTAAATCTCGTTGAAATTCATCATGCAAAGTGAGGCGGTCATACTCCATATGCCCCAGTAGATAGATATCACGATAATTCAAACTAGCAATCATATCAGGTCCATAAAGTGGATGGGCTGTAAGAATCTCTAGTGATTCTTCTATTTCAACTTTTTGCCGATCAATAGTTGTGTGGCGTGATTGCGGAATTTGATAGAAATCGTTGAACCCTCTGAGTAGTGGGTGGTTCGGCTGTTCCACTTGATAATCAAAAATTCCGAATAACTTGTCATTAAGCTTCACATTGTCAATTCCATAATCATGATAGAGAGCGTATTGAGCCCCCCAACAAATATAAACACGAGCAAACACATTCTTCTTAGCCCACTGTAATATCTGGTCCAATTCATTAATATAGCTGACGTCTTTGTAACGTAGGTGTTCCACCGGTGCACCTGTAATAATCAAGCCATCAAACTGCTCTTCTTTTATCTGATCATACGTCTTATAAAATGCTTCTAAATAACTTTGGGGTGTATTAGATGCTTCATAAGTTTGGGTATAAAGGAAGTCTACTTCAATTTGTAAGGGAGTATTCCCTAATAAGCGTAATAACTGTAATTCCGTACTTTCTTTCTTAGGCATTAAGTTCAAAATCAATATCTTTAATGGACGAATATCTTGTTTCCGAGCTCGCATCTCATCGATGGCGACAATGCCTTCTCTTTCCAACTGTTTACGTATTGGTAAGCCTGGCGCAAGCTTTATTGGCATAAACTCTCTCCTCTCATTATAAAAACAAAAAAAAGCCCCTAATCAGTTAAACTGACTAGGGACGATTATTCACCGTGTTACCACCCATCTTCACACCCACACTTAGGCGCCTCAAAACATCTATCAATGTTGGCAAGCTATCGGTCGCGGCCGTTAGGGAAGCTTTCACTTCACTAAAACTCTGAGCTCATATTCACAAAACTTCACTGTACCCTTTCACACCAGCCGGGCTCTCTTAAACAGTTATGCTCCGCTACTCTTCTCATCATAGTTTCATCAATGTTTAATTATCTCATTATTTATTAACATTGTAATGGGTGTCTCTGATAAAGTCAAGTCGAAGAAGAGTAGAAAGTTAATGAATCAATTTCTACTTATAGATTTAGAAAATTTATAGCAAGCGGATGAAGTAATTAGGTAGTATGGGAGAAATAGATAGATTTATGACTAAAATTTAGTTCAGATAAAAAATACTAATAAAAGATCTCCATGCCACTATAAATATAGAGATATTATTTTGTTAACTAATTTGTTGGTGATATTATGCCTGCTAACTTTCTAAGTCTTCTCTCAAAATTGCGTAACGTGCAGAATCAACTCGGCCTTGGTTATTTAAACTATATTGGCGGTGGGTACCTTCGTACTGAAGTCCTGCCTTAGTCATAACTTTACCCGACCCGACATTATTCACATCATGAAGGGCTTCAAGACGGTTAAAGTTCACTTCTAACAATAGATAATCGGCGACGACTCTTAATGCCTCGGTCGTAATACCTCGCCCCCAGTAGTTTGGACTGAGCACATAGCCAATCTCACAAGCTTGAGCTCCTTCGTTATAGCTGACGACAGAGATGTCGCCAATCACTTCATCCAATTGGTCCTTCAAGGTGATTGCCCACTTATAATAATCAGTCTGTCCATAAGCTTCAACCCAACTTTCTAACAAACCTTCGGTTTGAGCGAGTGTTTTATGAGCTCGCCAAGTTAAGTATTGGGTCGCTCTTTCATCTGATGCCCAATTGTCGAACATCATCTTTGCGTCTGTTCGTTTGAAAGGTCTTAAGGTCAATCGCTTGGTCTGTAATGTTTGACTCCCTAAATGTTTCAATCCATCCACCTCAATTCAAAATTTTCAATATTCACTATCGTAGCATAATATTAACCAATGATGTGGTAGATATTTTTGTTAAGATGATAATTGTAGGCAATCAAACGGCTTTTGATGCATAAGTACGAATGAAAGCTACTTAAAAAGAGCACTCTTTCCTTTAAGAAAAAGTGCTCTGCATTTGGTTGAGATTCATCCTTTATAATTTAGGCATAATCATATGCTTAACGCGCATGCTTTCAAATTTCTCTGGCCAGTCTAATTCTACTGCTTGCCAGTGTTCACCGTAATCATGTGATACAAAGACTCCTTTGTTATTGACTGCATAAAACGTTCCATCGGTCACGGGACTATGCGCAAAACTTGTCATCGTCATACCTTCAGAATCAGGTAGACCTGATTTGATACGTTTCCAACCGTCTGAAGTTTTCTTAAAGATGGTCGTATGGGCTGTATCCGATCGGTAAGCTTGACTAGCTGATTTGGAAGCTGATACTAAGATACAGTTTGGATCATCATCGGCTACTAAAAGGTTGACTAAGTACTGATACTCTCCTAAGCCCTTATTCTCCGTCATCCAACTTTCACCACCATCTCTCGATTGGGCAAATCCACCACCAGCAGCTTCATAGATGCGGTCTCTCACATGTGGATGCATTGTTAACATGTGACAATCATGTAATGAGCCTTCTTTACGATCTTCCCAACTTATACCTTGGTCTAGGCTTCGCATCAAACCACCTAACTCAATTCCTAGGAAGATAACATTCTCATCAAAGCGATCAGGTTCAATCCATCGAACATGGTGAGTTTCAGGACGAGGTGGGAAGCTCCAAGTAGGACGTGATGGAATTGATTTAAGAGCTTCTCGTTCTTCAAACGTCTTCCCGCCATCTTCGGAACGGTACAATTCACTAGGCTCAGTTCCTACCCAGACTATACCGTTACCGCGGACTCGTTCACTTCGACTCACTGCCACTGATGTAATACGCTTAGATCCAATACCTTTACCTGCTTGTTTCCAAGTCATTCCACTGTCATTCGATAACCATAACCCATGATTGAACGTCCCTACATAGATTCGTTTAGGATCAAAGGGATCGACTGCCATACATTCTGGCTCCACTCCGTCAATGATTATTTCTTTAACAATCCATTCTGACTTAATATTCTTAATCTTAACTATTCCGTAATGATGCATTAACAAGTACCCTACAAGCATACTCACTAATCCTTTCTTATAACTATTCTGTAATCATTTTAATAAAAATATTCCTTCAATCTATCACACTCTAGCATAAATATTATATAAAGGCACGACTTTTCATTCATAGTGAGTTCATAAACCTTCAAAATTGTGAGCAACCACACTTAGGCGGAACAATAAATCTTCAATGTTCCGAGTAACCACGCTTAGGAGGAACAATGAATCTTCAATGTTCCGAGTAACCACGCTTAGGAGGAACAATGAATCTTCAATGTTCCGGGTAACCGCACTTAGGCGGAACAATGATGCCTCAATGTTCCGAGTAACCACGCTTAGGAGGAACAATGAATCTTCAATGTCCCGGGTAACCGCACTTAGGTGGAACAATGAGACTTCAATGTTCCGAGTAGTCTCATTTATCCGATAAAGTCAATATTTGTAAATTTGACGAACAATCCAATGATGAAATCGTTATAATGTTTGTAGCTTGTTCAAAAGCGTTATTATTTATGCTATATTCTTCAAGTAATAAAAAACAAGGAAGTGTACCGTTGAATTATTTTAAAGAGAATTTCAATACTATGAAGACCATCGCTGATGATATCTTCACTCATCCTGAACTCGGATATAAAGAGTTTCGAACAAAGCAAACGGTTGAGAATTATATTCGCCAAGTCAATCCACAAGCTGATATCCAATACTTCTCAACGACAGGAATGCGCGTTGACTTAAACCATGGGCAAGAGAGAACGTTAGCCTTTATCGCTGAATTAGATGCAGTGCGTGTACCTAGTCATTTTCAAGCAGATAGTGAATCAGGTGCCGCTCATGCTTGTGGGCATTTCACTCAAGTGACGACGGCTTTATCCTTATATGGTTACTTATACCAAGATAGCCGTCATAAGGCTTATGACTTTAATATCGCTTTTGTCTTTGTACCTGCTGAAGAATTCATTGATTTGGAATACCGCCAACAGCTGGTAGCCGAAGGAGTCATTACTTACTACGGTGGTAAGCCTGAAGCGATGAAGCTAGGTGTCTTTGATGACGTGGACTTCGCTATGTGCGTGCATACCATTGGAGGCGAAGAAGAGAAAACCATTGAGATTAATTGTGATCTCGCAGGTTTTTTATATAAAAATTATACCTTCAAAGGAAAAGCTACCCACGCAGGGTGGGACCCGTTCAGTGGGATTAACGCCTACAGTATGTCGACTTTATTCAACACAGGATTAGGGTTAATGCGCCAACAATTGCGTGAGGACTTATATGTTCGAATTAACCCAGTACTGGCAAGTGGTAATTTCTCAACCAATGTCATTCCAAATCAAGTTCAAATCGGATCAGACTTACGTACAAGCTCGGTAGATTATATGAAAGACGTAGCCAAACGTATGGACAAGGTAGCTCAAGGAAGTGCCTATGCCTTAGAAGGCGAAGTTGAGATTGAAACACAGATGGGTTACTTGCCTTTTGTACAAGATCGTTATCTATCTGAGTTTGTCCGCCAAGCTTTCCAAGAACAGGACATCATTACTAAGTGGATTGATGACCGTGGAACGATTGCGGCTGCTGGAGATATTGGAGATTTATCTTTCATGATGCCAAGTATTCAAGTCTCTTACGGTGGTTTTGCCGGCGTGATTCATGGTGACGATTTACGCATGGTTGATGATGAATATGTTTTGGCAGAATTTCCTGCTTTCTTAGTTTCAGTTTTAGACAAGATGAACGGCAATATTGATTACAGCAAGTTCTACCGCCGTTCTTACCAAGAATATGAACACTATATACAATCCATTATTCAAGGAGAAAACAATGAAAAATAATAAACACTTACTTTACCTCATTGGCTTTGCCTTTGTTGTCATTTTTATCGCTGAGATGATTGGTTTCCAAATGATCCATCTCGGTTCAGTTTCATTATCTATCTTGCCGCTCGTATTCGCAGTATTCTTCGGAATGATTTTCGCGATTCCTGTCTTACGTAAAGGCATTTTCAAGAAAGTATACAGTGACAAGAACGTGCAATTCGCTGCAAAAAATCTATTATTCATTATGTTACCACTTATGGCTTACTACGGCGCAAGTGTTGCACCAAAAATCCATGAAATCCTTTCTGTAGGTTTGGTCTTCCTCTTCCAAGAAGTCGGAAACTTAGGAACGATTCTTTTCGCCTTACCTGTGGCTTTAATGTTAGGTTTACGTCGGGAAGCGATTGGATCAACTTTAGGTTTAGGTCGTGAAGGAGAATTGGCTTATATTACGGAAAAGTATACCTTAGAGTCTGCTGAAGGCCGTGGAGTTTTATCTATGTACTTAATTGGGACCTTATTCGGGTCAATTTTCTTTAGCTTATTCGCTCCGTTGTTGTTAAACTTTGGTTTTGATGTCCGAGCTTTAGGTATGGCTGCTGGAATGGGATCGGCATCAATGATGACCGCGGCAGCTTCATCCGTGGCTGCTTTACGCCCAGAAAGTGAAGAAATTATTCTAGCTTACGCTTCAGCCAGTCAATTATTAACAAGCTTCTTAGGTACATATACAATGGTCTTTCTAGCCATTCCATTACAACGCTTTATGTACAACACTTTAACTAGAGGAGATAATTACGATCATGGAAAATAACAAAGGTTTAAATAAATACGTTCAATTTGGCTTAGTTATCGCATTGAGCCTTATCTTCATCTTATTCACACAACAAGTTAAATTATGGAAGAACCCTGAGTCAACACCGATTCAATCATTAACCTTTATCGGGCTTGGTTTCCTATGGTTATTCAGTATGTTAGGGATTTGGATTTCTGACTTAACTAAACGCATCAAAGTTCAATTCATTCAAGATTTCCCTATCTTAGGTTGGGTATCGATTGTGTCAATCATCTTCTGCTTAATGAGCAACTTCGTTGTTGAAGCGATCCTAGCTGTTGACTTCTTATCAATCACTACACCTGTCTTGGCATTCGCTGGAATCTCAGTAGCTAACCAACTCGTTGATTTAACGAAGACTTCTTGGAAGATATTAATCGTTGCGATCTTCGTCTTCTCAGGCACTTACTTATTATCAACCATTCTTGCGCAAATTGGATTAGGAATTGCTGGGTAAATATACATAATAGTCTTCGCGAACTTCGTACCTCCACAAGGAGTGAAAGTTCGCGGTTTTTTTCTTTGGGTAAAATGAGACTGGGTGGGATTGGTTAGTGAGGTGGTGGTAGGGGTGGGTACTAGGGCGTTCAGGGCTAAGGACGCTCTAATCTTCAATAATATTAATTGCGTCTAAATTAATATCCAATAGAAAAAGCCTGGAGCCAAATTGATTCCACGATCAACCTAGCTCCAGGTTTTTTCTAATTATAATTACTCTTCCACAAAGACCACTTTCCCATTTTCAAAACGGTCAATCATTGCTTGACTATAAACATCGTAGCCTTGGTCTCGGTATTTTTGCCCGCCACCTTGGAAAACTTTCTCAATAGCGATACCGACACCTTCAACTTTGGCACCCGCTTGCTCACACACATCGAAGAGGCCTTTAAGAGCTTCGCCTTTGGCTAAGAAATCATCGATTATTAGAACATGGTCATCTTCAGTTAAGAAGGTCTTGTCAACGTTGATGTTGTATCGTTTGTTTTTCGTATAAGATACTACTTCTGATGTATAGACATTGTCACCTAAAGTTAGTGATTCAATCTTTTTAGCGAATAAGACAGGCACATTAAATTGCTGAGCTGCTGCAAAAGCAACCGCAATACCCGAAACTTCTAATGTCAAAATTTTAGTGATAGGCTTATCTTTAAAATGTTGATAGAAGTCCTCACCCATAGCCAACATTAGTTCTGTATCAATCATATGATTCAAAAATGAATCGACTTTTAAGATATCTTCTCCTAATACACGCCCGACTTTGTGTATTTTTTCTTCTAATAACTTCACGTTAATCCCCTTTCGATTCTTTTAAAACGATGTTTAAGATTAAAGCTGCTAAAGTTCCGGTTGAAATTCCAGATGATAAAATCATTTGCACAGCTTGTGGTAAGCCACTTAGAATTTCTGGTCGAACTGTTACACCAATCCCTAAAGCAAAGGCTACCGAGATAATTAATAATTCACGGTCACCTAAGTGAACTTGTGATAAGGTTTTAATTCCTTGAGCTGCAACCAATCCGAACATAATCACACCAACTCCACCTAAAACAGGTTGTGGCATAACAGCAATCAATGCACTTAATTTAGGGAAAATTCCTAGTAATGTCAAGAAAATACCTGCTAGAATCATCACACGACGGCTAGCCACTTTCGTTAAAGTAATTAACCCAACGTTTTGTGAGAAAGCAGTATTAGGACCTGCTCCAAACAGGCCAGAGATCATCGATCCAACCCCATCACATAAAACCCCACCTTGAAGACGCTCGCTCGAGATTTGCTCGTCTGATGCTTCACCAATTGCCATCATAATTCCAAATGTTCCAATCGTTGAAACTAAATAAGCTGGAACAAAGGCTAAGGTTGACGCAAAGTCAAAGTGAATGCCAAAACGTAAAATAGATGGTAAAGCAATCCAATCCGCTGCATAAACTTCTGACAAGTCTACCATCCCTAGTGGAATACAAATAATATAACCAACAACCATCCCAATAAACACTGAAGCCGTACTCCATATACCTTTACCAAAGTGATTTAAAAATAGAGTAAACAACATCACCGCAAAAGCCACACCTAAGTTACGCAGTGAACCATAGTCTGCTGCACCAGCACCTCCGGCTGCCCAGTCCATACTCACTGGAAGTAAGGTAATACCAATCAAAGCAACAACCGTTCCAGTAATTAATGGCGGGAAGAAACGCGTTAACGGTTTAATAAAACGACTTAAAATGATTTCAACAAAAGATCCCGCGATTGTTGCTCCAACAATTCCAGCAATACCAAACTTAGCCCCTACACTAATCGTTGGGTTCACAAAAGTAAAGTCCGTCCCCATCATCCCTGAGACGCGCGCTCCAATTGGTCCAAGTCCTTTAGATTGTATAATCGTTGTCAGACCTGAAGCAAAGATTGTTGCACTCACCATAAAAGACGTCTCTTCCACTGAGAAGCCAAGAGCTGCACTAACAACTAAAGGCACCGCAATAACCCCTGCAAAAGCTGCTAAAATATGTTGCCAAGCTAAGACAACAGCCACCGATGTTGGTGGGATATCTTCGATTTTATATTTAACTATTTGATTTGTAGTATTTTCCATTTTACACCTCGTTTGTGATTGTTCATAAAATGTAACATATTCTTTTGTATTCGTTAATTAAATGTCGAATGATTATTATTAAGAACTTTATAACGTTCGTATTTTAAACCTTTATACAAAACAAGCTCAATATTGGATGAGACAGATAAACGCTCACTAACAACATTGAACTTGTATCACTTACTTAATATAAATTGGATTGCCAATCACCACAGGCGTATCCTTAACACCTCGATAATCTGCTCGAATATCAAAACGTAGATATCCTTTGGCTAAATCATTCGTTAAAGGAATCTCAAAATCCCAAGACTCATCCAACAGACTTAATCTATCACTTTGAAAAAGTACTTCCTCGTTATTCCAGACAGTTAGCTGAGCGTTCTCAATTACAAACTGCTTCAAATCACGCAACTGGGTAGGTTGGACTGAAACTTTAATGAGCCCACCTTCATAATTAACTCCCCTCAACTCCACTCGATCACCCATATAATAACTTTGTGAACTAGCCGAAGTAAGAAGTTGGAAAGCTACAAGGGGACCTAAAGTAATATAAAATTGCCCTTGGCGAAGCGCTAACTTGAAATTATCCACTGTCAGTACTTCGTCTTTCAACTCTAAATAGGTCACACCCATATTAGCATCTAAGGAATCGGGACGATGCCAGTCACGTCCTGCTGAACATGAGATTTCATAGCCTTGTTGGAGTTTATCTAACCAAAAATCATAAGCTAAGATTGACTCAGATTTCTCTTGCGGTTGGTTACTATTCCACAGCTCAATATAATTAACCAAGTTATAATCTTTCACTTGGTAATCCCAGTGGCATCCCGTACATATAGGACTCCCAATATCAAACGGATGGGCAATCCCTACTAGACCATTTGCATCTTGGACTTCTTGCATATAGACATCAATATTATCAATCGTTGCCTCACGCCAATCAACATCATAGTCGGCATCATGAGCTAACATATGACCAAAGTACGTGGTCCATTCCATACCATGCAAGGCAATAATCTCTTTATTCAAGACAGCCTCTAACTCTCGCATCTCTAACACACCTGCAGATGAGTTATGGTCGGTTAAGATTAAGCCTTTGTAACCAAAGTCAATCGCCGCATCAACAAGTTGAGCAACAGTAAAATCTCCATCACTGTGAATTGTATGAGAATGAATCTCAACAGGATATTGGTATCTCATGCATCGGCCACCTCAATTCTAACTTTAGCTACAACTTGCATGGACGCAATGCAGTGGCAGTTTAATTGTAATTCCCAATTAGCCGGCTCAATTTTCACTGGCCAAAAACCATGACTTGTAGCCTGCTCTGACAAAATAATTTCTTGTTCATTACTCTTATTATGGTGCCCTCCAAGGTATTGACCGTTCTTAGAAAGAGACAAGGTAATTAAGTTATCCACTGGCAAGTAATTCTTTACCCTCAAGTCTTCCGCTGTCGCGTCCGGAAGTTTATACTTATCCAAAGCCACTCTTACTTGTTCCCTAGCAATATAATCACAGCTCTTGTCTGGAGAGTAGGTGAAATATATGGTCATGCTCGTATGATTATCCTTAACGATAAAAGGTAACTTAATGTTTGATTGCGTATCAAATGCACTTAAATCAAGATCCATCTCAAAAATCTTCATAATGTCCTCCGCATCAATCTATTAACTTCGAATTAATATTAAATTAACTCTTTTTATATGAAATATAGACTGTCTTATAGCTATAGAATAACAGTCTAATGTAAAAATATTATCAATTTTAAGTAAACTTTCAGCTGAAAAATTATATTAGTGTAAAAAATATGTAAACGTTCTAATATAAACTTTATTGTACTAAATGGGATTACTATGAAGAATGAAGCGACCATTGTTCACACTAACTAGGGTTACTATGAAGAATAGAGAGGTCATTGTTCACACTAACTAGGGTTACTGTGAAGAATGAAGCGACCATTGTTCACACTAACTAGGGTTACTATGAAGAATAGGGAGGTCATTGTTCATAGTAGTAGACATACCGGGCATTTTAGGACATTCATTGTAGCCAGCAAAACCCATCCCATATCCGACAAAATATCATTTTAATCAAATTCTTATTGCTATGTAGGGCTGAAGTCTTTACACTATAGTCTAAAATAAATTAAAGATTGTAGGTATATTATGAATCAAGACACTCGAAAACTAACTTTCAAAGATATTATGATACTGGGGTCTCTGTTATTCGGACTCTTCTTTGGAGCAGGTAATATTATCTTCCCGGTTTCTTTAGGACAGGCATCGGGTAGTAATGTATGGCTAGCTGTTTTAGGCTTTATCATTACAGCGGTTGGCCTGCCACTATTAGCCGTTGTCGCTATGGGCTTGTCACACAGTGACTCCGTTATCGATATGAGTCAAAAAGTATCAAGAAAATACAGCTACTTCTTCACAGTAGCTTTGTATTTAACCATCGGACCATTCTTTGCGACACCACGTTTAGCGACAGTTTCTTATGAAGTTGGCTTATCAACCCTCCTTCCATCTGAGCAAGGAAGTCTCTGGCTATTCATTTACTCGCTTATTTTTTATATTATTGTGCTTTATTTTTCTTTAAGACCTAGCGATATCTTGGATTGGGTGGGGCGTTACTTAAACCCAACTTTCCTTATATTATTGGCAGTGATTTTAATTCGCGCATTTTTCTCAGAGGATCCGATTATTGCAACTGAAGCTGTTGTTGAATCTTATCAACAGACTGCTCTATCGACTGGATTACTTGAAGGTTACAACACGATGGACTTACTGGCTGGCTTAGCTTTTGGAATCATCATTATTAAATCAATCCGAAGCATGGGCATCACTCAACCTCAACGCGTCGCCACCGAAACGGTTAAAAGTGGAATCCTTGCTTTGTCCGTTATGGCAATCATTTATACTTTCTTAGCCTTACTTGGCGCACAAAGTATGGGCTATACGGAATTAGCACCTAATGGAGGTATAGCGATTTCCATTGCGACCCAACATTACTTTGGCTTTTTTGGTCAAATTCTATTAGCAGCAGTGATGGCTGTTGCTTGTTTAAAAACAGCCATTGGACTGGTCGTTGCCTTATCTGAGACCTTTAGTGAGCTCTTTCCTCGTTTCCTATCGCAGAAAGCTTGGACGTTTATTGCGACAATCATTTCATTTTTCATTGCTAATATTGGACTGAATGAGATTATCGCCTATTCATTACCGGTGTTAATGCTCCTCTATCCTTTGGCTATTACTTTAATCCTGTTAAATTTAATCGAACCTTCCATTCACAGCCGTCAAATTTATCAATCAGTGACAGCGTTCACTTTGTTTGCAGCTGTTTTCGACATGGTGAAAGTCTTGCCAAAGTCTATCTACCAATTTGTTCACGGCGACTTATTAACGAATTTAGCTGAGTCTATCTTACCTTTTTATGAGATTGGTTTTGGTTGGGTTTTCCTGCTTTGATTGGATTTTTCGTTGGAATCTTTTTGACTAAAAGTCGATCCGCCACATAATTAATTAGACTTCAAGCCCTAGCGATAAACGTTGGGGCTTATTTTATTATAATTTGAATTCGAGTCACATTCTTTGGTTTCAATTTGCCTGAATGTTACTATTAAATAGTTGAAAGAATTTGAAAGGAGATTCAATTCATGAAGGTATTATTTATCGGAGCTTATGGAAAAGTCGCACAACACTTTGCTGAACTGGTCAAAGATCATGCAGATATTTCAGAAAAAGCGATGATTCGTAATCCGGACCAAGTACCATTTTTCGACGAACGTGGGATTGAGACAGTGATCTTAGATATTTCGAAAAGTAGTGTGGACGAGATTGCCCAAGCTATGGAAGGCGTGGACGCGGTAATCTTCAGTGCTGGTGCCGGCGGTAAAGGTTTAGATAAGACAGTGGCTGTGGACTTAGACGGAGCCGTTAAGAGCATGGAAGCCGCTGAGAAAGCTGGAGTCAAACGCTTTGTTATGGTTAGCACATTCCGTACAGGGCATGAAGAACTACTTAAACAAAACAGCCTGCGTACCTATACTATCGCTAAACACTACGCTGATGAGTGGTTGAAGAATCGTACCGATCTTGATTGGACAATTATTCACCCTGGTGTCCTTGTTGATAGTGAGGGTACGGGGAAAATCAAAGTGGGTATGGGAAATGAAATCCGCGATATTCCGCGTCAAGATGTTGCTAGAACATTAGTTGCCGTGCTTGAGAATCCGAATACTATTGGTAAAGAATTCGAAGTGTTAGAAGGTAGTACTGCCGTTGAAGAAGCCATCAATAATTTATAAAATATCGAACTTAAACGCTATGCCTTACAAGACATAGCGTTTTTCTTTGTACTATAGTAAATAATAGTTCTCAAATCCAATTAGTAAAGGTAAATACATGACTAGTATAAAATCACAAAGAAACATTGAATTAATGACAGGTTCCGGAGCATTGCTCGCCTTATTGTACTAGATTATGGCCTAATCTTACTTTATCACCACACCATTCTACTAGAAAAAAGACAACGTCGTCTTTTTTTCAAAACATATTTTTTTGCAACAAAGAAGCCTAGCCACCGAGCAATGAAGTCGAGTGGCTAGGCTTTAAATCTTATGGCGTACGTCTATTGTTCAGTCGGTTCAGAGATTGACCCGGTCATTGTGACAGCATGCATCGCATCAACGTGGTTGATGCGGTAAACAACGTTTCCCTCTTGCCAAGTCACAGAATTCGCTTCAAGTGACCCATCAGGGGTTACTCTTAATTGAATTTGCCCGACTTGACTAGGTGCTGGTAACATAACTTCTTCCAAATATTCAACAACTTCTTGGGCTAAAGGAATAGGGTCTTCACCCTCAACATTACTCGCTTGAACAATGAGGCTCCAGTTCCCTTCTTGCCAATTTAAGTAAGTTGAACCTGCAGCACCTTGTATATAGCCTGTTAAACCATAGCCTAAGTCCACTTCCTCCCCTTGAAGGTCTAAAACTTGATTGACTGCTTCGACAGCCGCTTCTTCTGTTTCGTAGGTAGTCTTTTCTATGGACGCAATAGGGTCAAGTTCATTGACAGCTGGTTCATTGACAACAATGGCTTCCTCTTCAGCATAGTAATATACATTGAAATTAACTTGATCTGATGTACCGGTTGTTGCAGCTGTAATATATTCTGGTAAATCCGGCGTAAGTATGTAAGTTGGCAAAGTATCATTCGGATACTGACTAGCAAGGTTTTTAATAACTTCAACCGCATGGTCTTTTGGCGATACTGATTGAGCTTTGACAGTTTTACTAGTGGCAGTGATAGGAAGAATATTCCCCATTCCAATCACGTTGAGCGACAGTGGTAATGCGACTAAGGTTAGCCCTATCCAACATTTTACTGACGATTTCATCATAATTCGCCTCCTATGATTTTATTGTACTCCTCACGACTTAGAATCACTAATCAAAAGCCCTTAATTTTCCAGAATTCTACCGTACTGTCTTAAAAAAAGCTGGTGGTACTGGGCTTGTAAAGCGAACTAACTCTTGGCTCGTCGGATGAATGAAAGCTAGTGTAGTTGCATGTAAAGCTAAGCGTCTTAAAAGATTAGACTTTGCCCCGTACTTTTTATCCCCCAATACAGGATGTTTAATCTCACTCATATGAACACGAATTTGATTTTTCCGACCAGTTTCTAATTCCACCTCTAATAGGCTGAATCGGCGGTTATTTTTAATTTTTTTATAGTGAGTCACTGCATACTTACCACCATTGTCGTACGGGCTAGAGTGAACGCGCATAGAATCTTTAACGGTTAACCATGACTTAATCGTTCCTTTATCTTGGCGGACAATCCCTTCTACCACCGTTGTATAAGTTCTTTCTTTCACTACGTCTTGCCAGTTTTCTTGGAGCTGGTTCTTCGTATGTTCATTTTTAGCATAGACCATTACCCCTGACGTATCACGGTCTAGCCGGTGAACAACGAAGATACGGTAATGGTGGTTGGTCGACTTCACATAATCATTTAACTGACGATAAGCCGTATTCTCACCCAGATTCTTACCTGCTACTGACAGTAAACCAGCCGCCTTATCAATCACAATAATATCTTGATCTTCAAATAAAATCTCAAGACCATTGAAACGGAATGCTGCAGCCTTAACTGGTAATGATTGCCCAATTGATACGACTTGCCCTGGTTGAAGCAAGTAATTATATTGTGTTACCACTTCTCCATTAACTTGAAACTGCCCTCTAGTCAACATGGACTTCACGGACTTACGGCTAGAGCCTGATCGCTGCTCTAACATAAAGGCTAATAGCTCCGCTGGTTCTTCAACAGTATAAGTCAGCTGTCTTTTTTGTTGATTATGTTTATTCATATCTTCCACTCTTTCAATTTATATATTCACTGTAGTATAGCAGAAAAAGCATCCGAAGTTTGATATAATCAACCCAGCAATGAAAGGCGGTAAGATTATGAATAATAATGACCGATTAAGTCGACTTCGCTATAGCCTGGATATTAAAGACACTGACATGGTGACGATCTTTGATCTAGGTGGGGTTCAAGTGAATGAATCACAAGTTAAAGAGATGTTAACAAAAGTGAAAACGGACAACCAACAGGACAATGAAGCTGAAGAGGACATTCAACCAACTAAGGAGAATGGCTACCTACTCACTTGCTCTGACGAACAGTTTGAGCGCTTCTTAAACGGATTAATTATATCTCAACGCGGTAAGAAAGACGGCCCTCAACCGCCACTTGAATTGAACGAACATAATGCCAATAACTTCTTTTTTGAAGAAAATAAAAATCGCATTGTCATTCACTTCAGAAGATATCTTAAATACCATGGCGGATGCTGGACTGGAGCTCTCTAATAGCGAACTGAGCGCTGTCTTACGTAAAGAAGGCCACCGTAATTACAAACCTTGTGGTGATCGCTACATTCGTTACTTCTTGAGAGGATTGGCTCTACAATACAGAAATTAGTTCTTCGAGTGAGGGTTATCAACTCTCACTGTTTTTTTACCGTTTTAGTCAACTTGTAAACTTGAATTGGTTGACTAACAATGTTACACTTTTTCTAACATAAAAACGAATTAAATGTTAGGAGAACTTATACGATGAAATTAACCGTCCGTAAACAAATATATGTCGCCCTATTCGCTGGTATTACTGCTGTCTTAGCCCAATTCACTATCCCCCTAGCCTTAATCCCATTAACTCTCCAAACTTTCGCAGTGGGTTTAGCTGTGACTATCTTAGGGATGAAAGTCGGAACTTGGTCCATTGTTCTTTATTTACTGATGGGGCTAATCGGTTTACCAGTCTTCGCTGGAGGGGCCGCAGGATTCTCAGTTTTATTCGGTCCTACCGGTGGCTACCTAGTTGGTTTTATCTTTACGGGGCTCGTTACAGGATATATCCTTGAAAAGACAGAATTCAATTACTTTATGGCTTTTATTGCCAACTCTGCCGGCGCCCTAGTAACACTCTTATTCGGAACAGTCTGGCTACAACTCTCTGCGGGTATGACTTTCACTGCTGCCATGGCATCTGGGTTCGTGCCTTTTATCATCCCAGGAATTATCAAAGCAGCCGGATCAGCATATGTTGGGATTCTCATTAGACACCGCCTGATTAAGGCGAATCGATATTATAGTGTGAATGGGTAATTGAATGACTAGTGCTTGATAAACTCAAGGACTAGTTTTTTTATTGCATAAACATATTTGTGATTAGCATGTACACTTGTTCTGTACCATCTACCCCTCTGAAAATAATCATAAGCCCTCTAAGTTAAAATGTACATATGAATATATTCGTATTGAATATATATTCTTTTGTGAATCATTGATATGATAGTCTTTACGTCTCAGCTTCTATGAATAAATTCATAGAAAAAAACTTAAAAAATAAAAGATAATATAGATTTTTAAATGTCACGATTCGTGGTATGAATCGCCGTGCGATTCTTCATTATCATTCTCATTTACATTCTCCATTCATTATTTATATCATTTTCTTTTTTATCTCATTATCATTATCCTTTACATTAATTCTCATTATAGTTATCATTCTCTTTTCAATTTCAATTCATTGTCTCTTTCATTACTGAAAGGTATTTACAAAAAATTTACCAATTTTTTCAGCCGGAAAATAAAGTGAAAACAAAAAAGTTCCCATCTAAACGATGAGAACTTTTGTAATATGCCGGCTAAAGGACTTGAACCCTCGACCCTCTGATTACAAATCAGATGCTCTACCAACTGAGCTAAGCCGGCTTGAATGTATTAACTAATCATATTAGATTAGTATGACCCGTGTAGGAATCGAACCTACGACCCACTGATTAAAAGTCAGTTGCTCTACCGACTGAGCTAACGAGTCAGAACTTGACGACTTCTATATAATATAATATTTACTATATGGTTGTCAACACTTTTTTTAATATTTTTTCTGCGCTATATATTGTTACGAACTTAACTTCAACTGTGCTAGAATGAGGGTAAAACCATACAAGGAATGAAGAACTATGAACCGAATCATTGGCACTCTTGTTATTATACTATCATTACCCTGGATAATGCAAGTAGAAATTGCATATGCTGAAAATATTTTAAAATCCATTGACATTAATGTTGAACTCGCGCCCGACGGGTCTGCTGTTGTAACTGAGAGACGAGAGATGTCCTTGGACGAAGGAACCGAAGTTTACATCGAGATGAATAACTTACAAGACTCAGAGCTAGTGAGTTTTGAGGTCAAAGATTTCACCTACGAATCTGATTGGGATTCAAGTGATTCCCGTGAAGATAAGGCAGGTTCATATGGTGTCATTGACAAAGGAGATGACAAGGAACTTGTTTGGGGTATTGGAGAATATGGGGACCAAACCTATGAATTAACTTATACCCTCTCTAATATCGTTCGTAACTTAGAAGACGGTCAAGCTATGTTATGGAACTTTGATACTTTCTTAAGTACACCTACTGAAGAGCTTGTCTTAACTTTAGATTCTCCTTTAGGCCTCAGTCAAAGTAATACAAAATTTTGGGCGTACGGTTTCCGAGGCAACTTACAGATGGAAGGTGAACAGATTGTTTGGCGAGCTGAAGAATCGTTAGATAGCTCTAACGATGTCACTCTCTTGTTACAGTTTCCTCCAGAATTTTTTAATGCATCAGCTCACGTCGATATGACACTTGAAGAGCAACGAGCTCAAGCCAATACAGGTTCTTCATATGCTCAAGTTGATGATGACGGTTCATCAGATACTGTCATCGCTTGGGTCCTAGGTATCATTGCTACTGTGTTCGGACTCTTTACAGCGACTGTTCTTCTGTTCTACCGTAAACTTAGACAATTAAAAACAGACAAAAACGCGATGGTTACGGCTAACAATCGTATCAAACAGAACAAAGATATTAAACAGTCAGAAACACCTGAACATGGTAACGATATTGCAAATATCGCTTACTTACTGCAAGAACTATATGCAGGTAACTTTGAAGATTACTTTGCAGCATACTTACTCAAATGGTTACAAGAAGAAAAGATTGATATTGAAACCATCACAACTAAGAAAACATTCAGCACCAAATACACTAGCTACGTTCACATCCGTAACTTCCAAGCAGAGCTGGATAAACAATCACTAGCGTTCTACAAATGGGTGAATAATCCACCAAAAGAATCAACCATTGAAGAAGGAATGTGGCTTATGTTGCTTGATGCTTCCGATCCTCAAGGCGAGATTGATTCGCTTGTCATGGAAGAATGGGGCAAGAAAAATGCAGATCTCGTATCGGATTTTAGTGATTATCTCAAAGAGTATTCTATGAATTACTTAACCGACCAAGGATATATGACCTTCTCTAAAGAAAAGGTCTGGGGAATGCCTATGGTTTTAGCCAGTGCTAGCCCTCAAGGCGATATATTGTTCGACCAAATTACTCAACACATTAATTACTTAGATGATCTCGATATTGAAAAAGCCACACGCCAAGGACAAGATATGACACAACTGTTAATCTGGTCTATTATTGGTGGTATCTCTACGAAGGTAAACAAGCAGTTTGAATCGATTTTACCAGTGAAAGAGGCTTATACAGAAAGCTATTCAACGGATTACTATTCCTACCCTCACTATTGGCATTCAACCATGCACTTTAGACACCAATGGTCATCGGGCCTATCGAGTGGCGGATTCAGTTCTACGGTCATCTCTAGTAGTAGCGGCGGTACTGGTGGTGCAACTTCCTCAGGTGGAGGGGGCGGAGCTGGTGGAGGTGGAGGCGGGGGAACTCGCTAGTCACACCACCCTCATCATTGAACCTACAACACACAATCTGACGTCAGTATATCAACTGGCGTTTTTTGCTGTAAGATTATTAGCACTATCCAGAGTCCTTTGCTTGTATTCATAGATTCGAAGGGCTACAATACACTAATAAAACAACTTTCAAGGAGGATTGTATGACTTTCAAACTCATAGAAACAAAAGAACTTGATGATATCCATTCCGTAGGACACCTATACTTGCACACGGAAACAGGCGCACAAGTCTTACACTTAGATAACGACGATACAAATAAAGCATTTACAATTGCTTTCAAAACCCCACCATACAACGACAACGGAATTGCTCATATATTAGAGCACTCGGTCTTAAATGGTTCAAAGAAATTCCCATCCAAAGAACCTTTTGTAGAATTAGTTAAAGGCTCTTTGAATACTTTTGTAAATGCGATGACATTCTCGGATAAGACTATCTATCCTGTAGCGTCTACCAACCAAAAAGACTTCAATAATTTAATGAGCGTCTACTTAGATGCGGTATTTGAACCTTTACTCTATTCAAACCCACAAATCTTAGAACAAGAAGGATGGCATTATCACTTAGAGAACGCGGATGATGACTTAATCTATAAAGGTGTGGTCTATAACGAGATGAAAGGAGCTATGGCTTCGGCTGATTCTCAACTTTTCCATGCGATTAAAAAACATTTGCTTGAAGGAACCCCTTATCAATATGAATCCGGCGGATTACCTTCAGCCATACCAACATTGACGCAAGAAGCATTTGTTGACTTCCACAAAACCTACTACCATCCTTCTAATTCCTTAACAATTCTATATGGCGACTTAGATACCGATGTGGCTTTCTCCATGTTAGCTGAGTACTTTGATGGTCATGAACCACTCCAGGAAGAGATCGACTTAGCAATTGATCCATCAGTACCGAGCCAGCAAGATATAGATCTGACTTATTCGATTACAGATGGAGACGACCCAATAGGAAAAGACTACAATGCTTTAGCATGGAATATTGGGGATATCACAAATCCTTTAACAGGCAATGCCATGAAGATTCTTGCGGAAGTGTTATTCGGTAATAATGAAGCGCCATTGAAGAAAACTTTATTAGATGCTGGAATTGGTGGAGATATCTCTGGGGACGCTGTTCAAATTGGTTACCCTAACCTCTTCGTCATGACTGCCAAGTATAGCCAAGCAGATAAGATGAATGAGTTCAAAAATCTAGTAGATTCAACCCTATCAGAGCTTGTTACAAAAGGTATACCGAAAGATTTAATTCGTGCCGCCATTAATAAATTCACGTTCACAACTAAAGAATCAGTAATCTCTGAGAGTAATCCACGTGGAGTTCTTTATGCCATTAATGCTTTACAAGGCTGGCTATATGAAGAATCACCATTTGATTATCTAGAATTCTCAACTTATTTAGACCAATTGTCTGTACTTGTTGAAAGTGATTACTTCGAGAAACTCATTGAAGATAAATTATTGAATAATGACTACCGAGTAAACATTCGTCTAATAGCCGAAGCTGGTAAAAATGACCGCTTAGAGAAAGAATCATTAGCAAAGCTTCAAGAATATAAAGCGAGCTTGTCTGACCAAGATATCGACAGTTTAGTCGCACAAACTCAATCATTAATTAGTCGTCAAGAGACTCCAGATACAGCTGAAGATCTAGCTACCATTCCTACTTTAGAACGTGAAGATTTAACTTCAGAGACAGAAGATCATCCATTAGTTATCAGTGATTTATTCAATGGAACGCAATTCTATCATTCTGACCAGTTTACTTCAGGTATTGATTACATAGACTTCTACTTTGATATCGCTGACTTTGAGGCAGAAGATTACTTATTATTATCTTACCTCAGTCAATTACTGGGAGACTTGTCTACGAAAAATTACACTTTAGGTGAATTACAGACACAGATTGACCTACATACTGGGGGCATTCACGGAGGGGTTGTCGTCTATGAAGACCACATAAACGATGAATTGAAGCCCTACTTCACTATTCGCGCGAAAGCGTTAGAAGAATCTTCGGACAAATTACTCGAATTGACTAAAGAAATTCTAACGAATACACTCTTCACTAAAGAGTCTGAATTGTTGAATGTGACACAAGAACATATCTCAGAGTTTGAAGATACGATTAACTATAGTTCTCACACTCTAGCAGCTAATCGTGCCTTAAGCCATATTAAAGCAAGTAGTAAGTTAGGCGAGTTGATTAACGGTATTGACCAATTCAACTATACAAAAGATGTTTTAAATAAATTGAAACAAAGTGATAGCTCCGAACTTTCTGAGAAGCTAGAGGTTATGATGCAGCGTCTACTTAACACATCGCGCATCAATGTCTTATATATTGGTGAAAACCGTCGTGTAGAGGCTGTGAAAGAAGCAGTGCTCCAAACTTTCAATGACCTGATTGGCGAACCATTGGGTCAAGCTGTTGAATATCAAGCAGGCGAGAAAGCTAATGAAGCTTTCATTACAGCTCAAGACGTTAACTACGTCGGCTTAGCTTCAGATGCATTGATTGGTCACTTAGGTTTCAGTGGGCCTAGCTTAGTATTATCTAACTTACTTCGTTACGATTACTTATGGAATAATATCCGTGTCAAAGGTGGTGCCTATGGTTCAATGTTCAGGCAACTACTTAATGGTGGCATTCAATTATCTTCTTATCGTGACCCGAATATCGCGAAGACTTTGGATACTTACCGCGGTATTAGTGACTTTATCGCGAACATTGAATTAGATGAAGCTAGCTTACTCAAGACAATTATCGGAACGATGAGTAATTTAGATCAACCGTTGTCTGCTTACCACAAAGGAAAGCGTGCCTTCTCTCAATATCAAACGAGCCGAACAACGGCTGATACGATTCAATTGAAAGAAGAAGTGCTCGCAACAACACAAGCTGAATTGAATGCTTTAAGCGATGCTTTTAAAGCGATTATCGACCAAGGTACCGTTGCGGTTATTGGGAACAAAGCTCAAATCGATCAAGAGAAAGATCTTTTTGATACTGTCAGCGACCTATTCTAATTTAAAAACGCAAAACCACCAAGTTCAATGAATGAAACTTGGTGGTTTTTTAATTTGCATATTGATTGATCCTAATCTTCGGAAGACTCATCCACTCGCTCAAAATCAATCTCATCCTTCAAAATACCCATGAAATAAGCATTTTGATAATGCCCATAAGTATAGAAATGGTCTTTCATAGTCCCCTCAATCTTAAAGCCTAGCTTCTTGTATATATGAACAGCTGGCTCATTGGTCACATCAACGATTAAGTATACTTTATGCATATTCAAGATACGGAAGGCATAATCCAGACCTTTACGCAGTGCTTTTTGAGCTAGTCCTTGACCACGATATTTTTTAATGACAATGATTTGAATTTCACAATTTCGGTGAATATAATCGATCTCCATCAATTCAACCACACCAACAAACTCACCCGCCAATTCAATTACAAAGCGACGTTCAGATTGATCAAAGATATGCTTATCATAAAGTCGCTCCAACTCATCGACAGACCCATATGGTTCCTCAAACCAATAGGCCATCACTTCTCGTTCATTGTTAAGCACATGAACTTGTTCAAGATCACTTTTTTCTAGGGCTCTTATTTTCATCATCTGTTTCTCCTTATTGATTATATTATTCTACTTCAGCTAAACTTTCATTTTATAAATTTTGAAGTTGGTCTAAGTCGACAAGTTCTAAGCGGATAAAACTAATGCTGCTCGCTCTGGGTTTTACTTTTCCTAGCTCGTCCTTATAGTTGTTAAGTAAGTACTGGCTGTTTTTAACTGCGGAAACATACTAAATTATAATAATTCTTCTAGTGGACCAAACCGACTCGAAACCAAGTACCGTTCTGACCACTGGATACTCGATATACCCTCTCTCCGTAGCCGAGAATACTTTGCTGGTTTCCTCCCCAGAACACCCCTTACCAGACAGTAGGTTCTATATTCGGATTGCTGGGTGTACTTTTTTAATCAAGGTTTCCATCACTGACCGATGTTTCTCTTCGAAACTTTCTAAGACCTCCTCCACCGACATACCGACTTGTTCCATCACTATCCCTCGCTTTATATTCATTCTTCTCTTAATATCAGTTTATCATTATCGACCACCATGCATCAAAGTAATACTCTCAATTACACCAACAAAAAACACCTCTAATCATTAGAGGTGCTGCATATAATTAAACCTGATGCTCTTCAATAAAAGCGACACGTCCTGAACCAGTTGAATAACGTTTATAGTGTTCTGGATTCTTCTTGTAGAAGTCTTGGTGATATTCTTCAGCCGGATAGAACGGATGAACATCTTCAATAGGCACAACAATTGGTTTAGAGAAGCGACCACTTGCATCCAAAGCTTCTTTAGAAGCCTCTGCCAAGTCACGTTGCTCTTGTGAGTTTACAAAGATTGCTGGACGGTAAGATGAACCACGGTCGAAGAACTGACCTGTTGCATCCGTTGGGTCCATACTTGACCAGTAAATATCTAACAATTGTTGGTAAGAAATTTTCTCTGGGTCAAAGGTAATTTCAACGGCTTCCGTGTGTCCTGTAGTTCCAGCCTTAACTTGTTCATAACTTGGATTCTCTACATCTCCAGCTGTATATCCTGAGGTAACTGCCTCTACCCCATCCATCTCATCAAAAGGATGAACCATACACCAAAAGCACCCACCGGCAAACACTGCTTTATCAAATTGACTCATTCTAACACCCCTTCTATTCTTTAGCTTAATTAAATAATTCTACAAAAAATTGTCGCATCGATTCCCAAGAATCGCCCACTCCTTCGGAGAAAGACTGCCATCCTTTGACGTACCAAGTTGCTTCTTCCAAAGGTGTTCGTAGCACCATCGGCGCTATGTTTCCTTTAGTTGAAGGAAGAAAGACTTGTTCAACACCCACACTATTCACACTCATCACACCAATCTCCTCTTGCTCTTCAATCGGAGCTTGTAAGAAAGGATCCCCTTTGAAGATTTTCTGATTAGGTTGGAAATGATACTCCAAGCGTGGTGCTGTATCTACAATCGGAACCACTAAAAAAAGGTCCTCACCGTAAACTAAGTCTGCAACATTAGTATTAGAGCCTTGAACAGTAATGCGTCCAGTTTGTGTGACTTCTTGGCCCGCTTCAAGCACTAATTCTTTCATATAAGCTCGGTAACTATAGTCTAATAGTTGTATCGTTTCTTCATAACGGCTTTCTTCATCTTTAGATCCTAAGACCACCGTAATGACACCAAAGGTATCAATATTCGCGTAAGAGACGAAACCAGTACCATCTTCGGATGAACTACCTGGCATTAAGCCTAAGACACCTTCATAAAAATAAGGCTTATCCGAAAGCATTTGATTATTATTGTTCATCTCAATCGGATCATCAGTATTTGGCTTGAAGACTGATTCTACTTCTTGTCCGTAAGTGACAAATTGTGGAAAATCATTAACTAAATGATAAGCAATGACGGCTGCAACTTCAGCCGAAAAAGCATTCATAGACCCTGAGTCACCGTCTTTTCTTAGACCCGTTGCATTCACTAATTCGTAGTCTTCCAGTCCCCACTCTTCAAGTTGTGTTTCCATCTCTTGAACAAATTCTTCTTCACTACCCGCAACAAATTCAGCTAACGCAAGCGCTGAACCTGTGGCCGAGTTAATTGCTATCGATTCAACTAATTCATTGACTGAATAATTATAATCTTGCCTTAGAGGAACATTACCAATTTCATAGTTTTGACTCAAGTTATACGCTTGGTCCGAGATAGGAACAATCGAACTCTCGTCTAGATCCTCACGTTCTTGAACAATCTTCATACTCACATAGGCGGTGAGTAATTTACTAATTGACCCAACTTCATAGACTTGGTCGCTATTCTTCTCGAATAATATCAAACCATTCTCACTATCAATTGCCATAGCAGTAGGTGCATCGATAGTCGGGATCGTGCCTGCAGCAAAAGTAACTTTAGGGATGTAATTTCCCACTACCATAAATAATATTAAAATTCTAACTAATAACCTCATTCTGTGTCACCTTCTTCCGAATGACTCAGCTGGATTCTAAACACCGTCTCATCATCCTCAACCGTAGCGTAAACAATCCCCTCATGCAAAGAAACAATATTCTTCACAATGGATAAACCTAGACCGCTTCCTGGAATTTCAGATGTTCGTGATTTCTCTGTTCGATAACTTCTTTGGAAGATATTATTGTATTCTGATTCTTTAAGTACTTCACCATTATTGCGTGTTTCAAGGAATAGTTTTGTTTTCTCTGGATTTGTGTAGGCTCTGAGGCGAATTAAATCTCCAAATCCATACTTTAAGGCATTGGATAAGAAATTACTAAAGACGCGTGCCATTTTATCCACATCAATCATCGCTTGTAAGTCTTCAGGTTCTACTTCAACTACAATCTCAATGCCTTGTTGATTAGCTGTTAATTCAAATTCTGCAGCCAATTGTTCGAAAAATAGTTTAATTGGAATTGGTTGAGCTTGAACCTCATAAGTAGCTTGACCTGATTCAATATATAGAAAAAGGTCGTTCACTAACGTTCTCATAGCTTTGGCTTTCTCATAAGCGATTTGAATGTATCTATCTCTTTCTTCTTCGGACTGATACTGTTGGTGCACGATGACATCCAAGTAACCGATAATTGAAGTTAATGGAGTTCGGATGTCATGACTAACATTAGCGATTAATTCATCTTTTGTCTTCTCTGACCTGCGTTCCTCTTCTAAAGAATGCTGAGTACTTTCAATTAATCGGTTCATGCTCGATATGAAAGCAGACATATTTCCAAGATTTGCATTCTCAATCCGATGATTATACATGCCCGTATCTGAGATATAATTCAAGTTATCTAAAGCATGCTTTAACATGAATATTCGCTTATAACGCGTCACTCGGCGGTGTGTAATCCACCCTCCGATACTCAAAGTAATCACTGTGATAATCTGATTGTATGGAACACGCCATAATCGGAAGAATTGAAAAAGATTAATCCCATCCAGAAAATCTAAACGGGTATTAATCACTATACTCAAACCAAGGATAATTCCCAAGTAGACAAAGAATACAATAGCTAACGTAGATGAAGCAATACCAATGAGGTCAATCTTATCTGAACGCGTGAGATCTGTTGATAATATTGTCGTTGCATCATCTTTCAACCTTATAACCAACTCCCCATACAGTTTGGACGACCTTGTCACCACCGGTTGCTTCAGCAATCTTATCTCTTAGATGGCTGACATGCACCATAACTGTCTTAGCACTTACAACACTTTCTTGATTCCATACCTCTTCAAAAATCTCTTCGGCACTAAACACCTGGTTAGGGTGACTTGCTAGTAAGAACAAGATACCAAATTCTAAGGCCGTCAATTGAATCAACTCGTCATTTTCTGTTCTTACTTCATGAGAATCTTTACGTATAATTAACGGACCAACTTGGATAGTATCAGATTGTGTTTCCATTCCAGAATAACTATGTTGACGTCGCAATATCGATTTAATACGCGCCATCACTTCAAGTGGATTGAATGGTTTTGTTACATAATCATCCGCTCCGGCTAGTAGTCCTTCGATTTTTTCATGGTCGGTAGACTTGGCACTTACCATAATAACTGGAGAGCCTATCCCTTTGTTTCTCATCTCTTCAACCACTTCTAATCCTGTCATTTCTGGCATCATGATATCTAAGATGACAAGGTTAAACTCTCCCTCTGCATCTTCAATAAGTTGTAAAGCTTCCTTACCATTAAAAGCTTTCTCTACAATGTAGCCTTCATTTTTTAAGTAAATATTCAATAAATCAACGATATCTTTATCATCGTCAGCAATTAATATACGCATAATAATCCTCCCTCTCTCCTACTTACACTGCTCGTAATCTATTATACCCTTTTTAACTACAAAATGTAGTGCTTAGACAGAATCAATATAAAATCTCCAATCTTTTCACATAAAATTCTAATGTTCTATTCTTATAAAAATCCGCAAAAAATCCCACTTAGCCAAGAATTCACCTAGCAACTTTCAAAGTTAGGACTTTTAGGAAAATTGTTTATAAATTCTTCAGCTGTGTGGGATGGCAAATAAGAATCAATAATGATTCAATGTTTAAATAATAGAATCCCTAAGGGTAACAAACTATCCGCCTATGACTCTCTAATAATTAATTCATCGCCAATCTGTAAGAAATCACTCTCTAAGTTATTCCAGTCGATTAAATCTTGAACCGTCACACCAAATTGGTTGGCGATTTTGTATAAGTAGTCACCTGCTTGAACCACATAGATGTTGTCAGATGGTACTTCGGGTTCCTCAGGCTCTTTAGGTTCTTCGGGAACTTCGCCACTAGGATCCACTACGACTAATTTTTGACCGACATAAAGGTAGTTAGAATCTAAGTTGTTCCAGTCGATTAAATCTTGAACCGTCACACCAAATTGGTTGGCAATTTTGTATAAGTAATCTCCGGATTGAACGACATAAATGTTGTCAGATGGTACTTCGGGTTCCTCAGGCTCTTTAGGTTCTTCGGGAACTTCGCCACTAGGATCCACTACGACTAATTTTTGCCCGACATAAAGGTAGTTAGAATCTAAGTTGTTCCAGTCGATTAAATCTTGAACCGTCACACCAAATTGGTTGGCAATTTTGTATAAGTAATCTCCGGATTGAACGACATAAATGTTGTCAGATGGTACTTCGGGTTCCTCAGGTGCTTCTGAGGAGTCCAATAATTCATAATAGAGATAGGCACCATGCTCATCCATCGTTACGTGGAAATTCTCATGAATATTATAATTAAAATTAGCTCGACCATACTTCACGGCAGCATCTACTGTTGGAAAGTATCGTTCCACTAAACTATAACCTGGTAAATATGCAGCGTCTCCTGGTTCAGGGCGAACAAAATCCTGAGCGGCCACTCGACCTAACCCTACTGTCATCATTGAGGCAGCTAAAGCGACGGTTAATGTAAATTTACGATTGCTTTTATGAGACATCACGCTCATCCTTTCTAAAATGAAACTTTAAAGTCACTTTCTTATCTTCAATTTAATTATAACACTAATTAGCAACTCTCTCTAGATAATCACTTACATTCATGGAAACACCTAAGTATCTTCACCATTTATTAGTTGATTATTCATTTTATGACAATATTTACAAGAAAATGACAAAAGAATGACGTTATTATTAATTACTTCCGCCTTAGAAATATTGAATACAAACGAACTATCCAACTTAAGACTAAAATCACCAGTCCAACGGCCAACCAACAAAAAAACACAGATTGAAAATTCAATCTGTGTTTATATTCATTAATTATTAGCGTGAGTAATTAGGTGCTTCTTTAGTAATATTCACATCGTGTGGGTGAGATTCGATTAAACCTGCACCACTCATACGGATAAATTGAGCTTCTTCACGTAATTCTTTGATATTAGCTGATCCTGTGTAACCCATTCCTGCGCGGATTCCACCAATCATTTGGAAGATGATGTCTTGAATACTTCCTTTGTAAGCTACACGACCCTCGATACCTTCTGGAACTAACTTATTAGCTTCATTCTTAGATTGGAAGTAACGGTCGCTTGAGCCTTTTTCCATAGCAGCTAAACTTCCCATACCACGGTAAGTTTTGTAGCGACGGCCTTGGAAAATTTCAAATTCACCAGGTGACTCATCTGTACCAGCTAACATACTTCCTAGCATCACAGTATTTCCACCAGCGGCAATGGCTTTAACAATGTCTCCTGAATACTTAATTCCACCATCCGCAATAATTGTTTTACCATATTCACGAGCGGCAGTTGCTGCGTCATAGATAGCAGTAAGTTGAGGTACTCCAACCCCAGCTACAACACGAGTTGTACAGATTGAACCTGGTCCAATCCCAACTTTTACAACGTCAACTCCTACTTCGAATAAAGCACGCGTTCCTTCAGCGGTTGCGACGTTACCTGCAATAATTGTTACATCTGGGAATGTGTCACGGATTTCTTTGATTTTACGGATGACACCTTCACTATGACCGTGAGCTGTATCCACCACAATCGCGTCAACTTGTTCATTAATTAAAGCTTCCGCTCGTTCAAAAGTATCACTTGTTACACCAATCGCAGCCGCAACGATTAATCGACCATGTTCGTCTTTGGCTGCATTAGGGAATTCAACTAATTTTTGAATGTCTTTCATTGTGATTAATCCAGCTAGGTGGCCATTTTCATCAACTAGAGGTAATTTCTCAATACGATTGTTAAATAAGATGTTCTCCGCTTCTTCTAATGAAGTACCCATTGGTGAAGTAACCAATGTTTCATCGTTCATAACCGTTGAGATTTCCACATTAAGATCTGCAATAAAGCGTGTGTCACGATTAGTAATAATACCTACTAAAGTTAAGTCATCTTCTGATTTAACAATTAAGACACTACTAATATTGTTTCTTTTCATCAAATCTTCTGCATCTTGAACAAGATGACCAGGAGTTAAGTAGAAAACATCTTTAATCACACCATTTTCAGAAAGTTTCACTCGACGTACTTCTTCAGCTTGACGCTCAATGGACATGTTCTTGTGAATAACACCTAATCCACCTTGACGAGCCATTGCGATCGCCATCTCAGATTCAGTTACTGTATCCATACTTGCAGATAGGATTGGTATATTTAATTTAAGATTTGGCGCTAATTCTACTGATAAGTCTACATCGTTAGGCAATACGTGACTTTCCGCTGGTATTAAGATCACATCATCAAAAGTATAACCTTCGCGTTGAAATTTAGTGTTCCATGAATTCATTCAAATCCTCCTATAAAATTTGGCTTTAGATATTTTTACTAAGTTAACACTTATCAATAAAAGCTTCAATAGAAAAACAAACTATTCCAAATTAAAAATTATTAATGTTCGTGTATTTGTTCAATCTTTCAAAAAAACCAACCAAGTTAAACTTGATTGGTAAGTTTTATAATTAGAATACGCCACCTTGAATATTATAGTGTCGTTTGAATAAGTATCGTGCCCCAAAAGTAACCGCCGCAATAATCATATAGGTCATTGGTGTGAACGTAGGGTTAAGAACACTTGGTATTAATACCGCACTCATGCTGACAATTAAGAACCAACCAAACATAGCTAGAATCGATACCCCGAAGTAACGCCATAAGCGACGCTCTCCTTTAGGTGCGTCAAGGTCTGGCATTACTTTAGATGTTATTAACATCGCAACCCCAGCAACTAAATAATTGATAATTAAAGTGGTTAATCCCATAAAGGCCGTCGAAGCTCCTTCTTCTGCATTCATCATGGATAATCCCGTAATGAAAGTGAATAGAGATCCTAAAACTAACCCACCATCTACAGCAATTTGCCAGTCTGGAGATTTCTCTACAGGTTGTTTAGCTGGATCGGGGAATTCTTGTTCTAAGATGACTTGGACCGTTTCAGTTGGTGTTCCATAGATTTGACGCGCTGTTTGACTTGTTGCTTGGCCATTAATTAAAGTCTCTATCATCTCAGCATACACTCGTTCTTGAACTTCGTAATGCAATTGACTAGATAACTGCTTATCAACATTAACCATAAACTGCTTATTCTTATTTGTTAAGCGTTCAAACTGGCTACGACTTACACCCGCCATAACCTTCTCTTCTTCAATAATCGGTTCGGTTGCTTCGACGTTTTCCACTTCGTCAGTCTCTGGTTTTTCCACTTCTTCAGTGGGTTGAACGTCTAATTCTTCTAACTCATTTTTCTTATCTTCTGACATAATTGTCACCTCTCTACTCCGCTTCTAAACATTGAATCTAAACAGCATAATATCGCCGTCTTGAACGACATATTCCTTACCTTCTGAACGGTAGTAACCGAGCTCTCTGGCACGAGCCATACTACCTGCTTCCATCAGGTGGTCGTAAGAAACTGTCTCAGCACGGATAAATCCTCGCTCGAAGTCACTATGGATAACGCCGGCGGCTTGAGGTGCTTTCATCCCTTTCTTAAAGGTCCAAGCACGCACTTCTTGCTCACCAGCAGTAAAGTAAGTACCTAAACCAAGTAAGGTATAAGCTTTCTGAATTAAACGGTCTAAACCAGACTCTTCTAGTCCAAAGTCTTCTAAGAAGATAGCTTTTTCTTCATCGTCTAAGATAGCAATTTCCTCTTCGAGGCTTGCACATACAGGAACGACTTCAGCTCCTTGAGCTGCTGCAAGTTCAATTACTTTTGCTAAGTGTGGGTTCGAACTTGGATCACTTACCTCATCTTCACCAATATTAGCAACATATAACATGTCTTTGGCTGTTAAGAGGAATAAGCTCTTAAGAATTGGTAACTCTTCTTTAGTAAACTCAAGTGAGTTCGCTAACTGGTTATGTTCTAAGGCTTCTTTCACGCGTTCTAAAACTGCTAACTCAGCCATTGCATCCTTATCTTTAATTCGTGCCATCTTAGCAACACGTGTAATACGTTTCTCAATTGATTCTAAATCAGCTAAGATTAATTCAAGGTTAATCGTTTCAATATCCGCAATCGGATCTACAGTACCGTCAACGTGAGTAATATTCTCATCTTCAAAACAACGTACCACATGACAGATAGCGTCTACTTCGCGAATATTACTTAAGAATTTGTTTCCTAATCCTTCACCTTTACTTGCTCCTTTAACAATTCCAGCAATATCAGTAAATTCAAAAGTCGTTGGAACAGTCTTCTTGGGTTTAACTACTTCCGTAATATCTTCTAATCGCGAATCCGGTACCTCAACAACCCCTACGTTTGGGTCAATCGTTGCGAACGGATAGTTGGCAGCTTCTACTCCCGCCTTAGTAATTGCGTTAAAAAGTGTCGATTTACCTACGTTTGGTAAACCTACGATTCCAGCTGTTAAAGCCATAAAGTCACTCTCTTTCTAAATTTCAGTTTATTTATTCGTTTGTTTCTGCTTTGACAAGCACTTTCTTCATTTTCTTCTCAAAATCACGACGTGTCATCGTCACAATGTGATTACAATTCATACAACGAATGCGGATATCCATCCCCATTCGAATAATTTGCCAACGATTGGTTTGGCACGCATGAGGTTTTTTCATCTCAACAATATCGAGTTTATCAAATTCTTTTCGATTCATCTCATACTCTCCTTACAATTGTATATTCAGCAAGTCAATAATTCGAATCAGGTCTGACTCTGACAGAAATTCAATCTCAATCTTCCCACGTTCACCGCGTTGATTGATGATCGTCTTCGTCCCGAAGTAATCTTGCATCTGTTGTTCAATCGCTAGATAATGCCTTGGCTTTTTAGCAGTTACTGGCGCATCTTGGTTCGCTTCTTCATCTTCAACCTCTGATTGTGAGTCCTTCTCATTAGCCGCCTGTACCCATTCTTCTAATTGACGAACAGTCATACCTTCTTCAATAACACGATGAGCGAGCTCAACCATTAATTGCTTATCCTTTAAACCTAGAATCGTACGGGCTTGCCCCATAGACAACTCTGTACCAACAAGACTTTTAATCTCTTCAGGTAATGATAATAACCGCAAGTAATTAGCAATATATGGGCGACTCTTACCAATGCGTTCGGCTACTTGAGCTTGGGTCAAGTCTAACTTATCCATTAAGATATTATAAGCTTCTGCCTCTTCCAATGGACTTAAATCTTCACGTTGTAAGTTCTCCACGACAGCAATTTCAATCATCTGTTCTTCATCTAAATTACGAACAATTGCTGGTATCGTTGTCTTTCCAGCCATACGACTTGCACGAACACGTCGCTCTCCAGCAATTAATTCATAACCCTTAACGGTAGATTGTCTTAATATAACAGGCTGGAACACACCAGTTTGTTTAATTGATTCAGCCAATTCATTCAAAGCTGTTTCATTGAATTTCTTACGTGGTTGGTAAGGGTTAGCACGTATTTGATCTAAGGAAATCTCTTCCACAATCTCATTCTCACCTGGTGTCTCTTCAAAAGACATTGAGAATAAAGCATCCATCCCGCGGCCTAATCCACCACGTTTGCGTTGCTTATTATTCGCCATTAGCTATCACTTCCTTTGCGAGCTCAATGTACATTTCTGCACCTCGCGACTTTGGATCGTATTCAATAACAGATTGACCAAAGGAAGGT
The DNA here is from genome assembly GCA_044336205.1 of Aerococcaceae bacterium WGS1372. Lineage (GTDB taxonomy): Bacteria > Bacillota > Bacilli > Lactobacillales > Aerococcaceae > Ruoffia. The sequence continues at coordinate 11,560 of CP172318.1, read as the reverse complement.
GCCTCTGAAAGACGGATATTTCGAGGAATCACTGTGTTATATACTTTTTCATGGAAATATTTACGAACTTCTTCCATGACTTCAAAACCCAAATTAGTCCGGGCATCTAACATTGTAATTAAGACCCCTTCAATACGAAATTGTCGGTTATAAGTTTTCTGAACAAGTCGAATCGTATTCAATAACTGGGTTAAACCTTCAAGGGCATAATATTCTGCTTGAACTGGGATTAAGATTGTATCACTCGCTGTAAAAGCATTAACCGATAATTGACCTAATGACGGTGGACAATCAATCAGTATATAATCGTAATCTTGACGAATCGGGGCAATGGCCTCTTTCATTTTTGATTCACGATTCTCAATATTAACTAATTCCAACTCAGCAGCTGCAAGTTGAATATTCGAAGGAACAATCTCTAAATTTTCTTGACTCGTTTGAACGATAACATCTTGAATCTTCACTTGATTCACGAGCACTTCATAGAGACTCGCATCTTGAGTACTGCGCTCTACTCCGAGTCCACTGGTCGCATTCCCCTGTGAATCCGAATCGATGATCAATACTTTCTTTCCTAAGCGAGCTAGAGCCGCACCTAGGTTTACTGTGGTAGTAGTCTTACCTACTCCACCCTTTTGATTACCAACCGCAATCGTTTTACTCATATGCGTCTCCTCCTTCTATAATGGTTTCTTTGTTGGCATTCCTGGACGCCGTGGGTATTTCTTAGGGGTGTCGAGTGTTTTCTTAATCACTATAATCTCACGTTCACTCTCTTCTACCGGCAGGTTCTCACTTATCTGTTCTTCAAACTTTGCCCCTAAAGTCGTAATAGCTTTTTGAGCTTGTTGAATTTCCTCATCTGCACGTTGAGCTTTCAGAGCAACAAAGTAACCGCCTTTTTGTACCATTGGTAAGCATAACTCACTTAGAACATTCAACGAAGCCACTGCTCGTGCTGTCACTAAGTCATATTGACCACGGTAGTCTTTATTTTGCCCTACTTCTTCCGCTCGTCCATGGACTGCTTGGACTTTCTCTAAGCCTAACTCTTCTGAAAGTAAGTTCAAGAAATTAATACGCTTATTCAGTGAATCTACAATTGTAATTTCTAAGTCAGGGCGGACGATTTTTATCGGAAAGCTTGGAAATCCAGCCCCAGCTCCTACGTCCATCAGCTTAGCTTGGTCAGTGAAATAATCAGAAGCCATCCATAATGGCATCAATGAGTCATAGAAATGCTTTAAGTACACTTCTGACTTCTCTGTAATAGCTGTTAAGTTGATTTTTTCATTCCATTCAACTAACAGTTGATAGTAAGTTGCGAATTGGTCGATTTGTCTTTGTGTTAGCGAAATTCCCTTCGCTTCGAGCGCTTGAATAAATTCTTCGACAGTCATAACTTCTCCTTTTATATACCTTCTTGTGAAACATGTATTTGTTTCACACCAACTATACTTTAACTTAAATATTCCTTCTATGCAATCCATTCATTCAATTATTATGAATTAATCTCTCCGCTTATTCACTCTACTACAGTATCACCGGCCACCATGATAAACTATCTTATACAAAGATGTTTGAATATAGCTTATATTATAGAAAGGAAAATTCAAATGACTGGCATATTATACTATACTTTTGTCTCTTTCCTCAATCGCACTTACACTTTGATAGCTACGGAAAAAGGGCTTGCTTATGTAGGTCCTGATGACAAAAATTTTTCATCCCTATCCTACTACTTTAAAGATTATAAGCTCATTGAAGCTAATGGAATGGATAATAATCAAACACACTGGCTCAAACAAGCCAAAGAACAATTAGAAGAGTACATGCACGGTGAAAGAGAGGTATTTGACTTACCACTAGATCTAAATCATGGCACAAGCTTTCAGCAAGCCGTCTGGAATCAGCTCTTAAAAGTACCTTATGGCCAAACAACCACTTATGGTGATATAGCCCAACAGATTAACAATCCCAAAGCCGTCCGTGCCGTGGGAGGAGCCGTGGGAAAGAACCCCATCTCTATCATCGTTCCATGTCACCGAATCATTGGTAAAAACGGTAGCTTAACTGGTTATTCTGGAGGTTTAGATATTAAAACCCAACTACTCATGATTGAGCAGATTCATCTTCCCTAAACTTAATCATAATACTCAAGTAATATTTGTAGTTAAATTGTAAATCAACTTATAAGGTATATCGTATGACACAGCAAAATCAGCATGATACCATGAATATATCATAAAGAAAGGGAGATTAATTAACATGAAAAATTTCAAAAAATTAGTATCACTCACAAGTGCAGGATTGTTACTTGGAGCATTTAGCCCTTCCATCATGAACGCTATGGCTGAGGAGGAAGCGTCTACCGAAGAAAGCCTAGAAACAAGCGAAATAATTGAAGTCACTGAAGAATATGCTTTCGAAGTGGAGTCAGAAGTAATTAACTCAGACGAAGAAAGCATAGGTACTGCGACATTCAGACAAGATGCAGAAGGTTTAGTTACCTTAGAATTAGAACTTGAAGGATTGGAAGAAGGTGAATATGGAATGCATATTCATGAAGTAGGATTAGCAACCGCCCCTACTTTCGAGGATGCCGGAAGCCACTTTAACCCAACTGATGTCGAGCATGGGACAAACTCAGAGACAGGACCACATGCCGGAGACTTACCTAACTTAGTTGTGGGTGCAGACGGTAAAGTAAGTGAAACCATTGAAATCCCAGATGTATCGCTTGATCCAGAAGGCGAAAATACATTGAATTCAACAGATGGAACAACTTTAATCATCCATACCGGAGCGGATGACTATGAATCTCAACCAACTGGTGATGCGGGTGATCGCCAAGCGGCTGCAGTTATCTTTGCTCCATTAGAAGAGAGTGAATTTTATAAGGCTGAAGCTGCAGAAGAGTCAGATACAGCTACTGATGAAAAAACAGAAGAAAGTGCTGAATAAGATCAATTAACTAACTTAACCCCCTACCACCATAAGCAGTAGGGGGGATTTTGTTGCATTCAATTTCACTAGTGACCTACAAAGTGACCTGGATGAACCTCATACAGACCATGATAATCTTTTGCATAATTGTTATCTGTAGCCAAAACAATGCTTGAAGCGGTTGAATCTACTGGCAAACCATCTCCCATCTTTTCTTCTATATTATCTAAGTCAAGACTGGATACAGCTTGTATTAATTTTTGCGTATAAGGATGTAATGGATTGTCATAAAGTTTTTGGGTCGAGGCAAGTTCTACTATCTGGCCTTGGCGCATAACTGCCACTCGGTCACTAATTTGTTTAACAACGGCTAAGTCATGGGCAATAAATAAAATCGTTAGATTCAATTTCTTCTGCAATTGCTTCAGTAAATCTAAAATCTGTGCCTGAATGGATACATCTAAAGCAGATAACGGCTCATCTGCAACTATAAAAGTTGGTTCTACAGCTAAAGCACGTGCAATACCTATTCGTTGTCTCTGCCCACCTGAGAATTCATGTGGATAACGACTCGCAATGGATGGATCTAACTCCACTAATTGCAATAGTTCTTCGATGCGTGCACTTCTTTCTCCAGCTGATTGAACTAACTTATGAGTATCTAAGGCTTCACCAATAATGTCCTCAATCTTCATCCGGGGATTCAAAGACGCATAAGGATCTTGGAAGATAATTTGCATATCTTTTCTAACTTTTAACATTTCTGCTTTAGTAAGTTGTCCTAAGTCAAAGCCTTCAAATAATACACGCCCTGAGCTCGGTTGGTTCAGTTGTAAAATCGCACGACCTAGCGTAGATTTACCTGAGCCAGATTCACCTACAAGACCAAGTGTCTCTCCCCGGTGGATAGATAAGTCAATATGGTTCAATGCTTTAAGTCGCTTACCCTTACCAATATCAAAGACTTGATGGACTCCTTCGACCTTTATTAATGGCTGAGTTGCTACTTTCTCAGATTCTAGCTTTTCTTGGTCTAATCGGGGTACGGCATCTAATAACTTTTTCGTATAAGGGTGTTGAGGTGAGTGAAAAATATCTTTAATCGAGCACTGTTCCACAATCTCGCCATCTTTCATCACAATGACTCGCGTACATAATTGAGCCACCACACCAAAGTCATGGCTAATCAGAAGCACTGATAAATTTAAGTCTGCTTGTAACTTTTTAATCAGTTCAAGAATTTGCGCTTGTATAGTTACATCTAAAGCTGTCGTTGGCTCATCGGCAATCAATAAGGATGGGTTGGCTGCTAAGGCAATAGCAATCATAATTCTTTGTCGCATTCCCCCAGAAAACTCATGAGGATAGTGAGAGTAACGTTGGTCAGCGTCTTTAATTCCAATAGAAGTCATTAGTTCTACAACCCGTTGGTGTCGGGCCTTCCTTCTCATAGGTTGGTGAAGCTGAAGAACTTCTGCAATCTGATCACCCACAGTCATCATAGGGTTCAATGAACTTAATGGGTCTTGGAAGATCATTCCCATCTCTTCGCCGAGAATTTTGCGCATTTTCTTCGGTTTCATTCCTAGAAGTTGCTGTTCTTTGAATTCAATCTCACTGCCAGGATGAACAGTTGCATTGTCAGGCAATAATTGAGTAATGGCACGGGCAGTCATACTTTTCCCACTTCCCGATTCGCCAACAATACCTACGATTTCACCTTCTTCAACTGAGAACGTTATGTCTTTTAATACTTGTTGGACAGTTTCCTCACTTTCAAAACTCAAATTTAAATGCTTAATCTTCAAAATCTCTGCCATATGTGCCTCCCACCTTATTAAGTAAATATAAATCTAGACATATGCCAGTCAGTATAACATATAATTATTATCTCACCATTCTAATCAGTCATTCATAATTTTCAATACTAGTATTGAAAAATCCAAATGACCGCTTTTATATTGAAGACGATATAATAGACGGGCACAACTTTTTGGAGGTGAATCATCTAATCATGCACGACGTTAACCAAACTAATCAACCTTGGGTTAGCATCTACCAGCAAATGTGGCGGCAGATGCCTTATAAGACAGCCCTCTGGTTCTTGGGTTTACCACTTCATCTTGTGATGACTTTAATATTTTTACACCGGTACATCCAAAGGCCAAAAGATATAAACGAAGCAACGACGACTTTGGACCAAGCACTCATCAAAGCCCAGTTAAAGGAAGAAGTCATTAACAAACAATGTTACTTTAACCAACCACTCACTGATGAACAAACCAATCGACTCGTCGAAAAACAATTGAAAAATCTTAACAATATACAGATAGCTAGCCGGCAGATAGAAGTTCACAACTTATCTTTGGCAGTTATCTATCAGGACTTTATCCAAAACCCTATAGGTTATCTGCTTAGTATTGCCTTAGCCTTTCCTATGTATATTCTGATGGCGATCTATCGCATGCCGGTTATTCGCTACATTGTTGAGCGCTTGTTTTTGATGATTTTCGTTATTGCTGGTGTTTCTTGGGTCGTCTTTACTTTGCTTTATTTTTCTCCTTCTGAACCCGCCGTCAATATTCTAGGTGTCCAAGCGACACCTGAGCAGATTGAGAATTTTAATCGACTACATGGACTAGACCAATCTTATTGGGAGCAATTATTCAGAACACTGAAAGGAATTAGCTCTTTTGACCTTGGCTTTACTTATGTAGGTAATGAGCAAGTTGTATCAGCTCTTTTACGACGCTTTCCAATTACATTACAAGTGACTTTTTTCTCACTAGCTATTTCTTTAGTCATTGCAGTACCTGCTGGGATTTATGCAGCCCTTAGAGCAAATTCATTCTTTGACCAAGTCTTTATGTTTATTGCATTAATTGGTTTGTCCATTCCAACTTTTTGGTTAGGATTGATCTTTATTTATAATTTTTCAATTAAAAACCGTTGGCTACCTGCCACTTTTAACCCAAGCAATCCATGGTCGTTACTGATGCCTGCGATCGTTTTAGGAACAACCTTAGCGGCAGCGGTGGCTCGGATGACGCGAGCTTCAACACTTGAAGTTATCCATGAAGACTACTTGTTAACAGCTAAGTCCAAGGGCATGTCCAAAGGTCGGATGATCTTTCGCCATATTATTCCGAATGCCTTGATTCCAGTCGTTACCGTAGTGGGACTACAATTCGGTGGAATGCTAGGTGGTTCAGCTGTTACCGAACAAGTATTCAACATTAACGGAGTGGGATCCTATATCGTTGAGAAACAGTTCGTTCCGGATATCCCAGCCGTTTTGGGTGGTGTCATTTATATTGCCATTATTGTATCACTTGTAAACTTGGTCGTTGACCTACTATATGCTTTGATTGATCCACGAATTCGATCAACTCTAAAAAATTAATCATTTGTACTTAAGAAAGGAGGCTTGCTTATATGAATCAGACTTATTCAGCTACCGCTAAACGTTATTTAAAGTTCTCAACGAGTTTATCGTTCGTTCTATCGCTGATTATTATTGCGATTCAATTCTATCGAAGTGGATTCCAATGGTCTTTAATCAGCCTATTATACAGTAGTATACACTTAACCCTAAGCTTACTTGGACTTTATATTAACCTACGCATCCAAAGAAATCCTAGCGTTCAACCTTGGTATACAGCGGTAGGCTACCTCTTAATGATAGCTGTACTACTAGCTAATCCTTTCAGTTTCATTAGTGGTATGATGCTGATACTCCAAAGAGTAAAAGCACATCAAATTTACTTAATATTCGCAGTCCTTGTAGATTTCTCAGCCTTAGCAATTAGCTTACTAAACCTTACAAAGGACGCACTAAATCCATCTTTCTACTTAGGAATTAGCTATTTAGGAATAAGTTTTATCATTCACTGGATCTTAGCTCTTCAAAGTTCAAAATTGCAGTCACTTAAACTAACAACCATGAAGTTCATTGTTATTTTACTAGTTTTAAGCTCTGTGGGTGGGAATATCTTAAGTCTAATCACTGCGGTATTAGTCCACCGTCTACATACAACTGACACAAAACAAGGACAGATGAATATTTTGGCCAACATCGCTCGCCATGAAGTAGCTATTTTTGGTCTCTATATCATTGTTTTAATCTTAACTTTGGCTATAAGCAGTTATTTAACATTTAATTATAGCGATACCGTTGAGAATAATTACTCAGCCATCTTACAATCCCCATCGATTACCTATCCTTTGGGAACAGACAACTTCGGACGAGATGTCTTCTCGCGTATGATCTTCGGAGGAAGAATTTCAATCTTAGTGGGATTCTTAGCAACTATAATCCCCTTATTCGTAGGGGGTTTCTTAGGAGCAATATCTGCTTATTACTCTAAAAAAGTCGATCAAGTCATTATGCGACTCTTAGATGTCTTATATGCTATTCCTGGAATTTTACTCGCTATTACGATTGTAACAGCCTTTGGTACTTCAACGCAGAACCTAATTCTTGCCTTAAGTATCGGAGGAATACCAGGTTACGCTAGAACTATGCGTGCCAGTGTCTTACAAGTGAAGCAATTAGAATATGTTGAAGCAGCCCGAGCTGTTGGTGTGAGTGATCTGAAGATTATTCTTAAGCATATTATTCCTAATGCCAGTACGGCAATGATTATTCGTGCTTCGCTAACTGTCGCAACAGCCGTTATCTCAACAAGTAGTCTGAGTTACTTAGGTCTAGGAGTAGAAAGTCATATACCAGAATGGGGTAATATTCTTAGAATTGGAAGTGACTACTTAGAGACCCAACCCTACTTGGCTATCTATCCTGGATTAGCCATTATTGCTTTAGTACTATCATTTAACTTCTTAGGTGACGGATTGCGTGACGCTTTAGACCCTAAGATGCATTAATTAATTGATCCATGCAAGCTCAATTCATTATGAAAGAAGGTGGTGGCATTGAATTCTGATAAAGGGTGTCACTGTTATCTAAACCATTGATTAATCTGTATAAAACATATAAACAATAAGGAGTCTATAAATGAAACATACATTACGCAAAACATTACTCACTGGATCTCTTCTAGCAGCTTCAGTCTTACCTAGTCTATCAACAATTTCAACTGTCAACGCTCAAGATGCTATTCCAGTATCTATCTTAGCTCAATCAGCTTCTGAACAAGACGTTAATATTATCCGTGACCAATTAACAAAAGCGGGTTTCCAAGTTGAGACGAATATCCAACCTGATTACGCTAGCTTCCAATCACAAAAAGATGCAGGTAACTATGATTTAGCCATCTCAAGTTGGACAACAGTAACCGGTAACCCAGACTATGCTGTCCGGTCACTATTTATCAGTAATGGGGACAACAGTATTCAAAACGATCCAAAGCTAGACGAATTAATTAATCAGGCTGCTTCACAAACAACTGAAGAGTATATAGATACTTATCAGCAATTTGAAGAATGGTTAGTCAACGAGAATGCTTATATCATTCCATTATACAGTTCTTTAAAAGCCCAAGCTTTTAACCACGAGCTGTTGAATCCTGATTCAATTCGTCTATCTAAATCCCGAGCCTTTGCTTGGGAACCTGTCTCATACATTGATGACAGCCAAAGCGAATCTCGTCCGTTAGTATTGACGCAAACATCGTCTCAACTAACATCTCTTGACCCGATTAAAGCCAATGATGGAAGCATTAATCAGTTAAACACTAACATGTATGTGCGATTAATTAACCTAACTGATGATGACCAAATTACATCTGAGAATTCATTGAGCTATAATCATGTGATTGGTGAAGGGAACTCTGACTACTACTTTATCTTACGTGATGATATCAACTTTGCGAAAATCGAAGACCAAACTGCTGTAGATACAGGGGATTTAGTATCTGCAGAGGATGTCATCTTCTCACTTAATCGAGCTAAAGACCCAAACTCAGTACCAGATAACCGTACTTACAGCTTGCATGAACATATTGCAGAAGTATCTGTTGTTGAAGACATCACTGAATTAGAAGAAACGACTGTCTCAGGAAGTGATCAAACTGTTCGTGAGGCTTTAGAAGAAGGCTTAGACCAAGAGATTACAAACTTAGTCGTCTCTGAAGATGAAGTGAATAATGCTAATGGTAATTACCAAGTAGTTAAATTAACCACTACAGAACCTTTCCCACAAGTTCTTAACTACCTAGGCCATCAATCAGCAGGGATTGTCTCTGAAAAACAAGTGCAAGCAATCAATACTTATGATATTGAAAATTATGATGTAAATTCTGATATTGCTTATGGTGATCAACGAGCAATTACTGAGGGTGATACATACGATAACCATCTGTGGGCAAGTGGGCCTTACATCTTAGTAGACAAAAATGACTATCAAGCCAACTTTGTTAAAAACCCTGCCTATCGTCCAGACACTGAGGCAGATGCGAATATCAGTCAAGTAACTGTCCGTTTCATCGCTGATTCAGCGAGTGCATTATCTGCCTTGCGTGCTGGAGAAATAGACTTAATGTATGGCTTAGGTGAAGTAGATTATCCAATCGTTGAGAATGAAGCAAGTTTAACACTTCAATCCATTCCATCGAACGGTGTTACTTACATGCTTTTTAACGTGAACACACCAGGGCGTCCAGTAACCGAGAGTGCTAACTTAAGAAAAGCTATCTTATATGCAGTTAATCAAGAAGAAATTAATGCTGCTTATCAAGGGCTAAAATTACCAACATTCTCTACCCTCTCACCCCTTGTAGATACTGGTAACACTTTAGTTGCTGATCCAGCAAGAGTAGAAGAGTTCAAAGCCTTGTACTTAGAAGAAGCAAACTAATAAAAGATATATAAGCTAAACACCTATACGATTACAGTCAAAAGAGGCTGGGACAAAAGGTCCTGGATTCTAAAATAAAAGAGAACCTACATTTTCTGTCAAAGAATTTGTAAGTTCTCTTATTTTATTACCTTGTTTTTTGCATATTTCTTCAGATTGTTGGCCATCAAGACCAACCCAATGTCTGTTTTTACCTTCGATTTACCCCTTAGGTTAAATCGTGTGAATCCTAAATTAGCCTTTATCTGGCCAAAGACTGGCTCAACATCAATCTTTCGTTTGGCAAAGATTGTTGAACCTTCTTTAGATAAAAGCTTTTCTGCTTCTGTATTTTTCAAAATTTGATACTTCTCATTATAGTAAAGCGCCTTTTGCGGCGCATTCTCTGGATCTGTTGGTTTATAAACCGCTACTTGAGAAGTATAGCCACTCAATTTATTTCTCCGTTTGGATTGATGGCTGTAGTAATAGATCGTACCGTCTGGGTGCGTAAAGGTCTTTTCTTCTTCATTATAAACCCAATTTCCTAAGTTTTTATCTGATGTTTTGTGTTTCTTTTTTTGGTCTTTATCAAATCGGTTGTATTTAATAAGATGGTCAATATCATTATCGTCTAAGTAAGTTAAGTTTTCTTCACTACCGTACCCTGCATCAGCTACAATGCGTTTAGGTCGATGAGGAAAGGTTTCGATAAAAGGTTGTAGCGTCCGTGTATCCGTCGGATTCGGAAAAACATCATAATGAAGAACAAATTGATTTTCTGTACCAATCTGAATATTATACCCGGCTTTCAACTGACCATTCATCATAGGGTCGTCTTTCATTCGCATAAACGTCGCATCAGTATCTGTTTTTGAGTAACTGTTTCGACCATCGAACGTCTCAAACTGTTGATGATACTTTCGTTTTCGAGGCAGAAAATCCTGGCTCACTTTCCGATGATGTTTCTTGAGGCGACGACGAGCTTGTTTACGAGGATCTGGTCCTTTTACAGGATTCTCTTCAATATCTTGTGACAGTTTTTCAACTTCTTCTTCAATTAGTTCGGTAATCTCTTGAAGCATAGACTCTTCCAATTCCAACTCTTCATCGTATTGAATACCTGCATCAACCATCGGTTGAATTTCTTCAAAGTAATATTCACGAGCAGATGTTTTCAGACGTTCCGCAAATCTTTCCGTTGCTTTTCTCCAGACAAAAGTATACTTATTGGCATTGGCTTCAATCTTCGTCCCATCAATAAAGACATTCTCTAAAGTGATTAGTTTTTCCAATTTTAATTGAATTGTAAATTCGATAAATATATTCTCTAAAAGACGACTACAGTTGTCAGAAGAACGAAATCGATTAATCGTGCGATAGCTAATCACTTGTTGGGCAACAAGCCATTGCATCGGTAGATTTTCTTCCATCATTTCTTCAATCTTTCGACCACTAAAAATACCTTTACTGTAAGCATAAAGAAGAGACATGATGAGTGGTTTTGGGTGATAGGCAGGACGACCGTCCTGAGTCTCAAAAATTTTAAAGTAATGATCGTCCAATGAATCGACAAAGTTATAGATAGAAAAAACAATATGGTTGGGATCAATACAAGTAGATAATTCTAATGGAAGTGAAGTTTGATTCATGTTATAATGTACGTACATAAAAAGCACCCCTTTAATGTTTAGTGTCTATTTACTAATATTATATCAGGGTGCTTTTTGTATGCCTAATTATATATATCAAAAACGACGAGAAAATTAGTTAATCTAATTTCTCGTCGTTTTTATTTAGTGGCTTTTGTCCCAGCCTCTT